>NZ_JACHNF010000001.1:2603555-5207110 GCF_014205295.1 Kribbella solani
GCTCGCGGTCGAAGGTGACTACGGCACGCTGGTGCTGACCGACGACAGCGCCGAGGTGCTCGGCCGGCGGCGCGAGGTGATGATGCGGCGCGAGCCGGAGCGGATCCGGTCCAGGTCGTCGGCCAAGTCGGGCGGCAAGAAGGCCGCGGTTGATTTGTCACCCGAGGCGGCGCCGGTGTTCGAGCGGTTGCGCGCGTGGCGGGCCGCGGCAGCGAAAGAGCAGGGCGTACCCGCGTACGTCATCTTCCACGACGCGACGCTGCGACAGATCGCTACCGACATGCCGTCCTCGCTGGCCGAGCTCGGCACGATCAGCGGCGTCGGCGAGAACAAGCTGGCCAAGTACGGCGAAGGCGTACTGGAGGCTCTGGCAGCTGAGGAGTGAAAGGTCATGTCCGCTGCGGTGTTGTTGATGTCGATGTCCGTCGACGGGTACGTCGCGGGGCCGAACGACCGGCCGGGTAATCCCGGTGGCGACGACTTCATGCGACTGCACGAGTGGTACCAGGACGCGTCCGGCGCGGTGGGCCGGCCGGAAGGTGCTGCCGGGGCGATCTGGGACGAGTTGAATGCCACCGGGGCGGTCGTGGTCGGGCGGCGTACGGCGGAGCAGGTCAACTACTACGGCGGCGACCATCACGGCGTACCGATCTTCGTCGTCAGCCATGCTCCGGCGCCGGATGCCGTTGCCGGGCACGAGAAGGTGCGGTTCGTGACCGATGTCGAGACCGCGATCGCGCAGGCGAAGGCGGTCGCCGGGGAGAAGGACGTGCTGGTCCACGGCGCGGTGACTGCCCGAAGTGCGTTGGCGGCGGGCGTACTGGACGAGTTGCAGATTGATCAGGTGCCGGTGTTGTTCGGTGGCGGCGTGCGGTTGTTCGAGGTGTTGCCGCGGCGGGTCGAGCTGGAGATCGTTCGAGTGATCGACACGCCGCGGGCAACACACCTCCGCTACCGGATTCGCCAGAACTGATCGGGGTCAGAACAGACCGGGCAGAACCGGTCGGTCAGAACTGGGAGACGTACAGGCGGTTCCCGTCGGGGTCGCGGAGGCTGAACATCGGCGGTACGCCGGGCCATTCGAGCAGCTCGGTGGTGGCTACGCCGGTGTTGCCGAAGTGCTCGTGGGCGGCTTTGGCGTCCGGGCTGCTGAAGCGGATGCCGGTGTCCACGCCGGCCGGGAGGTCGTCCTTCGCGGGCACCAGGGCGAGGTTCGTGGCTGAGTTGGGCGGCGCGACCACGAGCCAGCGACCGCCGAACCGCGGCAGCGGCGCATCCATCACCAGCTCGAAGCCGAGGGTTTCGGTGTAGAACTTCAGGGCCCGGTCCTGGTCGGTGACGGGGATTCCGATGGTGCGGATCTCGGTCAGGTGGTTCATTGCCGTACTCCTTCGGGTGAGGTGCTTTCACTCAGGAGGTAGCGGCTGGTTCGGGGATTTCGACATCGCCCAGCCCGTACACGACGAGAAATTGATCCGGCTGGTCGAGTACGGCGAGCACCTCGTAGTCGACGGTGAGCCGGCCGAGTACTGGGTGGTTGAGGTACTTCTCCCCCGACACGTGCCGCCGTACGTCCCGCCGCTGCCACCGCGCGGCGAACTCCGGACTGGTCGCCAAGAGGTCATCGACCAGCTCGCGGAACCCCGGATCATCCACCAGATGCCCCGCCGCCGCGCGCAGATGCGCAACGGTGTCGTCGGCAACCTCTTCCCAACGCGGAAAGATCTCCCGGGCCCGCGGATCGCAGAACACGTACCTTGCGTTGTTCGACCGCGCTGACGGGTGGCGTTCTTCGGTGGGCAGGCGGCCGGGGAACAAGCGCGGGGCGTACTCGTTCCACGCCAGCACGTCACCGATCCGGCCGAGCACGATCGCGGCCGTCGGCGGCCTGAGCATCTCCATCACTCGCAGCGCCGAACGTGACACCTGCTCGATCACAGCACCATCGTCCCGAACCCCGGCAGACACCGCGGCCCCGGCAGGCACCGCTCCAGCGCCGGCAGGCACCGCTCCGGCCCCGGCAGGCACCGGTCCCGGCCAGGCGGCCAGCGCCCGCAGGTGCCGCTCTTCGTCGGCGGTGAGCCGGAGAACCCTGGCCAGCGCAGCCAGCACGCTCTCCGACGGATGCGGCGCACTCCCCTGCTCCAGCCGCGCGTAATACCCCGCGCTCACCCCCGCAAGCTCAGCAATCTCCTCCCGCCGCAACCCCGGCGTACGCCGCGGTGGCCCCGCGATCAGCCCCACATCCCCCGGCGTCAACCGCCCGCGACGCTCCCGAAGGAACGCCCCCAACTCACCCCGAGCCGCCGACCCCACCACACACCCCGTCCCAATCCAAACCATCCAAACCCAATCACCGTACCGAAGGACAGGAAGTGGTAGGAGCCGCGCCGACCCGTCACGCCTAAGCGCAGGTCGCTCGAGGCTGGTTCGCCCTACCACTACCTGTCCTTCGGTACGGCACCACCTGACAGATGTACCCAAGCTGTCCGGAGAGCGGTCACCTTGGTGCCTATGTCTGTTCGTTCTTCCGCGCTGGTTCCGTCGGCGTTGTCGTTCTTTCTGGTCACTCTGAATGCCTCGATGGCGACCACCGCGCTGCCGGCGATCGGCCGGGAGCTCGGCAGCGGGCCCAGCCTGCCGTGGGTACTCACCGGGTACTCGCTGGTCTTCGCCGTCTGCCTGCTCCCCGCCGGCGCCTGGGCCGATCGCATCGGGCCACACCGAGCCTTCACCCTCGGCACCGTCGTCTTCGCCGCCACGTCCGCACTTTGCGCGCTGGCCCAAAACCTTCCGGTGATGCTCGCCGCCCGCGGCCTTCAAGGTGCGGCGGCCGCCCTGCTGCTCCCTGCTGGTCTGTCCCTGCTCAACACCGAGATCACTCCGGGTCCCAGCGGGCGCGCCCGAGCGATCGGGCGCTGGACGGCAGCCGGCGCGATCGCCCTGGTAGTCGGCTCACCCCTCGGCGGCGCCATCACCTCAACCATCGGCTGGCAAGGCACCTTCTGGCTGAACCTCCCTCTGAGCCTCCTGACCCTCGCCACCACAACCCACACGACCTCGCCGTCGCCCTCGCGGCTTCGGCGTGCAGGTGTTGGCGAGCTCCTCCGGTCCGGGTCGGTGCTGGTGAGTTCGGTCACCGGGTTCGCGCTCAACTTCGCCTCGTACGGTGCGATCTTTGCGGTCACGTTCCTGCTTCAGGACAACCTCGGCCGGTCCGCCTGGGTCACCGGACTCGTCTTCGTCCCGATGACCCTCCTGATCATCCCCGCGAACCTGCTCGCCGGCCGGCTCACCAGCCGCCTCGGCGTACGCCGCACGCTCCTCCTCGGCCAATCCCTGATGATCCTCGGCCTGCTCGGCCTCATCATCACCAGCGCGGCCGGCAGTTCCGCGATCTACCAACTGACCGCCTGGCTACTTCCGATCGGCGCCGGCGCGGGACTCGTCGCACCGGCCGTGACCACGTTGATGCTCGACGGCATCCCGCCGGACCGCGGCGGCCTCGGCTCGGGCGTACTGAACGCCGCCCGCCAACTCGGCAGCGGCGCCGCGCCGGCGATCTTCGGCGTACTCCTCAGCGCCGGCCAGTTCAGCACCGGTTTCCGGATCAGTCTGCTCCTCGCCGTACTGGTCATCGCGGCGCCGGCCACGCTTCGTACGAGAGAGTTGGTGACATGCGCATGACCCACTACGAAGACGCCGGCGGCCCGGGGCAGCCGGTGCTGGCCCTGCACGGCACCTTCGGCCGCGGCCGTACTTTCGCGGCGCTCGCGGACCGCCTGCGACCCGACTACCGCCTGATCGCCCCAGACCTCCGCGGCCACGGCGCCACCCCGGACCGGACCGGCGACTTCAGCCGGGAGGCGTTTGTCGCGGATGCTGCCCGGTTCATCGAAACGCACGACCTGGCACCCGCGCTGGTGATCGGGCATTCGCTGGGCGGCGTGACCGCGTACCAGCTGGCCGCCCGGCACCCCGAGCTCGTACGCGCGGTGGTCGTGGAAGATGTCGGCGCGATGCCCGGTGACGCGATCCTCGACGTCACCGGCTGGCCGACCCAGTTCGCCGACCGGACCGAAGCGGCGGCGTTCTTCGCGGCGACCCCGGCACCGGAGTACTTCCTGGAAAGCGTCGACGCCGACGGCCGATTGATGTTCGACCTCGACGCCATGATGGCGGCCCAGCGCGGCAACGTCGGCGACTGGTGGGCCGACTGGCTCGCCGTACGCCAACCACTCCTGTTGCTGCGGGCAACCAACAGCTTTCTGCTCGGCGCGGACCACGCCGCCGAAATGGTCCGGCGCCGACCCGGCACCCGCCTCGTCACGTTCGCGGACACCGGGCACTGGATCCACAGAGAAGCCCCGGACGCCTACGTCGAGGCGGTCCGGGGCTTCTTCAGGTCGTTGCCTGGATCAACTACTTCGCGACCACCCGCAGGCTGAACTCGGCCTGACCGTCACCGGTCGACCGCGCCACGATGCCGGCCGAGCGGAGCGCGTCGACGTCCTTGCCGCCACCGAACCGCTCGCTGATCGACCGCGCCGCCTCGAAGTCGACGTACCCGATCAGCACCGCGCCCTTGGTGTCCGGCAGCGCCTGCTTGAAGTTCTCGCTCTGGCCGAGGTTGCCGCCCTTCAGCACCTGCTCGGCGTACTCCTTGCTGGTCGCCACCACGTAGGACTTGTCGTCCTTCGCGGTCTCGATCGGAATGTTCGCCGAGGACCGCTCGCGCAGCAGCGAGGTCAGCTTCTGGACCACCGGCTCGGCCTTCGCCGGGTCGGTCTCCATCCGGGCAGCGATCTTCGGGCCCTGCTCGGAGTTCTTGTCGATCCCGATCGCGACGTTCTTGCCGAGCAAGGTCTTCAGGTCGTCCGGCAAGGTCAGCCCGGTCTCCTGCTTGATCTTGTCGATCATCGGCGTCAGGTTCTCGCCGCCGGCCTGCTGCAGCTGCTTCCAGGCGGTGTCGATCAGGCTGTCACCGCCGGACAGCGCGATCGCGCCGGCCGTGGTGTCCGGCAGCTTGGAGATCAGGTCACCGGCGTCGGCACCGTTGACCTTGACGCTCTTGTCGCTGTTCCCGACGCCCTTCAGCTCGACGTACGACGCGTCGAAGCGGAGCGCGAGCGCGGTGGTCGCGTCGCCGAGGCCGGCCAGCTGGCTGGAGTCGACCTTGCCGGTGATCGACGCGAGGCTCTTCGCGTCGGCCCAGGCGGAGACGAAGCCCTGCTCGCCGAGCTTGTCCATGTCCGCGCTGAACTTGGCGTTCTTGCTCAGCGGGCTGTCCTTCGCCGCGGACACCGCGGAGTCGACCGTCGCCTGGTCCTTGGACAGCAGCATGTACCCGTCGCTGAACGCGCGGCCCGGCTTCTTGTCCTCGTTCGCGAGCAGCTTGTCCATGCCCTTGTTCGCGGCGTCCTGGTTCTTCACCTGGACGGCCAGCACCGGGACCGGCTCGCGGTCACCGTCGGCCGGCGGCAGCGCCGCGACCCCGGCCCGATCGCCCAGCCACGGCTTGATGTCCTTGTCGAAGTCGACGTCGGCGAGGTCGGAGCCGGCCGACTTCTTGACCAGGTCGAACAGCTTCTGCCGCAGGTCGTCCTGCTCGCCGCTGAGACCGAGCCGGTCCTTCACCGACGGGAACTTCAGCAGGAACCGGATCGCCGCGACCTTCTGCCCGGCCGACGGGTTCAGGTCGACACGGGCGTACGCGACCGCGCTACCGGGCAGCACCTCGGCCGGCTGCTTGCCGCCGTTGAGCTTCCCGTACGCGAAGATGCCGCCGCCGGCCAGCACCAGGACCATCGCCAGCGCGGCGACGATCGGGATGACCTTGCCGCGCTTCTTCTTCGGTTCCGGCTGCCACTGCTGCTGCCCACCGAACCCAGGACCCTGCGGCGGCTGCCCGCCGACGTGCAGCTGCTCGTACGAGGCCTGCTGCCCGTACTGCTGCCCCTGCGGCCGCGGACCGCCGTACTGCTGACCACCGTGCTGGGGCGCCCCGTACTGCTGACCACCGTGCTGGGGCGCCCCGTACTGCTGACCACCCTGCTGCTGACCACCCTGCTGCGGGCCGCCCTGGTGGGGCGCGCCGTACTGAGGACCGCCCTGTTGCGGAGCGCCGTACTGGGGGTCAGTCTGCTGCGGGCCACCCTGCTGGGGGCCGCCGTGCCGCGGACCGCCCTGCTGCGGCTGCCGTGGGTACTGCTGAGCATTCGGCTGACCCTGCTGGGGCCACTGCTGCCCCTGCGGCGGACCGTACTGCGGCTGCGGACCGCCGGCACCCGGGTACTGCGGTGCGGGCGGCTGGTTCTGGTCGGACATATGCTCCCTCGCTGGCTCCGGTGGCCTCACCCACCGGACCTGCAAAGGTTAGTCGACCGGCGGTGCAGGCTCTGACGCACCAGGTTTCGAAGTGGTTGCAACCGGCTCCGCGCGCCAGGTGGTCGCCGCGATGATCGCACAGGCCAGCGCCGTACCGATCAGCCAGGACACCAGCGGGGTCCAGGTGTGCAGCTCCAGCGGCGCCGCGACCAGGTCACCCGGCCGGGCCGCCCGCAGCCGCGGGTTCAGCGGGTCGTGCCCGAGCAGCATGCCGACACCCCAGCAGACGCCCGACCCCAGGCAGGAGCCCAGGGCAACGATCGCGACCGACCACGGACCGTAGTTGCGCAGCCACCAGAACAGCGCCGCGCCGAGCACCAGCGCGGCGACGAACCCGATCGCGGTGTACGTCCCGTCCGGGCCGAAGATCCGCGTCATCTGCTCCTCACCGAGCGCACCGCCCTGCTCATCCACGGTGTACTTCGCCAGCGGCGAGAACTGCTGCCACGCCCACCCGGCCACCACGCCGGCGACCAGGAACACCACCACCGTCACCACGATCGCCTTGGCCCACGGCATCCGCGGCTCCGCCACCGGCGGCGCCCCGAACTGCTCGTACGACGAAGGCGCCACGTACGGCGACGGCTGGGGAGACTGCGATTGACTCACGCCGACAGTGTGCCGCATCACCCCCAGCAACACTCACCTGACCGGCCGCGGCACCCCAAGTCGGTACGGGATGCGCGGCCGGCTGATCAGTTCTGCAGGGCCGACGGGCCGAGCAGTTGTTTCATGTCGGCCATGAACGAGCTGCCGCCGTCGACCTTCCAGCCCGGCAGAGCGAACTTCAGCAGACCGCCCTCACGTTGCCGCAGGTGAATCTGGACCGGGCGGTCGCCCTGGTGCGCGCCGAGGATCTCCTTGATCTCGTTGACCAGATCCGGAACCACCTGCTGCGGCCGCATGGTCAGCACGATCGGCGGGTAGGCGGCGTTCTCGACGCTGGAGATGTCGAGCGGGTTCAGCTCCTGGCCGTAGATGTTCAGCGACCCGTCGCGCTCATTCAGCTTGCCACGCACCGAAACGACCGCGTCTTCCATCAGCTCGTACGAGACCGCCAGGTACGTCGACGGGAAGAACAGGATGTCGATACCGGTGTCGTGATCCTCGATGGTCACGATCGCCCAGGTGTCGCCGCGCTTGTTCACCCGGCGGTCGACCTTGGTGATCATGCCCGCGACCCGGACCTCACCCTCGGTCCGGTCCCCGTCGACCAGGTCGATCAGCCGGACGTCCCGGTTGCGCTCGAGGATCGGCTGCGCGCCGTCCAGCGGGTGCGCCGACACGTACAGGCCGAGCATCTCGCGCTCCTGGCTGAGCAGGAGCTTCCGGTTCCACTCCTCGACCGACTCGTCGATCTCGACGCCGAACTGCTCGGAGTCGGTGGCCTTGCCCTCCTGCTCCTCCATCGAGGCGAACAGATCGTACTGACCGTACTGCTCCGCGCGCTTGACCTCGACGACCGAGTCGACCGCCTGCTCGTGACACGCGATCAGCGCGGACCGTTTGTGCCCGAGCGAGTCGAACGCGCCGGCCATGATCAGCGACTCGATCACGCGCTTGTTGCAGACCACCAGCTCCACCTTGGAGAGGAAGTCCGCGAACGAGGTGAACTTGCCCTTCGACTCACGCGTCGCGACCAGCGACTCGATCACGTTCGCGCCGACGTTGCGGACCGCCTTGAGCCCGAACCGGACGTCCTTGCCGACCGCGGTGAAGTCCGCGATCGACTCGTTGATGTCCGGCGGCAGCACCTTGATGCCGACCCGGCGGGCATCCGCCAGGTACACACCCATCTTGGTCTTGTCGTCATCGACCGAGGTCAGCAGCGCGGCCATGTACTCGGCCGGGAAGTTGGCCTTCAGATAGGCGGTCCAGTACGAGACCAGTCCGTACCCGGCGGTGTGGGACTTGTTGAACGCGTACCCGGAGAACGGGAGCATGACGTCCCACAGGGCCTGGATCGCTTCGTCCGAGTACCCGTTGTTGCGCATGCCGGCCTGGAACTCGACGAACGAGGCCTCCAGGACTTCCTTCTTCTTCTTGCCCATCGCCCGGCGCAGAATGTCCGCGCCACCCAGGCTGTAGCCGGCCAGCTCCCGGCTGACGGCCATGATCTGCTCCTGGTAGACGAGCAGATGGAAGGTGGTACCAAGGATCGGTTCGAGCGCCTGCTCCAGCTCCGGGTGGATCGGCGTGATCGTCTGCCGGCCGTTCTTGCGCTCGGCGTAGTTGATGTGCGCGTTCGCGGCCATCGGGCCCGGCCGGTACAGCGCCAGGACCGCGGCGATGTCCTCGAACCGGCTCGGCTCCATCAGCTTCAGCAGGTTCCGCATCGCGGTGCCGTCGAGCTGGAACACGCCCAGCGTGTCGCCGCGACCGAGCAGTTTGAAGGTCGCCTCGTCCTCGAGCGGGATGTTCTCGGTCTGCAGCTCGATGCCGCGGTTCTCCTTGACCACCTTGATCGCGTGGTCGATCACACCGAGGTTGCGGAGCCCGAGGAAGTCCATCTTCACCAGGCCCATGGCCTCGCACGACGGGTAGTCGAACCCGGTGATGATGGTGCCGTCCTTGTCCCGCCGGTGCAGCGGAATCAGGTCCAGCAGCGGCGTCGACGACAGGATCACCGCGGCCGCGTGCACCCCGGTGCCGCGGATCAGGCCCTCGATCCCCTTCGCCGTGTCGATCACCTTGTGCACGTCGGGATCGTTCTCGTACAGCTGCCGGATCTCGCCGGCCTCGACGTACCGCGGGTGCGAGCTGTCGAACATGCCGGTCAGCGGCATGCCCTTGCCCATCACGTCCGGCGGCATCGCCTTGGTGATCTTGTCGCCGACGGCGAACGGGTACCCGAGGATGCGGGACGCGTCCTTCACCGCCGCCTTCGCCTTGATCGTGCTGAAGGTGTTCACCTGCGCGGTGTACTCGGCACCGTACTTGTCGGTGACGTAGCGGACCATCCGGTCGCGCTGGCGGTCGTCGAAGTCGAGGTCGACATCGGGCGGCGAGATCCGCTCCGGGTTCAGGAACCGCTCGAACAGCAGTCCGTGCTCCAGCGGGCACAGCTCGGTGATCCGGATCGCGTACCCGATGATCGAACCGGTGGCCGAACCGCGGCCCGGTCCGATCGGGATGCCGTTGTCGCGCGCGTACTTGCAGATGTCCGCGACGACGAGGAAGTACGAGTCGAAGCCCATCGGCGAGATGACCGCGAACTCGGTCTCGACCCGGTCCAGCACCTCCTGGCTCGGGTTGTCGCCGTACCGCAGCTGGATGCCCTTTTCGGTCTCCTTGCGCAGCCAGGACGACTGCGTCTCGCCCGGCGGCACCTCGAACTGCGGCATCCGGTCGACGTAGTCGAACGCCTCCGAGTAGTCCCCCACCCGCTCGGCGATCCGCAGCGTGTTGTCGCAGGCCTCCGGCAGCTCGGAGAACAGCCGGCGCATCTCGTCGGCGGTCTTGATGTAGTAGCCCGCGCCGTTGAAGCGGAACCGGTTCGGGTCGTCCTTGTTCTTGCCCACGCCGACGCACAGCAGCGAGTCGTGCGCGTCGGCCTGGTCCTCGGTGACGTAGTGCGAGTCGTTCGTCGCGAGCAGCGGGATGCCGAGTTCCTTGGCGATCTTCAGCAGGTCGGTCCGGACCGTGCGCTCGATGTCGAGGCCGTGGTCCATCAGCTCGAGGAAGTAGTTCTCCTTGCCGAACATGTCCTGGTAGTCCGACGCCGCCTGCAGCGCCTTGTCGTACTGACCCAGTCGCAGTCTGGTCTGCACCTCACCCGACGGGCAGCCGGTGGTCGCGATGATGCCGGCCGAGTGCTCCGCGATCAGCTGCCGGTCCATCCGCGGCTTCCCGTAGTACCCCTCGTACGACGCGAGGGAGGACAGCCGGAACAGGTTGCGCAGACCGGCCAGGTTCTCGGCCCACATCGTCATGTGGGTGAACCGGCCGCCGCCGGAGACGTCCTTGCCGCCCTCGCCGTCGTCCTGCCCGCTGCCGCGCGAACTGTCCGCCCAGAAGACCGGCTTCTTGTGGTGCCGCGACTCGGGCGCGACATACGCCTCGATGCCGATGATCGGCTTGACGCTGCTCTTCTTGGCCGACTGGAAGAACTCGTACGCCCCGAACATGTTGCCGTGGTCGCTCATCGCGACCGCGGGCATCCCCAGCCGCTCGACCTCGGTGAACAACTTGCTGTTCTTCGCGGCGCCGTCCAGCATCGAGTACTCGGTGTGCACGTGGAGATGCACGAAACTGTTGCTGGACGCCATATCGACGCAGACCTCCCAGGGCGCGATTCAGGTGGACCGGTACAGACTATGCGGGCCCGTGGACAGTTCTGAATCGGCTCACCGGCGGGCCCGATCGCCGCCCGCTATCCGGGCGTGGAGCACACCAGTTGCACACCACTGGGTGCGCACTGGGCGTCCTGCCGAGCCGTTCTACTGGACGTCTCTACTGGGCGTCTCTACTGGGCGTCGGCGAGGAGGTCGAGCGCCTGGTCCAGATCGGCCGGGTACTCCGAGGTGAACTCGACGTACTCGCCCGAGCCGGGGTGGGTGAAGCCGAGCCGCATCGCGTGCAACCACTGCCGCGTCAGCCCGAGGCGCTCGGCCAGTACCGGGTCGGCGCCGTAGGTGAGATCGCCACAGCACGGATGACCGATCGCCGACATGTGGACGCGGATCTGGTGCGTACGCCCGGTCTCGAGCGTGATCTCCAGGAGCGTCGCGTACCGGAACGCCTCGAGGGTCTCGTAGTGCGTGACACTCGGTTTGCCGCCGGCCACCACGCCGAACTTGTAGTCGTGGTGCGGATGCCGGTCGATCGGCGCGTCGACCGTACCGGTGAACGGGTCGGGATGACCCTGCACCAGCGCGTGATAGATCTTCTTGACCGTACGTTCCTTGAAGGCACGTTTCAGTACGGTGTACGCGTACTCGGTTTTCGCGACCACCATCAGGCCCGACGTACCGACGTCCAGTCGGTGCACGATGCCCTTGCGCTCGGCCGCGCCGCTGGTCGAGATGCTGAAACCGGCGCCGGCCAGGTGACCGATCACCGTCGGGCCGGTCCAGCCGGGTGACGGGTGCGCGGCGACGCCGACCGGTTTGTCGACGACCACGATCTCGTCGTCGTCGTGCACGATCCGCAGGTTGTCGACCGTCTCCGGGACCACGGTCACCTCGGACGGCGGTGGCGGCAGCTCGACGTCGAGCAGGACGCCGGCGGCGACCCGGGAGGACTTCGGCGCCGGGGCGCCGTCCACCTGGACCAGGCCGGACTCGATCAGCTCGGCGGCCTTGGTACGGGAGACGCCGAACAGGCGCGAGAGCGCAGCGTCCAGCCGCTCGCCCGCGAGTCCGTCCGGCACCATCACGGTCCGGGAGCTCACTTTCGCGGCTCCCGGGTGCCGTCCAGCCTGATACCGCGCAGGGTCTGGATCACGAGCAGGATCGCCGCCGAGGTGACGGCCATGTCCGCGACGTTGAAGATCGCCCAGTGCGGGGTCTGGAGGAAGTCCACGACGTGCCCGTGGAAGGGCGACGGGGCGCGGAAGATCCGGTCCAGGATGTTGCCGACCGCGCCACCGAACAGCAGGCCGAAGGCGAGCGCCCAGCCGGCCGATCCGAGCCGCCGGGACAGGTACACGACGCCGATCGCGACGATGATCTGAACGGCGCTGATGTACGGCGTGTAGCCGGCGCCGAGGCTGAAGGCCGCTCCCGAGTTCCGGATCAGGTTGAACTTGAGCAGCGAGCCGATCACGTTCACCGGTTCCCCAGGCGTCAGATGCGCCAGCGCCAAAGCCTTGGTGAGCTGATCAAGCAACAACACCACCAACCCGACCCCACCAAACACCAGGGTCCACTTCCACGACCGGCGTCCCGCCTCGCCGCCAGAGGCGGCGGCCTCGGCGGCAGCGGAGGGAGCAGCCGTCAGGCCGTCATCCCCCCGAGGGGGCGAGGTGGTGCTCCCATCGGCATCCAAGCGCGGGCCATCGTCCTCCTCGGCACGCGAGCCGGTACTACCGGCACCCAGGCGCGGGCCATCGTCCTCCTCGGCACGCGAGCTGGTACTAGCGGCACCCAGGCGCTCGCCGTCGTCCTCCTGGGGAGGTGACGTGGTGGTTCCGGTCGCGGGGTGGTTTTCGTCGGGTGCCGAACCCGTGGCGTCGTCGCGCACAGTTACTGCCGCGCGGGTGGTGTGTTCGTCGGCTGTGGACGACGGCGAACCGGCCGACGGGGAGTCGGCCGGTTCGGGGGTGTCCACGTCCTCCGCCGGGGTTGGGGCGGCGGGGTCGTTCAGCGGCGTTCCTGGCGTTCTTTGCATGACACGCACAGTGTCGCACGCGGGAACGCCTGCAGCCGACCCTTGCCGATCGCGTTGCCGCAGTTGTCGCAGACGCCGTAGGTGCCGTCGTCGATCCGGGACAGCGCGAACTCGATCTGGTTCAGCATGTCCCGGGCGTTGTTGGCCAGCGTCAGCTCGTGGTACCGCTCCAGCGTGGTCGAGCCGACGTCCGCCTGGTCGTTCCCGGCGCCGTCGCTGCCGTCCCGGAACAGGCCGGCGATCTCCTGCTCGGCGTCCTTGATCTCCTGCTTGAGGTGCTCGACCTCACTCTCCAGCTCCGTCCGCAGTTCGGCCAGCTCGGCCGCCGTCCACGGATCCTCACCTGGCTTCACCTTGAAGGTCTCGGCCGTATGCGCCGCGGACTTGGCCGGCGCCGTCGCCGGAGTCCTGTTCTCGTTCGTCTTCATGGCCACCCTCTTCGTCGGAGCTTTCTTGGCAGGGGTCTTAGCCGCTGTTCGTTTCGCCGCGGTGGTCGAGGCCGACTTCTTCATCGCGGTGGTCTTCTTGGCCGGCGATTTCTTCGCCGGGCTTTTCCCCGTCGTCTGCTGCTGCTTGACCGGCTCGGACTTCTTGGCGGCACTCTTCTTGGCCGCGGCAGATCGTTGGGGGGCGGACTTCTTGGGTGCCGATGTAGCCATGCTCAGCTACCCCCTGCCTTCGTCGGAGACTGAAGCGGACTGGTCGCAAGACAGTAGGCCACGCTTTGGTCACGGGCCAGCCTGACGCGCAGACCGTGGGGATAAGGTAGTCGGTTCTTCAAGTCCGCTCGATGTTCGGCGCGTCACAACCGTGTTGCAGACATCACTGTCCGTAACACTTCCCAGGTCAGGCCCATAGTCGCTCGAGTCGTTCCCGGAGCTTCATCTCATCCCCCTCCACCTCGACCAGCTTGTCCCGGCTGGTCGCGCCACGAACCAGAGTCACCGCGGACCGCCGGACCCCGAACTCCGCCGCGACCGCCGTCAGGACAGCCTTCGTCGCCTGTCCTTCCACCGCACGGGCCGCCACCGCGACCACCAGCGCCGGCCCGGACGGACCGTCGTACCGGCCGCCGACCGCGGTTCTGGAGGCCCCCGGCCGGACCCGCAGCAGAATTCTCATGGCCGAATTCCTACCGCACCACCGATTAACGATTCGTAGTCACCCGGTACGACGCCGTACACTGACAACCGCGAACCGCAAGGCAGTGATGGGGCCATCACCCCGGAGCCGCCGGAAGAACAGTCCGTCAGGGACCTATTAGAACCGGCAGCGTCGCGGCAAGGAAGTGGGTGACCACAACTGAGGGTCACCAAGGAGGGTGGTACCGCGCGGTAACCGGCTGAGTCCGGTCACTTCGTCCCTCGTCAGCGGCGGCAGATGCGACGAAGGACACACGAAGATGGCGGCAGACACCCCGGCAGTTCCCTCGGCAGTCCCCTCTCCGGGCCCGTGGCGGCAGGTTCCGGCCCAGGTCGACTTCCCGGCGCTCGAGCGCGAGGTGCTGGCACTCTGGGACGAGCACGACACGTTCGCGAAGAGCCTCGAACAGTCCACCGGCGGTCAGCCGTGGACGTTCTCCGAAGGGCCGCCGACCGCGAACGGCATGCCGGGTACGCACCACATCGAGGCCCGCGTCTTCAAGGACGTGTTCCCGCGCTACAAGACCATGAAGGGCTTCTGGGTCGAGCGCAAGGCCGGCTGGGACTGCCACGGGCTCCCGGTCGAGGTCGCGGTGGAAAAGGAGCTCGGCTTCAGCGGCAAGAACGACATCGAGGCGTACGGCATCGCCGAGTTCAACGCCAAGTGCCGTGAATCGGTCCTGCGCCATGTGGACGCCTTCAAGGAGCTCACCGTCCGGATGGGCTACTGGGTCGATCTCGATCACCCGTACAAGACCATGGACCCGCAGTACGTCGAGTCGGTCTGGTGGTCGCTGAAGCAGATCCACGACAAGGGCCTCCTGGTCGAGGACTACCGGATCACGCCGTACTGCCCGCGCTGCGGCACCGGACTGTCCGACCACGAGCTGGCACAGGGCTACGAGACAGTGGTCGACCCGTCGGTGTACGTGCGCTTCCCGCTCACCTCTGGTCCGCTGGCCGGCAAGGCGTCGCTGCTGGTCTGGACGACGACGCCCTGGACGCTGGTGTCCAACACCGCGGTCGCTGTGCACCCAGACGTCGAGTACGTCGTAGCTACTGATGGCACCGAGTCACTGGTAGTGGCGGAGCCGCTGCTGGAGAAGCTCGGTGAGGGCTGGACCGTCACGGAGCGCTACACCGGCCGCGACATGGAGCGCTGGGCGTACCAGCGTCCGTTCGAGCTCGTGCCGTTCGACGAGCCGGCGCACTACGTCGTGCTCGCGGAGTACGTGACCACCGAGGACGGTACTGGTCTCGTGCACCAGTCCCCCGCTTTCGGCGCGGACGACCTTGCGGTCGGGCGTGCGTACAACCTGCCCGTGGTGAACCCAGTGGATTCCAGCGGTCACTTCAACGCTGAGGTACCGCTGGTCGGCGGGCAGTTCTTCAAGAAGGCCGACGAGGACCTGGTCAAGGACCTGTCCGAGCGTGGCGTGCTGTTCAAGCACGTGCCGTACGAGCACCCGTACCCGCACTGCTGGCGCTGCCACACCCCGGTCATGTACTACGCGCTGCCCTCCTGGTACATCCGCACCACTCAGGTGAAGGACGCCCTGCTCCGGGAGAACGAGAAGACCAACTGGTACCCGGAGTCGGTCAAGTGGGGCCGGTACGGCGACTGGCTGCGCAACAACATCGACTGGGCGGTCTCCCGGTCGCGCTTCTGGGGTACGCCGCTGCCGATCTGGCGCTGTGGTGAGGACCACCAGGTGTGCGTCGGCTCACTCGCCGAGTTGGGTGAGCTGGCCGGCCGGGACCTGAGCGCCACCGACCCGCACCGGCCGTACGTGGACGACATCACCTTCGACTGCCCGGCCTGTGGTGCCGAGGCGCGCCGCGTGCCCGAGGTGATCGACGCCTGGTACGACTCGGGCTCGATGCCGTTCGCGCAGTGGGGGTACCCGTGGGCGGAGGGCTCGAAGGAGAAGTTCGAGCAGACGTACCCGGCCGACTTCATCGCCGAGGCGATCGACCAGACCCGTGGCTGGTTCTACACGCTGATGGCGATCGGCACGCTGGTCTTCGACGAGTCGTCGTACCGGAACGTGGTCTGTCTCGGGCACATCCTGGCCGAGGACGGCCGGAAGATGTCCAAGCACCTGGGCAACATCCTGGAACCGATCCCGCTGATGGACAGCCACAGCGCGGACGCGGTGCGCTGGTTCATGGCCGCCTCCGGGTCGCCGTGGAAGGCACGGGGCATCGGCCCGAACGTACTGAACGAGATCGTCCGGAAGGTGCTCATCACCTACTGGAACACGGTCGCGTTCCACGCCCTGTACGCACGCCTGGCCGACTGGTCTCCGGCCGACGCGCCCGCCGTCGGGGAGCGTTCGGTGCTGGACCGCTGGCTGGTCAGCGAAACGCACCGGCTGGTCCGGGACACCGACGAGGCCTACGCGGCGTACGACACGCAGCGCCTCGGTCTGCTGATCAACTCGTTCGTCGACGTGCTCTCGAACTGGTACGTCCGCCGCTCGCGCCGCCGGTTCTGGGCCGGTGACGCCGGCGCGCTGGCGACGCTGCACGAGACGCTCGACGTACTCACCCGGGTGATGGCGCCGCTGATGCCGTTCGTCACCGAGCGGGTCTGGCAGGACGTGTTCCGTCCGGTCACGCCCGGGCTGCCCGAGTCGGTCCACCTGAGCAGCTTCCCGGCGTACGACGAGACGCTGATCGACGACGTACTGGCCCAGCACATGTCGATGGCCCGGCGGGTGGTCGAGCTCGGCCGGTCCGCCCGTGCCGAGGCGAAGGTGAAGACGCGGCAGCCGCTCGCCCGCGCGCTGGTCGGGTCGGCAGCGATCGCCGACCTGTCCCCCGAGCTGCTGCAGGAGATCGCCGACGAGCTGAACGTCGGCACGGTCGCGCCGCTGTCGTCGGCGGGAGCGGACCTGGTCGAGTTCTCCGCGAAGGGCAACTTCCGGGAGCTGGGGAAGCGGTTCGCGAAGCAGACTCCGGTCGTCGCCGCCGCGATCGCCGCGGCCGATGCCGGCGCGCTCGCCGCCGCGTTGAAGGCATCCGGCACGGCCACCGTGGTGGTGGACGGCGAAGAGGTTCAGGTCGGCGAGTCCGAGGTGCTGCTGTCCGAGCGGCCGAAGGAAGGCTGGTCGGTGGTGAACGAACAGGGCGAGACCGTTGCCCTCGACCTCGAAGTCACACCGGAGTTGCGACAGGCCGGTCTGGCGCGCGAGGTGGTCCGTACGCTGCAAGAGGCGCGGAAGAACGCCGGGCTCGAGGTGTCGGACCGGATCCAGGTCTGGCTCACCTCGACCGACGCCGAGCTGACCGATGCCCTCGGCAAACACGCCGACGAGATCGCCCGCGAGGTCCTGGCCACCACACTGACCCAGTCGGCCCCGTCAACTCCGGCCGACCTGGTCACCGGCACCGAAGCCGACCTGCAGCTCACCTACTGGCTCACCAAGGCCTGACCGGCCCCAGCTATTTGAGAGGTTCACCCGCCGAATCGCCCCTTCACCACTCGCATCCGGGTGGTGAAGGGCACATTCGAGAGGTGAACCTCTCAAATGGCGTTCAGGGGTACGGCCGGTGGTGACGGCCGGGGGTGTTACTGGGTGTTGTTCCGGCGGGACACTGGGTGAGAAGTGCCCGGACATGCCGAAGGGCGGTGCCGCCGGAAAGCACCGCCCTTGCGAGCTACTTACAGCTCAGTGATCTTTAGACGCCGTGGCCGTGAGCCTGGGCGCGGGCCTCCGGACGGAAGCCGTTCCGCGGGCTGAGCGTGTCGTCGCCGTTGCCGAGCGCCTTCAGCTGCTCGGTGAAGTACGTCTTCAGGCGGCTGCGGTACTCCCGCTCGTACGCGTGCAGGTCGTCGATGGTGCGCTCGAGCTGGCCCTTCTGCTTCTCCAGGGTGCCGAGCATCTGGGCGCGCCGCTCGGCGATCTCGCCGTCGAGCTTCTCGGCGCGGGCGCGGGCCTCACCGGTCATCCGGTCGGCCTTGCCACGAGCCTCGTTCTCCAGCCGCTCCGCCTTGGCGCGGGCCTCGCCGATGATCTTGTCGGCGGTGTCCTTCGCCTCCTGGACCAGGTCGTCGGAGTGCTTGGTGGCCATCTCCAGCAGTCGGACCGCGGAGCTGGACGCGTCACCGACCGTGCCGGCCGCCGCGGCCGCGCCGGGAGCAGCTGCCACTACCGGCGGCTTCTCCTCGACCTTCTCGACCACGACCGGCGGCTTCGGCTGCTGCACGACCGGCGGCAGCGCGGCGGTCTGGTCGACCGGTCGCTGCTGCTGCTCGGCACCCGCGCGCTGAGCCGCCGCGAGCTTGGCCCGCAGCTCCTCGTTCTCGGCGAGAAGGCGCTCGAGCTCGGCTTCCACCTCGTCGAGGAAGGAGTCGACCTCTGTGACGTCGTAGCCCTCCCGTAGTCGGACGGGCGTGAACTGCTTCGAGCGGACGTCATCCGGCGTCAGCGGCATCTTTCACCTCGTTTGTCTGTGTCTTGGCGGAGTCCCCGTGGCCCTCGCCTTGGCGACTCAGTAGATCACGTTATCGCTTCGTTGTCTTATGACGGAATCGGGGCGGCCGACAACGGTCGCCGGGCCGGTCCGGCCCGAACGTTACGGGCCCCCGAATTCCCTCGACTCTACCTACCCAGTCCGTGCCGTCCTCACCCTCACAACGAGCGCAGGGCCGTCGAGTTGATGGACATCGCCACCGAGATGATGACGAAGAGCATCAGCATGGACAGGTCGATCCGGACCCCGCCGGCCCCGATCGGGGGCAGGATCCGCCGGAGCGGTTTCAGGAACGGATCGGTGACCGAGTAGACCAGCTCGAAGAAGAGCAGCACCGGGCCTTTCGGGTGCCACTGGGGCGCGAACATGACGATCAGGCTGAGTACGAACCTCGCCACCAGAATCAGGAAGAAGGCGAGCAGCACCCAGCTGAGAACACTGAGGACGAGCGCTAGAGCAACCATGTCGACAAGCAGTGTAGAAGACGCCGGAAACGGCTGTCCTCAACTCTGGTTGTAGAACCCGTCGGCAGCGATCTTTTCCTTCTCCTCGGCGGCCACCGTGACGTTCGGCGGGCAGACCAGGAACACCTTGGTGGTGATCCGCTCGATCGAACCGCGGCAGCAGAAGATCAGGCCGGCCGCGAAGTCCACCAGCCGCTTGGCGTCGGCGTGGTCCATCTCGGTCAGGTTCATGATGACGGGCGTACCGTCGCGGAAGTGCTCACCGATCACGCGCGCCTCGTTGTAGCTGCGCGGATGCACGGTGGTGATGCGGGCCAACTCGGTAACCTCCGGGGACGGCGCGACTCCGCGCCGGTCTGGGAACTTGCTCACCGTTGCACCGCTCGGCTCCGGACGCTCCTCGCGGTGTTCGCGTGGCTCGCGGGACTCACGGCTCTCCCGGCCGGCGGGTACCGGCTCGGTCTGGGAGTCCCCGTCGACGGCTTCGTCCTCGTACTCGTCGTAGTCGTCGTACTCGTCGTCGTACCGCGCGTTGTAGCGCTCCCCGTCCTCGACCAAGCCGAGGTACACACCCATCTTGCGCAGTGCGCCGCTCATGGCCCCTCAGCACCTCGATCCGGCTCGACGACAACAGTTGAACAAGTAGCGAAACCCGTTCGATGTCGACACTAACCCAGCCGGGGGCGCGTACCGAGTAATGCGCGCCCGAGCCGAACGTGTGTCGCACCCTGCTGGATCGCGGCCTCCAGATCACCGGTCATCCCGGCCGAGATCCAGTCCGCGCCGGGGTGTTCGGAGCGTAGCCGGGACGCTACTTCACGCAGTCCGGCGAAGGCTTCGGCCGGTTCCGATCCCAGCGGCGCGACCGCCATCACGCCGCCGAGTTCGAGCCCGTCGGCGGTCGCGATCGCAGCCGCCAGCTCGGGTACGGCGGACGGTTCGACCCCGCCACGGCTCGCGCCGGTCGCCGCGTCCGCCGGGCCGTACGCCGCGAGGCTCACCTGGATCAGGCAGCGCACCGTCTTCTCCTCGGCGACCGCGGCCTTCGACAGCGCGCTGACCAACGACAGCCGGTCGACCGAGTGCACCGCCGAGGCATATCTCACGATCGAGCGGGCCTTCTTCGACTGCAGCTGGCCGACGAAGTGCCACCTCAGGTCCGGGCAGTCCGGCGCCTTCTGTTTGAGTTCCTGCTCGCGGTTCTCGCCGGCGTCGCCGATCCCAAGGGCCGCCAGCGCCCGTACGTCGCTGACTGGGAAGGTTTTGGTGATCGCTACGAGGGTCACCTCGTCCCGGGACCGGCCGGCCGCCTGACAGGCCTTCTCGATCCGCTCCTGGACCAGCTGAAGATTCGACCGCAGCTCGTCGGTCCGCTCGGTCATGAGCCGGCCAGCTTGATCAGCCCGGCCAGCCGGCCGCTTTCCGGGCCTTCGCGGCGATAGGAGTACAGGTTCCCGGACTCGATCGTGCACGCCGTCGCGTCGATCACCTCGACGTCGAGCTCGGCCAACTGCGCTCGCACCCCGGCCGCCACGTCGATCGCGGGTGTCCCCCAGCTGGTTTCGGAGTACGACGCCGGCACCTGCGCGCTGACTTCGGCGCGCATCTCTTCCGGCACCTCGTAACACTTCCCACAGGCGTACGGTCCGAGGACTGCGGTGATCCGGGACGCACCGAGCTTTCGCATCGCGTCGACCGTGGCCGGAACAACGCCGGCGTACATCCCTCTGCGCCCGGAATGCGCGGCACCGATCACGCCATCACCGGCGAGCAGTACGGGCAGACAGTCGGCGGCGCGCACCGCGAGTACGACATCGGTCCGATCGGTGACCAGCGCATCGGCCTGCGGGTGCGGGTTCAGCGGAAGCTCGTCGCCCGGGCGGACGACGTGTACGTCGCGGCCGTGCACCTGGTGGAGGACAACCACATGCTCGGTTCGTACGCCGAACTCGGTCGCGACCTGCTGGAAGTTCGTCCGTACGCCGTCAGCGTCCGGGCCGGCCGCTGTCCCGAGATTGAACTCGCCGTACGGTGGTTTGCTGGCGCCGCCGTACCGATCGGTGAACGCGACCCGGGCGGCGGTGAGTACCTCGTCATAGCCGAACACGACTGAAGATTACCCAGCCGTGACCACCACACCCAGCACCGCGCGCGCCTCGTCGGTCACAGCGTTCCGGACCGGATCCGCCGGCATCCCGAGAACGTACTCGGCCGCCAGGCGGTACGCCTCGTCGAACGC
Organism: Kribbella solani; assembly: GCF_014205295.1. NCBI lineage: Bacteria > Bacillati > Actinomycetota > Actinomycetes > Propionibacteriales > Kribbellaceae > Kribbella > Kribbella solani. Next base: position 2,624,597 of record NZ_JACHNF010000001.1, read on the forward strand.
CTGCTCCGCCGATACCTCGACATCGGGGGCGACGCCGGTGCCCTCCCAGTTGGTGCCCGAGACCTGGTTGACCGAACGCGCCACCGGCACCGAGGCCTCGAGTTGTTCGTGCAGCTTGAACCCACGACGCGGATGCGCGCCGCCGCCGGTCCGCTCCCCCACGACGACCCCGCGCTTGAACTGCTGCAGGTTGTACGACAGTTCCTCGCCGCCGGAGAACGTCGCGGAACTGGTGAGTACCCAGATCGGCTTGCTGCTGTCGTATGGCGGAGCCGCCAGATACGGCGAGGTCCAGAACTGCCGTGTCCTTCCTTCGGACGGCGAGACCAGGTCCTGCAGGTGGACCGGTTCGTCGGAGCCGAGCAGATAGCTGCAGACCAGGGCGACCTGATCGGGCGATCCGCCGAGGCAGCGCCGCAGGTCGAGGAGCAACGCGTCGGTCGAAGCCAAGAGCGACATCGCGGCCGCGACGGCGGCACCGGCGAGCTCGGGCGGATACAGCAACGGCCGCAGCTCCAGCAGCCCGATGTTGCCGTCCAGCCGTTCGATCCGGGCGAAGCCACCCGCGTCGAGTGCGGCCCGGCGCTGCCAGTACGCCTTCTCGGCCACCGGATCGGTCTCGTCAGGCAGTCCGTCGCGGTGGAACTTGAGCCGCAAATGCTTGTCACGGTTGCCGACCTGCAGGTCAGCCGTGACTCGTTCGGCCAGGTCGACCGGGGTCCGGAGCTCGTCGTACGCACCGTCGGCGACCGCCGCCGCCAGCCGGCCGGCGATCTCGGTGCCGACCTCCGGAAAGACATAGTGCTCGCCGACCAACGAACCCAGCCGACCGAGGACGGACCTGATCTCTTCGGTTTCCATGGCAGGAGTAGAGCATCCGGATTGACTAAGCGTCAAGAAAACTCGACACTTGATTCATGGCTGAGATCGTCGACCACCTGGAAGTGTCGAGCGCCGCCCAGTTCAAGGCGCTCGGGCACCCGCTGCGGCACCGGCTGCTGTTCGCGCTCGGACAGGAAGCCGCGACGATCAGCCAGCTCGCTGCCGCGCTCGGGACGGCGAAGGGCAACGTTGCTCATCATCTGGGCGTGCTCCGCGACGCCGGGATGGTGCACGTGGCCGAGACCCGGCAGGTGCGTGGTGGGACCGAGCAGTACTACCGGCGGTCCGTCCGGCGCTTCGGCTTCACCGGCGAGGGGGCGCGGGCGAACAACACCGTCGCGCTCCAGGCGGTCGCGGCCGACCTGGAAACGGCCGAGGGCGACCCACTGTTCACGGTGCGGAACCTGCGGCTGACGGCAGCCCAGGCCGAAGAACTGGCCACTACCTTGAGCGAACTGGTCGACGGGCTCACCGACGCCGGCCCGGACGAGGCACGGTACGGCGTCGCGATCTCGGTATACCGCCCACGCCAACCACACCACTAAAACCAAAAACACCCACCAACCACCCTCCCGGAAGGAGGCTGGTGGTGGGTGGGAGGTTGGGGCGACTGTGGTTGTTACTTGAGGAAGTCGGGGATGTCGAGGTCTTCTTCCGGCTCCTGCTTGCGGGGGCGGTTCGGGGTGGTGGGCTGCTGGGTGCCGGCGTTGCTCGGGCCGTGGGTCGGCCAGGAGTGCTGGGTCGACGGTGAGGTCGGAGACGCGGGCGTGTGCGGGGCCGGCTGGGCCGACTGCTGACCGGACTGCACCGTGCGGACGCCCTCGCCGGCCTGCGGGCGGGCGGAGTTCGTCGTACCGGCGCGGGGCTCGGTCGGCGCCGGAACCGGAACCGTGTCATCGGTCGGCGTACCGGCCGGCGGCTGGTTCGGGACCGCGTGCGGCTGGCCGGCGGCCTGCTGGTTCGGTACGGCGTGCGACTGACCGCCCTGCCCCTGCACCGACTGACCCTGCACCGACTGCCCTTGAACCGGTTGGCCGTGGACCGACTGACCCTGACCAGGCTGCCCCGGCACGGACTGCCCCGGAACCGCCTGACCCGGAGCGGACTGGTCATGCGCGGACTGACCCGCGCTGAACTGCCCCTGGGCGGGCTGGCCGGTGCCGGCCTGACCCTGAGCAGGCTGACCGGTACCCGGCTGGCCCGTACCCGGCTGACCGGACTGCTGGCCGAACTGCGGGGTCGAGCCGCCGGACATCGGGGCCGAGTAGTTCTGCGCGGCCGGCCGGGAGGACTGCGGGCGGGCCTGGTTCATCGCCTGCTCGCGGCGCTTCGGCATCCCGCCGTCGAAGCCGGCCGCGATCACCGTGACCCGGACCTCGTCACCGAGCGCGTCGTCGATCACCGCGCCGAAGATGATGTTCGCGTCCGAGTGCGCGGACTCCGACACCAGCTGGGCCGCCTCGTTGATCTCGAACAGGCCCAGGTCGGACCCACCGGCGATCGACAGCAGCACGCCGTGCGCGCCCTCGATACTTGCCTCCAGCAACGGAGACGAGATGGCCGCCTCGGCGGCCGCGACCGCGCGGTCCTCGCCGCGGGACGAGCCGATGCCCATCAGCGCCGAGCCGGCGTTCGACATCACTGCCTTGACGTCGGCGAAGTCCACGTTGATCAGGCCGGGCGTGGTGATCAGGTCGGTGATGCCGGAGACACCCTGCAGCAGCACCTGGTCGGCCTGCTTGAACGCGTCCAGCACCGACACGGCGCGGTCGGAGATGGTCAGCAGCCGGTCGTTCGGGATGACGATCAGCGTGTCCACCTCCTCGCGGAGAGTGGCGATCCCGTCCTCGGCCTGGGTGGCGCGGCGCTTGCCCTCGAACGAGAACGGCCGGGTCACCACACCGATGGTCAGCGCGCCGAGCGAGCGGGCGATCCGGGCCACCACGGGCGCGCCGCCGGTGCCGGTGCCGCCGCCCTCGCCGGCGGTGACGAAGACCATGTCGGCGCCCTTGAGCGCTTCCTCGATCTCCTCCGCGTGGTCCTCGGCGGCCTTCTGCCCGATCGCCGGGTTCGCGCCGGCGCCGAGGCCGCGGGTCTCCTCGCGGCCGATGTCGAGCTTCACGTCCGCGTCGCTCATCAGCAACGCCTGGGCGTCGGTGTTGATGGCGATGAACTCAACGCCCTTCAGACCGTGCTCGATCATCCGGTTGACGGCGTTCACGCCGCCTCCGCCGATGCCGACGACCTTGATGAGTGCCAGGTAGTTCTGCGGTGCCGCCACGTCCGCGCCTCTCGCCTCGTTCGTTTCCCGTTGTCCAGCGAAAAGACTGAACCTCAAGTGAATGCTTAGACTTATGTCAACTTTAGATTACGACGCACGGTACGGGACGTTTTCCGACGCTGTCCACGCGCCTCGCCGCACAGTCCGGGATGTGATCGATCATCGCTTTTCGCCTTTGGTGACAGGGAGATCGGGCGCCGACACGTCGTACACCTTCGCCTGCCGTTTCATCAGCACGCTGAGTACGCCCGCCTTTTGCGCGCTGTTATCGGCGCTGCCCCAGACCACCTTCACCCCGGAGCTGAGGTTGAGGGTGATCGAGTCCGGCGAGGTCGCCGTGATCGAGCCCACCTGGGACCGGAGCGTGTCCGGCAGCGCGGCCGAAACCGTCACCACCGAATGGATCGTGACGTCGCGCCGGACCCCGGTCACCTTCGCCTCCGGCAACCCGGCCGGCCGGTCCGGGACGGTCCGGTACGAACTGCCGGTCGCGTCCACCAACTCGTACCGCGAACCGTCCGTGACCACCACCACCGCGACCCGTTCGGTGACCACGATCACGATCTTCCGTGGCCAGGAGCGGGTCACCTGGACGTCGGCGACCGCGGGGATGCCGCGGACCCGGTCCGCGATCGCGCGCAGGTCGACCTTCGCCAGCGGCGTACCGATCGGTGCCGCCGCGGTCTGCTCGATCGTTGCCACCGGCACCGTGTCCGCGCCGCTCACCCGGACCCCGCTGACCGCGAACGCGGAGGAGAAGTAGAACAGCCAGACGATCAGCCCGGACAGCACGACGATCCCGCCGCCGATGGCCCAGGGCAGCCAGCTCCGCCACCGCACCAGCCGTTGCCGGCGCGCGAACTTCTGCTGTGCCCGAGCCAGATCCACGCTCTGGGTCATTCAACGAACCCCACCCAATTACTCCACCACAGGAGAGAGCGGGTCTTGGGAAGGCTCGCGGGTGAGGCTTCTTTCGGCCAGCAAAGCGACGACTTCCGGGCCGATCAGGGTCACGTCGCCCGCGCCGAGGGTCACCACCAGGTCGCCCGGCGCGGCCAGCCCCGCGACCAGCTTCGGTACGGCGGACCAGGACGGCTCGAACCGTACCTGCTCGGGCTTCAGCGGCACGTGGTTCGCGATCAGCGCGCCGGTGACACCAGGCTCCGGGTCCTCGCGCGCGGCGAAGACATCCATCACCACGACCTCGTCGGCCAGCGCCAGCGCCTCGGAGAACTCGGCCGCGAAGATCCGCGTCCGGCTGAACAGATGCGGCTGGAAGCACGCGATCACGCGCCCCTCGCCCGCCACCGTCCGCGCCGCGGTCAGGTCGACGGCCAGCTCGGTCGGGTGATGCGCGTACGAGTCGAACACCCGCACGCCGTCCTCGAGCCCCTTGAACTCGAACCGCCGGCCGGTGCCCGTGAAGGCGGCCAGCCCTTCAGCGAGATCGGTCGCGGAGAACCCCAGCCCGAGACCGACCGCGAGCGCCGCCGAAGCATTCAGCGCATTGTGCTTGCCCGCCTGCTGCAGGTGTACGACCGGCAGCTTCCGCCCGCGATACACCGGCACGAACGACTGCGTCGCACCCTCAGCGGTCAGCTCGGTCACGCGCAAGTCGACATCATCGGACTCGCCGTACGTACGAACCTCGATGCCCTGCTCGCGGGCAAATGTGGTCAGCTGCCGAGCGCCCGCGTCATCACCACAGATCACCATGAATCCGTCCGGCAGCACCCGCCCGCAGAACTCCTCGAACGCCTTCCGGTAACTGGCCTCGTCGCCGTAGTTGTCCAGGTGGTCCGGCTCGACCGACGTGACGATCGACACCTCGGGCGTGTACGTCAGGAAGGACCGGTCCGACTCGTCCGCCTCGGCGACGAAGAGATCGCCGCTGCCGTCGTGCGCGTTCGAGCCGGATTCGTTCAGGTTGCCACCGATCGCGTACGACGGGTCGGCGCCGCAGTGCTGCAGCGCGACGGTCAGCATCGACGTGGTGGTGGTCTTGCCGTGCGTTCCGGCGACGGCGAGCGTACGGCGGCCGACCATCACCGACGCGAGCGCGGCGGCCCGGGGCAGGATCGGGATTCCGGCGGCGCGGGCGGCGACCACCTCGGGGTTGGTCTCGCGGATCGCGGTCGACACCACCACGGTGTCGACGGCCTCGACGTGCTCGGCGGCGTGCCCGACCCAGCAGGTCGCGCCGAGCGCGCGGAGCGCGGCCAGCACCTTGCCGTCCTTGGCGTCCGAGCCGGACACCTCGATCCCGCGGGCGGCCATGATCCGGGCGATCCCGGACATCCCGGCACCGCCGATTCCTACGAAGTGCACCCGGCCGAGCTTCTCGGCCGGTAACAGCGTGTCCGGAGCGGTGACGATCACGACGCAGACCCCACCACATCGAGGATGATCCGCGCCAATCGGTCGTCGGCATCCGTACGGATCACGCCGGTGGCAGCGGTGGACATAGCTGTCAGACGCTCCCGGTCGTGCAGAAGTTGGGGCACGTTCGCGCGCACCCAGTCCACGGTCAGGTCGGCGTTGCCGATCAGGATGCCGCCGCCGGCGTCGATCACCGGCTTGGCGTTCAGCCGCTGCTCACCGTTACCGATCGGCAGCGGTACGTAGATCGCGGGCAGCCCGACGCCGGACACCTCGGTGACGGTGTTCGCGCCGGAACGGCAGACGACCAGGTCGGCCGCGGCGTACGCGAGGTCCATCCGGTCGATGTAGTTCAGCACCCGGTACGGGTAGCGGCCGGTCTGCGGTACTTCGAGGGAGTTCTTCGGGCCGATCGCGTGCAGCACCTGGATGCCGGCCGCCTGCAGGTCCGCGGCGGCGCCGGAGATCGCCTCGTTGATCCGCTGCGCGCCCTGCGAACCACCGGTGACGAACAGCGTCGGGGCGTCCGGGTCCAACCCGAAGAACGCCCGCGCCTCGGCCCGGAGCGCGGCCCGGTCGAGCGTCGAGATGGCCTGCCGGATCGGCAGCCCGACGTACTCGGCGTGCGGCAGGTCGGACCCTGGGAAGGAGGTTTTCACGTGCTGGGTGCAGTACCGGGCGGCGAACTTGTTCGCGATTCCCGGCACCGCGTTGCCCTCGTGGACGACGATCGGGGTCTTCCGCCGCCAGGCCGCGACGTACGCCGGCGTGGACACGTACCCGCCGAAGCCGACCAGGACGTCGGCCTTCGCCTCGTCCAGGACCCGCCGGGCGGCGCTGACCGAGGCCAGCATCTTGCCCGGGACGGCGAGCAGCGCGGGCGTCGGTTTGCGCGGCAGTGGCACCGGCGGAATCAGCTCCAGCCGGTACCCGGCCTCCGGGACGACCCGGGTCTCCAGGCCGCGCTCGGTCCCGAGCGCGAGGATCTCCACGGTCGGGTCGATCCGGCGCAGCGCGTCAGCGGTGGCGATCAGGGGTGAAGTATGACCGGCGCTACCGCCACCGGCCAGAACAATGCTGGGCACAGCTTTCAACGCTCCCGCGGGTTCACTTGTATGACAGACGCCGCGAAGGCAACCAGCCGAAACGGGACCGCCGGGTTTCTTTCAGGGCGGCCTGCGCGCCGGGCTCGGCCTTCGCGAAGGACAGCAACATACCGATCGCGATCAACGTCGGCAGCAGTGCGGAACCACCGTACGACAAAAGTGGGAGCGGGATCCCCACGATGGGTAGCAGTCCGATCACGGCACCGAGGTTGACCAGCGTCTGCGCCATCAGCCAGATGGTGATTCCGGCCGCCGCGTACCGCACGAACGGCTGCGTGTTCCGGGTCGCGATCCGCACCCCGGCGTACGCCAGCGCGAGAAACAGCGCGAGCACGGTGAGTGAGCCGACCAGGCCGAGCTCCTCGCCGATCACCGAGAAGATGAAGTCGGTGTGCGCCTCCGGCAGGTTGCCCCACTTCTGCCGGCTGTTGCCGATCCCGACGCCCCACCAGCCGCCGGTGGAGAGCGCGTAGAACGAGTGGTACGCCTGCCAGCCGACCGAGGTCGGGTCCGCGAACGGGTCCAGGAACGAGGTGACCCGCTGCATCCGGTACTTCTCCGCGTTCACGAAGTACGTCGCCACCGCGCCGACGACCACGATCGTCGCGACGAACAACCGGGTCGGCGCGCCGACGATCCAGATCATCCCGATCATCACGGCCATCAGCACCAGCGCCGTACCGAGGTCGTGCTGGCCGACCACCAGTGCGATCACCAGACCGCATACCGGCACCATCGGTACCAGCAGGTGCTTCCACTGGGTGAGCAGTTTCTCCTTGCGGGCGTACAGATCGGCGCACCACAGCACCATCGCCAGTTTGGCGAACTCACTCGGCTGGATCTGCAGCGGTCCGCCGAGGTTCAGCCAGTTCGTGTTGCCGTTCACGCCGACGCCGAGACCCGGGATGTACGTCAGCACCAGCAGGAACATCGAGCCGAGCAGCGCGATGTACGCAAGCATCCGGAAGTGCCGTGGGGTCATCCGGGAGGCGACGTACGCCATCGGGAGACCGACCGCGACCCAGATCGACTGCCGGACGAAGATCGTGTAGCTGTTCCCGGTCGTCCGCAGCGCCAGCACGCTGGACGCCGACAGCACCATCATCAGCCCGAGGACGAGCAGCAGCCCGGTCGCGCCGAGGACGATGTGGTACGACGTGAGCGGCCGATCCAGGACGTCCCGGATCGCTGCCACCCAAGCGCGTTCGCCGGCCTTCCGCCGGGCCGGCTGATCCGGTACCGACGTCACCCGATCACCCCCGGCTCATTCGGCCAGGGAGCGAACTGCTTCGGCGAAGGCGTCGCCGCGGGCTCCGTAGTTGGCGAACATGTCCCAGGACGCGCAGCCGGGCGCGAGCAGCACGGTGTCACCCACCCGTGCGAGCTTCGCCGCCTCCCCCACCACGATCCGCATGGCACCAGTGTCCGTCGCGTCAACCACGATCCTCGGCACATCCGGTGCGTGTCGCTCGAGGGCTTCGATGATCACCTGTTTGTCCTGCCCGAGCAGCACCACCGCGCGCAACCGATCGCGGGCGGCGATCACCAGTTCGTCGAAGGTCGCGCCCTTCGCCTGGCCGCCGGCGATCCAGACCACGTGCTCGTACGCCAGCAGGGATGCCTGCGCGGCGTGCGGGTTGGTCGCCTTCGAGTCGTCGACATAGTTGACTCCGGCAACCTCCGCGACGTGGGCGATCCGGTGCTTGTCCGGCCGGAAGCCGCGCAGCCCGTCCCGGACCGCGGTCGCGGGGACGCCGAACGACCGCGCCAGCGCCGCGGCGGCGAGCGCGTTCGCGACGTTGTGCGGCGCGGCCGGGGTGATGTCGGCGAGACTGGCGAGCTCCTGGGCCGACGTGGCGCGCTCCTCGATGAACGCGCGGTCGACGATCAGATCGTCGACCAGACCAATCATCGACAGTCCCGGCGTACCCAGCGTGAAGCCGATCGCGCGGCAGCCTTCCACCACGTCCGCGTCCGCGACCAGTTGCTCGGTGGCCGGGTCGGCGACGTTGTACACGCACGCGACCTGGCAGTTCGCATAGATCCGGCCCTTGTCCAGCGCGTACGCCGCCATCGAACCGTGCCAGTCGACATGATCCGGAGCGAGGTTCAGTACGGCGGCCGAATGCGCCGACATCGAATGGGTGAAGTGCAGCTGGTAGCTGGACAGCTCGACCGCGATCACGTCGTACGGCTCCGGGTCCATCACCGCCTCGAGCAACGGCAGCCCCACGTTGCCCGCGGCAACGGCCCGGTGACCGGCGGCCTGCAGGATCGCGGTCAGCATCTGCACCGTCGTGGTCTTGCCGTTGGTCCCGGTGATGCACAGCCAGGGCGCCGCGTTCGCCGGGTCACGCAGCCGCCAGGCGAGCTCGATCTCGCTCCAGATCGGTACGTCCCGCTCGGCCGCCTGCGCCAGCAAAGGCGCGTGCGGCGGTACGCCGGGCGAGGTGACGACGACGTCGACCTCCTTCGGCAGCTCGGCCGTACTGCCCGGACCGAGCGTGATGGTCGCGCCGAGCGTTTCCAGGATCCGCGCTTTCTCCCGCAGCGCCTCGTTGTCCCGGTCGTCCAGTACGACGACATGCTCCGACCCGGCCTGGATCAGCGAGTCGGCGCACGCGTACCCGGCCGTACCGAACCCGAGCACCACGAACCGGGTGGTGGCCCAGCCGTCGGCGGTCCGTGACTCCAAACTCATCCGGTCACCCATTCCGCGTAGAAGATGCCGAGGCCGATCACCACGCACAGGCCCTGGATGATCCAGAACCGGATCACCACGTTCACCTGTTCCCAGCCGAGCATCTCGAAGTGGTGCTGTAGTGGCGCCATTCGGAACAATCGTTTACCGACGCCGGCGGTACGTTTGGTGATCTTGAAGTAGCCGACCTGCAGGATCACCGACGCGGTGACGATGACGAACAGGCCGCCGAGCACCAGCACCAGCAGCTCGGTCCGGGTCATCACCGCCATCCCGGCCAGCGCGCCGCCGAGCGACAGCGAACCGGTGTCACCCATGAAGATCTTGGCCGGCGACGCGTTCCACCAGAGGAAGCCGAACAGCGCGCCGGTCAGACACGCCGCGACCACCGCAAGATCACGTGGATCGCGTACCTCGTAGCATTTCGCGCCGACGCCCCGCTCGGTCGCGCAGCTCTGGTTGAACTGCCAGATGCAGATCAGCGTGTACGCGCCGAACACCATCATCGACGCGCCGGTGGCCAGGCCGTCCAGACCGTCGACCAGGTTGACGCCGTTGGACATACCGGCGATCAGCAGCAGAATCCAGATCACCACCACGATCAGTGGCAGCTCCAGCCAGCCGATGTCGCGGATGAACGAGATGAACGGCGACGCCGGCCGCTGCCCACGGTCGTCCGGGAACTGCAGCGCGAGCACCGCGAACACCACCGCGACCATGGTCTGGCCGGCCAGTTTCGCCTTGCTCCGCAGGCCCAGGCTGCGCTGCCGGAAGATCTTGATGAAGTCGTCCAGGAAGCCGACCGCGCCCATCCCGGCGAACAGGAACAGCACCAGGATCGCGGACGCGCTCGGCCCGCTGCCGGCGCCGGTGGTGAGCATCGCGAACAGCTTCGCGCTGAAGTACCCGACGATGGTCGCGATGATGAACACGGTGCCGCCCATCGTCGGCGTACCGCGCTTGATCTGGTGCGACTGCAGACCGTCGTCACGGATCTCCTGACCGTACCCGCGCCGGGCCAGCCACTTGATCGCCCAACGGGTGCCGATCAGGGTCAGCACCATCGAGACGGCACCGCCGAACAGGATCGAGATCACTGCACGTCCTCCAGCAAGGCGTCGGCGAGGCTGCGCAGTTTCGCCGCCTTGGACGACTTCACCAGGACCACGTCACCGGCGCGCAACTCGGACCGGAGCAGCGCGAGCGCGTCCGGGATGGTCTCCACGTACGCCGACTCGTTGCCCCACGAGCCTTCCAGCGAGGCACCGAGATGGATCGGTTTCGCGCCCGCGCCGACCGTGACCAGCCGGTTCACGTCCAGCCGGACGGCCAGCCGGCCGATCGCGTCATGTTCGGCGGTCGAGGTGTCGCCGAGTTCGAGCATCTCGCCGAGCACCGCCCAGGTCCGGGCGCCGCGGGACCGGCCGATCGCGGCCAGCGACTTGAGCGCGGCGCGGGTCGACTCCGGGTTCGCGTTGAAGGCGTCGTTGATGATCGTCACGCCGTCCGGCCGCTCGGTCAGCTCCATCCGGGCCGCGGACAGCGGCGTCGCGGCGTTCAGGCCGGCGGCGATCTGCTCCGGCGTCAGCCCGAGCGCCACCCCGACCGCCGCGGCGGCCAGCGCGTTCGAAACGTAGTGCTCACCAATGAACCGCAGCGAAACAGAAGTGCTGAAGGCCGGCTGGTCGTCGGCGGCTGATCCTGCTCCGACGTGCAGTGTGAAGGTCGGGCGGCCCTCGCCGTCGATCTTGAGCTCCGTCGCGCGTACCTCGGCCTCAGCCGCCTCGCCGAAGGTCAGCACCTTCTCCCGGGTCCGGCCGCGCATCCCGGCGACCCGGTCGTCGTCCGCGTTCAGGATCGCGGTACCACCGGCCCGCACGGCTTCGATCAACTCACCCTTGGCGAGCGCGATGTTGTCCTGACTACCGAGCTTGCCGATGTGCGAAGTACCGACATTCAGCACCAGACCGATCGCCGGCGGCGTGATTCCGGCCAGGTAGGTGATGTCGCCGAGGCTGCGTACGCCCATCTCCGCGATCAGGTACTTCGTCGACCCGGTCGCCTGCAGCGCGGTCAGCGGATGCCCGATCTCGTTGTTGAACGAGCCTTCCGGCGACACCGTCTCGCCGTACGGGCGGATCACCTGGGCGATCAGGTCCTTCGTACTGGTTTTTCCGGATGACCCGGTCAGCGCGATCACGGTCAGGTCGGGCAGCTTCGCCACCACGTACCGGGCCAGATCGCCGAGCGCGCGCTGCGCGTCACCGACGACGATGCACGGGCTGCCGTCGACCGGGCGGGTGGTGAGCGAGACCGTGGCGCCGGCCGCGGTCGCCGCGGCGACGAAGTCGTGCCCGTCGACGCGCTCGCCGGGCAGGGCGACGAACAGTCCGCCCGGTCCGGCCTTCCGCGAGTCGACGACTACCGCGCCGTCCACGACGGCCGTGGGCTCGGCGCCCACCAGCTCGCCGCCGACGACCTCGGCGATCTCTCCGCAACTGACAGGGATCACCGGTCTGCCTCCAACAGCTCACGCACGGTTTCGCGGTCGTCGAACGGGTGGATCACACCGCCGACGTCCTGGCCTGTTTCATGTCCTTTACCCAGGACGACGACGGTGTCGCCCGGGCCGGCCAGCCGGATCGCGGTCGCGATCGCCTGCCGCCGGTCGCCGATCTCCTGCAGGTCCGCAGCCGGCACTGCCTCGCGGGCGCCGGCCAGCGCGGCGGCCCGGATCGCGGCCGGGTCCTCGCTACGCGGGTTGTCGTCGGTGACGATCACGGCGTCGGCGGCGCGGGCCGCCTCGGCGCCCATCGCCGGCCGCTTCCACGGATCCCGGTCGCCGCCACAGCCGACGACGGCGAACAGCCGGCCCTTGGTCGCCGTCCGCGCGGCGGTCAGCGCCAGCGCGACCGCGTCCGGCGTGTGCGCGTAGTCGACGATCACGGTCAGTCCGTCCGCGCGCGTGAACGGCTCCATCCGGCCGGGTACGGCCGCCATCCGCAATCCCGCGGCGATCGCCTCGGCGGGTACGTCCAGCTGACGCAGCATCGCGGTGGCGAGCAGCGCGTTGGCGACGTTGAAGTCACCCGGCAACCCGATCTCCACGGTCAGGGTCTCCCCCGGCCCTTCGATGTCGAACACCGTGGTGCTCCGCTGAATACCTTCCCCACCCCACCGCCCCGGTCGCTCGGAGCGGTGCTTGTTCGCGACCGTCCAGTCCGCGTCGCCGGTGGTGGACACCGTGACCAGCGGTACGACGGTCTGCGCGGCCAGCCGGCGCCCGTACGCGTCGTCGATCGTCACCACGGCGACATCACACCGCTCCGGAGTGAACAGCGCGGCCTTCGCCTGGAAGTAGTCCTCGAACGTCTTGTGGAAATCCAGGTGGTCCTGCGAAAGGTTGAGGAAACCCGCGACCGCGAACCGCGCGCCGTCGACCCGGCCCATCGCCAGCGCGTGACTGGACACCTCCATCGAGCACCACGGCACCGCCTGCTCGCGCATCACCGCGAACAAGGCCTGCAGATCAGTGGCCTCGGGAGTGGTTCGTACGCTCGGCACCACCTCGTCGCCGATCCGCGTTTGAATCGTGCCGATCAACGCGGTCGGGCCGAGCTGCCGAAGTACGGAGTCGAGCAGGAAGCTGGTCGTGGTCTTGCCGTTCGTACCGGTGACGCCGATCAACCGCAGTTCGCTGGTCGGCTCGCCGTAGATCCGGGACGCGACCGCGCCGAGTATCTCGCGCGGGTTGCCGGCGATCAGTGTCGGCAGGCCGCTCGCGGCGGCCCGGTCGGCTCCGGTCGAGTCGGTCAGCACGGCGACCGCGCCGGCCGATCGCGCTTGCGCGACGAACTCCGCGCCGTGCGTGACCGCGCCGGGCAGAGCGGCGTACAGATCACCGGGAAGGATGGAGCGCGAGTCTAGGGAGACGCCGGTCACGGCTACCGGCGACGCTGCCGGTGGTTGGGTGCGGGCGACGGTCGCGAGGTCGGCGAGGCCGACCGGCACGACATGCCGGGGCCGGATCGCTGCGACCGCGCCGCCGGCGGCGGTAGGGGTGGACACGGGCCCTGAGGCTACCGCCACGGACCCTGTGACTCCTACCTGACCCTGCGTCACGAAGCCGGACTTCACCAGGTCAGTGGGATGTTCGGCTGCTGCGCGCCCGTCGGCGGCACCACGTACTTCTGCAGCGCGTAGCTCATCACATCGCGGAACACCGGTCCTCCTTGCAGGCCACCACCCCGAACGCCGTCGCTCGGGTCGTGCAGTACGACGTACGTCACGAACCGTGGGTTGTCTGCCGGCGCGAATCCGGCGAAAGAAGTCGCCCACTTGCCGTACTTGCCGGTCTTCGGGTCGACCTGCTGCGCGGTACCGGTCTTGCCGGCCACCAGGTAGCCGTCGATCGCGGCCTGCGGGGCGGTGCCCTTCTTCGCCGTCACCGCCTCCATCATCGTGGTGACTTCCTTGGCCGCCTTCTCGCTGACCACCCGGCGCGGCGCGCCCGCCTGGTTCGGTACCACGGTGCCGTCGGCCTCGACGTAGTTGCGGACCAGCTGCGGCGGCACGTACACGCCGCCGTTCGCGACCGCGTTCACCGCGGCGGTCTCCTGGATCGCGTTCACCGACAGGCCCTGACCGAACGCGACGTTCGACCGGGTCAGCTCGGGCCACTCGTCACCCGGCGTCAGCAGGCCCTTCGTCTCGCCCGGGAAGTTCAGCCCGGTCGGCTCGCCGAACCCGAAGTCGTGCAGGTACTTCACGAACTGCGCGATCGGCATCTGCTGCGCGGCGATGATCGTACCGACGTTCGAGGACTTCGCGATCACGCCGGAGATGGTCAGGTTCAGCTCGCCGTGGTTCCAGTGGTCCTTGATGATCCGGCGCTGGACGTCGATGCTGCCGGGCACCTTGAGCTTCGTGTTCAGGTTGATCTTCCCGGCGTCGGCCAGCGCCGCCATCGTGACCACCTTCTGCACGCTGCCCGGTTCGTAGCTGCGCTCCAGCGCCGGGTTGGACAGGTCCGCCGAGGTGTACTTCTTCTTGTTCGGGTCGAACGACGGGTAGTTCGCGACCGCCATCAGCTGGCCGGACTTCACGTCCATCACGACCACGGTGCCGGAGCTGGCCTTGTACTTCTCGACCGCCTCCTGGATGCGCTTCTCGGCGAAGTACTGCAGGTCGGTGTCCAGGGTCAGCTGGACGCCGACACCGGGCTTCGGGTCCTGCACGGTGTGGTTCGCGTTCGGGATCTTGTTGCCGTTCGAGTCGACCTCGTACATCGCCTTGCCGTCCTGGCCGGACAGCTTGTCGTTCAGGCCGTACTCCAGCCCGGACTGGCCCTTGCCGTCGTGGCCGGTGACGCCGACCAGGGACGCGGCGACGCTGCCGATCGGGTGGCTGCGAATCGGGTCCTGCTCGGTGTACAGGCCGATCAGCAGCGGTGCCTGCTGCTCCTGCGGCTTGCCCTTGTTCTGCTTGGTGATGGCCGCGTTCTGCGTCTTGATCTCGGCCTGGATCTCACTCCACACCGGCGGCGTGACCTGGCGGGCCAGGTACGTGAAGCGGCCCTTGCCGGTCATCGCGGCGATCAGCTTCGCCGAGGTGGTGCCGGTCAGCTTCGGTGCGAGGATCGCGGCCAGCTGCTGCGCCACCGGCTTGGTCTGGCTCGGGTCGGCGGTGATCGCGACCGCGTCCTCGGTGACCGCCAGCTCGACGCCGTTCCGGTCCTCGATGCTGCCGCGGGAGGCGGGCAGGATGAAGGTCCGGGCGTTCTCCCGGGTCGCCGCCTGCGCGTAGCTGTCCGGGTCGACGCCCTGCAGCAGTACGAGTCGGCCGGCGAACAATGACAGTACGAACGCCATCACGCCGAGCGTGACGCGCAACCGCACCATCGGACGCCCCAGCCGCAACATCCGCGGCGGCTTCCGTACCTTCTTCTTGGGCCGCGGCGCCGGCCGGTTGGCCACCGGCCGCTTGGCAGCCTTCTTCACCGGCCGCTTGGCAGCTGTCCTCGCCGGCGCGCCGCTCGTCCGGCCCGTCGCTGCGCCGCCCGTCCGGCCCGCCGGAGCCTGCCTCCGTGCCCCTGCGGCGCGCTGCTTGTCCCCAGCTCCCCGCCCGCCGGTGGCCGGACGGCGCCGTGCGCCGTCTCTGTCAGTTGTTGGGCGGCGGGGAGTGTCTTCTTCTGATGGGCGGCGGTTGCGGGTGGGGTTGCTACGAGTACTGTCCGTAGCGGACGGACGACGGGGCTGAGCCTTGCGCGGCGGGTTGTTGCCCCGGTCCGATGCGGCACCACGTTTGCGTGGCGGCTCGTTTCCCCGTCGGTCCGTCATCCGATCATCCCCGTGTGGTCGTGGCGGGTGGCTTCGTCGTGGCCGCCGGCGGCTTGGTGGTACCGGTCGGCGGTTTGGTCGTGCTGGTCGGCGGCTTGGTAGTGCCGACCGGCGGTTTGGTGGTGCCGGCCGGCGGCTTGGCCGTGCCGGCTGGTGGCGTGACCGCGGTGCTGGCCGGTGGCTTCACCGCGGTGGTGGGTGGCTTGACCGCGGCTGGTGGCTTCGTGGTTGCTGTTCCGGTCGGCGTACCAGGACCGAACATCGTCGTCCCGGTACCGGCCTTGCCTTCCGCGGGCACTCCCAGTACGCGCCCGTCGGACAACCGCAGGAACACCGGGTTCGGGTTCGGCACCATGCCCATCCGGAGCGCCCGGTCGGACAGGTTCTGCGGCGACTCCAGCGTGCGGACCTGCTTCTCCAGCGCCTCCTGCTGGTCCTTCAGCTGGTTCGCCTGGTTGTTCAGCTTGGTGATGTCGAACGTCCCGCTCTGCAACTGCGTGTTCAGCAGCAACAGACCGACCAGCCCGGCCGCCAGCAGCGACACCACGAAGATGACGAAGGGCATCCGCGGCGGCCGGAACGGCGCCCCGTACACGACTCGCAGCCGCGGCTGCGCCTTCTTCGCCGCCTTCGCGGGGACCGGCGTCACCCGCGCCTTCTGCGGGCTGAAGACAGTGCTCATCAGGCCACCAGTCCCTTCTCCCGGACGCGCTCGGCCGCCCGCACGCGAGCGGAGGCGGCCCGCGGGTTCACCGCGACCTCCTCCTCGGTCGGCCGTTCGGCACCCCGGGTCAGCAGTTTCAGGTACGGCTCGTGTCCGGCCGGAATCACCGGCAGGTCATCGGGCACGTCGGTCTTGGTGGCGGCCGCGAACACCTGCTTGGTGATCCGGTCCTCCAGCGACTGGTAGCTCATCACCACGATCCGGCCGTGCAGGGCGAGCGCCTCGAGCGCGGCCGGCAGCGCGCGCCGCAGCACCTCGAGCTCGCCGTTCACCTCGATCCGCAGTGCCTGGAAGGTGCGCTTGGCCGGGTGCCCCCCGGTCCGGCGGGCCGCCTGCGGGATCGCGTTCCGGACCAGCTCGGACAGCCGCGCGCTGTTCGTGAACGGTTCGGTCTCGCGCTCCCGGACGATCCGATCCGCGATCCGGCGAGCGAACTTCTCCTCGCCGTACTGGAACAGCACGCGGGCCAGCTCGGCCGCGCTGTATGTGTTCACGATGTCGGCCGCGGTGACCGGCCCGGTGGAGTCCATCCGCATGTCCAGCGGCGCGTCCTGGGCGTACGCGAACCCGCGCTCCGCCTCGTCCAGCTGCATCGAGGAGACCCCGAGATCGAACAGGATGCCGTCGATCGCCGGTACGCCCAGCTCGGCAAGTACGCGCGGCAGCTCGTCGTACACGGCGTGCACGAGCGTGATCCGCTCCGCGAACGGGGCCAGCCGCTCGCCGGCCAGCCGCAGCGCGGCCGGATCGCGGTCCAGCCCGATCAGCCGGACGTCCGGGAACTGCCGCAGGAACGCCTCGGAGTGACCACCGAGGCCGAGGGTGGCGTCGACGAGGACCGCGCCGGGCCGGGCCAGCGCCGGAGCCAGCAGCGCGACCACGCGCTCCAGCATCACCGGCACATGCCGCTCCGCAGCGTTCATCTCGACCCTTCCCGTCACTTCCCCTGCCATCGCGGGAGCGACCCTGCCCCCGCAGGTCCTGTGTTCCGGCCGGCGTCGCGGTGCCGGTCCGGGTGCTGCCTTGCTCGCTACTGATCGGTGCTGCCTGGCCATCGCTGATCGGGGTGCGGAGGTAGACGACACCGTCCGGTCAGATCGCGGGTACGCCTTCCGGGGAAGTACCTGCTGGTCTTGGCGCCGGGGAAGTGGCGTCAACACTCCAGGTCGGAAGTCGGACCCGTGATCTCACCGGACGGTCGGTGTGTCGCGGTTCGCACTGTTCAGCTGAAAACTCGTCGCGCTCAGAAGATGCCTGGCAGTACTTCCTCGGAGAGGTCGGCGAACGCCTGCTCCTGCTCCGCGGAGTACCTGTTCCAGTTCTCCGTGTTCCAGATCTCCACCCGATTCATCGCCCCGATGACGACACAGTCGCGATCCAGCGTTGCGTAATCGCGCAGCATCGGTGGGATGGTGACCCGGCCCTGCTTGTCCGGCATCTCGTTGGAGGCACCGGCGAACAACATCCGTAGGTAGTCCCGCGCACCCTTGTTGGTGATCGGAGCCTGCTTCAACTGCTCGGTCAGCTGGACGAACTCACGCTCCGGCCACACCGACAGCGATCGCTCCTGCCCGCGTGTGATCACCAGACCGTCGGCCAGCTCGTCCCGGAACTTCGCCGGCAGGAACAGCCGGCCCTTGTCGTCGAGCTTGGGGAAGTGAGTTCCGAGGAACACGCTCCACCTCCCCGTTGCGGACCTTCCGACTCAGGCGAGTGTTTCCACCACTTCAGTTCCACTGCGCTCCACCTTACTCCACTTTGCCCCACCGTCAACCAACTTGCGCCCCATTCCGCCCCCGTGCCGCCTGGAATCCGCTACCCGAACCCGCGTGTCGCTGCCGCCTCAACCGGTTGCCGGGTGGTCCCAGCGGGGTCGATCCAGGCGTGAAACAGGCTTGATCCGGGCGCTGTGGAGCGAAGTGGAGGAGGCGGTGGAGCGGAATGGAGGGTCCGGGTGGAGCAAAGTGGAGGACGCCGGGATGCAACCCGGACGACCGGTTGAACCGTCAGGCGTTCGGGGCCGTGTCCGGAACAAGGCCCGAACCAGTTCGGCGTTCCTGGCGTCGTACGCCGCACGCACGCTTTTTCCGCCCGTACGCTTGGGGGGACGACTTCCGACTCCCGCCGTGAGGGCGTGTGCCGATGAACATCGAAATGCCAGGTAACGAAACCTCCGCCGCGCTGGGCCCGAGCCCCGCGGCGGGTGAGAATGTGTCGGCAGTCAACGAATGGAGTGGACCCAGAGTGAGCACCACCGCGACCAGCTCGCCGCTGGCAGGAGCCGGGGACTTCGACGAGCTGTCCGAGGTGGCGGGCCGGGTCCGCCGGGCCATGGAGCAGGTGATCGAGGGCAAGCCCGACGTGGTCGAGGTGGCCGTCACGGTCCTGCTGGCCGAGGGCCATCTGCTGATCGAGGACGTCCCGGGCGTCGGCAAGACGATGCTGGCCAAGGCGCTGGCGAAGTCGATCGACTGCAGCGTGCGACGGATCCAGTTCACGCCGGACCTGCTGCCGTCCGACATCACCGGGGTGTCGGTCTTCAACCAGGAGATCCGCGACTTCGAGTTCAAGCCCGGCGCGGTGTTCGCGAACATCGTCGTCGGCGACGAGATCAACCGGGCCTCGCCGAAGACCCAGGCCGCGCTGCTGGAGTCGATGGAGGAGCGTCAGGTCACGGTCGACACCACCACGTACCACCTCGAGTCGCCGTTCATGGTGATCGCCACCCAGAACCCGATCGAGATGGAAGGTACGTACCCGCTGCCGGAGGCGCAACGCGACCGGTTCATGGCGCGCGTCTCGATGGGGTACCCGGAGCCGGCCGCCGAGCTGCGGATGCTCGACGGGCACGCCGCCGACGATCCACTGCTGAGCCTGCAGCCGGTGACCGACGGGCAGCAGATCCTGCGGCTGGTGAAGACGGTGCAGTCCGTGCACGTGTCCGAGTCGGTGAAGGAGTACGCCGTCGCGCTGGTCGGCGCGACCCGGCGGTCGCAGGAGCTCCGGCTCGGCGCCAGCCCGCGGTCGACGCTGCACCTGGTCCGGGCGGCACGGGCCGCGGCGGCATTGGACTCACGTGAGTTCGTGCTGCCGGACGACATTCAGGAGCTCGCGGTGCCGGTGCTGGCGCACCGCGTGCTTCCGGCGGCTGAGGCGCATCTCGGTGGGCGCGGTGCAGCCGAAATCATCTCCGGGTTGGTGTCCAGCGTGGCCCTTCCCCGTACGCGTCGGGACTGAACCATGCGGCAGGCACTGCGCGGACTGACCACCAGAGGGCGGGCGTTCGTCGCGGCCGGTATCACCGCGTCGTTGTGCGCGCTCCTGCTCGGCCAGAAGGACCTGCTGCGGGTCGGCATCCTGCTGGCCGCGCTGCCGGTGGTCGCGGCGCTGGTCGTCGGCCGGACCCGGCTGCGGCTCCAGGTGCGGCGCAGTCTGTCACCGGACCAGGTACCGGTCGGCGTCCAGGCGAACGTCGAGCTGACGTTGAGCAACGAGGGCCGGATGCCGGCCGGGCTGCTTCTGCTGGAGGACCGGATTCCATACGTACTCGGGCACCGGCCGCGGTTCGTCGTCGACCGCGTCAGCCCGAACTGGCGGCGTACGGTCACGTACCCGGTGAAGTCGGACGTGCGTGGCTTGTTCCAGGTCGGGCCGTTGATGCTGACCGTGGCTGATCCGTTCGGGCTGGTGGAGACCAGCCGGACGTTCACCCGGAGCCACCACCTGCTGGTGACGCCACGCGTGCATCGGCTGCCGGAGATCCGGCTCGGCGCGGACCGGGCCGGCTCGGGCGAGAACCGGCCGCGGGCGATCTCGTCGGCCGGCGAAGAAGACGCGACGGTGCGCGAGTACCGCGATGGTGACGACCTGCGCCGGGTGCACTGGCGGTCGACCGCGCGCCGGGGTGAGCTGATGGTGCGCCGCGAGGAACAGCCGTGGCAGAGCCGGTGCGCGTTGTTCCTCGACGCGCGGACGATCTCACACCACGGGCACGGTCCGTCGTCGAGTCTCGAATGGGCAGTGAGCGCGGCGGCGTCGATCGGCATCGACCGGGTCCGCCGCGGGTACGCGACCACGATGCTCGGCGGACCGACCACGATCTCGGCGATCAACCATCGTTCGTCAGCCGCGGTACATCAGCCGCTCACGCAGCAGCAGCTGCTGACCGAGTGCGCGACCGTCGAAGAACACCGGTACGCCGAGCTCAGCCCACTGCTGACAGTTGATCGGCATGCGCAGGAGCCCAGCCTGGTGATCGCGATCCTCGGCGCTTGCAGTTCTGATGACGTGACCTCCCTGAACCGCTGGCGGACCAGCCAGGCGACCGGAGTCGTGCTGCTGCTGGACGCGGCCAGCTGGGCGGTGGGCGCCGAGGCGACCGAGAAGGCCGCCCGCCTGACCGCCACGACAGACGCCACCGAACACGAGCTCCGCCGCAACGGCTGGCGAGTAGCCCGAGTCCGCCGCGGCGACCATCTACCTACTGTCTGGTCCGGCCTCGGCTTACGAAGCGGGAGAATCGCATGACTGGTCACGCCCGGATTTCCATCGCTGCCTGGGGTGCGACCGTGCTCGGGTCGCTGGTGCTGACGCCGGTGTTCTCCGGGCCGTTCCTGTTCATCAGCGCGTTCCTGTGTGCCCTGATCACTGGGATCGGCGTGCTGCTGCAGAACCTGCGTACGCCGCGGGTCATCGTGCCGATCGTCCAGCTGGTCGCACTGGTGGAGCTGCTGTCATTGTTCTTCCTGCACGGGACGATGAAGTTCGGTGTACTCCCCTGGCGGGCGACCGCTGTCGAGTTCAACTCGCGGATGGTCGACGCGATGGACTCCATCAACCGGTTCAGTGCACCGCTGCCGCAGGACTCGCATCTGACGCTGTTCGCGGTCACGGTGATCGCGGTGACCGGGCTGCTGATCCATGTCGTCGCCGTGCAGCTCCGGCAGGCCGCGTGGTCGGGCCTGCTGCTGCTGATCATGTACACGGTGCCTGCCGCTACCGTGCACGGCGGTCTGCCGTGGCTGCTGTTCATCCCACCGGCCGTCGGCTACATCCTGCTGCTGTCCGCCGAGGGCCGCAGCCGGCTCAGCCGCTGGGGCCGCCGGATCTCCGGTGTCTCGCACCTGGACGCGGCCGAGCCGGTGGAGGCGTCCGCGCTCGGCCAGGCCGGTCGCCGGATCGGCCTGACCGTAGTAGCGATCGCCGCGCTGTTGCCCGCGTTGCTGCCGTCCCTGCCGGAAGGTGTCATCGGCAACGGTCTGGCCGGCGGCGGCACCGGTCCCGGCATCGGCGCGTCGATCTCGTCGACCGACCCGATGCTGGACATGGGCAAGAACCTCAAACAGGGCGAGAACGTGGTCGCGCTGACCTACAAGGGCGGTCCGTCCGGCGGTTCGTACATGCGGCTGACCGCGCTCGACCTGTTCGACGGCAACACCTGGCGGATCGCGCCGCGCCCGGAGGGCCAGAAGATCACCGGCGACCTGAACCCGCCACCCGGGTACACCGGTGACCTGTCGACGGTGCAGCAGGACAGCATGCAGGTCGATGTCAGCCGGAGCTTCCGGTCCCAGTTCGTCCCGGTGCCGTACCCGCTGCACTCGATCTCGCTCAAGAAGGACTGGCGCTACGACCCGAACTCGCTGGACGTGGTTTCCGCCAACGGGTCGATCATCGCCGGCAAGAAGTACGACCTCACTTCGTACGACCTGCAGCCGACGCCGGACCAGCTGCACGAGTCGGTCACGACCGCAGCGCCGGACGCGTACACGATGACGGTGCCGAAGAGTACGCCGCTGGACATCAAGCAGAAGACCAACGAGATCACCGCGCCGGCCGCGGGCAACAAGTTCGAGATGGCGGTGCTGATCCAGAACTGGTTCCGCAGCATCGGCGGGTTCACGTACAGCACCGCGAACGCCAAGGGCAGCGGGATGTCCGCGCTCGAAGACTTCCTGCTGAAGAACAAGGAAGGGTACTGCGAGCAGTTCTCCACCGGGATGGCGCTGATGGCCCGGCTGGTCGGGATTCCGTCCCGGGTCGGCATCGGCTTCCTGCCCGGTCAGGCCGGCAAGGACGGCGTGTACACGGTGCGGATGCACGACATGCACGCCTGGCCGGAGCTGTACTTCCAGGGCATCGGCTGGGTCCGGTTCGAGCCGACCCCGTCCGCCCGGGTCGCGAGTACGCCGAACTGGACCGTCGCCGCCACCGGTGACCCGACCAGCCCGACGACCGCGCCGACCAACGCGCCGGCGACGCCGGGCAGCACGAACACGCCGGGCATCGACAAGCCGCGCCACGACCCGAACCTGCCGGACCAGAGCGGCGCTCCGGTCGTTGGCTCCGGCAACTGGTTCACCAACGGTGGCGGGCAGGTGCTGGCCGGCGTCTTCGGGGCGTTGCTGGTGCTGTCGATTCCGTGGCTGATGCGGATGCTGACCCGGCGGCGGCGATTCCTGCGACCGCCGGGACGTACGGCGGCTGAAGGTTTGTGGTCGGAGGTCCGGGACACGTCGCGTGACCTTGGGCTGGACTGGTCGGAGGTATCGACACCTCGGCAGACCGGTCAGTGGCTGGTGTCCAAGCTTCCCGCCGACACGCATACCGCGGCTCGGCGGTTGGCTCGGGGCATCGAGGCATTGCGGTACGCGGAGGGTACGAATCCCGAGCTGGACCTCCGGCCGGAAGCAGCCGCGGTACGGAAGGCGCTCTGGGCTCAGGCGCCGGCCCGGCGGAAGTGGCGGGCGCGGCTGTTGCCGCCGTCCTGGCGCTGGTACGTACGCCGCGGCACCACCGAGGCATCGGACCTACTCGACGACTTCGACCTGCTACTCGCCCGCCTCCGGACCCGGCTGCTCCCAACCCGACGCCCCCACACAAACTAATCCCCTCTCCCACCACCTCTACCTCCTTCACCCTCAACCTCCCCAAACCGGTTTGGGGAGTGTTATCCCCCCAAATCGGGCAGTAACGCTCCCCGGTCCGATGACAGAGCCTCCCCAAACCGGTTTGGGGAGGCTCTGTGTCAAGGGCAGGGCGTGGCGGTGGGGACAAACGAACACACCCGTACCGGTTCGGTACGGGTGTGATGAACCAGAACGCTCAGGCGGTCAGAGGTCCTCGTCGCGGCGGCGGCGCCAGCGGTCTTCCATCCGCTCCATGAAGGTGCCGGACGAGTCGTGCTTCGTCCGGTGCCGTTTGGTCGGCGGCGGCGGTGGGATGTCGTCCGACTCCCCCGCGTTGCTGATCCGTTTCATGCTCAGCGCCGCGATGTACAGACACGCGACCATCATCACGAACCCGATCACACCGATGATCGTGTTCGGCAGGATGGCACCGGTCATCAGCACCGCGATACCCAGCACGAACCCAGCGCCGGCAAGCACTGCCCGGCGCTTGTAGTACAAGCGCACATTGGTCCCACGCATGGCGGAAACGAACTTCGGGTCTTCCGCAGCAAGGGCACGTTCGAGCTGCTCGAACTGGCGCTGCTCTTCTTCCGAGAGGGGCACCGTCGATCCCTCCATGATGAGCGCGATCTCGATAGGCCGCCTCCAGTCTAGGCCGCGTGTGCGTCACACGAAACCCTGACCGCCTGTCCAGCGCGTCACGGTCCGGCAACTGCCCCACCAAGGTCGGTCCCAAACCCATGTCCATCGGCGTGTCGCTCACAGCCCGTTCACAGCAACAGGCGTTCAACCGTGCCGGAGGTAACCTCGCCATCACCCTCCGTGCAGGGATCGGTCGGCCACCAAGCGATTTTGCGCGGCAGCGGATGCCGATTCCGGGGCAGCGGTCAGCGGGTGGCGAGGATGTGGAGTTGGGTGGCCAGGGCCCGGAAAGCGGGGTGCTGGCTGGCGGCGCGTTCCAGATCGGCCAGGGACTCGGCCGCGCCCGGCTCGGAGTCGACGAACGCGGACGGCACCAGATCGGCGAACGTACGCACCCCGTGCACCGTGTGCACCATGAACCCGGCATCGGCCAGCTGCCCGGTGATACCGGCCTCGTCGAACCGGCGCGGCATCGGATCGGTGGCACCCCACCGGCCGTCCGGGTCCTGCAAAGCGATCCGCGCCTCGGCCAGATGGCCGGCCAGCGCCCGCGCGAGGACCACGGCGTTGCGCTGGGCAACCAGCAGACTCAGTACGCCGCCCTCCCGCAGCACCGACGCCATCGCCTGCAACGCCTGTACCGGATCGTCCACAACCTCAAGCACGCCGTGACACAGCACCGCGTCCGCGCTCGACTCCCCCGCCAGACCCGGCAGCTCGGCCGCGTCGCCCTGGACGCCACGGATCAGGTCGCTGACCCCTTCGTCACTGGCCCGCCGCTCGAGCGACGCCAGCGCGTCCGGGCTCGGATCGACGACCGTCACCCGGTGCCCTTCGACCGCCAGCGGCACCGCGAATCCACCGGTACCGCCACCGAGGTCGACGATGTCCAGCCCGGCGCCCGGATCGGTACGTTCCCGGCCGGCCAGCGCGACGCGTAATGCCTCCCCGATCAACGCAGTACGCACACTCCGCCGCCGCCGATCCACCATCAATCCTCCTGCCGATCCCCCGACCCGAACCCTGCCCCCATACCCGACTCCAGCCACCACACCGGCCCAGAGTCACCACCGCGCCACACCCTACTTCCACCCCAACCACTCACCCGGCCCCCGGGTCACGTGGCACCAACCTCAGGCTCCCCAAACCGGTTCGGGGAGCCAAGCTGCCCGATCCGGGTGGGTTGGGCTCCCCAAACTGGTTTGGGGAGCGCGGGGGGCTGGATGTGCTGGGCGGGGTGTGGTGGACCGGGGTGTGGTGGACCGGGGTGTGGTGGACCGGGGTGTGTCAGGCGGGGTTGCGGGCGATGACGTACAGCCGGCGGGTGGATTCGGCACGGGTGGTGATCGGGCCGCGCAGGTACCACTCGACGTCGGTCAGTCCAGCGGCCTCCAGCATCGCGACGACCTGAGCTGGATCATGCAAGACGTAGTCCAGGTTGACTTCATGCCCGAGGAACTCGTCGACGTGCCGGACCTCAGCGCCCGCGTGCAGCGCCAGAACCAGCCATCCACCGGGATCGAGCGGCCGGGTCAGCGCCGCGATCGCCTCGGGGAGCTCGGACGCGGCCAAGTGGATCAGCGAATACCACCCGAGCACGGCAGCCCACCCGGAACTGGTCGGCGGCCGACCGAGCCGGCGCAGATCCCCAACGTCGTAACTGTGCTCCGGAAACCGCCGGCGCGCCTCGGCGACCATCTCGGCCGCGATGTCGATCCCGGTCGCCGCGGCACCACCTTCGGCCAGGTACGCGGTGATGTGTCCCGGCCCAGAACCGACTTCCACGACGGGCCGGCCATTGGCATGGGCAATCACCCGGTCCAGCAACCAGGTCTCGAACGGCAACCCGGCAAGCTCATCGAGCAGTTGGTCCGCGTACGCCGTCGCGACCGCGTCGTACGCGGCCCGCACCCGAGCGTCTCGTGCCTCCGCGCCATCGGCGATCACCTGGTCACGATCGACAGACTCGGTGACGGTGGCCTCGTCCTCGTCGCTGACCGGGCCGAGGAGATGAGTCCATCGCCGATCGTGCTGGCCGGCGCGCCGCTCCAGCTCCCGCACCAGCGGCTCGGGCCGCTCGGCCATCCGCCGCAGGCACGCCTCGACGTCACCGCGGTCCTCGAACTTGTGCAGCCGCTCCGTCCGCGTACGCAACTCGCCGGGCGCTTGCGCACCGCGCAGCAACAACACGGTGATCAGCGCACGCTCGTCCGGCGCGAGCTCCAGCTTCTCGTCCAGGATCTGGTGGTACTTCAGCGTGCGCCGCCCGGTGTCGACCCAGACGATCCGCAGCAGCTCCCGGTCCCGCAGCGACCGCGCGACCCGCTCGACCGTGCCTTGGTCGTAGTCGACGACCGGCTCACGATTACTGGTCTGATTGCACGCCGTCCGCAACGCGTTGGCAGTCAACGGGTACGACGCGGGGACGGTCGCCTGTTTCTCCAGCAAGCTCCCGAGGACCCGCTGTTCCTCGACATCCAGCACAGGAAGATCGCTCACACCCGCGACCTTAATGCCCACCCGGGACCTAGGGAGCTACTGGCGGGTGGTCCGGTCAGCCTGGTTGGTAAGTCTCCGGGAGGGTCAGTGGCTCGAAGGCGGTGCCGTTGCAGGTTGGGCAGAGGGCATCGTCGGAGAGTCCGGAGCCGGCGCACTGGGTGCAGAGACCGTCGTGCCAGGACTCACCGGACAGGGAGTGGTGTGGGCGCGGGTAGTGGGTGTCCGGCAGGTAGCACTCGGCGCCGGTCAAGGCGTGCAGGCGACCGCACAGGTCCTTGCCCAGGCCTCTTTGTTCGGTCACGGTCGGGATCTCCTCAGTGCTGGGTGTTGCTGGGTGACGCTCGATGGCTCAGCTGGCTTGCATCCAAGGTTGGGTCAGCACCGACCGCGGGTCGGTGGTGGCGGTGAGGACAGGACTCGTGGACAGCCGCAGGCTCGCTTCCACCTGGGTGTAGAAGGTTTCGGCGGCACGGATCAGGTCGTCCGCCTCGCGGGTGCTGACGGCGCGCTCCAGCCCGGCCTCGGCGGCGGCACGCTGCGCGGCGCCGGCGGCGAAGAACGTCGCCCACTCACCGAACTCGGGCGCGACCTCGGCGAGCAGAACCCACGCGTTCTTCTGCACGCGGCGGCGGCTGCCGGACCGGACCGGGCGGGCCCGGACGGCGAGCACCGCGGCCGCGACCCGGAGCGCCGCGACATGGGCGCTGGAGTAGCGGATCAGGCGGTCAGTGGTCTCGGTCGCCTCGGCCAGGGCGGCCCGGGCGCGGGACAGCTCACGGCTGGCCGCGCCGGCGGCTACCGGGGACACCGGTGAAACGGTCATCGGTCGGTCACCCTCTCCAGTTGCCAACGGCCCGAGTGCGGGTCGTGGGCGAGATCGAAAAGCTCCCTGCGTCCGTGCCGGCCACAGCCGGCCTCGACGCGGTACACCGCGCGCTGTGGACCCCAGTCAGCGTCCAGCACCCCGACCGCCGCCGCGGACACGCCCGCCTCAGCCACCGCGGTACCAGCAGCGGCACCGGCGGCGACAGCACCGGCAGCAGCGGCAGCGGGGTGGGGATGCGTGGCAGCGGGGCGTGAACGGGGGTTCGCCGCCGCTGCCACGCCGTTCAGGTGGGCTCGGGTCGTGCGCTGGGCCACGTGGGCGTCGTAGGTCGAGCCGGTACCGATGACGCCGCGCTCCCACCAGGCGGCCGTCTCGGTCCACTGGGACCGAAGCTCGCAGACCCGCCAGAGCCGGCCGCGCCAGAGGAACTGGTCAGGGGTCTCGATGCCGTCCACGAACACCGAGTGCACCTCAACGGCGTCGTCGATCTCCCACATGATCCATGTCCTCCTCTGGAAGTGCTTCCCCTGGGCGACGGCCCGGCGGGGAGCACCAGGGTGGGGGTCGAGGTCCACCCCGGTGCCCGGCCCGCCGGGACCACCGGATTCCGATGCGGCCGCAACTCCGCACCGGAGCCGTCCAGCTGTCCGGCCCACCTCGGCCTGGCCTCCCGACGAAACCGGGGCCGAGGTAATCGAACATCTGTTCGAACACTGGAAGCGTAGCGCCGTCCACCGACAGTCGTCAACGGCCGGGGCACCCGGCGCGCCGGGCTCCCGGGCCGCCAGGCCGGCGACGATGCCTTCGATCCACATGCCACTGATCGTGCCGGACGCCACCGACAGTTTTCGGTCCCGGCCTTCCGCGCGGTATCCGGAGCGTGGTATTCGGATGCTCGCGGGCAGCCGGGCGAATAGGCTGCCCGGGGTGAGCAGTCATCCCAACGTGCAGAAAGTCGCCGCCGCCCTGCGGGCCGCCGGCGCGACCGGTGAGATCAAGATCCTGGACGAGGCGGTACCGACCGCGGCCGCCGCGGCCGCCGGCCTCGGCTGCGAGGTCGGCGCGATCGCGAACAGCCTGATCTTCGACGGTGACGGCGTCCCGGTGCTGATCCTGACCTCGGGCGCGCACCGGGTGGACACGGCGAAGGTCGCGGCCGAGCTCGGGATCGGCAAGCTTAAGCGGGCCACGCCGGAGTTCGTCAAGGAGCACACCGGCCAGTCGATCGGCGGCGTCGCCCCGGTCGGCCACCCGGGGCAGGTCCAGACCTACGTCGACACCGCCCTGGAGCAGTACCCGGTGGTTTGGGCCGCCGCGGGCATCCCCCACTCCGTCTTCCCGACCACGTACGCCGAGTTGCTCGGGCTGACCAACGGCACGCCGATCACCGTCAACTGAAACGACGAAGCCGTCCAGCGGGTCGCTGGACGGCTTCGGCTACTCCAAGAGCTACTGCAAGAGCTACTGCAGGCAGGTCAGATGGCGGGGCGTACGTCCACGTCTGCCGCGCGTACGTAGGCCATCCGGTGCCCGAACCAGATCTGGTAGTACCTGTCCTTGCCGATGACCTGTACGTGGTCGGTCGGCGGCTGGCCGTCGAACGTGACAGCCCGGTAGTAGTCGGTCTCGATGTTCAGGTCACCCACCGGGTACGCCTGTCCGGCGCCGATCGTGTACTGCAGCGGCGTCACCGTCTGGTACGGAATACCGGCCGGGTACGCGGACTGCTCCGGGTACGCGCGCCCGTACACCGGAACGGAGGTCTTGCCCGCCTTCGGCTTCACGACCAGGCCGGGCTTCACGAACGCGTCCGGCGCGGACGCCGGGCTCTTGAACCAGCCCAGCGCGCCCAGGTACCAGACAGCCACCCAGTCGCCTTGGCGCTGTGCCACGACGTACTGCGAACCCGCGGCGGCCCGTGAACCCATGTCGGACACGTCAGTGGTGCCGTTGGAACCGTCCGGGTGCAGACCGAGGTCCTTGACCAGCGGCGCGTTGTCGTCCGGTGCTTGGCGCAGGTAGACGAAGTTGGTGCCCTGCGGCTTGCACGGCGTACCAGGGGTGTCGCAGTTGTCGACGACCTGGACGTTGCCCTGGAAGCCCGGCTTGATGGTCACGATCGACCCAGCCCGTACCGGCAGCACCGACTTGCCCCAGATCGGCGCACCGACCAGGTCCATGTAGTGCTCCCAGTCCCAGTACGGTCCCGGGTCCCAGTGCATGCCACGGACCGTACTCGGGAGCGTGCCCGGCACCTGGTCGTGGCCGATGATGTGTGCCCGGTCGAGCGGGATGTTGTTCTTGACCGCCAGGTAGCGCACCAGCTTGGCCGAGTTGCGGTAGAGCGACTCGGTGAACCAGGTGGCGCCCTGCGGCGCGAACCCTTCGTGCTCGATGCCGATGCTGTGCTGGTTCACGTACCAGTTGCCGGCGTGCCAGGCGACGTCCTTGGCCTTCACGTGCTGCCAGGTGTGCCCGTCCGACGACCGCATCGTGTACTGCCAGCTCACGTACGTCGGGTCCTGTACCAGGTTCAGTACGCCCTGCCAGTGGCCCTCGGTGTCGTGGATGACGATGTAGTCGATCTTGCCGGTCTTCGGCCGGTTCGCGAGGTCGTGGTTGCCGTAGTCGCCGTCACCGAACTGTGAGTACGGCGCCGGCAGCCACTCGCAGCCGAGCGACACCGGGCACTCCACGTCGGACTTGGACGGCTGCACACCAGCCGGCAGCGACAGCTTGTCGACCTGTGACTTGTCCGGCTTCACTGCCAGCGCCGGCATCGCGATCTGCTGACCCGTGTTCGTCGTACGGGCCGCGCCGCGCGCCATGATCGAGTAGACGTCGTCGGCGAACCCAGCCGCGCCGACCTTGTCCCCTGCTTCTGCATACGACGCAACAGCGCCGTACCAGTCAGCCGGTGAGGTACTGGCGCCAACCGGAAGCCCCAGCGACTTCTGGTACGCCGCCAGCACCGCGGCGCCACCATTGATGTTGTCGGTGACGTTGTTACGCAGTGAGCTCTGGTCGAGCCCGGTCAGCTCGGACGCCTTCTTCAGCGTCTGCAGTGAGTCGGCTGTCGCGACCTTCTGTTTACCGGACAGGTCAGCGACCTCCGACGCACCCAGTCCGGTGAGGTGCATCGGGCCGTACCCACCGGTCGTACTCGGTGCGCCGGCGTGGTCGTCCCAGCGGGACTCGGCGTACGAAACGGCCAGCAGGACGGACTCCGGCACGCCGTACTTCGCGGCGGCCGTCTGGTACGCCGTAGCGGCGACCGCGGCCGGCGCGGGCGCTGGTGACGCCGCGGCGGGTGGACCTCCCAACGACACGCCGACCAGTGCGGCCGGCAGCGCTACCGCACCCAGTGCGGCAAGAATTCTCGGACGACGCAGCATGATGTTCTCCTGAACCCGTGGGCGGGGTGCCGGTCACACAGACTGGCAGCCTAGTCACTGTGAGTCGAGGCGACGCGGATGTCAACGGTTAACCAAAGTTCGCGTCCATGGGTTCGATACTGACGAAAACGTGCCGGGCGACGCGCGGCGACTGACGGTTACGGAGCACGGGGATGGAAGCACTGCCGCTGGCGGTGACGACTGGCTGGGCCAGTGGCATCAACGCCTATGCCTGCGTGCTGATCCTCGGTCTGCTCGGCCGGTTCGCCGGAGCCGGTGACGTACCGCATGCGCTGACCACCACGCCGGTGCTGATCGCCGCTGGTGCACTCTTCGCGTTCGAATTCGTCGCCGACAAGATCCCGTACATCGACTCCGCGTGGGATGCGATCTCCACCGTGATCAGGCCGACGATCGGCGCCGTACTGGCCGCCCTGATGTCCGGTCAGGCAAGCACGCTGCACCAGGCGCTGATCGCTACTACTGGCGGCCTGGTGGCGCTGCTGTCGCATGCGGTGAAGTCGAGTCTGCGGCTGGCGATCAACACCTCCCCCGAGCCGGTCACCAACATCGCCGCGTCCTCCGGGGAGGATGTAGCGGTTGCCGGTGTGGTGTCACTGGCCGCCTTCCATCCGGAGGCGGCGCTGATCATCGCCGGTGTCCTGCTGCTGCTCGGTCTGATCGGTGTGTACTTCGCGTTCCGGTTCATCCGGCGCGGGTACCGCCGCTTCAAGGCCTGGCGAGCGCAACGAAGTAGTACCCCTGCTACCGGAAGCGGCAGTGCCTTGCCTGAGGAAAAGTAATGGCCAATGTGATTGTCATCGGGGCCGGCCTGGCCGGTCTCGCCAGTGCCGTGCGGTTGGCCAAGCTGGGCCATCAGGTCACCATCTGCGAACAGGACGAGCACCTGGGTGGAGTACTAGGTCGTGTCGAGGCGGACGGGTTCAGTTGGGACGCCGGTGCGGCCAGTACGACGCTCCCGGCCGCGCTACGCGATCTGTTCCGCAAGAGCGGCCGGCCGATCGAGAGTCTGGTCCAGCTGGACCCGGTGACCGAGCCACGTCGCCACATGTTCGCTGACGGCTCGGTGCTCGACCTGCCGGTCAGCGACCGCGGCGCGCAGGAGGAGGCGTGGACCGGCTTGGCCGGTGCCGCTGTGGCCGAGCAGTGGACCGCGCTGGTCGACAAGTACGGCGACACCTGGCAGATCCTTCGTAAGACCTCACTGGAGCCGCCGCTCGAGGACAAGCTGCCGATCAAGACGGTCCGCGCGCTCAAGCCGTGGCAGTCGTTGGAGAAGGTCGCACAGCGCGAGTTGACCGACGAACGGGCCCGTGCGGTGCTCCGGCACTTCGCGGCACAAGGCGGTTCGGATCCCACGCTCACCCCGGGGTACATCGGCGTCTGGTCGTATCTGGAGCGGACGTTCGGCCGCTGGACGATCGCTGGTGGTTTCGGCGCGCTGGCGGATGCGCTGGCGAAGCGCGCCGACGAGCGGAAGATCACCGTGCGTACCAGCGCCGAGGTGGCTGCCATCTCGACAGCTGCCGGCGCGGTCACTGGCGTACGCCTTGCCGACGGAACCGAACTGCCCGCTGACGTCGTGGTGAGTGACATCGACCCGCGGGTGCTCTACGAGAGCCTCATCGAGGACCCGGTGGCCAAGAAGGTACGCAAGAAGATCCGGTCGACGCACCAAGCACAGGCGGCGTACGTAGTACACCTCGGCCTGAAGGAGCCAGTACCGGAGCTGCCGTTCGAGACCGTGCTGCACGGCACACCGACCGTGGTGGTGCGGACAGGTGGCACAGCACCAGCCGGGCACCAGGCCTGGTCCGTACTGGTCCACGGCTACCCCACCGATGACGTACTGGACCTGCTGGTCGCCCGTGGACTGCACGTACGGGAGAGCGTGGTGTCCCGGCAGACGTCGCCGTCCTGGTGGGCCGGTGTGGCCTGGGAGGGCTACAAGACCGCCCGCCGCCGCGCCTCGAACGTGTCACCGGTCAAGGGCCTGTACTGCGTCGGTGCGGGCGCCCACCCCGGCTCCGGCGTGCCCGCGACGACGCTGGGCGCCGCGATCGTCGCCGACGCGATCGGGAAGGCCTGAGACCCCGGTGGGGTTGGACATGGGAGCGAACTAAGATTGGTTGTTCCTGTGTTCTGAGTCGGGACAGTGCCCGGCCGTAGAGAGGACCTCGGTGGACCAAACCCCCACATCGGCCGATCACAACTCTGATGGCGCCGACGGCGCCGACAGCATGGAGCGGGCTGAGCTGGCGGCTGAGCAACAACATGTCGACCGGGTGTACGGCCGGGTCGAGGAGGCCGCCCGGTCGGCGTCCCGGATCGCCGTCGACGGCTACCAGCGCGGCCAGGCGCAGAACGTCGGCCGGGTACGCGAGGAGGAGCAGACCGGTCTGTACGAGCGGGACGTGCTCGTGTTCGCCGCCGCTCGCCGGATCGCAGAGCTGGACGCGGAGCACGAAGGCCTGGTGTTCGGCCGGCTGGACTCGGACCGGGGTGACGACGAGCCGCAGGCGCCGGCCGCGGCCGGGCTCGACAAGTTGTACGTCGGCCGGATCGGGGTCCGTGACGCCGAGTACGAGCCGCTGGTGATCGACTGGCGCGCGCCCGCCGCGGAGCCGTTCTACCGCGCCACCGCGACCGACCGGCAGAAGGTCGTCCGCCGCCGCGTACTGCGTAACAAGGGGCCGCGGATCGTCGGCCTCGAGGACGACCTGCTGGCGCCGGAGCGCGCGCCGGAGGACCTGCCGGTGATGGGCGAGGGCGCCTTGATGGCGTCGCTGTCGCGGGCTCGCGGTCACACGATGCGCGACATCGTCGCCACCATCCAGGCCGAACAGGACAAGGCGATCCGGTCGACGGCCCGTGGGGTCACGGTGATCGGCGGTGGACCCGGCACCGGCAAGACAGTGGTCGCGCTGCACCGCGCCGCGTACCTGCTGTACAGCGACCGCAGGCGCTTCGAGCGTGGCGGCGTACTGGTGGTCGGACCGTCAGCGGCGTTCATGGCGTACATCGAGCGGGTGCTACCCAGCCTAGGTGAGAACACCGTCTCGCTCCGCGCCGTCGGCGAGCTGGTCGATGGCGTGAAGGCCACTGCGGTCGACGAGGCCGAGGTAGCGGCGATCAAGGGCTCGCTGCGGATGCGCGGCGTCCTGTCGCGTGCTGCTCGCGACCGCGTGCCAACCGCACCGACCACGCTGCGCGTGTTCATCGGTGGCGCCACGGTAGAGCTGGACGCCAACCAGCTCGACAACGTACGCCGCAACGCACTACGCCGGACTGCACGCAACCGGGCAGCTGCCGAGGCCCGTAAGGGGCTGATCGCCGCGCTGTGGCAGCGGTTCCCGGAGGACCTGCGTACTGGGCCGCTGGGCGACCGTGAGGCGTTCGGTGACCGTGCCACAGACACGCCGGCGTTCCGGACGTTCTTCGGCCAGTGGTGGCCGGTGGTGACTCCGGAGGCGGCACTGCGCTGGCTTGGTGACCCACGTCGGCTGCAGCGCTGGGCCCGGAACGAGCTGACGCCCAGAGAGGTCGATGCACTCGCGAGAGGTATCCGTACGACGGATGAGTTCACCATCGCCGATGTGGCGTTGCTGGATGAGCTGACCACTCTGCTCGGCCGGCCCCTGGCAACTGAGAACACCGACGAGGAGTTCGACTGGCTGGAAGGTCTCAGCGAGGGGGTGAACGAGGTGCTCACCAGCTCGGAGCGCAGGGCGCGCGCCGCGGCAGCCCGCGAGGCAGAGGAGCCGGAGGAGTACGCGCATGTGCTGGTGGACGAGGCGCAGGACCTCTCCCCCATGCAGTGGCGCATGGTCACGCGCCGCGGTCCGCAGGCCAGCTGGACGATCGTCGGCGACCCGGCACAGAGCTCCTGGCCGGATCCGGACGAGGCCCGCGGGGCGATGGACTCGATGTTGTCGCACCTGCAGCGGCACACGTACCGGCTGTCCACCAACTACCGGAACTCGGCTGAGATCTACTCGTTCGCCGGTGAGGTGATCCGGCAGTCGATCCCGGACGCCGACCTGCCGAACGCGGTCCGCAGTACCGGGGTCGAGCCGGACCACCGGGTCTTCGACGACGGCAAGGTGTCCCAGGCTGCCGGTGAAGCGGCCGCTGAGCTGCTGCAGCTGGTCGAGGGCACCGTCGGCGTCATCGTGCCGCCGGCACTGCGGCCGATCGTGGAGCCGGTGCTGGCCGAGCTGGGCGACCCCCGGGTCGTCGCGGTGAGCCCACTGGACTCGAAGGGCCTCGAGTACGACGGTGTCGTGGTGGTCGAACCGGATCGGATCGTCAGCGACACACTGGGCGGCGTACGCGCGCTGTATGTCGTTCTGACCCGAGCGACGCAGCGGTTGATCACGATCAACAGCACCACCCAGTGGTTGCCCACCCGCGACTCCTGACCGGGCAGCTGATGGCAACTGCCCGGCGCCGAGTCAGAGGGTGTTTGGGAACTCTGTGCCGTAGCGAGGAGGTGCTCGGTGCGGTAGCTCGGCGTGCGGGAGGGGAGGCGTCGATGTGGTTCATCGTTGCCTTTCCTCCCGTGCGGCGAGGTGCCGTGCCGAGTGCCCCGCAGTAGGCGCAGAGTTCCCAAACACCCTCTCAGCCGCGGGGCACGGAGTACTGCACCAGGTCGGCCTCGTTCGCCGCGAGGTCGGCCCACTTGCAGGTGAGGTGCAGGATCGCCAGACCGGTGGTCGGGTACTTCTGGGTGAGCTCGATCCGCTCCGGGCTGGTGCCGTCCAGCGCCAGCTCGTCGGCCAGCCATGGGATGCCCGGCGCGTGACCGACCACGACCACCGTCCGTGTCTCCGCCGGTGCTTCGTGGACGACGTCCAGCAACTCGTCCGTGCCGGCGTTGTAGATCCGCTTGTCGTACCAGACGTCGCCGGCGCCGACGCCCGCCTCGGCGACCTGCTTCCAGGTCTCCCGGGTGCGCTTCGACGGCGAGCACAGGACCAGGTCCGCTTCGATGCCTTGGGCAACGAGATGCCGGCCGGCCGCCGCGGCGTCGGCGCGGCCGCGGTCGGTCAGTGGACGCTCGAGGTCGGGCATCGACTCCGGTGGCACCGCCTTGGCGTGCCGGAGCAGAACGAGGGTTCGGTCGATCAACAGGTCCGACGGGTCAGCCATTGCGTCAGGATACGACCGATGCGCCGAGGTTGCGGAACACCTGCCGCGTCGCGGTCGATCTGTTCAAGGTAATGAAATGAATCCCCGGCGCGCCGCCCGCCAGCAGCCGCTCGCACAGCTCGGTCGCGATCTCGATCCCGGCCTCACGGACCGCCCTCGGATCGTCCTCGACCGCGAGCAACCGCTCGGTGACGGCGGTCGGCAGTGCCATCCCGGTCAGCTCGGCCATCCGCTGGATCTGCTTGATGTTCGTCACCGGCATGACGCCCGGCAGCACCGGCATGTCACAGCCGAGTGCCGCCGACCGGTCGACCAGCCGGAAGTAGTCGTCCGCGCCGAAGAACATCTGGGTGATCGCGTAGTCCGCACCGGCCCGCGCCTTGGCGGCCAGCACGGCAGCGTCCGCCGCCAACGACGTCGCCTCCGGATGCTTGTCCGGGAAGGCAGCGACGCCGACGCAGAAGTCACCGAGCGAGCGGATCAGCTCGACCAGCTCGACCGCATGGTTCAGGCCCTCCGGATGCGCGACCCACGGCTGGTTCGGCCCGCCGGGCGGGTCGCCGCGAAGTGCGAGCAGGTTGCGTACGCCCGCGCCCGCGTACGCGCCGATCACCGAGCGGAGCTCGTCCCGGGAGTGCGCGACGCAGGTCAGATGGCCGAGTGGGGTCAGCGAGGTGTCCTGCGCGACCCGCTCGGTGACGCGGATGGTGCCGTCCCGGGTAGTGCCACCGGCGCCGTACGTGATCGAGACGAAGGTCGGCCGGAGCTGTTCGATCTCGCGGATCGACCGCCACAGCACCTCCTCCGCCTCCGGCGTCTTCGGCGGGAAGAACTCGAACGAGAACGACCGGCCGCCGGACCTGAGCAGCTCGCGGATCGTCGGCGCGCCACCGGGCAGCGTCGAGGGAAGTCCGTTCGCCATGCGTTCAGGTTACCCGCGGTGCCCGGCCGCGTCCGCGTACCGACTACGCTCCGAGACGTGGATGGCGATGTAGATGTCGCGGCCGAGATCCAGCGCGCGCTGAGCGGGTTTCTCGACCGGCAGGAGGGGCGGCTGGCGGCGCTCGGCCCGGAGCTGGCCGAGCAGGTACAGGCCGCGCGGGACGCGACCAGCGGAGGCAAACGGCTGCGGCCGGCCTTCTGCTACTGGGGTTTCCGGGCCGCGGGTGGTGATCGGTCGCTGCCGATCCTGACCGCCGCGGCGAGCCTGGAGATGCTGCACGTCAGTGCCCTGGTGCACGACGACGTGATGGATTCCTCCGACGTACGGCGCGGCGCCCCGTCCGCTCATCGCCGTTTCGAGGCGCTGCAGCGCGAGCGCGGCGAGAAGAGCGGGTACGGCGGCGACCCGGTCGGCTTCGGCGTCGGCGCCGCGATCCTGCTGGGCGACCTGTGCTTGATCTGGGCCGATGAGTTGCTGCACACGTCAGGCTTCGACGCCGCGGCATTGGCTCGGGCGGAGCAGTTCTTCGACGCCGTACGAGTCGAGGTGACGGCCGGTCAGTACCTCGACCTGGTCGCCCAGGCGAGCGGCCAGTCGGATATGGACCTGGCGTTGCGGGTGCTGCGCTACAAGTCGGCGACGTACACGATCGAACGGCCGCTGCACGTCGGCGCGGCGCTGGCCGGTGGGGACGCCAACCTGATCTCGGCACTGTCCGGCTACGGGCTACCGCTCGGCGAGGCGTTCCAGCTGCGCGACGACCTGCTCGGGGTGTTCGGCGACCCGGCGGTGACCGGCAAGCCGGCCGGTGACGATCTGCGCGAAGGCAAACGGACGGTGCTGATCGCGTACGCGGTCGACCGCGCTTCCGAGGCCCAGCTGACCGAGTTCGACCGGCTGTTCGGGCGGCCGGACCTGGACGACGACGAGATCCAGCTGCTGCGCGAGATCCTCCAGGACTGCCGCGCCGTCCAGGCGTGCGAGGACCTGATCACCAACCGCACCGAGGACGCGCTGGACGCGCTGGACCGGGCACCGCTCGCCGACGACGCCACCCGCAAGGCCCTCACCGACCTGGCCGTCGCCGCCACCGCCCGCGACGTCTAGCCCAGCCACGCGCCCAGCGCCGGCCCCCAGCAGTGGTCTGGGTGCTCGGCTAGTGCTGGTCCTGGCCGGCCATCAGGTCGATCAGGCGGAGCAGCTCGGCGGTGCTGGGGAGATCGCCGACGACGATCACCTTGAGCACCGCCCGGTCCTCGTCGTAGATCGTCTCGGCCCGCAACCGCACCGCCTCCGGCTGGTTCAGCGCGCCGAAGATATGCGTACTGAGCCGGTCCGCGGTCGCCCGGTCGACCGAGTCGATGTGCACGATGCTGGACGCCTCGACGTGCCGGTCCGGCCGATCCACGGCCGCCAGCGGCGCGGGCGCACCGGTGAACTCCTCCAGATCCGCCCGGCTGATCCGGTACTGCTTGCCGATCCGCACTGCCTTCAGCCGCCCATCGCGGACGTAGTTGCGGATGGTGCGGACGTGCAGGCCCAGCCGGCTCGCCACCTGCTCGACCGAGTACAGCTCCTGCGCCATGCGGCCAGCCTAGGGCACTTCCTTAGAATTCCCTATAAATGGCCAGATAGGGATGTTTAAGGTAGTTTGAGGTACATGGTGATGTTGGCCGGGCTACAGGTACACGTGAGCGAGTCGCCGCTCCACGACGAGAGCGAAGTCGTTCAGGCGATCGTCGACGCGTACTACGGGCATCAGGCCGAGTGGATCGCGTTCACACCGGAGCAGTTGGGTGACGAGTTCTTCGAGCTGCGCACCGGTCGGGCCGGCGCGATCACGCAGAAGTTCGTCAACTACAAGATGGGTCTCGCGGTAGTCGGTGACATCGCGGAGCGGGTCGCGCGGAGTACGCCGCTGGCCGACTGGGTGCGAGAGAGCAACCGCGGTCACAACCTGCTGTTCGCCGCGGACCTGGACCAGCTGGCTGAACTGCTACAGCACCGGCAGTGAGCTGAGCAGATCGGGCGTACGCGCGCCGGCTTGCTCGCGGATCAACACCCGGAGCTGACCGGAGTTCGTCGTGTCCTCGGCGAAGATCTGGAGCGCTACGTCGACAGTGTCGTGGTCGTGCTCGAGCAGGTTGGGCAGGCCGGTCCACAGCACGACCTCAGGCGCACCTGTCGACCTGTCGCTCAGTGAGTCGGCCAGTGCGTCCCAGTTCCGGCCGAACCAGCGCGGCAGGTCGAACGCGGTCGCGCAGAGGTCCAGAAAGCCTGTCTTGTCGTGGATCTCCGCGGTGTCCAGTAGGACGAAGCCGAAGCCCGCGGCGGTCGCGTCACGCCGTACACCGTCCACCGCGGCCTTGGACGGCCAGCGGTACACACCAGGGCGCAGACCCTCCGTCAGCAGCGTACGCAGGTCCGTCATGAGGTTCCCCCGTTCTCCGCGATCCGGCGGAACGACTTGTAATGGTCATCCGTGTAGTAGCGCTGTCCACCGTTGCCGGTCACGATCCGCCGGGCACCACGGTCCTTCGCACCCGGCGTCGGCACGGTGTACTCGTGGTAGTACCCGCGGTCGTGCTTCGGCAGGACCTTCTCGAAGTTGCCGAACACGACACCGTCCCGGCTGTACGGGTACGGTCCACCCTGGTCGATCAGCTTCAGCGTGGACTGCGCCTCCTTCGGCAGGTCCTTCACCGCGACGACCTTCAGCCCGCTCTCCGGGTCGACGTCCGCGGAGGTCTTCGGGTCGGCGGAGCAGCCGAACAGCGAGGCCGCCAAGGTGATCACCAGCATCGCGACCACCACGGCCGCGACGATCCGCGCGGCCTTCGGGTTGTTGATCACCCGGCCTCCCGCAGCCGCCGGGCGAACGCCGCGGCCGCCGCGCCCGGGTCGTCCGCCGCCGTGATCGCGCGGACCACCACCACTCGGGTCGCACCGGCTTCCAGTACGTCGTCCAGCCGCTCCAGATCGATGCCACCGATCGCGAACCACGGCTTCGACTGAGTCCGGCTCGCGGCGTACGACACCAGCTCCAGACCGGCGGCCTTGCGGCCCGGCTTGGTGGGCGTCTCCCAGGTCGGCCCGACGCAAAAGTAGTCCGACCCCTGCTCGTCCACCGCCGCGTTCACTTGACTGAAGGTGTGCGTGGACCGTCCGACGATCGGCTCCGGTCCGATGATCGCCCTGGCGGCATGCACCGGCAGGTCCCGCTGGCCCAAGTGCAGTACGTCCGCTCCGGCCGCGAAAGCGATGTCCGCGCGGTCGTTCACCGCCAGCAGCTTCCCGTGCCGCTTGCAGCTGTCCGCGAACACCTCCAGCGCGGCCAGCTCGTCGGCAGCCTCCATGTCCTTCTGCCGGAGCTGCACGATGTCCACACCGCCAGCCAGCGCGGCGTCGAGGAACTGCTCGAGGTCACCCTGCTTCTCGCGCGCGTCGGTACACAGGTAGAGGCGGGCATCAGCCAAACGATCGGTGTGGTCGCTCACACCCCAAAGCCTGCCATGTCTCTCCAGAAGTAGGCTGACGGCATGCCTGAGCACACATCCGATGTAGTAGTGATCGGCGCCGGGCTGATCGGGCTTTCCGTTGCCTGGCGGCTGGCTACGGATGGCGTGCGGGTGACGGTGTGCGATCCGACTCCCGGTGCGCAGACCTCGAATGTCGCAGCCGGCATGCTGGCGCCAGTCACTGAGGTGGAGTACGGCGAGGACGACCTGCTCGCGCTGAACCTGGCATCCGTCAACGCCTGGCCGAGGTTCGCCGCCGAGCTCGAGGAGTTCACCGGACTACCGGCCGGACTGCACCAGACCGGCACTCTGGCGGTCGCGTACGACGTGGACGACGCGGCTGCACTACGCCGACTCGCGGAGTACCAGCGGCGACTCGGACTCGAAGTGGAAGAGCTGACCGGCCGCGACGCCCGCCGCCGCGAGCCACTACTCGCTACCGGTGTGTCAGGCGGCGTATGGGTTCCGGGTGATCACTCAGTCGACAACAGGCAGGCAGTGACCACTCTGCTCGAAGCCGTCGACCGCTCCGGCGTGCTGCTACTCCGCCGGCGCGTGACACGCGTACTCACTTCCGGTACGACCGCCGTCGGCGTACAACTCGACAACGGCGACACTATGCACGCCGGTCAGATCGTCGTCGCGGCCGGGCCGTGGTCGCCGCAGCTGGACGGCGTACCGGAAGAGCTCCGTCCACCAGTCCGGCCAGTCAAGGGCGAGCTACTACGACTGCGAGTCCCAGAAGCGTACCGACCGGCGCTGCAGCACACTGTCCGCGCAACAGCCCGTGGCTTCTCGGTCTACCTGGTCCCACGACCAGGCGGTGAGCTCGTAGTCGGTGCAACCACCAGTGAGCTCGGCTACGACACCAGAGTGCTTGCCGGAGGCGCATTCGCATTGCTCCGCGATGCACGGACCGTACTGCCGATCACTGACGAGCTGGAACTGGTGGAGACCATCGCCGGTCTCCGTCCGGCCACTCCGGACAACGCGCCGGTGCTCGGCCCGTCCGGTCTGGATCGGTTGCTCTGGGCAACCGGTCACTACCGGAACGGCGTCCTGCTGACACCGGTCACCGCCCAGGTGATCGCCGACACGATCCGGACCGGCAGCGTGCCGGAGCTCGGCAAACCGTTCCTCGCCAGCCGCTTCGGCCGCTGACTCACGGTTGCCATCGGCAACCGGAAACCTTGTGAACGACAACGGTGTAGTTCAGCCTTGAATTGTAAACATTGAGTTACAGGCGTAACACTCACCCCATCCACCCCTGTTGTCACATCAGTAACAGCACATACGGTCAGATGACGTTCACACGGGGAGTTGGATGCCATGCGCAACGTCTTACGGGTCCTCAGCGGACTCGCCGTACCGGTTCTCGCCGCTGCCGTGATCACCGCCGGCGCACCCGGATTCGGTGCCTACAAGGTCAAACAGGGTGACACCCTGAGCCACATCGCCGACCAGTACGGCACGTCCGTCCGCCGGCTGGTGGCGCTGAACAACCTGCCGGGCAACGGCAACGCGATCTACGCCGGCGAGCTGCTGAAGGTGCCGACACCAGGAACCGCGGCCAAACCCGCCCGGCCCGCGCAGCCGGCCAAGCGGTCCCAGCTCGGCCGGGTGACGTACGTCGTGAAGGCCGGCAACACGATCTCCGGCATCGCCAAGCGGTTCAAGTGCTCGCAGGCCAATCTGCTCGCCGCCAACGGGCTGAAGCCGAGCGACCACATCTACATCGGCAAGCCACTGCAGGTCCCGGTGAAGATCCGGCCGAAGGCGCGCACCGACAACACCTTCGCGGGGCGTACGTACGCCGACCACGTGGTCGCCCAGGCGAACCGGAACCGGGCGATCCTGAAGAAGCGCAAGCTGCCGACCCGCTCGCACATGCGGTCACTCATTGTCACCACCTCGAAGCGCTACGGCGTCGATCCGGAGCTCGCCCTCGCGGTCAGCTGGCAGGAGTCCGGCTGGAAGCAGCGGGTCGTCTCCCCGGCGAACGCGGTGGGCGCGATGCAGGTGATCCCGTCGACCGGCAAGTTCGCGTCCCAGATCGTCGGCCGGGACCTGGACCTGCTGAAGCCGGCCGACAACGTCACCGCCGGAGTGGTCCTGCTCAGCCGCCTCACCGGCGCCGCCGAACTGGACATCGCGGTGGCCGGCTACTACCAGGGCCTCGGCGGCGTGAAGAAGAACGGGATGTACCCGGACACCAAGCTGTACGTCCAGAATGTCCTCCGCATCAAGGCCCAGCTGGAACGCGGGTGGGACCCGCTGCGGTGAGCCTGGCGCAAGCGGGCTGAGACGTTATCTACACTCTCTGAGCAGACGGTTTGGGGAGAGGCGGCTCACCGCAAGTGACGGACGACGTGGACACGCAGGTCAGCGACCGCCTCGTCGGGCGCGTGCTCGACGGTCGGTACCGCGTGGGCCCGCGCGTCGCCAAGGGCGGGATGGCCACCGTCTACCAGGCGCTGGACATGCGGCTGGACCGGACCGTAGCGGTCAAGGTGATGCACGACGGGCTCGGCGACGACGCGCAGTTCACCCGCCGGTTCGTGGCCGAGGCCCGGGCCGCCGCCCGCCTGTCGAACCCGAACGTGGTGGCGGTCTTCGACCAGGGCGACGACGGCGGCACGCTGTTCCTGGCAATGGAGTACGTGCCCGGCCGCACGCTGCGGGACGTCATCCGAGAGGAGGCACCGCTCTCCCCCGCCCGCGCGCTGGACCTGCTGGCACCGGTGCTGTCCGCACTGTCGGCCGCCCACGACGCGGGCATCGTGCACCGCGACATCAAGCCAGAGAACGTACTGATCTCGACCAAGGGCGAGGTGAAGGTCGCCGACTTCGGTCTGGCCCGTGCGGTCAGTGCCAGCGGCAACACCGCCACCCAGGGCCTGCTGATGGGCACAGTGTCGTACCTGGCACCCGAACTGGTCACCGACGGCAGCGCCGACGCCCGCTCGGACGTGTACTCGGCGGGCATCCTGCTGTACGAGATGCTCACCGGCAACAAGCCGCACTCGGGTGACACCCCGATCCAGGTCGCGTACGCACACGTGCACGCCGACGT
This sequence comes from Kribbella solani, assembly GCF_014205295.1. Lineage (NCBI taxonomy): Bacteria > Bacillati > Actinomycetota > Actinomycetes > Propionibacteriales > Kribbellaceae > Kribbella > Kribbella solani. The sequence goes on from NZ_JACHNF010000001.1 coordinate 2,667,987, forward strand.
ACCTGCACCGTCGCTGGAACAGCCGGCCATCCCGCCGTACGTCGATGCACTCGTGCAGCGCGCTACTGCACGCGACCGGGACCTACGGCCAACCGACGCGCGGGTGTTCAGCCGCCAGGTACACCGAGTGCGCAGTGCGCTCGACGAGGGACTACCGGATGACCCGGAGCTCACTGGCGATCTCACTGTGCCGATCCAGCAGATCCGGCAGGACAGTGGGTACGACGACGGGTACACCCGCGGCGTCCCCACTGAACAAGGGCCTCTCCGCCACGACACGATCGTCGTACCGGTAGAGCAGGGTCGGCCGACCGGAGCACCGGCGACCGGTACACACCCACCGAAGCAGACAGCACCACCAGTACGCCGCAGGTCGCGTGGACCGATCGCACTGATCATCGTCCTCGCTGCGGCGATCGCCATCGGTACAGCAGCCTGGTACTACGGAATCCACCGCTACACGACCACACCGAACCTGGTGAACATGACAGCGGCCGTAGCCTCCGCTGACGCTGAGAAGGTCGGTCTGCACACCAATCTGGCCAACCAGGACTACTCCGAGGACGTGCCCGTCGGTGAGGTCATCCGGACCGACCCGGCGGCGGGTGACCGGATCCGGAAGAACGGCGACATCGGACTGACCGTGTCGAAGGGGCCGGAGCGCTACCGCGTACCGCAGCTCGTCGGTCTGCAGCTCGATGCCGCGCAGCAGGCGCTGTCGCCGATCAAGCTGGTCACCGGCCAGATCAACGAGCAGTACAACGAGACCGTGCCGCAGGGCCGGGTGATCGCGATCAGCCCGAAGTTCAACACGGTCGTCAAGCCGGGTACCGCGGTGAACTTCGCCGTCAGCAAGGGCAAGCGGCCGATCGGCGTACCCGACTTCACCGGCAAGTCGTACCGGGACGCGAACAAGGCGCTGAAGAAGCTCGGCTTCGTCGTCAGTCGCAGTCAGCAGTACGACGACAAGGTCGCCGAGGGCGACGTGATCAGCCAGACCCCGAACAACGGCAACCTGTTCGCCAAGGACAAGGTCTCGCTGGTGGTGTCGCTCGGCCCGCCGCTGGTCGCGGTACCGGACGTGAAGCGAAAGACCACCGCGGACGCACAGAAGACCCTCGGCGACGCCGGTTTCCAGGTCCGGGTCCAGAAGGCCTCGTTCAACCTCGGCCTGAACATCGTCGCCGCCCAGAGCCCCGGCGCCGGCCAAAAGGTGAAGCCCGGCACGACGATCGTGATCACCGTTCTTTAGGTCTCGTTTTGCCTTGTGTTCAAGGCGTCTGATGGGATGTCCGGCGTGAACCACCCGCGGATCGCCGTCGTCGCCCTGCTGTCGGTCGCGGCCGCGTGGGGTTCGACGTTCTTCCTGACCAAGGACCTGCTCACCAGGATGGACGTCGCCGACTACCTGGCGTTGCGGTTCCTGATCGCGTCGGTCGCGCTGATCCTCGTCCATCCACCCGCGATCGCCCGGCTGAGCCGCCTGGACCGTGGCCGCGCGGTGGTGCTCGGCATCACCTACGGTGTCGCGCAGCTGGTCCAGACCGAAGGTCTGCGGCACACCTCGGCGAGCGTCTCCGGCTTCATCACCGGCATGTACGTCGTCCTCACCCCGCTGCTCGCCGCGGTCATCCTGCGGCACAAGATCGGCCGCTGGGCCTGGCTGGCTGTGATCCTCGCCACGACCGGCCTCGGCGTTCTGTCGCTCCAGGGCCTGAGCCTCGGCACCGGTGAGCTGCTCACGCTCGCCTCCGCCGGCCTGTACGCGCTGCACATCATCGGCCTGGGCGCCTGGTCCACGTCCCGGAACGCGTTCGGCCTGTCGGCGCTGCAGATGATCGTGATCACCTGCGTCTGCGCGATCGGCGCGCTGCCGGGCGGGTTCTCGGTGCCGAGCAACGGCCGCGACTGGGTCAGCGTCGTGTACATGGCGCTGATCGCCGGGGCGCTCGCCCTGATCGTCCAGACCTGGGCCCAGGCACACCTGACGCCGACCCGCGCGGCGATCGCGATGACAATGGAGCCGGTGTTCGCGTCGACGTTCGCCGTGCTGTTCGGATCGGACAGTCTGACCTGGCGGATGCTGGTCGGCGGCGCGCTGGTGGTGTCGGCGATGTACCTGGTCGAGCTGGCGCCACGGCGTAAGTTCGAAGCCGAAGTGCAGCACCTGGCGCAGTAGGAGGATCCGATGCGGGACGACACCCGGCGGCGCGACCGGTGGTACCCGCCGGTCGTGATCGCCGTCCTGCTCGCGATCATGGCCGTCGGCACGATCAACAACCTGGTCCGCAACCCGCAACCCCGGTTGGTCGCGGACGGCATCCCCGGCGTGGTGGCAAGCCGCGCGGAGTCGTCACTCAGCAGCAGCGACCTCAAGTACGCCGACCTGTACCAGCACGCGCTGGCCGACCTGGACGGGCTGACTCTGCCGAACGGCGCCACTCTGGCCGGCTGGAACGGCCCGTGGCGGTACGTGTGGCCACGAGACGCCTCGTTCGTAGCGGTCGCCCGTTGCGCGATCGGCCAGTACGACGAGGCGCTGCACGTGCTGTCCTTCCTGGACAGCGTCCGGCCGACCAGTGGGCGCTGGGAGGCGCGCTACACGGAGACCGGCGGCCGGGTCAACGACGGACGTCCCAAACAGCTGGACGGCTCTGGCTGGGTGCTGTGGGCCACCTGGTTCTGCCACGCGGGCGGCAAGTACTGGGACCTGGTACGCGAGTCTGCTGATCAGATAGTCGACGAGCTCGGGCCGAACGGCCTGCCTGGTGCATCGTCGGACTACTGGGAGCGCCCAGAGACACAGGTGACGCTGGGTACGGTCGCACCGCTGCTGACTGGTCTACGAGCAGCCGTCCGCATCGCTACTGACCAGCAGCATCCCGCAGAGGCTGCACGTTGGCGGACTGCGGCGGAGACCTTGTCGAAAGCAACAGATCGAGTTTTCGGACCGGACTACCCAAGGACGCCACCAGTAGCGACCAGCTTCGTCGCACCGGGTGTCGAGCCGATCGGGCTGAACGGTGGCGCGGACGCGATCGTCACGGTCCTCGGCCCACCATTCGCTCCGGCTCGTCCGGTTGTCACGACGGCGATTGACGACGCCCATGCCGTACTGACCCAACCGAACGGCGGTGTGACGCCAGGCGAGGTGTGGCGGGCGGACGGGGTGTCGTGGACTCCGCAGACCGCGTTGTTCGCGCTCAGCGCCGCGGCACGTGGTGACCGCGCCACAGCGGACAAGCTGTTGTCATGGCTCGACGAGCACCGGACGAGCACCGGTGCGCTGCCAGAGAAGGTCAACCGGGACCTGGAGCCGGCCGGCGAGGCACCACTTGCGTGGACCGCCGCGCTGGTCGTCCTCGCCGACTCGGCCCTACAGAACCCGCTGCCTATCCCCTAGTCAGCAGATCTCCATTACGTCATGCACCGGCGCCTCCGGACGAGCCGTACTCGTCTTACTGGAGTAGAAGAACGCTGTTGAAGCGATGTCGTCCTGAAGGGGTAGATAGCGACCACCAGAGCGCCAGCCCAGTGCCTGTACGTCCACGCGCAGCTTCTCCTTGAACCGGATCGGGTCTGGGAGGTGGAAGCGGTACATGCCGAACCGCTGCTGGCTCTGGTACTGCCCGTCCGGCCGGATCACCTGCGGCATACCCAAGTACGGCGTGCTGAACTCGGTGTAGCCGCCCAAGTGGGGTACGTCGAAGTTCCACGCGCCGCCGAAGTAATCCTCGGTGCCAGTACCGCAGATGCTCGGGAACTCGTCGTCACTGTCCACGTAGAACTTGACCTCGCCCTCACCCCACCAACCGGAGCTGTTCACGCCCCACGCGATGTACGTGCCGACGTAGTGCCCTGGCCCCTCTACTCCGTCGAGCAGAGTGTGCACAGTGGCCGACTGGAGCGGGTTGCTCCGCCGCCATTGCGCGTGCAAGTACGCCGACTTGTCCGGTACCGCACCGAGCCAGTAGTCGACCTGGAAGTACACGATCACCGGCTCGTCGTGGGTGTTCTCGATGGTCAGCTGTGCTTGCGACTGGAACGGCATCTCCCAGTAGCAGTTGAAACCGCCGTTCGGGTTCACCGCGACCGGCAGCGAGTTCACCTGCGCGAACCGGCCCCAGCCGGAGCAGAAGAAGTCACCCACCGGTGTCTCGATCGCCGGCGCCGCGTCGCCGTCCCAGTACCCGCGGAACACCAGCCGCCGCCAGTGGTCGACGTGGGTGGTCAGCCAGATGTGCGTGATGCAGCCGGACCCGGCGATGTCGGCGAGCGTCGCGGTCTCGCCCGGACCGATCTCGATCGACGGCGAGACCTTCCAGCCCGGGCCGAGGTCCCGGGCCGCGTGCGCGCCGGTCCCCTCGGTCCGCCGCCCACCCTGACCGGGCTCGCCGGTCGGGTTCTCCGCACTGATGGAGCGCGACTCGACGTCGGCGAGCGCACTGATGCCGGTCAGATTCCCAAGAGTCATACCGGGACCATAAGACGGACCGGGTCCGGCAAGAAATCGATTGCCCAGCAACTGGGACCGGGCTGACGTATCGAACTGGACCACTGCCCGTCGTTCGGTACGCCATCAGGGGAGGTGGTACGCGGGTGTGGCTTCAGCAGGCGGTGACTTTGGCGTTCAGGCCGGTGAAGGAGACGCAGGCCCACGGGCGGCCCTGGTCGTGCTTGGCGCGGACGATCAGCGGGTACGCGGTCGCGCCTCGTACCTCCGGGCTCTTCTCGGTCGGGAGCGACCCGACAGCTCCCCCACGCGCCTCAGCCGCTGCCTTCACCTGGTCCACCGTGACGCCGCGCGCGGCCGCCTTCTCTGCCGCGCTCTTCGCGTCAGTGGCGACCTGCAGCGCGAACTGGATCTCCGGCGGCTTCGACCAGTTCGTCTGCGTCAGCGGAATGACCAGCCCGAACATCGCCAGCCCGACAAGTGTCACGATCTGCCGAAGCCGGCGCGTCTGATCGCTCAGCAGCAGCGCCGCACAGCACAGTGCGAGTACTGCCGTCGCCCCGCGCAGTACCCAGTGCCGGTCGAGCCGACTGTCCACCGCGAGGCCGGCCCCGACAGCGATCACCAGACAGAGCACGGCCGCACCGAGCGCCCGCGCCCGTGGAGACAGAGATTGCATGCCGCAGACGATAGACGCCCACCGTTCGGCGCACGGTAGCGGCCGTTGGGCGCGGCGTACGCCGGTCAGGATCGTGCTACCCGAACGCTCCTGGCACATTCAGCCACATCCCACCGCCCCCGAGGGACTGGAGCCACACCGTGACCGACGACATGACCACTAGCCCAGCCGATCAGAACAACCCGACCGACCAGGTGAACGACCAGCCGGGCGACCGCGAGGCTGACGGGATTGAGCGGCCCGGCTCGTGGAGCATTTCGCGGCGGCGGGCACTACAGCTTTCCGGTGGGATCGCGGCCGTCGGGGCCGTCAGCGCCGTCGAACTGCCGGCAGCGGCCACTGAAACCACGCCGGACAAGTTGGGCCAGTCCGGCGCCACTGAAACCCGCGAGAACCAGGCGGTACTCCGGGAAGGCACCAACTTCATGGTGTCGGTCTCCCCGGACGGGAACTGGCTCGCGCTCGACCTGGTGACCGCGATCTGGGTACTACCGTCCGCCGGCGGCACGGCCCGCCGCCTCACCGACGACCTGCAGGACGCGACCCGCCCACGCTGGTCGCCGGACGGGCGGTCGATCGTCTTCCAGTCGTACCGCGACGGCAACTTCCACTTGTGGACAATCCGACCAGATGGCAGCGGCCTGCGGCAGTTGACGAACGGACGGTACGACCACCGCGAGCCACACGTCGCACCGGACGGACGGTCGATTGTCTTCTCGTCCGACCGCGGCGGGAACGGCAGCTACGGCATCCACCGCCTCGACCTCGCGACCGGCACCATCACCAAACTCACCGACGACACCAGCGAAGAGGCCGAGCCAACCATCTCCCCGGACGGCCGGAAGATCGCCTTCACCGTCGACACGAGCTCGATCGTCGAGCTGGACCTCACGTCCGGCGCCCGCAGCACGCTGGTCGCCGCCAAGACGGGCATCACCGTCTTCGGCCCGTCCTACTCCCCGGCCGGCAAACTCGCGTACGTCCGCCTGACCGGACCGGCCTGCGCACTGATTGTTGACAATCAACAATTGACATCCGACCAGGACGTCTTCGCCGTACCCCCGTCCTGGTCGTCCACAACCGACCTCTACTACACCGCCGACGGCACCATCCGCCACCATCACACCGGCACCGCAAGCACCGGTCAGCGGATTGTCGACGGCCGGAGTGCCAGTGGGCAGATTGCCGACGAACGGATTGTCGACGAACGGGGCGCCGGTGGGGAGCACGCCGTCGTGCCGTTTGCGGCGGTGGTGCCGGTGACGCGGAAGCGGCCTCGGGCCAAGAGTCCGGATCTCGAGTCGACCGCGAAGCGGCCGGTCCATGGGATCGCGAGTCCGACCTCGTCGCCGGACGGTCGCCTGCTCGCCTTCCGGGCGCTGAACGCGATCTGGCTCGCCACGAGCGACGGCCGGACCACTCCACGCAAACTAGTTGCCGACGGCTACTTCAACTCCGACCCGGACTTCTCCCCCGACGGCAAGACCTTGCTGTACGCAAGCGACCGCGACGGCACCGCCGACCTCTGGCTGCACGACCTTTCGACCGGCAAGAACACCAAGCTCTCCGGCCTCCCCGGCGCCCAGACCGCCCCGCGTTTCGCGCCGGACGGCAAGCGAATCGCGTACCAGGACCAGGACGGCGTCGCCTGGATCCTCGACCTCGGCTCCGGCCAGGTCCGTCAAGTCACGCCGACGCTGTTCCAACCCGGCCGAGTCAGCTGGTCGCGCGACGGCAAGACCCTCGTCCTAGCGGCGGTCAAACCGTTCTCGAAGCGCTTCCGCGAAGGCACCAGCCAGCTCCTGTACGTCGACGTGGCGACCGCCGCGCTCGAGTACGTCGAGCCGATGCCATTCCGTTCACTCGCCACTCGCGGCGACGACGGCCCGGTGTTCTCCCCGGACGGCAAGCAGCTCGCGTTCGTCGTCGAGAGCCTGCTGTACGTCGTACCCGTCGATGCCCGCGGCCGCTTCACCGCCGAACCGCGCGCGATCACCAAGGAGGTCACGGACTCCCCCGTCTGGCAGGACAACCGCACCCTGCTCTACCTCCACAACGGAACGTTGCGCAGGACAACAATCACCGGCGGCCGGCCCGCAACCGTCAAACTCGACCTCTGGTACCGGCGCGCGACGATCAAGCAGCACGTCACGATTCACGCCGGCGCACTCTGGGACGGCCGCGCCAGCACGCTTCGCCGCGACGTCGACATCGTCCTCGACGGCGCGCGGATCGCCGCCGTACGCGACCACGACGGCCGTCGCGGCAGCAAAACCGGCAGCACGGCCGGGAGTACATCCGGCAGTACGGCTGACATCGACGCGTCGAAGCTGACCGTGATGCCGGGCCTGATCGACGCCCACAACCATTGGCATCTGCGCGGCCGTGCCTGGGGCGCGCGCCAGGGCAACCTCTGGCTGGCGTACGGAATCACGTCGACGCGATCACCCGGCGACCCGGTATACCAAATGCAGGAGACCCGCGAAGCGCTGGCCGGCGGATCATTGCGGGGACCGCGCTACTTCGCCACCGGCGAGGCGATCGACGGATCCCGCGTGTACTACAACTTCATGCGCCCGACCCTGTCCGTACAGCAACTCGCGCTCGAACTCGATCGCGTCGAAGGACTCGCGTACGACCTGGTGAAAACGTACGTTCGGCTGCCGATCGAGTACCAGCGGCGCGCGATCGCGTACGTCCATCGGCTCGGGCTCCAACTGTCGTCGCACTACCTTTACCCCGCCGAGCATCTCGGCATGGACGGCATGGAGCACACCGGCGCGACGAATCGGCTCGGGTACTCGCACACGGTCAGCCGACTGGGACGCGCGTACGCGGATGTGATCACGCTCTTCACCCAGGCCGGGCTGTCCGTGACGCCGACGTTGTTCAACTCGACGATGGCGCATGTCGACGATCCGAGTCTGCTGACGGACCGCCGGACGACCACGCTCTATCCGTCCTGGGAGTACGACTACCTGATCGGCGAGGTCGAGACCGCGAAAGGACCGGCCGGCGTCACCACCCGCGAACTCCTCCGCGGCAACGTCGACATGGTCCTCCGCATCCACCGCGGCGGCGGCCTCGTCATCGCGGGCACCGACACCCCGCTCGACAACATGGCGATCTCACTGCACGCCAACCTCCGCTCGATGGTCGCGGGCGGTTTCACCCCGTACGAGGCGCTCACCACCGCGACCCACAACCCCGCGAAGTGGCTCCGCGTGGAAGACAAGCTCGGCGTCGTACGCCCCGGCGCGCAGGCCGACCTGTCCTTCGTCACCGGCGACCCACTGTCCGACATCCGCGCGGCCGCCGCGGTCCAGCAAGTGATGATTGCCGGCAATCTACATTCGGTCGACGCGCTGCTCGCCCCGTACACCCACACCACCCGCACCACCCCAACCCTCCAAACCGCCAACGCCCCACAACCCCTGACCCGCCCCCAAGCCCACGCCACCACCCCCACCCACTGGTGGCACGAACCCGAATGGCTCCACCGAGCCTGCTGCGAAGGCTGACAACCGACCAGCAAGGAAGGTCACGATCGACCCCCAGGAGATCGCCAGGAGTCACTGCCGCGCTACTGGATCTCGTCCTCGGCCTCGGCGAGTAGCCACTCGGCACGAGCGAGCAGCTCATCGAAAGTGAGGATCTCCGGCTCATAGAGGTTACGGCGATATAGCTCAAAAGAACGCTGTTTGTCGTCCATTACTCCGCCACCGCTGCTGAGGAGCTGGCTGAGATGGCCGACGATTAGGAATGAGCGCGGCCGAACCAGGTATGTGTCGGTGCCGAGGTTGCCGCCATCCGTGTCTTTGTCGGCGAACTTGTCTGAGAGCTCCTGGACTGCACGGTAGACGGTTTGCTGCACCTGAGTCACACCACCGGCCAACTCCTTGCTCGGCGCCCAACACCCTGATCGATATGGAGGACCACTCTCTAAGAGCTGCGTGCGGTGGTGCTTGATCTCGGCGAACACCATCGACCGGACAACTCCGGTTGTTCGGAGCATTCCGTCTGCACGTTTGCCCGCGCCGGCAACAGAGGGGCCCGCCACTACCTGCTCTAACCGCGTTTGGTCCCATGACATCAACAGTTGACCAGCGAGTCCGATGCCGAGCACCCAAGGGTTGCGCTCCAGAAAGTCCTGCCAGACTCTCTCGGGGCCACGCAGGCGCTCCGCCTCGGCATCGAAGCGATCATCTTCCTCCAACAGCATGCGGAAGTTCTCGAGCTGCTCCCGTCGATGGGCCAAGGCGATGACGTCACGGGCTGACGAGTCATTCTGGATCAGCTCGGTCAGCTGCCCGCGGTCTTGGCGGTACAGCTCCTCCAGTCCGCGGGGGTCTTCGAGAACCGCTCGCAGGATGTCATCGTCAACAACGGTCCGGTCATCACCCTCGATCGGGATGTGATCCAGCATCTTGATGGTGTCGATGAACTTGCCGGTCTGCTCCCGGTTCAGCGAGAGGAGAGTCTCCAACTTTGATACCCAGTTGGTGGTCTTGACCTTTTGGATGATCAGCTGACGTGCAACACCTTGCTCGCGGGCCAGCATGATACGGACCTGCGTGCGGGCGCTCTCGGACAACGTGATGACCTCCCACTCGAACTCGCCCAGATCGAGCGGCTCCTCGTCGAACACTTTGTTCACATATCGGGCGAGATGTCCGAAGTCACGTGAGGTTGGAAATTTGAGGCGGAAGCTCTTTGAGACGTACGTGCGGGTCGTCAGGCGGCCGAGAGCGTAGTCAGCGTCGCTCATCGGTTCGTCCGGATCGCTGAATGAGTCGCTCACGCCGTACCTTGTCTGTCAACTCCGCACAGGCTGACTGCTCCGTGGTGAATGGGCCAGCGAGGGCACATTACTCCCCGTTGACGGTTCAGCGCGAGCGGTGGGAAACACAAGTATGACGTTGAGATGTGAATAACGCGCCCGGTGCATTTCCTCCACGCCCTAGCCCGCATAGCTCGTTGTGCCCGCCGACGGCAGGCTAGCGGAGTGGCGTACAGAGGCGCTTCATTACCGTGGGATCCCCCAAGGCGCCTAGGCTGCCTCGTCTTCCCAGAGAGGCCCACACGGCGATGGGTGCCCTGATCTTGGTAACCAAGGCACTCCGGTCGGCTGGAATGAATTCAATCAGCCGATGTCGGTCGGCCACACAGCCCAGTCGAGCGATGCCGGACGTTCTCCACCATTCTGCAAGAACTCCTTGATCGCCCTCCGGATGTCCTCGCCGGGCAGCTCCGAGTCTTGCGGATACCCCTCGTCGTGACCGGTGTAGTAGTAGAAAACCTCTTCACGGTGGCTGTGCTGACCGCGTGCGTACCAGGCGCCGGCTTCGCCGTCGACATTGCGGGCGTAGCGCAGGCTGCCGACTTTGCCCTCAGGGTAGAGACCGACGCGCAGCTCGTGGTCTGGGTAGCCGCGGTCGCTGCGTGGTCGTTCTTGGATGTAGAGCGTGGCGACCGAGTTCTCAAACGGCTCCGCCAGCATTGCGTCGACGAGTGCGTCGACATCGGCGGCGGAGGTCACCAGCACGCCGCCGTCGGTGTGCTCGTGCTTGTAGTAGGCCTTCAGCGAGTACGTCATGCTGACTCTGTCCCTTCGGGCTTTGTCGGCTTTGGGTAGGTCTCTTTGAAGTTGTTCGGTCCGAAGATGGTCAGTTTGGCGCCCTTGGGCAGGAAGTCCTTCAGCATCTCATCACAGCCGGCTTCACCGGGGCAGGGACGTTTGTTGACAACCAGTGTTGCCCGCCGCAGGCCTCGTTCGCGCATGAACATGGCGAACTTGATCTCGACGTGTGAGGTGATCTGCAGCAAGTGCGGCGCGTTACCGATCTTCTCGGCGACGGCGAACCGATCGGCCTTGTCGCGCCACTCGTCGAAGCCACTGACCCACTCATCTTCCATGCCGTCTTCGTTGCGCCACAAGCCACGGGTCTTCTCACGGTGGCCGGGCTGGTCGAGGCGGACGGGCAGCTTGGCGAACAGTCGCCAGGCTTCCTCGTCTTCGATGTCCGGGCCTTCATCCTCCAGGCTCGCGTCATCGTCGACCCCCGCGGTCTTGTCTGGCTTGTCTGCTTCTCGCTTGTCGTCGCTGTCCTCCTGCCGGCGTTCTCGAGGTCCTGGACCGAGCGGTCGTTCGCAAGTCGAACCGCCGCCTGGCTCCGCGGTTCGGATGCCGCTGACCATCTGCTCGACCCACTGCTTCGCGCGGGCCTCAGCCAGCGTCAGGAAGTGGGCTGCTTCCTCGCAGCGTCGCGCGGCGTCGTCCAACTGCATGGCAGCCATGCGTGCACTCGGATTGTTGCTCTGACTGCCGATCCATCCTGCGGCCTCGCGGCACTGCCTGCCTCGGTCATGCAGATAGCCAATCGCCCGCGGTGCCTCGTTCAGGCAGGCGAGCAGCTCTGCGGCGACCCGCTGCAGCTCGGACGGCATCCGTACGGCCTCGGCCGGCTAGATCTGGTCGGCGTAGCTGCGGCAGCCCGCCTCGGCGATCTGCAACGACTGCACTGCCTGGTCGAGCGACTTCGCGGCCGCGTCAAGCATGGTCACGATGTCCTGGTCGGCGCGGGTGGCCGTGCCGCGTATGAGGGCCTGCACCTGCTGGCTGGATTGCTCGAAGCGCTGCTTGAACCCGGCCAAACTCGCTGCCCCTTGGCGCGATTGGTCAGCGAGGCCGTGCAGTTGCATCTTCATCTGTTCGACTTGGGACATCGAAGCTCCTCACTTGGTCGGACAATCAGCGATCTGCTGAGCACCCGGATTGACAAGCCGCGCGGTAGCGCGGCAATGATGTTCCCGATATGGAAGGACGATCAGGCACATGATTCGACGCAAGAACGCCATGTTGGACACCGCTCTCGCCTGTGTGGAGCGCGGCATTCTGGTGCGGTCGGCAACCTTTTCCGGCGTGCCGGACGGCGACTGGATCACTGATGCCAACGAAATTCGCGCGGCGTGGAACGTCGCCGAGCCGCCGAACCTGGCGATCACGTCCTGTCCGGCTGTGGCGATCTGGCGCCTGCCGCGCATCGCCGGCGCCTATGGCAAGCGGCTGTACGAGCAGGAGCGTCCTAGCGTGTGGCCGCCGATGACGCAGCTGCCGGACGGCGGCTGGATCACCTGCACGCTGCAACCTGACACCGAGCTTGGCCCGCTGGCTTCTGGCGTCGAGTACATCGAGCCGGGTAGACCGGTGGTCATTCCGCCGTCGACGACCGCGGATGGCCGGCTGCGGTGGGACGGGTCGAAGTTCCCACTGCACCCGTTGCCCAGCGCCGAGGCGGTGCTGTCGAAAGTTCTGCGCGCCGAACAGGAGTACGTCGAGCTGCACGGCCAACTCGGCTGAGCTCGCGCCAGCCTCGTAGCGGGACACCACGCCTCAGCTCTTCTGACCAACGGCCAGGAACAGCGAACTTGATGCCACCAGTTCGGGCATGCGGTCGGCCAGGCGCGAGCACTCCAGTGCTGTGTCGAGCGGGTCATGCTCGGCCAACTTGTCGGTGTAGGGCTGACCTTTGAAGTGAGCGTCGATCATGACGGTGAGCCAGCCGCCAGGGCCGGTGAGACCGAAGATGTTGACCGGCCGCAGGCCAGCGCTCACCAGCTCACTACGCAGCTCGCTCTCGCGGTGGTAGTAGCAGTGCGCCATCCGCTCGTTGTCAGCACTGTGGCCGGTCTCCAAGATGTCGCGCACGATGCCGTGACGGGTGAGAAGCGTGTTGGCTAGCGTCGAACCGATCAGGTTGGCTGCGCGGTTGATCGCCACTGCGGCCAGCACGCCGCCCGGTCGCAGCACCCGCACGGCCTCGCGCAGAGCCAAGCGACGGCCGCTGGCGTCCGGGAGGTGATACAGCGGCCCGGCCATGAGTGCGGCATCGAACGACTCGTTGGACCATGGCAGCCGGCGACCGTCGCCAAGCTCAGCCGTAATGCCCGCCACGTTGGCCTGGTCGACGTGCCGCTGGACCGGATCGAGTAGGACGACGTCGTGCCCCTGCTCCTTGAGCCAGCGAGCGTGCACACCTGGTCCGCCGCCGATATCGGCGACACGAGCTGGAGTCGGCGGGAACCACTGGCCAAGGAAGTCGTAGAGCCGGGCTTGCTCCAGGCGGCCTTTGACGGTGGAGCTCAGCCGGGCGGCTTCGTCCCAACGGCTTGAGTAGTGCGTCTCGATCGCTGGATCGACGGTCGGCCGATCCAGCGGGATTACAGGCGTATCCACTGCGCTCCTATCTCCGAGGTGGAACAGCGGGCGGGCGTCCGCTTCTACTGGCTGTGCGCCCGCCCGCTGGTCTTGAGCTGCGCTGGCCAGGTGGTTGCTCGCCCAGGCGTGAACGCGCCCAACCACCCAGCCAACTGGGACCGAGCACCCGTCCGCGCCTCGGTGCTCGAGCGGCTGACACGGAACGGACTCGCTTTCGCGTCCCGTGCCAGCCGGCATCTGAGCGGGCCCTGGCCGAGTCCTCCACGGGGGAGGACGACTCGGACAAGGACCGCGCCGTGGCGGAGCGGATGGGTGTGCAGCGATCTTCTGCATGTGAGGGCTGAGGACGATGACTGCCCACCGACTCCGCCAGTGCATGTGTAATCTCGTAGCGGTTAGCCGAAGCAACCAGTGCCTCGAATGCCTGAGGGCAGTTCAGGGTCTTCGACGTACACCGAGCCCATGAGAAGCCTTCGAGTTGCGCGAACTCGCTGAGTTCGGTTTCCAGAGCCGGGACCACCAGCCACGTCTGTGCTCGCCGTTCACGAGTCGCCAGCACTCGGTCTCACCGCCGTGACGGCCGGCTCGATGGTCACACGGAGACTGGCGAATCGTCGTGTCATTCCCGCCTGGTACTTCATGGCCAGCGCTGGTTCGGCGGTGTAGTCCGCGATGACATGTTCACCGAACCAGACCCGAACGCGGCAAACAGCTGGTTGCGGAACCGCAGCAACGGTTGTCATTCGCCGCGCACCTCCTCCATGATGTCGCGGATCATGAAGCCGTAGAGAACCACTGCAACGAGGGTGAGGACCCATGTACTCGCTGTCATGGCGACCACCTTCCCGTTCGGGAGGGATCCCGGGAAGGGAGGTTGGGAGGGATGCCAGAGGGAGGAATTGGGGAGGAACGTCGCCGTTAGGTGCCCACTGGTCACAGCCTGTGCCACCATCGATGGGTGACGGAGGCGAATGATCAGCTTCGCCACGCGCGCGAGCGCGTGGAGTCGCCTCACGCTCCGGGCCAGCCGGCGTCCCGCCAGGACCTCGCCGAAATGGTCAACGAATGGGTCTGGCAGCATCGTGGCCGCCGGACCGACCTTGACGCCAACTACATCGGCAAGCTCGAACGGGGACTGATCAGGAGCCCTCAGGCCGACTACCGAGCGGCCTTGAGAGCTATTACTGGCGTGCGCACGGACCCAGAGCTGGGCTTTCGGGTGCGGCGCCACTCATCCCCAGCGGTGGAGAACGTGGATCGAAAAGGGTTCATCCGAGCAGTCATCGGCGTTGGCGCCGCAGCGGTCAGCTCAGCGCCACTCCTCGAGTTACTGACACCCGATCAAGCCACGCCGGTACCGAACATCGTGACGCAGACCGATATCGACGGCGTCCGCACGGCAGCACAGGTCTTCGGCTCTTGGGACAACCATTACGGCGGCGGGCTGGCGCGCGAAGCAGTCATCGCACAGCTGCGCCACTCGGCCGAGATGCTGGACTCGCGCTGCCCCGAGAAACTGCGTGGCGAACTGTTCTCCTCGGTCGGCTTCCTCGGCCACGTTTGCGCCATGATGGCCTTCGATGCGTATGCACACGACGACGCGCGGCGGATGTTCCGCTTCACCCAGGCCTGCGCCGATGAAGCTGGCGACTGGAACCTGCGCGCCAAGACCCTGTCCTCGATGGCTCGTCAAGCCATCTGGTGCGGCGATCCGGACCAAGGCCTGACCCTTACCGAAATGGCCTTGGTGCGGGCCGACCGCCTGACAGCGACCGAGCGGGCCATGCTGCTGGCGGCTCGCGCTCGCGCCCTGGCCAAGCTCGGCCACGTGCAGGAAACACTGCGAACGGTCGGACTGGCCGATGAACAGTTCTCACAAGCCGATCCGGTCAACGATCCCGCTTGGATGCGTTACTACGACCAGGCGCAGCACCTCGGTGACACCGGGCACGCATTGTGGGACCTCGCTATTCGCCAGGGTGAAGCCGAACAAGAAGCGGCCTCCAGGTTGGCTAGCGCGGTCGCCGGCCATACCGAAACCTATGTGCGCTCGCGCGCTATGAGCGGGATCAAGCTGGCGTCCCTGACTATGACGGTCGGTGATCCACGGGAAGCCGCGGCAATCGGGACGCAGGCGCTGAAGGACGCGCGGTCTCTTCGCTCGCGCCGGGCCGCCGACGACCTTCGCGACCTAGGACACCGCGCCACGGTGTTCGAGCGGGTCGCCGAGGTTGCCGAGCTGCGTAACGACATTCGCAATGTGCTGGCCGCCTCGTGACCGTGCCACTGTCAGAGGTTGTGCTCAAGCAGGCCTGCGCTCAGGTCGGCCTATCCTCATCTGGCGCCGAACCAATCCGGCTTGGTGAGAACGCGATTTACCGCCTCCCTGGCCAGGTGGTGGTGCGGATTGGGCGGAGTGGGCAGCTCGAAGCTGCTACGAAGGAGGTAGCTGTCTCGCGTTGGCTCGCATCTATGGAGGTGCGAGCAGTCGAGACCGTTCCGGGCATCGATCAGCCAGTCGTGATCGAGGGCGCACCAGTGACCTTCTGGCGAGAACTTCCCGAGCACCGCCACGGCACGCCGCCCGAGGTTGCCGCCGTGCTCAAACGACTGCACGCCGGCCCACTGCCGACCAACCTGGAGCTTCCACCAGTCGCACCGTTTGTTCGTCTGCGTGAGCGCATCGATGGCGCGACGACACTGAGTGAAGACGATCGGACGTGGCTACGTGAGCAACTCGCCCGACTCATGGAGGCGTTCGACGACCTGCCAGCCAGCCTGCCGCAGAGCGCAATTCATGGCGACGCCTGGGCGGGCAATGTCGTCGTGAGTGATAACGGCCCTGTGCTGCTTGACCTCGAACGCTTCGCACTTGGACCGCCCGAGTGGGATCTGGTGAGCACCGCTGTGCGGCTCAGCACGTTCGGCACGATGACAGCTGAGGAATACCGAGCCTTCGCGGCCGCCTACGGCCATGATGTGCTCGAGTGGGACGGATTCGAGGTGCTGCGCGACATCCGCGAGCTGCGAGTGACCTGCTATGCAGCTCAGCGCGCGAGTGAGGAGCCGTCACTCCGACCGGAAGCCGAGCTGCGAGTTGCCTCCATTCGCGGTCTACGCGGGCCGCGGCCTTGGCCAGACTGGACGCCCCTGAGTTGAGAGTCAAAGCCCGTCACGCAAGGTTCCGCCGTTCGAACGTATGTTCCATCCTGGCCATGTGGGCATGAACCGGCGCTATCCGTTCGCCGAGCACGGGACGGACGTCCGTCAGGGGACGACCTGATGTGCGATTGAGTTGGGTCGGAGCATCACAGCTCACGATGCCCCGGCCCCAGGCATCGACCTGCATGGGCGTACGTGCGACTGCTTCTGGTGCAGGTATGGATTAGAGCAGTCCGTGTAGTCGCGGGCGGTGCGGTTACGTACTAGGCGCGCAAGCGCCGACTGTCCGGCGACAGCCCGGAAGCACCGGCGCTAGCCGGGGGCGGGTGGGAGCGCGCACAGCGGGCGCGGGAGGAGCGGAGCGACGGAGTGCGCGCAAAGCACGCGTGGGGTGTACGCGCGGCTACTTCTGGTGCAGGTGTTGATAGAGCAGTCCGGGTGGTCGCGGGCGGTGCGGTTGCGTACGAGGCGCGCTAGCGCCGACTGTCCGGCGACAGCCCGGAAGCACCGGCGCTAGCCGGGGGCGGGTGGGAGCGCGCATGGCGGGCGCGGGAGGAGCGGAGCGACGGAGTGCGCGCAAAGCACGCGTGGGGCGTACGTGTGGGGTGCGCTGGGCGGGGCGTACGCGTGGGTGCGCCGGGCGGGGCGTACGCGTGGAGTTAGAACGGGAGTTTGGGTTGGGGTGGGGCGTGGGTGGGGTCTACGCCGTCGAAGAGGCTGCTTACTGATTCGCCGTCGTGGATTCGTTTGATGGCTTGGGCGAAGAGGGCGGAGACCGAGGTGACCTGGAGTTCGGGGAAGCCGGCCGGGCGGGGGACGGTGTCGGTGCTGATGACCTCGGTGACGGAGGGGTGGGTGCGGAGGCGGTCGACGGCGGGGCCGGCGAACAGGCCGTGGGTGCAGGCGACGGCGGCCTGGGTGCAGCCGCGGTCCTTGAGGCGGTCGAGGAGTTCGATGATCGAGCCGCCGGTGGCGATTTCGTCGTCGAGGATGATGGCGCGTTTGCCGGCCACCTCGCCGACGATCGCGTCGATCACCACGCGGTCGTCCGCGAGCCGCTGCTTGCTGCCGGCCGCGACGGGTACGCCGAGCAGGCGCGCGAACTGGGTCGCCGTCTTCGCGTTGCCGAGGTCGGGGCTGACGACGACCGTGTCGGACAGGTCGCGGCCGCGGAAGTGGTCGGCGAGTACGCCGATCGCGGTCAGGTGGTCGACCGGCACCGAGAAGAAGCCGTGTACCTGCGGCGCGTGCAGGGCCATCGTGAGTACGCGATTGGCACCGGCGGTCGTGAGCATGTCCGCGACCAGCCGCCCACCGATCGAGATCCGGGAGGCGTCCTTCTTGTCGGAGCGCGCGTACGCGTAGTGCGGGATGACGGCCGTGATCTGCGCCGCCGACGCGCCACGCGCGGCGTCGATCATCAGCAGCAGCTCCATCAGGTGTTCCTGCGTCGGCGGTACGAGCGGTTGCACGATGTACACGTCTCGTTGCCGGCAGTTCGTCTGGAGTTGGACTTGTAGGCAGTCGTTGCTGAAACGATGGATTTCCACCGGTGACAGCGGAACGCCAAGATCACTGCAGATCTGCTCCGCCAACTCGGTGTGGGCACTTCCGCTGAACACGACGATTTCTCGCACGGCTCTCCCCGAAACGCTGCGACCCGAACAGCTGCACCCTATCCCGAGGTGTTCATCCGGCGATGATCCGGGCCAGTGTTTCGGCCGCGGCACGGCAGTTCGACGCCGACGCGTCGAGATGTGTGACCACCCGCAACTGCGTGGCGCCGACCCCGCCCACCAGCACGCCACCACCACGAGCGGCCTCAACCACCTCCGCCACCGACTTCCCGGTACCGGCGAGGTCCGCGACGACGATGTTCGTCTCGACGTGATCCGGCTTCACCGACCCAGGCGCCGCGTCGGCGAGCACACTCGCGATCAACCGGGCATTCGCATGGTCCTCAGCCAGCCGCTCCACGTTGTGCTCCAACGCGTACAGCCCGGCCGCGGCCAGCACGCCCGCCTGCCGCCACCCGGCACCGAGCCGCTTCCGCCAGACCCGCGCCTCCCGGATGAGCTCCGCCGGCCCGACCAGAACCGAGCCGACCGGCGCTCCCAGTCCCTTCGACAGGCAAACGCTCGCAGCCGCCGCCCGGGACGCGAAGGAAGCGGGTGTACGCCCCGTGGCCACCGCCGCGTTCCACAGCCGCGCGCCGTCCAGATGCAGCGGCAGACCGCGCGCGTCGAGCTCATCGGCCAGCGCGTCGTACTCGTGCTGGATCGACCCGCCGCCGAAGTTGTGCGTGTTCTCGACCGAAACGGCCGACGTCTGTACGAAGTACGGCCCGAGGTCCGGCGCGATCAGCGCCCGGATCTGCTCGAGATCGATCAGTCCGGCCGGCGCGCTCCAGGTCCGGGTGGTGACGCCGCTGGCGGCCGCGTGTGAGCCGAGCTCGGCGCGGACGATGTGGGCGCTCGCCTCGCACAGCACCTCGCCGCCGCGCGGCACCAGGGCGCGTACGCCGAGCACGTTCGCCAGCGAACCGGTCACCGTGAACAGACCGGCTTCGTGCCCGAGCAGACCGGCGACGTGCTCTTCCAGGGCGTTGACGGTCGGGTCCTCGCCGTACACGTCGTCGCCCAGCGGCGCAGACGTCATCGCCGCCAGCATGCCCGCCGAGGGCCGCGTCACGGTGTCGGACCGAAGATCGATCACGCCGGTCGCGCCGGCCGCACCGGTCATGCCTGCGCGCCCCGCAGCCGCTCGGCCACCAGGAACGCCAGCTCGAGCGACTGGTGCCGGTTCAGCCGCGGGTCGCAGGCGGTCTCGTAGCGGTTCACCAGGTCCTCGGCGACCAGCTCCTCGCCGCCGCCGAGGCACTCGGTGACGTCGTCACCGGTGAGCTCCATGTGTACGCCACCCGGCCATGTCCCGACCTGTTCGTGCGCGTCGAAGAAGCCCTGGACCTCGTCCATCACGTCGTCGAAGTTGCGGGTCTTGTACCCGTTCGGCGTCTCGTACGTGTTGCCGTGCATCGGGTCGCAGACCCACGCGATCGGCGAACCGTGGTCGCGGACGGCCTCGAGCAGAGGAGGCAGCGCGGACCGGATCTTGCCGGCGCCCATCCGGGTGATGAAGGTCAGCCGGCCTTCGATGCCCTTCGGGTTCAGCTTGTCGGTCAGCGCCCGGATGTACTCGGGCGTGGTCGTCGGGCCGATCTTCACGCCGAGCGGGTTCGACAGCGAGGCCAGGAACTCGACGTGCGCGCCGTCCAGCTGCCGGGTCCGCTCCCCCACCCAGAGCAGGTGGCCGGACACGTTGTACGGCTGCTCGGTGCGCGAGTCGATCCGGGTCAGCGCGTGCTCGTACTCCAGGATCAGCGCCTCGTGCGACGCGTAGAAGTCGACCGTCCGGAACTCGTCGGAGGTCGCGCCGCAGGCCCGCATGAAGGCGAGCGCGCGCTCGATCTCGGACGCCAGCTGCTCGTACCGGCGGCCGACCGGCGAGGACTTCACGAAGTCGGTGTTCCAGGCGTGCACCTGGTGCAGGTCCGCGTACCCGCCGGTGGTGAACGCGCGGGTCAGGTTCAGCGTCGCGGCGGCCGCGTTGTACACGCCGCGGAGCCGGTTCGGGTCCGGAATCCGGGACTCGGGGGTGAAGTCGAAGCCGTTCACGGCGTCACCGCGGTACGACGGCAGCGTCACGCCGTCGCGGGTCTCCTCGCCGGAGCTGCGCGGTTTCGCGTACTGGCCGGCGATCCGCCCGATCTTCACCACGGGCACGCTCGCGGCGTACTGGAGCACGACCGACATCTGCAGCAGCACCCGGAGTTTGGCGCGGATGTTCTCGGCGGTCACGCCGGCGAACGTCTCGGCACAGTCGCCGCCCTGCAGGATGAACGCCTCACCGCGGGCGACCGCCCCGATCTTCGTGGTCAGGTCGTCGCACTCACCGGCGAACACCAGCGGCGGCAGCGTCCGGAGCTCACCGATCACCTGGTCGAGCACAGCCGGGTCCGGCCATTCCGGCTGCTGCAGCGGCTTGAGCGCCCGCAACTCGTCAAGAGTCGGAACCCCAGGCACCTCACCGGTCGTCAACGTCGCAAATTGCATGCCCCAACTCTAGGCGAACCCGTCCAGCGGGCCGCGATCGTCTCAGGTGAGTGAGCCAGGATCCGGGGGTACGTCGACGGCATGGCTGCGGAGTACGCCGAGGGGGACGGTTTCGAGGGAACGGACGTGGGTGGCGGCCAGGACGACCGGGGTCGCGGCGCCGGCGCGGTAGGACTGGAGCCAGCGGGCCGCCACGACACACCAGCGGTCGCCGGGCTCCAGGCCGGGGAAGCCGTACTCGGGGCGTGGGGTGATCAGGTCGTTCCCCACCGATGCCTGATGGGTCAGGAACTCGGCGGTGACGACCGCGCACACGGTGTGGCTGCCGAGGTCCTCGGGGCCGGTGGTGCAGCAGCCGTCACGGTAGAAGCCGGTGACCGGATCGGTGCCGCACTCCTCCAGCGGCTCGCCGAGCACGTTCAGGTCGCGGTCCATGGCGGCAGCGGTCAGCTGGCCTTCGTGTCGCCGAGGCGGAGGTGCTCGTCGACCGACTCGCCGGCCTTGATCAGTTCCTTCGCCTTGTCCGCGTACATGTCGACGTACTCCTGGCCGGACAGGTCCATCAGCGCGTACATGATCTCGTCGGTGACCGAGCGGAGCACGAACCGGTCGCGCTCCATGCCCTCGTACCGGGAGAAGTCCATCGGCGTGCCGAACGCCACACCCGGACGGACCAGGCGCGGCAGCAGCCGGCCCTTCTCGCGGTAGAACCACTTCGGCCAGATCCGGCCCGGCGGCTGCAGCTTCTCGGTGCCGATCATCGCCACCGGGATCACCGGTACGCCGGCCACGATCGCCATCCGGGCGACGCCGGTCTTGCCCTTGTACAGCCGGCCGTCGGGCGAGCGGGTGCCCTCCGGGTAGATCCCGAACAGGCCGCCCTGCTCGAGGATGCCGAGGCCGGTGTTCAGCGCGGCCAGCGAGGCCCGGCCGCCGGAGCGGTCGATCGGGATCTGGCCGACCGAGCGGAAGAACGTCGCGACCAGCTTGCCCTTCAGGCCGGGCGCGGTGAAGTACTCCGACTTGGCCGGGAAGACGATCTGCCGCGGCACCGAGACCGGCAGGAAGATCGAGTCCGAGAAGGCCAGGTGGTTACTGACCAGCAGCGCCGGGCCCTCGGTCGGTACGTGCTCGACGCCGGTCACCTTCGGCCGGAAGAACAGCTTGACCAGTGGCGCGACCAGGAACCGTCTCAGGAACAGGTACAGCATCCGCCTCGACCTCCGTCATTCGCCGGCACATTCCGACTCGCTCACCCGACAACGCTCACCGACCCATAGTCGGTCAGTACCCACTTCCGGCACCAGTGCCCGCCGGTGGCGGTCCGGCGACGACTTCGGCACCGACCGTTCCGGACCGGACACTACGTTCCAGCTTCCCTCTCAGGCAATGTCACCGCCAGGAATGTAGGCGTTGCGCACCGTGTTGTCACCTCGATGCAGACTGGATGCAGACTGGGCGCGACCCAGATGCGACGATTGACACAACGCGCCGGCCGCCCCCGGTCCGCGCGTTGTGAGGACCGTGACCCGGCGAGGAGTCGAGCGTGCCAGTGCAAGCCCACGCGGAGGAGTTTCGCAGTCCCGGGACCGGGGAGAACGCGGCCGTCGGCGTGCTGCTCAGCCATGGGTTCACCGGTTCGCCGATCTCGATGCGGCCGTTCGGCGAGCACCTGGCCGCGCAGGGGTACGGCGTCGCGATCCCCCGGCTGCCCGGGCATGGGACCAGCTGGCAGGAGATGAACACCACCGGCTGGCCGGACTGGTACGCCGTGCTCGACAACGAGCTGGCGCGCCTGCGCAAGGAGCACGACCAGGTGTTCCTGGTCGGGCTGTCGATGGGCGGCTGCCTGGTGCTCCGGCTGGCCGAGCAGCACGGCGCCGACATTTCCGGACTGGTCCTGATCAACCCATCGGTCCGCACGGACGACAAGCGGCTCGTACTGCTCCCGGTGCTGGCCCGCCTGCTGCCGTCCTTCCCGGGCATCTCGAACGACATCAAGAAACCGGGCGCGAACGAGTACGCGTACGACCGGATGCCCTTGCGCGCGCTGCACTCGCTGTCCCAGCTGTGGAAGGTCACCCGGGAGGATCTGGCCAAAGTCACGCAGCCGGTGCTGTTGTTCCGCAGTACTGTCGATCATGTGGTGGAGCCGAGCTCGGGGCGGACGGTACTGTCCTCGATCTCGTCCCGCGACGTGACCGAGACCCTGCTCGAGGACAGCTATCACGTGGCAACTCTGGACAACGACGCACCGCGGATCTTCGCGGACTCGGCAGCCTTCATCGAGCGGCTGAGCGGGTCGGTGAGCGGTAGCGATGATGCGTGACAACGGACTGACGGCGGCGTCGTACACGTCGCTCGGCGGGATCGACCCGTTGGTGGCGGAACCGGTGCTGGACGCGCTCGCGGCGGCCGGGATCGCGGCGTACTGCGAGAACCAGTCCGAAGCCCGGACGCCGGAGGAGGCCGCCGAGCCGCCGGTCCGGATTCCGGTCGGGTACGAGGTGATCTACGTCGACGCGGAGGCGGTCGAGCAGGCCCGGCCGGTGATCGACCGGAGCACCGAGGACGCGGAGTGGAAGTCGCTGGTCGAGCAGTTCAACCAGCCGTCCGCGCCCGGACACGACGGCGCCGAGGACCCGGTGCCGCGCTGGCCGGTCAGTGAGGACGTCGACGACAAGTACGAGCCGCTGATCGACGTACCCGCCGGACTCGCCATCGAGGCCCCGGCCGAGGACGAGGACGAGGAGCCGGCGAAGAAGCCGGCCGACGACCCGCACGACCACTTCGTCCCACCGGAGCCGCCACGCGGTCCGCGACTGGACTGGATCAGCCGGGCCGCCTGGCTCGGGCTGCTCGGCGGTCCGTTGCTGCTGATCGTCGCCGCCCTGTTCGACTTCGGGACCGGCCGGATCACCACGCTCGCGGTCGCCGGGTTCATCGGTGGTTTCCTGACCCTGGTGCTGCGGATGAAGGACCGGCTGCCCCCGGGAAGTGGCGGTGACGACGGCGCGGTCGTCTGACCCTCGGAACCCTCCGAGTCGCCGCGGCGCTTCTGAGTTAGAGTGCACATCGTCGGACAATCCGACGACTGCAGTCCGATAGTTGGGGAGGTACCCGTGCAGGTCACCGAGACCGTCGAGATCACCGGCCACCTGATGGACTCCGGGCTGCTGTCCCGGGTCCTCGACGACATCCGCGGGTACGGCGGCGAGTACACGCTCGACAAGTTCGACCTCGGCTACGACAAGGACGATCCGTCCACCGTCCGGATGACCGTCGGCGCCGAGGACGAGGAATCGCTGCAGCGGCTGCTGATGCGCATCCAGACCAAGGGCGCGAACCTGGTCGACCCCGGCACGCCGGAGATCACCGAGGTGACCCAGGACGGCGTGTTCCCGGACGGGTTCTACTCGACCACGAACCTGCCGACCAGCGTACGGCTCGGCGGCCACTGGGTGCAGGTGCGGAACCCGGAGATGGACTGCGGCCTGCTCGTCGACGGTGACGTCGTCCGCACCATCCCGATGTCGGACGTACGCGCCGGGATGCGGATCATCACCAGCGCGCAGGGCGTCCGCGTCACGCCGCCGATCGTGGTGAACACCGAGGAAGGGTTCGGCTTCATGGAGTCGGACGTGTCGTCGGAGAAACCGCAGCGGGTACTGGTCAAGCAGGTCGCGGACGGGATGCGCGAAGCGAAGGCGAACGGGCAGAAGGTGCTCTGGGTCGGCGGCCCGGGCATCGTCCACACCGGCGCCGCGCCGGCCATGGTCGCGATCGTCGAAGCCGGGTACGTGGATGTGCTCTTCGCCGGGAACGCACTTGCCACGCACGACATCGAGTCGTCGCTGTACGGCACGTCGCTGGGCGTCGACCTGGCCCGTGGACGTGGCGTCGAGCATGGTCACGAGCACCACATCCGGGCGATCAACACGATCCGCAAGGCCGGGTCGATCGCGGACGCGGTCCAGCAGGGCGTACTGACGTCGGGCGTGATGCACGCGCTGGTACGGAACGGGAAGTCGTTCGTCCTGGTCGGATCGGTGCGCGACGACGGGCCGCTGCCGGACGTGTACACCGACGTGCTCGAAGGGCAGCGCGCGATGCGGGCCGAGCTGGACGGCGTCGGCTACTGCCTGATGGCCGCGACCATGCTGCACTCGGTTGCTACCGGCAACATTCTGCCGGCGTCGATTCCGCTGACCTGCGTGGACATCAACCCGGCGACGGTGACCAAACTCGCCGACCGCGGCTCGTCCCAGGCCCGCGGCATCGTCACCGACGTCGGCCTGTTCGTCGAACACCTGGCCCGCGAGCTGTCCCCGGAGTACGCCGCCGGGAAGTGACCCTGAGAAGTGACCCTGGGTGACCCCGTCGACGGTCAGGCTAGGCACATGATCGAGGATTTCGCCACGTTCCTGCGCCGTTTCGAGGAGGCGAACACCGCGTTCGTGAACGGTGACCCGTCGTTGTGGATGCCGTTGGTGTCACACAGCGAACAGAGCTCGATCTTCGGCGGGTTCGGCGGGCAGGAGATCGGCTGGTCGCAGATCGGGCCGCGGTACGAGTGGGCATCGGAACAGTTCCGCGAGCTCGGGGCGAAGGTCGAGTTCGAGTACCTGGTGAAGCACGTCGGCGCCGACACCGCGTACACGGTCGCGATCGAACGCTGCACGGTTCAGCACCGCACCCAGCCCGAGCCGGTCCCGCACGTACTCCGCGCCACGATGATCTTCCGCCTCGAAGCCGGCACCTGGAAAATCACCCACCGCCACGCCGACCCCCTCAACCCAAAGTCAGCCCCCTCCGGCCCGTGACGCCGGATGCCCCGTGGCAACGGGCGTCAGGGTCGCGCGGCACACCGGCCGTGCGGTGCACCAGCTCCCCCACCAGCGACAGCGTCTCGCGCGGGTCGCCGAACGATGAGCAGCGCCGGCGTCAGCCGCGGCTCAGGTTGTTGCCTGGACGGTGGGTGTGGCCACGCGGTGGTCCGGGAGGTGCTTCGCCGCGGCTGTTCGCGGGTTCGTCGTCGCCGCGGCTCTCGGCGGGACCGGACTGGCGGGCGGAGGCGCTTCGGGTCGGGTTCCGGGCCGTGCGGCCGGCGTCGGCGAGTTGTTGCTCGCGGCGGACGTTCCGGTCGAGGCGGTTGGCGAACTCGCCGACCGCCGCGGCCTCCTGGTCGGGGCCGGGGATCGCCGGGAAACGCATCTGCCCAGGTACCGGGTTGTGGTGCTTCGCGACGATCACCTCGTCGTACGCGAGGTTCGGATCGATCATGCCGGCACCACCGACCGGTACCACCACCAGACTGTGCTGTTCCAGCCCGGAGCTCTGCCCGACAACCACCCCGGACGTCGTACCGTCGGATGTCTCCGCCTGGTAGAAGTCCGTGCCGTACATCTCGTCCTTTACACAGGACGCCTCGACCGCGGCGATCACGTCCCGCCCCATCGTCGGCCGGTCGAACGTCACCGGCTGACGAGTGGCCGACTCACCGAGCACCACCGGCCGTACGCCGAGCTCCCGCTCCGAGCCACGCCCAGCCGCCACCGCCGCCTCGCGCTGCAGCTCGGTGCCGTAGTCCTTCAGCGAACGAACCACGTTCTCCAGATCGACGGCGCCTTGCGGCCGGATCTCCGGTCCAGGCAGCTGGTGCTGCACGGCCAGAACCGACTCATACGTCTTGTCCCACTCCACGTACGGCCGCGCGAGGTCCTCGGCGAGCACCACGTTGCGCTCGAGATTCCTGGAGGCGCGGCCGACCGTACTGAGGTAGCGGTCGTGATAGGCGTCGTCCTGGTAGTGCTCATCGCCGGACTTCTCGCTGACAGCCTTCGACGCGGCGATGAGTTGCGCGCCGGTCAGCGGCGGAACGAGCTTGACCGTATGCCAGGCGTTGGAGTCGCTCAGGTCGATCATCGGTCTCCTCGCAGGGGTTTTGGCTCGAGCGCGACGATCCTAGTGACGGAAGGGGTCCAGGGATGTGGGGCGACGGGTGGTGGGTGTTGGATGGGGCTCATGACCGAACTCGTGCAGCTGGTGGTGGCCGACGGCGTGGCGACGATCACGCTCAACTCGCCGCACAACAAGAACGCCCTCTCGCAGCAACTGACCGGTGAGCTGCTCGCGCACCTGGAGACGGCGGGTACGGACGACGCGGTGCGGGTGATCGTGGTGCGGTCCGCGCTGGAGGTGTTCTGTTCGGGCGCCGACCTGTCCGAGGCGACCACGGTCGGGATGAGCGTCGGCGCGCGGCGGATGGTCGACGTCCAGCGGGCGATCGTGGCGAACCCGAAGCCGGTGGTCGCGCGGGTCGCCGGTCCCGTCCGCGCCGGTGGGATCGGGATCGTCGCGGCGGCCGACGTCAGCGTGGCCGGTGAGAGCGCGTCGTTCGCGTTGACGGAGGTCCGGCTGGGGCTCGCGGCGGCGACGATCTCGCTGACCGTACTACCGCGGCTGACCGATCGCGCGGCCGCGTACACGTTCCTCACCGGCAACGCGTTCGACGCTCTGGAGGCGGCGCGCCTCGGCCTGGTCACGCTCACCGTGCCCGACGCTGAGCTCGGCACCGCCGTCGGTACGGTGCTGGAATCCCTCCTGAAGGGCGTTCCGCAGGGGTTGCGGGAGACCAAGAAGCTGCTGAACCGTACGCTGCTTGCCGACATCGATGCCCGTGGCAACGACCTCGCCGAGCTGTCGGCCGGGCTGTTCGGCTCCCCTGCCGCTCAGGAAGCCATGCTTTCCTTCCTCAATCGGAAGCAGAAAGGCTGAGTTCGACCAGCATCGGGAGGTGGTCGGAGGCAGCAGCCAGATCCTCGCGGGTGGCCGGGACGTGGCGGAGGCGGGCGGTCAGCGGTGGTAACGCGTTCCGGCTGCTGGTCCGGGTCGGGCCGGTGCTGAGCAGGGCGCCGTCGATGCGTTTGTACGGGGTGCTGGAGTTGAAGGTCGGGCCGGCGTCGGCGCCGAGGTCGGTCAGGCCTTCCTCGGCGAGGCGTTTCCAGATCGGGCCGTCGGGTTCTTCGTTCAGGTCGCCGGTCAGTAGGTAGGGCGTGCCGAAGGAGTTGCACAAGCTCAGTATCTGGGCTAGTTCGTGGATGCGGCCGCGGGGGTGCAGGCCGAGGTGGCAGACGACCACCGCCACGCGGGTCGAGCCGAGGTGTACGACGCCGCCGACCGTGCCGCCGGGGAGCTGGGTGGCGATGAAGTCGAGCCGGCGGCGGACGAACGGGCGCCAGGTACGGCGGCCGCGGATGCCGGTCAGTTCGATGCCGTCGGCAACCAGGATCGCGTTCCGCGCGGACGCCGCCACGTACCGCATCCCGAAGCTCGCCGCCATCGCCCGCCGCTTCCGCCGCGTCCCCCACCAGGTCGGCGCCTCCTGCACCAACATCACATCCGGCCGGCACCCCCGAACCACCCGCTCCAACGCAACCCGATCATCCCCCCACCGATGCACGTTGTACGACAAAACCCGAAACCCACCCCGCGGCTCCACCCGCTCTTTTCCCTTGGGTGTATTTGGCGGCAGCCCTTCCCCCTCGGGTGTTGCTGTCATGCTTCGTTGTCGGCGTTGGCGTCGGCTGGGTGCAGGTCGGCTTCCTGGGTGGCGGCACGCATGCCCGTACGCCGTCCGGTGCTCTTCCGGGCAGCGCGTTCCGTCCGGGTGGACCGGCCTCGGGCCGCGGCCGTCTTCGCCGTGACCGCGGTCGTCTTGACCCGGACACGCCGCAACCAGGTCGCCTCCTCGCGGGCCAGATCGGCCGCGCCGACCATCCCGGCCTCGGGACCGAGCACCGCGCGCACGATCCGCGCCTCCGGCCGGAACCCGCGCCCGGTCAGCGTCCGCTTGAACGCCTCCCGCGCCGGCGCCAGCAGCAACTCACCCGCGTCCGACACCCCACCACCGATCACGAACGTCCCCGGGTCCAGCGCGGCGGCGAGATTCGCCAGCCCGATCCCGAGCCAGCGCCCGACGTCCTCGAGCAGCTCGACCGCGACCGGATCGCCGTCCTTCGCCAGCTCGGTCACCATCGGGCCGTTGATGTTCCGCGGGTCACCGTCGGCCGCCCGCATCAGGTTGTGCGCCACCGGCGACCCGGACAGCGCCAGCTCGCGCGCCTCCCGGGTCAGCGCGTTACCCGACGCGTACTGCTCCCAGCAGCCCCGGTTCCCGCATTCGCACCGATGCCCGCCAGGCACCACCTGCATGTGCCCGAACTCGCCCGCGATCCCGAACTTCCCACGCTGCAGCGCGCCGTCGTTCAGGATCGCGCCACCGATGCCGGTCCCGAGGGTGACACAGACCAGGTGGCTCTCGCCCTGGCCGCCACCGAACCGCCACTCCGACCAGGCGGCCGCGTTCGCGTCGTTCTCGACCACTACCGGCAGCCCGAGCCGGCGCTCGACCGCGTCCCGGAGCGGTTCGTGCCGCCAGGCGAGGTGCGGCGCGAACAGCACCGACGACCTGGTCCCGTCGACGAACCCGGCGGCGCCGATCCCGACCGCGATCACGTCGTGCCGGGACTCCAGGTCGTGGACGATCTCGGCGATCGCGTCCTCGGTCTCCTTCGGGTCCTTGGTCGGCGTGTCCCGGCGCAACCGGTCAAGGATGTTGCCCTCCGGGTCGACCACGCCGGCGGCGACCTTGGTGCCGCCGATGTCGATCCCGATCGTCAAAGCCTGCGTCAGAGCCAAGGTTCGACCTTCCTCGCACCACTCCCGGCCCCCGCCGAAACAACCCCAGTATCCCGCGTCACCCTCCGCGACCACAGCACCGCCCGCTCCCGGGACAGAACCGGGAAGGCGGAGGTCACTGGTGGGGCTCCGGGGTGGTGGCGGCTGGGTGGCGGGCCAGGTCGGCGGCGCCGATCAGGCCGGCGTCGTTGCCGAGTTCGGCGAGGGTGAACTCGGCGTGTGGCCGGTTCGACCTGGCCGGCAGGTTCTTCTCGAACGCTGCCTGCGCCGACTTCATCAGCAGTCCCTTCGCCGCGCTGACCCCGCCGCCGATGACGATCTGGGTCGGGTCGAACATGGTCGCCAGGCTGGCCAGCCCCTCGCCGAGCCAGCGGCCCAGATCCTCGAGCAGCTCGACCGCGCACGGGTCGCCGGCCATCGCGGCCTCGGTGATCATCGGTCCGGTCAGTTGCGCCGGGTCGGAGATCCCGCACACGCTCAGCATCTGCGCGGCCGCCAGCGATCCCGATTCGGCCTGGGCGCGGCCTTCACGGACCAGCGCCGTACCGGACGCGTACTGCTCCAGGCAGCCGCGCGCTCCGCACCCGCAGCGATGCCCGCCGGGTACGACGCGCATGTGCCCGAGCTCGGCCGCGACACCGTGCGCGCCGCGCAGCAGCTCACCGTCGATCACCACGCCGCCACCGATGCCCGTACCGACAGTGATGCACACCATGTGCTCGACGTTCTTGGCCGCGCCGAACGCGAACTCGCCCCAGGCGGCCGCGTTCGCGTCGTTCTCGACCACGACCGGAACGTTCAGTTTCGCCGCCACCCGGGCGCCCAGCGGCTCGTCCCGCCAGGCCAGGTTCGGCGCGAACAGTACGGTCGAGCGGTCCGCGGAGACGAACCCGGCGGCGCCGATCCCGACCGCTTCCACGTCGTGGCCGGCGATCAGTTCGGCGGCCGCGTCGCAGATCGCGTCCGCGGTCGCGTCCACCGAGCTCGCCGGGGTGTCGCGGTGCGTCCGGACGCCGATCCGGCCGTCCTCGCCGACCACGCCGGCCGCGATCTTCGTACCGCCGACATCGATGCCGATCGTCAGTCCCATGGTTCGGGGTCCTCACTCACGTCGATCCGGTCCACCCGGGACCGGGCCGGTTCCTCGTCTGGTGGCGAGGATCGCGACGCTGCGTCCTCCCGCGCCTGCCGGGCCGCGTCCGCGGCGGCCTCGAGCAGAGATCTGACCGAGCCCAGGACGTGCGCGGCAGCGGTGGTCAGCTGCTCGATCGTCTCCGGGCTGGTGTTCCGTACCTTGTGGATGAGCTGACAGACCGGGCACCAGACACAGTCCGGCCCCAGCTTGTGCTCATGCGGGTCCTCGGGCCGGTCCTCCGGCTTGTGGCTGGGCTCCGGCGGGTCGTCGTGCTCCGCCGGCGCGTCGCTCGCCGCGTTCTGCAGCACCGCGAACAGCTTCGCGGCCTCTTCCGCCAACGAACCCACTGGCTCTTTACTCATGGAGCCTTCCCGAGCGCGGCTTCACGGCGGGCCAGCTGTTCGTGGTACTCGGCGGTCAGGCCCTGCGCCAGCTCCTGCGCCGACTCCAGCGGACCCGCTCCGCTCGGCACCTCGGCCGCCGGTACGGGACGCGCTGTCTCACGTGGCGCGAACCGGACCTGCAGGCGGCCGTCGTCCAGCCGGGCGCCCGCGACCACACCGCGCGCCAGCGCCGCCGGCAGCGGCAGCACCCGCCGGTACGAGCCGACCGTGATGATCAGCTCGTCGCCATGCCGGGCCAGCTCCAGCTCGTCGGCCGATGCCAAGGGCAACGGCATCGTCAGCGTGTACGTCCGCCCGTCGGTGTCGATGTGCCGGTCGACCCAGAGCGAAGTTTCGTCGGTGGCCCGCGCGAACGGGTCGTCACCGCCGTACATCTCGACCGCGAACGCGGCCAGCTCCTCGACGCCGACCGGCTCACAGACCCGGTACGGCGACTCCCAGATCGGCAGTGGGCGGAACGAGTCCGCCACTTCTTCGAGGATGCCGCGCTGCGCGGCGACCCACTGCCGGCGCCAGGTGTCGGCGCCGGCGGCCGGGAACACCCGGTTCGCCACGACGCCGTCGACGCGGTAGCCGTACAGGGACAGGCGGGTCAGCGACCGCCGCGCCTCGGCCACCACGACCGCCTCCGGCGTCAGCACCAGCCGCACCGAGGCGTCCGGCCCGGCCAGCAGCGTACGGATGTCGGCGAGATCGTTCTGCAGCCGGCGGAGCGCGTCGAAGACGGTGTCGTCCGGCATCGGGAGACTCGACCCGCGGCTCAGGAACGGCCGGAACGTCCGCATCATCTTCCGCTCGGCGTTGAAGATCCGGTCCAGGTACCAGTTCAGGGCCTCGGGCAGCGCGAGCAGCCGCAGCGTCTCCGCGGTCGGCGCGCAGTCGACCACGATCACGTCCCAGCGGCCGGACCGGACGTGGTCGCGAACCTCGAGCAGCGCGAGCACCTCCGCGGCGCCGGGCAGTACGGTCAGCTCCTCGGCCTCGATCGGGTCCACCCCGACCATGTGCAGCACCGACCGCAGGTACGCCTGGATGTCGCCCCAGGACCGCTCGAACTTGCGCTGCGCGTCGATCTGCTGGACGAACAGCAGATCGTCGATCTCGGTCGGCTCCGGCCCGACCTGCGAGTCGAACGCGTCCGACAGCGAATGCGCCGCGTCCGTCGACAGCACCAGCGTCCGCAACCCCCGCAACGCCGCCAGCGTCGCGGTCCCCGCGGCCGAAGTGGTCTTCCCGACGCCGCCTTTACCCGTGTACAGCAGAACCCGTGTCACCGGACACTCACGACTCGACGCGCTTCTTGAGGCCCTTCAGGGCGGTGTCGATGATTACCTTTTCTGCCTTGCGTTTCAGCATGCCGATCATCGGGATCGCCACGTCCACCGCCAGCCGGTACGTCACCTCGGTCCCCCCACCGTTCTCCGTGCCCAGGTCGCGGAGCACATACGCGCCGTCCATCCCCTTCACCATCTTCGCCTCGACCAGCGTCCAGGTCACCTCGTTCCGGGACCAGACGTAGGCCAGCGTGTACTCGTCGGAGATCGCCCCGGCGTCGACCTTGAACCGTACCCGATTGGGCCGGCCGGCCTCGTCGGTGGACAGCACCTCGGTCTCCCGCATCGAATCGGCCCACTCCGGGTACGCCGCGAAGTCCGCGATCACCGCCATGATCTCTTTGGGGGTCGCGTTCACGACGATCGTCGAGGTGGTCTGTTCCGCCATCAATTCACCTCTTAGCTGGGACGACTGCTGTGCGTGTTGGCCGGGCCTGTTGTCTTACCTGGTAACTCCTGCGCGCCGGGCGTACTGCCCTCCCCGGAGACTATCGCGGGATCGGCTTGGACACGGCGTTCGCCTGCCGCCCGGCCCGCTTCGGCCGCGTCCTTGAACCGCCAGATCCGCTCCCGGTACGCCGCGACGTACCGTTCCTTCAGCCGGGCCAGCGCCCGCCCACGGACCGGCCTGGCCGGGTCGACCCGCAGGTACCAGTGCACGACCACGCCGTCGCGGACCGGCTCCAGCCACCACTCGGCCGTACCGATCGCGGCGCCCGTGACGGCCCACCGCACCCCCTTCGCGCCACGCCGCTCGGTGGGGGTCAGGGTGAGTTCCGGCCACCATTCACGCCACAGGGTGTCCGTACCGAGCCGCTCGGCGACGTAGGCTGGATCAGCAACGACGAAGTCGTCGCAACTGATGTCGAGCGTGGGCATGGCTAGAACCTAGTTCCCTGGGTCACATAAACCTGGCTACTTGTGGGTAGGTGACTGTAGCGTGCGCCGGAAGTCGACAATTCGTGACCGACTGAGGAGACGCGGATGCGTGAGTACACCGTTCCTGCAGTGACCGAGCCGCCCGCCGGTAGCTTGAGCGACCCGGTGTGGGCGAACGCGTCCTCCCATCCTGGCACCGCGGTGTTCAGCCGCCGGACCGGGGCCGGTTCGGGCGCGACCTGGACCGACGTCACGGCCGCCGAGTTCGCCGAGCAGGTCACCGGCGTCGCCAAGGGCCTGATGGCGGCCGGGGTCAAGCACGGCGAGCGGGTCGCCCTGCTCAGCCCGACCCGGTACGAGTGGACGCTGATCGACTACGCGATCTGGAGCATCGGCGCGGTCACCGTACCGATCTACGAGACCTCCTCGCCCTCGCAGGTGCAGTGGATTCTGAGCGACTCCGAGGCAGTCGTCGCCGTGGTCGAGAACGCGACCCACGGCGCGGTGGTGGAGTCCGCCCGGACCGAGTCGCCGGCGCTGCGGGAGGTCTGGCAGATCGAGGCGGGCGCGGTCGACGAACTGACCGCGCTGGGTCAGGAGATCACCGACGCCGAGTTCGACAAGCGCCGGTCCGCGGTCACTCCGGACGATCTGGCCACGCTGATCTACACCTCCGGCACGACCGGCCGGCCGAAGGGCTGCCGGCTCACCCACGCGAACTTCATGGAAGAGCTCAACCCGGCCGTCAAGATCCTGGACAACCTCTTCGACACCACCGGCGCCAGCACGTTGCTGTTCCTGCCGCTCGCGCACGTGTTCGCCCGGATCATCCAGGTCGGCTGCGTGATGAAGCGGGTCAAGGTCGCCCACAGCGCGGACGTGAAGAACCTGGTCGACGACCTGGGCGCGTTCCGGCCGACGTTCATCCTGAGCGTGCCGCGGGTGTTCGAGAAGGTGTACAACTCGGCCGCGCAGAAGGCACACGCGGACGGCAAGGGCAAGATCTTCGACGCCGCCGCGGAGACCGCGATCGCGTACTCGCAGGCGCTGGACAAGGGCGGCCCGTCGTTCGGCCTGAAGGCCAAGCACCTGCTGTTCGACCGGTTGGTGTTCGGCAAGCTGCGCGCGGTCCTCGGCGGCCAGGTGCAGTACTCGGTGTCCGGCGGCGCGCCGCTCGGCGACAAACTCGGCCACTTCTTCCGCGGCATCGGCGTACCCGTACTCGAGGGGTACGGGCTGACCGAGACCACCGCCGCGGTGTCGGTGAACCTGCCTGACGACATCCGGATCGGTACCGTCGGCCGGCCGCTTCCCGGCGTCACCGTCGCGGTCGCGGACGACGGCGAACTGCTGTTCAAGGGCGGCCAGGTGATGCCCGGGTACTGGAAGAACGACGAGGCGACGGCTGCCACGATCGACGCCGACGGCTGGTTCCACAGCGGCGACCTGGGCGAGTTCGACGTCGACGGATTCATCCGGATCACCGGCCGGAAGAAGGAGATCCTGGTGACGGCAGGCGGCAAGAACGTCGCGCCGACGCTGCTCGAGGACCAGATCCGGCTGCACCCGCTGATCAGCCAGTGCATGGTCGTCGGCGACGGCAAGCCGTTCATCGCCGCGCTGATCACGATCGACCCGGAGACCGTGGTGCCGTGGGCGACCGAACGCGGCAAGCCGACCGACGTCGCGTCGCTGACCAAGGACCCGGACCTGCTTGCCGAGGTACAGAAGGCGATCGACGAGGCCAACAACTCGGTGTCGCACGCCGAGGCGATCAAAAAGTTCGCCGTCCTCCCGACCGACTGGACGCAGGAATCCGGCGAGCTCTCCCTCAAACTCTCCCTGCGCCGGCACGTGGTGATGAAGAACCACGAACCCGACGTCGAGGCCCTGTACGCCAAGTAGGCCCGGTACGCCAAGTAGGCGGAGGCCCGGCATCAGCCGAATGGTTGATGACGAGATGGGCTGGTTGGGCGATGTGAGCAGGCGGCCTGGTCGGCGAGGCTGTTGGCATGATCAAGAGTCTCGGGGCCGGCGGACGTGGGCCGATCGTCGAAGTCAGCGGGTTGCGCAAGGCGTACGGCGACAGGGTCGTCGTGGACGAGG
The DNA here is from genome assembly GCF_014205295.1 of Kribbella solani. Lineage (NCBI taxonomy): Bacteria > Bacillati > Actinomycetota > Actinomycetes > Propionibacteriales > Kribbellaceae > Kribbella > Kribbella solani. The sequence continues at coordinate 2,703,169 of NZ_JACHNF010000001.1, forward strand.
TTTCGTTCGCCGTGGACGAAGGCGAGATCTTCGGGATTCTCGGGCCGAACGGGGCCGGGAAGACGACCACGGTCGAATGCGTCGAAGGGCTGCGGATTCCCGACGGCGGGCGGATCCGGGTTGCCGGGCTGGACCCGGTCGCGGACCACGCCGCGGTCACCCAGGTGCTCGGCGCCCAGTTGCAGGAGAGTGAGCTGCAGGCGAAGCTCACTGTCCGGGAGGCGCTGGAGCTGTACGCGGCCTTGTACCCGAACCCGGCGGACTGGCGGCCGCTGGCCGAACGCCTCGGCCTGACGAGTCACCTGAAGACGCGATTCGGCGTACTGAGCGGTGGCCAGAAGCAGCGCCTGTTCATCGCGCTCGCATTGATCGGCAACCCGCGAGTGGTCGTGCTGGACGAGTTGACCACCGGCCTCGACCCGCGCGCCCGGCGCGACACCTGGGAGATCGTGGAGGACATCCGCGACCGCGGGGTCACGGTCCTGCTGGTCACCCATTTCATGGCGGAAGCGCAGCGGCTGTGCGACCGGATCGCGCTGATCGACAGGGGCCGGATCACCGCGCTGGACACCCCGCAGGGCCTGATCAGCCGGACGGCGGGCGCGACGATCATCTCGTTCACCCCGTCGGCACCGCTGGACGACGAGGACCTGGCCGCGTTGCCGGCGCTCGCCTCGATCGAGGACAAGGACGGCCGCCTCACCCTCGGCGGCTCCGACGAAACCGTCACCGCGCTGCTGTCGTTGCTCGCTCGCCATCGCATCACCGCGCATCAACTCCGCGTCACGGACGCGACTCTCGACGATGCCTTCCTCGACCTGACCGGAGCCACCAAATGAGTACGCTCGCCAGCACCGCGCCCGTACGCCGCCCGTCGCCGCGGCTTGCCGTGTTGCGCACCGAGACGCGGTTGTTGCTCCGCGAGCCCGGCACGCTGTTCTGGGTGCTCGGGTTTCCGCCGTTGCTGCTGGTGATTCTCGGGTCGATCCCGAGCTTCCGGCAGGTCAACGCGGACCTCGGCGTCCGGATGATCGACGTGTACGTGCCGGTGCTCGTGCTGGTCGCGCAGATTGTTACCGGGCTGCAGGCGATGCCGCCGATCATCACCGGGTATCGCGAACGCGGCATCCTGCGCCGGATGTCCGCGACCCCGGTCCGGCCGTCCGCGCTGCTGACCGCGCAGATGGGACTGAACGGCGCGGCCGGGCTCGTGTCGGCGCTGCTCTGCCTGACCATCGGCCGGCTCGCGTTCGACGTACACCTCCCCGATCAGCTCGCCGGGTACGTGCTGGCGCTGCTCCTCACCGCCGCCGCCGCGCTCGCCCTCGGCGCGCTGGTGTCGGCACTCGCCCCGACTGCCCGGCTCGCGACCGCCATCGGCATGGTGGTGTTCTTCCCGAGCCTGTTCTCAGCCGGTCTGTGGGTTCCGGTGCAGTCGATGCCACACGTACTGCGCGAGATCGTCGTGCTGCTGCCGTTCGGTGCCGCGTCGCGGGCGCTCGACCAGGCCGCGGCCGGGCATTGGCCGGACTGGTCGCACCTCGGCGTACTGGCCGCCTGGACGGTCGTCCTGTCGGCAGCGGCCGCACGGTGGTTCCGGTGGGAGTAGGAACGGCTTCGTGCACACTGGGCGGGTGACGACGGCCGACAACGAGCTGGACCGGCGCGAGGCGGCCTTCCACCGCTGGGCGCCGTACTTCCTGCTCGGTCTCGGCTCCTTACTAGCGGCCGCGACGGCCGAGCTGCTCACGCCGTGGACCGGCCAGCGGGTGGCGGCGGCCGTGCTGGTGGTCGCGGCGCTCGCGATCCAGTTGTGGTGGAGCTGGAGCGGCCGCCTGCACCGCGGCCCGAACGCCGTCTCGGTGACGTACTTCGTGGTGCGCTGGGCGATCGCCTCAGCGCTGACGGTCCTGAACGGCTTCTTCTCGTTCTACGTCGTGGCCGGGTACTTCGACACTGACGAGACGATCCCCGGCCGGCGGCGGAAACGGCTGGCGTTGTTCGCCTGCACGATCCCGGTGGCGATGGCACAAACCGGTGGTGTGCCGTTCCACAGCGGGACCGGCTGGCTGGTGTTCGCCGGCCTGCTGATTGCCAACAACCTCCTGCTGACGGTGATGAAACATTTCGCCGATCAGCAGGCGGCCCGGTCGGAAGCACGAGCCACGACCATCGCCGAGCTGGAGCAGGCGCACGAGGAGAACGCCGCGCTGCAGGCTCAGCTCCTGGTCCAGGCCCGCGAGGCCGGGATCGCGGACGAGCGGCGGCGGCTGGCCGCGGAGATCCACGACACCATCGCGCAGGGCCTGACCGGCATCATCGCCCAGCTCCAGGTGGTGGCGAACACGTCCGACCCGGCAACCATCCAGGACCATGTCGGCCGCGCCAGCGATCTGGCCCGGCACAGTCTCGGGGAGGCCCGCCGCTCGGTGCAGAACCTGGCGCCGGCCGGCCTGTCGTACGACGGTCTGCCGGAGGCGCTGCGCAAGACCGTCGACCAGTGGTCGGAGCGTACCGGTGTGCCGGCCGAGTTCACCCTGACCGGTACGGCGCAGCATCTGCACGGTGAGTTCGCGGCGACCATCCTGCGGATCACCCAGGAGGCGCTGGCGAACGTTTCGAAGCACGCGGCGGCGACCCGCGTCGGCGTGACGCTCAGCTTCATGGACAGCGAGGTGACGGTGGACATTCGCGACGACGGCAAGGGCTTCGACCCGCTGGCGCTGCCGGCCCGGTCGGGTACCGGCGGGTTCGGCCTGGAGGGGATGCGCGCCCGGGCCGAGCGGATCGCCGGCTCCCTCACCATCGAAGCCGAACCAGGCTTCGGTACGGCCGTGTCGGCTCGCGTACCGTTGGTGCTCCATGCCTGAGATCTCACTGCTACTCGTCGACGACCACCCAGTGGTCCGGAACGGCCTGCGCGGCATGTTCGAGTCGACCCCCGGCTTCGCCGTACTCGCGGAGGCGTCGAACGGGGTCGAGGCGGTCGAGCTGGCCGCGGAGCTGGACCCGGACGTGATCTTGATGGACCTGCGGATGCCGGGTGGCGGCGGTCTCGACGCGATCACCGAGCTGGGCCGCCGGGGCCTGCGGTCGAAGGTTCTGGTCCTGACCACGTGGGACACCGACACCGACACGTTGCCCGCGATCGAGGCCGGCGCCACCGGGTACCTGCTCAAGGATGCGCCGCAGGAGGACCTGTTCAACGCGGTGCGCCAGGCGGCGGCCGGGCGGACGGTGCTCTCCCCCGCTGTCGCGTCGCGGCTGGTGTCGGCGGTTCGGTCGCCGGCGCCCAGTCCGTTGGCTGCTCGTGAGCGTCAGGTGCTGGAGCTGGTCGCGAAGGGGACGTCGAACCGGGACATCGCGCGCGAGCTGTTCATCAGCGAGGCGACGGTGAAGACACATCTCAGTCATGTGTTCACCAAGCTCGGGGTGACCGACCGCGCGGCCGCTGTCGCCAAGGGCTACGACCAGGGCATCCTCGGCCGGGACTGACATCGGGCCAACTGCCGGGTTAGGTGCCGGGCACGCGCCGGGTTAGGTGCCGGGTGGCGGCGGGTTAGGTGCCGGGTACAGGTCAGGACATGAAGCCATCTCCAGGACCTCAGGTGGTCAGCTCCGCTCGCCCGCCGCGGGCCGCCGGGCCGGCCTTCGTCTGCAGTTGGAGCGCGGTCGGCGACTGCGCGGTCATCCGCATGGCCGGCGCGATCGACGTCGCCACGCTGCCCACGCTCGCCGACGAGTTGCGGCATGTGATCACCACCAAACTGCCCCGGGTCGTCGTCGACCTGCGCCGCATCACCGGCATGGACTCGGGCGGCCTCGACGTACTCGCCGACGCCCACGACCTGGCCGTCGAACAAGGCGGCTGGCTCCGCGCTTCCGGCGCCGGCCAATGGCTCGCCGACCTGATCCGGAGCACCGGCAGCAACCGCCCGCTGGACCACTACGTAACGCTCGCCGATGCCTTGCCGTCCTACCGGAGGGCCTCCGTCAGCGGCTGACGGGTCTCGGTCGCGAGGGCTCGGCGGGCGATCAGCAGCGTCGTGATCGTGCCGAGCACACCGGCGGCGGCGATGGTCAGGTTCGGCGCGATGAAAGAACCGACCACCCCGCCGAGCGCGATGCTGACACCTTGGATCGCCATCAGACCACTGCTTTGTACGGTGAACAGCCGACCGCGCCGCGACGGCTCAACCGCCTCCAGAATCAGCGGATCAATGCCCTGGTTGAACGCATACCCGGCGCCGGACACCGCGAGCAGGCACGCGGCGACCGGGATCGGCGGCTCGGCCAGGAACGCGATCGCCGGCAGCTGACTCGCGATCAGGAACGGGACGACGAGCCGTCGCCGCACGGAAGGGGTGAACCGTGCGACGACGAGCTCGCCGAGTACACCGCCGACCGCGTATCCGGTGAACATCGCACCGGCCGCGGCGGCCGCCGTACCGACCTGAGCCGTGTACGCCACCGCGAGCCCGTCCGGAAGGGACGAGAACGCCGGCGCCACCCAGGTCAGCAGAATCAGGTTGCGGAGCCTCCGATCGGCGAACAGGTACTTGATCCCGGTCCACGAGTCGCGGACCGCGTTGCCGGTGCGCTCCCCCGCCGGCGTCCGCGGCGTACCGGTGCCGATCAGCACCGCCGACAACAGGAACGTGACCACCTCGACCACCAGCAGTGACTTCGCGCCGATCGCCGCGACCGCGATCCCGCCGGCCGCGAACCCGGTCAGGACGGCCGTCTGACCGATTGCCCGCAGCAACGATCTGCCGACCGGGAACAGCTCCGCCGGCAACAGGTAGGCGAGGCTCGCGGCCCGGGCGCCGGCGAAGATCGGCGCGATCATCCCGATGCAGAGCAGCAACCCGAGCAGCCCGGCCACCGGCATCCCCGGTACCAGCATCGCGGCCACGCCGGTCGCGCTCAGCAGGTTGCACGTGACCAGCACCCGGCGGGCCGGAAACCGGTCGGCGAACGACGAGAACAGCGTGCCACCGATCGCGTACGGCAGAAACGAGCAGACCAGCACCAGCGCCGACAGCAGCGGCGACCCGGTCCGCTCGAAGATCAGGATCGAGAGCGCCACCTCCGCGCCGATCGTCCCGAGCATCGACACGGCGTGGGCGGCGAAGACGGCCCGCATGCCGGGCAGGCTGAGTACGGCTCCGTAGGACCTCACGGCGTGAGCCTGCGGCACCGGGGTCGCGGCGGCGTAAAGTTTTGGTTGTGGCCGAAAGTTCCTGTCGATGAGCGTGCTCCGGTTCACCCAGGCGGACGCGCTGCGCTGCCGGTTCGGCGCGTCGCCGTTGTGGGAGACGATGTCCGCGGTCCGGGTCCTGCAGGGCTCGCGGCACCGGGCGCTGTACCGCGACTGGATCGACGCCCGCCGGGAAGCCGCGGCGACCCTCGACCTGCGCGGGCTGAAGGCGGTGCAGCCGCGGGTCGGCTTCACCCCGGACTTTCTGACCCCACCTCCGAAGGCGTCGCGGGCAAAGTTCGGCACCGAGATCGCGCGCGTACGCAGTACGCCGCTGGAGCGGGTACGGACCGAGCTGATCCGGTCGCGCGACGACCTGAAGAACCCCGGCGCGCCGATCATCAACAAGATGCTGACCGACCTGGCCGGGGCCCGGGAACGGTTGGCGGACGAGATCGAGAGCGCCTGGGAAACGCTGATCCGGCCGGACTGGCCGTTGATCAGCCGCGTACTCGAGGACGACATCGCGTACCGCGGTCAGCAGCTCACCGACGGCGGCCTGGCCGGGCTCTTCGATGATCTGCACCCGGCGCTGGCTTGGGAGGACGACCGCCTGATCGCCACCAGGTACCGCTCCGAGGACCGTGATCTGACCGGGCAGGGCCTGCTGCTCGTACCGGGTGTCTTCGCCTGGCCGTACCTCGTGATCGTCGCGGACCCCGCGTACCACCCGACGCTCGTCTACCCGGCCCGCGGCGCGGCCCGGCTCTGGTCCGACGCGCCCGCTCCTCCGGACCCGTTGGCGCGCCTCCTCGGGCGTACGCGCGCGACGCTCCTGGTCGCGCTCGATCCGCCCGCGACGACCAGTGCGCTCGCGGCCCAGTACGGCCTGGCGCTGGCCACCGTCGCGGAACATCTCTCCGCGCTGTCGGACGCCGGCCTCGCGACGCGGCGGCGTACCGGGCATCAGGTGCACTACCGCCGTACCGAGGTGGGACAGGCCGTCGTCGACGCATCCGTCGGCTGACGCCGGATCGGCGTCAGAATGCTGTGGTGAAGACGCATACGCGGCATACCCGGCGGTGGCCGGCCTCGGTGGCCGTGATCGCGGTCCTGATCCTGCAACTGCTGGTGCCGACCCAGGTGAACGCGCTGCCGCGCTGGCTGATGCCGACGCTCGGTCTGCTGCTGCTGATCCCGCTGATCTGGATGAACCCGTTCCACCTGCGCCGGGACGAACCGTGGCTGCGGTGGGTCGCGCTGGTCCTGGTCGCCGTACTGGTCGCGGTGAACGCGTACTACCTGGCCGGGATGATCTTCTTCCTGAACCACGGCGACGCGAACCAGGGCGCGGTGCTGGTGAAGAGCGCCCTGCTGATCTGGGTGACGAACGTGGTCGCGTTCGCGGTCTGGCTCTGGGAGATCGACCGCGGCGGGCCGTTCGCCCGCGCGCCCGAGCACGAACGGGAGGCCGAGCGGGCCGATCTGCTGTTCCCGCAGATGACCGTCGACCTGGACGGCTGGAAGGGCTGGCTGCCCGGATTCACCGACTACCTGTACGTGTCGTTCACCAACGCGACCGCCTTCAGCCCGACCGACACGATGCCGCTGACGGCCCGGACGAAGACGCTGATGGGGATCGAATCGGCGATCGCGCTGCTCACCGTCGCGGTCATCGCGGCCCGCGCGATCAACGTGCTCTGAGATCTCCCTCGACAGCCATGTAATGGGCATGAGACCGTTATGCCCGTGTACAGCACGAAATCGGTGGGGCTGGCGTTCGCGATCTTTTCCGCGGTCACGTTCGGCGGCTCCGGCCCGTTCGCCAAGGCTCTGATCGCGGCCGGCTTCAGCCCGCAACAGGCGGCCTGGGTCCGCATTCTCGGCGCCGCCGTCGTGCTCGTGCCGCTCGTCCTCGTGTTCCGCGGCCGGGCCGGTCTGCGCGCCGCCCGGACGTCCTGGAAGGCACTGGTGCTGTACGGCCTGACCGGGATCGCCGGGTGCCAGACGCTGTTCTTCGTCGCGGCCAGCCGGCTGCCGGTCGGAGTCGCGCTGATGCTCGAATTCTCCGGGCCGGTGCTGGTGGTGGCCTGGCTGAAGTTCGGTTCCAAGGTCGCCGTACCGCGATCGGCCGCGATCGGGGTGAGCATCGCCGTGGTCGGGCTGGCGACGGTTGCCGAGATCTGGTCCGGGCTGCAGATCGACCCGATCGGCCTGCTCGCCGGACTCGGCGCGGCCGCCTGCCAGGCGACGTACTTCATCCTGATCGACAAGCTGACCGGTGCCGCCGATCCACTGGTGATGACCGCGGCCGGCAGCGTGGTCGGCGCCCTCGTACTGACCTTCATCGCGGCGCCGTGGAGCACGCCGTGGCACGTGCTCGCCGACACGATCGCGATCGGCCACCGGCACGCGCCCGGCTGGATGATGGCCGCGTGGCTGATCCTGGTCAGCACGGTCGTCGCGTACCTGGCCGGCGCGGCCGCCGTGCAGCGTCTGTCGGCGCCGATCGCGGGCGCGGTGGCGTACGTCGAGGTGGTCGCCGCCTGCGTGTTCGCGCTGATCCTGCTCGGCGAGACCTTGCGTACCAACCAGATCATCGGCGGCGCGATCGTCCTGGTCGGCGCCTTCGTCGCCCAGTCGTCGGTCGGCAAGGTCGCCCCGCCGGAGATCCCGGTCACTCCCCCGGCCGATCTCCTCGACCCGGCCGGCGTCGGGCCCGTACCGAAGAACGGGTAGTGGTCACCGCGCCGGCTTGGATCTCCGCCGCGCCCGGCCGACAAGCAAGCCGGCGGTGGCACCAGTACCCGTCCTTCGGTACACCAGCGGTCACCGGAGTGAGTCGACCAGCTCGCGCGGCAGGCCGTGCGTGTCGTGCAGGTACTCGTAGTCGGTCTCGTCGAGGGACTTGTGGAACCGTTCGTGGCTGAGGACCTTCCGGCCGCGGTCAAGCAGGTTGCTGAACCGGATCTCCTCGTCGATCAGGATGCGCCGGACCAGCGTCACCGTCTCGCCCTGGTGGAAGTGGTTCAGGGTGTGCTCGAACAGTTCGGTCGGCAGGTCCGCCAGTGACCGGGACTCGTCGTCGCGCCACAGGATGGTGAGCATCCGGCGGATCAGCCGGCGCAACACGTACCCGCGGCCGGTGTTCGACGGGTGCACGCCGTCGCCGACGATCACGATGCTGGAGCGCAGGTGGTCGATGACGATCCGCCGAGATCGCTCGTCCAGCTTCCACAGCCGCGGAATCGTCCGCATCCACGGCTCGAACAGCGACGTCTCGTACACCGAGTCCTTGCCCTCGAGCAGCATCGTCAGCCGTTCCAGACCTAGCCCGGTGTCGATGTTCTGCTGCGTCAGCTCTTCCAATGAACCGTCGTCGTGCCGGCGGTACCGCATCATCACGTGGTTCCAGACCTCGACCCAGCGGTCGTCGGTGGTCGGCGTACCCTCCGGCTCACCTTCTCCGGTCCAGACGAAGATTTCCGAGTCCGGACCGCATGGACCGGTCGGGCCGTTCGACCACCAGTTGTCCTCGACGGTCAGCTCGACCGGCAGACCGAGCTCCTGCCAGGTACGCAGCGATTCCTGGTCCAGCGGCACCTGATCGTCACCGCCGAAGACGGTCACGTACATCCGCTTCGGGTCCAGGCCGAAGCGCGTGGTGAGCAGCTCGTACCCCCAGCGCAGGGTCTGGTCGCTGCCGTAGTCCCCCAGCGACCACGAGCCGAGCATCTCGAACACGGTCAGGTGGGTCTGATCACCCACTTCGTCGAGGTCGGTGGTCCGCAGGCATCGCTGCACGCCGGTGAGTCTGCGTCCGAGTGGATGGGGTTCGCCTTCGAGGTACGGCGTGAGTGGATGCATCCCCGACGTGGTGAAGAGCACCGGATCACCGAGCCGCGGAATGAGCGTGGACCCGGTGGTCGGAACGTGGTCACGGTCGAGGAAGAAGTCGATGAAAGGCCTGCTGATGGTGGTCATGTTCTGGTCCTTGTCAGATCGGACCGGAACCAGACCACCGGGCTACGGAAACAACAACACCGGCGAACCGTTTCCGGTCGCCGGTGGGAAGTTCAGGATGTCAGGCAGCGGCAGCCGGAGAGCATGAAGCTCGTACGGCTGCGGCAAGTCGGAACATCCGGTGCATGTCGGCCAGAGTACACGACCGGCGGCATCAAATGTCCAGCAGTTCTCTCAGTACGGCGCCGGAGCGGGTCCAGGTCCACTCCTGCTCGACCCAGGTCCGCCCGGTCGTACCCAAGGCCTTCGCGTGTACTGGGTCGGTCAGCAACTGGATGATCCGCGCCGCGACGGCCGCCGGGTTGTACGGGTCGACCAGGTAACCGGTCTCGCCGTGGCGGACCGTGTCGGGCGTACCGCCGGAGTCGCCGATGATCACCGGCTTCCCGGTCGCGGACGCCTCCAGCGTGACGATGCCGAGCGCCTCCGGCTCCAGTCCGAACCGCCGCGTACGGCACGGCATCGCGAATACATCACCGGCATCGACGTACGGCGGGATGTCCGCCCACGGGACCGCTCCGGTGAAAACCACCGACTCCGCAACACCCGCAGCCAACCCTTCGAGGCGTTCACGGTCCGGCCCGCCACCGACCAGGAGCAACTTCGCCGCCGGCACCGCCGCGAGCACCCGCGGCCAGGCCCGGATCAGCGTGTCCTGACCCTTCCGCGGGATCAGCCGGGACACACAGACGGCGACCGGAACCCCTTCCAAACCAAGGCCTTTACGGATCTGCTCTCCCCCACAACCGGGATGGAACCGGCTCGTGTCGACCCCTGGGGTGAGCCGCCGCATCCGCGCGGCCGCCGCCGGCGAAAGCGCCGGCGTGATCTGTTCCGCGCACCACGACGACACCGTGGTGAGGGTGTCCGCCGCGTCGCCGATCCGCCGCAACGCCCGCCGGGCACCCGGTACGCCGGCCCACCAGGTCTCGTGGCCATGAGTCATCGCGACGATCCGCCGCGCGCCGGCCCGGCGCAGCGCCGGGCCCATCAGCCCGAGCGGCGCGGCCGCGCCGAACAAGACCCGGTCGGCGTTGTGCGTACGTAGCAACTGGGCGGCGCGGCGCGTGATGCGTGCTGTCGGCAACAACATCGTTGCCCGGTCGCGGATCACCGGGAACGGGAGCGTCGCGTCGTACGCGCGATCGCCCGGCTCGTGCGACGTGTACACGACGACGTCGGGCAGTTCGTCGCAGAGTGCGCGGACGAAGGTCTCGATCCCGCCCTGCCGGGGCGGGAAATCGTTGGTGACGACGAGGACGGTCACTTCTTCGCCAGCGGCGGGATCGTGCCACCGTTGTCGCGGGCCCAGGCCCGGCCCATCGCGATCCGCTCCGGCGGGGTCGGGTGGGTCGCGAACATCCAGTACCGCCAGGGGCTCGGGTCCAGGCCGGAGATGTTCCGGACGGCCAGGTCCTTCTGCATCGCGGCGAAGTCCCGCGGATCGTTGGTCAGCCGGAGCGAGTGATAGTCGGCCCGGGCCTCGATCTTGCGGCTGACCAGGTTCTGCACCGGGGCAGCCAGGGTCGCGCCAACCACGATCAGCGCCACCACCGTACCGGTCCGGCGCGGATCACCCATCCGGGCCCCGAGCAACAACCGGAGCAAGGTCACGCCGAACGCCGCGCCGAGTACGCCGATCAGCGTCCCGTGCAGGACATCGTCCTCGGCCGCGTGACCGAGTTCGTGCGCGACCACGAGGCGTACCTGCGCCGGTGGCACGTCCTTCAGCAGCGTGTCGTACACGACCAGGCGACGGGTCGAACCGAAACCGGACACGTACGCGTTCAAGGCGGTCGTGCGTTTCGACGCGTCCGCCACCAGCACGTCCTTCACCGGTACGCCGTCCCGCTCGGCGAGCTGCATGAAGTCGTTGCGCAGGGCACCGGCTGGGAGTGAGGTGAACTGGTTGAAGCGCGGCTCGACCAGCACCGGGTACGCGAACGAGACGCCGAGCACGAGCAGCGCCGTGACGATTGCCCCAGGCAACCACCAGCCCTGTTTCCAGCGTTTCGCCAGCGCCATCAGGATGACCACCAGCACCGACACCCCGAGCGCGGTCAGCGCCCAGTTCACGCCGCGGTCCCAGACCCAGAGCCGCCAGTCGGTGACCGACAGGCCGTACTTGCGGCTGATCCGCTCCGCCATCACATCGGTCGGCACGGCCAGCAGGTTCGCGATCAGGGCGATCCCCGCGACCAGTACGAGCGCGCGAAGGAACCACGGACGGATGCCCAGGCGGTCGTACAGCTTCCGGCCGAGCGGGGTGAAGCCGATCAGCAACGGGACCACGATCGAGATCACCCAGGATGCGGTCGACCAGGGCAGGATCTCGTGCCGGAACGCGTTCTGCCGGGCGATCTGGGCGGCGGAGAAATCCAGGGTGGCATCGGGTTTCGGCAGGTCGATCAGGTGCCACGGGGTAGTGACGGCGATCGTGAACACCAACGCGAGCGCCAGCACGCCGCCGGCGACGCGCGGCGCCCAGCGGCCGGGAGCCTTAGGCACCGGCAAGCCGCTTCAGGTACTTCTGCCACTGCACCACGAACTCGGCCTCGGTCATCCCCAGCACCGACCGGAACGCGTCCGCGAGCCCGGTCGCGCTCTTCGACGTGTGCACCGCCCGGTAGAACTTCACCAGCTTGTCCTGCCCTTCACGCTCCGCGATCAGCCGGCAGGCCAGCCACGCCGACTCGTACGCCTGCGGCAGCTCGGTCGCCGACGCCGCGAATGCCTCCGGCGTCGGCAGCGTGGCCGGCATCTTCCCGGCCCGGACCGCTTTGAACAGTTCCTTCGCCGCCGACTCGTCCTGGACGGGTACGGCGGTGAACGCGACGTAGTCCGCGAACCCTTCCGCCAGCCAGAGCGGCACCGGCGAAGCGGTCGCGTTCGACGCGACGTGGGTCGTCTCATGGGTGAGCACGATCCGGCGGCCCTGCTTGCCGAGCTCCTCGAACAACTTCGGGTTCGCCACGATCCGTACCGGCGCGCCGACGGCAGGCGTGTCCAGCTCGGCCATCGTGACGGCGGCGATCTGGGTGTACGTATTCGGCTGGGCGCCGAGGACGCCCTCCATCTGCGCCTGCTTGGCCGGCAGGTACACGACCACCTTCTGCCGCCAGCCCCGGCCCCACACCTTGGACACCGACTCGACCGCCTTGTCGGCGACGCTGACGTAAGTCTTCGCGTTCGCTTCGGAGTCGAGGCTGATCACCAGGCTGTGGTCACCCTTCGCGACCTCGATCGGCCCGAGCGCCCACACCGGCCGCCGCTGCCCGGCGACGAACCGCTCCGAGAAGGACGCGGCGTACGTGGTCCCGTCACGCGTCACGAAAGTGACCGGCAGAGTCTCGCGGGCGGGCTTCAGGTCGTACCCGGCGAGTTGCCAGGAGACCTCGACCTGCGCCAGCCACGACTGCGTACCGCCGAGCTGGGACTGCCGCTCGGGGGTGAGCGCGGCGGTGTCGTCGCTCACGTAGCGCAACTGGAACGTGCCGAGCGGAAGGGTGGTCAGGTTCGCGAAGATCGTCCGCGCGCTGGCCCGGAAGTCAGCGCCCTTCGGATCGATCGCTTTCATGAACTCGCCGCGGTCGTCATTGTCGACCGCGGCCGTCATCTTCTGCAGGACCGCGTCACCCAGGGCGGCCCGTCGTACACCGGCCTCGGCCTCGTCCGGGGTGGCGGACGTACTCGGCTGGTGCGCGGTCGGGGCGTGCGGGTCGGCCGGGGCGTTGGCTACCCGCTGTAGCCCCACGTACCCGGCGCCCGCGACCAGGCAGATCGCGACGCCGACGGCGACCTTCTTCAGGATCGGGGCGAACGGCGGCCGCGGCGGGTCGCCGCCCGAGTCGCCGTTCTGGTGGACCACTGGCAACGGAACCGTGTCGCCCTGTTCGTCGATCACCTCGGCCCCTCGCTGCTCACCTGCCCCAGTCAGGCGTGACACCCGGCCTGCACCGACCCTACGTCACCGGAGTCGCGGAGTACGCCAAGGGTACGGATCAGCCGGGGCGGACGGCGGTGTTGTACGGGTTCTCGTCCAGCGGACTGATCTCGACGCTCTTGCCCGGCCGCGGCGCGTGCACGATCCGGCCGTTGCCGAGGTAGATGCCGACATGGCTGATCGGCGTGTTGAAGAACACCAGGTCACCGGGCATCAGGTCGGACCTGCTGACCCGGCGGCCCTCACCGGCCTGCGCCTTCGACGAGTGCGAGAGCGAGACACCGGCCTTGCCCCACGCGTACATGGTCAGGCCGGAGCAGTCGTACGAGTTCGGACCGGAGGCGCCCCACACGTACGGGTCGCCGAGCTGGGACAGCGCCGCGTTGATCGCGATCTGGGCGCGGCCGCTGGCCGGGACGTTCGGCAGGTTCTTGTCTTCGCTGGTCCGGTCGCCACCGCGGGTCGGGCGCTGGGCACGCGACTTCTCCGCTTCCTTGGCGGCCTCCTCGTCGAGCCGCTTGCGCTCGTCGGCGGTGAGCTTGTCGAGCACCTTCTGCGCGGCGTCCAGGTTGTCCTGGATCTGCTTCTTCAGCGCGTCCTGCTTCGACTGGACCGCTTGCAGCGCGGCCAGCTCGGTCTGCTCGCTGGCCTGCAGGTCGGTGAGCTTGCCCTGCGCGACCTGGTAGCGGCGGAGCGCCGAGTTCTGCTGGCCGGCGAAGGCCTGGGCGGTGGACGCCTGGCTGAGGAACTGGTCCGGGTTCGTCGAGAGCAGCAGCTGGGCCGTCGTCGAGATACCCGAGGTCTGGTAGCCGGCCACCGCGAGGGAGCCGATCTGCCGCTTCACGCCGTCGACCTGCGTCTGCTGCTTGGCGATCCCGGCCTTCAGCGCGTTGACCTTGGTCTGCGCGGCGGTGATCTGCCCGGTCAGGTCGTTCGCGTCCTCACCGATCGCGCTGGCCTTCTCCTGCAGTGCGGCGACCTGCTTCTTCGCCTGGTCCAGTGAGGGCTTGGGGTCGGCGTCGGCCGCTCCCTGGATGAAGAACACACCCGCGGCGACAGCCGTGCTGGTGATGGCGGCGAGGGCGATTCCCTTGGTGCGGTTGACGCGTCCGATGGACACAGCCCGGTCGGTCCCTTCCTCTGCTCGCGCCGTCCCCGTTGACCAGGCCTTCCGCGGACGATTCCGTCCGCGTGATCCGCCGGATCACTCCCTCGGCTTGCCGCTGCCCGGTCGGCCGGAGCGGCCGACACCCTGAGGCAACGAGAGGTAACAGTAGTGACCGTTTCGTGACCAGTGCAATTCGCCCCTCTGGTTTGATCGAAAATTAACGAAGAGATCCAGGATCCGAACGCCCGTTTCGCCTGTGCTGCAACCGATCCGTCCGTCCTGGTCCTGACATGACTACCCGCAACGCTGGTTGACCGCAGCGTGGATTAGGGTCGCTTCAACTCTGAAAGAGGTGACGTGACCACGATCGGCCAGCAGGTCAAAGGGTTCCGGCAGCGGTCCGGCCTGACTCAGGAGGAACTGGCCGAGAAGGCCGCGCTGTCCGTCCGGTCGCTCCGCGACCTCGAGTCCGGCCGAGTCACGAAACCGCGAACCCGGTCGATCCGGATGATCGCGGACGCGCTGGAGCTGACCGACGACGAGACCAGGCAGCTGCTCGCGCTGCTCGCCGACGGTACGCTCCCGGATCCCCCGGCCGCCTCACACCCGACGGCCGCGGCGCGCATCTCTCAGCTTCCGGCGGACGTCTCCAACTTCACCGGCCGGTTCACCGCGCTACGCGAGCTGGACGAACTGCTGATCGAGTCCCCGGCTGCCCGGACCGCGGTGATCTCCGCGATCGGCGGAACCGGAAAGACCGCCCTGGCCGTGCACTGGGCCCATGGCGTCGCGCCACGTTTCCCGGACGGCCAGCTGTACATCGACCTGCGCGGGTTCGATCCCGAGCAGGAACCGCTTGCTCCCGTGGATGCGCTCGGCACGCTGCTCAGCGGCCTGGGGGTGCCCCCGGCCGAGCAGCCGACGACCCTGGACGAGCGATCCGCACGCTTCCGGTCGCGGATCGCGGACCTCCGGCTGCTGGTGATCCTCGACAACGCGGCATCCGCTGCTCAGGTACGCCCGTTGCTGCCCGGTTCGGCGACGTGCCGGACGATCGTGACGAGCCGGGACCGGCTACCAGGTCTGATCGCCCGCGACGGCGCCGTACCGATCCAGCTCGAGGCGATGTCCGAGTCCGAAGCCGGCGAACTGCTGCGAGGAATGATCGGCAACACCCGCGTCGACGCGGATCGGCCGGCGACCGCCGACATCATCGCGCTCTGCGGACGGCTGCCGTTGGCAGTTCGCGTCGTCGGAGCCAACCTCGCACTCGTACCTCGGCAAACCTTGCGCACCGCCGCCGACGCGCTGGCCGCGACGGACCGGCTGGACAGTCTGTCGCTGCCCGGCGATCCCGGCGCTTCGGTGCTGCCCGCGTTCGAACTGTCCTACCGCCCCCTTCCGGACGAGCTGAAGGTGTTGTTCGGACGCCTGGGATTGTTGCCCGGTACGACGTTCGGCGTCGGGGTCGTCGCGTCGGCAATGTCGACCTCGGCCGACGTCGTCGTCCCGCAACTGCGGCACCTCGTCAGCCTCAACCTGGTGCAGCCGCTGAACGAAACGCGTTTCACCATGCACGATCTGGTGAAGTTGTTCGCCCGCAGGTGCGCCGACGGTGACGACGAGCCCGTACGTCGCGCGCTCGACTACTACCTGCAGTCCGCCGACGCGGCCAATCATCGCCTCATCCCAGCTCGGGTCAGAACCCCGGTCGATCCGCCGATGTCCGGGGTCGTCGTCGAGCAGTTCCGGACGCCGGAGTCGGCGATGGAGTGGTGCGGTGACGAACTCTCCAACATCGCCGATGCCGTGGACCTCGCCTTCAGAGCGGGCCACCACCGGCAGGCCGCTCAGTTGCCGACGGCGATGATCGACTATTTCCAGCGGTACAAGCATTACTCCACCTGGCTCGCCACCCACGATCGCGGCTTGCAGGCAGCCAGACTGCTCGACGACAAGGAGCGCGAAGGCATCCTCCTTCGCGATACGGCTCTCGTCTACCGGGATCTCCGGCAGTTCGACCGATGCCGCGAGCTCCTCGACGCCGCCGCATCGATCGCCCGCACCCATGGCCACCGGCTGCCGCTCGCGCGTGCGCTCAGCGCCCTGGGCGTCCTGGTGATGGAGCTCGGTGACAACGAGTCCGCGATCAGATACCTCGACGAGTGCGCGCGGATCGCCGCGGAGGACGGCGATCGGTACGCGGCGATGATCGCTACCCTGAACCTTGGCTACGCCGCGATGCGGTCCGGCCGCCTTGACGATGCCCGCACGGCGTTCGAACGCGCGATCGCGATGAGTAGCGAACTGTCCGCACCCATGGTCGAGGCCTCGAGTACCGGTGCGCTGGGCGAGATCTACCGGCTGAGCGGCGACCTGACGTCGGCGCTCGCGCACTTCCGCAAGTCCTTCGCCGTGGCCACGCGAATCAACGAGGCCAACGGTCAGCTCGCGGCCCAGGAGGCGGTGGCGCAGACCCTCGCCGCGCTCGGCCGGACCACCGAGGCGCGGGTGGCGTACCGGGCCGCGGCCGAACTCGCCGCCCAGCTCGGCGATCCGCGCGAGCGTGAGCTTCATGCCGCGCTGGAGGACTTGGACAAGGACGGCGCCGGCGAGTGACTGCCCGTCTGTCAGCCCCAGTCCCACGCCAGGGAGGGGCAGTCAGGGTCAGTAGCGCCGGCCATCGTCGCCCTCTCTCGGAGTGGGAATCACTGTGCTCCGAAACTACTGACGGGAGTCGGCGGGTGACAGGCGGCTGACCGGCAGTTCGGAGGCAGTCTCAGCCGGTTTGTTCCTTGGGATCGGTGGTTGGGTCCAGGCTGTTCACGGCGTGGACGAGGCGGAGCGGTGGGACCAGGCCCGAGTCGGCGAGGGCGTCCAGGGCCGCCTTCTCGTCGTCGTCGAGGTGCAGAGTGCCGGCCCGTTCGGCCGAGAACCCCAGCACCACCGAGACGACACAGTCCTGACAGCCCGGACCCCTCATCACGCAAGCGTCGCAGTCGATCAGCACAACATCCTCCAAGTGGGGAAGCACCCGGACTTGCATCCGGCTGAGAAGGACGCTAAAGACCCCCACCGACAGTTTTCGTCGACCGGGCTGCTGGACGCTGCTTCGGCCCAGGATCGGTTCAGGCTCGATTCAGGCTCGGGCGACGCGGGAGATCAGGCCCTGGCGATGCGGGCGATCAGGCTGGTGGCCGAGAGCGCGCGGGCGCCGAGTTTGATGATGCTGTCGGCCACTCCCCGGTCCGTCGACACGACCACGACCGGGCGGCCGGGAGGTTCGGCGCGGACCAGTTGCCGGATGACGTCGTCGGCAATCACACCGGCCGGGCTGAAGCGCACCCGTACGCCGCGTGGTGGGTTCAGCTGGACGGGACCGGACAGCTCCGCGCCGTCGAACACGACGGTGACTTCGATCCGGCGCTGAGCCACCAGCGCGCCCAGCGCCGTCACCAGCCGCTGACGCTGCGAGTGCAGAGGTGAGTTCGGCCAGGCGGTCTTGGTCACGTTGTAGCCGTCGATGATCAGGTGTACCTGCGGCAGCGCCAGCAACTCGTCGAACAAAGCCGGATCGTCCTCAGGCGCCGTACGCCCGACGGGAGCCGCGTCTGGCTCGGAGCCGGCCACCGTGTCGGCCGGACGGAGCTCTCCCCCGGGCGGCAGCGCCAGCTCACGGCGCAGTCCGCCCGCGGCTTCGAGCAGCGTGTCGAGCAACAGCCGCGTACGCGTGGAGGCAAGCTCCCGCTCCTGCCCCGCCGTCCGCCTCGCCGCGTGCTCGACTGCCTCCAGCTCGGTGATGCGGGCGCGGAGTCTGCGCAGCTCACGCTCCACTTCGGCGCGCGCGGCGTCGACCCGCTCGTCGGCGGTCTCGGCTTCCTTGGTGCGCTGCTCGACCTCGGAGTGCAGGCCGGTGATCCGTTGCCTCGCCTCGTTGAGTTTGCGCCGGAGCGTGACGTTCTCGGCCTTCAGCTCGTTGACCTGTTCACGAAGCCGTTCACGGACCTGACGGGTTTCGGTACGAGCCTGGTCGAGCTGGTCCGCGAGCCGGTTGACCGTGCCTTCGTCGGTGCGCGGATTCTCCACCGGGAGCTGCGCCGCCGCCGCGACATGCTGCTCCCAGTCGTCGGGCCGGAGCAGGTAGGCCAGCGCGGCGACCTCGATCGGGTCGGCGGCCGGCACCGGCACCCCGTCCGCGACGGCATCGCCGAGCTCCGGGTGCTCGCGCCGTACCTCGAACGCCGTCAGCCGGCGGAAGTGCTCGTCGGTCTCCAGGATCGGGCCGAGCACCGAGGCGGACAGCTTCGCCCGTTTCGCCGGCGCGAAGCTCGCGAACCGGCGCAGCGGCGCCGGGATGTCAGTGGCCGGGAGCTGGCCGAGCGCATGCGCGGCAAGGGTCAGGACGCGTTGCCGGACCGGTTCAGGCAGAGTCGTAGCAGCGGAGCTCGCGGCGGTGCCGGCCTCAGTCACCGGTCCGCAGTCCGGCTGGGACGACGTGCTGGCAGCTGCTGCTGGGCCAGTGACGCAGACCACAGCGAACGGGCCCACGGCCCTGATTCACGGTGATCGCCTGTGTACGCATACCGAGAGCCTAGTCGACTCGCAGGCGTGTCACCTGCGGAATTGTCGGTGGCGGCTCCTAGCGTCGTGGCCATGACCAGCCCAGCGCGCGCGGCGGCCGGGGATTCGGCAGCGCCTTCGCCGTCGCCGATCCGCGGTGTCCAGCACAGCTTCGACGACCTGGGCACGCTGCTGCGGGACGTCACGTTCTGCGTCGTCGACCTGGAGACGACCGGCAATCCACCCGGCGAGGGCGGGATCACCGAGATCGGCGCGGTGAAGGTGCGGGCCGGTGAGGTGGTCGCCGAGTTCCAGACCCTGGTCAATCCGTCCGAGCCGATTCCGTCCTTCATCGCCGTCCTGACCGGGATCTCCGACCGGATGGTTGCCTCCTCGCCACGGATCGAGTCGGTGCTGCCGGCGTTCCTCGAGTTCGCGCACGGGTGCGTGATGGTCGCGCACAACGCGCCGTTCGACATGGGCTTCCTGAAACACGAGAGCCTCGTCCACGGGTACGACTGGCCCGACTTCACGGTCGTCGACACCGCCCTGCTGGCCCGGCGCGTGATCACTCCGGACGAGGCGCCGAACTGCAAACTCGGCACGCTGGCGAAGCTGTTCCGGACCACGACCACCCCCAACCACCGCGCGTTGTCCGACGCGCGCGCCACCGTCGACGTACTGCACGGACTGTTCGAGCGGGTCGGGTCGTTGGGCGTGCAAACGTTGGAGGACCTGCAGACGTACTCGTCCCGGGTCGCGCCGGCGGTCCGGGCCAAGCGGCATCTGGCCGAGTCGCTACCGCACGCGGCCGGCGTGTACCTGTTCGCCGACGATCGCGGCGAAGTGCTGTACATCGGCAAGTCGAAGGACCTGCGGACGCGCGTCCGGTCGTACTTCACCGCCTCCGAAACCAGGAACCGGATCGGCGAGATGGTCGGCATCGCCACCACGGTCCGCGGCATCGAGTGCGGTACGCCACTGGAGGCCGAGGTCCGCGAGCTGCGGCTGATCGCGGAACACAAACCGCGGTACAACCGGAAGTCGAAGTTCCCCGAGCGCCAGCACTGGCTGAAGGTCACGGTCGAACCGTTTCCGCGGTTGTCGCTGGTCAAACAGGTGCGCGACGACACGGCCGAGTACCTCGGTCCGTTCAGTTCACGGAAGACCGCCGAACGGGCGATGGCCGCGCTGCACGAGGCGTTCCCGATCCGGCAGTGCACCGCGCGGATGTCGCGTACGCCACGCCTGTCGCCGTGCGTGCTTGCCGAGATGGGTCGTTGCGTCGCGCCCTGTGACGGACGGATCTCGATGGACTCGTACGGCGATTTCGTCACCGGTCTGCGAGCGGCGCTGACCGGCGATCCGACGCCCGTCGTCGAGGCGCTCGACCGGCGGATCGACCTGCTGTCGGCGGACGAGCGGTTCGAGGACGCCGCCGTACACCGGGACCGGTTGAGCGCGTTCGTCCGGAGCTCGGCGCGGATGCAGCGGATGGCATCGGTGACCGCGTGCGCCGAAATCTGCGCGGCCCGGCGGACCGACGACGGCGGCTGGGAGCTGCACGTGATCCGCCGCGGCCGGCTGGCGGCGGCCGGGTTCAGCCCGCGCGGTACCGACCCACGCCCGCATCTGGAGATGCTCCGCGCGTCGGCCGAGACCGTACTGCCCGGGATCGGGCCGGTCGCCGCCGCGTCGCCCGAAGAGATCGAGCTCATCCTGCGCTGGCTCGAGCTGCCCGGCGTACGGCTGGTCGAGATGGACGGCACCTGGACCTGCCCGGTCGGCGGTGCTGGGCGGCACGTGAACCGGCTCGAGAACGCGCACACCGACGTACACCAGCACCCCGGCGAACGCCGCCGCCACCTCCGGCCGCTCGGACCGGCCCGGGCCGGGTGACCCGAGGCGCCGCCGTGAGTCCGATGCCGCACTATGCTTCAGCGGTCGAGGAGTACGAGTACCAAGGAGAGGACGGCATGGTCACCGCGATCGTGTTCATCAAGGCCGACGTCGCACGGATTCCCGAGGTTGCCGAGCAGGTGGCGGCGATCGACGGCGTCAGCGAGGTGTACTCCGTGACCGGCGGACTCGACCTGATCGCGCTCGTCCGGGTGGCCCGGCACGACGACCTGGCCACCGTCATCCCCGAGCACGTCAACCGCGTACCCGGCGTGATCAGCACCGAGACCCACATCGCGTTCCGCGCGTACTCCAGCCACGACCTCGAAGCCGCCTTCAGCCTCGGCCAGGAGGACGGTGCCTGAGGACCGGCCGGCACCGATCCCACTGCCCCGAGTCCTGACACGACCTGACGTTACGGTGAACCCCATGATCGACCGGGCCCACCTCCGCCCCGCCACGCCCCACGCGCGCGTGCGCGAGACCTGTGCCTGCGTGCTTGGTGCCTGTGCGGCGGCGGCGAAGCGGAGTCACGGATGACGAACCCACCCGCCGGCTGGTACCCCGACCCCACCGGCCAGCCACACACCATCCGCTGGTGGAACGGCGAGAAGTGGACAAACAAGACGGACCACGAATCCGCCTTGACCAACCCCCCTGAAGCCAACCCCGGCTCGACATCACCCGCCGGGGTTTCAGCCGCCACCCCGTCCGCGCCCGCTGACTCCGCTTCGCCCTCGGCTCCGTCCGCCCCGGTTTCTCCAGACCTGCGGCCCGTCGACCCCAACTCCACCCCGAACGAACAAGGGGGCTGGTGGCAACAACCCCCCTCCCCCGACCTCTGGGACACGGCAACCGACACCCCGCGCCTCCGCGCCGTCACCCCCGACGACGCAAGCCAATCCGCACCGGCTCCGCAACCCCCTGAAGCCACCGAACCCGCGCCCCCCACCGCCGCCGCCCGAGCCCAAGCAACCTGGGGCGCCCCAGAGCTGGCCCCCGCACCCCCAGAACACTGGACCCAACGCGAGCCCACCGAAGAGGACCTCGCGTACGAAGACCCCGACCCCATCACCCCAGAACCCGAGCCAACCCCCGCCCGAACCCTAAGACTCGCCCCCGCCCCCACCCAGCCAGAAACCGGTACTACCGCCGACAGCACCACCGACGCGACTACAGCAGCCGAAGCCGACAGCACCGACGTGACTGCAGCAACCAACAACGGTGCAGCCGTCGACCCGTCAGCCACTGGCAGTGCAACTGCCGCGGGTAGTACAACCGCCGGAAGCACAGCCGGCGCCAGTACGCCCACCGCCGACGCCAGCGCTGGTACGCCCAACGCTGATGACGTGGACGTGGACGGGGACGCGGATGGGTGGGCCAACGTCAGCTGGACTGAGGAGCCGCGGTTCGCGCCCGTGCCGCGGGAGGACGCGCAGCCGGAAGACGACGACCTGGAGCTGTCCGCGCAGCCGGACTGGGGCAGCCAGTCGGACGACCAGCAGGACGACCAACCGCACGAGGACCTGGCAACCGACGAACCCGCCTGGGGCGTCGAGGCCCGCGACGACCACAATCCGCAAACGCCCGAGCAGGACCAGGGACCGCTGTGGACCATGCCGTCCCAGGACGACGCCACCCAGGAACAGCCCGTCTGGAACCCGCAGGCCTCCAACAACAACCAGCCACCCGAGCAGTACCAGCTCTGGGGCGAGTCCCCACAACAGCCCGACAACCAGCAGCCGGACCAAGGCCAGGCATGGGGTACGGGCCAGCAGCCTGCACAGGAACAGCAGTGGGGCTACGAACAGCAACCCACTGACCAGAACCAGCCGTGGCCTGAGCAGGACCAAGCCCAGGGCTGGGGCGACCAACAGGACGGTCAGCAGAACGGCTGGGGTGTAAGCCAGCAGGCCGCACCCGACGCGGACCCGTGGGGTCAGCAGAACGGACAGCCAGTCGCAGAACAGACCTGGGGCGGCCAGAGCTGGCCGTTGCAGCAGTCCGACACACAGCAAACCAGCAACTCCTCGCAGCCGGCCCAGCACACCCCCCAGCAGTCATGGACCGCGGTCGAGGAGAACGGCCAGCAGGCTTGGGCCGGCAGTCAAGGGAATGGCGGTCAGGGGAATGCTCCTCAGCAGGCCTGGGGTGACGTACCGCAGCGTGCCTGGGGTGATGAAGACGAGAGCTGGGGCGGGCAGGCCGACCTCAGCTCCGGCGTGGGCAAGCGCGACAAGGACAAGAAGAAGCCCAAGGGACCAGGCGGCGGCGGTCCGCTGAGCGGGAAACTGCCGTTGGTGATTGCTGGTGGTCTCGCGCTGGTGATGCTCATCGCCGCCGCGATTTACCTCATCACGAGTGGTAACGACAAGACCGCCGACCCGACGCCGACTGGTACGCCGACCCAGGCCTCACCCACGCCGACGAACCAGAGCAGCACCAAGCCAGGCCAGTCGAAGAACCCCAAGCTGCACGAGGGTGACGGCCGGATCTCGTCGGACGCGATCTCGTTCCCGCGCCGTACTCCGCCGTGGTCGGATCACAAACTGTTCGTCCGGCAGGTGCTCGACTCCAGCGGGCAGCGGATCGTGCTGCAGCGCGACGTGAACGGTACGGATGACTGGACCGCCGACATCTTCGTCGGCGCGCTCGGTACCGGCTCCGGCTTCAACGGCGACCCCAAGGCGACCGCTGCGGCGCTCGCGATCCAGCTGCGGACCAACATGTACGGGAACATCCCGGCGACGTACCAAACGGTCGCGAACGGCGCGGTGAAGAAGTCCGGCAAGTCCGGCTGGTTCTTCAAGCAGTCAGTGACCGCGACGTCGGCCGCGGTGACCGATCGGGTGCTTACGCTGACAGTTGCCGTGTTCGACCTCGGCGACGGCACGGCAGTCGCGTACGTCAGCGGCATCCCCACCAACCGACCTGATCTCCGCACCGCCGAGACCCAGGCCTACCAGGGAATCAACGTTGGCTGAAAACGAGAACCAGACCCCACCCCCCAAACACAGCGCACCCCCAAACCCCCAAGCCGACGAAACCGGCACACCTGAAACCGGCCAGACTGGTTCCGGTGGAACCGGTGCACGTGGGACTGGTGAGGTTGGTTCTGGTGGGATTGGTGGTGGGGGTTCAGACCCTCTGTTCGGACAGTCTCCCGCGCCTGCACCGCCTCCCCCGGCGCCGGTACGCCCGCAGCACGCGGCACCGCAGCAGGGCGCTTCACAGGAGTGGGGAACACAGCACTCCCAGCAGAACCAGCCCAACTCCCCACAACCACAGCAACCACAGTCAGGCCCGCAGCAGGCTGGTTCGTACGGCGCTCCGCAGGCGGGGCTGCAGTCGTCGGGGGCGTACGGCGGAGGTGCTTCGCAGGCCGGACATGCCCCGCGGCCTGAGCGTGGGCAGCTACCGGGACAGCAGGCTGGGCCGGTGCAGGGACAGCAGGCTGGGCCGGTGTGGGGTGGGCAGGGTAGTCAGCAGGGTGGTTCGTACGGCACTTCGCAGGCGGGGCAGCCCGGTGGTCAGCAGCAGGGTGGTCGTCGGATTGGATGGCAGGTACAGGCAACTGGGCCTCAGGCTGGTGGCCCGCAGCCAGGGCAGGCACCCCGCGGCGCTGTCCCAGGGCAAGCTGGAGCCCCCGGGCAAACCCCTGGACCAGCTCAGTCTGGAGGACCCGGTCAGGCCCCTGGACCAGGTCAGGTAGGTGCGCCTGGTCAGGCTGGTCGACCTGGTCAGGTAGGTGGGCATGGTCAGGCTGGTCGACCTGGTCAGGTAGGTGGGCATGGTCAGGCTGGTCGACCTGGTCAGGTAGGTGGGCATGGTCAGGTAGGTGGGCCGCAGCAGGGCGGGCGTGGTGGTGTGCTGGGGCAAGGGGCGCAGGCTGGCGGGTATCAGCAGGTGGCTGGTGGTGGCCGGCATGCTCAGGCGGCGCAGGCTAGTGGGCCAGGCCCGCACGCTGGTGGGCCAGGCCCGCACGCCGGTGGAGCGGTGCCAGGCGCGCCGGCCGGTCGGGTGGGACAAGCGGGTGGTGGGCGGGCTCGGATGGTGGGGGCCTTGGTGTTGGTGGTGGCTGCGTTGGCGGCTACTGGGCTGAGTGTGGGGTGGATCTGGTCGAAGGCGGATGCGGTTTCGCCGGTTTCGTTGCCTTCGGCGGGGAAGCCGTTGGAGACGGTCAGTCCTTCGGTGCAGCCGTCGGAGACGCCTACTCCGCGCGGCCGGGTGATCGGGACCGATCTGGTTGCGGCGAACAAGGACAAGATGCCGATCATGAGTTCGGCGTGGTCGAACGACTTCGATCGGGTCGAGTTGGCCGGTGGGACCGGGATCTGGTTGACGGTGCACAAGAACTACGACGGCAAGAAGAACGACTGGGGCAACTACGTCGGGTTCGGGCAGTTGCCGGCGGACATCCCGTACAAGAACACGCCGGCCGGTTTGAAGGCCGCCGCGGTGCAGGTCGGTGGGCGCACGATCGTCAACCTGTACGACAAGAACGCGACGCTGCTGCCGCCGAAGCCGACGCACCGGGTGATCACCGTCAACGGTCACCCCGGGCATGAGATCGTCGCGCGGGTGGCAGTGAAGCGGCCGAAGCTCGCCGAGACGTTCTCCACGGTGATGATCGCGGTGATCGACCGCGGTGACGGTACGGCGGCGGTGTCGATCGCCGACATCGCGGGCTCGACCCCGGCCTGGCAGAACGTCTGGCGCTACAAGGTCAGCCAGATCACCATCAACTGAAGCGGACCGCCACCACTCACCAACCGCCGCGGGACGTCGGTCGCCCACCACGGACGACCGACGTCCACACAGGAACAAGCAGGGCGAGGCCACCCTCAGGTCGTGGAGTCCGCCGGTTGGTGAGTGCCGCAGGTCCGCCTCAACCGGCAACCCCAGCGCAACGCGACACTCAGCCGCGTACCTCAGCGCACGCGGCGATCCACCGGTCCAGGACGTCCTTCGCCGCGCCGGAGTCGATCGCCTCGGCGGCGCGGTCCATCCCGACCCGGATCCGCGCGGTCACGCTGCCCGCTTCAGGCGTGTACGCCGCCAGCGCCGCGCCCGCGTTGAGCAGTACGACATCACGTACCGCCCCTTGCTCACCATCCACCAACGCGCGAACGACCTTGGCATTGTACGTAGCGTCCGCGCCCTTCAGCGCGTCCGACGAGACCGGCGTGATCCCCAGCTCGCGCGGATCAAGCGTGACCGGCCCTTCGACCTTTCCGCCGCCAACGACCCAGACCTGCGACGTCGTACGGGTCGTCAGCTCGTCCAACCCGTCGTCACCGTGGAAGACCAGCGCGTCGATCCCGCGCCGCGCGAGGACGCCGGCCATCAGCCCGGCCACGCGCCCGTCCGCGACTCCGACCGCCTGCGCGGACGGGTCGCCCGGGTTCGCCAGCGGGCCGAGCAGGTTGAACGTCGTCGGTACGCCGAGTTCGCGCCGCGGGACCGCAGCGTTCCGCAGCGCCGGGTGGAACGCGGAGGCGAAGCAGAACGTGATGCCGGCCCGCTCCCCCACCTCGGCGACCTGTGGGCCGGTGAGGTCGAGCGGGATGCCGAGTTCCTCGAGTACGTCGGCCGCGCCGCAAGCGGACGACGCGGCCCGGTTGCCGTGCTTGACGACCTTCGCGCCGGCGCCGGCCGCGACGATCGCGGACATGGTGCTGATGTTCACGGTGTGGGCCTGGTCACCACCGGTACCGACCACGTCCAGTGTCCGCCCCGGAACGCTGATCGGGGTGGCGAAGTCACGCATCGTCCGGACCAGGCCCTCGACCTCGATGACCGTCTCGCCCTTGGACCGCAGCGCGATCACGAAACCGGCCAGCTGGGCCGGGGTCGCGGCGCCGGACAGGATCTGTTCCATCGCCCACGCGGTGGCGGCGGCCTCCAGGTCCTCGTGCCGCAGCAGCGGTCCGAGAACCTGCGGCCAAGTGTAGGCGCCCACCAGGTCAGGCAGTCGTGGCGGGGAGCTTGGCGATGCGCTGGCGGAGCAGATCGGCGGTGACCTCGGCCAGCCGGATCGGGTCGATCGGGTGCGAGACCGCGCCCTCGGCCCGTGACCAGGTGGCCAGCCAGGCGTCCTGCGGACGGCCGGTGATGACCAGGATCGGCGGGCACTGGAAGATCTCGTCCTTCAGCTGCCGCGCGATCCCGAGGCCGCCGGCCGGCACCGCCTCGCCGTCCAGGACGGCCAGGTCGATCCCGCCCTTGTCCATGGTCTTGATCACGGCCGGCTCGGTCGCGCATTCGACGTACTCGAGCTCGGGCAGGTCGGCGGCCGGCCGCTTGCCGAGGGCCAGCCGGACGGACTCCCGCGTCGTACGGTCGTCGCTGTAGACCAGGACCTTCAGCGGACGCTCTGAACTCATCGATCCATCCCAAGCTGTGTGTCTGTGACGAGTGGACAAGCCGAATGCTACCGGGGCGCCTGTCCGGTCCGGCGAGCCTGTTCCTCCAACCGGTCCAGGCGCCGGTCCTCACGGCGTGCTTCACGCTGCGACTGACGCACCCACTGGACGAACAGAACGGCGAAGAACGCCACCCCGACGAGGTCGCCCGAGCCCCAGAGCAGACCGCCGGCGATGTACTGGTCGCGCAGCGGCGACGGCGGCCAGGCGCGGCCGAAACTCGTGTACCAGTCCTCCGCGATCAGCTTGTTCGCGGACATGATCGTGATCCCGAGGAACGCGTGGAACGGCAGCGTGAGGAACGTCAGCATCAGCCGGAACGGATAGATCACCCGCCCGGGCACCGGGTCCAGTCCGAGCAGCGGCCAGAAGAACAGTGATCCGACCAGGATGAAGTGCAGGTGCAGCAGGTCGTGCAGCGCGGTGGACCGCAGCGTCGCGTCGTACCAGCCACTGAAGTAGAGCGCCCACGGGCTCAGTACGAACAAGGTGAACCCGATCAGCGGGAAGCACATCACCTTCGCGAGCCGTGAATGCAACACGGAGAGCAACCACTTTCGCTGCCGTTGCGGGAGCGTACGAAGCGCCAGCGTGATCGGCGCGCCGAGCGCCATCGCGAGCGGGGTCAGCATCGACAGGATCATGTGCTGGACCATGTGCACGCTGATCAGCACGGTGTCGTACGTGCCGAGCGCGGACTGGGTGGCGATCACCGCGCTGCCCAGACCGACGCCGACGAACGCGAACGTACGCCCGCGGGACCATTTGTCACCCCGCGCGCGCAGCCGGTGGACGCCGTACAGATAGAGCCCGGCCAGCACGATGATCACACCGAGTAACACCGGCTCGAAGGTCCAGCCGGTCAGCAGCCGCAGCGGCGTCAGCGGCTCGATCCGGTCGCCCGGCGTGGCGTGAAGGGGAAGCACGCTTCCACAGTAGAAACAACGGTTGGGCGACATGCACGGGGGTGGTCGTGGCATTCAAGTAGCGGACCGACATAATGACCGCGTGGCCACTGCAACCGCGCTCCCAGCGTCTCGTGAACACGGACACCACGACCGTCCCAGCATGGTCAGTGTCGGCACGATCGTCTGGCTCTCGAGCGAACTGATGTTCTTCGCCGCCCTGTTCGCGGCGTACTTCACGATCCGGTCGGTGACGACCGCGACCGCGCCCGCGGGCACGGAGACGCTCTGGCAGGTGATGACGGAGCACCTGAACGTCCCGTTCGCCTCGGTGAACACGTTCATCCTGGTGGCGTCGTCGTTCACCTGCCAGGCGGGCGTGTTCGCCGCCGAGCACGGCAAGGTGGGCCGGTCCGGCTCGCTGGCGAACATCCGCGCCTGGGGCATGCGTGAGTGGTTCATCCTCACGTACCTGATGGGCGCGGTCTTCGTCGCCGGTCAGGTCACCGAGTACGCCGAGCTGGTGCACGAGGGCATCACCATCTCGGCGAACGCCTACGGCTCGGTCTTCTACCTGGCCACCGGGTTCCACGGTCTGCACGTCACGGGCGGTCTGATCGCCTTCGTGTTCGTCCTGGCCAGGACGTACATGGCCCGCAAGTTCACCCACGAACAGGCCGTCTCGGCGATCGTCGTGTCGTACTACTGGCACTTCGTCGACGTGGTCTGGATCGCCCTGTTCGCGACCATCTACCTGCTCAAATGAGTGAGAAGAGAACTTCCTTGTCACCGGCGCGTTTTCTCTCCGCGCGACGACGGCACCGGTCCGCCGGCCTCGTCGTGCTCCTGTTCGGCCTGCTGGCAGTCGGCTCGGCGTACGCCGCCTTCGCCCCTGACAACGCGGTCGCGGACAACTCGGCCCAGTCCCAGAAGATCGAGGAGGGCAAGAAGCTCTTCGCGGTCGGCTGTTCCAGCTGCCACGGCCTGAACGCCGAGGGCGGCGGGAACGGCGGCGGCAAGATGGCCGGTCCGTCGCTGATCGGTGTCGGCGCGGCCGCGGTCGACTTCCAGGTCGGCACCGGCCGGATGCCGGCGATGCAGCCGGGCGCGCAGATCCCGCGCAAGACCCCGGCGTACTCGGAGCAGGAGATCGAGGCACTGGCCGCGTACGTCGCCTCGCTCGCTCCGGGCCCGGCGGTCCCCGCGTCGGACGCGTACGACGTGAGCAAGGCCACGGACGAGCAGATCACCCGCGGTGGCGAGCTGTTCCGGACCAACTGCACGGCCTGCCACAACTTCGCCGGCAGCGGTGGCGCACTGCCGAACGGCAAGTACGCGCCGTCGCTGATGGGCGTCAGTGAGCGGCACATCTACGAGGCCATGCTGACCGGCCCGCAGCAGATGCCGGTCTTCTCCGACCAGGTGATGCAGCCGGAGGACAAGCGCGACATCATCGCCTACCTGAAGGCGCTGGAGACGCAGAAGAACCCGGGTGGCTTCGGCCTCGGCCGGCTCGGCCCGGTCTCCGAGGGTCTGTGGGGCTGGATCGTCGGAATCGGTCTGCTGGTGGGCGTAGCGGTGTGGATCGGCGCCAAGGGCGTCAAGGCCAAGGGAGTGAAGGCCAAGTGAGTAGCGACAACCTTCCGGTGAAGCCGGAGGAAGAGCAGCACGGCGTCGTCGAGGTCGCGGAGCCGATCCCGGACCCGGGTCTGGAGCCGCACGAGCCGCGGATCACCGACATCGACCCGACGGCGGCCGACCGGGTCGAGCGCCAGGTATCGGCGATGTTCGGTCTGGCCACCCTGCTCGTCCTCGGCGCCTGTGTGGCGTACTTCGCCGTACCGCGGGACGCGACCATCGTCTTCGGCCCGCTGACCGGCAACGCGAACAACATGCTGATCGGTATCGGGCTCGGGCTCGCCCTGTTCCTGATCGGCGCCGGCGCGATCCAGTGGGCCAAGAAGCTGATGGTCGACGAGGAGATCGCCGAGGACCGGCACGCCGCGCACTCGTCGCCGGAGCAGATCGCCGAGATCACCGAGGCGTTCAAGGAAGGTGCCGCGGAGTCCGGCTTCGGCCGCCGCAAGATGATCCGCAACTCGCTGATCGGCGCCCTTGGGGTGCTCGGCCTGCCGGCCATCGTGCTGCTCCGCGACCTCGGTCCGCTGCCGGGCCGGGCGCTGTACAACACGATCTGGGCGAAGGGCATCCGGGTCGTCAACGACGTCACCGACCGCCCGATCAAGCCCTCCGACCTGGTCGTCGGCCAGCTGGTGAACGCCGCCCCGGCGAACCTGGCGCCGATCCAGGAACATGACCCGGTCGAGTACCAGAACGCCAAGGCGAAGGCCGCGGTGATCGTGGTCCGGATCAAGCCGAGCGAGATCCGCACCAAGCCGGGCCGGGAGAACTGGGGTGTCGACGGCATCCTCTGCTACTCCAAGATCTGCACCCACGTCGGTTGCCCGATCTCGCTGTACGAGCAGACCACGCACCACGTGCTCTGCCCGTGCCACCAGTCGACCTTCGACCTGGCCGACAGCGCCAAGGTCGTCTTCGGCCCGGCGGCCCGGCCACTACCTCAGCTACCGTTGACGGTGGACAGTGAGGGCTACCTGGTTGCGCAGAGCGGCTTCGACGAGCCGGTCGGCCCGAGCTTCTTCGAACGAGGGTGACAGCAGTGTCAACAAACACAGAGTTCCCTGGACCGGTCAAGTGGGTCGACGATCGCCTCGGCATCGCCAAGATCGGGAAGAAGAACCTGCGCAAGATCTTCCCGGACCACTGGTCCTTCATGCTCGGCGAGATCGCGCTCTACAGCTTCATCATCCTGATCCTCACCGGTACCTTCCTGACCTTCTGGTTCAAGCCGTCGATGGCCGAGGTCGAGTACCAGGGCTCGTACAGCCTGCTCAAGGGCCTGCACATGTCGGAGGCGTACGCCTCCACGCTGGACCTCTCGTTCGACGTCCGTGGCGGTCTGCTGATGCGGCAGATCCACCACTGGGCCGCGATCCTGTTCATCGCCGCGATGATGGTGCACCTGCTCCGGATGTTCTTCACCGGCGCGTTCCGCAAGCCGCGCGAGCTGAACTGGGTGATCGGGTTCGCGATGCTGTTCCTCGGCATCATCGAGGGCTTCCTCGGGTACGGCCTGCCGGACGACCTGCTGTCCGGTACCGGTCTGCGCATCACCAACGGCATGATCCAGGCGTCACCGGTGATCGGCACGTATCTGAACTTCTTCATCTTCGGCGGTGAGTTCCCCGGCGGCGACTTCGTCTCCCGGTTCTTCATCGTGCACGTGCTGCTGATACCGGGCATCATCCTGGCCCTCGTCACCGTGCACCTGTTCCTGGTCGTGTACCACAAGCACACCCAGTACGCGGGTCCGGGCCGGACGCAGAAGAACGTGGTCGGCTACCCGCTGTTCCCGGTGTACACGGCCAAGGCCGGCGGCTTCTTCTTCGTGGTCTTCGGCATCACCGCCCTGATGGGGGCGCTGATGCAGATCAACCCGGTCTGGCTGTACGGGCCGTACAACCCGGCCGAAGTGACCGCCGGCGCGCAGCCGGACTGGTACATGGGCTGGCTGGAAGGTTCGGTACGTATCTTCCCGGGCTTCGAATCGCATTTCTGGGGTATCACGCTCAGCTGGAACCTGATCATCCCGGCGCTGATCATTCCGCCGGCGTTCGTCACGCTGGTCGCGGCGTACCCGTTCATCGAGGGGTGGATCACCGGCGACAAACGTGAGCACCACCTGCTCGACCGGCCCCGGGACGTACCGACCCGGACCGGTATCGGCGTCGCGTTCATCACCTTCTACGCGATGCTGTGGATCGGTGGCGGTAACGACCTGATCGCGACCCACTTCCACCTGTCGCTGAACAACGTGACGTGGTTCCTGCGGTTCGCGGTGATCCTGGGGCCGATCCTGGCGTTCTGGATCACCCGGCGGTGGGCGATCTCGCTGCAGCGGGCCGACCACGAGCGGCTGCTGCACGGTCTGGAGACCGGCGTGATCATGCGCGACGCGGACGGCAAGTACACCGAGAAGCACCAGCCGATCTCGACCTTCGAGGCGTACTCGCTGACCGCCCGCGACCGGGTCGTACCGCACGAGCTGGGCCCGGAGACGGACGAGAACGGTGTCCGCGCCCCGCGCCGGGCGCTGAACAAGCTCCGCGCCCGGCTGTCCCGCTTCTACTTCGCGGACGCGGTGCAGAAGCCGACGGCGGCCGAGATCGAGGAGGCGCACGAGCACGCTCACGACGCCGACGAGATCCACGAGCTGACCGAAGAGACCGAAACCTACCGAGAGGTCACGAGCGACCGCTCCTGATCACTCAACACCTCGAAGGGCCCGCGGCTACGTGCCGCGGGCCCTTCGTCGTTCAGTCGATCGCTTCGGTGAGGGCGGTCAGGTACTTCGTGATGGTCGCCTGGTCGTCCTTTGTGAAGGTGCTGGTGGTGGCGACCAGCTGGTCCAGGAGTGGGCCGAAGAACTGCCAGCCGAGCGCGATCGCGCTGTCGGAGACCTGAAGCCGGCTGCTGCGGCCGTCCGTACGGCTTCTGCGGCGTTCGACGTGACCGGCGGCCTCTAGACGGTGGATGACCGCCGTTGTCGCCTGGGAGGTCATTCCAAGCTGTTGGGCGAGCCAGGTGGGCGTGGCTTCCACTCCGGCGCGTTCGGCGTCCAGGAGGCGTACCAGGGCGCGTACGTCGGTGTTGTGCAGTCCGGTCGTCTTCGCGAACTCCCCGATCGCCAGGTCGAGCCGCAGCGCGACGTCCCGCAGGCGGTGCACCAGCTCCAGGGCAGCGGCTCGTTCCGGGTCCCGGGGCCTCACTCCTTCACGCATACCCGGCAATTTACCTCACTCAGTGAGCTATTGTCGGGATCATGAGCTTCGAGGACGCGTACGCCGCCCTGCTCCGCAGGTGGGAGGTCCCGGTCGAGCAACTCGACATCGCCGGCACCCATGTGAACGTGTGCGGGCCGGTCGACGGTCCGCCGGTAGTACTTCTGGCCGGGCACGGCGCCACCGCTCCGGTCTGGTTCGCGGTCGCACCTCGGCTCGCTGAGCGTTACCGGGTATACGCGCCCGACCTCCCCGGCGACGCGGGCCTCAGCACCGCTCCCCCACCCCGTACGGTCACCGATCTGATGACCTGGCTCGCAACAGTCCTTCACGGGCTGAAGGACCCGTGGCTGGTGGGCCATTCGTACGGCGCGTGGATCGCCCTTACGTACGCACTCCGGTCCCCCGTCGGGAGACTGACCCTGCTCGACCCCACGGACTGTTTCACCGGCCTGAAGCCCACGTACGTAGCGAGAGCCCTCCCCATGCTCCTCAAACCGTCAGAGCCCCGCTACAAGTCCTTCATCCAGTGGGAAACCCAGGGCCTCCCCATAGACCCCGACTGGCTGAACCTGTCCGCCCTGGCCACCCTCCGACCCACCACCCGCCCCGTAAAACCCCACCGCCCCCACACCTTCAAAAACCTCCCGCCCACCACCGTCGTAGTGGCAGACCGCTCAAAGGCCCACAACCCCCAAACCCTCACCCAACAAGCCCACACCACCGGCGCAACCGTCGTACACCTCCCCCAAGCCACCCACCACTCCCTACCAGCCCTCCACGCCAACGAGCTGATAGCCGCACTACTCAGTCAGTAGCCTTCGGATGCCCACAGCCAGCCACCCGAATCCACACCGTCTTCTTCGCGGCGTCGACCAGGTACCAAATGCGACCACCAGCGGTCACTTCGTACTGCCACTGCTCCATGCCGTCGACAGTCCCCAGAGCCCCCTTCAAACGGTGATGGCGCTTCTTCGGCGGGAACGGGGCTGGGTCCAGCCGGATCGCCTCGTAGGCCTCCCACAGGTTCGAAGCCGCTTTCCGGGATAGATCCTCCCAGCCCTTCGCGGCGTCGTTCGTACCGAACTTGAGTAGCCATTGCCCGGGCTGGGCCGGTGGGGCGACCCGGTCGCCCCGCTTCGCCGGCGTCACGTGGGCGGAGCAGGCGGAGAGACCGCCCCGCCGTCTTCGACAATCTGCGAGCTCAGCACGCGCAGCAGCTCGGGATCGGCGTAAACCTCGGCGGTGTTGCGCCATTCGGTGATCAGCTGCACGACTGGCGCGGGATTGCCGAACTCGGCGCCGGCGCCCATCACCTCGATGAAATCGCGGACGAATTCGATCTTCTCGTCAGTGGGCAGGAACCTGATCCAGGGGAAAACCTGGGGCAACACATCCAGCAGGTGCTTCGAGCGCAGCACCGGGTCACCGGCGATGGCACCCAGCAGCCGGATGGCCAGATTCACCACCACCTCGTCCTGCTCCGCCTTGGACGCGGTGGTGAGGATCAAATCCTCCTCCACGCCTCGCCGACGGACACGCAGCGCCCGGGCACGACTCTGCTTCAGCTTCTCAACTGTCTCGTTGGAACGCTGAAGCAGGTCGCTGAACGTCACTTCCTGCAGGCCCATACTTCAAAGGTAGTTCAAAGGTATCGCGATCACAACCTGGCTCTGACGCGCGTCAGGACAGGGCTGAGCCGGCCTTGTAGGTGGCCCAGGTGGTGTTCCAGTCGGTCCAGCCGTTGCCTGGTTCCATGTGGCGGGAGGTGCCGGTGACGATGACCGGGTCGCCGCGGAGGGTCTGGTTGTAGTACCACTGGGCGTCCTTGAGGCTCATGCCGACGCAGCCGTGGCTGACGTTGGCGCTGCCCTGGCTGCCGGTGGACCACGGGGCGCCGTGGATGAACTCGCCGGAGCTGGTGACCCGCTGGGCCCAGCGCACGTCGCTGATGTTGTAGTAGTTCGGGTCGCCGGGCTTGATGCCGACGGTGGCGGCGTCCATCCGCTTGGTCGGGAACTTCTCCATGATCACCTTGACGCCGCTGCGGGTGGTGAACCCGTCCTTGCCGGCGGTGATCGGGATGGACCGGGCCAGTTTGCCGTTGATCGTCACGGTCATCACGTGCTTCTTCACGTTCACGTTGCTGACCACGGACTTGCCGATGTCGAAGGCGATCGTCCGGCTGGACGTACCCCAGGTGTTGTTGCCCGCGTTCACGCCCTGGGTGTCGATGTTCACGGTCACCTTGGTACCGGCCGGCCAGTAGTTCTTCGGGCGGTAGTTGACCTGCTTGCTGTTCACCCAGTGCCAGCTGCCGTCGACCGGGACCGAGGTCTTCACGGACAGCTGCTTCTCGACCGCGGCACGGTCCTTGACCGGGTTGTTCCAGTAGATCTGGATCGGCAGCGCGACGCCGACGGTCTCCCCGTTCAGCGGGACCACCGATGCCTTCAGGCTCTTCGTCGCCTTCAGCGTCTTGAAGGTCGAGCTGATCGGTACGCTCGCGCCGTCCGTACCCTCCGCGGAACCACTGACCGTGTACGTCGCGTTCGGCTTGAGCAGCGCGGCGGAGGTCCACTGGGTCTTGTCGGTGTTGAAGCTGCCGGTGACCTTGTCGCCGTCGTCGTCCTTCAGCGTCACGTCGTTGAGCTTGCCCGCCGTCGTGCTCACGGTGACCGGCTTGTCCGGCTGCACCGCGGTCGCGCCCTTGGCCGGCACCACCGAGATCGCCGCCGCGGCGGACTCCGACGGGGTGGTCGACGCGCCTGGCGTGTTCGAGGCACCCGGGGTGCTGCTCTGCGAGCTCGACGCACCCGGCGTCGACTGGCCGTTGCCACCGCTGCCGGCCTTCGTGTCACTGCAGGCCGTCCCGGCCACCAGCAGCACGCAAATGCCGGCCACGGCCAGGCCGTGCTTCCTCACCGAACCGCTTACCATTCCCCAGCTCTCCCCTGTTTAGTCAAACCGCGGTAAGGGTAACGTGCCGCGGCGACATTTCTCAGCATCGCATCACCAGGTAACCGGTACGGACCATAACGATCGCACCGGCTACGCCTCTCAGACATCCTCTAAGACGCACGAAAGCGCCGCCCGGTTCGTTCCCGGACGGCGCTTTTCGTACGATTCTCAATCAGTGCGCGTGGTCACCGCGGTAGTACTCGAAGATGAAACCACTCAGCGTGATGATGCCGACCCCGCAGCCGACGATGAACAGCCACCAGCCGACGGCGATGCCGAGCACCACCACCGACAGCGACAGCGCGCACCACAGCGGCCACCAGGAGTGTGGCGGGAAGAAGCCGAGCTCACCGGCCCCTTCGACGATCTCCGCTTCCTTGCGGTCCTCCGGACGGGCGTCCATCCGGCGGGCGGTGACGCTGAGGTAGAACGCCACCAGCAGTGCCAGGAAGAACGTCATCACCAGCGCGGTGGTACCGGTCGGATCTTCCGACATCAGCCAGTAGATCGGCGTGACCACCAGCAGGAACACACTCAGGATCCCGAAGACCCAGGCTTCGACCTTCACGCCTTGTCCTTCCCTTCGGTCCCGCTATCGCCGGAGTCGTCAGCCTGCTCGACCTGCTCGGCCAGCTGGTCGACCCGGCCCGCGTCGTCACCCGCGTCCAGCAGGTTGTCCTTGCCGGCCTTGTTGTCCGGGTACTCCGCCAGGGCGATGTCCGCGTGGTGCAGATCGAACGCCGGCGACTCGGAACGGATCCGCGGCAGCGACACGAAGTTGTGCCGCGGCGGCGGGGAACTGGTCGCC
Source organism: Kribbella solani (assembly GCF_014205295.1). Lineage (NCBI taxonomy): Bacteria > Bacillati > Actinomycetota > Actinomycetes > Propionibacteriales > Kribbellaceae > Kribbella > Kribbella solani. The sequence goes on from NZ_JACHNF010000001.1 coordinate 2,739,863, forward strand.
CACTCCAGCGAACGGCCCCAGCCCCACGGGTCGTCGACACCGACCTTGGGCGACTTACGGGACTTGTAGACGTTGTAGAAGAACGGCAGCATCGACATGCCGAGAATGAAGGCGCCAATGCTGGAAACCTCGTTCAGCGTGGTGAAGCCTTCGTTCGCGCCGTAGTCGGCGTACCGCCGCGGCATGCCCTCGACACCCAGCCAGTGCTGGACCAGGAACGTGGTGTGGAAGCCGATGAACAGCAGCCAGAAGTGCAGTTTGCCGAGCCGCTCGTCGAGCATCCGCCCGGTGAACTTCGGCCACCAGAAGTAGAACCCTGCGAACATCGCGAACACGACCGTACCGAAGACGACGTAGTGGAAGTGCGCCACCACGAAGTACGAGTCGGAGAGCTGGTAGTCGAGCGCCGGCGAGGCCAGGATGACGCCGGTCAGACCGCCGAAGAGGAAGGTGGTCAGGAAGCCCACCGACCAGAGCATCGGTGTGTCGAACGACACCGATCCGCCCCAGATCGTGCCGATCCAGTTGAAGAACTTCACTCCGGTCGGTACGGCGATCAGGAAGGTCATGAACGAGAAGAACGGCAGGTTCACCGCGCCGGTGACGAACATGTGGTGCGCCCACACCGCCACCGAAAGGACCGCGATACCGAGCGTCGCGCTGACCAGGCCGATGTACCCGAAGACGGGCTTGCGGCTGAACACCGGCAGGATCTCGGTGACGATGCCGAAGAACGGCAGCGCGATGATGTACACCTCTGGATGCCCGAAGAACCAGAACAGGTGTTGCCAGAGTATGGGTCCGCCGTTTGCCGCGTCGAAGACGTGTGCCCCGAGTGATCGATCCGCCTCCAGCACCAGCAGCGCCGCCGCCAGGATCGGGAACGCGATCAGTACCAGGATCGACGTGACCAGGATGTTCCAGGTGAAGATCGGCATCCGGAACATGGTCATGCCGGGCGCGCGCATGGTGATGATGGTGGTGATGAAGTTCACCGCGCCGAGGATCGTACCCAGACCGGCCAGGTACAGGCCCATGATCCACAGGTCGCCGCCGACACCCGGTGAGCGGACCGCGTTGGACAGCGGCGCGTACGCGAACCAGCCGAAGTCGGCCGCGCCGCCCGGAGTGAAGAAGCCGCTGATCGTGATCGTGCCGCCGAACAGGAACAGCCAGTAGCTGAACATGTTCAGCCGCGGGAACGCGACGTCCGGGGCACCGATCTGGATCGGCATGATCTCGTTCGCGAAGCCGACGAACAGCGGCGTCGCGAACAGCAGCAGCATGATCGTGCCGTGCATGGTGAAGAGCTGGTTGTAGACCTCTTCGTTCACGATCTGCAGGCCCGGCTTGGCCAGCTCGGCGCGGATCAGCAGCGCCATCACGCCGCCGATCAGGAAGAACACGAACGACGTGACCAGGTACATGTGCCCGATCAGCTTGTGGTCGGTCGTGGTCAGGTACTTGACCAGCAGCTGGCCCTTGGTACGCCGCCGGGGCAGCGCGGTGGTACCGATAGCGCCGGTGCGCTCGGCGAAGTCGGTCACTTGTGACCCCCGGTCCCGAGAATGGTCGTGGCGTCGGCGCCACCTGTTGCCGCGCCGGTCTGGCCCTTGGCGGCCAGCTCGCGCAGGTGTGCGTCGTACTCGTCGCGGCTGACCACCTTGACGCTGAAGACCATCCGGCTGTGGTACAGGCCGCAGAGCTCAGCGCACTTGCCGGCGAAGGTGCCGGTCTTGGTCGGGGTCAGCTCGAACTTGTTGGTCTTGCCCGGGATCACGTCGAGCTTGAAGTAGAACGACGGCACCCAGAAGGAGTGGATCACGTCCTGCGCGGTCAGGTCGAAGTGCACCGACTCGTTCACCGGCAGCCACAGCGTGGCCGGCTTGTCCAGGGTGCCGGTCTCCCAGACGCCCTGCTTGCCGTCGACGGTGTCCTTGTAGTTGAAGGTCCACTGCCACTGCTGGCCCACCACGTTCACGGTGTGCTGCGGGTTGGCGTCCATCTTGGTCACCTGGTTGCCGTGCTCCACGGTGTAGAAGAACAGCACACCGATGATCGCGAACGGTGCCAGCGTGTAGAGCACCTCCAGCGGCAGGTTGTAGCGCACCTGCCGGGGCGCTTCCTCGTTCCGCTTGCGGTACCGCACCACGACGAACAGGATCAGGCCCCAGACCATCACACCGATGATCAGTGCGGCCGTCCAGGCGCCGATCCAGAGGCTTCTGATCGCCTCGGTCCGGTCAGATGCACCCTCGGGCAGACCGAGTCGTTTCCACTGCTCAGTGGTCGCCGACGAACAACCGGTCAGCAACAGGGTGCCGAGCACCACTGCCGCACCGACCAGTAGGCGTCGCTTCGCCGGACGTGTGGCACCAGCAGAACCTGCCGGTCGCTCATCCACTCCGGGCGTGCCGTTCGAACCCACGGGGCGCCTTTCCCTTCCCAAGTGAGACTGACGACCAAACACTACTGGACACCCTCCCGGCTTCCGCGCATAGGTAGGGCTTAGCGTTTCCCGTGTGAGTGAGCGTGCGTATCTGGACGCCGCGTCGGCCGAGCCGATGCACCCCGCGGCGCGGGAAATGTTGCTGTCGGCGGTGGATTCCGGCTGGGCCGATCCGGTCCGTCTGCACCATGAAGGACGGACTGCCAGACTGCTGCTGGACAACGCCCGCGCAGTGCTTGCTCAGGCCGTTGGAGTGCGTCCTGACGAGCTGTACCTGACCACGTCCGGCACAGCGGCCATCGAGGTCGGTCTGGCCGCTCTGACGGCCGCACGGCGCCGCGTCGGTACGACAGTGGTGCACAGTGCGGTCGAGCACTCCGCTGTACTGCACAGCGCCGGTGACGCGGGTGTGGAGATCGGTGTGGACATCCGCGGCCAGGTGGATCAGGAGGCGTTCGCCCATGCCGTACGCGAGCCGGGTGTGGCCGTGGCTGCTGTCCAGTCGGCCAACCATGAAGTGGGTACGAGGCAACCGATCGCCGCGATCGCCCAGGACTGCAACGACGTACCGCTGTTTGTTGATGCATCAGCGTCGATAGGACATGACCCAGTCCCCACCGGCTGGTCGATGCTGGCGGCCAGTGCGCACAAGTGGGGCGGTCCGGCCGGTGTAGGACTACTGGCGGTACGGAAAGGCACGCGGATCGCTCCGCCCTGGCCGATGGACCAGCGCGAGGACGGCCTGTCCCCCGGCTTCCCGGACGTACCGAACGCACTGGCGGCCGCTGCAGCTCTGCAAGCGCGTCTGAGTGAAGCCGATGAACTCAACAAACAGCATCGGACCTGGATAGACGAGCTGCGGCACCGGATCGCCACCGACGTACCGGACGTGGAGGTAGTAGGTGATCCGGACGATCGCCTGCCGCACATCCTCACGTTCTCGTGTCTGTACGTAGACGGCGAGGCCCTGGTGACTGCATTGGATGCTGAGGGCTTCGCTGTCTCCAGCGGTTCGGCGTGTACGTCCAGCACGCTCCGCCCGTCGCATGTACTGGCAGCCATGGGCGTACTGACTCATGGCAACGTACGGGTGTCACTGAGCCGCGAGACCAGCCACGAGGACGTCCAACGGTTCAGTGCGGTGCTCCCGGGCATCGTGCAGCGGATCAGAGCAGAGGTGGGGATGTGAACGTCGAGCTGGACTGCCGCGGCCTGCTCTGCCCACTCCCGGTGATCAAACTGGCCAAGGCGCTACCGACCGTTGCCGTCGGCGACACCATCACCGTGCTCGCCGACGACCCAGCCGCGGCGACCGACATCCCGGCGTGGTGCCGGATGCGTTCCCAGGAGCTGGTGTCGGCCGGGGAAAATCAGTACGTCGTACGCCGGGTCGGCTGACACACTCCGCGCTGTGACTGATTTCGCGTACAAACCGACCCTCACCGGCGAACTGGTCGTCCTGCGGCCGATGGATGCGGGGGACTACGAGGCCCTGTTCGCCGCGATGAACGACCCGGAGGTGATGCGTTTCACGGGCAGCCACGGGGAGATCGGCGAGGAACGCGCCCGGGAGTGGTGCCGGACGCGGAAGGACCAGACCGACCGGCTGGATCTGGTTGTCATCGACCGCCAGACCGATCAGGTCGTCGGTGAGGTCGTACTGAACCAGTGGGACCCCGACAACCAGAGCTGCAGCTTCCGCATCCTGATCGGCCCGGCCGGCCAGGGCCGTGGCCTGGGCAGCGAAGCGACCCGGATGATTGTCGGCTATGGCATCGAGCAGCTCGGCCTGCACCGGATCAGCCTCGGCGTCTTCGCGTTCAACCCGCGCGCACAGCGGGCGTACGAGAAGGCCGGCTTCAAGCGCGAGGGCGTACTCCGGGACGCGCTGCGCTGGGACGGCGAGTGGCACGACGAGGTGGTGATGTCCGTGCTGGCCACGGAATGGATACCGTCTGAGGTGTGATCGACGCCGAACGCATCGCCGTACTGACCGGAGCCGGGATCTCGACTGCCTCGGGGATCCCGGACTTCCGTGGACCGGAGGGTGTCTGGACCAAGAACCCGGGCGCGGAGGCGATGTTCGACATCGACGAGTACGTCGCGCACCGGGACGTACGGGTGGCGTCATGGAAGCACCGGCTCGCCGTACCTGCCTGGCTGGCTGAACCGAACGCCGGCCACCACGCACTGGTCGAACTGGAGCGACAAAGCCGTCTGACCGGCCTGGTGACTCAGAACGTCGATGGACTGCACCAGAAGGCCGGATCGTCGCCGGAGCTCGTCCATGAGCTGCACGGCACTGTCTGGTACGTCGACTGCCTGCAGTGCGACCGCCGCATCCCGATGGCCGACGTACTCCCTCGGCTAGAGTCCGGCGAGGAGGACCCGGCCTGTGCGGTCTGCGGCGGCATCTTGAAGTCCGCGACGATCTCGTTCGGCCAGTCGCTCGACCGGGCCGTACTGGATCGCGCTGTTGCGGCTACTGCCACTGCCGAGGTCTTTCTGGCCATCGGCACGTCACTGCAGGTCTACCCGGCCGCAGGTCTCTGTGACCTGGCACTGAGCGACGGCAAGCCGCTGATCATCCTGAACGCCCAGCCGACCCCGTACGACGACCAGGCGACCACTGTGCTGCGTACGCCGATCGAAACGACGCTCCCAGGCCTCCTGGGCCCTGCATGAAGCTGGGCCCTGCCTGAAGAACAGACAGGGCCCAGTACTCCGATCAGCGGTTGAGCTTCAGATCCAGTGCCTGAACCTCGTCCTTCGGGGTCTGGTACGAGATGAGCAGCCGGCCGTCCTTCAGCAGGGCGCTGCGCTGAGCCGCCGTGATCGGGATCGACAGGTGCTTCGTCTTCGACGTGATCTGGCTCGCCGTGTGGTTCACGACGTGCCCGCTCATGTCCGGCGACCAGGCCGGGTAGCCACCGTCGGACACCGCGCACGGCGTGAAGCCGTAGTCCGGAGCCGGGTCGGCAGCAGGTGAGCAGCTGGTCGTGTACACCGGAATCGCACCGATCAGACCGGTCCACAGGAACAGCTGTGCACTACCCGAACCGGTCGACGACACATCCACCTCGACAGTGGACTTCTCGACCGACACCTTCTTCACCTTCAGCGAGTTCGACGCCGGTGCCGGCACCCGACCGGAGATCGGTACGCCGTTGCGCGCCGACTGGGCGATCGTCTGCGGCGACAGCACGCCGTTCAGGTTCGGGTTCGACACGTTCGGCGCACTCGGCTTGGTCGGACGATCCGCCGGCGGGGTGTAGCCCGCGACGGTCGCCTGACCCCAGCGGTACGGGTCGGACTGGACACTGCCCAGCGCCGACCAGCCGAGCCGGGTGCTCATGTCGATGTGCCGCAGCGTCGTGGTGCCCGCTGCCGAGGTGTCGTCGTTGTCGTACGGCGTGATGTTCAGACCCAGCTTCGCCGGGTCCACCGCGGCCGGCAGGTTCGACAGCGGGATCTTCACCTCGAGGTCGTACCCACCACCGGTGTACGCATGCGGCACCGTGGTCTCGTTCGACCCGACCCACTTCGCGGTCGAGGCGACCTGGACGCCCGGAGCGTTCGGCGCGTCGCTGACGTTCTTCGCCAGCGGCCCGGTCGAGTAGCCCTGGTGGTTGTCGGCGTCACGCGACCAGCAGGCGCCGTTGACGCCGTTGCCGTTCTTGTTCGTGGGGTCGTTCGTGAACGGGAAGATCCCGAGCTTGAACGTGTTCGCGGTGTCCATCAGGTCCTGCGAAGCGGTACCCCGCGGGTCGAGCAGGATCTCGACCGAGTCCGCCTGCCAGTGGCCGACGCACTCTTCGGGAGTGACGGCGTACGACTGGTAGTCGTCCTTGATGTGGATGAAGAAGTACAGCGCGTCGTCGGACCAGCTGACCTTCGCCGTGGAACCCTCACCGGTCGGCGAGACACCACAGTCGTCCACACCCGTACATCCCGACGCGCCCTGCCAGATGCGGCCCAGGTCGAGCGACGGACCGGTGTACTCACCAGGAGAGGCCACACCGTCCACCTTCGGCGTGGTGGTCGCCTTGGCGATGGTCGTGTTCGGTACGAGCGACAGCGTCAGCACCTCGTTGCCAGTACCAGCGGGGGCGCTGTACGTGGTGGTGATCGGAATCGACACGTTCTGGTTCTGCGGCAGCGTGGTGTCGCTGTTCGTCACCTTGAACGTCACTGTGGTCTCAGCACCGGCAGCCAGGTTGCTGTACGGCTTGGAGACCGCGTCAGCAGTGAAGTTGGCCGGCAGCGTAAGGCTGACCGCGCCACTCTGCGGCTGGTTCGACCAGTTGTGCACCACTACCGGTACGTCGATGGTCTTGCCGATGCCCATGGACTGGATGGCAGGCGAACGACCGAGCCGGGTGGCCTGCGGAGCAGTCTTGTCCAACCAGTCGTCGTACTCCTTCCAGTTGCCCCAGCGCTCGAACCGGCCCTCGGTCGCGGACACGATCCGAACCAGGTTGTCGGTGTACCCGGTCTTGTTGCCGGTGCTGTACAGCGCCGACACCTTGGCGTTCTGGTTCACAGCCGCGGTCGGGCTGGGCGTAACAGTGAAGGTGACCGTGGTCTCCTTGTTTCCCTTCACCACACCGACCCGCTGCGGCGGGCTGACCTTCCAGCCATCCGGAACGGTCAGCGCGGCCGTACCCGGCTTCAGCGGACCAGCACCGGAGCGCAGGTGCAGCGTGGCCTGGAACGGCGTACCGGCAACGTTGAGGAACCGGTCGAAGGTCAGGTACTCCAGCGTGCCGAGCGGAAGGCCGCCCGGGTCCGGCTTGGTCGCACCGAACAGGATCGCGTCGTCCTGACCAGCAGCCGTGTTGCTGTTCGGCTGGAACGGTACGAACGACTCCGTCATACCGAACCGGGAACAGGCAGGCGCCGACGTGCCCTTGTACATCACGCGGCTCTGCGTCGGGTACGCGGCGCGTCCCTCGTCAGCCACCTGCTGCCAGATCTTCGGCGTACCGGCAGGCTGACCCTGCAGATTGCCGGCCGGCCACTTGTACGGCGAGTTGTACCCGGTCCACACACCGGCAACGGTGTCGAGACCAGTCGGCGTGAAACCGGTCGTACAGTTCGCGGCAGTGGTCGTACCGCCCGTACCCGCGGTGGCACCGCCGGAGAAGACCTTCTTCACCTGCCAGGTGCTGAGCGCGTCCTTACCCTTCAGCTGCTCCGGGAACATGCTCGGGTCGGCCGCAGCGAGTACGCCCTCCCAGATCAGCCGCCCGGCCTGCTGGTGGTTGCCGTGACCCGCGGCGAGCGTCGGCGTGAAGCCGATGTACACCTCGGGCTGCGTCTCCCGGATCACCCGGGTGACCCGGCGCAGCGTCTCCTCGTGGTTCCAGAAGTACTGCGTCAGCGGCGCGCTCTGGTTGTAGAAGAAGTCGACACGGTCCAGGTTGAAGATGTCGATCGTGCCGGACCGGTAGTGCGCGACCCGGTCCTCGTTCTCGCGGCGCAGACCCAGGTCGGGACCCAGTTCGGTACCGGCCGAGTTCCCGCCGCCCTCACCTCGGGTCACCATGATCACGCCGCATTTGGTGCCGTACCGGTCGTGCCAGACGCCACAGGGGCCGATGATGCTGGTGTCGTCGTCGGGGTGGGCCCACTCCCCCATGACGTCGATCTTGGTCGCCCGGTCGGCGACGTACTTGGCCGGACCGGGATCGGCCTGGGCCATCCCGGTCGCCGCTACGCCTCCGAGCGGAATCAGGACAGCGGCTGCCAGCAGGGCAACCATGGTGCGGTAACGCTTCATTCTGCGCTCTCCCTATGGCGGATGTGACGGATATCCCCCGAACGGGTGGTGCTACTCCCTGACCGCGCCCTCGAGCATGCCCGCGATGAAATGGCGCTGCAGGAAGAGATAAAGGATCACGACCGGCGTCGCGACGATCACCGCGCCGGCCGCGAGCAGGGTGAACCCCTGGCTGTACTGGCCCTGGAAGAAGGCCAGACCGAGCGGCGCGGTCCGCAGGCTCTCGTTGGTGACCATCACCAGCGGGATCAGGAACTCGTTCCAGGTCCACATGAACACCAGCACGATCATCGTGACGATGGCCGGCCGGGCCAGCGGGACCTGGATCTGCCAGAGCATCCGCCGGGTGGACGCGCCGTCCAGCCGGGCCGCCTCGACCAGGTCGCGGCCGCCGGCCCGGAAGAAGGTCCGCATCCAGAAGGTGCCGAAGGCAACGGACTGCGCGACCTGCGGAAGCGCGACCGCCCAGTACGTGTCGGTCAGCCCGAGCGTCCGCAGATCGAAGTACAGCGGCACCACGATCGCCTCGCTGGGCATCATGATGCCGAGCAGGAACAGGTAGAACAGGATGCCGGAGCCGCGGAACCGCATGGTGCCGAAGGCGAACCCGGCCAGTACCGACAGCAGCACGCTGATCACCACGACCGACACCGACACCGCGAGACTCATCCGCAGGTAGGTGCCGAAGTGGCCGATCTTCCAGGCCTCGGCGAAGTTGCCGAAGCCGGACGTGTCACCGGCGTCGTTCGGTCCGAGCGCCGCCAGCACGACGGTCACGATCGGTCCGAGCGCGAAGGCGGCGAAGGCCAGCAGGATGACGTAGTTCGCCGCCTTCTCCGTACGCGAGATCATCGACTCCCCTCCCGGTCGCCGATCTTGTTGATGACCAGCGAGATGAGCAGGATCAGGACGGTCAGGGTGACGCCGATGGCCGCGGCCGAGCCGACCCGGCCGAGCTCGAAGGCCCGGTGGTACACCTCGTACGAGGGCACCGACGTCGAATTGCCCGGTCCGCCGCTGGTGGTCACGTACACCAGGTCGAAGGTCCGCAGCGCGGCGATCACGGTCAGCGTCAGCGCGACCGCGATCTCACCGCGGACCGACGGCAGCGTCACCGCGAAGAACTCCTGCACCGGGCCGGCGCCGTCCAGCCGGGCCGCCTCGTAGAGGCTCCCGCTGATCCGGCTCATCCCGGCCAGCAACAGCACGGTGACCAGACCGGTCTCGAACCAGGACCCGATGAACCCGACCGCCGGCAGCGCCAGCGCGTAGTCACCGAGCCAGCCGCGCGCGACCGAACCCAGGCCGATCGCGTGCAGCAGGTCGTTGATGGTGCCGTCCGGCGCGTACATCCGCCGCCAGGCGACCGCGACGACAACCATCGCGATCACCTGCGGCAGGAAGACCACCGTCCGGAAGAACGGCAGCCCGCGGACCTTCGCCCGGTTCAGGATCGACGCCAGCAGCAGGCCGACGCAGACCGGGATCACCGCGAAGAACAGCATCAGTACGAGCGCGTGCCCGAACGCGGACCGCAGTCCGGCGTCGCTGATGATCTCCTGGTAGTTGGCGAACCCGGCCCACTTGCCGAGCGTCAGTCCGTCCCAGTCGTAGAAGGACAGCTGGACCGAGCGCAGCAGCGGGTAGAGCAGGAACGCCGCGTAGACGGCGAACCCCGGCAAGATGTACAGGTAAGCGATCTTCCGGGGCTCGCCGGGGGGACTACCCGTTGGCTTGTGAGAACGCGCCATAGTCCTTCTCTAGCCGCTCGGCGAACTGGTCCGGGGTGGCCTTGCCACCCAGCAGGTCCTGCAGGGCCGCACCGATCGTGTCCGGCATCGTCGGCGTCGCGTAGTCGAGGTACGGAACCAGTCCGTCCGCCTCGACCACCTTGCCGAACGCCGCGAACACGTCCTTCTGCAGCGACCCGCTGACTTCCTGCTTGGCCGTGTCGGCCACCGGCAGGTTGCCGGTCTTGGTCAGGATGTTCATCGCGTCCGCGCTGGTGATGAAGTTCAGGTACGCGGCGGCCGCGTCCGGGTTCTTGCTCTTCGTGGTGATCGAGAACGGCAGCCCGGTACCGCCGGTGGCGATCGGCGCGGCGTCGGCGGCGGTACCCGGCGGCAGCATGAAGCCGACGTCGTCGCCCATCGCCTTGCCGAGGTCCTCGGCCAGCCAGGTGCCACCGATCAGGTACGTGCCCTTGCCCTTGCTGAAGGCCTGCCACGCCGGGTCGTAGTCCTGCCCGTTGAAACCGGCGTTGAAGTAGCCCTTGCCGACCCAGTCGGTCAGCGTCTGCGCGGCCTTCTTGTTCTCGTCGGTCGTCCAGGACGCGCCCTTGCGGCCGAAGCCGAGCTGCTTGATCGTGTCCGCGGGCGTGGTGCGGCCCTGGACCGTACCGAAGACGTGGATGGCCGGCCACTTCTCCAGGTTGCCGAGCACCAGCGGCGCGTCACCCTTCGCCTTCAGCGTGGCCAGCGACGACTGGAACTCGTCCCAGGTCTTCGGCTGCTGCACCCCGGCCTCGGCGAGCTTCTTCTTGCTGTAGAAGATGCCCACGACCTCGCCGACCTGCGGCATGCCGTAAAGGTTGCCCTGGCCAAACGTCTTCCCGTCCGGCGTGTACTGCGAGTACTGCCGAACCGACTGCGGGTAACGCTGATCCCAGTTGTACGCCTTCGCGTACGGGTCCAGCGGCACGAGCTGGTTCGCCTTGACGAACGCGCCCATGTCCGAGCGGCCGTTGTTCGCCTGGACTACGTCCGGCGGCTCGTTGCCGCTCAGCGCCAGCCGCAGCGTGGTCTTCAGGTCGTCGAACGACCGCGACACCCGCTTCAGCTTGATGTTCGGGTACTTCGCCTGGAACGCGTCGTTCAGCTGCTTCATCTGCGCTGCCTGGCCGCCACGGACCTCTTGGTCCCAGACCACCAGGTTGACGTCGCCGAGCTTGGCCGCGTCGGTCTGTACGGATGACGGGGTCGCCTGTGACGACGGGGCCGAGTTCTCGGCCCCGGGTGTACAGGCAACCGTGCTGACCAGGCCGAGCAGGCCGACAGCCGCGACGATCCCGAGCCGGGGATTGCGTGACATGGGGGTACTCCCTCCGACCTGACGGTCAGTTGTTGGTGACGTCGGCGTTCCGGGCGATGGTCGCCACGGCCCGGCGTACGGCGCCGACCGGCACACTTGGGACGATTTCGTCCAGAAACTCATACCTGCGGCGCAGCGATCGGGTGTAGCTGCTCTGATCACCGCTGGTCCGCAGATCCTGCCACCAGTCGGCGATGTCGCCCCAGCCGGGGGCGGCGAGTGAGCCACCGAACTGCTGGACCGCGAGGGCCGAGCAGAGGGTGGCGAAGGCCAGCCGATCGGCCAGCGCCCAGCCCGCGAGCGTACCGAGAACCAGGCCGGCGCCGAACACGTCACCGGCTCCGGTCGGGTCCAGCGCCGGTACCCGCAGGGCCGGCACCCGGGCTTCCTCACCGGTCTTCGCGTCGATGCCCATGGCACCGGCCGCGCCGTCGGTGACGATCGCCAGCGGGACCCGGTCGGCCAGCGCGTACAGCGCGTCCTGTGGCGACCCGGTCCGGGTGTACGCCATCGCCTCGCCCGCGTTCGGCAGGAAGGCGTCACAGTGGTCGAGCTGGGCAAGTACTTGCGGTGACCAGGTCCCGGTCGGGTCCCAGCCGACGTCGGCGAACACCAGGCCGCCGTCCTTGCGGGCCAGGTCGACCCAGGTCGACCGGGACGGGTCGCCGAGCGGCTCGATGTCGCCGAGGTCGACGATCACCGCCCCGGTCCGCGGCGGCTGCCCGATCAGTTCGGTGGCCGGCAGTGGTGACGGGTGCCCGTGCGTGACCATGCTGCGGTCACCGTCGTAGGCGACCGACATGGTCACCGGCGAGTGCCAGTTGTCGAACCGGCGGGACCGGCTGAGGTCGACGTGCTCCTGCTCGGACAGGGTGCGCCAGCAGAAGTCCGCGTAGTTGTCGTCACCGAACGCGGCCGCGAGCGAGGTCCGCAGGCCGAGGCGGGAGGCCGCGATCGCCAGGTTCGCGGTGCCGCCCGGTGACGAGCCCATCCCGTCCGCCCACACCTCGGTGCCGCCGGTGGGACGGTCGGCGAGCCCGGTGAAGATGATGTCGAGAAAGACCGTGCCCCACAGGAAGACGTCGAAGTCGGGTGTCCCGGGGCCGCGCAGACCAGCGAGCGGGTCGTAGGTCGTATCAGGCATGCCGGTCATCTTGCTCCTGACAAAGTCCCGTGGCAAGCATTTATGATCAAAAATATTCAGGACTTGCTCACTTCTGAGCGGATTTGCCTGCTATTGTTCGGGCCGTGCGACACCAGCGGCAACTCGAGATCGTGCAGCGGCTGCGGACCGATGGCGCCACTTCGGTGGAGGAGCTGGCCCAGCTGCTCGGGGTCAGTTCGGCGACCATCCGCCGCGACCTGCAACAGCTGGACGAGTCCGGTCAGATCACTCGCGTGCACGGGGGCGCGATCGTTCCGGCCGGCGACTCCGAGGACGCCGACCGGGACTACCCGTTCGCCTCGGTGGCCGCGGACGCGACCCCCGAGAAGCGGCAGGTGGCCCGGCTGGCGGCGACGCTGGTCCAGGACGGTGACGTGGTGCTGCTGGACGTCGGCACCACCACCCAGTTGCTGGCCGAGGAGTTGCGTACGCGGCCGGTGACCGTGATGACGACGAGTCTCGCGGTCCTGGACGTACTGCGTGACGATCCGGTGGTGGAGCTGATCCTGCTCGGCGGCTGGGTCCGCCGGGCGTACCACTCGCTGGTCGGCGTACTGACCGAGGATGCACTCCGCCAGGTCCACGCGGACGTGGCGTTCCTCGGTGCCAGCGGCGTCCGGCGGGACGGTTACGTGCTCGACACCACCACCATCGAGGTACCGGTGAAACGAGCCGTGATCGAGGCGTCCGACAAGACCGTCCTGCTCGCCGACCGGAACAAGTTCCCCGGCAACGGCAAGCTCAAGGTCTGCGGCGCCGACGATCTCGACGTACTGGTGACAAACCCCGGGGCCGACCCGGCAACACTCCAGAACTGCATCGACCACGGCGTGGAGGTACTAACCATATGAAGCTGGCGATCCTCGGTGGCGGAGGCTTTCGGGTTCCGCTCGTGTACGGGGCGGTGATGCGTGACCGGGGTGGCCAACGAGTCGATCAGGTCTGCCTGTACGACGTCGTGCCGGAACGGCTCGAGGCGATCGGTGAGGTACTGCGGCAACTGGCCGCGGAGCAGCCGGACGCGCCGAAGGTCGAGGTGACCACCGACCTGGATGTCGCGCTGGACGGCGCCGACTTCATCTTCTCCGCGATCCGGGTCGGCGGGTTGCCGGGCCGGACGGCGGACGAGCGGGTCGCGCTCGATCTCGGGCTGCTCGGTCAGGAAACCACCGGCCCGGGCGGACTCGCGTACGGGCTGCGTACCGTACCGGCCGCGATGCACGTCGCGGAGCGGGTCGCGGCGATCTGCCCGCAGGCGTGGGTGATCAACTTCACCAACCCGGCCGGCATGATCACCGAGGCCATGCAGCGCGTCCTCGGCAACCGGGTGATCGGGATCTGCGACTCCCCGATCGGCCTCGGCCGGCGCGCCGCGCACGCCCTCGGCCACGACCCCGACCGGGCCTCCCTGGGGTACGTCGGCCTGAACCACCTCGGCTGGCTGAACGAGCTCGGGTACGACGGCCGCGACGTACTTCCGGACCTGATCGCGAACGATGCGCTGCTCGGCACGATCGAGGAAGGCCGGCTGTTCGGCGCCGAGTGGATTCAGACGCTTGGCAGCATCCCGAACGAGTACCTGTACTACTACTACTTCACCCGGGACGCGGTCGCGTCGATCCGGGGCAGCGCCGAGACCCGTGGTGAGTTCCTGCTGAATCAGCAGCGCGCGTTCTACGACGCGGTCGCGGCCGATCCGGCGTCGGCGCTGGGCCGCTGGCGCGCGGTCCGCGAAGAGCGCGATTCGACGTACATGAAGGAGACCCGCGAGGCCTCCGAGGCTCGCGACGCGGCGGACGTGGCCGGCGGCGGGTACGAAGGGGTGGCGGTCGCGATCATGGCGGCGATCGCGCGGAACGAGCGCAGCACGATGATCCTGAACGTACGCAACGGCAGCACTGTCCCTGGCTTGCCGGCGGACGCGGTGGTCGAGGTGCCGTGCACAGTGGACGCGGACGGCCCGCATCCGCTCGCGACTTCGCCGCTGGCTGGTCATCAGCTCGGGCTGGTGCAGCAGGTGAAGGCCGTTGAGCAGCTGACCATCACGGCTGCGCTGGAGCACTCCCCCCGGTTGGCACTGGAGGCGTTGGCGCTGCATCCGCTCGTTGACTCGGTTACTACCGCGCGCACACTGCTCAGCAACTACCGGAGTCGCCACGCTGATCTGGACGAGCTGTTGCGGTAACTGCTCCTGTAGCCGCTCCCGTGCTCGTGACCCTTCCGTGACGTCCAAGCCCTCCTCAGCGTAAGGAGCGGACGCTACCCTCCCGGCAACGTACGGCGGCGGGAGGGGACCGTGATGCGCGGGTTCAGGCGTTGGACTGCGGGGATCACTGCTGGTGCTGTGGTGGTGCTGGGATTGGCGACAGCACCACCTGCTCCTCCCGCGGTGGCTCAGCAGGTGCCGCCAGTGGAGGTGGCTGGTCCGGCGGTTACCGCGGCGGACAAGGCGCTCGCGACGCCGAGCCTGCGCGCCGATCTGACCAAGGAGCGGTTCTACTTCCTGATGGCGGATCGGTTCGCCAACGGTGACAAGTCCAACGACGCGGGCGGACTGACCGGTGACCGGCTGCAGACCGGGCTGGACCCGACCGACAAAGGCTTCTACCACGGCGGTGACCTGGCCGGGGTGATCCAGAAACTCGACTACATCAAGTCGCTGGGTACTACCTCCATCTGGCTCACGCCGTCGTTCAAGAACCGGCCGGTCCAGGGCACTGGCACGGACGTCAGCGCCGGGTACCACGGGTACTGGATCACCGACTTCACCCAGATCGATCCGCATCTCGGTACGAACGCGGACATGAAGCGGCTGATCGACCTGGCGCATCGCAAAGGGATGAAGGTCTTCTTCGACATCATCACCAACCACACCGCGGACGTGATCTCGTACCAGTCCGGCAACTACGGGTACGTCCCGAAGTCCACCAGCCCGTACAAAGATGCGGCCGGCAACGTGTTCGACGACAAGCAGTACGCCGCCGGTGACACGTTTCCGCCGCTGGACAAGAACAGCTCGTTCCCGAACGTACCCGTCTTCCGGATGCCCGCCGACGCTTCGGTGAAGGTGCCGGCGTGGCTGAACGATGCGACCCAGTACCACAACCGCGGCGACTCGACGTTCGCCGGTGAGAGCGCCGAGTACGGCGACTTCGTCGGGCTGGACGACCTGTTCACCGAGCAGCCGAAGGTCCGCGACGGGCTGATCGACGTGTACAGGACCTGGGCCGAGTTCGGTATCGACGGGTTCCGGATCGACACCGTCAAGCATGTGAACCTCGAGTTCTGGCAGAAGTTCTCACCGGCGGTGCTGGCGGCCGCGCGGGCCTCGGGTACGAAGAAGTTCTTCATGTTCGGCGAGGTGTACGACGCGAATCCACAGTTCATGTCGACGTACACGACCAAGGGAAACCTGCAGGCGACGCTCGACTTCGGGTTCCAGCAGAACGCGGTCGCGTACGCGAAGGGCGATCCGGGTACGAAGCTGCGCGACCTGTACGCGAACGACGACTACTACACGGACACCGACTCGAACGCGTACCAGCTGCCCACTTTCCTTGGTAACCACGACATGGGCCGAGTCGGTACGTTCCTGAAGCAGAGCGGGGCGTCCGGCAAGGAGCTGCTCGCGCGGGACGAGCTGGCGCACTCACTGATGTACCTGACTCGCGGCCAGCCGGTCATCTACTACGGGGATGAGCAGGGCTTCACAGGCGCGGGCGGTGACAAGGACGCGCGGCAGGACATGTTCGCGACCAAGACAGCCGACTACGCGGACGACGAGGTTGTAGACGGTACTGGCACTACCACGATCGGCAGCAAGGACCGGTACGACGTCAATGCGCCGCTGTACAAGCACATCGCCGCGTTGGCTCGGTTGCGGTCGAAGTACCCGGCACTGTCCGATGGGCGGCAGGTGCACCGGTACTCGTCGAACAGCAACGGGCTCTATGCGTTCAGTCGGCTTGGCAGCGACAACGTCGAGTACCTAGTAGTGGCAAACAATTCGAAGACGGCTGCTAATGCGACTGTGGCGACGTACGGACCGCGCACCTGGCTGCGGCCGGTCTATGGCGGCTCCACCGCTGTTAAGACGGACCGCGAGGGACGGGTCCTCGTCAGCCAGCCGCCGCTGTCCGTCACCGTGTACCAGGCGCAGAAGAAGGTGCCAGCGCGCTCCAAGGCACCAGCTGTTTACATGAGCTCGCCGGAGCTGGGTGCGACCGTCAGTGGGCGCGCTGAGATCGCCGCGGCTGTTCCGGAGAACACTCCGGCCACTGTGACCTTCGGCTACCGCCCAGTGGGTACCAAGGAGTGGAAGCGGCTCGGTTCGGATGACAGTGCGCCGTACCGGGTGTTCCAGGACGTATCCGGGCTGCCCAAGGGCACGCAGCTTGAGTACCGCGCCGTACTACGTGATGCCTCGGGCAACTACTCCGCATCCAGCTCGTACGGGGTCGTGGGTGACGCGCCGCCACCTGGCGGGGGTGGGAACACCGGACTGGTCGTGCAGCCGGCCAACGTGTCAGTACCGGGCGACCACAACAGTGAGATGGGCTGTGCGGCTGACTGGTCGCCGGACTGCTCTCAGGCGCAGCTGACACTCGACCCTAAGGACAAGGTGTGGAAGGGGACGTACACACTCCCGGCGGGTGAGCATGCCTACAAGGCGGCGATCAACAAGAGCTGGGACGAGAACTATGGTGCCGGCGGTACGTTGAACGGCGCCAACATCTCGTACACCGCACCGAATGGGCCCGTCACCTTCTACTACGAGCACGGGCGGCACTTCGCCACGTCCAACGCGCAAGGGCCGATCATCACGGTGCCCGGGTCGTTCCAGTCCGAGCTGGGCTGCCCTACTGACTGGGACCCGTCCTGTATGCGCCCCTGGTTGACCGACGAGGACGGCGACGGGACGTACACCTGGTCGACGAGTGAGTTGGGCGCGGGCAGCTACGAAGCGAAGGTCGCACACAACCTGTCGTGGGACGAGAGCTACCCGGCCGCCAACGTACCGGTGACAGTGCCGCGCGACGGGTTGATCGTCACGTTCTCGTACGTGCTGGCGACGCACCAGTTCACGGTAACCACCGCCAAGCCCGGCGCGCAGCCGGACCTTGGCCAGGCGAAGGCACAGTGGGTCAGCCGGGACACTCTGCTCGTACCGGCCGTCGACCACCCGGAGCGGTTCCGGTGGCGGCTGCACTGGTCGGCGACTGGCGCGCTGAAGATCGATGCGGATGACATCGGCGGGGCGTCGATCGGGCTGCGGTACGACCCGCGCGAGGTACGTCCTGGGTACACGACGCTCCGCCTGTCGCACTTGGGGGCGTTGCATGGCGTGCGGTTGGGGACGGCGCAGTTGGGTCTGGCCCAGTACGACGACACCGGCCGGCTGCTGGACGCGACCGGAGTTCAGCGCGGGGGTTGATGACGCTCTGCGGTTGATCGGGTGCTTTTCGTTGCCAGGCTGAACGGTTCGAGATTAACGTGTGCAATGACAGGTTGGGAAACTTTCTTTCCAACCAGCCTCGAGCACAACCCGAGCAGTCCAGACCCGAGCAGCCCCAGACCCGATCAGCCCAGACCCGATCAGATCCGGCTTGTTCAGCCCAGGCCGGATCAGCCCCAGCCTCCAGGAGGCCGCCCCCGATGAGCGCCCGCATCGCCCGATTGTTGACCATCACTGCCCTCGCCACCACCCTCTGCACCGCAACCGCAACCACCCGAACCGCAACCCCACCCGCCGTCGCGGCGGAATCCCCCACCTCAGCCGCTGACCGTTCCTCAGCCGCTGACCGTTCCTCACCCGCTGACGCTGGCTCCCCCGCCGGCTCTTCCGCTGCCGCAGGTTCCGCCGCCTCACCCACCACACCTAGTGCGGTGGCAGCGCGTGCCGCCGAGCGCAGCGTGCACGCGAAGACAACTCTCCGCGCCACCGGCTCCGCGACCCCGATCCCCGGCTTCCTGATCCAGTCGTCCAAGCAGGTCCCCGACGACGCCGCGGTCACCAAACCCGGCTTCCCAACCGCCGGCTGGCTGCCGGTGGCCGCGCGGACAACCGTCCTGGCCGGCCTGCTGGCGCACGGGAAGTACCCAGATCCGTACTTCTCCACAAACATGAAGAGCATCGACAAAGAGCAGTTCACCGTCCCCTGGTGGTACCGCTCAAACCTCGACCTCACCGACACCTCGAAACGCACCTACCTCGACTTCAGCGGCATCCTCTCCCGCGCCGATGTCTGGGTGAACGGCGTACTGGTCGCGGACAAGAACCAGATCGCCGGCACGTACACGCGCCACGACCTCGACATCACCGACCTGGTACACAAGGGCAGCAACGCGATCGCCTTCAAGATCTACCCGAACAACCCGAACCGCGACCTGACCATCGGCTGGCTCGACTGGGTGCAAACTCCACCGGACCGGAACATGGGCATGGTCCGCGACATCCTCGTACGCCGCAGTGGGCCGGTCGCCCTGCGCGGCGCTCACGTGGTCACCAAGCTGACCGTCCCGTCTCTCGACCGCGCCACGCTCACCGCGAAGGTTGACGTACGCAACGACTCCACCACCCCGGTGCGCACCACGGTGTACGGTCACGTGGCCGGCGTGGCGATCAGCAAAACGGTCGAGCTGGCAGCCAAGGAGAAGAAGACCGTCAGCTTCGACACCGTCGAGCTGCGGCATCCGAAGGTCTGGTGGCCGGCGCAGCTGGGCGGGCAGCCGATGTACTCGCTCGCGCTGACCGCGTCTGTCTCCGGCCGATCGTCCGACGTCGCGCGTTCGAGTTTCGGCGTACGGGAGGTGACGTCCACGCTGACCAGCGCCGGCGGTCGCCTCTACAGCATCAACGGGAAACCGCTGCTGATCCGCGGCGCCGGGTACAACGCGGAGATCTTCCTGCGGTGGGATCAGCAGTACGTGCAGGACAAACTCAACTATGTAAAGGACCTCGGCCTGAACGCGATCCGGCTCGAGGGTCACCTGGAACCGGACGAGTTCTTCGAGATGACCGACCGGATGGGCCTGCTGGTCATGCCTGGCTGGGAATGCTGCGACAAGTGGGAAGGCCAGGTCCACAGCGGCGGCGAGAGTGGCGAGCGCTGGGTCGAAGCCGATTACCCGATCGCCAAGGCGTCGATGACCGGCGAGGCCGAGCGGCTGCGTGACCATCCCAGCGTCTTCACGTTCCTGATCGGCAGCGACTGGGCACCGAACGAACGGATCGAGAAGAACTACCTGGACGCGCTCGCCGCGGCCGACTGGCAGACGCCGGTGATCGCGTCCGCGTCCGGGCGGAAGTCGCCGCAACTCGGCTCCGGCGGGATGAAGATGAACGGGCCGTACGACTGGATTCCGCCGAACTACTGGTACGACAAGGCACATTCCGACAGTGGCGGCGCGTGGGGTTTCAACTCCGAAACCAGCGGCGGGCCGGGCATCCCGACGATGGACACCCTGAACCGGTTCCTCACTCCGGCCGAGCTGGAGATCCTCTGGAAGGACCCGACCGCGGCGCAGTACCACCGCTCGTCGTCGAGCACTTTCAACAACTTCAAGCTCTTCGGCAACGCGCTGGCCGGCCGGTACGGCGCTCCGAAGGATCTGGACGACTATGTCCGCAAGTCGCATCTGGCGCAGTACGAGAACGTGCGCGCCGAGTTCGAGTCGCATGCCCGCAACTTCACGGACGCGACGAATCCGTCGACCGGGCTCATCTACTGGCAGCTCAACAGCGGCTGGACGTCCTTGAACTGGCAGCTGTTCGATGTCTACCTGGATCAGAACGGCGCGTACTACGGCGCGAAGAAGGCGAACGAGCCGTTGCACATCCAGTACTCGTACGACGACCAATCCGTTGCCGTGATCAACCAAACCCCGACGGCGAAGAACGGGCTGAAGGCAACGGTCAAGGTCTACAACATCGATGGGACCGAGAAGTTCAGCGAGACCGCGAAGGTTGCCGTACCCGGTGGTGGCGGCAAGGCCACGGCACTGACGATCCCGGCAATCGAAGGATTGTCGACAACCTACTTGGCCAAGCTGGTCCTCACCGACGCGGCCGGCCGGGAGCTCAGCCGCAACGTGTACTGGTTGTCGACAAAACCCGACACGCTCGACTGGTCGAAGACCGACTGGTGGTACACCCCGACCACCAGCTACGCCGACCTCTCCGGCCTGTCCAACCTGGCACCGGCCACCGTACGAGCCGACAATCCCCGAACCGTCCGCTCCGGCGACTCGGTAACCACCACCGTCACGCTGAAGAACACCTCCACCGGGAAGTCCCCCGCGTTCTTCGTCGACACCGACATTGTCAACAATGCCGGCCACCCGATCCTGCCCGTGCAATGGACCAACAACGCCATCACCCTCTGGCCCGGCGAATCCACCACCCTCAAAGCCACCTACCGAGCCTCCGACGCAGGCCCCACCAACCCATCCATCCGCATCACCGCCTGGAACACCCCCACCCAAACAATCCCAACCCCCTAACCAACCCCCGCCCTACCCTTCCAGAGCCCCCAACCCACTCCCGCCAGCCTGCTCCTCAATCGCCTGCAACGCCACGTCCGAGCGACCGGTGGTGGCGGTGCACCTGCTCCTCGCGAAGACGGCGAACCTGCTCCCTCCAGGCGCGGCGAGCCTGCTCCTCCGGGGGCGAGCCTGCTCCTCGAAGGGTGGCGTGCCTGGTTCTCAGAGGGTGGCGAAGCGGGAGGCGGCGACGAAGGCGGCCAGCGCCAGCAGCACGGTGTTGGCCGCCACCGCCCGCGGCTCCCGAAGCGACGCATGCGAGGTCGCCGCGCCAATCATCACCACCGAAAGACCAACCGCGGCCAGCGGCGTGAGTACTCGCGCCGTCCCAACCAGCCACGGCACGAACAATCCAAGCACCGCCAGCAGTTCACACCCCGCGACACAGCGGACCAACGGCATCGGAAACGGCGCGATCCCCGTCTGCCCACTCGCCAACAACCGCGCGCGTGACATAACCGACTTCGCCACCCCCGAGATCGCGAAAACAATCGCCAGCACACCGGTAAAGATCCACGTGATGATGTCCATACCAATCGCAGACGATCAACACCCCCACCCCGTGACACCCGCCCCCACTCCACCTTCTCGACCCGCCTGCGCCTGTGATGCAGTGGATGCGTCACTGGGTGATGGTGTGAATCGTCTGAGAGGGAGTGATGGAGGAACTCAGGCCGCTGCTGCTGTCGATCGCGTACCGGATGCTGGGCACGTTCGGTGACGCGGAGGACGTCGTGCAGGAGGCCTACCTGCGGTTGCACCGTGAGCGTGACGTCACCTCCCCGAAAGCCTTCCTGACCACCGTGACGACGCGGTTGGCAATCGACCAGCTGCGGTCGGCGCGGCGTCAGCGCGAGCAGTACTTCGGGCCTTGGCTACCGGAGCCCGCGGTCGACGAGTACGTCGATCTTGCCGACCGCGCCGCGCTCTCGGACTCCCTGTCCACCGCCTTTCTCGTGGTGCTCGAACGGCTCACGCCGGACCAGCGCGCCGTCTTCCTGCTCGGTGACGTCTTCGGCTACTCGTACGAGGAGCTGGCCGGCTTCCTCGGCAAGTCGCCGGCCAACTGTCGCCAGCTCGCGGTCCGGGCTCGTCGTAGGATTGCTGACAATCGACCACGCTACGATCCGTCGCCGCAAGAACGCGACGAACTCGTCCGCCGATTCGTCGCCGCCGCCCAGAACGGCGAACTCGCCGGGCTGGTCGCACTGCTGACTCCGGACGTGACCTTCACCGGCGATGGCGGCGGCAAGGGCGGCTTCCCCCGTCCGGTACATGGCGCGGACAACGTCGCCCGGTTGATCATCGGCGCCTTCGCCAAGTTCCAGCACCTCGCCACCGAGCCCGTACACGTCGGCGGCCAGCCCGCGCTGCGCGTACACACCCCCACCGGCCACACCGTGGCGATCTGGTCCTTCACGATCGCCGAAGCCCAGGTCACCGCCATCCACGGCGTCGTCAACCCCGACAAGCTGACCCACCTCCAACCGCCGCCCAACCACCGCCCCTGACTCAGCCACACCACACCCACCGGCCGGCGTTCCGGCCGCCATCCAGCGATCTCCGGAAAGAATCTGCCGATAGTTGCCAGTCATGTTCCGCAAAGCCGCTGGCGCGGAAGCTCACATCCGTACGCGTCCACGCGGCGCCGAACGCCCGTGACCCCGACCCCGACCAGGGTGAGCACGTCGGCACCCCGCCCGCTCAACCAACGCGACCACAGCGAGCCCGCCGACACCCCGCCCGCTCAACCAACGCGACCACAGCGAGCCCGCCGACACCCCGCCCGCTCAACCAGCGCGACCACGGTGAGCCCGTCGGCCGGGGGCGCTCGGCCAGCAGGATGCGCCTTGTCCCGATCGGCAGTTGCACCTTGTCTTCGCCCGCAGGATGCGTCTCGTCTTTTGCCGGCAGGATGCGCCTCGTCTTTGTCGGCAGGATGCGTCTTATTTTTGTCGGTGTGGGGAGATAGCGTGCTGGGGGTGAGCCGACTTCCACGGAGTACGCCAGCTGCCCAAGGTTTGTCCGTCGCGGCGCTCGACAGTTTTGTCGGGGCGCTCGATGCCGCCGAGCCCGAGATCCAGACCTTGATGCTGCTGCGCCACGGGCACGTCGTACTTGAAGAGGCCTGGGCGCCGTACCGGATCGAGGACCCGCACCTGCTGTTCTCCGTGTCGAAGAGCTTCACCTCGACCGCGATCGGGCTGGCGATCGACGCCGGCCTGCTGACGCTGGACGACCCGGTGGTCTCGTTCTTCGACGCGGAAGAGCTGCCGGAGACGATCAGCCCCAACCTGGCCGCGATGCAGATCCGGCATCTGCTCACGATGACGACCGGCCATTCGCAGGACACGGTCGAGGCGCTCAGCCGGGATCGCCGGATGGTCAAGATCTTCCTCGGGCTCGAAGTGCAGCACGAGCCAGGCACGGTGTTTGTCTACAACAGCGGCGCCACGTACATGCTGTCCGCGATCCTGCAGCGGCTGACCGGCGAGCGGCTGGTCGACTACCTCCGCCCACGGCTGTTCGAGCCACTCGGTGCGACCGAGGCGAGCTGGCAGGCATCGACGGAAGGCATCACCACCGGCGGCTGGGGGCTGAGCATCAACACCGAGTCACTGGCGTGTTTCGGGCAACTGCTGCTGCAGAACGGTGAGTGGAACGGCACCCAGCTCGTACCAGCCGAGTGGTACGCCGCGGCCACCTCAAAGCAGGTGCCGAACGACAACCAGGACAACCCGGATTGGAAGCAAGGGTACGGCTTCCAGTTCTGGCGCGGGCGCCACAACACCTACCGTGGCGACGGGGCCTTCGGGCAGTACGTGCTGGTCCTCCCGGAGTACGACGCCGCGCTGATCGTCACGAGCGCGACCGGCGACATGCAGGCCATCCTCAACACGGCCTGGGAGTACTTGCTCCCGGCGCTGGAGGGTAAAGAGGTGCCGACGGTCGCGCGCCCGGAGCGCCTCCAGGTGCCACCGCCGACCGGAGCAGGGCCGACGGGTGGCGACGGGACGACGTACCGTTTCGCCGACAACCTGGCTGGACTGACCGCGGTCCGGCTGGACGCCGACGGTTCCGGGACGTTCACCTTCGCCGGGCTGGAGCCCGGTGCGACCGACCCGGTCGACATCGTCGTTCGCGCCGGCGATTGGGCCGAGCTCGACTCGGTCGGGGTGCTCAAGGAGGCCGATCCGCAGACCACGCAGCGGGTGGTGTCGAGCGCGTCGGCCGGCCAGCAGTCCGGCCAGACCGGGCTCGACGGTGTCGCGTTCGT
Organism: Kribbella solani; assembly: GCF_014205295.1. Lineage (NCBI taxonomy): Bacteria > Bacillati > Actinomycetota > Actinomycetes > Propionibacteriales > Kribbellaceae > Kribbella > Kribbella solani. The sequence goes on from NZ_JACHNF010000001.1 coordinate 2,764,167, forward strand.
GGCGACGATCCGGTTCGTCGAAACGCCGTTCGTACTCACCCTCAGCTGCCGCACCGAGGGCGGCGTGATGACGGTCGACGCTGAGCAGAACGTCTCCTTCGGGCCAACACAACTCACGATCACTTCGGAGGTGTGATCTACCTCATGTCACACGGAAGCAGGTGGTGCGTGTCCTCCGGGTCGTAATCGCAGACGACGGAGGACGAAATGAAGGTCTTGGTGGCAGGCGCGACCGGCGGGCTCGGGCGGTCGCTGGTACCGCAGCTGGTGGCGGCCGGGCATGACGTGACCGGGATGATCCGGTCCGAGTCGGGCGCGGCCGGCGTACGCGCGTTCGGTGCGGACGTCGTACTCGCGGACGGTCTCGACGCGGCCTCCGTACGCGACGCGGTGGAGTCCGTACGACCGGAGGTGGTCGTGCATCAGATGACGGCGCTGAAGGGCGGGATCGACTTCAAGCACTTCGACGAGAGCTTCGCGATGACGAACCGGCTGCGTACCGAAGGCACCGACAACCTGCTCGCGGCATCACGCGCGGCCGGTGTCCGGCGGATCGTCGTCCAGTCGTACGCGGGCTGGAATCTGCAGCACGGTGGTTCGGCCACGAAGACCGAGGCGGACCCGTTCGAAGCACAGCCCGCGCCGTCGCAGCGCGAGACGATGGCCGGGCTCAAGCACCTGGAGTCGGTGGTCACGGGCGCCGAAGGTATCGAAGGCATCGTGCTGCGGTACGCGAGCTTCTACGGCCCGACCGGCGACATCGGCAAGGGCGGTTCGATGGTTGAGCTGGTACGCAAGCGGCGGCTGCCCATCATCGGCGACGGCACCGGCGTCTGGTCGTTCATCCACTACGACGACGCGGCCGCGGTGACGGTGAAGGCGATCGAGAGCAGCGCCACCGGCGTGTACCAGGTAGCGGACGACGACCCGGCGCAGGTCGCGGTCTGGCTTCCCGAGCTGGCCCGCATCCTCGGCGCGAAAGCACCGCGGCGTGTACCCACCTGGATCGGGCGCCTGGCCGCCGGGGACGCCGGGGTCGCGGCGTTCACCGAGATCCGCGGCGTCGACAACACGCTGGCGAAGACCACCTTCGACTGGCAGCCCGGGTACGCATCCTGGCGGGAAGGATTCCGGAACGGGCTGTGACGCCTAAGGTTGGTGGGCATGAGCCTGACGCCCGCCGAACAGAAAGTACTGGACCGGATCGACGCGGATCTGCTGGTCCGGATCACCCAGGACCTGGTCCGCGCTCCCGGTCAGAACCCGCCCGGTGAGGAGGCCGCGACGGTCGCCGCGCTGACCGCCGCGGCGCGCGACCTCGGCCTGGAGGTTCGTACGTCACCGGTCGAACCTGGTCGTGACAACGCCTCGATCACGCTTGCCGGTGGCAACAATCCGGGCCTGTTGCTGCTCGGGCACACGGATGTCGTACCGGTCGGCGACGGGTGGACAGTCGACCCGTACGGCGGCCTGCTCCGCGACGGGCGCGTGTACGGCCGGGGCGCGACCGACATGAAAGGCGGCCTGGCAGCAGCTCTTGTCGCGATGGCCGCCCTCCGCGAAACCACCCTCACCGGCCCGGTCGAACTAGCCGCCGTCGTCGACGAGGAGGAGACGGGAAAGGGCATCCGCGCGTACATCGAACAGCACCGCTCCGCCGGCCAGATCGAGACGCCGAGGTCGGCCGCCGGCGGGATCGAGCAGCAAGGTTCTGGTGCACGGCCGCTCGACGGGAACAGTTCCGGCGCGCGGCAGTACGTCGGGTGCATCACCGCTGAGCCGACCGACCTGCAGACGATCGTCGCGGCCCGCGGTGACTCCTACCTGCAGGTGTCCGTACACGGCCGCGCGTCCCACGCCGGCAACCCGGACGGCGGCGCGAACGCAATCTACGGCGCCGCCGCGATCGTCGCGGAAATCGAGAAGCTGCACGCCGAACTGGCCGCCGCGCCGCACCCGCTGCTCGGCCCAGCCACCTGGAGCGTCGGCCAGATCAACGGCGGCACCGGCGGCTCCATCGTCCCCGCCGACTGCGTGGTCGTCGCCGACCGCCGCCTTCTCCCGGGCGAGGTCCCCGCCGAGGTACTCGCTGACCTGAGCCGCCGCGTCGCTGCGCTGCACTTGGAGGACCGCGGTCTGACCGTTGAGCTGGCAATGCCGATGGAAATGCCCGCCTTCGAAACCCCCGAGGCAGCCGACCTGGTCCGCATCACCGAGGCAGCCCGTACTGACGCCGGCGGCCAGCCGATGCCCTTGGCCGGCTGGACGGCCGCCTGCGACGGCGGCTACATCGCCCGCGATCTGGGCGTCCCGGTCGTTGTCCTCGGGCCCGGTTCAGTCACCACCCAAGCTCACCGCGCCGACGAGTCGGTTCCGCTGACCGACTTACTGACCGCGGCGCGCGCGTACACCCTCGCTGCCCTCCGGCTCCTCACCTGACCCAAACCCCGTTGACCTGAGGGTGGTTCGGGTCTCAGGTCAACGGGGTTCGCGCTAACGGGGTTCGGGGCTGAGGGCTCCGAGGTGCCGGCTAGAGCCGGCTGAACGTGAGGGTTTCGCCGCGGGCGCCGCCCATCCAGAGGTCCTGGCAGGCGGCGGCGAATTCTTCGAGGTTCTCGGTGACCGCGCCGAAAACGTTGCCCGGTACCCAGCCCTGGTCGCCGTTGATCAGCAGGTTGTTGCGCCCGTAGAACATCGCAAGGTCGACAATCGCACCCGTGGTGCCGGTGCCGGTCGTGTTCTCGTACCCGTAGGCGGGGTTGCCCAGGTCGTCGGAGTCGAACGAGAACCAGCACAGGTCACCGGGGATCGGCGTGACTGTCGTGTTCTCCTTGCCAGGATCGGTGGGTGCGAACGCGGGCAGCAGCGTGTAGATCTCGTTCCGCGCGTACTTGCCGTGGAACACCGGCGCCGACAAGGGCAACGCGTCCCAGACCGCCGTACATGTCCGCGGCGCCACGTCTTCCAACAGCTTCGCCACGCAGCTCACGCCACGCTTGTCCAGGCTGACGGTGATGTACTTGCTCACTGTGCCTCCAGGGTGGGGGTGCGGAGATGCCAGTCGGTCGCGGCCTGGTACGCCTGCCCGACCCGCAGTGTCAGTGCGTCGGCGTGACGCGCCGCGACCACCTGCAAACCGGCGGGCAGCCCGGCCTTGGTGAAGCCGCACGGCACGCTGAGCGCCGGCTGCTGCGTGAGGTTGAACGGATAGGTGTACGGCGTCCAGTCGGTCCAATCCGGCGACGCGGACCCGTCCGGTACGTCCTGGCCGACCGGGAATGCGGTGATCGGGAGCGTCGGCGTGACGAGTACGTCGTACTGCTCGTGGAACTTCCCCATCAACGTGCCGAGATCCATCCGGATCGTGGTGGCGTCGAGGAAGTCGGAGGCCGAATACGCCGAGCCGAGCTCCGCGACCCGGCGCAGTCCTGGATCGACCCGATCGTCGACCTCGTATGACGACAGCACCTTTGCCGCGCCCGACCACCACAGCACGTTGAACGCGTCGATCGGGTCGGTGAAACCTGGATCGACCTCGGTCACTATCGCGCCGGCGTCCGCGAGTACGCCGACCGCGGCCCGGACGAGTGCCTCCACCTCCGGGTCATTGTTGACAAAGCCGAGATCGGCCGAGAACGCGATCCGCAGTCCGGCGACGCCGTCGTCGATACCGTTCAGGAACGAGGTCGGTGGCGTCGGCATCGCGGACCAGTCACGCGAGTCGAAGCCGCTGACCACATCGAGCAGCGCCGCCGTGTCGCGTACGGTCCGTGTCATCGGTCCGGCGTGCGACAACGTACCGAACGCGCTCGCCGGGAAGAGCGGGATCAGTCCGTACGTCGGCTTCAGCGCGACCGTGCCGGTGAACGCGGCCGGGATCCGGACCGATCCACCGCCGTCGGTACCTAATGACCACGCACCCATGCCGAGACCGACCGCGGTCGCCGAGCCGCCGCTCGATCCGCCGGAAGTCTTGGTTGCATCCCACGGGTTGCCGGTCGCGCCGTACGTGTACGAGTCGGTGACGCCCTTCCAGGAGTACTCCGGGGTAGTCGTCTTGCCGAGGATGACCGCGCCGGTCTCGCGGAGCCGTGCGACCGAGGGCGCGTCCTGGTCCCACGGTCCGGCCGGATCGATCATCGTGCTGCCGCGCATTGTCGGCCATCCGATTGTCCACAATGCGTCCTTGATCGATGTCGGTACGCCGTCACCCGGACCGAGCGGCGTACCCGCACGCCAGCGGGCCTCCGATTCCTTGGCCGCGGCCAACGCGCCTTCGGCGTCCACGAGGACGAACGCGTTGACCTGTTCGTCGTACTTCTCGATCGCGTCCAGCGCATACTGGGTCGCTTCGACCGGGGACAGTGCCCCGGTCCGGTAACCCTCGACCAACTCGGTTGCCTGTGTCATCGATGTTGCTTGTGTCATCGATCTCCTGTCGGGATGTAGCCGAGCTTTTTGTCAACAATGTTCAGGAGGGGCTCGCCGGCCAGCCAGCGTTGTGCATTGTCTGCAAACTGCGCCGCCAAGGTGTCCCGCCAGCCGATGACGTCGCCGGACATGTGGGCCGTGACCGTTACGTTCGGCGCCGTCCAGAGTGGATGGTCGGGCGGCAGCGGTTCGCGATCGAACACGTCCATGGTGGCCGCGATGTGTCCGGCGCAGACGGACGCGAGGAGCGCGGTTTCGTCGACAATCGGACCACGAGCGACATTGATCAGGTGGGTGCCCGGCCGCATCGCGGCCAGAACAGGATTGTTGACAAGGTGGCGGGTCGCGTCGGTCAGCGGCGCCGCGAGGATCACGTGGTCCGCCCAGCCGATCTCGTCCCGCAGGTTGCTGCTGGCAACGACCTCGCCGAAGTCCGGATCGCCCGAGCGAACCGTCCGGCCCGCGCCACGAACCTCCAGACCGGCCGCCCGGAGCAGGCGAGCGATCGTCCGGCCGATGCCGCCGGTACCAACGACGAGCGCCTTCGCGCCGAGGATGCTCTGGGTCTCACGATGCTGCCATTGCCGCGCGCGCTGCAGATCGAAACTGCGCATACTGTCTTTGGCGTGTGCGATCACCGCGCCGAGCACATACTCCGCGATCGGCCGGTCGAACACGCCACGCGCGTTGGTCACCACGACCGCTGAATCGCGCAACTCGTCGAAGAGCAACGTGTCCACCCCAGCCGCGGTGACGTGAATCCACTCGAGCGCGCCGGCGTCCGCCCAGACGTCCCGGACCGCAGTGGAGAAGAAGTCCCACAGCAACAGCGCCCGCGCCCCACGCACCGAGTCACGCAAACCATCCGCGTCGCAGTACCGAAAGTCGACCGCCAGCCCGCCCAGCCCCGGCGGCCGATCAGTCACCCGCTCACAAAGCACCGCCACAACAGGCCGCTCACCACCCACCAACGCCCCACCTCCCCGAGCCAACGGCACAGATCCCGCACCCACCAACGCCCCACCTCCCCCAGCCGCCGGCACAGATCCCACACCCACCGACACAGGTCCCGCGGCCGCCGGCCCCTCTCCCCCAGCCGCCAGCGCAGATCCCGCATCCGCCGGCACAGGTCCCACACCCGACAGCACCGGCCCCACAGCCGACGGCACAACTCCCACACCCGACAGCACAGGTCCCACACCCGCCGGCGTAGGACTCGCGGCCGACGGCGCAGCTCCCCGAACCGCCGCCGAGCTGACCGCCGAGGCGCCGGCACGCACACCAGCCGAGACGACCGCGGAGGCGCCTGCGGCGTTGGCAGAGTCACCGCTCACCGACTGCGCGACCGGAGCGGTCGCCGGAGTGACAGCGAGGGTGCCTGCCGGGGTGACAGCGGGGGTGACAGAGTCGCCACTCCACGCCCGCTCACCAGTCACCGACTGCGCGACCGGGGCAGTCGCCGGGGCGACTGCGGGCGTGACCACTGGCGTGACCGCGGGCGTGACGGCGGGCGTGACGGCCGAGGTGACGGCGGGGATGACAGCGTCGCCACTCCGCTCCCGCTCACCAGTCACCGACTGCGCGGCCGGCGTGGCTGCTGGGGTTGTTGCCCAGGTGGCGGGCGTGGCTGCCGGGGTGGCGGGTGAGGGGTTGGGCGGGGTGGCTGGCACGCATCGAGGCTAGGAACTCGCTGGTAGGATTGTCAACAATATCCCTGGGACCGCACACTGACTCGCATGAGTACGCGTCCTCCCACTCACCCGTTGCCGGCCGCGGTGCCGACGCTCCTGCAGACGGGTATCGGCGTCGTCGCGCCGTACGACTTCGCGCTCGACCGCGAACTGTGGCGCTGGGTACCCGACGATGTCACCCTGCACCTGACCCGGATGCCGTACGCCCCGATGGCCGCGACCGTCGAAATGGCCGTACACATTTCGGACCCGGAACTGGTCGCACGAACGACCTACAACGTGCTCCCGGTCGCCCCGCTGGCGGTCGCGTACGCCTGTACGTTCGGGAGTTTCGTCAGCGGGCTGACCGGTGAGGCCGCGCTCGTCGACGCGATGGTCGCGGCCGGCGCCCCGGCCGCGGTGACCACCAGCGGGGCGTTGCTGCTCGCGCTCCGCCGGCTCGGCATCAACCGGATCGCGACAGTCACGCCGTACACGAACGACCTGACCGCCGGGCTGAGCAGGTTCCTCGGCGAGGCCGGGGTCGAGGTGGTCGCGACCGCCGGCCTCGGGCTGATCGCACAGATCTGGGCGGTCCCGTACGAGACCACGGTCGAGCTGGTCCGCGGCATCGACAGTGACTCCGCGGAGGCGATCTTCATCAGCTGCACGAACCTGCCGACGTACGACGTGATCGCCGGTCTGGAAGCCACCCTCGGCAAACCCGTACTGACCGCCAACCAGGTCACGATGTGGTCCGCGCTCGAACTCGCCGGCCACACCGCGATCGGGCCGGGGCAGCGCTTGCTCGCATGACCGGCGCCACCCGGCGCGCACCTACCTCAGTCGACAACACCACACGGCAGCACCACGCGACAACAGCATCCCCAAGCGAACCGGAAAGAGGTGACGTAGGTGTCCGACCTGCTGGAGCAGGCGGTCGAGCCGGACGAGTACTCCGGCCGGCTGACCCGGGTCCGCGCCGTCCTGGCCGAACGTGGCCTCGGCGCGCTGGTCGTGAGCGATCCCGCGAACCTCTTCTACCTGACCGGGTACGACGCGTGGTCGTTCTACACGCCACAGTGCCTGCTGGTCCCGGCCGACGGCGAAGTGCAGTTGTTCGCGCGGGCGATGGACGCGGCCGGGGCGTCGTACACGTGCAACCTGCGCGCCGACCAGATCCACGGGTACCCGGAACATCTCGTGCATCGACCGGACATTCATCCGTACGACTGGATCGCCGGCGTATGCCGGGACTTCGTACCGGTTGGCGCGGATGTCGCGGTGGAAGCGGACGCGCACTACTTCACGCCCCGCGGTTATCTTGCTCTTGGCAACGGACTGCCCGGCCGCCGGCTGCTCGACTCGGCCGAGTTGGTGAACTGGGTCCGGCTGGTGAAGTCGGAGCACGAACTGCGCCAACTGCGGATCGCGGGCGGGATCGCCGAGCAGGCGATGCGGATCGCGCTCGATCAGCTCCATCCCGGCGTACGGCAGTGCGACCTGGTCGCCGAGATCCTCGCCGCGCAGGCGACCGGTACGCCGGAGCACGGCGGCGATTACCCCGCGATCGTGCCGATGCTGCCGACCGGCAACGCCGCCGGTACGCCGCACCTGACCTGGACCGACCGTCCGTTCGTCGCAGGTGAAGCGACCACGATCGAACTGGCCGGCGTATTCGGCCGGTACCACGCGCCGCTGGCCCGGACGATGATGCTCGGCGATCCGCCGCGTCGGCTCCGCGAGACCGCCAAGATCGTTGCCGACGGCATGAGCGCCGCATTGTCGACAATCTGGCCAGGTGTCACCGGCAGCGCCGTTCACGCCGCGTTCAACGACGTGATCGCGGCGCACGGACTGGTGAAGGAATCCCGGATCGGGTACTCGATCGGCATCGGGTACCCGCCGGACTGGGGCGAACGCACCGTCAGCCTGCGCCCCGAGGAGACCACCGTGCTGACCGCGGGGATGGCGTTCCACGTCATCCTCGGGATGTGGATGGACGGCTGGGGATACGAGCTGTCCGAGCCCGTTGTGGTCACCGCCGACGGAGTGGAACGTCTGACCGGACTGTCCCACGAACTGACAATCAGGAGGTAGCCACTGTGCCAGCACTCCCCTACGCCGCTCGCGCCACCGGACTGGTGGGCTCGGTGATCGACTCGAGCACCTCGCTGCTGCACAAGCAGACGCACGACATCGTCCGCTTCGCGATGGGTTCGCCCGCCGCCGAGGCGGTGCCGGCGCGGATCTTGTCGACAATCGCCGCCGACGAGCTGAGTCGCCCGGCCGCGTACGACTATGCGGCGACCGAGGGTGATCCGCCTTTGCATGCGGCGTTGCTGGACATGTTGCGTGGCACCAGCGACGAAACGACCGCCGATCGCCTCACCGTCACCGCGGGCGGTATGCAAGGACTCGATCTGTTCTGCAAGATCTTCGTCGACCCGGGCGATCTCGTCGTCGTCGAGTCGCCGACGTACACCAACGGCAGCGCGACCGCGCTCTCATACGGCGCCGAACTGCTCGAGGTCCCGGTCGATGGCGACGGTATGATTGTCGACGATCTACCACGCCTGCTCGACGGGCGGACCCCGAAGGCGATCTACACGATCCCGACCTTCCAGAACCCGTCCGGCGCGACGCTCTCGCTCGAACGCCGGCATCGCCTGCTCGAACTGGCCCGATCCTGGGGATCGATGGTGATCGACGACGATCCGTACGGGCTGCTGCGCTTCGAGGGCGATCCGCTTCCGACGCTGCGGGAGCTCGGCGCGGGTGATCCGCTGGTGTTCGCGGTCCGCACGTTCTCGAAGATCATCGCGCCCGGTCTGAGGGTCGGCTGGGTCGACGCCGACCCGGAGTTGCAGCGGCTGCTGATCAACGCGAAGCAGGCGATGGACACCTGTACGAACCTGCCGGCGCAGCGATTGCTCACTGGTTTCCTGGCCGGTGGACATCTGGAGGCGCACCTGGTCACGCAGCGGGCGGAGTACAAGCGCCGCAAGGAGGCGATGCACGCGGCACTGACCGAACACTTCGACGACATCGCGCACTGGACCGATCCCGAAGGCGGCTTCTTCCTCTGGGTAACGCTTGAGAACGGCGTCGACACCGAGAAACTCTTCGAGGTCGCGCTGGCCGAGGGCGTCGCCTTCATCCCCGGCCCCGCCTTCTCCCCCACCGGCCGCTTCACCGACGCCTTCCGTCTCTGCTTCGCGTCCACGCCCCCCGACCGAATCCACGAAGGCATAACCCGCCTCCGCCGCGCCACCGCCAAACTATCTCCCGCCTGACAACACCGATTCCCCCAACCACCCGGCAACCATCCCCCAGCGACAGCTCCACCACCGATCAGCCGTCCACGGTGCCGTGCGGCGGGGGTCCTCGGTGCCGGGTGCCGATGCTGGGGCGCTCGGTGGGGATGCTTGGTGGAGGTAATCCTGGGTGACAGCAGCGGAGGGCAGAGCGTGCGGCTGCTCAGCTTGAGGCCTCACCTCGGCCGGTGCCGGTGCCGGTGTCAGCTCCGGTGCTGGTGTCGGCTCCGGTGCTGGTGGGGTTGGGGTTGGGTAGTGCGGTGGCGAGGAGCTCTGCCAGGTGGTGGGGGCGGCGTGAAGTGCCTTGAGTGATTTGGGTACGGCAGCTGAACCCGTCAGCAAGGACGGTTGTTGCATCGGGCAACGAGCGCACGGCCGGCAGCAGCGTACGCTCGCCAACCGCCTTCGAGAGCTCGTAGTGATCGCGTTCGAAGCCGAAGTTCCCCGCCAGGCCGCAGCAACCGGGGTCGGCGACGCGGGCGTCGATTCCGGCGGCTGACATCAGTTCACGATCAGCATCGAAGCCGAGGACGGCGTGCTGATGACAGTGCGGCTGCACGTACGCCTCGCCTCCGACCCGCGGCGGTTTCCAGCCGGCCTCGACGAGCAGCTCCGCAAAGGTCCGCGTGTTCGCCGCCAGGCTGTCAACAAGAGGATTGTCGACCATGAGCCGCCGCGCATCATCGCGCAGCGCGGCCGTACAACTAGGTTCAAGACCAACAATCGGCGTACCCGCGGCCAGGTGCGGCGCAAGTGCCTGCACCGAACGGTTGAGTACGCGCCGGGCGGTTGTCAGCTGCCCAGTCGAGATCCAGGTCAGCCCACAGCAGACCGGCTTGTCCGGCAACACGACCTCAAACCCGGCCGCCTCCAACACCTCCACCGCCGCCCGCCCAACCTCAGGCGCCAGGTAATTGGTGAAAGTATCCGGCCAAAGCACAACCTTCCGCCCACCACGTTCCCCCTCAGATCGACTACGTGAGGACGATCCCTCTCGGCGGTTGAACCATTGCGCGAAGGTTTCGGTGGCGAAAGGTGGGACGGCTCGCTCGGCCGCGATTCCGCCGAGGCGTTTGGTCAACTGCAGACCAGCGAAGCGGTTGGCGAGCTTCGGCGCCCGGGACGCGAAGCGCGACCACAACGGCAACCACCCCATCGACCAATGCGACAACGGCCGGGCCCACGGACGTCGGGCGTAGTGATGGTGCGTGAATTCCGCCTTGTACGTCGCAACGTCAACGTTCACAGGACAATCCGACAAACATCCCTTGCAGGACAAACACAGATCCAGCCCGTCCCGTACTTCCGTCGACCGCCACCCATCCGTGATCAGGTCGCCCTGCAACATCTCCCACAGCAGATGCGCCCGGCCGCGGGTTGAATGCAATTCCTCGCGGGTGACCTGATAGCTCGGGCACATCACGCTGCCCGAGGTCTGCCGGCATTTGCCGATCCCGACGCACCGGCGCTGCGCCCGGGCGAAATCGTGCTCGTCATCGGGATAGTCGAACAGCGTCGCCACATGCCGGTTCTTCGCCACGCCGTCGTGCCGGATCGCCAGGTCGAGCCGCGGCGGGTCGACAATCATCCCAGGGTTCAGTACGCCTGCCGGGTCCCAAATGCGCTTCAGTTCACCGAAAAGCGCAACACCATCGGCGCCGTACATCTTGCTCAGCAGTTCACCGCGCGCCCGCCCGTCACCATGTTCGCCGGACACCGATCCGCCGAGCTCGACCACAAGATCCGCGGCTTGGTCGACAAAATTCCGGTACGTCGCGACGCCGCCCGTACTGAGCAGGTCGAAGTCGATCCGCATGTGCATACAGCCTTCGCCGAAATGCCCGTACGACGCGCCGGACAGACCGTGCCGCCCGAGTAGTTCGTCCAGTCCGCGCAGGTACGCGCCGAGTCGCTCCGGTGGTACTGCCGCGTCCTCCCAACCGCCCCACGCCTCGGCGCCATCCGCGCGGCGGGTCGCCAGGCCGGCGGCATCTGTGCGGCACCGCCATAGAACGGCCTGCGCCTTGGGATCGGTGACGAGCGAGGCGGTGGCGGGCGAGCCAGAGTCGCGCAGTTCTTCCAGCATCGTGCGAGCCGCGCCGCCGGCGGCCGGCTCGTCGTCGGCGCCGACCTCGACCAGCAGCCAGGCGTTTCCGGGCGGGAGCCCCGCGCTGACGGCCGCGTCCCGGACCTCGGCGGGCAGCCGGTCGACCAGCTTGTTGTTGATGGATTCCATCGTGAGCGGGTGGTGCCGGAGGACGACGGGTACGCAGTCGGCGGAGGTGATCGAGTCGGTGAAGCCGAGTACGCAGAGAACCTTTGCCTTGGGCAACTCGGTCAGGCGCACGGTGGCGCGAAGCGTCGCGGCGAGTCCGCCTTCGCTACCGGCCAGCAATCCGGCCACGTTGTAGCCGTACTCGGGCAGCAGCCGGTGTAGTGCATAGCCCGAGATCTGGCGAGTGAACTGGCCGAACCGGCGCCGGATCAGCAGTTCGTTCCGATCCACAAACGATTGGAGCGCCCGATGCAGCTCGCCCTCCCGCCCGGGCCGAGCGGCCAACACCTCCCGTCCTGCCAACCCGTCGCGGCCGCCCGACGCCCCCTGGTCGGCCAACGCGTCACGCGCGGTCAGCCCGTCGCGGCCGGTCAGCGTGTCGCGGGTGGCGGCGAAGGTCAGGCGGGTGCCGTCGGCGAGGACGGTGTCCAGAGATTGCAGATTGTCGGCAGTCGTACCCCAGGCAACCGAGTGCGCGCCGCACGCATTGTTGGCAATCATCCCGCCGAGCGTGGCGCGGCTCGCGGACGACGGATCGGCGCCGAACGCCAGCCCGTGCGGACGCCCGGCAGCCAACAGATCAGTCAGTACTACCCCCGGCTCGACGATCGCGGTTCGCGCAACCGGGTCGAGCTCGAGAATGCGGTTCACATGCCGCGAGGTGTCGATGACGACTCCCCCGATCGCATTGCCGGCCATCGATGTACCACCACCGCGGACCACGACCGGCGCCCCGGCCGCGGCGGTCAGCGTGACGGCAGCGGCCAGTTCGTCCGCATCCGCCGGTACGACAACCAGGTCCGGCACTGCCCGGTAGTTCGATCCGTCCGCCGCGTACAGCGCCCGCGTACGCCGGTCGTTGGCCACTTCGCCGCGCAGTTCCCGGCGAAGCGCGGCGACCAGCCGCGAGATGTCGTACCCGGTGGAGCCGATTGTTGGATCGTCTGGGGTTAACATTGTCGACAATCTACTCATTTCGGTTGACGTCAGCCAGGAGGTCGGATGGTCACGGTAGGGCTGCTCTATCCCGGACACAGCGCGGAGGACGACTACCCGACGCTCGAGGCGCGGCTGGACGGGACCGTGAAGCTGCCGGTGGTGATCACCTCCGTCGGTGAGGACGCGCACCGGGTGGACGCGCTGCTCGACCTCGGTCGCGCCGAGCGGCTTGCCGAAGGCGCTGCCGAGCTCGCGCCGGCCCAGCCGGACGCGGTGATGTGGGCCTGCACGTCGGGCAGCTTCGTGTTCGGCCGGGAGGGCGCGAACATCCAGGCGGCCGGCGTGGCGCAGGCGCTCGGCGTACCGGCGTCGTCCACCTCGATCGCCTTCGTCGACGCCTGCCGGGAGCTCGGCCTGCGGCGGGTCGCCGTGGCCGCCTCGTACCCGGAGGAGGTGGCGCAGCACTTCGTCCGCTTCCTCACCGGCGGCGGCGTCGAGGTGGTGTCGATGGGCAGCAACGGGATCATCACCGCCGCCGAGGTCGGCACCCTGGCGCCCGAGCAGGTGGTGGCGATGGTGAAGGCCGCCGACCACCCGGACGCCGAGGCGATCCTGGTCCCCGACACCGCGATGCACACGCTGGCGATTGTCGACGATCTCGAGGCGGCGGTCGGCAAGCCCGTACTGACCGCGAACCAGGTGACGGTCTGGAAGGGCCTCCAGTTGACCGGCGTTGTACCGTCATTGCCACATCTGGGGACGCTGTTCGCCACAAGGGGGAAGCAAGAGTGACCGATTACATCGAGCCGCTGGTTCAGGAGTCGACGCCGAGCATCATCGCCGACAAGCTGCGCAAAGCCATCGGCTATGGCGAGATCAAGCCTGGCTCGCAGCTCGCCGAGGCCGACCTGGCCCGCAAGCTGGGCGTCAGCCGGGGACCGCTGCGCGAGGGCATGCAGCGGCTCACCCAGGAAGGGCTGCTGATCTCCATCCGCAACCGCGGGCTGTTCGTCGTCGACCTGACGCCGGACGACATCCGCGACATGTACGTGGCCCGGCAGGCGATCGAGCTGGCCGCGGCCAGGCAGATCCTGGCCGGCGAATTCGAAGCGGCCGGCAAGGCGCTGTCCGCGTTCGGCCACGCGATGCTGGATGCGGACGGCGATCCGGGTGCCATCGGCGAGCTGGATATCGAGTTCCACGAGACCCTGGTCCGGCTGTCCGGCAGCCCGCGGCTGATCCGGATGCATCAGACGTCCATCATCGAGACCCGGATGTGCATCCACGCGCTGGAGGAGACGTACCTCGCGACCGACGTCCGCGCGATGGAACACTCCGATCTCGCCGAAGCGATCGGGGCCGGCAACGTGGCCCGTACCGAGATGCTTCTGCTGGCGCACATGGACGACGCGATCGAGCGGCTGGTCAACCGCTGACGGCAATCCCGATGTACTTCGTCTCCAGGAACTCGTCGATCCCGACGGCACCGCCCTCCCGGCCGAGCCCGGACTGCTTCACCCCGCCGAACGGTGCCGCCGGGTTCGACACCACCCCCTGATTGAGGCCGACCATGCCGGTCTCGATCGACTCCGCCACCCGCAGCGCCCGGCGCAGGTCGTTCGTGAAGACGTACGCGACCAGCCCGTACTCGGTGTCGTTCGCGGCCGCGATCACCTCGTCCTCGGTGCTGAACGGCGTCAGCGGCGCGACCGGCCCGAAGATCTCCTGATCCGCCATCGCGGCGTCCCGCGGTACGCCGGTGAGCACCGTCGGCGGGTAGAAGTACCCGTCGCCCGGCGCGATCTCGCCGCCGGTGAGTACGGTGGCGCCCCGCCCGACCGCGTCCGCTACGAGCGAACGCACTTTGTCCCGGCCGGCCTCGTCGATCAACGGCCCGACCTTGATGTCCGGTTCGGTGCCCCGCCCGACGGTCAGCGCGCCCATCCGGTCCGCTAGCCGGCGACCGAACTCGTCGATCACCGCATTGTGAACAAAAATACGATTGGCAGCCGTACACGCCTCGCCCATGTTCCGCATCTTGGCCGCGATCGCGCCGTCGACCGCCTCGTCAAGGTCGGCGTCCTCGAAGACGATGAACGGTGCGTTGCCGCCCAGCTCGAGGGAGGTACGGAGCACCTTCTCAGCGCATTGTTCGAGCAGGACGCGACCGACTCGAGTGGACCCGGTGAAGGACAGCTTGCGGGCCAGCCCGGACCGAATCAGTGGCTCCATCACACCGCCCGCGTCCATCGCGGTGACACAGTTGACCACGCCCGCCGGTACGCCGGCCTCGGCCAGGATGCCCATCAACGCGAGCATCGACAGCGGCGTCTGGTGCGCGGGCTTGATCACGCTCGTGCAGCCGGCCGCGATCGCCGGGCCAAGCTTGCGGGTTCCCATCGCCATCGGGAAGTTCCACGGGGTGATCAGCAGACAGGGGCCGACCGGTTGCTTCGTGATCAGGAAGCGCGCGTTCCCAGCCGGCGCGGTCTGGTACCCGCCGTCGATCCGCAGCGCTTCACCGGCAAAGTGCCGGAAGAACTCGGCCGCGTACGCGATCTCACCACGGGCCTCGGGCAACGGTTTGCCCATCTCCAGGGTCATCAGCAGCGCCAGCTCGTCGGTGCGCTCGATCAGCAGTTCGTACGCCGCGGTGAGCATGTCGGCGCGTTCGCGTGGCGAGGTACGGGCGAAATCCGGCTGCGCCGCGACCGCCGCGTCGAGTGCGGCGCGACCGTCCGCCGGAGTCGCGTCGGCGACCGCGCACAGGACCTGACCGGTGGACGGATCGACGACATCGAAGGTCGCGCCGCCACTGGACTCGATCCATTTGCCGTCGACGAACAACCGCTTCTCGACGGCATCCACGACGCGTACTTCGTCCTTGGCGTGTGCTTCGTCCGGCCGGTTCATGCACGACCCCGCTTCGCCGCAGCCGCTGAGGTCTCCCGGCCACCGACCGGAAGCTGCCCACTCCACCGCAACGGGATCCCACCACCCGCTCCCGGGCTGGGATTGATGATGCACTCGTTCCGGTCGTCCATGAGCACCCCTTCACCGGCTTCGGCAGCTGAGATACGCTGATTGTCAACAATCTACCATTTGACGTTCAGAGGGGAAGTCCGTGGCCGAGCTCTCGCAAATCCTGAAACAGGCGACCGGTGTGGTCGCCGCCCGCGGTACGGGCGTGCAACTGTTCGACGAGGACGACCGCCGATATCTGGACTTCACCGCGGGCATCGGCGTCACGTCGACGGGGCACTGCCACCCGCGTGTGGTCGCGGCCGCCCAGGAGCAGGTCGGCCGGATCATCCACGCGCAGTACACGACCGTCATGCACCGGCCGCTGCTCAACCTGGTGGAGCGGCTCGGCGACGTACTCCCCCAGGGTCTGGACCGGATGTTCTTCGCGAACTCCGGCAGCGAAGCGATCGAGGCCGCCCTGCGGCTGACCCGCCAGGCGACCGGCCGGCCGAACGTGATCGTGTTCCACGGCGGATTCCACGGCCGGACCGTGGCCGCGGGCTCGATGACGACCTCCGGTACCAAGTTCCGGTCCGGTTTCAGCCCGTTGATGGCCGGCGTCCACGTGTCGCCGTTCCCCGACCCCGGCCACTTCGGCTGGCCGGTCGAGCAGGCCACCGACTTCGCGCTCAGCCAGCTGGACTACGTACTGCAAACCCTGAGCGCGCCGGCCGACACCGCCGCGTTCTTCGTCGAACCGGTGCTCGGTGAGGGTGGGTACGTGCCTGCGAACGAGCGGTTCTTCGCCGGCCTGCGGGAGCGCGCGGACGCGCACGGGATTCTGCTGGTTGTCGACGAAGTACAGACCGGGTTCGGGCGTACCGGGAAGTTCTGGGGCGGCGACCACTTCGGATCGCGACCGGACGTTGTCGTCACGGCGAAGGGGCTGGCGTCCGGGTTCCCATTGTCTGCAATCGCCGCGTCGTCGGAGTTGATGGAGAAGGCCTGGCCTGGTTCACAAGGTGGGACCTACGGCGCGAACGCGGTGGCGTGCGCGGCCGCGCTGGCGACACTCGACGTGATCCAGGACGAAGGCTTGGTACAGAACTCGGCCGAGCGGGGCGCGCAGCTCAAGCAGGCATTGCAGCTGGTCGCGGACAAGCACGAGCGGATCACCGACGTACGCGGACTCGGCCTGATGATCGGCAACGAGTTCCGTGACGCGAACGGGAAGCCGGACCCGGTGACGGCGGCAGCGGTTCAGCAGGAGGCGGCGCGGCGCGGGCTGCTCCTGCTCACGTGCGGCGCCTGGGGCCAGGTCGTCCGCTTCATCCCGGCGCTGGTCGTCTCCCCCGACGAGATCGACGAAGCCGCCGCCCTCTGGTCCGACGCGGTAACCGCCGTAGCCGGCTGATCCACGGTCCTCGGCCTGACGCCGCGTCCCATCGGACGCGGCGTCTTCGGTTGCTCAGCTGTGTCCGTACACAGCAGGAGGCCGGCCAGCGGTTTCCGGAACAAATAGTGCGCCAGCTGGCGAATTGTTTCCGGAGATCGGCGGGCCGGCCTCCTGCTGTGGTTCAGATTCTGGTTCAGGCCTTGGTGGCGGCCGGTTCCAGGTCCACCGGCGGCAGCGCGTCATCAGTACCGGGGATTTCTGTGCCGTTCAACGGGCACCGGGAAGTCTCCGGGACCTTGATCAGCGCGATCGCACCGACCACGCAGGCCGCCATCATGTAGTACGCAGGCACCAGCGAATCCCCGAGTTTCGCCGTCAGCCAGTCGTTCACCGCGGGCGCCGTACCACCGAAGAGCGAGGTGGACACGTTGTACGCGATCGCGAACCCGGCGTACCGCACATGGGTCGGGAACATCGCCGGGAACGTCGCCGAAATGGTCGCGAGCTGCGGTACGTAGAGCAGCCCGAGCACCGCGAACCCGATGATCGCGCCGAGCATGTTCGTACTCATCAGCATGAACATCGGTACACCGAACACGAACAGCCCGCCGAGCGAGACCCACCACAACGGTTTTCGGCCGACCCGGTCGGACATCCGGCCGGCGAACGGAACGAACACCATCATTGTCAACATTCCTATGATCGGCACCACCAGCGACTTGTCGGAGCTGAGCCCGATCTCCTTCTCCAGGTACGTCGGCATGTACGTCAGCAGCGTGTAGTTGACGACGTTCAGCGCGATCACCATGCCACCGAGACGCAGGATCGGCGCCCAGTACCCGGCCAGCAGGTCCCGGAACTGATGCGAGGTCTGCTCTTCCTTCTGGCCTTTCGCCTCGAGCTCGCGGAAGACCGGCGTGTCCTCGAGCTTGGACCGGAGGTACACCCCGACCAGACCGAGCGGCGCGGCAACCAGGAACGGCAGCCGCCAGCCCCAGGAATGCATCGCCTCGTCGCCGAGCAGCAGCGAGAAGCCGAGCATCAGCAGCGCGCCGAGCGAGAACCCGGCGAGCGTCCCGAACTCCAGGAAGCTGCCGAGGAACCCGCGCTTGCGGCTCGGCGCGTACTCGGCCATGAAGGTCGCGGCGCCGCCGTACTCACCACCGGTCGAGAAGCCCTGCACCATCCGGAGCAGCACCAGCAGCACCGGCGCCCAGTACCCGATCGTGTGGAACGAAGGCACGAGTCCGGCGCACAGGGTCGCGCCGGACATCAGGATGATGGTGATCGCGAGTACGTGCTTACGGCCGAGCCGGTCGCCGAGCGGTCCCCAGACCAGGCCGCCGAGTGGCCGGACCAGGAACGAGACGGCGAACGTCATCAGCGCGAGCAGGGTCTGGCTCTCGGTGTCACCCGGGAAGATCGCGGCCGAGATGTACGTCACGCCGTACGCGTAGATGCCGTAGTCGAACCACTCGGTGGCATTCCCGATCGCCGACGCGGCGATCGCCTTCTTGAGCACTCCGGGCGGCGGTTCCGCCTCAACCGTGGGGGTCGCCCCGGGCGGCGGGGTGTCCACGGGTCGTCGGTTCTCGGGCTCCACAGTGTTCCTCCTGTCGTTTACGGCCTCACCCGAGTGCCCACCTCGCACAAATCAACACGCCCCACGGGAAGGTCGTAGTTTTGTTGACAATCCGAAGGTTAACCATGTGCATTCGTGAACCACAAGAAGTAACTCGCAGTTGATCCGCTGTCAGCAGGCAGTACCCCGGTTCCCCGCCGGCACCATCGCAATCGCCCGATAGCACGTACCGGCACGGCGCGGCACGGCACGGCACGGCACGGCACGGCACGGCACGGCACGGCGCGGCGCGGCGCGGCGCGGCCGATCGGCCGGGTGGCGCTCAGGTACGCGCCAGGTTCGCGACCAGGAGCCGAGTGAACCCCAGGTGCGGTGAACCCAAGGCTGCGGCGATGTGGGGGCGCGGTCGGCCCGAGGCTGCGGTGCGGCCGGGCGCGGTGGGCCCGGGTGCGGCGGGGCACGCGAACCCGGGTGCGGGGAACCGGTGTGCGGCTAAGCGGGGTGGGTGGTCCGGGTGCGGTGGACCGCAGCGTGGTGGACCCGGCGCGTGCACCAGGGCGCGGTGGACGGAAGCGTGATTGGCCGGGGCGCCCGGGGCCAGGGGTGCAGGCCCGAAGGAGACGGTGGACCGGCGAGGCGGTGGGCCGAGGGGTGTGCGGAGCGAGAGGTGTGCGGAGCGAGAGGTGTGCGGAGCGAGAGGTGTGCGGAGCGAGGGGTGTGAAGGGAGGGTTATGGGGTTGGGGCGAGGGTGGCTAGGCCGGCGGTGATTACGGTGATGCCGAATTCGAAGCGGGCGTCGCCGTCGGCGCCGGAGGTGAGGGGGGCGGCCAGGGCGACTGTGAGGGGGAAGCGGTCGGCTGGGAGGGCCTCGAAGTAGGTTCGCAGGTTGCTGACGAAGCGCTCCACGTCTTCGGGGGTCCAGTCCGAGGCGCTTTGGACCGTCTCCTCGAACGCGACCGCCGTCACGTACAGCGGGATCAGGTCGACCGCCCACGCCGCCGCCTGGTCCGGCACGTTGCCGGCTTTGAGCAGAGTCAGGATGCGTTCAGTGGTACGCAGGGCGCGCTCCCCCACCGGCACCGCGCCGATCGCGGCCCGTGCCACGCCGGGATTCGCCCGCATCGCGCGGAGCATCTCGCGCATCGTCGCCTTCAGCTGCGCCTGCCAGCGCGCAGGGTCGATCGGGTCGTCGAACACCATCTGCTCCGCGGTGCGCTCCACCAGTAGCTGGTCGAGTTCGCGTTTGTTGGCGACATGCGCGTACAAGGACGCCGGCCCCGTACCGAGTTCGGACGCGACTTTGCGCATCGAGACCGCCTCGTACCCGCTCTGGGTCAGCACCCGCATGGCGGCGTCGACAATCCGGTCCCGGGTCAGCGGCTCCTTCGCCTGCCGAACGGGTTTCGCGGGAGTGATCGGCTGCCACGGAGGTTGGCTCATACGAACACTGTACTTGACGCGAACACCGTTCGCGAGTAGAACGGTGTTCGTCAACGAACGGTGTTCGAATCTCGCGAGGGGGCCATCATGAGCAACACAACCGCGGCACAAGACCCACCAACCACCCCAAACGCCACCACCGCAACGCCGGCGCTGCCGATGCCCCCGGGTCGTGCCGCAACCGCAACACCAGACCCCGCCAGCACCCAAACCACCGCTCACACCACGGGCGTTCACCGGTGGCGGTGGGTGGTGTTGGTGACGATCTTGGTTGCTGAGGTGATGGACCTTGTCGACGCGACGATTGTCAACATTGCGGCGCCGTCGATTCGGGCTGACCTTGGTGGGTCGGAGTCGGCCATGCAGTGGATGCTGGCCGGGTACACGTTGGCGTTCGCGATCGGGCTGATCACGTTTGGGCGGCTGGGCGATCTGGTCGGGCGGAAGCGGCTGTTCGTGATCGGAGCGATCGGGTTCACGGTCGCGTCCGCGGTGTGTGGATTGTCGACAACCCCGGAGCTGCTGATCGGCAGCCGGGTCGCTCAAGGGCTGCTCGGGGCGGTGATGATCCCGCAGGGGTTCGCGATTCTGAAGGCGATCTTCCCGGCGGAGGAGCTCGGCAAGGCGTTCGCGATGTTCGGCCCGGTGATGGGATTGTCTGCAGTGGCAGGGCCGATTCTGGCCGGCGTACTGATCGATGCGAACTGGCTCGGCGCCGGCTGGCGGACGATCTTCTTCATCAACCTGCCGATCGGCCTCGCCGCTCTGGTCGGCGCGCTCCGGTTCATGCCCGAGGTCAAGACCCCAGGGGCGTCCCGCCTGGACGCGCTCGGCGTACTGCTGGTCAGCGCCGCGTCCGGCCTGCTGATCTACCCGCTGGTCCAGGGTCGTGAGCTCGGCTGGCCATTGTGGACAATCCTGATGTTGACCAGCTCGATCGTCGTCTTCGCGCTCTTCGGCTGGCGGGAGCGCCGGTCCGCGAACCCGGTGATCGACCCATCGCTGTTCCGCAACCGCGGATACGTGGCCGGGCTCGGCGTGATCACCACGTTCTTCCTCGCGATGAACGGCTTCATGCTGGTGTTCAATCTGTTCACCCAGCTCGGCCTGCACTACAGCCCGCTCAAAGCCGGCCTCGCGATGGTGCCGTTCTCGCTCGGGATCGCGATCGGCGCACCGGTGTCCGGCGCCGTACTGGCACCCCGCCTCGGCCGCGGCGCGCTTCAGCTTGGCATCGCGTTGATGACCGTGGCGATGGGCGGTGTCTGGTTCACCCTGCACACGTACGGCGACGCGACCACGATCTGGAACCTGGTCCCGGCGACGCTGGCCACCGGGATCGGCGCCGGTCTCGTGTTCGCGCCGCTGTTCGACATCATCCTGGCCTCGATCGACGATCAGGCCGCCGGTTCGGCATCGGGCGTCCTGACCGCCATGCAGCAGTACGGCGGCGCGGTCGGAGTCGCGGTGATCGGCACGGTGTTCTTCCAATTGCTACCGGCCCACGCGTTCCTCGGCGCCACCAAAACGTCCGTCCTGCTGGCGATCGGGCTGTTCGTGATCAGCCTCGCCGTCAGCTACCTCCTCCCGAAAAGAGCCCGGGAATCAGCAATCGGCCACGGCTGACCCACCGGCCACAGCCAGCGCAGTCAGCCACAGCCAGCGCGGTCAGTCGCGGCTGACGAAGCCTTCCTTGACCAGCCAGTCCATGGCGACGTCGGCGGGTTCGCGCCCCTCGACGTCGACCTGGGCGTTCAGGTCGATCAGTACCGGATCGGTCAGCTTGTCCGACACCGGCTGGAACAGATCGCGCAGCTGCGGGTACTTGTCCAGCACCTTCTTACTAACCACCGGAGCCACGTTGTACGCCGGGAAGTACTTCCGGTCGTCCTGCAGCACAACCAGATCGAGCGACTTGATCCGCCCGTCAGTCGTGAAGATCTCGCCGAACCGGCAGTCCCCATGACTGGTTGCCGCGTACACCGCACCCGTGTCCAAGGTCCTGATGTTGTTGCGCGGCACGCCCGTACCGATCGGGATCCCGTAATGCTTCAGCATCGGCTCGAACCCGTCGTTCCGGTTCGCGAACTCGGATTCGACGCAGAACGTGTGCTCCTTCACCGGCAGCGACGCGACCTGGGACAGCTTGGTGATGTGCAGCCGGTCCGACTCCTTCCGGGTCATCGCGAAACCGTAGCTGTTGTTCATCGGCGCCGGTTTCAGCCAGATCAGCCCGTACTTCGCCTCGTCCTCCTTGCGTACGGCCTCGTACTGCTCCTGCTTGTCGGGGATCCCGGTGTCATGGCCCAGGTACGAGATCCACGCGGTCCCGGTGTACTCCCACGACATCTGAATCTGGTCTTGCAGCATTGCCTGCCGGGACGTGTCGCTGCCCGGCATGTTGGTCAGATCCTTGACGTGCGCGCCGGCGGACTGCATCAGGATCGCCGCGATCTTGCCCAGGATCAGCTGCTCCTGAAAGCTCTTCGAGCCGATCCCGATGGTCAGGCCGTCCAAGTTCTTCACCGAGCGCAGCGGTCCCTCGAGCGCGCCAGTCGGTACGAAACCGCCGCTAGTACCGAGCCCGCAACCGGACAGGACGAGGAGTAGCGCGGCGCCTGCCGCTACAAGCCGCTTCATCCGAGTCCCCTCGGTCGGGTTACTTCTTCGAGTACGCGGCCGGCCCAATCGATCAGCAGAGCCAGCGCCGCGACGAGTACGGCGCCGCTGATCAGCACCGGGTACCGAAGCAGGCGGATGCCCGTGGTGATCAGACTGCCCAGTCCCCCGGCGTCGATGAACGTCGCGAGGGTCGCGGTGCCGACGACGAGAACGAGCGCGGTACGGATGCCGGCCATGATCACCGGCACCGCCAGCGGCAGCTCGATCCGCCCGAGGACCGCCACGTTCGACATCCCCATGCCACGGCCGGCCTCCACGAGCGTACGGTCGACACCTTGCAGGCCGACGATCGTGTTTCGCAGCACGGGCAGGATCGCGTACAGGCAGAGTGCGAGGATCGCGGTCCAGAAGCCGAAGCCCAGCCAGATCGCCAGCAGCACGATCAGCCCGATCACCGGCGCGGCCTGACCGGCGTTGGCGACCGCGACGACGATCGGTGCGGCGCGGCGGGCCCGGGGGCGGGTCAGCAGGATGCCGAGTGGGACCGCGACCACGAGCACGATGATCGTGGCGACCGCGGTGAGTTCGAGGTGCTGGACGGTCAGCTGTCCGACTAGTTTCCAGTCGAGCTGGCGCTGTTCGATCGAGTCGAGTTCGGCTCGGGATCGCCAGATTGCCCACAATCCGACAACGATCGCGACGAACAACGGCTGGCCGATCAGCAGGCCCCACGACGGCCGCCGGGCCCGATTCGACGCCAGCCCCGCCGCGGTCGCCTTCGCGTCGGCGAGGTTCTCCTTGGCGCTGGTGTCGGGTCCAGGATCGATCACGGTCATTGGACCTCCCCTGCCGAAGCGAGGAGCGGACGGAGCATCGGCATCGTCACGGGGCGACCTCCGGCTCGGGATCGGAGCCACTCGGCGCGGGACCCAAGCCGTTCGGGGCGGGGTCGGAGCCGTTCGGGGCGGGGTCGGAGCCGTTCGGGGCGGGGTCGGAGCCGTTCGGGGCGGGGTCGGAGCCGTTCGGGGCGGCGTCCTGGATTCGGGCCAGGACTGACTGGAAGTCGACGACGCCCAGGTATTCGTCGCGGCGCCCGGTGACGACCGCGCTGCCGTGACTGGAGGTCAGCATCGTGTCGAGCGCGTCGTTCAGCGTCGCGCGCCGGTCGATCGTGACCAGGTCGGTGTCCTCGTGCGGCGCCGGCACATTGTCAACATTCGACAAATCTCTTGTCCACATCCAGTCGACCGGGCGGCGGCGGCGATCCAGTACCACCACGCAGTCGTCGCCGGCCGCCTCCGCGGCCCGCAGCACCGCGGGCGCCGGATCGCCGATCTCCGCGACCGTCCGCTGGCACAGCTCGATCTCGCTGACCCGGCTCAGCGTCAGCTGCTTCAGCGCCGCGCCGGCCCCGACGAAGTCGGCGACGAACCGGTCCGCCGGACTCGCCAGGATCGCCTCCGGGGTGTCGTACTGCGCGATCTTCGCGCCCTCGGTCAGGATCAGGATCCGGTCGCCCAGCTTCACCGCCTCGTCGAAATCGTGGGTCACACAAACGATCGTCTTGCGCAGCTCCTCCTGAATACTGAGCAATTCGTCCTGCAGCCGCTGCCGGGTGATCGGGTCGACCGCACCGAACGGCTCGTCCATCAGGATCACCGGCGGATCGGCCGCCAGTCCGCGAGCGACGCCGACGCGCTGCTGCTGCCCGCCGGACAGTTCCCTCGGGTAGCGGTTGCGGTACCGGGCCGGGTCGAGGCCGACGAGTTCGAGCAGTTCGTCGACACGTTCAGCCGTACGCCGCTTGTCCCACCCGAGCAGGCCCGGTACGAGCGCGATGTTCTGCGTCACGGTCATGTGCGGGAACAGGCTGCCGCCCTGGATCACGTACCCGATCCGGCGCCGCAGGTCGTCGTCGTCCTGGCGGCTGATGTCCTCGCCGCCGATCCGGATCCGGCCGGATGTCGGCTCGATCAGCCGGTTGATCATCTTCAGCGAGGTGGTCTTGCCGCAGCCGGACGGTCCGACGAACATCACGATCTCGCCGGCCGGGATGTGCAGCGACAACCCCTCGACGGCTGCCTTCTTCTGCCCCGGGTACCGCTTGACGACATCGGTCAGCTCGATGTCGACGCCGCTGATCTCGCCGGCGGCGGCCGGGCTGCTCGTACTTGCGCCGGTGCTGCCCTCGGTCACGGTGGATTCAGACACGGATACCTCTCGAGGTGGTCAGGCGGCCGACGAGCAGCAGCAAAGCGTCAAGGATCAGAGCGAGCAGGACAACGCCGATCGTGCCGACCAGCGCGGAGTTCAGGGCGTTCTTGCCGCCGATCTGGGTCAGGCCGGTGAAGATGAAACTGCCCAGACCAGGCCCGAGCACGTACGCCGCGATGGCCGCGATGCCCATCGACATCTGCGCCGAGACCCGGACGCCGGCCAGGATCACCGGCCAGGCCAGCGGCAGCTCGATCCGGAGCAACGTCCGGACCGCGCCCATGCCCATCCCGCGGGCCGACTCGATCAGCGTCGCGTCAACGCCGGCCAGGCCGACTACGGCGTTCCGCAGGATCGGCAGGCTCGCGTAGAAGGTCACCGCGACGACGGATGTGGCGGTGCCGATACCGGCCACCGGGATCATCAGGCCGAGCAGCGCGAACGACGGGATGGTCAGACCGACGGCGCTGATCGCACCTGCCAGTGACGCGATCCGCGGGTTGCGGTGCACGAAAACCGCCAGACCAACCGCGATCACGGTCGCCAGCAGTACGCATTGGATGACCAGGCTGAGGTGCTGATAGCTCTGGTAGAGCAACTGCGAGTGACGCTCAGTTATGTAGTCCCACACAGCGAAAGCCGTACCCAACAAGCGTTGGATTCACACATTGGGACGATCGCTTCCAAACTGCGGACATGCCAAAACCCCTGGTCACCGCGGTGACCAGGGGTTTTGAAAAAGTTTCAGCTCAGTTGAACGAGTCGCCGCAGGCGCAGGAGCCGGTGGCGTTCGGGTTGTCGATGGTGAAGCCCTGCTTCTCGATCGTGTCGACGAAGTCGATGCTCGCACCCTTCAGGTACGGCGCGCTCATCCGGTCGGTCACGACGCTGACGCCGTCGAAGTCCGCGACCACGTCACCGTCGAGCTGACGCTCGTCGAAGAACAGCTGGTACCGCAGCCCGGAGCACCCGCCCGGCTGCACGGCCACCCGCAGCGCGAGGTCGTCGCGGCCTTCCTGGTCCAGCAGCGCCTTCACCTTGGCGGCGGCCCCGTCGGTGAGGAGTACACCAGTGGCGACGGCCTGCTCGGTCTGCGCTTCAGTCATCCCTGACTCCAGTCATCTCTCAAGTGCCGCCGCACACGCTCCGCCGGCACGGAAGTCTCATGTCAACACGGGTCAACAACGGCCGTCCCGCGCTCATTCCCATGGTCGCACACCAATTTCACAGATCAACCATCCCGCCGGGCCGTCCCACCCGCTGACTCACGCGGCCCGGCCCGGCGCTGGTCGAGGCGGTCAGCGCGCCCAGGTCTTCGCGACCCGCTCGGCGACTACAGCGAGTGAACCGTGCGGGTCCGCGAACGCCTGCTCCTCGCCGACCGCGTCCACCAGCGCGTACGCCGACTCGACGCCCATCGAGCGCATCTCGCGCGAACCGATCAGTACCTTTCCGGCCAGTACGACGCAGGGCCGCATCGCGTCGTTCGCCACCTTCGCGACGCCGGCGATCACCTTGCCGTCGCGGGACTGGAAGTCGAACGCGCCCTCACCGCTCAGAACCAGATCCACCTGCGCGGCCTTCTGCTTCAGTCCGGTCAGCTCGGCGACCAGGTCGATACCGGAAACCCGCTCGGCGCCGAGGAGCAGTAGCGCGTACCCGAGCCCGCCGGCGGCGCCCGCGCCTTTCTGATCGGCGGTCTTGCGGTCCGCGAGCTCGGCGAACCGCGTCAGCCAGCCATCGACCTCGGGTTTGCGCTCGTCCGGGATGCCCTTCTGGCTGCCGAACACGTTGGTCGCGCCGCGCAGCCCGAGCATCGGGTTCTCCACATCACTCGCCGCGACGAACTCGATCCCCGCGACCCGGTCCCGAGCCGGCTGCAGATCAACCGCCGCCAACCCGGCAAGCCCCGCCGCCCCACCATCCAGCCGCGCCACCTGCCCTTCCGCCGCGGCGCCGGCGGACGCCTGGCCATCGGCTGCCGTCCCACCGGCGCCGGCGGGCGCAGGGTCGGTCCCAGGGTCGGTCGCGAGGTCGGTCGCAGAGTCGGTCGCGGCGGTTGCGCCGAGGGCGGCGAGGAGGCCGGCGCCGGCGTCGTTGGTGCCGGAGCCGCCGAGGCCGAGGATGATCCGCTTCGCGCCCGCATCCACCGCGGCCGCGATCAGCTGCCCGACCCCGTACGTCGACGCCTCTTCCGGCCGCCGCTCGTTCGGCTCGACCAAGTGCAGCCCGCACGCCTGCGCGGTCTCCAGGTACGCCGTCTCCCCCGCGAGCAGGATCGTCGCCGGAGTATCCACGCCGAGCGGTCCGCGTACCGTCACCGAGAGCAACTTCCCGTCGACCACCGCCGACAGCACATCGATGAACCCCGGCCCACCGTCCGCCATCGGCGCGACCAGCACCTCGGCCTCCGGGTCGCGCCGCCGCCACCCCTCCTCGATCGCCGCCGCCGCCTCAACCGCCGTCAGCGTCCCGGCGAACTTGTCCGGCGCAATCAGAATCCGCATGCCCACATCCTCCCCTACCGCGCCCCGGCCGCCCATCGCCCGCCCACTTCGCGAACCTAACGACAGGACGTAGTCGTCTACGTACATGTCTTGGCCCCGCCTGAACGCCGCACGAACCAGCCCCGATCACCGACCACTACCTGTCCTTCGGTACACAGTTGGCAAGAAGTCAGTTCTGTTCGAGGTACCGCAGCTACGACTCGGGGCGGTCGCGGCGGTTCTGGACGGCGGTCGGCTGTTGCTGACCAAGCGGACCGACAACGGCGAGTGGTGCCTGGCGGGCGGCGCAGTCGAACCGGGCGTGCGGCCGGCTGAGGCGGCCGAGCGGGAGGCGTACGAGGAGACCGGGTTGTCGGTACGGGTGACTGGGCTGATCGGGGTGTACTCGAACCCGGATGTGGTCGTGGTCTATCCGGATGGGAAACGAGTGCAGGTCGTCGGGATGGTGTTCAAGGCCGAGGTGGTTGCCGGTGAGGCGGGGTGTTCGGCGGAGGTGAGCGAGTCGGGCTGGTTCACCTCGGAGGAGGCCGCAGAGCTGGTCGTGGTCGCGGGACATCGACCTGTACTGCCGGCTGTCTTCAGTGGGCAGCCGTGCTTCGACCCGTCAGTGGCGGATGAGGCGGCGGAGGATCAGGGCTAGGGTCGCGCCGATCAGGTACGGGGCGGCGCGGCGGGCCAGGAGCGGAAGGACTGTGCCGACGAGGTCCAGCGCGACCGCGTCCTCGGGCTGCGGAGAATCGTCCGGCAGCGCATCACCGTGCTTCCCCGCATCAGGTTGGGCAGATGAGCTCCCCTTGGCATCGGACGGCGAGCCTCGCCCGAGCGAGGGGTCCGGCGTGGCCGATCCGTCCGAGGTCGGCGACCCGCCAGGTCCCTGGGGTGTCGCTGCCCCGCCGGGTCCCTGGGGTGTCGCTGCCCCGCCGACGTCAGTCGACCCCACCGACTCCGTGGATGTGGTGGGTTCGGTGGTCAGTTTGGATTTCAGGCAGGTGGTGAATTGGTTGAGGAGTTTGGTTGAGACGTCCTGGATGAGACCTCGGCCGAACTGCGCGGGACGGCCGGTGATGGTCAGATCTGTGTCGACTGTTACCCGGGTACTGCCGGGCCCGGCTTCCGTCAGCTTGGTGGTGACTCGCGCCGTCGCCGTACCGTTGCCGCGCTTGTCCTTGCCCTTGGCATCGATCACCGCGTGATGATCCGCGGCGTTGCGCTCCACGAACGTCCCGGTGCCGGTGTACAGCAACGACACCGGGCCCAGCTTCACCTTGCACGAGCCGGTGAAAGCATCACCCTCGTACGAGTCCAACGTCGCGCCGGGGAAGCATGGCACCACCCGTTCGAGGTCGTTGAACGCGTCCCACACCTCCCCGATCGGCGCGGGTACGACGAACGCGTGCTCGAGCTTCACGCCGTACCTGCCGCTGCCAGCACCGCGCGCCTGGTCAGTACCGTGGCCAGATGCCGGCGGTAGTCAGCGTCACCGTTGAGGTCAGTCGTCGGCGCCGTGCCCTCCGCCGCCCAACCCGCGGCCGCGCGTACGGCTTCGGCAGTCGCCGGCTGTCCGACCAGCGCCTGCTCAACCGCGGTCGCACGGATCGGTGTCGCGCCCATGTTGCCCAGGGCAACGCGCGCCTCCGCGATCGCCCCACCGTCCAACCGAACGGCCGCCGCGACGGAGACGATCGACCACGCCTGCGCGACCCGGCTGAACTTCTCGTAGTGCGCACCCCACCCGGTGTACTTGGGTACGCGCACCTCGACCAGCAGTTCATCCTCGTCGAGCGCCGTACTGAACACGCCTTGGAAGAACTCCCCCGCCGGCACCGTACGCCGCCCAGAACTGCCCGCGATCACGAACGACGCGTCCAGCGCCACCGCCACCGCAAGCAGATCAGCGGCCGGATCGGCGTGCGCCAACGAACCACCGAACGTACCGCGATGCCGGATCTGCGGATCACCAATCGTTGCCGTAGCCAACGAAATCAGCCGCGTGTGCGCGCCGATCAGCGGATCGGCCTGTACGGTACTGTGCGGCGTCATCGCCCCGATCACCAACGCGTCGCCGTCATCGCGTACGCCGCGCAGCTCGGCGATCTTTCCCAGATCGACGACCGTTTCCGGCGCCGCCAGCCGCAACCGCAGCGCCGGCATCAGACTTTGCCCGCCGGCCAGAACCTTCGCGTCGGTGTGCTCGCGCAACAACGCCAGCGCCTCGTCGACACTCGCCGGGCTGAAGTACTCGAACGCCGCCGGAATCATGAGCGCGTCCCTTCCTGAATCGCCTTCCAGACCCGGTACGGCGTACATGGCATCGTCACGTCCGTGACGCCGAGCGGCCGGAGCGCGTCGACGATCGCGTTCACCACTGCGGGTGTCGACGCGATCGTGCCGGCCTCGCCAACGCCCTTCACTCCGAGTTGATTCGTGGTCGCGGGCGTCTCCGTGCGGGCAGTTTCGAAGCTCGGCAAATCCGGTGCCCCCGGCAACAAGTACTGATCGAACGAGCCGGTGATTAGCGTACCGGCATCGTCGTGCACCGCTTCTTCGTACAGCGCCTGGGCGATCCCTTGCGCCAGACCGCCGTGTACTTGTCCTTCGACGATCAGCGGATTGACTACAACGCCGACATCGTCGACGCTCACGTACGATCGGATTGTCGACCATCCGGTCTCGGTATCGACCTCGACCGCGCACAGGTGCGTACCGTGCGGGAACGAGAAGTCCTCCGGGTCGAGCGTCGCGTCCGCATCCAGCGAACCGTCGCCGGCACCGTCCAGCTTGTGCCCCTGGAACACCGCGAACGCCAGCTCGGCCATCGTCATCCCGGCATCCGTTCCGCGCACGCCGTACCGACCGGCGGAGAACTCCAGGTCGTCGGCGTTCGCCTCCAGCAGTTGCGCCGCGATCGGCTTCGCCTTCTCGATCACCTTGTCCGCCGCGGCCAGCACCGCCATCCCGCCGACCGCCAGCGAGCGCGATCCGTACGTGTCCAGTCCGCGCACCGCGACCTGCGTGTCACCGTGCAGCACTTCGACGTCCTCGAACGCCACGCCCAACCGGTCCGCGACCAGCTGACTCCAGGCGGTCTCGTGGCCCTGGCCGTGCGGGCTCGTGCCGGTGACCACCTCGACCTTGCCGGTCGGCAGCATCCGGATCGATGCGTGCTCCCAACCTCCGCCGACGTACCCCATCGAGCCCAGCCAGCGCGACGGCGCCAGACCGCACATTTCGGTGTACGTCGATACGCCGATCCCGAGTTGCACCGGGTCGCCGGATTCCCGGCGTCGCGCCTGCTCGGCGCGCAGTTCGTCGTACTTGAACAGCTCGCGCGCCTTCGCGGTCGCGGCCTCGTAGTTGCCGGAGTCGTACTGCAGGCCGGCGACTGTCGTGAACGGGAACTCCTCGTGCTTGATCCAGTTCCGTTCGCGGATCTCCAGTGGGTCGACGCCGACGCGGGCGGCCAGCTCGTCCATGGTGCGTTCGATCGCGTACGTCGCCTCGGGCCGGCCGGCGCCCCGGTACGCGTCGGTCCACGTCTTGTTCGTGAACACGTTGGTGATGCCGAGGTGGTACGCCGGGAACTTGTAGATCCCGTTGTACATAAAGGCTCCGAGCAACGGGATCGCCGAGGTGACCAGACCCAGGTATGCACCCATGTCTGCCGTCAGCTCGACCTTCAGGCCGGTGACCGTACCGTCGGCGTTCGCCGCCAGCGTGACCTGCTGCCACTGGTCCCGCCCGTGATGCGCGGACATCAGCGACTCGGACCTGGTCTCGCTGTACTTACAGGGTTTCCCGGTCCGGCGGGCCGCGATGACGGTCAGTACCTCCTCCGGCGTGAACTGCAGTTTGCCGCCGAATCCGCCGCCGACGTCCGGTGCGATCACCCGGATCTTGCTTTCCGGGATGCCGAGCACGAGCGCGATGAAGATCTTCACGAAGTGCGGTACCTGTGTCGACGACCAGACAGTCATCTGTTCGGTTGTAGGATCGACGACAATCGACCGCGGCTCCATGAACGCCGGAATCAGCCGCTGCTGGCGGAACGCCTCCTCGATCACGATCCCGTCTTCACGGGCGGCCGCGATCGCTGCCTCGACGTCACCGCCGGTGCCGGATTCGGCCGAGTCGTACGACCAGACCGCGGACACGTTCGTACCGAGATCCGGATGCGCGAGTACCTCGTCGCGCGCGGCGGCGCGGAGCTCGAGCGCCGCGGGAAGTTCGTCGTAGTCGACGTCGACCAGCTCCGCCGCGTCGTTCGCCGCGGCCGCCGAGCGGGCCACGACCAGCGCGACGATCTCGCCCGCGAAGGCGACGTGATCGACTGCCATCGACGGGTGCGCCGGCGCCTTTTGGTCCGGCACGACCGCCCAGGCGTTGGGCAGCGCGCCTTGCTCGTTGGCGATGTCCGCACCGGTGATGACGGCAACCACCCCGTCGGCAGCCCGCGCCGCGGTGGTGTCGATACCGGTGATCCGAGCGTGCGCGAACGGGCTGCGCACCATCGCAAGATGCAGCATGCCCGGCAGCACGATGTTGTCCGTCCAGCGCGTCCGCCCGGTAATCAGCCGCGCGTCCTCCTTACGCCGCCGCGGCGCCCCAACTTCCCGCGCCGCCCGCTCCTCGGTAGCAGTCACCCCACACCCCCAACCGCCGCCGGCGCGTCTGCCGGCCGCGCGTCTACCGCCTGCGCGCCTGCCGGCTGCGCATCTGCCGGCCGTGTGTTCGCCTGCGCGTCTGCCGGCCGCGCGTTCGCCTGGTGGGCGGCGGCGCGGACGGCTTTGACGATGTTCTGGTAGCCGGTGCAACGACAGAGGTTGCCTTCCAGCCCGAGCCGGATGTCCTCGTCGCTCGGATCAGGATTGTCAACAATCAGATCGATCGATTGCATGATCATCCCCGGCGTGCAGTACCCGCACTGCAGAGCGTGGTTCTCGTGGAACGCCTGCTGCATCGGGTGCAGTTGTCCGTTCGTAGACAATCCTTCGATCGTCGTCACCGCGTGCCCGTCCGCCTGCACCGCCAGCAGCGAGCAGGACTTCACGCTGCGGCCGTCGAGATGAACCGTGCAGGCCCCGCAGTTCCCGGTGTCGCAACCGATCACGGTGCCCGTCTTCCCCAGTTGCTCGCGCAGATAGTGCACCAGCAGCGTGCGCGGCTCCACCTCGTCCGTGAAGCTGCTTCCGTCGACCTTCACCGTGATCCGGGTCATCGCCCCGCCTCCAGATGTCAGCACTCGCCGTACCTTCGATCCTGCGCCCGTTGTGATCTCGACCACAACCCCCGACCGACAGGTACATCCACACCAAACCAGCCCACCACCACCGAATCGATCCGTCGGAGCTGGATCGATTCGGCGCTGGACCAGTCAGCAGCCAGCTGCTCCGCCAGCGATGAACCGGTCAGTCGCGGATAAGTCAGCGGTTGACGGCCAGCGGCCAGCCGTTCCGTCAGCGGTGAATCGGTCAGTCCTGGCCAAGCCAGTCGTGGATCGCTCCGCGCTGGACCGGTCAGCCGACCGGCCAGTCGTGTACCGGTCCGCGGTCGACCCGTCAGCCGTGGATCGGATAGTCGTGGAAGGGTCAGCGGCGGACCCGACAGCCGTGGTTGCTCAGCCGTGGTTGCTCAGTCGTGGACCGGTTAGTCGTGGAGCGGTCAGCCGTTGACCGGTTAGTCGTGGAGCGATTAGTGGTTGAGCGGTCAGCCGTTGACCGGTTAGTCGTGGGTTGGTTGATGGTGGATTGGGCCGGCTGCGGTTGATAGGGGTTGGCCGGCGCCGCCCCAGCGTTGGGCGATGAATTCGGCGGCGATGCTGACCGCTGTCTCCTCGGGGGTGCGGGCGCCGAGGTCCAGGCCGATCGGACTGGACAGCCGGGCCAGTTCGGTCTCGGTCAGTCCGGCCTCGCGGAGCCGCTTCAGCCGGTCGTCGTGCGTACGCCGCGAACCCATCGCACCGATGTACGCGAGCGGCGGGAGCCGGAGCGCGACCTCGAGCAGCGGTACGTCGAACTTCGGGTCGTGGGTGAGCAGGCAGATCACCGTCCGGTCGTCGATCCGTCCGGCCGCCGCCTCACCGGACAGGTACCGGTGCGGCCAGTCCACGATCACCTCGTCGGCCGACGGGAACCGGGACGCGGTCGCGAACACCGCGCGGGCGTCGCACACCGTCACCCGATAACCCAGGAACGAGCCGATCCGGGCAACTGCAGCTGCGAAGTCGATCGCCCCGAAGACCAGCAACCGCGGCACGGGAGCGTACGAGGACACGAAAACGCGCATGCCTTCGCCACGCCGCTGCCCGTCCGGTCCGTACTCCAGCGTCTCCGTCCGCCCGTTCGCCAGCAGCCCCCGAGCGTCGTCAAGCACAGCGTCGTCCGCCCGCTCCGATCCCAGGCTCCCACCAACACCGCCCGACCCCTCCGAACCCAGGCTTCCACCGAAACCGCGCCCCCGCTCCGAACCCAGGCCTCCACCGGCACCGCCCGACCCCTCCGAACCCACGGTTCCACCGACCGCGCCCGGCTCTTCCGAGCTCGGGGTTCCACCGGTGCTGTGCGGGCGCTCCGAGTTCGGGGTTCCGGCGGCGTTGTCCGGGTGGATGATCAGTCGGCGGCCGAGTCGGGTCGGGTCGGGGTGGGCGACCACCGTCGCGACGGCGACTGGGCGGCCTTCGGCGATGTCGGCCGCGACCTCGGCCAGTTCCGGGAACGACGTCCGGTCGACGCGTTCGACGAACACGTCGATGATCCCGCCGCAGGTCAGCCCGACCGCGAACGCCGACTCGTCGCTCACGCCGTACCGCTGCAGGACCGGCTTGCCGGACGCGAGGATCTCCTCGCCGAGCTGGTATACCGCGCCCTCCACGCAACCGCCGGACACACTGCCGACCGCCTCGGCGCCCGGCCCGACCAGCATCACCGCGCCCGGCGGCCGCGGCGCCGACTCGAACGTCGCGACAACAGTGCCGACGGCAACCGATTCGCCTGCCTTCCACCACGTCAGCAACCGATCCAGCACATCACGCATCGCCCACCACCACCAGCAATTCCGCCTGCCTCCACCACATCAGCAACCGACCCACCCCGTCACACATCGGCCACCACCCTGGCAACTTCGCCTGCCTCCACCACGTCGGCAACCGACTCAGTACGTCAAGCATCGGCTACCGCCTCCAGTAACTCGGTGAAACCGGCCAGGCTGTGCCCGGCGACGAGGTCGTCCAGGTACGGCAGCACGGCGACGATGCCGGACTGCACGGGCGCGTACCCCGGCTTGCCGCGGTGTGGGTTGAGCCAGATCACCCGGTACGCGAGCGCGGCCAGCCGTGCCATCTGCGCGCCGAGCAGCGCGGCGTCACCGCGTTCCCAGCCGTCGCTGCACACGACCACGACCGCGCGCCGGGCCGTACCCCGCTGACCCCAACGATCCAGGAAGACCTTCAGCACCTCGCCGAGCCGGGTGCCGCCCGACCAGTCGGGTACGACGTCGCCCGCGGATCGCAGCGCGAACTCGGCGTCGCGCCGGCGCAATGCCGGGGTCACGCGGGTGAGCCGGGTGCCGATTGTGAACACTTCGACGGTTCGAGGCGCGCGTTGGACGAGCGTGTGGGCGAGCCGCAGCAGATTGTCTGCATATGGACGCATCGAACCGGAGACGTCGATCAGGAACACGACCCGCCGCGGCCGAACGCCACGGCGGCGGTACTGGACCCGGGCCGGTTCGCCGACCTGCCGGAGCTGGGCGCGCAGCGTACGCCGCGGGTCGATCTCGCCGCGATGCGACGGGCGGCGGCGGTGCGCCCGCCGGACCGGGAGCCGCGGGTGCAAGGTGCCGAACATGCGGGCGAGCTCGGCACGGTCTTTTGTTGACAATCCTGCGATATCGCGGTGACGCAGCACCTCGGTCGTACTGGCAGAGACGGTGAGCGTCCGATCGGCCTCCGCGCCGCCGGCGGTGTCGTCGTCGGCGAGAGGTGCCTGGACGAAGGACCGAGGTGTACGAGGGACCGCGCCGCGCGGGCGCTCTCCGGCGAACCAGGCCGCGAACACCTCGTCGTACCGGGCGGTGTCGTCGGGGCCGCTGCACAAGGCGGCGCGACCGGCCCAGTACACGTCCGCGGTGCGCCCGGGGTCGAGCGCGGCGACGGCACGGAGAAAGAGGTGCACCCGGTCGGCCGTCACCGCCAGACCAGCCTGTCTGAGCGCCGCTCCGAACCCAGCCAAAGCAAGATCTGGCGCCGCCCCGAACCCGGTCGAGGCATGACCTGGCGCCGCTCCGAACCCGGTCGAGGCAAGATCTGGTGCCGGCATCGTGGCTCAGCTCGCGAGCAAACGGTCGAGGGATTCGCGGACCCGGTCGGTGTCCTCGCGGTATTTGAGGACCGCTCCGAGCGTGGCCGCCGCCGTTTCCACGTCCAGTACGCCGGTGCCGAGGGCGTCCAAAGCGCGGGCCCAGTCGAGCGTCTCGGCGACCCCGGGCGGTTTCAGCAGGTCGAGCTCGCGGATCCGCTGCACCGACCGCGCGACCTGCTCCGCGAGCCGGGTGGACACCTCTGGCAGCCGGGTGCGGACGATCTCGATCTCGCGGGCCAGGCCCGGATGGTCGATCCAGTGATACAGGCAGCGGCGCTTCAGAGCGTCGTGGACCTCGCGGGTCCGGTTCGAGGTGAGCACGACGATCGGCGGTACCTCCGCGGTGACCGTCCCGAGCTCCGGAATCGTCACCTCGTACGTCGACAGCACCTCCAGCAGGAACGCCTCGAACTCGTCGTCGGCCCGGTCGATCTCGTCGACGAGCAGGACCGCCGGACTCTCCCGCAACGCCCGCAGCACCGGACGCGACAACAGGAATCGCTCGTCGAACAGGCTCTTCTCGACCTCTTCCACGGCCGCGTCCGAACTCGTCGCCTCGACCGTCCGCAGGTGCAGGATCTGGCGCGGGAAATCCCAGTCGTACAGCGCCTGGGACGCGTCGATACCCTCGTAACACTGCAACCGGATCAGCTCCAGCCCGAGCGCCTCGGCGATCGCCGCCGCCAGCGAGGTCTTCCCGGTTCCTGGCTCTCCTTCAAGCAGCAGCGGCCGTTTCAACGCCAATGCGAGGTACCCGACCGTGGCCAGGCCGTCGCCGGCGAGATATCCGGTCGCCCGCAAACGCTCGCCCAACTCCCCCGCCGACCCAACGGCAGCCACCCACCCAGCATCACCCGCCACCCGCCCATTGCCAACCCTCACCCACCCAAGCCTTCCTGTACCTGGGTGGAAGTGGGTCAGCCGTGGCCGGGTGGGAGGGAGTCGGGGGTGTCCACGTCGGCGCCGTCGGCCAGGTCGGCGCATTCGATGCGTACGGGTTGGTGGCTGCGCAGGTACGGGCGGGCGCCCTCGTCGCCTCGTGCGGTGGCGAGGACGCCGGCCCAGTGTTCGCGGCCGATCAGGACGGGATGTCCGGGTGCGCCTTCGTACGTTGCTCGGGCCAGGGCGGTTGGGGCGGAGTGGGCGGCGACCCGGCGTACGGCGTTCTCGGTCAGGCCTGGGACGTCGACCGGTACCACGAGTACGGAATCAATCGGCGCGGAAGTTGCGTCGTTATCGAGGTCGGTTTGGAGGGCGGCCAGGGATTCGAGCGCGGTCAGGCCGGCGCGGAGGGAGGCGCCCATGCCTTCGGACCAGTCTTTTGCTTCGGCGATGTGTACTGGCTCGGAGGTGAGTTTGCCGCGGACGTCATCCGCGGCGGCGCCGATGACGACGACAACCGGCGAACAGCCCGACGCGATGAGCAAGCGGGCTGCACGGACGACCCACGGGATACCGGCGGCGTCCGGTACAAGCGCCTTCGGCGAACCGAACCGACGCCCCGCACCCGCCGCCAGCACCAAACCCGCAGCCGCAAATCCAAATCCCGCCGCGGAGGAAGCGGAATCCGGCGTGGACCCCGTACTCGGCTCAGAGCCGGAGTTCGGCGGTGGTTCGGGGCTGGTGGGACTGCCAGGGGTGGTCACAACGGCAGGGTACTTATTTCATAGTTTGGGCAGTGACGTGTACCACGTGGTGGGGACGTGGTGGCGTGGGACGATATTGACGTGACGACGATCGCAGACGGCTCGAAGTCCCTTCCGTTGTTGTTCCTGGGGCAGAACACCGACCCGCATTCCGAGCGTGGGGTCGAGTGCCCGGGCGCGCTTCCGCCGGCCTCCGACCCGGATCTGGTGGAGCGGGCGCTGAAGGCGAAGGCAGCACTGGGCGACCAGGTGTTCGTGCTCGGGCACCACTACCAGCGGGACGAGGTGATCCAGTTCGCGGACGTCACCGGTGACTCGTTCAAGCTGGCCCGGGACGCGGCGAACCGGCCGGACGCGCCGTACATCGTGTTCTGCGGCGTGCACTTCATGGCGGAGTCCGCGGACATCCTCACCAACGATTCGCAGACGGTCATTCTGCCGGATCTCGCGGCCGGCTGCTCGATGGCGGACATGGCCCGGATTCAGCAGGTCGAGGCGGCCTGGGACGCGCTGGCCGACGCGGGCGTCGCGGACGTGACGGTCCCGGTCACGTACATGAACTCGAGCGCCGACATCAAGGCGTTCTGCGGCCGCAACGGCGGAGTGGTGTGTACGTCGAGCAACGCGGAGACCGCGCTCGACTGGGCGTTCGAGCAGGGCGAGAAGGTGCTGTTCCTGCCCGACCAGCACCTGGGCCGCAACACCGCCGTGCTGCAGCTCGGCCTGTCGCTCGACGATTGCGTCGTGTACGACCCGCACAAGCCGGGCGGCGGACTGACCCGTGAACAGCTGGCGGCCGCGAAGATGATCCTGTGGCGCGGGCACTGCTCCGTACACGGCCGTTTCACCGCGGAGTCGGTCGACGACGTCCGCGCCCGGGTACCAGGCGTGAACGTGATCGTGCACCCGGAATGCCGCCACGAGGTCGTCACGAAGGCCGATCTGGTCGGCTCGACGGAGTACATCATCAAGACGCTGGAGACGGCCGAGCCGGGTACGTCGTGGGCGGTCGGCACCGAGCTGAACCTGGTGCAGCGACTGGCGAAGCAGCACACCGACAAGAACATCGTCTTCCTGGACAAGACGGTCTGCTACTGCGCGACGATGAACCGCATCGACCTCCCGCACTTCGTCTGGGCGCTGGAGAACCTGGTCGCCGGTCACGTCGTCAACCCGATCAAGGTCGACGCGGACACGGAGAAGTACGCCAAGGTCGCCCTGGACCGGATGCTCGCCCTTCCCGGCAAGACGGCCCGCGACTAGCAGTCAATTACCTGGAAGGAACAGGCAGAACAGGTGGCCGTGCGGGTCGCGCATGACGCGAACTCCGCCCGGCTGCGGCTGGTGTGACTCGACCGACGCGCCCAAACCGACGGCACGCTGGGTTTCAGCGTCGAGGTCGTCCACCTCGATGTCGAGGTGCGCCTGCATCTGCTGGGCGTCCGCGCGCTGCGGCCAGACCGGCGGCTCGTGGTCGGTTTCCAGCTGGAAGCTCAGGCTCGGTCGCTCCCGCTCGGGGTGGCGCAGCCGGACCCAGGTCGGATCGCGGCTGACCTCGACCCAGCCCAGCAGCTCGCGGTAGAAGTCGGCGAGTTGGGGCGGGTCGGGCGTACCGATGACGGTGGCAGCGAGATTCGCGGACATGGCACGGCCTTTCACCTGAACGGACTGGCTCCTGCAAGTACCCCGTCAGTCGGCGGTCACGCGTGCCGAGGTGTACCACTCGGAGAGCAGGTCCGGCAGCCGGTCGGGGCCCCAACGGTCGACGGGCGTGATGCGGCCGCGGAGCGAGCCGAGGCCCTTGGCGAGCTCGCCGACGACGTCGCCTCGCCAGGGCACGGTGACGCCTTCGTCGGGGCCGACGATGACGGCCGGACCGCCGCGGTCGACGCAGACCACAGGGCACCCGGACGCGAGCGCCTCGGTGACTGCCCAGCCCGCGGCTTCGCGCAGCGCGGGCGCCAGCAGCGCGTCCGCGCGGAACATCGCCGCCAGCACGTCCTCACGCGGCAGCGCGCCCATGAACTCGACGCGGTCCCGAACACCGAGCTGCCAGGCGAGACTTTCGGCGCGACCCCAGTCCGGCCCGTCGCCGATGACGCGCAGCTCCCAGTTGGCCGCCTCCGGCCGGGCGAGCGCGCTGATCGCCAGCAGCACGCCCTTCCACGGGATCAGCCGGCCGACGAACAACGCCGTCTTCACGCCGTGATCGCCGAACGGCTCGTACGGCCCGGAGGCGGTGAACCGGCGGATCGCGACATTCGGCTCGACCACGATCTCACGCGCGTACGGCCGGAACGCGTCGGCCACATCGTTGTTCTGGGCAACCATCAGGTCGGCGGTCTGGGCCATCTTCCGGCCGGTCAGCCGGCGCCGCAGCCCGGTGTACGCGCGGCGCACCAGCTCTCCGGTCATCCCGCGCGGCCCGAGCCAATGTGCCATCGACAGTGGCGCGGTCGTGGATCCGCCGACCGGGCCCCAGATCACCTTCGCCGACGAAGCCTCGATGACGCCCGCGCCCATCCAGTCCACCGCGAACGTCAGATGGTGGATCACGTCGAACACGTGCTCGGCATGCAAGCGCGCCGCCGTACGCCGCGCGAGCCCTTGCCAGAGCGGGTAGTACCAGTACACGTCGGCGGGACGGCGGCGCAGGCGCAGCACCCAGCGCGGCATCTCCAGCGGCACGACGGTCAGCCCCGGCACCGGTCGCTGCGCCAGCTCCTCGGTGATTTCGTGCGCGAACTTGCCGCGGGTGAGCAGCCAGACGTCGTGGTCCCGGGCCGCGGCCTTCGCCCAGGCCCAGCCGGCGCCGGGCTCGGACCCGCCCTGCGGCCGGCAGGCGTAGGCGCTGAGCAGTACCTTCGGCCGGCCAGGCATCAGCTCATCCCCTCCAGAAGCCTGCGCAGATCGGTGCTCGAGGTGGAGGCGGTGTACGGGAAGTAGTGCACCTGTGCGCCGACCTCACCCAGCAGCCTCTCCAGTCTGATCCCCTTCTCCGTTCCCTTCCAGTCGTCGCCTTTGAAGAGAACGTCGTACCGCACCTGTTTCCACATCTCGAACTTGTCGCTCGACCAGTCCCGGACCACCTCGTCGACCAGGTCGAGCGCTCGAATGACGTCCATCCGTTCGTCGAGCGGTACGACCGGCGGGCGGCCCTTGATCCGGGCCACCACCTCGTCCTCGACCACGCCCGCGATCAGGTGATCGCAGTGCTCGCGGGCCCGGCGCAGGATGTTCAGGTGGCCGATGTGGAACATGTCGTACACCCCCGGGGCGTACCCGATCACGGCCATCAGGCCCGCGCCCCGAGCAGTGCCATCTCGCGGTACCACTTGGCGATCGCGGCGATCAGGAAGAGCAGGTTCAGGGCGAGCAGCGCGCCGTACAGCGCGACGAACACCGACGGGTTGCCGAAGGCAAGGAAGACCAGGCACAGTACGCCGTAGTCGGTCGGTGCGATGAGCAACGATTTGAGCACCGAATCGCCACGTACGTTGGGCTTTCCGGCGTCACCGTGGCGCCGGCGCAGCTGGTCGATCAGGATCAGGCCGAAGAACAGCACGGATGACATACAGACGTACGCCAACGGTACGAGCAGCAGCGAATCGTTGTCGAAGGCATCGAACCGGTAGAACGAGATCAGCACGGCGCTGTGCAGCAGCACGATCTTCACCGCGTCGATCATGTGATCGAGCCACTCACCGAGCGGCGAACCGCCACCGCGCAGCCGGGCCAGCTGCCCGTCCGCGGAGTCCAGGCCGTAGCCGAGCACCAGCAAGGCCGTGACGCCGAGCGCCAGTCCGAACGACGGCCGGACGGTCGCGACCAGCACGATGCCGGCCAGCGAGCAGAACCCACTCGCCAAGCTCACCTGGTTCGGTGTCCGGCCCGCGTGGAACGCCGCCGCGGCGAACACCCGGCCGATCCGGCGATTCACGAACCGGGAGTAGGCGGGGGTACCGGCCGACGGCTTCTGCGCCTGCGACAGCTGCGCGACCGTGGCGCGGAGTGAACTCATGCGACCGAGCTTCGGGATTGGCGCTGGTCGATCGCGGCGCGGAGGATCGGGCTGCGGGAGGTACGGCCGGCCGGCAGGATCGTGAGCAGCGCGGGCGGAATCCGGTCGAGCTCGGCCGCGCTCAGTACACCGTCCATCGCGCTGGCCGCGAACACCGTCTGTACACCGGTCAGCCACGGCGGGCGTACGTCGCCGACGGCAACCATCTCGCTCGCCGCCATCTCGCTCAGGGCAGCCATCTCGCTCGGGGCGATCGTCTCGCTTGTGACGATCGTCTCGCTCGCGGGGATCAGCTCGTCGACGGAAATCACCTCGTCCACGCAGCGCAGGTGCTCGACGATCCGGGCCCGCTCGGGCAACGGTACGAACGGGCGCGCGCCCCAGGCGTCCAGCGCCCACTCGTCCGACAGCACCGCCACCACCAGCCGGTCGCAATGCCGGCGGGCCCGTTCGAGCACGTCGATGTGGCCGACGTGGAACAGGTCGAAAACCCCCACCACACATCCGGTTCGCGGCACGCTGACCACGTTTGCATCCCCCAACACGAATTCCCGCACCTCTTCCGGCGCGACGCCGCCCCCTGCGTCCCGTTGCGCGACTCTATCTGGTTTATACCTGTCTGGCACGACCCACTCAGCGTTCCGTACGGCGCCGGCCGCGGTCGGCGTGCCGGGCGATCGCATCGGTGTAGATCCTCTCCGTGGCGGCGAGGTCACGCTCCGGTGTGAAGCGGTCCAGGTACGCCTGTCGGGCTCGTTCGCCGAAGGCTACCGAAGTCCCGGGATCAGCCACCAACCCGATCGCCTTTCGCAGCGCCTCGGGGTCGCCGGGCGCGGTAAGTACACCGGTTTCGCCGTCGTCGACCAGTTCCTCGAGCGCGCCGAGCCGGGACGCGACCACCGGGATGCCGTACGCGAAGGCCTCCACCACCACGAGTCCGAAGCTCTCATACGAACGCGCCGGGACGACGACGGCGCGCGCGGACCGGAGGACATCCATCCCGTCCGCCCACGGTAGTTGCCCGAGCACCCGGATCGACGGGTCGCGACCGGCCCGTTCCTCGGCCGCGCCGCGCAGCGGTCCGTCGCCGACGACGACCAGCGTGCCGAGCTCGGCGTCCCACGCCTGCAACAGATCCGCGAATCCCTTGTCCTCGCTCAACCGCCCGAGGAACACGACGCTCTCCCCGGCACCGTCACGGACCGGGCTCTCGTTCTGTCCAGGGTTCGGTACGGGGTGCGGTACGGCATGTGGTTTGACCACGAACCGCTCCGGATCGAACCCGGCCGCGACGTACCGATCCCGGACAAATGCTGACGGTACGACGAACGTGTCGACGTAGCGCCGCCAGGTGTGCAAGGTGTTGTGTACGCCGATGCTCGTCGCCAGCGGCAACGTCTGCACCCGGGACTCGCGGTAGCAACCGTGCTTGATCGCGGGCAGCGGCAGCCGGCCGACGCAGGACTCACACGGCCGGCCGTCCCGCTGCAGGACCGCGTTCGCGCAGATCAGCCGGAAGTTGTGCAGGGTCGCGACGACGGGCAGGCCGAGTTTGCTCGCCGCGCGCAGCACCGAGGCGCTGAACAGCGGGAACGTGTTGTGTACGTGGACGACGTCGGGGCGTTGCTCCTGCAATAGCTGTGTTAAATCGCGTTCGGCCGAAAATGACCATACGGAGCGAAACGGTAACAGCGCGCGATCTTTTCGGCCGAGTTCGGCGATATCGTCGCTGTTCCGGGCGTACAGATCGACCTGGTGGCCCGCGTTCCGCAACAAATCAACTGTTTGCGCGACAACGGTGTTCTCGCCACTGGGTTGACCGGTCCGGTAACGGTTGTGCAGCATTGCGACCCGCATGGCATTACCTTAAGTGATCGCCCACTCCCCCGGAGAGTGCATTGAGGAAGTCGTGGACCGCCGCGCTCGTTGTCGCGGGGCTGGCCGTTGTCGCGGTCGCCGTACCGGTGATCGCCAACGAGAACAAGGCGAACACGACAGCGAAGGCTCCGGACGCGGAGGAGGCAGCCACTCGTACGCTGCCCTCGCACCGGGCCACGGCCGGCAAGGGGCAGCCCAAGGTCACTGCCAGTCCGGGGCAGCCGTCGAAGCCCGGGCGTGGTGCGCATCCCAGTACGCATCCCAGCGCGAAGCCGACGGCCGGGAAGCCGTCCGCGCGGCCGTCTGGCAAGCCGGTGAAACCTGTTGAGCCGAAGGTCCCGGTCAAGCCGGCGGTGAGTTCGGATCAGGCCGGTCCGGCGGTTGCCGGTCCGTGCAGCGGCGTGGTGATCAAGCCCGGTCAGAACGCGCAGTCGATCGTCAACTCGAAGCCGG
The DNA here is from genome assembly GCF_014205295.1 of Kribbella solani. Lineage (NCBI taxonomy): Bacteria > Bacillati > Actinomycetota > Actinomycetes > Propionibacteriales > Kribbellaceae > Kribbella > Kribbella solani. The sequence continues at coordinate 2,807,876 of NZ_JACHNF010000001.1, forward strand.
CCGGTACGACGTTCTGTTTCGCTGCCGGTACGCATCGGATCAGCAGCACGATCCGGCCGAAGGCCAACCAGGTGCTTGCCAGCTCGCAGCGCGCGGTGCTGACCGGATCGGTCCGGTTGACCGGTTGGGTCGCGTCCGGGTCGCGGTGGGTTACGCGTGGCGCGTTGCCGGCCGCGTACGGCAAGAGTGGCGAGTGTGAGGACAACAAGGCGAACATTTGCTATCTGCGGGAGCAGTTGTTTGTGGATGGCGTACATCTGACCCGGGTTGCGTCACTCGCCGCCGTGAAGGCGGGGACGTTCTACGCGGACTACGCGGCTGACGCGATCTATCTCGGCAGCAACCCGGCCGGGCGGGACGTGGAGATGTCGCGGACGGCGACCGCGATCGAGTCCGGCGCCAAGGGCGTGGTCGTTCGCGGGCTGACCATCGAGCACTTCGCCAGCGCGCCGCAGGCCGGGGCGCTGGTGTCCGGTCCGGGGTGGAAGGTGACCGCGAACGACGTCCGGTGGAACCACGCCGTCGGCGTGATGCTGGTGGACGCGGACAGCACGAAAGTGGATCGGAACCTGATCCATCACAACGGGCAGCTCGGCCTCGGTCAGTACTCCTCCGCCGCCGCGGCCGTGACCCGGAACGTGATCAGCTCCAACAACACCGACGGATTCTGGATCGCCGACTGGGAGTCCGGCGGGATCAAGTCCACCCGGTCGTCCGGCACGGTCAGCGGGAACGTGATCAAGGCGAACAAGGGCATCGGGATGTGGGCCGACGTCGCGGACGACGGCCGGTCGATCATCGGCAATCAGATTGTCGGCAATTCCGCGGACGGCATCCGGTACGAGATCAGCCGGAACGGTGTGATTGTCGACAATACGGTCACCGGCAACGGGTTCGGGACCGGACGCGGGTCTGGTACGTCGCTGTGGGACGGCGGCGGGATCAACGTGAACACCTCCACCGGCGTGACGATCAAGGGCAACCGGGTGGCCGGCAACGTCAACGGCATCACGATCCAGTCCCGGACGCGTGGCAGTGGGCCGTGGGGCACGTACCTGTTGCGCGATGTGCAGGTGAGCGGCAACACCGTCGAGATGACCGGCGGCAGTCAGGCCACCGGCATGGTGCAGAACTCCGGCGCCACCGTGCCCGCCGGCGAGGTCGTGTTCACCGGCAACAAGTACGTACTCGACGACCTGGCCACCCAACGCTTCTCCCGCTTCGGCGCCCGCCTGACCCCCGCCGGCTGGCGCAAAGCCGGCCTCGACCAAGTCAGCACCTTCGCCGCCAACTAACCCCCGCCCCAACACCGCGAACCCTCCCTCCCCCAACACCACCCGGCCGCCCGTTCGCCCGGCGCGACGTAGCTGACTGCGTGATTTGGGTGGCCGTGGTTGTTGGCTGGGGGTGGTTGATCGCTTGCTCATCGCAACATGATTGTGCGCTACGTATTGCCATGACTACGTGCCGTAGGGGTAACCTGCGAAGCGAAGCCGCGCCATGGGGGGTGCGCTCAGGGCTCACCTGTGCCACCGGAGGCTCCGCTATGAAGACAGGATTTCTGGCAGTCGTTGCAGTCGGCACCAGCCTGGTTGCCGTCGGCCCGTTACCCGCGACCGGTTCGCCGGCGCCCGATGATCTGCTCTCTGCCCTGCTGTTCGGCGACACCGACGCCACCACGCCACCGTCCGACGGTTCGTTCCGTACCGGACCGGCACTGGCGCCGGCGTGCGACGGGGTCACGATCAAACCGTCCGATGACGCCGCGCGAGTGATCACCGACTCGCCGCCCGGCACCACGTTCTGCTTCGCGTCCGGGCTGCACCGGATCGGCGAAACACTCCGGCCGAAAGCCGATCAGGTACTCGCCAGCGACGAGGGCGCGGTGCTGACCGGATCGGTCCGGCTGAAGCGCTGGGCCGCGAACGGCGGCGCCTGGGTGACGACCGGCGCCCTCCCGCCCGCGTACGCGCAGACCGGGCAATGCGAGGACAACAAGGCAAACATTTGTTACCTGGCCGAGCAGGTGTTCCGCGACGGCCGGCATCTGACCCGGGTCGCCAGCCGCGACAAGGTTGCCCGTGGCACCTTTTACGCGGACTACGCGGCGAACGCGATCTATCTCGGCGACGACCCGGCCGGGCACGACATCGAGATGTCGAGTACGCCGACCGCGATCGAGCCCGGCGGGAACAACGTGACCGTACGCGGCCTGACTGTTGAGCACTTCGCCACTCCCCCGCAGGGCGGGGCGGTCGTGCTCGGGCTCGGTTGGCGGGTGTACGCGAACGACATCCGCTGGAACCACGCGGTCGGCGCGATGCTGGTGAACGCGGACAACGCGGTACTGGAGAAGAACCGCATCCATCACAACGGGCAGCTCGGCGTCGGGCAGTACAGCACGTTGAAGGGAACGATCGCCGCCAACGAGGTCAGCGACAACAACACCGACGGGTTCTGGATCGCCGACTGGGAGTCCGGCGGGATCAAGACCACCTGGTCGAGCGGTGGCTGGGTTGTCGGCAATCTGATTGCGGACAACCTCGGCGTCGGGTTGTGGAGCGACGCGTACGACGATCGCCGGACGTTCAGCAACAATCAGATTGTTGACAATGCCGCGGACGGGATCCGGTACGAGATCGGCCGGAACGGGGTGATTGCCGACAATACGGTCAGCGGCAACGGGTTCGGGACCGGGCGCGGGTCTGGTACGTCACTGTGGGACGGCGGCGGGATCAACGTGAACACGTCGTCGAACGTGCAGGTCCGGGACAACGTCGTCGCGAACAACGTGAACGGGATCTCGATCCAGTCCCGGACCCGTGGCTCCGGGCCGTGGGGCACCAATCTGCTCCGGAACATCGTTGTCTCCGGCAACCAGGTGACGATGCGCGGCGGAACCACCGCGACCGGCATGGTGCAGAACTCCGGCGCGGCGATCCCCGACGGCACGGTCACGCTGAACGAGAACGTCTACATCCTGGACAGTCTGACCACGGACCGCTTCCAGCAAACCGGCCGGTGGTTCACCGCCAAGCAATGGCAAACCACCGGCCAGGACAAAACCAGCACCTTCACCACCGGCCGAGCCATCCTGAACACAACCGGAATCCTCACCATCCTCCCCACCCCCAACTAACCCCACCCCACCACCGCGCGCGCACCGCGCCCACCGCCGCGCCCACCGCCGCGCCCGCCGCCGCGCTTTGAGAAGCCACCACGCAGAAATCGCGACCGAAAGTACGTGGTGGCTTCTCAAAGCCGAGTTCGTCACGTGCTCCCGCGGTTCGGCTGCCGTGGTCGGCGCGTCATGGATGCGTGGTGAGGGCGGCCACGTGGTCGACGAGGAGGTCCCGGAAGACTGTCGAGTCGCGGAGGTCCGGGGTGAAGACCGAGTCGACCGCGAGCAGGGCGTCGACCAACGCGGCGGGTGGTGGGCTGGTGGTGGGGAGGTTGGCGATTGCGGATTTCAGGCGGGGAGCCTGGGGGTCGTCCAGGTTGGGGGTTTGGTGGACGTAGACCATCCAGGCGGCGACGGCGAGGGTGATGGTTCGGGGTTCGGCGCCGGCGGTCAGGCGGTCGCGGACGGTGCCTAGCATGCGGACGGGGAGTTTGACCGAGCCGTCCATGGCGACCTGGCGGGTGCGGTGTTTGAGGGCTGGGTTTGCGAAGCGCTCCAGCACGGTCTCGCCGTACGCGGCCAGGTCCAGGCCGGCGGGCGGCGACAATGTTGGTACGACGTCGTCGGTCATCAACTGCTGTGCCAACCGGGCTAGTTCCTCGTCGCGGACTGCCTCGGCGATGGTTTCGTACCCGCGCAGGGCGCCGAGGTAGGCGAGCATCGAGTGGCTGGCGTTCAGCATCCGCAGTTTCGCCTGCTCCCACGGCGCCACGTCCCGGGTCAGCACCGCGCCGCCACGTTCCCACGCGGGGCGGTCGCCGGCGAAGTCGTCCTCGATCACCCATTGCAGGAAGGGTTCCGCGACCACGACGGCCTCGTCGCGTACGCCGAGCAGCCGCGCCGCCTCCGCGCGGTCCGCCTCGGTCGTGGCTGGAACGATCCGGTCGACCATGCTGGCCGGGAAGCGCGTCGCCTCGAACACCTCCGGCACTTTGCCAAGCGCCTCGAAGTACTCGCCCACCAGCTTGCGCAGGAACGGGCCGTTGGCAACCAAGTTGTCGCAGGAGACGATTGTCAACGGTTCGGGCCGCCGGGCGATCGCGGCGGCGAGCTGGCCGACCACCGTACGCGGCGGGCGGCCGGCCAGGTCGGCCTGGATCTCCGGGTCGTTCAGGTCGAGCCCGGTGCCGGCCGCGCGGTAGCCCTTCTCGGTCACGGTCAGCGTCATTACCGACACCGCTGGGTCCGCGATCCGGGCGACGACTGCTTCTGGGTCGTCAGGTGCGGTCAGTACGTCACGGATGCTGCCGATCACCTGGATGGACGGTTCGCCGAGTCCGCGCTCGAGTACGGAGTACAGGCCGTCCTGTGGTGCGAGCTGGTCGCGTACTGTGGCGGAGCGCTGGCTGACGCCGGTGATACCCCAGCGGGTGTCGCCGGTTGCTACTGCTGCGCGTTCGGTGACTACAGCCTGGTGCGCGCGGTGGAAGGCGCCGATCCCCAGGTGCACCATGCCAACCGACAGCGCATGCGGATCGACCTCGGGGGCGACGGGCAGGTTGGTGAAGCTAAGCCGGCTCAAGCGACAGCACCTTTCACTGGATCATTCAGGGCCTTGGCATTCAGTTCAGTGGCACCGGACCAGTCACGGGCACAGGGCGGGTCGCGGACACTGGGCGGGTCACGGGCACCAGACCGGTCATGGCTGTCGGTCCGGCACGGGCACTGGCCCGGTTGAGGCTCGGACGATCAGCTCGCCGTGCAGTTCACTCCGCGTACCGGATGCACCCTGCTGGCTGTCTGGGTTGTCCAGGAGCGCCAGTAGTAGTTCCACCGCGATCCAGCCGGCTTCCTGCTTGGGGAGGCGGATCGTGGTCAGGGCCGGGTGGGCCATGCCGGACATGGCGATGTCGTCGACACCGACCACGCTCAGCTCGCCCGGTACGGAGATGCCACGACTGTGCAGGCGGGCCAGTAGGCCGATAGCGACCAGGTCGTTGTACGCGACCACCGCCGTGGCTCCGGTCGCGATTACCTGATCCGCGGCCGCCATCCCACCCTCGTAGGTCGGCGCGAAGTTGCCGACCGGCACCAGTACGGCGTGCAGCTCCTCGGTAGCGTTGCGCAGGCCCAGGCCGCGGTGCTGGGTGGACCACGAGCTAGCCGGACCACCGACCCAGGCGATCCGACGGTGGCCGAGAGCAACCAGATGGGCGACGGCCTGGCGCATGCCGTCCTCGTTGTCGTAAGTGACGCCAGGGATGCCTGCCGCGGCCCGGTTGACCAGTACGACCGTGGTGTCCGCCGCGAACGCGGCCAGGTCGTCGTCACTCGCGCGCGGCGAGCAGAGCACGATGCCGTCGACCTGCTTCGACAGGGCGCGTACCAGACCCGCTTCGGCTCCCGGGTCCTCGTCGGTGTCCGCGACGAACACCGCCACGTCATGCCGGCGTGCTCGTGCCTGGATCGCCTTCGTGAGGCTCGCGAAGAACGGGTTGGCCAGGTCCGGTACGACCAGGCCGATCGTGCCGGTGCGGCCGGTGATCAATCCACGGGCGGCGCGGTTCGGTTCGTACCCCAACTGTTCGACGGCTGCCGCTACTCGGGCACGGGTGGTGGCGTTGACCATCTCCGGCAGCGAGATCGCCCGCGAGACCGTGGACGGCGAAACCCCGGCCAACCGCGCCACATCCCGAATCGTCACCGGCACACTCATCTCCTGACCCCCGCCACCCGCTCCACTCCGCTGGGACCAGTCGAGTTTGCAATCGGTTGCAGATTGTGTCAAGTGAGGCGTCATGGACGCCGTCTTGTGCTGACAAGAAGCGACTGCAATCCTTTGCAGATCTGTTTCAGGGTTGTTGATCGGAGGATTCATGCCGAAGGCTCTGCAGCCTCATCCGGATCGCGCGCTGCCGGCCGGCCCGGCGCGGGACGTTGCTCGCCGCATCCACGACTCGACGAAGGACCTGCCGCTGCTGTGCCTGCACGGACACGTCGACATCGGGCTGTTCGCGGCCGACGCGCCGTTCGGCGACCCGGCTGAGCTGCTGGTGGTTCCGGACCACTACGTGACCCGGATGCTGATCTCCCAGGGCGTCGGCCCGGACAAGCTCGGTCTGCCCCGGGTCGACGGTGGGCAGACCGCCGGACCGCGGGAGATCTGGCGCGAGTTCTGCGCGAACTGGCAGCTCTTCCTCGGCACCCCCAGCCGGTACTGGCTGGAGCACGAGTTCGCCGAGGTCCTTGGCCTCACGGTGCACCCGTCCGCTGAGACCGCCGATGAGCTGTACGACCAGATCATGGCCCGCATCGCCGAGCCGGACTTCCGCCCGCGCGCTCTGCTCGACCGGTTCAACATCGAGCTGATCTCCACCACCGACGCGGCCACCGACGACCTGGCGCAGCACGCTGAGCTCGCAGCCGACCTGCCTGGACGCGTAGTACCGACCTTCCGGCCGGATGCGGTAGCGCATGTCAACCGGGCAGACTGGCCGACCCTAGTCGCGCAACTGGGCGCTCTAGCCGACGTAGACACCTCCACGTACGACGGGTTCCTCGCAGCACTCCGGCAGCGCCGGCAGGCGTTCGTAGCGGCAGGGGCGCGCGCCACCGACCACGGTCACCTGAGCGCGGCCGCCACGCCGCTGTCCGACGCCGAGGCGTCGCGGATCTACAGCGGTGCGCTGAAGGGCGATGTCACCACTGACGACGCCGCAGCGTTCGCGGGACACATGCTGTACCAGTCCGCAGTCATGTCTGCAGAAGACGGTCTGGTCATGCAGCTGCACCCGGGTGTCCTCCGGGACCACCATTCAGAGATCTTCGCCAAGTACGGACCGGACAAGGGTCACGACATCCCAGTGGCAGCTGAGTTCACTCGGTCGCTCCGACCGTTGCTGGAGCGGTTCGGTCATGCGGATGGCTTCCGGCTGGTGCTGTTCACCGTGGACGAGACGGTGTACTCGCGTGAGCTCGCTCCACTCGCCGGTGTATACCCGGCGGTGCGGCTCGGTGCGCCCTGGTGGTTCCTGGACAGCCCGGACGGCATGCGCCGGTTCCGCGAGCTCGTCACCGAGACAGCCGGCTTCTACAACATGTCCGGCTTCGTCGACGACACCCGCGCGTACCTGTCGATCCCCGCGCGACATGACCTTGCGCGGCGCATCGACGCCGGGTACCTGGCCAATCTGGTCGTCCAGCACCGCCTGGACGAGGACGACGCGCTACAGGTCGCGAAAGCCCTCGCGTACGACCTGGCGCGGGACACCTACCTCAGCTGAAGGAGTGCCCGCGGTCAGCGATCGCGGGCGTCCGGTTCCCGTTTGGGGCCGTTCTCCGGCGGTCGGCCGTCCGAGCGGGAAGAGGCAGATGTTCCGGTCGCGGAACCGGGCGGCACGTTACCGAGCGTGGATTTGTCTACAGCCTCGGCAGCGGAGAAGTACGCGTCGACCTCTGCCACGACTCGCCTGACCTCGGCTTCGCCGCCGGCCTTCTCCGTCAGATCCGAGAAGGTGCGGATGATGTCCTCCGGCGCCGTCCGATACGGCGAGCCAGGACCTTGGTAGAAGCCGTACTTGCTGATCATCGGCCCGCCCAGGTCCGAGACCGCGACGGAGGACCCAGTCCGGTCGTTCGTGATCTGGTAGTCGGAACTCCCGCCCGTCCCGTCCCAGAACGGTGATAGCTGCTGCCCCATGCTCCCCCGAGCCGTGATCGAGTAGCGGTGATCACCTGGCCCGACGTAACGCGAGACGCCGAAGCCGCCCGCCGCCCAGGTCGCCATCCGCACGGTGTCGCCGACCTCGGTGTGTGTCAGGCCGAGCCTCCGGACCACCTCGTTGTCACGGGCCAGCGTCCGGAGCAGACCGTCCTTCGGGCCGAGAAAGCCGGCCTGTGAACGGTGATGGTCGACCGGTTCCAAGGGTCGGTCAGGATCGAAGGGCCGCATCCAGGCCTCGAGTTCCTGGATCGGCCGTCCGCCGAGCTCGGTCAGGCGGCGGATCACTTCGGTTTCATTGGCGCCGCCGATCACGAACCCATCGGGCTGCGTCGACCGCGGCACCGGCCGCATGCCGATCTCCGCCGGGGTGATCGCCCGCGTCATCTCGGCGTCCCGGGGATAAGGGACGGGCGCGACCAGCGTGTACGACATCCACTCGCCGCTGAATCGGAGTCCCTGCTCCGATCCGGCGGACGTCTGCACTACACCGAGCATCTGGGAAGCCCGAATCACGTCCGCCATCCGACGGTCATGCACCGGGGTGTAGAACGCCACTCCATTACCGTCCCGCACCACGGTGATCGTGCTGTCGCTGCCATGGAAGCGCCAGGCGCCCTCGGCCAGCTTCTCGAAGTTGGCATCCGCCAGTTGGCGATCGAGCGAATGGCCGCGCTTGGCCGCGGCTTCGAGCCGCGCGCCGACGGTCTCCTGCTCGTCGCTCCCTAGATCGCCGTAGCCACGCACGCTCCAGTCCATGTCCGCTGCCGGTCCGCCAGGGCTGATCAACCGGTACGCGATCCTCGGACGACGATCGTCAGGCACGACCACCAACGCCTTCAACTGGTCTGCCGGCACCTCGAAGTCCGACGTGTACAGGTACAACCCGTCGGCTTCGATGTCGACCAGGAATCCCGCCGCGATCGCCAGCCGGGAGCCATTCGGGAAGGTTCGCGGCGCGGCCCCAGTGGCTGAAGCGGCGGCGTCGCGCGCCCTTGAGCGCCAGAACCTAGGTCGGCGTGGCATGACCGATAAAGGTATCAGATATCGAGTGTTCGGACGGGCACCTAGCGTGCCCGGACCGTAAGCCAAGTAGGGTCCCGGTGATCAGTACGCCGGGGGTGGGTGGAAGGGACGCGGATGAGGGGTCTGGTTGTCACGGCGGGTGCTGCCGTGGTTGGGCTGTTGCTGACGGGCTGCACCGACTCGGGTGATCAGCCCGCGCAGCAGTCGGCTCCGCCGGCTACCACGACTGTCACCGTGCCCACTGCTCCTCCGACCGCGGCGGCTGCTGTACTGGGCCCGACCGGACCGAGTACGGCGAAGCCCTGTCAGGGCACTGCGATTCCGGTCGGCACTGACCCGCAGCCAGTCATCGACGCCGCTCCACCAGCTACCACGTTCTGCTTCGCGAAAGGCGTGCACCGGCTGACCAGAGCGATCCAGCCGCGCTCCGGCGACACACTGGCCGGCGGACCCGGCGCGGTACTGAGCGGTGCGGTCCGTCTGACCGGCTGGAAGCGCTCCGGCGGCGCATGGGTCGTCCGCGGCGCGCTACCGGCCGCGTACCCGCTGAAGGGGCAGTGTGAGGACAACAAGACCAAGCCGTGCCAGCTGGGCGAGCAGGTGTACGTCAACGGCAAACACCTGACTCGGGTGATGAGTCTGAGCCAACTGAAGCCGGGCACCTTCTTCGGGGACTACCAGGCCAACGCGCTGTACCTGGACGACAACCCGACCGGTCAGCTAGTAGAGATGTCCAAGACCCAGACCGCGATCGACAAGACAGCTGACAACGTCACGGTCACCGGACTGACCGTCGAGCACTTCGCCAGCCGCCCGCAGGCCGGTGCGGTGCAGGCCGGTCGTGGCTGGACGGTCACCGCGAACGAGGTGCGCTGGAACCACGCCGTCGGCATCATGGTGATCGAGGGCGACGACGCCGAGGTCAGCCGGAACACTGTCGCCGACAACGGCCAGCTGGGCATCGGCCAGTACAAGTCGGCCGGCGTCCGGATCACCGCGAATCTGGTGACCAGGAACAACACCGACGGCTTCTGGATCGCCGACTGGGAGTCCGGCGGCATCAAGTCGACCCGCTCGTCCGGAGAGGTCAGCGGCAACGACATCATCGCCAACCGCGGTATCGGCATGTGGAGCGACATCGCCGAGTACGACCGGCGGATCACCGGCAACCGCATCCGGGACAACGCGGCGGACGGCATCCGGTACGAGATCAGCTACCAGGCGCTGATCGACCAGAACGTCGTCGAACACAACGGCTTCGGTACGGGCCGTGGTTCCGGCGGATCGCTCTGGGACGGTGGCGGTATCAACGTGAACACGTCATCCGGCGTGCAGGTTCGCGGCAACCTGGTCAAGGACAACCGCAACGCGCTGTCCATCCAGTCGCGTACCCGCGGCGAGGGGCCGCGCGGTACGTACGTACTGCGCGATGTCCTAGTCGAAGGCAACCAGTTCGTGATGACGGACGCGACGTCGACGCTCGGCGTGGTGGAGAACAAGGGCTCCCCCACCCAGCCAGGAGCCATCACCTTCCGCCGGAACAGCTACACAGTTTCCGGCTCGCCGGCGGATCGGTTCTCCTACCGCGGCAAGACGATGTCCTGGAGCGAGTGGCAGCAGTCCGGCTTCGACAAGGACTCAGTCAACAGCTAAACAGGCTGCGAGCAGCCAGAACGTGCTACGAGCAGCTAGTGCGCCGGCTGAGCAGCTAAGGCGCGTTTTCGATGGCGTAGCCGGTCCGCGTCGCAGATCGCGGCCGCGACCAGCAGGTGCACGGTCATGGACGACAGATCGGACAGTCCACTCTCGTTGAGCGAAGCGGCAGTGACGTACCCGAGCAGCAACGCCCCACAAGCCCGGACGTACGGCGTCGGCGCACGCACCACGGACACCCAGGCCACGATCAGTGCGATCGCCACGATCGCGACGGCTAGCAGACCGGTCTCCCAGTACAGACCGAGCCAGCTGTTGTCGATCGCCATCACGTCGATGTCGCCTTCGCCCCGGCGGAGCAGTACGCGCTTGTTGCCGAGGCCATGTCCGATGATCGCGGTCTGGATCGACACCTTCTCGTCCAGTACGGCGTGCCAACTCGTCGTACGCCCACTGAGCGAACTGATCTGCTGGGTGCCTTGCCCGCGCAGCAGCCAGTCATGCAGCGATCCGATCATCAGGAACGCTAGTCCGAGCACTGCGGGGAAGGCGAAGCTGGCTATCCGCCCCGCCCACGTCTTGCGGGTCAGGATCAGTGCCAGCAACAGCCCGAACGCGAGCGCCGCCGCCGACGTACGTGTGCGGCTGGCAGCGATCAGGACGCCGCCCAGCCCGATCAGCGTCACCGCGGGCAAGGTCGACAGCTTGCGGCACACCAGTCCGATCAGCGCCAGGCCCAGCAGGATCGCACCGACTTCACCGACGCGCGGTGGCAGCATCGGGATGATGACACCTTGCAGCCGGTACCCGGTGCCAAGTGAACGCAACGGCCGCCACGCCTGCGACGGCGAGTAGGCCAGGCTCAGTACGACGGTTGCACCCAGCAACAGGTGCGCCCACAGATGCGCACGTACCAGCCGCTCTGGCACCTGCACCAGCGGCCGCCAGAGCAGGAACAGAAACACCAGCCCGATCAGAAACCGGGCCAGTCGGGTCAGTGGACCCATCGGCTCGGCCAGCAGGAACGCCGTCGCGCAGGCGAACAGCACGTACATCACGTACAACCAGCTCGCCGGATTCACCCGTGTACGGAACCCCGGTTTGGTAGCGGCCAGCGCGACCAGGAACACCGCACCGAGCAGCAGGCCCTTCGCCAGGCTGTTCGTGGAACCGGTCGTACCTTGTGGCGACGCGACCCGTGACGACCAGGGCTGTACGCCGAGCACGAACAGGCACCACAGCATCAGCCAGAACCAGGCCGGCCGTTCACTCGGCGTCTCGACCGTCCCCGGCACCGCCGGGGCCAGCCGCGTCCTGTGAGCGTAGGTGCCGGACATCAGCGCGTCGGCTGCGTACCGGCGTCCAGCGGCTTGTAGTTCAGCGGGATACCGAGCGTCTCGTCCTGCGCCGAAGCGCCGATCAGAACCACGCCCAGCACCGGAGCGCCCGCGAACTGCAGCGCGCCGGTCAGCCGCGCGACATCCATCTCCTTGTCCAGACCGACCTGGACGACCAGTACCGACGCGTCCACGGCGGCCGCCAGCGGCGTGATCCCGTGCCGGCCGACCGATGCCGGACCGTGGATCACCACCGAGTACCCCGGCGGCAGGTCCGCGACGATGCCCGGGACGAGCGACGGGCCGACCGCCTCAGCGGTCTCCTCGTGGTTCAGTCCGGGCGGCAGTACGTACAGATCCGCGACCGTGCCGGGGCGGAACAGCTTGCGGGCCCGGATCGCCCGGGTCGCGGCCGGCTCCATCACCAGGTCGGTGAGTCCTTCGTGACCGGTCAGGTGCGGAAGGACCGGAGTGCCTTCGATGTCGGCCAGCACCAGCAGCGTCTCCCGGCCGTCCCGCGCGTTCGCCTCGGCCATCGCCAGCGCGATGCCGGCCGAGTTCGGCGTCGGTGACGCGGAGACCACCAGCAGCGCGCCCGGGCCGCCACCGGCGAAGGCCCGCGGGTTCAGCTCGCGGCGGGCCAGTGCCCCGCTCGCCTCGGCGCCCAGCGCGGTGATCTCGTACTGCGGCAGCTCCGGAGCCGACCGCTGCCAGAACCGCCGCCGCTTGCCCTCCGAGGCCGCCATCACGGGCGCGCTCGCCGCCCGCGCCGCCTGGTCCCGGGTGAGGATGTACGGCGTCAGGTGCGACCGCAGCAGCGCCAACCCGAAGCCGAGCACCAGACCGAGAATCCCGCCGACCAGGATGTCGCGGGCAACGATCGGCGATGAGGTCGCCGTGTCAGTCGTTGCCGGTGTCACCAACTGGCTGCCCGCGCCGACAGCCGAGAGCGCCTTCAGCATCGCGGCCGCGTCGTCCGCCGCCTGCCGAGCCTCAGTAGCCAGACCCACGCGCTGGTCGCGCAGCGCCGCGGCGGTCTGGTTGTCGCCCCGGCCAACGGCTTCGTCGATCTGGTTGACCAGGCTCTTGGACTGGGTCTGCGCCGTCTTCGACCGGGCCTGTGCCTGCTCGGCCAGGTTGGTGATCAGCGCCTTCGCCTCGTTGTTGCGCTGCGTCAGGTAGATGGTGGCGATCGTGTTCGCCCGGTCCACCGCCTGCTGGGCGGTCGGACCGTCGGTGGTGACCAGGTACGCGTTGTCCGTGACTGCTTTCACCCGGGTCACGGCCGCCAGGTCCTGAATGGTCTGGTCGTTGTTCGGCATGCCCAGCGCCTTCACCACTGCCTTCAGCAGCGTCGGACTGGCCATCACCCGGGCCTGGGTCTCGGCCGGCAGGTCCATGCCGAGCGGTCCGGTCTTGTCGGCGCCGCTGCCGGACAGCTTCCCGACCAGGGCCGGCGGTACCGCCGGACCGATCACCAGCTGGCTGGAGGCCGTCCATCTGGTGGTCTGTGAGAGCGCGAACACCGAGGCGCCGAGCAGTCCGAGCAGGATGCAGCCGAGTATCAGCCATTTCTGCCGTAGCAGGGACTGTGCGGTCTCCCGCCAGACCACGGTGCCCGGTTCCATCTAGTCCCTCACTCCTTCGGCGCCAGCGCCCCAGGATATCCACAGCCGTGGACGTCCCGCTCCCGGGATCTTGCCGCGTGCCCTACTCTCTACCTCGGGGGAGTTCTCGGGGATCAGGAGAATCAAGGGGACGGCGTTCGTGAGGGACGCCGTTGTGTCCGAGGGGGACATCGCAGGATGAAGAAGAGACGTCTGTTCACGCGACTGGGGATCGTGGGCACTCTGCTCGCAGCCGGCCTGGTCGTGACGCTCGCGCCGCCGGCGCAGAGCACCGAGTCATCGCTCTCGGCGGTCAACGGCCCGGCCTGGCAGACCAACGCCAGCGTGCAGGGCCTCGCGGTCGCCAACGGCAAGGCGTACGCGGGCGGCCGCTTCACCAGCGTCCGGCCGCCGGGCGCGGCAGCTGGTACCGGTGAGGTCGGCCAGGCGTACCTGGCCGCGTTCGACGCGTCCACCGGAGCGCTGGTCAGCTCGTTCAACCCGGTGCTGAACGGCCAGGTGTACGCCGTGGCCGCCTCCGCCGACGGTTCCCGGATCTTCGTCGGCGGCGACTTCACCACCGTCAACGGCCAGACCCGCAACCGGATCGCCGCGTTCGACACCGCCACCGGCGCCCTGGTCGCGAACTGGAAGCCCTCGGTGTCCTACCGGGTCAAGACGATCGCCGTCTCCGGCACGACCGTGTACTTCGGCGGCTCGTTCGGCCTGGTGAACAGCCAGACCCGCAACCGGCTGGCCGCGGTCAGCACCGACAACGCCACGCTGTTGCCGTGGGCACCGTCGGTCAACGGCGACGTGTACGCGATCGACGTGGCCGACAACGGCTCCAAGGTGTACGCGGGTGGCCAGTTCAGCGCGGTCAACGGCACCAACCAGAACACCGTGACCAGCCTCGACCCGGTGAGCGGCGCCGTGCTGCCGTTCCCCGGCGCGTCCGCGGTGCCGCCGCCGAACGGGTCCTGCACGACCCGGGTGAAGGCGATCGACGCCAGCGGCGACACCGTGTACTTCGGCAACGGTGGTGACGGTGGCGGCTGCTTCGACGGCACCTGGGCCGCCGACATCGCGACCAACACGCTGAAGTGGAAGAACCAGTGCCTGGGCGCCACCGAGGCGGTCAAGGTCGTCAACGGCTGGCTGTACAAGGGCTCGCACGCCCACGACTGCGCCAACCAGGGCGCCGGCGGCTTCCCGCAGGGCTTCGGGTACCGCTTCCTGCTGAGCGAGAAGCTGTCCGACGGCACGCTGGGCTCCTGGTTCCCGAACACCGACGCGGACCCGAACAGCGTGACCAACGTCGGCCCGCTGGCGTTCGCGACCGGTGGCAACGACCTGTGGGTCGGCGGCGACTTCCTGAACGTCAACGGCTCCGGGCAGCAGGGCCTGACCCACTTCACCAACGCTGCTCCCGGCGCGGCTCCGGCCAAGCCGGCCAAGCTGCAGCCGTACAGCGTGAAGCCGGGCGCCGTGGAGATCCACTTCCCGACCGTGGTCGACAACGACGACAGCACCCTGACGTACCGGCTGCTCAAGGGCTTCACCAACACCACCATCGCGACCTGGACCGCCAAGTCCACGCCGTGGGACCGGCCCTGGCTGCACTACACCGACACCAACGTGACACCTGGTGAGCAGACGAACTACCGGATCGAGGTCACTGACGGCAGCACGACGATCCGGGGCAACTACTCGGACCCGATCACTGTCGCGACCACCGCATCGACCGCGTACGACCAGATCGTCAACGCGGACGGCCCGCAGGCGTACTGGCGGCTGGGTGAAGCAGTCAACGCCACGTCCGCTGTCGATGCGTCCGGGCAGAGCAACACCGGCGCGTACTCCGGGGTGACGCTGGGCGGCGCTGGTGCGATTGCCGGCAACACCGCGATGACGACCAGTAGTAGTACTGGCCGGATGGTCGGTGCGAAGGCGTACAGCATGCCGCAGCAGTTCACCGTCGAGGCATGGGTCAAGCAGAGCGGTTTCAACCGTGGCGGCCGGATCATCGGCTTCGGCAACTCGAAGACCGGTAACAGCGGCAGTGGCGGCGACCGGATGCTGTACATGCGGACCAACGGCTCGATCGTGTTCGGTGTGAACGACGGCAGCCAGCGCACGCTGACCAGTACCTCCGGCAAGAACAACGGCCAGTGGCACCACGTCGTCGGTACGTACGACAACGGCGCCATGAAGCTGTACGTCGACGGAGTACTGTCCGGTAGCGCGCTGGTCGGTTCCGCCTCGCTGTACTACGGCTGGTGGCGGGTCGGCTACGACCTGACCAACTCCTGGCCCGGTGGCGGCGCGACCCAGACCGGAATGGCGATCGACGAGGCGGCGGTCTACCCATACGCACTGTTGCCGACTCAGGTTCAGTCTCACTACTCGGCCAGATAGCTGGGAGTTCCGCCACAAAGTCATAACGCGGGCTGGAGGCCCGCTTCCAGTGGGCCTCCAGCAGCGCTAGTGTCCGACGCTGGCGCGTGATGAGGCACGCGCTGTACTCCCCCGCCTTCGAAGGACATAAATGAAGAAGTTAGTAGTGGCTCTTGTCACCGGCGCGGCCGTGGTGGCCGCGGCGTTGATCCCGTCCGGACCGCCGGTGGAGGCGGCGACTCCGGGCTTCGCCTCCGCGGTATCCGCGATCAAGCAGTCGTCGTGGCAGACCAACAACAGCGTGAACGCGCTGGCGATCGCCGGGAACACGGTGTACGCCGGTGGGCTGTTCACCAGAATCCGTCAGCCAGGCAAGGTGGCCGGTCAGGGGGAGACCGTCCGTACCTACATCGCCGCGTTCGACCGGACGACCGGCGCGCCGACCTCGTTCGCGCCGACGCTGAACGGTCCCGTCTACAGCATCGCCACCAGCCCGGACGGGAAGTGGGTGGTGATCGGCGGTGACTTCACCACCGTGAACGGCATCCGGCGCAGCAAGATCGCGATGTTCAGCGTCGCCACCGGCAAGCTCGTCGCCGCCTGGGATCCGGTCGTCGCGGCCCGGGTGAAGGCGCTGGCGATCTCCGGCAGCAGCGTGTACATCGGTGGCGCCTTCCGGGCCATCGACGGCACCACCCGGAACCGGCTCGGCGCGGTCCGGCTGCTCCAGGGCGACCTGCTGCCGTGGAACCCGAACGCGAACAACGACGTGTACGCGCTCGACGTGTCCGACAACGGCACCCGGGTCTTCGCCGGCGGTCCGTTCAGCACCATCAACGGCGCCAGCCACTACTCGCTGGCGATGCTGAACACCACCACCGGCGCGGCGTACGACTTCCCGGCCGCGGCCGCGATCCCGAAGCCGACCGTGACCTGCACCACCCGGGTGAAGGACATCGACACGCTCGGCGACAAGGTGTTCGTGTCCAACGGCGGTGACGGCAAGGGCTGCTACGACGGCGTGCTGGCCGCCCAGGTGTCGACCGGCAAGCTGCTCTGGAAGAACAACTGCCTGGGCGCCACCGAGGCGATCAAGGCGATCGGCAACTGGGTCTACAAGGGCTCGCACGCGCACGACTGCAGCTCCTCGCCGAACGGCTTCGGGGACGGCACCGGCACGCACTACCTGCTGGTCGAGAGCGCGATCGACGGCAACCTCGGCCCGTGGTACCCGAGCACTGACGCCAACCCGAAGAGCACCACGAAGGTCGGCCCGCTGGCGATGGCCGGCACCGACACCGACCTGTGGGTCGGCGGTGACTTCCTGCACGTGAACGGGACCGTCCAGCAGGGCATTACCCGGTTCACCAACGCGCCGGGCGGCGCGGCACCGGGCGTACCGAAGGCTCCGACGCTGACGGCGACCTCGGCCGGACGGGTGTACGTGAAGTACAACGACGTGTACGACGTGGACAACCTGTCGCTGACGTACAACGTGTTCCGTGGTTCGCTCAGCATCGGGTCGAACAAGTACGTCTCGTACTATTGGCAGCCGCGGAAGTCGTACCAGGTGATGGACCGTGGGCTGAAGCGCGGTTCGACGTACACGTACCACGTCGAGGTGCACGACGGGCGGAACATCAAGAAGGGCCCGGCCGTCAGTGTGAAGATTCCGTAGCAGCGTCCTGAGCGGCGGCGCGGCGGTGGGCGGCGATCGCCCGGTGCGCCTCGTTCCACCACAGCAGCAAGGTGGCGAACGAGGCACCGGCCAGCCCCCACGCCGCGCCCTGCGGCCCCCACAGGTACGCGCCGCTGACGCCGCAGCTGATCAGGATCGCCGACGAGATCAGCCGGACGCGGAGGCCGCGGGTGGCGGCCGTCAGCGCGCGGAGGATGGCGAAGGCGCCGGCGTTAGAGGCGCCGAGGGCCTGCAGCAGGATGACCGGGATCAGCACGTGATGGGCCTGGGTCCAGACGCCCGGCCCGAGTAGCTCGCGGCCGACGAAGGCGGGCAGCAGCAGGAAGACGGCGCCCCAGGCCAGCGCGCCGGCGCCGATCCCGAACGAGATGGCCAGGCCGACCAGCCACAGCCGCCGGTACGAGTGTTTGAGAGCGCGCGCGGCTTCGGGTACGGAGATCATCCGGATGCCCTGGTTCAGTACGTTGACCGGCCCGAGCAGTACCTGGGCGCCGCGGATGCCCGCGGTCGCGACCAGACCGGCGGCCGCGGTGATGCCGAGCATGTACACCTGGATGGTGCCGGAGACCGCGAGCATCTCCCCCACGTACTTCGGGCTCAGGTCCCAGTTCCGTTTCACCCATTCACGAATCAGCTGGCGGCGCGGCGCCACGCCGGCCTGGAACCGGCCGGCGATCGCGGCGACCACCGCGCCCAGTCCCCAGCCGAACGTCAGCGTGAAGGCGGACGCGGTGCCGGTGAGGTACAGCCCACCGAAGATCGCCAGCATCACCAGCAACCAGATCAGGTCGTTGACAAAGGCTT
Organism: Kribbella solani; assembly: GCF_014205295.1. Lineage (NCBI taxonomy): Bacteria > Bacillati > Actinomycetota > Actinomycetes > Propionibacteriales > Kribbellaceae > Kribbella > Kribbella solani. Next base: position 2,826,240 of record NZ_JACHNF010000001.1, read on the forward strand.
TCCGGCCCTCGCCGACGACGAAGAACGCCCAGCGCCAGGCGTCCTGCAGGAGCAGGCCGGGCATCGTGACGGCGAACGCGATCAGTACACCCCGGGACGGGATGGCCGGGAACGCGGCGATCGCGAGACCGAGCACCATCGCGAGCAGGCCGGTCAGCAGAGCCGTGGCCGTGCTGGCCCGGACGGCTCGCTCCCAGTCGGGGGTTCGGGTGCCGGAGTGGCGTACGGCGAGTGGTTCGGTGGCGACCGCCCGCGACACGTTCAGCGCGATCGTGTACCCGCCGAACGCCAGCGCGTACACGCCGAAGTCGGCCACCGTGCTCGACCGTGCCACGACGACGCCGACCGCGAGATTGCTGAGGCTGGACAGGCCCTGGTCGGCCAGACCCCAGCCCGCGCGACCGGCCGGTCCGGCCAGTCGACGCAACTTCGGCCGCCGGAGCTTCACCACCGCACTCTAGAGCGCGCGTGGCGGGTGGCGAAGGATGCCGGCCAGGAAACGCGGGATGCCGAGCAGGTAGCGGCGCCAAAGGCGCTTCGGCTCCTTGTAGAGCCGGTAGCTCCACTCCAGGCCGGAGCGCTGCATCCAGGCCGGCGCGCGGTCGAGGCGGCCGGTGTGGAAGTCGAAGGCCGCGCCGACGCCGATCAGGATCGTCGCGTTCAGCCGGTCGCGGTGGTCGGCCATCCAGCGCTCCTGCTTCGGCGCGCCCAGGCCGACCCAGACGATGTCCGGCCGGGCCTCGTTCATCCGGTCGACCGTCTCGGCGTCCTCGGCGTCGGTCAGCTCCCGGTACGGCGGACACTCCACGCCGACCACCTTCAACGCCGGGTGCCGCTCCTGGAACCGCTCCCGCAGCTCCTCGGCCACGCCCTCCGCGCCACCGTAGAAGTACTGCGTCCAGCCGCGCTCCGCCGACTCCGCGAGCACCCGCTCGAGCAGGTCCGGACCGGCGACGCGGGACATCTGCTCGAAGCCGGCCTTCTTCCCGGCCCAGACCAGCGGCATCCCGTCCGGGACGGTCAGCCCGGACGTGTTGTAGACCTCGGTCAGCCGCGCGTCGGCGCGGGCGTGCAGCAGCGCGTTCATGTCGGAGACGCAGACCAGCTGCCGCTCCTCGGCGTCGATCCAGTCCGCGAACGTGGCGACGGCCGCGTCCAGGTTCGTCACGCTGACGTGGATGCCGAGAACGTCGACCCGTGTCATGAGTCCTCCCCGGTCAGCTGGGCGAGGTCCGCGTCGACCATGATGCGGACGAGCTCCGGGACGTGAACCTGAGCCTTCCAGCCTAGTTCCGTGGTGGCCTTGGACGCGTCGCCGATCAGCGAGTCGACCTCGGTGGGCCGCTCGTACCGCTGGTCATGGTCGACGTACTTCTCCCAGTCCAGCCCGACGTGCTCGAACGCCAGCTCGACGAAATCACGCACCGAGTACGACGTGCCGGTCGCGATCACATAGTCGGCCGGAGTGTCGTGCTGGAGCATCCGCCACATGCCCTCGACATACTCCGGCGCGTACCCCCAGTCGCGGCACGCGGACAGATTGCCCAGGTACAGCCGGTCCTGCTGACCACACTTGATCGCGGCCACCGCGCGGCTGATCTTCCGGGTCACGAACGTCTCACCGCGCCGCGGCGACTCGTGGTTGAACAAGATCCCGTTCACGGCGAACATGTCGTACGCCTCGCGGTAGTTCCGCGTCATCCAGTAGCTGTACAGCTTCGCCGCGCCGTACGGCGAACGTGGGTAGAACGGAGTCTCCTCGTTCTGCGGCGGCGGTGTCGCACCGAACATCTCCGACGACGACGCCTGGTAGAACCGGCAGTCGAGGCCGATCATCCGGATCGCCTCGAGCAGCCGCGTCGTACCCATCCCGGTCGTGTCACCGGTGTACTCCGGCTCGTCGAACGACACCCGTACATGTGACTGCGCTGCCAGGTGGTACACCTCGGACGGTTGAATCGACGCCAGCAGCGTCACCAGGCGCGAACCGTCGGTCAGGTCGCCGTAGTGCAGGAACAACCGCTTGTCCGACGCATGCGGGTCCTCGTACAGGTGGTCGATCCGCTTCGTGTTGAAGGTGCTGGCACGACGGATCAGCCCGTGTACCTCGTACCCCTTGGCCAGCAACAGCTCCGCCAGGTACGAACCGTCCTGACCCGTGATCCCGGTGACGAACGCCTTTTTCACGAGACATGCTCCTGATACCAGGCGTAGGTGGCGGCCACACCTTCTTCGAGACCGATCGACGGCTTCCAGCCCAGCGCGGTCAGCCGGCTCACGTCGAGCAGCTTGCGCGGGGTGCCGTCCGGTTTGGACAAATCGTTGCTCAGGGCACCGGTGTACCCGACGACGCGGGCGACCAGCTCGGCCAGCTCCCGGATCGTCACGTCGTCGCCGACCCCGACGTTGACCGGCTCCGGCGCGTCGTAGCGCGCCAGCAGGTGCAGGCACGCGTCGGCCAGATCGTCGACGTGCAGGAACTCACGCCGAGGCGTGCCACTCCCCCACAGCACCACTTCCGCCGCGTCGGCCGCCTTCGCTTCGTGGAAGCGGCGGATCAGCGCGGGCAGGACGTGCGACGACGTCGGGTCGAAGTTGTCGTTCGGACCGTACAGGTTCGTCGGCATCGCGGAGATCCAGCGCAGACCGTACTGCCGGCGGACCGCCTGGACCTGCATGATGCCGGCGATCTTGGCGATCGCGTACGCGTCGTTGGTCGGCTCCAACTCACCGGTGAGCAGGCTCGACTCGCGGATCGGCTGCTCCGCGTACTTCGGGTAGATGCATGACGAGCCGAGGAACAGCAGCCGCGGCGTGCGCACTTCCAGCGCCGCGTCCATCAGGTTCACCTGGATGCGCAGGTTGTCGCTGAGGAACTCGGTCGGGTGGTCCCGGTTCGCCAGGATGCCGCCGACCCGCGCGGCCGCGTCGATCACCACGTCCGGCCGGTGCTCGGCCAGGAACGCGAACGTCGCGTCCCGGTCGCGGAGATCCAGTTCCTTCGAGCTCGCCCCGATCAGCTGGGTGACGCCCGCGGCCTGCAACCGGCGCCAGATCGCCGATCCGACCAGACCGCGATGGCCGGCCACGTAGACCCGGGTTTCAGAATTCATCAGTACGCTCCCGCGCCATAGATCACCGCGCGCACGGTCTTCCAGAGGATCAGCAGGTCAAGGGTCATCGACCAGTTGTCGACGTACCGCAGGTCGAGCCGGACCGACTCGTCCCAGGACAGGTCGCTGCGGCCGCTGACCTGCCACAGACCGGTCATACCGGGCTTCACCAGCATCCGGCGCGAGTCGTCGGCCGCGTACAGCGCGACTTCCTCGGCCAGCGGCGGCCGCGGCCCGACCAGCGACATGTCGCCGCGGACCACGTTGAACAGCTGCGGCAGCTCGTCCAGCGAGAAGCGCCGAATCCACCTGCCCAGCGGGGTCATCCGCGGGTCGTCGCGCATCTTGAAGATGACGCCGTTGCCGTCGCTGAGCGAGTACAGGTCCCCGAGCCGCTCCTCGGCATCGGAGTACATGCTGCGGAACTTCAGCATGGTGAACTCGATGCCCGCGCGGCCGACTCGCTGCTGCCGGAACAGGATCTGGCCGGGGCTGGTCAGTTTGACCGCGATCGCGAGGCCGATCAGCAACGGCGACAGCAGCATCAGGATGCCGAGCGCGACCACCCGGTCGAAGACGGCCTTCATCAGGTGCGGACCGCCGCTGACCGACGGCCGCTCCAGGTGCAGCAGCGACAGACCGGCGACCGGGCGGACCGAGATCCGCGGGCCGGCCACCTCGATGATGCCGGGCGAGACGATCAGCTCGATGCCGCGCTGCTCCAGCGCCCAGGACAGCCGCCGCAGCGACTGGCCGGCCAGCTCCGGATCGGTCGCGATCGCGACCACCTCGACCGCGTGCCGGTCGGCGGCGGCGAGGATGTCCGGCTCGTCCAGCTCCTCGGGCTGCAGCGGCCCGGACTCGGCCGCGACGTGCTGGTCGCCGCGCGGGCGGCAGGTCGCCACCACGCGGAAACCGTCGGTCGGCCGGCTCTCAAGGTGCTCACACAGCGTCGCGGCCGGGCCACTGCGCCCGACCACGAGAACCCTGTGCATGCAGCGACCTCGGACCCGGTGGCGGTGCAGATCCTTCCGCAACGCGTACCGCAGCAGCAGCGCCGAGACGACCAGGACCGGAATCGCGAGCACCACGAAGCCACGGGCGATCTCGGTCTTGGTGACATAGGACGTCATCGCGACCAGCGCGGTCAGCCCGACGCCGGAGCGCAGCAACGACCGGAACTCGTCCGGCCCGGCGCCGAAGTAGCGCGAGTCGTAGCCCTTTGAGAGCGCGACCACGCCGATCCAGGCCAGTGGGAGCAGACTGCTCACGACCAGGTAGCTGGAACCGACGTGGTACCCGAAGCGGGTCAGCAGCGCGACGGACACGCCGAACATGGCGGCCAGCAGGTCACCGCCGACGGCGGCCCAGCGGTACACCCCGACCCAGCGTGGCTCGGTCGACCGGGACGGCAGCGGAACAATTGCCGGGACCTCGTGCGGCACGACCCAGAGCGGCCGGTGCCCGTCCACCCTGTCCGGCGCCTCAGCTCCGTTCACGACCGCCCCTCGGTTCCACGCTGCGACCGACCGGGCCGTTGCGTGCCCTCGGCGTTCCCCAGCTTGCCGTCCCCAGAATTCACCCGCGCGTTGGCGACGAGTCACCGAAGATTACTACGTGACCAAGCCGGGAGCGACCGCCGGGCCGCGAGCTTGTGGAGAACTTGGCCAGGTCCTTACAAGGCCGCGACCTGCCGAATCGCTGCGCCCGCAACGAAATCCCGCAACCGGCGGCCGGCGATTCCGGCCGCGAACCGGGCCTGAACCCCTTCAAACGCTGCGGTTGCCATCTGTTCCCGGGCCGCTGGGTCCGACATCAGGCTGATCAGTACGCCGGCAGCGGCTGACGGATCGTCCAGCGGCCAGAACAGGCCGTCCGTGCCCGGGCGGACGATTTCGGGTACTCCACCGACCGCTGCCGCGATCACCGGAAGCCCTTCCGCCATTGCCTCGACCAGCACGATGCCAAAGCTCTCTGTTGTCGAGGTGTGACAGTAGAGGCGGTGTGACCGCATCAGTTGCCGCGGGTTCGATTGGTAGCCCAGGAAGGACACCTGGTCTGCCAGACCCAGTTCGGCTGCCCGTGTCTGCAGTGCGCGCCGGTCGACGCCGTCACCGACCACGGACAGCGTGTAGCGATGGCCACGGGCAGCTGCTTCGGCAAGTACCTCCAGCAGATACCGGTGGTTCTTTCGCGAGTCCAGACGCCCAACAGTGATCAGATCTGCCTGTACTACTGGGCTGTCCGTTGTCGGTACGTCCGTCGTCACCGCATTGGGTACAACAGCATGCGGTACGTCGCGTAGCGCGGGGATCCGCTCTTCCAGCCCGTTCCTGGTGTACTCCGACACGTACACGATGCCGTCGAGTGCACCTAGTACACGGGCCTCGAAGGAGCGGATCGAACGGTACAGCCGGCCGTCGCGTGGGATCTCGCCCTCGTCGGCCCATTCATCCGCCTGCGAGACGTTGAAGTGAGCAACCATCACTACTGGTTGCGTCGTCCGTACTTGCAGTGCGACACCGGCGGAGATCGGGCACTGGGCGTACACCACTGCATCCGGTCGGTCTTTGAGCTGTGCCGCCAGTGCGGACCGCAAGTACCGCGCGTGCCAGTACTGGTGCCACCACACCGCCGCAGGGCGACTGAACGGCCGGATGCCCAGGCGGGCGGCGAATACGGGTAGTACGAAGGGCGACCGCGCCATGAACGGACTGACCACGCTGACTGGCTCGTCTATCGCCTGCAGGTGCTCCCTGAACGTACGGACATGTGCCTGTAGCCCTGACCCGCCCTCAGGCCGCATCAGGGTGGCGATCACGATCTCTGGTTCGCTCATGCGGTCGCGGCCTCAGCCACCGCGGGGACGTGTACGCGCTGCGCTTTGGCCAGTCGGCTCCACCAGATCGCGATCCCGAGTACAGAGGCGATCGCACTGCCCCAGACGACGCCCTGTGCATTCCAGAAGAAGCCACCGATCGCAGCGAACCCGACGAACAACGTAGTGACGGTGATCTGGCACTGCATCGTCTGGTCCGCGCGGCCGAGTGCACGTAGCCCCGCGGACGGTCCGACGTGGAGACAGCCCGCTGCTGCGCTGACGATCACACCTAGTACCAGTACATGTGCGTCCGGCCAGACGCTGCCGAGCACCAGGTCGCCGATGCCCAGCGGGAACAGCACCAGGATCACCAGGCCCCAGCCAAGCGCTATCACGGACAGTCCACCGCTCAGTCCGGCGCACAGCCGCCACAGTGAACGCCCACCGCGGCTGAGCGCCCGTGCTGCTTCCGGAACTGCTACCTGTCCAACTCCCATCAGCAGTGCGGCAACAGGTCCGACCAACATCTCCGCACCGCGAATGGCGCCGGCTGCAGCCAGGCCGCCACTGGCAGCGACGATCAGCGTCCGCACCTGGCCGCCGGCACCCAGAACGACGTTCTCGACCAGGAACCGCGGTCCGAGATCGCTGTGCTTGCGCAGCCACCCCAGCGCAGCCGCCGGACGGGGCATGACTCCTGCCTGCCGGATCCCGTAGATCCCTGCCAGAGCGGCCGTGCCGCCAAAGGCCAGCAGGGCCGCGGTAATACCGAAGTCCAGGAAGCGACCGACGAACAGAGCGGTCAGCATCAGGACCGTCCACACGGCGTCGTTGACGAACGTCTTCGCACCTTCGCCAGCAGCGAAGAACGCGGACCGCCAGCTGTCCTGCAGTGTCAGTCCTGGTAGCACGATGCCAAGAGCAACGAACGCGGCACCGGCCTCGGAGCCTGGTGTCTGCTGCTTGAGCAGTAGTCCGATCAGTACGCAGAGCAGCCCGCCCACGACACCGACCAGCAACGCCACACCGCTGGACGCCGCGACCGCCTCATGTCGGCTGTCCTTGCCGCTGACGCTGTAGCGCACCATGAGCGCATCGGTCGACAGCGCACGTGAACAGTTCAGTGCGACCGAGTACGCGAGGAACGCCAGACCCAGTGCTCCCAGACCGGTTGCTCCGAGCAGCCGTGCGACGAACACACCGAGCAGGAAGTTGCCCAGGCTGGACACTGCCTGGTCAGCGATCCCCCAGCCCAGCCGGCCGGCTACTTGTCGTCGCAGCGTTCCGCGATGACCTCCTGTGTGCCGCCCGGTCATCGCCGCGACCTGGTGCCCTGGCTGAACAGTGCGGCGGTCAGGTCCCTGAACTGCTCGTCGAGACGCGCGCGGCAGTCATCGGACCGTTCGCCAAGCGTCTTGACGATAGTGTCCTCGTCGGCTTCGAGTGCGGCAACCTGCTCGACCAGACGCTCCACCTCGAGGGCTTTGACGTCCTGTACGAAGTCAGCGAGGCCCATTTGAGCCATCAGTGCGTCGTGCTTGCCGCCGTAGCTCAGTGCAAGCGTTGGACGACCAACGGTCAGTCCGGCGACTACACAGTGGTAGCGCAGGGCAACGACCGTCTGCACTGATGCGACCCGCTGCATGAGCTCTTCGAACGACGTGAACGGCTGGTAGCTCACAGGTGGTTCGCCCGGCCCGGTCCAGTACGTCCTGGCGTCCGCCACGATGCTGTCGGCAACTCCCTCGTCCAGCCGGTCACCGATCAGCAGCCGTACGCTGCGACCGGACTCGACCAGTAGCCGGACGAACTGCTTCATCTGGTCGACGTAGCGGGCGTGGATCTCGTCCGCCCGGCCCCGGTCGCTGGGCGAGCCGTAGTAGGACATCACGCCGACTCCAACCGATTTCGGTTCAGGCAGTGGGTCCGACGGCACAGGCAGGCCGAAAGCCAGGTCGGCGTACGCCTTGTCCTGTGCTGCAGCCACACCGGTCTCACGGCCGACACCGAGTGAGTACTCGTCGCGGAACGACCTGTAGTCGACGACGCGCGCTGCAGTACGCAGTAGGACGCGGATGGCGCGTTCGCGTACACGGGAACCACCTACGCAGACCAGGCCGGTCCGGACGCCGAACAGCTGGCCGGACAGCGCCATCACCAGCATGCTGTACGGGAGCTCCCACGGTCGCTCCGGCAGCGTCGCTTCTAGTACGCCGGCGCCGGGGATCATCACCACGTCGTGCTGCCGCACCCACCGCGCCGTACGCCAGGTGTCGATCAGTGCGGCCGGTGGGATGCGCAGCAGCGTCAGGGCCTTCTGGGCCAGCCGGGACCGTGCGGGCTTGCGTGACTGCATCCAGTGCAGTTGGACGGCCGGTACGCCGTACCGCTCGGTGATCTCCTCCGGACCCTCGCACATGAAGTCGAGTACCGCCTGCGGCTGTTCGTTGCGCAGGTACTCCAGGACGGTGTCGAGCATCGCGTCGTTGCCGATGTTGCCACCACCAAGGCGGCCGTACAGACCGACCTTCATCGGTGGCCGTCCGATCCGGCTACCAGCGCCTGTACGGACAGGGCGTCCACTGCACCGAAGTACTGGATCGGTGCCGGCTTGGACTGACCCGGCAACCGGCGAGTGACCCGACTGGTCAGCCAGCGGCGGATCTGCCGGTTGCACTCGCTCCGCTGCGCCGCTGTCAGCGGAGCACGCCGTACGGCGGCGAAGTAGCCGAGGATGTACTCCGCAACCAGCCGCACCGGCGGATGCACCAGCTTGTTGGCCCGCTTCGGGTCCAGGTTGCGTGACCAGCTGCTGATCGTCGGGTTGGCCTGTAGTGCGCGGCCGTCGTGGTGCCGGCGGAAGTACAACCACTCCGGCACCTGCAGGAACCGGCCGTGCAGCGCGACCTCGGCCATGAACACCTGATCGGCGTGGTAGAAGCTGTTGTGTGGCTTGACCGCACGCAGTACATCCGCACGCATAACGCCGTAGAAGTCGTCCGCCTGGATCGCGCCGGGCAGGTCACCGTCGAACAGCATGCTGCGCAGCCTCTCGGCCGGCTCCGACGCATCGGTGTGCAGCGGGTACTCCAGCGCCTGGATGACCTTGTTGTCACCGTCGATCGCAGCTGTGTAGGTGTGCGCGAGGATCGCGTCCGGGTGCTGGTCCAGCAGCTCCACACAGCGCGCTACCAGGTCACGGCCCCACAGGTCGTCACCGGACGCCCACTTGAACAGCTCGCCCCGGCTCTTCCGGAACACGAAGTCGTGGTGCGGCGCTGCACCGATGTTGCGTTCCTGCCGATAGAACGTGATCCGGCGGTCCTTGGCCGCGTACGCACGGCAGATATCGTCGGTGCGATCCGTGGACGCGTTGCTGGACAGGATCAGCTCGAAGTCGGTGAACGTCTGGCCGAGTACCGCGTCCAGGGACTGTTCCAGGTAGTCCGCACCGTTGTAGACCGGCAGACCGATGCTGAGTCGCGGCTGTGTCATGTTGGACTCCCAACTGAGGCTGGCGTGGTACGGCCGGTCCGGTGCACCGGACCGACGAAGCGAGGCGAGGCAGCGACAACGAGGAGCGGTACGGCGAGCAACGCACCGCCCGCGACGTCCGTGAACCAGTGCATCGACAGCAACAGCAGCGAGAAGCCCATCGTCAGTCCGGCCAGTGCGACGAGCGCCCAGGCCCAGACCGGCGGGTGCTGGCGCCACACCAGCAGCACACCGCCCAGACAGACCAGCAGAATCACCATGTGACCGGACGGGAACGATCCACTCAGCGTTCCGACGTCACCGTGCGGATCAGCTCGTCCAATGAGTGCCTTGGCTACCTGTGTCACCAGTGCGCCGGTCAGTGCGAGAGCAGCTACGTACACCAGTGGCCGCCAGCTAGTTCTTAGTACAGCGGCCAGCGCACCGGACACCGCGAGCACGGCCAGGGAGACACGTGGCGCCGCGCCGTCGACCACGTTGCCGAAGACCAGCTGCCACGGTCCCCACACGTCATCCGGGCGGAACACCTGCCGGAGGTCCTGGTCGAGCGCATCGACCTGGCCGGCCGAGGCGATCACGGCAAGCACCAGGAAGGCCACCGAACTGGCCACTGCCAGCAGCTGGACCCACGTCACTCCGCTGCGCTGCATCTCGTCCCTTCAGACGTACGTACGGAACACCGGCTTGACCGGGCGGCCCTGCAGGAACGCAGCCACGTCCTGCGCGTCCAGTGCCTGCCGGTAGACCTTGCAGGCGTTGCCGACCACTTCGACCGTTCGATCGATGTCGGCGTCAGTCAGCGCGCTGCTGACCACGAAGGACGGACCGATGACGCCGCCGAGGATCAGTTCGCGGAGGAACAGCGTTCGGTACGGCTGCGACGGTGCGAGCTGCTCGTCCAGCGTCGCGAACACCAGGTTGCTGGCTCGTCCGCGTACGACCACGTGGTCCTGCACTCCGGCAGCAGCCGCGACCGCGCGTACACCAGCCGCGAGTTTGTCGCCGATGACATGCAGACGTTCCGCGATGCCCTCCTCGGCATAGACGTCCATCACCGCGATCGCCGCCGCGAGCGAGTGCGTCTCGGCGCCGTGCGTGGTGGACAGCAGGAACACCCGCTCCCGGCTGTCACGCAGACCGCCGCGTTCCAGGTACTCACGTTTGCCCGCCAGCGCTGACACCGCGAAGCCGTTGCCGAGCGCCTTGCCGAAGGTGGAGAGGTCGGGCGTCACGCCGTACAGGCCCTGGGCGCCGGAGGCGGAGAAGCGGAAACCGCTGATCATCTCGTCGAAGATCAGCAGCGCGCCGTACCGGTGCGCCAGGTCGCGCAGGCCCGCCAGGTAGCCGGCCGGCGGGTCGTGCTGGGTGGCCGCTTCCAGAATCAGGCAGGCGATCTCGCCGTCGTGGCGCTGGAACAGCTCCTCGGCGGCGGTCAGGTCGCCGTACGGGAAGCCGACGGTGAGGCCGCTGATCTCGGCCGGGATGCCGGCCGCCATCGGGGTCCGGGCGATGAACCAGTCGTCGATCGAGAAGAACGCCTGGTCGCTGCAGAGCGCGACCAGCCGCCGGCCGGTGACCGCGCGGGCCAGCTTGACCGCGGCCGTGGTCGCGTCCGAGCCGTTCTTGGCGAACTTCACCATCTCCGCGGTCGGCACCGCCGTGAGGAACCGCTCGGCCGCCTCCAGTTCGACGATGCTGGGCCGGACGAAGTTGCTGCCACGGTCCAGCTCGCGCCGCACCGCCTCCAGTACCTTCGGGTACCGGTGGCCGAGACTGACCGCGCGCAGCCCGGCGCCGTACTCGATGTACTCGTTGCCGTCCACGTCCCACACATGCGCGCCGTCGCCCCGGTCGATCACCGGCGCCAGGTCCTCGGGGTACTGGTCGTCGCCCTTGGCGTACGTGTGCGCGCCGCCGGGGATCACGTCGTGCAGCCGCTTGTTGGCGGCGACGGACTTCTCGAAGGACTTGGTCAGGTGAGCCTTGGTCACGTCAGCCTTGGTCACGTCAGCCTTGGTCACGTCAGCCTTGGTCACGTCAGCCTTGGTCACGTCAGCCTTGGTCACGTCAGCGTTGGTCAGGTGAGCGTTGGTCATGTGAGCCTCGCGGTTGCCAGAGCGAACGTGGAGGCCGCCTTGTCCCGCTCCGACATCAGCGTGATCGGGAGCGGCCACGGGATGTCCAGGTCGGGGTCGTCGAACCGGATCGCCACGTCCTCGGACGGGTCGTGCGCACGGTCGATCCGGTACGAGACGTCAGCCGGGTCGGTGAGCGCCTGGAACCCGTGTGCACAGCCAGCCGGCACGTACACCGTCACCTGGTTGTCACCAGTCAGCTCGAACGTCTCCCGGTTCCGGTACGTCGGCGATGCGGGGCGCAGGTCGACGACTACGTCGAACACCGCGCCGTACGAGCAGCGGACCAGCTTTGCCTCGCCCTGGCCGGACCGGGTGTGCATGCCACGAACGACGCCCTGCCGGGACCTGGAGATGCTGTCCTGCACGAACGCATCCGGGTCGAGTCCTGCCTTGGCGACCACGTCCCGGTCGAACGTACGCGAGAAGAACCCGCGCTCGTCCCGGTGCGGCGTCGGGCGGAACAGCAGCGCACCGGCGATCCCAGGTACCTCTACGACCTCCATCAGAACCCCCGCTCGTGTGGCTCGGGCAGTGGGACCAAGTACGTGGCTCCCCAGCCGCCGTCCGCTTCCAGCTGGGCAACTACCTCGTCGGCGATGTCCCAGGTGAGTACGAGCACGACATCCGGTTGTGCAGCTGTCAGGTCCGCTACTGGCCGGATCGGGACCATGCAGCCGCCGGGGATACGGCGTCCGTGCTTACCCGGGGCTATGTCTACAGTGAACGGCAGCAGGTCGGTTGTGACCTTGCTGAGGTCCAGTAGTACGGGTGCCTTGGAGGGAGCTCCGTACGCGAGCACTGTGCGGCCGGCGTCCTTGTGGCGGGTCAGCTCGGCGTGCAGCGCGTCAGCGGCGTGCCAGGCGGCTTCCTGGAGACTGCCTAGCTGTACCTCGTCGGCGATGCCTGCTGCGTCTTCGTCAGCGAGTACTACGTCGACAGATGCGTCTGGTTCGGCATCGGCGGTGTGGCGGAGCATCACCATCAAGCTGCCGCCGTACATCTCCACCTGCTTGACTGACTCGACGGCCAGGCCGTGCAGCGCCGCGACGTTGCGCAGTGCGCGCAGCGAGACGTACGCCCAGTGCCCGTGCCGGATCGTGTCGAATTGGTTGCCGATGAACAGCGGGAGCAGGTGGTGGAACTCCATCACCAGTAGACCGCCTGGCGCCAGTCGTTCCGCCCTGAGCTTCAGCATGTCGCCGTACTGGGGCTCGTGCACTATGCCGTGTACGTCTATGACCAGGTCGGCCTGCTGACCTACTGCGGCCAGCTGTGAGCCGGCAGCGGACAGGTGGCCGAGCCAGGAGCCGCCGTGGTGGCTGGCGAACTCGCAGACCACCTTGCCGGCGAGCTCCGGGTAGTCGCGGAGGATCTCCTTCACCGAAGCCTCAGCGTGGGCGAGGCTGGTCGCGGACTCGACTGCCAGCGGTTCTTCCGGCAGCTGGGCTTCTACCGGACCTAGCTGGACCAGAGTGCAGTCGCGGCACAGCCACAGCTCCAACGGCCAGCGCGGATCGGGTCCTGGGGTCTCGGCTGCCGGGAAGTAGTCGGCACACGGCTGCGCACCCAGGTCAACGACCAGTACGACGTTCTCCCCCGAACAGCCACGACAGTTGAAGCTCACTGGTTCCCCCTGATCACCATGTCAGCGTTGCTTTGGCGGTGGTGAACGCCTCGGCGTACCGTGCCCGGCACTCCATGCCGCGCATCCTGGCCAGCCCGGCGAACACCTCTTCGTCGAACCAGTCGTGCGGGACCTGCGACGGGTACGCCTTGTGCAGCAGTGCGATCTTGTCCCGCAACTGCTCCTCGGTCAGTTCGACGTACAGGAACGGGCGGCTGAGGTCGCCGTCCCACTTGGGGATCTCGTAGTGCAGGACCAGGTGGTCCCGCCACACCGTCGGTGCCAGTTCGGCGATCAGCCGGTGGTCCTGATGCGCGTCGGTGCGGCTCGGCGCGAGTACCAGGTCGGGGCGGCGGCTTCCGCGGGCGGTTGCCTCCAGCAACTCCTTGGTCTGGTTCCAGTACGCCGGCAGGCGTCCGTCCGGGAGCTCGGCCGAGGTCACCGTCACCTCGCAGTCCGGCAGGAACAACTCGGCTGCCCGGCGGGCCTCGTCAAGCCGCAACGGAGTACCGGTCGCGATCACGAACTCGGCGGTCAACTCCGGTACGGACTCGGCCAGCTTCAGCAGCGTGCCGCCGCAACCGATCTCGATGTCGTCCGGATGCGCGCCGAGCGCGACCAGATGAACGGGCCCGTCGATCAGGCCGAGCTGAAACGGCAACATCAGATCGCCACCACCACGGGACCATCCGACTCCGGCGTTTTGTTGACAATCCGATTGTCGTGGTGCGGACTGTCGGCAACCTGATGGTGATTGTCCGGCGGATCGCCGCGATGCCGGTTGTCATGGCTCCACAGTGCCCACGGCTTCTTGCCGGACCGGTACAGGTCCTCCAGCTGGCTGCGTTCCTTCAGCGTGTCCATCGGCGCCCAGAACCCGTGGTGCGGGATCGCCTCCAGCTTTCCCATCGCCGACAACCGCGGGAACGCGTCGCCGACCAGGTCCTCGTCCTCGTGCAGTACGTCGAAGATGTCCTTCTTGATCACGAAGTAACCGCCGTTGATCCACACGTTCAGGTCCGCCGCCGACCGCAGCCCGGTGACCCGCGAATCGGTCCCGAACTCGACCACGTGGAACGACGCCTGCGGCGGCACCGCGAGCAGACTGGCGGTGATGTCACTGGTCATCACATGGTCGACAATCCGATCCATCGGCGCGTCGGTCAGTACGTCGCCGTAGTTCGCCAGGAACGCGTCGTCGTCCTCCAGATACGGCCGGACCCGGCGCAACCGCTCACCGATGCTGGTGTCGATCCCGGTGTCGACGAAGGTGATCTTCCACTCGCTGATGTCGGAGTCGAGCAGTTCGATCCGCTGCCCGCCCTTCGTCATCACGAAGTCGTTCGACACCGTTTCCTCGTAGCGCAGGAAGTACTCCTTCACCGCGGAGCCGCCGAAGCCCAGGCAGAGGATGAACTCGGTGTGGCCGAAGTGCGCGTAGTACCGCATCACGTGCCACAGGACCGGCCGGTCGCCGATCGTCATCATCGGTTTCGGCGCGGAGTCCACCCCGCTGCGCATCCGCAGCCCGTACCCCCCGCAGAAGATCACGACCTTCATCTGACTTTCCTTCCCCCCAACGCGTTCAGATCACTTCGAGGCGTGGGATCGGGACCACGAACTTCGCGCCCCACTCCCGGGCGTACCCGAGCTGATGGACGATCTCCGCGCGCAGGTTCCACGGCAGGATCACGATGTAGTCGGGCCGCGTCTCGGCCAGCCGCTCCGGCGCGAAGATCGGGATGTGCGTACCGGGCAGGTACATCCCGTGCTTGTGCGGGCTGCGATCCACCGTGTACGGCAGCAGGTCCTCGCGGATGCCGCAGTGGTTCAGCAGCGTGTTGCCCTTCCCGGGCGCGCCGTATCCGGCGACCGACTTGCCGGACCGGGCCGCCTCGACCAGGAAGGTGACCAGCTCCGCCTTGATCGCGAAGACCTCCGCGGCGAAACCGGCGTGGCCCTCGACCGAGTGCAGGCCGGCGTCCGCCTCGTCCTGCAGCACTTTGCCGACAATCTCGGTCGGCGCGCCGGCGGTCTCGATCGGCGTACTGAAGACCCGCAACGATCCACCGTGGCTCTGCAGTTCCTGAACGTCGACAATCTGCAATCCGGCCTTCTCCAGCGCCAGCCCGGCCGTCTTCAGCGTCAGGTACGAGTAGTGCTCGTGGTAGATCGTGTCGTACTGGCGGTTCTCGATCAGCCGCAGCAGGTGCGGGAACTCCAGTGACACCAGGCCGTCGTCCTTCACCAGCGCCCGCAGGCCCTTCGCGAAGTCGACGATGTCCGGGACGTGCGCGAACACATTGTTGCCGACGACAAGGTCCGCCTTGCCGTGCCGGCTCGCCGCGTCCGTACCGGTCGCCTCGCCGAGGAAGTAGCTCTCGGTCCGGATGCCCTTGTGGTTGGCGATTTCGGCGATGTTCGCGGCCGGCTCGATCCCGAGTACCGGGATGCCGAGGGCGGTTGCGTGCTGCAACAAGTACCCGTCGTTGCTCGCGGCCTCGACGATCAGGCTCTCCGCGCCCAGGTCCAGCCGCTCCTGCATGTCCACGACGAACCGGCGGGCGTGCTCTACCCAGCTGGTCGAGTAGGAGGAGAAGTACAGGTAGTCGCTGAACACGTCGTCCGCCGCGACGTACGCGGGGAGCTGGACGAGCAGGCAGTTGTCACAGATCCGGACGTGCAGCGGGTAGAACGTCTCGCCGGAGTCCAGCTGGTCGGCTCGCAGATAGCTCTCGCACGGCGGCGACATGCCCAGGTCGACAAACGTCCGCGTCAACACCGCACCACAAAGCCGGCAACCAACCGAATCCACCACATCCACCACATCCACCACCTCGGCCTCCGCCACATCCGCCACGGGCACATCGGTCGCTGACACATCGGTCACCGGTGCATCCGCCAGGCGCACATCGGTCGCCGGTGCAGTTCCTTCGGCCATCACTGGAGCTCCTTCGGGCCGGGGAACTGTGCTTCGGTCTGGCGGCGTAGCTGTCCATCGACCAGCCCCGCACCCAGCAACTGCTGAATGCGCCGCAACCGGACGAACTGCGCGGAGTTGAAGTCATCCAGCGTCAACCCGTGCCGCCGGTACGCGTCGCGCAGCTCGTCGACACCGGTACGAACCGTCCACTCCAGCTTGAGTTCCGGGAACGTGTCGTTCAGCTTGCTGAAGTCGACCTTGTAGTTGCGCAGATCCGGACCGGCATTGTCTGCAATCGACAACGTCGACCCAGGCACCGCTTCGCGCACCATCTCCGCGATGTCGCGGACCTGGACGACGTCCTCGGACCGCCCGACGTTGAACGCCTCGTCGTGGATCGTCTCCCGCGGCGCCTCCAGCACGGTCAGGAAGGCCCGGCTGATGTCCTCGATGTGCACCAGCGGCCGCCACGGTGTCCCGTCGCTCTCCAGCCGTACCTGCCCGGACGTCAGCGCGATCGCTGTCAGATTGTTGACAACAATGTCGAGCCGCAGCCGGGTCGAGGCGCCGTACGCGGTCGCGTTCCGCAGGTACGTCGGACTGAACACGTCATCGGCGAGCTTCGACAGCTCCTGCTCGGCAAGCGCCTTCGTCTCGCCGTACGCCGTCACCGGGTACATCTCCGCGTCCTCGGCGACCGCCTCGGAACCGGCCGCGCCGTACAGGCTGCACGACGACGCGAACAAGAACCGTTCGACGCCGGCGTCCTTGGCCGCGCGCGCAAGGTTCAGCGTGCCTTCCAGGTTGACCGAGTACGTGGCCTGCTTGTCCAGGTTGCCGAGCGGATCGTTCGACAGGGCAGCCAGACAGACCACCGCGTCGTACCCCGCGAGCTCCCCCGCCGTCACGTCCCGCAGATCCCGCGGCACCCGCGCGCCGATCGGCTCCGGACCACCCAGCAGATCGCACCCTTCGTACAAACCGGTGTCGAGCCCGTCGACCTGATGCCCCGCTCCCCGCAGGAACGGCACCATCACCGCGCCGATGTATCCCCGATCCCCAGCGACCAGAACCCTCATCCGCCGTCCCCTCACCCCAGTACTGGCCTGTCGCCCAATACAGATCACCGGACAGCCCCGGTGATACAGCGAGTTTCAAGACCAATGCTGACAGTCGGTCACCGGCAACACCTGCCGGAGACCGGGTGTACCCGCCGAACCATTACTGACGTTCCGAACCCCGCCCAGCCCCGGAGCCGTCCGGCCGGTTGATCGTCGCCTCCGGCGCACCCGCCGACTGCGGACCGGTCCCGGCCGGCGGACCGTCCCGCAGAATCCGTGCCAGCCGCAGCAAGTCGCTCGGCACCGGAACCCGTTCCGGCGTGATCTGCTCATCTTTCCCCGGCGGCCCAACGGACGGCCGCCTCGCACCCGTCACCCCACGTAGCTCCGCGAGCGGGTATCCGCGCGCGCGACCCACCCGCCTGCCGGTCACAGCCGCGGGATCGGCCGCGCGGTGCACAAAGGCAACGACGTATCGGTAGGGCAAGGCATTCGGCTCCTCGACCGCCCGGCTGCCCTCGGCCGGCGGCAGCGGGTCGAACTCTTGATAAGTGAGCCGGTGCGACGCTCCCAACCGCTTGTGGCCCCGGTATTCGTCGAAGACCTCGATCTTGATCTGCGCGAAGTCCCTCAGGTCGTAAGACTGCAACCCGAAGCCGAGTTGCTTGCCCTCGTACTCTGTCTCCCTGCCGTCCTGCAGTGCCCTCAGCGCCTTCATGACCGCGACGTACTCCTTGGCTTCGTCGCTCCGTGGATCACGCTTGCAGGCCGCGTTGAGGGCGGTGATCTGGGTACGAAGCTCGTCATGGAGGATCAGGTGATAGCGCATCAGGCCCGGCGGTTCCCGGAGTCACCGGCACTCTCGCCGTCCTCGACATCCAGGTCCCAGTCGCCCTCGCGCGCGGCGTCCTCGAACGGTACCCAGTCCTCCGGGCGGGCAGTGGCCAGACGCTCGCGGGTGATGTCCTCGACGCGGCGATCGGCCTCGGCCTCCGCCTTCCGCGCTTCGTACTCGGACCATTGGCCGAAGGAGATCAGTACGCCCTCCGGGCGGCGGGCCTGGTCGCCGAAGAAGACCGGCTCGGTACCACCGGCGCGGAAAAGTTCGAGCACCTGGGGAAGTAACTCGCTCACGGTGGCGGTGTCGACCAGGTGCAGCGAGTCGCCGTTCGGGAGGTTGTAGAGGGATTCCATCTGGACGGCTCCGGGGTCGAGGTGCGAGGTGGCAACAGGATAGGTACTGACGTTCGGCCGGCTCAGCTCCGTGCGAGTCGGCTACTGAGCCGGAAGTTTCTCGGGGGAGATTTCCACGGGGGTGTATCAGCGGGGTGGGGTGTGCGCTCTCCTGGGCGCTGCGGTACGTGGCGGAAAGCCACGTCATGAGCCTGTGGGGGGCGTTATGAAGGTTGCCGTGTTCGGCTTGGGCTATGTGGGGTCGGTGACGGCTGCTTGTCTGGCTGCGGCTGGGCATGAGGTGTGGGGGGTGGATGTCGACACCGCGAAGGTCGGGCCGATCACCGAGGGGCACAGTCCGGTCGTCGAGCCGGGGCTGGACGAGCTGGTGGCGGCGGGGGCGACGGCCGGGCGGCTGCGGGCGACCACCGATCCGCGGCTCGCGCTGGAGCGGGCCGAGGTTTCGCTGATCTGTGTCGGTACGCCGTCCACGCCCGCGGGGAGTACTGATCTCGCCTACATCCGGCGCGCGGTACGCGATATCGCGGAGGCGGCGCGGGTTGTCGTACCGCCCGCATCGGGGTTCCACAGCATCGTGATCCGCAGCACCGTGCCGCCGGGGACCGTGGACGAGGCGGTCGCGGAGGTACTGGCCGAGGTGCCGACACCGGACGGGCTCACGTTCGGCACGGCGATGTGCCCGGAGTTCTTGCGGGAAGGGTCCGGGCTGGCGGACTTCTACGCGCCGCCGTTCGTCGTCGTCGGTACCCGGGATGCCCGGGTCGGTACCGCTCTGACCGACCTGTTCCGCCCGGTCTACAAGGACAACGATCCGATTGTCGACGTGCAGATTGTCGACGTTCGGACGGCGGAAGCACTCAAGTACGCCTGCAACGCCTTCCACGCCACCAAGGTGTCGTTCGCGAACGAGATGGGCCGGATCCTCCGGCACTTCGGCGTGGATTCGCGGGAGGTGATGCGGATCTTCGTCCAGGACACCAGCCTGAACATCTCGCCGTACTACCTGAAGCCCGGCTTCGCGTTCGGCGGATCGTGCCTGCCGAAGGACCTCCGCTCCGTACTGCACCTGGCCCGGATGAACGACACCGAGCTGCCACTGCTGGCCGGTGCGCTGGCCACCAACGAGCGCAGCGTCCGCGATGTCGTCGACCGCGTGATCGCCGGTCCCGGGCGGGAGATCGCACTGCTCGGGCTGAGTTTCAAACACGCCACCGACGATCTCCGCGAGAGCCCGAACGTCGAGGTCGCGGAGCGCCTGATCGGCAAGGGCTACAACCTGCGCATCTACGACCCGATCGTGAATCCGGGCCGCCTGGTCGGCGCGAACCTCCGCCACGTGACCTCGAAACTTCCCCACCTGCAACGGGTTCTGACCGACAATCCGTCCGCCGCGCTCGACGGCGCCGACGTCGCGATCGTGTCGGCGACCGACACCGCCGCGATCAACGCGCTGCTGTCCGCGCCGCCGGCACGGACCATCGACCTGAGCGGCCGGCTGGGCGCCGAGGCCGAAAGCCTGCCCGGGTACGAAGGAGTGGGCTGGTGACGGGTCCGCGGGTACTGATCATCATCCAGAACCTCTGGGTACCGTTCGACCGCCGCGTCTGGCTGGAATGCCAGGCTCTGGTGGCGTCCGGGTACGACGTGACCGTGGTCTGCCCGAAAGGCCCGAACGACCCCGCGTATCAGGTGATCGACGGCGTCACCGTGCACAAGTACAAGGCGTACGCGCCGGGTGGCAGCAAGCTCGGGTTCGTCTGGGAGTACGCGTACTCGTTCCTGCTGACGCTCCGGCTGGTGTTCCGGGCCCGTAAGGCCGGCCGTTTCCAGGTGCTGCAGGCGTGCAACCCGCCGGACATCTTCTGGCCGATCGCGATGCTGCTGCGATGGCTCGACCGCACCCGGTTCGTCTTCGATCACCACGATCTGTGCCCGGAGCTGTTCCAGTCCCGGTTCGGTGGTACGGGAAGCCTTCCGTACAAGGGATTGCGGTTCCTGGAACGGATGACGCACCGCCAGGCCGATCACGTGATCTCCACGAACGACTCGTACCGCCGGATCGCGATCACGCGGAGCGGGAAGGCGAATCACGACGTGACGGTCGTTCGTACCGGACCCGATCCGGACAAGCTGCGTCGCGGCGTACCGGACGAGTCGCTGCGTCGCGGGCATCGCTACCTGGTCACGTACATCGGCGTGATGGGTCCGCAGGACGGTGTCGACATTGTCGTCCGGGCTGCCGATCATATTGTCAACAATCTGCACCGGACCGATATCGCCTTCACGCTGATGGGTGCCGGCGACTCGTTCGACGACGTCATCGCGTTGCGGGACCGGCTCGGGCTCGGCGAGTACGTCGAGTTCACCGGCCGGGTCCCGGACGAGACCGTCCGGGCGGTGATGTCGACAGCGGACCTCGGCCTCTCCCCCGACCCGAAGAACCCGCTCAACGACGTGTCGACAATGAACAAAACCATGGAGTACCTGGCGTTCGAGCTTCCGGTGGTCGCCTTCGACCTGATCGAGACCAAGGTGTCGGCCGAGGACGCCGCGGTGTACGTCGAGCCGAACGACGTCGCGCGGTACGGCCAGGCGATTGCCGACCTTCTCGACGACGAGATGCGCCGCCGCCGGATGGCGAAGCTCGGCCGGTCCAGGGTCGAGCAGGTACTCGCGTGGAAGCACCAGCAGAAGGCCTACCTCGGCGTGTACGACCAGCTCACCGGTCACGTCAGCCGCGCCGGTGACGTGGCGCGGGCCGCGGGGTCCTGAGGTGTGCGGCATCGCCGGCTGCTATCAGCAGCACGACGGCCGGTTGCTCGCCCGGACCATGAGCGACCGGATCGCACACCGCGGCCCGGACGCCGAGCAGGTGTACAGCTTCGAGGACGGTGAGGTCAGCGCGCACCTCGCACATCGCAGATTGTCGATCATCGACTTGTCGGCCGCCGCGGACCAGCCGTTCAGCAAGCGCGGTCTGACCATCTGCTACAACGGCGAGCTCTACAACTACAAGGAACTGCGTGCCGAGCTGTCCAAGAGCGGGGTGCATTTCTGGACCAGCTCCGACACCGAGGTGGTTCTGGAGGCCTGGCGCCGCTGGGGCCCGGACGCGCTGAAGCGCTTCCGCGGCATGTTCGCGTTCGCGATGCTCGACGAGGACAGCGGCAGCATGTACCTCGCCCGCGACCCGCTCGGCATCAAGCCGCTGTACTTCCTCCGCCGCCAAAGCGGTGTGCTGTTCGCCTCCGAACTGAAGGCGATCGTCGCGGCCGTCGGCTCTGAGCTGCGTACCGAGCCAGGCGCGCTGATCGCGTCGATGCTCTACTACTGGCTGCCCGAACAGCGCTGTGCGATCGATGGCGTCGAGAAGCTGCCGCCCGGTTCGTGGACGGAGTTCCGGCCCGACGGAGCCAGCCGGCACGAGACGTACTGGCGGGTGACCGAGGTCGCGACCGAGGCGGCAGCCGGCCCGCGCGCCGATCTGCGCCAGGTGATCGAGGAATCGGTCGCGGCGCACCTGGTGGCCGACGTACCGGTGTCGACCTTCCTCAGCGGCGGTCTGGATTCGAGCCTGGTCACCGTGCTGGCGAAGCGGATGGACCCGGGCATCGACTCGTACACGATCACCTTCCGCGCGCAGGACCAGAAGCTCGAGGCGATGCCGGACGACGCGGTCTACGCGCGCAAACTGGCTCGGCAGTTCGGCATCGATCTGCACGAGATCGAGATCGCGCCGGACGTCGTCGAGCTGCTGCCGCGGATTGTTGACATTCTGGACGAGCCGATCGGTGACCCGGCCGCAATCAACACCCTGCTGATGTGCGACACGGCGCGGGACGCCGGCGTGAAGGTGCTGTTGTCCGGGATGGGCGCGGATGAGCTGTTCGGTGGCTACCGCAAGCACTTGGCCTGTGTGATGGGCGCGCAGTACCAACGGCTGCCTGGCGTACTACGGAACGGCGTGGTCGGCCCGGCCGTACGGCGGCTCCCGGTGACTGTGAACGGACGTGGACTGCGGTACGCGCGCTGGGCGAAGCGGTTCCTCACCTTCGCCGACCTGTCCGAGGAGACCGCGTTCCGGCGCAGCTACACCATGTACGACGCCGACCAGCTCGCCGGACTGATCAGCCCGGACCTGGACCCGTACGTAGCGAAGCTGCTGGCCGAGCACAGCGACATCTACCACGACACGACTCTGGACGACCACGTCAACCGGATGTGCCTCGCTGACGCGCGGATGTTCCTGCCCGGACTCAACCTCGCGTACACGGACCGCTCCAGCATGGCGGCGTCCACCGAGGTACGTACGCCCTTCGTCGACCCGGTGGTTGCCCAGGCGGCGTTCTCGATCCCGGGCAGCGAGAAGATCCACCGCCGGGTGTCCAAGCTGGCGCTGAAGAAGGCAGCGGAGGCCTGGCTGCCGAAGGAGATCATCTACCGGCCGAAGGCATCGTTCAGTGCGCCGCTGCGCGCCTGGGTACGAAACGACCTGCGCGAACTGGTGGACGACGTGCTGCTGCGCGGTGAGCTGGTGCAGAGCGGGTTCCTGCGGCAGACCGCCGTACAGAAGCTGGTCGACGACGAGCGGGCCGGCCGGGAGGACTACTCGAAGCAGATCTGGCAGTTGCTGACGCTGGAGACGTGGACGCGGCACATGCGCTCCCTGGGCGTGACCATCACCTCTCTCTGAAGGACGGACATGAAGCAGGTTGCACAGAACTACAAGTCCGGTGAGCTGGCGGTGCTGGACGTACCGCCGCCCGGGTGTGCGCCGGGTGGGGTGCTGATCCGCTCGCTGTACTCACTGATCTCCACTGGCACCGAGCTGATGAAGGTCGGCGAGGCGAAGTTGTCGATGCTCGGCAAGGCACGGGCACGGCCGGACCAGGTCAAGAAGGTACTGGACACGGTCGCGCAGCAGGGCATGGTCAACACGTACAAGAAGGTGATGAACAAGCTCGACTCGTACACGCCGCTGGGCTACTCGCTGTGCGGTGTGGTGGTTGAGGTGGGTGCTGGTGCGGAGGAGTTCAGTGTCGGGCAGCTGGTTGCGGCCGCCGGAAACGAGTTCGCGCTGCATGCGGAGTACAACTGGGTGCCGTTGAACCTGTGCGTGCCGGTACCGGATGGTGTGCCTGCTGAGCAGGCGGCGTTCTCTACGGTCGGTGCGATTGCCATGCAGGGCGTACGGCAGGCTGAGGTGCAGCTGGGTGACACCGCGGTGGTCATCGGGCTCGGTCTGGTCGGGCAGCTCGTGGTGCGGTTGCTGGTCGCGGCGGGGGTGCGGGTGTACGGGATTGACACCGTGGAGGACCGGTGCCGGTTGGCGGAGAAGGCCGGGGCGCTGCACTGCTCCTCTCCTGATGAGGCTGGGGTCGCTGCGCTCGAGCGGTCGTTGCTGGCGGCGTCCAACGGGCTGGGTGCTGACCACATCCTGCTGGCGGCTGGTGGTCATTCCAACGGGCCGGTGGAGACCGCGGCGCGGCTGGCACGTGACCGGGCTCGCGTGGTCGACATCGGCAAGACCAAGCTGGACCTGCCGTGGAACGCGTACTACGACAAGGAGCTGGATCTACGGTTCTCCCGGTCGTACGGCCCGGGGCGGTACGACGACCGGTACGAGCTGGAGGGCATCGACTATCCCGCCGGCTACGTACGCTGGACAGAACGACGCAACCTGGCCTGCTTCATCGACCTGATCGCCCGCGAACAGATAGACGTCGGTTCCCTGATCGCCGGCCAGTTCCCGATCACGGACGCCACCAACGTCTACCAACAACTAAGCACCAACACCCTCCCCGGAGTCGGCTTCCTCTTCGAGTACCCGAACATCCCACCGGAGACGACACCTCCAGCACCTGCTGCCATCAGACCCGCGACACCAACGAGCGCTGGGGTTCGGGTGGGGTTTGTGGGGGCTGGGAACTATGCGTCGAGCATGTTGTTGCCGCGGTTGCAGAAGGGCTCGGGGGTGGTGCTGGGGCGGGTGGCGACCAACAGGTCTTTGTCGGCGGCGAACGCCCAGCGCCGGTTCGGGTTCGGCGCCGTGTCCACGGACGCGGACGAGGTACTCAACGACGCGAGCCTGGACGCGGTGTTCGTGGTGACCAGGCACAGTTCGCACGCGGAGCTCGCCTGCCGGGCGCTGGCCACCGGGAAGGCAGTGTTCGTCGAGAAACCACTGGCACTGACCGACGACGAGCTGGACCAGATCGTCGCCACCGTGGAGACCACCGGCAACGACCGGCTGATGGTCGGCTTCAACCGCCGGTTCGCCCCGCTGCTCACCGACCTGAAGGACCGCTTCGGTGACCCGGGCGGCAACCTCAGCCTGCGCTACCTGGTGAACGCCGGCAAACTCGACTCCACCAGCTGGTACCTGGACGCCGGCAAGGAGGGCAGCCGGTTCGCCGGTGAAGGCGGTCACTTCATCGACACCCTGGGCTGGTGGCTGAACAGCCTCCCCACAGAGGTGTACGCCGTGCCCGGCCCGGACGCCGGCGACGTACTGGTGACACTGCGGTTCGCCAACGGCTCCGTCGGCACGATCAGCTACGTTGGCGGCGGCAACGCCCGCTTCCCGAAGGAAACGATCGACATCACCGGCGGCGGCCGCAACGGCAGGCTGGACAACTTCCAGAGCGCATCGGTGTGGACCGGCCGTAAACCGTCCACCCGCAAGAGCCGTAGTACGGACAAGGGTCAGCAGCACGAGCTGGAGCGCTTCATCGCCGCCGTAAGGACAGGTGGGCCGATGCCTATCCCGTTCGACTCACTGGTCGCTACTACCCGCGCCACCATCGCAGTAGACCGCAGCATCGCCTCCGGCAAGCCGGAGCGCGTATGAGCCGCCAGCCCCTGGGCTGGTACCTCCGCCGCCTGCGCCGGATGTCCCCCGCCGAACTGCTCTGGCGCGTACGCGACACCGGACGTCGCACTGCCTGGGCCTACCAACAGGTTCGCCCTGGGCAGGATGCGGCTGTCCACGTCCCACTCCGCAAGGACCTCTCCTTCAGTACGACCCTCCCGCCCGACGCGGCGCGCCTCGTACCAGAGGATGCCCGCAAGGCGATCATCGCCACCGCGGACGCCATCCTGGCCGGCCACTTGGAAGTACTAGGGGTCGAACGCACTGACCTACGTACACCGGACTGGTTCCGTGACCCGGTCACCGGCCGACGGTCCGACCCGGCGCAGTACGTGTTCAAGCTGAACCACCGGAACGAGGAGGTGGTCGGCAACATCAAGCAGGTGTGGGAGCTGTCCCGCCACCACCACCTCACCCAACTGGCCGCGGCCTGGTACCTGACGCATGACGACAGGTACGCCGAACGGGTAGCCGACCACCTGACCGACTGGTGGCGTACGAACCCGTTCTTGTCGGGAGTGCACTGGGCTAGCGGCATCGAGATCGGCATCCGCTTGATCAGCTGGACCTGGATACGCCGGCTGCTCAACGACTGGCCGGAGATCACCGACCTGTTCGAACACAACGAGCTGGCACTACAGCAGATCTACTGGCACCAGCGGTACCTTGCCGCGTTCCAGAGCCGTGGTTCGTCAGCCAACAATCACGTCATCGCAGAGGCAGCAGGTCAGCTGGTAGGAGCCTGTGCGTTCCCGTGGTTCACCAAGAGCAACCGCTGGCGTCAGGACGCGGCTGACCTACTGGAGCAGACGTTCTACGCCAACACCTTCCCGTCCGGAGTGAACCGCGAGCTGGCGACCGACTACCACCGCTTCGTCTCCGAGCTCGTCCTGTACGCCGCTCTGGAAGCAGACAGCGCCGGGCACCCGCTGAGCCAGCAGACCTGGGCGCTGCTCACTCGTACGCTCGACGTTGCCGCGGCCGTCGTCGACAACACCCTCCGCCCGCCGCGGCAAGGTGACGACGACGAGGGCATGGTACTGGTCCTCGACCCGCCAGACATCAGCACCTGGTCGGCGTACCTGTCGCTCGGTGCTGCTGTGGCCGGCAGTGTCTCTTGGTGGCCGGGCAGCCAACCTACTGCCACCTCCGCACTAGTTGGCTCGCTGGTCAACGGCCGGCAACCGGATCGGCCTGCTGAGCGACCAGAGCACTTCCAGGACGCCGGTCTGACCGTTCTGCGTAGCCGCGACGCCGGTCCGGAGATCTGGTGCCGTGCCGATGCCGGTCCGCACGGTTTCCTCTCCATAGCGGCCCACGCACACGCTGACGCGCTCTCATTGGAGGTACGGGTCGACGGCGTCGATGTCCTGGCCGACCCCGGCACGTACTGCTACCACGGTGAAGCGGAGTGGCGGAACTACTTCCGTTCCACCATCGCGCACAACACCCTGGAGATCGCCCACACTGAGCAGTCCACCTGGGGCGGTCCGTTCCTCTGGCTGCGCGGTGCACGCGGCAAAGTACTCAGCCACAGCAGTAGTACCTGGGATGCGGAACATGACGGGTACGCACCGATCACGCACCGGCGTACCGCCACGCTGGACCACGGAGTGCTGCAAGTCGAGGACCGGGTCGATGCAACGGCTGACGTACGCATCGCCTGGCACCTGGGACCGGATGTCACAGCCGAGCTGAACCACTCGATCGGACGGCTCACCTGGTCGACAGGATCCGCAGTTGTCGAGCTGCCGGCCGGACTGACGTGGACAGCGCATCGCGGCGCCGACGATCCGTTGCTGGGCTGGTACTCACCGCGATTCGGCCACAAGGTCCCGATCACCACGCTGATCGGCTCCGGCACGCTGACACCGGACGCGGCAGCTACCAGTACGTTCCGCTTCCGCTCCTGACACCGCGTGGTGTATCAGAGCCACGGACAGCGCCTCTATTACTCCGTACCGGTAGACGTTCGCCTGGAGGGGGCCTGTGAGCGCGCAGCAGTTGGATGTGAAGAAGTCGTGGCAAGCCATCCGGCGGCATCGCTTCCTGGTGGCAGCAGTGGCTGCGGTCGGCCTGCTGGCCGGAGTCGGATATGGGTTCGTGCAGCCGCCGATGTACAACGCGTCCGCCCTCGTCGTGCTCCCACCGCCGCCGCAGTCGTCCGATGGCTCGACCGCCAGCGCGCAGAGCATCGACACCCAGGTGTACATCGCGGAGAGCGGACCGGTGCTGCTGAGCGCCGGACAGAACGTGTCGCCGCCGCTGACGCCAGACATCGCCCGGGCCCGAGTCAAAGCGACAGCCGTCACCGAGGACGTCATCCAGATCGACGCGCAGGGCACTACTGCCAAGCAGGCCGTCCAGCTTGCCAACGCGGTCGCACAGGTCTACCTGGTGTTCATCACCACCGACCAGAAGCTGCCGGGTGACCTAGGCAAGCGCACCGGTGCGCGCATCCTCGAAACAGCCACTGAAGCGCACGGCGGCAGCATGCTCGTACATTCGGTGATCTACGGCGGTATCGGTGCGCTGCTCGGTGCGATAGCAGGTGCGGTCTTCGTACTCGCCAGGGCACGTGGTGACCGCCGGCTCCGGCTACGCGACGAGATGGCTGACGCGGTCGGACTTCCAGTACTCGCGTCGGTCTCCTCGTACCGGGCGAATGATCCGTCGGACTGGGCGAACCTACTCGAGCACTACGCGCCGACAGCGGTAGATGCGTGGGCGTTGCGCAAGGTACTGCACAACCTCGCACTGGACGTACGCAGCGGCCAGGACGCTTCGCTGACAGTCATTTCGTTCGCGGACGACAACAAGGCGCGTCCGCTCGGCCCGCAGCTGGCCGCGTTCGCGCACTCGGTCGGCATCCCGACCTCATTGGTGATCGACCAGAACCTCGAGTTCCCGGCCGGTCAGCCCGCGCTGGAGATACACCTCGTACTGGTCGACCGCGCCGCGCCGCAGCTGACCGGCACCGAGCGGACCACCCGTACCGTCATCGCGCTCTCGGCAGGCACCGTCACGGCCGAGGAGCTCGCCCGGCTGGCCGTTGCCACGGTCGCCGACGACCGCACGATCGACGGGCTCGTGGTCACCGATCCTGACCCGTTCGACCGGACCGTCGGCCGGGTCGCGCAGGCACAGCGCCGGACCGGGCCGCGGCTCCCGACGCTTCTCACCGGCACGGCAAGGCGGACGCGATGACGAACCAGCACTTCGACGACCAGCTTCCAGGCAAGCTCCCGGGCCAGCTGTCGGGACACTCCGGCCAGGTCGGACCGTCGCCGAACGGGTGGGCCGAGGACAACGACGGCCTGTTCGACGAGCTGTCGCCGTCCTACCCGCCGGACAGCCTGGTCACGTTCCGGTTCCTCCGGGACGCTGTCGTACGGCACGCACGGATCTGGCTCGCGCTGGCACTCGTCGGGTTCGTCGGCGGCCTGGCGTCGTACCTGGCCCTGCCGGCACCACATCAGGCAGCGGCCCGGCTACTGATCACCACTCGCGAAGGCGACGACCCGGTGAAGGCGATGGCGACGGAGATCAGCCTGGCCACCACCCGCACCGTGGCAGAGCGAGTGATCACGCTGCTGAAGCTACCGGAGTCACCGGACGACCTGCTGAAGCAGTACTCGGCGACGAAGCTGACCGACCGAGTACTGGAGATCCAGGCGTCTGCCAAGACCGACGAGGAGGCCACCAAGCTGGCCACCATGGTCGCGCAGACCTACCTGATCTTCCGGCGCGAACAGCTCGGACTGGACGACGCGCCACTGCGCAAGGACCTGACAGCAGCACAGAACGAGGTGACTGTCGCGCGGCAGGCCGTCGTCGATGCAGGCGACAACCCGGACAATCCGGCACACCCGAGCAGTCCGGAGATGGCCAAGCTCAACGCGGCCGGTGACAAGGTCCGGTTCGTTCAGCAGCAGTTGCTGGACCAGTCGGTCTCGGCGTCGAAGATGAACGCCAGCCGGATGCTCGACGTCCCCGGACCGGTGATCGTGTCGGCCAAGCGGGCCATCGTGCTCAAGGCCGGTACCGGCCTGGTCGGCGGACTGTTCCTGGGCATTGGCTTCGTGATCGTACGGGCGCTGATCTCGGACCGGCTGTGGAAACGACAGGACATCGCCAACGCACTTGGTGCACGCGTCCGGCTCAGTACTGGCCGCCCGCCCCGCAAGTGGCTGCCGTTCACCCAACAGGTGCGTCCAGCACAGGCACCGCACCGGGAGATCCGGTTGCTGTCCCAGCACCTCGGACAACGCATCAGCTGGAGCAGCCTGCCCACTCCGGCCCTGGCAGTGGTCAGCGTGGATGACGTACCGTCCTGCGCGCTAGCAGTGGCAGCTCTGGCAGTCAGACTGGCCGACGAGGGCAACCAGGTACTCGTAGCGGACCTGACTAGTACCGGAGTACTGGCAAAGAAGCTCGGTGTGAAGGAACAGGGCACGCACACGTCCCAGCTGAGCGAGCCAGGCCGACGGATCGACGTGTACTTGTCCGACCCGAGCGGTCTACCAGCGGAAGGCTGCTACAACAGCCGCCCGAACGGCTCCGGCGATCCGGAACTCGACGCCGCGTGGGAGTCCGCCGACCTGGTCCTCTCCCTGGCCACGCTGACGCCGGCCATCGGCGCCGACCACCTGAGCAGCTGGGCCGCCCAGGCCGCCGTCGTGGTCACGGCCGGCCGGTCCACGGCTGCCAAGGTTCGCGCCACCGGCGAGATGCTCCGCCTGGCCGGTCTGGAAATCGACACCGCGATCGTGCTGAACGCCGACCGCACCGACGAAGGCGTCGGCGTCACGGACGCCGAGGCCGCGGCCACGACGGTCGATCTGGAGATGTTCTCCCGATGACCACCCCTGTCGCGATCCGGACTCCGGCCGGGCCGAAACCGGGCTTCCGGCCGGTTCCGGTCGAGCGCCGGCGCCGGCGTCGCGTCCAGCTCGTCTGGGCGATGCTGACGCTGAACGTGCTGACGTTCTTCCCGGACTCACGGCTGCTGCTGCCGATCCCCGGATCAGTCGGCAAGCTGATCGCCCAGGGCTCCTTGCTGGTCGCCGCGATGCTGGTGCTGTCGGTGAACCGGCCGGTGCGAGTACGCCGCAGTGTGTACATGTTCCTGGCCGCACTGCTCGTCTGCGAGGCAGTGGTGTCCAGCATGCACGCCGAGTTCCTGCTCGGTGCGATGTACCGATCGGCGCGGTTGTTCCTGTTCGTCGCCGTTCTGTGGATGCTGTCGCCCTGGTGGACTCGCAAGGACCTGCTGCTGGTACGTACGCATCTGAAGGTGCTGTGGTTCGTCATCGGCACCATCGCCCTCGGACTGCTCGTCTCGCCAGGTACGGCGATGGCCGACAACCGGCTGGCCGGCATCATTTGGCCGATCCCACCGACCCAAGCAGGTCACTACTCGGCCATGGCCATCGGACTTACCGCAGTGCTGTGGATGTCCGGAGTACTCAAGCGCTGGGTCGCACTGACCAGCGTGGTCGTGTGCGTACCCGTCCTGTTGCTCACGCACACCCGGACCGCGCTGGTCGCTCTACTGGCCGGAGCACTGATAGCCGGGCTCAGCCTGTTCACGTACCGCTCCCGCGTGCGCAAGGTGTTCGCGATCGGCATCGGGGTGTTCTCGGTCGGCACGCTGACCCTCAGCTCAGTGGTCACCACCTGGCTGGCCCGTGGACAAGACGCCAGCCAGGTCGCCGCACTGACCGGACGCCGTGCCGTGTGGGATTCCATCCTCGCTCAGCCGCGTTCGACCTTCGAGACGCTGTTCGGCTTCGGCCTGTCCAACAAGTCGTTCAACGGCTTGCCGATCGACAGCAACTGGCTGGGCACCTACTACGACGTCGGAGTGCTCGGTGCGGTCTTCTGCATCGCCATGGTGCTCTTCGTACTCATCGCCGCGTGGTTCACCCCGCAGGGACCACGGCGGGCGCTCGCCCTGTTCCTGGTCGCGTACTGCGTGGTCGCGTCGTTCACCGAGACAGGGCTCAGTGAAGCCTCTTCGTATCTGCTCGAGCTCACGCTGGCGGCCTCGCTGGTGTACTCGCGGACGCCCCAGGAGGACACGTGATGAAGATCCTGTTGGTGCACAACAGGTACAGGTCCACCGCACCGAGCGGCGAGAACCGTGTCGTCGACCAGGAGCACGCCGCGCTTGCGGAGCTCGGTCATGACGTCCAGCTGTTCGAACGGCGCAGTGACGAGATCGAAGACTGGTCTGCCTGGCAGAAGGCGACTCTACCGGCCCGCGTGGTCTGGAACCCGACCAGCAAACGCGACCTGACCGCCGTACTGCGCGACTTCCAGCCGGACGTCGTCCACGTACACAACACGTTCCCAGTACTCAGCCCATCGGTGCTGTACGCGTGCCGCCAGGCCAACGTGCCAGTGGTCATCACTCTGCACAACTACAAACTGCTGTGCGCTAGCGGGGACTTCTACCGCGACGGTGCGGTCTGCCACGACTGCGCTACTGGCAGTCCGCTACCTGCCGTGTCGCACAGTTGCTACCGCGGGTCCAAAGTGGCGACAGCGACCACTGTGCTCAACACCCGCTCCCACCGGCGCAGCTGGCGCAAGCTGGTCTCGGCGTACCTGTTCCTGTCCGACTCACAGCGCAGTCTGCTGGCAGGCATGGACTTCGACCCGGACCGCAGCTTCGTACGCCACAACTACGTCCCGTACGACGGACCGGTCGGCGGAGCGAAACAGCATCAGGTCGCGTACGTAGGCCGGCTGGATGCGGCGAAAGGCGCTCCCCTGCTGATGAAGGGCTGGGACGCGTACCGGGCCATCGCCGGTGACGATGCACTACGACTGGTCATTGCTGGTGGCGGACCGATGCTGGATGAGGTCACCGCCTGGGCAGCTGCTCGGCCGTCGGTCGACCTGCGCGGTCTGATGACCAAGCCGGAGGTGTTCGAGCTGATCGACGCCTCGCGGGCCGTCGTACTCCCGTCCGAGTGGGAGGAGACGTTCGGACTGGTCGTGGTCGAGGCAATGGCGGTCGGCGTACCGCTACTTGCCTCCGGCCACGGTTCGTTCCCGGAGCTCGTGTCAGACGGAGTGGACGGCGCACTGTTCGATCCACGCCGTCCGGAAGAGCTGGCGAAGCTCCTGCTCGACGTAGACACCAACCCAGACCGGTACGAAGAGCTGGGCCGCGCGGCGCGCTCGACGTACGAGACCAAGCACCACCCACGGCACAACCTGGAGCAACTGCTCGACGTGTACCGCTTTGCGATCGCGAACCCGGTGCAGTGATGATCAAGCAACACCGCAACCGGCTGGCCGGTGGTGCCGCTCTGGTGGTTGGCGCGCTGGTCGTGGCCGCACTGGTGACAGACCGGGCGACCTCACACCGGGACGCTGACAACGCACCAGCTCCGACACCGACCGTGAAGCCGGTCAAGGCACCCACAGCACCACCGGCCAAGATCTGCGACAACGCCAAGGCCCTGGACGGTCCAGCCACCGCTCCAGACGGTGCAGTCGTCGTCACGCCCAAGCAGGACCTACAGGTACTCACCGCTCAGTCCCCCGCCGGTACTACGTTCTGGCTGGCTCCCGGTCGGCATCGGCTGAGCAACGGTGCGTTCGTCCAGGTCATCCCGAAGGACGGCAACCACTACATCGGAGCGCCCGGTGCGGTACTGGACGGCGCGAACCGCAACCGGTACGCCTTCACGGGGTACGCGTCGGATGTGGTGATCAGCCACCTGACCATCCAGAACTTCGGCACCAAGCGCGGCAACAACGACGAAGGCGTGGTGAACCACAACTCGGCCAGCGGCTGGATGATCGAGAACAGCACCATCCAGCGCAACGCCGGCGCGGGCGTGATGATCGGCACCAAGAACGTCGTCCGCGGCAACTGCCTGCGCGACAACGGCCAGTACGGGTTCAACGCGTACAACCCGCAGCGCGTCGCGAGCGTCCTTGTCGAGGGCAACGAGATCACCGCCAACAACACCGACAACTGGGAGGCGCTACGGCCTGGTTGTGGTTGCACCGGCGGCGGCAAGTTCTGGTCGGTCGCCGGCGCGATCGTGCGCGGCAACTGGATTCACGACAACCACGGTCCGGGGATGTGGGCCGACACCAACAACTCGGCGTTCGCGATCGAGGAGAACTACATCTCCAGCAACTTCGCCGAAGGCATCATCTTCGAGACCAGCTACAACGCGTCCATCCGGGGCAACACCTTCGTCCGGAACGGGCTCGGCAAGGGCGTGGACAACCAGGGCTTCCCGGTACCCGCGCTGTACATCTCCGAGTCCGGCGCTGACAAGCGCGTACCCGGCATGTTCAACCAGACGTTCGAGGTGAGCCAGAACGTCTTCAGCGACAACTGGGCCGGCGTGATCCTGTGGGAGAACGCGGACCGGTTCGCCGGCTCGGCTGCCAACACCAGTACCGGCTCCGGCACGCTGGTGAACCCGTCTGTCGTCACCACGACCTCCTGCAACGCCACCAACATCCGCAACCCGCCGTACCTGGGTGACTGTCGCTGGAAGACCCAGAACATCCGTGTGCACGACAACTTGTTCAGCCTGGACCCCGACAACCTCGGTGACCGCTGTGCGTCCCGGAGCGGCTGTGGCTACAACGGCATCTTCTCCAACTGGGGTACGTTCCCGGACTGGTCGCCGTACAAGGCCAGGGTGGTGGAGGACGCGATCACCTTCCACCAGGGCAACCGGTTCTTCTCGAACACCTACAAAGGCCCGTGGAAGTTCATGGTGCACGAACAGGGCAACTCGGTGAACTGGGCCGCCTGGCAGGGCGCGCCGTACGGTCAGGACCAGGACAGCGTGATCAAGGTGACCGAGGACCGGTGACAGACGATGATCGGTCCTCCGGAGCACGCGCCGAGTCAGCAGATCGCATTGCTCCGCTCGGTCGGGTACGCGGCCTTCGGCCGGCATGAGAAGGACCTGGACGTACTGGATGTCGTGTACGACAGCCTGGTCGACGCACCGGACAGCTGCGACCGCCGCGCACGCCGACTGCGCTTTGCGGGCCATGGAGTCACGCTGGACGTCGACGTACGCGGCCGGACCGACCTGACCGTTGAACTACGAGTCAGCCCACCCGGCCCGGTAGTAGTCGAGTCCCGCGGTGATGACACCGGCCGGCCCAAACTGGTCAGCTTCCTGCTCCGCTGGCCCAGCAGCACCCAACAACCGGTCCGGACCGCCTGGATCATCCTCTGACCCAACCAGCCCGGACCGGGCACCCTCTTAGGAGGCAAGCAGCAGTCTTAGTTTTTCCAGGCAGCGGCCGCGGATCGGGCCGATGCTGCCGATCGGGATTCCGATCGTGGCGGAGATCTCCGCGTACGGAGCGGGTGGGTCGGCCATCAGCATGCCTAGCAGTTGTTGCCACCGGTCCGGCAGGCTTTCCAGTGCTCGCCGTACGTCATCTGCCCGCTCGCCGGCGAGTAAGTCGGCGTCCGGCTCCGGCTGGTCACCGGCCACGTCCTCGAACGCGGTCGCCTCGTACGTCAGCAGCACCCGCTTCCGGAACGCCAGCACCCGCAGGCACTCCCGCCGCGTCGTCACCACGAGCCACGCGCCGACCCGCTCCGGATCGACCCGGTTGATGTGCTCCAGCAACCGCAGCCACACCATCTGCGAGACGTCAGCAGCGTCGCTGTCACTCAACCGGAAGCTTCGCGTCACCGCCCAGACCAACCGCGCGTAGTGATCGACCAGCCGGCTCCACGCCCCCTGATCCCCCGCCCCGGCCCGCACGACCAGGGTGGCCGCATCGGACCGGACCGCACCTGGACTTTTCACTTCATCCACAACGACAGTCACAAATTCCCCCCTTGGGAATGCACAGCTTTGAACCAGCACCGCCGTGAAACAACCCCGAACAGCACCGCTCAGTACGCGCCGTCACTCCCCAGTACGGCGCGTGCGGTCTTCCACAGGATCAGCAGGTCCAGCGCGATCGACCAGTTGTCGGCGTACCGCAGGTCGAGCCGCATCGACTCTTCCCAGGTCAGATCGCTACGACCACTCACCTGCCACAGCCCGGTCAGACCGGGCTTCACGAGCATCCGCCGCGCGTCGTCGAGCGCGTACCGCGCGACCTCCGCCGGCAGCGGCGGCCGGGGCCCGACCAGTGACATGTCCCCCCGGAGCACGTTCACCAGCTGCGGCAACTCGTCGATCGAGAACCGGCGCAGGTACCGGCCGATCCTCGTCACCCGCGGATCGTCGCGGAGCTTGAACAGCACCTCGTTGCCCTCGTTGAGCGCGTGCAACTCGGCCTTGCGTTCTTCGGCGTCCACGACCATCGTCCGGAACTTCAGCATCCGGAACTGCTCGCCGCCGCGGCCCACCCTGGTCTGCCGGAACAGCACCGGCCCACGGCTGGTGAGCTTCACCAGGACCGCGGTGACCAGCAGGATCGGTGCGACCCCGAGCAACAGCAGGCAGCCGACCACACGATCGAAGATGTTCTTCAGCACGTGCGGCCCGCCACTCACCGACGGACGCTCCAGGTGCAGCAGCGACAGCCCGGCGACCGGCCGGATCGAGATCCGCGGACCGGCGACCTCGACGATGCCCGGAGACACGATCAGCTCCACGCCGCGCTGCTCCAGCGCCCAGGACAGCTTGCGCAGCGAATGCCCCGCCAGCTCCGGGTCAGTGGCCACCGCGACCACGTCGACGCCGTAGTCGTCGACCGCGGCCAGGATGTCCATCTCGGCCCGGCCCAGGCTCTCCGACCCCGGCTCCTCGAACGCGTCACCGCGCGGCAGACAGCCGGCCACCACCACGTACCCGTCCGTCGGCCGCTCCTCCAGGTGCCGCCGCAGCGTACGCACCTGGTCGTTGCGCCCGACCACCAGTACCCGGCGCATGCACCGCCCGGCGAACCGCCGCCGGGAGATCTGCCGGTGCAGCAGCCAGCGGGCGAACATCGCCGCCAGACAGGTGATCGGCACCGCCACCACGACGAAACCACGAGCCACCTGACTCTTGGTCGCGTACGACGCGATCGCGACCACCGCGGTCAGCGCCACCGCCGCCCGGATGATCGACCGGAACTCCTCCGGGCCGGTGCCGAAGTAGCGGGACTCATAACCCCGCTCCAGCGCGACACAGACCAGCCACGCGATCGGCAGCGCGGCCCCGAGCAGAACGTAGCCGAGGTTGATCTGGGCCCCGAACCGGATCAGCAACGCCAGCGAGACGCCGAACAGCGCCGCCGTCAGGTCACCGCCGAGCGCGGCCCACCGGTACTTCGCGACCCAGCGCGCTTCGGTGAACCGGGCCGAGCGCGGCACGATCCCCGGCACCACGTCCGGCACCACCCAAACCGGCCGACGACGTTCCCCCGAAGCCGCCGGCCGGAGATCGGCCGGTTCGGCCAACCCCTCGGACATGACGAATTCAGTCACGCACAGTCACCCCCCACAGGTGAAAGCTTGAAACCCGTGACCAACCCACACCCCGTCACGGACCTCACCAAACGCCGCCCCCACAACGGCGTGAACCAGAGAGTACTACGTGGACGCGGCGGGCAACAGCACTGACGACGAGTGTTTACCCGCCTGCCAGGAGACTGACAGCAAAGACTCCCGGACCCCATTTGCGGGGTCCGGGAGTCTCGAATGGCTACTCGAGGTGATCAGCGCCGCCGGGTCGGGGACGGGGTGATCCGAGCAAGGGTTTGCCGGCGGTCAGCCGCCGATCGAGCTGTCAGCCGGCGATCAGGCCGTCGCCGCTGATCAGCTCCCGCATCTCGGCGAGCGAGCTGTCCGACGGCGGCAGGATGGCGTCGGAGTCGTGCAGCTCGTCGTCCGGCACCTTCTCCCCGGAGCGGACGAAGTCCAGCAGCGCCGCGAAGGCCGCCTGGTAGGCAGCCTCCTCGCCGGACGAGACGGCCTTCTCCAGGTCGCCGTCGACGGCGTTGAGCGCGTCCAGCTTCTCGTCGGCCAGTCGCCACTGACCTTCACCCATGATGCGAACGATCACCGAACATCTCCGTCCTGAGGTCGCACCGGCTCCGTCACGGGTTGTGCGGCCGGCTGAACTGGCTGCTGGGCGGCCTGCTGGGGCTGGGCGGACTGCTGAGTTTGAGCGGCTTGGGGTGCCTCACCGGAGATCTCCTTAGGCGCGCTGCCTCCGGACAGCTGGGCCTTCATCGCGGCCAGCTCGTTCTCCACGTCGGAGCCGGACGACATCCGGTCCAGCTCCAGGCTGATGTTGTCCTTGACCGTACCGCTGGCGTCGTCGAGCGCGCCGGAGGCGAGCAGCTCGTCGATCGCGCCGGCCCGGGCCTGCATCTGCTGGGTCTTGTCCTCGGCCCGCTGGACCGCCAGACCGACGTCGCTCATCTCCTCGGAGATGCCGGAGAAGGCCTCGTTGATCCGGGTCTGCGCCTCGGCCGCCGTGTAGGTGGCCTTGATCGTCTCCTTGCGGGTCCGGAAGGACTCGACCTTCGCCTGCAACCGCTGGGAGGCGAGCGTCAGCTTCTCCTCCTCACCCTGCAACTGGGCGTGCTGCGTCTGCAGGTCGTCGATCTGGCCCTGCAGCCCGGACTTGCGGGTCAGAGCCTCCCGGGCCAGGTCCTCGCGGCCCATCGAGAGCGCCTTCTGCGCCTGCTCCTGCAGCTTGGCCGACTGGGACTGCAGCTGTGACGCCTGCAGCTCCACCCGCTTCCGGCTGGTGGCCACGTCGGCCACGCCCCGCCGTACCTTCTGCAGCAGCTCGAGCTGCTTCTGATACGAGTAGTCAAGGGTTTCGCGAGGATCCTCGGCCTTGTCCAGGGCGGAGTTCGCCTTGGCCTTGAAGATCGTCGACATCCGCTTGAAGATGCTCATCGATATCCGTACCCCTTCTGTGCCGGACTGACGACCCGGCGTGCGTGCCATCCACCCTATGTCCCTATGGGTCACCACACCATCAGGACAGGCCCCGATAAAGTGGTATATGAGTCCGGGGACCACCCCGACCCGCGACCTGCCCTTGCGAATGAGGTTCTGACCCCGTGTTCCGTCGTACCAAGACTGAGACAGCTACCACCGTACCCGCCGAGCCCCAGGGCAAGCCGGGCGGGAAGGGCCGCCCGACGCCGAGCCGCAAGGACGCGGAGGCGGCCCGGAAGGCGAGCTTCAAGAAACCACGTAACCGCAAGGAGGCCTCGGCGATCCGCCGGGACAAGGTCCGGACCGAGCGGGCCAAGATGCAGCAGGCGATGCAGACCGGCGACGACCGGTACCTGCCGGCCGCCGACAAGGGCCCGATCCGGCGGTTCGCCCGCGACTACGTGGACGCCCGGTACTCGGTGATGGAGTTCGCGCTGCCGATCCTGCTGGTGGTGTCACTGGTCGGCGTGGTGTTCTCCTCCCAGTTCCTCTGGCTGGCCGGCGTCGTCAACCTGCTCTTCCTGGCGATGATCCTGCTGATCGCGGCGGACTGGTTCCTGCTCACCGCCGGGCTGAAGAAGCTGATCGCGATCAAGTTCCCGAAGGAGTCCACCAAGGGCATCGCGTTCTACGCGGTCCGGCGGACCATGCAGATGCGCCGCTGGCGGCTGCCCAAGCCGATGGTGAAGCGCGGCGAGAAGCCGAGCTGACCGCAGGCAGTAGGGTCGGGTCATGGACTTCCGCTATCTGGGCAACAGTGGTTTGAAGGTCAGCGAGATCTCGTACGGCAACTGGCTGACGCACGGCTCGCAGGTGGAGAACGACCAGGCCAAGGCCTGCGTACGGGCCGCGCTCGAGGCCGGCATCACCACGTTCGACACCGCCGACGTGTACGCCAACACCAAGGCCGAGTCGGTGCTCGGTGAGGCGCTGGCCGGCGAGCGGCGCGAGTCGCTGGAGATCTTCACCAAGGTGTACTGGCCGACCGGTCCGGGTGGACCGAACGACACCGGCCTGTCCCGCAAGCACATCCACGAGTCGGTGAACGCGTCGCTCAAGCGGCTCGGCACCGACTACGTCGACCTCTACCAGGCGCACCGGTACGACACCGAGACGCCGCTGGAGGAGACGATGGAGGCGTTCGCCGACGTCGTCCGGCAGGGCAAGGCGCTGTACATCGGAGTGTCCGAGTGGACCGCCGAGCAGCTCCAGGAGGGCCACCGGCTGGCCCGTGAGCTGCGCATCCCGTTCGTCTCGAACCAGCCGCAGTACAGCATGCTCTGGCGGGTGATCGAGGCCGAGGTCGTACCGGCGTCGGAGGAGCTCGGGATCGGCCAGGTGGTGTTCTCACCGATCGCGCAGGGTGTGCTCACCGGCAAGTACGTGCCCGGTCAGCAGCCGCCGGAGGGCTCCCGGGCCACCGACGCCAACGGGGCGAACTTCATCAAGCGGTTCCTCACCGACGACGTGCTGACCCGGGTGCAGGAGCTGAAGCCGCTGGCGGCGGAGGCCGGGCTGTCGCTGTCCCAGCTGGCCGTCGCCTGGGTGCTGCAGAACCAGAACGTCTCCTCGGCCATCATCGGCGCCTCCCGGCCCGAGCAGGTCACCGAGAACGTCAAGGCGTCCGGAGTGAAGCTGGACGACGGCCTGCTGAAGCGGATCGACGAGGTGCTCGGTCACACTGTCGAGCGCGACCCGGCGAAGACCGTGCAGAACTCCCCGCAGACTCGGCCGGGCTCATGAGCTGGAGCTGGCGGTTCGAGACCGCTACCGGAGCCGTCGTCGACCCCGGAGAGGTCGGCGGCGCCGAGTTCTCCGCCCAGGGCGACGCGGAGAGCTGGCTGGGCGAGGTCTGGCGGGACCTGGCCGACCACGGCGTCGGTCAGGTGTACTTGCTGGAGGACAACCGTGAGGTGTACGGGCCGATGAGTCTGTCGTCGGCGGAGTAGAGTTCGGTCGAACCAAACGCCCGCGTCACAGGGAAGCCGGTCCGAGTCCGGCGCTGACCCGCAACCGTAGGCCACCATGCAGCAGCTGAACGGCGACTGCATGGTGGCGAGCCGGAACACTGTGCCGCAGGCGGTCAGGCTCACCTACCCGCCGTGGCCCGCGGGTGGAGCCCCCACCCTGCCGGTTGCAGGCGGGACCTCCTCCACCGGGCCGTGGCCCGACCGAGGACACCACATGACTGCACACCGGACCAAGCACCTGGCGAGGCTGGTTCTCAGCTTGCTGGCGGGTTTCCTGCTGGCTGGAACCGTCGCCACCACCGCCGGAGCGAGTACGACCGAGGACGGCTACCGCTTCTGGGGCTACTACCAATGGAGCAACGGCCAGTGGGCCTTCTCACAGAAGGGCGCTGACGCCTTCGTACCGGCCGACGGCGGCGTGGAGGGCTGGCGGTTCGCCCTCGGCGGCGCGAAGCCCCGCGTACCGCGGGCAGCGGGCGACTTCGAGGCGATCTGCGGCAAGACCCCGGCCGAGTCCGGCAAGAAGCGTGTCGCCCTGGTGATCGATCCGGGTACGCCGGAGGACGCGCTCGCCGGCGAAACGCCAGGCGAAGCCACCGGTACGTGTGTGGTGACCGCACCGAAGTCGACGGGCGCACAGGTACTGGCCGCGGCCGGACCGGTCCGGATCGAGAAGGGCCTCACCTGCGGCGTCTCCGGCTATCCGGCGAAGGGCTGCGGCGACCAGGTCAAGAACATCAAGGTACCGGCCACGGATGCGCAGGTGACGCTGAAGATCGACGCTGCTGTCGGCTCCAGCGCCCCCGCCTCCGCACCGGCGAAGCAGGACGAGAGCAGCGGGCCGTGGGCTGTTCTGATCATCGCCGCGGCCGTGGTCGTTCTGCTGGCCGGCGGTGGCCTCCTCCTCAACCGGCGTCGGTCCGCGGTCAAGTAAGTGCGCGCTGTCAACCGCCTCACACTCCCCCGGGCACTCCACCCGGGGGCCTGGTGGTTGTGGGCGCTCTGCATGGCCGTGGCCGCCAGCCGGACCCGCAACCCGGTGCTGCTGGTGCTGATCCTCGCAGTGACCGGGTTCGTGGTTTCGGCTCGCCGCAGCGACGCACCGTGGGCACACAGCTTCACAGCGTTCTTGAAGCTCGGGCTGCTGGTCATCGGCGTCCGGGTGGTTCTGCAGGCCTTGCTGTCGACCCGCTCGCAGGGCAACACGATTCTGTTCACGCTGCCACAGATTCCGTTGCCGGACTGGGCCGCGGGCGTCAAGCTCGGCGGTGACGTGACGGCTGAGGCTTTGATCACCGCCCTGTACGACGGTGGTCAGCTGGCTGTGATGCTCTGCTGTGTTGGCGCGGCCAATGCACTGGCCAGCCCACGCCGGCTGCTCAAGTCGTTGCCAGGAGCCCTCTACGAGATGGGGGTTGCCTGTGTGGTCGCGCTGACCTTCGCGCCCCAGCTGGTGACCGACGGCCGCCGGATTCGTGCCGCCAGGCGATTGCGCGGCCGTACGCGCGCCTCCTTCCGTACGACGGCCATGCCCGTACTGGAAGGCGCACTGGACCGATCCGTCGAGCTGGCTGCAGCGATGGACTCCCGGGGCTACGGGCGTACGGCGCAGGCTCCACGAGCGCAGCGTCGTCTCACAGCCGCTTGCGTACTACTGGGCCTGCTGGGCATCCTCCTCGGCGTCTACGCCCTGCTGACCGACTCCATGGCCTTCCCGTTCGCCG
Organism: Kribbella solani; assembly: GCF_014205295.1. Taxonomy (NCBI): domain Bacteria; kingdom Bacillati; phylum Actinomycetota; class Actinomycetes; order Propionibacteriales; family Kribbellaceae; genus Kribbella; species Kribbella solani. Next base: position 2,868,078 of record NZ_JACHNF010000001.1, read on the forward strand.
CCGGCGCCCTGGCGATCGGTGTACTACTAGCAGTCGGCGCCATGGCAGTTGGACGGCAACGAGTCAGCCGTACGCGCTACCGCCCGGACCCGTGGGCGCTACCCGAGTGGCTGGTAGTAGGGGCCGGAGTGGTTGCCGCAGGTGCCATGGTGACCGCAGCAGTCCGTGGAGTGAACGGACTGCTCCTGGCTGGGCCGCTGGTCGTCCCGCCGGTGCCAGTGCTCCCGATGATCGGGGTACTGGTCGGACTGGTGCCCGCACTGGTCGCACCTCCGTTGAAGAAGCCGACGTTGAAGCAGGCGGAGCTGAGGAAGGCGGCGGCATGATCGAGTTCGACCGGGTGACAGTCAGGTACGACGGCACGCCCGCGCCCGCGCTGCAGGACGTCAGCTTCGCGGTGCCGGAGGGTGAGCTCGCGCTGGTGATCGGGCGGACCGGCTCCGGCAAGTCGACGTTGCTGCGAGCAATCAACGGCCTGGTCCCGCATTTCACCGGTGGCACGCTGTCCGGTCGCGTGCTGGTCAGCGGGCGGGACACCCGTGAGTACCGGCCGCGTGACCTCGCGGACGTGGTCGGAATGGTCGGACAGGACCCGATGGCCGGTTTCGTCACGGACACCGTCGAGGACGAGCTGGCGTACAGCATGGAGTCGTTGGGGATCGCACCGGATGTCATGCGGCGCCGCGTCGAGGAAACCCTCGACCTGTTGGGCTTGGCCGACGTACGCGACCGGGCGCTGACCTCGTTGTCCGGTGGACAGCGCCAGCGCACCGCCATCGGCGCCGCCCTCACCTCACATCCCGCTGTGCTCGTACTGGACGAACCCACCTCAGCACTGGACCCACAGGCAGCCGAGGAAGTACTAGCGGCACTGCAGCGGCTCGTACACGACCTGGGCGTCACTGTGGTCATGGCAGAGCACCGGTTGGAGCGCGTGATCCAGTACGCCGACCGCGTGATCGAAGTACCAGGCGGAGCCGCTGCTGTGTCGACCGGCTTGCCAGCTGAGCGCATGGTGACTGCACCTGTCGCTCCCCCAGTGGTAGAGCTCGGCCGACTGGCCGGCTGGTCACCACTCCCCTTGTCTGTAAGGGATGCGCGGCGAGCCGCGGTTGCGCTACGCAACCAGCTGGACTCCACAGCGCCACTGCGAGCCACTACTGCGCTAGGCGCCGAGCTGGCACGCTGCAGTGACCTGGTAGTTGGCTACGGCAACGTCACCGCACTGCGCGGAGTGTCCCTCAGCATCAAGGCCGGGGAGGTTGTCGCACTGATGGGCCGCAACGGCGCCGGCAAGTCGACACTGCTCAACGCACTGGTGGGAATCGTGCCAACCCGCTCCGGGACCGCTGTCGCGGCCGGAGCTGACCCGCGTCATACCAAACCCTCCCAGCTGGTCAAAGCGGTAGGCCTGGTCCCACAAGAACCCGCAGACCTGTTGTACGCGGCCACTGTCGCCGATGAATGCGCTGCAGCCGACTCCGACTTCAAAGTGCCCGCAGGAAGCTGCCGTGCCCTACTCGAACGGCTGGCACCAGATGTCGTACTGGACCGGCATCCGCGGGACCTGTCGGAAGGACAACGGCTCTGCTTGGCGCTGGCAGTCGTACTGTGTGGTGCCCCGCCCTTGCTGTTGCTGGACGAGCCGACACGAGGACTGGACTACGGCGCCAAACGCCGACTGGTAGCGATCCTGCGTGAGCTAGCCGCAACGGGCCACGCTGTCGTGCTGTCGACCCACGACGTCGAGATGGTCGCGGAGGTGGCCAGCCGGGTGATGGTACTGGCAGACGGCGAGCTGGTGAGCGACGGCGCGACCGCTGAGGTGATCGCCGGGTCTCCGGCGTTCGCACCGCAGGTGGCGAAGATCCTTGCCCCGCTGCCCTTCCTGACCGTCGGCGAAGTCGCTGACGCACTGGACCGCGCCTCATGAGACTCATCAGGCTCAAGCCACGAAGCACCGCGGCACTGATAGTCGCATCGCTGGTCGGCGTACTCGCGTTCGCCTGGCCGCTGTTCTTTCAGACTTCGCAGGCGAGTGAGTCCGCGATCGGACACACCACTGACGCGCCGTGGCTGTTCGTCCTGTTGCTGCCGTTGCTGGTCGGCGTAGTACTCGCGGAGCTGTCCGAGTCGGGCATCGACGCGAAGGTCATCTCACTCGTCGGCATGCTCGCAGCAGTCGGTGCGGCGCTGCGTGCACTCGGACCAGGTACGGCCGGACTGGAACCAGGGTTCTTCCTCTTGGTCCTCGCTGGTCGAGCGTTCGGCGCCGGGTTCGGTTTCGTACTAGGTGCGGTCTCACTGCTCGGCGGTGCGTTGATCAGTGGCGGCGTCGGCCCCTGGATGCCGTTCCAGATGTTCGCCTGTGCCTGGGTGGGCTGTCTAGCCGGCCTACTGCCCCGCCTGGGCGGACGGCTCGAACTACTACTGCTGGCCGCGTACTCCATCGTCTCCGGCGTCCTGTACGGCGTGGTGATGAACATGTGGTTCTGGCCGTACGCGACGTTCGGCAGCGACTTCTCGTACATCCCCGGCGACGCGCTGGCCGACAACCTGCACCGGTACTTCCTGTTCGTGGTGGCGACCTCACTGGGTTGGGACATTCCACGCGGCATCCTGTCCGCCGTACTGGTGCTGCTGCTCGGTAGGCCGATCCTGAACGCGTTCCGCCGTACTGCCCGCAAGGCGGCCTTCGAAGCACCGGTGATCTTCGAGCCTGGGAGGGCTGATGGCTGATCGGACATTGCTCCTCGGAGGTGCTCGCTCCGGCAAGTCCATGGCCGCCGAGCGCCTGCTGGCCGACGTACCGGACGTCCTGTACGTCGCGACCGGTGGCGACGACTCCGGTGACGCCGAATGGGCAGAGCGGGTCGCCAAGCACCAGGCCCGCCGCCCGGCCACTTGGGGCCTGGCCGAGACGATCGAGCTGGTTCCGCTGCTCGAGTCAGCTGGTCCCCCACTACTGATCGACTGCCTGACCCTGTGGCTGTCGCGCACTATGGACGCCGTAGGCGTCTGGTCCGACCTGTCCCGCACCGACCTCGTCGAACAACGCATCACTGCACTAGCCGACGCGTGGTCGGCCACTCCGCGCAGAGTGGTCGCCGTGAGCAACGACGTCGGTTCCGGCATTGTGCCTGCAGACCCCGGTACGCGGATGTTCCGCGACCTGATGGGCCGTCTCAACACCACCATCTCCCTCGCGTCCGACCAGGTCCTGTGGACAGTCGCCGGCCGGACACTCCCCCTGACATGAAGCTCGACTCCGTTCGACTCGCCCTGGGCACCCTGACGGTCCTGCCGGCCGGTGTACCGACGCGGGTGGACCGGGAGGTCGGTAAGCGTGCCATGGTGCTCGCACCGGCCGTCGGACTGCTGGTAGGCGGCCTCGCAGCAGCTGTGGTTGCAGTAGTGCACCTGATCCGCCCTGACGCAGATCTGCTGGCCGCAGCGCTCGGCGTACTGGTAGTCGCCGGGCTGTCAGGTGGCCTGCATCTCGATGGCATGGCCGACTTCGCCGACGCGCTCGCCTCCCGGCGGGACCGCGAGACGATGCTGCGGATCATGAAGCAGAGCGACATCGGCCCGTTCGGCGTTGTCGCGATCGTCGGCGTGCTGATACTCGACGTCGCCGCGCTCACCGCTTGCCTGCAATCCGGCCGTGGCTGGCAGGCCATCCTGATCGCGACCACTGTGAGCCGTCTCACGCTGCCCTGGTCCTGCCGTACGTCGGTCCCCGCCGCGCGCCCCGGCGGCCTCGGCTCGTACGTCGCCGCGACCGTCCGCCCGATCACGGCAACGTTCGTCAGCGTCGTAGTACTGGCCGTCGTGCTCGTTCTCAGTTGGCTCTCATCCGCCCACGTCATCGGCGCCGCGGCGGCAGTACTGCTTGCGGTCGCGGTCGCCTTCGTGGTCTCGCGTCGCGCCCGGACCGCACTCGGCGGAACCACCGGCGACGTACTCGGTGCCACCGTCGAACTGGCGCTCCCGGTCGCCCTGCTGGCGCTCGCGCTCGGTTGACGCGACCCCTGTCAGTACTACCGTCCTGAATGGGCTAGTTGCCTTTAGCACCTATTTCAACCAGGATCGAAAGGCTTGACAAACGATGAATTGGAAGATTCCGGGAACTCGCCGGACCCGCGCCATCGGGGCCGGCGCGGTCGTCACCACCGCGGCACTGGTAGCCGGCGGCGTGGCGGTCGCCAACAGCGCCGGCGCGGCGGAAGCCAGTACCACCAAGGCCACGGCCTCGACCCGGGCCCAGCTGATCGAGATGCGCACGGCCGGCGCCAAGGGCTACTTCTACACGAGTAACCAGGCGGAGTTCCTGCGCGCGAAGAAGCTCGCGTTCAAGTTCAGCGGTCAGGTTCCGGGGTACGTCTCGACAGTCGCCGCTCGCGGCACGGTTCCGCTGTTCCGGCTGCGGATGAAGTCCGGGTCGTCGTACCTGCTGACGGTTTCGACCGCGGAGCGGAACAAGCTCGCCGCCTCCGGCTCGTGGGTGTACGAGGGTGTCATCGGGCGGATCCCCCTCGCCAACGCCGCCGGCCGGGTGAAGGTGTACCGGGTCTCGAAGAACGGTGTCGGCTGGCGGGTACTGCGGACCGCGGACGCGTCGGCGGCCGCGCGGGCCGGCTGGCGGGTGGACGGCATCCTCGGCTACCTGTGGACCTCCAAGTGAGCCGAAGCACCGGACCAGAGCTCAGCTGACCCACCGCATCACAGCCGGACACGAGAAAGCCCCCGTCGCCATTGACGGGGGCTTGCTCGGCTTTCAGGCGGTGGCGGCGGTCAGGTCGACCTTCGGCTCCGCGAAGTGGCAGGCGGCGGTGTGGCCGGGCGTGGACTGCGGCTTGATCTCCAGCAGCGGCTCCTGCGTGCTGCAGATGTCCTCCGCCTTCCAGCAGCGGGTCCGGAACCGGCAGCCGCTCGGCGGGTCGATCGGCGAGGGTACGTCGCCGACCAGCCGGATCCGCTCCTTCGGCGGCACCCCACGAATGGTGCCCAGGTCCGGAGCGGCGGACAGCAGCGCCTGCGTGTACGGGTGCTGCGGCTCGTTGTAGATCTGGTCCCGGCTGCCCTGCTCGACGATCTTGCCGAGGTACATCACCGCGACCTCGTCACAGAAGTGCCGGACCACGCCCAGGTCGTGCGCGATGAACACGAACGCGATACCGAGGTCGCGGCGCAGGTCCTCCAGCAGGTTCATCACCTGGGCCTGGATGGACACGTCCAGCGCGGACACCGGCTCGTCGGCGATGATCACCTCGGGCTCGACCGCGAGCGCTCGGGCGATCCCGATCCGCTGCCGCTGACCGCCGGAGAACTCGTTCGGGTACCGGTTGTGGTGCTCCGGGTTCAGACCGACCCGCTCCAGCAGCTCCTGGACCCGCTCGAGCTCCTTGCCCTTCTTGACCAGGTTGTGCACCCGCAGCGGCGTACTGATGATGTTGCTGACCGTCTGCCGCGGGTTCAGCGAGCTGTACGGGTCCTGGAAGACGATCTGCAACTGCCGGCGGAACGGGCGCAGGTCCCGCTCCTTCAGCTGCGCGATGTCGGTGCCCTTGAACATGATCTTGCCGCTGGTCGGCGTCAGCAGCCGGGTGATCATCCGGCCAGTGGTCGACTTGCCGCAGCCGGACTCGCCGACCAGGCCGAGGCTGGCGCCGGCCTTCAGGTCGAAGTCGACGCCGTCGACGGCCTGGACGACCTTCTTGGTCCGGCCCAGGCCGGCCGCCTCCTTGATCGGGAAGTGCATCTTCAGGTCCCGGACCTGAAGCAGCGTCTCGCCTTTGGGGGCCACCACGTCGACCGGTCGGGTCGCGTCGGTTGGGGTCTCGCTCATGTCTCTCCTCAGTCCCCTCGTCAGCCCAGTCTCGGCGCGACCTCGGCCTCGTACACCGAGGCCTTGTCGTGCAGGTGACAGCGGGACGTGTGCGTGCCGGCGCCGTCGACCGGCAGCAGGTCGGGCAGCTCGGTGGTGCAGCGCTCCCCCTTGACCCGGTCCACGTACGGGCAGCGCGGGTTGAACGAGCAGCCGCCGGGCAGGTTCAGCAGGCTCGGCGGCAGGCCCTTGATCGGGCGCAGCCGCTCGTTCGCCGCGGACACGGTCGGGATCGACTCGAGCAGGCCCCAGGTGTAGGGCATCCGCGGGTTCGCCAGTACGTCCTCGGCGGTGCCGTACTCGACGCAGCGGCCGGCGTACATCACCAGTACGTCGTCGGCCATCTCGGCGACCACGCCGAGGTCGTGCGTGATCAGGACGATCGCGGAGCCGAACTCCTTCTGCAGGTTGTTCAGCAGGTCCAGGATCTGGGCCTGGACGGTGACGTCGAGCGCGGTGGTCGGCTCGTCGGCGATCACCAGCTTCGGGTCGTTGATCAGGCTCATCGCGATCATCGCGCGCTGCCGCATACCGCCGGAGAACTCGTGCGGGTACTGGGCGAACCGGCGCGGCGGGTTCGGGATGCCGACCAGGTCGAGCATCTCCAGCGCGCGCTTCTTGGCGACGTCCTTGGAGACCTTGTGATGCACCCGGTACGCCTCGACCAGCTGGTTGCCGATCGTGTACAGCGGGTGCAGCGACGACTGCGGGTCCTGGAAGACCATCGAAACGGCCTCGCCGCGGATCTTCATCAGGTCGCTCTCGGACAGGCCGACGATCTCGTCGCCGCCGAGCCGGATCGAGCCGGTGATCTTGGTCCGCTTGCGGTCGTGCAGGCCCATCACGGCCATGCTCGACACCGACTTGCCGGAGCCGGACTCGCCGACGATCGCCAGCGTCCGCCCGAGCGGCACCGAATAGCTCAGCCCGTTCACCGCGCTGACCTCGCCGTCGGCGGTCGGGAACCGGACGGCCAGATCCTCGACCACCAGGTACGGCGTCTCGCCGCTGGGGTTGAGGGCGCCCTGGCGGCGTTCCCGGGTGGCGACCGACGGACCGTGCTTGCCGGTCGCGGCGGCCGCCGGCGCTCCTGCGCTCTCGGCCATGGAGTCCTTCCGGTCTTCTGGGGCGGGATTGGTCACGACAGCCTCACTCGCGGGTCGATCAGGCTGTAGCCGATGTCCACCAGGAAGTTCATCACCACGATGATCACCGAAGCGACCAGTACGGTGCCCATGATCACGGGCAGGTCGTAGTTGTTCAAGCTGTCCAGCACCAGCTGCCCGAGGCCGGGGAGGTCGAAGATCCGCTCGGTGAAGATCGCGCCGCCGAGACTGCCGGCGACGTCCAGACCGAAGATCGTCACGACCGGGATCAACCCGGACCGGAGCGCGTGCTTGTAGGTGACCACCCGGTCGGACAGGCCCTTGGCCCGCGCGGTCCGGATGAAGTCCTCGCTCAGGGTCTCGACCATCGACCCGCGCGAATACCGTGCGTACGACGTGCAGTTGTAGATGCCCAGCACCAGCCAGGGTGTTATCAGGCCGGCTATCCATTTCCCTGGACTGTCGAGGGGTGACGTCCAGGAACCGCGGGGCAGGATCGGGTACTGGATGGTGAGGTACAGCGCGACCATCAGCGCGACGATGTAGTACGGCACCGAGCTGATCACCAGCGTGCTGGTCATCAGGCCGCGGTCGCCGAGCGTGCCTCTTCGTTTGGCTGCCATCGACCCGACGAACACGCCTATCGTCAGGACCAGCACCGCGTACCCGAGCACCAGTGACACGGTGACCGGGAATCTGGTCGAGATCATGTCGGTGACCGGGCGGTTGTTCTTGAACGAGAAGCCCAGGCAGGGCGCGTCACAGTGCTGCGTCACACCGGACGTGGTGAAGTCCCGGCCGGTGAAGATGCCGCCCGCGTAGTCCGCGAACTGCTGAACCTTCGGCTTGTCGAGGTTCAGGTTCCGCTTGATCTCGTTGTACCGCTGCTGGGTGCAGTTGCGGTCACCGCAGATCGCGCCGGCCGGGTCCGTCGGCGCGATGAAGAACAGCGCGAAGGTCGCGATGAGTGTCGCCAGCACGACGCTGAGCGCGCTGACCAGGCGACGCGCCACGAAGTAGAGCACGGAACTGTCTCCTCACCGATCGGAGTGGTGCCCGGAGATGATCCGGGCACCACTCCACCGATTCACGGGGTGATTACTGCTTCAGGACGAGCCCGGTCAGGGCTGCTTCAGGTAGATCGAGGTGAACTCGGGCATACCCTGTGTCGGGTCGTTGATCGCGTGCCCGATGTTCTTACCGACCGGCGAGTTGGTGCCGGCGTAGTAGAGCGGCAGGACCGGAAGGTAGTTCTCCAGGATGTCCTTGTCGATCTTCGACCATTCCTTCAGCTGCTCTTCCGGCGACTTGGCGACGACCGCGTCGATCTTCGCGTCCAGCGCCTTGTCCTGCAGCTGACCGACGCTGTTGCCGAGCGCGATCGCGTCCGACTTGAACAGCACCGGGAACCAGCTGGTACCGGACGGCCAGTCGGAGCACCAGCCGGCCGGCGTCTTGCCGATGTTGACCGGAGCGTCCTGGTTGCCGACGAAGGTACGCAGCTTGGCCTTCGGGACACCGATCGCCTTGACCGTGAAGCCGGCCTTCTCGTACGCCTGCTGACGCAGCTGGCTGACCTGGGACGCGATCTTGTCGTCGATCGAGAAGTACCAGGAGAGCTGGAAGCCGGACTTGCCCAGCTTGGCGAGCTCGTCCTTGACCTGCTGCGCGACGGCCGGGTCCTCGGCGCCCTTACCGGTACCGTTCAGGCCCGGCAGCTCGTACTTCTCGAAGCCCGGGACGGCCGGCGGCAGGATGGTGGAAGCCGGCGGGCTGTCCTTCGGGTTCAGACCGGCGACCTTGCGCCACGAGTCGTACGGGTACGACTTGGCGATCAGCTTGCGGACCTCGAGGGGGATCTTCCGGCTGTCCATCGTGTACATCTGGTTGCACGGGCCGGGGCCGGTCACGAGCTGCGACTGGTCCTTGACCTCGGGCAGCAGCGAGACGTCCAGGTTGCTGTAGTTCAGCGCGTTGGCGTCCGGGCCGGCGCTGGCCAGCACCTGGCGCTGCACCTTGATGGTGTCCTGGGCGAACTTGAAGTCCCAGCCGTCGACGTACTGGTGCCGCACCGGGTCGGTGTTCGGGTCCCAGTTCGGGTTCTTCGTCAGCTTGAGCTCGTTGCCGGGGTTGTACGACGCGACCTGGTACGGGCCGGTCGCCATCGGCTTCTGCTCGTAGTTCTTCTGGGTGTCCTTCGCCTGCGGGATCGGCGTGAACATCGGGAACGCACCGTAGAACGGCAGGTCGTCGAACTTCTTCGCCAGCTTGATGACCAGGGTGTGGTCGTCCGGCGTCTCGACACCGCGGTAGTTGGCGCCACCCGGGCCGTACGGGCCCTTGTACTTGTCGCCGTCCAGGAAGAACTGCTGCTGGTACGTCGGTCCGGCGTCGTACAGGTCGTGCGCGAAGGAGCGCTTGATCGAGTACGCGAAGTCGGCCGCCTTCACCGGCGTGCCGTCCATGTACTTGATGCCCTGCTTGAGCTTGAACGTCCAGGTCAGACCGTCGGCGGACTTCGTACCCAGGTCCTCGGCGAGGTCCGGAACCAGCACCGGCTTGTGGTCCGGGCCGTCCAGGCGGTACTGCGTCAGCGCCCGGTAGAACAGCTTGCCGATCTGGTTACCGTCGACGTAGTAGATGTTCGTCGGGTCGAACGTGTCCGGCGTGACGTCGGACAGCACCGTGACGGTGCCACCCTTCTTCGCACCGTCCACCTCGGCGGCAGGGCCCTTGGCAGTGGGGTCAGTGGCCTTTACCTGAGCGCTGCCCAGTTCGCCGTTGCCACCACTGTTGTTGCCGTTCTTCGAGGACGGGCTGCCACAGGCCGCGGCGGCAACCATCACCGTCGCCGCGACCGCGGTTATCCGTTTCCACTGCATGGTCGGGTTTCTCCTTTTCTGCCGCTGGGGCAATCGCCGAACTACCGGCGAGTCTTGGGGTCGAAGGCGTCCCGGATCGCGTCTCCGAGCAGGGCCAGCGCGAGCACCAGTGCGGTGATCCCGATGACCGGCAGCCAGAGGTAGATCGGGTCGGCCTTGAAATAGTTGGTGGCGACCGAGATCGTCTGACCCCACGAGGGGATCGGCTCGACCAGTCCGACACCGAGGAAGGACAGCCCGGCCTCGGCGGTGACGTAGGCCGGCAGCGCCAGGGACGCGGAGATCACGATCGGGGCCACCAGGTTGGGCAGCAGTTCCTTGAACAGGACCTGTCCGGTCGGCACGCCGATCGCCTTGGCGGCGAGCACGAACTCGCGCTCCCGCAGCGACAGCACCTCACCGCGGATGATCCGGGCCAGGCCGGCCCAGCCGAAGAACGAGAGCACGAAGATCAGCACCTGGAACCGGATCGACGCCTGCGCGTCCGGGGTCAGGTTGAACGAACCGCCGCGCATCGACTCGACGATCGGCACCAGCGCGATCGCGAACAGCAGGTACGGCAGGCTCAGCACGAAGTCGATCAGCCAGGAGATCACCCGGTCGACCCAGCCGCCGAGGAAGCCGGCCAGCAGGCCCATCACGACGCCGATCGCGGTTCCGACGACGGTGGCCAGGAAGGCGATGATCAGCGACGGGCGGGCGCCGTAGACCCAGCGCGCGAAGTTGTCCCGGCCGGTCTTCGGCTCGACGCCGAACCAGTGCTGGGCGTTGATGCTGATGGTCGGGAACCCGTACTCGTCGACCAGGTCGGTGTTGAAGCTGCTGTAGTCCTGGCCCTCGAGCTTGGCCAGCACCGGCGCCAGGATCGCGATCAGGATGAAGAACAGCACGATCGACGCGCAGACCACCGCGACCTTGTCCTTGCGCAGGCGGTCGAAGGCGATCCGGCTCGGGGACTTGCCGTGCGGCGTCGCCGACGTCCGTACCGGCTCCGCCGACGCCGGGTGTTCTTCGACCCCTACGGTCGAGTCGGGCGACCCAATACTCATTCGCACTCCGTCAGCTCAGTCGGCCGGTTTTCGGTCCGTGGATCCGGCACCCCGTCGGTGGACAGCGTGCCGAGCCTTTGCTCTCTGGTGGGCTGGCGCCAAATCCCCTTGACAGGGCGCTTCCCCCACAACCGCGCGCTAGCCTGCCTGAGACTGTGACACCAAACCAGCGGTGTTCGGCAGCAGTGCACAAATCGTTACCGGAACGGGTACTGGAACGGAACATTTCCCCCATTTCGTCACTCTTGGCAGTCAATTCTTCGCAATGCGCGTCGGCACAGCACCGACAGTGGCCATTTTGTGCCAAGTTCTCACGCAATGTAACGAAAAGACACATTCCGCCGTCGGCGGTGCCAGTGCCGTGAACTGCCTCACTTCACCCGTTCTTCACCCGTTCGAGGGGTCTTTCGTCCGATGCGTGGACGCGGAGTCGAGGCCGAGGGCCTGACTGTGCATAGCCAGCTCGTACTTGGCGACACCGGTCGGCGGAAGCTTGCCGAGGGCCTCGGCCAGGACCCGCCGGGCGTCCGCCGGCCGGCCCGTGGCGACGTACAGCCGGGCCCAGCCGGCCGCGTTGGCGCTCTCGCCGTTGGTGTCCGGCCGGCGGGTCAGGATGCCGGCCGCGCGACGGAGCCTGGTCTCGGCTCCGGCCAGGTCCCCGGTCAGCACCAGGAGTTGCGCCTCGGTGTTGTCGACGTGCGCGCTCCCGAGCTCGTCGCCGATCCGCTCGACGATCTCGCGGGCCTCGGCAAGCACCGCGGTCAGTTCCGGGATGTGCGCGGCGCCCAGGCCGTCGCCGGCCAGCAGCGACTCCGCCAGCAGGACGAGGCGAATCGCGTGCAGGCGCGTCCCGGCCGGGCTCAGCGCAGCCGCCTCGCGGCGCGCCTGCCGGCCTTCGTCGATCCGCCCGGAGAGAAAGTACCCGCCGCCGACCTGATCCAGCGCCCGGGCTCGTTCCGGCTCGGCCTCGGGGTTCGCGTCGACCGCGGCGAGCATCGCCTCGCCCACTCGACTCATGCCGGCGAAGTCGCCGACCTGGGCGGTCAGCCAGCCCTGCTGGCTGAGGGTGGCCATCCGCAGCCGCACGTTTCCGGTCTGTTCGGCCAACGCGTCCGCTCGGTCGGTGAGCGGCCGCATCACCTCCACCGCTGCTCCGGCCTGCGCGAGAGCACCGAACAGGCACCGGCTGAGGTCGGCCTCGAGCTCGATCTCCCCGGCCGTCGCGGCGGCAGCGCGGGCCGCGTCGAGGACGGAGTGCCGTACTTCGCGGTCGTCGCGTACCGCGAGGTAGCCGGCGAACCTGAGCGCCAGCATGCCGCCGAGCCGCGGCCATTTCGGCAGCGCGCGTTCGACCGCGGCCCGGACCACCGGGCCTTCCACGTCCAGCCAGCCGGCCCCGGCGGCGGCCAGCGCTTCGGTCGCCGGTAGCGCGAAGCTGCCGCCGCGATCGAGCTCGATGATCACCGCCGCGTGATCGACGTGTTCGTCGGCGATCGTCACCAGCCGGAGGACGGTGTCCAGGTAGCGCAGCTCGTCGTCGTCCGCGGCCGCGTACTGCTCGACCGCCAGCGCGCGGACCATGCCGTGCAAACCGTACCGAGGCGGACTGATCCGGCGTTGCTGTACGAGTCCGAGCGCGACGAGGTTCTCGAAGACAACCGCTGCCGCGTCCTCGTCCAGGTCGAGCAGCGGCGCGGCCACCCACGCGGCGAACTCGTCCGCGCCGACCAGAGCCAGCCGAGCGAACAGGTCCCGAGTGAGTGAGTCGGCCACCCGGAGGGTCAGATCAAGGCTGGCTCGAACCGCCCGGTCACCTGCGACCAGGTAGTCGAGGCGCAACGACTCGTCCGCGAGTGTCTTCACCACGTGACCGACGTCTTCGCGTACGACGGCCAGCCGCGCCCCGACGATGCGCAGGGCCAGCGGTAGACCAGCGCAGTGTGGAACCAGGTCATTGACCCGCTCGGCGCCGAGACCGGACAGCAGGCCGAGCAGCTCGGCACTTGTGCCATCCGGCAGTGGCTCGAGCTCACGGTGTAGCGCGTCCTCCAGACCGAGCAGCGGGCGACGCGACGTGGTGATCACCGCGCAGCTGCCATTCGCCGGAAGCAACGGCCGGAGCTGTCCGGCATCGATGGCGTCGTCGAACACCATCAGTACGGCCCTGTCGGCCAGGCGGCTTCGTAGCAGGGCGGACCGGGCATCCACCTCATCCGGGATCTCGCCGCTGTCCAGACCGAGCGAGCGAAGCAGTCGGCCCAGTACTACCCCTGGCGGTACGGCATCACCGGCGACGTCTTGGAGGCGTACGAACAGTTGTCCATCTGGGTACTCGCTGGCGAGCTGATGACCTAGTCGAACCGCAGCGGCTGACTTACCCGTTCCAGCTGCGCCGTACAAGCAGACCGCAGCTGGTACGCCTGTCTGTCGCCCGGAATCGAGCAATACCTGAGCAGCTTCGGCTAATAGCTCGTCACGGCCGAGAAGTACGCCGACGTCCGCCGGGATCTCACGTGGTACGCCGCTTGCTGTGGCGAGGTCCAGGACCGGGTCCTGGCGGAGGATCGCCACTTGGAGCTCTCGGGCCTCGGTGCCTGGTCCTACACCTAGTTCTTCGTCGAGATGGCGGACCAGTTCGCCGTACGCGGCCAGGGCGTCCGCCTGCCGACCAGAACGGTACAGAGCGAGCATGTGGGCAACAGCAAAGGTCTCGCGCTCGGGCTGGAGGGCAGTGAGCTGCGCGAGGTCGGGTAGTAGTTCCTGGTGGTGGCCCAGGGCAAGCTCCGTTGCCAGGCGCAGCTCTTCCGCCGCCCAGCGTGACTCTTCGAGGCTTCCGCACAGCCGGCGCCGTACGTCCTCGGCTGTGACGCCAGACAGCGCTGGACCGCGCCACAGCTGCAGTGCCTCCGTCAGCAGCTTGCTGCGGCGGTCCAAGTCCTCCTGGCGTCGCGCCTGCTCCACCAGCGACTTGAACCGCTCAGCGTCGACCTGTCCGGGCTCCGCGTGGATCGCGTAGCCCTCGGTACCGCTTGTCACTTCGGGGTCCAGAACAGCGCGCAGCCGGGACATGTACACCTGCAGTGCGCGCCGCGGGTTGGCCGGCAAAGCGTCTGGCCAGAGCAGGTCGATCAGACGCTCGGCCGGCACCGGCTTGCTTGGTTCGAGCAGTAGTACAGCCAGCAGGAGCCGCTCCTGGCGACGGCGTAACGGGAGTTGCTCGCCTTTCGACCAGATCTGGACCGGACCGAGCAGGCGGAACTCCATGGCGCTGAGCATACGGCTGCCGCGGGTGCGGATGGTAAGCGCGCGGTAACAGCCCCGGGTCAGTCTTCGGGCATCAACCCGCCCCGACGGAAGGACTGGCCATGAAGCGAGCCTGGGACTGGGGCTGAGGTCAGGCCTCCCGGACGTTCACCGTGACGAAGGGAGGCTTCACCACGTCGAACAGCTCCTGCCGGCCGCGGATGTCGACGGTGACCTGGTCGCCTTCCTTGACCGTCGCGTCCAGCAGCGCCAGGGCGACACCCTTCTTCAGCGTCGGCGAGAAGGTGCCGGACGTGACCTCACCGAGCGCCGTACCGGCCTGGTCCAGCACCGACATGTGCGGCCTGGGGATGCCACGGCCGGCGGCGCGCAAACCACGCAGGATGCGGGCCGGGCCACGCTCCTTCTCGGCCCGGAGCGCCGCGTCGCCCCAGAAGTGCTCCTTCTTCCAGCCGACGGCCCAGCCGGACCGCGCCTGGACAGGCGTGATGTCAGGCGAGATGTCCTGGCCGTGCAGTGGGTAGCCCATCTCGGTACGCAGCGTGTCGCGGGCACCGAGTCCAGCCGGGACGATGCCGTACTGCGCACCCGCTTCGAGTAGCGCATCAAAGACGGGTAGTGCGGCCGCGTTCGGTACGACCAGCTCGTACCCACGCTCTCCGGTGTAACCGGTGCGGCAGACCACCACCGGCGTACCGTTGAAGTCTGCCGTGGCGAACGACATGTAGTCGTGTCCGATCGGTAGCCCGATCGCCGCCACCACCTCGTCGCTGTGGGTTCCCTGGACCGCGAGGATCGCGTAGTCGTCGTGCACGTTCGTCACCTCGACACCTGCCGGCGCATCCGCCTGCAGCAGCCGCACCACCTCGGCCGTGTTCGCCGCGTTCGGGATCAGGAACACGTCGTCGTCGGCGTGCAGGTACGCGATCAGGTCGTCGACCACTCCCCCGCGCTCGTTGCAGCACAGGGTGTACTGCGCCTGGCCGGCCGCGATCTTGCCCAGGTCGTTGGTCAGGCAAGCGTTCACGTACGCCGCCGCGCCCGGGCCCTTGACGGTCGCCTTGCCGAGGTGACTGACGTCGAAGACGCCGACCGACGTCCGGACCGCGGTGTGCTCGGCCACCACGCCGGCGTACTCCAGTGGCATCTCCCAGCCGCCGAACTCGGCGAACTTGGCGCCGAGCGCGACGTGGCGCTCGTGCAACGGGGACTTCTTCAACTCGTGCGACGTGGTCATGGAGGGGAAACTACCCGACGCGTAGCATGCGGAGGCAGCTTGCACGTACCGTGACGACCGGCCCGCTGCCCGCCGGTCAAGGAGGACTGAGGATTTCGTGACCACCATCACCCTGAGCAAGTCCGATGCCGCCGGCGTCAAGACCGACGCCGTGGTCATCGGCGTGGTCAAGCTCGGCGGCGGCGTCGCTCTGCCGGCCGGCACCGAGTCGCTGAACGCCGCATACGGCGGGAAGCTGGTGGAGGTGCTGTCCGGACTCGGCGCCACCGGCAAGACCGGCGAGGTGACCAAGGTGCCCGGGCCGCTGCTGACCAAGCCGGGCAAGTCGGCGACGCTGATCGCCGTCGGCCTCGGCGCCGCCCCGGACGGCGAGCTGAAGACCGAGGACCTGCGGACCGCCGCGGGGACCGGTGTCCGCGCCGCCAAGTTCACCCAGTCGGTCGCGTTCGCGCTGCCGGCGCCGGACGCCGAGTGCGTCCGGGCCGTGGCCGAAGGCGCCCTGATGGGGCGGTACGCGTTCACGGCGTACAAGTCGGCCGACAGCGCCGACGAGCCGGGCGCGCTGACCGTGCTCACCGACCTGGCCCGGAACAAGGACGCCAAGGCCGCGCTCGAGCGCGCCCAGGTGACCGCCGAGGCGGTCGCGCAGGTCCGGGACTGGGTGAACACGCCGCCGTCCGACCTGCACCCGGCCGAGTTCGCGGCCGACGCGGTCAAGCTCGGCAAGGAGTACGGCGTCAAGGTCGAGGTGCTCGACGAGAAGGCGCTCGGCAAGGGCGGGTACGGCGGCATCCTCGGCGTCGGCCAGGGCTCGGCCAACCCGCCGCGGCTGGTCCGGCTGACCTACACGCCGCGCAAGCCGGTGACGCATCTGGCGTTCGTCGGGAAGGGCATCACCTTCGACTCCGGCGGCCTGTCGCTGAAGACGTCGAACGGCATGGTCAGCATGAAGTCCGACATGGCCGGCGCGGCCGCGGTGATCGGCGCGACGATCGCCATCGCCCGGCTCGGGCTGCCGGTGCAGGTGACGACGTACGCCGCGATGGCCGAGAACATGCCGTCCGGTTCGGCGGCCCGGCCGTCCGACGTGCTGACCATGTACGGCGGCAAGACCGTCGAGGTGCTGAACACCGACGCCGAGGGCCGGCTGGTACTCGGCGACGCGCTGGTCCGCGCCTCCGAGGACGCGCCCGACCTGATCGTCGACGTGGCCACCCTGACCGGTGCCTGTGTCGTTGCCCTGGGCACCAAGGTGGCCGGCGCGTTCGCGAACACCGACACCGCCCGGGACCGGGTCGTGGAGGCCGCGATCACGGCCGGCGAGGCGATCTGGCCGCTGCCGATCCCGGCCGAGATGCTGGACAAGCTGAAGTCCCACTCGAAGGTCGCCGACCTGGCCAACATCACCGGCGAGCCGTGGGGCGGCGCGCTCGCGGCGGCCGCCTTCCTCGGCGATTTCGTTGCCGATGGCATCGACTGGGTGCACCTGGACGTGGCCGGGCCGGCCTTCAACGACGGCGGCGCGGCGGGGTACAACCCCACCGGCGGCACCGGGTACGCGGTCCGTACGCTGGTGGAGCTTGCCGCTTCAGCTAGCTGAGTAACGCGTTTCCAGCATGGTGCAGCCGACGGTCGTCCGGTAAGGACCGTGCGGCATCCCCGGCGGCCGGCAGGCATAGTCGCCGGGGCGGAACGTCCGCTCGAGGGTGAGATCGGTGAGCTCGCCCTCGAGCAGGTACACCTCTTCTACGTACTCGTGCGTGATCACCTCGGCGCCTGATGCCGTACCGGGTGCCCAGCGGGCCAGGCGGGTCAGCGTGCCGTCACCGGCGTCCGCGCTGAGGACCTTCTCGGCGATACCGCCACCCGCATCGACCCAGTCGAGGTCGCCGGTGGCGAAGAATTCGTGTTCGGCCTTCATCGTCAGTCCCGTCTCGTGGTCGGTCCCGGCTTGTGTCGGTCCCGTCTCGTGGTCAGTCCCAGGCCGGGGCGAGCTGCTCGACGTTGTAGACAATCCTACTGACGACATTCCGCGGATCGGCGAGCTCGACCCGCCAGCCGTCGGCGAACTGGTCGACGCCCGCGATCATCGGAATCGTCCCGCTCAGCAGCACGGTTCCCGGTACCAACCGGTCGCCCAGCTCCTTGATCCAGTACGACGGCGGCAACAGCTGTGCCAGCGTGCCGTCCTGGATCAGCGTTTCGGTGTCACCGTGCCGAACCCAGGCCTTCAGCGTGAACTGGTCCAGCTCATGCTCGATCTCACCGAGCGGCCAAGCGACATCGCCAAGCAGGTCCGGCGCGGACTGCTTGCTCCACGCGACTCCGTGCACCTCGAGCGCACGATCGGTGTGATCGCAGGCGACGGTGAGAAGTAGGTCGTCCTCGCCGACGACCAGCGCCCACTCCGCCTCGCCGGACGTCCTGGCGTGCGGGACCTGGACCATCTCCGGCCGGCCGACGAGTGACGCGGACAGCGGGTACAGAGTCGGGATTCGCGAGGGCGCCGGGACTCCGAGCTCGGCCAGCTCGTCCACGTGGTGCTGGACCTGCAGGGTGTCGCGCCCGGCGTACCCCGCGTTCAGGGCGTAGCGGACCGTGACCGTCCGCTCACTGCCATCGGGCAGGGTGAACTGCAGGCTCATGGAATTCCTCCGGCTGTCGGTCTTGCGTGAACACGTCGTATACAACGAGTATGGAGCAACCGCTCAAGGAGGTCCACCCGATGTCCAGCTCTCCCCCGGAACGCCGCGCGCTCTACAAGGCGTTCGCCGCCAGCCTGTCCGGCACCTCGCTTGAGTGGTACGACTTCGCCGTCTACAGCTCCGCCGCCGCACTGGTCTTCGGCGACCTGTTCTTCCCCGGCAGCGAGCCGCTCACCGGCACCCTCCAAGCGTTCGCGACGTACGCGGTCGGGTACGTCGCGCGGCCGCTCGGCGGCATCTTCTTCGGCCGGCTCGGCGACGTGATCGGCCGCAAACGCGTACTGGTCGCGACGCTGTTGCTGATCGGCGTGGCCACCTTCTGCATCGGACTGCTGCCGACGCACGCCCAGGCCGGCGCGTTCGCCCCGGCGATGCTGGTGCTGTTGCGCTTCGCTCAGGGCGTTGGTGTCGGTGGCGAGTGGGGCGGCGCGGTGTTGCTGAGCAGTGAGTTCAGTCAAGAAGGGCAGCGCGGGTTCTGGGCATCCGCCGCACAGGTCGGTCCGCCGCTCGGTACGTTGCTCGCGAACGGCGTGCTCGCCGTACTGGCCGGACTGACCTCGGAGGAGGCGTTCCTCAGCTGGGGATGGCGGATCGCGTTCCTGTTGTCGGCAGTACTGGTGGCGTTCGGGCTGTTGATCCGAAGCAAGCTGGAAGAGACACCGGTGTTCCTCGAACTGGAGGCGAAGGGCGATCGGCCTACGGCTCCGGTGTCCGAAGTACTGCGAACCGAGACGCGGCCGTTGGTCGCCGCGATCCTGGCCCGGGTCGGACCGGACGTGCTGTACGCGTTGTTCGCTGTGTTCGTACTGACGTACGCGACCAAAGAGCTGGGGATGAGTCGCGGTCAGGCTGTCACTTGCGTACTGGTCGGATCGGCGCTGCAGGTCGGCATGATTCCGTGGTCCGGGTGGCTCTCCGACCGGTACGGACGGCGACGGATCTACGCGATCGGCGCTGTCGGCGGCGCGATCTGGAGCATCACCTTCTTCGCCACAGCCTCGTCACTTGCCACCCTGTTGCCGGGAGTCGTGATCGGCTTGGTCTTCCACTCGTTGATGTACGGACCGCAGGCCGCCTTCGTGTCGGAGCAGTTCACGGCACGACTGCGCTACACCGGCAGCTCATTGGCGTACACGTTCGCGGGTGTGATCGGTGGTGCACTCGCGCCGTTGGCCTTCACCTACTTCTTGGCGAAGACCGGTACTGGGTATGTGATCGCGGCGTACATCGTGGTGGCGTGCGCGGTGACACTGGTCGGGCTGCGACTCGGCCGCGCGGTACGGGATGAGCCGAGCGATGCGCTGGTCAGCCCTGCATGAGGAGGGAGCCGGTGGAGTCGAGGTGGCGGAGGATCGCCTTCTCGGCGGTATCCGGCTTGCCCGCCGCCAGTCCGTCCACGATCGCCTGGTGTTCGTCCAGGACCTCCTGCCGGCGGGTCGAGCTGCGCTGCAGTGCGACCACTCCGAGCAGTACGTGCCGCGCGCGGAGGCTCTCGTACAACCGGCCGAGCACCGAGTTGCCGGCCGCCTCGACCAGCAGCGCGTGGAACTGGCTGTCCAGCTCGATGAAGTCCTTGGCGTCCGACTTGTCAACAATCGCCCGCTGCTGGCCGAGAACCTCGGCCATCGCGTCCACCGGCGCGCGACCGGCCGCCAGCGAGGTGGTCGCCGCCCAGGTCTCGATCACCCCGCGGGCCTGCATCATCTCCGCGATCTCCCGGCCGGGCACCGGCGCGACGAACGCGCCCCGATGCGGAACCAGCTGGACCAGGTCCTCGGCCGCGAGCATCAGCAGCGCCTCGCGGACCGGGGTCCGGGAAATCCCCACCTCGGTCGCGACCGCCTGCTCGTTGATGAACGTCCCCGACACGGCCGGATCACTGAGCACCGTGCCGCGAAGGTACTGATAGGCGCGGTCGCGGCCGGAGTCCCCACTCAATCGCATACCCAACGTATACAGCCTTGGAGAGCCAGATGACAGTCCTGTGCGTCGCCGCCGGACAGCTCCTGGCCGGACCCGATCCGGCCACCAACCTGATCACCGCGACCGAGACCATCGTCCGGGCCGCGGCCGCCGGCGCCGAACTGGTCGCCCTCCCCGAAGCCACCATGGCCTGCTTCGGCACCGAGCCGCGCGCGATCGCCGAACCACTCGACGGCCCGTTCGCCACCGGTCTGCGCAAGGTCGCCGCGGACCTCGGCGTCGTGGTCGTAGCGGGTCTGTTCGAACCGGCGGACGACGGGCGCGTACACAACACTCTGCTGGCGACCGGGCCGGGCGTCGAGGCAACATACCGGAAGATCCACCTGTACGACGCGTTCGGCTCGCGAGAATCGGATGTCGTTGCCCCCGGCAATCAGCTGACGACGTTCCGGTTCGGCGGCGTACGGATCGGGTTGGCCACCTGCTACGACCTCCGCTTCGCCGCGCAGTTCACCGACCTCGGCCGCCTCGGCGCGGAGCTGATCGTCGTACCGGCGTCGTGGGGTGCGGGCCCCGGCAAGGAGGACCAGTGGGACCTCCTGACCCGAGCCCGCGCCGCCGACGCCCAGGCCTGGCTGCTCGCCTGCGACCAGGCCTACACGGCCCCGCGCGGCACCGACCCACTCGGCATCGGCCGCAGCGCCCTGATCACCCCGACCGGGCATCCAAGAGCCCGCCTCGCCGCGACCCCTGACGTACTCATCGCGACCATCGACACCGAAACAGTCACCGACACCCGCGGCCGGATACCTATTCTTTAGGCCTGGCCGTTCTTCTTCATGCGGGCGTTGTACTCGCGCATGCGGGGTGGGTAACCGACCACGGCGGCGTCGTACGACGGGATGCCGAGGCGGTTGGCGAAGTCGTGGGCCCACTTCACCGACGGGACACGGCGGCGAGTCCATTCGCCGTCGATCGCCACCAGCAGCAGGGTGTAGTCGGTGACCGCCGTGCGTGGCTCGACGAAGCCCTCCACGCCTTGGCGAGACTGGGCGAAATCCCGCAGGTGCGCCTGGTCCGGGGTGTCCGCCCGGCGCATCGTTCCGGCCTTCTGCCGGCGACCGAACCACTTCATGGCGCAATTGTCCACTATGTGTGCAACTCGCCACCTGAATCCTGGATAACGGTTCCGGCCGGAAGCAGGCAGCGCGCCGGGACCGGCCCGGGCGTGGATCCGGGGGCGATCGGTGAAAGGATGACGGCGGGCCGGAACCGCGATCCGGGACCGCCTGCCTTGGACCAGACCCACGGAGGAACCTGTGACTGACAGCGGCACTGCAGCTGGTACGACGTACGACCTGGTGATTCTCGGTGGCGGCAGTGGTGGCTACGCCGCCGGACTGCGTGCCGCGACGCTCGGCCTGTCGGTGGCGCTGGTGGAGAAGGACAAGGTCGGCGGGACCTGTCTGCACCGTGGCTGCATCCCGACCAAGGCGCTGCTGCACGCCGCCGAGGTCGCCGACTCGGCCCGCGAGGGCGAGCAGTTCGGGGTCCGGACGACGCTCGAAGGCGTCGACATGGGCGGCGTGAACAAGTACAAGGACGGCGTCGTCGACCGGCTGTTCAAGGGTCTGCAGGGTCAGTTGAAGGCGCGCGGCATCACCGTGATCGAGGGCGAGGGACGACTCACCTCCCCGACCACCGTGCAGGTCGGCGACACCACGTACACCGGCCGCAACGTCGTCCTTGCCTCCGGCTCCTACTCGAAGTCGCTGCCCGGCCTGGAGCTCGACGGCCGGCGGGTGATCGCCAGCGAGCACGCGCTGACGCTGGACCGGGTGCCGGAGTCCGCCGTGATCCTCGGCGGCGGCGTGATCGGCGTCGAGTTCGCCTCCGCCTGGACCTCCTTCGGTACCAAGGTGACGATCGTCGAGGCGCTGCCCCGGCTCGTCCCGGCCGAGGACGCGGACTGCAGCAAGACCCTCGAGCGGGCGTTCCGGAAGCGGAAGATCGGCTTCAAGACCGGCACCCGCTTCGAGTCCGTCGAGGTGACCGGCAACGGCGTCCGCGTCACCGTCGCCGGTGGTGAGGTGATCGAGGCCGAGGTACTGCTCGTCGCCGTCGGCCGTGGTCCCAACACCGCGGGCCTCGGGTACGAGGAAGCCGGCGTCGCGCTGGATCGTGGCTTCGTCACCGTCGACGCGACCCTGCAGACCAGCGTGCCGGGCGTGTACGCCGTCGGTGACATCGTGCCGGGGCTGCAGCTCGCGCACCGCGGCTTCCAGCAGGGCATCTTCGTCGCCGAGCAGGTCGCCGGCCTCGCGCCGACCCCGATCGACGAAACCGGCATCCCGCGGGTGACGTACTCCGAGCCGGAGGTCGCGTCGGTCGGGCTGACCGAGGAGCAGGCCCGGGAGAAGTACGGCGAGGTCGAGGTGCTCAACTACAACCTCGGCGGCAACGGTAAGAGCCAGATCCTGAAGACCGCCGGTTTCGTCAAGCTCGTCCGCGCCAAGGACGGCGCCGTGGCCGGCCTGCACATGGTCGGCTCCCGGGTCGGCGAACTGATCGGTGAAGCACAGCTGATCTACAACTGGGAGGCGTACCCGGCCGACGTCGCGCCGCTCGTCCACGCCCACCCGACCCAGAACGAGGCGCTCGGCGAAGCCCACCTGGCGCTGGCCGGGAAGCCTCTGCACTTCCATGACTGAAACTGTTCGCCGGCCTGCTGGACCATCCGAGTAGGTTTGAGCTGCCGAGAGCGAGACGGGACGCCCGTGACCCGGATCTCGTCCGCTCCGGCGGCACCGTAGGCTGACACTCGACCGATCAGACGAAGGAGCAACGACCGTCATGCCGACCTCTGTATCCCTGCCGGCCCTCGGGGAGAGCGTCACCGAAGGAACCGTCACCCGCTGGCTCAAGCAGGTCGGTGACACGGTTGCCGTCGACGAGCCCCTGCTGGAGGTCTCGACCGACAAGGTCGACACCGAGATCCCCTCGCCGGTGGCCGGCACCCTGCTGGAGATCAAGGCCGCCGAGGACGAAACCGTCGAGGTCGGCGCCGAACTGGCCGTAATCGGCGACGCCGGCGAATCCACCGCCACCCCCGCCGCCGACGCTCCGTCCCAAGAGGCCCCAGCCGCACAGCCCCCGGCCCAAGAGGCCCCCGCTGCGGCCCCCGCCAACGCAGCCCCAGCCGCCGCACCCGCGCCGGCCGCCGCCCCGGCTCCTGCCTCAGCTCCGGCAGCCGCTCCGGCTCCCGCCGCCGCGCCCGCCCCGGCTGCTGCTGAAGCGCCCTCTGCTTCTACTCCGGCCGCCGCGGCCTCAGCCCCCGCCGCATCCGAGGCTGCCTCCGGTGGTTCAGGCACGTCGGTCACGCTCCCCGCGCTGGGTGAGAGTGTCACCGAGGGAACCGTCACCCGCTGGCTCAAGCAGGTCGGCGACGACGTGGCAGTAGACGAGCCCCTCCTCGAGGTCTCCACCGACAAGGTAGACACCGAGATCCCCAGCCCGGTCGCCGGCAAGCTCCTGGAGATCAAGGTCGCCGAGGACGAAACCGTAGAGGTAGGAGCCGAGCTCGCAGTCGTAGGCTCCGGCACCCCCGCCTCCGCACCCGCCGCCACCCCGGCCCCCGAGGCCGCCCCCGCTGCTCCGGCCCAGGCCGCCGCCCCGGCACAAGCACCTGCCCCGGCACCAGCTTCCGCACCCGCCGCAGCCCCGGCCGCAGCGCCAGCCCCGGCTGCAGCCCCCGCCCCGCAGGCCGCACCGCCGGCTCAGGCACCCGCCGCTCAAGCACCCGCCGCTGCTCCGGCCGCAGCCGCTCCGGCTCCGGCCGCCGCGCCGGTCCAGGCTGCCCCGGCTGCTGCTGCCGCGCAGAACGGTGCTGCCTCCGACGGGCCGAACTACGTCACCCCGCTGGTCCGCAAGCTCGCGGCTGAGCACCAGGTCGACCTCGGCGCCGTACAGGGCACCGGCGTCGGCGGCCGGATCCGCAAGCAGGACGTGATCGCCGCCGCCGAGGCCAAGAAGGCCGCCGCGGCCGCACCCGCCGCTGCTCCGGCGTCGGCGGGGGCACCGGCCGCCGCCAAGGCTCCGGTGATCAGCCCGCTGCGCGGCACCACCGAGAAGATGAGCCGGATCCGCAAGGCGATCGCCGCCCACATGGTCAACTCGCTGAAGGTCTCGGCGCAGCTGACCACCGTGGTCGAGGTCGACGTCACCGAGATCGCCAAGCTGCGGAACAAGAAGAAGGCCGAGTTCGAGGCCCGCGAGGGCGTCAAGCTGTCCTTCCTGCCGTTCTTCGCCCTCGCCGCGGTCGACGCGCTGAAGCAGTACCCGAAGCTGAACGCGTCGATCGACGAGGAGAAGGGCGAGATCACGTACCACGCCGCCGAGCACCTCGGCATCGCGGTGGACGTGGAGCGCGGCCTGATGGTCCCGGTCGTGCACAACGCCGGCGACCTGAACATCGCCGGCCTGGCGAAGAAGATCGCCGACCTCGCCGACCGGACCCGGAACAACAAGGTGCTGCCGGACGAGATGGCGGGCGGTACGTTCACCATCACCAACACCGGTAGCCGGGGCGCGCTGTTCGACACCCCGATCCTGAACCAGCCGCAGGTCGGCATGCTCGGGACCGGTGCCGTGGTGAAGCGCCCGGTCGTCATCACCCACCCGGAACTCGGCGAGACGATCGCGATCCGGCAGATGGTGTACCTCGCGCTGACCTACGACCACCGCCTGGTCGACGGCGCCGACGCGGCCCGCTACCTGACGGCCGTCAAGCAGCGGCTCGAAGAGGCCCAGTTCGACGTCTGAGCCGACGGACACCGGCGCCGGTGCTTGTCTCCCCGCGGAGATGGGCACCGGCGCTTTCGTCTTCACCGCTAGGACAGCAAGCGGCGCAAGCAACCCGAGAAGGAGCTGAGCGGGATGAAGTACGTGCTGGCCGGGGCTTCCGGTTTCCTGGGCAAGGCGCTCGCCCGCGACCTGGTTGCCGATGGCCATCAGATCGTGCGGCTGGTCCGGCGTACGCCGGCGGCTCCGGACGAGGTGCGCTGGAATCCGGCCGAGGGTGAGCTCGACGCGGCGGCACTCGGCGACCCCGACGTACTGGTCAATCTGGCCGGGGCGAACATCGGCCGGCCGTGGACCCCGACGTACCGGAACACGATCCGGGAGAGCCGGGTCAGCACGACCGCGACCCTCGCCGCGGTCGCGTCGCGGCTGGAGCGGCCGCCGGTGCTCATCACCCAAAGCGGCATCGGCGGGTACGGGATGGACCTGGGCGATCAGATCCTGACCGAGGACTCCCAGTTGGGCGAAGGATTCCTCTCCGATGTGGTCCGGCTCTGGGAAGGCGCGCTGGAACCCGCCAAGGAGGCCGGCAGCAGAGTCGCGGCGCTGCGTACCGGGGTCGTGCTTGATCGCTATGCTCCGGCGTTTCAACTTCTCTCACTTCCTTTCCGGGTCGGTCTTGGTGGACGGCTCGGGTCCGGCAAGCAGTACTTCCCGGTGGTCTCGTTGACCGATTGGCTGCGCGCCGTACGTTTCGTGGCCGAGCACGATGCGGTGAGCGGTCCGGTGAACATCTCGCTGCCCGCGCCGGCGACCAACGAGGAGTTCACGGCGGCGTTGGCGACGGCGCTGCATCGGCCGGCGTTCGTACCCGTGCCTGGGGTGCTGATGAAGGTTGCGTTGGGCGAATTCGTGTGGGAGCTGATCGGGAGCAAGCGCGCGCTGCCCAGCCGGCTGCAGTCGAACGGGTTCACGTTCCACTACCCCACTGTCGCCACTGCCCTCTCTGCTGCTCTCAACTAGCAGCGTTGGTGATTGCGATGATGCGCCACGGGTGATCGGGCTGGGTGGTGGTCAGGGTGATCAGTCGGGTCGTGGGGATGCCAGGGGGAAGGCGAGTGGTCGTGCCGGCGCGGTCGACTGCTTCGCCGGCGGTGAGGTGGTCGGTCGTCTTGAGGGTGATCGTGGTCGGGGTACGGCGGATGATGGTCGTTTTGTCGAGCTGAATCCGGAGGCCTTTGACTCGGAGTTGCTGATCGCGGTAGCTGGAGAGCAGCGCCCGGTCAGCCCGCCAGGGTGAGCTGCCGGGGACGTACACCTGGTCAAGGATGTTGAGATCGAGCGTCCAGAAAGCGCGTGCGCGGACCGCGTCGAGCGATTGCAGGGTCTGCGTCCAGGTGATCTCGTCCGCCGTCGCCGTACGCGGCATGGCCGACGTGGCTGGATGGCTGGGCGTCGGTTGGTGGGCCTGGGGCTGTTGGGTCTGAGGCTGTCGGTTCTGCGGTCGTCGGGTCTGCGGCTGTTGGGTCTGCGGCTGTTGGGTCTCAGCTGCTTGGGTGTGCGGCGCTTGGGTCTGTGGCGATTGGGTGTCGGGTGGTTCGGGTTGGGGTGGTTGAGTCTGGGCTCGGTGGGGTTGGGCGGTGGCGGAGGTGTTGAGGGTTTTGATGGTTGCCGCGCCGATCGCGAGGACGATGACGGCGCCGAGGGCGGTTGCGGTCAGGACGCCGTGCGGCGCTGGTAGGAGGCGGCGAGGGGTGCGTCGGCGGCGGAAGCTCCTGGCTCGGCGAGAACGGGATCGGCGGGGTTTGCCGCGGCGTTGCGGGCGGGGGCGTTTCGTGCGGGCGGTTGCGGTGGGTGGGGATTGCGGTGATTGACGGAACGCGGCGGTCGGCGGACGTACCGGTGGGCTCGGTGGAAGCGCCGCGAGTCGATCGCGAGGACTCGAACCGACTGCGGGCGAGTCGGTGCTGGTCGCAGGTGAGGGCGCGCCGACGGACGTCGCCGGGCGCTCGTCGGTAGACGCTGATGCGCGCACGTCGCTGGATGCTGGTGCGCGCACGTCGGCAGACGCTGGTACGCGCACGTCGGTAGACGCTGGTGCGCGGACGTCGCCGGACGCTGGTACCTGCACGTCGGCAGACGCTGGTACGCGGACGTCAGTAGACGCTGGTGGGCGCCCGTCGCTGGACGCTGGTCTGGGCACGTCGGCGGACGCTGGTGGACGCATCTCGATGGACGTTTGTGGATGCACCTCGATGGACGGCGGCGTATGGGTGTCGGTGGATGCCGGTGGATGCGCGTCGATGGATGTCGGGTCGGCGGTGTTGGCGGTGGGTGTGGTGGGAGGTTGTGGGGGCGAGGTGGGGTTTGTTGTGGGTGGGGTGGGGATTGGGAGGGCGAGGTCTATGAGGATGGCGGGGGGTGGTGGGTGGATGGGTTGGGGTGTGGTTGGTGGGGAGGTGGGTTGGGAGTGGGGAAGGGTGCCTAGGTGGTGGGTGAGGGTGGTCAGGGCTTCCAGGTCGGATTGCGGGGTGCTGGGGTGGAGAGTCGCGTCGGTGAGGACTGGGCGGCCGGAGGCGTCGAAGAGGATGTTTTGTTGGGTGATGGAGCCGTGGGTCAGGCCAATGGAATGGAGGTGATTCACGGCGCTGGTTATGGGGGCCAGGAGGGTGACTAGTTCGCCTGGGCTCAGTGGCGGGCGGCGGCGGAGAAGGGACTTCAGGCTGCCGGCCACCAGGTATTGGGTGATCAGCAGGAACTCGGTGTCGGATTCATGGAAGGTGGTCAGGCGGGCCAGGTGTGGGTGATGGATGCGGGTGAGGCGGGTCAGGGTTCGGCGGAACTGGGCTGGGCTCGGGACGGCGTTGATCGGGATGCGTTTGAGGGCGGCGTTGCGGCCGGAGGCGCGGTCGCGGACCTGCCAGACGGTGCCGAGCGGTCCGGATCCGAGCAACCGGCGCGGGCTGTAGCCGGCGAGGTCTTCGGGGTCCATGCCCAAGAGGATGCACCGATCGCAACCAAGGCCGCCGAAGTTATCCACAGCCCGCGGCCCCGCACCCGGCGCTCCCGCCGCGAGCCCCGGCCCGGCGACGGCTCGCCACACCCCACAAACCTCACTTTGAGAAGCCACCGCGCGCTTCGACGGCAGAAAAACGCGCGGTGGCTTCTCAAAGTTGGGTCGGCCGCCGGGCGGAGGGCGGGCGGAGGGCGTGGAGGGCGTGGGATGGGGGCGCCTACACTCGAAGGTGTGAGTGCTATCGAGTATGTGGAAGCTGGGTTCGGGGCCGGGGCGGTTGACTACGAGGCGGCTTGGGCTGAGCAGCGGCGGTTGCATGCGGGGGTTGTCGCGGGCACCGCGACGGACACGGTGATCTTGCTCGAGCACCCACCCGTGTACACGGCGGGCAAACGCACCGAGCCGCACGAGCGGCCGCTGGACGGTACGCCGGTGGTGGATGTCGATCGTGGCGGGAAGATCACCTGGCACGGACCTGGGCAACTGGTCGGGTACCCGATCGTGAAGCTGGCCTCACATGTGTACGTCGTGGACTACGTACGGCGGCTGGAGGAGGCGCTGATCGGTGTCTGCACCGAGCTCGGGGTGAAGACCGGGCGGGTGAAGGGCCGCAGCGGGGTTTGGGTGGCGGCGGACGATCGCGGGCGGGAGCGGAAGATCGCCGCGATCGGGATCCGCGTAGCGCAGGGCGTGACGATGCACGGGTTCTCGCTGAACTGCAACAACGACCTGACCTGGTACGACCGGATCGTGCCGTGCGGGATCTCCGACGCGGACGTGACCACGCTGTCCCAGGAGCTGGGGCGCGAGGTCACTGTCACGGAGGTGCTGGAATCGGTGCGGCGGCACCTGGACGTGCTGCTCGCCTGGGACGAGTACGAGCGCAGCGCGGACATCAGCCAGCACGAGGAGCCGCCGACCGCGATCACCTACGGGCTGACGGTCTGATCCTGCGCGGGCAGACCAACGGCTGAACGCCACGACCGGTGCTGGCCGTGCAGGTCGTTCACTACGTCTGGGTGCGCGTCGATGAGGTTGGTCTGCTCGCCGATGTCGTCCGCGAGGTTGGACAGGAACCAGCCCGCACCCATCGGCGCATGCTCGTAGGACCTCAGATGCTGCGTGTTGGCGTCGTCGCCTACCCAACTGAGCTTCCAGTCGCCGGCACGGACCGCCCACTGGAATCCACAGTCCCAGTGCAGCGCTTCGTGCGCCGATTCGGACGTACCCGACAGAGTCGGCAGGATGTTTAAGCCGTCGGTGTCCTCGACGGTCGCACCCGCGGCCGCGGCCAGCGTGGGAACCAGGTCCAGTGTGCTGACCAGGGCATCCGTGCTGCGGCCCGCAGGTAGTTGCCCAGGCCAACGCCAGAGCATCGGGATGCGGACACCACCCTCCCAGAGCGTGTACTTGGTGCCGCGCAACGGAGCGTTGTCGCCGAAGTTGCAGGTGGAACCACCGTTGTCGGTGATGTACACGACCAGAGTGTCCTCGCCCGCCACGTCCAGCAGCCGGCCGATCTCGGCGTCCATCAGCTCCAGCTGGGCCAGGTAGTACTCGCGGCCGTGTGGCAGGTTCGGCACGATCACGTCGTCGTACCACTCCATGAACGGCTTGTCGGTGTCCGGCGCCCAGTCCCGGTAGGCGGGTAGGCCGCGGGCCTTCAGCTCGGCGTCGGGCAGTTGCCAACAGAAGTTGTGTACGGCGTTGAACGCGACCATGCAGAAGTACGGCCGCTCATCCGGCGTACGCATGAACTCCGTCGCGCGCTGACCGAACTCGGTGGTCAGGAAGCCCTCATGATCAACCGGTTCGTCTCCGGAGAGCAACGGCTGTACGGCCATGTGGTGCGCGGCCGGCTGCCCGTACGAAGCGACGGCGTCCTCCGAATGGTGGAGGTAGTTCAGCCGTCCGAACGACTGCCCAGCCAGGCCGTACAGCGTCTCTTCGAAGCCGTGGTGCGGCGGACATGCCCTGTCTCCCACGTCCTCCTTGCCGTAGTGCACCTTGCCGAAGTAGCCAGTCCGGTAGCCCTGGTTGCCCAGCACCTCAGCCAGCGACGGCACGTCGTCCGGTGGGAACGCGGAGGTGTCGAACCATTGACCGCCCCACCGCTGCTGGTACTGGCCGGAGATGATCGCGGACCGGGACGGACTGCAGATCGGCGCGGTCACGTACGCGTCGGTGCAGGTCACTCCCTCAGTCGCCAGCCGGTCCAGGTTCGGAGTGCGTACGTCAGGGTGAATTCCGAGCCCACCACGGTCGGCGTACCCGTGGTCGTCGGAAACGATCAGCAGAATGTTCGGCGGACGGTCCATCAGGACAGCCTAGGCAAACGGTTGCTATCCGTCTCCCTGTCCGGTTGTGCCGAAGTGTCTGCAGGGCGTGACGGCAGATCGTCGCTACCTTGGTGGTGTGTCCAAATTTCTTGGGTTCTTGCTCGGCGTAGCCGTTGCCCTGGCCGGTCCGGCCGTGTTCGGAGTCCTCGCGGCGCCGGGTGGTATCGAGCTGAACGCGAAGGAGATGGCGCTTGCCTTCGGCATCGGCGCGCTGATCTTCTGGGCCGTCGTGTCGTACTTCTCCGGCGCCGGCGCGCTCGGGGCGTTCGTCGCGTTCGGGACGCTGGTCTACTGCTGGCTCTGGATCCCGAACCGGACCACGAACTTCCTGAACGACGTGCCCGGGGTGACGTCGGGGATGATCGACGGGTCCAAGCAGTACACGCTGAACGGTGTGGTGCCGCTGCTCGGGGTGATCTCGCTGGTGTACGCCGTCCAGCTGATCGTCCGTGGAGTCCAGCGCAGGCGCCGTGAGCGGGTCGACGCCGAGCGGCTGCAGCGCGAGCAGGAGGCGGCGCAGGCGCAGCAGGAGGCGGATGCCGCGGCGGTGTACCCGGTTGCCGGAAGCACCTATCCGGCACCGCCGCCGTACGAGAGCCACACGTCGTACGACGACCTGTTCGACGAGCCCGAGCCGGAGCCGGTCAAGCCGCGGAACCAGGCGGATGAGCAGACCGCGTTGTTCCCGGTTGGTGGTGCGGGCGAGGGAGAGCAGACCGCGCAGTTCCCGGGGGCTGGTGCTGGGGGCAACGAGTCGGGCGACGAGACGGTGGTGGCGCAGGCGCCGACCACAGACGAGCAGGAACAGAAGCCAGAGCCGGCACAAGACCCGGAGGCACCGCGGGAGCCCACCACACCAAACGCAACTGGCGACGCTGATCGTGATGCGGCCGGAGCTGGTGCGGCTGCGGCGGCCGGTGGTGCTGCGGTTGGTGGTGCTGCGGTTGGTGGTAGTGCGCCGGCAGAGGCAGCGGTGCAGGCGGACGCCGGCGCAGGGCAGGCGGCCGCTGGCGCTGAGCGGCCGGAGGCTGGTGCTGGGCAGGCGGAGGCTGGTGCGGAGCGGGCGGATGAGCCTGTGGCTGCGGCGTCGGGTGAGCCGGTGCAGGAGGAGCAGTCTGCTGATGGGAGCTCGGATGAGACTCGGGCGGTGCCGGCTCAGGGTGGGGCTGACGAGACACAGGTGATGCCGGCCGGGTCGCCGGTTGATGCTGCGGGCAAGGGTCAACAGCAAGCGACTGAGGCAAATGGCAATCAGGTGGCCGACGCGAAGGATCAGCAGGTGGCCGACGCGAAGGATCAGCAGGTGGCCGACGTGAACGGCCAGCAAGCGGCTGACGGGAAAGCGCAGCAGGTGGATGGCGTCAGTGGTCAGCGGCAAGAGGACAAGGGTGAGCGGCGGGTGGGGCCGCAGGAGAAGGTGGGGGCTCAGTATCGGGAGCGGATGGAGGACCCCGAGGACACCGGGGAGTTTCATCTGGCGTTCGAGAAGCCGATAGTTCGGCCCGCCTGACCAAGTACGAAAGAACCCCGGCTGCTACCACCAAGCACCGAAAGAAACCCCGGCTGCAAACCAATCAAGCACGAAAGAACCCCGGCTGTTACCAGCCGGGGTTCTTATCTGTCAGGCGACGTGCATCCGCTGCTGGTGCTGGTCTCGACGAGCTTGTTCGGTGATCGCCTCGTTGTACGCCACCGTAGCCATCTGTAAGACGTCAGCCGCCATCTGCGCCCGCGGTGAATCGCTGCTCCACGCCAGCACCAGCTTCCGATGAATCGGATCACCAACGAGCGTACGAGTGGTCACGTCGCTGGACAGCATCCGGTAAGACGTAGGCGAGATCAGCGCCACCCCCTGACCACTGGTGACAAACCCCATCAGCACCGACGTATCCACCGAATGGTGCTCCACCTTCGGCTGGAACCCCGCCGACTCGCACGCTGCCCGGAACAGCACGTGGAACCCGCTGTCGTCCGGCGGCTCCCCGATCCACTCCTCGTCGCACAGCGACCCCAGGTCGACCTCACCGCGGGTACGGGACGCGATCGCCACCGGATGATCCGCCGACAGCGCGACGTACGCCGGCTCGGACTCGACAACCGTGGTCGACTCCACGCCGGCGGGCAGCCGCAGCTCGAAGCCGGGGAACTCGCGTAGCAGCGCGAAGTCCAGCCGCCCGCTCTCCAGCTGCTGCAGCAGCACGCTGGACGACCACTCGACCTCGATGCTGACCTGCTCGATCTCACCGTGGTTGCGGAGCCGGGAGGCAATTCCGGACATCGGCGCGGTCGGGAACCCACCGAGCCGGACAGCGGACGATTCCACCGCGGTCATCGCGGACACGGTCGCCGCGAGGTGGTCGACGTCGACCAGGATGGCTCGCGCGCGGTCCACCGCGTACCGGCCGAGTGGGGTCGGCGTGACGCCGGTGCGGGAGCGTTCGAACAGCTCACCGCCGAACGCTGCCTCGATCCGTTTCAGCTGCGCGGTCAGGCTCGGTTGGCTGACCTTGAGCCAGCGGGCGGCCCGGCCGACGGACCCCGCTTCTGCTACCAGGACAACCACCCTCAGGTGGCGCAGCTCGACGTTCATGCGTTGAGACCGTACGCGACGGGTACGCACAGCACACAGGCGCCCTACATTGCGGTTTCGTCACAGCCGGGCCTGCCCCTGTAACGCCAGGCCCGGATGTGACGATGTGCTATGACGCCTTGAGCGCGATCGCCTCACGGTAGCCGAGCCGCCGGCCGGTCTGCAGCAGGGTCCGCTCGTACAGCCGCGCGCCGAGCCGGATGATCAGTACGGTCGCCAGGAGCAGGATCAGGATCGCCAGCAGCGGCTCCCAGACCGGTACGTCCTCGGTCA
Organism: Kribbella solani; assembly: GCF_014205295.1. Lineage (NCBI taxonomy): Bacteria > Bacillati > Actinomycetota > Actinomycetes > Propionibacteriales > Kribbellaceae > Kribbella > Kribbella solani. The sequence goes on from NZ_JACHNF010000001.1 coordinate 2,901,149, forward strand.
GCATCCGGCCCGGCATCGACATCGACGACGCGATCGGTACGAAGGACGCGATCTTGGTCGCCGACCCGCCGGCGAAGACCGAGAAGAAGAACGGGATCATCAGGATCATCTGCCCCGGCAAGGTGGTGGAACCGAGGTCCTCCTGCCGGGTGGCCAGCGATCCGGCGACCGCCCACAACCCGGCCAGCGCCACGAACCCGAGCACGAAGAAGACCACGAACCAGCCGGCCACCGGCGCGACCACTTCGAGTACGGCGGCCTGGTCCGTGACCAGCAACCCGATCAGCGCGGCACCCGCGATCACCACGATCTGGGTCAGCGCCAGCACGGTGTTGCCGAGCACCTTGCCCCACAGCAGCGACCGGATCGGTACCGAAGCGGCCAGGATCTCGACGACCCGGCTCTCCTTCTCCTGGACGACGCTTTGCGCGATCATCATGCCGAAGCCGAGCGCGGTCATGTAGAACACCAGCGCCAGCCCGATCTTGACGAAGTGCGACACCAGATCCGGCAACGGCCCGGGCTTCAGCAACTGCAGCTCGACCTTCGTACCGGCGTGCAGCTCGGCCGGGGTGAGCCCTGCCTTGGCGGCGTTCGCCTGGGTACCGACGGTCGCGGCCGCCTCGCGCAGCCCGCTCTCGATCCCGGAGTCGACCTGGTCCTTGCCGAGCACCACATAGCCGTCGGTCCCGGGCAGCAGCGCCGCCTTCACGTCGCCGTCGGTGACGAGCTTCTCCGCGGCCGGGCGGTCAGCGGCGCGGACGGTCTCGTACCCCTTGCCGCCCTTCGTCGTGGACGCCTGCTGGACCACCTTCGTCGCGGCCTCGTCGACCACCGCGATCTTGTCCGCGCCACCCTTGCCGATGATCAGCGCCGGCAGAATCGTCGCGACCATCACGATCAGCAGCATCACCAGCGTCGAGCCGACGAAGGTCTTGTCCCGCAGCTTGGTGGTGATCTCCCGCTCGGCGATCAGCAGCCAGGGGCGGTCGAGGGTCTTGCCGTTCATCGGGTCGCCTCCCGGAAGACGTCGCTGAGCGCCACCCGCTCCGGCCCGAACTCGCGGACCGGACCACGGCTGATCGCCTGTCGAAGGATCTCCTGCTCGCCGACGCCGTCCTCGACGTCGAACAGTGCGGTGCCGCCGGCCACGTCGCGTACGCGGATGCCGCGGACGTCCCGCAGCCAGCCGGCGTCACCGTCGACCACCAGCCGGTACGTCGTGGTCGGCCCGGACGCGAGATCGGACACCGCCCCGGCGGCGACGACCTTGCCGCGGGACAGTACGACCAGGTCGTCGCACAACCGCTCGACCAGGTCGAGCTGATGACTGGAGAACAGCACCGGCACCTCCGGCGTGACCTCCTCGCGGAGCAGATCCACCATCGCGTCCACCGCGAGCGGGTCGAGCCCGCTGAACGGCTCGTCGAGTACGAGCGCGATCGGCTCGTGGACCAGCGCGGCCGCGATCTGTACGCGTTGCTGATTGCCCAGCGACAACGTCTCGAGTACGTCGGTGGCGCGCTCGCCGAGACCGAGGCGTTCGAGGATCTTGTCGGTCCGTTCGGCGGCCCGGTTCTGGTCCAGCCCGTGCAGGCGGCCGAAGAAGACCAGCTGGTCGCGGATCTTCATCTTCGGATACAGCCCGCGCTCCTCCGGCATGTACCCGAAGTCCTGGCGTACGTCCGGCGTCAGCGGCGCGCCTTTCCAGTGCACCGTACCCGCGGACGCACCCAGTACGCCGAGGATGATCCGCATCGTCGTCGTCTTCCCGGCACCGTTCGCCCCGACGAATCCGGTCATCCGTCCCGGTACGACGTCGAAGGTCACGTCGTCCAGCGCCAGATGATCACCGAACCGCCGGGTGAGGCCATCCACCCTCAGCATGTGTCACCGTTCCCATCAGCATCAGCCCCCGGCCGGACGCTCGCCCGACACTGCCAAAGCTAGTGAGAACCGGTCTGCGCGCACGTCGCCCGCGCGGCTGATCGGCCACGTCATCCGCGCGGTGGAGCCGGCGTGGGGGTTCTACGCCCCGGCGTCGTCCCCGGGGGTGACCAGGCCGCACTCGTACGCGAACACGACCGCCTGGACGCGGTCCCGCAGGCCGAGTTTCAGCAGCACCCGGGAGACGTGCGTCTTCACCGTCGCCTCGCCGACGAACAGCTGGGTGGCGATCTCGGTATTCGTCAGGCCGCGCGCGATCAGGCTCAGCACCTCGCGTTCCCGCTCGGTCAGCTCGGCGAGCAGATCCGGCCGGTAGACCCGCTCGCCGCCGCCCGCGAACCGCTTGATCACCCGCCGGGTCACCTCCGGCGCGAGCAGCGCGTGCCCGGAGTGCACGATCTGGATCGCCTCGACCAGGTCCTCGGGCGCGGTGTTCTTGAGCAGGAAGCCACTCGCGCCGGCGCCGAGCGACTCGAACAGGTAGTCGTCCCGGTCGAACGTGGTCAGGATGACGACCTTCCCGGCGTCCTCCGCGACGATCCGCTGGGTAGCGGTGATGCCGTCCATCCCAGGCATTTGTACGTCCATCAGCACCACGTCCGGCCGGAGCGCGAGCGCCAGCTGGATCGCCTTCTCGCCGTCGGCCGCCTCGCCGACGACCTGGATGTCCGGCTCGACCGACAGGATCATCCGGAACCCGGCCCGGACCAGGTCCTGGTCGTCGACCAGCAGCACCCGCATCGGTTCGTCGGTCACGCTTCTCCCCCGGTCAGTGGACGGTTCTGTGGGTTCAGCGGAATCCGGACCCGGACCCGGAATCCTGTCACGGGCCGCGGCCCGATCTCGCTTTCGCCGCCGAGCAGGCCGACCCGTTCCCGGATGCCGACGTGGCCGAGCCGGCTGCCGACCGGCGCGTGCTTCGGGCGGCCGTCGTCGAGCACCTCCAGCTCCACCGAGTCACCGAGGTAACGCAGGGTGAGGTGCGCGCTCCGCGCCGTCGAGTGCTTGCGGACGTTCGACAGTGCCTCCTGGGCGATCCGGTACACCGAGACCGACACCGTCTTGGGCAGTTCCTCGACCGCCCCGATCTGGTGGAAACCGACCTCCAGACCGAGCCCGTTCGCCTCCGCGATCAGCGCCGGCAGCCGGTCCGCGTCCGCCTGCGGCGCCTTCTCGTCCGGCGTACTGACGTCCAGGTCGGGGTCGGCCGCCCGGAGCATCCCGAGCAGCTGGCGCATCTCGTTCACCGCGCTCCGGCTGGACTCCTCGATCACGTTCAGCGCGTTCTTCGCCGCGTCCGGATCGGTGTCCATCACCCGCCGCGCGCCGCCGGCCTGGACACCGATGCTGCTGATGTGGTGGGCGACCACGTCGTGCAGTTCGCGGGAGATCCGCAGCCGCTCGTCGATCACCGCGCGCCGGGCATTCGCCTCCTGCTGCGCGGCCAGTTCGACCGCCTGGGCCTCCAGTTCGTACTGCTGCCGCGCGATCCCCCAGGCGGTACGCCCCCAGAAGTACGCGCCGAAGAAATAGAGAACGTTCAGCGCGACCGTCATCAGCACATTGGACACGTACGGCGAGAACAGCCCGTGGTTCGGGCCTTCGATCGAGTTGTTCTGGAGCGCCTTGACGAAGTTCAGGCTGAGCCAGCCGAACATCGCGATGAACACCAGACCCACCGCTGCCTTCATCAGCCGCCGGTCCCGCGACCACGCCACCGCCGAGTAGATCGACATGAACATCGCCGCCTGGGTGACCAGGTTGCCGGCGAACGCCCACACCGTCCGCTCGCCGATCACCACGAACAGGACGGCGACCCCGATCAGTACCGGGATCGGCCACCGCCGCCGTAAGCACAGCAGCAGCGCGATCAGCACCCCCAGCACGTACGGCTCGACGCCGCCGATGCCGAGATCCGCGCGGGTCGGAAAGGCGCCACGGGCCAGCTCCGTGCCGAGCACGCTGGCGAGCGCCATCCCGACGCCGAGCAGGAGGTCGTAGCGCTGCTCGCGTGCGGTCGGCGCGGGCCGGGACCATGGTGCCTGGGACATGACTCATCAGCCTACGGGTGAAACGCTGCTGAACGGCTACGCGTACCCTGGAGGGCGTGACCATCGCCCCAGAAGGACGGAAACTGCTCAGGCTCGAGGTGCGTAACGCGGAGACCCCGATCGAGCGCAAACCCGAGTGGATCAAGACCCGCGCCAAGATGGGCCCGGAGTACCAGGCGCTGCAGAAGCTGGTGAAGTCCGAAGGACTGCACACGGTGTGCCAGGAAGCCGGCTGCCCGAACATCTTCGAATGCTGGGAAGACCGCGAAGCGACGTTCCTGATCGGCGGCGATCAGTGCACCCGGCGCTGCGACTTCTGCAACATCGACACCGGCAAGCCCGAGGCGCTGGACCGCGACGAACCGCGCCGGGTGGCCGAATCGGTCCGGACCATGGGCCTGCGGTACGCGACCGTGACCGGCGTCGCCCGGGACGACCTGGACGACGGCGGCGCCTGGCTGTACGCGGAGACGATCCGCCAGATCCACGAGCTGAACCCGGGCACCGGCGTGGAGATGCTGGCGCCGGACTTCAACGCGATCCCCGAGCAACTGGCCGAGGTGTTCTCCTCCCGGCCGGAGGTGTTCGCGCACAACGTCGAGACGGTGCCGCGGATCTTCCGCCGGATCCGTCCCGGTTTCCGGTACGAGCGCTCACTCGACGTGATCACCCAGGCGCGCGACTACGGCCTGGTGACCAAGTCGAACCTGATTCTCGGCATGGGCGAGACCCGTGACGAGGTCAGTCAGGCACTGACGGAACTGCACGCGGCCGGCTGCGAGATCATCACCATCACCCAGTACCTGCGCCCGTCCGTACGGCACCACCCGGTCGAGCGCTGGGTGCAGCCGGAGGAGTTCGTCGAGCTGGACGCGGAAGCGCAGGCAATCGGTTTCGCCGGAGTGATGTCCGGTCCGCTGGTACGGTCCTCGTACCGCGCCGGACGGCTGTACCGTCAGGCGATCGAGTCACGTATGAACGCCACCCAGGCATGAACCAGGACGGGTAGAGATGGCCAAGAACGACGCGCCCGAGGAGAAGACCAGCCGGCTGAAGCAGATCCGGCAGGCGTACCAGATGACCAAGAAGTCCGACCCCAAGGTCGGGCTGGTGCTCGCCGGGATCTTCCTCGGCATCACCGCGGTGTTCGTCGCCGTGGCGCTGCTGGTCGGACCACTGCTGGTCTGGCTGCCGCTCGGGGTCGCGGTGGCGTTCCTGGTCACCACGATCATCTTCGGCCGCAAGGTCGAGAAGGCGGCCTACAGCCAGATCGAGGGTCAGGCCGGCGCCGCCGCGTCCGCGCTGCAGACCCTGCGCCGCGGCTGGAACGTGACGCCCGCGGTCGCGGTGACGAAGAACTCCGACATCGTGCACCGGGTGGTCGGCAAGCCGGGCATCGTGCTGGTCGGCGAAGGCCAGGCCAGCCGGGTGAAGAACCTGCTGCAGGCCGAGGCCAAAAAGCACGGCCGGGTGGCCGGTGGCGCGCCGGTGACGCAGATCATCGCCGGTCAGGGCGAGGGCGAGATCGACATCCGCAAGCTGACGAAGCACGTGATGAAACTCCCGGCCGTACTGCAACCGTCCGAGATCACCGATCTGCTGCAGCGGCTGAAGGCACTGGACGCGGTCCGCCCGCAGGTGCCGATGCCGAAGGGCCCGGTGCCGAGCAGCCTGAAGGGCGCCCGGCAGGCGATGCGCGGCCGGTGACCAAACGGTAACCAAGCGGCATGCTCGACAGTTGATCTGTTCAGACATGCGCCGTGGGGAGGCTGGTTGCCCTTAGGGTGCGACCAGGACGGATTACAGGGGACGAGCAGAGATGACGGATCTGATGCCGCCGATGCAGCATCCCGTACACGAACCGGCGACCGAGACGTGGCCGACACTGGCTCGCCCACGCTCGAACCCGGTCCGCCGGTACGGTGCGGCGACGGCGATCCGTCTGGTCGCCAAGGACCTGCCGGCCACCATCCACCTGGACAGCAACCGCTCGTACGGGCTCGGTGGGCCGGCCATGCGGGTGCACCGGACGGCGGCGTTCCTGGATCGGCTCGGCCAGGACGCCGGATCCGGTTTCGGCGAGGCGTACCTGGCCGGTGACTGGGATCCGGAGCCGGGCACCGACTTGGCCGACCTGCTGGTGCCGTTCGCGGAGCGGTTCTCGAACGAGGAGACCCGGCACCTGTTGCCGAAGTGGGCGCAGTCGCTGCGCTGGCTGGTGACCCGGTCGCAGCCGGGCGAGCAGGAGAACGACCGGGCCGGCGCCCGCGAGAACATCAGCCGGCACTACGACCTGAGCAACGCGATGTTCTCGGAGTTCCTCGATCCGACCCTGACGTACTCGGCGGCGTACTTCGGTACGCCCGACCCGGTCGCCGACCTGGCCACCGCGTCGTACGACGAACTCACCGACGCCCAGCTGCGGAAGCTCGACTCGATCCTGGACGCGGCCGGCGTACGCTCCGGATCGCGGGTACTGGACATCGGCTGTGGCTGGGCGAGCCTCGCCGTCCGGGCCGCGCAACGCGGCGCGTGGGTGACCGCGATCACGATCGCGTCGCAGCAGGCACTGCTGGCCCAGCGGCGGATCGCCGAGGCCGGGGTCGGTGACCGCGTACAGGTCGCGCTGCGCGATTACCGGGATCAGATCGGCGAGTTCGACGCGGTGCTGAGCGTGGAGATGATCGAGGCGGTCGGCGAGAAGTACTGGCCGGTGTACTTCGACGCGATCGAGCGGCGGCTCGCGCCCGGCGGCGTCGGTGTCGTGCAGGCGATCGTGATGCCGCACGAGCGGATGCTGGCGACCCGGAACACGTTCACCTGGGTACAGAAGTACATCTTCCCCGGCGGCCTGATCCCGTCGACCAAGGTGATCGAGGACGTGACCACGGCGCACACGGGTCTGCGTACGGAGGTGGTCCGGCATCTCGGCGCGGACTACGCGCGGACGCTGCGGATCTGGCGGAACCGGTTCGTCGAACGCTGGCCGGAGATTTCGGGGCTCGGGTTCGACGACACGTTCAAGCGGATGTGGGAGTTCTACCTGGCGTACTCGGAGGCGGGGTTCCGCACCGGGTACCTGGACGACGTGCAGCTGCTGCTGACCAAGCGTTAACGGCGTACCACGACTGTCTTCGCGGCGAGGTCGTGCAGGCCACGGCGGTCGCGGTCGAAGACGACGGCGGGCAGTACGACGCAGATCAGGAACGACCGGATCACGCCGGCGATCAGGCCGGCCGGCGCGATGATGACCTTCTGGTCGCGGACCGGCACCACCCGGAGCCCGCAGATCCGGTGACCGATGGTGCCGCCGGCCAGGCCGGTCAGGATCGCGCTCATCACGAAGAAGAGCCCCAGGTGCGACGTGTTGTAGTCGTTGCCGCCCGCCCACATCGGTTTCCCGGTCACCGCGGAGGCGATCAGGCCCGCGATCAGCCAGTCCAGCAGCAGGGCGAGCACCCGCCGGCCCCAGCCGGCCACCGAGCCCGGGCCGTCCTCGGCCAGGCCCAGCCGGTTACCCGGAAAACGGAATTCTTCGGAGGGTCCTGTGCCCGGCTGTGCCGACGATGCCATGATGACAGCCTACGGAAGTGCCCTGACGCGACCGGCAACGGACCGGGATCTCTCAGGGCGTCACCGCCGTACACCAGTGGGTCAGCGCGGACACGCTGGGCGTAACATCCGCGAAACATCAGGGTCACGACCGAGAAACCGGCAGGCCCTACGTTCAGATGAATCTCTGAGCCACCCTAGGAGTACGTATGTTTTCCAGCGCTGAGGAGCTGCTCGCCTACGTCAAGGACGAGGGCGTCGAGATCGTCGACATCCGGTTCTGTGACCTGCCGGGCATCATGCAGCACTTCACCGTCCCGGTCTCGTCGTTCGGTCCCGAGGTCTTCGAGGAGGGCCTGGCCTTCGACGGTTCGTCGGTCCGCGGGTTCCAGCAGATCCACGAGTCGGACATGAAGCTGCTGCCGGACCCGACCAGCGCGTTCATCGACGAGTTCCGGTCCGCGAAGACGCTGGTGGTCAACTTCTTCGTCCACGACCCGCTGACCGGTGAGGCGTACTCGCGGGACCCGCGCAACATCGCCCGCAAGGCGCAGGAGTACCTGAAGTCGACCGGGATCGCGGACACCGCGTTCTTCGCGCCGGAGGCCGAGTTCTACGTCTTCGACGACGTCCGGTTCGAGACCAAGGCGAACTCGGCGCACTACTCGATCGACTCCGTGGCCGGCGCCTGGAACACCGGGCGGGTCGAGGACGGCGGCAACCGCGGCTACAAGGTCCGCTACAAGGGTGGGTACTTCCCGGTCGCGCCGACCGACCACTTCGGCGAGCTGCGCGACGACATCACGCTGGCGCTGGAGCGGTCCGGCCTGATCGTCGAGCGCGCCCACCACGAGGTCGGCACCGCCGGCCAGGCGGAGATCAACTTCCGCTTCGACGAGCTGCTCAAGGCCGCCGACGACGTGATGAAGTTCAAGTACATCGTCAAGAACACCGCCTGGCAGGCCGGCAAGACCGCGACCTTCATGCCGAAGCCGATCTTCGGTGACAACGGTTCGGGGATGCACTGCCACCAGTCGCTGTGGAGCAACGGCGACCCGCTGTTCTACGACGAGTCCGGGTACGGCGGCCTGTCCGACATGGCCCGCTGGTACATCGGCGGCCTGCTCAAGCACGCCCCGTCGCTGCTGGCCTTCACCAACCCGACGGTGAACTCGTACCACCGCCTGGTCCCCGGCTTCGAGGCGCCGGTCAACCTGGTGTACTCGTCCCGGAACCGCTCCGCCTGCATCCGGATCCCGATCACCGGTTCGAACCCGAAGGCGAAGCGGATCGAGTTCCGCTGCCCCGACCCGTCGGCGAACCCGTACCTGGCCTTCGCGGCCCAGCTGCTGGCCGGCCTGGACGGTATCCGCAACAAGATCGAGCCCGCCGACCCGGTCGACAAGGACCTCTACGAGCTGCCGCCGGAGGAGCACGCCGGCATTGCGCAGGTCCCGACGTCCCTCCCGGCCGTCATCGACGCCCTGGAAGCCGACCACGACTTCCTGCTCGAAGGCGACGTCTTCACCGCCGACCTGATCGAAACCTGGATCGATCTCAAGCGCGAGCAGGAAATCGCCCCGATCCAGCTCCGCCCGCACCCGCACGAGTTCGAGCTCTACTACGACGTCTGAGCCGTCTAGTCAGCTAACAGCCCACCCGGTCCGTCCGGGTGGGCTGTTTGCGTTCAGGCGAAGGTTTGGGTGCCGATCACTTGGAGGAGGGCCAGTTTGTCTCGGGTTTCGGTGCCTTCCAAGGGGAGGAAGGCTCGGACCCGGAGGTCGGCTTCGGGGGTGAGGAGGACCTCGCAGGACAGGTCGAGGGTGCCTACCTCTGGGTTCAGTACGCGTTTGCGAGGTAGGCGGTGGACGGCGACCTCATGGGACTCCCACAAGGTGCGGAACTCCTTGCTGCTGTCCAGGAGTGCGGTGACCAGCTCGGCCACGTCCGAGTCGCCGTTGCGGCGGGTGTGGGTGGCGCGGAGTTCGGCGACATGGGATGCCGAGTGGGCGGGCCAGTCCTCCTCGGGGAAGATCTGGCGGGTCCGGGGGTCGGTGAACCATCGCCAGGTCAGATTGCGTTCCAGACCGTGGCCGGAGGGTACGCCGAGGATCACGTCGCTGAGGTGGTTCTGCCACAGGACCTCTTCGATATCCGTACAGATGCAGACCGGGATGTCTGTGAGGCGTTCGACCAGGCCGAGCAGTCCTGGGCTGATGTGGCGACCGGCGCGGCGCAGCGGTGGCGCGAAGCCGGCTAGGTGGTACAGGTGGTCCCGCTCGTCCAGATCGCAGCGCAGCGCGCGGGACAGGCTCGCGATGATCGGCTCCGACGGGTTCGCGCCGCGGGACTGCTCCAGCCGCGAGTAGTAGTCGGTCGACATCTGCGCGAGTTGCGCGACCTCCTCGCGGCGCAGACCCGGCGTACGCCGCCGCGCGCCGTCCGGCAGACCTACATCGGCAGGACTCAACAGCTCCCGGCGCCGGCGGAGGAAGTCGGCCAGGCCGTCACGATCGATCACACGTTCCATCATGCGTGCCGCGGTGGCGCCGATCCAGGGACAACCTGTCCGTGGATGACGTGGGCCTTCTCCCGGCGGTTCGAGCCGGTCAGGGTGGAGGCACACCCCAAGGAGGAATCCATGCAGTACCGCACGCTCGGACGGACCGGTATCAAGGTCAGCCCGTACGCCCTCGGCGCGATGATGTTCGGTGCCGTCGGCAACAGTGATCACGGCGACTCGATCCGGATCATCCACAAGGCACTCGATGCCGGGATCAACTTCGTCGACACCGCTGACATGTACTCGGCCGGTGAGTCCGAGGAGATTGTCGGCAAAGCACTCGCTGGTCGCCGCGACCGGGTCGTACTCGCCACCAAGTCGCACCTGCCGATGGGCGACGACCCGAACCAGCGCGGCAACTCCCGGCGCTGGATCATCACCGCGGTCGAGAACTCGCTGCGCCGGCTGGGGACCGACTACATCGACCTGTTCCAGATGCATCGCCCGGACCCGGACACGGACATCGACGAAACCTTGTCGGCACTGACCGATCTGATCCGGAGCGGAAAAGTGCGAACAATAGGATCGTCGACAATGCCGGCGAGCGAGATCGTCGAGGCGCAGTGGGTCGCCGATCGGCGCGGCTTCGAACGCTTCCGCACCGAGCAGCCGCCGTACTCGATCCTGAACCGTGGCATCGAACGCGAGGTGCTGCCGATGGTCCAGAAGTACGGAATGGGCGCCCTCGTCTGGAGCCCCCTCGCCGGCGGCCAACTCACCGGCCGAATCCGCCAACCCCAGTCATCGGACCCACGGCAAACCCAGTCGGATTTGCGGCGGGCGGAGATGTTCGGGTTCATGAGGGACGAGCGACGGCTCGAGGTGGTCGAGCAGTTGATCCCAATCGCCGAAGCAGCCGGGATCAAGCTGACGCACCTGGCGCTGGCGTTCGCGATCGCGCATCCGGCAGTCACGTCGGCGATCATCGGACCACGCACCATGGAACACCTGGACGACGCCCTGGCCGGCCTGGATGTCGTCCTCGACGACGACCTCCTCGACACGATCGACAAACTCGTCCCACCAGGCACCGACTTCGGCCGCCTGGACATGGACTACAACACCCCACCCATCCTCACCCCCACCCTCCGCCGCCGCCCCCTCGACAACCGCTCAGCCGCCTAAACCCCCAGGGTGAGGTGGTGGGTTAGTGGCGTACCTGGTAGCGGAGGTGGAGGACCCGATCGGACTGGAGTACGACGTCGGGGTCCTCCAAGAGATGTTGTGCGTGGACTGAGCCGAAGTAGCGTTTGCCGGCGCCGAAGATGACGGGGACAACGTCCATGCGGACCTCGTCGACCAGTCCGGCCGCGAGTACCTGGCCGCCGACGTCGCCGGCCGCGACCTCGACCAGACGGTCGCCGGCGAGCTCCTGCGCCTTGGCTACGGCTGCCTCGATCCCGTCGACGAAGTGAAACGGTGCGTCGGGGTCCCAGCCGTCGGGCGCCGGGCGGTGGGTCACGACGACCAGGTGATCCATCCCGCCCGGCGGCTTCCCGTCCCAGCCGTCGGTCAGGTCGAAGACGTGACGCCCGACGACCGTCACCCCGATCTGATCCCAGTACGGCCGGATGTAGTCGTACGACGCCCGCGACACCTTCAGTACACCGCTCTCGTCCAACGCGACGTCACCGCTGGTCAGCCAGTCGAACAGCGGTCCGGGCTGATCGTTCTCGTCCGCGACGAAGCCGTCCACCGACACCGAGCTGTACATGATCACCTTGCCCACAGGGCCCTCCTCCACGTTGGGGTGGCCTCAAATTGGCGTCTCGCGAGCTGTCCTTCTTGTAAGAAATCAATCGGCACCGGCCAGTTGTCCAGCACGTGCCCGGGATGCTCCCGCAGAAACCGCCGCCGGACCTCGACGTACTGGGTCGGCGTCAGCCCGGTGAACGCCCGGAACTCGTGGCTGAAGTGTGCTTGGTCGAAGTAGCCGGCGCCTCCGGCGACGTCGCCCCAGTCGATCGGTTCGGCGGGATCGATCGAGAGCACCGTCGCCGCGATGACGCTGCTCGTGTGGCGTACGAGAGCCAGGCCGGCGGTCTCGGTCAGCCGCCGCATCAACTCGTCCTCGAGCACGGTCAGCATCTCGTCCGGACCACCCGCCGCGGCCAATCGGTCTTGCAGCTCAGCGACAGCAGCGCGGCCCCAAACCTGCTCGATGGTCACCGGCCGGTCGCACAGCTCGGCCGCCGGCATCGGCAGGAACGGCGCCAGGCCCCACGCCTTGACGTGCACACCGACCGACCGGGTCTGGAGCGGATAGCCGAACTCCAGCGCGCGGCTGGGTGTGGTGATCACGCAACCATCGGCGTACTCGGCTGACGAAAGGTCAGCGCCACCGCGGATGCGAAACGGGTCCCCGAGGATGACTATCAGCAACGCCCCCGGCATCGGCGGCAGCATCAGCCGGGCGTACGGCGGCGTGCCCTCCAGGTAATAGAGGTCGTCGATCAGCCCGTCCAGCGGCGGCCGCGGCACTCTGGACACGTACTCCACGTCCACAGCATCCCCGATACCCGGGGCGGTTGTCAGATGCCGGATCGTGCCTGGATTCGGCCGGCGCCGACGGCTGCGATCAGGGCCTTGTGGTCCTGGATGGTCTGGTCCGCGTATTTTTCGGAGAAATCGGTGATTGCCTGGTCGAAGCGGGTGGATTTGCCCAGGTATCCGGCGAGGGCGAAGCGGTCGCCGGAGCGGGCGTGGGCTCGGGCCAAGGTCCAGCCGCAGAGTTGTGCGTACAACGTCATCGCCGCGGGGTTGAGCGCGTCGATGTCGGCGGACATTTTCCAGTCGCGCAATTGGCGTACGTAATAGTCCTGCTCGCCGTCGGTGGTATCAGCGCGCAACCAGCCGAGGAAAATGTCACTTGCGGCCTGCATCATTCGTTGCCCGACCACCACCCGCTCCCCCTGGTTCGCGTGTCTCGCGTGGTTCGGGACAGCCGGAACGTACGCGGACAACGCGGACTGACCCGCCTGCTTCGCCTGTAGCAGGAGTGCCTCGTCCGCGACGGTTGACTCCAGCAACATGATCCATGCGCGCGTCCCGACGCTGCCGACGCCGACGACCTTGTGGCCGACGTCGGCCAGGCGGAAGTTGTCGAGCAGCCGCCGCCGGTCCTCCTGCAACGTCCCGCGGTACTCGGCGATCAGCCGCCGCAATTGCGCAAGCAGCTGATCGGAATCGACATCGGTCAGCTCGTCGATCGGTACGACCAGCGGCGGCTGCGACACGATCCGGCGGTGCCCGTCGACCATCGTGGTGAGTTTCCCGATCGCCTGCATGCTGTTGCGCGTGTACGCCTTGGCGAGCTTTCCCTCGGCCACCTTCACTTCTTTGCGTTTCCGCTGCCCCGACGAAAGGGTCGCCTTGTACCGCGCGGCAAGATCCTCCATGTCCATTCGCGCGTACCACACCGCGAGAATCGGCTGCCGGGCGAATTCACGCAATGCTTCGCGATAGTGGCGTACGACCGTCGCCGTCACTTCCCGGCACTGCTTCACCGTGAATCCGTTGTCCCGCCCGGCCACGACGAAACTCGCCGCCAGCCGTTTGACATCCCATTCGAACGGGCCCAGAAAGGTCTCGTCGAAGTCGTTGATGTCGAAAACCAGACGGCGCTCGGGAGACGCGTACGCGCCGAAGTTCGACAGGTGCGCGTCGCCACAGACTTGCACCGTGAGGCCGGTCGGCGCGCTTTGCGCGAGGTCGGCTGCCATCACCAGGGCAGCGCCACGGTAGAAGGTGAACGGTGAGACAAGCATCCGTCCGTACCGGATCGGCACCAGGTCAGGTACCCGATCGGCATCCTGACTGATCAGCAGCCCGACCGGATCACGATCGGAGCTCAGTCGCACTTCGGCGTGCGACTCGAGCGGAACCTGCTTCCGAACGGCCTTGCCACGCGCCGCCCGCTCCTTCGCGCTCAGCTCGTCCGGCACCGAACCCCCGGACCCGACCCCCCGCTCGTCTGCCATACAGCCAGCGTCACCCACCCACCAACCTTTTACCAGCACCACCGCGACATACCATACGGCAAGAAGTTTTGTGCACGGTGCCGGAAAGTTCCGTGAGCGGTGGCCTGATGCGGAGCCGCCGGCCGCTGTCTTGCCTGCTCGGATGCAGGGTTGCCTCCTGAAGATTCGAGGGGCCAACCCTGCACTTCAGGCGATACCCCGTCAGATGGAGGGTTCGCCCCGCTCACCACACCGGGCCCACACACTGGCCCCACGTCGGCCCCACGAAGTACACCCAGCGGGCGCTCCCCGAAACGACGGCCACTGTCCGGGGTGATGGTGCTCCTGTCCACCCCGCGGCTTTGAGAACCCACCGTGCATTGCCGCGGCCGATGGGTACGCGGTGGCTTCCCAAAGCGCGCCGGACGGCGGGTACACGGGACGGAGCCGACGGAAGCGGGTACCGGCGGGGCAGCCGGGGGGGGGTGAGTAGCAGCTGGCCGTCATGGATATCGGCGGGGGACAGTACGTAGATGCCCACTGCGGGAGATCGAATGGGTTGCCGGCGCGCGACTGCGGGGTGCTATCCGTATACGGCAGAAGAGCCGGATATCCACCCGTCTTGTGGGTTCTCTACCCGCACACCAGTAGAGAACCCACCACGCCAGTGGAGAACCCCAGCCGGGAAGTAGCACCGCCCGCTCGCGAAACGCCCGCCAAACGGCCGGTGATGCAACCTGTTGCGGCGAGGTGACCAGTTGGCGAGACTTGGAATGTTGACTAATTGGGTTAACTTAAGCTGCTTTGTATGAGCTTTCTCTGGTACCTTCCGAACCAGGTTGAGCCTGGGCATCGTGGCGATGACACCGTCCAGGGGCACAACGGGATCGACCGGCTGACCGAGCTGGCGCGGCTTGCCGAGGATCATGGGTGGGAGGGTGCGCTGATCGGCACCGGGTGGGGCCGGCCGGACACGTTCACCGTCGCGACCGCGCTCGCCGCGCGTACCACCACCTTCCAGCCGCTCACCGCGATCCGCCCCGGCTACTGGCATCCGGCTCATTTCGCATCCGCCGCGAGTACGCTCGACCAGCTCACCGGCGGCCGCCTGCTGATCAACATCGTGTCCGGGCAGGACAATCTGGCCGCGTACGGCGACAGCGAAGGCGATCAGCCGCAGCGGTACGCCCGGACGAAGGAGTTTCTCCAACTGGTACGGCGACTGTGGACCGAAGAGGACGTCACGTACGCCGGGGAGTACTTCGCGGTGACCGGATCGACCGTCGCGACACGTCCGGTCGTACGGCCGGGACGCCCGCATCCCAAGCTGTACTTCGGCGGCGCATCCGACGCGGCGCAACGGGTCGCCGCCACGGATGCCGACGTGCAACTCTTCTGGGGCGAACCGCTGGACGGAATCGCCGCCCGGATCGCGCGGCTCCGCGAACTGGAGAACGAACTCGGCCGCGAACATCCGCCGCTCGAGTTCGGCCTGCGGATCACCACACTGGTTCGCGACACCGGCGAACAGGCCTGGGCCGACGCCGAGGCGAAGGTCGCGAGGATGGCCGAGGCGCAAGGCAAACGCGACGGCCTCTGGTTCCGCGCCGAGGGCCAGCAACGCCTGCTCGCGCTGGCCGAACGCGGCGAGGTGCTCGACGACAATCTCTACACGGCGCCCGGCAAGTACGGCGGCGGTGGCGCCGGCACGACCTGGCTGGTCGGCTCCCCCGACGAGGTCGCCAAGTCTTTGCGTAAGTACCGCGAGCTCGGGGTCACGCACTTCATCCTCTCTGATACTCCGTACCGCGAGGAGACCGTCCGGATCGGCGATCAGCTTCTCCCCTTGCTCAACTAATATGCATGCGCATCGCATAGACTTGCGGGCATGGATCTCGAAGGAGCAATCAATCGGTGGCACGAGCGGGTCAACGAAGGTGATCTGCAGGCGGTTCAAGAGGTAGTGAGTGACCCGGTGGTGGTGCTCGGGCCGAAGGGGGCCGGGCCGATCACGCCGGCCGGTTTCGCGGAGTGGGTGGAGCGGTCGGGCATCCGGCTCGTACCGCGATCGTGGCATCCGATCAGCGCGCGGCTGATGGTGGTCGAGCAGGACGCGAGCTGGCCGGAGAGCGCGGCACCGACGCGGGTGGCGACGTTGTTCCGGGCGAGTGGGGACAAGGTGTCGGCCGCGCTGCGGTTGCCGGACCTGCGATCGGCGCTCGAACTCGCGTACATCTGCCGCGAACTCGCCGCGACCGAGTAGCCGCAGCGCACCGCGCCGCACGCGGGTGGGATGCGGGCGGCGCACTCGCGCCGCGCGAGCGGCGTGCGGGTGGCGCGGCGGACGGCGCATCGGACGGCGTGCGAGCGGCGCATCGGACGGCGTGCGGGTGGCGCGGCGGACGGCGCATCGGACGGCGTGCGAGCGGCGCATCGGACGGCGTGCGGGTGGCGCGGCGGACGGCGTGCGGACCAGGTCCACGGCCGACGCACCCCTGGCCTGAAAGGATGCGACGGCCGCTTGACGATTGCATGCCGAGTGTGATCGGTTGATTACCCTGCGCCAGCAATGGGTATGTGGCGTGGTGAGGCATGTGAGGAGCAGCGATGGTCGAATATCTGCCCCGGTCGGCGTGGAACGCGCGACCACCGAACGGCGGGCCGGGGAACCTGACCGTGTCCCGGGTCCAAGGCGCGGTCATCCATTGGCCGGGCACCGGGTCGACGAAAGTCATCCATACCAAGGCGGCGGTCGCGTCCGCGTTGCGTGGCTGGCAGGACTACCACATGGACAGCCGCGGCTGGTCCGACATCGCCTACCAGGTGGCGGTCGACCAAGCCGGGCGCGCCTGGACGTTGCGCGGTCTGCGGACCCAGTCCGGCGCCAACGGCGACAACGACGTGAACGAACGGTACGGCGCGGTGCTGCTGGTCCTGGTCACCGGCGAGCAGCCGACCGCGGCTATGAAGGCGACCACCCGCGCGGTGATCGCCGACTTCCGCAAGATCTATCCCCGCGGTACGGCGATCCGGCCGCACTCCGCGGTTCGCCCGGAGCCCACCGACTGCCCCGGCGATCCCGCCCGCGCCGCGATCGCCCGCGGCGACTTCACCCCAGGCCACACCCCAGGTCACCCGGAGGACGACATGACCCCCGCCCAGATGCAGGAGCTGAAGAACTTCATCGAGGCCCGTACGCAGGCGTACGCGCTCTGGGTGCACAAGCAACTGCGCCGCGACCTGACCGCGGTCGCGAAGGCGTACACGCTGGACATCAAGAACTACGAGCGGCAGACCGACGCCGCGGACGCCGCGCGGGCCGCCGCCGCGGTCTGGGCCACCGCCCCGAAGAGCCTCCAGACCGACGGCACGCCGGCCACCCCGGAGCCCACTCCCGCACCCGACCCGAACACCGACCCCCCACTCCCCGCCGCCGACCTGGACCCGTTCCCACCGGTCGACACAACCCCAGACGACACCGCCCCAGCCAGCACCACCCCAGCCAGCACCACCCCAGCCAGCACCGCCGCAGACGACACCGCCCCGGCCAGCGCTGCCCCGGACGGCACCGCCACAGCTGCGGCGACGCCAGATGCAGCCGCCCCGGGCGGGGCCGTTTCAGGGGTGAACCCCTGACGTTGCGCGTTCACCAGCCGCATCCGAGGGGCTGACGGGCAACCTCAGACGTCAACCCCGCAAAGAGTTCCCGTGATGTACCGTCCGCCGCCGGGCGCCCGGCGGCGGACGGACGCGGCCGGCAGCTGGGGTGGTTGGCAGACGGGGATGCCGGCCGCCGTGCCGGATTGTCGGTGCGTGCTGATTGAGTACCCGCGTGGACTTGGTGAGCTTGACGGAGCGGCTGGAGAAGATCTCGATCGGGTACGGGGAGCGGCTCGGCTTCGAGCGCGATCCGGACTGGTTCCTGCTGAAACTGCAGGAGGAGGTCGGTGAGCTGACCCAGGCGTACCTGCAGCACACCGGCCGCGCCCGGACCAAAGGACTGAGCGAAGAGCAGATCCGCGACACGTTCCATCAGGAGTTCGCCGATGTGCTGTGTCAGCTGCTGCTCTTCGCTCGCCGGCATCAGGTCGACCTCCCGGCGGAGGTCGACCGGAAGTGGCTCTGTTACGAGGCCTAACGGACCGGGCGGGTGGTCGCGGGCGCCTTCGCTGCCACGATCATGGCGACGAGAATGGCGACAGTGACCACGGCGTCGACCGCGAGGGTGACCTGGATCGGCGCCTGCAGGAGCACGTCGACGCCGATGGCGATGGCGTAGGTGATCGGCCAGATCAGCGTGCCGAGGATCTTCCACGGGACTGTCCAGCGGTTGGAAATCGACCACAGCATCCCGATGCCGATCATGTAGGCGATCGCCGGCAACATGATGCCGGGCAGGTACGGCCCCAGGACCAGCACCGCGAGGGTGACCATGTCGACCGGGCGCAGCTTCGGCTCGGTCTCCACCAGCACCAGGCCCTCAGTGGCCGCGGCGACGATGTCCCGCGGGTCGCCGAGGCGCTGCAGGATCTGCCGGATCTCGCTTTCCGAGCTGGCGCCGGCCGCGCGCTCCTCGGCGATGTGCGCCTTCATGTCCTCGATCAGCTCGGTCCGCCGGGCCTGCGGCAACGGCTCGGCCGCCTTCGCCAGCTCCTTCAGGTAGGCGTCGACCAGCCGGTCGTTGTCCTGCTCCACGTTCATCCCTGTCTCCCACTCTGCAAGATCTTGTCGACCGACGCGCAGAACCGTTGCCAGTCCGCCGTGAACTCGGCCAGTGCCTGACTGCCGTCTGCCGTCGATGTGTAATACCGCCGCGGCGGGCCGGACTCGGACTCTCTCCAGCTCGTCTCCACCAGCCCTTCCCGTCGCAGCCGGGCCAGCAGTGGGTAGATGGTGCCTTCGGTCGTCACCAGTCCGTCGACATCGCCCAGCGCCTTGACCAATTCGAAACCGTAACGGGGCTCCCCCTGTAACAACGCCAGTACGCAGTACTCGAGCGTGCCGCGCCGTAGTTGGGTGAACACTTTCTCCGCTACCATGCGATACAAGGTACCTGTCCGTGCCAGCATCCTGCAAATGAGAATGCCGCGTCAGTCAGCCGGTCAGTCAGTCGGCGTCAATCCGTCTTCGGACGGACCGCGAACATGATGGTCAGGACGAACGCCGGGATGGCCAGCACCCAGGTCGCGCTGAGGTTGAACAGCACCGGAGCCAGACACAAAAGCAACAGGTCGAACCCGCGGGCCGGCTGCGAGAACAGCCCGGGCGGGATCGCGCCCATCGGCGAGGTGACCAGCGGTCCCCCGTACGACGGCGGGCGGCCAGAAGCTTGGCGTACGGAGCCCGCGATGATGCCGGCCGCCACCGCGAACGTCGCCGCCCCGTCGCCGATCGCGGGCGCCGCGAGCACCGACCAGATGATCGCGATCAGCCCGGGCACGACCGCCATCACCACGCGCAGCTCCCGCAGATCCATCCCGAGCGCACGGACGAGTCCCATCGAGCGGCACGCCGTACGCAGCCCGTCGAGCAAGGGGCGGACGGCAACGAACCCGGCAAAACCAGCAGCGATCGGTACCAGTACGTGAAAGCCCGCGCCCGCCACCGCGTACGGGACAACGAGCAGCGCGGCGCCGATCACCAGCCGGCGCGGCCAGCGAAGAATGCGGAGGAACTCGCGCTGCACGATCGCGGCGCCGCGCGCGCCCCGGCCGCGACGGGACCGGACCCGGCCCTTCAACCGCCAGTGCCGGCCGGAGATCACGTCACCGAGCATGCTGATGTCGAGGCTGCTGGCGGCGCCCGCGAGCCCGGCGAGCAGCTCACCGCCGGCGATGACGCTGGTACGGCTGAGGTTCGCGAGTGATCGCGCGGCGATGAACGTCAGCACGACGGCAACGATGACTGCGGCAACGCCCAGCAGCAGAAGGTGCGGCTGACCTGAGCCGGTGTTACTTGCGTCCGTGATGGCACTGAGGCCGAGCGTCGTTCCGCCGTAGCCGTAGGCGTCGACGAGCTCCGTTTGGTAGGTCGGCACCGCGCCGAACCAGGCGCCACCGGTGGTCGACGGACGCTTGTGGAGCGCCAGCACCACCGCCGGAATCACCGCGGCGATCAGCAGCAGGTCGGCGACCCGAAGGGTCCAGCGGGAGCGGTGCGGGGTCTGCTGCGCCCACACCGTCACGATCGCGGTACACACCAGCAGCGCGCTGATCAGCACCGCGGCCCCGAATACCTCCAGCAGCGGCGCGCCGAGCAACGCCCAGATGACCGCCGCGACCACGAACCCGACCACGCTGACCGTGGCGATCACCAACCGGTACGCGGGCCGCAGCAACGCGGACCGGCTGACCGGTGTCGCGAGCAACCAGAACCCGGTCGCCCGCGTCGCCGAGACCGGGCCGACCGCGAGCAGCATCCGCAATGTGGTTGCCAGCAGCAACGGAATGATGATCCACGGCATCCACTGGATCAGCTCGCCGCAGCTCCAGGACGTACAGCTGGCCGCGTTGTTGTTCAGGTGGTGGACGACGTTGCCACCGGTCGCACCGGCCATCGCCAGCGTGAACAGGACCAGGTACACGTCCTCGAAGATCTGCCAGAAGGACCGATCCGCGTGCCGTCGCCGGGTCGTACGCATCCATTGCCGCAACGCCCGTGACGACGGGATCGCCCCGAAATCCGCCGGGTCGAACTGCACCGGCCCGTCCGCCGAACTCATGGCAGCGGGGTGAGGGTGACGACGGAGTCGGCGACCGTTTCGACCAAGGCCGGGTCGTGGCTCGCGAACAGGATCGACGTACCGGACTTCTTCTCCTCGACCAGCTTGTCCGACAGCCACTGCACGCCGCCGGTGTCGAGCCGGGCCTCAGGTTCGTCCAGGACCATCAGCTTGCGCGGGCGGACGAGGGCGGTCGCCAGCGCGAGGCGGCGGCGCTGGCCGGAGGAGAGCGAACCGGGCAGCTGGTCGGCGGCCGGGAGCAGGCCGATGTCGTGGAGGATGGTGTCGACCAGGTCCTCCGGCGACGAATTGCCGTGGGCGCGAGCGAGCAGGTCGAGGTGCTCGGCGGCGGTCAGGTCCGGGAAGAAGTCCAGGTCGTCGAGCAGGGTCGCGACGTCCCGCCGGACCGCCTCGGCGCGCTCGTCGATCGGCGCGCCGTCGAGCAGGATCTTGCCGGCGGCCGGTGCGGCGGCGCCGACGATGCACTTCAGCACCGTCGTCTTGCCGGCGCCGTTCGGCCCGACCAGCGCGATCGCCTGGCCGGCGGCCAGATCGAAGGTCAGCCCCTCGATCACCGGCCGGTCGCCGTACTTGTGCTGCAACTCCTGCACCGCCAGCCGCGGCGCCACCTTCTTGCTCACTGCGAACCTTTCGATCTGCGGACGTGCCCAACTCACCAACGTTGCCTCCCCGGCGGCACCACCGCCCGGCTGAGCGTGCTCTAGCGCGGCGGGCCGTGGTTGGTGAGTGGTGGCGGTCCGGGTGTCACTTCTTGCGTACGAGCGTGAGGCCGTCGCCGATGCCGAGCATCACGACGTCGACCCGGTCATCGGCGGCGACGTGCGCGTTGAACTCCTTGCGGTCGAGCGGACCGTCCGCGTCCACCACCCGGCCGCCGGCCAGCGTGTTGTCGAACAGCATCAGCCCGTTCGGCCGGACCAGCTGGACGAGTCGCTCGAAGTAGTCGATGTACCCGGGCTTGTCGGCGTCCACGAAGGCCAGGTCGAAGGTCCCGTCCAGCGCGGCCGCGAGCTCGTGACCGTCACCGATCCGGAGCTCGATCTTGCCCGCGACCCCCGCCCGCTCCCAGTACTTGCGGCCGACCGCGGTCCACTCCGCGCTCGCGTCCAGGCAGATCAGCTGCCCGTCGTCCGGGAGGCCGCGGGAGATCGCCAGCGCGGAGAAGCCGGTGAAGGTACCGATCTCGACGGCCCGGCGGGCGGAGATCAGCCGGGTCAGCGTGGTCAGCAGCGCCGCCTGGTCGGCGGTGGTCAGCATCACGGCGGCGGAGCCGAGCGTCTGGGTCTCGGCCACCAGCTCGGTCGCGATCGGGTCCAGCGGCATGCCGTGCGCGACCATGTAGTCGTGCAGTTCCTCGGTCACAGGTACCTGATGGCCCATGATTTCCCGCCTCCGTGTATTAGATCGGTCGCCTGTAGTCTCTATGGGTTGCCCAACCGGACCTACACCGCCCCACACCGTGGCCGAACCAAGGGAGCACCCAGCATGCGTATCGCCGTGGCCGGATCGATCGCGACCGACATCCTGATGACGTTCCCGGGCCGGTTCAAGGACCAGTTCCTCGAAGAACAAATTCACAAGGTGTCGTTGTCGTTCCTGGTCGACGAGCTGGTGGTGCACCGGGGTGGTGTCGGCGCGAACATCTGTTACGGGATGGCGCAGCTCGGGTTCCCGTCGGTGCTGGTCGGGTCGGTCGGCGCGGACTTCGCCGAGTACGGCGCGGCGCTGACCGAGGCCGGCGTCGACATCTCGCACGTCCGCGTCTGTGACGGCGTACACACGGCCCGGTTCACCTGCACGACCGACCTGGACGCGAACCAGATCGCGTCGTTCTACACCGGCGCGATGGCCGAGGCGCGGGAGCTCGATCTCGGCGCGATCCACCAGGCCGCGGGCGGCATCGACCTGGTACTCATCGGCGCCGACGACCCGGACGCGATGATCAAGCACACCGATCTGGCCAAGCAGCACGGGATCGCGATCGCGGCCGACCCGTCGCAGCAGATGGCGCGGATGGAGGGTACGGACATCCGGCACCTGATCGACGGCGCGGCGTACCTGTTCAGCAACGAGTACGAGGCCGGGCTGATGTCCCAGAAGACGGGATGGAGCCATCAGGAGATCCTGGAGCGGGTCGGCGTACGCATCACCACGCACGGCGGCGACGGTGTGGTGATCGAGGACGCCAGCGGGATTCTCGCGAAGGTGCCGGCGGTGCCCGTCCCGAACCTGGTTGACCCGACCGGTGGCGGCGACGCGTTCCGTGCCGGGTACCTGACCGGGCGCGCGGCCGGGCTCGACCACGAGTCGTCGGCGCACCTCGGCTGCACGCTGGCGACCACCGTACTGGAGACGGTCGGCACCCAGGAGTACACCCTCGATCACCCGGCGTTCGTTGCTCGGCTCACCAGCGCGTACGGCGCCGACGCGGCCGCGACGGCCAAGCAGGCAATGGGCGCTCAGCCGGTGGTGGCCGCTCAGCTGTCCTGAGCGGTAGGCATCACCGGTCCTGGATGCCACCTCCGATGGCGGCGACGAGCTCGGTCAGGCGTTCGAACACGCGGTCCGTGCCGAGGCCGTCGTGCTCGTACTCGTTCGTCACCCAGGCCTGTACGTTGCCGACCCGGCTCGCGGTGTCGAGTTGCAGGCCTGAGTCGACGTACATGTCGTCGAAGTAGACCGCCGCGGCGACCGGTACGTCGTTGGCCGCGAGGCGCTCCAGGTCGTACAGCTCCGGCCAGCTCTGCCGTTGCGCCATCAGCTCGACCGCACCCTGGAAGGGCCGGAGTCCGCGGATCTCCTCGAACATCCAGGGGTACATCATCTCGCCGGTGAACAGCAGCGGCCGCGCTTCCTCGGCGAACTCCGGGTGCCGCGACCGCTCCGCCTGCGCGGCCCACCCGGTCGCGCCGTCGCCGGAGCCGTAGGCACTCTCCTGCAGCGCGGCGAACAGCGGGTTCGCGAGGAAGGACGTCCCGGTCAGCAGCTGGCTGAGGAACGTGTCTGACAGCTCGTCCCCGTCGAAGGCCTCGTCGATCAGCCAGTGCACTCGCTCGTACCCGGGCTTCATGCCGAAATCGAGTCCGATTGTCTGCAATCTGCGTACCGTCAACCGGTCGCCGTCGGGGAGGCGTACGTCGGACTCGGCCAGCCGGTCGGCGATCCGTCCGACCTGACCGATGTCGTGCGGGTAGCGGCGGAAGTACTCCCGGTTCTTCGCCGCGACCCGCGGGTACGTCCGCCGGTACACCTCGGCGGCCGACGGCTCGATCGACGGCAGGCCGCCGGTCACGTAGCACGCGCTCAGGCCCTCGGGCGCTTTCGACAGGTACGTCATGGTGAGGAACCCGCCGTAGCTCTGGCCGAGGGTCGACCAACGACGCCCGCCGAAGACCCGCGTACGCAGGTACTCGGCGTCCGCGACGATCGAATCGGCCCGGAAGCACGCCAGGTACGCCGCGCCGTCCGCCGCCGGCATCGATGCCATCCGGCGCGCGCTGACCGGCGTACTGCGACCGGTGCCGCGCTGATCCATCAGCACGACGCGATGTGTCTTGAGCGCATGGCCGACCCAGCCGACCGGCCCGAGCGGCCGCGGGCCTTTTCCACCCGGACCGCCCTGCAGGAACAGCAAGCACGGCAGATCCTCGTCCTTGCGGGCCGGATCAACGAGCTCCCGCGCGAACACCGTGATCGTCTCGGCCGGATTCGCCCAGTCCAGCGGCACCTCCGCGGTGTGCTCACGGACGTGCATGCCGGGGATGGTGTAGCTGATCATTCGGGCCTCTCTTCTGTCGGCGTTCGGCGTCTGTCAGAGGCGTGGGTCGATGGGTTCGGATTCCAGGGCCAGTACGGCGAAGACGCATTCGTGGATACGCCACAGAGGTTCGCCTCGGGCCGCTCGCTCAAGGGACTCCATGCCCAGCGCGTACTCGCGCAGCGCCAGGGACCGTTTGTGACCGAGGTTCCGGTCCCGGAGCCGGCTGAAGTTGGCCGGGTCGGTGTAGTCCGGGCCGTAGATCAGCCGCAGGTACTCCTGCCCGCGAACCTTCAACCCGGGCTGTGCCAACCCCTTCGCCGTACGGACCAGGTTGGCGGCCGGCTTCACCACCATGCCCTCTCCCCCGGCGCCGGTGAGCTCTTCCCACCAGGCGATCCCGGCATCCCAGTTGCCCGCGTCAACGAACAACCGTCGCGTCGGCGTCACCACCTCGGGGCCCGAGGCAACCATCCGGTCGGCGATCCCAAGATGCCAAGCATGCGGGCGATCCTGGTACGTAGCCCCCTCGGACGCCAGCACCTGGAACGGCGCCAGCCGCACCCCGTCCAGCCCGTCGGTCGGCCAGCAATACCGCCGGTACGCGTCGGTGAACCGCTCCGCATTGGCCAACCGCTGCTCCACCGAACCCAGCAGATCACCTACGTCCAGACCGGCATCAGCCGCCGACCGCAACGCAGCAGTTGCTGCAGGCAACGACATACGAGCGGCCGCTCCGACCGCGGCGTACTGGTTCCGCAGCAGGTCCTCCGCCTTCGCGCTCCACGGCAGCAGCTCGGCATCAAGCAGCACCCACGACGTGTCCAACTCATCGAACACCCCCGCCCGCTCAGCCACCGACCGCAGGCGAAGCAGCAGCTCGTCGGTCAACGACGCGTCGAAGAACGATCGCCCCGTACGCGTGTGGACGGCCCCGCGACCGGCCAGCCCGAACCGCTTCTCCGCGACATCGTCGTCCCGCGTCAGCAGCACGACCGCGCGCGAACCCATGTGCTTCTCCTCGCACACCAGCTCCGTCACGCCCTGCGCCCGGTACGCCTCGAACGCCTGCCGCGGGTGCTCCAGCAACCCCGGCTCCGGCGAGGTGGCGACCGGACTCATCGTCGGCGGCAGGTACAGCAGGAACCGCGGATCGATCGCGAACCGGCTCATCACCTCCAGCGCCGCGCCGGCCTGTTCGGCCCGGATGCTCAGCCGGCCGTGCGACGTCGTCTCGACCACCCGCCGGCCGGTCACGTCGGTCAGTTCGAGTACGTCCGGTTCGCGTGCCGGGGCGGTTGCCACATGCAACGGTTTCG
The DNA here is from genome assembly GCF_014205295.1 of Kribbella solani. Lineage (NCBI taxonomy): Bacteria > Bacillati > Actinomycetota > Actinomycetes > Propionibacteriales > Kribbellaceae > Kribbella > Kribbella solani. The sequence goes on from NZ_JACHNF010000001.1 coordinate 2,927,039, forward strand.
CCGGCGCGTAGTACTCCTCCGCCGCCTGTACGGCGACCAGCTCGCGCTCCGGATAGCGCAGCGCGGTCAGCGATCCGCCGAACACGCAACCGGTGTCCAGACAGATCGTGTTGTTGATCCACTCCGGCTCGGGCGTCGGCGTGTGGCCGTACACGACCATGGCGCGACCGCGGTAGTCGTTCGCCCACGGGTAACGTACCGGCAGCCCGAACTCATCGGTCTCACCGGTCGTTTCGCCGTACAAGCAGAACGACCGGACGCGCCCCGACGTACGCCCGTGCATGCGCTCGACCAGGCCGGCGTGCGAAACCACCAGCTTGGCGTCGTCGAACACATAGTGCGAGATCAGGCCGTCGATGAACGTCATCACCTGCTCGCGGAACTCGGACGACTCCATCGCGAGCTGTTCGAGCGTGGTCTCCAGACCGTGGCTGATCTTCACGTTCTTCCCGCGAAGCGCCCGCAGCAGCTTGTCCTCGTGGTTGCCCGGCACGCAGTACGCATGCCCGTTCGCCACCATCCCCATCACCAGCCGCAGTACGCCCGGGCTGTCCGGGCCGCGGTCGACCAGGTCACCGACGAAGATCGCCTGCCGCGCCGGGTGTACGGCATCAATCGGCCGCCCGGCGTCGTCGCGAGTGAACGTGTACCCGAGCTCGGTGAGCAGCCGCTCCAGCTCCGGCCGGCATCCGTGGACGTCGCCGATCACGTCGAACGGGCCGGTCCGGTCGGTGAGATCGTTGTACAGCCGGGTCCGTTCGATGCTCACGGCATCGATCTCGTCGACGCCGGACAGCACGTGGACGTTGCGGAATCCCTCGCGCTTCAGACTGCGCAACCCGCGCTTCAGCTGCGACCGCTGCCGGACGATCACCTTCGACCCGAACTGCCGGTCCGCCCGCTGCGCGTTGCGTTCGACGCAAACCCGCTCCGGCGGATCGAGCACGATCGCCACCGGCAGCACGTCGTACTCCCGAGCCAGATTCACCAGTTCCTTGCGGGCGTCCGGCTGCACGTTGGTCGCGTCGATGACCGTCAGCCGCCCGGCCGCGAGCCGCTTCCCGGCGATGAAGTTGAGCACCTCGAAGGCGTCCTTGGTCGCCGCCTGATCGTTCTCGTCGTCAGACACCAGCCCACGGCAGAAGTCGCTGGAGATCACCTCGGTGCCGAGGAAGTGCTTCCGCGCGAATGTGGACTTCCCGGAGCCGCTCGCTCCGACCAGCACGATCAGCGACAGGGCGGGTACGTCGATCTTCGTCATCGTGCCTCCTCCGTACGAAACAGGGCCAGCTGGGTCGGCGCGCCGTACGCCGGGTCGACCGCACCGACGGGACGGAACTCGACCGTGTACCCGTACGTCGAGGCGACCCCGCGCGCCCACTCCTCGAACTCCGCCCGAGTCCACTCGAACCGGTGATCGGGATGCCGGAACTTCCCGGCCGGCAAGGACGGAAAGAGCACGTTGTACTCGCTGTTCGGCGTGGTCATCACCACGGCAGCAGGATGCGCCGCCTGGAACACCGACCTCGCCAACGCCGGCAGGCGCGGCGGATCGACGTGCTCGACGACCTCCATCAGTACGACCGCGTCCAGGCCCGCGAGCCGTTCGTCGGAGTACGTCACCGAGGACTGCAGGAACCGGAGCCGATCGCGTTGCCGGTCAGGCAGATCGTCGTAGCGCAGTCGCCGCTTCGCCGAGATCAGCGCCCGGGCCGACACGTCGGTCGCGATCAGTTCGCCGATCATCGGGTCCTTCAGCAGCTCACCGGCGAGTGCGCCCTCACCACAGCCGATGTCGGCGATCCGGCGGGCGCCCAGCTCGCGCAGTACGCCCGCTACCGCCGTACGCCGCTCGACCGCGAGCGACACCGAGCCTTCCTCGGCCGATTCCTCGGCAAGCTCCTGACCGTCCACTTCGGCCAGTCGCTCCAGCGCGGCATCGGCCAGGTACCGGCGGTGGGCCAGGTAGCGCCGCGAGATCAGGTCCTTCTCGGGATGCGCGCCCAGCCAGCCTTCGCCGGCCTTCACCAGCTTGTCGACCTCGTCCGATCCGACCCAGTAGTGCTTCGCGTCATCCAGTACGGGCAGCATCACGTACAGGTGGTTGAGCCCGTCGGCCAACCGAAGTACACCGGTCAGCCGCAGGTCCACGTACCGGGAATCGCCCCACGCCGGGATCTCCGGATCGAGCGGGACCGGTCGCGCGTCGACGGTCCAGCCGAGCGGCGCGAAGAACCGCTCGGCCAGGTCGGCACCGCCGTTGCACGGGAGCGCGGGGACGTGGATCTCCAGCGGCAGCGGGCGCGCCGCGAGCTCGGGGCGCGCGTCGCAGCGGCCGTTCATCGCGGTCCGGAACAGCTTGCCGAGCGCGACCGCGAGCAGGCTGGACGCGGCGTACGGGCGGTCGTTCACGTACTGCCCGAGGGTGAATCCCTCCGCGGCCTTGCCACGCCCGGAGCGGACCAGGCCGATCGGGTCGATCTCCAGCAGCACGGCCGCCGTACACCGCTCGCCGGTCGCCTCGGGGTAGAACACATGGGCCGATCCCCCGGTGATACCGATCGTCTGCGGTCGCGCCGGGTTCTTGTGCAACAGGAACCCGAAGTCGCTCGCGGGAACATCCAGTCCGGCCAGATCGGTACCAAGCGTGAGGAACACCGGAGTATTCGATCACGAACCGCAGCCACCCGACACATCGATTACCCAGGTCAGTGGCCGAATCGGGCGACCCGCGGTCAGGGACTGGCGCGTCCGGGCCCTTTGGCTCTAGCTTGGGTCAAGAAGATCAGTCGCTACAGACCGTCCTTCCCCGCTGACAGTCGGTAATTGTCCCCGGTTTGTGGCGTGACCCAGCCACGTACTACGGGGAAAGGATCATGGCCGAACTCTCTCGCCACCCGGGGTGCCGCCGGTGAAACCCCAGACGTTCGAACTCGTCCGCTACACCGACATCAGCGGGGTCTCCGGGACCGGCATCGTCGCCGAAGGATGCGTCTTCACCGACGGCTCGGTCGCGCTCCGCTGGCACGGCGCCAACCCGTCGACGGCCGTCTGGCCGGACCTCGACTCCATCCTCGCCGTCCACGGCCACCGCGGCGCCACCGTGGTCCGCTGGCTCCAGGTCTCGGCAGCCGCCTCCGCCTGACCCACCTGCGAACCCTCCACCCGAGGGGTCATCACCGCGACTGGAGGGTTGCCCCTTCGTAATTCGAGGGGGCAACCCCGCGGTTCAGGGGGCAAGGCCGGTGAGGGCGAAGAACTCGGCGCGGGAGCTGGGGTTCTGGCGCAGGGTGCCGTGCAGGGAGGACGTGACCGTACGGGAGCCGGCCGCGCGGACGCCACGCAGTGACATGCACTGGTGTTCGGCCTCGATCACCACGCCGACGCCCTTCGGGTCGAGATGATCCTGGAGCCAGTCGGCGACCTGCTTGGTCAGTCGCTCCTGCACCTGGAAGTCGCGCGCGAACAGCTCCACCACGCGGGCCAGCTTGGACAGGCCGAGGATGCGGTCACCCGGCAGGTACCCGACGTGGGCGACGCCCTGGAACGGGAGCAGGTGGTGTTCGCACAGTGACTGCACCGGGATGTCCTTGGCCAGGACCAGCTCGTCGTACCCTTCGTCGTTCGGGAAGGTGGTGAGCTCGAACTCGCGCGGCGTGAGCATCTCGGCGTACGCGTTCGCGACCCGGCGCGGGGTGTCCGCGAGATGGGCACTGTGCGGGTCGCGCCCGAGCGCGGTGAGCAGGTCCGCGACCGCACGCTGCGCGGCCGGAAGGTCGATCTCCTCCCGGCGGGCGACGATGTGAAGCGGGACGGACTCGAGGTCGGCCGAGATCGCCATCTGCAACTCCCTGAGGTTTCAGCGAAGAACCATCATACTGTTTCACCAACCCGAGTTGTCGATAGAATCATTCCGTGGACATCTCCCGGCACGCCGACGTCCAGGCGGTCGCGGTACTCGAGGAGCCGACCCGGCGCCGGCTCTACGAGTACGTGGTCGCGCACGCCGAGCCGATCAGCCGGGACGACGCCGCGAGCGCGCTCGGGATTCCGCGGACGACGGCCGCCTTCCATCTCGATCGGCTGACCGAGGAGGGCCTGCTCGAGACCTGCTACGAGCGCCGGACCGGGCGTACGGGGCCGGGCGCGGGCCGTCCCGCGAAGCTGTATCACCGCTCCGATCGGGAAATCGAGATCAGCCTGCCGGAGCGTCAGTACGCGATCGCGGGACAGCTGCTCGCGGCCGCGATCCAGGACGCGGAGGCGTACGGCATCTCGCCCCGTGAAGCCGTCAATCGAAGAGCGCGGGAGTACGGCGAGACGATCGGCCGTACCGCCGGGAAGCAGTCGGTGGAGCAGGTGCTGGCGGCACATGGATTCGAGCCGCGCGCGGAAGCGGACGGGATCGTGCTGGCGAACTGCCCGTTCCGGCGGCTGGCGAAAGAACACCCGCAACTGGTCTGCGGTATGAACCTGCACCTGATCGCCGGATTGTTGACAAGCCTCGACACCCCGCTACAGGCCGAGCTCGCGCCGACCGCGGGTCACTGTTGTGTCCGCATCACTGGCCGACCACCGGCGGACCAAGGTGACGCACTAAGGTCGGAGCGTGGCGAAGGCTAGGCAGGGCACTCCGGCGACCGTGGCGCTGGCGAAGGCGAACATCGAGTTCAGTACACATGCGTACGAGCACGATCCGGCCGCGAAGTCGTACGGACTGGAGGCGGCCGAGGCGCTCGGCCTGACGCCGGAGCAGGTGTTCAAGACCCTGCTCGTCGAGGTGGACGGCAAGCTCACGGTCGGCGTCGTACCGGTCGCGAAACAGCTTGATCTGAAGGCGATCGCGGCCGCGGCCGGCGGTAAGAAAGCGGTGATGGCCGACCCGGCCGCCGCCGAACGGGCCACCGGTTACGTCCTCGGCGGGATCAGCCCGATCGGCCAGAAGCGCGCGCTGCCCACGGTTGTCGACAACACCGCGACCGGCCACCCGACCGTGTACGTGTCGGGTGGCCGGCGCGGTTTCGACATCGGCCTCGCCCCCGCCGATCTGATCACCATCACCAAGGCACGAACGGCGGACATCGCCCGCTGAGCCTTCGGGCCGACGGATCGGCCGGCGCCGGCGCTAGCCCGTGATGCCCGGCTTTCCGGTCTCCAGGTGACCCGACAAGCGCCGCCGGTACGTGGGGTCGTTCGGCGTCGTCACCTCGACGTCGTACCAGCCGTGATCGGTCGGCCAGAAGACCGGCCGGGTCTGCTTGCCGCGCAGCTCGACGGTCACGGTCTTGCCGGCGTAACCGCGCGACTTCAGCTTCACGGTCAGCGGCTTCCGGGTGGTGTTGACGAGGTCGAGCTCCAGGGAGCCGGCCCGGTTCCCGATCCGGACGTCCAGCCCGGCCGCGGTGCCGTCGGCCGTACCGGCCACTTCGGCCCAGAACCGGTTCGGGCCCTGGATCGCGAGCTCGAACGGACCGTCGACCGGGATCGCGAGCGCGGTCGGCGTCGTGCCCGCGCCCGTGTCCCGGCCGGGGTGATGGACGTCGACATGTGTCGGCGCGGGCAGTTCCCCACCGTACGGGTAGACGGTGAAATGTGCCGACTGTGAGCCATTGTTGCTGAGGGCCAGCATCAGCTTGCCGTCAGCAACAACGCCGGAAACCTTCGGCTGGTAAGGCAACGCGCGAGCCGGGCGGCGGCCGGACTCCTGGACCGGGATCGCCTGGTCGGCCGGCGGCGCCGGGTGCCAGCGGTCGATCGGCGCTGGTACCGGTCCGGGCTGGTCCACCGATGGTTGCCGGTAGCCACGTTCGAAGTCGAACGTCGTGGTCAGGTCACCGCACACCGTCCGGCGCCAGGCACTGATGTTCGGTTCGCGGATGCCGGTCCACAGTTCGAGGAACCGCAGTACCGAGGTGTGGTCGAAGACCTGCGAGTTCACGTGACCGCCGACCGTCCACGGCGACACGACGGTCATCGGGACGCGCGGTCCGAGACCGATCGGCTTGCCCGCGTACCAGTCGTCTCCCTCACCCGACGCGGGCCGCGGCGCGACCGGCGGTGGGACATGGTCGAAGTACCCGTCGTTCTCGTCGAAGTTGATCAGCAGCACCGTCTTCGACCAGGTGTCCGGATCGGAGGCGATCGCGTCCAGTACGTCGTAGATCAGGTTCGCGCTGGCGACCGGCGTCGACGAGCTGGGGTGCTCGGAGTCGACCGAGGACGGAACGAGCCAGCTCACCTTCGGCAGCGTGCCCGCCTTGATGTCGGCGCGCAGCCGCGGCACCAGCGACTCCGGCTCGGAGCGGTACATCGCCTTGCGGAACAGCTTCTGGTCCTTGATCGGCAGCGTCTCGACCGCCGCGTCGAGCTGCTTCAGCGCGACCGCGCGATCCGCGTCGGACTTCGCGAAGAGCTTGTCGTAGAACTCCTCGGTGGTGCGATAGCCGCCCGGGACTCCTGCCAGGATGCGGCGCCCGATGTCCTTGAACGTCTTGAAGTACTCGACCGCGTTGTCGGTGAAGTTGTCCCACTCCTGGTAGATCTGCCAGGAAACACCGGCCTTCTCCAGCCGCTCCGGGTACGCGGTCCAGTCGTAGCCGGCGTGGTTGTAGTCGTACGCCGCGTTCGTGACGGCGCGTTGCTTCGTACCAGGTTCGTACCCGGTGGTGCCGGACCACAGGTAGTTGCGGTTCGGGTTGGTCGAACCGTTGACCGAGCAGTGGTACGCGTCGCAGATCGTGAACGTGTCGGCGAGCTCGTACTGCAGCGGGATGTCGCGGCGCTCGTAATGCGTCATCGAGGCGGCCGTCTTGGCCTGCACCCAGTCGTCGTTCCAGCCGCCGGCCCACGCCTGGGTGGCATCGCCGTACCCGTGCGCCAGCGCGCCCAGGTACTGGATGTCATCCAGTTTCCGGCCAGCGGCGGCAGCGGCCTTGCGGAGCGAGAACGGGAGCACCTCGCCACCACCGGTTTTCGGCTGGTGGAAGATGCTCTTGCCGTTCCGCAACCGCAGCGGCAGCCGGTCGCCGTACCCGCGGACGCCGCGCAGCGTACCGAAGTAGTGGTCGAACGATCGGTTCTCCTGCATCAGCACGATCACATGCTCGATCGCGCGCAGACCACCACGCCGGACAGGTTGCGCCATCGCGCTGTGCAGCGACGGCGGGAGCAGCGACACCGCTGCCCCACCCGCCACCGAACCGAGCACCAGACGCCGGGAGATCTCAGTCATGGTCGGGACCTTAGGGCCAGGTCTTGACCGCGGCTAGACCTCCAGATGAACAGCTATCCCCCGTCGATATCCCCGCCGCTATCCCCGGCGCGTGATCGCCGCGTCGCGGAGCTTCTCCAGTGTTTCCACGGTCGTTTCCCAACCCATGCAGGCGTCCGTGATCGACTGGCCGTACGTCAGCTCGCGCGTCGGGTCCAGCTCCTGACGCCCGGCCTGCAGGAACGACTCCAGCATCACGCCGACGATCGCCTTGTTCCCGGCCGCGACCTGCGCGCCGATCTCCGCTGCCACCACCGGCTGCCGAAGGTGATCCTTCCGGCTGTTCCCATGGCTCGCGTCGATGATCACGCGCTCCGGAAGACCAGCCGTACGCAGCAGGTCGACCGCACCGGCGACGGATTCCGCGTCGTAGTTCGGCCCGCTGTCAGACCCACGCAGTACGAGGTGACAATCCGGGTTGCCGCGCGTATGCAGGATCGCGGGCGCGCCGTCGTGGTCAATTCCGGTGAACACGTGCGGCACCGCGGCGGCCTTGATCGCGTCCACAGCGGTCCCGATCGAACCATCGGGACGGTTCTTCATCCCGATCGGCATCGACAAACCGGACGACAGCTGACGATGCACCTGGCTCTCGACGGTCCGCGCGCCGATCGCACCCCACCCGACCGTGTCGGCGATGTACTGCGGCGTGATCGGGTCCAGGAACTCACACCCGACCGGCAGGCCGAGCTCGGTCACCTGCACGAGCAGCTGCCGCGCGATCCGCAGACCACGGTTCACGTCACCGGACCCGTCCAGTCCCGGGTCGTTGATCAGGCCCTTCCAGCCCAGCGTCGAACGCGGCTTCTCGAAGTACACCCGCATCACCACGAGCAGGCCGTCGGACAGTCGCTCGGCCACCGGCGCGAGCCGTTCGGCGTACTCGAGGGCGGCCTTCGCGTCATGCACCGAACACGGGCCGACCACGACCACGAGGCGATCGTCGGCACCGTTCAGTACGTCGACGACCGCCTGCCGGCCGGATGCGACGGTCCGGGCCGCGGCGTCGCCGAGCGGGAACTCGTCGTGCAGCGCGAGCGGGGTGACCAGCGGGACGGTCTTTTCGATCCGTCGATCGACGACCGTGGATTGTTCGGTCGGTTTCGGGAGGGTGTTCATCGGGGGACCTTTCCGCCGGCCCGCCACGAAGCGCTGACAGCCGGCTGAAGATACGAGAAAAGGCAAGGACGATGTCCTTGCCTTCGAGCCGGCTCTGGTGTCTGCGGTTGGGCGTCAGCGATCGGCTGAGTCGCCCGGCACCAAGGCCGGCCACTCAAAAAATCGCCAATAGCAACGCTTCACGATCCCGAGAATAGCACCCACCGGCACTCGTACCGGACCTGGCCAGTAACCGGAAGCGGTCCGGGATCGTTGAGGGCTGCAAGTGCCGGTCGACGACGGGGAGTACAGCAAGGTGAGGCCGCGGACCTTCGAGCTGGTTCGGTATCGGGATCCGAGTGGGGTGTCAGGGACCGGCGTGGTGGCAGAGGGCTGTCAGTTCACCGACGGCTCGGTGGCGTTGCGCTGGCGGGGTGACAACCCGGCGACCGCGGTCTGGCCGAACGTCGAGTCCGTGCTCGCCGTACACGGCCACCAGGGCGCGACCGAGGTGCGCTGGATCGAGCCGGCCGGCACCCGGGCCGAGCCGCCGGAGCTCCGGGCCGGCCTCGACAACCTCTTCGACGAACTGCATCAGGTCCGCGCGCCGTCGTCCCTGTCCGAACCGCTCTCGCCGCCGCCCGGCCACCCGCGTGGATGGGCGGGGGCGCGGCATCTCCGGTAGAACATGGGCGTGATCCAGATCTACCTCGTCCGGCACGGTGAGCCGGACTACGAGCCGATCGACTCCCGGGGCTGGCCCGGGACCGCGGCCGACTCCGCCCCACTCACCGCGGTCGGGATGAAACAGGCCGAGCAGCTCGCCGACCTGCTCAGCGGTATCGGCGCGACGTACCTGGTCAGCTCGCCGTTCACCCGCGCCCTGCACAGCGCCGCGATCATCGGCCACCGGCTCGCGCTCGGCGTGAAGGTCGACCACGACCTGCGCGACTGGCTGCCGGACCACACCGGCCTGTGGCGCAGCGCCGCCGACGTCCGGGCCGCCCAGGCCGAGCTCGAGGCGTACGACGGGGAATGGCCGGAAGGCATCCAACGGCCCTGGGAACCACTGTCCCGCGTCCGCGAACGCGCCCGCGCCGCCCTGGACCGGCACACCGCCGGCACCGACGGCCCCGTACTCGCCATTACCCACGCGACCGTCATCCGCGCCCTCACCGGCATCACGGACGTAGCGCACGGCGCCCACGAGTACTACCGCTACGAGCCCCAGGCCTGACCTGCCGCGTCGAACGGAGGGTTCGTCACGCGGGGTTGGGTAAACGTTGTAAACGGGGGTGAAACGACGCCTGAGCGTCTGCACGTGCAGACGCATTTGCATCGTGAAAGTGACTCATGTCACATCAAGTGATGACGTGAACACGCTCGCCGCCTGAAAACCGCCGATCACAGGCCGCGACTGCCTGCGGTGATAACGAATGGCTCGAACTTCGAGACAACAAGGGTTGAACTCGCTGTGAGATGAGCATAGTTTTCACCGAGCGCCCGTCCGCGCTTACGGTGAGTCAAGGAGGTTGCCATGTCGAGAGGGATGCCTCGCCTACCCCGCCCGCTCATGGATCTGTGGGACTGGCAGTCACAAGCCGCATGCCGGGATGTGAACCCGGAGCTCTTCTTCTCACCCGAGTCGGAGCGTGGCGTTCGCAAACGCGCCCGCGAGATGGTGGCCAAGTCGCTGTGCGGGACCTGCCCGGTCCAGCCCGAGTGCCGGCAGCACGCGCTCTCCGTCGGCGAGCCGTACGGCGTCTGGGGCGGCACCACCGAGTCCGAACGCGACAACGACACCATCCTCCCCGAACACCGCAAGTCCGCCTGACCGCACGCCGGTCGGGCCGCCGGAAGCCGGCCGCGCTGCCGCACGTCGGTCGGGCCGCCGCACGTCGGTCGGGCCGCCGCATGTCCGACGTGGTCGCGGCGGTCTCCGCGCGGTGCGGCTCGACGACAAGGCCGAAGCTTTCGGCTCAGGCCTTGCCGTCGTCGGTTTCGTCCGGGGTGCCGGTGTCCTTCGGCTTGCGGGGGGCGTCGGTCGGTTCGTCCGGTTCCGGCGGGCGCATGGTCGTCCGCGGGTCCCGGTAGCGGTCCAGCGACTTGAGGAAGTCCGGATCGTCGTCAGGCGCCAGCGGCCGGCTGAGCGGCTGCGCCGACGGGCGTACCGGGCTGTCCTCGCGGGCGCCGCTGGATCGCGACATCAGCAGCCAGACGAGCGGCCCCGCGAACGGGACGAACACGATCAGGATGATCCACACCAGCTTCGGCAGGTGCGGTACGTCCTCGTCGGGTGTCTGGATGACGGAGAACAGCGCGTACACGGTGAGTACCAGGCTGATCAGGAACGGCAGGAATCGGACCACGTCCCAACAGTACGGCGCGGACCCACTCAGCGGGCGGACGTGGTGAGTCCGCGAGCTCGCAACACGCTGTTCTCGAGCGGCCGGAAGACCAGCAGCTCGATGCCGACGCCGACCACGAAGATCAGCACGATGCCGGCGAACACCATCGAGATGTCCGACAGCGACATGCCGTTGTGCAGGAACTGACCGAGGCCTTCGCCCAGCTCCGGTGAGGTCGCGATCAGCTCGGCAGCCATCAGCGATCGCCAGGAGAACGCCCAGCCCTGCTTGAGCCCGCCGAGGAAGCCCGGCAGCGCGGCCGGCAGCAGGATGTACCGGATGCCGCTGAGCCGGCCGGCGCCGAGTGCCTTGCCGACCCGCGGCAGGATCGGCGGCACCTGGTCGAGTCCGGACACCAGGCCGTTCGCGATCGACGGCACCGCGCCGAGCAGCACCACCCAGTAGATCGCGCGATCGTTCAGCCCGAACCACAGGATCGCGGCCGGTACCCAAGCGACCGACGGCAGGCTCTGCAGACCTGACACGAGCGGCCCGATCCCCCGGCGGACGAGCTTGCTGTTCGCGATCGCGAGCCCGAGCGGTACCGCGATCAGCAGCGAGATCGCGAACCCGATCACCGCTCGATGCACCGACACCCAGAACAACTCGGCGATCTGGCCGCTCGTCACCAGCTGCCAGATCTGCCCCCACACGTCGACCGGCGCGGGCAGCTTGAACTCGGGCCAGAACGCGGCCGCCCACAACGCCTGCCAGATCGCGACCAGGATGACGATCGCGCCGATCGGCGGGAGGACGCGCGCGCCGATCCGGCGCAGCCGCGAGCCGTCGGGCTCGATCACCGGTGTATCGAGCGCGTCCAGACCGGCTTCGACCGAGCCGGCGTCCTGAACCTCAACCGGCGGCATGGCTACTGATCACCTTCCGCAACGCGGTGTTGATCTCGTCGACGGCGCCGGGCGCGTCCCGTACGTCCCACTCCTGGACGACCCGTCCGGGCCGCGACGACAGCAGTACGACCCGCTGCCCGAGGCGCACCGCCTCGCGGACGTCGTGCGTGACGAAGAGGATCGCCGTACCGGTCGCCTGCCAGATGCGCAGCAGTTCACCTTGCAGTGCGTCGCGGGTGATCGCGTCGAGCGCGGAGAACGGCTCGTCCATCAACAACAGCGACGGCTTACCCGCATCCGTACTGTCCGTGGTGGACGCCAGCGCCCGGGCGAGCGCGACGCGCTGGCGCATGCCACCGGACAGTTCGTGCGGGCGCTTGTCACCAAGCCCGGCGAGGCGGACGAGCTCCAAGAGTTCCGCCGCCTTCGCCCGGCGCTGCGCCTTCGGTACGCCGGCCATACGCAACGGCAGCTCGACATTTCCGGCAGCCGTCAGCCACGGCATCAGCGCGGCCTCCTGGAACACCACCGCCGGACGCGACGAGTTCAGCTCGATCCGGCCACTGGTCGGCCGGTCCAGGCCGGCTACCAGGTTGAGCAGCGTGGTCTTGCCGCAGCCGGACGCGCCGAGCAGGCAGACGAACTCACCGGCACTGACCTCCAGGTCGACCCCGTCCAGCGCGACCACCGACTTCCGGCCACTCCCGAAAGCCTTGCCCACTTGGTGAAACCGGACCGGACTGATCACCTCCGGCCGGACTCGATCGGTCTCGACGATCGCGGTCATCCGTCCCCTCCTCCATCGAATCCAGCCCTGCTACCTACCTAGCCACCCGCTACCCGGCGCTGTTTCACGCCGCCCACTTCACGCCACCTACTTCGTGGCCGGTGGCGCTTTTCGTCCGGCGCTACTTGGCGTCGAGCCCAGCGGCGTCGACGGCCGGTTTGCCTGCCTTGGCGAGTACCTCGTTCAGCGGGCCGAGGTCGGCGAACCCGGCCACCGCCGGCGCGGTCTTCGCGATCCCCGCCGTGACCTGGTCCTTCGCCAGCTGCGGGAACGTCGCCGCGATCGGGTCCGCGGTGATCTGAATGTGCTCGAAGGCCCGATCGATCACAGCCGGCTTCAGCGCCTTCCCGGTCGCCTGCTTCAGCTGGTCGTTCACCACGGTCTTCGCGTCCGCGGTGTTCGAGTTGCTGAAGTCGATCGCCGCCACCAACCCGGTGAGCAGCGCCTTCACCGTCTCCGGGTGTTCCTGCAGGAACTGGGTCCGCACGATCAGCACAGTGGTCGGGAACTTCCCGCCCGGCCACAGCGATGCCTCGTCGAGCAGCACCTTCGCGCCCGCGTCCAGCACCAGCCGCGACGACCACGGCTCGGGCAGCCAGGCCGCGTCCACGTCACCCTTCTTGAAGGCGTCGAGGGTCTGCGCGTTCTCCAGGTTGGTGACCTTGACCTTGCCGGTCAGGTTCTTCTCGGCCAGCCACTTCTTCAGCGACACGTCCTGCGTGTTGCCGAGCTGCGGTGTCACGACGGTCTTGCCGATCAGGTCCTCCGGCTTGCTGATCGTTGGCTTCACCACCAATTGCGCGCCGCCGGAGGTCGCCCGGCGATCAGCCGAACCGCTTCACCATTGGATTTCGCGTACGCGTTGATCGCCGGCCCGGAACCGATGAACGACGCATCGAGCGATCCACCGAGCAGCGCGCCGACCGCTTCCGGGCCGGCGTTGAACTTGGTCGGCACCAGTTTCGTACTGCCGAGCTCCTTGCTGAACAGGTCCTTGCCGAGCCCGACCAGCGCGGCGGCATGCGTGACGTTCGGGAAGTAGCCGAGCCGCAGCTCGGTGGCCGGGCCTTTGCCGGTGGCCGCGGCGGCCTGGGTGTCGTTGCGGTCGGCGCGCGAGCAGCCCGCGGCGGCGACGGTCAGCGCGAGGGTCGCGGCGAGGAAGCGGGCAGGACGGAAGGCGGAGAGACGCACTGGAACACCTTTGTCAGAAGGAGAAAGTCAGGAAGCTGGTTCGAGTTCGCGGTCCGGCTGCTCGGCGACCGTGCGGCGGGCCGCGGCGCGGATGCCGTACGCGACGATGCCGGCCCAGCCGAGGACGAGGCCGGCGTACGCGACGTACCGCAGGCTGGTGGTGACGTCGAGACCGTTCAGCAGGGTGCGGGCGTTGGTCAGGATCAGCACCAGACCGACGCCGACGCCGAGCCAGCGGGTCGCGAGCCGCGACACCAGCCAGGCGGCCAGCGGTGCCGCGAGGACACCGCCCACCAGCAGTGCGGCGACGATGCCGAACGGCAGGTGCTTTCCACCGAGCCCGAACAGGAAGCCGATGCTCGCGGCGACCGACACCAGGAACTCGGCCGCGTTGACCGAACCGACCGCGCGCCGGGGCGCCAGCTTGCCGCTGGTCAGCAACGCGGAGTTCGCGACCGGGCCCCAGCCGCCACCGCCGGTGGCGTCGATGAAGCCGGCCACCAGACCGAGCGGGCCGAGGAACTTCCCGGCCGGGCGGCCCTCGATCACCGCCCGGACCTTCCCGGTCCCGAACCGGACCAGGATGTAGACACCGAGCAGGAGCAGCAGACCGGCGACCCAGACCGAGGCCGATTCGGTCGACAGGCTGGACAGGAACGTCGCGCCGGCGAACGCGCCGACCGCACCCGGTGCCCCGATCAGCGCGACCACGCGCCAGTCGACGTTGCCGAAGCGCCAGTGCGACAGGCCCGAAGCGAGCGTGGTGCCGACCTCGGCGAGATGCACCGAGGCGGAGGCGACGGCCGGGGTGATCCCGGTGATCAGCAGGGCGGTACTGGCGGTGACGCCGTACGCCATACCGAGGGTGCCGTCGACGAGCTGGGCGATCGAGCCGAGCAGCGCGATCAGGATGAGACGACGCACAGGACTGCTCCTACGGGTGGCCGAGGTGGCACGGAGACGGGCGGAGGAGGTACGCCGGCCGTCAACACCCCGCGGAGTTCACGCGCAGCAGATCCACGTGCCGGCGCCGGGTGAGGACCTCACCGGGTGCGTTCGCGACGATCTGCATACGTCTATGAAAGCGGACAAAGTCAAGCAAGATGCTCAGGTTTCACGATGTGGACCGGTGACCGGTAGTGGTCAGGGTGTTGCTGGGGCTCGGACCGGTTACCTAGGGTCGGGCGAGGTGTGTCCAGCTTGTCTGCCCAGACCTAGGAGCTGCCTGATGCCAGTACTGCCGGACGGTTGGACGCCTGGTGGTCCGCTGATCCCCCGATCGCTGCAGACCGAGTACGCCGCCCGGCCGCTCGGTGTCGACGTGGCGCGGCCGCGGTTCAGCTGGATCGCGGCGGCTCCTGGGTACGGCGCGACGCAGTCGGCGTACCGGGTCCTGGTCGCGTCCGCGCCCGAGCTGTTGACGCCCGACGCCGCGGATGTGTGGGACTCCGGGAAGGTCGAGTCGGCGCGGACCTTCGGCGTCGAGTACGAAGGGCCGTCGGCCGCCCGCACGCGGTACCACTGGACCGTACAACTCTGGGACGGGCTCGATCGCGAAGGTGTGTGGGCCGAACCGGAATGGTTCGAGACCGGTCTGCTCGGCGAGGGCTTCGGCGCGGCGCGATGGATCGGCGGCCGGACCGACAGCGCTCCCCTGCTCCGGCGCGCGTTCACGATCGACGGAACGGTCCGGCGCGCCCGCCTGTACGCGAGCGGTCTCGGCTACGCGGACCTCCGGCTGAACGGGCAGCCGGTCACGGACGCCGTGCTCGATCCCGGCTTCACCGCGTACGACCATACCGTACTGTATGGTACGCACGATGTGACCGTGCTCCTCGCGACCGGGGAGAACGTGGTCGGCGCCGAGCTCGGGCGCGGCTTCTTCGGGCTGACCACGGCGAACATCTGGCGCTGGCACGAAGCACCGTGGACCGCCGATCCGCGACTGATCGCACGGCTGGTGGTCGAGTACGACGATGGCCGGATCACGGAGATCGGCACGGACGAGTCGTGGCGGATCACCGGCGGCCCGACGCTGTCCGACTCCCTGTACGCCGGCGAGACGTACGACGGCCGGCGCGCGCTGCCCGGCTGGGACTCGGCCGGCTTCGACGCCTCGTCCTGGACCACTGCCGCGATTGCCGAAGCACCGAAGGGCAAGCTGACCGCCCAGGCGCACGAGCCGATCCGGGTCATCGAGACCGTCGATCCGGTCGAGGTCACCGAGGTCCGGCCGGGCGTGTGGATCGCCGACTTCGGGCGTACGGTCGCCGGCTGGACGCGGTTGTCGGTGACCGCGCCGGCCGGTACGACGATCAGCCTGACCCACGGCGAAACGGTTGCCAACGGCAACGTCGAGGCGAAGAACATCCATGTCGAAGGCGATCGCATCCAGCGCGACGAGTACATCGCCGCCGGGCACGGCGCCGAGACCTGGGAACCACGGTTCTCCTACAAGGGCTTCCGGTACGTACAGATCGAGGGCGCGCGAGCCGACGTACAGCTCCGGGTCGCGAACTCCGATGTCCGCGGCGTCACCCGGTTCACGTCGACGCAGTCCGCGTACGAACAGTACGAGCGCGCGATGCGCCGGACCGTACTGAGCAACCTGCACGGGATTCCCACCGACACCCCGTGCTACGAGAAGAACGGCTGGACCGGTGACGCGCAGGTCGGCGCGCCGACGATGCTCGCGACACTCGACCTGGCCCGGTTCTTCACCAAGTGGCTCGGCGACATCCGGGACAGTCAGGCGGACTCCGGTCAGCTGCCGGTGATCGTACCGTCGAGTGGATGGGGTTTCACCGAGCTCTCCCCCGCCACCGAGTGGCCGACCGTGTACCCGATCCTGCTCCGCGAAATGTATCGCTGGTACGGCGACGAGCGGCTGCTCCGCGAGCACTGGGAATCGCTCGACCGTTACCTGGCCTGGGAGCTCGGCCGGGTCGAGGACGGCCTGTCGGTGAGTGTCCTCGGCGACTGGCTGCCGCCCGGGTACAGCGAGGGCCCGGCACCGGAGGACCGGCGACTGACCGGCACGGCGTACTTGTACCGTGCCGTCCTCGCCGCCGCCGAGATCGGCGAACTGATTGGCGCGCCCAACGACTACGCCAAGGCCGCGGCCGACCTCGCGGACGGGCTGAACCGGGCCTTCCTCGATCGTGACGCGGCCCGGTACCGGTCGGCCGACGACCCGGACTACCGGCAGACCTCGAACGCCGTACCGCTTGCCTTCGGCATCGTTCCGGCGGACCTGGTCGAGCGGGTCGCGGCCGGGCTGGCGGCGGATGTCGAAGCGCGCGGCTTCCATCTCAACACCGGCTGCCTCGGCGTCGGTGTCCTGCTGCCGGTGCTGACCGCACACGGATACGGTGACGTGGCAACGAAGGTCGCGCTGCAACGGGACTACCCGAGCTGGGGGTACTGGTTCGGCCTCGGCGCGGACACGATGTGGGAGATGTGGGAAGAGAACTCGCGATCCCGCAACCACTACTTCCAGGGCACGGTCGTGCAGTGGATCTTCGAGAACGTCGCCGGACTGCGCGTACTCGGCGCGGGCTGCGAGCAGATCCTGGTCCGGCCGGACGCGCGTACGGAGGTGGACTCGGCGAGCATCCGGACCGAGACGATCCGCGGGCGGGTGGCGGTCAGCTGGATGAAGACCAGCCGGGTGCTGTCGCTGGAAGTGCAGGTGCCGGTGGGTACGACGGCCGAGGTGCAGGTGCCGTCGGCGGCGGCCGCGGACGTGACCGCCGTACCGCATGCGTTCGCGGGCGAACCGACGTACGCCGGCGGGTACACGATCTACACCGTGCCGGCCGGGCAGTGGCACTTCACGAGCCGGTCGGCATGACCTTCGGAGCCGGCGTCGGCGTGACCTTCGTGTAGATGAGGTCGCGGACCTCGCGGCCTTCGGCTTGCGCCCGGGACTCGAACTTGGTGACCGGGCGCCATTCGGGTCGCGGGGCCCAGCCGTCGTACTGGTTGCGCAGTGCCGGCTCCGCCTCGCAGACCGCCAGCATCCGCTCGGCGTAGTGCTCCCAGTCCGTTGCCAAGTGCAACGTACCGCCCGGCTGCAGGCGGGCCGCGATCAGCCCGACGAACGGCGGCGTGATCAGCCGGCGCTTGTGGTGCCGCTTCTTCGGCCACGGGTCCGGGAAGAAGACGCGGACGCCGGCCAGCGCGTCCGGCGCGACGTTGTCCCGGAGGAAGTCCAGCGCGTCGCCCTGGAACAGGCGGACGTTCGCCAGATCGTACTTCTCCACCCACAACATCAGTTGCCCAAGGCCCGCCGGATAGACCTCGGCGGCAAGGTGGTTCACCTCGGGCGCGGCGACGGCGAGTTGCGCGGTCGCCTCGCCCATCCCGGAGCCGATCTCCAGCACGGTCGGCGCCGTCCGCCCGAACCACTCGGCGAGGTCGAGCTCGCCCGCGGGCAGTTCCTCCTGCGTACGCCCGAGCTCGGACCAGCGCGTCTCCCAGACCCGCTTCTGCCCGACCGTCATCCGTACGCTCCGGCGAACGGTGCTGAACACACCCGTCTGCCGCACCTGATCCGTCGCTCCCACCAGGTCAATTGTATTAGTCGTCCCAGAAGAGGTGGGCGACGGTGTTGTGGGCACGGCGGGTGGTGCGGAGGTAGTCGTCGGCGAAGCGGCCGGACTCGCCTTGTGGGTAGCCGCAGATCTGGGCGACCGCGGCCAGGTCGCGGGGGTCCTGCGGCAGCGAGTCGCCCGGCCGGCCGCGGACCAGCATGATCGCGTTCCGGATCCGGCTGGCCAGCTCCCACGCGGCGCTCAGCGTGTCCGCCTCGGTCGGGTCGACGAGATGAGCGTCCACGGCGGCCCGCAACGCCGTGAGCGTACGCGTCGTCCGCAGGCTCGGGATGCGATGCGCCTCGCGCAACTGGATCAGCTGGACGGTCCACTCGATGTCGGCCAGCCCGCCACGACCAAGCTTCGTGTGCGTACTCGGGTCAGCGCCGCGCGGCAACCGCTCCGCGTCGACGCGCGCCTTGATCCGGCGAATCTCCATCACTTCGCGCTCACTGACCCCGTTCTCCGGGTAACGCAGCGGGTCGATCAGATCCCGGAACGACTGACAAAGGTCGGCGTCGCCGCAGAGCGGATCGGCCCGCAGCAGCGCTTGCGCTTCCCACACCGCCGACCACCGCGCGTAGTACGACGCGTACGACGCCAGCGTCCGTACGAGCGGTCCTTGCCGTCCTTCCGGCCGCAGGTCCGCGTCGATTGCGACCGCGGGATCTGCACCCGGCAGCGACAGCAACCGCCGTAGCTCGGTCGCCGCCTGGGTCGCGAAGTCGGTCGCCTTCTTCTCGTCCGCGCCCGGCAGCGGGTCGTGGACGAACATCACGTCGGCGTCGCTGCCGTACCCGAGCTCGTGACCGCCGAAGCGGCCCATCGCGACGATCGCCATCCGCGTCGGCTCCGGCTCGCCCTTCGCGACCGCTCGGCGCGCGACCTCGAGCGCGGCCGTCAACGTCCCGGCCGCGATCGTGGTGAGCGCCTCACCGACGGCCTCCACGTCCAGCACGCCGGACAGGTCGGCGGCCGCGATCCGGAACAGCTCGCGCCGCCGAACCGCCCGGATCGCGGCGACCGCGGCCTCGGGTACGTCCTGCCGGCGCGCGGCCGCGAACATCTCGGTCAGGAGCGCCTCCGGCGTACGCGGTGCCAGCTCCCGCTCGTCGGCCAGCATCGCGGTCGCTTCGGGCGCGCGCTGCAACAGATCGACGGCGTACCGTCCGCTGGCCAGCAGATGCGCCAGCCGCTGCGCCGACGCACCCTCGTCGCGCAGCTGGCGCAAGTACCAGGGCGTGGAGCCGAGCGCGTCCGAGATGGTCCGGAACGCGAGCAGCCCGGCGTCCGGGGCAGGCGACTCGGCGAACCACCCGAGCATCGCCGGCAGCAGCGCCTTCTGGATCGACGACCGCCGCGAAACACCTCCGGACAGTGCCTCGATGTGGCGCAGCGCGGACGCCGGGTCGACGTACCCGAGTGCCGTCAGCCGTTGCTTCGCTGCCTCTGGCGTCAGTCGTACCTCGTCGCCAGGGATCCGCGCGACCGCGGCGAGCAGCGGACGGTAGAACAGCTTCTCGTGCAGCCGGCGCACTTCGAGCGCATGCTTCTTCCAGGCCGCGGTCAGGTCCGTGACCGGGTTCTTGGTGAAGCCGAGCGAGCGGCCGAGGCGGCGCAGATCCGCCTCGTCGTCCGGGACCTGATGCGTACGCCGGAGGCGGTACAGCTGGATGCGGTGCTCCATCGAGCGGAGAAACCGGTACGCGTCCGCAAGCACGGCACCGTCCGTACGCCCGACGTACCCGTTCGTCGTCAGCTCCTCCAGCGCGACCAGCGTCGTCCCGGAGCGAACCGTTTCGTCACTGCGGCCGTGTACGAGCTGCAGCAACTGCACGGCGAACTCGACGTCCCGCAAACCACCAGGACCGAGTTTGAGCTGCCGATCCACGTCCGCCGCCGGAATGTGGTCGATGACGCGCCGGCGCATCGCCTGCACGTCGTTGACGAAGCCCTCCCGATCAGCCGCCGACCACGCCAGCTGACCGACCTTCTCGGTGTACTCGCGGCCGAGCTCCGCGTCACCCGCGACCGGACGCGCCTTGAGCAGTGCCTGGAACTCCCACGTCTTCGCCCAGCGCTGGTAGTACGCGAGATGGCTGTCGAGCGTACGGACCAGCGGACCGGACTTGCCCTCCGGGCGGAGCGCCGCGTCGACCGGCCAGAGCGTGCCTTCGCCGGTGTGCGCCGAACAGATCCGCATCGCCGCGGCCGCGAGGTTCGTCGCGGTCTTCAGGGCCGGTGCCTCGGGTTCACCGTCGAGTGGTTCGGCGACGAAGAGGACGTCCACATCGCTGACATAGTTGAGCTCCCGGCCGCCACACTTGCCCATGGCAATCACCGCGAGGCGGCAGCCGGCCGCGCCCGGGTGCGCCGCGAAGTACTCGTTGCGGGCGATGTGCAGCGCGGTTTCCAGCGCGCCGCCGGCCAGGTCCGCGAGTACCGCGGCGACCTCGTCGACGAGCAGTCCTTCGGCCAGGTCACGGGCCGCGAGCCGGATCAGCAGCCGCCGGTACTCGATCCGCAACGCGTCGACCGGGTTCTCCGCGTCGACCGCGGTCGCGAGCTTCGCCGCGACGTCCTCCACCGAGGGCCGCGATCCGGCCAGCGCCGGGTCGGCGAGGTCGTACCAGTGCCGCGGGTGGACGGCGAGATGGCGGCCGAGCGCCTCGCTCGCCCCGAGCACGAACACCAGCCGGCGGCGGAAGTCGGCGTCCAGCTCCAGCGTCCGCGCGAACGCGGCCAGATCGTAGTCATGCCGATGCAGCGACTCGGCCATCCCGCACAGACTCAGCAGCGCGAGATCCGGATCGGCGGACTCCGACAGCGTCGTGATCAGTTGCTCGGTCGCCAGCGGACTGTGCGAGTCCAGCGCGTCCAGTCCCTCGAGCATCCCTGCCGCCCGCCGCGGATCCTCGAACCCAAGCCGAACCAGCCGCCCCTCCCACGACCCTCTCCGCCCATCAGCCACCCCCGCAGGCTACCCAAACCCCGACCTTGAGAAGCCACCGCGTACTCTTCGGGCGCCGGAACGCGCGGTGGGTTCACAAAGTTGCGGCTGGATCGCGGGGAGCGCGCGCGGGGCGCGCGGTGGGAGCGCGGGGAGGTTGCGGTGGGTACGCGGTGTCGTGTGGCGGATTCGGTGCGTAGTCGGCATGATGGGGGTTCATGGTGATGATGACGGGGTCGCTCGCCGTGCACGGCACGGTGCTCTGGCTGACACCCCAGCAGGGCGGGCGCGTGTCCGGGCCGCCGGATCCGGATTACGACTACGACTACACGGCGACCGCTTATCTGCCGCCGCGGACCCCGGAGGACGGTCAGGCCGGTCTCGCGCTGCGGCGGTTCGCGCCGGGTGCGTGGCGGACGCCGGCGGAGGGGATTCTCGTACCCGGGCAGGGGAATCGGGCCCAGCAGGTCGTACCCGGCTGCCTGATCGTGATCACCGAAGGAGTCCGTCCGGTCGGGTTCTTCACGGTCGAAGAGGTACACGCCCTGGCAGAAGACGGCACCCCGGTCGTTGCCGCTGCCCCCATTCCCGTTCCGGCTCTTGAGGTCGCACCACCCGAGGTCGCGGTTCCCACGGAGAGCGTGGTCCCGGACGAGCCTCCGTACCGGCATTCGACCGCGGCGGCGCGGTGGGCTTCGAAGCACGGTTCGGATGACGTACCCGCCGAACCCGCCAACGTCTGAGCACACTCTGTTGCAACTCCTGCACTGAGTGTTACCTTCAGAATCATGCGTCTCTGGAAACGGATTGTCGCTGTCCTCGTCGTCGCCGCGTTGGCGCTGCTGGTCGAAGGCCTGGTCGCCCGCGCCCAGGCCGGCCCGCCGCAGTTCGGCGCCGTTCGGCTGATTGAGTGTTTTTGCTCAGGCACCGGGGCCGGAGTTCCATGACGATTCCGGTATGACGAAAAAGATTCAGCCTCAGCAGACCGCCGCGTTCTACGCGCAGGCCGTTGCCTCGTTCGGCCTGTCCGTGTCCGCGATGATCATCGCGCTCGCGTACCTGCCGGCCCAGCCCTGGGTACGCGCGTTCCTCGCCCTCGGCCTCTTGTACGCGATCACGTCGACCGTCGTGCTCTGCAAGGTGGTGCGCGACCGCCAGGAGATCACCGACGTGACCAGCCGGGTGGATCAGGCCCGGCTGGACAAGCTCCTGACCGAGCATGACCCGTTCCGGGTCGAAACCTGACGGGTTACAGAACCGGCAGCAGCGTGTTGAGCTCGAACGGCGTCACCTGGCGGCGGTACTCCTGCCACTCGGCGCGCTTGTTCCGGAGGAAGAAGTCGAAGACGTGTTCGCCGAGGGTTTCGGCGACGAGCTCGCTGTCTTCCATCACGCCGATGGCTTCGGCGAGGCTGCTCGGCAGCGGCTTGATCCCGAGCGCCTTGCGTTCGCGGGGCGTCAGGGACCAGATGTCCTCCTCGACCTCGGCCGGCAGTTCGTACCCTTCCTCGATGCCCTTCAGTCCGGCGGCGAGCATCAGCGCGAACGCCAGGTACGGATTGGTGGCCGAGTCGAGCGACCGGAACTCGACCCGGCTGGACTGGCCCTTGTGCGGCTTGTACATCGGCACGCGGACGAGCGCCGAGCGGTTGTTGTGACCCCACGAGATGAACGACGGTGCCTCGTCGCCGACCGCGAGCCGCTTGTACGAGTTGACCCACTGGTTGGTCACCGCGGTGATCTCGGCGGCGTGGTGCAGCAGCCCGGCGATGAACGCCCGGCCGGTCTTGGACAGCTGGTACTGCGCGCCGCCCTCGAAGAACGCGTTCCGGTCGCCCTCGAACAGCGACATGTGCGTGTGCATGCCCGACCCGGGATGGCCCGACAGCGGCTTCGGCATGAACGACGCGTAGATCCCCTGCGACAGCGCCACCTCCTTCACCACCACCCGGAAGGTCATGATGTTGTCGGCGGTGGACAGCGCGTCCGCGTACCGCAGGTCGATCTCCTGCTGACCCGGACCGCCCTCGTGATGGCTGAACTCGACCGAGATGCCCATCGATTCGAGCATCGTGATCGCCTCGCGGCGGAAGTCGTTGCCGATGCCCTGCGGCGTGTGGTCGAAGTACCCGGACGAGTCGACCGGCTCCGGGGTGGTCCCGGGCGCGCCGCTGAGCGACTTGAACAGGTAGAACTCGATCTCCGGGTGCGTGTAGAAGGTGAAGCCCAGATCGGCCGCCTTCGAGAGGGTCCGCTTCAGTACGTGCCGCGGGTCGGCGAAGGACGCCGAGCCGTCCGGCATGTTGATGTCGCAGAACATCCGCGCCGTACCCATCGTCTCGCCCCGCCAGGGCAGGATCTGGAACGTCGACGGGTCCGGTTTGGCAAGCATGTCCGCCTCGGTCACCCGGGCGAACCCCTCGATCGCCGACCCGTCGAACCCGAGGCCTTCGGCGAACGCGTTCTCGAGCTCGGCCGGCGCGACCGCGACCGACTTCAGGAACCCGAGTACATCGGTGAACCAGAGCCGCACGAAGCGTACGTCGCGCTCTTCCAGCGCGCGCAGCACGAACTCCTGCTGCTTGTCCATCAGTCCACCTCTCACCCGGTCCGCGTCGCCGCTCTCGGTGTCTGCCACGGCCATCTCACAGTGTGCCCCGCCGTTGTTAAGCACAAGTTACGTGCCGGAGCAGACAGAGCCACGATCAGGGCCTAGCGTGTCCCTTTGTGCAGACGATCTTCCATGCCGCGCTGATCGTGGCCGCGGTGCTCTGTCTGAGTGACCTGATCGTCAGCACCGCCCGGTTCGTGCAGTCGGTACGGCGCAAACGGCCGGCCGAGCGGGACGTACTGGGCCGTCGCTGGCTGCCGGTGCCGGAGCTCGGGTTCGGGATGTGCGCGTTCTGCTGCCCGGGCCTGGTCACGCTCGGGCTGACCCATCACGACGCGGACAACCTGCCGACCCCGCAGATCCTGCTGTCGGCACTGGTCTTCGGGTACGCCGGCGCGGTGCTCTCCCGGGTGGTGCGTACGCCCGGGCCGGGCGGGCGCCGGTTCAAGCTACGCGCCGGCCTGCTGCTCGGCCTGCCGGCCCTGTTCGGCCTGGTGTTCGGCCTTTCGGGTATCGCCACCTGAACGTGCCGCCCGGCGCGACCGGTACCAGGGAACGACTCGCTCCAGCGGCGCGAACGCGAGCCAGCAGACGACCGTCGGCAGGAAGTGGATCAGCAGGATCGCCGTGTTCGCGGCGTGGAAGCCGAGGAAGAACAGCGCGCCGAGCAACTGCCAGCGGCCCTTCAGCCACAGGATCACCGGGGACAGGAACTCGCCGATGATGCCGACCCACTGCATCACGTGCAGCATCCACGGGTGCTGCAGCAGCCATTCCCCGACCGGGTGCGGCCGCCGGACGATCGCCCAGGTCAGGATCGCGCTGCCGGGCCAGGTCAGCGCCCAGCCGGCACTGCGCAGTTTCGCGATCGCGGACAGGAAGTACGTCGCGATCACGCAGATCTGTACGCACCGGATCGCCCAGCCGGCGGCTTCCGACTTCCGCTGATCCCCGTACGACGCGAGGCCGCGGCTGCCCGCCTTGACGGTTGGGAGGACCCACAGCGCGATCACCAGCGCGAGGTGGTCGTGGTCGACCTTGCCGTCGCTCATCCCGATCAGCACCCACCAGGTGAACGCCGGTGCGACGATCCAGCCGGCGACGCGGGGGAAGTAGTTCGTGGCCGCGATCAGGCAGGCGACGATCAGGACGATGTACAGGGCGGTGGTGTTGGCGACCGATGGTTTCGGCAGGTCGAGGAGCCGGGCCAGGAGCAACGGCTGGTACAGGCCGGGGTGCTCGCCCTTGTCGCGGGTGTCGCGGACGAACGCGTGCATGTCCAGGATGACGAACAAGTACAGGACCGTACGCAGCCAGGCGATCCGGGCCAGCGCGATCGTCGGCGTGAACCAGTTGATCGCCTTCATCGCTTCACCTGCCAGGTCGCGAGGATCTGTGAAGTGGGCGGTCCTTCGACCCGTCCCTTGACGAGTTGCGTGGTGTCCCGGATCAGCTCGAGTTTCACGTACTTCGGTTTGTCCGGGTGTTTGCGCGCCCAGCCGTCGGCGACCTGCTGGAGCAGCGAAGGATTGTTGACAATCTCCCCGGCGCGCGCCTCGATCTCGGCCCGCGCGACCCCGGCGCCTTCGATGTTGAGCGGTACGTCGACCGTCGTACCGGCGTCCGTGACCGCGCTGATCCGGGTGTAGTCGATCCTGGCGTCGCCCGGCACCGTCATCGCGTACTGCGACATCGGACCGAACGGCCAGGCGTCGTCACTGGCCCGGACCGAACCGTTGATCAGCAGGCCGATCCCGGCCACCGCCACGAGAACCCGCAAACCCTTACCGAACCGCCCCAGTTTCGCGGGGTCCTGCACACCCTGTGTCACCACGTCATTAGATCATTCCGGTTTGGACCCCTCGTTCGTAGGGAATTTTCTGTGGTATGACCGCCCCAGAAAATTTCCAACGCCTCGGCCTGTCCAGGCGTACGCTCCTCGGCGCGACCGCCGGCGGCGTACTGCTCGGTGGCGTCGCCGCGGCCACCGTGCCCACCGCAGCCCACGCCGCCCCGGCGCCACGCTGCTACACGCGCGCCGAATGGTCGGCGCGCCCGCCCAAGTCCGCCACCCAGGTGATCGCCAAGCCCGATCACATCGTCATCCATCACACCGCGAGCCCGAACGTGACCGACTACTCGCTGGCCGCGGCGTACAAGGTGCAGCACTGGATTCAGGACCTGCACATGGACACCAACGGCTGGATCGACATCGGCAACCAGTTGACGATCAGCCGCGGCGGCTACCTGATGGAGGGCCGCAGCAAGTCATTGTCTGCAATCAACAACCGGCAAAACGTGCTCGGCGCGCAGACGCTGAACAACAACAGCCACACGATCGGCATCGAGCACGAGGGCATCTACACCAGCGAGAACCCGACGACCGCGCTGTTCGACATGTCCGTACTGACCTGCGCATGGCTGTGTACGCAGTACGGGCTCGATCCGCACGTGGCGATCGTCGGGCACCGCGACTACAACAGCACGCAGTGCCCGGGTGACGTGTTCTACTCGCGACTACCGGAGCTGCGCGACCGAGTAGCCGCGGTGCTCTGAGCCGGGCCGCTCTGAGTTGCTGTTTTCAGGTAGGTGATCCGGCGGATCAGCAGCTCGAACGGGCCGCGGTAGTTCACCCGGCGCATCCGGTCGGCGAGCAGTACGGTCGCCAGCCAGGTCGCCACCGCGAGCAGCGCTGTCGTGGTCGTGGTGAGGGTGTCCGACAGATCCAGCAGGTACGGCGTGAACACCACGGTCCACACCACGGACTGGGCGAGGTAGCACGTCAACGATCGTTGTCCGACGGCGGCGATCGCCAGGGTGATTCCTTGGCGATCGCCGCCTTTGCCATGCGGTTGCTTCCCGCTCAGCCGGTGCGCGATCAGTACGATCAGCGCCGCGTACCCGAAGCCGCCGAAGACACCGGCTGCGGCATGCAACGGACCGATGATGCTCAGCGTGTGGCCGCTCGGCATGGCCAGGACGCCGCCGACGACGAGTGAGACCGGGAGGGCGCCGGCGATCGCGATGGTGAGGCCGAGCAGCGCGGTCGTACGCAGCAGGGCGAGATGTTCGGCGGGGCGTTCGAGGATCCGCCGGCGGCCGGCCCACAGACCGATCAGGAACGGCGTGACGAACCCGATCCAGGCCACTCCGGCGACAAACGGCTGCGCCGAGATCCGGTCAGCAAGTTGTGCACCGATGCCGGCCGGCAGCATCGTCGGGTCAGGACCCTCGGTGAAGCTGTCGAGCAGGTCGTCGCTGGGCAACGCGATCAGGACCAGGACGAGCCCGGCGACGATGAACAACCAGCGGTCCTTCCAGCGGAGCGCCCAGACACCGAGGAACAGCAGCACCCCGTACGCGGCGAGGATGTCACCGATGTAGAGCAGCATCGCGTGCAGGAAGCCGAGCACCACCAGCACCAGGCTCCGGCGCCAGAGCAACTTCCGGATCGGCCACCATTCACGTCCCGCCTCCCGTTGCCGGCGGACGATCTGCGCGACCCCGTACCCGAAAAGCACCCCGAACATCGGAAACGCCCGCCCGTCCACGAACGTCGAGATCAGCATCCCGACGGCGCGATCGGCCGCCGACCCATCGGCCGGGAACCCCGCGAAGTACCGCCCGCCAGTCACGAAATAGTGCGAGTTCGCCAGCGCGATGAACAGCAACATGAACCCTCGGGCCAAGTCCGGCCCCAGCGCCCGCTCCCCCAGCCCAGTGGGCCCACCCCGAGTACTCATACCCCCTACCCAACCCAACCGGCAGCCCGCGAACATCCACCGAAAGTCCCCCGCCGGCCAACCTTCGTCGCTCTCCGCCGAGCGGGTCCGCACATTCGGCGTTGGTAAGAGGTGGGAGACGGGCGTGGGGCCGAGCGGGACGAACCAGTAATGTGCTCCCGTGCCTCAACTTCGCGTAGCGCTTGCTCAGCTCAACGTGACCGTCGGTGATGTCGACGGGAACGCGGACAAGATCGTGGCGTGGACGCGGAACGCGGTCGAGCGGGGCGCGCACGTGGTGGCGTTTCCGGAACTGGCGCTGACCGGATATCCGGTCGAGGATCTGGCGCTGCGAGCGTCGTTCGTTGACGCGTCACAGGCCCGGATACACGATCTCGCCCAGCGGCTCGCGGACGAAGGACTCGGCGACATCGTCGTCGTCTGCGGGTACCTCGACCGCGCCAACGGTTCGGCGATGGGCGTCGACCGGCTCGGCCGGCCGAAGGGCTCCCCGACCAACTCGGCCGCGGTCATCCACCAGGGCCGTGTCGTCACCAGCGCGGTGAAACACCACCTGCCGAACTACGGCGTCTTCGACGAGTTCCGGCACTTCGTACCGGGCAACACCCTGCAGGTGATCCGGATTCACGGCGTCGACGTCGCGCTGGTGATCTGCGAGGACCTCTGGCAGGACGGCGGCCCGGTCGCCGTCACCCACGAGGCCGGCGCGGGGCTGCTGCTGGTCGTCAACAGTTCGCCGTACGAGGCCAACAAGGACGACATTCGCGGTGACCTGGTCCGTGATCGCGCCCGCGAAGCCGGCTGCGCCCTCGCGTACGTGAACCTGGTCGGCGGGCAGGACGAGCTCGTCTTCGACGGCGACTCACTGATCGCGGACGCCGAAGGTACGGTGATCGCCCGCGCCCCGCAGTTCGAGCAGGGCAGCATGATCGTCGACCTGGAACTACCAGCCGCGACAGGTACGCCGTCCGGTACGCACGAAGGCATCGAGATCGTCCACACCGTGCTGCACGAGGACGCCGTCGACGCGTACGAACCGATGCCGGCGAGCGTCGCGCCCCGGCTCTCCGACGAGGCCGAGATGTACGGCGCGATCGTCACCGGGCTACGCGACTACGTCCAGAAGAACGGTTTCAAGTCCGTCCTGCTCGGACTGTCCGGCGGCATCGACTCCTCGCTCGTCGCCGCGATCGCCTGTGACGCGATCGGCCCGGAGAACGTGTTCGGGATCTCGAATCCGAGCGTGTACTCCAGCGACCATTCCAAGGACGACGCCGCCGAGCTGGCCGCGCGGACCGGACTGAACTACCGGGTGATCCCGATCCAGCCGATGGTGCAGCCGTTCCTGGACACGCTCGGACTGACCGGTCTCGCCGAGGAGAACCTGCAGGCGCGGGTCCGGGCGGTGATCTGGATGGGTCTGTCCAACGCCGACGGCCACCTGGTGCTTGCCTGCGGCAACAAATCGGAGCTGTCCGTCGGCTACTCCACCATCTACGGCGACGCGGTCGGCGGGTACGCGCCGCTGAAGGACGTACCCAAGACCGTGGTCTGGCGGCTGGCCAAGTGGCGGAACGAGGACGCCAAGGGCCGCGGCCAGCAACCACCGATCCCGGCGAACTCGATCGCCAAACCCCCGTCCGCCGAGCTTCGCCCGGGGCAGCAGGACACCGATTCGCTGCCGCCGTACGACCTGCTCGACGACATGCTCGACGACTATGTCGAACAGGACCGCGGCAGCGCCGAACTGGTCGCCGCCGGATTCGAGACCGAGTTGGTCAGCAAGGTGATCCAGCTGGTCGATCGCGCGGAGTACAAGCGCCGGCAGTACCCACCGGGCCCGAAGATCACCCACAAGGCCTTCGGCCGGGACCGCCGGTTGCCGATCACCAATGCATGGCGTGAGGACGCACGAAAGGCAGCCGAGCACTGAGCGACTCCTGGCGGTACCGCCCATCCACCGACAACCCCTGGCTCCCGCCGGAGGGTCCGTCCGAGCTGCCCAGCGACGATGTGAGCGATCGCTCACCGGCAGCCGGTAGCGCTCACCCTCCGCATCGGTGGGACGATGAAGGAATGGTTGACAATTTCCTGTCGGCCGGTACCCAGGGCGACGACGAGGAGCTCCCGTCGCCGTACGGGACCGGACCGAAGAACCGCGCAACCGAGGAGCACCGTCGCTCGGACCACGACGGCGACACCTGGCGGGACCGGGGCTCGGACCTCGGCCTCGACCCGTCACCGTCACTGCCGAACGCGCCCCGGATGTACGAACGCGGCCCAGTACCGCAGCAGCCGTATGTACCGAAGCCGCCCTTCCTGCCCAGCGCGCCGCCGCCTCCGCAGCAGCAACAGCCGCGCGCGCCGGAGCAACCGGAGTACTACGGCGATCCCGGGCAGCAGGGTTACCCGGAGCAGAACCCGTTCCGGTCGTCGCCGTCCGCGCCGGGGCAGCCGCCGCAAGGCCGGCCTAGCCCGTTCGGTCCTGGCAGCAGCGGAAGCAATGGCGTACCTGGGGGCCGTGCGGGTGGGCCGCCTTCGCAGCACAATCCGCCACCGAACAGTCCGCAGAGCAACCAGCCGTCGAGGCCGCCTGCACCTCCGCAGTCGCCGGCGCAGTCCCAGTCGCATTCGAGCAACGGGCTGAGCCACCGGCCGCCGCAGCCCTCCAACGGCAACAGCAACTGGAGCAGCCCGGCACCACAGCCGTCCACTCCACCGCCGGCGCCTCCCGCACAACCGCCTGCCTCACAACCGCCGTCGTCGCACTCGCCCTCGTCGCATTCGCCGGCGCAGCCGCCGAGTCAGAGCAATGGGTTGCCGCCGGGGTCCGGGAGCAACGGGTCGGCGTACGGGTCGAGTAACGGGCTGGCGTACGGGTCGAGCAATGGACTGAGTAACGGGCTGCCGCCGGGGTCCGGGAGCAATGGGCTGAGTAACGGGTTGGCCCCGCAGCAGCCGAATCCGCATCCTTCGACGCCGTCGGATCCGAGCGCGGAGTACGAGGGCAGCGCGCCGGTCGCCGAAGGTGATGCCCGGCCGAGACCGGTTGGTGCGCGCCGACGGGCAGGCGTGCAGCAGGATGCGCCGAGTCAGGTGCCGTCCGAGCAGTTCTCCTCGCACCGGGCCGCGCGACGAGCACAAGCGGCCGGGGATGCCGCGCCCGGCACGGACGGCCTGTCGGCCGAGACAACTCACCCAACTGACGCAGGACAGGCGGCCGACGCCGTGCAGTCAGACAGTGCGGGGCAATCGGCTGGTGCCGGGTTGTCGGGTGGTGTTGGGCAGGCGGGTGACGCGGTGAAGCGGCCTCGGCGGTATCGGGTGCATCATTTGCGCGACTTCAAGAACCGTGGCGAGAAGTGGGCCATGCTGACCGCGTATGACCAGTACACGGCGGAGATCTTCGACCAGGCCGGGATTCCGGTGCTCCTGGTCGGCGACTCGGCCGCGAACAACGTGTACGGGCACGAGACCACGCTCCGCGTCACGGTCGACGAACTGATCCCGCTGGCGCGGGCGGTCGCGGGCGCGGTGGAACGTGCACTCGTCGTCGCGGACCTGCCGTTCGGTTCGTACCAGGCGTCGCCGGAGCAGGCGTTCCACACCGCGGTCCGGTTCATGAAAGAGGCCGGCGTCCACGCGGTGAAGCTCGAAGGCGGCCGGAACATGGTGCCGATGGTCGAGAAGCTGACCCAGTCCGGCATCCCGGTGATGGCGCACATCGGCTTCACCCCGCAGAGCGAGCACAGCATCGGCGGGTACCGGGTGCAGGGTCGTGGCGATCAGGCGGCGACGCTGATCGACGACGCGGTCGCGCTCGCCAAGGCCGGTGCCTTCTCGGTCGTACTCGAGATGGTGCCCGGTGATGTCGCCGCCGAGATCACCAAGCGCGTACCGATCCCGACCATCGGCATCGGCGCGGGCCGTGACACCGACGCGCAGGTGCTGGTCTGGCAGGACATGGCCGGTCTGCGTTCCGGTGCGATGCCACGCTTCGTCAAGCAGTACGCGGATCTGCGCGGCATCCTCACCAGCGCGGCCGCCACGTACGCGGCCGAGGTCGCCTCCGGGGTGTTCCCGGCGGACGAGCACACCTTCTAGGTCAGATCCACTGCCTAGTCAGATCCACGGCAGGGCCGAGCGTTCGGTCCAGTACTCGTCGGGCTGCTGAACGAACTCGTTCAGCGGCCCGTCGAGGCGGTACGCGAGGTTGCTGTCGAGCTGTTCCTTCGTGGTCGCGCCGCTCAGCACCACATCGGCCCACGGCTGCGCGACGGCCGCGCCGATTGCCAGCGCGTCCGGCGTACTCCCGTGCTGCCGCGCGAACTCGTTGAACGGAGTCTCACCAGCGCGCGAAGTCAGCCGCCCGTTCGCGACCGCTTCCTTGACGACGACGAACCAACCCGCCGCATGCGCCTCGGCGAGCGCCGGAC
Organism: Kribbella solani; assembly: GCF_014205295.1. Taxonomy (NCBI): domain Bacteria; kingdom Bacillati; phylum Actinomycetota; class Actinomycetes; order Propionibacteriales; family Kribbellaceae; genus Kribbella; species Kribbella solani. The sequence goes on from NZ_JACHNF010000001.1 coordinate 2,958,976, forward strand.
CGGCTGAGGTTTCCAGCACGTTCCACGTCGCTTGTACGGCCGTGAACGGCGTACCCGCTGCCATCGCCTTGCGGAGCGTCGCGGCCTGATGCGGACCGCTCGTGGACAGCCCGACGCGGACCCCGGTGTCGGCGATCGCACGCAACCGGTCCATCAGTCGTTTGTCCGCCAGCGCCGGGCTGTCCGCCGTCAGGCTGTGCACCAGGTAGAAGTCCGGTGGTCCACCCAACGACTGCAACGTCTCCGGCCACTGCCGCTCGAACGTCGCGAGACCGTGGTCCTTCACCTCGTGCGTCTCCGCGTCGTGCCGCCAGTCCGCGACGTACGTGTAACCCCATTTCGAGCCGATCGTCAGCTGCGTACGGCGCTCCGGCGTCAGCCACTCCCCCAGGAACAGCTCGGCAAAACCGTACGAACGCGCGGCATCGAAGTACCGAACACCGGCCTGCCAGGCCTGCTCCAGCAACTCGTGCGTACGCGCGCGCAAGTCGTCGACCTCCCGACCGAGCGACAGGTCCTCGTCGTGACCGAGGTTGATGTAACCAGGACGCCCCAGCGCCGCGAGACCCAGTCCGATGCTTGCCATGCCCCGATCGTAGATGTCGGCAGCAACCATTGTGAGACGCGCCGCAACGGACGCGCGAAGCCCATGATGTCGTTTAGCGTTTTGTGGTGTGAGCGAAGCTGAGCTGCCACCGATCCGGCGCCGGACGACGGCCCGCGTACTGCCGGTGCGCCCGGACGGCAAGGTGCTGTTGCTGCACGGATGGGATCCGCTGAAGCCGCAGACGCCGTACTGGTTCACGATCGGCGGCGGCGTCGAAGCCGGCGAGACGGTGCTCGAAGCGGCCAGTCGCGAGCTGCGCGAAGAGGTCGGCATGGTGTTGCCGGGTGACGCGCTCGGTGCGCCCGTGGCGACGAACCAGATCGAGTACGAGTGGGGTGGGTACCGGATCGTCCAGCACCAGACCTTCTTCGCGGTCGCGGTGGACAGCGTCGAGGTCACGTTCGCGAATCAGGAGGAGCTGGAGCTGCAGACGATCAGCGAGCACGGCTGGTGGTACGGCGACGATCTGGAGGCGACCGGTCAGGCCGCGCACGTCACGATTCCCGGCCTGCTCCGGCAGGCCACCGACGCGATCACCCTGCGCCGCGCGTCCTGAATCCCGCTTCGGGCGGCCGGCGCGGCTTCGGCTGGGCGCACGGACTCGGTTCAGCGGGCGGCTTCGGTTCAGCGGGCGCGGGCGGCTTTGAGGACCTTCTTCGGGATCTTCTTGTCCACCTTGTAGTGCACCCGGTCGATCCGCTCGGCGCAGCCCTCCTTGGACAGGCGCAGCAGCACCACCGGGCACTTCTTGCACCTCGGCTTGTCCTTGCAGCACTTCTTCTTCGCGGTCATCGACGGCACCCGGCGAGTGTAGGTGAGGCATACCTAACCGTCCAGGGGTGCACTGCCTGATCGTGGCCGACGTCACGCCAGCTGTCCGCTGAGCAGTTCGCGCGCTTCGACCAGTGACGGCCCGTACCAGGTCAGATGCCGACCGGAAACACAGCGCGCGGGTTTCGCGAACTCCTCCGGACCATCATCCGGTGAAAACGGATAAGGCTCGTCCGGCAGTACCACGACGTCGTACTCGGGTAACGCGTCGACGTCGATCCGCGGATAGCGTTCGGTGGATTCTCTCAGCACGTTGTCGATGCCAATCCGCGAGAGCAGATCACCAGCGAACGTATCCCGTCCCAACGCCATCCACGGCCGCCGCCAGATCGGTATCACCGCACGCCGGCGCATTCCTTCGTACGGCGCACTCCACACTGCTCGTGCGTCGGGCAACCACGGTGGTACGTCACCGACGATCGCCGACAGCATGCGTTCGAGTGAGTCGAATGCATCCGGCACCGTCGCCGGCGCGGTGGTCCAGACCGCGATCCCGGTCGATCGCAACGCATCGAGATCGACCGCGCGGTTCTCTTCCGCGTTCGCGACGACGACGTCCGGCGCGAGTTCACGGATGCGTTCGAGATCAGGATTCTTGGTACCGCGAACGCGGATCACGTCGAGGTTCGCGGGGTGCGTACACCAGTCGGTCGCACCAACGATCAGGTCCGCGCGCGTACTCGCTATCGACTCCGTCAACGACGGCACGATGCTGACCACGCGACGCACTTCGGAAGGTAGTTCGACGACGTTGCCGAGGTCGTCGCGCGCACTGTTCATCGGTCCGTTGTACCTCGCTTCATCGGGCGTTCGCACGTTGCGTACAGAGGACGTTGCCATCGACAACACTCGCGGATCCGGCCGGTTCGGGCCGGATTCGTGCGCGTGTCGCCAAGAAATATTCCGGCCGATCCGGCATGCTCTTGGCGCGGTGGAATCCCTTCTGCACAAGGATTCTCGGCATTTGCCCACTGCTATGCGACGAGTTCGCCTTAACCTGCGCGCGTTTCGGGTGCTTTACGTAGCGCACACTTGTTGTCATCATCGTGACGACGAGGAATCCACCGTGGTTTTCCTCAGCCGCACCAAGGAGGCAGAGTGCCAGCCAAGAAGGCAGCCGCAGGGAAGGCGACAGCCAAAAAGGCTTCTCCCGCCAAGAAGACTGTCGCGAAGAAGGCCAGCGCCGCGAAGACGACAACCGCGCGCAAGGTCAGCGCAGCAAAGAAGACCGCGACGAAGAAGGCGCCGGCGAAGCGCGTCAGTGCGGCCAAGAAGACCGCTGCCACGAAGACGGTGGCGAAGAAGGCGACCGCCAAGAAGGCCACTGCCAAGAAGACCGTCGCGAAGAAGGCGACCGCCAAGAAGGCCACTGCCAAGAAGACCGTCGCGAAGAAGGCACCGGCGAAGAAGGCAACGGCCCGCAAGACGGTTGCGAAGAAGGCGCCGGCGAAGCGCGTCAGCGCGGCCAAGAAGACCACGGCCGCGAAGCGGACCACCGCCGCGAAGAAGGCGACGACCGCTAAGAAGACCGTGGCCAAGAAGGCGCCGGCGAAGAAGACAGCAGCCAAGAAGACGGTAGCGAAGAAGGCGACCGCCAAGAAGGCCACTGCCAAGAAGACCGTCGCGAAGAAGGCACCGGCACGCAAGGTCGCCGCCAAGAAGGCGCCCGCGAAGAAGACCGCTGCCAGGAAGGCTCCGGCCAAGCGCGTCGCGGCGAAGAAGAGCGCGGTGAAGACCGCCGCCAAGAAGACCGTGGCCCGGAAGACGGCCGCGAAGAAGGCACCGGCGCGTAAGGCACCGGCCCGGAAGACGGCGGCCCGGCGGGTGGCCCGCTGATCCGTACGCCCGCTGATCAAGCGACGTACGGCCGTGAAAACCTGAAGGGCACCACCGGACGCGGTGGTGCCCTTCGGCCTGTCAGCACACCATCAGCACATCGTCAGCACACTCTCAGCGCCTGCCGGCTCGGCGTCGGCTGACGGTTACGCGGTTTGCCGTGCCGGGTTGATTCAGTCGTCGTTCCATTTCGGGTCGTCGTCCCAGGATTCGTTGCGTTCCTGGACCTTCTCCAACGCCCGCGCGGCCTCCTCCGGCGAGCCGTACGGCCCGAGCCGGTCACCCGACTTCGCGCCCTGGTACGGCTCGACCTTGCCGGTCTTGGTGTTGTAGTACCACTCGTTGCTGTGATCGTCGCTCATCCGGCTGACCACCTCCTGAGGTCTTTGCACAACTCTTTAGAATGATCTCACCATGTCGATCCTCACTGCTGGGCGCATTTCGCCGCGCCGCGACGTTCCCGCATCCATTCCGCGCCCGGAGTACGTCGGCAAGCCGGCCCCGGCGCCGTACGACGGTTCGTACGTGACGTCGCCCGGCCTTGTCGAGAAGATGCGGGTCGCGAGCAAACTGGCAGCGCGGGCGTTGCAGGCGGCCGGCGCGGCCGCGAAGCCGGGCGTGACCACCGACGAGCTGGACGCGATCGGGCATGAGTACCTGGTGGAGCGTGGCGCGTACCCGTCGACGCTCGGCTACCGCGGGTACCCGAAGTCGCTGTGTACGTCGGTGAACGAGGTGATCTGCCACGGCATCCCCGACGATCGTCCGCTGGAGAACGGTGACATCGTCAACGTCGACATCACCGCGTACCTGGACGGTGTGCACGGCGACACGAACGCGACGTTCCTGGTCGGCGACGTCGACGAGGAAAGCCGGCTGCTCGTCGAGCGCACGCGGGAGGCGCTGAACCGCGGGATCAAGGCGGTCAAGCCCGGCCGGCAGGTGAGCATCATCGGGCGGGTGATCGAGTCGTACGCCAAACGTTTCGGGTACGGCGTCGTCCGTGACTTCACCGGCCACGGCATCGCCACGTCGTTCCACTCCGGCCTGATCATCCCGCACTACGACGACGAACGCTTCGACGACGTGATCGAGCCCGGCATGACGTTCACGATCGAACCGATGCTGACCCTGGGCTCGTACGACTACGACCTGTGGGACGACGGCTGGACCGCCACCACCAAGGACAAGTCCCGCACCGCCCAGTTCGAACACACCCTCCTGGTCACCGACACCGGCGCCGAAGTCCTCACCTTGCCCTGAACCCCAGGCTCACTGGTTGGTGGCCGTGGCGATGAAGGCGCCCAGGTCGGCGGCCTGCTGGATACGGGATTGTTCGTGGACGTACATCATGTGGCCGGCCGGGTAGTACCTGGTTTGGATGTTGGGGGTCAGTTCGGCGGGGATGGGGAGGCGGGCGAGGGTGTGTTCGGTGGCGAAGTACGGGGTGGCGCCGTCGTAGTGCCCGGAACCCACGTACACCTGCAGATGGGGGTTCATCCGCATCGCCTCGGCGAGCTTCTCCGCGACGGTGATCTGCTGACCCTCGAACTCCTTGAACGACCATTTCCCGGCCGCGTCCGCGTTGATGATCTCGTACGGGAGATCGTTCTCGTAGCCGAGTTCGACGCGTACGTAATGATTCAGCGCCGCCGAGTACGGCCCGGTGATCGCGTTCATCGACGGATCGCGATCGGGCGTTTCCGACCCGTAGTCCGCGTTCCATCCGGTGAACCGCCCGTCCAGCCGGCCGACCGTCTGCCGGCGCGAACGCAACAACTCACCGAAGAACCGCAGGTGCTCGATCCGCAGGTTCACCCGGTCGATGTAGTCCTCGCTGAGACCGGTCAGTTCCGCCAGCCGGGTGACCACCTCGGCGCGGTAGTCCGCCGGGATTCGGTTGCCCTGGGCAAGCGCATTCGGGTACCGCCCGGCCGCGAACCGCTCCGCGTCGGCGAGCAGCTCCTCGAGTGAACGATCCGGAATCAGCCCGTGGTAGTGCGCGATCGCCGCGTACGTCGGCAGGAACAGCGTGTACGGAAGATCGTTCCCCGGCGTGAAATCGAGGGTCCCGAACTCCAGCACCACCGAAATCAGCATCACGCCGTTCAGGTACATCCCGTACCGCTTCTGCAGATGCCACGCGAGCCCGGCCGCGCGCGTCGTCCCGTACGACTCGCCGGCCAGGAACTTCGGCGACATCCACCGCCCGTTCCGCGACGTCCACAGCCGGATCACCTCGCCGACCGACTCCAGATCCCGGGTGAACCCGTGGTAGTCCCCCGGCTTCTCCCCTTCGGCCGCCCGTGAGTACCCGGTCGAAACCGGGTCGATGAACACCACGTCGCTGTACTTCAGCAACGTCTCCGCGTTGTCGGCGATCGCGTACGGCGGCGCGGCCAGCTCGCCCACGTCCCCCGACACCACCCGGCGCGGACCGAGCAGCCCGAGGTGCAGCCACAGACTCGACGACCCCGGCCCACCGTTGAACGCGAACGTCACCGGCCGCTCCGCCGCCTCCGCGTCGTCCAGCGTGTACGCCGTGACGAAAACCTCCGCCTTCGGCTTCAGCCCATCGAACTTCCCGTCGGTGTACACCTCCTCGCGAAGCACGATCCGCCCGGTGGTCGCCGTGTACCGCAGTTCCGCGCCGTCGATCGTCAGCGTGTGCCGCGTCGTGACCAGGTCGTCCACCGGCGTGGCCGGCTTCGTCGTCGTCCCGGCCTCTGTCGTCCCGGCCTCTGTCGTCCCGGGCTTTGCCGTACCGGCCTGGACCTCACCGCGCTCCTCGTTCACCATGCCGAGCACCCTAATCCACCCGCGCTGACCGGCAAGAGATCGGCAGTTCGACAGGTAGTACACCGGCGAGACACCGTACACAGGAATGCGATCACGCTCAGGTGCACTAGGTGCTCACCGAGACCTCCTGTCGAACTGCCGATCGAGGGCACTAGCTTTGGTTCATGGCGACCATCTTTCACATCGCTTTCACCGAGCAGTGGGCGGCGGCGCGGGCGGCCGGCTGTTACCGCTGGTCGACCCGCGGCAAGAGCCTCGACGACGGCGCGACGTTCATCCACGCCTCCCGTCCGGAACAGGTCGCGCTGGTGGCCAACTTCGCGTACGACGACGTGACCGAGCCACTGTGCTTGCTGGTGATCGACACCGCCCGGCTGGTGTCCGCGTTGTGCGACGAAGACCTGGAAGGTACCGGGATGAGCTTTCCGCACATCTACGGTCCGTTGAACCTGGACGCGGTGGTCGACGTACGCCCGTACGCCCGGGGTGTGGACGGCCTGTGGCCGGAGGTGACCGCCGAGGCCGTATCCTGAATCATGGAACGGGTCGGTCGGGCGATCGCGTCGGCCTGGCAACAGGCCGCCGAGGAAAGTCCGGACTCCACAGGGCAGCGTGGTGGGTAACGCCCACCCGGGGCAACCCGCGGGACAGTGCCACAGAAAACAAACCGCCAGCGGCTCCAATGAACCCCGTGGTTCACTGGAGTGCGGGTAAGGGTGAAACGGTGGTGTAAGAGACCACCAGCTCCGCAGGTGACTGCGGAGGCTAGGTAAACCCCACGTGGAGCAAGGCCAAGAAAGGCAGTGGGCAACCACTCGCCGGCGCGAGCGACTGAGGGCGGCCCGCCCGAGCTCGCGGGTAGGCCGCAAGAGGTGCCCGGCAACGGCCACCGTAGATGGATGATCGCCGACCACAGAATCCGGCTTACAGACCGACCCGTTCCACCCTCACACTTGCGAGCCCCGCTCCGTAGGCAGGGCTGGCGTCTCAGAGCAGTCGATCGACCAAGTTGTCTACGTAGGTTGGCGTGAGCGGGCCCGCGTTGAAGAGGACTCGGATGTACAGGGGCGCCAGAACATGGTCCAGTACGTCGTCGATCGGGGGTGTGGTTTCGCCGCGTTCCTGGGCGCGGTCCAGCATGGACTGGAGTTGCTGGGAGCGGTCGGCGAGGAGGTTGTCTCGGGCGCGGATGCCTTGTTCGCCGGCGCTGTGCAGTGCGAGCAGCAGTTGCAGGAGGGCCGGTCCGTCGGGGCCGGTGATTTCGCGCGCGACGGCGGCCGCGTACGCGCGTAGGTCCCCGGCGATGCTCCCGGTGTCCGGCATCGGCGAGCGCGCGTTCAGCCGCGTGAGCATCACGTCGGTCAGGAGCGCTTCCAAGCTCCCCCACCGGCGATAGACGCTGCTGTCGGCCACCCCGGCGCGCGCCGCGACCTCCCCGACGGTGAAGTTCCCGTACCCACGCTCGCCGACCAGACCGGTGACCGCTTCGTGCACCGCCGCCTGTACGCGCGCGCTCCGCCCACCTGGCCGCCGGGCTCGTCTCTCATCCACGCCTCCACCTTAACGCAGTTACCACTTGCGTTTACCGCGACCCGGTCATACAGTCACTAACGCAGTCACGGACTGCATTTAGCGATGAGAGGACCGCGTTGACCGCGTACGAGAAGACCGCAGCACCCAGCATCACGCACAACACCCGCAACCGAGCAGCACTCCTGACCCTGACCTGCCTGGGACAGTTCATGGTGCTGCTGGACAACACGATCGTCGGCGCGGCACTGCCAGATATGCAGCATCGGCTGCACGTCGACCTGACCGGCCTGCAATGGATCGTCGACGCGTACGTACTGCTCGTCGCGATGCTGCTCTTGTCCGGCGGCGTCTTCGCGGACCGCTTCGGCCGCAAACGCCTGTACCTGATCGGCGTCGCGATCTTCACCGTCGCGTCCGCGTTGTGTTCGCTCGCCCCCTCGCTCGGCTGGCTGATCGCGGGCCGCGCGCTCCAAGGCATCGGCGCCGCGGCGCTCTCCCCCGCCTCGCTGGCGCTACTCGCCGTCGCGTACCCGCGCCCCGAGGAACGGGTCAAGGCGATCGGTCTCTGGGCCGGCTTCAGCGGCATCGGTCTCGCCGCCGGGCCGCTGGCCGGTGGCGTACTGACGGACACCTTCGGCTGGCCCGCCATCTTCCTCGTGAACCTTCCGATCGGCGTCGTACTGCTGCTGGCCGGTCGTCGCGTACTGGGTGAGTCCCGCAGCCCGAACGCTCCCGCGATCGACATCCCGGGAACGTGGCTGTCCGTACTCGCGGTCGGAGCACTCACGTACGGGCTGATCGAAGGCGGCGCGAGCGGCTGGACCTCACCGGTGATCCTCAGCGCCTTCGCGGCGGGCACCGTACTCCTCGTCGCCTTCCTCGTCGTCGAACACCGTCGAGCCGCACCGATGCTGCCGTTGCGGTTGTTCCGGCAGCGGCTGTTCACGGTTTCCAACACGGCGATGGTCGTTGTTGGTTTCGCGCTGATGGGGTCGTCGTTCTTCTTCTCGCAGTTCTTCGTGTCGGTGCAGGGCAGCTCGCTTCTGCGCGCGGCTCTGCAGACGCTTCCGGTTTCGCTGACGATGGTGATCGTCAGCCCGTACGCCGGCCGACTCGCTGCCCGGTACGGGTTCCGGATCGTCGTCACTGCCGGGTTGGCGCTGGCCGGGGTTGGGCTGGTTGCGCTCGGCCTTGTGCATGCGGACACCGGGTACGGGAATGTTTGGTGGCGGTTGGCGATCGCCGGCGCCGGGTTCGCGTTGACGATGTCACCGTTGACCGGCGCCGCGATTCAGGCAGTCAATCCGCAGGAAGGCGGTCTCGCGTCGGGAATCAGCAGCACTACCCGGCAGATCGGTGCAGTCCTTGGCGTGGCGGTGCTCGGGGCGATAGTCCGTACGCGCGAATCCAACGGAGCAACCTTCGAAGCAGGCCTCAACACCGCCTTCACCACAGCCGGCATCATCACCCTGACCACCGCCATCTTCACCGCCCTCTGGCTGACAAAAGACAAAACTCCGCGATAGGACTCCGCGCGCTACCTTCGTCGTTGCGCTCCTCACCGCCCGGGGCTCGTGCTTCTCGCGCGGGGTTGGTGATTGCCGTGGTGTCGTGTAGTTGCCGGTAACAAGGATCTGTCCCGGGCCGCTGGTTGTTGGTCTGGATCATTTCTACGACATGTTCCCGTCCGACTGGGCCGGACATCCGCGCGGACCTGGGCCAGGATTCTGGCAGGACGTGGTGCTGGACCAGGACGGGAAGCCCTGCATTGTCACGCATTACGGTGCTGCCGGGGTCCGGCTGCTCGCCGGCATGCGCGCGTCCGTACTCGCCCTGCTGAACACCGGAAACGACATCATCCTTGACGAGATGCCGGTCGACAAGACGGTCATGCCGGCCTGGCGTGAAGTGCTTGCTGGCTATGACGCGTACTGGGTGGCGCTGCGGGCACCGCTCGACGTGATCGAACAACGCGAGGACGAACGGAACCACGGGCGCCACATCGGCAATGCGCGCGGGCATGAAGGGCATGGGATGGATGGACGGTTCGACCTCGTGCTGGACACTGCTGAGCTGTCGCCGGACGCTCGCGCAATCGCCATCATCGATGCCTTTAGCAACCAAGCGCGGGGGTCTTCCGGTAGGTGACGGCCGTTGGGTGGAGGTAACCGGCAGGCGGCGGGCGGAGGGGTTCACCTCTTAAGTGGACGGCTCATCCCTCGTATGCCGGGCAGTAACCGACCAGCTGAGAGGTGAACCTGTGGGATGGGCCGGTGACGCGCACGGGTGAGAGGTGAATGGGAGGTCGGCGGCTGGATCGCCGGCGGTTGGTCCGGCAGGAAGCCCGCGTGGTTCCATCACCAGCATCCATCAGGCCGAACGCACCGGCATTGGTAGTAACCCCGCGTAGCAAGCGCAGGTCGCGCACTGGGCTGACGGCCACCGTGCCGCCAAGGTCGCGCCGCTGGGCGCGCTGTCCAGGGCGGCAACCCCGCAAACCCCCAGCGGCAGCCGCGAAAGACCAGGCGACAGCCCCATCCCGGCGACAGCCGCGGAAGAGCAGGCGACAAGCCACGTCCTGGCGAGAGCACCGCAGACCTGGCGACAGCTCGGAAATCCGGCGACAGCCGGAGAACCCGACGGAGGCGGGCAAGTCCGGCTCCACAGCGAACCGCCGTACCAGCGGGCGGCTCGCGTACGTGGACGCCGGTGAATGCACCGGCGCTAGGCCTGGACGGGTGGGAGCGCGAGTAGCAGGCGCGAGAGGAGCGGAGCGACGGAGCACCGGCGGAGCGGGGGCGGGTGGGTGGTTGTTAGTGGCAGGGGGTTTCTTCTGTGGGGGGTTTGGGGGTGCGGCCGGATGGTTTCTCCCAGGGTTCTTGGCGGCCGAGGGGGGTTAGGTCGAGGGCGGTGACTGTGAAGGTCATGGCGTCTGGGCCGCGGCCGTAGGTGGAGTAGGTGTGGTAGATCTGCTCGCCGTCTTGCAGGAAGCAGCTCATGCCGTGTAGGTCGAAGGGTTGCGGGCTTTGGGTGAACTCGTTGTCGGGCTGTACGTCCCAGTCGGCTTTCGAGCGGTAGTTGTATTCGAACGGCACCCGCGACTCGTCCAGGGTGACGTGGAAGTCGTAGTTGAAGTCCGTGTCGCCTGATGAGTACCACGGGTATTCCCAGCCGCGCGTTTCCCGGTACGCGGCGAGTTTCTCGTACGGTGCGCGTGACACCAGCGCGAAGGACGTGTTCGCCTCGTGCAGGCTGTTCTGTGTACCGATGTCGTCCACCAGCCACGTGCAGTTCGAGCAGCCCGCGTCCCACTCGGGCTGGAACATGAAATGGTATACCAAAAGTTGCGGGCGGCCTTCGAAGAGATCGAGGAGGCTGGCCGGGCCGGCGGCGCCGGTGAAGGTGTAGGGCTTGTCGAGGCGCACCATCGGGAGTTCGCGGCGGCGGGTGTTCAGTGCGTCGCGTTGTTTGGTGAACGCCTTCTCCTCGGCCAGCAGCGCGCGGCGCGCGGTCAGCCATTCGTCGCGGGACACGATCTCCGGCAGGTTCATTCGAGCTCCTCAAGTACGCAAAACGACAACGAATCAGCACCGATCACCTGGTACGTCGGAGCGGACGTACCGGGTTCGACACGACCTGGATGCGAAACTTGGGAGCATGCGCAGACGGGTACGCACCAGCATCGTGATCCTGATTCTGGTCGTGCTTCTCGGCGGGGCCGGGTACGTCGGGTGGGTGCTGGTGCAGCGCTCGGAGCCGGTGTCGTTGCCGGAGCCGACCGGGAACTTCCAGGTCGGGCGCAGGACGTTCGAGTGGACGGATACGCCGCGGCGCGATCCGTACGCGGATGGTCCGCGCAAGCTGGCTGTCTGGCTTTGGTATCCCGTCGCGAAACAGACCACCGGGCACCGTGTCGAGTACGCGCCCGGACTGTGGAGTGGTCTGCACCTGAAAGCGCCACTCTCGTTGCTGCAGGGGCCGTTCGACACGCTGCAGGATCGCGCGCTGGACCGGGCGGCGATCGCGCCGGGGCGGTTCCCGGTGGTTGTGCTGATGCCGGGGATGGGCCTATCGGCGCCGATGTACGCGGCGCTGGCCGAGGATCTCGCGAGTCACGGGTACCTGGTCGCGGGCGTCACCCCGACGTACTCCGCGAACCTCACCGTGCTCGCCGGCCAGAGTGTCGAGAGCAAACCGGCCGCGAACCCGTCGAACCTCGGCGACAGCAACGAGGCCGCGCGACAGACCGGCGATCAACTGGTGAACGTCTGGGCCGCCGACGCGCGGTTCGCGGCCGGCATGGTCGCGAAGCAAGTCCCTGGTTCGGTCGACAACGCGGTCGGGCCCTCGTACGTCGGCCACTCGTTCGGCGGCGCCGCGTCGCTCGAAGCGTGCCGGCAGGACTCGCGGTGTACGGCGGCGGTCGACCTGGACGGCGCGCAGTTCGGCGACGTGGTGCAGAAGGGCGTCAAGGCACCGATGCTGCTGCTCGGTGCCGACGACTCGTGCATCACCAGCGTCTGCGGCCCGGACGCCAAGAACGACGACAGCCGGGACCGCGCCCTCTCGTTGCTCAAGGCAAGCACTGGTACGTCGTGGTGCGCGACCGTCCCGGGCAGCAGGCACTTCAACTTCACCGACTACGGCGTGTACTACCTCGCGTACCCGCTGCGCAAGTTCCTCCCGCTCGGCAGCGTCGACCCGCGGCACGCGCTGACGGTCCAGAACGGGTACATCACCACGTTCCTCTCCCACGTCATCCACGGAACCGCCGCGCCCGGCGCCCCGACCTGCCAGAAATAAGGAACCTACAGGTCCAATTCGTAGGTCTGGCCAAGGAGTTTGTCTCCCCACAGCTCGTGCGGCTCGGAGGCGGTGAGACGGAACCCGCGGTTCAGATAGATGTGCCGGGCCGCGGCCAGCGGATCGTTGGTCCACAGCACCATCCGCTTGTACCCGGCGTCGCGGGCGAAGGCGAGGCAGGTGTCGACCAGCTCGGCACCAAGCTTCAGGCCGCGCGCGGCCGGGGTGACCAGCAGCAGCCGGAGTTGCGCGGTCGTCTCGTCCGGGCCACGGACGCAGAAGATGCTGCCGGCCCGCTCGCCGTCGACCTCGGCGATCCACGCCGCTTCACGGACCTCGTCGTGCTCGGTCGCGTACGCCGCCACGAGCTGCGCGATCAGCGTTTCGTACGCGACTCCCCAGCCGTACTCGGCCGCGTACACCTCCGCGTGCGACTGCACCACCCAGCCGAGATCGCCCGGTTTGCCCAGCTTCCTGATCAGTTTCGTCATCAACCCACACCCGATCTACTGACACGACTGTTTCAGTACGCAATACTAGCCCCGTGCCGACCACCAAGGAAGCCCCTTCCGCCCGGGAGCAGGAGCTGCTGGAACGCGCCTACGCGTACTCGCTGACGCACGGCCTGGGCGACCTGTCGCTGCGCCCGCTGGCGACCGCGATCGGGTCGAGCCCGCGGGTGCTGCTGTTCCTGTTCGGCAGCAAGGACGGCCTGATCCGGGCCCTGCTCGCCCGCGGGCGCGCCGACCAGCTGGAGCTCCTGCGCCGGACCGAGCAGCAGTACGACGAGCCGCCCGGCCTGACCGTGGTCGCGCACGAACTGTGGACCTGGCTGGCCGCGCCGGAACGCCGGCCGCTCATGACGTTCTGGGTCGAGGCGTACGGGCGGTCGCTGGTCTCACCCGAAGGACCGTGGGCCGACTTCGCGCGCTCCACGGTCGACGACTGGCTCGAACTGCTCAAGACAAGCGCGCCGGACGAGACGGAAGCGCGGCGTACGGGCGTACTCGCGATGCTCCGCGGAGCGCTGATCGACCTACTCGCGACCAACGACCTCGCCCGCACCACAGCCGCCCTCGACGACTACCTGGCCGGCACGAAAACTCCTTAGTGGAGCAGCTCGAAGGCGATCGTGCGTTTGGCGATGTCGGCCTCCACGAGCCGTACGCGGGCCTGCCGGCCGAGCGGCAGCGCGGTACCGGTGACCCGGCCCTCGATCGCGATCTTGGTCAGCGCGACGACGCCGCGACCGTTCTCCCGCTCGTCGACCTCGGTGATCACCCCGTCGAACTCCGCGCCGACCTGATCCGCGACCAGCCCGGCCTCGACCATGCTGACGATCGCCCGTTCGTACGCGTGCGCCCGCCGGTCCGCCTCGTCCATCATCTTCGGGATTTCGTCCATCGACTCGCGCACCCACGCCGGTACCTCGGTGCCCGCGGACAGCGCGACGCAGATCTCGCTCGTCCACCGGTCCACCAGCCGCCGCAGCGGCGCGGTCGCATGCGCGTACTCCGCCTTCATCGCCGCGTGCTGCGGCTGCTCCGGCACGCTCCCGTCGAACGCGCTGTAGCCGGCGCCGCGGAACAGTACGGTGCAGGCCGCGAGCATCGCCGCGTTCGCCGGAACCTTCGGGTCCAGGCCGTGGATGAACTGCGCGTACGGTGTCGCGTCCGGCCATTCGATGCCGAGCGCCTTCGCGGTGTTGCCGAGTTTGCGGCGCAGATCGTCATGCGATTCGGGCAAGGTACGCAGGATGCCGATCTTGCCTTTCATCATCAGCTCGGCCGCGGCCATGCCGGTGAGCAGGGAGATCTGCGCGTTCCAGCCCTCGACCGGCAGCGGCGCGCGGAACTCCAGGCCCCACCCGTGGTTCGAGGTGACGACCTCCTGATCCGGGATCGGCAGGTTGACGCCGCCACGGTCGAGCTCGCGCTGCTCGCGGAGCTTGCCGACCTCACGCAGCAGTTGCAGCGGCTCCGGTGCCGTACCCGCGTCCAGATCCTTCTGTACGCCGGCGTAGTTCAGCTTGGCGCGTGACTTCATCAGAGCACGTTCGCACGTGACGGCCGTACCTTCGCCGGTCGCGTCGAGTGTCATCGTCCAGAGGACGGCCGGGCGGATCTGGCCGGGCAGGAGGGACGCGGCCGCCTCGGAAAGCTCCGGCGGGTGCAGCGGGGTTCGCTTGTCCGGCGCGTACAGGGTTTCGCCGCGCCGGCGGGCCTCGAGGTCGATCGGGTCGCCGGGTTGTACGTACGCGGCGACGTCGGCGATCGCGTAGTACACCGTGTAGCCGGTGCTGGTTCGCTCGATGTGTACGGCTTGGTCGAGATCCATCGAGTCCGGTGGGTCGATGGTGACGAACGGGAGATCGGTCCGGTCGAGCTCCGGCAGCCGCGCGTTCCCGGCCGCCGCGAGCGCCGCCGCGGTCACCTCGGGCGGGAAGGCAGCCGGCACCTCCAGCTCCCGCCGGATGTCCTGCAACGACGCCCGAAACACCTCAGGCACGTCCTCAGCAAACCGAACCTTCTGCAGCGGCATGCAGTCAGACTAGGGCACACCACAATCCACCACGGCCAGGTACGCCGGGTGGGTGGTGGTCAGGGCTGGACGTTGAACGAGCGGAGAGAGGCCAGGCCGTCGGCGTACCAGTTGACTTCGGTGAGAGTGGCGGGGCGGAGTTCCATGCGGAACATCGCGCTCATGGGGGCCTGTAGCACCGATCGGACCATCAGCTTGATCGGGGTCACGTGGGTGACCACGACGACTGTCTTGCCCGGGTACCGGGAGAGCAGGCCGTCTCGCGCGGAGCGTGCCCGTCGCGCGCAGCTGTCGAACGATTCACCGCCCGGCGGCGCGACGCTGGTCGACTCGAGCCAGGCGTTCAACGCATCCGGCCACTTCTTCTGTACTTCGGCGAACGTATGCCCGTCCCAATCCCCGAACGAACACTCCACCCAACCGTCGTCCACCACCACGCTCAACCCGAGCCGCTCCGCCACCACCGAAGCAGTCTCCCGGGCCCGCCGCATCGGCGAACTCACCACCGCATCAATCGCGCCGGCGTTGAGCAGGTACGCGGCGGCGGCCGTGGCTTGATCGCGGCCGTTCTCGCTGAGTGACGGGTCGTCGCCACCCGAACCCGAGAAGCGTTTTTCAGCAGTGTGCGGGGTTTCGCCATGCCGCAGGAAGATCAACCTGGTCGGCGGCTCACTCGGCGCCCCCCAACCACGCATCGCCTTCTGCTGATCCGACGCCGCCGGCACCGCACTCGCCGCGGCACCAGCCGGCGCCGGCCGCAGTGGGATCGGGACCCCGTCCAAGGCATTGTTCGCCAGCGCGTCAGCGGCAGCGTTCTTCGCGCGTGGCACCCAGGTCCACTCGGTCCCGAACGGTGCCAGCCCCTGCGCCTTGATCGCCAGCGGCTGCAGGTCCGGGTGCTTGATCTTCCATCGCCCGGCCATCTGCTCGATCACCAGCTTGGAGTCCATCCGCACCTCGATCGAGGCATCCGGCGCGTACTCCGCCGCCAGCTCGAGCCCGGCCACCAACCCCGAGTACTCGGCGACGTTGTTGGTGGCGATCCCCAACGTCCGCCCCTGCTGCGCGATCACCTGCCCAGAGACGGGATCGCGTACCAACGCCCCGTACGCGGCCGGACCCGGGTTCCCGCGCGACCCACCGTCAGCCTCGACGATGACATGGTCAGCACTCATCCACGTCCTCGCTTCGCTCCGGGCGCGGATGAGGCACGAAATGCGCTGTGCTCGACGGTGAGCTCGCTTCGCTCGCTCACGCGGCGCTCTCCGACGTACGGACCAGGATCCGCCCGCACTCCTCGCAGCGCAGCACCGCGTCGGCGGGCGCGGCCTTGATCGTGTTCAGGTCCGACGGCGAGAGCTCCATCCGGCAGCCCATACAGCGCTTGCCGACGAGCGGCGCGGCGCCGATCCCGCCGTTGTGCTCACGAAGCCGCTGGTACTGCGTGACCAGCTGCTCCGGCAACTCCGCGACCACCTTGGCGCGCTGATCCGCGATACCCGCTCGCTGCTCGTCGAGCTCCTTGAGCGTCGAGTCCCGCGTCGTCTCCAGCTCGGACTGCCGGCCGGCGAACGCCTCCGCCCGGGTACGCAGACCGGACTGCACCACCTCGGCGGCTTCGAGCTTTTCCATCACCTCGAGCTCGGAGTCCTCCAGGTCGGAGATCCGCCGGTCCAGCGAACCGATCTCGTGCTGCAGGTTCTCCAGGTCGCGTGGCGAGGTGACCTGACCGGAGTCGAGCCGCTGCTGGTTCCGCGCGCGGCGCTGGCGGACCTGCTCGACGTCACTGTCGGCCTTCTTCTGCTCACGCTGCAGATCGCTGACCTCGGTGTCCGCCGTGACCAGCTCACGATCGACCACCGACTTCTCGGCGGCCAGGTCCTTCAGCGCCTTGTGCTCGGGCAACGACGCGCGCTTGTGCGCGACCTGATCCAGCTGCAGGTCGAGATCCTGCAGGTCCAGCAACCGGCGTTGGACGGCGGGCTCGGCGTTCAGAGTCGGCTCCTTCAACTTGTGGCGGCGTACTCAGATCCGCAGCGTCCAGGCGTCCGTGCAGAGGGTTGAGATGTGAGTGTCCACGGTACTGCCTTGGGCCGCCAGACCCTCTACCAGGAGGCGTTCCGCGTCCGCGAGCCACGGCCATTCGCTGGCCCAGTGCGCGACGTCGACCAGCGCCGGGTCGCCGTACGCCCGGGCCTCGGTCGCGGGGTGATGCCGAAGGTCGGCGGTCAGGTACGCGTCGACGCCGGCCGCGCGGACCCGGTCGAACTCCGAGTCCCCCGCTCCCCCGACCACCGCGACCGTCCGGATCATCCGGTCCAGCTCGCCGGACACGCGTACGCCGTGCTCGGTGCGCGGCAGGCGCTCCCCGACCAGTCGCGCGAACTCGGTCAGCGGAAGCGCCTCCGCGAGTACGCCGATCCGCCCGCCGCCGCGGTTGCTCGGCAACTCGGCCAGCTCGTACACGTCGTACGCGGGCTCTTCGTACGAGTGCGCGGCGATCAGTGCTTCGACGACCGCGCGGCGCTTCCGGCGCGGGAGGATCATCTCGAGCCGATGCTCGGGTACGACCTCGATGTCGCCGACCCGGCCGATGGTCGGGTTCGCGCCGGCCAGCGGACGGAATGTGCCTTCGCCGGTAGCGCTCCAGGCGGCCCGTTCGTAGTCGCCGATCTGACCGGCGCCGGCCTTCGCCAGCGCGTCCAGCATCGCCTGGGTCTCGGCGACCGGGACGAACACGACCACCTTGTCCATCGGCTCGGCCGGCATCGCCTTCAACGGCCGGGTGTCACGCAGGCCGATCGCGGCGGCGAGCGCGTCGCTGACCCCTGGGTTGGCGTTGTCCGCGTTCGTGTGACACACGTGCAGCGCGACGCCGGCGCGGATCAGGTCGTGGACGACCCTGCCCTTCGGGGTGTTCGCCGCCACGCTGTTCACACCGCGCAGCAACAGCGGGTGATGCGTGACCAGCAGGTCGTACCCGCCCGCGATCGCCTCGTCCACCACTGCCCGGATCGGATCGACGGCGAACAGCACCCGGCGTACCTCTTGATCCGGATCGCCCGTGACCAGGCCGACCGCGTCCCAGGACTCCGCCCAGGCAGGGTCGTACAGCCGGTCGAGAATTGAGATCACGTCAGCAAGTGTCGTCACGGGCATATCCTGACATTTGCGGTTTTCTGCTGGATTGTGACGGGGGCAGCCGCCCGGTGCCCCCGCCACAACCAGTTCCGCCGGTGCGGGTGCTGGTGTGGTGGAGCGACCGCCCCGCCGCGTCCACCACCACACCCGCTCCGACGGGTCGCTCCGGCCACAGGGGGAGTGCCGTCTCGGGACGGCCGGACCGGAGCGAGTTCTTGAGGCCTAGATCAGCCAGGCCGTTGTGTCACCGGGGAGCTTGTCCCCGTCGAGCGGTCCGCTGGACAGGACGACCGCGGCGTCCGGCAGCTCCACCGGAGCGACGCCGAAGTTCGTCACGCACTGCCAGCCGCCGGGCCGGGTGAAGTGCATGACCGAGTCCGACTCGTCCACCCAGGTCAGCGAGTTGCCGGTCCGCAGCCCGCGCCGTACCGCCAGGGCCTTGCGGTACAGGCTCAGCGTCGACTCCACGTCGGCCTGCTGCGCCTCGACCGAGTACGCCCCGAACCACTTCGGCTGGACCAGGTGCGAACCGCCCGAACCGAAGCCGAAGGACAGCCCTTCGACGGTCCACGGGATCGGCACCCGGCAGCCGTCGCGGCCCTTCTCGGCACCCTTCGAGCGGAAGTACGCCGGGTCCTGCAGGTTCGCGGCCGGCAGCTCGCCGACCTCCTGCAGGCCGAGTTCCTCGCCCTGGTACAGGTACGCCGAGCCGGGCAGCGCGAGCATCAGCAGCGTCGCGGCGCGCGCCCGGCGGAGACCGAGGGCCACGTCGACGGTCGGCTCGGTGCCGTTGCTGAGCAGCCAGTCCTTACCGTCCTGCCAGCCGCCCTTCGGGTTCTTCGGCAGGCCGTACCGGGTCGCGTGGCGGACCACGTCGTGGTTGGAGAACACCCAGGTCGACGACGAGCCGTTCTCGTCCGCGAGAGCGAGGTTGGCCTCGATCACCTGGCGGAACTTCTCGTACTCGAAGTCGGCCTGCAGCAGGTCGAAGTTGAACGCCTGCCCGAGCCCGTCGGCGCTCGCGTACCGGGCCCGGCGGGAGGCCGGTACGAACGCCTCGGCGACCGCCGAACGCGGCGGGTCGTACGTGTTCAGCAGCTTGCGCCAGTCCTTGTAGATCTCGTGCACGCCGTCCTGGTCCCAGAGCGGGTGCTTGCCGTACGACTCCGACTGCCTCGGCAGCGCGGCCTGCGACGGGAACGGCTCGGACAGGTCCTTCACCAGCGCGTGCGCGACGTCGACGCGGAAGCCGTCCACGCCACGGTCGGACCAGAACTTCAGCGTGTCCAGGAAGTCCGAGCGGACCTCCGGGTGCTGCCAGTTCAGGTCGGGCTGCTCGGCGGCGAACATGTGCAGGTACCACTGGCCGTCGTCGGTCTGCGCCCAGGCGGACCCACCGAAGACCGAGTCCCAGTCCGACGGCGGCTGGTCGGGGGCGCCGTCGAGGCCGTCCCGGAAGATGTACCGATCGCGGGCCGGGTGCCCCTTGGCCGCCGCCAGCGCCTCGACGAACCACTCGTGCCGGTTCGACGTGTGGTTCGGAACGATGTCGACGATCAGCTTGATGCCCTCGACGTGCAGCGCCTCGACCAGCTGGTCGAAGTCCTCCAGCGTGCCCAGTCGCGGGTCGACGTTGCGGTAGTCGTCCACGTCGTACCCACCGTCGGCCAGCGCGGACGGGTAGAACGGGCTCAGCCACACCGCATCGATGCCCAGCGCCACCAGGTACGGGACTCGACTGATGATGCCCGGCAGGTCACCGACGCCGTCGCCGTTGGCGTCGGCGAAGCTGCGCGGGTAGATCTGGTACACGACTGCCTGCCGCCACCAGTCGGGATCGGTCGTCTGCGGACCAGTCACGATCGCCTCACTCGGAATCTGTTGGTAACCCAGGGTTTATATATAGGCTCTAAATTTAGAATCTGCATGTATTCTGCGGGCGAGACGACGACCAGGTCAAGGGGCTTTGATGGCGAAACCACCGGCTACCCCGCCAACGGCCACTCCGACGATGTTGCGCCGGGTGAACGCGGGCAAGGTGCTCGGCGTGCTCAACCGCGCGCAAGTGATGACGGGAACCGGCCTGATCGAGGCCACCGGTCTCACCCGGGCCACCGTGCACGCGGTCTGCAACGACCTGATCTCGATGGGCTGGGTGGTCGAACTCGACCCGGGCCGGACCACGGTCGGCCGGCCCTCGCGCCGGTTCGAGTTCAACGGCCGCGCCGGGTACGTGCTCGGTATCGACATCGGTGCCGCCAAGACGACCGTACTGGTCTCGGATCTGCGCGGCGAAACGGTGGCGAAGGCCGGCCGGTCCGCGGCCGGGGTGAAGACGGCCGGCGAACGGACCGGGATCGTGCACGCGACGGTGGTCGAGGCACTGACGTCCGCGGGGGTGTCCGACGCCGAGGTGCTCGCCGCCGGAGCCGGCGTGGCGGCACCGGTCGACCGGGACGGAAACATCCTGGTCGACGACGAGTTCTGGCGGCGGTTCGACAGCGGCCTGGCGGCACGGCTGACCGAGTTGCACGGCTGGCCTGTCCTGCTGGAGAACGACGCCAACCTGGCCACCCTCGGCGAGCACTGGCGCGGCGAGGCCCGCAACGTCGACGACCTGGTGGTTCTGCTGGCCGGGGAACGGTTCGGGTCCGGGCTGATGGACTCGGGGCGCCTGCTGCACGGCAGTCGCGGCGGCGCGGGCGAGATGGTGTTCCTCAAACTGCTCGAGGGCGTTGGCGACACCCACGGTATCGCCCGGATCGCCCGCGAGGAGGGCACTCGGGCCGTCGCCGATCCGTCCGTACGGACCGCGCTGAGCGAGCTGGCGACCGACGGCGAGGTGACCGCCGAGCAGGTCTTCAGCGCGGCCGAGGCCGGCGACAAGGTTGCCCTGGGCATCCTTCAGGATATCGCCGCCCGGACCGCGCGAGTCGTCGCCACCCTAGGCATCCTGTTCAACCCGGAGCTGGTCGTCCTCGGCGGCGCGGTCGCCGACGCCGCCTCCGCCCTGCTCCCCGACCTGGACAAACAACTGGCCGGGTACACCAGCACGCCTCCCCGGGTCGCCGTCTCGTCGCTGGGCGACGCGATAGTGTCCGTCGGCGCCGTGCGGCACGCTCTCAACTACGTCGAGCAGAACGCCCTGGATCTGGAGCTAGGTTGCCGGTTGGGCTGATCGGCAGCTCGACAGGAGGTGTCGGCCGGTGGCCGCCTCGTGGGGGTTCGGCTGAGCGTGGAACGTGCGGCGGGCGGCGGACACCTCCTGTCGAGCTGCCGACTTTCAGCTGCCGGTCAGTGTGCGGGCGACAGCTTCCAGGACGACCAGGTTGCGGCCGGACGTGGTCGCGGACGGGATGCCGGCCGGCACCAGCGCCTGGTCCTCGGGGATGCCGGTGCAGAGGACGAACACGTTGTCCGGGTGGCCCGCGATCAGGTGGTTGAGGGTTTCGCGCATCCACGGCGTACGGATCGCGTCCTGGACGGCGATCACCAACGGGCGGCCCTGAGCGGCCTGGGCTGCCTTGGCAATGACGTCGGTGGCAGGCTCGGCGTTCTCGGTCAGGTGGTGTTCGCCGCGCAGGACGACTCCGTCGGCATCAGGCGACACCCGGGTGAAGATCTCCGGAAGCCCCGCGAAATAAGGGTTCCAGGCCGGGTGCAGGCCCTGGGTCAGGTCTACCACGTACGGCGCGGGGCCCAGCGCGGGGAAGGTCTGACGCGCGATCACCCGGGCCGCTACCTCGCGGATCGGTGCGCCGTTGAGGCCGGAGTGCCGGCCGCGCTGACCGAGTGACGCGGCAAGGGCGCGGACCCTGGCGGCCGCGTCGGCCACGCGTTCGGCGGGCACGGTTCCGTGGCGTACGGACTCGGCCACCTGCGCCGTCAGCGCCTGCGGATCGGCGGTACCGACCGCGATCATGGCCAGGTCGGCGCCCGCGGCGATCGACGCGACCGCGGCGTCCTCGATCGAGCGGTGCCTGGTGATCGCCTGCATCTCGAGCGCGTCGGTGGTGATCACGCCGGTGAAGCCGAGTTGCTCACGGAGCAGCCCGGTCAGGATTCGGTGCGAAAGGGTGGCCGGCTGGTCGTCGTACGCGGAGAACACGATGTGGGCGCTCATCACCACGTCGGCGCCGGCGGCGATGGTGGCCCGGAACGGCGCGAGCTCGACGGCCTCGACCGCCGCGGCCGAACGGTCCACCCGGGGCAGGTCGGTGTGCGAGTCGACGGCGACGTCGCCGTGACCCGGGAAGTGCTTCGGGCAGGCCGCGATCCCGGCGTCGTGGACTCCCCGGACGAAGGCAACGCCGTGCCGGGACACCACCTCCGCGGTCCGGCCGAACGAGCGGGTGGAGATGATCGGGTTCGCCGGGTTGCTGTTCACGTCCACCGACGGCGCGAGCATCAGGTCGATGCCGAGCGCCGCCAGCGTCGCGGCCGCATCGCGCGCCGAGGCGCGGGTCAGCTCGACGTCGTCGAGGTCGCCCAGTACGCGTGGGCTGGCCAGCGGCCACGGATTCGCCGGGGCGAGGTGGCTGAACTCGCCGCCTTCGTGGTCGATGGCGACGATCAGGTCCGGGCGCTCGGCCCGCAATGCCGCCGTCAGCGCGGCCACCTGGTCGGCGTCCACCACGTTCCGGGTGAACAGGATGACCGCGCCGAGGCCGCCCGCCACCGCGCGGCGAAGCTCGTCGGGGGCGGTCGTCCCGGTGAAACCGACCACCAGCGAGCCGGCCGCGTCACGCTCCAGTTGATCACTCATCCGCCAACCCTCTCAGCCCCGCACCGGCTCGCGCCAGCCCGGCCACGCCGTCACTGACAGCTAATAATTAGCTGCCGAAAACCGATGGAGGGGTATCGTTGTCAAGTCCTGTCATGACGGTTAACGGCCGCCTTCCAGCGCGTTTGCCGTGATTACCTTAGTTGAGCCCTGTCTGTTCTGGCCGACTACGGATAACGTTGTCTCTCGACCTGACCGCCCTGACCGGGGGGACGATGAGCGACCACGCAGCGCCGGCGCGGGGAACCGTGCTGGGAATCGACATCGGCGGCACGAAACTGGCCGCCGCTTTGGTCTCCGCCGACGGCACGATTCTGGCCGGCGACCGGATCCGTACTCCGGACGGCGGCGCCGACCAGGTGTTCGCCGCGCTCGGTGAGCTGATCGAGCGGGTTCGCGGCGACGCCACCCCGCTCGCGGTCGGTATCGGCTCGGCCGGACCGCTCGACCAGCGGCACGGCCTGGTCTCGCCCGTGAACATCCCCGGCTGGCGCAACTTTCCGCTCGTCGACCGGGTCCGGGCGCTGACCGGCGACGTACCCGTCACGCTCGGCATGGACGGTCACTGCTTCGCGCTCGGCGAGTACTGGAGTGGTGCCGGCCGGGGCGCGAAGACGCTGCTCGGGATCGTCGTGTCGACCGGCGTCGGCGGCGGTCTGGTGGTCGACGGCAAACCGCTGATCGGCCAGTCCGGCAACGCGGCGCACATCGGCCACGTCGTCGTCGATCAGGACGGCGAGGCGTGCGCCTGCGGGTCGTACGGGTGCGTCGAGGCGTACGCGAGTGGTCCGCGGATGGTCGCCCGCGCCAAGCGGCGCGGGTGGCGTACCGAAGAGGACGTGGACGCGGCCGTACTGGCTGCCGACGCCGCCGCCGGGGACGAGCTGGCGCTGGCCACGTTCGACGACGGCGCGCAGGCGCTCGCGGCCGGGATCGTCGCTACCGCGGTGACCGTCGACCTGACCACCGTCGTGATCGGCGGCGGGGTGGCGAAGGCGGGGCCGGTGCTGTTCGATCCGGTGCAGGCGTGGGTGAAGCGGCTGGCCCAGCTGCCCTTCATCACCGAACTCGCGGTCGAGCCCGCTCAGCTGGACAACGCCGGGCTGCTCGGCGCCGCGCACCAGGCCTGGGCCGCGCTGGCCTGAGCTATTGCACAGTTTCTTTCGCCGGTAAGGGTTCTCACGCGCACCTTTGCGCAATTTTTACGAATCTCGGGAAAGTGTGTAACGACCGCCCTACGTCACCCGATGCAACGGATGGATGGGGTGGGGGCACCGGCATCCACGGGCGGTCGAGGGGGCTCGGACCGGCCGGAAGCGGTTGATCGAGGGGGGCCTTGGATCAACCGAACCACGTGAGCGGCGGGTGCGGAAACTCACCCGCCGCAACCGTGTCACCCACCGGTCGGGAACCAGCATGCCTTCGGCAACGTCCGACCGACTCGAACGCGAACGATCCTTCGGAGGGTGAGGATCGATCGTGGGTTCTGCACCGTGAACGGCGGTCGGTGGCCGCGGGAGGGCTGCCACCGGACCTGACCCCCCGTCCACGGTGCAGAACGGAGGCTTGCTTCTTACGGCTCTGCCGGCTCTTACGATTCTGCCGGCTCTTACGGCTCGTCTGCTTGCGGCTTACGGGTGCAGCCATTCGGGTTCGGGCAGGCGGGCGCGGTCCAGGCGGCCGTTGTCGTCCAGCGGGAGCTCCTCGATCGGGATCAGGTCCGCCGGGACCAGGTAGATCGGAAGTTCCTTGCCCAGGTCGAGCATCAGCCGGGCCAGTACCGCGGGATCGCTGTCTTCAAGGACCACATACCCGATCAGGCAGGTGTCGCCGGCCGGGTCCGAGTTGGCGACCACGACCGCGTCGACAACACCGGGCTGGTCGGCCAGTACGTGCTCGGTCTCGCCCGGTTCGACTCGGTGGCCGCGGATCTTCACCTGGTCGTCGGCGCGACCCAGGTACTCCAGGGTGCCGTCGACACGCCAGCGACCGAGATCGCGACTGCGGTACAGCCGCGCGCCCGGATGCCCCGGGTCGGGGACGAACGCGCGCTCGGTCTCCTCCGGACGGCCGATGTAGCCCTGGGCAACCGCCGCGCCACCGAGGTAGATCTCGCCGATCGCACCGACCGGAACCGGGCGCGACGCCTCGTCCAGCAGGCGTACGACGACACCTTCGATCGGCCGCCCGATCGAAGGCCGGTCCTCCGCCGGGTCGACCTCGTGGATCGTGGTCACGATCGACGCCTCGGCCGGCCCGTACTCGTTGAACAACCGGCAGTCCGGGTGCGCCGCGAGGAAATCGCGCACCTTGTGGGTCAGCACCATCGCCTCGCCGCCCGCGACGATCTCGCGCAGCGCGGGCAACTCGGGCAGGCGGCGCATCGTTGCCAGCAAGGCGGTCAGCGGGCTGAAGGCCATGAAGAGCCGCTCGACTTCGTGGTCGCGCAGTGCGGCCACGACCGCATCCGGGTCGTACCGGTCGTCCTCGCCGATCAGTACCAGCGCGGCGCCGGATGCGAGCGTCGTGAACATCTCCTGTACGTGGACGTCGAAGCCGAACGAGGTCCACTGCAAGGTGCGCAGCGATCGCCGCGTACGCAAGTAGTGCCGCACCAGGTTCACCGGGCCGCGATGCGGAACCACGACGCCCTTCGGGTTACCGGTCGAGCCGGAGGTGTAGATGCAGTACGCGATGTCGTCCGCCGCGGCGCGCACCGGCGGCGCCTGCCGCGCCCGCGGGTCGCCGTCGGTGGCCGCGACCGGGACCAGGCGCAGACCGAGCCGGTCCGCCAGCGCCGCGTCGTCGCCGACCATCGCGACCGCGCCCGCGTCCTGCACCATGAACGCCCAGCGGGACTCCGGTACGCCCGGGTCGAGCGGCAGGTACGCCGCGCCGGACTTCAGCACCGCCAGCACCGCGACGACCATTTCGGTGCCTCGGGCAACACGCACCGCGACCAGCTGGCCCGGCTTCACGCCAAGGTCGGTGAGCTGCCACGCGACCGCGTTCGACCGGCGGTCCAGTTCGGCGTACGTGAGCTCGCGATCGCCTTGCACCAAAGCGATCGCGTCCGGCGTACGGGCCACCTGACGCTCGAAGAGAGTGTGCAGTCCGCTGAGTTCACCGGCGATCACGGCATCCCGGCGGACGCGTCCGATCGGGCCGGCCTGGTCCGCGTCGGCTTCCAGGTCGCGGAGTACGGGCAGGTCGGATTCGATCGGGAGGACGAGCTCCGGGAGGCGGAGGCTCGGGCTGGTGGTTGCCCTGCGCAACACTTCGGCGAGGTAGTCGAGCAGGCGTTCCACGGTGCTCTGCGCGAACAGCGCGGGGCGATAGTCGGCCGTACACGTGATGCCGGCGCCGTGGTGCGTCAGACGGAAGCGCAGGTCGACCGACGCCGGCAGCTCGTCGTCATCGTCCTCGAAGTCGACCAGGATCTGGAACAGCGGTTCGCGGTCGAGCAGGGCAAGGTCCGTACCCGCGTGCTGGAAGGCTTCGGCGGCGACATCGCGTACCCGCTGGGCGAGCTCGCCGAGATCCGGCTCACCGGAAAGATCGATCCGCAGCGGCAGCGCCCGCCGCGGCGCCGTCGTCGTATCACCCTTCGCCCGCACCAGCGCCGACCCGACAATCACATCATCCTGCGCCGCAAACCGCCCAAGCACGGTCACCACGGCCGCGAACATCGTCATCACCGGATTGAGCTTCCGCTCCCGACTGAACGCAAACACCGCGTCCCCGAGCTCCTCCTCCAACTCCCGCTTCACGGCCCCAACCGCACCGTCGTCCCCCACCCCCCGATCCCCCACCAACACCAAGGGCCCCGCCCCCACCAAAACCCCATCCCAATAAACCAAATCCCCCCGCCGCCAGTCCCCCTCGTCAGCACCGTCAGCACCGTCAGCCGCGACGCCCTCGCCACCGACGCTCGCCTTCTCGCCAGCGCCGTCACTCACCCTCACGCCCGCGCCATCACTTGCCTTCTCGCCGGCATCGTCACCCGCCCGATCCCCGGCGTCGCCGCTCAGCTCAGGTCCGTCGCCCTCCACACGATCACCGGAGCCGTCGGTCACCCCCTCCCCGCCGCTCGCCCGGGCGCCGACGGCGTCGCTCAGCTCAGGTCCGTCGCCTTTCGCACGGTCGCCGGCCTCGTCGTCCACCCCACCACCGACACGGTCAGCAGCAGCCGTACCGTCCGCGCCAGCGCCGCCATCCGCCCGCTCAACCGGCCCATCGACGGCACCTTCAGCCACACCTACGCCCGCGAGGTCATCCACCCGCCCGACAGAACCACCGACCTCAGCCCCGGCGTCATCCAAGCCTTCGCCCGAGCCGCTGTCATCCAGCCGAGCCTGCCCGCCAACCGCACCCGCAGCAGCACTCGCGCCTGCGTACTCGCCTGGCCGCTCGTCCGCCCCACCGACCGCGACCTCAGCCGCCACATCATCCACACCAGCACTCGCACCGCCGAGCACCTTTTCGTCAGCACCCTCAGACACACCATCGCCCGCACCGCCGACGGCACCCTCAGACGCAGCATCTCCCTCCGACGCGGTGTCGCCCTCGGACGCGATGTCACCCGCGCCCTCGCCTGCACCACCGACCGCTTTCTCGGGCGTACTGTCGACCGCACCTCCGGGCGCACTCTCGGCGACCTTCTCGCGCGTACCGTCAACCGCCGTCGCGGGCGTACCGTCGGTCGACTCCTCAGACGTACCGTCAACCGCCTCCTTGGAGGTACTCTCGGCCGCCTCCTCAGGCGCACTCTCGGCCGCCACCTCGCGCGTACCCTCGCTCGCCACGTCCGGCGCACCGTCGGGCGTCTTCTCGGGGGTGCTGTCGGCTGTGGTTCTGGTCGTGTTGTTGTCGACTTGTTCGACCGTGCTGGTGTCGTCAGGTTCTGTCGTGTTCTCGGTCGTGCTGTCAGCTGCATCGCCGGTTGTGCTGCCGACCGTGCTGTCCACGCTGGAAGGGTGTTCCTGGCTTACCCCCGCAGCAGTCGGCAGATCCCTCATCCGAACCCGACCGACCGAAGCCACACCAACACCAGCCCGCTCGACCACAACACCCGCGCCAGCCGACGTACGCCCGTCAGCTCCCCCGCCCTCGCCGGCCGACGTACGCCCGTCAGGTCCGCCAGCCTCGCCGGCCGGCGTACGCTCGTCAGCTCCGTCAGCACCGGTCATGGGTTCGGCGGGTGGTTGTTCTGGGTTGGCACGCTCGGTTGGGTGGTGCTGGTCCAGGAGGTTCAGTTGTTCGCGCATCAGCTTGGTGACGCCGTCCACCAGCTGACCGGCTACGCGCAACTGCTGTGACATCAGCGCAGCCATCCCACTGCCCGGCAGCTCTGCCGCGCCGGTTGCCGCGGCCGCCGCATCCACCCGCGCGGCAAGCTCGGCCAACCCCGAACCCAACACAGTCAACGCGGCCCGAGAGTCCCCCGCCCCATCCGCACTCTCCGAACCATCAACCTCGGCGTCCTCAACCGCAGCGCTCGCACCCGCCGCATCCGCAGCCTCTTCGCGCGCACCGTCCAGGTCCACCACGGCAACAACCTCGCCAGCGCTGAACGCATCCTCAGCAGGACCGCTGACCCGCTGCTCCCCAAGCCCGCGCACATCCTCTCCAGCAGGCTCACCCTCGGACGCGCCTTCCCCGGCGCGCCCAACTCCGGCGCGCTCAACTCCGGCGCGGTCGCCTCC
The DNA here is from genome assembly GCF_014205295.1 of Kribbella solani. Lineage (NCBI taxonomy): Bacteria > Bacillati > Actinomycetota > Actinomycetes > Propionibacteriales > Kribbellaceae > Kribbella > Kribbella solani. The sequence goes on from NZ_JACHNF010000001.1 coordinate 2,987,555, forward strand.
AACGGGGTCAACTCCAACGCGGTCGTCTCCGGAGCTATCAGTTCCAGGACCATTGGCCCCAGAACCGTCGGTTCCGGCGCCATCGCCTGCTAGCGCATCCGCCCCACCCGCGTACGCCTCGGCATCACTCTTGTCGGCCTCAGTCGCCGACTGCACCGCGACGGCGGTCGCGAGTTTGTGTGGGGTCGTGTACGTGAGGAAGAGGTCGTCCGGCGCGACCTCCGCCCCGAAGCGGCTGTTGATCTCGTCGATCACCGGCGCCATCGACGCGGGTGTCGCGCCGAGTTCGGCGAAGGTGTGGTCGACGGTCAGGTCGTACGGGTCGAGCCTGAGCTCCTCGCAGGTCAGATCGAGAACCACATCGAGCGAATCGCGGTACCGCTCCGCCGACACCTCGTCACCCGGCAGCGATCCGGCCCGCGCCAGGTAGTCGGCGTCGATCTGGTGCGTCTCCGCCGGCAACGCGAACGGCGACCGTTCCGCTTCCTCGACCGGCTCCACGGCAACCGCTTCGGGCTCGGCCGGCGGGTCCAGCGGAATGCGTTTCACCGCGGCACTCGAGGGCGGGTCGAACACCGGCGTCTGCGCCCGCGCCGCCCGCTCGAAAGCGTTCACCCGCGACGGCACCGCACCGTTGTCCCCGGCAACTATCAACCCCGGCCCGACGGCGTGTACGGTCGCCGACGGGTCGACCACGTGATGTACCCGGCGGAACGGGTACGTCGGCAACGGCACGCGCCCGCCATCCGGGTACACCTTCGCCCAGGCGATCTCGGTGCCTTGCTCGTACAGCTCGGCCAGCCCGTTCATGGTCGCGAGCACCGGGTCCTGCCCGAGCCGCTGCGCCGGAATCCACGTGCTGTTCGGCGCGATCCGGCGCCCGGCCGGACTGAGTACGGCGTCCGGCCCGAGCTCCAGGAACCGCCGGCACCCGGCCGCGGTCACCGCCTCGACCGCGTCACCGAACAGCACCGGCTGCCGCAGCTGGCCAACCAGATAGTCGCCGTCGAGTACCGTCCCGGATTCGAGCAGCTCGCCCGACCAGCTCGACACCATCGGCGTACGCAGCGGCTCGAGCGTGATCTCGCTGACGATCTCCGCGAAGTCAGCCAAGATTGGATCAACCAACGAACTGTGGAATGCCCGGTCCACGTCGAGTCGTTGCCACGCGACCTGCAACCGGTCCAGCTGGGCCGCGAGCTGCCCCACGATCACCTCGGACCCGGTCAGTACGAACGACTGCGGACCGTTGCCAGCAGCAACTTCAACCCCGGCGGTACGAGCAATCTCGCGGACCCGATCGGCGTCCGCCCGGACCGCGACCATCGCGCCGGGTACGGTCCCGCGCTGCATCAGCTGACCGCGCTTCGCCGTCAGGCGCACACCATCGGCCAGCGAAAGCGCACCCGCGACACACAACGCCGCGTACTCGCCGACGCTGTGCCCGACCACCAACGCCGGCTGCACGCCGAACGACTGCCACAACCGCGCCAGCGCCAGCTCGAACGCGAACAAGGCGGGCTGCGCCGTCTCGGTCGGCCAGACACCTTCCGTCGTACCCGCCGGGGTGAGCAGCAACTCGAGTAGATTGCCGCCGGTCTCCTCGTTGTACACGCGATCGCACTCGTCGAGCACCGACCGGAACGCCGGGAACCGCGCCGCCAAACCGGCCGCCATCCCACGCCGCGCGGCGCCTTGCCCGGTGAACGCGTACCCCAACGGACCGGGCCCGCCGCGCGGTACCTCGATCGGCTGCGCGGACGCCAGCGCGTCGACCAGCTCGGCCTCCGAACCGCCCGCGACACCAACCCGGTACCTGTGCGCGGGGCGACCGAGTGCCGCCGTGCCGGCCAGGTCGATCAGGCGATGGCCGGTGCCGTGTCCGAGGTCGGCGCGGTACAGCTCGACCAGGTCGGCGAGGGCGTCCGGGTCGGGCGCGGACAGCGGGAGTACGACCGGACCGTCGTCGCCGCGGCGGATCTGCCGGGGCGCCTCTTCGAGGATCACGTGCGCGTTCATGCCGCCCGCGTCCAGGGCGCTGACGCCGGCCCGCAGCGTCGTACCCGCCTCCCACGCACGCGCCTCGGTGCCGATCACGAACGGGCTGCCGTCGAGCTCCAGCGCCGGGTTCGGCTCGGTGTAGTTGATGGTCGGGACCAGCATCCGGTGCTGCAGCATCAGGATGGTCTTGATCAGGCCGGCCATACCCGCGGCGCTGTCCAGGTGGCCGATGTTCGGCTTCACCGAACCGATCGTGCAGAACCCGGCCTTGTCGGTGTGCCGGCGCAGCGCGGTCGTCAGCGACCGCACCTCGGCGGCGTCCGCGGTCGCGCTGCCGATCCCGTTCGCCTCTATGTAGCTGAGTGAGTCGGCGTCGAACCCGGCCCGTTCGAGAGCGCGCTCGATCAGCTCGACCTGGTTGCCGGACGGCGCGTCCTCGTTACTGACCGCGGTGCCGCGGATCACGGCGTACACCGTGTCGCCGTCGGCCAGCGCCTGGTCGAGCCGCTTCAGAAGTACGGCCGCGACGCCGTTGCCCGCGACCGTACCATCGGCGTCCGCGGCAAAGGCGCGTACGTGTCCGCTCGGCGACAGGATCGAATCCGGCGCCGGATGACAGGTCGTTGCCTGAGGCACCTGCACGGCGGCGGCGCCCGCGAGCGCGAGATCCGCGTCGCCGGAACGCAACGCCTGACACGCCAAGTGCACTGCCACCAAGGAAGACGACCAGGCGGACTGTACGCCGATCGCCGGACCGGTGAGCCCCAGCCGGTACGCCACCCGCGTCGCGATCGAATCACGGGGCTGCGGCTGCCGGTTGTACAGATTCATGCCCGACCCGGCAAACACGCCGACGCGCCCGGTGGTACCCGCGTACCCGCCATGCTCCAGCGCCTGATGACAAACCTCAAGAAACAACCGCTGCGCCGGCTCCATCAGCTCGGCCTCACGATCACTCAACCCAAAGAACCGCGCATCAAACGCCTCAACCTGCTCCAACACCCCACCAACAGCAACCCCCTCATCCCCGCCCGACGCACTCCCCTCACCCGCCGCACCAGACGCCGCACCAGGCCCGGCTGCTCCAGCACGCGAACCTGACGCACCAGACGCCGCACCAGCTCCAGCCGCTCCAGCACGCGCAGCTACCGCACCAGAGTCCGCGCCCGCCCCAGCACGAGCACCTGCTGCACTGGATGCGGCGCCAGTACCGGTTGCTCCTCCAGTGCGCCCACTTGCTGCACCGGACGCCTCGCCGGAGTCGGCTGCTCCTCCTGCACCAGCCCGCGCGCCCGCAGCACCAGCTCGGGTACCAGCTACCCCACTAGCCGCACCGAGCCGCCCAGCAGCACCCCATCCCGCCGCACCACTCCCGGGCCGCACCACGGCACCAGATGTTGTCCTGAGGGCACCAGTCGCAGGCCGCACCCCCGAGCCAGTACGCCCGGCCGCTCCACCAGGCACACCCGCGCGACCGGCCGCTGCACCCGTACCCCACGCACCCGAACCACCAGCGGCCCCACTCTGCCCAACCTCCTCAGGCGAGAACCGCCGAACACTCTCCACCCCCGCAACCAGGTTGTCCCAGAACTGCTCAAGCGTCTCCGCCCCCGGGAACCGCCCGGCCACCCCCACCACAGCCACCGGCTCAACCACAGCCGCCTTCCGCTCCCCAACAACCACCCCACCGGCGACCGCCGCAACAGTCGACACCGCAGCAGCACCGAGGCCCTCACCCTCACGCCCGTCCGCAGCGCCGGCCCCGAGCTCAACACCCTCGTCTTCCGCATCCAGAGCCCCACCACCCGCCACCTCGCCGGGCACCACCTCGCCCCGGTCATCAGCAGCTACAGGTACTCGAGCGCCGCCGCCCGCACCATCCACCTGAGCGTCGCCACCCGCACCATCAGCAGCATCCACCTGAGCCCGCTCAAGTACGTCGCCTACCGCACGAGCATTCCCGGCATCAGAGGCCGCAGTATCAACGCCTCCACCCCCGCCAACAACCTCCGAGCCGCCCCCGACCTCCCCATCGCCGTCGCTGTCCCCGTCAACAGACCCCGCCGCAGTCTCCACAGAATCCACGCCAGCCTCAACGGACTCCGCCCCGCCCTCAACAGCCCCGGCATTCCCGTCAACGAACTCGGCGCCACCCTCAACGGACTCGGCACCACCGCCAACAGACTCCGCGCCACCCTCAACAGACCCGGCACCACCGCCAACAGACTCCGCGCCACCCTCAACGGATTCGGCGTCACCCTCAACGGGCTCGACGTCACCGCCAACGGCCTCGGCGTCACTCTCAACGGACCCGGCACCGGCGCTTTCCTGCTCCCCGCTTACGCCATCCGCACGACGCCCATCCGCGCCGTCCAGCTCCGCACCACCCTCATCCGCGCCAGCCGACTCCGCGCCGAGTTCCTCCGCAACGAGCTCTTCAGCGACGACCTCACTCGTACCAACCGAATCCGCGCCGCGCTCCACCACGCTGAGCTCTTCGGCGTCCACCTCATCCGTACGAACCGAATCCGGCTCAGCCTGGTCCGCATCAACCAGACCCGCGCCAGACCCCACCACGCCGGACCTGTCGGCGTCCGCCTCATCCGTACCAATCGAATCCCGCTCAACCCGGACCGCACCAACCGAATCCACGCTGTGCTCGAACGCGCTGGGCTCTTCGGGGTCGACGTCATCCGTACCAACCGAACCCGCGCTGAGCTCGTCGGCGGCGACCTCATCCGTGCCAACCGAGTCCGGCTGAACCTGATCCGCACCAACCACGCCCGCGCCAGACCCCATCGCCCTGGACTCGTCGGCGTCGACCTCACCCGTACCGACCGAATCCGGCTCAACCTGGTCCGCACGAGCCGAGTCGGCGACGTGCTCCGTCGCGCTGAGCTCGTCGGCGGCGACCTCGTCCGTGCCAACCGATTCCGGCTCAACCTGATCCGCACCAACCACGCCCGCGCCAGACCCCATCGCGGTCGGCTCTTCGGCGACGGCTTCCTCCGTACCAACCGAATCCCGCTCGGCCCGGACCGCATCGACCGAATCCGTGCTTTGCTCCATCTCGCTGAGCTCGTCGGCGGCGACCTCGTCCGTGCCGACCGAGTTCGGCTCGATCTGGTCCGCGCCAACGACGGCTGCGTCAGACCCCATCGCGTTCGGCTCTTCGGCGACGGCTTCCTCCGTACCAACCGAATCCGGCTCAGCCTGGGGTGCGGGAGCTGAGTCTGCGGTGTGCTTGTTCGTGCTGGGGTCTTCGGCGTCGGGGCCGTTCGTGTCGGACGAATCTGTTTCGGCCTGTGCTGTGCGAATCGGGTTGGTGTCGGCGTCGGTCGGGTCGGCGACTGCTGCCTGAGGGGAGTTAGCGCCTGCTACCTGAGCGTTGGTTGCCTCGATGTCTGTGTTGCTGCTCGTGGCGTACGCATCAGCGCTCTCGGCGTCCGCGTCGGCGGTTGCTTCGGCGGTGGCGTCGGCATCCGAGGCGTCGGCGTCCGTGGCGTCGGCGGCCTCCGCGTTTGCGGGGGCGGCAGAGTCGGTATTCAGGTCGTCCGCGGTGTCGGCGATTGCGGCGGGGGTGTGATCGCTGACGGCATCGGGTTCGGTGGTTGTGGGCTTGGGGGCGGAGGGGTTGGTGTTCGCGTCTTTGGTTTCAGGTGTTTCGGCGGCGCGGTCCTCGGCGATGGGTTCGGTGTTGGCGGCGTCGGCCTTGTTCGCGGCTGCGCTTGGGGCGTCGGACTTGTTCGCGTTTGTGGTGCCGTTGGGGTTGTCCGCGATCGAGGTTGTGTCTTCGTTTTCAGGGTGTTCGGTGGTGTGATCCGCGTGTGTACGTTCGGGCGCGGTGGTCTGCTGGACGCGATCTTCATTCGCGCCATCGCCGTCGGCCTGTTTGGCTGCGTGGTCCGTGTCCGGGACTTCGTGCGCAGTGGTTTGCGCAGGGCGGTGTTCGGGTGCGGTGACGGCAGCGAGTGGGTTTTCCGCTTCGGCGTCAGGAGAGTTGGGCCCCGTGGAGTCTTCGGACTCAGCATTCCCCGGCGCGGCGTTCTCGGGCGCGGCGTTCTCGGGCGCGACATCCTCGGGCGCGGCGTTCTCGTACGCGGCGTTCTCGTACGCGGCGTTCTCGGGGGCGTTGTCGTCGTGCTCGGCGCTTTCATCCGGCGCTGGGGAGTGGCCGGTGATGGGGGTGGTGGTGGTCAGGTGGCCGGGTGGGGTGCCGAGGGTGGGGCGTTGGGGTGGGGTGGGGATGGATTGCTGGAGTTCGCGTTTCCAGGCGAGGCTGATGACCGGGAGTTCGGTGGTGCGTTCGGCGGCGTCCTCGTCGTACGCGGTGGGGGGCTGGAGCGGGAGGTCGAGGGCGTCGGGGCTTGGTTTGAGGGTTGCGGCTTCTGGATCGACGGGCTCGCTGCCGGCAGGTGCCGCTGACGAGGCCGATGAGGTGAGCTCGGCGGGCAAACCCAGGGCCGCCGGTGGGACGGGCGAGGCGGGCTCAGAGGTGAGCGCTGTCGGTGAAGAGAGCTCGGCGGACGAGGCCAGGGCCGCCAGCGAGGTGGGCTCGGTGAAGGAGGCCGACGTGGGGTCGGTGGAGGGGGCCAGTGAGGTGGGGGCGGTTGGGTGGTGGAGGAGGTGGGGGGTTTCTTCGGCGTACGGGGTTGACTCTGGGGTGGCTGAGGGGCCTTGGCCGGAGGGGCCTGAGTTGGGGGTGGCGCCGGCGGGTTCTACGTGGGGGGTGGTGGCCGGTTCGAGGGTGCCTTCGAGCCAGCGTTGTTTGAGGAGGGGGCGGAGGATCTTGCCGCCGGGGGTGGTGGGGAAGTCGCGGCGGGGTACGCCGACCACCTCCGCCTGCAGGCCGAGCCGGGCCTGGACGAGGCTGCGGATGGCCTGGTCCATGCCGGGGATCGCGCCGGGGGTCAGCGCGTAGAAGATGACCAGGCGGTCGGTGCCGGACTCCTCGTGCGGGACGCCGCAGGCGGCGACCAGGCCGGGCTCGGCGCCGACAACCGTTGCGGCGACTTCCTCGATGTCGTGCGCATGATGGAGTTTGCCGGACATGATGATGCGTTCGCTGTCCCGGCCGGTGATGACGACCTGGCCGCCGGTGATGAAGCCCTGGTCGCCGGTGGCGAGCCATTTGCGGGCCGGCCAGTTGCCGACCGGGAAGGCAGCGCGGTCGGCGTCGAGGTTGCCGAGGTACCCGGGGGTGACCCGCGCGGACGCGACCTGCAGCTGGCCGATCCGGCCCTCCGGAAGGACGGCGCCGTTGGGGGCGACGATGCGTACGGTCGTACCGGGCGCGGGCGCTCCGACCGATACGAGGCTCAGTACGCCGGGCGCCTCCGTACGCGGCTTGCCGGGTCTTGCGACCGCGACCTTGCCGGACGAAGGGCGCTGGTCGACCCACTCGACGACGCCGGTCGGTGGGATGCGTACGCGGTGTACGTTCGGCGTCAGTCCCGGCCGGGCGAACGTGATTCCGGTGACTGTCTCGGTCATCCCCCACGCCGCGACGAACGTTTCCGGTACGACACCGAACCGGTTCGTCACCCGCAGGAACTCCGACATCACCGGCACGGTGATCTGCTCACCGCCGCTGACCAGACTGCGCAGCGCGGACAGGTCCCAGTGCCGGTCCGGCTCCCCGGCGACGGCGGCGGTCGCGAGCCGGTACCCGAAGTTCGGCGACCAGGAATGGTTCACCCGATGCTGGTCCATCAGATCCAGCCAGCGGAGCGGGTTCTCGAGTACCCAGTCGGTGTTGACGTGGATGTTGGTGCACCCGGTGAACACCGGCAGCAGGTGGTACAGCAAGAACGCGCCGCTGCGGTCGAGCGGCAGCCAGTTGAGCGTGGTCTGACCGGGACGGACCGGCAGCATCGCCGGCGTACCCGCGGCAAACTCGACCAGACCGCGGTGCGTGAGCTGCACGATCTTCGGCGTACCGCTCGAACCCGACGACATCATCAGGACGGCGATGTCGTCCGCGGCCGGGCGGTGGAAATCGGAGGTCGGCTCGTGCCCGGCCATCGCGTCCGGGTCGAGGACCGGGAGGCCGAGGTCGTTCGGCAGGTCGGACGGGCGGCCGATCAGGACCGTCCAGCCGAGCAGGTCGGTGATCCGGCGGAGCCGTTCGCGGCCCTCCTCGGTGCGGTCGCCGCCCGGGTTCGGCGCGACCAGCAGCGGGCGGATGCCGCCGAGCGTGCAGGCCCAGAACGCGGCGAAGAAACCGACCGGTTCGGTGCAGTGCACGACCGCGGGGTCCCCGGCGCGTACGCCGTTCGCGCGCAGGCCCGCGAGGATCCGCGCGGCGAGCTCCAGCAACGTCGGGAAGTCGAGTTTCGTCTCCCGGCCGTCCGGTCCGATCTCGACCACGCCGGCGGCACCGAAGTCACGCGCGGCCCGGAGCAGCGCGCTCGGCAGGTCGCGCGGGTACCCGGCGGGAATCATCAACGCCGGCCCGGTGGAGATCGCCGGCCGGTCCGCACCGCTTCTCACGCCGATGCCACCACCAGCGGACGCGGTACTGCACGGATGCGGGCTGCACAGGCGCCGGCCGGTTGGCGACCCACGGACACGTGCCTCCCCAACTGGACGGAGCGGGTACAGGGCATACCCGCCTCACTTCACACCGACAGCAGCCCCGTTTTCCATCTGCGTTTCATCTGCCGGACAGCGTCGAGACCAGGTGCACCCGATGCGTCGTCGCGCCGACCGACAGCCGTGAACCCTACCAGCCGCAACCCGCCCTGGAGGAGTCCGTTCCCAGCAGCCGATGGTTAAGAATCCCGCTTCCACCGACATGGTTCCAACGAGTGACCACGGCTTCCGATACGGCCCTCCCCGAACCAGCCAGTCCCCAGCAAGTCACTGGTGCGGGTGGTTGGGGGAAGCGACCCCGCTGACAGGTTGTTGGACCGCTGACGCGCTACAACACGCCATCGGTCACAAAGCCCGTCAGTCGGGGCCACCACGCGAACTTCCGCGCCTGGCACCCATGCGAATCGCATAAGCTGGGCCGGTGAGTTCCGTGGAGCCGGGGATGGCGCTGTTTCGGGTGGTGCGGTACTGGTCGCGGCGGTGGACCGGGGCGGGGCAGGCGGTCGACGCCGAGCGCGGGCGGGACGTGATGGTCACCGAGGCCGTCGCCGCGCTGCAGGGGGACGGCGGCGCGACCGTGAACCAGGTCGCCGACGAGCTCGGCATCGATCAGTCCGGCGCGAGCCGATTCCTGGCGCAGGCGGTCGAGCGCGGGTACCTGCGCAAGGTCCCCTCCCCCACCGACGCGCGGCAGCGGAATCTGCTCGTGACCGCCAAGGGCGCCCGGATGCTTGCCGCCGCCCACCGCTGGCAGGAGTCGGTTTTCGCCGACCTCACCGCCGACTGGGACGCCAAGGACGTGCAACGCTTCCAGGAGTACCTCCAGCGCTTCCTCGACGCCCAGCAACGCCGGCGCTGAACGACGCCGCCGGCCCGGACCGAATGCTTTTCGGTCCGGGCCGTCCGGAGTGATACGGTCATGCCTCGCGGGCTGTTAGCTCAGTTGGTTAGAGCACCTCGTTTACACCGAGGGGGTCGGGGGTTCGAGTCCCTCACAGCCCACCCACGCGCTCCACATCCGGTTCCGGCTCCGCCGTTTCCAGCTCCGTTTCGGTGTTGATCCGCAATGCCTGGACCAGGCTGCGGTAGAGCTCGCTGACCGCGAGCAGCTCCTGATGCGTACCGCGCGCCGCGATCCGGCCCGCTTCCATGACCACGATCTCGTCCGCGTCGATGACCGTGGACAACCGGTGCGCGATGGTCACGACGGTCGCGTGCGCGGCATGACGGCGTACGGCGTCGTGGATCGCGTTCTCGGTCAGCCCGTCCACCTGTGCGGTCGCCTCGTCGAGCAGCAGCACTTCGGGATCGGCCAGCAACGCGCGGGCCAACGCGATCCGCTGCCGCTGCCCGCCGGAAACCGAGCTGTCCGAGAGAGGCGTATCCAACCCGTCCGGAAGGGCGAGCACGGTCTCGCGCAGCCGGATCTGATCGAGCACGTCAAGGATCTGCTCGTCGGTGGCGTCGGCGTTGAGGAAGGTCAGGTTGTCCCGGATCGTCCCGGGTACGACAGGCGTCTCCTGTTCCACGTACGCGAGCCGGCGACGTACTTCGGGCAGTCCCACTTCCGCGTACGGCACGCCCTGGAGCGTGAGTTGGCCGGACTGTGGATTGAGGAAGCCGAGCAACAGCGAGAAGACGGTGGTTTTGCCCGCACCGGACGGACCGACCAGTGCCAGATGACCGCGCGCCGGAATCCGCAGGTCCAGGTCACGCACCGCCGGTTCACCGGCCGGATCGTACCCAGCCGTCACCGACCGCAACTCCATCACCGCACCCGCCCGATCCACCGGCAACCCGCCCGAGCCGACCGAGCCGACCGAAGCGACCGAGCCGACCGATGCAACCGCGTCGCCCGATGCAACCGCGTCACCCGCGTCACCCGGCCCGGTGCGCGCGGTCTCGCTCGGGGGCTCTTGTTCGAGTTGTTCGAGCTCCCGGATCCGGCCGGCGGCGGCCAGCCCGGACTGGAACGCCGTCAAGTTCTCGCTCAGCGTCGACACCGGCTCGAGCAGCACGAACGCGTACAGCAGAAACGCGACCAGCGTCGAGACCGTCATCTCGCCTTCGGACACCCGCCACGCCCCGACACCGAGAATCACGATGATCGCCGCCTGGATACCGCCGCCGGCCACCGTCCACACCATCGCCTCCCGCCGGACCGCGCGAACACTCTCGTCCCGCGACGAGCGCGCATGACCGGTCAGCCGGTCCAGCTGCCGCTGCTCCGAGCCGGCTGCCTTCACCGTCTTGATCGCCCGCAGATTGCCTTCCAGCTCAGCCCCGAGCGACCCGAGCGCGGCCTGGGACCGGCGCTGCGCCCGGCCGATCTCGGGCATCAGCACGATAGTGACCGCCGCGACCACGGCGACCGCGGCGACGGTGGCCAGCACCAGGACCAGGTCCAGGACGGCCATCATCACCAGCGTGCCGATCAGCAGCGCGGTGCCGTTGATGATCCCGACCACGCTGGTCGACGCGGCCTCCCGCAGCAGTACGGAGTCCGAGGTGACGCGGGTGACCAGCTCCCCCGCCGGGCGGCGCAGCAGCGGGAACACCCGCGCCCGCATGAACCGGGTCAGCATCCCCTGGCGGGCTTCGTACACGATCCGCTCCGCCAGCGAGCCGAGCATCACCCACTGCCACCAGCCCACCGCGCCGCCCACCACGAGCAGTACGAGAAGTATCAGCACCGGGTTCAGCAGCGAACCGCCGCCGGCCAGCGCGTCCAGGACCGATCGGGTCGCGAGCGGGCTGGCCAGTTGCGACGCCGACGTCACCAGCGCGAGCACCAGGGACAGGATCAGCGCCGGCAAGTGCGGGCGCGCATAGGACCACAACAGCGAGATTCGGCCCGCCTCGGGCGCGGAAGATTGAGGCATCATGATCCCATGATAGGACACCACTGTCCTACTTTAGTACATCATTTCTCACCATCGGACATATATGATCTATCCATGCTGGAAGTAGACAGTCCCACCAGAGAGCGCACCCGGCGGGCGATCCTGCAGGCAGGTATCGGCACGCTGATCGAGCATCCGTCCGCCTCGATCGCGGACGTCGCGCAGCGGGCCGGCGTCGCGCGCAGCACGCTGCACCGCTACTACGCCGGCCGGAAGGAGCTCGTCGACGGCATCAACGCGTTCGTCGAGCACGAATACGAGTCGGCGCTCGAAAAGGCCAAACTCGACGAGGGCACCGGGCTCGAGGCGTACACCCGGCTCTGTCTGGAGCTGCTGGAGTCCTTCGACGTGTTCGCCTGGTGGTTCCAGGAGACCCCCGAGGCCGGCTGGGAGGACGAACCCGACGAGCTGCGGATCGCCGCCGCGGTCGCGCGCGGCCAGGCCGACGGCAGCATCGACCCGTCGCTGCCGGCCGGATGGCTGAGCATGACGCTCTGGTCGAACCTCTACACCGCGCGCTTCTACACCCAGTCGGGCGCCGCCACGCCGCGGCAGGCGCGCGAGTACTGCCTGCGCACCCTGCTCAAGTGCGCGGCCCCCTGACTCAGGCCACCAGCCGTTCCGGCCACCGGCAGTTCAGGCCAGGTTCGCCAGCGCCTCGGCGTAGTCGTCGGGGTTCCTGGCGTCCGGCAGCTGGTTGTGCACCGACCAGCGGATCAGCCCGGCCCGGTCGATCACGAAAGTGCCCCGGGTGGCGCAGCCTCGCTCCGATTCGAAGACGCCGTACGAAGTGGCGATCGCGCCGTGCGGCCAGAAGTCCGTGAGCAGGCTGAAGCCGAGGTCCTCACGGTCCGCGTACGCCCGCAACGTGAACATCGGATCGCACGAGATCGCCAGGAACTCGGCTCGGCTCAGCAGGTCCGGCCGGTCCCGGAGCGCGGCCAGTTCACTCGTACACACCTGGCTGAAGGCGTACGGATAGAAAACCAGTACGACGTCCCGGTGGCCGGCGAAATCGCTCAGCCGGACCTGTTCGCCGTACTGGTTCCGGGTGGTGAAATCGGGTGCCCGGCTGCCGGCAGCCGGGAGTGTCACCCGCGGCGACCGGACTTCGGGACCACCAACTTGGTGGCTGACCAGTCGTCGGTCACGCTCAGCGTGCTGGTGGTGGCCAGACCGGCCACCGGCGCGGCCTCGGTGATGTCACTGGTCTCGACGTACCCGTCCCGGCCGACCTTGGGGGTCATCAGCCAGACCACGCCACCGGCCTTCAGGTCGGTCAGGATGTCGAAGAACGCGTCGACCAGGTCGCCGTCGTCCTCGCGGAACCAGAGCAGTACTGCGTCCACGACCTCGTCGGTGTCTTCACCGGCGAAATCCTCGCCGGTGATCTCCCTGATCGCAGCCCGCAGGTCGTCGTCGCAATCGTCGTCGTACCCGATCTCCTGCACGACCCAGCCGGCCTCCAGGCCGAGCCGGGCGGCGATGTTCGGCACTCCGCTCTTGCCGTCCGCGTGATCCGCGGTCGCGCTCACGTGTCCTCCTCCGTGGTCCCCGCTTGGCCGGGGTTAGGTGTCAAAGCCATCCATCTAGCGATAGTCCATCGTGACGTACCGCGTCGCGCAAGTATGCACCAGGGTTCCGTGACGTGTCCGGTATGCGCGTGCCGGGTACTGGGCGTGTCCGCTGGGATCAGTACCTACCCGGCCGTAATCGGGCCCAGAGGGAAGGCGAAGTAGAACGCATTCCGAACAGGTGACAGGATTGCGGTGAAGAGCAACCAGAGAGAACGGCAGGACACCGTGGCTTCCGGACACGAACCACCAGCCATCATCACCGAGGGGATGCCCACCCAGCTCCCCGACATCGACCCCGACGAGACGCGTGAATGGGTCGAATCGCTCGACGCCGTCCTGGACGAACGGGGCAAGGCGCGGGCGCGCTACCTGATGCTCAAGCTGATCGAGCGAGCCCGGGAGCGACAGGTCGGTGTGCCCGCGCTGCGGAGCACCGACTACATCAACTCGATCCCACCGGAGCGCGAGCCCTGGTTCCCCGGCGACGAGCACATCGAGCGCCGGATCCGGGCCTTCATCCGCTGGAACGCCGCGGTGATGGTGAGCAAGGCCAACCGCAAGGGCCTGGAGGTCGGCGGTCACATCGCCACCTACCAGTCGGCCGCCAGCCTGTACGAGGTCGGGTTCAACCACTTCTTCCGGGGCAAGGACCACCCGGGCGGCGGTGACCAGATCTTCATCCAGGGGCACGCCTCGCCCGGGATGTACGCGCGTGCCTTCCTCGAGGGCCGGCTGAGCACGGACCAGCTGGACGGCTTCCGCCAGGAGGTCTCCCGCGGCCCGCACCAGGGCCTGTCGTCGTACCCGCACCCGCGGCTGATGCCGGACTTCTGGGAGTTCCCGACCGTCTCGATGGGGCTGGCCGCGCTGAACTCGATCTACCAGGCGCGCTTCAACCGGTACCTGCACAACCGCGGTATCAAGGACACCAGCCAGCAGCACGTCTGGGCGTTCCTCGGTGACGGCGAGATGGGTGAGCCGGAGTCGCTCGGCGCGATCGGCCTGGCCGCGCGCGAGGAGCTGGACAACCTCACCTTCGTGATCAACTGCAACCTCCAGCAGCTGGACGGCCCGGTCCGTGGCAACGGCAAGGTGATCCAGGAGCTGGAGGCGTTCTTCCGCGGCGCGGGCTGGAACGTGGTCAAGGTGATCTGGGGCCGGGAGTGGGACAACCTGCTCGCCCAGGACCACGACGGCGCGCTGGTGAACAAGATGAACACCACGCCGGACGGTCAGTTCCAGACCTACTCGGTCGAGTCCGGTGAGTACATCCGGAACAACTTCTTCGGCGGCGACCAGCGGCTGCAGCAGATGGTCAGCAACCTGTCCGACGAGGACCTGCGCCGGCTGCCGCGCGGTGGGCACGACTACCGCAAGGTGTACGCGGCGTTCAAGAGCGCGACCGAACACGTCGGGCAGCCGACCGTGATCCTGGCCCAGACGATCAAGGGCTGGACGATCGAGGCACTGGAGGGCCGGAACGCGACCCACCAGATGAAGAAGCTGACCTCGGACGACCTGAAGGCGTTCCGGGACCGGCTGTACCTGCCGATCGAGGACAAGGACCTCGAGGACGCGTACAACCCGCCGTACTTCCACCCCGGCACCGATTCGCCGGAGTACCAGTACATGATGGAGCGGCGCAAACAGCTCGGAGGTTCGCTGCCGCAGCGCCGGGTCACGCCGAAGACGCTGAAGCTGCCGGGCGACGACGTGTACGCGCCGCTGTCCAAGGGCAGCCATGCGCCGATCGCCAGCACGATGGCCCTGGTCCGGCTGTTCCGGGACCTGATGAAGGACCCGGAGATCGGGCACCGGATCGTCCCGATCGCCCCGGACGAGTACCGCACCTTCGGGATGGACTCGATGTTCCCGACGGCGAAGATCTACTCGCCGCACGGGCAGAACTACGAGGCCGTCGACCGCAACCTGCTGCTGTCGTGGAAGGAATCCACGGCCGGCCAGCTGCTGCACGAGGGCATCTCCGAGGCCGGCGCGATGGGTTCGGTGCTGGCGGCGAGCACGGCGTACGCCACCCACGGCGAGCCGATGATCCCGTTCTACATCTTCTACTCGATGTTCGGCTTCCAGCGGACCGGGGACTGGATGTGGGCGCTCGGCGACCAGCTCGGCCGGGGCTTCCTGGTCGGCGCGACGGCCGGCCGGACCACGCTGACCGGTGAGGGCCTGCAGCACGCGGACGGTCACTCGCCGCTGCTTGCCTCGACCAACCCGTCCGCGGTGCACTACGACCCCGCGTTCGCGTACGAGATCCCGTACATCGTCAAGGACGGCCTGCGCCGGATGTACGGCTACGGACTGGACCAGGAGAAGCCGTTCGGTGAGGACGTCTTCTACTACCTGACCGTGTACAACGAGCCGGTCGCGCAGCCGGCCGAGCCGGAGAACCTCGACGTCGCGGCCCTGCTGAAGGGCATGTACCGCTTCGAAGAGGGTCAGGTCGCCGACGGCGAGGACGCGCCGCGGGTGCAGCTGCTCGGTTCCGGTGTCGCGCTGCCGTGGGTGCGGAAGGCCCAGCAGATCCTCGCCGAGGAGTACTCGGTGGCGGCCGACATCTGGTCGGTGACCTCGTGGAACGAGCTGCGCCGGGATGCCATCGCGGCCGAGCAGCACAACCTGCTGCACCCGGACGAGCCGGAGCAGATCCCGTTCGTGACGGAGCAGCTGAAGGACACCAAGGGCCCGGTCGTCGCGGTCAGCGACTTCATGCGCGCGGTGCAGGACCAGATCTCCCGCTGGGTGCCGAACGACTACACCTCGCTCGGGACCGACGGCTGGGGTCTGGCCGACACCCGGGCTGCGGCCCGGCGGCACTTCCAGGTCGACGCCGAGTCGATCGTGGTCGCGACGCTGGAGATCCTGGCCAAGCGTGGCGACGTGAAGCCGGAGGTCGCCGCCGAGGCGGCCCGCAAGTACCGGATCGACGACCCGACCGCGGTCGCCGGCGTGAAGCAGGAGGGCGCCGGGGCCTGACCCTCGCACGCCTCCGGAAGGGGCCGCTCACCATTGTGGTGAGCGGCCCCTTCCGCGTTCTCGACCCGGTCACCCATTGCGGCAGCTCCGGACACCTCATAAGCTTCGGATAGCAGAAACTAATTCCGGTATTCTGAAGGAGCGGCAAAATGCGGGTGGCGCTCGCGGGGCTCGGGGACATAGGTCTCGGTGCACATCTGCCCGCCCTGCGCCGGCATCCGTCCGTGCGGCTGGTCCGGCTGGTCGACCCCGACGCGGGGCGGCGCGAAGCCGCCGCCGCGCAGGGGATTCCGGTCGGCGCGGACGTCGATCCGGGCGAGGTGGACGGGGTGGTGCTGGCGACGCCGCCGTGGGTGACGCCGGAGCTGGTGGTGCGGTACGCGCGCGCCGGGCTGTTCGTACTCGCGGAGAAGCCGGTCGCGACGTCGGTCGAAGCGGCCGGGGTGTACGGGCAGTTGTCCGCCGAGGAGCGCGGCCGGGTCCAGGTCGGGCTCACGTACCGGCATGATCCGGCTTTGCAGCAGCTCGCGACCTGGATCTCGGACGGCACGCTGGGTACGCCGGTGCTCGTCCGCGCGCATATCTACGACGAACCGTACGACCCGGCCGACGTCGAGCACGCCGATCGGATCATCGCGACGCTCGCGCACGGTACGCCGGTCGTCCACGAAGGTGCGCATCTGTTCGACTGGCTGAGCCATCTGCTGGGCGGGCAGCCGGAGAGCGTCGACGATGCGTGGTCGCGGATGACGCGGCCCGGGCTGCCGGCGGCCAATCTGACCGGGGCGCGGCTCAGTTACCCGGGCGGGCATCAGGCGCTGGTCGAGTTCGGCTGGTTGACCAGCGCGCTGCCGCGGTGTGAGCTGACGTTTCTCGGTGATCGTGGGTTGGCGACGCTGGACGGGTTCACGTTCGAGCTCCGGCTGCGTACGGCTGCCGAGGACCGTGAGATTCGCTTCCCGGGGGATCGGATGACTCGATGTTTCGACCTGCAGGTGCAACGCTTTGTCGACCTGTACGACGGTGCGTGCAAGGCCGGCGTGCCTTCGCTCGATGATGGGATCGCGGCGCTGCGTACCGCCCAACTCGTTGCCGGGAGGGCCTTGTGACCTTGGTGAGATGGCAGCACGGTAATCGTTCGGAGCTGGGCGAGCTGTTGCCTGAGGCAATTGTTGTGCTGCCGTTGGGGGCGACCGAGCAGCACGGTCCGCATTTGGCGACCGGTACGGACTGGATTCTGGCCGAGGCGGTTTCGCTGCGGGCTGCCTCGTTGGTACACGAGCGGGCGGCGCGGCCGCTGGTGGTGGCGCCGGTGCTGCCGTTCGGTGCTTCGGATCATCATTTGCCGTTCGGGGGGACGCTTTCGCTGTCTCCGGAGACCCTGCTGGCAGTGCTGCTCGATGTGGCTCGGTCCCTGCAAGCTGATGGCGCTCGGCGATTGCTGCTCGTCAATGGGCACGGCGGAAACACAGGCGTCTGTCACGCGGCAGCCGCTACCGCGTCAGCCCGCTACAACCTGAACGCCGCCCACGTCGATTACTGGAGTCTGCGTTCTGCTGGATCTTCCGATGTCCCCGTTCCTGGGCATGCGGGGCAGTTCGAGACTGCGTTGATGCTGGGGCTGGATGCCGGGTTTGTTGCTGAGCGCAAGGAACGGCCGGATCCGCCAGTGGGAGCGGCGGTTGATGACGTGGCGCTGCATACGGCGGAGAGCTGGCAGCGAATCGACGGGTACACGGACCGGCCCGAGCTGGCCGACCCGGCGATCGGGCGGAAATGGTTCGACCAGCTGGCGGCCGCACTCGGCGACCGCCTTCTCGAGCTCGCGGAGGTTTTGTGATCGACTTCCATACCCACACCCCGGCGTGGGAGACCGCAACCTGGCTGGGCGGTACGCCGTTCGGCGCGGACGAGTTCGTCGGGTTCATGGACTCGG
Source organism: Kribbella solani (assembly GCF_014205295.1). Lineage (NCBI taxonomy): Bacteria > Bacillati > Actinomycetota > Actinomycetes > Propionibacteriales > Kribbellaceae > Kribbella > Kribbella solani. Next base: position 3,005,560 of record NZ_JACHNF010000001.1, read on the forward strand.
CCGGGATCGAGCGCGCGGTCGTGCTCAGTCACGACGGGCTGTTCGACCCGACCCCGGAATCGAACGACCGGCTGTCCGAGTTCGTTCGCGCGTACCCGGACCGGATGATCGGCTTCGGCACCGTTGCCGTCCGCCGCAAGACGGCCGTCGCCGAAGCCGAGCGGATGGTCGGCGAGCTCGGGTTGCGCGGCCTGAAACTGCACCCGTGGTTGCAGGGCTTCAGCATGCACGAGCGGTCGCTGGACCCGATCTGCGAGGTGATCACCTCGGTCGGCGGCGTCCTGCTCAGCCACGACGGCACACCGCCGTACTCAACTGCCGGGCAGATCGCCGCGCTGGCCCGCCGGCACCCGAAACTGCGCGTCGTACTCGGTCATGGCGGACTGCACGACCTGTGGCGTGAGGCACTGGTGATGACGCAGGAGACGGAGAACCTGTACCTGTGCATCTGCGGTACGCCGCCGTACGCCGCCCGCCACATCTTGCAGGAAGCTCCGCCGCACAAGGTGATCTTCGGGACCGACGCCGGGCTGTCCGACAAGGCCAGCCAGGACTACGCGGTCGCGCGGGTCAAGGAGATCGACGGCTGGGGGATCACCGACGCGCAGCGGCACGCGATGCTTGTCGACAATCCACAACGCCTGCTGGAGCCCGCGTGACGGCCACCATCGCGGCGATCCAGACCGCGCGGGTCAGCCTGCGCGCCGCCCCGGAACTGCTGGTCCGTGGTGCCCGTGGTCCGCACGACCGGTCCGACTTCCTGCTCGTCCGCGTCGTCACCAGCGACGGCGTCGAAGGGTACGGCGAGGTCAGCGCGACCCCGATCTGGTCCGGCGAGGACGGTACGTCCGCCGAGCACTTCATCCGGACAGTGCTCGCGCCCGCGCTGATCGGCGCGCCGCTCACCCCGGTCGGTGCGGCGGATGACCTGATGGACAAGGTGCTGCAGGGTAATCCGTTCACGAAGGCGGGCGTCTCGATCGCCTTGTGGGACGCGTTCGCCCGCACCCTGGACGTTCCGCTCGCGGTGGCACTCGGCGGGCCGTACCGCCGGGAGATCCCGATCAAGCTCTCGCTCTCCGGCGACCCGGATGAGCTCGAACGCGCGTACAACGCCGCCACCGCCGCCGGGTTCGGCGCGTTCAAGGTGAAGGTCGGGCTGGGTCTCGAAGGCGACCTCCAGCGCGTCCGCCGAGCACGCGAACTGGCCGGTGACGCCTTCCTCGGCACCGACGCGAACGGTGGCTGGTCCCGAGCCGACGCCCTGCGCGCGGTTCCCGAACTGAAGGCGCTCGGTGTCGCCTTCCTGGAGCAACCGCTCGAACCACGTGACGTACGAGGCGCGTACGAGGTACGCCAGCAGGGACTGCCCGTGATCGCGGACGAATCGGTGTTCGACGTCCACGATCTCCTGACCGTGATCGAAGCACGCGCGGCCGACATGGTCAGCCTGTACGTCGGGAAGAGCGCCGGACCCGGACGTGCGGTCCGGATGGGACAACTCGCCGCGGCGCACGGCGTCGACGTCCTGATCGGATCGAACGGCGAGCTGGGCCTCGGCGCCGCCGCCCAGTTGCACGTGGCGGCCGCACTGCCGGCGTTGTCGGCGTACCCGAGCGACATCATCGGCGCGCACTACTACACCGAGGACGTGCTGGCGAAACCGCTCGACAGTGACGGGCGGCGGGTCCGGCTGACCGACGAGCCCGGCCTGGGCGTGACCTTGCGAGACGACTTGTTGCGGGAGTTCCGATGATTGTCGACGTTCATGCGCACACCCCGACCCACCGGGACGCGGTTCCGGCGGCCGAGCGCCAGGTGTACGACAACTGGCGCAACGACCGCCCGGTGGTCACCACCAACTCGTGGGCCGACTACGACACCGCGATGGAAGCCGCCGACGTGACGATTGTCTTCAATATTTTTGTCGACAATCCACTTGAGCTGACCGGACTCCCCTACCTGCCGGAGCGCACCAACGACGCCACCGCGGAGTTCGTCCAGGACAACCCGGCGAAGCGGATCGGCTTCATGTCGGTGAACCCGACCCTGCCCGGCGCGCTGGAAGAAGCGGACCGCTGCCGCGAGCTCGGCCTGGTCGGCATCAAGCTCGGCCCGAACTACCAGAACTTCGATCCGCTCAGCGAGCCGGCCTTCGCCTTCTACGACTACTGCCAGCGGCACGGCCTGCCGATCCTGTTCCACTCCGGCGCGTCCCCGATGCGGCACGCGCCCCTTCAGTACACCTATCCCCTGGTCACCGACGAGATCGCCCTGCGGTACCCGGAGCTCCGGATCGTGATGGCGCACATGGGCCACCCGTGGAGCCGGGAAACCGTGGTGACGATCCGCAAGCACCCCCACGTGTACGCGGACGTGTCGTCGATCTACCTGCGCCCGTGGGTGCTCTACCAGTCCCTGATCAACGCGGTCGAGTGGGGCGCGACCGGCAAGCTGCTGCTCGGGTCGGACTTCCCGATCGCCACCACCGGCGAGGCGATCGCCGGTTTGTACACCGTCAACGACATGCTCGAAGGCACCAAGCTGCCGCGCGTACCGGACGAGGTCATCGACGGCATCGTGCACGCGGACGCTCTGGGCGCGCTCGGGCTGGAGGTGCCCGCATGATCATCGACGCCCATGTCCGGATCGGCGACGGCCGCGAGGTCAGCCTGAAGCCGGCCGAGCTGCTCGCCACGATGGATGCCCTCGGCATCGATCAGGCGCTGATCGCGCCGTCCGAACGCTGCATCGCCTACGACAACCGCGAGGGCAACGAGGACACCACCAACGCCGCCGCGGATTCCGGCGGCCGCCTGTTCGCGTACGCGGTCGCCAACCCGTGGCGCGGCCGGGCCGCCCTGGACGAACTGGACCGGGCCCGCGACGCCGGCGCGGTCGCGCTCGCGGTCGACTCGGTGCTGCAGGGCTTCGACCTGCTCGACGGCCTGCTGGACCCGCTGCTCGACTTCGCCGCGACGGCCGGCTGGTTCGTCTACGTCCGCACCGGTACGCCCGCCAACGCCGTACCGCTGCCGCTCGCCAGCCTGGCCCGCCGCCGGCCCGAGCTTCCGGTGCTGATGGGCAAGAGCGGCGCCACCGACTTCTGGATCGACGCGGTGCCGGCGCTGCTGCACGCGCCCAACCTGTACGGCGACACGTCGTACGCGCCCTGGGACACCGTGCTCAGCGGATTCCTCGCCGAGCCCGGGATCGGGGCCGATCGGCTGGTGTTCTCGACCGATTCGCCGTACACGGTGCCACTCGCCGAGGTGGACCGGATCCGGGACTGGCCGGTCGATCCGGAGCAGAAGGCCGCGGTGTTCGGCGGCAACCTCGCCCGGTTACTGGGGCGATCGTGACCACACAACGGGAGGCAGAAATGGTCACCACCACCGAGCTCGGGGCCGAACGGCCCACGGACGCGTCGCTGCTGGTACGCGGCGTGTCCCCGGTCCTGGAGGTTCCGTTCACCGCCGACGGCGACGTCGACTACCACGGCTTCGACCGGGTCGTGCGGTACGTGCTGGGCACGGGGGTGACGAGTGCGATGTTCCCCGGCTTCGCGTCCGAGTTCCACAAGTTGTCCGAGGACGAGCGCCGCCGGCTGACCGAGATCCTGTTGTCGCACACCCGCGATCGCCCGGACGTCGCCGCCGTGGTCGCCGTCCAGGACCACGCGACCCAGCTGGCCGCCCGCCGGGCGCGCGAGTCGGTCGAGGCCGGCGCCGACCTGATCAACCTGCTGCCGCCGCACTTCCTGTCCCCGTCCCGCGGCTCGCTGGAGCAGCACGTCCGCGCCGTACTGACCGCGATCGACCCGGTCCCGATGGTGCTGCAGTACGCGCCGACCGAGACCGGCACCAGCCTGGACGCCGATCTGCTCCGGCTGATCGCCACCGACCACCCGAACCTGCGCCTGGTCAAGGTCGAGTCGAGCCCGCCCGGCCCACTCATCGCCGAGCTCGCTCAAGGCACGCCGGCCCTCGCGGCAGTTGAGGGGTACGCGGGGGTGCAGCTCCCGGACGCGGTCCGCCGGGGCGCGGTCGGTACGCAACCAGGGTGTTCGCTGACCGAGGTGTACGTCGAGATCTGGCAGCGCCTCACCACCGGCGACGGCGAGGCGGGCGTCGACCTGCACCGCCGCCTGCTCCCGTACATCTCGTACTGGATGCTCGACACCGAGCGGATCATCGCCGCCGAGAAGCTGATCTCGGTCCGCCGCGGCCTGTTCGCCAGCCCGTACTGCCGCGAACCCGCGCACCGCCTGGACGCCGAAGAGGTCCGCATGGTCGACCGCCTCCTCGCCGAGTTCGCCGACTTCCTCCCCCACCTGGGCTGAAACCATTTGAGTGGTTAACCTCAGCGGTTGCCCCTTCACCTCCCGCCTGCGATGGGTGAAGGGGCAACCTGCGTGGTTAACCACTCAAATGGCGTTCAGGGTGGGCGCCCGGGGTGGGCGGCCCCGGGTGGGCGCCCGGGGGCCGGCGTTCGGGGGGGTGGGGTCAGGGGTTGCGGAGGCGGGCGGTCAGGGCGTGGCCGTGCATCAGCTCGGCGTCGGCGATGGCGGCGGTCGACGGTGCGATGGTGCGGGCGCCGTCGGCGGTCAGGCGTTGGTACGTGACCGTCTTCAGGAACTTGCCTACCCACAGACCACCCGTGTACCGAGCGGCGCGCGCGGTCGGCAGTACGTGGTTCGTACCGATCGACTTGTCGGAGAACGCGACGGTGGCCTCCGGGCCGATGAAGAGCGAACCGTAGTTCCGCAGGTTCGCCGCGTACCAGTCGTCGTCCGTGGTCTGTACTTCGAGGTGCTCGGCCGCATACGCGTCGGACACCTGTACGGCCTCTTCGCGTGACTCGCACACCACGACGGTCCCGTGCTCCCGCCAAGCGGCGCCGGCCACCTCCTTGGTCGGCCAGTCCCCGTCCAGCCAGCGATCGACCTCGGCGATCACCGCCGTACCGAACTCGCGGGACGTGGTGACGAGAAGCGCCGGACTGTTCGGGCCGTGCTCGGCCTGACCGAGCAGATCGGCCGCGACCAGGCGCGCGTCGGCCGACTCGTCCGCGATCACCGCGACCTCGGTCGGACCCGCGAGCAGGTCGATCCCGACCGTCCCGAACAGCTGCCGCTTCGCCTCCGCCACGTACGCGTTGCCGGCGCCGACGACCAGGTCGACCGGCGGTACGTCTTCGATGCCGAAGGCAAGCGCCGCGAACGCCTGGACGCCACCAAGGCAGAGAATCACGTCCGCGCCGGCCAGGTCCATCGTGTACAGCTGGGGACCGTAGATGCCCTGAGCGTCACGCGGCGGGGCGACCGCGACGACGGTGTCCACGCCCGCGACCTTCGGCACCGTCACGGTCATGATCGACGACGCGATCAGCGGATAACGCCCACCCGGCGAGTACGAACCGACCTTCGACACCGGAAGATGCCGGTGGCCGAGGACCACGCCCGGCATCGTTTCGACTTCCAGGTCGGTCAGGGTGGCCCGCTGCGCCCGCGCGAACTGCTCCACCTGCGACCGGGCGAACTCCAGCTGCCCGGCCAGCTCCTCGTCGACCGTCTCGGCGGCGGCCTTGATCCGATCGGCCGAGACGACGAACGACTCCGGTTCCCAGCGGTCCAGCTGGGCGGACCAGCGACGGATCGCCGGACCACCCTCGTGCTCGACCTCGGACAGAATCCGGCTGACGGTGTCGATCACGTCCTGCTGCCGCTCGACGCGTTGCGGCCATCCGGTCTTGAGATGTTCAGCCATCACCGCTCACCTTCCTGCGTAGACCCGCGAGATCGCCGCGAAGATACGCGCCGAACGGTCCCGCAGGTAGTGGTCGTAGACCGCGAACACTGGACCACTTCCGCGCAGAATCCAGTCGCTGTTCTCCTCGAATCCGCCGTTGCGGACCCCGAGCCCGATCGACTCGACATGGTCCACCCCGACGTCGATCATCTGCCCGGCAGTCTCCTGCAGTACGTGCAGCCGGAAGGTCAGCTCGACTTCGTTGCGCCCGGCAACGTACTTGGTGACGTCGACCGGGCCTTCCATGCCGTCACCGTTGGTCCACACCGGCCAGCGCTGCTCGTACAGATCCATGGTCCAGACGACCGTGTCGTCGATCAGCATCTCCAGCTGGTACCGGCCGGGCTCGATGCCGTTCGCGAGGAACCAGCGGTGGTACCAGAACGACACCTCGTAGCGGGACAGGCGCGGATCGACGGGTACGCGCTGGGTGGCCGACGCGGTCGATCCGGCCGCGGCGCGGGCGCGCGAGTTGACCAGCGCCAGCCGGCCGTTGCCGTACATCGCCTTGTTCTCGACCGTCGGCGCCGGGCCGTCGTCGAGCTGCGTCCCGTACGAGACCACGCCGGGGATCTTGCCCGCGGCAACGTACTCGGCGGTCGTCGTCAGCGTCGCGGTGCAGTACTCAGGGGTCGCGTGCAGCGGCGCGTCCAGGAACCGGCCGGTGTAGATCAGCGGGATCAGTTCCAGCCCGCGCGGATCGGTCAGCGCCAGGATCTCGTCCATCGACCGGGCCAGCGAGCCGGCGATCGTGGTGTTCTCGTACGGGCCGTCCAGGAACGGGTAGATGATCCCGTCCACGAACTCGCCGTACTTGTCCAGGAACTCGGCGTTGGTCGCCATCCCGAAGTACGCGCAGGTGTAGAACCGCAGCTCCGGGCTGATCGCGGCAGCCGCGGCCAGGAACTCGCGCATGTACTCGGGCGTGAACAAGGACGCGTTGTTGCCGACCTCGAAGTCGTCGATCGCCCAGGCCTTGAAGTTCGGGTACTTCACCGCGAGCTCCGCGAACGCCTTCGCCCAGGCGACGTAGTCCAGCCGGTACGGGCGGGACGCGCGGCCGTAGTCGGAGGTTTCGGTCGGCGGCACGATGTACGGGATCACGTCGATGCCGGCGGCCGCGGCGGCCGGCATGAACTCGTCCACCAGGTCGTCGTAGTCTCCTGCGCAGTCCCAGATGCAGTACAGGTAGGTGTTCGCGTTCAGGTCGAGCAGCCGGCGGATCAATGCCGGCGTGTCCAGGTGCCGGTAGCCGTCCGCGCGCGGCTCGCGCTCGCGAAGCGTCGCGCCGACCGTGTTGCCACCGGTGAGAGTGGCTTTGATACCGCCGGTGGGCTGGGGATACGGACCGTGCGTGGTCATCCGAACCACTCCTCAGGGTATTTTCGAGATTTCGAAAACAATTCCGCCATCTCAGAAAAGCCTAAGTCCGTCGCCGGGTCGCGGCAAGCCTCAGCCGGCTTCGGGTTCCGGCGGGCGGCGTGGCGAGCGTTCGGTGAGCGGTCTGGCGAGGGGTGCCGCGAGGGTCAGAGGTCGGTCGCGCCGAGCCGCGCGGAGATGACGCCGGCCAGCTCGACCAGGCCGGTCTGCGCCTGCTTGCGCTTGTCCCGGGTCAGGTCGCGGGCGAACGAGGTGACCCCGACCGCGCCGGTGACATGTCCACCGGCCGCGAAGAACGGCGCCGCGAGGCAGGCGATGTCGGCCTGCTCCTCCTGGTCCTCGACCGCGAAACCCTGTTTGGCCACCCGGGCCAGCTCGGCCCGGAAGCTCTCCTCGTCGACCGGCTTGCCCTTCGGGCCGTACCCGCGCTCCAGCTTGCCGAGCAGCGGCGTCAGCTCCTCCTCGGGCAGGTACGCGGCGATCGCCCGGCCGAGCGCGGTCAGGTTGAAGTGCGAGACCTTGCCCGGGAACGTGTCGAACTGGATGAAGCCGGGCATCGCCGCCTTCGCCACGTACACGACCGAGGAACCGGTCAGGACACCGATGTGCACCGGCATGCCGAGCTGGTCGGCCAGATCGCGCATCTCCCGGGAGGCGACCGAGGACAGGTCGACCTTGCGGATCAGTTGCGTGGCCAGCCCGTACAGCCGCAGGGTCGGCCGCCAGAAGTGGCTCCGGCCGACCACCCGGCGGGTCGCGTAGTCCCGCTGTTCGAGGGTGTAGACGATCGACGCGCAGGTGGCCAGCGGGATGTTCGCCTTCTTGGCCAGCGCGGTCAGCGTGAGCTCCTCGTCGGACTCGACCAGCGTCTCCAGGACGGTCAGCGCCCGGGCGACCGCCGGTGACGGCGATCGGTCCCCCGCTGTCTCACTCACCATGCTCGGAGTGTAGCGCCCGGACCGGAAGCTGTCTTCGAATCGGCGTATATACAGGATAATGAAAATGTAACTCAGATCTTGAAGTATGCTGAGATTCGTGTCACTGTCCCGGAAAGAGCACCGACCGGCGGACTCCGTCCGCGGGAAGCACCGACTGGCGGACTCCGTCCGCGAAGAGCGCTAATTGGCGGACCCCGTCCGCGTGGGAGGTAGCCACCGTGTCCGATCCCCTGAGCCGCCGGACGTTTCTCCGGGTCTCCGGCCTCACCCTGTCCGCGTCGGCGGTCGCGGGCTGTTCGTTCTTCTCCACCGATGCAAAGAAGACCACCGGATCCGCGGCCGCTGACGCGGGCGCGAAGGAGTCGCCGGTCCTGACCGCGATGGTCAAGGACGGCAAGCTTCCACCGCTTGAACAGCGGCTGCCGAAGAACCCGATGGTGATCAAACCGATCCAGAGCCCCGGCAAGTTCGGTGGGGTGCTGCAGCGCGGCCAGATCGACCGGAACGCGACGCAGAACCAGTACGCCGAGTTCGCCGGTCTGCTGGAGTGGACCCCGACGACGCCCGCCGAGCCCGGCCCCGGCCTGGCCGAGAAGTGGGAGGTGCTGGAGGACGGCAAGGTCTACGTCTTCCACCTCCGCGAAGGCGTCAAGTGGTCCGACGGGCAGCCGTTCACCGCCGACGACCTGATGTTCGCGTACGAGAAGGAGTTCCTGAACAAGGAGCTCAACCCGGTCTTCCCCGGCTGGCTGGCGCCTGGCGGCAAGCCCGGCAAGTTCGTCAAGGTCGACGACCACACGCTGCGGATGGAGTTCGAGGTACCGCACGGTCTGCTGCTGAAGTACCTGTGCTTCATCGGCCTGACCGGTTTCGGCTCGTCGTCGACGGTACTGCTGCCGGCGCACTACCTGAAGCAGTTCCACAAGGACTTCGTCTCGCCGGCCCAGCTGAAGACGCTGATGAAGAAGTACCCGGCGCCGTCCTGGGCCGACTTCTTCAAGAGCCGCCGCGACATCTGGAAGAACGCCGACGCGCCGATCCTCGGTCCGTGGAAGCTGGTCGCGCCGCTGCAGGGCTCCGGCGTGACGGCCCGGCTCGAGCGCAATCCGTACTACTGGAAGGTCGACGAGCAAGGGCGTCAGCTCCCGTACATCGACACCCAGCAGTACACGGTGATGCCGGCCGAGACGCTCGGCCTGCGCGGCGCGAACGGTCAGCTCGATCTGCAGGTCACCGACATCCAGGCCGAACAGCTTCCGCTGCTGATCAAGAACCAGGAATCCAAGGGCTACAAGGTGAACCGCTGGGTCGCCGAGCCGAACACCTCGCTGAACCTGAACCAGAGCCACCCCGACCCGGTGCTGCGCGCGCTGTTCCAGAAGGTCGACTTCCGTGCCGGACTCTCGCATGCGATCAACCGCAAGGAGATGAACGACGCGCTGTTCGCCGGCCAGGGCTTCATCCGGCACCCCTGCGCGCAGCCCGAGGACGAGTACTTCGAGAAGGGCATGGGCCAGCGGTTCATCGAGTACGACGTCGCCGAAGCGAACAAACGGCTCGACGCCGCCGGGCTGACCCAGCGCGGACCGGACGGCATGCGGCTGCGGCCGGACGGCAAGAAGATGCAGCTCGTCGGCCGGTGCTTCGAGGTCGGCGTCGGCATCGACGCGATCAGCGTGCTGGAGTACGCGCAGCGGTACTGGAAGGCGGTCGGGATCGACCTGGTCGCCAAGCCGATGACGCCGGAACTCTGGTACGAGGAGATCCCGCACGGCGACTACGACCTGGTCGCGTACCCGCCGGCCACGATCCTGTGGGACATCGACTCGCTCTGGTACATCCCGACCAACGGGCTGACGTACTGGGCGCCGAAGTACGGCAACTGGTACGGCAACCCGAAGGACAAGTTCGCGCTCGAACCGGCCGGCGACATCCGCAAACTGCAGACGCTGTACGACCAGCTGGTCACCACCGCCGACAAGGACAAGCGGCTCGAACTCGGGCGCCAGATCCTCAAGCTGCACGATCAGAACGTCTGGATCATCGGCACCGTCGGTACGCCGTTCCAGCCGCTGATCGCGGCCGGCGACCTGCGGAACGTACGCCCGGACGCGATCGCCAGCTTCCGTACCCACTACGAGAACGCCTCGTCGCCGGAGCAGATGTACTTCGACTCCCCGGAGAAGCACTCCTGACCCGAAGGGATCCCCTTGGCCGGCTATTTGGTCCGCCGCCTGCTGGCGATGCTGCCCACTGTCCTGCTGATCTCACTGGTGTCGTTCCTGATCATCCAGCTGCCGCCCGGCGACTTCCTGACCACGGTCGTCGCCAAACTGCAGCAGCAGGGTCAGACGGTCGGCTCCGACCAGCTCGCGGCGCTGCGCGCCCAGTACGCGCTGGACAAGTCACCACTCGAGCAGTACCTGCGGTGGATGACGAACATCGTGCTGCACGGCGATTTCGGGCAGTCGTTCCAGTACAACAAACCTGTTTCGACCCTGCTGGGTGAGCGGCTGCCGCTGACGATGGGCCTCGGTCTGGCGACCTGGCTGATCGGGTGGACGGTGGCGCTGATCGCGGGCATCTACTCGGCCGCGCGCCGGTACTCCAAGCTCGACTACGTCATCACCGCGCTGACGTTCCTCGGGCTTGCCGTACCGGGGTTCCTGATCGCGCTGACCGTGGTGTACCTGGAGTTCAAACTGTTCGGGGTGACGTTGTCGGGGATCGTCTCGCCGGAGTTCGAAGACGCGTCGTGGAATCTCGGCAAGTTGCTCGATCTGCTCAATCACCTCTGGCTGCCGGTGCTCGTACTGGCATCCGGTGGGGTCGCGGGCACGATCCGCGTCCTGCGGGCGAATCTGCTGGACGAGTTGCACAAGCCGTACGTCACCGCGGCGCGGGCGCGTGGGCTGGATGAGCGGAAACTACTGATGCGTTACCCGACGCGGGTCGCGCTCAACCCGTTCATCGCCACCATCGGGTGGACGATCCCGGCGCTGTTCGACGGCGAGGTACTGGTGGCGAGCGTGCTCGGGCTGGAGACAACCGGGCCGCTGCTGCTGAACGCGCTGAAGAGCCAGGACATGTACCTGGCCGGCGGGATCATCCTGATCGCCTGCGTGCTGACGGTGATCGGCACGCTGATTTCCGACCTGTTGCTCGCGGCCGTCGACGCGCGGGTCCGGATCGGGTACGCGGGGAGTTCCAAATGACCGTGCTGCAGACCCCTACCGCCGCTTCCCCCGACGAGGTCCCGGCCGCGGCCGAACCGACGCTTGCGCTGGCGTCCCAGCAGACGCTGATCTGGCGGCGGTTCAAACGCAACAAACTCGCCGTCGTCTCGCTGTGGATCGTCGGGTTCATCTACTTCACGGCGGCGTTCTGCGAGTTCCTCGCGCCACAGACCCAGGAGACGTACGCGTCCGATCGCGCGTACGCGCCACCGCAGTTGATGAAGGTGTCGTTCACCTCCAGTCCGCATCTGTTCGTCAACGGGTACAAGGGCACGCCCAATCCCGAGACGCTGCTCCGCGACTACACGGTCGACAAATCGCAGCGGTACGGCATCCGGTTGTTCGCGAAAGGTGATCACTACAAGCTGTGGGGGCTGATTCCGTCCGACCGGCACCTGATCGGGCCGAGTCAGCCGGGGGCGCCGTTCCATCTGCTCGGCACCGACGACCAGGGCCGCGACAATCTGTCCCGGGTGATCTACGGGACGCGGATCTCGATGTCGGTCGGGTTGATCGGTGTCAGTGCGGCCCTTGTTCTCGGCCTGTTGCTCGGCGGCATCTCCGGGTACTTCGGTGGGTTGGTCGACGGGATCGTGCAGCGGGTGATCGAGTTCTTCATGTCGATCCCGACGCTGCCGCTCTGGCTCGGCCTGGCGGCCGCGGTACCACCTGGGTGGAGCGCGTTGAAGACGTACTTCGCGATCACGCTGATCCTGTCGCTGATCGGCTGGACCGGGCTGGCACGGGTGATCCGCAGCCGGTTCCTGCAGATCCGCGGCGAGGACTTCGTACTCGCGGCCGAGCTGGACGGCGCGCGCTGGCATCGCGTCGTCGGCCGGCACATGCTGCCGGCGTTCACCAGCCACATCATCGCGTCGCTCACCCTCGCCGTACCCGGGATGATCCTCGGCGAGACCGCGCTGTCGTTCCTCGGGCTCGGCCTGCAGGCGCCGGTGGTGAGCTGGGGCGTGCTGCTCAGCGGGGCGCAGAGCATCCGGGTACTGACCGCGGCGCCCTGGCTGCTGGCCGCCGGAGCCGCGGTGGTGATCGCGGTGATGGCGCTGAACTTCGTCGGTGACGGTCTGCGGGACGCCGCCGACCCGTACGAGTCATGAGGAGGCAGATCATCGAGCCGCTGCTGGAGATCGAGAAGCTCAGTACGCACTTCGAAACCGCCGACGGTCTGGTCAAGGCGGTCGACGACGTGACTCTGCGGGTCGAACCGGGGAAGACGCTGTGCATCGTCGGCGAATCCGGCTGTGGCAAGAGCGTCACCGCCCGCTCGATCCTCCGGCTGGTCGACCCACCCGGCCGAATCGTTGCCGGCCGCATCAACTTCCGCTCCCGCGAAGCTGAAGAAGCTGTTGATCTTGCCGCGCTGGATCCGCGCGGGCCGGAGTTGCGGCGGATCCGGGGCAAAGAGATCGGGATGGTGTTCCAGGAGCCGATGGTGGCGCTCAGCCCGGTGCACACGATCGGGCAGCAGCTGGTCGAGGTGCTCCGGCTGCACGAGCAGCTGGGCAAGAAGGAGGCCCGCGAACGCGCCATCGCCGAGCTGCGCGGTGTTGGGATCCCAAACCCCGAGCAGCGCATCGACGCGTACTCCTTCCAGCTCTCCGGCGGGATGCGGCAGCGCGCGATGATCGCGATGGCGCTTGCTTGCCGCCCGCAACTACTGATCGCGGACGAACCGACCACCGCCCTCGACGTCACCACCCAGGCCCAGATCCTGCGACTGCTGCGCAAGCTGCAGGAGGAGCGCGGGATGGCGATCCTGTTCATCACCCACGACCTCGGCGTGGTCGCCGAGCTGGCCGACCGGGTCGCGGTGATGTACCTCGGCAACGTGGTCGAGGAGTGCGACGTCGACTCCTTGTTCCACGATCCACGGCACCCGTACACGCGGGCGCTGCTGCGCTCCGTACCGCGGATCGAACGGCGGGCCCGGCGTCGATTGCCGACAATCCGCGGGCAGGTTCCGCATCCGCAGCAGCGGCCGAGCGGTTGCCCGTACCGGACGCGCTGCGATCACGTCGTCCTCGGCGAGTGTGATGTCGACAATCCTGACCTGGTCAGCGACGGGGAGCGCGAGGTCCGCTGCGTGCACTACCCGACCGCGGACAGCATCCGGGCCGGGCACGAACTGGAGCACGAGGAGGTGGCCGCCGATGCCGGCTGAGGAGATCCTGCGGGTCGAAGGCCTGACCATGCGATTCACCGGCGGCGCCGGGCTGTTCGGCCGGCGGAACCGGACGACCGTACACGCGGTCGACGACGTCGATCTGGTCGTCCGGCGCGGCGAGACGCTCGGTCTGGTCGGTGAGTCGGGGTGTGGCAAGACCACGCTCGGGCGCTGCATCCTGCGGGCGCACAAACCGACCACGGGGCGGATTGTGTACCGGCGCGCCGACGGGTCCGAAGTCGACCTGGCCGGCCTGTCCCGGAGTCAGCTGCGCCCGTTGCGGACCGAGATCCGGACCGTCTTCCAGGACCCGAACTCCTCGCTCAACCCGCGGATGACCGTGCAGCAGATCGTCGCCGAGCCGCTGATTGTCAACAATCTAGCGAGCGGGAGCGAGGTGAAGGACCGGGTCGCCGAAGCGCTGCGGCGCTGTGGTCTACGGCCCGAGCTGATGCGGCGCTACCCGCACGCATTCTCCGGTGGCGAGCGGCAGCGGATCGGGATCGCCCGGGCGCTGGTCACCGAGCCCCGGCTGGTGGTCGCGGACGAGGCGGTCAGCGCGCTCGACGTATCGGTCCGCAGTCAGATCCTCAACCTGATGGAGGACCTGCAGGACGAGCTCGGTCTGACCTACGTGTTCATCTCGCACGATCTGTCGGTGATCCAGCACCTGTGTACGCGGGTCGCCGTCATGTACCTCGGGCGGATCGTCGAAGAGGCCGAGACCGAGGACTTGTTCGACCATCCCCAGCATCCGTACACCGAGGCGCTGCTGCGATCGGTCCCGCGACCGGACCCACGGTTGCGGCGCCGCGACGAGGTGCTCCCGGCCGGCGAGGTGCCGACGCCGGACGAGCACTTCACCGGCTGCCGCTTCCAGCCCCGCTGCCGGTATGCCATCGACCTCTGCAGCCAGACCGAGCCCACCACCGTACCCCGCTGCCACCGCGCCGAGGAACTCACCCTGGACGGTGTGTACGCATCCCACGCCGACGCTGACGTCACCCGCTGATGTCCGCGTCGCGGAGGTGATGTTCGCGTCGCGGAGATGATGCTGGGGTCGCGGAGGTGAGCGCTCGGTGCGAGGGGATCCTGTGGGTTGAAGGTTCGCTGGAGGGAGTGGGTTCACTCGCGCGGGTGAGGTGTGGACCTTTGGTATACCGGATGCTCGGAGCGTGAACACGACAGAGCGTCCCGTCCCGCGCTGGGCCTACCGGCTCGCCCACCTGATCCCTTTCATGGTTCTGCCGTCCGGGCTCTGGCGACTCGGCCTGGTGTTCGGCTCGTCGATGGGCTTGGTCGACGCGAACGGCACCCCGACCCTGCTCGAAGGCGCCGGCGGCAAGGTGTACGTGGTCGGCCTGACGGTCTTCTCCGAGCTGATCGCCCTGACCGCGCTCGGCATGGTCAGCCGCTGGGGTGAGGTCGTGCCGCGCTGGATTCCGTTCCTCGGCGGATGGCGCGTCCACCCGTACGCGGCGATCATCCCGGCCACGCTCGGCGCGCTGTCACTGATCGCGATCTGGACGTACGGCTTCCGGGACGCGTACACCGGCCACTTCATCCCGTTCGAGAGCACCAACTGGAAGATCTTGATGCTGGCCTGCTACTCACCACTCAACCTCTGGGGACCGGCCCTGCTCGTCGTCACCTGGGCGTACTACCGCCGGCGCCGCGACGAGCCGCGGCCGGCCGCCGGCAACCGGGTCAGCGAGAGCGTGGCCGGGGTTTGAGAGTGGTACCGGGAAGCGGCGGAGCCGGCAGCGGGCCACCCTCGTAACCAGGAACCATCGCGAAGCGGTCGTTGCCGCCGGCCTCGATCGCCGCTTGCCAGTCGTTGCGCGCGGCCACGATCTCCTCGTGGGTACGGCCAATGAAGTTCCACCACATCACCAGCTCCTCCTCGAACGGCTCACCACCGAGCAGCAGGAACCGCACACCGTTGTCGGCAGCAACCAGCTCGATCGACTCACGCCCGGACCCGAAGTAGGCCATCTCGCCGAACCCAGGCGTGAGTTCACCGACCGAAAGCTTGCCTTCGACGACAAGGACGGCGTACTCGTTCGCGGGCGTCAGCGGAAGCGCGAGCCTACGCCCCCGCTCGATGGTGATGTCCGCGCCGACCAGCGGAGTGAACGCGGGCGCGGGCGAGGTGACACCGGCGACCGTACCGATCATCACCGTCGCCCGCGCGCCGTCGAACGCGACGGTCGGCAGATCGGCGTACGCATTGAAGGCCGGCGCGGTCGTAGACCGAACCGAATCGGGCAGCGCCACCCACAGCTGCGCACCGTGCAGCATCGGCGGCCCATCCGGCGTCGACACCTCGGAATGCGCGATGCCGTTGCCCGCGGTCATGATGTTCAGCTCGCCCGGCCGAACGTACGCGTGCGACCCGACCGTGTCCCGGTGCTCGATCTCGCCCTCGAACAACCAGCTCACCGTCTGCAAGCTGGTATGCGGATGCGGCGGAACGTGCATCCCACGCCCACCCGGTACGTCGTACGAGTCGACGCGCCTGGTCAGATCATCAGGCCCGTAGTGGTCGACGAAGCACCACGCGCCGACCATGCGGCGATTCTTGTTCGGCAGCAGGCGGCGTACCTTCGTGGTCCGGCCGAGCACGACCTCACGCGCCTCGAGCATTTCCAGTACGGGACCATCGCACTCCCCCGTACCCACGACCTCCGCCGGGTCCTTCTCCAGATCGCTCATGGCGCCGTCCATTCCAGGAGTTCCTGCTGGTCCCAGGTGTTGATCACCCGCTCCGGCGTGACGCCGCAGTCCTCGGCGCGCTCACACCCGTACACCTGCCAGTCGAGCTGACCGGGCGCGTGCGCGTCGGTGTCGATCGAGAACACGCAGTCCATCTCGACGGCCAGCGACAGCAGGCGTTTCGGCGGGTCGAGCCGTTCGGGCCGCGAGTTGATCTCGACCGCGGTACCGAACTGGCGGCACGCCTCGAACACCACCTCCGCGTCGAACTCGGACTCCGGCCGCGTCCCGCGCGCACCGGTGATCAGGCGACCGGTGCAGTGGCCCAGTACGTCCACGTGCGGGTTGGCGATCGCGCGGACCATCCGCTCGGTCATCGGCTCGGCCGCCATCCGCAGCTTCGAGTGCACGCTGGCGACGACGACATCCAGCCGGGCCAGGATCTCGGTGTCGCAGTCGAGCGTGCCGTCCTCGTTGATGTCGACCTCGATCCCGTTCAGGATGGTGAAGCCGTCGAGCTCGGCCTGCAGCTTCTTGTTGAGCTCGGCAACTACCTCCAACTGCTGCAGGCGGCGTTCGCGGGACAGTCCGTTCGCGACGGTCAGCCGCGGCGAGTGGTCGGTGAGCGCCAGGTACTTGTGCCCCAGCCGATACGCCGTACGCGCCATCTCCTCGATCGGGCTGCCGCCGTCGGACCACTCCGAATGCAGATGCAGGTCCGCCTGCAGCGCTGCCCGCATCCGCTTGCCCGCCGAGGTCAGCTCACCGGCCGCTTCCTCCAGCTTGACCAGGTACGCCGGGGTGGCGCCGTCCATCGCCTCGACGATCACCGCCTCGGTCTTCGGCCCGATCCCGGCCAGCTCGGTCAGCGTCCCCGCCCGCCGCCGCGCCCGCACCTCGGACGCCGGCAGCGCCGCGATCGTGTCCGCCGCCCGCCGGTACGCCTTGACCCGATGCGTCGGCTGCCGGTCCCGCTCCAGGTAGTACCCGATCGCCCGCAGCGCCCCAACCGCCCGCTCCACCCCCGCCTTGTCCGTCATCCCCCCATCATCGCAGCGGCTCCGCCACCAGGTCGCCTCACCGCCAACCCCCACCTTGAGAAGCCACCGCGCGTTTCAACGCCGCGGGGATGCGCGGTGGGTTCTCAAAGTGGGGGTTGGCGGTGGTGCGCTGGGGCGTACGCCGCTTCCTGCGATGATGGGGACATGGCGGGGCATGCGGCTCGGGCGGAGCGATTGCAGGGGGCTACCGGGGCGCTGGCTACGGCGGCGATGGCGGCTATGGATGCTGAGCTGCCTTGGTTCGGGGAACTGTCGGCGCAGGACCGGTCCTGGATCGGGCTGGTCGCGCAGTCGGGGATCTCGGCCTTCGTCGAATGGTTCCGGGATCCGGGCGCGCACTCGTCGATGCCGACCCGGATCTTCGGGTCCGCGCCGCGGGAGTTCACCCGGGTGATCTCGCTGCACCAGACCGTCGATCTGGTCCGGACCACGATCGAGACGATCGAGAACACCATCGGTACGCTGCTGCCGCCCGACGACGTGCCGATCGTGCACGAGGCGATCCAGCGGTACGCGCGCGAGGTCGCCTTCGCCGCCGCGACCGTGTACGCGCAGGCGGCCGAGATGCGCGGTGCCTGGGACGCCCGGCTGGAAGCACTGCTGGTCGACTCGGTGATCCGCGGCGAGGCGGACGAGTCGGTCCGCTCCCGAGCCTCCGCCCTCGGCTGGACCGGCGCCGCCGGCACCACCGAAGTAGCAGTAGTCGTCGGCAAAGCCCAAACCCCCGAAACCACCACCCCCAACACCCCAAGTGGTGCTGGTGGTCAGGGCGGCGGAGCGAACCTGGCGGATACTGTGCGTAATGCGGCTCGGGAGGCGGGGGCCGATGCGTTGTGTGCGATTCAGGGTGATCGGCTGGTGGTGGTACTGGGCGGTACGAGCAAACCTGTGGAGATCGTACAAAAACTCGCACCCTGGTTCGGACCTGGGCCGATCGTGGTCGGGCCGGTGGTGAAGGACCTGACCGCCGCCGTCACCTCGGCCCGGGCCGCGATCGCCGGGCTGCGCGCGGCCGCCGCCTGGCCGGACGCCCCGCGCCCGGTGCAGGCCGACGAACTGCTCCCGGAACGGTCACTCTCCGGAGACGGCCACGCCCGCCGGCAACTCGCCACCGAGGTGTACGCCCCGCTCACGGCAGGCGATGGCGTGCTGCTCGGCACGGTTTCGGCGTACCTGGACTCCGGCGGCTCGATCGAGGCGACGGCCCGGGCGATGTTCATCCACGCCAACACCGTCCGGTACCGGCTGAAGCGTGTGACCGACCTCACCGGGTACAACCCGCTGAATCCGCGCGACAGTTTCACACTGCGTGTCGCACTGACCTTGGGCCGCCTGCTCAATCCCGAGCCGGGTAGCCCGGGTTTGTAGGATATCTACAAAAGCAGCCCGGTAGAATTCGTGCTCGCCGTGCGGCTCGCGGCGGGCCCGGCTGAGGGAGAGTTGTCACGTGCTCGTCATCGTCGCGCCCGGTCAGGGTGCCCAGACCCCAGGATTCCTCGAGCCGTGGCTGGCCGACCCCGTCTTCGAGAGCCGGCTGAACTGGCTCTCCGCGGTCGCCGGCCTCGACCTCGCCCACTACGGCACCCAGGCCGACGCGGACACGATCCGGGACACCGCGATCGCGCAGCCGCTGCTGGTCGCGTCCGGCATGCTGGCCGCGCTGGCGGTGTTCCCGCACCCGGCCGACGCGTTCGCCAAGGTCGGCGCGGTGGCCGGGCACAGCGTCGGTGAGCTGGCCGCGGCGGCCGGCACCGGCGTACTGACCGCCGAGCAGGCGATGGTGCTGGTCCGCGAGCGGGGCAAGGCGATGGCGGCCGCGGCGGCGCTGACGCCGACGTCGATGACGGCCGTACTCGGCGGCGACCGGGACGAGGTGCTGGCCAAGCTCGCCGAGCACGGCCTGACCCCGGCGAACGACAACGGCCCCGGCCAGATCGTTGCCGCCGGCACCGTTGACGAGCTGGCCGCGCTGGCCGCCGACCCGCCGGCGAAGGCGCGGCTGATCCCACTGTCGGTGGCCGGCGCGTTCCACACCCGGCACATGGAGCCGGCCGTGCAGACCCTGGCGAAGTACGCGACCGCGATCAGTACGCACGACCCCCGTACGCGCCTGATCTCGAACCGGGACGGGCATGTCGTGCATGACGGGCAGGACGTGCTGCGGCGGCTCGTGACGCAGGTGAACGCGCCGGTCCGCTGGGATCTGTGTATGCAGACGATGTCCGAGCTCGAGGTGACCGGCATCCTGGAGCTGCCCCCGGCGGGTACGTTGACCGGGATCGCGCGGCGGGCGCTGAAGGGCGTCGAGACGTTCGCGCTGAAGACCCCGGACCAGCTCGACGACGCCCGCGCGTTCGTGGACAAGCACGGCAGCCCGTCCGAGATCGACGCCTCCCCCACCTGGCGGCTGCTGGTCGCGCCGATCAAGGGCACCTTCACCCGCGCCGGCCAGACCCGCCGCGAGGCCGGCGACAAGGTCGAGGCCGGCGAGGTGGTCGCGACCGTCGACAGCCTGCGCGACCAGGTCGCGGTGACCGCGCCACACGGCGGCATCGTGGTCGAGTGGCTCGCCGAAGAAGGCGACCCGGTCGCCCCGGGCCAGCCGCTCGTTCGTCTCCACCCGGCCGGGGGTGCCGCATGATCACGCCGTCGACAGGCGCGCGGTACGCGGGAATCCTCGGAATCGGGTCGTACCGGCCGCGGCGCGTCGTACCGAACTCGGAGATCCTCGAGCAGATCGACTCGAGTGACGAGTGGATTCGGACCCGGTCCGGGATCAAGGAACGGCGCTGGGCCGACGACGACGAAACCGTGCTGATGATGTCGGTGAACGCCGCCAAGGAAGCAGTGGCGGAGGCGGGGATCGACGCGGCCGACATCGGCTGCGTGATCGTCGCCACCGTCACGCACCTGTACCAGACACCGGCGATCGCGACCCAGGTCGCCGTCCAGGTCGGCGCCCCGACCGCGGCCGCGTTCGACATCTCGGCCGCCTGCGCCGGCTTCTGCTACGGCATCGCGATGGCGAACGACCTGGTCCGCGGCGGCAGCGCCAAGTACGTGCTGGCGATCGGCGTCGAGCGGCTCAGCGACATCACCGACCGGACCGACCGGGGTACCGCGTTCATCTTCGCCGACGGTGCCGGCGCCGCGATCGTCGGTCCGGCCGACGAGCCGGGGATCGGCCCGGTCGTGTGGGGCTCGGACGGTACGCAGCACCAGGTGATCAGCCAGCGCGAGTCCTGGCAGGAGGTGTTCGGCACGTACAACTGGCCGCACCTGACGATGGACGGCAACCCGGTGTTCCGCTGGGCGTCGTTCGAGATGGCGAAGACCGCGCAGCAGGCGCTCGACGTGGCCGGGGTGAAGGCGGAGCAGCTCGACCTGTTCGTACCGCACCAGGCGAACATGCGGATCACCGACGCGATGCGCCGGGCGCTCAAACTGCCGGAGCACGTCAAGGTCGCCCGCGACATCGAGCGGCAGGGCAACACGTCCGCCGCGTCGATCCCGCTCGCGATCTCCGCACTGCGTGAGTCCGGCGAGGCGAAGAGCGGCGACCTCGCGCTCATCATCGGCTTCGGCGCCGGGCTGGTGTACGCGGCCCAGGTGGTCCGGATTCCGTAGTCCATAGTTGTCCGGGGCGGTTCAGATGGCTGCCCCGGCGGTAAGTCAGCAGAAATCCGAAAGGGAACCAAGAGATGGCCAGCACCGAAGAGATCCGTTCCAGCCTCGCCGAGATCGTGAACGAGATCGCCGGCATCCCGGTCGAGGACGTCCAGCTGGACAAGTCCTTCACCGACGACCTCGACGTCGACTCGCTCTCCATGGTGGAGGTCGTGGTGGCCGCCGAGGAGAAGTTCGACGTGAAGATCCCCGACGACGAGGTGAAGAACCTGAAGACCGTCGGCGACGCGGTCGCGTTCATCGAGCGCGCCCAGAACGGCTGACGTACGCCGTCACCGTGCTGGCCGGGTGCTCATCGGGCGCCGCTCGATGAGCACCACACCGGCCACACCCCCGTACCCGCACCACCACCCCTCGCACCCAACCGCAGATCGCCGATGTGAAGGATGAGGTAACCATGTCGAAGACCCGAGTCGTCATCACTGGGCTCGGAGCCACGACCCCGCTCGGCGGCGACGTGGCCAGCTCCTGGGAAGGTCTGCTGGCCGGCCGCTCCGGCGCCCGCCGGCTGACCGACGAGTGGGTGCAGAACCTGGCGGTACAGATCGCGGCACCGGCCGCGGTCGACCCGACCGAGGTGATCGAGCGGGTGAAGGCGCGCCGGCTGGACCGGACCGCGCAGCTCGCCGTCGTGGCCGCCCGCGAGGCCTGGGCCGACTCCGGCCTGGCGGACTCCGGACTGGACAAGGAGCGGCTCGGCGTAGCGGTTGCCTCCGGCATCGGTGGCCTGCACACCACGCTGTCGAACTACGACGCCCTGCGGAGCAACCCGCGCCGGGTCTCGCCGTTGGCGATCCCGATGCTGATGCCGAACTCCTCGGCCGCGTACGTCAGTCTCGAGTTCGGCGCGAAGGCCGGCGTCCACACCCCGGTGTCGGCGTGTGCCTCCGGCAACGAAGCGATCTGGCTCGGGCTCGACCAGATCCGGCTCGGCCGCGCGGACGTGATCATCGCCGGTGGTGCCGAGGGCGCGATCATGGCGCTGCCGCTGGCCGCGTTCGGGATGATGCAGGCGCTCAGCAAGCGCAACGACGACCCGGAGAAGGCGTCCCGGCCGTGGGACGTGGACCGGGACGGATTCCTGCTCGGTGAGGGCGCGGGCGTCCTGATCCTGGAGTCGTACGAGCACGCCAAGGCGCGCGGCGCGAAGATCTACGCCGAGCTCGCCGGCGCCGGTATCTCCGCCGACGGTCACGACATCGCGCAGCCCGACCCGACCGGTTCCGGTGCCCGCCGGGCGATGGAGCGGGCGCTGTCCGAGGGCGACCTGACCCCGGCCGACATCTTCCACATCAACGCGCACGCGACCTCCACGCCGCAGGGTGACATCGCCGAGTCGCTGGCGATCCGGCAGGCGCTCGGCAAGGACGCCGACCACGCGGTCGCGACCGCGCCGAAGTCGATGATCGGTCACCTGCTCGGCGGCGCCGGCGCGGTCGAGTCGGTCGCCACCGTGCTCGCCCTGCACCACCGGGTGTCACCGCCGACCATCAACGTCGACAAGCTGGACGACCAGATCGAGCTGGACGTCGCGACCGAGCAGCGCAAGCTGCCCGAGGGCGACATCGCGGCGCTGAACAACTCGTTCGGCTTCGGCGGCCACAACGCCGCCATCGCCTTCAAGTCGGTGTAGTCATGACCACCGCCGCACCGCAGAAGCCGGCGAAGGTCCCCCGCGAGCTCGACCCCAGGAACCCGGTCACCCGGCTGACGAACCTGCTCGATCCGGGCAGTCTGGAGCTGATCACCCCGGACAACCTGTCCGGCATGGTCGCGGCGCGCGGGCGGATCGAGGGTGCGGCGGTGGTCGCGTTCTGCTCCGACGCGACCGTGATGGGCGGCGCGATGGGCGACGAGGGCTGCGACGTCGTCGTGAGGGCGTACGAGGTGGCGCGCGCCGAGCAGGTGCCGATCATCGGTCTGTGGCACTCGGGCGGCGCGCGACTGGCCGAGGGCGTACTGAGTTTGCATGCCGTCGGCAAGATCTTCTACGCGATGACCCAGGCCTCCGGGAAGATCCCGCAGCTCTCGGTCGTCCTCGGGCCGGCGGCCGGCGGGGCGGCGTACGGTCCGGCGCTGACCGACATCGTCATCCTCGGCCCGGAGGGACGGATCTTCGTCACCGGGCCGGACGTGGTGCGCTCGGTCACGGGCGAAGACGTCGACATGCTCCGGCTGGGCGGTCCCGAACCGCACGGGCGTCGCTCCGGCGTCGTACACATCACCACCGACTCCGAGACGGCCGCGCTGGAGCAGGCCCGGCGACTGACCGATCTGCTCGCCAACCAGGGCACGATCTCGACCGGCATCCCGGACACCGATCTGTCCGGCTTCCTGCCCGAGTCGGCGAAACGCGCGTACGACGTGCACCCGCTGGTCGGCGGGGTGCTCGACGAGGACTCCCCCGTCGAACTCCACCAGCGCTGGGCGCCGAACATCGTCACCACGCTCGGCCGGCTCGGCGGGCGTACCGTCGGCGTAATCGCGAACAACCCGCTCCGGCTCGGCGGCTGTCTGGACGCGCTGTCGGCGGAGAAAGCGTCGCGGTTCGTCCGGATGTGCGACGCGTTCGGCGTACCGCTGGTCGTGCTCGTGGACGTACCCGGGTACCTGCCCGGGGTCGGTCAGGAATGGGACGGGGTCGTACGCCGGGGCGCCAAACTGCTGCATGCGTTCGCGGAGGCGGTCGTACCGCGGGTGACGCTGGTGACCCGGAAGACGTACGGCGGGGCGTACATCGCGATGAACGCGCGGTCGCTCGGCGCGACTCGGGTGTTTGCCTGGCCGCGCGCGGAGGTGGCGGTGATGGGTGCGGTGGCGGCGGTCCGGGTGCTGCACCGGCGGAAGCTGGCCGAGGTCGACCCGGAGCTGCGGCCGCAAGTCGAGGCGGAGCTTGCGGCTGAGCATGAGCAGATCGCGGGTGGTTTGGATCGGGCGCGGGAGATCGGCGTCGTAGACGAGATCGTCGAGCCGACCCGGACGCGTACGGCGCTGGCTGCCGCACTGGCGGCGGCCGCTGCCGACGGACCGATCCGCGGGGCGCACGGGAACATCCCGCTCTAGAAGACGGCCTCACGGCTAACGGCCCTTAACGGCTAGAAGGGCGCGAACCCTGAGGTTCGCGCCCTTCACGTGGTGCGGCCGCTGTTGTTCACAACCACCGGGGGTGTCCCGACACCCGGTGGCCCAGCGGCCACGGCCCCTCCCACCCTTGTGCAACGTCTGATGCTCAGTCTCACCGAAAAGTTCGGCGAAAGCTCCGCCCTTCACGGCTTTCTTCTGAAGTTCTCAGGGAGTGCTCAGACCACCTGATGCAGCCAGCGCACGGGCGCGCCGTCACCGGCGTACCGGAACGGCTCCAGCTCCTCGTCCCACGGACGGCCGAGCAGGCGCTCGACCTCCTCGGTCAGGTCGGCCTCGCCGCTGGCCGCCTTCAGCATGGCCGCCTTCAGCCGCTCCTCCGGAACCATGATGTCGCCGTGCACGCCGGTGGTCGCGTGGAAGACGCCGAGCGTCGGCGTGAACGAGTACCGCTCGCCCTCGGCGCCGTTGCTCGGCTCCTCGGTGACCTCGAACCGCAGCTTCTGCCAGCCGCGCAGCGCGGACGCCAGCTTGGCCGCGGTACCGGCCTCGGCCTGCCAGGACAGCTCGGCCCGGTACGTGCCCTGGGCCGCTGGTTGCGGCGTCCAGTCCAGTTTCACGGGCACGCCAAGGATGCCGCCCGCGGCCCACTCGACATGAGGGCACAACGCTGACGGCACCGTGTGGACGTACAGAACGCCACGAGTCGTCGCCACCGGGACCTCCTGTGCTCGAGGGGCGCCTTCCCCAGCGTTCTCGAACAGTCAGTAGAGCTCGGTGCTGTGTCAGTCTCTCAGGGCATCACAAGACGACCCGTGAAACTTTGGTCCATCTTGCCCCACCATTCCCCCGAACACCAGCAACCTCGCCGTGTCAACCACATCACCGTGTCTAAGGGGCAGTACTCATTTAGGGAAAGCGGCTAGCGAGCGCGATGCAGGCGCCGGCGGCGGCCAGTGTGAAGAGCATCGCGATACCGGCGTACCGGGCGGTGACCTCCTTGTCGACCTCGTCGTACCCGACCGAGGAGCCGATGTCCTTGTAGACGTCCTCCAGCTCACCGGCCGACTCCGCCGTGTACGCCTTGCCGCCGCTGATCTCCGCGACCGACCGCAGCTCGGTCCGGTCCGGTGGTACCCGCTGGCGGATGCCGTCCATCTCGATGAACCCCGAGTCGGTGCCGAAGCAGATCGTGTACACCGGGGTGTTCTTCGCCTTCGCCGCCTCCGCGCCCTCCTGGGCGGTCCGGCCGACTGTCCGCTTCCCGTCGGACAGCAGCACGATCCGCGCCGGAGCGGGCTCGGTCGGGTGCTCGGGGTCCGGTGGGACCTGGGTGAGCGCCTGCAGCGAGGTGAAGATGCCTTCACCGGTAGCGGTCGATTCGGCCAGCTCCAGACCGTCGATCGAGCGCAGTACGGTCGACCGGTCGGTGGTCGGCGGCACGATGATCGAGGCCGAACCGGCGAAGTTCACCAGCGCGACGTTGAACTTGGACGGCAGCTGGTTGACGAAGTTCTTCGCCGACTTCTTCGCCGCCTCGAGCCGGTTCGGGTCGATGTCGGTGGCCATCATCGACAGCGACACGTCGATCGCGACCACGATGGTGGCCCGCTCCCGCGGCACCTTCACCTTGTCCTTCGGCTGCGCGAACGCCACGATGCACATCAGCGCGGCGACCAGCGCCAGCCCGACGGCCAGATGCCGCCGCCACTGCGGCCGCCGCGGCGCGACCCGGTCGAGCAGCGCGATGTTGGTGAAGCGCAGCGCGTACTGCGAACGGCGGTGCTGGAGAAAGATGTACCCACCGAGAATCAGCGGGACGAGCAGCAGGAACCACAACCGCCCCGGAGACAGGAACTCCACTAGCGGGCCACTCCCTTCGGCGGTTGGTGCAGACGGGGCGCGACGCGCCGGTACGCCAGTACGAACCGCACCGTATCGGCGACCCAGTCGCGGTCGGTCCGCAGCACCAGATGCCCCGCACCTACCCTACGCAGGGCAGCGCGGGTTCGTTCCCGCTGTGCCAGTGCGGCCACCGCGAACGCCTCCCGTACCTTCCGCCGCCGGGTGTCGATCTCGCGCACCTCACCGGTCTCCGGGTCGCCGATCGTGACGACGCCGATGTTCGGCAGCTCCAGCTCGCGCGGGTCGACGATCTCGACCGCGAGCACCTGGTGCTGCGCGGTCAGCTTACGCATCGCACGCTCCCAGGACGGCTCCACCTGACTGGCCACTTCCCCGTCCTGCGGGGTGAGGAAGTCGGACACGATCACGCGCAGCCCACGCTTGCGCTGCGTACGCGCCATCGACTCCAGCGCCGCGGACAGGTCGCTGCGATGTACTTCCTCGTTGCCGCTGAACTGCTCCGCGAGGAGCGCCCGCAACAGCCCGTACAAGGCGAGCCGCCCGGAGCGCGCCGGCCAGCGCCGCAGCGCCGAGTCGCGAAGCATCAGGCCGCCGAACCGGTCCCCGAGCCGGTGGGTCAGGAACCCGACGGTGGCGACGGCCGCGACCGCGAGCTCGCGCTTCTCCAACGTCGACGTGCCGAAGTCCATCGAACCGGACAGGTCGACCAGCGCCCAGGTCTCCAGCTCGCGGTCCGCGATCAGGTCACGGACGTGCGGCATCGTCGTACGCGCCGTGACCGCCCAGTCCATCCGTCGTACGTCATCACCGACCTGGTACTCACGGGCCTCCGCCAGCTCCGTACCAGGACCGGGCAGCAGGCCGAGATGCTCTCCGTGCAGATAGCCCTCGAGACGGCGCACGACGGTCAGCTCCAACCGCCGCAACGCCCGCTCAGGAGCAAGCTGCGAAATCGTCATCGCAGCTCGTGGATCGGGGCGGTGGAGCACTAGACGAACTCCGGGCGGCCGGTGCCGTCGGTGCCGTCGCGCCAGACCGGCTGCGGCGGCGGGACGGTGGCCAGGATGCGCTCCACCACCGCGCGCGGGTCGATGTTGTCGGCGACCGCGTCGAACGTCAGGCCGAGACGGTGACCCATCACGTCCAGCGCGACGGTCTGGATGTCGCTCGGCAGCAGGTAGTCACGGCCGTGGATCAGCGCCAGCGCCCGGCCGGCCGCGATCAGGCCCAGGGTCGCGCGCGGGCTGACGCCGAGCTCGATGATCGGCTCCAGGTCCGGCAGATGGAAGTCGGTCGGCGTACGCGTCGCCATCACCAGCCGGACCGCGTACTCCGCGACGAGATTGTGGACGAACACCTGCTCCGCGGTGCGCTGCAGCTCCAGAATCGTCTCCGGCTTCAGCACCTGCCGCGGCTCCGGCGGGTCCACGCTCATCCGGCGGAGGATCTCGAACTCCTCGTGGCCACGCGGATGCGGTACATCGATCTTGACCAGGAACCGGTCCCGCTGCGCCTCCGGCAGCGGGTACACGCCCTCGGACTCGATCGGGTTCTGGGTCGCGATCACGATGAACGGCTTCGGCATCGGGAACGTCTGGCCGCCGATCGACACCTGCCGCTCGGCCATCAGCTCCAGCATCGCCGACTGCACCTTCGCCGGCGCGCGGTTCACCTCGTCGGCGAGCACGAAGTTCACGAACGTCGGGCCGAGCTCGATGTCGAACGTCTCGCGGGTCTGGCGGTAGATCCGGGTGCCGACGATGTCCGACGGGACCAGGTCCGGGGTGAACTGGATGCGCGCGAAACTGCCACCGACCACGCTGGCGAAGGTCCGGACGGCGAGCGTCTTCGCGACCCCCGGCACGCCCTCGAGCAGACAGTGACCCTTGGCCAGCAGCGACACCATCAGGGTCTCGACCATGTGCTCCTGGCCGACGATCACCCGCTTGACCTCACCGATGGCCTCACCGACCAGCCGCGACTGCTGAGCCACCGTTCCGGCCGGCACCGTGGTTTCGGTCATCCCTGTCCTTCCGGGCCCCGCGCGGGCCATGTCATTCCCCACTCCACAACACCGCCCATTCCATCAGATCCCCGGGGCCAGCACCCGCACGGACTCCCCCATCCTCCCTTCCCACCCCAAATCCACCCCACCCCCGTACGAGTCGCCTGCACCCCGCCGCCCCTCGTACGCGGTGCCGCGCCGCACTCAGATCGCCGTTCGCGGCGTACGCGGGTGGGGCGCGGGGTGTGGGGTGCTACCAGGGATGTGGTGGGATTGGGGTGATGACTGCGACGGATTCCCAGCCTGAGGTGCAGCCGGCGGACGTGCCGGAGCAGCCGCCTGCGCTGGACATCCCGGCGGCGCTGCCGCTGGAGCCGGAGGATCCGCCCCGGGTAGGCGAGTTCTGGCTGCGCGGCCGGCTCGGGGCGAACGCGGCCGGCTACCTGTACGCGGCCCGCGACGAGACCGGCCGGGACGCCGTCGTCGCGATGATGACCGAGGGCTCAGCGGACGACGCGGCCGCCCGGGACCGGTTCGTGTACGCGGTCGACGACCTGCCCGCGGATTCGGTACTCGCCCACAACGACTCCGACGACGGCGACCTCGCCCTCTGGGTGGCGATCGGCCCGATCCACGCGGACGACGGCTCGAGCGCGGTGTCCGACGAACGCCTGATCGCCGAACGCCGCGGCGAAGACATCCTGTCCGCGGTACTGATGGACCGAATCCCCCAGGTCGGCCGGCGTCGCGGCCCCGACTTCCGGCACTACTGGGAGAACCGCCGCCGTCCGGGCTTGTTCCGGATCTGGCCCCTCCCTTGGCCGAATGCCCTCCGCCCGGCATCGCGCTGGGCACTCGGCTGGGCGCTGCTCACGATGGCGTTGATCATGGCGCTGGCCGTCGTACTGGCCTGGTACCTGTTCCGGAACGCCGCACCACTGGAACCGGAACCGGTGATCCCGTCTCCCAGCAACACGGTGACGGTAACCATCACCCCGACCACGCCGCCACCTGGCTCGACCGGCACACCCACAAAGGGCCCGTCCACGGTCCCGACCACAGGCATCCCAACCACCCCAGGCACCGGCTCCCCCGCCACCCCAACCAACCCAGGCGACAAGTTCTAACAGCAACTGCTCACTGGCCGGCCCAGGGTCTCAGCCGCACCCGCCACCTACTCAGTGGTCGGACTGTTCAGTGGTCGGACTGCTCACCGGGCGTGCTGCTCAGTGATCGGGCTGCTCAGTGATCGGGTTGGGACAGCAGGCGGATCAGTTCCTGGTCCTGCCACAGTTTCTGCGGCACGGCCTGGCGTACGAGCGCCGCGTCCGCCCGGATCTCAGCCGGCGTGGACGCCGCGATCAACACCGACGCGACCGCCGGATGCCGCCCCGGAAACGCCAGCGCGGCCTGCGGCAACGACACCCCGTACCGCTCACACACCGCCGCGATCCGCCGCGCCCGAACCCCGTCAGGCTCACTCGATTTCTCCGCCTGCAGGACCTGCGGCGTCAACACCCCCGACACGATCACGGGTACCCGCCGCTCCCGGCATCGCTCCAGCAACGGCCTGGCCGACTGATCCAGCAACGAGTAGCCAGCAGTCAGCAAAACACAATCCGGCTCCGCACCCCGCACCACCTCATCCAGCACCCGCCAATCCCCCGAAACCACACCCACCCGCCCAACAACTCCAGCCCGCCGCACCTCCTCGACTCCCCAGCCGGAATCGTGCTGGAGGAGGACCAGGTCCGCGGTCAGGCCGAGGCGTTCGCTGCTCTCCCGGATCGCGGACTCCAGGTCAGCTGTCGCGGGCAGTCTGGTCGCAGGCAGTCTGGTCGCAGGCAGTCTGGTCGCAGGCAGTCTGGTCGCGATCAGGAGTTCCGCTCGCGGGCGCCGACCGAGCGCCGTACCAAGCCTCCGCTCCGCCTCGCCGTACGCCGGTGACGTCTCGAAGAACCTGATCCCGGCCTGGTACGCCGCGTCGACCGTCGCGATCGCGCCCGCGTCGCCGTCGGCGCCAGGTGGTTGGCCGAGATGCGAACCGCCGAGGCCGAATCGCGGTAGCCGGAGGTCGTGCGTCGACCGGGCGGCGAGGACCTGGCTGGGTGCGGCCATCGCACTCACCTCCGCGGGTCGGCTGGGGTACCTCCAGGATCGTGGCTCGGTCAAGGATCCGCATCTCGAACCGGACGTCCTACCAACCGGCGACGCACACCGGGGATGGTGTACCGAAATCACTCGTCTGCGTCAGGCCGCCGGTGGTTTGGTCTACCAAAAACGTGGCCACGTTGTTCGACTTCTGGTTCGCGACGAACAGCAGTCGGCCGGCCGGGTCGAACGCGCAGTGCCGCGGCCAGTCTCCACCACATCCCGGTATACCAACCAGCTCCAGCTCCGCGCCACCACGGACGGTGCGTAAGATCGACACGCTGTTGTGGCCACGGTTCGTGACGTACACGAAGCGCCCGTCGGCCGAGATCACGATCTCGCCCGGATAGTTCTTTCCGCTCGCGACGGGGATCGACTTCAGCACGGTGAAGACGCCCGCGTCGTACCCGCAGATCGTGACCGTACTGTTCAGCTCGTCCGCCACATACGCGTACTTGCCGGACGGATGGTATACCAAATGGCGCGGCCCGGCTCCGGTCGCGAGTTTCGCCTGGTGCTTAAGGGCAAGCTTCCCGCCGGCCAGCGTGTACGAGTAGATCGAATCGGTGCCGAGATCCACCGCCAGCACGTACTCGCCGGCCTGAACGATCTGGTGCGCGTGCGGCGCGGAACCCTCGTGCTTGACCAGCTCAGTTGGTTGCCCAAGGCTCCCATCGGCGTTGATCGGGTGAACGGAGACATCGCCCGAGCCGTAGTTCGCGGTGACCAGCTGATTGCCGATCTTGGCCAGGTGACAAGGCCCAGATCCCTTGGTGGGTTGACGATTCAGCACCTTCGGCGTACCGGAGATGTCGATGGCGGTGACCGCGCCGGCGTCCTGCTCGTTGACCGCGTACAGGAGGTTTCCGGACCGGATCACGAAGGACGGATTGGGTACGTCGGCAATCGTCCCGGTCGCGGTGATCCGGCCGTCGACGTCGTACGTCGCGATGCCGACACCGGGACCGTACGTACCGAGGTACATCGTGCCGGCCCGGCGTGGGCGTGGTTCCGGAGCCTCACGGGTCGCGAGTTGGTGGATCGGGGCGAGGGCGGCGGTGAAGCCGAGGAATCCCCGGCGGCTGAGGTTCATGCCAGCGGAGGCTAATCGCAAATCTGTCGCTGTGTCACTACGCCGGCACGGTGAGTACTGGGCCGATTCCGGTCGCGTCGACCGACCAGTCCCACAATCGGCGCGCCAGTTCCGGGTCCTGCGCGGTCCGCGTCGGCAGCACGATTTTTGGTATACCACGGTATTCGAGGAAGCTCGGCCCGACGAACGAACCAGGCCGCAGATCCGCGTACGTCGCCGCGTACAGGCTCGGCCATGCACCGGCCGCGGCGGACTGCGCGATCAGCCGGCTCGCCGTACCCCAGACCCGTGCTTGCAAAGGCCGTCCGGCCAGCTCCGGACCGGCAGCCTGCAGATGCGTCGAGGCGTACCCGGGATGCGCGCCGACACTCATCAGATCAGCACCGGCCGCACGCGCCCGCCGATCGAGTTCCAGCATGAAGAGCAGGTTGGCGAGCTTCGACTTCCCGTACGCCTCCCACTTCCGGTAGCTGTCCGCCGGCCGCCGCAGATCTTCCTGGCCGATCCCGGTCACCGTCCGGTGCATGAACGAGCTAACCGTCACCACCCGGCTGCCCGGCGTACGGAGCAGCAACGGCAGCAGTCGACCGGTCAGCGCGAAGTGCCCGAGGTGGTTCGTACCTAGCTGCAACTCGAACCCGTCGATGGTCTGCCGGTACGGCGGCGCCATCACCCCGGCGTTGTTGATCAGTAGGTCCAGCCGGTCATCAGCCGTCGCCACTTCGTCGGCCGCTCGCGCAACACTGGCCAGATCGGCCAGGTCCAGCTCCAGTACAACTGGTTCCTTGCCGGACTTCGCGGTGAGCGTCCGGGCCGCGTCAGCTGCCTTCACCGGGTTGCGCGCGGCAATCACCACATCCGCGCGGTGCCTGAGCAGCTCCAGCGCGGTCTCGTACCCGAGGCCGCTGGTCGCGCCAGTCACCAGCGCCCGTCGACCGGTCAGGTCCGGGATGTCTGCCGTACTCCAGGTCATGCGCCCACAGTAGCCGCGGGCGCATGACCTGGGGTGTCACTTGAGGATCTTGCGGTCCTGGAAAGCCTTGGTGACCTGAGCGGCCGCCGCCTTCCCGTACAGCAACCGCGCCGCCTGGACGGTGTCCTGCGCCGCAGCGGCGAACGACGTGTCGGGGTCGTAGAAGAAGGTCGCCTCGAGGATCACCTTGTTCGCCTTCGCCCGGCCGAGTGCCTGGTGGATGTCCCACAGCGCGTTCGACCAGATCTCACCGTCGTCGTGCACCTCACCGTCGATGTCGTCGGTGGTCTTGCCGGTGTCCGTACGCCGCAGGCAGTGCGGCTCGTCGGTCGTGTACGAGGTGGCGTCCCAGTCCATCACACACGGCAGGTTGAACCCCTTGCTGACCGGAACAGACATGGTCACGGCCCAGTAGTCGCCGAAGCCCTCGCCGATGGCACCCGCCTGCTCCGACTCGCCGAAGCCGGGTACGACATCGTCCTGGATCGCGTGCCCGTACTCGTGCCAGATCACCTCGGCGTCCTCGGCATCGTCGACGCCACCTTCGCCGTACGTGATCATGTCGGTCGACGGGTCGTAGAACGAGTTGTCACCGGAGTACGTGTCGACGGAGATGTCCTGCGACTCGTTGTTCACATCCTTGAAGCCCAGTTGCTGGATGTACTCCTGCGTCTGGTTGATGTGGTAGTACGACATGACCTGCTCGAACTTGTCGTTCGCGCGCTGGTACACGAAGGTGTTGGTCTTGCTCTGCGCCAGACCGCCCTTGGCTTCCTTGATGTTGACGAAGCTGCCGTTGAGCTTGCCGGAGCCGTCCAGGTTGCGCAGGATCACGTTCTTCTGCGCCAGGAACAGCGCGTCCTGGTTCTTGTCGTTCTGATCGGTCAGCTTCTCGTTCTGCTCACTGACCACCGGATTCGGGTCGAACACCGAACCACGCCCGTCGATGTTGTCGCTGATCACCTTCGACTCGACGACGCTGCCGGACTTCGCATCCACCAGCGACCGGGTGACCCCTTCGGTCGAACGGCTCGTGACGTTCCAGACCACGCGCGCGTTCGGCCCGCCGATCACCGCGAGCTGCGCGGCACCGCTGGTCGCGGCCGGCTGCTTCGCGAAGCGCTTTTCCGGACCGGCGTTCCGGGCCCGATCGGCCCGCTCGGCCTGCGCCGTCACCGCCGCGTTCGCGGTCTGGGTCGCCGACGCCGGCGCCACCGTCGTACTCACATCGAGGTTCGCCGGTACGGCGTCGCGACCGTCCGCGACCTGCACCACGCCGTCTTTCGCGACATGCTTCGCGTAGTACCCGCCGACCACCGGCAGACCCTTGAAGGTCTGTTGATACCAGAAATGCTTGCCGAGCAACGACGTCTTGGTCCTGACCAGCTTCAGCCCGTTCGGGTCGGCCTTCGCTGCCTCCGGCGCGGCCCCCGCGACGCTGGTGAACGACAACCCGACCGAGACACTGGCCAACCCAGCGGTGGCGGCCACCAGCGCCTTGCGGCGTTTGGACATACGTTTCCCCTCCCACGCTCATGTTCCGTGACGCTCTCACTACGATCCGTCGAACCCTAAGTCCGCGCGGCACCCAGTGGGAAGCGGTTCCAGGCGTGAATCCCGGCCCGCAAGGGAAAACCTGTCCTCCTCTGGATTCAGATAGCGGTCAAAACCTGACCGCTACCCCGTCTTATCGTCAACTCCGCACCCAGGAGAGGATCAAGCCATGCAAAAGCTGAGCTCGCAGGCACTGAACCGTGCCACCCTCGACCGCCAATGGCTCCTCCACCGCCAGGACGCCACCGCCCTGGAAGCGATCGAACACCTCGTCGGCCTGCAAGCTCAGGCACCACAAGCGCCGTACGTCGGACTCTGGACCCGCCTCGCCGACTTCCGGCCCGAGGAACTGTCCAACCTGCTCGAATCCCGCCAGGCCGTCCGCGGTTCGATGATGCGGGCAACCATCCATCTCGCGTCGAGCCGCGACTTCCTCGCCTTCCGCCCGCTGATCCAGCCCCGCCTCGAACGCGAGGTGTACCAGAACATCACCTACGGCCGTCACCGCCTGGAAGGCCTGGACATGGACGCCGTCCTGGCCGCCGGCATCGCCCGCATGACCGAGTCCCCCGCCACCGGCGCCCAACTCCGCACCCACCTGGCCACCCTCTGGCCCGACCGCGACCCCGCCGCCCTGGCCCACGCCGTCCGCTGCCTACTCCCCACCATCCAAGTCCCACCCCGAGGCCTCTGGAACCGCACCGGCCAACCCACCCTAACCACCACAAACCTCTGGCTGAACACCCCAACCACACCAATCACACCACCGCCCCCAACCACGCCCACCTCAACCCAAACCCCAGCCCCACCAACCACCTCAACCCCGCCAAACGCCCGCACACCCCAGAACGCCCCAACCCCACCGAGCCCGTCACTCCCGCCTGGCTCCTCGGTTCCACCAGGCTCTTCAGTCCCACCGGGCTCCTCGGTCCCACCGGGCTCCTCGGTCCCACCGAACGCCTCGGTTCCACCGAACACCCCAGACGCCCTGGTCCTCCGCTACCTGGCCGCCTACGGCCCCGCCTCAGTAGCCGACGCCCAAACCTGGTCCGGCCTAACCCGCCTGTCCGAAGTCTTCGACCGCCTGGACCTCCGCACCTACACCGACGCCACCACCGGCCGCACCCTCCACGACCTCCCCCACCTGACTCTCCCCACCGAAGACACCGAAGCCCCCACCCGCTTCCTCCCCGAATACGACAACCTCCTCCTCTCCCACGCCGACCGAACCCGCTTCACCACCACCCGATCCCAAGTCCCCCTCCACGACCTCCTGACCAAAGGCACCCTCCTCCACAACGGCCAAGCCACAGCCCTCTGGAAACTAACCAAACCCAAGAAATCCCACACAATCCTGGAAATCACCCCCTTCACCCCAATACCCCCCAACACCTGGGCAACCATCGAACCCGAAGCCCACGCCCTCCTAACCTTCACAACCCCAACCACAACCCACGAAATAAAACAAACCACGCCATAACGCACTGCAGCCCGACCGCGAGCGGCAAAAGCGCCGGAGCAAAGCGCCATAACCACAGCGCAACCCCGGGTCTGCCAGGGACGCCGCCGCTGTTGTCGACGGCGCCGGGTCGCCTGCCTCCAGCTACATGGCGGAATCCGGCCCGAGGATCGCGCTGCTATGGGTTATCTAATCAACGTACGAGAGTCTCCAGCGCGTGCACTCGTTCTGCTGGAGATGGTGAGCTTGACATGAATTGCGAGCGTCGGCTGGTATCGCGTCCAAGCATTTGCTGGTGCTGCATCTGCCAGCCGTACAGCACTTGAATGATCGACGGACCGTAGCCCATTGCAGCAGCTCGGCGATCGGCCTGATGAACCTCGCGGCGGTTGAGCCAGGCGAGAATCGGCGGTGCGACCAATGGGGTCAAGAACAGCAGAGGCAGGGCCAGGCTGTCATCAAAGGTCAGTACGGCAACTAGAACGCCGAAATAGCCGAGCAGAACAAAACCGATCACGGCGCAACCTACTGCAGGCACCGACCGCATCAGTCGACCAAGCGCGCGGACGCCGATCAGAGCGCATCGCGCGGGGATCGAGTACCAGAAGCTCAACAGGCTGAGCCAATCCCGGCCGCCGAGATGATGGGCGAGTTCATGAGCCAGAACACCCTCGAGATGGGAGGGGGGAAGCGTGTACAATGCCCATCGCGTGAGGCCCACCGTATGCCCTGGCGTGGGGGTGGCATTCGGTTCGTCGGATTCCTGAACCCAAATCTTATAGCGACGATCCGGTATTCCTGCTCGCTCAGTTACATTGCGCCAAATCGGCTGTATACGCTGCTCTTCCACGAGAGTTGGAAGCCGTAGCCTGAACAAGTAGCGGGCCAGGAACTCCTCTACCGGCCTGAGGAACACAACAATTCCGGAGATCAGCCACGCGACCAGGAGCATCCACCCCCAACCAAAGCCCAGCAACCCCACGACCCACGACACCACCGCGAAGCTCCAGAAGAACCACGGCACCGCGGATAACAGCATCGCGGCCGTCGATACCTCGACCCGTCGCGCACGGCCATCCGAGCCCGGATTGCTGCCGCTCGGAAGTTCCATCCTGGGCGGCGACGCGGGCACCACCGGATCAGGCGGCGTGCCCGGGTTGTTGTGCGCTCTGCCCTGTGTCCAATCGCGTTCGTCCCAGGCACGGTTCCGATCGTTGGGATCGCCGGGGACGGTCATTTGTGCTTCCTTCTTTGGATTGGGCGGGCGTCGGCTACCACAGGGACACGTGTACGTGGTCGAAGTGGCCGCCGGTGGCGTCGGTGGGGTTGTAGACGCCGCCGCCGTTGTAGGGGATCCAGGTGCCGCGGCGGGCGGACCAGATTTTTCCGTACCAGATTACGTAGTGGACACCGGTTTGGGCTGCGGTTTTGATGGCCCAGTTGGCTATCTGGTCGCCCCGGGCGCGGGCCTGGGCTGACTTTCTGCCATCCGCGCCGACCATGACGTCGCAGGCCTTGCCGCGTGGGTGGTCGCTGGTCGGGTTCCAGAGGTGTGCGTCCCAGCAGCTCATGCTGAGGGTGCCGAGGTTCTTGCGCGCCTCCGCGACCCACGCGGCCGTACGCGGGGTCACCATGCCGCCAGTGCCGGTCGGGTCGGTGACTGATGGCTTCTGTTCCGGCCAGACACCGTCGACCGGCTTTCCGCTGCTCAGGCCGCCGCCGGACTGACCGCAGTTGTTGCTGGCGTCCTGGAGCCCATCGACGGCCGAGCCACCGGCCGGTGCGTTCGGCCGGCCCGCGTACGGGTTGCCGGAGCGGGTGAGGTCGATCCCGGCGTCGGCGGCGATGCCTCGCGCCTCTTGCTCACGCAACGCATACCGATCGGGGTACGCGGACCTCTGCACTCGCTGAGCCACGTCGCCGAGGGGCATCGATGGCCAACCGTCGATATCCACCAAGCCTGGTGGAAACGGCGAGCCGCGACCACCGAAGAACGCAGTGGTCGCGTAGTGCCATTGCTTGAGTTCCTCCGCAGTACCCCAACCGACCTCCGGTCGCTGCTGGAACAGCCCGACCGAGTCGCGGTCGCCATAGGCGAGGTTCTGGAGATCCGTCTCCACCAGCGCCGTCATCAGCGCGATCAGCGTCGCCTTGCCTGGTAGCCCGCGTTCAACCGCAACGCTGTCGATCAACTTCGCCCAGCCGACCTGAACCGCCCGGAGCGGACCGTTCGCCTTCGGATCACCGGCTTGACCGGGTGCGCCTGGAGGGCACGCCGCCTGCGTCACCGTGCCGCCGCCGAACGGCGCGAGTATCAGCAGGCTCGCCACCCCCAGCACCGCCAGCGCGGCCGCACCCTTCGCAAACCAGCCCCGGCCCGTGACGGAGAGCAGCCCGCGACCGAGATCACGCTCGTCGAACATCGCACTCTCCTACCGTCATGGCCCCGTACCGCCAGATACATCGCTGATCAGCCATTGGCCGTTCTGGTTGGAGAGAGTGATGAGCAGCGGAACGTCGAACCGCTGCGGATGCTTGCCCGTCACGTCGATCGTGACTTTCACGAACCGCGTGATCCGAGAGGGTGTGTCGACCGGTGCTTCCGCATTCGGTGGTGGCGTACTGACCGGTGCCGAGATCACAGCTGACTTTCCGCCGTCAGTTTTCAGTGCGTCGTACGTCGGGTCGCCGGCCGACGTGAAACTAGAAGCCACTTCGGGTGTCATGTACTTCGCACATTTCGCGACCAACGCCTCGTACGTCTCCGCACCGGGGTCGCGGGTGTAGAACGCGCGCGACCACGCACCGACGACATCGCTCGCGAGTGCGATCGCATCGCCGGACGGCCGCTGACTCTGCAGGGGTGGTGTGGTGAGAGTGGAACTGCTGGGTGCGGTCGGCTGGTTCGGTTGGGTCGCCGGCGCGGTTGGAAGCACCACGGAGCGGCCCGGGGTCAGGAGACTGATCGGCGTGCCTTCGTCCTTGCTCTTACCGCCGAACAGGCGTGGCAGGCCGCCGCCGAGTCCGAGGATGACGATCGCGACGACGACCACGAGAATCACGATGGCTACCGGGCTCGTCGGCTCGGCGCGGCGCTGGTTCCGCAACCATGCCATCCGCTGCGCGTGGTCGTCCCGGCGCCATTCCTTCTTCGCGCGGCGACGCTCACGACTGCTGAGATCGCCCAACTCGTCCGGATAGTCGTAGTCGGTGCTCATCAGCGAGCGCCAACCGTCCGGCGCCTCGGGACGCGACCTACTGCCCTTACGGTCGTCCGAGTCCTCCGGCTGCGGCGCGCGGTGGCGGGACCGGGACGCGCCTTCGCGGCGATCCTCGGGAGATCGTGGTTTGCGGGCCATCCGGCATCACCTGCGCACCGGAACGTGCACCGTCACGCCGTCCTTTGTGACGGTCGAGTAGTCACGGAACTGACGTGGCTGCGACGCCGCGGACTTCCGTCGTACCCGCTGCCCCTTCGGCGGGCCTTCTCGCAGGCTCGCCGAGTGAGTGTGCGCGCGCGGTTCGTACCGGACGTCGTTTGACGGCACAGGAATAGGACGCCGGGAATGCCGGGGCTTCTGGGCGTCGGACGAGGCGCTGCGTCCGCCAGTCGTGGCGGTGCCACTTGGGGCCGCCACACCGGCACTGGACACGGCAATTGTTCGGCGCTTGTCGCCGTCTGGCGACTGCGAGCGAGAACGGGCGAGGTTGAGCGCCGAGGCACCCCGTGAACCTCCGGCCGCAGCCGCGAGCCGGCTACCAACCGCCGCACCACCAGCGGCCGCGGCCGCCTGCCCGCCCAACCCAGCACCACCCGGACCGCCGCCACTCCCCGCCGCACCATCAGCACGACGCCGCTCAGCACCCGCGGTGAGCTCGTACGGCGATCCGCCAGTGGACCCACGCCCCAAGGAACCAACCACCGGAGCCTGCCGATAAACCCGCACCGCCGAAACCCGCTGCGGGTCACCCTCACCTGTCTGGAGCCTGCCGTTCTTCCGCTCGGTCAGGGACGGCGCCACAGTTCTGCTGGCCATTGAGCCCAAAATGCGTCTGAAGGCCCCCATTGCGCCACGGCGCGCGAGACCACCAAGCAATATGCTTCCCGAACCTGGGCGCATCATCGAGGTCAGATTGTCGAGCAGGCGACGCAGCCTGAAGCCAGCAATCAACACCGCAATAGCGAGGCCCGAGACAGGCAACCATCCCAGCACTCCGGTAAGACTGAACACAGCCGTTACCAGAGTAAGGGCGGTTCCGAACACGAGCATCGCGAGGAACGATTGAATAACCAGTCCGATCAGCGCCTCGAACCAGTTGATACCCCATTGCCGCGGCCTGCCAGGGATTGTCCACAGACAGGCGAAGAAGACACCGACCACCAACAACAACAGGCAACCAACGAAAGCCATCAGGGCGGTGAAGGCCAAGGAGATATTAAGGAACGCAAACAAGGTCGCCGCGATCGCGGCGAGCATCACGACCGCGATCCGCCCAAAGGCGTTGTCTCCTTTGACCCACTTCACTGTCGGCGCATCACCGCCACCCTCGGCCGGAGCGATGACTGAGTCAATATACTTCGACCGCGCGTCCGAGTCGGTGCCTGCGTCCAGCATGCCTTTCCCGTAGCGTCCGCAGGCCTCAAGCGACCCGAACTCGGCGATACACCAAGGCGTCACAGCGAATCCACGCCAACTCGCATCGGCAGATTTTCTCAGCAGGGTGTCCTTGGACGTACCTGTAAATCCGGGTTCGGGCCAGGGCAGTGGGCTCTGCATGGTTGGCCCCATCGCATCGGCGGAGGTCGTCATAATGGTGTCTGCCCCTAGCTGACGCGCACCGTCCACGCCCTTGAGCCAGGTCGCCGGAGCGAGCGCAAAGCTGACACAAAGCACGCCCGCAACCAGGACCCACACCAGTTGGCCCATTGCACTGCCGCTCGACTTCCGCTGCGTGTAGGCGGCCACCGCGCCGAACGCCAGCGCCGACGGCAGGAGCCATCCAAGCAATTGAGTACTGGAAGCACCAATTGTCGTTGACGTCGCCTGGGTCAGCGGCTTGATGTCGGTGAACGAGAACAACCACCAACCAACTGAGATGGCACCGCGCGTAATCGCGACGATGTACATCATCACCATGTGCGCATACCCGTTGAAGACAGACTCGATCGGGTCGCGGATGCTCTTCTCGAAATCGAGGCCGTAGACCATCGGCCCGTACTGCTCGAACAGCGTCCGCGTGTCACCGTGGGTCAAGTCAGGCGTAGGGAGAAGGTCACCGAAGCCGGTTGGCGTCGTGGGGCCCGGGTTGGGGTCGGCTGCTAGGGCTACTTGGGCGGTGATTATGAAGGAGATGGTTAGGACGGTGGCCGCGGTGCGGAGGCGGCGGGGCCATCTCATGCTACGTGTTCCTTGTTGCCGGGGGTGGGGCGTTGGGAGGGGTCTTGGGGGGTGGCGGGGTACATGGCCTCGTTGTAGGCCTCTTCGTCTGCTTCCTGGTCGTAGACCTCGTCGGGGCCTATGGGGGATTCGTGGCGGAGGGAGTTGGAGGGGTCTTGGTCCTGGCCGTTGGGGATTGGGGGATGGCCGTTTTGCTGGGTGACGGGAGATTGGTACGCGTCGGCGTGGGGCGGGGGCGCGGGGGTGCTGGGCGTCAGGTTTTCGGGGGCGGAGGTCATCGTTCCGGGCGCGGGGGTTCCATGCACGAGGGATCCATGCGCAGGAGTTCCATGCGTGGGAGTTGCATGCGCGAGGGATCCGGACGCAGTGGTTCCATGCGCGGAGGTTCCGGGCGCAGAGATTCCGGGCGCAGAGATTCCGTGTGCAGTGGTTCCGTGTACGGAGGTTCCGGGTGACGGGGTTTCGTGCGTGGGGGGTTCCGGGGTGGGGCGTGGGGGTTCCGGTTGGGTGGGGCCGGGTTCGAGGGTGGAGTAGGTGGCGGGGGCGGCTGTTGCTGGGGCGTCGGTGGCGCTCTGATTTGCGTCAGTGGAGGGGTAGCCCGTGGACGGACCTGGTGGTGACGGGGGGTAGGTCGCGTTGGGGTGGGTCGCCGGTGACGTGCCGTTTGTGCTGGGGTCGGTGCGGCGGCTGAAGTGCTGGGCCTCCGCGCTGCCGGATTGGGGGCTGTACTCGGCAGCGTCAGCCGTTGCGCGGTCGGCCTGAGCGCTGTACTCGGCAGCGTCAGCCGTTGCGCGGGCGGCCTGAGCGCTGTATCCGGCAGCGTCAGGTGTCGTGCTGGCCGGCTGAGTACTGTGGGCCGGCTGAGTGCGGTAACCCGGTGCGTCGGACGTCGCGCTGCCTGACTGAGCGATGTAGCTCGGGTGCTCGGTTGGGGCGTTGGTGGCCCGGGGGTTGTAACCGAGGTGGTCGGGTGCGGCGGCGGCCGGCTGGGGGTTGCGGCTCGGGGGTTGGGCGGGGGTGGAGTGTGAGGTGTGGGTCGCGGCCGCGGGGGTCGGGTGTGAGGCGTGGGTCGCGGTGGCGGGTTCGGGGGTGGGGAGGTCTTCTTCGTCGTCGGCGAAGGGGTCTTCGGGGGGTAGGGGTGGGGTGGTGGGGGTGGTGTTGGTGGGGTGTTCGGATTCGGGGGTGGTGCGGAGGAGGGCGGCTACTCGTTGGCTGGGGATGTCGATTTGGACGGTGGCTACCTCGTCCCAGCGGTCTCGCATGATGCAGTGGCCGTGGCGGATGGATTTGCCGTTGGCGGCGGTGTTGATGCCGCGGACCAGGGTTTGGTACGGCGGGGTCTGCGGGCGGCCGAGTAGTTCGAGGAGGGAGTCGACCTGTTCGCGGGAGCGGAGGCTGAACGCGAACAGGGTGGTGATCTGTTCGACCAGGCCGGGGAGTTTCAGGATGGACGCCGGGTCCTGGGTGTCCAGGACGAGGGAGGCGCCGAGGGCGCGGCCGACGCGGGCGATGTAGTCGAGGAACGAGGCGCCGTCGGGGGTCTTGGTCAGCAGGTGGACCTCGGGGACGATGACGACCTTGGAGCGGCCGCGGAACTCGCGGCGGCCGGTGGTGCGGATCATCCAGGCGAGGCAGCCGCGGAGGCAGGCCATGCCGACGCGTTCGATCGGGGACCAGGATTCGGGTGCCGATTCGGGCGACGGGAGGGTGAGGCCGGGCATCTGGACGACCCAGAGGCCGGGGTTCGTGGTGAGGGAGGACAGGCCGGACGGCGGGCCGGCGACGACCGAGCCGAGGCCGGTCTCGACCAGGTCGCGGAGCGCGGAACCGACGGTCCGGACGGTTTCGGAGTCGGAGGCGCAGAGCCGCTGGATGACGCCCCAGGAGGACGGGTCCGGCGACTGGATCTCGGCGCGGGTCGCCGCGACGACCGGTGCTTCGGCCGCGCCGCGCAGATGCGGTGGCAGCAGGAGCATCAG
Organism: Kribbella solani; assembly: GCF_014205295.1. Classification (NCBI taxonomy): domain Bacteria; kingdom Bacillati; phylum Actinomycetota; class Actinomycetes; order Propionibacteriales; family Kribbellaceae; genus Kribbella; species Kribbella solani. Next base: position 3,048,129 of record NZ_JACHNF010000001.1, read on the forward strand.
CTGCGACGGAGCCTGCAGCAAGGCGTCGTCGACGGGCAGTACGCGCAGCAGGTCCGCCGCGCCGGAGAACTGTGCGGTGATCTCGATGACCGCAGTGGGTACGCCGTACTCCGCCGCGACCGCTGATACGCCGGCCGCGTCGCCCTTGAGGTCGAGCAGGGGCACCCAAGCGCCCGCGAAGGCGGAATCCAGGCCGCCCATCATCGCGGCGGTCGTCTTGCCACGACCGGAACGCCCGAGGAACAGCGTCGTCGTCGCGTCACCGAGCGCCGAGCCCGCGGCGGCATCGAAGCGTACGAGACCAGGGGTGGACCCGGTCAGATAGCCCATCGCCGGGCCGGTCGCGTCACCGATCGACGCGCCGCCCCAGAACCAGGAGCCGAAGAACGCGGTCGACTCGCGGACGTGACCGAGGTCCGGCACCCGGAGCTGGTCGCCCGGCAAGGACTCGAGCCACAGATCGCGCTGTTCGTCGGCGCCGGTGGCGACGGTGATGCCGCGGTCGGCGTAGTGCGCGATGACGGCGTCGACGTACGCCTCGAGGTCCTCGCGGGTGTCCGCGCTGACCAGCAGGCGCGGGTGGTCCTCGACCAGGGTCAGGCCGCTGCGGTTGATGTCGCGCTTGACCTCGCGCATCACCCGCTCGGTCTCGACGATCTCGTCGGCGGTCTCCTCGGCGGTACCCTTCGCGGCCGAGCGCCGCTGCTCCTTGGCGCTCTTCCGGGTCTCGTCGACCAGGTGCCGCGCGGTCTTCTTGGTCAGCACCCGGAAGCGTACGGACGCCTCGACGGTGACGTCGATCTCGTCGCCGTCGTCGTCGATCGCCTTGATCTCGGACAGCGTCCGCAGCCACTCCCCCGCGCCGGGTGTCTCCAGCTCCTCGGGGAAGTCGGTCATCGCCAGCACGGACGTGTACGCGGCGATCTGGCCGCGGGTGTCGTAGATCCGGAGGTGATCGGTGTACGGAACCACGCGCCCCGACGTGAGCCGGGCGAGTGAGGCACCGGTGATCAGGCCCCGGCGTGGTGCCGCGACCGCGCCGCGATGCATCTCGCGGCTGATCAGCCAGGAGATCACCTCGGCCGGGGCGGTGTGCGCGCGCCAGACGGTCGAGCCGAGCTGACGAGCGAGCTTGCGCACCCGCTCGTCGAGGTGTGCGAGCTCGCGCGCGCTCACCCGCCACGACGTCGTACCCAGTGCGTCGCTGATCGAGCCGCGGACCTGCGCGGTGGCCCGCGGGTCGCGGTCGGACAGGTGTACGCCGAGTGCGACGTATCGTTCCGGCATCCGCATCTCGTCGATCCGGTCGGCCCGGGTCTGCGCCCACGCCTCGTGGTCGCCGAGCCGGTAGTGACCGGCCACCGAGTCGATGTAGTCCTGACCGGTGGAACGGCCCCAGACCACCTTCAGGTGGCTGAGCCGGTCGCCGAGGATGGTCGCGGCGGCACTGACCGCGGCGTCCAGCGCGGCGTCCTGCTCGGCCTCGGTGGCCAGGTCGGTGTTCGCCACCGAGATCAGGAACCAGGCTTCGGCGCTCCGCTCGGTCACCAGCAGACCGTCGGCGATGGCCACCAGCCGAGGTGGTGGCAGGCCGCGCTCGCGACCGACCCCCACCAGGTTCAGGAGCTTGTCAGCGATTTTCATTCAGGCCTCTTCCCTGACGTTGTCCGGCGACTGACCCGTTGGACGTGATCCGTCCCCAGCAGCCGGGCCCGCTGGTTGACGGTGATGTCGGCGCCGGCCCGGACCCGCGGGTCGAGTTCGACCACTACCTCGCGGTCCCATTCCGGCGTGATCCTGGCCTTGGCCAGGTCCGCGACCTTGCGGGTCGAGACCCGCTCCCGCCACGGCAGGTACTCCGACTTGTCCGCGGCCCGGGCGCCGAGGCCGATGATCGGCCGGTGTGCACGCAAGGCATACCGGACGGCCAGCGCCCACTCGGTGACCCGGCGGCGGCGTTCGTGGAACTTGCCCGGCCGCCAGCCGAACGCGGTGATCACGAACGGCGGCACCACGTACAGACTGACCGTGGGTTTCTGCGGCAGCCCGATGAACGGGAACAGCAGTGCCACCCAGAGCACGATGACCACCGCTCCGAAGATGATCATCCGGCGCCGGGCGCCTTCGCCGAGGTCGATCCCGAGCAGGTCGTACTGCCGGGTCTCGATCTCGAAGTGATGGGTGAGGGTACGGCCGACGCGCATCAATTACCCCCGGAGAGCAATCCCCAGAAGCCCTTGAGCACGTTGATGGTCTGGTTGTTGGCGTAGATCAGCCCGCCGACCAGGACCCCGGCCGCGATGTGGCCGAACAGCTCGCCCCACTCGCGCTTGAAGTAGTGGCCGATGGCGCGCAGCACCAGGATCGCGATGAAGATGTTCCCCGCGATGACCAGGACCCAGTCCTTGAAGTCGGCGCCCGTCGGGACATTGGGGTCGGCCATCGGCACGGCAAGCTGAACCACGCTCGCAGCCAGTTCGTGCGTCATCATTGCGGTGTCTCCCTTGCATCGGTCATCCGATGGCCAGTAGCTGGATTCATCCGACGGCAGCCACTTGCCATCGCTGTGCTCCGTCCGTGGCGACAGTACGCCTCAGCGTGAGCGTGTAGGTCTGGTCCAGCGTGGTGTCACCCACGCCGTCCCAGGTGACGGCGGCGGTCGCCCGCCGTTCGTCGTCGTTGCCGGTGTAGACCTGCCAGTCCTTGAGCTGCCCGAACTTCACCGCACCGTTCAGGCTGCGGATGGTGGAGCCGGGCGCGGTCACCGCCGACACCTTGTTGTCGGACTCGGCGTACGCGCTGAAGAACGCCTCGGCGTCCTTCTGGGTGGCAGCGGTCAGATCGTCGTCCGGGGTGCCGTTGCCGGGCATGTTGCTCGGCAAGGCCGCCCGCACGTCCGGTACGAAGGTGGGCGGCGCGCTCGCGACGACGCGGGCCGACGTACGCACCACTGGTACGGACACGCGCTGCCACGAGACCGGGCCGGACGCCCAGCCGTTGTTGCCCTGCCGGGTGAACGAGTGCACGCGGACGCGGACGTCCACGCTGGCGGTGAGTCCGTTGGGATCGACGGTGATCTGCCCTGGGTACGCGACGTCGGCGGTCTGCTTGCCGCGGCCGTTCCATCCGGCGCGGGCGTCCAGGCCGGCGGCCAGGTCGAGACCGACCTGCACCGGGCGGGCGTCCGGGGTGTTCTCGTCCCAGGTCAGGTACGAAACCGCGTACCGGGTCGCGACTGCCCGTGCCTCGTCGGCCGGGAAGCTGCTCTGCCCGGAAACGATCGTCTCGGGTGTCTTGTTCGGGCTGATCCAGGAGCGGATGCCACTGATCGCGGCGAGCAGCAGGACGACGACCACCAGGCCGCGGAAGAACCGCCGGGCCCAGGTGGAGAACGACGACTCCGGCTCGGTCGACCACGGGGTCTGTCCCGGTCCCCCGACGTCACGGGCCGGACCGCCGGGTGCGGCATGCGCACCGTGCGGCGAGCGCTGTTTCAAACGCTCGGGTGGGCGGTGCCCAGGGTCCTGGTGCGGTGCGTCCGGGGTACGCGAGGCCGGTCGGCGGGGTGGCGCCATCACGCCACCGGGTGGCGGCGGAGCCTGGTTCTGCGGAGCGGAGTACTGCGCCGCTACCCCCTGCGCCTGGCGAGGCGTAGGTGACACCGGGCCACCGGGGTGGGACCACCACTCCGGCGCGGTGTTCTGCGGCCGTCCCTTGCCGGGTTTCTTGTCCCGGCGCTGGTCGGACCAGTGCTCACCTTTTGGCGGCAGATTCAGTACTGTTCGCCACCAACTCATCCCTACCCGCCCCTCAGACAGCAGTTACGCGGACAGTAGCCGGGAGAATACGGCAAGCTACCGACCTCCGGGAGACCCGAGACCAGGATCCGGATGGTCCATCGCTCCCCGCAGCCATACTGTTACCCCGCTCGCGGGCAGTGTCACCCTCAACGGCCAAGCGTGACACCTTCGGTACCGTCGTCATAGCTCCTCTCTCATGCCCACTCGGCTCGACCGGGCAGCGCACACCATGCCACACGCCACGGACAGGTTCGAAAATCCGTGCGAACAGCATGATAAAAGAACGCACCAACTGATCACGCAGTGTAACTGATCTCGCGGGTCCGCCAGCTGAAACTCTCCCGTGCCGACAGGGTCAAATTCCCTGTGGACAACCGCTTGCCACCGGAGCTTCCGGGCATAGGGTCGGAGCAATCCCTGCTACCCGTGGAGGACCAGGATGGAAACTCGCCGATTGGGACGGCTCGGCCACCAGAGTTCGGTGCTGATCTACGGCGCCGCGGCGCTCGGTGGTGTCGACCAGGACCAGGCCGATGCCTCGATCCAGGAAGCGCTCGACGCCGGCCTGAACCACTTCGACGTGGCCGCCGACTACGGCGACGCGGAGCTGCGGCTCGGCCCGCGGATGCCGGAGATCCGGGACCGGATCTTCCTCGCCACCAAGACCGGCCGCCGGACCGCCGAGGAGGCCTGGAGCGAGATCAACCGCTCGCTGGAGCGACTGCGGACCGATCATGTCGACCTGATCCAGATGCACGCGGTCTGCGACCTGGAGAACCTCGACCTGGTCACCGGCAAGGGCGGTTCGCTGGAGGCGGCGATCCGGGCCAAGGACGAAGGCATGGTCCGGGCGATCGGCATCACCGGTCACACCGCGCAGGCGCCGTCCGTACACACCGAGGGGCTGCGCCGGTTCGACTTCGACAGCGTGCTGACGCCGCTGAACTACAAACTGTCCACCGACCCGCGGTACGCGGCCGACTACGCGGCGCTGGTGGCGGCCGTGCAGGCGTCGGACGCGGCGCTGATGACGATCAAGATGATCGCCCGGCGGAACTGGCAGGACGGCGAGCAGAAGTCGTACGACACCTGGTACCGGCCGTTCGACGAGCAGCGGTACGTGACCGCCGCGACCGCCTGGTTGCTGAACGGGCACCCGGAGATCACCGGCCTGGCCACCGCGGGTGAGACCCGGCTGCTGCGGCAGATGGTGATCGCGGAGCGCGAGCGCGCCGAGCTGACCCCGGAGGCGGCCGCGTCGATCCTCGAGGAGGTCCAGGACTACGCGTCACCCTTCGTGGACATGCCGATCTGACAACGTGGCCCAGGTCACATTCGAGACTCCGCATTCCGGTCAGCTCGTACGGCGTACGGGAACCGCCGGCGCCGGTGAAACAGGTGCCGCCCGGGTCCCGGGAACAACTGGGGCACCGGGCGGTGTTGACTTGGGCGTACTCAACTACTTTCGGAGGTCGTAGTGGCAACGGTCGAGCTGACCCAGGACAACTTCAACGAGGTGGTCGGTGGCGACGGTCTCGTGCTGGTGGATTTCTGGGCCGAGTGGTGTGGCCCGTGCAAGATGTTCGGACCGGTGTTCGAGAAGTCGTCCGAGACGCACGCGGACATCACTTTCGGCAAGGTCGACACCGAGGCACAGGGCGAGCTCGCGCAGGCCTTCCAGATCTCGTCCATCCCGACCCTGATGGCGGTCCGGGACGGCGTCGTCCTGTACTCGCAGGCGGGCGCGCTGCCGGCCGCGAGCCTGGAGGACCTGATCGGCCAGCTGCGCGCGGTGGACATGGACGAGGTCAAGTCCCAGATCGCCGCCCACGAGGCAGAACACGGCACCGAGCCGCACACGCACTGACACCAGCCGCCTGACGCACCACCCACACGACATCCGGCCGCTCGACCACGAGCGCCCGGATGCCGTGCTGTATCGGGCTGCGCCGGGTCAGGAGTCTCGGGAGCTGAGGACGCAGAACTCGTTGCCCTCCGGGTCCGCGAGCACCGTCCAGCCCGGGCCCGCCGGCTGGCCGACGTCAACCCGCCGTGCGCCGAGCGTTTCCAGCCGGGCGATCTCGGCCTCGCGGTCCTGGCTCGTGTGCGGCGCCAGATCAAGGTGCAGCCGGTTCTTCACCGCCTTGCCCTCAGGTACCGGTACAAAGACCATCCCCGGCCCGATCCGCTCCCACGGCAGATCCTTCAGCGTGTCCTCATCCACCCAGCCAGGGATGTTCACGCATTCGTCGTCGGTCTCGTGGATGGTCCGCCAGCCAAGTGCCTCCGCCCACCAGGCGGCTTGCTTGCGTACGTCGTGACAGTCGACGACGAGCGTGTACCAGCGCAGCACCATGACCTGTCCTCCCAGGAGTCCGAAGCACTGATCCTGGCAGGTGCCGCCGACAGAAACGGGAGAGCGGGCCCTGAGCAGGGGAACTCGGCCAGGGCCCGCTCTCGACGCTGACCGGAGCTACGGCTCGGGTGGCCTGAGGAGGCGCGGGCAGGTGAGGTGCTGCCCGAGGTGGGTCACCGAAGGGGTGCTCGAGGTGACGGTCAGCGGGACGGAGGGACCACGTCGTTGGGGCCCCTCCGAGCGGTCGTCAGCGCAGCGGGTTGAAGGGCCGGAGCTCCTCCGGCGTACGGCCGGTGGTGATCGTCTCGGCCAGCAGCTGACCGGTGACCGGGCCGAGGGTGATCCCCCACATGCCGTGCCCGCCGGCCGCGAAGACCCGCGGTGACTTGGTCGCGCCGATCAACGGCAGACCGTCCGGCGTACACGGCCGTGGCCCGACCCATTCGAACGTACGGGCGTCCAGGTCGGCGTCCCGCAGCAGCGGCCGGGCGGCGTCGACGATCGCGTCGATCCGGCGCGGGTCGAGCTTCGCGTCGGGCTTGCGGAACTCCATCATCCCGGCGACCCGGAGCCGGTCACCCAGCGGCGTACAGGCGATCCGTTGCGCCGGGAAGTACACCGGGCCGGCCGGTACGTGGGCCATCGGCACGCTGAAGCTGTACCCGCGGCCGGCCTGCACCACGGTCCGTACGCCGAACTCCCGGGCCAGATCGCCGAGCCAGGCGCCGGTCGCCATCACGACCGCGTCGAACGGGTCGGTCTCGCCGTCGGCGGTGACCAGCCGGACGCCGCGGATCTCGTCGACAATGTCCTTCACCACGACGCCGCTGATGATCTGGCCGCCGCGGGCGATCACGGAGTCCGCGAGCTGGTTCACGTACTCGCCGGGGTTGATGAAGCGCTGACCGTGCAGCCGGATCGCGGCGCCGATCGCGTCCGACAGCGACGGCTCGATCTCGCGGGCGTCGTCACCGCTGATCGCCTCGAACTCGATGCCCTGACCGGCGGCGTGGATCTGCTCGATCTCCTCGAGCAGAACCTTGCGCTCCTCGACGGTGCGGTACGCGGCGAGGAACGACTTCGCCTCGTACGTCCGCGCCTGGACGCCGGCGTCCGCGAGGAAGTCGAACGCGCTCAGGGACTGGCGGTTGATCGGGACCAGCGACTCCATCGCGGTCTTCCAGCGTCCGGCGGTGCTGTTGCGAGCGAAGCGGGTGAGGAACTTGAGGAGCCGCGGGCTCGCGGTCGGTGGCACGTACACCGGTGAGGCAGGGCTCAGCACCGCACGGACGCCGTACTTGAGGACCGCTGGTTCCGGCAGCGGGGTGGCCAGGCCGGGGGTCAGCCAGCCGGCGTTGCCCCAGGACGCGCCCGCGGCGACACCCTCGCGGTCGAGCACTGTCACCTCGACACCGGCCTCCTGGAGGAACCAGGCGGTGGCCAGGCCGACCATGCCGGCGCCGACAACGGCGACCCGGTCGGGGACGATGTGGTTGCTACCAGCGGAACCAGTAGTGGTCATGTATCGATGGTGCGGCCGCGGCGTACGGCTGTCATGGTGCGATCACACCATTGACGGGACAAATGACTGTGCTCAGAGCACAATAACCTCGTGATCACCGCATCTGACCTGAGTGTCGCCGTCGGCCCCGCGCTGTTCGAGGTGGTGGTGCCGGGCAAAGGGGACAGTGAGGTACGGGACGTGTTCCTGGCCGACCCGCAGGAACCTGCTACCGGTCAGCCGGGCGACCTAGTCCTCGGACTGGGTCTCCGTGACGCAGAGGACGCGGTAGAGCTCGTAGAGCGCTGTGCGGCCGGCAGCGCGTCCGGAGTGGTCCTACGTACGGCACTGGCGCATGAGCCGTCTGTAGTGTCGTCCGCCGAGAGGTGGGCAGTCACCCTGGTCGCACTGCAGCCGAGCGTCACCTGGGCGCACGTGGTCTGGCTACTGCGCGGCGTACTCGACCGGGCCGCCGCACCGGACTCCCCCGCCGCCGGAGACGCCGGAGTACACCAGGAGCTGTTCGCACTGGCCGATGCGGCCGCTGCGATCGTGGATGCACCAGTGACCATCGAGGACAACCAGTCACGCGTACTGGCGTACTCCTCCGGGCAGGACTTCACTGACCCGACCCGGGTGTCCACCATCGTCGGACGGCGCGTACCTGCCGAGGTGATCGCGCATTTCCGGGCCCGTGGCATCTTCCGGCGACTAGCGCGATCCAGTGAGCCGTTTCTGGTACCTGATGGGCCCAATGGCATCCGCCCGCGTCTGGTCGTACCAGTGCGGGCTGGTGGTGAGTGGCTGGGTTCTATCTGGGCTGTAGTCGACGGTCCGGTCAGTGACTCGGTCACTGCGGAGCTCAGCAACGCCGCATCCGTGCTGGCGTTGCACCTGTTGCGGCTGCGAGCGCAGGCCGACGTAGCGCGCCGGAGTGCGATCGACAGGTTGCGGACCATCCTGCGGCAGTTCTCACCGGACAACCCGGTCGACGTACGGCTCCCACGGCAGCCGTGGCGGGTAGTGGCTCTCGGATCGCCGGACGGGTACGACGTACCGCAGCAGCTCGACCTGTGGGAGTCCACAGGGCGCCGGCACGGCTGGAGCGAGCCACAGCTGGCTGACCTCGACGGGACCGTGCTGGCTGTGGTCACGGACCTGGACGGACCAGGCTCGTGGAGCTGGTTGCAGAAGCTGGTCGAAGAGCAGTCACCAGGCACGTACGCCGCGGCGGGTGGTCCCGCTCGCGGACCTGCTGACTTGCCGAGCTCACGCGCCGAAGCGGTGGAACTGCTCGGCCTGGTACGCCGTGGACTCGCACCGGGACCTGCACTACGGGTGGAAGAGGCGTGGCATGTGTTGACGGTGCACCGGGCTGTTACATCGCTCGACACCACCAAGATGGACGGTCCGCTCGCGACACTGCTCCGGCACGACATCGAGCACGACACCGGGTACGTGGAAACGCTGCAGGCGTGGCTGAACTACCCGGGCCAGCCGCAGCGCGCGGCCCGGGAACTGCATTTGCACACGAACACCCTGCGGCACCGGATGAAGCGGATCGGGGAAATCGCGCACCTGGATCTGGGCGATCCGGGTGAAAGGCTGGCGCTGCAACTGCAAATCGCCGCGGTGCGGACCGAGCACTGAGATCTTCACCACACACCCACGTAACAAGGCTTCACATTCCCGCAACTGTTGAGCAACATCCGGCTGATTAAGTCTTCCTCAGCACCAACGCAATACCACAAGGACTGTTCCAGCTCTTCACCAGGGAGCTGGAGCACCGGTCCGAGCTCTTCACCAGGGAGCTCGGGCCATGCGCGGCCCGGCGACCACCTGAACGCTCGCCGGGCCGACCGCATTCTCCGAGCCGTTGCCGAGGACAAACAGTTCGGGACTGAGCGGTCCAAAGACAGGCGGTTCAGGCTGTTGCCTAGGACAAGCGGTTGACGATGGTGTGGTAGACGCCGGGGAGGCGGGCCGCGGCCGGGACGATCCGCGGCGCCAGGAACGGACGGTTGCGGGCCCAGAGCAACGATGCCGTCAGCAGCCGGCACTCCCGGGATACGCGGCGCCAGGCTGCCTCGTACGCGTCCGGCCGGTCCGCGCGGATGCAGTCGACCAGCTCGGCCGACGTACGAAGCGCGACCGCGATCCCTTCGCCGGTCAGCGCGTCGACGTACCCGGCGGCGTCGCCCACCAGCAGTACCCGGCCGGACGTACGCGCGCGGACCCGCTGCCGAAGCGGACCCGCACCGAGCACCGGACCGGCGGCCGGCGCTCCCTTCAACCGGCGTTTGAGCAGCGGAAACGCGTCGAGGTGCGAGTCGAAGGTGCCGCGCGCGGAGGTGAGGACCGCTACCCCGACGAGCTCGTCGGACACCGGAGTCACGTACGCCTCCCCCAACCGGGACCAGTACACCTCCACCAGATCAGTCCACGGAGAAACACAAAAGTGCTGCCGCAACCCGCGCCGTACCTCATTTGATGATTTGGCGGTGAGACCCAGTTGGCGGCGGATGGGTGAGTGGAGGCCGTCGGCGGCGGCCAGGTAGTGGGCGGTTTGGCCGGCGGCGGTGATCGAGGTGGGGGTTTGGGTGATGGGGCCGACGCGAGCCTGGATGACCGGGATGTCGAGTTCGGTCAGGCGGGATCTGAGCGCGGCGGTCAGCGTGGTGCGGCGTACGCCCAGCCCCGGCCCGGCGGTGAAGCGCGCGTCGACGGCGTGCTGCTCGTCCAGGTAGCGGATGCCATGGAACGGACGCCCGTCGAGTTGCACGCCCAACCGCCGGAGGTACGAGACAGCACTGTGCGCGATGCCCTCACCACACGCCTTGTCGATCGGCGCCGACCGCGGCTCGACGACAACTACCGACAACCCCGCCAGCGCGGCCCGGATCGCGGTCGCCGCACCCGCCGGGCCGGCCCCGGCAACCAGCAGATCAACCTCAGGCACCCGCCTCACGCCAAAGCAGTCTTCAACGCGGATTCCTCGGTACGGACGCGTACGGCCAGCAACGGAATGTTCAGCACCGTGAACACCAGCGCCGTCACCCACGCCGTATGCACCAGCGGCAGCGCGATCCCCTCCGCCACCACCGCCACGTAATTGGGATGCCGGAGCCACCGATACGGGCCGCGAGCAACCAACCGCAGCCCGGGCACCACGATCACCCGCGTGTTCCACTGATGGCCCAGCACGGTGATGCACCACCAGCGCAACCCCTGCGCGAGCAGCACCACCGCGAACATCGTCCACCCCAGCGCGGGTACGAACGGCCGCTGCGCCGCCTCGACCAAACATGCCGCCAGCAACAAAGTGTGCAGCGCGACCATGTACGGATAATGCCCGCGCCCCGACTCCACCCCACCTTGCGCGAAACTCCACCGCGCGTTGCGCAGCGAAACCACCAGCTCCGCGACGCGCTCCAGAGCAACCAGCAAGACCAGACCCAGATACCAGCCGTACATCACCACTCCATCAGTACGAGCTCGGAACAGAACCCAGGCCCCATCGCCAGCAGCACCCCAGGGCCTTGGGGAGACAGCTTGAGTGTGTCACCAAGCACATGCAGCACCGAGGACGACGACAGGTTCCCGACCGCCGCGAGCGACTTCCAGGTCAGATCGAGCGCTCCCGGCCGCAGTTCCAGGGTCTCTGCCACCGCTTCCAGCACCTTCGGCCCGCCCGGATGGCTCACCCAGGTACCGATCTCCGGCACGGTCAGCCCGAGGTCAGCGAGAAAGTCGCGGACATCCCCGCCCAGGTACGTACGCACCACGTCCGGCACGTCGGCGCCCAGCACGATCCGGAACCCACCGGACCCGACGTCCCAGCCCATCACCCGCTCCGAGTCCGGGTACAGCCGGCTCCGCGTCGCGACCACGGACGGCCCGGTCGCGGCCGGATGCTCCGACCCGACCAGCACCACCGCGGCGGCGCCGTCCCCGAACAACGCCCCGCCGACCAGGTTCGGCAGGGACGCGTCGTCGCGCTGCAGCGTCAGCGAGCACAACTCGACCGAGAGCAGGACGGCAACATGCGTCGGCCACGCCGTCAGGTAGTCGTGCAGCCGCGCGATCCCGGCCGCTCCGCCGACGCACCCGAGCCCGAACAGCGGCAGCCGCTTGACGTCCTCGCGCAACCCGAGCCGCATCGCGACCCGCGCGTCGATCGACGGCGCCGCGACCCCGGTCACCGTGGTGAACATCAGCACGTCGACCTCGTCCAGCGACAGCCCGGCGTCCTTCAACGCACCCGCGACCGCCTCGGCGCCGAGATCGACGGCCGCGTTGATCCACGCGTCGTTCGCCGCGCCGAAGTCCTTCAGTACGGCGTACTGCTCCAGTGGCAGCGCCAGATGCCGGAAGGACACGCCCGCGTTCGCGTGCAACCGCCGGAGCAGCGCCGTGCCGCGGCCGTCCGGGAGGCAGATCGACGCGACCGCCTCGGTGAGCTCGGCCTGCGGGTAGCGGTACGGCGGCAGCGCGGGCCGGACCGCCGCGACCCGCGTCATCGTGGCATCGTTACGTCGGTGCGGATCCTGAGGACGCTTCGCGGTCTGGCGCTCGCCTGCCACCCGGGCCCGACCGTGGCCGTCACGGCCCTGGTCACTGCCGTCGCGTGGTCGGCCGGGCGAAGTCCGGCCGGGTGTCTCCTGGTCGCAGCAACGATCCTCACCGGCCACCTCTCGATCGGCTGGAGCAACGACGCGATTGATGCCGCTCGCGACACCATTGTGAACCGGCCGGACAAGCCGGTGGTGCGTGGACTGGTGAGTCGCCGCACGCTCGCGATCGGCGCGGGCGTGATGCTGGTGGTCACTGTCCCGGTCTCCTTGGCCAACGGATTCACGGCCGGATCGGTTCATCTCCTCTTCGTCGCCTGCGCCTGGGCGTACAACCTGGGCCTCAAGTCGACCGTGATCTCCTGGCTCCCGTACGCGGTCGCGTTCGGCGCGCTGCCCTCGTTCGTCACCCTCGGCACCGCGCGGGTCTGGGCGCCGTGGTGGGCGACCGCGGCCGGCGCCCTTCTCGGGATCGGTGCCCATCTCGCAAACGTCGTCCCCGACCTGGCCGACGACCTCGCCACCGGCGTACGCGGCTGGCCGCAACGCCTGGGCTCCTACGCCCGGCTGCTCGCCCCGCTCCCCTTGGCCGCGGCGACCGCCCTGCTGGTCGTCGCCCCGCCCGGCCCGATCGGCGTCATCGGCTGGATCGCTCTGCCCGCCGTAGCCGTCCTCCTCCTCACCATCCTGCTCTGGCGCAACGCCCCCTTCCTGATCACCATCGCCATCGCCGCCATCAGCATCATCTCCCTCATCCTCCGCGGCCACGCCCTCGTCTAACGGCAGCCGACACTGCGTACTACACCGCCGCAGGCAGCCGACTGAGCGCGCGGAGCGGGTGCGCGGAGCGGGTGCGCGGAGCGGGGCACGGCGGCGGCGCCTCCTGTCGGGCCGTGGTCTGGTAGCCGCCGCTCTCCTGCTGCTGCCGGCTCAACCCGCGTCCGGTTTGAGGGGGGCGTTGCTGCCGAGGATGGCGGCGGTGAGGGCTTCGGCGGGTTCTTTCGCGGCGCGGGGGTTGGTGATCAGGACCAGGTCGATCGGGGGGAGGTCGGGCAGGCCGGCGCTCGGTGGTGGTTCGACCAGGTCGGCCGGCATCAGCGAGCGGGCGAAGATCGCGATCCCGAGACCGGCGCGGACCGCGGCCAGCACACCGTTCACGCCGCGGACGATGCAGGTGATCCGGCACGTACGCCCGGCCTGTTCGAGGGATTGCACGCCGAGCGAGCGGCTCAGCGACGGCGCCTGGTACGTGACCAGTGGAACCGGGCCGTCCGGGGCGATCCGGGTACCGGCGATGCCGGCCCAGACCAGCGAGTCGCGGCGGACCAGCCGGCCGTTCGGCTCGTACCCACCGCCGGCGCCGTGCTTCACGTACGCCAGGTCCAGGTGGCCGGACTCGACCCGGCGGAGCAGGTTCGGGCTTTGGGCGACGGTGAGCTCCAGGTCGATCCGCGGGTACAGCTGGCGGAAGTCGCGGAGGATCTTCGGCAGCGGCGTCAGCGCCAGGTCGTCGGTGACGCCGAACCGCAGCCGGCCGCGCAGCTCCGAGCCGGTGAAGTACCCGGCCGCTTCCTCGTGCGCGGCCAGGATGGTGCGGGCGAAACCCGCCATCGCCTCGCCGTCGGCGGTCAGCGTGACAGTGCGGGTGTCACGGACGAACAGCGGCCGCCCGACGGCCACCTCGAGTTTGCGTACGTGCTGACTGACCGTCGGTTGCCGGATGCCCAGGCGCTCGGCCGCCTGGGTGAAGCTCAGCGACTGCGCCACCGCGAGGAACGTGCGCAGCTGGTCCGGGTCGTACACCCAATCCACCTCCCATTACGTCACGCAATAAGACTAATAGGAGTAATTCGTTGGGGGAATCCAGCACCCAGCCCTGAGGATGGAGGGGTCCTCCCCTGACCAGTCCAATCGCGTAGGGATCGCTCTTGACCACCCGGGCCACCGGTACTGTCCCGTCCACCGACTTCCACCAACACCGAAGCACCGAGCCGACCAGCCTCCGGGAGCCGCGCCGCCCCGGATTCAAGGACACCTTCAGCGCGCTGCGAGTCCGCAACTTCCGCCTCCTGGTCAGCGGTCTGCTGGTCAGTTCGACCGGCGGCTGGATCCAGCGCATCGCCCAGGACTGGCTGGTGCTCACGCTCACCGGCAGCGCCACCGCGGTCGGCATCACCACCGCGCTGCAGTTCCTGCCCACCCTCGCCCTCGGCCTGTTCGGCGGCGTGATCGCGGACCGCTTCCCGAAACGGAAGATCCTGCTGGTCACCCAGATCACGATGGGTACCTGTGCCGGCATCCTGGCGCTGACCGCCTTCACCGGCAGCGTCCAGGTCTGGCACGTGTACACGATGGCGTTCGTCCTCGGCCTCGCCACCGCCGTCGACAACCCGACCCGCCAGTCGTTCGTGACCGAGCTCGTCCCCCGGGACACGGTCCGGAACGCGATCAGCATGATGTCGTCGACGTTCCAGCTCGGCTCCCTGATCGGCCCGGCGCTCGGCGGCGTACTTCTCGGTACGATCGGCGCCGGCTGGGCGTTCGCGCTGAACGGAATGACCTTCTTCGCCTCGATCAGTGCCCTGTTGCGGATGCGCGAGAGCGAGATGCCCGGGCTGCACGCGGCCCGCAAGGCGAGCGCCGGGCTGCGGATCCGCGACGGACTGCGCGACGGCGTCCAGTACGCGATGGCCGAGCCGGCCGTACGGTGGGCGATCGCGCTGGTCGGCATCTACGGCATGTTCTGCATCAGCCTGCCCGTGACGCTGACCGCGTTCGCGGACCGGGTCTTCCACACCGGCGCGTCCGGGTACGGCGTACTGAACTCGGTGGTCGCGTTCGGCGCCTTGGCCGGTGCACTGCTGTCCGCACGCCGCGTCCGGCCGACCCGCCTGCGGAATCTGATCGGCATCGCGTGCCTGCTCACGATCACCGAGGTGCTGGCGGCCGTGCAGCCGTCGCTGTGGACATTCATCCCGGTGCTGGCGTCGATGGGGATGGCGACGCTGATGTTCCTCACCGCGGCGCAGTCGATGGTGCAGCTGACCACGCCGGACGGTCTGCGCGGCCGGGTGTCCGGGATCTACAACCTGGTCTTCATCGGCGGCGGCGCGATCGGCGGACCACTCGTCGGGTACCTGGCGCAGAACTTCGGGGCCCGTTCGGCGCTGCTGATCGCCGGTCTGGTCCCGGCGATCGCCACGGTCGCGATCGGCCTGCGGCTGCGGCGCGACGGTCAGTTCCGGCTCGTACTGGTCCGGACCCGCTCGCCGTGGCATCAGGTCCCGCTCCGGCTGAACCTGGAGCAGGCCGAGATCCAGCTCGCCACCCCACGCAGCGCGCCCGTCCCGAGCCGTCCACGTCCCTTCATCCTCGGCCGCCGCGAGCACGCCCGCACCGACCCCCACCTCCGCCCGCTACGCCCACGCCGCCGCCCCCAGCACCACTGATCCGCCCGCTCAGCTGGCCCCCGCGCAAGGTCGGGGGTCAGCGCGGGACCAGCGAGATGATTCCTCGAAAGTAGCCAGCCGGAGCAGCACGGTCAGGGTCTGCGGTCGTGCTGAAAAGGTCAGCCGAGCGAGCCGCCGGAGCCGGTCGAGGTGGAGGCCGAGGCGCCGAGAGTGGCGAGGTCGCCGCGTGCGGGATGCGTACGCCCGAGCGGCCCGGCCGCCATCCCAGTGATCAGGTTCAGCGTCACCTTGCGCGCGAATGCCACTCCCCGCGCGTCCACAGAGGTTTTCGAGTTCGGGCCGCGCAGCGAAGGCACCCAGTTCATCGAGCCCGTGTCGAAGACACCAGCGCCCGAGGGCACGGTGTAATACGTCGCGTCCGAGAAGGTACGGATTGACGGCCCACAACTCACCGGCGAATGCGCGACCACCTGCAAATTGGCCGGCGTACCGGCGACCGGATAAGCGCGATCAACTTCCGTAGCGGTCAGCCCGGGGTATTTCGAGCCCTGCACCGCGCCTGTTCCCGCGTACAGGAAGAATGCCGGGTCGCGGACGGTGAACGATCCGACCGCGGGGAAGCACTCGTACAGCATTCCGGTCAGCGAATTCTCCGGGCGCGGATTCGGTTTGCTGCGCCATTTCGCGGTCGTCTCCGGCCGGTTCTTGACCGGATCGGCACTCGCATCCTTGTACCCGACCACGACCCGATCCGCGCCGAGCGCACTCGGCTCGTACCGGACCCGCCAGTACACCGCGTTCGCGCCGAGGAAGGCGAGGTTCGTGCCCGCGTCCCGCGCTTTGGTGACCGCGTCGCGCATCGGCACGGTCCAGTACTCGTCGTGCCCGAGCGACACCATGCCTCGCGCACCGGTCAGCGCCGTCGGGTCGGTCGCCACATCGACACTGGTCAGGTACGCGAGCCGAACGCCGCTCCGCTCGGCCAACTGGATCAACGGCAGCTCGGACTGCACCAGCGTCCGCGCGCCGTTGCCGTCGTACGGCCGGTCGAACGTGACCCGATGCGCGCGTGACCCGAACGAGTTGTCCGGCCCGCTGTACAGCGAGTAGCCGCCCCACTGGTTGTACGCCTGGTACGTGTTCACCGCGTCGACGATCGCTACCGCGCCCTGCGACGACTCCGAGCGGACGGTGATCGGTACGTACTTCTCCTTGCCGTTCGCTGCCTTCAACAGCAGCAGGTACGCCCCAGCCGGCCAGCCGGTGGTCTGTACGGTCAGCGACGGCTGCCACTTGGTGCTGACCAGATGGTCGGCGGGCCGTACGGTCGGTGCGGGTTGCGCCCGGCCCGGAATGGCCGACGACTTCCAGACCAGTCGCGCGCCGGTGCCGCCATACCAGCCGACCCGGAAGGACTGAACGGTGAACGCACCAGCGGTCGATGTCACGAACAGCCGGAACGGCTGCCCGCTCCGTACGCTGACGTGATCCGCGTACCCGGCCAGCTCCATCGGTCCGGCGATCCGGGTGGTGTCGATCTTCCACGCCGTCGTACCCGCCTTGGCGTTCTCGGCCACGGCAGACGCACTAGGGGTAGCTGCGGGGGTGGTGGCAGGCGCCGAGCTGGCCTGACTACTGGATGACGACGGCTGGGAGGAGGGAGCCGTCGAACGGCATCCCGCAGCTGCCAGTACTACTACCGCGCCAAGCGTCACCCATCGTCGCACTCGCTGCATGCTAGACCGGTAAGACTGGGAAAGCGCTGAGAGACTCGCGCCCCCGGCTGGATCGTCGGCCGGGGGCACGAGCTGCCGGTGCAGGGAACCGGCGTGGCGCATCAGCAGATCTCAGGGAGCACTGATGACGCCGACTGGTGGCACCTTGACGGTGCGGTGGTGCAGCGTGCCGCCAAGGACGACCTTGCGCAGCGCGACGTTGTTCTTCGTGTTCGACTCGTACAGGCGGTGCTCCGGGTTCGCGGTCACCTGCACGAAGTACGTACCGTTCGGCAGGTTGGTGATGTCGAACGACTGACCCGGCAGCGTCTGTTCGTACGTGTCGCCGCTGCCGACGTCCAGCACCTCACGCACCGACAGCGAACCGTGGTCCCCGCACGCGGTGTGCAGATCAGTGTTGTCCGGGTGCCAGTTCGCGTTCTTGACCGTGTAGTCGATCGAGTCGGTCGCGGCCAGGCAGAACGCCTCCTTCTGGCTACGGACCACCTCTGACTGCTTGGCGTTGAGCAGGCTGTACCGGGCGAAGTCGGTGAAGTGCCAGTGGTTGTGACCTGGCCGGCCGTCCCACTCCAGCGTCCCCGTGTTCTGGTAGCCGACCTGCTTGCCGTGGCCGTCGTAGAAGTACTGGTACGCGTCCATCAGGTCCTTGCCCTGCCGCCGGAACCCGTCCAGCACCAGCGGCGACGGACCGGCGTTCCAGACGGTCGCGGAGAACTGCAGGAAGTCCTTGTTCGCATCCGGCGTGTCCGCGTCACCCGGAACGGCCTCGATGCCCCACGCCGGCACCGGCCGCAGGTCCGGCTTCGGGCCCTTCGGCACGCTCGGCTTCCCGGTCGGCCGGGCCGCGTTCGGCTTCGGCGCGATCGACTTCTTCGCCGCCTTCTTCCCGCCGAAGCACCCGCGTACGCAGTCCTGCGACTTCTGCACGGTGACGTTCAGCGTGACCGCCGAGTCCTTCGCGGCGATCTTGAAGAAGTCCCGGTACGCCTTGCCGACCGTGACCACTGCCTTGTACTTACCAACCGGCAACTGCACCGGCGCGGCACCATCCTCGTACGTCCGCGACGACCAGCCGGTCTGCAGACCCCAGACCGCGCCCTGGGTGAACGGGTTCGCCGAGCAGCCGTCCGGGTACGGCGAGGTGGCCGGCGCGTCCGGCCGGGTCCGCGAACCGTCACCGTTCAGGCAGACCGACTGATCCTTGTCGAGCACCTTCTTGCCCGCCGAGTTGGTGATGGTGACGTGCAGGAACTTCCCCAGCCCGGAGAAGTCCGTGACCAGGCCCTTCGGCAACTGCCGGGTCGCCTTGCCGTTGACGAACTGCGTCGCGACCACCGGTGACGCGTACGACGCACGGGTGGCGCGTACTTCGATCGGCGCGTTGCCCGCGACCACATGCGTACCGAGGTCGAGGTCGACGCCGTAGTCCTGGACGTTGTCCAGCGTCACATTGATGCTCCCGGCAACCAATTTCAGCGCCGGTCGCGCCGTCGCGGACGCCTGACCGGACGCCGCGGACGCCTGACCAGGCGCACCGGGCGCCGCCGAGGCGCCCGCGGCCGCGAGTGCGACCAGACCTGCCGCTCCGGCCACGGCAACCGCCGATCGGCCGAGCTTTGCTGCCTTCACGATGATGGAACCCCCTCTTGCCCGCGGCCGGCATCCTCACGAGCCGGCCTGCTGCTGGTACGACGACCTGCGGGGGCGACGAAGTTGATCACGGTTCCGTGGCAGTCCTGTCACGGCAAGTCATGAGCTGGGGCGAGCGGCTCACCCCAGCCGTTCAGATGCCCGCGGTAGTGGCGCCGTCCATCGTGATGATCGACGCGGTCACGTAGCTCGCCATCGGCGATGCCAGGAAGACCGCGACGTTCGCGACCTCGTCCGGCTCGCCGACGCGGCCCATCGGGATCTCGCGGACCAGGTCCGCCAGCAGTTCCTCCTTCGGCCGGCCGGTCGCCTTCACCGCGGCTTCGAGACCTTCGTCGACCCGCGCCGTACGCGTCGTGCCGGGATTGATCACGTTCACCCGGACGCCCTGCCCGGCGTACGCCTTCGCGTACCCGGCCGATGCCAGCATCAGTGCCGCGTTGGCCGCGCCGCCTCCGATGTGCAAGGGGTTCGCCGCGCGACCACCCTGGCCGACGACGTTCACCACCGCGCCGCTGCCGCGCGCCGCCATCCCCCGGATCACCGCCTCGGTCGCGTGCATGTACGTGAAGTACTTCGCGTCCATCGCCGCATGCAGCGCCGCGCTGTCCAGATCGTCCACCGGCGTACGCCGGGCAGCGCCCGCGCAGTTGATCAGGATGTCCGGTACGCCGATCCGATCGAAGGCGGCCTTGGTCGCGTCGGCATCGGTCAGGTCGACCGCCTCGACCTCGAACGACAGGTCCTCTTGTGCTTTCGCCAGGTTCGCGGGATTGCGGGAGATGCCGGTCACCGTCGCGCCCTCCCGCACCAGCGCCCGTACGCAAGCCAGACCGATGCCCTTGCTCGCACCGGTGACCACCGCGGTCTTGCCCGAGAGTTGCAGGTCCACTCACTTCTCCTTGTGACATCGATGTACTCGGCAACGAATCGGATTTACCGCTGTTCCGAGCTTGAACGCATCCGTACGATGGGTGACCAGATCGACACTCTTAGTTTCGACGCCTGATGCCCGAGCAGTTGCCCTGAGCACCGACGCCGGAGGAATTCCCTCGTGCCGACCTCAACCACCTCACACTCGCCACCGGCTTCCGTCTGGAAGTCGATTCTCCATCACGACCTGCCGGCCTCGCTGGTGGTGTTTCTCATCGCGATACCGCTGTCGCTGGGAATCGCCGCCGCGTCCGGTGCCCCACTCATCGCCGGCCTGGTCGCCGCTGTCGTCGGCGGTGTCGTCGCCGGCGCGATCGGCGGCTCACCACTCCAGGTCAGCGGCCCCGCGGCCGGCCTGACCGTCGTCGTCGCAAGCCTGGTCACGCAGTTCGGCTGGGCCGCGACCGCCGCCATCACCTGCGCCGCCGGGCTGCTGCAGATCCTGCTCGGCGTCACCCGGATCGGGCGGCTGGCGCTGTCCCTGTCGCCCGCCGTCGTGCACGGCATGCTGGCCGGGATCGGCGTCACGATCGCCGTCCAGCAACTGCACGTGGTGCTCGGCGGCAAAGCCCAAAGTTCCTTGATCGCCAATGTGGCCGAGCTTCCCGCGCAACTCGTCACCCATCATGGCCACTCGGTGGTGGCCGGCGTACTGACGGTCGCGATCGTGCTCGCCTGGCCGCGGATACCGAAGGTCAACGTCGTCCCGGCGCCCCTTGTCGCCGTGGTCGCGGTGACCGCGCTGGCGGCGATCGCGATGCCGCACGTCACGCGCGTCGACCTGCCGGACAAACCGCTCGAAAGTCTGATCCTCCCGAAGCTGCCCGACGGTACGCCGGCCGAGCTGCTCACCGCGGTGCTCACCGTCGCGTTGGTCGCGAGTGTCGAGTCGTTGCTGTCGGCCGTTGCCGTCGACAAGCTGCACCGCGGCGCCCGCAGCAATCTCGACCGTGAGCTGATCGGCCAGGGCGCCGCGAACACGGTGTCCGGCCTGCTCGGCGGGATGCCGGTCACCGGCGTCATCGTCCGCTCGTCCACCAACGTCGCGGCCGGCGCCCGGACCCGCGCCTCCTCGATCCTGCACGGCCTGTGGATCGCGGCCTTCGTGCTCGCGGCCGGGGCGATGCTCGAGCTGATCCCGATGGCCGCGCTGGCCGGTGTGCTACTGGTGACCGGCCTGCGGCTGGTGCAGCTCGCGCACATCCGTACGCTGCGCCGGCACGACGAACTACTCGTGTACGTGGTGACCGCGGTCGGCGTGGCCGTACTGGGCCTGGCCGAAGGGGTTTTGATCGGACTCGTGCTGGCCCTGATCCGGGTCTTGTACCGGCTAGCCCGCGCGACCGTGACCTCGACCGAATCCGGCGGTATGTGGACCGTTCGGATCAGCGGCGCACTGGTCTTCCTCGGCGTCGCCTCACTGGTACGAAAGCTGCGGTCGATTCCGCCCGGCGCGCACGTCCGCGTCGAGCTGACCGTGGAACATCTCGACCACGCGGCGTACGAAGCCATCGAGGACTGGCGGCGCGGTCATATCGCCCGCGGCGGTTCGGTCGAGGTACTGCGATCGACGGCGAAGATGCTCGACGGCGTCCGCGAGTTCGAGGCGTCGGCGGAGTCGATCCGGCCGATGCTGGCGAAACTCGCGGCCGAAGGACAACGGCCGGAGCACCTGTTCATCACCTGCGCCGACTCGCGGATCGTACCGACGATGATCACCACCAGCGGCCCGGGCGACCAGTTCTGCGTCCGGAACATCGGCAATCTGGTACCGCCGAAAGGGTCCAACAGCAGCTCGGTCGACGCCGCGATCGAGTACGCGGTCGACGTGCTCGGCGTCCGCTCGATCGTGGTCTGCGGTCACTCGTCCTGCGGCGCCGCGGCGGCCACCCTTGCCGCCGACGCACCCACCGGCTCCGGGCTGCAGGCCTGGTTGCGGCACTTCGAACCCTCGGTCAGGCATGCGGTCGGGCTGCCCGACATCATCGACCCGGCGACCGGCGTGAAGCTGATCGCCGCGGACAAACTCTCGGTCGCCAACGTCGCCGTCCAGCTGGAGAACCTGCGCAGCTTCCCGTCGGTCCGCCGGGCCGAGGACGAAGGCAGGCTCGAGCTGATCGGGCTCTGGTTCGACATCGGCGCGGCCGCGGCCAGGCTGGTACTGGACCGCGAACCCTTCCTGGCCCGCGCGGACGGCGAGCTGTCGAAGATCAGGAGCAACGGGACGGCGAGCGCGATCGCCACCAACCCGTCCAGCCAGTAGTGATTGGCGGTCACCACCACGACCGCGAAGGTGAGCACCGGGTGCGCGATCCACAGCCAGCGCAGGCGTGATCGCGTCACCCGGATCATCACCACCGCGATGATGAACGCCCAGCCGACATGCAGGCTGGGCATCGCGGCGAACTGGTTCGCGACACCGGAGTGCGCGCTCGGCCCGTACACGGACTGCCCGAGCAGCACACCGGTGTCCACCCAGCCGGACATCATCCGCGGCGGCGCGAGCGGGAATACCATGTGCCCGATCAGCGCCAGCCCGGTCAGCGACGCGAACGTCCAGCGCGCCCGTCCGTACGCGGCCGGGCGGCGAATCATCAGCCAGAGCAGCACCGCCGCGGTCAGGGGGAAGTGCACCGTGGCGTAGAACAGGTTCGCGGCGTGGGCGAGTCCGTCCACGTTCAGCGCCTGCCGCTGCACCGCCGCCTCGCTCGGTAACCCGAGCCAGGCCTCCCAGCGGATCAGCTTGTCCGCGTGCCGGAACGCCGATCCGGCGTGGTCGGCGGACAGGAAGCGGCCGAGGTTGTACACGCCGAAGAGCACGGCGAGCAGAGCCACCTCGCGGACGATCCGCCGGGCTCCCCCACGCGGCTTCGGCTCCAGGGGCTGCTCCACCCGTTCGATCGTCACCTGCGCCATGCCGACCCCCAGCTCAAACCGAACGCTCGTTCTCCTGAACACCTTGCGCCCGGGCTCACGCCGAGATCAAGAACGGTCATTCGTTTTCCGTTGTGATCCTTGGCACTATTTCAAATTATCGCAACTTGCTGATAATTGCGAAAAATATGAACCACCTCACACCCGTGAAACTCGATGGCGCCGGCACTGCACCTGCCGGGAGGATCTGGGCCGTGGAAGTTGCGTTCATTCGGTGGACCTGGCTGCGTGCCGTACTGCACAACGGCTGGTGGCTGGTGACCAGCGTCTATCTGGTCGTCGACGCCGGCCTGTCCCCCGCCGAGCTGGTGCTGATCGGCGCGGTGCAGGGCGCGTTCGCCTTGGTCTTCGAAGTACCGGCCGGCGTCATCGCGGACACCATCAGCCGGAAGTGGTCGCTGGTCGTATCCCAGTTGCTGATGGGTACGGCGATGATCGCCACCGGCCTCTTCGAGTCGTTCCCGGCGCTGCTCGCGACGCAGGTGCTGTGGGGGATCTCGTGGACCTTCGCGAGCGGGTCGGACGTCGCGCTGATCACCGACGAGCTGGACCGGCCGGACGAGATCAACCTCGTCCTCACCCGCGCTGCCCGCGCTCAGTTGACCGGTGCGGCCACCGGCCTGATCCTGCTCGGTCTACTCGCCTGGGCAACCCGTCGGGACGTCACGATCGTGATCGCCGGCGCCGCGATGGGCGCGCTCGCGCTATACGTCGTGCTCCGCTTCACCGAGCACAACTTCGTACCGGTCCGTACTGCCCGCTGGTCCACCTCATGGCGTACGTTCCGCCGCGGCCTCACGCTCGTACGCCGGAGCCGCGCGCTGCTGCTGATCTTCGGCGCGACGTTCCTGGTGAACGGTGCCTCCGACGCGGCCGGCCGGCTTACCCAGAAACAGCTCCTGGACCTCGGACTGCCGACCGCGCCGGACCCGATGATCTGGTTCACCGGACTCGGCGTGGCCGGTCTCGTGGTCGGGGCGATCGTCCTCCGGCTGGCCGCCCGCCGGATCAGCGGCGCCCATGCCGGTACGGACTACGCGCTCGCGGCGCTGGCCGGCGTACTGAGCATGCTGCTGTTCGCGTTTGCCTGGGAACCGGTCGTCGGCGCGATCGCGGTCGTCCTGCTGACCGGTGTCGTCACGCCGCTGACCCGGGTGATCAGCACGATCTGGGTCAACGCCCGGACCACCACCGACATCCGCGCGACCACGCACTCGTTCCTCTCTCAGGTCGAGTACCTCGGCGAGATCGTCTGCGGTCTGGCGATCTCCGCGGTCGCGCGGCTCGCGAACCTTCCACTCGCGCTGGTCGGCTGCGCGGTACTGTTCGCCGCCACCGCCGTCCTGATGCGTCAGCCGACCAACGAAGACGCGGCGGTGTAGGTGTTGCAGGCGGCCGGGGTTGCCGCGTCGAAACCGGCCGTCGTCCAGCGCGCGTGGTTCGCGCCCTTGCCGTGGTCGTGCTCGGTGTCGATGGTGTCCAGGATCGCCTTCCGCCAGACCACCAGCCAGTCCGGCGTCACCGGGAAGTAGTTGCGGTCGGCACCGATGTAGGCGCCGCTGAAACAGGACGCCTGCAACTCCATCCGCCGGGTTCCTTCGAGCTGCGCTTCGACGCCGTTCAAGGTCTGGTCATGCTTGTACAACGCGGTCAGGATGCCGGTCAGCGCCTGCACGTGATGCCCGTACTCGTGCCCGATCTCCAGCGCCATCCAGGCCCGCGCCCAGTCCGGATCGTCCTTGGCGATGTCGAGGTGCGTCGCGGCGTCCATGTAGATGGTGCCGCCGCAGTAGTAGTCGCGCCCGTCGTCGACCGTGCACGGTGAGGACGGCGACTGGCCGAGTACGACGACGAGCTTCGGTTCGGTGAAGGTGAAGCCGGCCTTGCGGATCACGGGCGCCCAGGCCTTGTTCAGGCAGGCCAGGTACTGCGTGAAGTACGCGCGGACGTTCGCCAGCGAGGTCGGTTCGTACGCCGGCTCGGCGCAGCGCGCGGACGGGAGCGGACCGACCCGGTAGATCGGGTTGTTGACCAGCGTGGCCGGCATCGGCGGCGCCGAGACCGGGGCGGTCGAGTCGGCGCCCGGGGTGTCCGACGTCGTCGTCGGCATCGCCTCACGGGCCTTGGCCACCTCGGAGGCGGCGGCCGCGTCGGCGTCCGAGGTGGAGCTCTTCGGCGTACAGCCGGTCAACAGGATCACTGCGGCGGCGCAGGACGCGAGGAGGGCCCGTGGGTTCACAGGTGGAATGTAGACCAACAGACCGCCACGCCGCGCTGCCAGGACAACCCCCGCGGTTGTGAATGATTATCGAATGCATGCGGATCAGCCGTTTCTTCTTGACGGCCGCCCTCCTGATCGGCGTGCTCGTACCGACGCCTGCGCAGGCAGCGGCGACCTTCCCACGTATCGATGCCAGTGGCTTCCAACTCGTCTCCGGCGACACCTTCGCGACGTACGCCGCCCGGGTCGCGCAGCTGGAGACCAAACCACAGCTAGCGCCGGTCGGCGTCAGCGAAGTGCTCGCGGCGTCCAACCGGACCGGTCGGCCGTTGTGCCACGGCACGTACCTGAACGCGTCGCTCAACCCACAAGGGTTCTGTTGGCAGGACGGTGAGGACGACGCGCAGAACGTCTGGATACCGCAGGGTGTCAGCGGCTCCGGCGACGCGCAACCGGCCGGCGGCGCCCGACGGGTAGTAGTCGCGACCTGGCACAACAGCGACGACAGTGCGATCCGGGTGTCGTTCCTGGACGTGGCGACGAACAAATACCGGCATGTGCTGCTGGTGGAGCCCACTGCCGACGGGAACTTCCAGGCGATCGCGGGGCACGGCCACGGGCTGTTCTGGTCCGGCAACATGCTCGTAGTGGCCACAGGCGGATCCGTACTGCGGGTGTTCGACCTGCGGCACATCTGGCGTACCGACACCAGCACCGGTGAAGTCGGCTTGGGTACTGACGGCAAGTACCACGCGCTCTGGCATGCGTTCGCGCTGCCGCAGGTCGGTGCGTATTGGTACGCCGGTGGCGGCTGCGCCAACACGACCGGTGCCAAGCCGTGCTTCGCCTCGCTAGGAGTCGACCACGGTGGCACTGGTTCGTTCGTCGCGGCTGAACACACCACTCGCGGTGGCGGCCGGATCGTACGTTGGCCACTGGACGAAAGCACCGGACTGCCCCGCGCGGGCGCTGACGGTGTCGTACACGCGGTGGAAGCGTTCGACTCGCCGGTGTGGGGCATGCAGGGCGCGGTGTCGTACAACAACGAGTTCGTCATCTCCGGGGTGTGTCCGGAGTACGCGGGGAACATCGGGGACGGCATCGACTACCCGAGCTGCCTGCACCGCGGTACTGGCGGAGTGTCCACTTCGTCCTGGACCAAGGCACCGAAGAACACCGAGAACCTGTCGTACTGGCCCGCCACGCACGAGCTCTGGCTGATCAGTGAGCAGCTACGCGAACGCGTGACCGTGCATGTGCCCTTTCCCTGAGGGTTGACCACTCGCCTGTAAGGATGGGCGGGTGAGTGAGTTCTGGAACAGCATCACGTCGGTCCAGCCTGATCCGTCGTCGCGGTTGGTGATCGGTACCGGGGTGGTCGCGCTGCTGCTGATCGCGTGGCGGCCGATCTGGCAGTACACGCGGCAGGTCGTGACAATCGCGCACGAAGGCGCGCACGGTCTGATCGCGGCACTGGTCGGCCGGAAGCTGTCCGGGATTCGCCTGCACTCGGACACGTCCGGTGTCACTGTGTCACGCGGGCGCCCTACTGGCGCGGGCATGATCGCGGTACTACTGGCCGGGTACCCGGGTCCCGCGTTGTTCGGCTTGGCCGCCGCGTTCGTACTGAGCCGTGGGTACGCGGTTGCACTGCTGTGGGGTTTGCTGGTCGCGCTGCTCATTCTGCTGCTGCAGATCCGCAACCTGTACGGGCTGTGGTCGGTGCTGGTTTTCGGCGCACTGGTCTTCGGGGTGTCCTGGTGGGGCTCACCGTCGGTGCAATCGACGTTCGCGCACCTGTTGACCTGGTTCCTCCTCCTGGCCGCGCCGCGCGCGGTGCTGGAGCTACAGCATTCACGGCGACGCGGGCAGGGCCGCAGCTCGGATGCCGATCAGCTCCGGAGGCTGACCGGGGTGCCGGCGTTGCTGTGGGTCGGCGTGTTCGGTCTGGTCACTCTCGGCTGCCTGGCGGTCGGCGTCGTGTGGTCCGGTGTACTTCCTGGCTAGAAGTGTCGGGCCTGGGGTCTACCGTGGCGGACATGAAGACGAGTGAACTGCTGATCGATGCACACAGCCGGATCAAGGAAGTCGTGCACGCCGTGGTGGCGGGGCTCGACGACAAGACGCTCGCCACCCGGCCGGGCCCGTCGGCCAACTCGATCGCTTGGCTGGTCTGGCACCTGACCCGCGTCCAGGACGACCACCTGGCCGACGCCGGCGGATACGAGCAGGTCTACACCGCCGACGGCTGGCACGAGCAGCTCGGGCTGTCGCTCGACGCGGCCGACACCGGCTACGCGCACACGCCGGAGCAGGTCGAGCTGGTCAAGCTGAACGCCGACCAACTCGTCGGGTACTACGACGCCGTGCACGCGCGTACGGTCGGGTTCCTCCGGCTGCTGAGTGACGACGACCTGGACCGGATCGTCGACCGACGGTGGGACCCGCCGGTCACACTCGGAGTTCGACTCGTCAGCGTCATCGACGACTGCGCCCAGCACGCCGGGCAGGCGGCGTACGTGAAGGGTCTGCTCAGCTGAGCGTGGTTTGCCAGAGGGTCGCGCCGGCGATCAGGTAGAGCTTGTGATCCGGCAGGAGCGCGGCGTTGATCACCGGTCCGGCCGGGCCAGTCGAGTCCTGTACGGTCCAGTGCCCGTCCTGCCCGCTGACCAGCTTCACCTTGTTGTCCTGAGCAACGACCTGGACGATGGTGTCGCCGTTGACGACCGGCGGCGGCAGCTTGTCCTTGTCCCCGACCGGGATCGACGGAACGCCCTGGAGCCGCTTCGCCGTGCCGGCCGCGTCCAGCCGCCAGAGCGCGAGCTGACCGTCGACGTAGCCGGAGATCACGCAGTCCTTGCTGCACGTTGCCGTGTTCGCCTGACTGCGGTTGCCTGGATCGGGCAGAACGATCCGCGACCAGCCCTGGTTGAGCTTCGTGGACCACCAGACCGCTGCTTCCTGCGCGACCACGCCGGGCGCGAGTCGTACCTGCGAGCCGGCAAGCACGATCCGCTCGCCCAGCGTCGTACCGAAACCAGGTCCGACCAGGAGGGACGGCGTGCTCTGCAGGGCCGTCTTTGCCGGGTTCTGCCGGGTCCACTTCGCGTCGGAGCCTTGCGGTAGCCAGACCATCGCGTCGTTGCCGGTCTGTACGCCACCCCACGAGCCGAGCAGCGCCCGGCCGTCCGGCGTGATCACCGCGCTGTACAAGTCACCCGCGGTTTGGCCGCCGAAGGTGAAGAAGTCCTGTGGATGCTCCACCAGTCCGGTCTGCGGACTGCCGGTCCAGACAGTCCAGCGGGTGTTGGAGTGCGCGCCGCCGGCCGCTCCGCCAAGTGCGAGCAGTTGCTTGCCGTCGTACGCGATCGAGTACCAGATCGCTTCGAACGCGTACGGGCTGGCTGGGTTGGGCTTGACCGGGATCGAGGTGCGTTTGCCGGTCGCGTCGAGGAGCTGGAGCTCGGGTACTACCTTCGCGCCGCGGTGCCGTAGGCCGACGAGCAGTTGGTTGTCGTGGGCTGTCAGGGTGACCGGCTCGGCCGGGCCGACGTCCACCTTCGTCCAGGTCACTGGCGCGGGTGCGGGCGATTTGGCGGTAGTGCAGGCGACGAGGGTCGCGACCAGCAACATCGCGACCGCGACACGGCGGCCACCGGCTCGTACTGTGTGGCTCACGTCAGCGGCTCACGTCGTCGACTCACGCGGTTGCTCACGTCGGTGGCTCTGGTCAGCGGCTTTGCGGCAGTTTGGTGGTCTTCTTGCGGGCGGTCCGCGGCGCGGACGGTGGCGGTACGAGCGGGCCGATGTCGCCGTCCGGAGCAGTGTCCAGGTCGATGATCACCGGCGCATGATCGCTCGGCCCGGTCCCCTTCCGCGCCTTGCGATCGATCCACGCCGCCTTGACCCGCTCCGCGACCGGATCAGTGGTGAGCATCAGGTCGATCCGCATCCCCAGGTCCTGGTGGAACATGCCCGCGCGGTAGTCCCAGTAGCTGAAAACCCGGTCCTCCGGCCAGCGTTCCCGGACCACATCGTGCAGGTCCTTGGCTGCCATCAAGTCCGCGAGCGCCTGCCGTTCCGGTGCGGTCACATGCGTGTGGCCTACGTACGCGGCGGGATCGAAGACGTCGGCATCGGTCGGCGCGATGTTCATGTCGCCGCAGACGATCTGCTCGTCCGGACCGCCCGCGACGACCTCCGTCAGCGCCTTCAGCCAGGCGAGCTTGTACTGGTAGTGGTCGGAGTCCGGGACGCGCCCGTTCGGGACGTACAGCGAATGAATCCGGATGCCACCGCAGGTCGCCGCGACCGCCCGCGCCTCCGGATGCGGGAAGCCGGGCGCGCCGGCGACCCCGGTGACGACCTCGTCCAGGCCGACCTTCGACAGCAGGGCGACCCCGTTCCACTGCGGTTCGCCGGACAGACCGATCTCGTACCCGCGGCCGGTCAGCTCGTCGCCGAGCAGCGCGGTGAACGCGTCATCGGTCAGCTTGGTCTCCTGCAGGCAGACAACGTCCGGCTGCCGCTCGTCCAGCCAGCCGAGCAACCGCGGCATCCGCTGCTTGACCGAATTCACGTTCCAGGTCGCGACTCGCATTCGAGCAAGATTACGCGCGGCCCCCGCGGAATGGGACGTCGTAGTCGAAGATCCAGTCGTTACGGTGGTCCGCGCCGGCCTTGCGCAGGAAGATCGGCAGCATCAGGTCCCGGATCGCGACCGACAGCCGGGACTTCGACACCCGCTTCTGCTTGTCGATTCCGGCCGCGTACGCGACCAGCTTCTCGGCCCGGTCCCGGCGCGCGTCCTCGTACGCCTGGAAGTCGCGCTTCGGCTCGCTCAGGTGGTTCGCGAGTACGACCGCGTCCTCCAGTGCCATCGACGCGCCCTGTCCGGCCGACGGACTGGTCGCGTGCACCGCGTCGCCGACCAGCACCGCCCGGTCGTGCCACCACGGCTGCACGCGCGGCAACCGGAAGATCGGGTACACCGTCACCGGGCCCTTGGTCGCGGCCAGGATCTGCGGCACCGGCGCCGGGTCGTCCGAGTGCAGGTCGCGCAGCCGCGCGAGCCAGTCGTCGGACGTCGCGCCACTGCCGATCAGCCCACTCCGGTCGGCCGGCGGCGCATCGGCGGTGAGGTTCGCGAACCAGAACACCGTCCCGTCCTCCCGGACCAGGTATCCGAAGAAGGACCGCGCTCCGAAGACGAAGTGCTGAATGCCCGGCGTCGGTTCGAGACCTGGCACGTGCGCGAATCCCCCACTGCCCAAGAGCCCGGTGAAGGTCGGTACGACGTCCGGCGCGACGTACTTGCGGACGGCCGACCCGATGCCGTCCGCGCCGATGATGACGTCGCCCTCCTCCTCGGTACCGTCCGTGAACCGCGCGGTGACACCGCCCACGTGCTGATGGACCTCAGCCAGTCGGCGCCCGTACGTGAGCTTGACGCCTTCCTGCTCCGCGCCGTCGCGGATGACCTCGTGCAGCCAGGAGCGACGGACCACCACGCCGCCGTCGGCGGGACGCTCGGCCGGACCGTTCGGGACCACTCCGAGCTGCTTGCCGCGTCCGCTCCACATCACCATGTTCGGCGCCGGGTGCGCGTCGGACAGCAACCGCTCCTCGAGCCCGAGCGTCGAGAGCACGCGGCGCCCGTTGACGGCGATGTTCAGGAACAGCCCCGCGAACGGGTCGGGCTCGCTGCGTGCCTCGAAGACCGGCGCCTCCCAGCCGCTCCGGGTCAGCAGGGTGGCGACAGCGGGTCCGGCGACGCCGGCACCGATGACAAGGGCCTTGGGCATGCGCGCTCCTCTAGAGTGGACGATCCGATTGCTCGTATCTGTATTCTCTCACTTAGCGAGAGAATATCGTGAGGAGATACCGATGACCAAACGGGAGTCCCTGCTGGACGACTCCGCCCGCCTGATGCGCGACTTCATGACCTACTCCGTGCTCTATCAGGACTCGGTCGCCCGAGCGGCCGGTCTGACCGCCAGCGACCTGCAGGCGCTCGGCATGCTGATCAACGACGGCCCGGCGTCCCCTGGTGTGCTCGCCGGCCGGACCGGGATCAGCGCGGGCGGCGGGATCACGCAGCT
Organism: Kribbella solani; assembly: GCF_014205295.1. Lineage (NCBI taxonomy): Bacteria > Bacillati > Actinomycetota > Actinomycetes > Propionibacteriales > Kribbellaceae > Kribbella > Kribbella solani. The sequence continues at coordinate 3,079,342 of NZ_JACHNF010000001.1, forward strand.
GGTCGACCGGCTGGAAAGCGCCGGCTTCGTCCGCCGGGAACGCAGCGCGACCGACCGGCGACGGGTGGTCGTCTCGCCGGTGCTTCCGGAGGTCGAGCGCCGGGTCGGGCCGTTGTACGCGCGGATCGGCGCGGAGTGGCGGGAGTACCTGGAGTCGCTGAGTGACGACGACCTGCGGGTCTGCGTGAACTTCATGACCGCGGCCGTGGACATCAACCGGCGGCATCTCGGCGACTGACCGGCGCGGTTATCCACAGTTCCGAAAGTCACCGGGGAATCGTGGGCCCGATCACGGCACTCTCTTGGGCAAGGAGATGTGAAGGAGCGGGGAGCGCGGATGGCGGAGCTCGACTGTGAACCGGCAGACGTGACGGCTTTGGTGGCGTACCTGCGCGACATCGGGCAGCACGAACTACTCACGACGGAAGAGGTGAACGAGCACTCGTACTGGATCGAGGCGGGCGTGCTCGCGGCGGACCGGTTGTCCGGCGATCCGGGGCGGCACGACCCGGCCGACCTGCGGCAGGTGGTCGTGCTCGGACAGGATTCCTGGCGGCGGATGATCGAAGGCAATCTACGGCTGGTGGTGTCGCTCGCGCGGCGCTACTCCGGGAAAGGAATCTCACTGCTTGACCTGATCCAGGAGGGCAACATCGGCTTGATGCGCGCGGTCGAACGGTTCGACCATCGGCTCGGGCACCGGTTCTCGACGTACGCGATCTGGTGGATCCGGCAGTCGATCGGGAGAGCGATCTCGGATCGATCCAGGCTGGTGCGGATGCCCGCGCAGGCGTACGCGGACTCGTCCCGGGTGATGACCAGCCGGCACGAGCTCACCCAGCAACTCGGGCGCGAGCCGAGTACGCGTGAGCTCGCGATGGCGACCGGGCTGACGGTCGCGCGGGTGGAGCGGGCGCAGGCGTGGCGGATGCATCCCGAGACGCTCGATCTCGACGGGGCCGATCCGGTCGTCGAGGACGAGCCGATCGTGCTCCGCGCCGCGCTGCGCCGGGACATCGCGCACCACCTGCAGTTCCTCGACGACTTGCACATCTCCGTCGTGCAGCACCGGTTCGGGCTGCACGGTCACATCCCCTGCACGCTTGAGGAGACCGCCACCCAGCTCGATCTGACCCCAGAACGCGTCCGCACACTCGAACGGGAAGCACTCCGCCAGCTACGCCGCCGAGCACTCCCCCAACTCCGCGACTACGTCGCCTGAGGGCCTGCTTGGAGGGGCTGGAATGATGTGACTGTGAGACTTTTGCGTACCGCCTGGCCCCGTGAGCTGAGCGAAGCCGTGACCGCGGCCGCTCGGCACGAGACCGGTGGCAAGGAGGACATCCTGGCCGCCGTGCAGCTGACCAACGGGCGCTGGGTGGCCGGCACGCGGGCAGCGGTGTACCTGCCGTCGGACTCGGCGGACGCGGACCGCCGGGTCGGCTGGGAGCGGATCGAGCGCGCCAACTGGGACGCCGAGGCCTCCGTCCTGCACGTGTACGAGACCACCGACTTCGGGACACCGCTGCGCGCCACCGAGCTCAAGGTCGAGAACCCCGCGCGGTTCGGTCAGCTGCTGCGCGAGCGCGTCGACGCGAGCATCGTCATCCAGCGCCACATTCCGCTGGCAGGCAAACGCGGCGTCCGCGTCGTCGGCCGCCGCAACCCGGCCGCCACCGACGCCCCGGTGAGCTGGAACCTCGTTCTGGACAAGGGATTGGAGCCCGAACAGCCCGGCGTCCTGGACGCCGCCGAGGCGGCCCTCCGGGAGGTCCGCGACGAGTTCGGAATCTGATCCGACAGCCACCCGAATCTCGTTTTTGTAGTTCGCCGCCGTCCTGCTAACCTACTCAAGTCCTCGGGGTTAGAGGCAATAAGAGACACCAAGCAGCACCTGATCCCGCGTAGCTCAATTGGCAGAGCAGCCGGCTGTTAACCGGCAGGTTACTGGTTCGAGTCCAGTCGCGGGAGCAAACAACAGCCGGTCTCCACACGGAGCCCGGCTTTTTCGTGTTCACCTGTCGCGGCACGGCAGCAGGCAGTCCCCGACCCGTCGCGACGGGTTGTCCCGCCGCGTTGAGGGTTCGGCTGGCTGCACCAGTGCGGAACCCCCAACGCGAGTACAGAAGCGCGCCGGCCTACTTGCCTTTCTTCCGGTCGATCGCTCGCTGGATGCGGTGTTGCGGCTGACCGGTGAGCTTCGCGAGCAGCGGCACGCGGTACTTGTACGCCGCGATCGCGCCGACCACGATCACCAGGAAAATGAACCAGCCCATCGGGGTTCCCTTCGTCCGGAGCTGCCTCCATCATGCCTGGTCAGACCTAATTTCCCCTCAGTCAAACCCCTGACCCACCCCTGATTTCGGCGCGGCTGACAAAACCGGCTCCGGTTTCGTCGAAGGGGCGAGTTCGATCGATTGCCCGGAGGGTCAATGTTCGTCACGTACGCCGCTGTCACGATCTTCGCCGCACTGCTGTACGCCAGCGCGGCTGTGGTCTACCTGATCGGCCACGAGTTCCCCAAAGCCCAGATGGACATCAAACGCCTGCCCCGCTCCTGGGTGCCGGTGTTCGGCGTGCTGCTCGCGGCCGGCGCGCTGGGTCTGGTCGGTGGGTTCTGGCTCCCGATGCTGGGACTGCTCGCCGCCTACAGCCTGGTCCTGTACTTCCTCGGCGCGCTCCTCGCCCACCTCAGAGTCGGCTCCCGCAAGCTGGGCAATTGGGCGTTCTTCTTCATCACCTCAGTCGCCGCGCTGGCAGTCAACCTGCTCTATCACTGGACCTGATCGGCCAGCAGCACCCGCGCGAGCGTCTCGGCCCACCACCGCTCCACGCGGTCAGGCGACCAGCCGCGCTCGCCGGTGAGGGTCTGGTACACATCCACATTGCACAGACCCGCGTACACGTCCACGGCTGACATCACGTCCAGACCCGCGCGCAGCACGTTCTTCGCCCAGGCGGAGAACACTGCGACGCGGGTCTGGTCGGCTTTGCCGCGCCCTTCGCGGTACACGGCGCCCAGCTCCGGTTCGACCCGGCCGGCCTCGCGTACAAGCAGGATGACGTCGGCGGCGCGCTCGTACAGCCGCCGGTCGAATCCGGCCATCGCGGCGAGCTGTAGCACCGGACTGCCCTTCGCAGCCTCCAGCTCGGCGACCTGACGATCCAGATCGCCGGACAGGTCCGCCGAGTCGGCCAGCGCCTGCGTAAGACCGGTCTTGTTCCCGTACACGGCGTAGACCGTCGGGGTGGACACACCGGCCTCGCGCGCCACGTCGCGCACGGTGGTGGCGGCCCAGCCGTTGCTGACGAACAGCCTGCGCGCGGCATCGGCGATCTCCGCACGGGTCTGCAGCGCCTGCGCCGTCCGGCGGATCGAGTCGTACCGCCGGCGCTCCGCCTCTGCTCCCATGCCCGCACCCTAACCGGCTCGACACTTTACGCTGCTTATAATGAATATGATCAGCGTAAGAATTCATCGAGAGGCAGGCAAGTGAAGCTCGTGATCTTCGGGGCCAACGGCCCGACCGGACGTCTCACCACCGCCCAGGCACTCGCCGAGGGCCACACCGTCACCGCAATCACCCGGCACCCCGAGACGTTCCCACTCACTGACGACGCGCTGACCGTCACGAAGGCGGACGCCCTCGACCCCGACGCCGTACACCGAGTGGTCGCCGGGCACGACGCGGTCATCTCGACGCTCGGCGTCCCGTACGGCTCCGAGGCCCCGACCACCCTTTCCGAAGCCGGCGCCCACATCGTCAAGGCGATGACCGCACACGGCATCCAGCGCCTGGTGTGCGTGACGTCGACCGGCGTACCGATGAAACCTCCGCCCGGCGAGACGCTCGTCTATCGCAAGGTCGTCATCCCGATGCTGCTCAAAATGGGCCGCCCGCTCTACGAGGACGCCGCCCGCCTGGAGCAGCTCCTCGCCGCCACCAACCTGAACTGGACGGTCCTCCGCCCTTCCGGCCTCTTCGACGGCGACCGCATCACCAAGTACACCGTCGGCGCACCCCAGCTGATCGGCCGCTTCACGTCCCGCCGCGACCTGGCCGACGCCCTCCTCAACGAAGCCACCGCTCCAACCCACCCACGCGCCGTCATGGAGGTCATCACCACCGAAAACACCCCCAGCGTCTACCGCGTATTCCTCAAGGAAGCCCTCCGCCTCGGCCCCAAGTCCTGACCCACGATTCCACCCCAACACCCCCAACCAGCTACGATCACCCGCACACGGGGCGGTAGCTCAGCTGGTTAGAGCACGGAACTCATAATTCCTTGGTCACGGGTTCGAGTCCCGTCCGCCCTACTCCAGTCCCTTCCTGTACAGCGCGTGATCTGCTGGCCGGCTGGGCATGATCAGAGCGGGGAGCATTGCGGCGGCGGCGATGGTGAGGGCGGTCGCGGCGAGTAGTGCTGCGCTCCAGCCATGCGTGGCTGCTTCCGGCGAGTCCGAGGTCGCTACGGAGGTGCTGATCGTGGTCAGGACCGCTAGACCCAAGGCCCCACCTATCTGCTGCGCGGCGTTGAACAGCGCTGAGGCGATACCGGAGTCGGCGGGACCAGCGCTGGACATCGCGGCCGCGGTGAGCGGAACGAACGTCAGCCCCAGCCCGAAGCCCGCAACGACCAGACCGGGCAGCAAGATCGTGGCATAGCCGGACGCCGGTTCAATCCTGGCCAGCAGCGCCAAGCCAATCGCCACCAGCGCCACGCCGGCCGCTGACAGCCGGCCAGGCCTGACCCGTTCGGCCAGCGCGCCGGAAATCCGTGCCGCGACAGCGATCGCGGCGGTCATCGGAACGAACGCAAGACCGACATATACCGGGTCCCTGCCCTGCACCGTGGACAAGAAGAGGCTGACGAAGAAGAACAGTGCATAAATCGCCACGCCGAGGATCAACCCGGCGATGTCCGCGGCGACAACTGTCCGGCTGCCCAGGACGCCGGCTGGTACAAGCTTGGCCCGGCGAGTGACCTGCAGAACCACGAAAACCACCAGCAGCGCCACAGCGACCAGCAGAACGAGAACGGTGGCCGCATTCCAGCCGTGCTCTGATGCTCTGATCAGGCCGAACACCAGCAGTGTCAGACCGCCAGTGGCCGTCGCCGCACCGGCCAGATCGATCGCCGAGCCGCGCACCCCTCGCGCCGGCGGCAACACCAGCAGACCGAGGACGATCACGACGGCAACGATCGGCACGTTGATCCACAACACCCAGCGCCACGAACTCACCTCGGTCAACACCCCGCCCACTACCGAACCGAGCGCGGTACCTCCGGCGGTCACGCCAGCCCAGATCCCGAACGCGAGCGTCCGCCCCTTGCCTGGCGCGAACACATCCATCACCAATGCCATCGCCGCCGGCGCCATCAGCGCCGCACCCGCGCCTTGAACAGCCCTCGCCCCGACCAGAACCAACTGGTGCCCGGCCGCGCCACCTGCCAGCGACGCGACACCGAACGCGACCGCGCCGAGCAGGAACATCCGGCGGTGACCGAACCGGTCCGCGACCTTGCCGCCGACCAGCAGCAACCCACCGAACGCCAGCGTGTACGCGGTGATCACCCACTGCAGTTGCGCCGCACTGAATCCCAGCCCGGCGCGGATCGGACCCAGTGCGACATTGACGATTGTGGCGTCCACCACGATCAGCAACTGGCTTCCCGACAGCACGCCCAGCACGACCGCGGCGCGCGGGCTCAGCCGGTACTGGCCTGACGGGCTCGTTCTTGAAGTCCGCAATGTATTCACTCAACGAGCGTAGAGCCAAAGCAATCACTCGGTCAACGCATGTAGAGTGAAGCCATGGTGGACGACGGACCGCTGTCACGGGCCGAGCGGCGACAGCGCACGGAGGCAGCGATTCTGACGGCCGCGCGCCGTCAGTTCGGCGAGTTGGGGTACGAGCGGACCAGCATCCGCGGAGTGGCCGGCGAAGCGGGCATCGACCCTGCGTTGGTGATGCAGTTGTTCGGCAGCAAGGAGCGGCTGTTTTCGGCCGCCGCCGCGTCCGGGGCCGAGCTCGGCGCGTTGACGAACGCGACGGCCGGCGACCTGGCGCGGGCTGCCGCCGCGCACCTGTTCGCGGAGTTCGAGGACCCCGAGCGCCGCGGTGAGGCCGCGACGCTCCTGCGTAGTTGCCTCACCCATCCCGCGGCAGGGGAGGTGCTCCGCGATCAAGTCATGGCGCCGGCCCAGGCAGCCGTCGCCGCGACGATCGGCGGCGACGACAGCGAGCTTCGCGCCGCGGTCCTGAACGCCTGCACCCTCGGCGTGACGATCACCCGGTACCTTCTCCAGGATCCCGTCCTCGCCGCCGCCGACCGCCAGGACGTCGAAGAGATCCTCCGGCCGGCGTTGCAGGCCGTCATCGACGGCACAGCCGACTAGGCTCGCCCCGACCCGCTGGTGTGGGCGGACGCAGCGGTTTCGTATTCTCGCGGCATGGTTGATACGCAGACGCCTGCTCTGGAGAAACACCTGGATGCCGCGTTCGGGGTGGTGCTGGCGCGGAATCCTGGTGAGAGTGAGTTTCATCAGGCGGTTCGTGAGGTGCTGGAGTCGTTGGCGCCGGTGGTCGGGAAGCACCCGGAGTACGCGGCCGGCGCGGTGATCGAGCGGTTGTGTGAGCCGGAGCGGCAGGTCATCTTCCGGGTGCCGTGGACCGACGACGGCGGGCGGGTACGGATCAACCGTGGGTTCCGGGTCGAATTCAACTCGGCGCTCGGGCCGTACAAGGGCGGGCTGCGGTTCCACCCGTCGGTGAACCTTTCGATCGTGAAGTTCCTCGGGTTCGAGCAGATCTTCAAGAACGCGCTGACCGGGCTGCCGATCGGTGGCGGCAAGGGCGGGTCGGACTTCGACCCGAAGGGCAAGAGCGACGCGGAGATCATGCGCTTCTGCCAGTCGTTCATGACCGAGCTGTACCGGCACATCGGCGAGTACACCGACGTACCGGCCGGTGACATCGGCGTCGGCGGGCGTGAGATCGGGTATCTGTTCGGGCAGTACAAGCGCATCACCAACCGGTACGAGTCTGGGGTGCTGACCGGGAAGGGCCTCGCGTACGGCGGCAGTCAGGTACGCACCGAGGCGACCGGGTACGGCGCGGTGTTCTTCACCCGCGAGATGCTGGCGACGAAGGGCCTGGAACTGGCCGGGCGTCGCGTGATCGTGTCCGGCTCGGGCAATGTGGCGATCCACGCGGCGCAGAAGGCGCAGGAGCTGGGCGCCGAGGTGGTCGCATGCTCCGACTCGAACGGCTATGTCGTCGACGAGGACGGCCTCGACCTCGAGCTGTTGCGACAGATCAAGGTGGTCGAGCGCGGCCGGGTCGCCGACTACGCCGACCAGCGCCCGAAGGCGACGCATCACACCGACGGCTCGGTGTGGGACGTCGCCTGCGAGGTGGCGCTCCCCTGCGCCACTCAGAACGAGCTGGACGGCGCCGCTGCTCGCACGCTGGCCGACAACGGCGTACTCGCGGTCGCCGAAGGCGCGAACATGCCATGTACGCCGGAAGCGGTCGCGGTTTGGCGGGAGCGCGGCGTACTTTTCGCGCCGGGCAAGGCCGCCAATGCCGGTGGTGTCGCGACGAGCGCGCTGGAAATGCAGCAGAACGCGTCCCGCGACTCCTGGCACTTCGACCACACCGAGGCCCGCCTGGACCAGATCATGGTCGACGTCCACACCCGCTGCGCCACCGCCGCCGAGGAATACGGTGCCCCAGGCAACTATGTGGCCGGCGCCAACATCTCCAGCTTCGTCCAGGTAGCCAACGCCATGCTCGCCCTCGGCGTCATCTGACCGCGACACGGAGCTCAGACCGGGATGGAGACGTTGAACAGGCGTTCGGCGTTGTGGAGGGACTCGGTGACGATCTTCTGGCCGTTCGCCACTACGTCGTGCTGGTAGGCGGCCAGGTCCTCGGCTGAGGTCAGGGCCTGGGTGAGGCGGGCAGCATCCCACAATGCGGTGTTGGCGCCCGCGCCGGCGGCGGGGGTCATCGGATGTACGGCGTCGCCGAGCAATGTCACGCGGGACGACTGCCAGGTTGGGACCGTGACGCAGGTGCGGAGCGTGATGGGGAACGCCGCCGACGCCTCCCCGGCGGCGATCAGCAAGCGGATCGACGGATGCCAGTCGGCCACCGACCGCGTCACGATCGCCCACAGCTCGGCCGGACCCATCCCGAAGAGCTCCTCATCCGACGCGCCGAGCACCGAGTTCGTCCCGGTCAGCACCGCCATCAGATAGTCGCCGTACTCCTCCGGCGGCTCCCGGAACATCACCGGACCGAAAGCAACCCCGGTCCCCGCACCATCACTGGCAAAACAGAACCCACGCAGAAACGCTTCCGGCGCAACCGCACGAACCGCGTCCGTCAACGGCACCTTCCCGTAAATGCACCGCACCCCGATGTCCAGCACGTCGAGCTCCGGCAGCAACTGGCCGCGTACGCGCGAGCCGACCCCGTCCGCGCCGACGAGCACGTCGGCTTCAGTCGAACTCCCGTCCGCGAAGGCGATCTCGACCGACGACGACGTCTCCTCGTACGAGTCGAACTGCTTGCCGAACTCGATCACGTCGTCCAGCCCGGTCATCAACGCGCGCCGGAACGCGTACCGATCCACCGACGTCACCGCATCCGGACCCGCCACCGGGAACACCTGCTCGAACTGCTTGTTCAGCTGTGAGTCGAACCCCGCGACCAGGTCACCCGGCCGCGTCGCCGTCGCGATCACCCGGCGGCGTACGGCGTCGGGCAGCGTCGCCGCCAGTGCCTCCTCACCCACCGGGCTGATGTGAATCCGGTACCCCTGGTTGCGATGCCGCGGCGACGGATCCCGCTCGAACAACCGCACGTCGACGCCCGCCTTGAGCAGCCCGTGCGCGAGTGTCAGCCCGCCGATCCCCGCACCGATGATCGCTACCTTCATCGCCATCCCCAATCATCCATCCGTGAAACCGTATCAACCGTCTGGATGATTAAGTTAGCACACCGGATGGCAGTCCGCTAGGATGACGTCGTGCGGAGATCACCGGAACCGGCCGAGCGGCGGCGCGACGCCGAGCGCAGCAAGCAACAGCTGCTGGACGCGGCGGTCATCGAGTTCGGCGCGCACGGGTTCAGCGGCGCGCGGGTCAGCGAGATCGCGACCCGGGCCGGCGTCAACAAGCAATTGATCTCGTACTACTTCGGCGGCAAGGAAGGCCTGTACCGCGCGGTCGCCGACAGCTGGCGGGCCACCGAGCCGGACATCATCTCCGACGCGCACACCCTCGGCGAGGTGGTCGGGGCGTACGCGCGGGCGACGATCAAGCAACCGGACATGCTCCGGCTGCTGATCCGCGAAGGCGTCGACCGGGACACGGCCGGGAACGACCAGGACGCGCAGCACGAACGGTTCCAGGGCATGCTCGCCGACTTCCGCCGCCGCCAGACCGAAGGCGAGCTCGTGGCCGACCTGGATCCGGCGTATGCCGGTCTTGCCCTTTTCGGGCTGTCCGCGGCGCCAATGGTGTTCCCGCAGATCGCCCGCGCGCTAGGCCTCGATCCGGACAGCGATGAGTTCGCGACCAAGTACGCGGACGAGGTCGCCAAGCTGGTCGCCCTGCTCGCCGAACGCAGGTAACGAAAGGCGCGACGGCTTCGGTAGGTCAGAGCGCGCCGGAGATCGCCCGGTTGCGGAGCTCGGCCTTGTACGCCTCGAGCGCGATCAGTTCGCCGAACATCCGGTTGTACTCGTCCGCGCGATCGATCGGATTGGTCCGCTGCAGTTTCGATTTCAGGTCCTGGATCCGCCGCGCGCAGGTCAGCTCCTGGACCCGGGCCATCAGCGCATGCGCGTACTGCTCGTCGGGTTCACGGCCGAGGCGGAGCGGGTCGACCGCCAGCGCGCCGACCACCGCGGCGGCCGGGTCGTTGCCGACGGCATCGCGTACGGCGACCACCCATGCCTCGCCCGGAGCGGCCGCCGAGGGACCACCGACCTTCGCCATCGCGGCGCGGATCGCGGCCAGCCACGGGTGCGTGAAGTCGTGGTCGTCGAGCTCGTCGAACGCGACCCCGACCAGCGCCGGGTGCTGCATCGCGACCTTCAGCGCGTCCCACTCGATCGTGAACCGCTGATCCCGCGGCGAGGGAATCTCCGCGCGCGGCGCCGGGACCGGGCCACCGTCGCCGGCCGCCACTCCACCACGACCCGCCGAACCACCTGGACCGCCCTGTCCGCCGGGGCCGCCCGGCGCTTGGCGCCCGCCCCGGTCGACGGCGGGCTGACGGGCCGCGGCCCGGTGCACCTCGGAGCGCACCTGGTCGACCTCCATGCCCAGCTGCCCGGCCAGCTCCCGGGTGAACGCGTCCACCTTCGACCGGTCCCGGATGCTGATCACCAGCTTGGCTGCCTCGCGGAGCGCGTCGACCCGGGTGTCCGCGCGGTCCAGGTCGTACTTGAGCAGCACGTTCCCGAGCACGAACCGGTACAGCGGAACGCGCCGCCCGATCAGCTCGCGGACCGCCGCGTCACCCTTCTGCAGCCGCAGGTCGCACGGGTCCAGACCGTCCGGCTCGACCGCGACGTACGTCTGCGCGGCGAACGCCTGATCGCCCGCGAACGCCTTCAGCGCGGCCCGCTGACCGGCCTCGTCACCGTCGAAGGTGAAGATCACCTCGCCGCGGAACTGATCGTGGTCGAGCAGCAGCTGGCGCAGCACGCGGGCGTGGTCCTCGCCGAACGACGTACCGCAGGTGGCGACCGCGGTTTGCACACCGGCCAAGTGACACGCCATCACATCGGTGTAGCCCTCGACCACGACGGCCTGCCGGCCCTTGGCAATCTCGCGGCGGGCGAGGTCCACGCCGTACAGCACCTTGGACTTCTTGTAGATCGGGGTTTCGGGCGTGTTCAGGTACTTGGCTTCGATCCGGTCGTCGTCGAACAGCCGCCGCGCGCCGAAGCCGATCACATCCGACGACGCGTCCCGGATCGGCCACATCAGCCGGCCGCGGAACCGGTCGTACAAACCGCGCTGGCCCTCCGCGGCCAGTCCGGACGCGACCAGCTCCGCGGTACTGAACCCGCGCCCGCGCAGGTGATTGATGAGCGCCTCGCCACCACGCGGCGCGAAACCGACCCCGAAATGCACGGCGGCGTCCTTGTCGAAACCGCGCTTGTCCAGGAACTGCCGGCCGATCGACGCCTCGGCGGCACCGAACAGATTGTCGACGTAGTACTCCGCCGCGACCTTGTGCGCTTCGACCAGGCGCGGCCGCTGGTTGCCCGGTCCGCGCTGCACGGGCGCGCCGGACTCGTCGTACCGGAGCAGGATGCCGACCTTGGCGGCCAGCGTCTCGACCGCCTCGGAGAAGGTGATCTGATCGATCTTCTGGATGAAGTCGATCACGTCGCCGCCCTCTTGGCAGCCGAAGCAGTAGAAGAAGCCGCGGGCCGGGGTGACGTTGAACGACGGCGACTTCTCGTCGTGGAACGGGCAGAGGCCCTTCAGGTTGCCACCGCCGGCGTTCTTCAAGGTCACGTACGAACCGACGACGTCGTCGATCCGGGCTCGCTCGCGCACCAGCGCGATGTCCTCTTCCTTGATCCGGCCTGCCACCCCGCGAGTCTACGATCATCGGCAAGCCTTCCGCCCACCGGACGACGAACTGGGGATATCTGATGCGTCGCGCTGCCGGACTGCTCGCACTGAGTGCCGCCGTGATCGGAGCCGTACTGACTGCCGGCCCGGTCCTCGCGGACCAGAAACCACCTGCCGCGGCGCCGGCGTCGGCCGGGGCGCAGGCGCCGGCCACAGCGCAGTCGGTCGAGGCGCAGGCGGTGAGTCGGCCCGCGCAGCCGGCGCCGTTCGTGGAGCTGGTGGCAGCGAGCGGCACCGGCCGCCTGTACACGGCTGACCCACGCGAGCTCGCTTCGGCAACAGCAGCCGGTTTCAAGCGGCAGCCAGGCACCACCGGCTTCATCGGCCGATCAGCCAAGACCGGTTGGACCGCCCTGTACCGCCTGAAGCCCTCCGCGACCGCTAGCAGCTGGCTGTTCACCAGCTCCACCCAGGAACGAGATGCACTCGTCGCGCAGCACTGGGTTCTGGAAGGAACAGCAGGGTACGTAGCCACCAAGCCAGGCGCCGGTCTGGTCGAGCTGCGCCGCTTCACCAACGGTAAGGAGTGGCGGCTCGCGCTAGCGGCAAAGACCGACGAGCTACTGAAGGCCGGCTACAAGCTGGACGGCCCAGTCGGGTACGTGTACCAGAACTGGGTACGCGCCGGCGCGGTGTACTTCGGCATGTTCAACACCCACGGCCACGGGACCATCATCGCCCGGACCAAGGAGATCTACGGCCGCGACAACGACTGGTGGGGAGGTGTCCGCGACTTCCACGACGGCACCCACTATGCGACCGACAACTGGCCTGGCGAGGACTGGTCGTACCTGAAGCCGTCGATCGGCTACTACGACGACTCGAAGCCGGAGACGCTGGAGAAGCACATCACCCAGGCGACGTCGGCCGGGCTGAGCTTCTTCAACTTCTACTGGTACTGGGACAACACGAAGCAGGCCCAGACCGTCACCGCCGATTCGCTGAACGCGTTCCTGCAGGCGCGGAACCGGGAGAGCATCGACTTCACCGTCGGCGTCTGCGCGCATCCGTACGACCAACTCAAGATCCCGGCCACGCAGTACGACGCGGTCGCCACGAACCTGATGCGCTACCTGCGGCAGGACAACACCCTGCGGACGAACGACGGCCGGAAGATCCTCAACATCTGCGACGCGCGCGGTCTCGGCGACGGGAGCAACGCACAGGTCAAGCAGTTCGTGGACACGGTCCGGGCGAAGGCACGCGGCCAGCTCGGCGAGGACATCTACGTGATGATCAACCAGGCCGGCTTCGACCCGAAGCAGGTCGGCAACGCCGGTGCGGACGCGCCGTACTGCACCACTGACGGTCCGGCGGTCGAGAGCCGTTCGTACACGACATACCTGAAGGGCCAGCGCGCTTTCTACAACCAGGCTCCGGCCGCGTACGGGCGATGCGTACTGTCCGACTTCGACGAACGCCCGCGGTACCCGATCGAGACGACCGATGTGAAGGCGATCCGCTGGATGCCGGACCAGTCGCTGGACGGGTACCGGACAGCGGTCCGGAACGCGGCTGCTGACATGGCCACCTCGACCCGGCCGTCGATTGTTGACAACTACCTGTTCCTGTACGCGTGGAACGAGTGGCACGAGGGCGGCATCATCGAGCCGAACGAGCGGGACGGGTGCGCGTACCTGAACATCCTGCACAGCGAGCTGTCCTTGCAGGGACCGGGCTGCGTCGCCAGCCCGCAGGGCACCCCGCCGAGCTGAGTCTGCGGTGGGCATGTCGCGAGCATGCCCACCCAACATGTTCTAGACCTCGCTGAGCTCCACGGCGGGGTCGGCGAGGCGGGCCGGGTCGACCTGCTTGCCGGAGCGGATCAGGTCCTGGATGCCGTCGATCGCGCCCCAGGTGTTGACGTGCATGCCGGCCAGCACGTGCTGATCGGCGTCCAGCCAGAACGCCAGGTACGCGCCGGACTTCGGGTCGCCGCGCAGCACCACCTCGGTCGACGCGCCGTGCGGGATGTCCCCGGCGTACTCCATGCCGAGGTCGAACTGGTCGGTGAAGAAGAACGGCAGCGCGTCGTGCGCGACGTCCTGGCCGAGCATCGACTTCGCCGCGGCCGCGCCGGTGTCCTTCGCGTTCTGCCAGTGCTCGACGCGGACCAGCCGGTTGAACAGCGGGTGGTCCCAGCGGACCACGTCACCGGCGGCCCAGATGCCGGCCACCGAGGTCTGCAGGTCCGGACCGGTGACGATGCCGGATCCGTTCGACGGGGTCGCGACCTCGACGCCGGCTTCCTCGGCGAGCTCGGTGTTCGGCCGGACGCCGACGCCGACCACCACCAGGTCCGCGGGAAGCACCTCGCCGCCGGAAACCCGTACGCCAGTGACCTTGCCGGTGCCCTCGAAACCTTCCACGCCGGTGCCGAAACGGAACTGCACGCCGTGCTGCCGCTGGAAGTCGGCGAACAGCTCACCGACCTTCTCGCCAAGCACCGACGCGAGCGCGGTCGCCTGGGGCTCGACGACCGTCACCTCGCAGCCGCGTTCGCGTGCCGCCGACGCCGCCTCCAAGCCGATCCAGCCCGCGCCGACCACGACGACGCGCGGCTTCGCGGCGTACGCGTCGGTCAGCGCTTGCGCCTCCTCGGCGGTCCGCAGGTAGTGCACGCCCGGCAGCTTGGCGCCGGGCACGTCGAGCTCGCGGACGCGGCTCCCGGTGGCGATCAACAGCTTCGTGTACGGGACCCGCGTGCCGTCGTCGAGCGTGACCGTATGACCGGTCGGATCGATCGCGGTCGCGGTCGTGCCGAGGCGGAGGTCGATGGAGTTGTCGTCGTACCACTGCTGATCGTGCACCTGCGCGGACTCGGTCGTGTCCTTGCCCAGCAGGACGCCCTTCGACAGCGGCGGCCGCTCGTACGGCAACGACTGCTCACTGCCGATCAGCACGATGGCACCGGTCCAGCCGTTCTCCCGCAGGGTCCCGGCGGCGGTCGCACCCGCGAGGCTCGCGCCGACAATCACGATCTGCTCTGCATCAGCCATGCCCCGACCTTAGTCCTCCGCGAACCCTTGCCGTCGGCGACGCGGATGACTAATTTGTCGAAGACATAATACGTCCTATGTCTTCTCCAGGAGAGTCATGCGCGTACTCACACCAGGCCGTCTCGCGGCCGCCGCCCTACTGGTGCTCGGAAGCCTCGCCGCCCCTGTGACACCTACCGCCCAAGCCAACGATCAAGCCACCGATCCAGCCGTCGAGCAGGCCGCCGGCCCGGCCGCCGCCGCTGGAGCCGCGCCGTTCGTCGAGGACAGCGTGCTGTTCCAGCAGAAGACCAACGGGTATGCGTGTTTCCGCATCCCGGCCGTCGTGCACGCGACCGACGGCGAGGTGCTCGCGTTCGCCGAGGGCCGGGTCGCGGACTGCGGCGACGACGGCGACATCGACATCGTGCTGCGCCGGTCGTCCGACGGCGGCAAGACCTTCGGACCACTACAGGTCGTTTCCAAAGGCAACGGCAGCACCCACGGCAACCCCGTGCCGATTGTTGACAATAAGACAGGCCGAATCGTCCTGGTCACCACGCACAACGGCCCGGAGCCGTGTACGAACGGCTGCGACCGCGACCCGTACGTACAGACCAGCGACGACAACGCCACCACCTGGACCGCGCCGCGCGAACTGACCGACGCGAAACTGCCGAGCTGGAACTTCTGGTACGCGACCGGTCCGATGCACGGCATCCAGCTCCAGCACGGCCCGCACGCCGGCCGGCTGATCGTCGGCGCCAGCTTCGAGACGTACGACGGTGCCGGACCGCACGTGTACGGCACGCACCTGCTGTACTCCGACGACGCCGGCGAAACCTGGCACATCGGCGCGACCACGTCCCGCGACGACGGCAAGGTGATCGCGCAGGAAGTCACCGTGGTCGAGCTGACCGACGGACGGATCTACGCGCTCGCCCGCGAACGCGGAACCGATCCAGGCAACCGCGCGTACGCGATCAGCAGCGACGGCGGCGCCACCTTCGACGCGCCGTTCCGGACGATCCCGCGACTGGTGATGCCGGACGTCCAGGGCTCGCTGCTCCGATTCAGCGCGCGAAACGAAGGCGGCAACCGGAACCGCATCCTGTTCTCCGCGCCGGCCCATCCGGCCGCGCGTGAGGTGATGACGGTGCGGTCGTCGTACGACGAGGCGCGATCCTTCGGCACCTGGCAGCAAGGAAAGGTCTTCTACTGGGGACCTTCCGCGTACTCGGACCTGGTCCGGCTGGACGGCGATCAGGCCGGGTTACTGTACGAGGCCGGCGTCGCGAACCCGTACGAGTCGATCCGCTGGGCGCGCTTCAACGAGGCGTATCTGTCGACGCCGAACGGTACGCCACCGGGCGTTCCCGGCCCGCCCGCACCTGGTCCCCGGACGGCGGATGTGGGCCCAGCGCACAACCCGGCGTACGTACGCGGCGGCGCGACCGTTGCCGCCGGCAAGTTCGGGAACGGGCTCGCGCTCGACGGCGTGGACGACTACGTCGAGGTGCCGTTCGACCGGTCGATCGACCTCGGCGCGGACGACTTCACGATGATGACGTGGATCAAGTACGGCGCGAAGACCGGTTCGCGGGCGATCCTCTGGGCGTACCGGACCGGGTCGGGCAGTACGCCGCAGGTGTGGTTGCGGGCGGAACCCGAGAGCAACCGGATCAGGGCGTTGCTGTCGGTTGACCGGTTCAATGTGACAGTGCAGTCGGCTTCGGCGTACAACGACGACGCGTGGCATCACGTCGTACTGCAACGCGCGAACGGCAAGCTCCGCTTGCTGATCGACGGCACCGAGGTCGGCTCCGCGACCGCACCACCCGGATCGGTCACGGCCGGCAAGGAGTTCGGTGTCCAGGGCATCCAGGTCGGTCAGCGAGTCGACGGCGCGAACCGGTTCCAGGGCACGGTCGACGAGGTGCGCGTCTACCGCCGGGCGCTCACGGACGCGGAACTGACCGCGATCCGCGAGACGAACAAGCCGATCCGTTCGAAGCTAGGGCTCGACCTGCCCCTGAACCAGGTGAGCGTGCCAGGCCTGGGCTGACGGATCGGTCAGCGAGGCGACCTGGTCGACGATGACGCGCAGCCGCGCGTTGTCGTCGGCCGCCGCCGCGAAGTCGGATCGGAACGGGACGTCGAGATCACGCGGGGCGCTTTTCCACAGGGCTTCGATCAGCTCGGTGAGCAGCTCGCGTTGCACCGCGCGGCGGGCCTGGCGTTCCGGTGAGTTGAGTACGTGGAACATGCCGATGCCCTTGAGCAGGCCGATCTCGACGCGAATGCCATCCGGGACGATCAGATCGGCCTCGTACCGGATCAGGCGGGACCGGCCGAAGGCGGCATGCGTCGCCTGCTCGGCACCGGTGGCGAACCGGCCGATCAGCTGGCTGGTCAGGTCCTTCAGCCCGCCGAGCGCCCGCCGGCTGTCGTCGAAGCCGGCCGCCGGCCAGTAGTTCAGCCCGCGCAGCCGCGCCCAGCCCTCGTCCAGCTCCGTATCGGTTGCCTCGGGCAAATACATCCGCCGGACGGTGTCCCAGTACGGCGCGCGGTCCGCCTGCACCGCGGCGAGATCCAGGTGATGGGCGACGATCGCGTCCTCGACGTCGTGCACCGAGTACGCGACGTCGTCGGCGAAGTCCATCACCTGCGCTTCCAGGCAGCGCCGCTCCCCCACGCCCGCACGCAACCAGGTGAAGACGGCGAGATCATCGTCGTACACGCCGAACTTCCGCTCGCCCTCGCGCCGCGGCCACGGGTACTTGGTCGCGGCGTCCAGGGTCGCGCGGCTCAGGTTCAGCCCGACGCTGCGGCCGTCGGCATCGAACGTCTTCGACTCCAGCCGAGTCAGTAGCCGCAGGGTCTGCGCGTTGCCCTCGAAACCGCCGATGTCCGCCGCGACCTGATCGAGCGCGCGCTCACCGTTGTGGCCGAACGGCGGATGCCCGAGATCGTGCGACAGGCAGGCAGCGTCCACGATGTCCGGATCGCAGCCGAGCGTCGCCGCGAGCTCGCGCCCGATCTGCGCGACCTCGAGGCTGTGGGTCAACCGGTTCCGGACGAAGTCGTCGCTGCCGGCCGTGACCACCTGGGTCTTCGCCGCCAGCCGGCGCAGCGCCGCGCTGTGCAGCACCCGCGCCCGGTCACGCGCGAACGCGGTCCGCCCCGGCCGTTTGACCGGCTCCGCGACCCAGCGCTCGGCATCATGCTCGTCATACCCTTTGTGCTGCTTCCTCATCACAGCTCACACTAACCACGCCCACCGACAGTTTTCGTCGCCTCGCGGCTGAACGGTCCGGGAACTCAGGCGCCCACGCAATACCGCATCCAGAGCACACCGTCCGCGAACACCTCGGTCCCGACGTGGCGCAGCTCAAGTTGCGTACCGCCACACCATCTTTGCCCGGAACCAACGATCACTGGGTGCACCAGCAGCGCGAGCTCGTCAACCAGGCCGAGCTCAAGACACGCCCGCAACAGGGCACCCGCCGAGTCCACGCGCACCGTACGCACGCCGCGGCGTCCTAGCACCTCTAGTACTTCAGTCAGGTCGACCTGGTCGTAGCCGGTGACCAGCTCACGCGTACTGGCATCCGGTGGACGTGCCGGCGTCTGGTCGGCGTACAACGCGAGCACGCCCGACCAGTACCCGAGCTCCCGCAACGCCTCCCAACTACGAACCCTCCCCCGCCCATCCACCACCGCCAGCAACGGCCCTTCCGCCCGCACACCCCGCCCATACGCCCCGCCTTCCTCCCGCGCTCCCGGCGACGCGGCACCGACCGGCGGCCCCTCCTGCCGCGCGACACCAGCCAGCGACCGTTCCTGGGCGAGCACCGTGTCCGCACCCATCAACGTCACGTCTTCCTGCCACAGCGTCGCCAGCGCATAGAACCGCGCGACATCAACCTCGAACCCCACCCCCACGCCATCCACCGAAACCGCCACCTGAGCCACCACATGAGGCCGCATACCCCGCAACCTAGCCACGCCCACCGACAGTTCCCGCGGCCGCGAACCTCCGGGCGAACTGTCCTTGCCCAACAGCTGGAACACTTGCAGAGACTCCTTTGCAGCGATTACTCTGCATTCATGCGACGGATCGATGCACGGAGTTTGCGCGGGCTGGCACACCCGCTGCGGATGCGCATCCTGGAGGCGATCGAGCTCGACGGGCCGGCCACGTCGAGCACGCTGGCGGCGCGGCTCGGCGAGAACACCGGCACAATCAGCTGGCACCTGCGTCTGCTCGCCGAGCACGACTACCTCGAAGAGGACCCCGATCGCGGCACCAAACGCGAACGCTGGTGGCGGCTGCCCCACCGCCAGACCGTGCTCGACCCGTCCGAGTTCCTCGACGACCCGGAGACCAGGCGCGCCCTCGACGTGTACCTGCGCGATCTCGTCGACCGGTACTACACCCGCGTCCGCACGTACCTGGACGAGGACTGGCCCGCCGAATGGCAACAAGCAGCCGGCCTCTCCGACTGGCGCAACCTCCACCTGACCCCAGCCCAACTAACCACCCTGAACGAAGAACTAGCCGCGGTAATAGACCGCTACACCACCCCCGAAACCACCAACCCACCCACGCCCGAGCAGGGCGATCGGGCCGAGCGGCGCGATCAGTCGGAGCGGCACGATCAGGCGGAGCGGCGCGATCAGGCGGAGCGGCGCGATCAGGCGGAGCGGGGTGATCGCATCGACCAGGCTGATCGCACCGAGCCGACCGAACTCACCTCGCAGGCCGGGCGGGCCGAGCCGGCGGAGGACACCGGGGCGGCTGCACAGGCTGGGCGGGCGGAGCGGGTTATCGTTCAGGTGCAGGCGTTTCCGCGGCGCCGATGAATCTGCTTCGGGCGCATCGCGACTTCCGGTTGTTCTGGATCGGCGAGACGATCAACCGGTTCGGCAGCGCCACCTCCTCGGTCGCGCTTCCACTGGTCGCGATTTCGATGCTCGACGCAACGACCTTCCAGGTCGGCCTGCTCACCGCGGCCGCCTGGGCGCCCTGGCTGCTGATCGGCCTCCCGACCGGCGCCTGGATCGACCGGGTCCGCCGGCGCCCGGTCATGCTCGCATCCTGCCTCGCATCCTGTCTGTTGTTCACAATCGTGCCCCTCGCCGCCGCCGGTCGATTGTTGACAATCCAGCTCCTACTCGCGATCGCCCTCCTCGCCGGCGCCGCATCGGTCGTCTTCCAAACCGCGTACACGGCGTACCTCCCCACCCTGCTGGCACCACCCGACCACCCGGAAGGCAACGCGAAACTGCACGGCAGCGCCTCCGCCGCGCAGATCGCCGGTCTCGGCTGCGGCGGCCTACTGGTCCAATTCGTTGGCGCCGCCAACGCACTCCTGATCGACGCGGCCAGTTTCCTGGTCGCACTCGCCTGCCTCGCCGCGATCCACTTCCGCGAACGCCGAACCAGCACCCCACGAACACCCGGCGCGATCCGCGAAGGCATCCGCCTCGTCGTACACGACGTCTGGCTGCGTACGCTGACAGTCTTCGGCGCGGTCTCCAACCTTGCCCTGATGGGATACCAGGCGATCGTCGTCGTGTTCCTGGTCCGCGAAGCGGGCCTGACCGCCGGCACGGTCGGCACCCTGATCGCGGCGGCCTCCAGCGGCGGAGTCGTCGGCGCGTTCGTCGCCCGCCGCACCCTGCGGTTCGGCACGGCGCGAGCGCTGCTCTTCTGCGAACTCGGCCTGCCGACGCTGGCGTTGCTGATCCCGCTGGGCGGTGTGAGTCCGGTGTTCTATCTGATCGGCGCGTTCGGAGTGAGCCTTGGCGTCGTCGGCGGCAACGTCGTGAAGGTCACGTTCATCCAGTCGTACTGCCCGCCCGAACTCCTCGGCCGGCTCAGCGCGACCACGTCGTTCGTCAACTACGGCACGATCCCGCTCGGCGCACTGCTCGGCGGCACACTCGGTCAGACGCTCGGCCTCACGCCGGCACTGTGGATCACGACAGCCGGCGTACCGCTCGCCGCTCTCGTCCTGCTCGCGTCACCGATCCGCCGGCACCGCGATCTTCCAACTCACCCACGATCCTCCAACTCACCAAGGGATCGCGGCACCCGGTAGTACGGCCGACTCCAGGCGGATGCGTACCGCCTCGCGCGCGAACACGTACGTCGACTCGTCGTTGTGGAGGATCGACGACAGGTTCGCGGCCTCGTAGTACGCGTTCAGGTCGAACGCGAGTTGCTTCGGATCGCCGGCCAGCTCGCCCTGTTCGATCGCCGCGGCGATGGTGGTTTCGATCAGGCCCATCCACTCCAGGTGTACGGCCGCGAGCATCTCCTGTACGGCGCCGGTGCGCGCGGAGTACTCGTGCGAGACCTTCTGGAAGAAACAGCCGCCCGGGAAGACGCGACGCTGCGAGTAGTCCAGCCAGTACTGGCCGAGCGCCCACACCCGCCCGAGACCAGGCTCGACCTCGAACGCCGGAATCACCACGTTGTCCGCGTAGATCCGCCGCGCCGCGCGGATTGTCGACAACTGCAGCTCTTCCTTCGACCCGAAGTGCGCGAACACCCCGCTCTTACTGATCCCGAGCTCCGCCGCAAGCCGCCCGATCGAAAGCCCTTCCAGCCCATCCACCGACGCCACATCCACAGCCCGCCGCAACACCGCCCGCCGAGTCTGATCCCCCCGCACCAACCGCCCATCCACCTTCTCCACCCCCCGATCCTAAACACCAACCCGCCCCCCACTCCCACTCCCACACACCCAGCCCCACGCCGACACGCCCACGCCCACGCCCACTCCCACGCCCGCCCGCACCCCCACCGCACCCCCGCCCGCGCTCGTACGCCCGCCCGCGCTCGCACCCCTACCCGCGCTCGTACGCCCGCCCGCGCTCGTACGCCTACCCGCACGCGTACACCCACCCGCGCTCGCACCCGATCCGCACACCCGCACCACACCCACGCCCACTCCCACTCCCCGCTCCGCCTCGCACCCACGCCCTCCCCTGGCCGAGCGCCATTTCAGGGGTTAACCACCGAACCTGTCCGTTCACCCCTCGCATCCGACGTGTTGACGGGCAATCTCGGTGGTTAACCCCTGAAACGGCGGCAGTGCCAGGCGCGGTGGTGAGCGGGGAGGCCGCGACGCCGGCGGGGGGTGGACGGGGTTGTGGCTGACGGGGTGATGGGTTGTGGCTGGTGTGGGGGTGGTTGACGGGGTGGGGGTGGGAAACTAATAATACGACCGTTCGTATTGTTTGGTTCGGGTGGGAGGGGATGTTGTGCGGAAGCTCGTCAGTGTCGGGTTGCGGGCAATCGGATTGTTGTCGCCGCGGGCCGGGGGGTGGGTCGCGTTTCGGTTGTGGCGGCGGCCGATGGCTCGGGGGCGGGTGCGGGGGGGCTGAGCAGGCGGTGCACGAGGCGGCGCGGGTGGAGATTGTCGACGATGTGGTGACGTACGCCTGGGGTGACGGGGCGCGGCCGGTGCTGCTGGTGCATGGGTGGCGGTCGCGGGCGTCGCGGTTCGCGCCGTTCGTCGAGCGGTTGCTGGAGCTCGGGTACAGCCCGGTTTCGTACGACGCGCCCGCGCACGGCGACTCGGGCGGTGAGGTCGCGTCGATCCTCACGCATCAGGCGATCATTCGCGGGCTCGAGGAGCGGCACGGTCCGTTCGAGGCGGCGGTCGGGCATTCGCTCGGGGTGCTGTTCGCGTTGTACGCGGTCCGGGAAGGTGTCGCGGCGAAACGGCTGGTGATGATCAGTGGGGTCGCGGACTTCGCGTATCTCGCGGATACGTTCTGCGCGGCGCTGGGGCTGGGGCCGAGGATCAACCGGGAGCTGCGGCGGTACATCGAGCGTGGGTACTTCGATGGTGATCGGGACATCTGGACCCGGTTCTCGGTCGGCACCGGGAAGACCGAGTTGCTGGTGATCCACAACGACGAGGACGAGATCGTCGATCCGCGGCAGGCGCAGATCCTGCTCCGGAACTACGGTCCGCAGGCGCACTTCCTGCCGACGACCGGTCTGGGTCACCGCCGGATCCTCTCGGACCCGGCGGTGATGACCGAAGCCATCGCCTTCCTCCAGGACGCCGACCAGCTACAACCCGAGACCCCGCACCCAGAACGGAACCAGGTACCGGGCTAGGAGCCGGACCAGCAGCAGAACAACCAGCCGCTTGCGCGCGAACTGCTCCCCTCAGGTGCACGACGCGGCGAGCGGCGCAGTCAGCCGGCGGCCGATTCAGACGCGCGCGGTCCGGCGGAGTGGAGGTGTGAGCGGGGATGGCGGGGCGGGTTCTCCACTGCTGTTGAGGGTTGTCTACTGACATGCGGGTGGAGAACCCACAAGACGGGTGGATATCCACCCGCGCCAGGTTGGGGCCAGCGCCGCCCGGCGTCGACGGCCAGCGTTGGTGACTCGGGTTGACGGCCGAGAGTGGTGGCTTGGGTTGGCTGTTGTCAGATGTCGCGGAAGGTTTCGATCTGGGCACCTAGGGAGTTCAGGCGGGCGGCCAGGTCTTCGTAGCCTCGGTTGATGACGTAGACGCTGCGGAGTACGGAGGTGCCCTTGGCGGCCATCATTGCGATCAGGGTGACGACGGCGGGGCGTAACGCGGGTGGGCACATCATTTCGGTGCCGGAGAAGTGGGTCGGGCCTTCGACCATGACGCGGTGCGGGTCGAGCAGTTTGACCCGGCCGCCGAGTTTGTTCAGGTCGGTCAGGTAGATCGCGCGGTTCTCGTACACCCAGTCGTGGATCAGCGTCTGGCCGGTCGCGGTGGCGGCGATCGCGGCGAAGAACGGGAGGTTGTCCAGGTTGAGGCCCGGGAACGGCATCGGGTGGATCTTGTCGATCGGCGCGTGCAGCTTGGACGGCCGGGTGGTGAGGTCGACCAGCCGGGTGCGGCCGTTCTCGGCCAGGTACTCGGGGCTGCGGTCGTAGTCCAGACCCATCTCCTCGAGTACCGCGAGCTCGATTTCGAGGAACTCGACCGGCGCCCGCCGGATGGTCAGCTCGGACTTGGTGACGATCGCCGCGGTCAGCAGGCTCATCGCCTCGATCGGGTCCTCGGACGGCGCGTAGTCGACGTCCACGTCGATGTCGGCCTTGCCGTGTACGGTCAGCGACGTCGTACCGATGCCGTCGATCTTCACCCCGAGCAGATCGAGGTAGAAGCAGAGGTCCTGGACCATGTAGTTGGGGCTGGCGTTCCGGATCACGGTGACGCCGTCGTGCCGGGCCGCGGCCATGATCGCGTTCTCGGTCACGGTGTCGCCGCGTTCGGTCAGGACGATCGGCTTGCCCGGCGTGATCGTCCGGTTCACCAGCGCGTGGTACTGCCCGCCGGTCGCCTTCACGGACAGCCCGAACGGGCGGAGCGCGGTCATGTGCGGCTCGACCGTCCGCGTACCCAGATCGCAACCACCGGCGTACGGGAGCTCGAACGCATCCTCGCGGTGCAGCAGCGGACCCAGGAACATGATGATGGAGCGCGTACGCCCGGCCGCCTCGGCGTCCATCGAGCTGAGGTCAAGCCGGGCCGGCGGCACGATCTCGAGGTCACCGGCGTCGTTCAGCCAGGTGGTCTTCACGCCGATCGAGTTGAGTACTTCGAGCAGGCGGTTGACCTCTTCGATCCGCGCGACCTTCCGGAGCGTGGTCCGGCCCTTGTTCAGCAGCGAGGCGCAGAGCAGCGCGACGCCGGCGTTCTTGCTGGACTTGACGTCGATGGAACCGGAAAGCTGGCGGCCACCGGCGACGCGGAGGTGGACCGGACCGCCACCGAGAGAGACAATTTCGGAGTCGAGCGCCTCGCCGATCCGGGCGAGCATCTCGAGGGTGAGGTTCTGATGACCCTTCTCGATCCTGTTCACCGCACTCTGGCTGGTGTTCAGTACTTCCGCGAGCTGCGTCTGTGTCCAGCCGCGATGCTTGCGGGCGTCCCGGATGAGGTTTCCGATCCGGCTCAGGTAGTCATCACTCATGCGGCGGACTGTATCTCACATATGAGATACCCCTGCGCCGACCCGCCGGTTCCAGGGTAGCGAATGTCACTTGGAGTTGCCCTCAGGACCCACCTGACCTGCTGAAACACCGACTGCCTAGGGTATGTCTGGCAACTCCGCGCCGTAGCGAGGAGGTGCTCGGCGCGGTAGCTCGGCGCGCGGGAGGGAAGGCGTCGATGTGGGTTCATCGTTGCTTTTCCTCCCGTGCGGCGAGGTGCCGTGCCGAGTGCCCCGCAGTAGGCGGGGAGTTGCCAGGCATGCCCTAGAGTTGACCACCAACTCCCGCCGCGCCCCGGAGAGGACTGCAGATGCCCGACGACACCTCCGCTGCGGTGGTCAACGAGTTCGAAGCGGAGTCGTGGCCCTTGGATGCGGCCGCGGACAGTCTGCATCAGGTGATCGAGGGGTTCCACAACGGCGACACCCGGCCGCTGGTGATCGGCGACGGCGACCAGCCGGTGCTGGTGGTGCTGGCGATCGCCGACCTGGCCGACTTCCGGGCCCGGATCGCGGAGCTGCTCGGCAACCCGGTCGACGCCGGCTGGCTGCGGTACTACCTGCGGTCGAACTTCGACATGAGCTCGGAGCGGCTGGTCGAGCTGCTCGGTGTCGACGCCGATCACGGCTTGTCGTCGCTGGCCAGCCAGGTGAACGTCGAACAGGCCGCGACCCTGATGCCGGACCACGTCCGCCGCACCGAAGCCGGCGGCAACCCGCTGATGCTGATCGGCGACGGCACGATGGCGACCGCGGCGCTGCTCGCGTTCCAGGCCTTCCAGGTGCTGGTCGCGCTGGAGGGCAGCGGCAAGGGCGAGGACGACTCCTGCGCGCACGACGACGAGGAGAAGCCGACCACGCCGCTCGAGGTGCTGGCCGAGCGGATCGGTCCGGTCTCGACGCAGCTGGTCGCGCAGCTCAACGCCGGCCGCGAGCCGGGCCTTCCGCGCTACGAGTTGCACTTCGAGGACGACCTGATCGAGCACCTCCGCGACCTGGAGGCGCGCGCCCAGAAGACCCCGGGCGGCGGCGCGTACGACGAATTGAACGGACTGCTCCACCAGTTCGACCAGATGCGCAGCGGTCTCGTCGAGGCGGAGGTCGACGAACCGGACGAGGCCCCGTACCTGGAAGGGAGCGACCTGAGGGCAGCGATGCCGGACATCCGGGACAGCTTCCGCGACGGCGCCGACGACCCGTACCTGATCGGCCGGGACGGGCATCCGGTGGCCGGCCTCATCTCGTACGACTTGTACGAGGAGTTGCAGAAGGTGTCGGTCGAGCTGAACGGCACTGACGAAGCGCCCGTCCTGCCGCTCCCCCAGCCGCAGTGGGAGGACGGCCCGCGGCTGCTCTCGTTCGAGCTAGCGCTCGAGATGTGCGAGGCGGTCATCGAGGACCTCACCCGCGGCGAGGCCTCGATGCTGTTCATCGCCGACGAGGACGACGAGCCCGAGCTGGTACTGGCACCACTCGTCTGGCTCTGGGCGTACGTCGACCACCTGAACCTCGAAACCGCCTGAACCCAGGCGCCTGAACCTGGCCGCCCGACCTGGGCGACCGCGGTCAGCTGAACGGGAAGAGCGGCTGCCACTCGGCGAGGGTGGCGAGCTCATAGACCCCGGCCGGCGTGTACGGGTCCTTGGCGAGAATGTCGCGCAGTTCGGCCTCGTCCGCGACGTCGTACACGAGCAGCGCGCCGGTCTGATCGGTGAACGGCCCGGCGGCGACGAGCCGGCCCTCGGCCTTGAGGGTCGCAAGGTACTCGCGATGCGCCGGCCGGACCTCCATCCGGCGCTCGGTCTGGGTGACGTCGAACCGCAGCTGCACGACAAATTGAGCCATGCCAGAACCCTACAACGGCCTTGAAAACAAGGGGATCCGGCCTTGGCGCAAACGAGATTTGGTGCGGGAGAGGGAGTCACGAGCCGCCACAGCGGCTGGTTCAGGTCAGACCCGAAAGTCGACGAGTGAGCTCCCTTCCCGCCCGGTCATTCTCGCCAGCGCGAGCACCACAATGCAAGAGGTTGGTGAAGGAAATTCCTACTGACAGTTGATCGCGTTGACACTCCGTGATCAACGCGCCGGGCAGACCGATCCTGGCGCCGGCGCCCCGTACGGACGGTCACGCGATCAACTTGTCAAGGACCGAGCTACTCGTCCAGCAACGCCGCCCGGCCGGCCTCCAACCGGGCCACCGGAATCCGGAACGGCGAGCACGAGACATAGTCCAGTCCGACCTCGTGGAAGAAGTGGATGCTGTCCGGATCGCCGCCGTGCTCACCGCAGACGCCGAGCTTGAGGCCCGGTTTCGTCGCCCGGCCGCGGTCCACCCCGGTGCGGACGAGCGCGCCGACGCCCTCGCGGTCGATCGACTCGAACGGCGACACCGCGAAGATCCCCTTCTCCAGGTACCGCGAGAAGAACGCGCCTTCGACGTCGTCCCGGCTGAAACCCCAGGTGGTCTGGGTCAGGTCGTTCGTACCGAAGGAGAAGAAGTCGGCCGCTTCGGCGATCTGGTCGGCGATCACGGCCGCCCGCGGCAGCTCGATCATGGTGCCGATCGGGATCTCCGCGCCGGCGTCGACCTCGGCCAGTACGCGCTCGACCTCGTCGCGGACCAGGTGCAGCTCCTGGACCGCCCCGACCAGCGGGATCATGATCTCCGGCCGCGGATCCCGGCCGCGGCGCCGGAGCTCGAGCGCCGCGGTGGCGATCGCGCGTACCTGCATCGCGAACAGTCCTGGGATCACCAGCCCGAGGCGTACGCCGCGCAACCCGAGCATCGGGTTCTGCTCGTGCAGCCGCTCCACCGCCGCGAGCAGCTTCTCGTCATGGTGCGACGCCGAACCCCGCTCGCGCGCGACCGCGACCTTCACCGCGAGCTCCTCCATCGACGGCAGGAACTCGTGCAGCGGTGGGTCGATCAGCCGGATCGTCACCGGCAGACCGTCCATCGCGTCCAGCAGTTCGAGGAAGTCGTCGCGCTGCAACGGCTCCAGCTCGGCCAGCGCGGCGTCGCGATCGGCGTCGTCGGCCGCGAGGATCAACCGCTCGACCGACTCGCGCCGTTGGCCGAGGAACATGTGCTCGGTCCGGCACAACCCGATCCCCTCGGCGCCGAACCGCCGCGCCCGCGCCGCGTCGTCGGCAGTGTCGGCGTTGGTACGGACACCGAGCCGGCGTACGTCGTCCGCGTACCGGATCAGCCGATGCACCGACGCGACCAGCTCGTCACCCGCGTCCGGCGCGAGCGTGCCCTCGAAGTACTGCACGACCGGCGACGGAACGACCGGTACCTCACCGCGGAACACCTCGCCGGTGGTGCCGTCGATCGAGATCAGTTCGCCCGCCTCGAGCACCGTACCGCCGACCGTAATGGTGCCCTTGGCAACGTTCACGTCGAGGTCCTCGGCGCCACAGACACAGGTCTTGCCCATGCCGCGCGCGACCACGGCCGCGTGCGAGGTCTTGCCGCCGCGGCTGGTCAGGATGCCCTGGGCCGCGATCATTCCGTGCAGGTCGTCCGGGTTGGTCTCGCGCCGGACCAGGATCACCTTCTCGCCCCGCTCGGCCGCCTCGACCGCGGCCGCCGACGTGAACACCACCTGCCCCGACGCCGCGCCCGGCGACGCGCCGATCGCCTTGGTGATCAGGTCCTTGTCCGCGTCCGCGTCGAACCGCGGGAACATCAGCTGCGCGAGCTGCGCGCCCTTGACCCGGCCGAGTGCCTCGCCGGTGTCGATCACGCCCTCGTCGATCAGACTGGTCGCGATCCGGAACGCGGCCGCCGCGGTCCGTTTGCCGACCCGGGTCTGCAGCATCCACAACTTGCCGCGCTCGACGGTGAACTCGATGTCGCACAGGTCGCGATAGTGCCCTTCGAGGGTCGCCATGATGCGCATCAGGTCGTCGTACGAGGTCTTGTCGAGCTGCTCGAGGTCGGCCAGCGGTACGGTGTTGCGGATGCCCGCGACCACGTCCTCGCCCTGCGCGTTCTGCAGGTAATCGCCGTACACGCCGGGCTGGCCGCCGGCCGGGTCGCGGGTGAACGCGACGCCGGTACCGGAGTCCATGCCGAGGTTGCCGAAGACCATCGAGCAGATGTTGACCGCCGTGCCCAGATCGGCCGGAATCCGCTCCTGACGGCGGTAGAGGATCGCGCGATCGGCGTTCCAGGAGTCGAACACGGCCTCGATCGCGAGGTCCAGCTGGGTCCGCGGGTCCTGCGGGAACTCGCGGCCGGTGTGGTCGTGCACGGCCTGCTTGAACGTGTCGACGAGTCCCTTGAGGTCATCGGCGTCCAGGTCCAGATCGTTGCGCGTACCCTTCGACTGTTTCGCTGCCTCGATCGCGTCCTCGAAGACATCGCCGTCCATGCCGAGCACGGTCTTGCCGAACATCTGCACCAGCCGGCGGTACGCGTCCCAGGCGAACCGCGGGTTGCCGGACTGATGCGCGAGCCCGTTCACCGAGTCGTCGTTGAGGCCGACGTTCAGCACCGTCTCCATCATGCCGGGCATCGACACCGCGGCGCCGGAACGGACCGACACCAGCAGCGGATCGTCGGCCTGACCAAGCTTCTTGCCCATCTTCTGTTCCAGCAGCGCGACGTGATGATCGATCTCGTCGGCGAGCTCGGCCGGTACGTCGCCGGTGGACAAGTACGCGCGGCAGGCGTCGGCGGTGATGGTGAAACCGGGTGGGACCGGCAGGCCGAGATTGGTCATCTCGGCCAGGTTCGCCCCCTTCCCGCCGAGCAGTTGCTTCAGGTCCTTGTTGCCTTCGGCGAAGTCGTACACGAGTTTCGGCACGGTCACTCCCTGGGTTGCAGGCGGTGTTCAAGCGGTGCGCAGGCGCGGGAAGATGACCCGCTGGCCCATCGACTTCGGCGGCGGGGGCGTGCTTTCAGAGTAAGCCCAAAAACCAGTCCAGTTGAACACTGGTCTCACTCCGCCGACGTGACCATCCCCACAACTCGTGGTCCGGAAAACCCTTCCCTCGTTGACAACGCGAGACATTCGGGCCGTTTCGGAATGAAACGCAACGGCAGGGTGTAACCCGCCTTCAGGACGGGTACACCCTGCTGCTCCTGCGCCTCTCCCCTCGCTCTTTCCCTCGCTCTTTCCCTCCCTCTCCCCTCCCTCTCCCCTCGCTCTTCCTCTTTCCTTCTTCTTTGCTTCTGCTGCTTCTTTGTCAGAGCTTGCGGCGGGTCCGCAGGTAGTCGCCGACCACCGCTGCGCCGAGACCGTCCGCGTCCGGCGCGAGCACGCGACCGCCGCTGCGCCGGGCGAGCAGATCGACGAACGCGTTCAGCCGCGGATCGTCGCCGAGCCGGAACACGGTCAGCGAAGCGCCGAGTTTGGCCAGCCGATCCACCTCGAAGATCGTCTTCCGCAACGTGGCCGGCTCCGGCGGGTACGAGAACTCGGCCGTCCCGTCCGGCTCCAGATGCGCGGTCGGCTCCCCATCGGTCACCATCAGCACGACCGGCTGGGCATCGGGATGCCGGCGCAGATGACGGCCGGCGAGCAGCAGCGCGTGATGCGCGTTGGTGCCCTGCTCCCAGGTGCCCTCCATCCCGATCAACCGCGGCAGCTCGATCGCGGTGGCGTACCGGCCGAACGTGATCAGCTGAAGCGCGTCGTTGCGGTACCGGGTCGAGATGAGTTGGTGCAGTGCGAGCGCCGTACGCTTCATCGGCAGCCAGCGGCCTTCCTGGACCATCGACCAGGACGTATCCACGAGCAGCGCGACCGCGGCCCGAGCACGATGTTCGGTCTCGGCGATCTCGACATCCGCCACGTCGAGCCGCACCGAACCACGTCCCGCACCGGCTGTTCGCAGTACGGCGTTGCGCACTGTCCGGGGTACATCCCAGGGCTGTGTATCGCCGAACTGCCAATGGCGTGACGATCCACTCAACTCACCGGCCGCGCCGGCGTTGGCGGCATCACGCTCGCCGGAACCACGAGCTGCCCTCAGTACGTCGGCCAATGCGGTCTGGCCGAGCTGCCGCAACGCCTTCGGCGACAACCGCAGCGAACCGTCCGGCGCCCGTTCGATCAGACCCTGATCACGCAGTTGCCGCTCCAACTCACTCAGCCGCCGGGCGTCGACCGTCGCCTCGTCGCCGAGTTGACGGGTGAGCGCCTCAAGATCGATGTCCTCCAGCCGTGCACCCGGGTACGACTGGGCCAACTGCTCCGCGAGTGCATCCAGCTCCGCCAGATCGGACATCGCCTGCGCGCCTTCGGCGAGACCGAGCGGATCATCACCGCTCATCCGCTCCGAACCGGACCAGTCCTCCCCCGGCCGCAACGCCTGCAACTGTGCATCCAGTTGAGCCATCTGCTGGGCGAGCTGCGGACTGCCGAACGCTTGTTGGGACAGCTCCATCAGCTCGGCACGCTGCTCGGGAGTCATCGAGTTCAGCATCCGCTGCGCGGCGGCGGCCCGCTGCGCGAGTACGTCGATCAGCTCGTCCACGGTGCGCGGATTCTCCGGGAAGAACTCGCCGTGGTTCGCCATGAACTCTTCGAACAGCTCCGGCACCTCGGGCCGGCCTTGCGCGTGCGCCGCGAGCAACGCGTTGAGATCGGACAGCATCTCGTTGATCGCTTCGACGTCCTCGGGCGTCGTTTGCTGCAGCGCCTCCTTCATCCCTTCGAATCGCGATCCGAGCAGTTCCCGGCCGAGGAGCTCGCGGATCTCCTCGTACTTGGCGCGTGCTTCGGACGACTCCCACTGGTAGTTGGCCAGCTCGCGTACGGCTGCCGCCGTACCCGAAGGCAACGCGTCGAGCTCGGCCTCCTTGAAGCGGGCGTCGTCGGACGGGTTCGGGAACAGTTCGCGGCGCTCGGCTTCAAGGGCTTCGTCGAGCAGCCGCTGGACGTCGCGCAGGGTGCCGTCGAGGTTGTGCCGCTGCTGGATCTCGCGGCGGCGCTCCCACAAGCGGCGGGTCAGGTCGTCCAGGCCCTGGGTGTTCCGGGTGCCGCGCCGGAGCAGTTCCTCCAGCGCGGACCGTGGCGACGACCCGTTCATCACGTCCCGGCCGAGCTCGTCCAGCGCGTCCCGCAAATCCACCGGCGCCTGCAGCGGATCGGGCCCGTCGTGCCACGGCCCGTACGACCATCCTTCCGGGATAGAACTCACGTCAGGCTCCGTACACCGTGGTGTCGTCGTCGGCGTCCTTGGCTACGCGTTTGGACAGGTAGAGCATTTCCAGCGCGAGCTCGATCGCGGCGGCGATCCGGCCGGACGAGTCGTCCGGTTCGACGCCGGCGCGGGCGGCGACGTCGTGCAGGACCGGCAGCTCGGGCAGCGCGGCCAGTACGTCCCGGCCGGGCACCCGCTCGCCGGTGGTCACAAGGTTGCCGTCGGCAACAGCATGCGCCAGTGGGGTGAGATCCAGCCCGGCGAACCGCTCGCGCGCGGTGTCGGCCACCGAACGGCGCAGCAGGTACTCCAGCAGTTCGATCTCGCGCCCTTCCTCGCCGGGCTCGAACTCCAGCTTGCCGCGCAGTACGGCCGGTACCGCTTCGAGATCGACCGGACGCGCGACCGCGGGTTCCTCGCCCGTGATCGCGGACCGGCGCAACGCGGCGGCGGCGATCGTCTCGGCCGCGGCGACCGCGAACCGCGCGGACACGCCGGACCGCTGATCGATCGACGTCGACTCGCGCAGGTGCCGGACGAACCGCGCCAGCACCTCCAGCAGCGGCTCGCCGACCTCGGCGGTGAACTCGGCCTCCTGCCGGATCACGTCCACCTCGGCGTCGATGTCGAGCGGGTAGTGGGTCCGGACCTCGGCGCCGAAGCGGTCCTTCAGCGGCGTGATGATCCGGCCGCGGTTGGTGTAGTCCTCCGGGTTGGCGGTTGCCACCAGCAACACGTCCAGCGGCAGCCGGAGCGTGTACCCACGGACCTGGATGTCGCGTTCTTCCATCACGTTCAGCAGCGCGACCTGGATCCGTTCGGCCAGGTCCGGCAGTTCGTTGATCGCGACGATGCCGCGATGCGCGCGCGGCACGAGCCCGAAGTGGATGGTCTCCGGGTCGCCGAGGCTGCGGCCTTCGGCCACCTTGACCGGGTCCACGTCGCCGATCAAGTCACCGACGCTGGTGTCCGGCGTGGCTAGCTTCTCGGCGTACCGGAGGTCGCGGTGCAGCCAGGCGACCGGCAGGTCGTCGCCGAGCTCGGCGGCGCGGCGGCGGGAGGCAGGCGTGATCGGGTCGAGCGGGTGCTCGGGCAGCTCGGCGCCCTCGATCACGGGGGTCCACTCGTCGAGCAGTCCGACCAGCGTACGCAGCAGCCGGGTCTTGCCCTGCCCGCGCTCACCGAGCAGGACGACGTCGTGCCCGGCGAGCAGGGCACGTTCGAGTTGGGGGATGACGGTACGGGTGAAGCCGACAATGCCCGGCCAGGGATCACGCCCGGCCCGGAGGGCAGTCAGCAGGTTGTCACGGAGCTCGGCCTTGATCGACCGAGGAAGGTATCCGGCGGCCCGGAGGTCACCAGCCTTACGGGGAAGTTCAGCAGGTGCACTAGTCACTTTGACGACGTTAGCTCGCTCTGCCCAAAGTGCACGTCGTTTATCTCAGCGCCTGGGCGCGATGTACCCGGCCTACTTCGTGATGCGCTCCAGGGCGGCGCGGATGTCGTTCCACGCGGTGGCTTCGTCGAGGCCCTGTTCGAGCAGGATCTTGGTCGCGACGCCGGCCTGGTCGCGGTAGAAGGCGAGCAGCAAGTGCTCGGTGCCGACGTAGTTGTGCCCGAGCGTCAACGCCTCCCCGACCGCCCCTTGCAGCACGTGCGCGGTGCGGCGCGTGTACGGCGGGTTGTCCGCGTCGAGCTCTACACTCTCCGCACCGGCTGGGCTCTCCAGGTCCACCGCGGCGCGCACCGAGTCGGCCGTAATGCCGTGCGCAAGCAGCACCAGGGTCGCCACCGCCCGCGGCTGGCTGTAGAAGGCGAGCAGCAGGTGCTCGGTCCCGATGTACGTGTGGTTGCGCTCCCGCGCGACGTCCGCGGCGGCAGCGACCACCGCCTTCGTCCGCTCGGTGTACCGGTCGAACGCCGGCTTGCTCGTCCAGGAATCGGCGAACCGCTTGTGCGCGGCCTGCTTGCTGACGCCGAGCACCGCGCTGATCTCCACCCAGGACTTGCCGGCGCCGCGGGCCCGATCGACGAAGAAGCCGAGCGCGGCGTCGCTGGTCGTGGTGAGTTCGCTGATCGTCGCCGCGGCGGTCGCGAGCTGCTCGAGCTCGTCGTCGCTGCCGGCGTCGGTCTTGATCGTGGTGATGAGTTGCTGCAGATCCGGTCCGGGAGTCATATTGTCAACCTTAGGTTGACCATTTGATTGCGTCAACCTTGGGTTGACGGACTACGGTGAGCTGTGTGGACGGGATTGCGGACGTGATCGGCGGCGGGCTGCGGGTGTTGTTCTGTGGGATCAACCCTGGGCTGATGTCGGCGACAACCGGGCACCACTTCGCTCGGCCGGGCAACCGGTTCTGGCCGGCGCTGCAGCTCAGTGGGTTCACCTCCCGGCAGCTGATGCCGGCCGAGCAGCAGGAGCTGCTGGACTACCGACTGGGCATCACCAACGTGGTGGACCGGCCGTCTGCCAAGGCGGCTGAGCTGACGCGGGCGGAGCTCGTTGCCGGCGGGGAGAACCTGACCGCGAAAGTACTGACGTATCAGCCGGAGTGGCTTGCAGTACTGGGCGTCACGGCTTACCGGGACGCCTTCGCGGAACGGAACGCGGCAGTAGGCAAACAGGACCGCACTATCGGCACTACGCGCGTGTGGGTGCTGCCGAACCCGAGTGGACTGAACGCCCACTACACCCTGCCGAAGCTGGCTGATGCGTTCGCGGAGCTGGAGCGGGTCAGTTGACGGACTGACACTGGTCGTTCGGCAAAATAGCCACATGCGTCTGCCTGAGCTGCTGCGTGCGATCGACGGACTCTCGTACGCCCAGCGTGTACGTCTGCTCGCCGACCGGGCGCAACAGCTGACCGGACTACTGCCACAGCTCGGTGGCGGCAGTAGCTTCGAGCGCCTCCTCGGTCTGCAGGTCGCTGAGGTCACCCGCGACGCCGCGTACGTCAGCCGGATGCTGCGCGATCCAGATCCAGCCGTGCAGTCACGTGCACTCGCTGCGGTTGGCCGCGGAGTACCTGTCCCGGACGATGACCTGCGGATCGCGTACGACGATGCACCGGCCGCACTACGGTCCAGGCTGGTGTCGTTGGTGCGCCGGCAGCGGCGCGAGCACCTCGCCGTACGGCTGATCGATGAGCACCGGGCGCGGTGGGGTGACGTAGCGGCAACCGGGCTGCTGGACGCGACCGATGACGCTACGGTGGCGCGCCTGCTGCCCGAGCTGGCGTACTGCGTGACACCCGGTGGCTGGCGCGAGCTCGCACGACACCACTCTGCTGTAGTACTCGCGTACGCCACCGAAACGCTGCCTGCCGGCGAGGACCGGGACGAGTGGTGGCAGGGCGTCGGCCACGGAGTCACCGCGGCACTTGATATCGCACCGGATGCAGTGATGACGCTGATCAAGCAGGCAGTACCTGCGCATGATCTGCCGGCTGCAGTGCTTGACGTGCTCGGTCCTCTGACTGACCAGGACCCGTCTGGCGTGCTGGACCTACTCATGGCACCGGACCGGCTCGGTGTGGTCTCACGGGCGCTCACCCCGGCGTACCAGCGTCGTCTGCACAGGTACTCCGACGATGAGCTGATCGCATTGGGCCGAGTCGTGTGGCCGCAGTTGTCCAGCTTGTTGCATGCACTGGCTCCGTCGCGGCGGGCCGCGATCTTCACGGGCGTTACCGCGTACGTCGATCTGGGTCAGGCTCGGTTGGACAACGACCTGCTGGACGTACTGCCGCATGCGGCGCGCATTGAGCAGGCTCGGCGGATGCTGGCGTTGCCGGTCATCCGGGAGGACGCTGCACTGCGTCGAAACGTCAGTGCCTATCTGCCGTACGCCGAGGCGTTTGCACTGCTCGAGGCCGACGTACGCGAGCCGGATGCTGGGGTGCGTAGTGCTGTCTACCAGGCAGTCATTCGGTCGGCCGGGCTCGGGAGACAGCCGGAGCAGGTGGTTGAGGCTGTTGAGTGGACAGCAGAGCGGTTGCGCAACGACCAGGACCCGGTGCGGCTCGCTGCTTTGCACTCTGTCGCGGCGCTACCTCCAACACTGCTCACCACTGCGCTGACGGTGCCACTCGACAGGTTGTTGTCTGATGCGCTGAACGCCCGCGACACGTCGTGGGCGACGCGGCGTGCGCTGGCGAGCCTGGCTGAACGTGCTGTTGTCCGGGGTGCGATCGCTGACCAGGCCGGCGTACTGGAGTGGGGTCTGCAGGCTTACGGACGGTCGGCAGAGAACATGGGCAGGCTCCGGCTGTACGGACTGGTCGACGGACTGCCCCGCAGACGCGAGACCGACGTGTACGAGGCGCTGCGGCCGTCTCTTGAGGCAGCGGCGAAGCGGCAGGACTACCGGCTTGTACTGACCGTGGCTGAGGCATTCGGTCGTCGCGGGTGGTCGCTGGAAACGCTGCAGGACGTACTGGAGCAGGCGGTGTGGTCCGGGCAGGACAACATCGTCGAAGAAGCCTGCAGGTACTGGCTCGACGCACCGGCGACCCGCCGGGACCGAGTCGAGCAGATGATCAACCGCGACGTCCGGATGGCGCGCTGGCATCCGGTCTGGTGGCTCGTTACCGAACTACGCACCGACCTGCTCGATCCGGTGTTCACGGCAGCCGACCAGCTCCGGCGGTTCGACCAGGACTACTCGTGGGAGGTGCCCAGCTACGCGCTGCGGACCTGGCTGCCGCGGCAGCAGGCCCGGTACGCCGAGTTGCTGGTTGGCGTAGCGCGTGACGAGCGGACGCCGGAGTGGTACCGGGCGTTGGCTGTGAAGACGCTGGGACGAGTGCCGTCTGCTGGGCGGGCTGCTTTGGACCAGTTCCTGACCAGTGACGACGTACTGCTGCAGGAGGCTGCGCTGGCTGCACTGGCGTGGACTGATCGACCTGACGAGGCAGTGCCGGTGCTGTTGGCGCATGCAGGTGATGATCGGGCGCGGGTCGCTGTGTACGCCGCTGGGCGTGCCGCCCGCTACGTACGACCCAGTCTGTTGCCTGGGTTGCTGCAGCCGGTGCTGGCTGGGGATGCCGTCAAGGTGACAGCACGCAAAGAGGTAGTACGGCTGCTCGGTGAGCTACGGGCGCCGGGTGCTGGTGCCGTGCTTACTGAGACCTGGGCGGGTGCACACCGGGACGTACGAGCCGCCATCACCCGGACTGCCTCGCAGTACTTGCTGTACGACCCGGCGGCGTGGGCAGTGCTGCAGCAGGCCGTACACGACTCAGCCGCGACTGCACTGGCTCTGACAGCGCGCCGGGCGTACGACGTACCGCTCGCCTTCCGATCGAGGTACGCGGACCTGCTGATCGCGGTGACGACCCGAGCCGAGCCGGAGATCGTCAACGCCGCTCTGTTCGCATTGCCACGCTGGGCGCCGTACAACGCGGCCATAGCTCAGGTATGCGCCGACTTCATCACCAGACTGTCGGACCGCACCGCCGTGTGGCGCCTCGCAACCAGCGCCCTGGTCACCGTCGTCGCAGCGTCGTCCTCCAGCCTTCCGGTACTGCTAGACGTCGTAAGTCTGCTGGTGCGCCTGGAGACCGACCCCAACCTGCCGAACGCAACCGTCGACCGTGACCACCCCGCGGGCCAACGCCTGACCTATCTGGTCGACCAGCTGACCAACCACGTCAGCCAGCGTTCCGCAAACATCCGTCAGCTGCTGAAGCCGGTAGCCGACGAGCTGACTGCGTCTGACTTCGCGCACGCTCGGATACAGCTACTAGTCACCGCCCTGCACTCCCCCGCCGACGACCTCCCTGCCCTACTGACCACCGTCACCCACGACCCTCTGGCCGCCCTGACAGCTGCGACCCTCCTAGAACACCGCCTGTCCACAACCGAACACACCTGGACCCCCGAGTCCCTCCTCCCCACCGCCACGTCCCTCACCCACCAACCCCCGCCACCAGCCCCCGCCCCCGGCGCCACCAAGGCTCCAGCCGCCCGTTCCACCACCGACTCTCTCCCTGCCACGACTGACCTCGCCGCCGACCCCGCACCCGGGATCGCGGCCGGTTTGCTGGCGTGTGCCGTCATCTCCGCAGCGGCCCCTCGGGCCGGCTGGCCACCGGCCTGGCGCGACCTACTGACTGCCCTCCGCAACCACCCGTCCCCCGCCGTCCGTCGTCAGGCCCTCGGTCTCCACACCGCCCCCGAGTAACCGGATCAGGCCGGCGCCACCACGATCACGTTGTCGTCCGGCCCCAAGGTGAGTGGTTCGAGTTTCGGCGGGTTCAGCACAACGCCGTACCCGGGAGCGAGGTCACTGCGGCTGTGCACCCGGTAGCCGATCGCACTGTGCCCCTGGCGGCGGGCCGACTCGATCACGGTCGCGAAGTTCGCCTCCATCGCCGGTACGAGGTAGTCGCCGGCGGACTTGAGATAGATCTCGGAACCCGCGGGGTCGAACAAGTCACCGAACACGGCTTGCAGGTGCCGGTTCTCCGCCAGTTGCGTCAGCAGCAGACTGATCAGCTTGCTGCTGACGATGAAGTCGTCGGCCTTGGTCACCTGGGCAACCTGCCGGTTGTTGTCGTCGTACATCTCGGTCACGATCGAGAACGGGTCGCCGAGCCGTACCTCGATGTCGCGCAGGTGGAGCAGCGTCACCAGGGTCCGGTCGTCGGCGTGATCCGGATCGATCCGGTCGTCCGCGAGTACGACCACATGCTGGTACATACCGAGTCCGAGCGCCTCGAGCGACGCCCTGGTGGTGGGCTCGCAGGCCTTGTAGCCGACGGTGAGATTCGCCCTCGCGGCCTGCACCGCGGCCGTCGGCTCGACCGGCGCGGCGATGTCCAGCCGCGAACCTGGCTCCACGAACCGGTCCAGCAGATCGATGATCTTCGTGGCGCGCGCGTTCCAGCCGATCAGCAGCGTACGGTCCGGCGCCGGTGGCCGGTCGGTGGGCGCGGCGATCGCGGCCTCGACGATCGGCGCCGGGCTGTCCGCGATCTTGATCAGCAGGTCGTCCTCGGCGAGTACGACGAGTTTGTCACCGGTCTCGATCGGCGTGTCCGTCGACGGGTTCAGCAGCATCTGCCCGGGCTTGTGCACGCCGACCGGAACACCCAGCGAGTACGCGTTCAGTGCTTCGCCGTACGACGAACCCGCGAGCCGCGCGGCCGGCGCCAGGTAGAACTCGCTGCCCGCGAAGTCCAGTAGATCGATACACACCGCGGACAGGCCGGCCTGCCGGTGCGACTGCACGACCAGCCGAACCATGATGTCGTCGGCATCGACCAGCAGCGCGTCGTCGCCGGCCGCCAGCCGGGCCGCGGCGAGGTTGTCCGAGTCCAGCACCGCGGCGACCACATGCGGCCTGGTCTTGTCCCACTGCCGGTTGTTCAGCAACAGCAGGGTTTTGATGACGTCGATGTCGGCCTCGGGGCCGGTCGGCGGCAGCACCAGGATCGCGCGGGCGGTGTCCGGACTGACCAGCTCCAGGTCCGCCCGCTTCAGCGGACTCCCCGACCGGCAGATCACCCGGATACTCCCCGCCTCCGGAATCCGCGCCCGGATCCTATCCTCCATGTCGACCTTGTCCTGGTCCGCCAGTACGACGACGCAGGCCCGGCGGCGATGCCCCTGGTTGGCCCGGGCGAGTTCGCCGATCACGGTGAACACCTCGTCCGACCAGCCCAGCACGATCGTGTGGCCGGTCTCGATCAGCTGTGACTTTCCCTTACGCAGCTGGCTGATCCGATTGTCCAGACCGGTTGTCAGGACACCGATCAGGGCGCTGACGATGAAGATGCCGCCGACGGTCACGGTGAGCATCAGCCCGAGGAACACCGGACGGCCGGTGTCGCCGCCCATCGTTCCGGGGTCGAGCGTACGCAGCAGGCTCATCCACGCGACCCCACCCCAACCGCCGCTCGCCTCGGTGTCGGAGTTGGTGAGTACGACGACCAGCACCGTCACCACCGCGATCAGACCGACCGACGCGAGCCCGAGCCAGCCGATCAGCGCCGGCGTACCGCGGTCCATCGTCCCGTCGAACCAGTACCGCAATCGCTGCCGCCACCTGATCCGCCGTACCGCCGCCACGCCAGCCACCTTCCTCGAGCCCTACCGCTTACCGGTGCAGAACGCTAACAGCGCACGGTTCTCGCCCGGCCGGGTTGCCCTGGGAGCGGCCTTGGAAGGGGTCTTGGAAGGGGTCTTGGACAAGGAGGCGTCCTGGAAAGGACCGGCTCGGGATGACAACCGTTCCCGGCAGGCGCGCGTCGTCCTGATTGCCCCCGATCAAGATACGGAGACGTAATGCCTCTGCTCGGAATGCCTCAAGGCGGCGAATGGCTGGTCATCCTCGCCATCGTCCTGCTGCTCTTCGGCCCCGCCAAGCTACCCGGCCTGGTACGCCAACTGGGCCGCTCGAAGAAGGTCTGGGAGGAGGAAGTGAATCCCGGCTCCGAGCAAACCACCAACCAGCCACCCGCTGCCCCAACCGCGACGCCCAACCAACCAAACCGCAGACCCTCCGAGGAACCACGGCCGTAGACCACCAGCAACTCAACCGACGAACGCAGACCCCCAGCTACCCCGGGGCGCACACCTATTCCCCGAGCCACTCCCGGCACCCCGACCCGCACGCTCGACGCAGCAGCGGGTCCACCCTCGACTACTCACCC
The DNA here is from genome assembly GCF_014205295.1 of Kribbella solani. NCBI lineage: Bacteria > Bacillati > Actinomycetota > Actinomycetes > Propionibacteriales > Kribbellaceae > Kribbella > Kribbella solani. The sequence continues at coordinate 3,119,808 of NZ_JACHNF010000001.1, forward strand.
GGAGGCTGCTGAACCTCCGGCTGGACAGCGGGTGGCTCCTGCGCCTCCGGTGGTCGGCGGGTGCCTGCTAGCTCTCGCGGTGGTCGGCGGGTGGCTGTTGTGCCTCTGGCTGGTCGGTGGGTGGTTGCTGGGCTTCGCGGGCGCGTTTGCGGCGTTTGCCTTCGTGCATGGCGGCTACCCGAGCGACAGGAATGGCTCGCCCCTCCTCCAGCAGATCTTCGGGGATCGCCTGTGGCGCGGGTAGCTGATCGGCCCACCGGTCGGCCGCCCCGAGCAACCCCGGTGCCGTACGGACCGTGAAGTCCCGCGGCGTCACGTTCTCCAGCTCCTCCCACCCAACCGGAAACGACACCGTCGTACCCGGCCGGACCCGCGGACTGTACGCCGCGACAACCGTCGCACCACCAGCCCGCGTCGAGTCGACGAACACCTTCCCGTGCCGATCCGCCTTGATGTACGCGGTAGTGGCGACCGACGGATCGAGCTTCTCGGCCCGCGCCGCGATCGCCCGGGTGGCAGCCGCGGCATCCTCGATCCTCACATTGTCAACAATCGGCACGATCACGTGCACCCCTTTCGCGCCGCTCGTCTTGACCCCGCCGCTCAGCCCGGCCTCGGTCAGCGCCTCCCGCACCAGCAACGCCGCCCGCACCGTCATCGCGAACGTCTCGCCTTCCGGCGGGTCCAGGTCGAGCACCAGGTGCGTGACCCGGTCCCACCGGGCGGCGCGCATCAGCGTCGGGTGGTACTCGACCGCGCGCTGATTCGCGAACCAGAGCAGCGTTCGCCGGTCGTCGCACAACGCGTACGCCACCTCACGCTTGGACGCCTCCGCCCAAACCGGCACGGTCTTCACCCACTCCGGCGTGTACTTGGGAACGTTCTTCTGCATGAACGCGGGCTGCCCCGGACGAATCCGCACCACCGACAACGGCCGTCCGCACAACTCCGGCAGGATCCGCTCGTGCACGGCATCCAGATAGTCGACCAGATCACGCTTGGTCGCCTCAGCCCCGTCGAACAACGGCTGATCCAGATTGGTAAGCCCAACCCCATCCCGCGTCTCATCCGGCTTCCGGCTACCCGGCACGCTTCCTCCCTCGGCGCCTACTGACCCTCCCCCGACCTTAGAAGACGTACCAGGGCATCGAGAACCGTCTTTTCCTCGCCGGGCTGGAGGGTTTGGGGGTTGAGGGCGATCGCGTCGGGCGGCAGGTTGAAGGTGCCGACGGAGATTCGTGGGTTGCCGTCCCAGAGGGCCTGGACCACCTCGTCCCGGTCGCGGGTCAGGCGGAGTACGGCGCGGCTGTGCGGCTGGCCGGCTTCACTTGGATAGCCGCGCTCGACCACCGCACCGGGCAACCCCTGCAGGCCGGCGATCCAATCGTCGACAATCCGCTCGTAGCCGGCCAGCAGTTCGTCCTCGTTCTGGGCGAGGGTCCACTCGACCGCGGCGAGCAACCCGAGCAGTTCCTCCTTCCCGACCTTCATCCCGCGTCCGAGCTCGTGCTTCGGCGAGGTGTGCACACGCAGATTGTCAACAATCGCCTGCTTGCCCAGCACCAAGCCACTGGCTTGCGGACCGCGCAGGCCTTTCCCGCCGCTGACGATCACGGCGTCCGCGCCGAGGTCCCGGGTGAACCGCCACAGGCTCGCGACCGGCGGGATCTGAGCCGCCGCGTCCACGATCACCGGTACGCCGGCCTGGCGAGCGCATTGCACGACCTCTTCCACGCTCAATGCACCCGCTGCGTAGTGCGCGCCCGCGAACCACAGAACGCAGGCAGGCTTGCGATCGAGCGCGGCGCGGAGCTCGTCAACCGATGGTCCGATCTCGACGATGCGAGCGCCGATGAAGCGAGCCGAGTAGTCGTAACCATTGCGTTGGCTGGCGAACATGACGATCTCGGCGTCGGTCGGGAACGCCTGCGATTCGGTCGTGACGCAGGCGGCAACCGTCAGCGTGATGGCAGCCGCCGCCCCCGAGGTCACGTACGCCGACTCATTGTGCGTCAGCTGGGCGAGGCGCTCACTCACCCGCAGGTTCAGCTCCGGCAGGTCGACGAACTGCGCCGCCGCGTCGTTCATCGCCTTGATCACCGGCGGCGGCATCAGCGAGCCACCGAGAACGGTGACCGTCGCGTTGGCATTGATGACCGGGCGTACGCCGAGCAACGCGTTCGATGGTTCCCGACCGGTTCGCGGCCCCGAACGAACTGGAGGCTCCGGGCGGATGCGTGGCTCCGAACGAGCTGGAGGCTCCGGGCGGATGCGTGGCTCCGAACGAGCTGGACGCTCCGGATGGATGCGTGGTTCCAGACGGGCTGGTGGGTCCGGAGGTGCTGAGGGCTCTGTCATGCGATGAACTTTGACATCGCGGGTACGCCGGATCGTTCTGCCAGCCAGGCGTCGAGGGAATCGTTGTCGGTGCCGTCCAGATGTGTGACGTCGTACACCTCCGGGTCGGGCAGCGCCGACAGCAGCGGGCCGCACCAGTCGGTGTCATCGGTGGCCAACAGCGTTCGGGCCGCGATCGCCGGTGCGTGCCGGACCGGGTCGAAGTACGACAACGTGGTGGCGAGTGCGTCTTCGGACGAGCCTGCGCGGAGGTGATCGTTGAGTTCCTCCAGCGGATAGAGGCATGACTTCAGCCGTGCCTCCATCGCGCGGTAGAACAGCAGGTCCGTCACCCGTACCGAGGTGAATCCAGGCCGCCGTGCCGCGGTCAGGATCGCCAGATCGTCCCCGCTGACCGCAACCCGCTCAGGGTCAACCTCAGACAACCCGCGCAGGAACTCCGCGGCTCGTAGACAATCCGACGCGATGCCGCGGTAGATGTACGTCGCCGGATCGTCGATGTCCATTGTCAACAATCCTGGGTACTTGGCCGCGAACCCTTCGTCCGCCAGCCGCTGACCGCGGTGCATCAGACTCAGGACCACGTACCTGCCGCGGTCGTTCGGGTGCGGGATGTTGTTGACACTTCCGTACCGCGGGGTGATCAGCAGCGCGGGGAACGGTCCGTCGCCGGCCGGGATGCTCAGGTTCCCGTACACGCGGTACGGGCCGGTGCTGGTGAGGCGCAAGGTGTAGAACGTTGCCTCGTCGGTCGTCCGTGCCGGCACCCGGTCCAGCACCGGCCGGCCGGGGATCGCCGCGAGTTCCTGATCCACCTCGGCCCAGTAGGTCTCGAAGTCCATTCGGTTCACCTTTCCGGGGTGAGGTGTTCGGCGAAGAAGTCCTCGACGACGCGCATCACGTCGGGCAGACCGGCGTGGTGGGCGCAGTGCGGGTACCTGCGCAGCGTCTTCTCGCAGGTCAGCGCTCGGTGCAAGGCGAAGCCGGTCTCCGGTGGGCAGACATCGTCTTCCATCCCGACATACAGCAAGGTCGGCGCTTGTACCTTCGGCGCGAAGTTCAGCCCGTCGTAGTACGCGACCGTCTCGCGGACCCGGTCCACGTCTTTGGGGTGAATCCGCAGGTACTCGTTGATCTCTTCGTACGGGTACGAGCGGGTGAGCGTCGGCGCGGTCATGATGCCGCACAGGTACGGGGCGCCGGCCGCGACGCAGCGGATCGCGTCGGGCATCAGCGCCGCGGTGGAGATGCCGAGGCCGCCGCCCTGGCTGGAGCCCTGCAAGCCGATCCGCTGATTGTCGACATCCGGACGATCCAGCAGCACTTCGACCGCGCGGACGACGTCGAGGTAGAAGCCGCGGTAGCCGTAGGTGTTCGGGTCGACGATGTTGTGGGTCAGGAGGCCGGGATAACCCGGGTTGAAGACACTGTTCGAGCGCAGCTTGCCGCGCGGCGCGACGGCGAGCGCGGCGTACCCGAGCTCGGACCACTCCTTCGGGATCGTCGGCTCGGAGATGTACCCCGGAATCGTGACCAGGGCCGGGTGTGGGCCGGGGCGGTTGCGCGGGGTTGTGTACCAGCCGGCGATCCGCAGGCCGCCGTAGCTGGTGTATTGCAGATCGTAGACAATCACCGTCTCGGTGGAGAGTGCCGGCTGCTCGGTCAGCACGGGGTCCAGCGGATAGGAAGCACAGTCCGCCAGGCCGGCGGCCCAGAACTCGTCGAAATCAGCTGGTCGCTCGACCTCGACTGCAAAATTCTCTATGTCCCGCAAGAGCGTTTTCCTTCCCAGACAAGTGGAGTCTCAGGCCGGCGCCCCGGAGCGCGGGGTGCAGGTTTGAGGTGTGCGTGTGGTGCTGGTGGTGGTTCATCGGGGGGATTGCAGGGCGGTGCCGGTGGTGGGGTGGAAGAGGTGCAGGCGGTTGGGGTTGAAGGCGACGTGGACGGTGCTGTCGTGGCCGAGGCGGAAGGGGGTGGGGACTCGGGCGCGGATCAGTTCGCCTTCGATGCGGACGGTGACCAGGACGTCGGGGCCGAGGGGTTCGGTGACGAAGACCTTGCCGGGGTGGTGACCGTCGGCCGGCGTGGTGGACAACGTGATGTCCTCCGGCCGGATACCGAGCACCACCTGACGGGAAGAACCGGAAACCACCGCGGACTCGGCCGCCGTGGATCCGGCAACCGTGTCGGCCACTGCGGATTCGGCCGCCATGAAGGCGGGGCGGGCGGAGGTGGAGCCGGCGGATGTGGGGTCGGCGGATGTGGGGTCGGCGGAGGTGGGGCCGGCGGGGTGGGTTGGTGGGTGGAGGGGTTGGGTCAGGGCCGGGGAGCGGAAGTGGAGGGTGCTGCCCTCGTGGACGAGGTCGCCGGTGAGGAAGTTCATCGGGGGTGAGCCCATGAAGGAGGCTACGAAGCGGTTCGCGGGGCGTTCGTAGATTTCTTCGGGGGTCGCGCATTGCTGGATCACGCCGTCGCGCATGACGGCGATCCGGTCGGACATGGTCATTGCCTCGACCTGGTCGTGGGTGACGTAGATGAAGGTGCGGGCCACGTCGACGTGCAGCCGTTTGATCTCGGCCCGCATCAGGACGCGGAGCTGGGCGTCCAGGTTCGACAGCGGTTCGTCCAGCAGGTAGGCGCCGGCGTCGCGGACGATCGCCCGGCCGAGGGCGACGCGTTGCCGCTGGCCGCCGGACAGTTCGCGGGGTTTGCGGTCCAGCAGGTCCTCGATGTCCAGCGTTCGCGCGGCCTGCCGGACCTGCTCCTCGATCGTTGCCTTCGGCACCCGCATCATCTTGAGCGCGAAGCCGATGTTCTGCCGGACCGTCCGGTGCGGGTAGAGCGCGTAGCTCTGGAACACCATCGACACGTCCCGCTTGTTCGCCGGCAGCCAGCTGACCGGTTTGCCGTCGAAGAAGATGTTCCCCGCGCTGGCCCGTTCCAGCCCGCAGATCATTCGTAGGGTTGTCGACTTTCCACAACCGGAGGGGCCGACCAGGGTGAGGAATTCGCGGTCCTCGACGGTCAGGTTCAGATTGTCGACAACGGTCTTGCCGCCGAACGACTTGCTGACATTCTCCAAACGCACTTCAGCCATCGCCTCAGCCCTTCACTGATCCGGCTGCCATGCCCTGGACCAGCTTGCGCTGGAAGAGCAGAGCGAGTACCAGGGGTGGGACCACCGCGAGCACACCGGCCGCGGCCATCACGGTGAACTGGGTGTTGAAATCGGTGGCGAAATTGGCCGCCACCACCGGAATCGTCTTCGCCGCCTTCGAACTGGTCAGGAACAACGCGAACATGAACTCGTTCCACGCGGTCATGAACGCGAACACCGCGGCCGCCACCAGTCCCGGCGCGGCCACCGGCAGGAAAACCGTCCACATCGTCCGGAACCAGCCGCACCGGTCCACCCGGGCGGCCTCCTCCAGTTCGCGCGGCACCGACCGGAAGAAGTCCTTCAGAATCCAGATCGTGATCGGCAACGCGAACGTCGTGTACGAAAGGATCAGCGCCAGGTACGTGTCCAGCAACCCGAACGATCGCATCAGCAAATAGAACGGAATGATGATCGCGATCCCCGGCACCATCCGGGTGAGCAGGTACAGCACGAGCAGCACCTGGCTCCCGCGGAACTTCAGCCGGGAGAACGAGTACGCCGCGAACGTGGCCAGCACCAGGTTCAGCACGGCGGTCGCCGTCGCCACGATCAGGCTGTTCCGCAACGAGTACGGCGTTTCCGAAACTGCCCGTCCACCGACCAGTTGCTGCGCATCGTCCGGGCGTACGAACCCGAGGTAGTTCTCCAGGGTCGGATGCACCGGAATCCAGTGCGGCGGCACCGAGATCGCATCCACCTCGTGCATGAAACTCATCGCGACAATCCAGTAGAACGGCAGCACCAGGTACAACCCGAACACCACCGCCAGTACGTAAAGCGCGATCTTCTTCCACGGAATCCGGTACCGGAGCGGAACTTTCACGGCGGTACTCATGCCTCGAAGTTTCCTTTCCGGTAGAGGAGCCCGATATAGCCGACCGAGATCAGCAGCGTGATCGCGGTGATCACCCAGGCGTACGCGCTGCCGAGACCGAAGTCGGTGAAGGTCAGGACGGTTTGTACGTCGAGCAGCGCGATCGTGGTCGTCGCGTCACCGGGTCCGCCGCCGGTGAGTACGTAGATGGTGTCGAAGGCGCGGAACGCGTTCATCGTCTCCAGGATCAGCACGATCAGGAGCGGATGCAGGAGCCACGGCACGGTGACCTGGGTGAAGCGCCGCCAGGCACCCGCCCGGTCGACCGTCGCCGCGTCGTACAACTCTGATGGGATTGTCGACAATCCGGCGAGCAGGATGATGACCGAGAACGGCAGCGTGTTCCACACCTGCGCCAGCGCGGTGAAGAGGAACGCGCCGGTGCCCGACGTCAGCCAGGCGTGATAGTTCTCGATCAGACCGAGCTGTTGCAGCAGGCCGTTCAACGCACCTGTCTTCGCGTCGAAGATCGTCCGCCACATCAGGCCGTTCACTACCCCAGGCATTACCCAGGGCAACAAAGCGAGACTCAGCAACAATCCGCGACCACGGAACCGTTCGTTCAGCACCAGCGCCAGGATCAGCGCGAGTACGACGGTCAGCCCGAGCACCACGAGTACGAACAGCGCCGACACCTTCAACGCGGACAGAAACGCGTCGTCGCCGAGCAATGCCTTGTAGTTGTCGAACCCGATGAACCGCCTGGCCCGCGGGCGTTTCAGGTTGTGCTTCTGCAGGCTGACGTAGAAGGAGTACCCGATCGGATACGCGACCAGCAGGGCGATCACCACCATCGCCGGGGCGTTCAGCGCCCAGGCCTTGGCGGTGTCGCCCAGCGGGCGGCGTTCGGTGAAAGCGACCATGCTCAGGAGTACTTCTTCTTCAACGTCCCGGCGGTCCGCGCGAGCGAGTCGACCGCGGCGGACGGCTGCGTCTGGTTGCTCAGCACCCCTTGCACGACCTTGTGCATCTCGGTCTCGAATTCGGTATACCAAGGCACCCCGAGCACGTTCCGCGGTTTCGCGATCTCGGCCAGGTGCGCGTACACGGCCGGATCGGCGAACTTCTTCAGCGCCGCGACGATCTCCGGATCGGTCGCCATCGACTTGTACGCGAACCCGAGACCGCGCTGCAGGAACCAGAACCGCGCGGTGTACGGCTTCTTGTCCGCGCCGAGCCCACCCAGGTACGTCAGCAGTTTGACGGCGTTGTCCTTGACCTCGGTGTCCTTGGCCAGCGCGTACAGCCGGGTGTTGCTGACCGTGCCGTGCACCTTGCCGTCCAGGCTCGGCATCAGCGCCATCTTCATCTTCCCGGCTGCCTTCGACTTGGCCGGATCGTTGTAGTCACGCAGGGCGTACCGGGCGCCGATCGTGAACGCGTACCGGTTCGACTTCATCGCGTTGTCGATCGGCACCGGGAGCAACTGCAGCGACGCCGGGTCGATCACCTTGGTGGTGCTCGCGGCATGCTGCAACCAGGTGAACACGTCCTTGGTCACGTGATCGCTGGTGTTCATGATCGGCGCCTGCTGGTCGTCGAACATGCTGCCGCCACTTCCGTATACCAAAGCCCACACCCAGGCCCACCAGGTGTCGGACAGCTGGGCAGGCAGACCGATCGGGTACTGCAGAAGGCCGGCGTTCTTGATCTTGACGGCCTGGGCCTCGAGTTCGTCCAAGCTGGCCGGCGGTTTGCTGATCCCGGCCTTGGCAAGGATTTCGGCGTTGTAAACAAGGCAGTTCGAGTCGGTGTAGTACGGCAGCCCGTAGCGCTTTCCGCCGTACGTCATCGCCTCCGCGTTGCCCGGGTAGATCGCGTCGTACACCGCGTCGACGCCAGGCAGGCCGTCGAGCGGTTGCAGGTAGTCGCCCTCGACCCAGGCCGCGAGCGAGTCGTCGTACACGTACAGCGCGTCCGGGCCGCCACCACCGGTGAACTCGGCAACGACCTTCTGGACGTACTGCGCGCTCGTGATCGGTGTGTAGTCGACCTTGATGTTGCTGGTCTTGGTGAAGTTGTCGAGGTTCTGCTGGACCAGCGCGGCTTCGTAGTCCCAGCCTTCGAACTTCACGCTGCCGTCGCCGGCACCACCACCTCCGGACTTGCCGTTCGAACAGGCGGACAGCAGGGCAGGGGTGGTCAGGCCGAGACCGGCTAACTTGAGGATGTTCCGGCGGGTGAGCTCCATGGTTGTGCCTCCAACGCTTGGGCGATGCGTAGTCGGTACAGGCGCGACGGGCGTCCCTTCGGATGGTGCTGGGCGGTGCCTTCGGCACTCACCAAGCCGCCCGCGTCGAGGGTGCGGATCAGCCGGCGTCCGCTCTGATCCGTGATGCCGAGATGACCGGCAAGCTCTCCAGGCGAGAGCGTGCGGCCTTGCAGTTCCTGGTCCAGCGCGGCCAGCCGGGAAACGGTGGTCGCACTCAGACCGACGTACTTCGCCAGCTGTTCGATTTCGTCGCCGTGCTCGCGGTACGAGAACCGCAGCGCCTCGCCGGCCGGACCCATCGGTCCGATCACGACGCCGCTGTCCTCGAACAGGTACGCGCAAGGTTCGTCGGACAGTTCAGCCCGCGCCGCGGCCTGCTCGGCGAGCAGCACGCAGTTGCGCGCGGACACGCCGACCCCGAACCCGGCCGAGATCTGTACCCCGAGCGCCGCGGCGGCCTCGGCCAGCGCGGGTACGCCGACCCAGTTCTGGGTGATGCGCTCGAACAACGCCTTGTGCGCGAACACGACCACCCCGCGGCGCCCGCGGTTCTCGATCCAGGCGCCGGCGAACTCCGGGGTGTTGAGCAGCTGGTTCATCAGTCCGATCCGGGCGCGTTCCTCGTCCGTGGACTGCGAAATCAGGAAGACCCCGGCGGCGAACCGTTGCGCGCTGGCCCGGTCCGACTCGATCCGCAACGCGAGCTCGTGCAGCTCGGTCCGGATCGTGGCCGGTACCGGCATCCCGCTGATGATCGGCAGCCGGCCGGCCAGCTGTTCCCGAACCGCGGCGCGGACGCTGATCACGAAACTGCGCTCGCCGAACCGCCGGTACGCGTCCCGGTGGAACTCGGCGATCTCGTCCACGGTCTGGGTCGGCGCGTACGGCAGGCAGGCGACCTGGTCCTGGTCGAGGTCCAGCGCGGTCGCGACCGCCTCGACCGCATCGGCCGCGAAGGTGTCGATGCTCACCGGCGTACGCACCCAACCGCGCTCCTGGGCGCGATAGAGCGCGAGGGTCAGATCGAGCGCCGACGAGCGGATCACGCCCACCGGCAGCCCGGGCGGAAGCAGTTCGCGACTGGCCGTGTACGGCACCGGGCCGGCCAGGAACCCGTCGAGCCGGGTCGTACTCAGGAACTCGGCGACCCGGTCGCGGATCTCGTCCTCGTGGTCGTAACTGACCCAGGCGAGATCCACCCCGCCCAAGGTCCGCGCGGCGTCCTGGAACAACTCGTGGTGAGCCGCATGGGTGACGACTCCGATCACGATGCCCACGGCACTCCTTTACGAACCAGGTTCGGAAATGACTCGTAAATCCAATGCCGACAAAGTTCCCCCGAATTGCCCCATCAGGTCAAGAGATCAGCCGCGATTCGATCACCCACCCCCAGAACCATTTCAGCGGTGAACCTCCGCCCTCGCCCCTTCACCACCCGCACCCAACTGGTGAAGGGGTGCGCCGGGACGTTAACCCCCCAAATGGCAGCAGCCGGCGCTGTTGGAGTGGGTGGTCAGGGGTGGAGGGTCGGGTGGTAGATGAGTTCTTGGATGTTGTGGTCGAGGGTTCGGGAGTCGATGAGTTCCAGGTCGTAGTCGGCGGCTCCGTGGAAGATCGGGTCGGCGCCGGTGCGGCCGGTGAGGACCGGGAAGATGGTGACCTGGAGGCGGTCGACGAGGCCCGCGGACATCAGGGCGCGGTTCAGGGACAGGCTGCCGTGGGAGCGGAGCGGGACGTCGGATTCCTGCTTCAGGCGGGTGACGATCTCCACCGCGTCGCCGGACTCGAGCGTGGCGTTCGACCAGGTCAGTGGGGCTGACAACGTACTGGAGACGACGGTGATCGGCATCGTCATCATCCGGGTGTTGACCGGGTCCGCGTACGCGGAATCCGCCGGCGACGGGCCGAGGATTTCGACGAACTGCCGGTAGGTGTTGGCGCCGAGGACCAGGCGCTGGTCCTCGGACAGGGCAGCCAGGCGGCGGTCGAGGAACTCGGGGCCCTGTTTGCCCCAGTAACCGCCCCAGTCACCGGGCTCGTCGTACGAGCCGAAGCCGTCCAGCGTGCAGAAGATGTCGAAGGTGTACAGCGCGGTCATGATGAACTCCTTGAGATCCGGTTACCAGTGCAACGAACAGACCGCACCGGAACCGACAAACGACCGGCGGTAGCTCGGCGCCGTTGCACCGGAACCGACAAACGACCGGCGGTAGCTCGGCGCCGCACCGGAACCGACAGGAGATCAGCCGCCGGACACGCCGATCTCCGCGTCGGCCAGGTCGGCGGTGAGACCGTCGGTGTCGTCCAGCCAGCCCTGCGGCAGGACGATGTGGTCACGCGGACTCCCCTGCCGACCGCGCGGAGCGCCCAGCTCGGCGACCGGGAACGGCACCGCCGGGTCCAGCTCGGCAAGCAGCTCGTCCAGCCGAGCCAGACTGTCGACCATGCCCAGCGCGGCGCGAAGCTCACCGCCGGCCGGGAACCCCTTCAGGTACCACGGCACGTGCTTCCGGAAGTCGCGCAACCCGCGCTGCTCCCCCATCAGATCGGCCAGCAGCTCACCGTGCCGCCGCATCACCACCGCGACCTCGCCAAGGGTCGGCAGGTTCAGCGCCTCGCCCCCACCGAACGCGACCGCGAGATCGCGGAACAGCCACGGCCGCCCCAGGCACCCGCGCCCGACGATCACTCCGTCGCAGCCGGTCTCCGCGACCATCCGCAGCGCATCGCCCGCCTCCCAGATGTCCCCGTTCCCGAGCACCGGAATCGAAACCTGCGAGACGAGCTCGGCGATCGTCGACCAGTCCGCCTGCCCGGAGTACGCCTGCGCCGCCGTACGCCCGTGCAGCCCGATCGCCGCCGCGCCGGACTCTTCCGCGATCCGGCCCGCGTCGAGGTACGTCTGGTGCGACGAGTCGATCCCGATCCGCGTCTTCATCGTCACCGGAATCCCGTACGGCTCCGCCGCCCGCACCGCCGAGCGCAGGATCGCGCCGAGCAGATTCCGCTTCCACGGCAGCGCCGCCCCGCCACCCTTGCGCGTCACCTTCGGCACCGGGCAGCCGAAGTTCAGGTCGATGTGCGCGACCCCGTACGCAGCACACAGGATCTCTACGGCCCGCCCGATGTACACCGGGTCGACGCCGTACAGCTGCACCGACCGTACCGTCTCGCGCGCGTCGAAAGTGAGCATGTCGAGCGACTTCTGATCACCCTCGACGATCCCGCGGGACGTGATCATCTCGCACACGTACAGGCCGGCGCCCTGCTCGGCGCACAGCCGCCGGTACGCGGCGTTGGTGATGCCGGCCATCGGCGCCAGCACCACCGGTGTGTCGATCGTCAGATTGCCAAGCTTGAGCACGACTACGCCTTCTTCACCGTGACCTGGCCGTTGCCGGTGACCTGGGCGCGGTACTCCTGGACGGCGTTGCCGGTCGTCGTCACGTTGCACCCGATCGGCAGGCCGGAATGGACGACGATGCCGACGTCCTCCATCTCGCAGGTCACCTTCGCGGCATCGGACGCGGCCCGGAGTACGGCGTCGACCACCTTCGCCCGGACGATCGCCACCTCCTCGGAGGTGAACTTGTACGACGCCGTGTACTGCTTCGAGTCGACCGTCAGCGTGCCGGTGAACGGCTTCCCGGCGTACGTGACCGTGCAATCGAGCTTGTGCTGACCGGCTGCTTCGACCTTGTCGATGCCTGGGCACTTGACCGTGGTCTTCGCGGCGCGGCCGGCCGCGATCTGGGTCTGCTTGGAGATCGCGAACGTGATCCGGTCCGCCAGCGGCGCGTCGTCGGCCGGCGCGCCGGTGACCTTCGGCGTCGGCCACGGCGTACTCGGCGTGGGCAGCGCGGTCAGCACCGGCGTCGACGCGGACGGGACCGGCGTACCCGACGACTGACCTGGGCCGGACGAGCTCGTCCCGTTCGAGGGCGAGGCCTCCGGTTTGCTGTCCGAGCAGGACGACAGCACGAACACGACCAGGGCCGTGAGACCGAAAACGGCCAGCCCGAAACGTACCCGCTCCCCCGTCAGCTTCATCGTCAGCAACCCACCAGATGCTGGGCGAGGTAGCCGGTGACCTCGGTCAGCGCGACCCGCTCCTGCTTCATCGAGTCGCGTTCCCGGATCGTCACCGCCTGGTCCTCCAGAGTGTCGAAGTCGACGGTGATGCAGTACGGCGTACCGATCTCGTCCTGGCGGCGGTAGCGGCGGCCGATCGCGCCGGCGTCGTCGAAGTCGACGTTCCAGTTCCGCCGCAGCTCGGCGGCCAGGTCGCGGGCCTTCGGGGACAGGTCGGCGTTCCGGGACAGTGGCAGGACGGCGGCCTTGACCGGCGCGAGCCGCGGGTCGAAGCGCAGCACGGTCCGCTTGTCGACGCCGCCCTTCGCGTTCGGCGCCTCGTCCTCGGTGTACGCGTCCAGCAGGAAGGCGAGCACGTTCCGGGTCAGGCCGGCCGCGGGCTCGATCACGTACGGGGTCCAGCGCTCGCCCTTTTCCTGGTCGAAGTACGACAGGTCGGCGCCGGAGTGCTTCGAGTGCGTGGTCAGGTCGAAGTCGGTGCGGTTCGCGATGCCTTCGAGCTCGTCGAACTCCTTGCCACCGAAGTTGAACTTGTACTCGATGTCGACGGTGCGCTTCGAGTAGTGGCTGAGTTTTTCCTTCGGGTGCTCGTAGAACCGCATGTTGTCCGGGTTCAGTCCGAGGCCGGTGTACCAGTCCCAGCGGGCCTTCAGCCAGTACTCGTGCCAGTCCTCGTCCGAGCCGGGCGCGACGAAGAACTCCATCTCCATCTGCTCGAACTCGCGGGTCCGAAAGATGAAGTTGCCGGGGGTGATCTCGTTCCGGAAGCTCTTTCCGACCTGGGCGATGCCGAACGGCGGCTTCTTCCGGGCGGTGCCCATCACGTTCGCGAAGTTGACGAAGATGCCCTGCGCGGTCTCCGGGCGGAGGTAGTGCAGGCCCTCCTCGGACTCGACCGGGCCGAGGTACGTCTTCAGCAGGCCGTTGAACATCCGCGGCTCGGTGAAGGTGCCCTTGTTACCGCAGTTCGGGCAGGCGAGCTCGGCCAGCTTGACGTCGTCGGCGTCCTTGTTCTTCCGGCGGGCGTAGTCCTCACGCAGGTGGTCGTCACGGAACCGCTTGTGGCAGGACTGGCACTCGGTCAGCGGGTCGACGAATTCGGCCAGGTGCCCGGACGCCTCCCAGACCTGGGTCGGCAGGATCACCGACGAGTCCAGCCCGACCACGTCGTCGCGGCCGGTCACCATTGTGCGCCACCACTGGGTCCGGACGTTGTTCTTCAGCTCGACGCCGAGCGGGCCGTAGTCCCAGGCCGACTTGGTACCGCCGTAGATCTCGCCGCACGGGTACACGAAGCCTCTCCGCTTGCTGAGGCTGACGACGGCATCGACGGTTTCGACGGGCACTTTTGGACTCCAGAACAGGCACAGACGATCAACGGAAGAGACCAGGCTATCGGTCCCCGGCGCCCACTATCGAATCCGTGCTACATCAGCAAATCTTCGTATGCGGTCGGCTCGTCGAGCGCCTGCGACAGCAGCGGTACGGCGGCGAGCTTCACGTCGTAGGGCGACAGCGCCCGCCGGTAACTCCCGACGTTCTCGAATTCCAGCGTCAACGCCAGCAACTCCGGGTCGTCCACGTTCCGCCCGACCCGCGCCGAAACAAACCCCTTCTGCCGCGACAACACCTCGACCGCGGCCCGAACCCGCTCCGAAAACCCACCCTGCTCGGCCTCAGCCACCCGGAACCTGATCACCACGAACACGGGGAACACTGTAGGACCTGGAACAATGGGGGTATGAGTTCCCCCAGTGGTCAGTCGGTGAGTGGGTTGCGGCAGCGGGTCACGAAGGTGAGTTACCCGTATGTGGCGAAGCTGCATGGTGCGCCGAAGTTGACGTTGCCGGGGATCACCTTGGTGCTGGCGCTGGCCGGAGTGTTCGCTCCGGTGGCGGTCGGGGTGCCGGCGCTGGTGTTGCTGGCGTTGCTGCTCGGGTGGCTGGCGTTCCTGTCCTGGCCGGCGGTGACCACCGGGCCGCGGTTCCTGCGGCTGTTCTCGATCCTGGTGATCCTGCTGTTCGGAGTCTCCCGAATCGCCAACGGCTGAACCACCGGCACCTCAACCACCGGCAGCCGAGACCGCGGCCGGCTGAGTTACGGGCGGCCGAGGCTGTCGTAGGCTGCCTCGACCGCGGCGGCGCGGAGCTCGGACACCGGCTCGTGGTCGATCATCACCGCGCAGTCGGAGAGTCCGCCGAGCGCGACCATGCAGCGGACCACGTCGGACAGTGACGGGTTGCTGCCGACGAGCAGTTCGCCGAGGGCGCCGCGCCACTCGATGAAGCGGTCGGCGAGGTTCAGTTCCTGCAGCACCGACAGGTCGCGGATCGCCAGCCGGATCACCGTCCGGTGCCGGTAGCCGAGGTCGAAGTACGAGCCGAGCAGTTCCTTCGGCTGGATCGGCGCGGCGGCGCGGAGCTCGGCCGCGTACGCCTCGAAGTCCTTGACCATCGGCTCGACCAGGCTGTTCAGCAGGTCCTCGCGGGACGCGAAGTGGTAGTACAGCGCCGGTTTGGTGACGCCGAGGCGCTCGGCGATGTCGCGCAGGCTGGTCTGCCGCACGCCACGCTCGGCGAACAGGTCGAGCGCGGCCTGCTGAATCCGCGCCCGGGTGTCACCGGTCCGTTGTCTCGGCATAGCGCAAGATTATCTGACCTTCCGTTAAGTAAGCCATTGACAACGCCCGGCCCGTTTACTTACCTTCCGTTAAGTAAACAAACGTCGGGAGGTTGTCATGAAGGTCCTGATCTCGGGTGCGAGCGTGGCCGGTCCGGTACTCGCGCACTGGCTGCACCGGTACGGGTTCGAGCCGACGATCGTCGAACGCACGCCCGCGCTCCGGCACGGGCTCGGCGGGCACGCGGTGGACCTGTTCAGCTCGGCCGCCGAGGTCACCCGCCGGATGGGCTGCTGGGACGCGATCGACGCGGCCCGCACCCGCCTGGACTCGCTGACGATCGAACGGTTCGGCAAGCGGCCGGTCCAGGTCGATCTCGGCCGGATGTACGCGGGCCTGTCCAGCAGCCACGTCGAGATCCTCCGCGGCGAACTCACCCGCATCCTGTACGGCACCACTCGCGACAGCACCGAGTACTTGTTCGGAGACTCGATCGCGACGATGTCCGACGACGGCACCGGCGTCGACGTCACGTTCGACTCGGGTACGGAGCGCCGGTTCGACCTGGTCGTCGGCGCCGACGGATTGCACTCGAACGTACGCCGCCTCGCCTTCGGCCCGGAGGGACCGTTGCACCGCCCACTCGGCGGGTACCTGGCTGTCTTCTCGATGCCGGACCTCTTCGGCCTGGGCAACCGAACACTCGCCCACCTGTCGGTCGGCAAGCTGGTCGGCATCTACGGCGTACGCCAGACCGGACTGACCCGTGCGGGCTTCCTGTTCCGCGCGCCGGAGCTGCAGTACGACTACCGCGACAAGAACGAGCAGAAAGCCCTGCTGGCAAAGGAGTTCGGTGACTACGGCTGGAAGGTGCCGCAGCTACTGCAGCACCTGGACGCAGCCGAGGACTTCTACTTCGACTCGATCTCCCAGATCACTCTGGACAGCTGGTACCGCGGCCGGATCGGACTGGTCGGTGACGCCGGCTACTGCCCCGGCCCGGCAGTTGGTGGCGGTACGAGCCTTGCTGTCGTGTCCGCGTACGTTCTGGCCGGCGAACTCGCCGCAGCACGCAGTGACTTGCAGTCCGGCCTGCGGAACTACGAGCGGATCATCCGGCCACTCGCAGACCTGAGCCGACGCATCAGCCCGAAGGTGATGGGCACGATCATCCCCGGCGGATCATTGGCACTCCGGCTGATGCCACACGCGGCAGCAGTACTTCCGAAGCTGCCAACCGCAGTCCAACGACTAATCTGGTCCCAGAACGCAGTAGGTAAGGCAATCAGCTCAGTACCGCTCCCTGACTACAGCGACCTGACCAGACTGCCGGTCTAGTGCACCTCCTGCAGTCCCAGTGCAGTCAGCCGGTCACGTAGCCACGCCAGCTCCTTGGTGATCCGTTTCGCCAAGGACTGCTGGCTTTTGGGCGCTCGCGGCCACACGTACACCTCGGACTCCAAGTGGTGCGTGAGCGGATGACCGCCACCGACCAGTCTGGTCAGGCAGTCGTTGAGTACGCCGGTTGTCGTACTCAACGGTGCCGGCGGCGCCGCATGTGCGGCCAGGTGCGCGTGCATCCGCCAAGCAGCGTGTCCGGACAACTCCCACGACTGCTCGATGTCATCCACACCAGGACCACCCCACTCGCGTACTTGGCGCAGGTACTTTCCCGTGCCGAGCTGACCGAGCATGTAGCGAGCTGACGCGTCGCCCGGGTCCACCAGCGTCGGTGCGACTGACAACTGCCCTTTCACCACATCCACTCCAGCCCGCCAGAGCAGCTCGAACGCCTCGTCCGGCTCCTCGAACTGCACGGCCAGATGGCAGGCATCCAGCCCCAGACCGATCCGCGAAGCGCCGCTGTCCGAACTGGAGTAGCGGTCGAGCCATGCGGCTGCCTGGCCGACCATTTCGAGTACACAGCCCGGTTCGGTTTCCACCGCGAGCCGGATCGTTCGCCCAGTACGGCTCTCGGTCCGTGCAAGGTGCTGCTCGACCCGGTCGAACGCCTCTCGTGCCGCGCGGCTCCGCGTCCTCGACCAGGGCATCCGCCAGGCCAGTGGCACGGTGGAGATCGACCCGTACGGCACATCTGTTGGCAGGAGGTCAGCCAGTACGTCGATCAGGTCGAGCGTGTAGCGCAGGCGCTCCGGGTCGGTCCAGTCCGGGCAGTACAGCTTCGTACCGACGACCTTCTCGGTGTAAAGCTCATGTGGCGTGCCGTTCAGCGTCACCACTTCCAACCGGTTGCGGTGCAGCGACCGGCGCAGCTTGCTGAGTGACGACGGCGAGTTGGCCAGCCGATCAGCCAGTCGGCTCGGGAACCACAGTCCGACGCCGAGCACCGGTACGCGAAGTGCTTTGCGGACTGCTCCGGCGCAGTTGTCGAGCCCGTCGATCAGCCCGTCGAGTTCGGCCGCCGGATGCGCGGTCGTGCAGTAGCCGAGATGGACGATCGAACCGTCCCGATGACGAAACCTCATCAGTGCTCCTCACCCCGTGTGGACACCGAAAGTAATCGCAAGCGGACTTTCCGTGACCTAATAGCACTGTAGAAGCAGGTACGTTGCTTCGCTACTCGACAGCGGCCACCAGGTTGCGGGAGCGGTCCGCGACCGCCATCGCGGCCAGCGCGGTGGTGAGCGGGACGGCGGCGATGATGCCGAGGCTGCCGACCAGACCGCGGACCACTTCCACCGCGACCAGTTCGGTGGACAGCACGGTCTGGGCCGGCAGATCCTGGATCGCGAAGACCAGCAGGATCGGCAACGACGCACCGGCGTACGCGAGGACGAGCGTGTTCACCACCGAGGCGACGTGGGTCCGGCCGATGCGCAACCCCGCGCCGAGCAGTTCACGGCGTTTTGCCGCCGGATTCGCCGCGGAGAGCTCCCAGACCGCCGCTGCCTGGGTGACCGTGACGTCGTCGAGCACCCCGAGCGCACCGATCACCATGCCGGCCACCAGCAGCCCGGTCAGGTCGATGTGCGGCGCGAACTGTTTGGCCGCGGACGCGCCCTCGGAGGCCAGCCCGCTGAGCTGGCAGAACTTGGTGAAGAACCAGCCGAGCACCACCGTCAGCCCGAGCGCGGCGATCGTGCCGGACAGCGCGATCGAACTCTCCGCGTTGATGCCATGGGTCAGGAACAGCGCTATCGCCATGATCACCGACCCACCGACGACCGCGACCACGAGCGGATTCGACCCCTTCAGGATCGCCGGCAGGATGAACTGGGTCAGCATCACCGCGGTCACCGCCAGCGCGACCAGCGCCGCGAACCCACGCCACCGCGACAGCGCCACCACCGCGACCGCGAAGATCGCCACCAGGACCAGCAGCGGCTTGCTCCGGTCGTGGTCGACGTACTGGTACCGGTCCGCGATCGTCCGCGCGTCGCTCTGGACGCCGAGCATCAGCGTCTGCCCGACCTTGACCGGTATCGGTGACTGCCCGGCCTTCGGCACCTGGATCGGCGCGGTCTTGCCCTGGTCCGGGCCGGAGGTCAGCTTGACCGTCGCCTCGTCGCACTGATCCTTCGCGTCCGCGCAGGCCTTCAGCGCGGTCACCTCACCGCGCGCGGTCTCGGTCTGGTACGAGCTGACCTTCACGCCGCTGCCCGGCCACATCACGATCATCATCACCACGGCCGCGGTCAGCAACGGGATCAGCACCGCCGCGACCACGATCCGCACCCGGCGGGCCACCACGGCGTCCGAATCCACCACCGAGGTGTCGACGACGTGGTCGCCGTGCCCATGACCGTGCCCGTGGCCCGAGGGAATGTCGAGCTTGCGGAAACGGTTGCCCCGGGGGGCGGCACGCCGCCTCCCGACGTTGCGGCTGGCCATCGGTGAACTCCCTGTTTTGACAATCAGTTCCAATTAAATGAAAATGATTGTCATGAGATCTGGTCTTCGAGCTGTCCTCGCCGGTGCCGCCGCCCTGGCCACCGTCACCCTGGCCGGATGCGGTGGCTCCTCCGCCAGTGGTTCCGGCGACGGCAAGCTCGACGTGGTGGCATCGTTCTACCCGCTCGAGTTCATCGCCCGCACAGTGGGGGGCGACGCGGTGAACGTGACCACCCTGACCGCCCCAGGCGTCGAGCCGCACGACCTGGAGCTGACGCCGAAGCAGGTCGGCTCGATCGCCGAAGCCAAGCTGGTCGTGTACGAGAAGGACCTGCAGCCGGCCGTCGACGAGGCGGTCGCGCAGAACGCGCCGGATGCCGGGTTCGACGTCGCCCCGGCCGCTCAGCTGAAGGCCACCGGCGCGGACTTCGAGGAGCACGCCGACGGCGCCGAGACGGCACACGGCAAGAACGCGCTCGACCCGCACTTCTGGCTCGACCCGGTGCGGTACGCGGCCGTCGTCAAGGCGTTCGAGGACAAGCTGGTCAGCGTCGACAGCGCGAACGCCGCCGGGTACCACGAGCGCGCGAAGGCACTGCTCGACCAGATCGGCAAGCTGGACACCGCGTACAAGACCGGGCTGGCGAACTGCAAGCTCAAGACGTTCGTGACCAGTCACGAGGCGTTCGCGTACCTCGCCGAGCGGTACGGTCTGACGATGGTCGGGATCGCCGGATTCACCCCGGACGCGGAACCGACGCCGACCCGGATCAAGGAGGTCCAGGACATCGTGAAGGCCCAGCACGTGACCACCATCTTCTACGAGGAGCTGGTCAGTCCGAAGGTGGCCGAGACGATCGCGAACGACGTCGGCGTCAAGACCGCCGTACTGAGCCCGATCGAGGGTCTCTCGGACGCGAACTCCAAGGAAACGTACCTGACCCTGATGCAGGAGAACCTGCGCGAACTCCAGAAGGCCAACGGCTGCTCATGAGCACTACCGAACCGGGCCAGCCGGCCGCTCAGGTCACCGATCTTTCGGTCGACCTGGGCGGCCGCCTGGTGTTACGCGGCATCGACCTGCAGGTCCGGCAAGGCGAGGTACTGGCCGTGCTCGGCACCAACGGGTCCGGCAAGTCCACGCTGATCAAGACCATCGTCGGACTGCTGCCGGCGGCCCGCGGTGAGGTGCGGCTGTTCGGCACGCCGGTCCCCCGCTTCCGTCAGTGGCGCCGCGTCGGGTACGTACCGCAGCGGATCACCGCGGCCGGTGGCGTGCCCGCGACCGTGTACGAGGTGGTGTCGTCCGGCCTGTTGTCGAAGCGGAGGTTCTTCGCTCCGCTCGGTGCCGACGGCAAGCAGGCGATCGAGCACGCGCTCCAGGTGGTGGACATGGCCGACCGGCGCAAGGACGCGGTCGCCGAGCTGTCCGGCGGCCAGCAGCAGCGTGTACTGATCGCGCGGGCGCTGGTGTCCGACCCGGACCTACTGGTCCTGGACGAGCCGACGGCCGGTGTCGACCTGGCCAGTCAGCAGATCTTCGCGGATGCGATCCGCGAGCGGGTCGAGCGCGGTACGACGGTAGTGATGGTCAGCCACGACCTGGGTCCGATGGACGCGCTGATCGACCGCTCCGTGGTGATGCGCCGTGGCCGCATCGTCTACGACGGCCCCCCGCACGCCTCGCAGACCCACGCCCACGTACACCATTCCCACACCACCGATGACAATCCCGGATGGCTGCCGTCATGACCATGTTCCAGTTGGAGTTCATGCAGCGGGCTCTGATTGCCGGGCTGCTTACCGGTCTGTCGGCGCCGGCCATCGGTACGTACCTCGTGCAGCGGCGGCTCTCGTTGATGGGCGATGGGATCGGGCACATCGCCATCACCGGTGTCGCGCTTGGTCTGCTCACTGGGCAGGCACCAGTGCTGACCGCCGTACTGGTGTCGATCGCTGGTGCGACAGCCATAGAGCTGGTCCGGTCCCGTGGCAAGGCAACTGGTGACGTAGCGCTCGCACTGCTCTTCTACGGCGGCATAGCAGGCGGCGTCCTGCTCATTGGGCTGGCCGGACAAGGCGCTGCGACCCTGAACACCTATCTGTTCGGTTCACTCACTACGGTGTCCCAGAGCGACCTGTACGTCGTAGTCGGGCTGGCTGTTGCCGTACTGGTGGTAGCGATCGGTCTAGGCCCACAACTGTTCGCGGTGTGCCAGGACGAGGAGTTCGCGCGTACGACCGGGCTCCGTGTGCAACTGCTCAACCTGGTGATCGCTGTGATGGCCGCGGTGACTGTAACCGTGGCAATGCGGACAGTGGGCTTGCTGCTGGTCAGTGCACTCATGGTGGTTCCGGTGGCGACGGCACAGCAGGTGACTCGGTCGTTCCGGAGTACGTTCGTGACCGCCTGTGTGATTGGCGTGGCGGCGTGCTTGGCCGGCATCGTCACCTCGTACAACGCCAATGTCGCACCGGGCGCAACCATCGTCGTACTGGCACTGGCCGGCTTTGTCGTAGCCGCCACGGTGGGGACGCTGCTGCGCCGCCGGGCCGGACGGAAGCGCCCGCTCGCGGACGAGGAGCCAGAAGTCGGCGTACCGGCTCCGGCGCCACATGTGGTCAGTGCCGGGCACCCGCACGCGCATAACCCGGCCTGCGGTCACCAGAAGGTCGAACACGGCGACCACGTCGATTACGTACATGACGGTCACCTGCACGCCGCGCACGGTGACCACTGGGACGAGCACTGAGTTGCTCCTGGGTTGCTGAGTTCTGAGAGACTGGGAGGCGGTATGGAGACGACAGGAGGAACGGTGGCTATCGGAACACGCTCGACCCGTCAGCGCGCGGCGGTCGCGCACGCGCTCGACCAGATCGACGACTTCCGGACCGCTCAGGAGATCCACCTGGAGCTCCGGTCCGCCGGTGAGGCCGTCGGCCTGACCACCGTCTACCGCACCCTGCAGGCGCTCGCGGACTCCCGTGAGGTCGACGTACTGCGCACCGCCGACGGCGAGACCGCGTACCGGCGCTGCTCCAAGGGCCACCACCATCACCTGGTCTGCCGCAACTGCGGGCGGACCGTGGAGGTCGAAGGGCCGGCGGTGGAGCGCTGGGCCGACAAGGTGGCCGCCGAGCACGGGTACACCGACATCAGCCACACGCTGGAGATCTTCGGCACCTGCCAGGAGTGCCAGAACGCCTGACCGGTCGCACAACCTGACCTGATGACGCATGCGCGGGTTGGTCTGTGGCGCAGGTCACCTTTGCCTTTGAGCGCGCTCAAAGGCGTACGGTCGAAGACATGAACGCGACCGAGCTGCTCGCGGACCGCCGGCAGGCAATCCTGGACCACCGCTCCGAGCTGCCCCCGGTCGAACCAGACCTTCTGCACCTGCTCGAACTCCCCGGCGATCTACCCGAGCACCTTTCGATCGCCGAGGCCGCCGAGCTCACCGGCCTCACCGCGCACACCCTGCGGTACTACGAGCGGATCGGCCTGGTCACCGTCGGCCGGGACGCGGCCGGCTACCGCAGCTACGATCCGCAGGCGATGGCCCGGATCGTGTTCGTCACCAGGCTGCGCGCCTCCGGAATGTCCATCGGCGCGATCAGTCACTACCTGGAGCTCGTACACCAGGGCCCTGACACCGAGCCCGAGCGGCTCGCTCTGATGCAGGAGCACCGCGCGAGCATCCAGCGGCAGCTGCGCGAACTGCAGCTCGCCCTGGCGGTGACCGACTACAAGATCACCGTCTACGGCGGCACCGCCGCCCCATAACACCTTCCCACTGCTCTTCCGACCGTCGATGCGACGCTCGGCCGGCGGAGCCATGCCACGAACTGGAGATTCCGATGAAACTGGGTAGTCAAGGCGCCGAGGTCAGCCGGCTGGGACTCGGCTGCATGGGGATGAGCTACGCGTACGGCGAGCCCGACGACGCCGAGTCCGTCGCCACGCTGCACCGCGCGCTCGACCTCGGCATCACGTTCCTCGACACCGCCGACATCTACGGCACCGGCGCGAACGAAGAGCTGGTCGGCCGGGCGATCGCCAACCGCCGGGACGAGGTGTTCCTGGCCACCAAGTTCGGCATTGCCGGCAACCCGCTGTCCGGCTCCCGCGCCGTGAACGGCTCGCCCGAGTACGTCCGGTCCGCGATCGACGCGTCGCTGCGACGGCTCGGCGTCGATCACGTCGACCTCTACTACCAGCACCGGATCGACCCGGACGTGCCCATCGAGGACACGGTCGGGGCGATGGCCGAGCTGGTCGAAGCCGGGAAGGTCCGGTACCTCGGGTTGTCCGAGGCGTCCGCGGACACGATCCGGCGGGCGTACGCGGTGCACCCGATCACCGCCGTACAGTCCGAGTGGTCGCTGTTCAGCCGGGACATCGAGGAGTCGGTGGCGCCCGCCTGCCGGGAGCTCGGCATCGGGATCGTGCCGTACTCCCCACTCGGCCGGGGCATGCTGACCGGCGCGCTGCCGAAGGACCTCGCGGCCGACGACTACCGCCGTACGCTCCCCCGCTTCGACGCGGAGAACCTGGACTCGAACCTCGCGCTGGTCGACGAGATCCGCGCGATCGCCGGCCGGTACGACGCGACCCCCGGCCAGGTCGCGATTGCCTGGGTGCTTGCCCAGGGCAATGACGTGGCGCCGATCCCGGGCACCAAGCGGCGGCGGTACCTGGAGGAGAACGCCGGCGCGCTACGCCTGGAGTTGTCCGCCGCCGACCTGGCGGCGCTGGCCAAGCTGACATCGGTCGGCACCCGCTACCCGGACATGAGCTGGGTCGCCGGACAGTCCGCGCCGCAGGGTTGATAAACTGTTCACAGTAAGCCTCTCGTATCGGATTCTTCCGACGGGAGGCTTTGCTGCGTTCTGAACCCGTTTGAGGAGACCAATGTCTGATCTAGTGGTGCGTCGCGTCGAGGCTTCCGACCGGACCGTGATGGAGCGGTTGTGGCTGATGTTCCGGCATGACCTGTCCGAGTTCCAGGGGCAACTGCCGCAGCCCGATGGCGGCTACCGCGGTGAGTGGCTGGAGAAGGTCCTGACCGGCGACCCGGAGTGGGCCGGGTACCTGGTGTCGCTCGGCGAGAACCCGGTCGGCTTCTGCTTCATGCGTGCGCTGCAACAGCCAGTACACGTACTGAACGCGTTCTTCATGGTCCGCCCCGTACGCCGCGGTGGTCTGGGCCTCCGGGCAGTGCAGGAGGTGCTGTCCCACCACCCCGGGCCGTGCGACGTCGCGTTCCAGGGGAACAACGAGAAGGCGGTCCGGTTCTGGCAGCGGGTCGCGACCGAAGTGTCCGGCGACGTGTGGACGCAGGAAGCCCGCCCGCCTGCCGGCAAGCCCGACGCGACACCTGACCTCTGGATCTCATTCAAGGTGTAGCGGCAGGCCGAAGTACCCGAACAGGTCCTGGTCGAAGAACGTGATGTTGTGGCTGATCCCCGTCCCGCCGACGGTGAAGACCTGCAGGCTGTGCGCGTGAAACCGCCCGTCGTCGCCGCGTACGTACGCGCCGGCGGCGGGCTGTCCGTTCGCCACGGTCGGCAACATCCGCCAAGCCGTGCCACGCAGCGAGTACACGCGTTCCATGAACTCGCCGTACGCGTCCCGGCCGACGAACCACAGCGGCGCCGGCGGCATCTCCAGCACGACCCGCTCGGTCAGCAAGCGCGTCAGGCCCTGTACATCCGCCGCCTCGAAGGCCCGGACGTAGTCGTCGACGACCGTACGGATCTCCTGGTCGACCGGCTCGGCCACGTCCTCTTCTTGCAGGTCGATCTCGGCGAGCCGGGCACGAGCCCGCTGCAAAGCACTGTTCACCGAGGCAGTGGTGGTTTCCAGCGCCTCGGCGACATCCGCGGCCGGCCAATCCAGGACATCACGCAGTACGAGTACCGCGCGCTGCCTCGCCGGTAGGTACTGCATCGCGGCGACCAGTGCGAGCCGCAAACTCCCCCGCGTACTCAGCGCATCCGCCGGATCGGTCGGGAACGGCTGCAACCACGGCACCTCGGTCATCGGCTCGATCGGCGCCTGCGCATCGGTCGCGGCACCGACCAGCCCGGACGGAAGCGCGCGGCGGCCGCGTCCTTTCAACGCGGTCAGGCAGACGTTCGTCGCGATCCGGTAGAGCCACGTACGCAGCGAGGCGCGGGTCTCGTCGTACCGGTCGATCGCCCGCCAGGCCCGCAGCAGGGTCTCCTGCACCAGGTCCTCGGCGTCGTGCACCGAACCGAGCATCCGGTAACAGTGCGTCAGCAACTCCCGCCGGTACGGCGCCACCCGCGCCTCGAACTCATCACGCTCCATGGCCGTACGTACTCCGCCCGGATCGGAAACTCATCGGCCTCAGAAAACGACGACCGACCGGAGTACGTCGCCGTGATGCATCTTCGCGAAGGCCGCCTCGACGTCCTCCAACGCGATGGTCTCCGAGACGAACCGGTCCAGCGGCAGCCGGCCCTGGAGATGCAGGTCGACCAGCATCGGGAAATCACGGCTCGGCAGACAGTCCCCGTACCAGCTGGACTTCAGCGAACCACCGCGGCCGAAGAAGTCGAGCAGCGGCATGTCCAGGCGCATCTCCGGCGTCGGTACGCCGACCAGTACGACGGTGCCGGCCAGGTCACGCGCGTAGAAGGCCTGCTTCCAGGTCTCCGGACGGCCGACCGCGTCGATCACCACATCCGCGCCGAACCCACCGGTCAGCTCCTGCACCGCCGCGACCACACCGTCGTGGTCAAGGCCCTTCGTGTTGAGCGTGTGCGTCGCGCCGAGCTCGGTCGCGGTCGCGAGTTTGCGCTCGTCGAGATCGATCGCAATCACCTTCGCCGCACCCGCGAGCCGGGCGCCGACAACCGCGGCCGTACCCACCCCGCCCGAACCGATCACCGCGACGCTGTCACCGCGACCGACGTTGCCGGTGTTGATCGCCGCGCCCAAGCCGGCCATCACGCCACACCCGAGCAGTCCGGCCACCTCGGCCTTCGCCGCCGGGTCCACCTTCGTACACTGACCGGCCGCGACCAGCGTCTTCTCCGCGAACGCGCCGATCCCGAGCGCCGGGCTCAGCTCAGTCCCGTCCGCGAGCGTCATCTTCTGCTCCGCGTTGTGCGTGTTGAAGCAGTACCAGGGCCGGCCGCGCAGGCAGGCGCGGCAGTTGCCGCACACCGCGCGCCAGTTCAGTACGACGAAGTCCCCCGGCCGCACGTCCGTGACACCGGCACCGACCGACTCCACCACCCCGGCCGCCTCATGGCCGAGCAGGAACGGGAAGTCATCGTTGATGCCGCCCTCCCGGTAGTGCAGGTCCGTGTGGCAGACCCCACACGCCTGCACCTTCACGACCGCCTCCCCGGGACCGGGGTCCGGGATCGTGATCTCCTCGATCGTCACCGGCGCACCCTTGCCCGCCGCCACCACACCACGCACCGTCTGAGCCATCCCCCGAACCTAACCGCCGCCATCCCGCTCCCGCTACCCACGTACCGAAGAACAGGACGTAGTCAGCTACGTATACCGCCCGCCACGCCTGACACCCTGCCGCCGGATGCCCGATCGAGCTACCACTACCTGTCCTTAGGTACGTGTCCACCGGTTGGGGGACACGGGGTCAACCGGCTGGGGCTCCCGCCGAGGGGCGGCGGGGCGGGAAAGTTGGGGTATGGAGAACGACAACGCGGTACGGGTGCGGGGCCTGGTCAAGCGATACCCGGACAAGGTCGCGGTCGACGGGGTCGACCTCGACATCCACCGGGGCGAGGTGTTCGCCCTGCTCGGCCCGAACGGCGCCGGAAAGACGACGGCCACGGAGATCCTGGAGGGGTATCGCCGGGCCGACGAAGGTGAGATCAGCGTGCTCGGGACCGACCCGGCGCACGGCGACCGGCACTGGCGGGCGCGGCTCGGGATCGTCGCCCAGACCAGCCGGGACGAGGCCGAGCTGAGCGTCGCGGAGCTGGTCTACCACTTCGCCGGGTACTACCCGGCACCGCGCGACCCCGAACAGGTGATCGCCGCGGTCGGGCTGGAGGAGAAGCGCAAGACGCGGACGCGGAAGCTGTCCGGCGGTCAGCGTCGCCGGCTCGACGTCGCGCTCGGCGTGATCGGCAACCCCGAGCTGCTGTTCCTGGACGAGCCGACCACCGGGTTCGACCCGGAGGCCCGGCGGCAGTTCTGGACGCTGATCGAGGAGCTCCGCACCGAGGGCACCACGATCCTGCTCACCACCCACTACCTGGACGAGGCCGAGCATCTGGCCGACCGGGTCGGCGTGATCGCCAACGGCAAGATGGTCGAGGTCGCCACCCCGGACACCCTCGGTGGTCGCGGCGCCCGCACCGCGCGGGTCTCCTGGCTCGCCGCCGACGGCCCGCGCGAGATCCGTACCGACCGGCCGAGTGCCGAGGTCGCCCGGCTGCTGGCCGAGTACGGCGGCGAGATCCCCGAGCTGCAGGTCCGCCGGCCCAGCCTCGAAGACATCTACCTGGAACTCATCGGTTCGGTGGACGCCACCGCTCCGGCCCTGGAAGGAGCGCTCAAGTGAGTGCCGTACTGCCGTCGCCGCTCAAGGTCGGACTGTCCCGGACCGGGATCGAGGTGAAGGAGTTCTTCCGCGAGCGCGAGCAGCTGATCTTCACGTTCTTCTTCCCGATCATCTTCCTGGGCATCTTCTCCGCCGTCTTCAGCGGCACCGACTTCAACGGCGGCGTCACCGCCGCCACCTACTTCACCCCCGGGATGATTGCCTCCGGCATCTTCCTGACCAGCTTCCAGTCGCTCGCGATCGCGATCGCGGTGGAGCGCGACCAGGACGTCCTCAAGCGCCTGCGCGGTACGCCGATGTCGCCGCAGTCGTACTTCATCGGCAAGATCGGCCTGGTCCTGGTCACCTCGGTACTGCAGTTCGCGCTACTGCTCGCGATCGCCGGACTACTGCTCGGCGTCGACATCCCGACCGAGCCGTCGAAGTGGCTCCGGTTCGTCTGGATCTTCGTCCTCGGAACCGCATCCGGTTCGGTGCTGGGCATCGCGTTCTCCGTCGTACCCAAGTCCGGCCGGGGTGCGCCCGCTGTTGTCACCCCGGTGGTCCTGCTGCTGCAGTTCATCTCCGGCGTGTACTTCGTGTACAGCAGCCTGCCCGCCTGGATGCGTACGGTGTCCGAGTTCTTCCCGTTGAAGTGGCTTGCCCAGGGGATGCGGTCGGTCTTCCTTCCGGATGGGTACGAGGTGAACGAGCCGGGTGGTTCGTGGCAGCTCGGAACCGGCGCGATCGTACTGTCGATCTGGCTGATCGTCGGACTGTTCCTTGCGCAACGGCTGTTCCGCTGGACGCGCCGGGACGCCGGCTGATGAAGGAGTTGACCGGTACGGCGCCCGCTCGCGCGGAGCGCCGTACCGACCTGTCCTGGGCTTCTGCCTGGACCGGGCCTCGTGTGTGGGTTCTGGTGTGGAGGAAGATAGGGTCCGTGGACAGCACACGCAGCGGCGCCGGACAGCCGGTGTGGACCCGGGCACTCACCGGGTGGCACATCGTGTTCTGGGTGCTGCTGGTGATGACGCTGGCGTTGTCGTTCACCGGCGACCTCAGTGGTACGCGGCAGTTGATGTACGTCAGCACGGCGGTCGTGCTGGGGCTGGCGTACCAGTTCATCGGTCGTCCGGCAGTACAGTCGCGGCGGGCGGTTCCGTCGTACGCGTATCGGCTGGTGCTGATCGCGTCCCTGATGCTGCTGATCGGGCTGTACCCGCAGTCGGTGTTCCTGATGTTCATCGCGTCGGCGCAGATCTGGTTGCTGTGCGAGGACCTACGCGAAGGGATCGGGCTCAGCCTGCTCCTGGTCATCGGGGTGGGTACCGCGCAGCTGTGGAGCGCCGGGTGGGGCTGGAGCGCGTTCTGGAACATCCTGCCGTGGATGCTGGTCAGTCTGGTCGTCAGCCTGCTGTTCGGGATCTGGATCGAGAAGGTGATTACCCAGAGCCAGCAGCGGGCCGAGCTCATCGAACAGCTCGAGTCCGCGCGGGACGAGCTGGCCGAAGCACACCACAGCGCCGGTGTGATGGCCGAGCGGGAGCGGATGGCGCGGGAGATCCACGACACGCTCGCACAAGGCATGACCAGCATCGTGATGCTGTCCCAGGCAGCATCGGCCGAGTTGTCGCGCGGCGGGACAGCCGGTACGGCGGCGCGGCTCGCGGCGATCGAGGACACCGCTCGGGAGAACCTCGCGGAGGCACGGGCGCTGGTTGCCGCGTTCACCCCGGTTGCGTTGTCGGAGGCAACCTTGACCGAGGTACTCCGGCGGCAGGCGGAACGGTTCGCGGCCGAAACCGGGGTGGATGTGCGGGTCGCGTTGGACCTTCCCGATGAAGAGGTCGCGGCGTTGCCCCAAGCACAGCAGGTCGTTTTGCTGCGATCGGCTCAAGAGGCGCTGGCCAACGTACGCAAACACGCTGCTGCTACTCAGGTACTGATCACGCTGGGATTGTCGGCGGACGGGGTCTGGATCGAGATCCGGGACGACGGCACCGGGTTCACGCCCGGCGCGGTGTCGGGCGGGTTCGGGTTGAACGCGATGCGCGGCCGGGTCGAGGAATCAGGCGGCTCCGTCCAAGTCGAAAGCGCCCCCGGCCGCGGCACCCGAGTCCAGGTCCTGGTACCAGCTCTACAGGAGGACGCGTGACGGTGTTGCGGGAGGGTGCGTGATTCGGGTTCTGGTGGTGGACGATCATCCGGTGGTGCGGTCCGGGCTGAGTGGGATGCTGTCGGTGACCGAGGACATCTCGGTGGTCGGCGAGGCCGGTGACGGTTCGGAGGCGCTGGCGATCGTCGAATCAACACGTCCGGACGTCGTACTGATGGACCTGCGAATGCCCCGCATGGACGGCGTCGCCGCGACCGGGGCGATCGTCTCCAAGTACCCGGACACTCGCGTCCTGGTGCTGACGACCTATGACACCGACACCGACATCCTGCACGCGGTCGAAGCCGGAGCCGCCGGGTACCTGCTGAAGGACACCCCGCACACCGAACTACTGAACGGAATCCGCGCCGCCGCCCGCGGCGAAACAGTCCTGGCCCCACCGGTCGCGGCCCGACTGATGTCACGCCTACGCGCACCAGCACCCACTACCGCGGCAGCACCATCCCCCCGCGAACTCCAGGTCCTCGCAGCCGTCGCCCGCGGCCTGAGCAACGCGGAAATCGGCCGCGAACTCTTCATCGGCGAAGCAACCGTCAAAACCCACCTCCAACGCCTCTTCGCCAAACTGGACGTCGACGACCGAACCCACGCGGTAACCGTCGCCATAGAACGAGGCCTACTCCCGTCCCCCGGCCGCTGACCCACGGCTCACGGGACTACCCACGGCCGCGGACCAGCCGTCGCATCGGCCGGGCGTCGGCCGAATGTCAGCGGCTGTCGCGCTGGTTGTCCCGACCTTGCGTTCCTGACTCCGGCCGGTACTCCTTCGCACCCATCGAGTTCTCACCCATCGGCTGCCCACTCGCCCACGCGACCCGCGGATCCCCCGGCGACTGCGCCGCGGTCGCCGGGCCGAACTTCGAGGGCGTGAAACCGGCCGCCTGAAGCGATTGCGCCAACTCCGGATCAACCTCCGCCCCAGCCGCCGGCGCCTCAGCAGCAGCCTGAGGTGCGGCAGCAGCCTGAGGTGCGGCAGCAGTCTGAGGTGCGGCAGCAGTCTGCGGTGCGGTCGCCTGCTCGGCTGTTTGCGGCTGCGGGCCAAGCGCATCCGCGATCCGCAACGCCGAAGCGGACGGCTCGAACTGGGAGCTCTCGAGCCTGCTGCCGGCGGTGCGCCGCACGTCGCCTTGCTGGTTGGCGACCTCCTGGGCCCGCGCGTTGGCGGCATTCGCCGTGTTGATCACGTACTGGGCGACTTCCGTCCTGTACTCCGAGGCCGCACCCAGCTGCCCCGCGAGCGTCTCCAGCGAACCGCGAACCGCGTTGATCTCACCCTGCGCGGCCGTCGATGCCTTCGTGAGCGCTTCGGAGTGCCGGTAACCGCCGGCCTCGTACTGCGCACTGCTCACCTCGGTCAAGGCAGCCTTGCCCTTGCCCAGGCCGGCGTCCGCGCTCTGCAGGCCCTCGCGAGCTCCAGCGACGGCACCCTTGAGGTCCTGCAGACTCTGACGCAGGTTCGTCGAAAGGGCATCCTTCCGGCCAGGCAACTGCTCGAGCTGGTCGAGGTGCTCCAGTGCTTCGTCGAGCTGTGCGTTGGAGTTCCGCAGTGGGCGGTCGAGGTCGCCGGTCAGCTCTTCCTGTGCGCCGGCCATCGAACGGCCCAACTGCGCCGCCCTGTCCTGAGACCAACCGAACGAGCTCCGCACGCTGTTGTCCGCCCGGAGGATCCTGTCGGTCCGCGCTTCCTGGCTCGCCTGATCGTTCCCGGGCGGTGCGGCGCCGGCCCGCCAGCTGTCGCTTTCGAGCGCCTGCAGGTGACTGACGTTGCCCAGCTCGCGGGCTGCCTCCAGCTGACGCCCGAGCGACCGGTGGAAGTCGGCCGCGCCGATGTCGTCCCGCAACGTGTCCAGTACCGCGCCGGCCTTCGCGATCGCCGCTGCGATCGGCTCGAGATGCTGCGCGTACGCACCTTCGTCAGCCATCGGTACCTTCCTTCGTGCGCTCTTCGTTCTCGGCCAGGGCGGCGCGCATCTTCTCGGCTACCTGCCGGACTTCCTCCTGGGCCGCTCGGAGTTGCCGTTCGACCGCTTGCTGCGGAGTTTCCTCCGTGGGCTGATCCTGCACGTTACCGTCCCCGTTCGTGTCGTCTACTGCCACATCGAGACTAGACGGCGCGGCGGGGGTTCCGGTTCCCGGGGTTTGCTGACGGTTCAGTTGTCGGCGGCAACCGGATTCGGGATCGCGCCGCCGTACCGGCGATCCCGCCGCGCGTACTGCTCGACCGCGCGCCACAGATCACGCCGGTCGAAGTCGGGCCAGAGCGTGTCCATGAAAACCATTTCCGCGTACGCCAGCTGCCAGATCAGGAAGTTGCTGGTCCGCTGCTCGCCCGAGGGCCGGATGTACAGGTCCACCTCGGGGATGTCCGGCGCGTACAGATGCCGGCCGATCGTCTTCTCGGTGATCCGGTCCGGGTTGAGCTTGCCCTCGGCAACATCCCGCGCGATCGACCGCATCGCGTCCGCGAGCTCCGCGCGGCCACCGTAGTTCACGCAGAACTGCAAGGTGATGGTGTCGTTGTGTTTGGTCCGCTCCTGCGCGTACTCCAGCTCGTCGATCACGCTCTTCCACAAACGCGGCCGGCGGCCGGACCACACCACGCGTACGCCCATCGCGTCCAGCTCGTCACGGCGCCGGTGGATCACCTCGCGGTTGAACCCCATCAGGAAGCGTACTTCCTCCGGCGACCGGGCCCAGTTCTCGGTGGAGAACGCGTACGCCGAGATGTACTTCACCCCGATCTCGATGCCGCCCTTGATCACGTCCAGTAACGACGCCTCGCCGGCCCGATGCCCCTCGGTCCGCGGCAGCCCGCGCTGCTTGGCCCACCGCCCGTTCCCGTCCATCACGATCGCCACATGCCGAGGCACCAGCTCCCGAGGCACCGCCGGCACCCGAGCCCCCGAAGGATGCGGCTCCGGAGCCACCACTACCTTCGGCTCCCCCGTCCCCACCCCAACAACCCGACCTCGGCGACGCCCAATAGGAGACATGCCCCAAAGTCTCCCATCCACCCCAGCCGCCCGATCACCCCTCCCTGACACCCCGCAAACCACCACCGGCAGCACTGTGCACCCTTGTGGATAACCCCCGCCCCGAACACCCTCCGTATGCAACCCTTAACCCAACGCACCCACGAACGGAGCCTCACCCCATGCCCCGCCGCCAGCTCCTCACCGCAGCTACCCTCAGCCTCCTAACACTGACCGCCTGCACCCCCTCCCCCAAAGCCGGCCGGCCCAACACCACCCCCACCACCCACACCAGCACCCCCGCCCCCATCCCGACTGCCACCGTCTCCGACCCAATCTGGACCCCGGAGCAGGAAGCGGCCATCACCGCCGCGAAAACTCGGTACGTCGCGGCTACTGCAGCGGTAGACAAAGCACTCGGCGCACCCGCCGCGCTAGACCGCTCAGCGCTTGAGAAGTCAGGTGTAGGAGGCGAATGGATTATCGAAATCATCGACCAGGCCAGGTCATTCACGAGGAGCGGCTGGTACCAGACCGGCGCCACGCGCATCGTCAGTACGAAGGTGAAATCAGTGAAGCTCGATGGCGGACAGCCAGAGGTGAACCTGATCAACTGCCTGGACACCTCGGCGCTCGTCACCAGGTTCGAGAAGGATCACAAGCCCGTACCGATGGGGCCAGGCACCGGAAAGCGTCGCCTGTTCACTTCTCGACTCGTCTATGCGGCTCCGGCACCAAGCGGGCAGAAGTTGTGGTTCCTCGTGGCTGATCAGGGCGGCGGGAAATGCTGAGTCGCCTGCGACTGCCCTGGATCAGCCTGGCGGCTCTGGCCGCCCTCGTCGCCACAAGCGGCGCGGCGATCGCGTACTCCGAACCACCACCCGGGCCACCACCTAGCCCGGGCCTTGAATGGGTCTGTGGGTACCGGAGCTGCCAGTGGATTGCAAAGAGCTATGTGACTCCTGGCGCACCACCGAGTACTCCTGGTACGCCCGGCAAGCATGCCAAGCAAACCAAAGCTGTCTGCACTTTCCGCGGAGCGCCCCAGCAGTGCACTGACGCGCAACTCGGCAACTGGTCGAACCAGCACCAGTGCTACATGCGCCGCGAAGTACCCTCTCCGCCGCCAGGAGACGTGCGCTGGCAAGGCCACACGAACGGAAGCATTTGGGCGTGCGTGCGCGAACAGGGATACGACGGCGGCCGCCACCTTGTCACTGAATGGGTATGGCTACCGGGCAGACCTGACACCGTCATCACCGATCCGGAGACGCTGGCCTACGAAGCCATCGCCAAGATGCACCTGCTGCCTCCCCTTGTCAGGAGTGCGCCGGGGATTGGGGAGGTTGGGCTGGTGAATATGCCGGTTTGGTTGTGGGTTGCGAAGACTGAGAATACGTGGGGGCCGATTGAGCGGGTGGCTAGTGTGCCTGGGTTGTCCGTGACGGCGAAAGCGCGGGTGGTTGCGGTTGACTGGTCGCTGGGAGACGGGCAGACCGTACGGTGTGAAGGGGCAGGGACGGCGTACACGGTGGCGATGGGTGTGCGGGACTCGCCGGATTGTGGGCATCGGTATAAGAAGACTTCGCGGGCGTTGGCTGATTGCAAGTACCCGGTGACGGCGACTGCGCGGTGGAAGGTTTCGTGGGAGAGCACGCTGGGTGAGGCGGGGCAGCTCGACCTGACGCAGGTAGCGGCGGCGCAGTTGCGGATCGGTGAGGCCGTGCCGGTTCTGGTCGATCCGGACGGAGGCGACCGGGTCACGCCGACAGAGCAGGTTGAGTGCTGAGGGCGGTCAGGTTTAGTCGACCCAGGTGGACACCACGAGCGACCGCGCAGGGCGACACCACGGGCGGCTGTGCAGGCGGACACCACGGATGGCTGCGTAGGTGATGGTGCGGCGCGGGTTGATGCCACGGGCAGCCGGGTGTGCGGCAGGCTGGGATCGTTGCCGGTGATGTGGCCAGTTCGAGCGGGTTGAGATCCGGTAGGCGGCGCTGTTGCTCCGCGAGCAAGGGCAGTTGGGTGGTTAACCACCGGGTTTGCTCGTTCGCGAGCGGGATGCGGCTTGTGAAGGGTCCTGTTCGCAGGTTAACCGCCCATGTTGCCGTCCGGAGCCGCGTCGCGAGCACGAGTGCGGGTGCGGGTGCGGGGGTTCAGCTGTGTGTTGGGGGGGTGGGGGCCGTGCAGTCGGGGTGGCGCTGCTCCCAGAATCGGCCAAGGGGTGGTTAGGCGGATTGGGGGTCGCGGGTGGGGGTATTGGGGGTGAGGTCTAGATGGGGGAAGGAACGTAGTTGGTTGTCTTGGTGGTAGGTGAAGAAGGCGGCGATGAGGCCGGTGGATTCTCGGCGGGTTTTGGGGTCGGCTTGGGTGGCGGCCGGCCAGTTGCCGGTGAGGAGGGCGGCGAGGTGGGTGACTGTGGCTTGGGCGGGCATGGCTGAGGCGGGTGGGCGGCAGGAGGTGCAGACCATGCCGCCGGAGGCGGGGTTGAAGGCTCGGTGCGGGCCTGGTTCGCCGCAGCGGGCGCAGTCGTCGAAAGAGGGCGCGTACCCGGCGATCGCCAGCGAGCGGAGCAGGAACGCGTCGAGGACCAGGGACGGTTCGCGTTCGCCGGTGGACAGGACGCGGAGCGCGCCGGCCAGCAGGAGGTGCTGCTGGGTGGCGGGTTCCTTCTCCTCGACGACCAGGCGGTCGGCGGTTTCCAGCAGGACGGTGCCGGCCGTGTACCGGGCGTAGTCGCCGACGATCCCCTCACCGTACGCCGCGATCGACTCCGCCTGCGTGACGACGTCGAGCGTACGGCCGGTCGCGAGCTGCAGGTCGACGTGACTGAACGGCTCCAGCCGGGCGCCGAACCGGGACGACGTACGCCGGACGCCTTTCGCGACCGCACGGACCTTCCCGTGCGCGCGAGTCAGCAGCGTGGCGATCCGGTCCGCCTCACCCAGCTTCTGGGTACGCAACACGATCGCCTGATCCCGGTAGAGCGGCACGAACTCAGTGTCTCACCCGCGACCGACATACTCCTCGAGGCTGGTCGCCGGGCGGCCGGTGAGATCCTGCACCGCGGTCGACACCTGGGACAGCTCACCGCTGGCGATGGCGGCGTACGACGTCACCCAGCCGGCAACTTCCCAGGCGGGCGCGCCGTACGACTCGCGGGAACGGTACGCCTCGTCGAGCGTCTCGGGCTCGTACCGAACCGCGCGACCCAACGCCTCGGACAGCACGGCTGCCGCTTCGGTCAGGGTGAAAGCGCTTGGGCCGGTCAGGTCGTACGTCGCGCCGGAATGACCGTCCGAGCCGAGCACCACGGCGGCGGCAGCGGCCACGTCGTCGCGGCTGACGGCGGCGACCCGCCCGTCACCGGCCGGCCCGCGGACCACGCCGTCCGCGCCGACACCGCCGGACACGAAGTCGAGGTACAGGTTGTCCCGCAGGAAGGTGTAGTCGACACCGCTGGCCCGGATGTGCTCCTCGGTGTGCCAGTGATCGCGCGCGAACGTGAACGTCGCGCCCGGCGCCGCGCCGACGAACGACGTGTACACGATCCGCCGTACGCCGGCCGCCACCGCCGCGTCAATGGTTGCCTTGTGCAAGGAAACCCGATCGGCCGACTCCGTTGCGCTGAGCAACATCAATACGTCGACGCCGTCCAGTGCGGACAGCAGCGCGGCATGCTCCCCGTACGCCGCCTGCGCGACCGATGCCCCGGGCAGCTGTGGCGCCCGGGCGGGATCGCGCACGATCAGCCGCAGCGGCTGCCCGGCGAGCCGCTCCGCGATCCGGGAGCCGAGCTGCCCGGTCGATCCGGTCAGGCCGATCACTTGCCCACCAAGTTCATTCCGCCGTCGGTATACCGTTGCCCCGCCACCGCATCCGGCGGGAACGCGGCGTCCAGGCCGGCCAGTTCGTCCGGGGTCAGGACGACATCGATCGCGCCGAGGTTCTCGGTCAGGTACGAACGGCGCTTGGTGCCCGGGATCGGTGCCACGTCATTGCCCTGCGCAAGCAACCAGGCGAGCGCGAGCTGGCTCGGCGTGACCCCCTTCGCCGCGGCCAGGGTCCGTACCTGCGCGACCAGGTCGAGGTTCTTCTGGAAGTTCTCCCCCTGGAACCGCGGCAGCCCGCGGCGCATGTCGTCCTCGGGGAAGTCGTCCGGCGAGGTGAGCTGCCCGGTCAGGAACCCGCGCCCGAGCGGGCTGAACGGCACGAACCCGATCCCCAGCTCACGCAGCGCCGGCAGCACCACGGTCTCCGGGTCGCGCGTCCACAGCGACCACTCGCTCTGCACGGCGGTGATCGGGTGTACGGCGTGCGCGGCGCGTACGGTGTCGCCGTTCACCTCCGAGAGCCCGAGGTACCGAACCTTGCCCGCTTCCACCATCGAGGCCATCGCACCGACAGTGTCCTCGATCGGGACCTGCGGATCCCGCCGATGCAAGTACCAGAGGTCGACGTGATCCACCCCGAGCCGCTGCAGCGAAGCGTCCAGCGCGGCCCGGGCGTACTCCGGTGAACCGTCGACGACAGTCGGCACCACGGTGGACTCGGATTTGGTGGTCCTGAAACCGAACTTGGTCGCAAGCACGACCTGGTCGCGGCGTCCGGCCAAGGCACGGCCGACGATCTCCTCGTTCTCGCCGTCGCCGTAGACGTCGGCGGTGTCGATGAAGGTGCAGCCGGCGTCGATCGCGGCGTGCAGGGTAGCGATCGACTCCGACTCGTCCGGCCGGACACCGTACGACTGGGACATGCCCATGCAGCCGAGGCCGAGACTGGAAACGGTCAGGTCACCGAGCTGGGATTGACGCATGCCCCGAACCTACCGCCGGGACCGGCCGAGCGGGGCAGCACCCCGCCTCAGCTGGCCGCGGCGGCGCTGACCGGTACGACAACCATCGTCGGATCGAGCTGAATCCGGTGGACTCCGAGCGGTACGAGCAGCTCCCGCAGACTGTCCTCCGACAGCCGCATCCACTCCTGGGCACCAGCCGCGGCCCGCAAGCCAGCCGGCGTACTGAACGCGATCCCGACCCGCGTCCCATCCGGCAACCGCCCGACCCGCAACGTCGCGATCTCACCAGCACACCGAACCGGAACAACCAAATGTCGACTACTCACCCTTCGACGCTAAACCGACCCGTTGACCCCGCCACCCTTTCTTACAAGCTTCACACGAGCCTCTCACACGGCAAATCGGTCGTACGGCGGACGACAGCACAGTGAGCTCGGTTGAGTTAGAGGGTCAGTTGGGTTGGCGTGTTTGGTGGGCCTGACTCCAGCAGGTGCCGGAGCAGGGCAGGGAGGTTGCGGGGGGCGAAGCGGCCCGGATCGGCTTCCAGCTCGGTGCGGGTCCACCACCGTAGGGCGTGGACGTTCTCGGCGCGGAGCTCGTCGGGACTGAGGGTGCCGGCTGGGTCGAAAGCCGTGGTGCGGATGAGGAAATAGTCATTGAGGACGCCGTCGTAGCCGGTGGCGTGGCCTTCGGCGACGACCTCTTGGTGCCAGAGGTGCGGCGGATCGGGAAAGCCTTCCAGACCGACTTCCTCGATCAGCTCGCGGCGGAGGCCTTCGACCACGGTCTCGCCGGGCTCCAGACCGCCGCCTGGGGTGGCCCAGAGCGGTCCGTCGGGGAACTCGAAGCGAACCAGCAGAATGCGGTCGTCGGGGTCGAGAATCACTCCACGTGCAGCCGGGCGGAGGCTGGGTAGGCGTAGTTCCAGTTCGCGGTGTTGTTCTACTGGGTGGAAGCCGAAGTGGGTGTTTACCTTGCGCATTGGGGCGTTGGTAAGGGCGGTCCAGGTGTGGAGGAAGCGTTGGGTTGTGCGGTGGTGGGCCAGTTGGTCCAGGTTTGCCAGTTTTAGGTGGGTGCCTAGGTTATGGCCGCGGTGCTCGCGTAGTACCAGCGTGTCGTCCTGCTGGGCATGTTCCGCGTCGGCTCGGGGCAGGTACATCAGGGTGTACCCGGCCGGCTGACCCGCGACGGTGTGGGCCATGGTCACCAGAGCCAGGTAGTTCCGGTTCAGGCGTACCTCGTTGGCCTCCAGTTTTTCCAGAGTCCACGGGACGACCTCGCGCGTCATGCCGCCGGTCGGTACGTCCTGATCCATCGCGGTGTGCAGATCCGCGTACGCCTGCAGATGCTCCGGCGGGCACACCCCCGCCCAGGACGTCAACCGGTACCCGTCGAGCCGCCCGGCGGACTCCCGCAGTTCCTCGAGCCGCACCTCGTCGAACGGGAGCGGCACGACCAGCTGCTCCTCGACGTGTTCGGTGACGAAGCCGAGCCGCTCCGCGAAGATCGCGCCAGGCCACGGCTCCGCCGGCACGCCCAGCTCGGTTTGCACGATCGTTCGGCCGAGTTGCGCGGTCCGGGTCGCCGCCCACTGCCACAGCGCCGTGCCGATCCCCCGCCGCCGGTGCTCCGGGGGTACGTCGATCTCGACCTCGACGGTGTCCAGATTGTCGGTCAGCCGGTACTCGAACAGCATCGCGCCGAGGACCCGGTCGTTCTCGAACGCGCCGACCGCGATCCGCGCCTTCACCGGGCTGGGGTTGCGCATCGAGTACCCGAGCGCTTCCCGGCCGATCACCAGCGCCGCGCTCCGGCCGGCGACCGCGCCGGCCCGGAAGGCGTCGTACCACTCGTCGAACAGGGCCAGGTCGGCCGGGTCGATCTCGCGAAGACTGATCACCCGGCCGACCCAACCAAACAATCGGGTCAGGACGCCAGTTCTTTACACCGGCGCAATCTTGCCCTGATACATGCCCATGATCACGAAGTTGTCCGCGTACGGCGCGTTCTTCAGGATCGGGTCGTCGTCGGCCGGGAACTTGGCCACCCGCTTGCCCTCGAGCGCCGGGTTGTTCCCGTAACGCTCCCAGAGCGGGATGATCGGCAGCAGTTCGTTGAACGCGTGCGCCGCGGCGGTGACGTTCTTCTTCTGCTCGTCCAGGTTCAGGCCCTGGGCCGACTTCTCCACCACTGCCTGCAGGTCGATCGGACCGGCCGAGGTGGTCTGCTTGAGCGGGAAGTTCATCCCCTTGCCACCGGAGTTCGCGGCGATCACGTAGTTGAACGTGTACAGGTCCTGGACGTACGAGAAGTACGGGTGCGGGTGGTTCGACGCGCCCCAGCTCTGGATCGCGAAGTCGAACTTGCCGGCCAGCACGTCCGGGGTCAGCTGGGTGAAGGTGATCCCCCGCTTGGTGATGTTGAAGCCGAACTTGTTCAGCTGGTCGGCCGCGTTGGTGGCAGCCGGGTTCCAGTCCGCGAACTCGGTCGGGAACTTGATGTCGTACGCCGCCGGCTTGCCGTTCGGCAGCATCCACTTGCCGCCGCTCTGCTTCCACCCGGCCGCCTGCAGCAGCTGAGTTGCCTTCGCCTCGTCCTTCTCGTACGCCTGCAGCTTCTTCTGGTCGGCGTCCGAGACCCAGTCCGGTACGGAGATGTCGGAGAAACCGGCCATGAACTTGCACGGCTTGCCGGAGTCGCCGAGCGCGACGGTGCCGTTCTCGGCCCGGTCCAGCACGTACGCGATCGCCTGCCGCACGCGGACATCGGAAAGCTCCGGGTGCGCGGTGTAGTTGAACACCAGCGCCGGACCGGAGTACACCGGCGGACGCAGAATCCGGAAGCCGCTGCCGAGCAGGGTCTTCTCGGTCGCCACCGCGAAACCGTGGGTGGCGTAGTCGACGTCCTTGTTCAGCACGACCGGCGTGACGTCGGAGGTCTCACCGTTGTACAGCACGACCTTGGTGAAGCTGATCTTGTCGGCGAACAGGCCCTTGTCGTTCTTGACCAGGGTCATCTGCGAGTTGGTCATGCTCTTCGGGTCGTAGTTGAACGGCCCCGACACGACCGGGTTCTCCGGACGGAACTTCTGGAAGTCGCCGTTCAGCTTCTTGCCCTCGTCGCTGTCCAGGCTGGTCTTGGCCTTCCGCATCGTCTCGGCCTTGGTCGCCCACTCACCGTAGACCGAGTCCGGCAGGATGCCGGCGCGGAGGATGTAGCGCTCCAGTACGGTCGACGGCGTGCCGATCGTGAACAGTACGGTGGTGTCGTCCTTGGCGCTGACGTCGGACAGGAACGTCCACGCCTGCTGGCGCATCAGCCAGTGCAGGTTGAACGTCGACACGACGTCCTTGGCGGTCACCGGCTTGCCGTCACTCCAGGTCAGCCCGGAGCGCAGTTTCAGGGTGTAGGTCTTGTTCGCCTCGTCCAGGGTCCCGGACTCGGCCATCATCCATTCCCATTTCTTGTCGGCCCAGTAGTACAGGCCGGCGCTCGGGTAGACGAGGTCGAAGTACGGGCTGGTGCTGGCCTGGATTCCGTCGGTGACACCGGCGGCCAGGTTGAAGTGGCCCTTGGGCGGCAGCTGGTACGGGTACGCGCCGTGGAACTCCTTGTCGCCGCCCTTGCTGTCACCCCCGCTGGCGTTCGGCTTGCTCGGCGAGCACGCCGCGGTCCCGATGCCGGCCGCGCCGACACCGGCGATACCGAACAGCTGGAGCACGTGCCGGCGGGAGACCGCGTTCGTCCGGGCGCTGGCGCCCGTCTCGTTGGGGCCGGAATCGTTGGTGCCGGTGGGACTCATCCTTCGTCCTTTCTGAGCTGACCACACGCCCATGTGCGGGTCAGGTACTGCTGGTGGGATTCAGTTACCGCCCTCGCGCTTGTCCCGCCGCCGGGTGTAGAGCACACCGGCGACGACCACCAGGCCCAGTAGCAGGCCCAAACACAAGGTGAACAGGGTGACGACGAACTCCGGGGTGCCCGGCGTCAGGGTGAGCAGCAGGACTCCGCTGGCCAGCACAAGGAACGCTGCCCAGCCGAGCGCCGCCCGGCCGATCTGGGGGCCCATCAGGCCCCCGGTCCGCCCGATCGCGCTTTGGGAGCGCCGTGCACCTCGGGTACGCCGTCGCGCGCGACCACGTGACACGCAGCGGACTGCCCGGACCGGATCTCGACCAGTTGCGGGACCTTCCCGTCGCACAGCCCGTCCTCGAACTGCGGGCAGCGCGGGTGGAACGAGCAGCCGGCCGGCAGGTTCGCCAGGCTCGGGATCTCCAGGCTGCGCAGGGATTCGCGGCCCTTGGTCTTGGTCAGGTCCGGGTCCGGCTCGGGGATCGCGTCGATCAGCGCCCGGGTGTACGGATGGGTCGGCGCGTTGATGATCTTCGGAGTCGGACCGAACTCGACGATCCGGCCCAGGTACATCACCGCGGTCTTGCCCCGCCAGCCGAAGTACTTGGCGATCGCCAGGTCGTGGGTGATGAACAGGAAACCGACGCCGAGATCGTCGCGGAGCCGGCCGAGCATCGCCAGTACGCTGATCCGGATCGACACGTCCAGCATCGACGTCGACTCGTCCGCGATGATCAGCTTCGGGTCGAGCGTCAGCGCCCGCGCCACCGCGACCCGCTGCCGCTGCCCGCCGGACAACTGGTGCGGGAACTTCGGCAGGTAGTTCGCGGCCGGCGTCAGGTCGACCTTGGTGAGCAACTCGACCGCCTTCTCGGCGGCTTCCTTCTTGCTCTTCACGACACCGTGCTTGAGCAGCGGCGCGGTGATCGTCTGCTGGATCGTCCGGGTCGGGTTCAGCGACGCGTACGGGTCCTGATGCACGTACTGCACGCTGCGCCGGAAGGTACCGAACTCGGCCCGCTTCATCGACCAGATGTCCGTGCCGCCGAACGAAACCTGCCCGCTGCTCGGCCGGGCCAGACCGGCCGCCATCCGGGCCGCGGTGGTCTTGCCCGAACCGCTCTCGCCGACCAGGCACAGCACCTCGCCGGGGTTGATCGACAGCTCGATGTCGTCCACCGCGCGGATCGGGCCGGCGGCGGTGTCGAACACCTGGCTGACCCCACCGAGGGTGATCAGCGGCGCCGCTTCCCGCGGGGACTTCTCCAGTGCGCTCACGATGCCGTCCCCAGGTTCTCGTTCGGTACCTCGCGTTCGAGGTGTACGTCCTTCGCGTGGATACAGGCCGCCTCGTGCGCGTCCCCCGGCTCGTCGGTGATCGGGACCAGCCGCGGATCGGTGGCGTTGCATTCCTCCGTCGCGTACTTACATCGCGGCGC
Source organism: Kribbella solani (assembly GCF_014205295.1). Lineage (NCBI taxonomy): Bacteria > Bacillati > Actinomycetota > Actinomycetes > Propionibacteriales > Kribbellaceae > Kribbella > Kribbella solani. The sequence goes on from NZ_JACHNF010000001.1 coordinate 3,162,765, forward strand.
GAAGGTACAGCCGGGTGGCAGCGCGGCCAGGCTGGGCGGTCCGCCGGGGATCGACTCCATGTCGGGCAGATCGCCGACGATCGGCGGCACCGCCTTGATCAGGCCGAGGGTGTACGGGTGCCGCGGCCGGTAGAACATGTCCCGTACGCCGCCGGTCTCGATGATGCGGCCGGCGTACATGGTGGCGACCCGGTCCGCGAGTTCGGCGGCCAGGGACAGGTCGTGCGAGATGAAGATCATCGAGAAGCCGAGCCGGTCGCGGACCTCGTGCAGTACGTCGACGACCGACCGCTGGGTGAGGATGTCGAGCGCGGTGGTCGGCTCGTCCAGGATCAGGACCTCGGGCTCGAGCAGCAGGCTCATCGCGATCAGTACGCGCTGCCGCATGCCGCCGGACAGCTCGTGCGGGTAGCTGTCCATCACCCGGGACGGCTCCAGGCGTACCAGCCGGAGCAGTTCGCCGGCCCGGTCCTCGATCTCCTGCTTGGTCGCCTTGGTGTGCGCGCGCATCGTGTCGTGCATGTGCGCGCGGATCTTCAGTACCGGGTTGAAAGCGTTCATCGCGCCCTGGAAGACCATCGCGGCGTCCCGCCAGCGGAACTTGCGCAGGTCCCGGCCGTCCAGGCCGAGGACGTCGATCTCGGTGCCGTCGCCGCGGTTGAAGGTCACCTTGCCGCTGGCGTGCCCGAGCCGCGGCAGCAACCGCAGCAGCCCGAGCCCGAACGTGGTCTTGCCGCAACCGCTCTCGCCGACCAGCGCCAGGCTCTCGCCCGGGTACAGGTCGAGGTCGACGCCGCGGACCGCCTCCACCGTCGCGCCGGCACCGGTCCGGTACTCGACCTTGAAGTCACGCACCGACAGCAGCGGTTTGCCTTCGCCACCACGCTTCGCGCGGGTACTCGCCGAGGTACTCGTCATCGCCATCACCGGTCCCGGAGCCGCGGGTTGAGGATCTCTTCGAGGGATCTCGTCATCATCACCAGTCCGAGCAGCAGCAGGATGATCGCGACCACCGGGCTCAGAATCCAGGCCAGGCTCGCGTCGTTGAAGATCGCGCCGGCGATCCAGGCGCGGTTCAGCATGATGCCCCAGTTCGAACCGGTCAGCGGGGCGAGGCCGAGCAGGTACAGACCGACCAGCTGATAGATCGCGCTGGTCACGCCGATCATGAAGTTCATCAGGATGAAGCTGGCCATGTTCGGCAGGATCTCGACGAACACCACCCGGATCGTGCCCAGGTCGAGCAGCCGGGCCGCCTCGACGAACTCGCGTTCCTTCAGCGAGAACACCTGCGCCCGGACCGCGCGGGTCAGGACCGGCCAGGACAGGCCACCGACCAGCAGCGCCAGCAGGATCGGCGAGTCCAGCTTGAAGAACGCGCCCATCACGGCGAGCAGCACGATCTGCGGAACGGTCAGCACGACGTCGGCCAGCGTCACCACCACCGAGTCGACCCAGCCACCCAGGTACGCGGCCAGTGACCCGAGCACGATCGCCAGCGCGGTCGAGATCGCGGCGGCGACGAAGCCGACGAAGATCACCGTCCGGCCGCCGCCGATCATCTGGATCAGGACGTCCTTGCCCTCGTTGTCGGTGCCGAGCAGGTGCCCCGGCGAACCGGCCGGGAGCAGGATCTCCTTGACGTTCGGGGACACGTCCGGGAGGAAGAACGGCACGATCGCGGTGATCAGTACCAGCAGCGCGACGATCACGAACCCGATGAAGCCGGCCGGGCTGCGGCGCAGCGATCGCAGGATGCCGGCGAACCGGGAGACCCCGGTGGTACCGATCGACGCGACCGGAATGGAAGCCTCGGTCATCTCGTCACCCCTTGCCCTTGCCCTGGACCCGGATCCGCGGATCCAGTCGGCTGTACAGGACGTCGGCGAGCAGGTTGGCCACCACCACCGAGATCGTCACCACCAGGAAGATGCCTTGCAGTACGGCGTAGTCGCGGCCGCTGACCGCGTTGTACAGGCTGAAGCCGATGCCCTGGTAGCCGAAGATGCGCTCGACGAAGATCGAGCCGCCGACGACGAAGCCGAGCGACACCGCGAGCTGGCTGAACAAGGGCAGGACGGCGTTGCGCCCGACGTACCCGGACCGGATCCGCGAGTCGGTCAGGCCGCGCGCCCGGGCCACCGTCACGTAGTCCTCGCCGAGGGTCTCGACCGTCGACGACTTCATCACCAGCGCCCAGGAGCCGACCGTGGTCAGCGCGTAGGCCAGGATCGGCAGCGTCGCGTGGTAGAAGATGTCGTTCAGGAAGCTGAAACTGAACGACGGCGTCACACCCGGCGTGTACGAGCCGCGGGCCGCGGTCAGGTCGAACCACTGCAGCTTCACGCCGAGGAAGACCACGATCAGGATCGCCAGGATGTAGTTCGGGATCGCGTGCAGCAGCGAGCCGATCGACGTCAGCAGATGATCGATCCACGTCTCCCGCCGGTACGCCATGATCATGCCCGCGACGATGCCGACGATGAAGCTGATCACGGTGGCGACGCCGACCGAGAACAGCGTCCAGGGCAGGTACGTCTTGATCACCGAGGCGACCGTGGTGCCCGGCGAGAGCATCGAGTTCCCGAAGTCGCCGTGCAGCATGTTGATCATGTAGTGGAAGTACTGCACGACGATTGGCTGGTTCGGGTCCAGCGAGAACAGGTTCTTCGCCTGCGCGGCCGCTGCCTCGTACGAGATACCGGTCTGCGCGATCTGGGTCGAGATATAGGTGTCGACCGGGTTCCCTGGTAACAATCTGACCAGGAAGAACGTCCCGGTCGTGACGATGAAGACCGTCAAGATCGCCTTGAACAGTCTTCGCACCAGCCAGGCGTTGAAGAACCGCCGTACGGCCGAAGGTCTCGGTTCGTCGGCAGGACCTTCGATCAGCTCCGCCGCGGACGTATCGACCGCACCGCTCACTGCTCACCTCCACACGACTGCAGGGGTCAAAGTGGGTGTCGCGGACCTTAGCAAGACGACTTAGTAATGCTGTCTTGCAAGAGTCTGCGCATTGTGACGACAGTGTGCGCAACCTCAGTCACCGAGTCAACGACTTGAGGCAACGTTGAGGCAACGTTGGGACAACGTTGCCCTGCGTGATGCGACGGTATCGGGGAGTACAGGAAATGCCCGCCTCCGACACGGAGACGGGCATCCTGCCTGAAGGTCGCGGCGACCGGCAGGGGCGCCGTTATGGGCTAGCGCGAAACGATCAGCGGTTTGCGCGGTTGACCGCGGAGACGACCGCCTTCAGCGACGCCGTGAGAATGTTGGCGTCCCGGCCGACGCCCCAGAGCACCTCGTCGCCGACCTCGCACTCGACGTACGCCGCGGCCAGCGCGTCGCCGCCGGCCGAGAGCGCGTGCTCGTGATAGTCAAGAACCCGGACGTCGTACTTCAGCGGCTGCAGCGCGTCCACGAACGCCGACACCGGACCGTTGCCCTCGCCGACCAGCTCGTGCGGTACGCCGTCGGCATAGACCTGCACCCGGAGCTGGTCGCCCTGACCCTCGCCGGACAGTGAGTTCACGCTCAGCAGCGACAGCTTCCCGGCCGCCAGGTACTCCCCCGCGAAGATGTCCCACATCTGCTTCGGGCCGACCTCGCCGCCCTCGTCGTCGGTGTGCTGCTGGATCACCCGGCTGAACTCGATCTGCAGCCGGCGCGGCAGGTCCAGGCGGTGCTCCGACTTCATGATGTACGCGACGCCGCCCTTGCCGGACTGCGAGTTCACCCGGATCACTGCCTCGTACGAACGGCCGACGTCCTTCGGGTCGATCGGCAGGTACGGCGCCTCCCAGGCGATCTCGCCGACCGGCCGGCCCTCCGCCGCGGCCTGCTTGTCCAGCGCCTCCAGGCCCTTCTTGATCGCGTCCTGGTGCGATCCGGAGAAAGCGGTGTAGACCAGATCGCCGGCGTACGGCTGCCGCTCCGGGACCCGCATCTGGGTGCAGTACTCGACCGTACGGCGGATCTCGTCGATATCGGCGAAGTTGATCTGTGGGTCGATGCCCTGGCTGAACAGGTTCATCCCCAGCGTCACCAGGTCGACGTTGCCGGTCCGCTCACCGTGCCCGAACAGGCAGCCCTCGACCCGGTCCGCGCCGGCCATCAGCGCCAGCTCGGTCGCGGCCACCGCGGTACCACGGTCGTTGTGCGGGTGCAGGCTGATCGTGCTGTGCTCCCGCCGGGTCAGCTGCCGGCCGAACCATTCGATCTGGTCCGCGTACACGTTCGGCGTACACATCTCGACCGTGGCCGGCAGGTTCAGGATGATCTCCCGGCCCGCGGCCGGCTGCCAGACGTCGCTGACCGCTTCACACACCTCGAGCGCGAACTCCAGCTCGGTCCCGGTGAAGATCTCGGGGCTGTACTGATAGCCGAACTCACAGTCGCCGAGCAGCTCGTCGGCGTACTTCATCACCGTCTCCGTACCGCGGACCGCGATCGTGCGGCACTCGGCCTTGTCCACATTGAACACCACCCGGCGGAACAGCGGCGCGGTCGCGTTGTACAGGTGGATGGTCGCCTTCGGCGAACCCTGCAGGGACTGGACGGTGCGCTCGATCAGCTCCTCGCGGGCCTGGGTCAGCACCGAGATGGTCACGTCGTCCGGGATCGCGTCACCCTCGATCAGGCTGCGGACGAAGTCGAAGTCGTACTGGCTGGCGCTCGGGAAACCGACCTCGATCTCCTTGTAGCCCATCTTCACCAGCAGGTCGAACATCCGCCGCTTGCGGGCCGGCGACATCGGCTCCACCAGCGCCTGGTTGCCGTCCCGGAGGTCGGTGGACAGCCAGCGCGGGGTGTGGTCGACGGACTTGGCCGGCCAGGTACGGTCCGGCAGGTCGATCGGCGGGAACGCCCGGTACCGGTGGGTCGGCATACCGGACGGCTGCTGGACGGGCTTGGGCTGGTTCTTCGGTGCCACGGAGGTTCTCCTCGGGGTGCGTCAGTGCTCAAGGTCGCTGGACGACCGGCGTACGACGAAACTCCGCGGCGAGGAAACCGGCCTTGTCAGGCCTCGCCGCGGCAGCGAAGGAGAAGAAACAGGTGCCGCATGATGCCAGCAGTCTACGCACGGCAACCACGACCCGTCGAACCGGGGTCCGGTGCACCGAAGGACAGGAGGTAGTCGCCCACCTCCGGCCACGCCGCGCTCAGCACACCTCGCCGGCAGCCACCAGCTGGCACTACCTCCTGTCCTTACGGCTCATTGGTCTGACGGAAACGGTGCTGGAGCGGATCGGGACGCACGGGCTCGGTGTGCTGGTGACGATCAAGCGGGACGGGCGGCCGCAGTTGTCGAACGTCACCTACGTGTTCGACGGGACCCGGGTACGGGTTTCGCTGACCGACGATCGCGCGAAGACACGTAATCTCCGGCGCGACCCGCGCGCCAGTCTGTACGTCGACGGGCCGCGTGGCCGGTCGTACCTGGTGCTGGAAGGTAAGGCCGAGCTCAGCCCGGTCGCGGCCGAGCCGAACGACGCGGTGGTCGACGACCTGGTCGACTACTACCGGACCGCCTCCGGCGAGCACCCGGACTGGGACGACTACCGCGCCGCGATGGTGCGGGACCGGCGGCTGGTGTTCTCGATGACGATCGACCACGCGTACGGAATGCCGGGCGCCGCGCTCCGTTAAACCAGGTGCGGAAACCGATCGTCTCGTTGGACGCTGTGCTGGTGGAGATCACAAAACTGTCGCCCGACGACGAAGCCGGGTGCATCGACGCCGTAGGCATCAAGAACGCCGTACTCGCGCAGGACTGCCCCGAGATGGTGCCGTCCACGCCTCGCGGGTTCGCGAACATGCTGCGGTACGGCTGGGATCTGGAGCCCGGGCACGCGTTTCTTGCCCGCGACGCCGACGGGACCGCCGTCGGCGTACTGAACGTCGACGTCAACCTGTACGACAATACCAACCAGGTCTGGATCGACGTCGACGTCCACCCGGACCACCACGGCCGCGGCATCGGGTCGGCCCTGGTCGAACGCGCCGAAGCGTTCACCCGTGAGCTCGGCCGGGACACCATCGGCTACGGCTGCCTGGACCTGCCCGCCGACGACGAGTTCGCCCGCGCGCACGGTTTCGAGCAGAAGGCGATCGAGGTGAACCGCCGGCAGGACCTGAGCACGCTCGACTGGGACGTGGTCCAGCGGATGTACGACGAAGCGGTCGCCGCGTCCACCGGGTACGAGCTGACCATGCTGACCGGCGCGCTGCCCGGCGACCTGCTCGAGCCGATGGTGGAACTGACCGGCTCGATCAACGACGCGCCGAAGGACGACCTCGACCTCGAGGACGACGTCTTCAGCCCGGAGCGACTGCGGGCGTACGAGGAGGCGCAGGCGAAGAGCGACCACACCATCTACCGGGTGATCGCACGGGAGAAGGCCACCGGCGCGCTGGCCGGGCACACGGTCATCGCCGTCGAGCGGGAGCGGCCGCACCTCGGCGAGCAGCACGACACCGCCGTCGCCCGGGCGCATCGCGGTCACCGGTTGGGCGCGCTGGTGAAGTCCGCGATGCTGCTCTGGCTGCGCGAGGCCGAGCCGCAACTGGCCCGGGTCGACACCTGGAACGCCGAGTCGAACAACCACATGATCGGCATCAACGAAAAGCTGAACTACCAAATCGTCACCCGCACACTCGCCTACCAGAAGACGATCTGATTAATCGGCAGCTCGACAGGAGGTGTCGCCGATCTGCCGCCTCTCACCCGACCGCTTACGCGGGCGGCCGGCGGCAGTGGGCGTATACGTACTGTCGAGCTGCCGGTGTTCTCACACTGGCTCGACGATGGTGACCTTCATTTGGTTGGACAGGGTGAAGCCGAGTGACTCGTAGAGGCGGATCGCGGTGGTGTTGCTGCCGCCGGTGTGCAGGAACGGACTGCGGCCGGCGGCGGTGATGTCCGCGGCCACGGCCCGGATCAGCCGGGTCGCGAGACCCTGGCCGCGCGCCGACGGGTGGGTGCAGACGGCGCTGATCTCGGTGTGCCCGGGCAGGCTGAAACGCGTCCCGGCCATCGCGATCAGCTCGCCGTCGCGACGGATGCCCAGGTACGTACCGAGCTCGATCGTCCGGCTGCGGAACGGACCGGGGTCGGTCAGCGCGACGAGTGCCAGCATGTCCGGTACGTCGTCCAGGCCGAGTGTTGTCGCTTCAGGATCCGCGGCCGGGAGATCCGCCGGTGCGGTGAACTGCACCAGGTCGATCACTCGGTCCAGCTTGAAGCTGCCGGGAACGGGGAGCTCGGGGCGCATCAGCGCGACGGACGTGCCGGGACCGAGCAGGACGGCAGCGTCCGCCCAGTCTTTGTCGGTCGGCTCGTCAGGCAGCGCAAGAAACGGCGCCACCGCGGCCGGATACCGCCGCGCGTTGCCACGAACCTCGGCGACCCCGGCATGCGGACCGGTCAGAGCGGCGTACACCGGATTGGTCAGTGCAGAAGATTCCACCGTCAGAAGCCCAGTTTGCGGAGGTGTTTGGCGTCGGTTTGCCAGTTCTTGGCGATCTTGACGTGCAGGTCCAGGTACACCGGCGTGCCGAGCAGGGCCTCGATCTGGCGCCGGGACGCGGCGCCGACCTCGCGGAGCCGGGCGCCCTTGTGCCCGATCACGATCCCCTTCTGGCTCTCCCGCTCCAGGAAGATGTTCGCGTAGATGTCCAGCAGCGGCTTGTCCTTCGGCCGGTCCTCGCGCAGGTTCATCTCGTCGATCGTGACCGCGATCGAGTGCGGCAGCTCGTCCCGGACCCCCTCCAGCGCGGCCTCGCGGATCAGCTCGGCGACCAGCGTCTCCTCCGGCTCGTCGGTGATGTCGCCGTCCGGGTACAGCGGGAACCCGTTCGGCAGCAGCTTGACCAGCTCGTCGGCGACCAGGTCCACCTGGAACCCGGACGTCGCGGACACCGGCACGATCGACGCCCACTCGATCCCGGCCGCTTCGCCGAGTGCCTGGATCTCGGCCAGGTGCTCGACCATCCGGTCCGGTTCGACCAGGTCCGCTTTGGTGGCCAGCGCGACCTTCGGCGTCTTCGCGACCTTCGCCGCCTCGCCGACCAGGAACCGGTCACCGGGCCCGATCTTGTCGCTCGCGGGCAGGCAGACCGCGATCACGTCGACCTCGGCCCAGGTGGTCTTGACCAGGTCGTTCAGTCGCTCGCCCAGCAGCGTACGCGGCTTGTGCAGGCCCGGCGTGTCGACCAGGATCAACTGTGCGTCCGGCCGGTGCACGATGCCGCGTACGGCGTGCCGGGTGGTCTGTGGTTTCGACGAGGTGATGACGATCTTCTTGCCGACCAGCGCGTTCGTGAGTGTCGACTTGCCCGCGTTCGGACGGCCGACGAAACAGGCGAAGCCGGACTTGAACTCCTCAGGTGTTGACGACATCGAGCACCTCCCCCGAACCGTCGGCGCGCACCACCGGGATCGCCGCGCCGGCGAAGTGCCGGACCACGTTCACGTCGACCTGCTCCGCGTCGGTGACGACCGCGCCCGCTTCCAGACCCTTCACCCCCGACGACAACGCCATCGCGACCGCAAGCTGCAGCGCGCTCAACTCGACGGTGTCGAGCGCGACCGTGCAGGCGCTGTACGTACGCCCGTCGCTGTCCCGCACGGCGGCGCCCTCAAGAGCGCGTGTACGGGCACGCGCGGCACGAGCGAGGGTGACGAGTTTGGCGTCCTCCGCCGACAGGTCTGACAAGAAATACTCCAAAAACTGAGCTGCTGAGTGGGTCGAGCTGGGGTTAGGCGTGCTGGTGGTTCTGGTCGTGCGGGGTGGGGGCCGGGGTTTCCCGGCGTACCAGGACGGTACCTACCTGGTTGCGGCGGCCGGACGGGCGTTCGGCGGTCAGGGACAGGCCGGCGATCTCGACCTCGGCGCCGGGGATCGGCACCTTGCCGAGCAGTTTCGCCATCAGGCCGCCGACGGTGTCCACGTCGTCATCGTCCAGCGGCACCCCGAACAGCTCGCCGAGCTCGTCGATCGGCAGCCGCGCGGACACCCGGTACCCGCCGTCGGACAGCTCCTGCACCGAGTCCGGGTCCTCGTCGTACTCGTCGGTGATCTCGCCGACGATCTCCTCCAGGATGTCCTCGATCGCGACCAGACCGGCGGTACCGCCGTACTCGTCGACGACGATCGCCAGGTGCATCCGGGCCGCCTGCATCTCGCGCAGCAGCTGGTCCACCGGCTTGGAGTCGGGCACGTACATGCACGGCCGCATCACCGACTCGACCCGCTCGGTCGACTCGGCCTGGGCGTTGTCGTACACCCGGCGCATCACGTCCTTCAGGTACACCACGCCGGCGATGTCGTCGAGCGACTCACCGATCACGGGGATTCGCGAGTACCCGGAACGCAGCGCCAGCGAGGTGAGCTGCCGGAGCTTCTTGTGCTTCTCGATGTAGACCATGTCGGTCCGCGGCACCATCACCTCGCGGACGATGGTGTCACCGAGCTCGAACACCGAGTGGATCATCTGCCGCTCGCCGGACTCGATCACCGCGGACTTCTCCGCGTAGTCGACCAGCGCCCGCAGCTCGGCCTCGGTCGCGAACGGACCTTCGGCGTACCCCTTGCCCGGGGTGAGCGCGTTGCCGAGCAGGATCAGCAGCTTCGGCACCGGACCGAGCGCCTTGGTCAGCGCCATCACCGGACCGGCGGACAGGATCGCGAACCGGTCGGAGTGCTGGCGGCCGAGCGTCCGCGGCGCGACCCCGATGATCACGAACGACACCAGCACCATCACGACCGAGGTGATCAGGATGTGCTCCCAGGTCACCTCCAGTACGACCGACAGCGCCTGCGTGACCAGGACGATCGCGGTGATCTCGCAGCTCAGCCGGAGCAGCAGCAACGAGTTCAGGTACCGCGGGGCGTCCGACAGCAGGTCCCGCAGCCGGACCGCGCGCAGGTTGCCCTGCTCGACCTGCTCGTTCGCCCGCACCTTCGAGTACGACGACAGCGCCGCCTCCGCGCCGGCGAACAACCCGGCGAGCAGCACCAGCACCGCGGCCACAACCAGCAGAACGAGGTCGTGGTAGGTCATCGAAGCGTCACTCCTGCCCGAGATGGCTGCCTGGTGCGCGCCAGGCTTCCAGCAGACGGCCCTGGATGTCCCACATTTCCGCCTTCTCGGCGGGTTCGGCGTGGTCGTAGCCGAGCAGGTGCAGGATGCCGTGCACCGTCAGCAGCTCCAGCTCGGCCCAGGTGCCGTGACCGGCCTTCGCGCCCTGCGCGGCCGCGACGGTCGGGCAGAGCGCGATGTCACCGAGATGGCCGAGCGGCAGGTCACCCTCGTCGGACTCGTCCGACCCGGGCCGCAACTCGTCCATCGGCCACGACATCACGTCGGTCGGACCGGGCAGGTCCAGGAACTCGACGTGATACCGCGCCATCGTGTCCTCGTCGACCAGCTTGATCGACAGCTCGCATTCCGGGTGCAGCCGCAGCGACGACAGTACGAACCGGCTGAGCCGCATCAGTCCCTGCGCGTCGATCTCGACGCCGGACTCGTTGTTGACCTCGACGTTCATCGCTTGTCGTCAGCGCTACCTTCATAGTTTTCGTACGCCGACACGATCCGGCCGACCAGTTTGTGCCGGACCACGTCGTGCGAGGTCAGCCGGCAGAACGCCAGGTCCTGGACGCCGTCCAGGATGTTCTGTACGACCCGCAGCCCGGAGTTGGTCCCGGTCGGCAGGTCGACCTGGGTGACGTCACCCGTGACCACCATCTTGGACCCGAACCCGAGCCGGGTGAGGAACATCTTCATCTGCTCCGGCGAGGTGTTCTGCGCCTCGTCCAGGATGATGTACGCGTCGTTCAGCGTCCGGCCGCGCATGTACGCCAGCGGGGCGATCTCGATCGTCCCGGCCGTCATCAGCCGCGGGATCGACTCCGGGTCGAGCATGTCGTGCAGCGCGTCGTACAGCGGCCGCAGGTACGGGTCGATCTTCTCCGACAGCGTGCCGGGCAGGAAGCCGAGCCGCTCGCCGGCCTCGACGGCCGGCCGGGTCAGGATGATCCGGGTGACCTCCTTGGCCTGCAGCGCCTGGACCGCCTTGGCCACCGCCAGATAGGTCTTGCCGGTACCGGCCGGGCCGATGCCGAACACGATCGTGTTCTTGTCGATCGCGTCCACGTACCGCTTCTGGTTCAGCGTCTTCGGCCGGATCGTCCGGCCGCGGCTGGACAGGATGTTCTGGGTCAGCACGTCCCGCGGGCTCTCCGCGGTCGCCTGCTTGATCATCGCGATGCTGCGCTCGACCGAGTCCGCGGTCAGCCCGTGCCCGGTCCGGACCACGGCGATCAGCTCGTCGATCAGCCGCTCGGCCAGGGCCAGCTCGGCCGGCTCACCGACCAGCGTGATCTCGTTGCCGCGGACCATGATGTCGGCGGCGAACTCCTTCTCGACGATGCGGAGGAACTCGTCCCGGGCGCCGAGCAGGGCAACCATGTCGATGCTGTTCGGCACGACGATCTTGTGTGATGCCTGCGCGCTGGTGGCGGCGCTGGGTACGGGATCGGTGACAGCCCCGTTCGCGCGCGCCTCCGGTTCGATACTGCGTGGCCTGGACAGGCTCTTCCTCCTGAGTCGGATGATGTTGACCCTGTCCATGCTAGCCGTCCCGGCCGACAGCCTCACTCGTAATTCGCCGGGACACGCTCCGTGGCGGCCGCCGCGGGGCCGATCCGGGTCACGATCCGGGCACCGATCGCCGGGCACCGTACCTGTTGTCAACCTGAGAGGTGGGCTTCGCGTCTCTGTAGTCGTGGCACAGTTGGCCGTGGTGTACGAAGAGTGCGTGACCCATGAGTCCTCGTGGAATGCCGACGAGGCACTAACTGCTGTCTACACCGCGCACTACACGTCGCTGGTCCGCCTCGGCGCCCTGCTGCTGCGCGACACCGGGACCGCGGAGGAGATCGTGCAGGACGCGTTCGTCGCCATGCACGGCCGCTGGAACCGGTTACGTGATCCGCACAAGGCGCTGGCGTACCTGCGGACCGCGGTGGTGAACCGCTGCCGGTCCCGGCAGCGCCATCTCGTGGTGGTGGACCGGCACACGCCGCGATCGCTGCCGGACGAACCGAGTGCCGAGCAGGCGGTGCTGCGGACCGCGGAGACCGACCGGGTCATCGACGCGATGCGGACGCTGCCGGAGAAGCAGCGCACCGTGATGGTGCTCCGGTACTACGGCGACCTCTCGGAGGCCGAGATCGCGGACACCATGGGTATCAGTCGTGGCTCCGTGAAGAGCCACGCCGCGCGGGCGACCAAGTCGCTGCGCCAGCTCTTGGAGCAGACCGTATGAGTGAGCATCGCAACGATTCGTTCGACGAGCTGGTACGCCGGGCGCTGCACGCCGAGGCGGACCGGATCGACCCGGCCGACGCGCTGCCGGAGATCCGCGCCCGCGCGCACGCCCAGCGCCGGCCGGCCAGCCGGCGCCCCTGGCTCCTGACCGCCGGTGTCGCGACCGTCGGCACCGCGGCCGCGATCGGCGCGTTCACGGTCCTGCCGAACCTCAACAACCCCGGTAACACCGCCAACGACGGCGACGCGGTGGCCGGTTCGGGCACGACGAGCACCACCGCCGTACCCACCACCGGCGCCGGCACGCCGGCCCCGAGCAAGGCGGTCCCGTCGGTGGCACCGAGCGTCGCCGCGCCCGAACAGTCCGTCCACAACGCCGTGGTCCCGGTCTACTGGCTCGGCCAGCAGATCGGCGCCACCAAGAAGTCGACCGCCCGCCTGTACCGCACCTGGGCCAAGGTCAGCGGCCACCCGGCCGAAGAAGCGGTCCGCATCATGACCACCAAACAACCCACCGACCCGGACTACTTCTCGGTCTGGCGCGGCGCCGCGCTGAACGCGGTGACGCGGACGAACGACAAGGTGACGGTCGACTTCAAACAGTTGCCGAAGGCGACGCTCGACGCGGATGTCGCGGCCGTCGCGGCCCAGCAGCTCGTGTACACGGTCCAGGGCGCGCTGAACGACGACTCCGTGCCGGTGCAGATCACCCAGGGCGGTCAGGCCGTACCGAAGTTGTTCGGGCAGGTCGACACCAGCATGCCGCTGGGGCGCGAGCAGGCCACGAACGTCCAGGCGCTGGTGTGGATCGACTCGCCGGACCAGGACGCGGTGACGGGTGATCGGGTCACGGTGTCCGGTGTCGCGAACGCGTTCGAGGCGACTGTCAACTATCAGGCGACGAACGTGAAGACGCGGGAGACGAAGAAGAGCTTCACGACTTCCGGGCAAGGGCAGTCGTTCTCGCCGTACAGCTTCCAGCTCACGCTCAGCCCGGGGACGTGGCAGATCAACGTGTACCTGGTGTCGCCGGCCGATGGGCGGGTCACCGACACGGACTCGAAGTCGATCGTCGTGAAGTAGTCAGCGCCAGCGGGACTGGGCGAGCAGGGCCGCCGCGGCCGCTACGCCTGCTGTTGAGGTGCGGAGCACGGTGTCGCCCAGGCGGACCGGGTCGGCGTACGTCGTGAAGGCCGCGAGTTCAGTCGGGGCGATGCCGCCTTCGGGGCCGATGACCAGGACGATGTCACCCGTCGTGGGCGGCTGCAGGGATGCAAGTGGGGTGGTGGCTTCCTCGTGCAGTACGACCGGCAGGGCCGCGCCGGCGAGCAGGCGCGCGACCTCCGCCGTACTCGCGATCGGGGTGACCTCGGCGAACCACGTACGCCGGGACTGCTTGCCGGCTTCGAACGCCCAGGCGCGCCATTTCGCGAGCGTCTTCTCGACCCGCTCGGGGTTGGCGCGGAACTGGCTGCGCTCCGCGTTCCACGGGACGATCACGTCGGCGCCGACCTCGGTCAGCATCTCGACCGCGAGCTCAGCGCGTTCTCCCTTGGGCAGCGCCTGCACCACGACCACGCGCGGATCTGGCGCGGCCGTCGTCCCGCGCTCGTCGACGGCGACCGTCACCCCGCTCTTCCCGGCCAGCACGACCGGCCCCTCGGCCCAGCTCCCCCGCCCGTCGGTCAGCCGGATCCGCTCACCTGTCCCGATCCGCCGCACCACCGCCGCATGCCGCCCCTCCGACCCACCAAGCACCACCTCAGCACCCACCAGCTCGCCGCCCGCCACCTCAGCACCCGCCAGCTCACCACCGGCCGGCTCAGCACCCGCCAGGTCAGCACCCGCCAGGTCAGCACCCGCCAGCTCGCCGCCGGCCAGCTCACCGCCGGCCAGCTCACCGCCGCCCAGGTCGGCGTGAAAGAACACCGCGACACCCATCCGCCCAACTCCTCCCAGATCCCGAGCCAGCAGCTTGCCCCCTGCACCGCTGCTTCGCCACCTGACCGCTTTGCCCATTTGGGAGGTGAACCTCCCAGAGTGCCTCTTCACCACCTGCATGCGGGTGGTGAAGGGGCAACGGCGAACGTTAACCCCTCAAATGGAGATCGGCGCGGGGGCCCGTGTAGGGCGCGGGCCTGTGCGGGGCGGGGTGGGGGTGGACGGGCAGGGTCCGGTGGGCGGTTGGGGTCAGTGGGCGGTTGGGGTCAGTGGGCGGTTGGGGTCAGTGGGCGCCGAAGGCGTCGCGGAGGCGGCCGAAGACGCCCTTGTGGGTGGCTTGGACCTGGCCCTGGGGGCGTTCCTCGTCGCGGGCGACGGCGAGTTGGCGGAGCAGGTCGGCCTGGGCGTCGTCGAGCCTGGTGGGGGTCTCGACGATGACCTGGACGATCAGGTCACCGCGCCCGGCGTGCCGCAGGCGGGGTACACCGCGCGCGGACAGCGTCTGCGTGGTGCCGGACTGTGTACCGGGCCGGACCTCCAGCGGCGTGGTTTCGCCCTCGAGCGTCGGCAGGTCGATCGTCGTACCGAGCGCGGCCGCCGTCATCGGCAACGTGACCGTGCAGTGCAGGTCGTCGCCGTTGCGGGTGAAGATGTCGTGCGGCTCGACCTCGATCTCGACGTACAGGTCGCCGGCCGGGCCGCCGCCGGGACCGACCTCGCCCTGACCGGACAGCTGCACCCGCGTACCGCTGTCGACGCCGCCCGGGATCTTGACCGTGACGGTACGACGGGACCGGACCCGCCCGTCACCGGCGCACTCGACGCACGGGTTCGGGATCGTGGTGCCGAAGCCGCGGCAGTTCGGGCACGGGCGCATGGTGCGTACCTCGCCGAGGAACGACCGCTGCGTGTGCGTGACCTCGCCGCGCCCGTGACAGATCTCGCAGGTGACCGGCTCGGACCCGGCGGCCGCGCCGGACCCGCTACAGGTCGGGCAGAGCACGGCGGTGTCGACCTTGAGCTCACGGGTGGTCCCGAAGGCCGCCTCGGCGAGGTCGATCCGGAGCGGGATCAGCGCGTCCTGACCGCGCCGGGTACGCGGCCGCGGCCCACGGGTCGCGCCGCCGGTCTGGCCGAAGAACGCGTCCATGATGTCGGTGAACGTGAACGCCTGCCCGAAGCCCGCGCCGCCCGGCCCGCCGGCCGCGGCGGCGAACGGATCGCCACCGAGGTCGTGCATCTGCCGCTTCTGCGGGTCGCTCAGGACCTGGAACGCGCGCCCGATCTCCTGGAACTTCTGATGCGCGTCCTCGGAGTCGTTCACATCCGGGTGGTACTGGCGCGCCAGCTTGCGGTACGCCTTCTTGATCTCGTCCGCTGACGCGTCACGGCTGACGCCGAGGACGGCGTAGTAATCGGTGCTCATACTCCAGACCAGGGGGTTGGGAGGATCTTCAGCATATTCGTCTTCACGGTCACGACTCGGCCAGGATCTGGCTGACGTACCGGGCCACGGCACGGACCGCGCCCATCGTGCTCGGATAGTCCATGTGGGTCGGGCCGACGATGCCGAGGGTGGCCAGCGCCTCCGACTTCGACCCGTACCCGGTCGCGACCACCGAGGTGGTCGCCAGCTCCTCGAACGGGTTCTCGTGCCCGATCCGGACCGTCAGGGTCTGCGGATTGGTCGCCTCGCCGAGCAGCTTGAGCAGGATCACGTGCTCCTCCAGCGCCTCCAGCACCGGCTTCACGTTCCGCTCGAAGTCGTCGCCGTACCGGGTCAGGTTGGCGGCGCCGCCGACCGCGATCCGCTGCTCGCCGACCTCGTCGGTGAACGTCTCGAACAGCGTCGTCACGACCGCCGCGACCAGCGACCGGTCGCCCGGCGCGAACAGTTCGGGTACGCCGGCCAGGACCGTCGCCGCGTCGGTGAGCCGCTGCCCGGCGAGGGCAGTGTTCAACCGCGAGCGCAGGTCCGCGATCAGCTGCTCGTCGACATCGTGCGGGTGCTCGACGATCCGCTGCTCGACCCGCCCGTTGCTGGTGATCAGCACGAGCAGGAGCCGCCGCGGGCTCATCGTGACGACCTCGATGTGCCGCACGCTCGACCGGTTCAGTGACGGGTACTGAACGATGGCGACCTGCCTGGTGATCTGCGCCAGCAGCCGCACCGTACGGCGGACGACGTCGTCCAGATCGACCGCCCCGGCCAGGAACGACGTGATCGCCTTCTTCTCGGCGACCGACAGCGTCTTGACCGTGCTCAGCTTGTCCACGAACAACCGGTACCCGGCGTCGGTCGGGATCCGGCCGGCGCTGGTGTGCGGCTGGGTGATGTACCCCTCCTCCTCCAGCGCCGCCATGTCGTTGCGGACGGTGGCCGGCGAGACGCCGAGGTTGTGCCGGTCGACCAGTGCCTTCGACCCGATCGGCTCATGGGTGGCCACGTAGTCCTCGACGATGGCGCGGAGCACATCCAGCTTGCGGTCGTCCAGCACGCGCACCACCCTCTCAGACGTCTCGACAGACCCTCGGGCTCAAGGGCCTTGGCACTCACAAGTTCGGAGTGCCAGTCTAGGCGGTCTCGGGCGACGCTCCCAACGGAACGGCGGCGGGGCGTGCCACAGTGCTCGCCACGTCGAGCGGCTGATCCTGGATGGCCGAGTCGACGAACGACTCCAGTACGTCGAGCACGTGGTATGCCAGCGCTCCGTCGGCGCGATGTGGCGCACCGCTCCGTACGGCCCGCGCCAGGTCCGCGACGCCGACGCCCCGGCCCGCGCCGGCGTACCCACCGGCGACCGGGACCTCGGTCCACTCACGCCGCTCCGGGGTCACGATCTCGACGGTCCCGTCGAACGTGTTCGGGTCCGGTACGGACAGGCTGCCGTCCGTCCCGTGCACCTCGATCCGCGGCAGCCGGCCGGCCCAGACGTCGAACGACATCAGCACTGTGGTCAGTGCGCCCGATTCGTGCTCCAGCACGCCGGTGACATGCGTCGGCACCTCCACGTCGAACACGGTCCCGGCGCGTGGCCCGGTGTGAACCGTCCGCTGCTGCTTCGCCCGGCCCGCGCGGGCGGTGACCCGGACCACCGGGCCGAGCAGCGTCACCAGGCTGGTCACGTAGTACGGCCCCATGTCGAGGACCGGACCGCCGCCCGGCCGGTAGTAGAACTCGGGCGCCGGGTGCCACAGCTCATGACCGGGGGTCACCATGAACGCGGTCGCCGCGTGCGGGGTGCCGATGTCACCACGGTCGATCGCCGCGCGCGCCGTCTGAGTGCCGGTGCCGAGGACCGTGTCCGGTGCACAGCCGATGCGCAGGTCGTTGGCTGCGGCGTACTTCAGCAGCGGTTCCGCTTCGGCGCGATCCATGGCCAGCGGCTTCTCGCCGTACACGTGCTTGCCGGCCGCCAGCGCGGCCTGGTGCACCGCGGCGTGCGCCGCCGGGATTGTCAGATTGATGACAATCTCGACGTCGTCAGCCGCGTACAGCTCTTCCGGCGTCAGCGCGCGGATGCCGTCGCGCCGCGCCGCGATCGCCTCGGCCCGGCTCCGATCGAGATCCGCGACCGCCACGACGTCGACACCGGGAAGCTTGTCCAGGTGATCCAGATACGTGCCGGAGATGACACCCGTCCCAACAATCCCAACCTTCGTCACCCCACCCGCCCCGAGGCTCACCGCACCCGCACCGGCCCCGGGACTGACCGCACCCGCACCCGCACCGGGACTGACCGCACCCGCCCCGGCGCTCACCGCGCCCACTCCGGCGCCGGTCATTTGCTTGCCCACAGCAGGCCGCGCTCGATGATCGTGCGGACCTCGGGGGTCTCCAGGTCGTCCAGTTTGTGTCCGACCGTGCAGACGAAGACCTTGCCTTCGCCCCAGGTCCGCGTCCAGATCACTGGCATCACCGCGCCTTCGATCCACGGGTAGTCCGGGTGCGCCTCGAAGGTCGTCGTCGCGAGCACATTGTTCGTCGGGTCGGCGTGGACGTAGTACTGCTCGGTGTGTACGTCGAAATGCGCGATGTTGTCGACAATCGGATCGTCGGCAATGATGTCGACGCGGTAGTCGGTGAACCCGTGCGGATGCGAGATGAACTGCCCGCCGGTGATGAAGCTGTACTCGGCGTTCTTCCGGAACGAGTCGGCGATCCCACCGTGCCACCCGGCGAACCCAGTGCCGCGCCGGATCGCCGCGTCCAGGCCCTTGAAGTGGTCCGGCTCGATCTCGCTCATCGTCACGCACTGCACGATCAGGTCCACGCCGTCGAGGTCGAGGTACGCCTCGGTGCTGCCGGAGACGGTCACCTCGTACCCGTTCTGCTCCAGGAACGGGATGAACAAGTCGGTCGCCTCGACCGGGGAGTGCCCTTCCCAGCCGCCCCGCACCACCACAGCACGTCGTGTCGTCACACCGGCCACCCTTCGAAAGTTTCGAAACTCCGATCGGAACAGTTGCGACGATAAGTCGGCCGGACCGGGCTTGCCAACCATCCGGCCCAAGGGATGGGCCGCCACGGGCACTAGGCTCGGAAGATGAGCTGGAAGTTCTGGAAGCGGGAAGCGAATCCGATGGACCCGCAAGAGATGCTCGCGCGCGGTCACGCGGACAGCTCCGCGCCACGATCACACGACGGGCGTCCGCCTCAGGACGGATTCCTGCCGCAGGACGGATTCCCGCCGCAGGACGGGTTCGCGCCGCGAGAGGGGTTCCCGCCTCGGCCGCAGGATGCCCTGCCGGTCGGGTCGTTCGGGTTGGCAGTGGAGGACGTTTTCTCGATCACCGGGCGCGGGACGGTCGCGACCGGGCGGGTACGGACCGGGACGGTGTCGGTCGGTGAGCAGTTGATCGTCAACCGGGACGGGCAGCCACTGCTCCAGGTCGAGGTGACCGGGATCGAGATGTTCCGCCGGACCGTCAAGACCGCGAAGGCCGGTGACAACATCGGTCTGCTGCTACGCGGCATCAAGCGGGACCAGGTACTCAAGGGCGACGTCCTGAGCAAATAGCCGGCAAGTAGGGTCTGACCCATGAGCGCTTGGGCCGAAGTCGGCGACCGCACCTGGGTCCGCCGGTACGACGAATGGGATCTGAACGTCGGCCTGGTCGTCGGCGCCGACGGCGCGCTGGTGATCGACACCCGCGCCAACGCGGCCGAGGCCGAGCAGCTCCGCGAACACATCCGTGAGCTCACCGACCAGCCGGTCAAGTGGGTCGTCAACACGCACGCCCACTTCGATCACGTGGCCGGCAACAGCGTCTTCACCGAAGCGACCGTCTACCTGCACGAGAACGCCGCCGCCGAGGAGAACCTGGCCGGCACCACGTTCGCCGCCGCCAAGGTGATCGACCTCGGCGACCGCCGCGCCGAGCTGCTGCACGTCGGCAACGCGCACACCTCCGGCGACATCGTCATCGCGGTCCCGGACGTGGACGTGTTCTTCGTCGGCGATCTGCTCGAGGAGTCGGCCCCGCCGTCGTACGGCCCCGACTCGTACCCGCTGGAGTGGCCGGACACGATCGAGGCAGTGGTCGGGATGATGACGCCGGCCGTGAAGATCGTTCCCGGGCACGGCGCGGTGATCGACCTCGAGTACGCGCGTGATCAGGCCATCGAGCTGGGCAAGGTCGCGAACACGATCTCGACGTTGCACCACGCCGGTACGCCCCTGGACGACGCGCTGAAGCACACCGAGGACTGGCCGTGGCCGGTCGTCGAGCTCCAGGACGCGATCCGCCGCGGGTACCAGGCACTCGGCACGCCGCAACGCCCGACCCTCCCCCTCCTCGGCCCAAGCTGAACCACACCGGCCGAACCACACCGGCTGCACCACACCGGCCGAACCAAAACTCCCGGTCCGTTGACACGGCCTCCGCTTGTCGCGCAACTTGTTCGGTACGGACATCGCCCGACCGGATGGGGTGGGACTTGTGGCCATCAGTCAACGGATCGAACAGACCGTTCACCCCGACGGACGAGTAGAGCTGACCGACCCGCGAGCGCTCGCCACCAGCCCGTACGCGAACGCCGAACTGGCGCCGACCCGGCTACCGGAGCGGTCCTGGTCGACGTACAACTACGCCGCGCTCTGGATGGGCATGGCGCACAACATCCCCAGCTACCTGCTCGCGTCCGGCCTGGTCGCGCTCGGGATGAACTGGTTGCAGGCCTTCCTCACCATCACGCTGGGGAACCTGATCGTCCTCGTTCCACTGCTGCTGAACAGCCACGCCGGTACCAAGTACGGCATCCCGTTCCCGGTGTTCGCGCGCGCCTTCTACGGCGTCCGCGGCGCGAACTTCCCGGCGCTGTTGCGGGCGTTCATCGCCTGCGGCTGGTTCGGTATCCAGACCTGGATCGGCGGCCAGGCGATCTTCGTGATCGCCGGTGAACTGCTCGGCAAGAGCTGGACCGGAGCGGCCGCGATCGGCGGGCATCCGTGGACGATGTGGCTGAGTTTCGGGTTCTTCTGGCTGCTTCAGATGCTGCTGATCTTCCGCGGCATCGAAGGCCTGCGCCGGTTCGAGAACTGGGCGGCTCCGCTGGTCACGATCGCGTTCGTGGCGCTGATGGTGGCGGTGCTGGTGAAGGCCGGCGGCTTCGGGCCGATCCTGTCGCAGCCGTCCAAACTCGGCTGGGGTTCGGATTTCTGGAAGATCTTCCCGCCGTCGCTGATGGGCATGATCGCCTTCTGGGCAACGCTTTCGCTGAACATGCCGGACTTCACCCGGTTCGGGAAAGGCCAGCGGGCGCAGGTCTGGGGCCAGGTGATCGGCCTGCCGACGACGATGTCGTTCATCGCGCTGGTCTCGATCATCACCACCTCCGGCACCGTCGTGCTGTACGGGTCGGCGATCTGGGATCCGGTCGAGCTGACCCGCCGGTTCGAGAACCCGGCGGTGGTGACGATCGGCCTGGTGATGGCGATCCTCGCGACCATGTCGTGCAACGTCGCCGCCAACGTGGTCAGTCCGTCGTACGACTTCGCGAACGCACTTCCACGCTGGCTGAACTTCCGGACCGCCGGCCTGGTCACCGGGGTGATCGGCATCGTGATCCAGCCCTGGCGGCTGATCTCGGACCCGTCGATCTACATCTTCGTCTGGCTGTCCTTCTACGGCGGTCTGCTCGCGTCGGTGGCCGGCGTACTGATCGCGGGGTACTGGCTGATCGATCGGACCAACCTGTTCCTCGCCGACCTGTACCAGCGCGACGGCCGCTACTGGTACACGTCCGGCTGGAACTGGCGTGGCGTGGCCGCGACACTCTTCGGCTCGCTGCTCGCGGTCGGCGGCGCGTACTCGAACCCGGGCGCCGGCCCGTTCCCGGCGGACGGCCTGATCCCGTTCCTCAAACCGCTGTACGACTACTCGTGGGCGGTCGGCCTGGTCGTCGGCTTCGGCACGTACTTCGTTCTCACACTGGCCGCGCCGAGCCGCCAGACAACGGCATCGCACGCGGCCCTCTAAGAGGGCGTCTGGGAACTCTGTGCCGTAGCGAGGAGGTGCTCGGTGCGGTAGCTCGGTGCGCGGGGGCGAAGGTCTCGATGCGGCGCATCGTGGCCTTTGCACCCGTGCGGCGAGGTGCCGTGCCGAGTGCCCCGCAGTAGGTGCAGGGTTCTCAGACGCCCTCTAAGGTTGGCGTGTGGCTGACAGGTATGGGAACGACGTACTCGCGGGTGACTGGCGCAAGCCCAAGAACGGGCGGACCGTCGAGGTCGAGATCGCCAAGGGGATGGTGGTCGAGGAGCCGAGTTCGGGGTTCGTCGGCGCGATCGTGCGCTGGGAGCACGGCGTGGTCGACCTCGAGGACCGGCACGGCAACATCCGGACGTACCCGCTCGGCCCGGGGTTCTGGCTGGACGGCAAGCCGGTCAGCCTGCAGCCGCCGAAGAAGGCCGGCCCGGCGAAGAAGACCCGGACCGCGTCCGGTTCGGTCGCGGTGGACAACGTCCGGGCGAAGGTGGCCCGGGCCAGCCGGATCTACGTCGAGGGCCGGCACGACGCGGAACTGGTGGAGAAGGTCTGGGGCGACGACCTGCGGATCGAGGGCGTCGTGGTCGAGTACCTCGAAGGGGTCGACGACCTGGTCGAGATCGTGAACCGGTTCCAGCCGGGACCGGGCCGGCGTCTCGGCGTACTGGTCGATCACCTGGTCGAGGGCTCGAAGGAATCGAAGATCGCCGCCCAGGTGAACAACCGCTACGTGCTGGTGGTCGGCCATCCGTTCATCGACATCTGGGAAGCGGTCAAGCCGTCGTCGGTCGGGATCAAGACCTGGCCGAAGATTCCGCGCGGGCAGGACTGGAAGAAGGGCGTCCTGCAGTCCTTCGGCTGGCCGGCCACCGATCAGGCCGACGTGGCGGCGGCCTGGAAGCACATCCTGTCCAAGGTGAACAGCTTCGCCGATCTCGACCCGGCGCTGCTCGGCCGGGTCGAGGAGCTCATCGACTTCGCGACGCTCGACTGATCTCCGGCATCCGGCGTTCGAGCCAGCCCCGGATCAGCCGGCGCGCCCGGCGTACGTACCAGGTGATCGCGCCGAGGACCGCGCTCGCCGCCAGGATCGCTCCGGCCAGCACGGCGGCGACGATGCGTACGCCACCCTGCTCCACGACGACGGCGATCACCAGCAGCACCACGCCGGCCGCGGCCGTTGCCATCGGCAACCACGGCTCGAAGATCGGCGGCCGTCGCGCGGGACTCAGCTTGGCGCCGCGGACGAGGCGCTCCCAGAGCGTCTGCCGGGCCGGTTCGGTGAACCAGCGCGCGGTCCGCAGCAGCCACGTACCGGGCTGGTGCTTGCGGCCGGCGGCCGCCTTCACCCATGCGCCGACCTGAGGTCCGAGCCCGCCGGACACGTCGACCATCCGGTCGGCCAGCCCCTTGGTGATCGCGCGGCCTTCCGGCGACTCGTTCAGCTCGTTCCGCATCGTCACCATCGCGCCCATCCCGGCGCCGATCGGGAAGTCCTTCGCCAGCCGCTCGATCCGCTCGGCGACCGTGCCGAGCTGCCAGCCTTCGGCCTGCAGCACCTGACGCTGGGTCTCGCGAATCCAGTCCACGTCCGCGCCGAGCATCGCGCCCAGATGCGCGACGCAGTGCAACCGGCCCATCAGCCAGTCCCAGCGCCGCCAGTCCGCCGCGCCGAAGGCACCGAAGTGGCCGACCTGGCTGCCGTACAGGATGCGGTCCTTGAGCTGGTTGGCGATCGTTCCTTCCGGCAGGTCGTCCAGTACGGCGAGCGGAATGTCCGGCCCGAGGCGCAGGAACTGGAACGGAGCGCTGCGCTGTTCGGGTGTACGCGACGAGGTGCACCGGGACACGATCTCCACCTCGAGGGCAACGTCGACGAGATCCCCGCCGACGACCGCGATCAGCTCGGCAAACGCGTCGCCGAGTGCCCGCTGGAGCTGCAATTGCTCGAAGATGTCGTTCACGCCGACCGCGACCGCCTCGGCGCCACCGGCCGGGCGGAGGTCGAGTTGCGCCTCGGCCAACCGCGCGTCCAGCGCGTCCCGAACGGCCTGCACCTTGAGCAGGCAATTGCTTGCCGCGGTCAACTTTTTGTCGAGCTCAGCGCGCTCTGTGGCCGGCGCGGCACTGACGCGACCGCGCAACGAACGCAGGATCAGCCGGACGATCCGCTCGGCCGCGCCGGTCCCCCACAGCCAGCTCGGGTTGCCCTCGGCATCGTTTCGCAGCGCGACGGTCGAACCGTCCGGCCCAGGAACCCAGGGATGTTCGGTGGCGAGGATCTCGTCGATCTCCGGCTCCGACAGCGCGGTCGCCGCGTCCAGTACGGTCGACTGGTCGTGACTCGCGATCGTGACTGCTTCCCAGACCCCACCGGCGGCCCGGCCACGCGAGTACGCGGGCTGCAACGCGGTAGCGGCCGCCTTCAGCCGATCCCGTTCTTCTGGTTGCTTGAGGCAACGGTCGAAGAGCCGCTGGGTGTCCGACCAGGACGCGTCCGCCTCCAGCAGCAGGCGTTCCAGCTGCTCGACATCAGATCGGAAGTCCACCTCGCGCGGGAACTGTACCGCCGACAACGCGGCGACGCGCCAGCTCGGCTCGTGCGCTCCGGCGGTGGCGGTCGACGCGTGACCGATCCCGGCGGACGGTACGACGTACAGCACGTATCTGGTCGCTTTGCCGTTCACCGGCCGGCGCGCGACCACATCAAGGACCGGGCCGAACGGTGCATTGTCGAGTACGCCACCGTCGACGAGCCAGGACCCGGACTCGTCCGGGCCGGGACGGATTCGCGGCGGCCGCGCGGCCAGCTCCGGCGTCTCCAGCACCGGCCCGAACGCGGCCGGAAACGACGCCGACGCCCGCGTGGCGCGGGCCAGCAGCTCGGTGTCCTGCAACGCGTTCTTGTCCTGGACCGTGAACTTCCGATCGGTCCCGTCGTACGTCGGCGCGTCCTCGCTGGTGAACCCGTACAAGTACCGGTGGTCGGGTACGGCGAACGCCTGTCCGGCCGCGTCCTTCGCCTCGAACTGCTGCACGCCCAACCCGGATGCGGTGACGAACAAGGTCACCGGCTCCTCGGCAGCACGCTCCCCAGCTGCTGCGACGTCTTTCAGCAGCCCTTCGAGCTGGCGCAGGAAGTACTTGCCGTCCAGCACCGACGTCGACTTCACATCCGCGGCCGGGACCAGCTTGCCGACATCGAGCGAACCGAGACCGACCCACTTCTGCCGCAGCCAGGGTCCCTGATCGCCATCGGGATCGAGGGTCGAACCGTTCGCGATCGCGGTCGCCAGCAGCGAACCGTTCAGGCCGCCGGCGCTCGTACCCGCGATCACGTCGACCACGATCCGGCGGCGCTCCTCGCCGCGGTGGCAGAGCTCCCGCCAGCGGTCGGCGAGCTCCTTGTCGTA
The DNA here is from genome assembly GCF_014205295.1 of Kribbella solani. Classification (NCBI taxonomy): domain Bacteria; kingdom Bacillati; phylum Actinomycetota; class Actinomycetes; order Propionibacteriales; family Kribbellaceae; genus Kribbella; species Kribbella solani. The sequence continues at coordinate 3,187,946 of NZ_JACHNF010000001.1, forward strand.
CGGTTGCGGACCGGGTGCGGCGGAGGCACCGGACGCACGCCGAATCAGATCCAGCTCGTGCGTCACCCCACCCATCCAGACCGCGAGGCTGACACCACCGTTCAGCACCAGGGCGATCCGGATCTCATGGTCGGTCCTCATACAGCTCCCTCGTCGTGGTCAGAGGGATGTTACGGGGCCGCGAGGGTGAGGGTGGTGGTCGCGGGCGTGCCGGAGCGGACGTACTGCAGTTCGACCTTGTCACCTGCCTTACGGGTCAGGGTCGCGACGACGAGCTGCTCGCTGTTGGTGGCCGGTTTGCCGTCGATCTGGGTGATGATGTCACCCGCCCGCAGGCCGGCTTCGGCACCGGGGCCTTCGGCAGCGAGTACGAACAACCCGGCGACACCTGACTGCCGGACGAGTGCCTGCGGGATCGTCTGTACTTGCAGACCGGTCGTCGGATGACCTGGTTTGCCGGTACTGATCAGCTGATCGGCGACCGGTCTCGCGACATCCACCGGGATCGCGAAACCAAGACCGACGCTGCCACCACCGGCGACTCCCCCGGCGTTCGGGACTGTCGCGATGGCCGCGTTCACGCCGACCAGGTTGCCGGCGCAATCCACCAAAGCACCACCGCTGTTACCGGGGTTGATCGCGGCATCGGTCTGGATCGCGCCGATCAGGTGGTGCGTCACGCCCTCACCCGGCACGGGTACGTAGCGATCCAGCGCGCTGACGATTCCGGTCGTGACCGTACTCGCCAGTCCGAGTGGTGCGCCGAGTGCGACGACCGGCTGGCCCACTTGCAGGTTCGCGGACGATCCCAGCGCGATGACCGGCTTGTTCTTCGCCTCGTCAGCTGCTTTCAGTACGGCGAGATCCGTACTCGGGTCGCGGCCGACGATGGTCGCGTCCGACGTCTGGCCGTCGCTGTACCGGACCGAGACCTTGCCGCCCGCGCCGGCGGCCACCGAGATGACGTGGTCGTTGGTGAGGACGTATCCGCCGGCCCGGAACACCTGCCCGGAAAGGGTCCCGCTCTGCCCGCCGCGCTGCGCCGAGATCGTCACGATCGAAGGCAGCACCTGGTTCGCCACCGGGATCGCGGCGCACATCGCCGCGCTGTCGCCGGAACCGGCCGATGGGGTCGCGCCCGCGGTGTTGTCATGCTGCACCACGAGGAAGATCAGCGCGGTGACGAGGGCGCCCACGGCCACTCCGGCCGCGACAAGCAGCAGCCGGGTCGGTCGGCGGCCCTGCACCGGGCCGGTAGATCCGCTGTCAGCCTGGACCATCGCCACCCTCCTCATGGTCCGCTCACGGAGCGCGGTTTCGACGCTACCACCGCGGCGCGGCCGGCGGCAGGGGTCGCTACGCGCTGTCGCGGATCACGAGTTCGGTGCTGTAGATCTCGGGCGTGGTCAGATCGGCGCCGGCGATCTTGGCCAGCAGGATCTCGGCCAGCCGCGCGCCGAGCTGCTCCACCGGCTGCCGAACGGTGGTGAGTTTCGGCGTCGTCGTGGTGGCCAGCACCGAGTCGTCGAACCCGACCACCGCCACATCCGCCGGCACGCGGCGACCACGACCGGCCAGTACACGCAGCGCGGCAGTGGCCATCAGGTCGGAGGCAACGAACAGCGCGTCCAGGTCCGGGTGGTCGTCGAGCAGCCGGAGGGTGGCCTGTTCACCGCCGTCCGCGGTGAAGTCGCCGTACCCGATCAGCTCCGGCAGTCCGGCCGCCTGCATCGCCTGCTTGTACCCGGTCAGGCGATCGATGCCCGCGGTCATGTCGAGCGGTCCCGTGACCGTGGCGATCTTGGTACGGCCGATCGACAGCAGATGCTCCACCCCGGTCCGGGCGCCCGCGACGTTGTCCACGTCGACGCTCGCCACCGGCGCCTCGACCCCGAGCGGACGGGCGCTGAACACGATCGGCAACGGCAACTGCGCGAGCTCCTGCAGTACGTTGTCGCGACCGTGATGACTGATGATGATCGCGCCGTCGACATGACCGCCGCGCAGGTACCGCAGCAGCCGCTGGTCGTCCGCTTCGGCCGGCTCGATCAGCAGTACGAGCTGTGACGGCGTCGGCGCGAGCGTCCGGCTGACCCCGCTGAGCATGCCCGCGAAGAACGGGTCCGAGAACACCCGGCTGTCCGGCTCCGGCACCACGATCGCCACCGAGTCGGTCCGGCGCGTCACCAGCGCGCGGGCGGCCCGGTTCGGCACGTACCCGAGCTCGCCGATCGCCCGCTCGACCGCGGCGACCGTCTCCGGCAGCACCTTCGGCGATCCGTTCACGACCCGGGACACGGTGGCCCGGGACACCCCGGCGAGTGCCGCGACCTGCTCCAGGGTCGGAGAACCCGACTCGATCATCGGCCCTCCTCAGCTCTCGATCGGCCCGAGGTCACACCGTAGTACGTCCCCGGCCGACCGTGGCGGGGCCGACCGAGTCGCGGACGACCACGACGGTTCCGAGCGTGGTCATCGGCTGCTGATGCGCGAACGGGTCGCGCTCGGCTCACGGCAGGAGATCGCGGACTACGGCATCGGCGAGCAGCCGTCCTCGGTTTGTGAGCACCAGCCGGTCGTCGGTGAGTACCGCCAGGCCGTCCGCGACCACCTCGTCGACCGCGGCACGACCGGCCGCGTCCAGGACGTCCAGCCGAAGACCAGCCGCGAGCCGTACCTCCAGCAACACCCGCTCGACCCGCCGCGTCTCCTCGTCAAGCAGCTCCCGCGCGTACGCCGGACTCGCCCCGGACGTGATCCGCTCCGCGTACGCGCTCGGATGCTTCACGTTCCACCACCGCACACGACCCGCGTGACTGTGCGCCCCCGGCCCGATCCCCCACCAGGTATCGCCGCGCCAGTACAGCTCGTTGTGCCGGCACCGCGCCGCCTCATCGCGCGCCCAGTTGGACACCTCGTACCAGCGCAGCCCGTCAGCCGACAACATCTCGTCAGCCAGCACGTACTTGTCCGCGAGATCGTCATCGTCAGGCATCGGCAGTTCACCCCGCCGGATCCGCCGCGCCAGCTGCGTACCGTCCTCGACGATCAACGCGTACGCGCTGACGTGATCCGGCTGCGCCGACAACGCCGACTCCAGCGACCCGCGCCAATCGGCAAGCGACTCCCCCGGCGTTCCGTAGATCAAATCCAGATTCACATGCTCGAACCCGGCCGCCGTCGCCTCCTTCACCGCCTGCAACGCCCGCCCCGGCGTGTGCTGCCGGTCCAGAATCTTCAGCACCTGCGACGAAGCGCTCTGCATGCCGAAACTGACCCGCGTGAACCCCGCCTCGAGCAACGCCTCCAGGTACGCCGGGTCAACCGACTCCGGGTTCGCCTCGGTCGTCACCTCGGCATCCGCCGCAAGCCCGAACTCATCGCGGACGGCGGCCAGCATCTTCCCGAGATCCCTCGCCGGCAACAACGTCGGCGTACCCCCACCGAAGAACACCGTGTCGACCGGCCGATCCACACCCCGCAGCACCTGCCGCGCCAACCGCACCTCGCCCACGGCCGTCTCCGCGTACGACGCCTGCGACCCACCGCCGCCAAGCTCCTTCGCGGTGTAGGTGTTGAAGTCGCAGTACCCACACCGCGACGCGCAGAACGGCACGTGCAGGTAAAACCCCAGCGGCCGGCTCGCGGCCTCGCGGACGGCAGCTTCCGGCAACGCCCCGTCCCGGGGCGCAACCTCCCCCTCGGGCAATGTCGACGGCACCCACCCATCGTAGGGTGCCGCGCGGCTAACGACAGGAGGTCCTCGGCCCGGCCCGCCCCTGCACGCCTGAGCCGGCGCCGAATTGCCCCGATCGGCCTACTACCTCCTGTCCTTAGGTGCCGATCCGCACAGTTGTCACTCATCGCAGCGATTCCGCTGTCGCGGAGCGTGGTGACACGGTTACATTCGGCTCATGGAGACCGAGGCTCAGCCCGTCGGACGTGGCACCCGGAACGCTGTTGTGGTCGCGATCATGCTCGGCATGCTGCTCGCGGCCCTCGACCAGACCATCGTGGCGACCGCGCTGCCGACCATCGTCAGCGACCTGGGCGGCGCGAACCACCTGTCCTGGGTGGTCACCTCGTACCTGCTCGCCGAGACGATCATGACCGCGCTGATCGGCAAGTTCGGCGACCTGTACGGCCGCAAGCCGATGTTCCTGCTGAGCGTCGTGCTCTTCCTGGCCGGGTCCGCGCTCTGCGGGATGGCCGACTCGATGCTCTGGCTGGTCGGCTCCCGGGCGATCCAGGGCCTCGGCGCCGGCGGGTTGATGGTGACCGCGATGGCGGTGATCGCGGACGTCGTGCCGCTGAGCGAGCGCGGCAAGTACCAGGGCGTGATGGGCTCGGTGTTCGGCGTCTCGACGGTCGCCGGGCCGCTGCTCGGTGGGCTGTTCGTCGACCACCTCAGCTGGCGGTGGGCGTTCTACGTCAACCTGCCGCTCGGCATCCTGGTACTGGTCGTTGCCTCGATCACCCTTCCGTCGGTGAAGGCGGCGGTCGGCCCGAAGATCGACTATCTGGGCATCCTGTTCATCGGGCTCGCCGCGACCGGACTGACCCTGGTAACGACGTGGGGCGGCAACGAGTACGCCTGGACGTCGACCGTGATCATCGCCATGGCCGTCGGATCGATCATCGCGCTGGTGCTGTTCGTCCTCGCGGAGCAACGAGCAGCCGAGCCGTTGCTGCCGTTGCGGCTGTTCCGGTCCGGGGTGTTCACGGTGTGCTCGGTGATGAGCTTCATCATCGGGTTCGCGATGCTGGGCGGGGTCACGTACTTGCCGACGTACTTGCAGTTCGTACACGGCGCCTCGGCGACCGAATCAGGCCTGCAGATGTTGCCGTTGGTGTGCGGTCTACTGGTGGCGTCCGTCGTGGTCGGGCAGATCATCAGCAAGACCGGGAGGTACCGGCTGTTCCCGATCGTGGGCACGGTACTGATCGGGCTCGGGCTGTTCTTGCTGTCGCTGCTCGACAACCAGACGTCGTACCTCGAAACAGCGGGATTCATGGTCGTACTCGGGCTCGGCGTCGGACTGTGTATGCCGGTGCCGACCGTGGTCGTGCAGAGCACGGTCGACTACGCGGACCTCGGCGTCGCGACCTCCGGCGTGAGTTTCCTGCGCACCATGGGCAGTTCGTTCGGGGTCGCGGTGTTCGGGTCGATCTACTCGCATCAACTGCCGGAGCACCTGGCCAGCGCGGTCCGCGCGACCGGGGTTGATCCGCGCGTGGCATCGACGGTCGAGGGCGTACGCTCGCTGGCCGATACCGTTCGCTCCACGATCACCGCCGCGTACGCCGATTCGCTGCATGTGGTCTTTCTCTGGGCGGTGCCGGTCGCGGCGCTTGGCTTCATCACTGCTTTGCTGCTGAAGGAGGTTCCGCTGCGGGACAGTGCGCGGATGGCGGCATCCGACGTCGGGGAGAACTTCGCTGCGCCCGCATCCTTCGATTCGGAGCACGAGCTGCAGAAGCTGGCGGCGCTGGTCGTACGCCATCACAAGCGCAACCCGGCGCCGGAAGTACTCGTCCAGTCGGGGCTTCCGCTCAGTCATGCGCAGGCATGGATGATCATGCGGGTCTTCCGGGGCGGCGCCGAGAAGGGGTCGGCGACGCTGGCCGAGATCACCGGGGATCTACGGATGCCGCCTGGCGCGCTTGAGCCGCTGGCCGCGCAACTGGTTGCCGCCGGCTACCTGTCCGAGACACTCGGTCATTATCGGTTCACGACCGAAGGGCTGGAGATGTTCCAGCGCTTCGTCGGGGCGTTCCGGCTCTGGATGCTGAACCATCTGACCGACTGGGATGTCGAGAACTCCGAGGCGTTTTCGCGCGCGGTGGACCGGATCGCTGAGCAGATGATCGATCAGGGGCAGTCGCTGACGACCGGGAAGCACGCGGCCGCGCTCACCAACAGCTGAGCTGCTGTCCACGCGGTCGGCGGCGGCGTGAAACGATGCCGGCGTACACCGACGAAGGAGAGTGCTTTGAACGCCGGAAACTTCGCCGCGCGACTGCGGTCGCGGGAACAGCTGATCGGGTACTGGGTGGTCCTGGACGCACCGGTCGCGACCGAACGGATCGCCCGGATCGGGTACGACTATGTCGTGCTCGACGGTCAGCACGGACTGCTCGGGTACCAGGGCCTGCTGACCAACCTGATGGCAATCGACGCCGGGTCCTCGCTGCGCACACCGGCTCGCGCGGGAGCTGGCGCGAGCGCGGACGCGGACGCGAGCGCGAGAGCTGACGCGGGCACGGGCACAGGCACAGGCACAGGCACGGGCGCAGGGACGGGAGCCGGTGTGGGGTCGGACGCGCGGACCGGGACGGTTGGGTTGGTGCGCGTCGAGGCCAACAATCCGACGCCGATCGGCCGGGCACTGGACGCCGGCGCCGCCGGGGTGATCGTCCCACTCGTGGACACCGCAGCCGACGCGGCCCGCGCCGTGGCCGCCGCCCGCTACCCCTCACCCCGCAACACAAATGCCGCCGCCGACGCGAGTGGCACCGGCACTCCCGCCGCAGCCGACGCGAGTGGTGGGAGCACTCCCGCCGCTGGCATGGGTGGTGGGGTGCGGTCTTATGGGCCGATGCGGTCTGGGTTGCGGATTGGGCCGGTGCCGGCGGAGGCGGATGCGGCGACTGTGGTGCTGGCGATGATCGAGACGCCGCAGGGGTTGGCCAACGTCGCCGAGATCTGCGCGACGCCTGGGCTCGACGGGATCTACGTCGGCCCGTCCGACCTGTGTCTGTCGGTCGGCGGGCGCTACCCCGGCGACCCGGAGGTCGCGGACGAATTCAACGCCGCGATCGAACTGATCGCCAAGACTGCCCGCGCCGCCGGCGTCGCGGCCGGCATTCACACCCCCGACGGAGAAACCGCCCAGCGCTACCTCGCCGCCGGTTACACGTACGCGACCGTCTCCTCCGACCTCACCCACCTCGAAGAAATCGCCACCACCCACCTGGAGACGGCCCGCTCGGCCGGCTGACGAAACGTCACTTCAGACCCGAGTGCGCAAGACCTTCGACAAAGTGACGTTGGGCAACAACGAACACGATCAGCACCGGAAGTACGGTCATCGTGGCGGCGGCGAGCTGGGTGTTCCACATCTCGCCGCCGTACGCGTCCGTGAACCGCGTCAGCGCCTGCGGCAACGTGAACAGCTCCGGCGAGGTGAGGTACACGGTCGGCTCCAGATACAGGTTCCACGAGGCGAGGAACGTCAGGATCGCGACCGCGGACAGCGCCGGCCGAGCCAGCGGCAAGCAGATCCGCCACCAGATCCCCGGCCGGCCGAGGCCGTCGAGCCGACCGGCCTCCTCCAACTCCGCGGGCAGCGCGATGAAGAACTGCCGCATGATGAACGTCGCCAAGACACACGGCGCCGCCAGCGAAGTAACCAGAATCAACGGCCAGTGCGTATTGATCATCCCGGCCTGTTTGAACAACTGGAACAGCGGAACGATCGTCACCTCGCTAGGCACCAGCAACCCGGTCAGCACCACCAGGAACAGCGCATTCGCACCAGGAAACTTGATCCGCGCGAACGCGTACCCAGCCAGGCTTGACACCAGCAATGTGATCATCGTGACCAGCACGGCAATGTACAGACTGTTCACGTACTGCCGCGCGAACGGCTGAAAACTGAACGCCTCCCCGTACGCCGCGAAGGTCGGATGGTCCGTCAGTAACGACGGCGGTGATTTGAAGATCTCCGGCAACGGTTTTACCGACGCGGCAATCATCCAGACCGTTGGTACGACGAACGGAATCGCCAGCACGGCCAGTGCTGCCACCAGCAGCGCCCGCCGGAGCAACGAACGTCTACTGCTCATGGAACACCCATCTCTTGCGCAGCTGCCATTGCAGCAGGGTCAGCACCATCACGAAGCTCAGCAGCATCAACGCGAGCGTCGACCCGTACCCGATGTTGTTGAACTCGAAGGCCTGCTGGAAGACGTAGTACACGAGCACGGTCGTACTCAGCTCCGGACCGCCACCGGTCAGTACGGCGATCTGCGCGAACGACTGCAACGCGCCGACGATCGTGATGATTGCCGTCAGCAACACTGTCGGCGAGATCAGCGGCAACGTGATCCGGGCGAAGATCGCCCGGCTCCGCGCGCCGTCGATCCGCGCGGCCTCGTACAGCTCCGACGGCACGCCCTGCAAGGCCGCCAGGAACAGCACCATGTTCACGCCGACGCTGCGAACCACCTGGCTGATGACGACCGAAACCATCGCCGTGTCGCCATGCTGCAACCAGTTCGGCCCCTCGATTCCGACCGCGCCGAGCAGGCCGTTGATCCCGCCGTTGTCCTGCAACAGGAAACCCCAGACCAGCGTCCAGGCCACCACCGACACCACGACCGGCGAGAAGAACAGCGTACGGAAGAAGGTCGCGCCGCGGAATCTGCGGTTCAGCAGGACCGCGATCAGCAGACCGAGGCCGATGTTCAGGACCACGACGCCGCCGGAGAACAGTACCGTTGCCAGCAGCACCGATGACAACTGTGGGTCGGAGGCCAGTGCGGCCCAGTTGTCGCCGCCGACGAACGTCTGCCGACCGGTGAAGACGTTCCACTTGTTCAGGCTGTACCAGATCGCCATCCCGACCGGGACGAGCACGAACACCAGCACCCCGAGCAATTGCGGTGCGATGAAGACGTACCCGGTCAGGACGTCCCGGCGGCGCGTGGTCCAGTACGCCATCACTTCGCCAGGATGGGTTCGATCGCGGCGCAGACCGAGTTCAGTACGGCCGGGATGTCGGCGTCCGGCTTCCAGAGCGCGTCCAGGGCGGTCTTGCCCTTCTGGGCGATCTCGGCCGGCTTGGTGTGGTTCGGCAGCGTGACCGCCTTCGGGAGCTGGTCGACCACGACCTCCTGCAGTTGCGCGGCGGACAGTACCTTGTTGTTGGCGGCAAGCTTCTCGCCGGTGAGCAGCGACTTGCGCGGCGGCGGGAAGAACTGCGCCAGCTTCTCGGCATTGGCCGGATTCGTCAGGTAGGCGAGGAAGTCAGTCGCCTGGTCCGGATGCTTGCTGGCGGCAAGTACACCGACACCGGCCTGACCGAGTACGGAGTACTTCCCCGCCGGACCGGCCGGCAGCGGGTACAGACCGAACTTGAACGACCCCTTGAGCAGCGACGCGCGGGACACCTGGGCGACCGTGAACGCGGCGTCGCCGGCGAAGAAGTCCGCCTTCGTACCCGGACCAGGCATCGCCTTCGTCTTGAACGCGGCGTCGTGCAGGAACGTGAACGCCTGCTGCATCTGCGGACTGCCGAACTCGCAGGTCTTCCCGTCCGCGCTCCAGGCCGACGCGCCGAAGCCGGTCCAGACCGTGGCCAGCATGTTCCACGCGGTGTAGTCGAAGTCGCGGACGACGAAGCCGGCCTTACCGGTCTTGGCATGGACGGCGGCACCGGCCGCGGCGACCTGGTCCCAGGTGAGCGTCTTCGGGTCGATCTTCTGACCGGCCTTGGCGAGCAGATCGTTGTTCACGTAGAGCGCGAACGGCGAGTTCGAGAACGGATACGCGTACAACTTGCCGTCGCGACTGAACTCCTTTGTCGCGCTGTCCTCGAGATCGTCGTAGTTCCAGCCGTTCGTGGCCTTCAACTTGTCGGTCAGGCCAACAAGCGCGTCGGCGCCGATGAGGTCCTTGGACAGGTCGCCCATCCAGGCCAGGTCGGGCGCGTTGCCGCCGGCAATCTGCGTGGTCAGGGTGGTGTTGTAGTCCGCGAACGGGAGGCTCTCGAAGGTGATCGAGGTGACCTCCGGGTGCTCGGCCTTGTACGCGTCGCCGATGCTGTCGAAGAGCTTGAGCTGATCCTCGTTCGAGGTCCAGACCGTCATCCGCAGCTTCACGTCCGTACTACCCGCCGCCGCGCCGCCGCCGGAGGTGCCGGACGCGCCGCACGCGGCGGTCAGCGTCACGGCCGTGGTCAGCGCCAGCGCGCCGAGCAGCTTCCTTGCTGTGATCATCAGATGGTCCTTCGTACTCACGGCGCGATCGTGCGCGCCTCGGGACTGGAGTCGCCTGACGCGCCCACTAGTAGCCGGCGATTTCGGGCCAGTGCAGTTCGACGCCGGCTTCGGTCAGCCGGGTCTGGAACTGCTCGACGAGGGCGTCGCCGGTCGCGATCTGCCGCGGCGCCAGGCCGCGGTCGAGGCAGAAGGCAACCAGTTCGCCGGCCGATTCGCCGATGTTCCACTCGACCGGATGCAGCCGGTAGGCGCCGTTGGTGATGTGGGTGGTACCAATGTTCTTGGCGGCCGGCACCAGGTTCTGGGTGGCCACCGGGACGAGCGCGCCGAGTGGGATCTCGAACGGTGCGCACTCGACGTCGATGTAGTTGTCGCCGCCGGTCGACGGATGCAGATCGATCCGGTACATCCCCACGCCGACCGATCCGTCGAAGCGGGCCGGCCCGTCGTACCCCCGGGCCTTGATCGAGACGTCCTGCTCGCGAATGGTGGTGAGTGCCCTGATCCGGCGGGATTCCCGGATGTACGGCGCCTGCGCGAAACCGTCGGTGGTACCAACAAGGTCGCCGCGCAACCGCAGCCCGGGCCAGCCACGACCGCCGTCCGGTCGGGGCGCCTCGGTCTGCAACCAGTGCACGTACGCGCGGGACTGCGCCTTCGCGGCCCGCAGATGTACGTCCCGATCGCCGGTGTCGATGATCGAGCCGCTGACGTAGTCGAGCTGGGGCCAGTTCGCCAGCACGATGTCGCTGTCGTACGCGCCGGCGGCGAAGTTCTGCCGGGCGGCGATCCGGCGGAACTGCCACAGGTCCCGATCGCCGGCGTCGAACCGTGGGTCGCCGGTGACATCGGCGGCCGGGTTGACGTTCATGGTCCGCTCTTCCGGCACCAGCGTGCGCGGGTTCGGCGCCGTGAAGGACAGCATCGGCGCGCCCCAGAACGGCAGCTCGAACGAGCGCCAGAAGTCGTAGTCGTCCGGCCGCGGAATCGTGTGGTCACCCGCGACGTGGTCGAAGACGAAACACCACGCGATCGACTGCACGTTGGTGGGATCGGCGACCTCGGCCGCGCTCGGCTCATCGGTGTCGGCGCGAGCCTCCGCGCCGACCACGTACTCCGTACCCGTCAAGGGCAGCAGGTCGCCGGTTTCGGTGCCGTCGACAACGAACTCGGCCGCGATCTCGGTCTCTTCGCCAGTACGCGGATCCGCGACGGTCACGCTGCGCACGACCCCATCGCGTACGTCGGCGGCGATCGGCACGCGAGGCTGCAGTACGGTCAGCCGACCACTCGATCGGTACGGCGCGAGCATCGCGGTGATGACCGCGTCGGCCACTCGCGGCTCATGGCACAAGCGGCTGACCCGGCCCCGGCCCGGATTGAGCTCCCGGTCCGCGCGGGCGGCGCCGGTCAGCGGGTAGTGATCGCGGTAGTACTGCCGGATCCCGTCGCGGAGCGCCCGGTACCGGGCGGTGATGCCGAATTGCTCGACCCAGATGTGCTCATCCGGCGGTACGGCCTGGGAAGTCAGTTGGCCGCCGAGCCAGGCGTACTCCTCCGTCATCACCACGCGCCGGCCACGCTGCAGTAGCGCCAGCGCGGCCGCCACGGAACCGAGTCCGCCGCCGATGATCGCCACCTCGGTGCTGAGCTTCGTCATCACGCTTCCTCCGACGGAGCGGTGCTGGTGCTCTCCGCGGTCCGCGTGATGATCGTGTCGCCCGGCTCGACGCCCGCGACCAGGAATCGTTGGGTATCCAAATCAGTCCACTCCCCCGGCTCGGTGCTGATCAGCAGTTGCAGCAGGTCAAGAGCCTCCGCCGCCAGTTGCTCGCGCGGTACCTGGAATCCGGCCAGCCGGCGGCCCTCGAGGCGATGACCGCGTACCTCACCGAGCGCGGCGACCGAAACCTCGTCCGGTACCGAAACTCCCGCGGCCGACAGCGCGTGCACGACGTCCTCGGTCAGGAAGGCGTCCTCGGCGATGATCAAGGTCGCGCCAGTCGCGCGCGCGAGCCGCGGCAGATCGGCGATCCGCTCCTCGCCGACCAGCAGGAACGCCAGCCGGCCCTCCGCCGAGGCCGCCTCGACGGCGCCGCGCCGGTCCCGCGCGGTCGGAGTGTCGCGGCCGCGATGTACGTACAGCGCCTGCTGATGCCCCGCGGCCGCTGCCTGATCGATCAGCGCCTCCGTCGGCGTCACGTAGTCGATCGCAACGTACGGGACCGCGGCCGCCGTCTCGTCCCGGCGCCCGATCGCGACGAACGGGAACTGCTCGGCGACCAGACGCTCCAACTCCGACGCGACCATCTGCTGCCCGAGCAGGACGCAACCGTCGGTCAGCCGGAGCCGGGTCTTGCGGTGGAACAGACTGCGCGTGCCGTCCTCGACCGGTGACGAGGTGAAGAACAGCAGGTCCCAGCCGATCCGCTCGGCCGCCCGCTCCAGACCGTTCAGCAGCGGGCCGTAGAAGTCCATGCTCTCGGGCGACAGCGCCGCCTCGTACGTGAAGACGCCGATGATCTGGTTGTCCAGGCCGGCCAGCCGCCGGGCAGCCGGATCGGCGACATACGTGAGCTTCTCGATGGCGTCCTTGACCCGGGCGCGGGTCGCGTCCGGGATCCGTACGTTGCTGCCGTCGCGGTCGTTCAGCACCACCGACACCGTGGTCTGGCTGACGCCGGCCAGCTCGGCGATCTCGCGCTGGGTGACCCGGCGAGGTTTCGGTGCCATCGTTCCTCCGTGGTGATCAACTCTGTAACTGATAATGCCTATCTTCAGCGATTGGGCGAGACCCTAGTACAGCGATCGTCGTTTGCGCAATGACCTCTTGACGCACCACGGCTGGTCTGACAGCGTTCCGGTCACTCAGATTGAAGATAGGCATTATCAGAGGAGCTGAGCATGACTGTTCCCCAGCACCACGACGGACAGCCCGGGCGGCTTGGGCGGCGCGGCTTTCTCGGCGCCGCGCTGGCCGCGGGGGTCGTACTGGTCGCCGAGGCGACGCCGGTGCGCGCGTTCGCCGCGGCCGGTGACGTGACGCTGACCGCCGGTGGCATCAGCCTGCTGGCCAGTCCTGGCGGCCGGCTCGCGATCCGTGACGCTGGTGGCGTCACGCGGTCCGCCGGGTCGAAGTTCCAGATCAAGGACAGCGTCACCGGCATTCAGTCGTCGACCGGCGGTACGCCGACACTGAGCGCGCTCCCGGACGGTACGCCCGCGATCCGGATGGACTACACGTTCGATGCCGCCGCCGGTGCAACCACTGTCACCGGCTGGTTCAGCGTCAGCACCAACCACGCCCACCTCGAGTGGCGGATCACCGGCGCGAGCACGCTCGTACCCGATGGGTTCCTGTTCAGTCGTGCGATTCAGGCGCCGACCGCGCCCGACGACTACATTCCGGTGACCGAATGGGTCCGCGACGCGGGCGGCGGCATTCCGTACGAGGACACTGTCGGTGTCGCGCACACCTCGACGTGGGGCAGCATGCACGGGCTGTTCCTGCTGGAGCGATCGCGGCAGGCGTGGACCAACGCGACCTGGGTGCACGCGCCTGGCGCAGTCGATGCGGCCGGCGGCTGGACCAGCGAAGCCGACTTCTTCTTCTCCGAAACCCGTCCATCGGCCACTGCCACGATCGGGCGGGGCCAGGAGCTCGGTCTGGAGCTGACCACCAACCGCGATTTCAACCTGTACGCGGCGGCGGGCGAAGCGATGCAGCTGACCGCGCTGGTGGCGAACGGCGGCGCGGCGAAGGCGGTGCAGCTGGAGTTGTCGATGCGCGGTTTCGACGGCGTACAGCTCGCTGCTTCCACCGTGACGGGGAATGTCGGCGCGGCGGGGACGTGGCAGTACACGTTCAATCTGACCGCTCCGGCGAGTGGGATCGCGCTGGCGGAGGTGGTGGTTCGATCCGGCGCCGACTCGGCATTCGCGCGGACGAACCTGGCGGTACTGCCGGCGTACACCTATCAGGCCGGCGGCATGTTCGGCATCGCCAACTATCCGTGGCTGCAGCGGCCGAACGCCACCGCCGTACTGGACCTGTGGCAGCGGGTGGGGATCGACCTGGTCCGGATCGCGTACGACGGCGGGCCGGGGTTGCCGCCGTCGGCCTTCGACGCGCGCGGGATGCGGCACAACATCGAGCTGCAACCGTCGCTGGACGTGACCGACGCGGCGGCCGCCACCTGGGCCGCCGACAAACTCGCGGTCGCGGTCGGCGCGGGCGCCGGGTACTTCGAGGTCGGCAACGAACTGAACCGGCCGTTCAACACCGGCACCGCCGCGCAGGCGTACCTGGACAAGGCGCTGCGTCCGGTATACCAACGCCGGGCAGCCATTGGCAGCACCATCAAACTGATGAACAACGGCCTGGCCGGCATGGACAAACCCTGGGTCGAGAACTTCATCGCGGCCGGCGGCTGGGACCTGATCGACGCGTTCGCGTACCACCCGGGGCGCGGCAACTTCACGCCCGACTACATCCCGCCGGGCGACGACTGGAGCACTGGCGCGTCCGGCACGTACTGGAACTTCTACGGCGGACTGCGGCAGCTCAAGGCGTTGATGGCAGTGCATGGCGAGAAGGAGATCTGGCTGACCGAGGCGTACGCCCCGACGAAACCGAACAGTTGGTGGCACGACACGTACCGGCACGCGGCCGAGAACGTACTGCTGACGTTGGCGCTGGCCAAGGCGGAAGGGATCAAGTGCGTTTGCTGGTACCAGTTCCACGACAGTGTGCTCGGGATGCCGCAGGTCGCCGACCCGGACAACGTCGAGTACCACTACGGGTTGATGAACCGCGATCTGAGCCCGAAGCCGTCGCTGCTGGCGTACGCGAACGCGGCGCGTACGTTGGACCAGGCGGTCTTCCGGGGGCGATTGACCTTCGCTGATCCGAAGACCTTCGGCCTGTGGTTCGACACGCCTTCCGGTCCGGCCGTCGTGCTGTGGAACCGGGCCGACGGGTACCTCCTCAACACCGCCGGGCAACGCACGGACTGGCACTTCCCGGCGCCCGAGGTGTGGGTCGATCCCTGGCCGACGAAGACCGCTCTCACCGTCGCGGCCGGCGCGACCGTGCGCGAAGTCGATTCGATCGGGCAGTCCCGCACGCTACCCGTTGCCAACGGCAACGTGACGCTGACGCTCGACGGGTCGCCACGGATCTACTACGGCCTGAGCCCGCACCCGTCCGGCGCCAAGTCCAGCACTCTGGCCGGCACCCGCCCAGGTCACCCCGGTCATCCAGGTCATCCAGGTCATCCAGGTCGTCCTGGTCGCCCGGGCGGTCTGGGCCACCCGGGTCGCCGCCGCTGAGTCCGCGCCGGTTACTCGTACATCTTGTCGAGGAGGTCCGCGTACTCGGCTTCGACGTGTTTGCGTTTGAGTTTGAGGCTGGGAGTCATTTCGCCGGACTCGACGGTGAGGTCGCGGTCCAGGATGGTGAACTTCTTGATTGTCTCCCAGCGGTTCAGGGTCGCGTTGAGCTCGTCGACGTAGCCCTGGACCATCGCGCGGGCGGCGTCGGAGGTGACGATCTCCGCGTACGGCCGGCCGCCGAGGCCGTTCGCGGCGGCCCAGCCGGTGATCGCGTCCGGGTCCAGCGTGACCAGCGCCGAGACGAAGTTGCGCTGGTTGCCGTGGACAATGAACTGGCTCGCGTACGGGCAGATCGTCTTGAACCGGCCCTCGATCACCTGCGGGGCAACGTACTTGCCGCCGGAGGTCTTGAACAGGTCCTTCTTCCGGTCGGTGATGAACAGGAACTCGTCCTCGAAGTGACCGATGTCGCCGGTGTGGAACCAGCCGTCGGCATCGATCACCTCGGCAGTCTGCTCCGGCTGGTTGTGGTACCCGCTCATCACGCCGTCGCCCTTGATCAGGATCTCGCCGTCCTCGGCGATGGTGATCTGGGTGCCGGGAAAACCCGGCCCGACGCTACCGAGCCGGTACTGCGTCAGGCGGTTCAACGTCGACCCGGCCGCCGTCTCGGACAGCCCGTACCCTTCCAGGATCAGCAGGCCGGCCGCGTGGAACCACTCGGCCAGCGACTTGTCCAGCGCCGCGGATCCGGAGACGAAGAACCTGATCCGCCCGCCGAACCGGGCGCGGATCTTCGACAGCACCAGCTTGTCGGCGGCCGCGTACTGCGCGCCGAGGAGGCCCGTCGGTTCCCTGCCCGCCTGCCGCAGCGCGGACACCTTCGCGCCGACGCCGAACGCCCAGGCGAACAGTTTCGCCTTCGCGCCGCCCTCGGCCTCGATCATGGTCCGGATCCGGGCGTGTGCCTTCTCGAAGATCCGCGGCGCGGCAGCCATGAACGTCGGCTGCACGATCGCCGCATTGTCGACAATTTTGTCGATCCGCCCGTCGACCGCGGTCGCGAACCCGATCTGGCACTGCACCGCGACCAGCACCTGGCCGAACACGTGCGACAGCGGCAGCCACAGGAACTGCAGATCGTCCTGGCTCAGTACGCGCATGCCTTCGACGGCCGCGCCCTCGTACGTCCAGACCGAGTGCGGCAGCCGGACACCCTTCGGCCGGCCGGTCGTACCGGAGGTGTAGATCAACGTACACAGGTGATCCGGCGTGATCCCGGCCAGTCGATTGTCAACAATCCGCGGATGCTCGGTCAGGTACTCGGCGCCGAGCGCGTCCAGGTCGGCCAGGCTGATTACCCAGTCCCCGTCGCTCTCCACCGGCTGCCCGTCGAGCAGCACCACCTTGCGTACCGACGGGATCTCCGATCGGTGCTTGCGGAGTTTGTCGACCTGCTCGGCGTCCTCGGCGAACACCACCTGGACGTCGGCGTCCGCGACGATGAACGCCACGTCGGCGGAGATTGTCGACGGGTAGATCGTGGTGGTCGCGGCCGCTGCCAGTACGGCGGCCAGGTAGCACTCGATCCACTCGATCCGGGTACTGGACGCGATCCCGACCCGCTGCTCCGGCTCCAGCCCGAGCGCGATCAGCCCCGCGGCGCGCCGGCGGGTCAACTCCTCGGTCTCCCGCCAGGTCACCGACGTCCACTGCTCACCCCGCGGGAACCGGAACGCCTCCCGCTCCGGCGTCGCCGCGACCCGGTCCAGAAACATCTGGGCCATCGTGTCCTTACGGCTGCTGAGCAGCGCAAGCTGCCCGGAATCGGCGACAGGCTTCATGACTGGGCCTCCAGTGGGGGTCAAGTAAACCGGACAGTAATCGGTACAGCCCGTCCTGACCATGCCACTCGCCTACCCGACCGCACCTACTCCATCACGTTTCCGCAACAGCCACCCACGGTCCCACCCACCTAACCGTCCGCCACCTCCACCCCGCACCTCCGCCCGGCGCCCACCACCTCACCGCCCGTCCAGCACCTCCGCCCGGCGCCCAGCACCTCGCCGTCCGTCCGCCAACTCAGTCCGGCGCCCCGGCACCCCCTCCCGGTCTCCACCACCCCGCCGCCCGCCCAGCACCTCCGCCGGCGTCCACTACCTCACCGCCCGGCCGGCACCTCTGCCCGGCGTCCACTCCCTCGCCCGCTACCCGTACCTGACCCGGCGGGTGCCGTCCGTCCGGCACCTCCGTCTGGCCTAGCGCTTCAGGCGAGTACTCGGCCGCCACCAGCCGCCCGTGGGAGCCGCGAGTACCCGAGTCAGTGGGAGCTGGTCCGGACCGTCGCCCGCGATCGGTGCGGACTTCCGGGACACGCACGTCGTCGAGCGCACTGACCACGCTCGACGACGTGATCGGCTCCGGCACCTCAAGCGGAGGTGCTGTTCGAGAAAGTCAGCGGTTGGCGAGGAGTTCGGCGATCTGGACCGCGTTCAGGGCGGCGCCCTTGCGGAGGTTGTCGTTCGACACGAACAGCACCAGGCCGCGGTTGCCGGGGACCGACTGGTCCTGGCGGATGCGGCCGACGTACGACGGGTCCTGACCGGCCGCGAGCAGCGGGGTCGGGAGGTCCGTGACGGCGACGCCCGGCGCCTTGCCGAGGAGCTCGGTTGCCTGTTCCGGCGTGATCGGCTCGGCGAACTCGGCGTGGATGCTCAGCGAGTGACCGGTGAACACCGGCACCCGCACGCAGGTCCCGGCGACCGGAAGCTCCGGCAGATGCAGGATCTTCCGGCTCTCGTTCCGGAGCTTCTGCTCCTCGTCGGTCTCACCGGTGCCATCGGCAACGATCGATCCGGCCAAGGGCAGAACGTTGAAGGCGATCGGCGCGGCGTACACCTTGGGCTCGGGCAGCGTGACGCCGTCGGTACCGCGGGCGAGCTTGCCGCCGGCCACGGACAGCGCCCGCGCCTGGTCCTCCAGCTCGCTCACGCCGACACCACCGGAGCCGGACACGGCCTGGTACGTCGAGACCACGAGCCGGGTCAGACCGGCCGCGCGATGCAGCGGCGCGAGCACCGGCATCGCGGCCATCGTGGTGCAGTTCGGGTTCGCGACGATGCCCTTGGGGATGGTGTTCAGGTCCTCGGGGTTCACCTCGGACACGACCAGCGGCACGTCCGGGTCCATCCGCCAGCCGGACGAGTTGTCCACCACGACCGCCCCGGCCGCCGCGACCTTGGGCGCGAGCTCCTTGGAAGCCGTCTTCCCGTTGGAGAACAGCGCGAGATCCAGCCCGGTGAAGTCGGCAGTGGCCGAATCCTCCACCGTCACCTCCCGCGCGCCGAACGACAGCGTCGTACCCGCCGAGCGCGCCGACGCGAAGAACCGCACCTCGTCCACCGGGAAGCCACGCTCCACCAGCAGCTCACGCATCACTCCACCGACCTGCCCGGTCGCCCCAAAAACCCCAACTCGCATACCCGCCACCCTAACCGCACCCACGCCCCCACTCCCCCAAATTCCACCATCCGGCGCCCACCCCTCCCGAACCCCGCCCGGCTTTGGGAAGCCACCGTTCGTTTGCGCGGGCGAAGACTGCGCGGTGGCTTCCCAAAGTGGGTCGGTCAGGCGTCGGCGACGAGGGTGCCGCCGTTGGCGACGTCGGTGGTTTCGATCTCCTGGAAGACGATGCGGACGGCTTCGCGCTTGGCGCCGAGGATGGCGATCGCGGACTCGGTGACGGCGGCGACGAACTCGCGGCGCTGGTCGAGGGTACGGCCGGAGAGCAGTTCGACGGTGATGTTCGGCATACGAGTTTCTCCTCAGGTCAGACGGTTCCGGGTCAGACAGTTCCGGGCCTCGGGCGGCTTGCGGTCTCGGGTGGTTGGTCGTCGTTGGGGGTTCCGTGTCGTGGGACAGTGTTTCAGGAGCGGGGCGCGGCTTCGCGGGGTGTCTCGGCGGGCGGGCGTACGGCGCGGGGCGCTAACTCCAGGTGGCACGGAAGGTGGTGGCAGGATGTCGGGCATGAGCTCGCCCACGGCCATCGACAAGACGTTGATGGTGCTGGACGCGGTGCTGGAGCACTCTCGGTTCACGGACGTGGTGAACGCGACCGGCCTGGCCAAGTCGACCGTGCACCGGATCATGGCGTCGCTGGTCGAGCACGAGTTCGTCGCGCAGGCCGACGACGGGTCGTACCATCCCGGCCCGAAGGCGCTCCGGCTCGCCGGACACGCGCTGACGAACGTCGACCTGGCGACCGTGGCGCGTCCGGTGCTCGCCGACTTGGTCGCGCAGACGCGGTGTACGGTCCACGTCGGCCTGCTCAACGGCGACGAGGCGATCTACGTCGCAAGGCTGGACGGCCCCAAGCCGTACCGGATGCCGTCGCGGGTCGGCAAGGCGATCTGGCTGCACTGCACGGGGATCGGCAAGGCGCTGCTGGCGGAGAAGGACGACGAGGCGCTCGACGTACACATCACGCGCACCGGACTACCGGCGCGTACGCCGCTGACGCACACGAGCGCGGCCGCGTTGAAGGCGGATCTGACGCAGATCCGGGGGCGCGGGTACGCGCTCGACGACGAGGAGAACGAGCCGGGGATTCGGTGCGTCGCCGCGGTCATCCACGATCACACCGGCGCCGCTGTGGCTGCTGTCAGCATCTCCACGTTGTCGTTAGAACAGTCGATCGCGCAGGTCGCGCTGATGGCGCCCGCGGCGATCGAGGCCGCCCGCAAGATCTCCGGGGCACTGGGCTACCGCGATACGACCAGTTGACGCGCTGCTGCCCAGCGGACGATCGGGACGAACAGCACGCCAGTCAGCGCGAACCAGCCGCCCAGCACGATCCACCCCGGTACGCCGAGCCCCAGCGGCAGCAGCGCCATCACCGACGGCGCAAGCATCGAACTTACCGACGTGCTGGTGTTCCACACCCCCTGGTACTGACCCTGCGCATGTTCGGCTGCCAGGTCGAACCCGAGCAGGAACGACCCGGACGACTGCAGCAACTCACCAGCTGTCTGCACCAACGCCGCAACCGCCAGCACGACAACCGCCACCACCGCATCACCAACAGACGCCGTCGCGAACAGCACCATCGATGCCAACAGCAACAACCCGGCAGTACGTGTCGCCCGTGCCGCTGAGACGGTGTCGACGATGCCGCGCGAGGCTCGTACCTGGAGCGCGGCGACGCCAGCCGCGTTCACAATCAGCGGCAGCGCGGCAGCCCAGTGCGGTGCGTCCGTGTGCTCAACCACCCACAACGGAATGGCTACGTCGATCACCGAGTAGTGGATCGAGATGGCGGCGTTCAGTGCCGATACCGCCAGGTAGCCGCGGTCGCGCAGTGCGATCCACACCGGTCCGTCCGCTCGCGGGTGTGGGGCGACTCGCGGTACGGCGAGTACGACAAGTGCAGCTGCTACGCCGAGTACGACGTACACGACGAACATCAGCCGGTACGCCGTAGCTGTGCCGAACGAGAGCGCGACGGCTCCGAGGCCGGCGCCCGCGGTGACGCCGATGTTGGTCATCGAACGCAGGTACGCGCGCGCGGCGACCCGTTCGGCGCCTTGCGTGACACCGGCGATCAGCGCGAACCGGACCGCGTTCGAACCGCGATCCAGCACCGTCACCGCGGACGCGACCAGGATGAACTGCCAGAACGATCCGATCACCAGATACAGCAGGGCGAGCAGGGACAACAGCAGGCTGAGTACGACGAACAGCGTCCGCGGGCCGCGCCGGTCGGCGAGATGCCCGAACGGGATACTCGCCAGCAAGCCGAACAGCCCAGCCACGGTCAGCCCGAGCCCGACCTGTGCGATGGACAGTCCGACGATGCGGGTGAAGTACAGCACGCTGATCGTCATCAGCAGACCGTTGCCGACCCGACTCAGCAAAGTAGCCAACGCCAACGGCCGCAACGGCCCCACAGCAGGCATCAGACCAGGCACCGCCCCATCATCATCCACCTGCGACCAAGTCGCAACAAGACAGCAAGCCAGGCTGACATCAGCGGCGCAGGCGCGAGGTCCTGGCGGACGAGGGGCTGGCGCGAGGTCCCGGGAGACAAGCGAGGGCACCGGTGTGAGATCCCGGCCGGCGTGCGGCGGCGGGGCGAGCACTTGGTGGACGTGCGGCTGCGGACACCGGGCTGCGAGCGGGCGTGCTTGGGGGTGGGGGTGGGAGTCGGGTAGTGCTGGTCGGGGGCGTGCTCAGTCGCGGGCGAGTACACGGTGGGCGGTTTCGCGGAGTTCGTCCATCAGGTCCACGCCGGAGTCGAGCATCGTACGCAGCTTGGCCGGGTCCTGGGCGCCGAACATGTGCGCGATCGTCACCTCGTGGTCCGGGCGGCTGACGATACGAACCGGGTCACCGGCAGCGATCGATCCGGTCCGAAGCACCTTCAGGTACGCCCCGGGCCGCCCGGCTTGGTGGAAACGTTTGACCCAGCGCGGTTCCTGCATCCGGTGCTGGAAAGTGATGCACGGGATCCGCGGCGCCCGAACCATCACCTCGACCTCGTCGCCGATCGCCCACACCTCACCGAGCAACGCGCCGTTCACGTCGACGCCTTGGGTCCGGAGGTTCTCGCCGAACAACCCGGTCGGGATGTCACGACCGAGTTGCGCGGCCCACCAGTTGGCGTCCTCCTCGGCGTACGCGTAGAGCGCGAGGTCCGGTCCACCGTGGTTCTTGGTGTCACACACCCGGTCACCGGCGAGACCAAGCACCCCAACCTGGACCCGCCCGTCCTGCGGCCGCTTGTCAATCGCGGTGAACCCGGTCTCCTTGGGCCCCGGGATCAACTCCTCCACGACATTAACCGTCAACAACCGCATACCAACATCCTCCCTCCACCGCCGACCCCAAGCCACCGATTAACCCGACGCCGACAAACCAGCCGCCAATCCACCGCAGTCGCAGTGCGGAGAACAGGTGCAGTGCGAGAGCAGTTGCGGTGCGGAGAGCAGTTGCGGTGCGGGGAGCAGTTGTGGTGCGGAGAGTGCTGAGCCGCCCGGGTCGTACCCAATGGCACCGCCCATCGCGGCGGTGTGTATGCGGTCAGCGGGGTTTTAGTGGGAGGAGGGCGACGATTGCGAGGGTGCAGGTGGTGGCGGTGGCTCCGAGCCAGGCGGCGGTGGTGAAGCCGGACTCGGTCGGGAAAGTGCCGGTGGTGTGGGCGGCGAGGATCAGGCCGCCCAGGGCGCTACCGGTGGAGAAGCCGACGCTGCGGACGACCGCGTTCACGCTCATCGCGCTGGCAGTCTCCGCGGCCGGCGTGACCGCGAGAATCACCGCGGGCATCGCCGCCGAGAACGCACCAACACCAAGACCAAGAACCCCGATCGCGACAACTGGCAGTACCAGCCGCGACCGGGCAACCGCGAAGAGCACGAACGCCGCCAGCACCACCGCCGTACTTGCCCCAAGCAACAACCGCGCCCCGACCCGCTCCCGCCACCCCGGCACCAACCGCCCAGCCACGAATCCAAGAACCGAGAACGGAACCAGCACCAAACCAGCTTCAAAGGTGGTCAGCCCAAACCCGTACCCGGCTGCCGTCGGCGTCTGCACATAGCGAGTGATCAAGCTGAACAGCAGGTACATGCCAACGCCACCGACCAGCATCACTACGTTGGCAGCGGCAACAGCAGGATGACGGAGCAGCCGTACGTCGACTAGCGGCTGCTCGGTACGTGCCTCGAGAACCGCCCAGCCGAACAGCACCAGGAGTGCGGCAACCAGGATCACCACGGCCAGTCCAGCGTGCTGCTGCCACAGGCGGGTCTCCCCGATGACCAGTAGCAGTGCAGGTAGAGCGATCGCCAGCAAGACGGCGCCGCGTACGTCAAAACGGGCGGCTGTGGCTGTTGGGGCGACACCGCGTTGTGTGGTTGTGTTCGGAGCGTGTGGGAGCAGGAAAACGGCTGCTACGAAGGCGGACACTGTTACGACCAGACCGAGCCCGTACGCGGCGCGTACGCCGAACTGGTCGGCGAGGATGCCTGACAACGGATAGCCGATGCCGATGCCTGCGGTGGAGGCGACCGAGAGTAGAGCGATCGTCCGTGCCGCGCGCTGTTCGTCCAGGTGATCACGGGCGACAGCCATCATCAGTACGACCAAGCCGAGTCCTGAGCCCTGCGCCGCGCGGCCGAGCAGCAGGTACGCGAACGGCAACGGGATCACGGTGAGCAGACTGCCGACGACCTCAACGCCCAGGACCGTCAGCACCACGATCCGCCGCCGCGGCCCCGATCCGAGCCGCCCAAGCACCGGAGTCGCCACCGAGCCGGCCAGCAAGGCGATCGTCAGAGTCCACTGCGAGGCGGCAAGCGAGACTCGGTACGCCTCGGCGACCGCCGTGATCAACGGCGCCCCCAGACTCCCGATCACCGCACTCGCCAACCCGACGTACAACAAGAACCAAACCAGCCCCCGCCCCGAACCCCTCATCCCCAACCGCCACCCAACCACCAACCCCGCACCGGTCCTTCGCGCCAGCAAGCCAACACAACCCCCGCCGATTGATCGCGGGTGCTGCGATGCAGAGGTGGCACCGCCCTCGTTGGTTGGATGTGAGCGCGGGTGTCGTGACGGCGAGGCAGCGTCACCCTCGCCGGCTGCTCCCGCACCAGGTGGCGGCGACGCGGCAGCGCCCTCGCCGGTTGGTTGCGGGTGTAGCGACTGCGGGGCGGGGGTGTTCTCGTTGGTTGGTTGTGGGTGGGGTTTGGGGGTGGGGTGTTCATTGGTTGGTTTTGGTGGTGATGTGGGTGAAGAGGCCTGGGTTGATCAGGGTTCTGGCTTGGTGGGACCAGGGCTCGTCGACTTGGGCGAGGTCCAGGGCGGCGTTGGTGTTGAGAAGCATGCCGAACGCCAGGAACGCCTTGATCGTCACCGGGTCGAGGCCGGCGGTGTGGGCGACCGTCTGCCAGAGCCGGGCGAAGCTGGCCCGGACCGCGTCGCGGACCTCGCCGTCACCCGCGGCGGCCGCGGCCGTGCCCTGGAGCTGAAGCAGCAGCGTGGTGCGGTCGGACAGCATGTCGTAGTACTCCTGCCCCATCGCGGCCAGCGCCTCGATCCCCCGCACTCCGCCGGCCGACCTCAGCAGCGCCGTCGCCATCCGCCCGAACGCGGCATCCACGCACGCGAGGAACAACTGCTTCTTCGTCCCGAACAAGCGGAACACGTACGCCTGCGTGATCCCCGCGCGCCGCGCGATCGTCTCCGTCGAAGCGCCGTACAGCCCCGCGATCGCGAACTCCTCCTCGGCGATCCCGAGCACCTGCGCCCGCCGCTCCTGCCGAGTCATCCGCACCGATGCCATACATACAAGTTAGTAGTTACTACTCACTAACTACAAACAACTTCTCGGACATCACATTGCCGCTTCTGTGTTTACGTATGTATATTTACAGTCGTAAACACAGATCAGGAGGGGCGAGAATGACCGAGAGTTACAGTCGGCGCCGGATGCTCACTACCAGTGCTGCCGTTGGTGTCGCGGCCGCGGCGGCCGGGGCTGCTGCCGGGGCGGCGTTCGCGCAGGGCGGTGACGCGCCGCCGCCGTTCGAGGCGTCGGCGCGACGGCGGTTCGAGAACAAGGTCGTGCTGATCACCGGCGCGACGAGCGGGATCGGCCGGGCCGCCGCGCTGCTGTTCGCGGCCGAAGGCGGGAAGGTCGGGTTCTGCGGCCGGCGTGAAGAGCTCGGCCGGAAGGTCGAGGCCGAGATCCGGGCAGCCGGCGGCGAGGCGACGTACCTGCGGGCCGATGTCCGCGTCGAGGACGACGTGCGTAAGTTCGTCGACGGCGTCGCGGCGAAGTACGGCGGACTCGATGTCTGCTTCAACAACGCCGGGATCAGCGTGCAGCGACCACTGCACGAGTACACGACGGCGGAGTGGGACGACGTCACCAATACCAACCTGCGCGGGAACTTCCTCGCGCTGAAGTACGAGGTGCCGCAGCTGCTGAAGCGTGGCGGCGGGACGGTCGTCGTCACCTCGTCGTCCAACGCGATCGCGACCACTGAGAAGAAGGCCGCGTACACGGCGACCAAACGTGGTCTGGTCGGGATGGTCCAGTCGGCGGCGCATGACTACGCGGCGCAGGGGATCCGGATCAACACGCTGATCCCCGGGACCACGAACACTGATTTCGTACGCCGGTTGGCCGGCATGATGAACGTTCCGGACGCGGTTTGGAATGCGATGGCTGCCAACTTCGGGAAGACGCACGTACCCGGTCTGCAGCGGATGGCGACCCCGAACGAGATCGCGACGTTCGCACTGGCGCTGGCGTCCGACGACTTCCCGTACCTCACCGCCTCCCAACTGGTCATCGACGGCGGCAAGACCGCTTACGCGGGTTGAACCAGCCGTAGCAGGGCGAGGCGTTGGTGGTGCGGGTTGGATCGGCTGGTGCTGGTCAGGTGGGTTGGGGCAGGAGTTGCCGGACGAGGCGGGTTACATAGCGGGGCTCGTTCGGTAGGTCGAACCAAGGCATGGCGATGGTCAGCTGTGCTCGGCCGTGCAGGGCGAGCCACAGCTCGACAGATGTCTCGCGTACCTCGTCAGTTGAAGCCGCAGGTAGTACGGCGCCGACGGCGTCGACCAGCGGCTCGAACGCGGCCCAGCCGATCTCTACCAGTTCAGGCGCCGGCGTACTCGGGGCGTCGGTACGGCGGTGCGCATGGAACATCACCGCGTACTGTCCGACGTGCTCCCGTGCGTACGCGAGATAGGCGAGTGCCAGCGCCCGGACTCGATCCGACGGGTCCGGGATGTCAGCCGCGGCAGTAGTCAGTGTGTCGCGGAGCTCGGTGAAGAAGCGCTTCTTGACTGCTCGCAGCAACTCCGGCAGGTCGGTGAAGTGCAAGTAGAGCGCTGTCGGGCTGACTCCGGTGGCTGAGGTGACCGTGCGTACGGACAGGCTGTCTAGGTCGTGTGTCTTGAGCAGCTCGGCTGTCGTATCCACCAGAGCCGCACGCAGATCCTCCCCCGACCCACGAGGACTCCGGGCACGACGATTGGCGACAGTCACAGCACCAAGTTTAGTCCCGGACCACGTCAGCCCGAGCCGCGTTCAGTCCTGGGCCGCGTTCAGTCCTGGGCCCTGTTCAGTTCTGGATTGCTTTGACGATGGCGATGTTGCGGGTGAGCCAGTCTTGCGGAAGGGACTCGTCGGTGCCGGCGTCCTCCAGCGTCCAGAGCACGTTCAGCATCTGCCGGACGATCACCCAGTCGCGGGCCCGGTCCTCGTCGAAGCCGGCCGCGTCGACCGTGGTCCAGAACCGCTGCCGGACCACGAACCGTAGATCGTGCGCGGCCGTCATCTCGTCCCAGCGGTTCCAGATCAGGGGTGCGACCTCGAAGTGCGGGTCGCCGGACAGCGGTTTCGGGTCGATCACCAGCCACGGCTCGCGTTCGGCGGCCAGCATGTTCTCGTAGTGCAGGTCGGTGTGGATCAGCCGTCCGTCGGTCGCCGGATCGGCGATGAAGTCCTCGGACAAGGAGATCGCCTGTTCCACATACCGATGCGGCACCGGCGCCGAGGCAGGCAGTTTGCGGAACCGTTCGACCCAGCGCTGCAGCTCCCCCGACAGCGTACGGAACTGGGGACCCGCCTCGACATGCAACCGCTTGTAGGTCGCGCCAACGAGCTCGCAAGCGTCCAGGGCGTCGATCGTGGTCAGGTCCCGCGACTCCAAACGCTCCAGCAGCAGCGCGAACCGCCGCGGGTCCGCACGTAACAGCTGCACCGCACCGTTGCCGCCCCACATCCGCAGAGCAAGATGTTCGGTCTCGGCTTCCCAGTGCGGGAACTGCACCTTCAGTACGGCGCGCTGCCCATCGCCCGTCAGCACCGGTACGACCAGTGCACAGTTCCCGTACGCCGGTGAGCCGTCGACGCGCAACTCCCACTCGCCGAGCAGATCGCGCGTCAGGCGGGGCAGCCGCTCGATCCAGTCCGCCCAGTCCGGCCCGCGCGATGCCACGACAAGCAGCCCGGCCGGCACCTCAACCGGTCCACCGTCGGCCGGCACTACTTCTTGCCTGCCTTCTCCCCGGTGTCCGAGGTGCGGAGCGCGGCGATGAAGGCCTCCTGCGGGACCTCCACCCGGCCGACCATCTTCATCCGCTTCTTGCCTTCCTTCTGCTTCTCCAGCAGCTTCCGCTTCCGGGTGATGTCACCGCCGTAGCACTTGGCCAGGACGTCCTTGCGGATCGCGCGGATGGTCTCGCGGGCGATCACCCGGGACCCGATCGCGGCCTGGATCGGCACCTCGAACTGCTGCCGCGGGATCAGTTCCTTCAGCTTGCCGGCCAGCGCCACCCCGTACCCGTACGCGCTGTCGCGGTGCACGATCGCGGAGAACGCGTCCACCGTCTCGCCATGCAGCAGGATGTCGACCTTGACCAGCTGCGCCGCCTGCTCGCCGGTGGGCTCGTAGTCGAGCGACGCGTACCCCTTGGTCTTCGACTTGAGCTGGTCGAAGAAGTCGAACACGATCTCGGCCAGCGGCAGCGTGTACCGCAGCTCGACACGGTCCTCGGACAGGTAGTCCATGCCCTGCAGCTGACCGCGTTTGGTCTGGCAGAGCTCCATGATCGCGCCGATGTAGTCGCTCGGGCTCAGAATCGTCGCCTTCACGATCGGCTCGAACACCTCGTCGACCTTGCCGTCCGGGAACTCGCTCGGGTTGGTGACGACATGCTCGGTGCCGTCCTCCATCACCAGCCGGTACACCACGTTCGGCGCGGTCGAGATCAGGTCCAGGTTGAACTCGCGCTCGAGCCGCTCGCGGACGATCTCCATGTGCAGCAGCCCGAGGAAGCCACAACGGAAGCCGAAGCCGAGCGCGCCAGAGGTCTCCGGCTCGTACTGCAGGGCGGCGTCGTTGAGCTGCAGCTTGTCCAGTGCGTCGCGCAGCGTCGGGTAGTCGTCGCCGTCGATCGGGTACAGACCGGCGTACACCATCGGCTGCGGGTGCTTGTAGCCGCCGAGCGCCTCGGTCGCGCCGTGCACGTTGGAGGTAACGGTGTCACCGACCCGCGACTGCCGGACGTCCTTCACGCCGGTGATCAGGTAGCCGACCTCGCCGACGCTGATGCTCGGCGTCTTGCTCGGCTCCGGCGAGATCACGCCGACCTCGAGCATCTCGTGGACGGCACCGGTCGACATCATCTTGATCCGGTCCCGGTGGGTCAGCTCGCCGTCGACCACTCGCACGTACGTGACCACGCCCCGGTAGGTGTCGTACACCGAGTCGAAGATCAGCGCCCGCGGCGGCGCGTCCTTGACGCCCTTCGGCGGCTCGATCTGCGCGACGATCTCGCTCAGCAGCTCCTCGACGCCCGCACCCGTCTTCGCGGACACCCGGAGCACGTCGGACGGGCTGCAGCCGATGATGTTCGCGAGCTCCTCGGAGTACTTCTCCGGCTGTGCGCTCGGCAGGTCGATCTTGTTCAGCACCGGAACGATGTGCAGGTCGGCACTGAGCGCCAGGTACAGGTTGGCGAGCGTCTGCGCCTCGATCCCCTGCGCGGCGTCGACCAGCAGCACGGCGCCCTCGCACGCCTCCAGCGACCGCGACACCTCGTAGGTGAAGTCGACGTGGCCGGGCGTGTCGATCATGTTCAGGATGTACGTGGTGCCGTCCGGGGCGAGCAGGCCTCCCGGCGTGTCGGGACCGGGCGTGAACGGGAGCCGGACCGCCTGCGACTTGATCGTGATGCCGCGCTCACGCTCGATGTCCATCCGGTCCAGGTACTGCGCCCGCATCGAGCGGTCGTCGACCACCCCGGTGATCTGCAGCATCCGGTCGGCCAGCGTCGACTTGCCGTGGTCGATGTGGGCGATGATGCAGAAGTTCCGGATCAGCGACGGGTCGGTACGACCCGGCTGCGGCACGTTCGTGGGAACAGCGGGCACGGAGGGGATCCAGTTCGTCTCGGGTGATATCCGGTCAATCATCCCATGCGGGTCCAGCGGATTCGAAAATCAGTGGCGCCGGGCCGCTAGCGTGGTTTGGCATGGCGCATGCTGCTGGGGTCCGGTTGCCGTACGAGAAGCTGCCCGCTGCCCTCCGGGCGTGGGTGGAGCGCGTACTCGGCGCTGCCGTGATCTCCGCCACCACCCAGCAGGGCGGCTTCTCCCCCGGCGTGGCCGCCCGCCTGGTGACCACCAGCGGCCGCCGTGCCTTCGTGAAGGCCGTCGGCGCTTCGCTCAACCCGAAGACGCCCGAGCTGTTCCGGCGCGAGATCACCGCGATGCGGGGCATCGGGCCGCTGCCGGTAGTACCTGTGCTCTACGACGTGTACGACGACGGCGACTGGGTCGGGATGCTCTTCGAGGACATCGACGGCCGACTGCCCGCGCACCCGTGGGTACAGTCCGAGGCTGACCGGGTCCTGGAGGCGGTAGCGGAGCTGACCGACGCCCTGGACCCGTCGCCCTGGCCGGATGCACCTGTGGTCGCGGTGCGGAGCCGTGAGTTCCTGAGCCGGTGGGAGAACGTGCTGGCCGACCAGCTCGCCGTACCCGACTGGATGGCCGGCCGGGTGGAGGAGTTCGTGGCTCTGGCGCGTACTGGGCTCCAGGCGCAGGCGGAGGGCAAGGCGCTGGCGCACTACGACCTGCGCGCGGACAACGTCATCCTGACCGACGACCGGGTGGTGTTCATCGACTGGGCGCACCCAGGACTGGCCGCGCGCTGGACGGACACGGTGATCCTGCACGCGGACATGCGCGAGTCGGTCACCCTGCCGGAGCTACCGGGTGACGAGGCGATCACAGGCTTCATCGCGGCGATCGCCGGCGGTCTGTGGTGGGGCTCCGCTCAGCCTGCGCCACCCGGTCTGCCGACCATCCGTACGTGGCAGCGCCAGTCTGCTCTGACTCATCTGGACTGGGTCCGCGAGAGACTGTCCTGACCAGAACGCAGCATTCCCGGCGGACAGACGTCTCTAAGGGTGTGACGAATCTAGTGGTGAGTATCGAGCGTCCTCACCGGGTAGAGGCCGCCGACGAGGCACGGGATGCCGTCTCGGCGCTCTACGGCCGGGAGTGGCGCGGTCTCGTGCGCCTGGCCGTTCTGGTGATCGACGACAGACAGACAGCCGAGGACATAGTCCAGGAGGCGTTCGCGCAGCTGTACCGGCGCTGGCCACTGAAGGACTCCGACAAGGCGCTCGGGTACCTCCGCACGACCGTGCTCAACGGGAGCCGGTCCACGCTCCGGCGCCGCCGAGTGGCCCGCCTCTACACTCCCCCGCACCAGGCACCACACGACTCCGCGGAGAGCTCCGCGGTGCTCGGGGAAGAACGCCTCCAGGTACGCCAGGCGCTTCAGGCACTGCCCACCCGGTCCCGTGAAGTACTCGTGCTGCGCTACTACCTCGATCTCCCGTTCGAGGAGATCGCCGACATCCTCGGCATCAGTGCATCCACCGCCAGAGCGACCGGTTCGCGCGGTCTCGCGGCTCTGACCAAGAAACTCGAGGAACACCGATGAACGACACCGAGACCCGCCTGCGCGACTACCTGAACGCCAAGGCCGGCACCGTACCGGAGTCCGCCCACGGCCCGGGCCTGGCGGAGCCGACCCGTTCCCGGCACTTGCCAGTACTGCTCTCCGCGGCCGCCGTGGTACTCGTGGTCGGTCTCGCGGCGACCTTGCTCAACCACGTCGGCTCAGGCGGCGCCGAACCGGCGGGAAAGCCGCCCGTCAACCCCTACGGGCCGCCTGGGGCACTGACGTCGGACCTGCCGCGCGTGCCGTACAAGGTCATCAACAAGAACTCGAGCACACTGCTCGACGGCGCCCAGGCCGTCCGGCTGCCGGCCGGCGTCGACACCGTCTTCAGCCGGCGCGTCGAGGGCGGTTGGCTGGCAGACCAGTCGGACGAACCCGGCGACTACAAGTCCGGTGTACTGCTCGCGAACGGAACGTTCCGGCAGGTCGGACCGGAGCTCACCGACATGCCGGTCCTGTCACCGGACCGCACCCAGGTCGCCATGGCCCGCTATGTCAAGGGCGCGAACCAGGGCCAGATCCTGGTGGTGGATCTGGCCACCGGCCGCGAGATCGCACACACGCCCCTCGGGAGCGCCCCGCTGGTGCGCGGCTGGAACAAGGACGGTGTCTGGTTCACGAGCGGCGAGCACGACAGCCCGCCGACCGTCGGCAGCATCCACGTCTGGCAGCCGGGAGATGGCAAGCCGAAGACCGTGGATGTCCCGGGCTACTCCGGCACTCTGGACGTTCCCACCGAGCCGGGCAACGTCGTCATCACCACCGGCACCATGGGCCACGAGTGCATGCTGGCGGGCAGTCTCGATGACGGCAAGTTCGTTCAGCAGCGGAAGTTCTGCTCCACGTCGAAGGGGGCGGTCTACCCGGTCCTGGCACCGGACGGCAAGACAATGCTGGACACCGCCGCGAACCAGGCGGTCAACGTCAGTACCGGCAAGACGGTCCAGTTCCAGTTGCCCGACCCGATCCAGACCTGGCCGGAGCCGGTCTTCGAAGACTCGGCCAACGTGCTCGTGAAGACCGAACGGCAGCCCAAGAACAATCGCGGCAACGGCATCGAGCAACTGTTCCGCTGTGACGTCACCAGTGGCGCCTGCAAGCTGGTGATGAAGGAGGCGAGCAACGTGCGGCTCAGCATGCCCTGACCAACGCACATCGGCAGCAAATCGGCTCAGCACGGGTGATCCGTGCTGAGCCGATGTCGTTCAGGTAAGAGTCAGCTGTCGACTCGGACGATGGTGGAACCAGAGCCGTCGGCTCCGTCGGTGAAGTGCAGCTGGCCCAGGTAGCGCGTACCTGCTGTCAGACCGGACCAGTTGGCGGTCACCGTGACCTGTCCGGCGACCTGCACCGGCTGGCTGGCCGGTGAGGCAGTCAGGTTGCCTTGCGCGTTCTGGATCTGCCAATGGTTCAGTTTGACTTGTTGCTGGCTCGCACCGGCGTACAGGTCGACGTACACATCCACCTGACCACCTGCGGGTTGCGGCAGGTTCACCTCTTCCTCAGCGGAGCCACCGGTGCTGCTGCCGAGCAGAGTGTTCGTACCGGCCTTGTAGACGAACACATCCAGGTCAGTACCGGCCGGGTAGTCCGCGTCGAACGTGGAGAAGCGCGCGTACGTCGTACCGGCCGGGACGTTCACCGTGAACTTCGCGACGTGGTCGTTGGCCTTCGGGCTCGCGGTCGGGAACGCGACGCCGCCCGGGTTCTTCAGCGCGGCTTCGCCGACAGTCGCCGGGTTCAGCCCCAGTGCGGAGGTGTTGAGCGTACCGGCGTATCCAGCGGTGACCGGCACCTGCACCGAGCCGCTCGTACCCGTTCCGTTGACCTGGACCGGAGCCTTCACCGTCAGCGGCTTGATCGCCAACGTGCTGGCGACGGTGTGCTTCGCCGACTTCCACACCAGCCGGCCGAACGAGTACTGCTCCAGCGGGGCGCCGTTGTTCTCGACCGTCACCTTGTACGTGGTGGTGCGGCCGGGCATCGTGATCAGGAGCTTCGGCGTCACGGTGACCTTCAGACCCTTCAGGCCTTCCACCTTCGGGAAGTACACCTCCGGGGTCCTGCCCACGTTCGTCACGGTCCGGGTCACGGTCTGCTTGCCGGCCAGGTCACCGATCGCGATCGTCGGGTAGTTGAGGTCACTCAGGTCGATCTTCCCGTTGGCACACAGCTCATGCGTACTCGGCACCTGCCCCGAACCACAGACGAACTTGGTCCAGTCGGTGTACGTCGAGTCGTACACGAGTCCCGGGTCCATCCCGTACTTCGGCTGGACCTGACCGGCGCCGTACCCGAACGGTGTGGCCGGCGAACCGGAGTCATTCTGGATCGGCTTGCCGCTGGTGTCCTTGTCGGTGGCGGTCGTCATCAGCGCGGACTTGATCGCCATCGGGGACCAAGTCGGGTGCTTGCTCTTCAGTACGGCGGCGATTCCGGCGATGTGCGGCGTCGACATCGACGTACCGCTCATGAACGCGTACTCACCACCGGCGGCGCTGAACGCGGTCGTCGCGGCCAGCACGTTCGTACCCGGCGCCATGATGTCCGGCTTGAGCAGGTCCCCGTTGCCGGCCGGGGACGGGCCGCGGCTGGAAGAGCTCGCCACCTTCGGAGCAGTGACCCGGACCGGCGTACCCGGGCTGATCGTGGCCGTCGGGTTCGCGGTGCCGCCGACGTACGCCTTGACCTCCGGAGCCTTCGTGTCGTCCAGGTGCACGGTCGGGACCGAGTGCAGGTCGCTGTCCAGCGTGCCCGGCGTGATGTTCAGCAGGATCATGCCGACACCGCCCGCGTTCTTCACCTGCAGGCTCTTGTCGACGCGCGCGTTCACCCCGCGGTCGCAGACCACGATCTTTCCCGTGACCTTCGCCGGATCCAGCAGGCCCGCCTGGCAGAGCTCCAGGTTGGCCGGGTCGGCACCGGCAAGGCCGGCGTCCTTCGCGAGGATCACCGGCGCCTGCGGCGTACCGGAACCGACACCTGCGCCGACGTACGACTTGCCGTTGCCCAGCGTCACCGTGGTCTGTACGTCACGGTCATGGGTGCCGTTGGCAACCGACATCACCCACGGGTACGTCTTGCCGACGGTCGCGTCACCGGGACCGGTGTTACCGGCGCTGGTCGCTACGAACACACCCGCCTT
Organism: Kribbella solani; assembly: GCF_014205295.1. NCBI lineage: Bacteria > Bacillati > Actinomycetota > Actinomycetes > Propionibacteriales > Kribbellaceae > Kribbella > Kribbella solani. Next base: position 3,221,984 of record NZ_JACHNF010000001.1, read on the forward strand.
GGCCGCGCGCATGAAAGCGAGACCCGTCGCGTTCACGTACGTCGAGCCGCTGCCGGAGATCGAGTAGTTGATCACGTCGACGCCGTCCGACACCGCGGCGTCGATCGCGGCGACGATGTCGGCATCCGTACCGCTGCCGCCGCCGCTCGCGTCAACTGCCCACAGCGCCTTGTAGATCGCCAGCCGGGCGTGCGGCGCCATCCCGGAGCCCTTGCCGTAGTCACGACCCATCACGGTCATGTCGACGCCGTAGTTGCCGGCCGCCGTACTCGCGGTGTGCGTACCGTGGCCGCCGTAGTCACGCGGCGACCTGAACTCCTCGGGGATCGGACGGTTGCCGATGCCCTTGTCGAAGTACCGCGCGCCGATGACCTTGTTGTTGCAGGTCACGGGCGCTTCTTCACCGGCCTGGCAGGTGCCCTTCCACTTCTTCGCCACCAGCGCATCGGACTGCTTACTGGTCTTGATCGGCGCGAAGCTCGGCCGCTCCGGTACGTACCCGGAGTCGATCATGCCGATGATCACGCCGTCACCGGCCTTGTCGACACCACCCGCCTGCTGCCAGGTGCCGCCCTTGCCGGACATGCCGAGGAAGCGCGGCGTGTCGACGGTGTCGGCGTGCTCGATCTCGTTCGGCTCGACGCTCTTCACACCCGACGACTTGGCCAGCTTCACCGCGTCGTCGTACGACATCTCGGCCGAGAAACCGGCGTACGTGTAGCTGTAGTCGTACAGCTTCTTCACGCCCGGGACCTTGGACAGCACCTGGTCACGCTCACCGGCGAGGTGCTTCACGTAGTCGACGACCGGCGCGGCGGTCTTCAGCAGCTTGCCGCCCGGCAGCACCTTCGTGGCCGCCAGACCGGCGATGTCACCGTCGTACTCCGCCACCGGGGAGTCGTCGAGCTGCACGATGTACGAGCCGGTCCCCGAGCGCTTCACCTCGGGGTCGGCCGCCGGCGGCGGGGATGTCTGGCTGGCACTGGCGGCGTTCACCAGCACCGGTACGCCGGCCATGGCGGCGATCAGCGCGGAGGCGACCACGATCGCCTGACGTTTGCGGGACACGGAGTTCCTCCAGGGCTTGGACGGAGCGATGGTGGAGCTGGGGTTCGCTTTCCTGCGCCGGCAGGTGACCGGCGTCACGGGGCCCCGAGTATGCCGTCACGGCGGCGCGGATGTCACGCTCAGCAGACCAGGCGACCGCCGACAGCAAGGGAAAACCCGATGCCCGACCTGACCGAGTCCATCACAGTGCACTCGACCGCTGACGCACTGTATCGATTGGTCAGCGATCTCCCCCGAATGCACGAATGGAGCCCCGAATGCACCCACGTCACCTGGTCCTCCAGGCCACCCGGGTCGAGCGGGTCCGCCGAGTCGGCAGGGTCGCGCGATTCAGCCGGGTCGGGCGGGTCGGCTGGGTCGGGCGGTTCAGCCGGGTCGGGCGGTTCGGGCGGTTCGGGCGGGTTGCACGGCGTTTCCGGGTCAGCCGGGCTCTCCCAGGCTGGCGGGGCAGGCGGCGCCTCCGGGTCAGTAAGCTCGTCCGGAACGGGCGGGGCTTCCGGGTCAGCCGGGGCGTCCGGGGCGGGTGGTGCTCTGGTGGTGGGGCCGGTGCCGGGAACTCGGTTCGTGGGGCACAACCGGGTGGGGATGGTCCGGTGGTTCACTTTCGGCAAGGTGGTGGAGGCCGACCCGGGGCACCGCTTCAGCTTCGACATCACCTTCGGCCCGATCCCGATCTCCCGCTGGGACTACCGGTTCACCGACACCGAATCCGGCTGCCACCTCACCGAATCCTGGACCGACCACCGCCCCCGCGTACTCAAACTCCTCTTCCGCCCGATCTTCGGCAACCGCACCCCACGCAACGCCGACGGCATCCACACCACCCTCCTCCGCCTCAAATCCACCGCCGAAGCCCCGACCACCAACTGACCCGCACCCACAGCCGTACGCCCCAACCCGAACTGAGTTTGAAGCTCGCCCCCAACTGTCCCCCGCACCCCGAGCCGGAGCGAGTCGCCGCCCGGACGGCCTGCCCCTTACACCCCTCAGCCGGAGTGAGCTTGGCGCTCGGGCCGCCTGTCCCCCAACACCCCCAACTCGGAGTGAGCTTGGAGCTCGGGCCGGTGTCCCCCAGCACCCCCGGCTCGGTGTGAGCTTGGAGCTCGGACCGGCTGTCCCCAGCACCCCCGCTCGGAGTGAGTTTGGAGCTCGGGCCGGGTGTTGGTAATCTGGTCCTTCGCGCGCCCACGGATGGTGCTTTGCCGTGCGCCGCAACACCTTCCGTATTGACCGCATACTCCTGATCGAGGCACTGCTCCGTGGCGAACATCAAGTCCCAGATCAAGCGCAACCGCCAGAACGAGGCTGCGCGACTTCGCAACAAGTCGGTGAAGTCGACCCTCAAGACGGCTGTTCGGCGCTTCCACGAGGCCGTCGAAGCCGGCGAGGCCGACAAGGCCCAGGACACCGCCCGTAAGGCCGGCCGCCTGCTCGACAAGGCCGTCAGCAAGGGCGTCATCCACGCCAACCAGGCTGCCAACCGCAAGTCGGCGATCTTCAAGAAGGCCGCCGCGCTCTGATCCACCGGGGCTCCCACCCCGTAGGCGAACTCCACGATCGACCGGCCCCAGGGCTGGTCGATCGTTTTCGCATGCCCACGCACAACCGTCAACCGTCGCCCCGTAGGTCCCAGCTGAGCACAACAACATCCGCGAGACAGGCGACACCCGGCTCCCACCAGCCCACCCCTCACCTGTCTGAACGCAAGGCGAGCGGACACGGGCAGGGCGCAGTGTGCAGTCACCGGTAGCGGTCCAGCGGGCGCGGGCACCGACTGAGGTCAGCGGTCAGCTGACGCGGTCACCGGCCGCGGTTAGCGGGTGCAGCTAGCGACTGGGGTCACCGGATGCGGTTGGCGGATACGGTCACCGGCCGCGCTCAGCAGGTGCGGTTAGCGGCCGCGGTCACCGGCCGCGCTCACCGGCTGCGGTTAGCGGGTGCGGTTAGCGGCGGCCGTGGGAGGCGGTTACTTTGAGGAGCATGCGTTCGAGGGCGTACCCGGCGTCGCCGGAGGCACCTTTGACATCGGCATCCGCCTGAGCAACTGCCTTGATCGCCGCAGCCAACCCACCCGGCGTCCAGCCACGCGACTGCTGCTTCAGTTGCTTGAGCTTCCACGGCGGCACCCCGACCTCACGGGCCAGATCCGCCTCCCGCATCCCGCTCGGCGCGCTCGAATACTTCGCCAGGCCGCGCAATCCACCAGCCATCGCACTCGTCACCAGCACCGGCGCGACACCACAGTCCAGCGCCCAGCGCAGTTGCTCCAACGCAGGCTCAGTACGCCCGGCGATCGCCGCGTCCGCGACCGCGAAACTCGTGACCTCCGCCCGGCCGCCGAAGTACTGCCCGATCAGCGCCGTCGTCACCGCCTGACCGCCCGAATCCGACACGAGCTGGGAACACGCGCCCGCCAGCGCCCGCAGATCGTGCCCGACCGCGTCGACCAGCGCCGACGCCGCCCCTTCGTCGACTGTCCCGCCGAGCAACCGGATCTCCCCCGCCACGAACTGCGGCAGCTCCCACGTCTTCGGCGCCGTCGCGACGACCTCGTTGACCGATGCCTTCCGCAACTTGTCGAGTACGCCCTTGCCCTTCTGTCCGCCGGAGTGCACGAGCACGACGAGTACGTCGTCCGACGACGCGCCCGCGTACTCGATCAGGTGCGGCGCCATCTCGGCCGGAAGGTTCTCCAGCGCCCGCAGCACCAGTACACGCTCGGTGGCGAACAACGACGGCCCGGTCAGCTCGGCGAACACCCCAACGTCCAGCGTCGCCGCGTCGACATCCGTCACCTCGACGTCGGAACTCGCCTTCGAAACCGCCGCGATCGCCGACCGAACAGCCCGATCCGCCAGAAACGACTCGGCCCCGGTCACCAGCAACACGTCACCAAGCTTCGGCGCAGAACCCCTACGAGCAGCCACCCACCCAGCATCCCACGCCACCCCGACATTCCCCGTATCCCCACTCCCCCAGCGCCGGAGGGTTGCCCCTTCCGGTGAAGGGTTGCCCCCTGGAGATTTGAGGGGGCAACCCTCCAGACGCGGGGATACCCCTTCAAACGGAGGGTTCGGCGGCCTGCCGCAGCCGGCTCCGCGTGGTACGCCCGCCGACGTATCCCGGTGTTCGCGGTGATCGCGGTGATCGCGCGAACGGCGGTTCCGGCCGGCTGGTGGGTGTAAAGGGGGTGCGTGGGGTTGGGTCGGGCAGGGAGGATGGGGGTATGGGTCAGTCTTCTGTTGCGGCACCGAATTCGCCGGCCAACCCGACCGCGCCGGTTGACGGGTTGATTGTTGTGGATATGCAGACCGCGTTCGTGTCCGGTGAGGGTGCGGTGCCGGGCGCGGATCGGTTGCTGGAACGGGTCGGGGAACTGCTGGATCGCGCGCGCGACGCCGGTGCGGTTGTCGTGCATCTTCAGAACGACGGTCCGGCGGGCACTGATGACGAACCAGACACGCCTGGGTGGGAGTTGTACCTGCCGGTGAAGTCCGGGCCGCGTGAGCACGTGATCCGGAAGCATCGGGACGACGGCTTTTACGCGACGTCGCTCGGCGAGATTCTGATCGCCGCCGGTGTACGGTCGTTGGCGATCTGCGGCGTGATGTCCGAGATGTGCGTACGCGCGACCTCCGAGACCGCGCTCGACCGCGGGTACCGGGTGGTGCTGCCGCACGACGCGCACGGGACATACGACGTGCCGGCTGTTCCGGGTGTCTCCGAGGTGATTCCGGCGCATGTCGTGTCCCGGGTTGCCGCCTGGTCTCTCGGCGATCAGCCCGAGAACACCGTACCGACCTCGGCGGTCACTTTCTCGTAGGGCTCATGGGCCTCCGTCGGATGAGCGCGAGGCGGTTGTCCGGGTTGGTGATGGTGAGGGCGCCAGACGTGCTCGTGACAGCGGTGCGAACTGCGTTGTGGGACAGAAGGTTCAGCGTCCTCGGCGCCGGGTGACCGTAATCGTTGTTGCGGCCTGCGGAGATCACGGCGAGGCGCGGGTTGACGGCGTTGATGAAAGCCGGGTCCTGTTGCGCTGAGCCGTGATGTGGGACCTTCAAGATGTCGGCTCGTAGATCCGCACCGGAAGCGAGGATGGCGCGCTGGGATTCCGGCTCCAGATCGCCGGTGAGCAGGATGCGGAGACCGGACAGCTCGACCATCATCGCGATACTTGCGTTGTTCTCTGGTGAACCCTCGTCGCTCGATGTTGCTGACGAAGCACCGTCGGCCGGAAGCGCAGGTACGCGGGCCGGCCAGAGCGTCGTCCATTGCAGCGCGCCAACCTGCCGCACCTCGTGGAACGCGACCGAGCGTACGTCGACCTTGTGCTGCGCGGCCAGGTTGCGCACGCGCTCGTACTCGGCGCGCGGTGCAGCGTACGGCGTCACCTCGATCTCGTCGACGCGGCGCCCGTTGAGTACACCGGCAAGTCCGCCGACGTGATCGGCGTGGAAGTGGCTGAGCACCAGTACGGGGATGTGCTTGACGCCGAGATCGCGTAGGCATTTGTCCATCGCTGCCGGATCTGGACCGGTGTCGACGACAACGGCCGTACGGTCGCCGGCGCGGAGTACGAGGCCGTCCCCTTGACCGACGTCACAGACTACGAAGAGCCAGTCATTGGGCGGCCGGCTGAGCGAACCGACTGGGCGCAGGATGACGACCGCGAGGACGACAACGGCGACGATCATCGCGATCGGGCGGGCGAGAATTCGGTGCAGACCTAGCACGAGGGCCAGGCAGAGCACGGTAAGTACGGTGACGCCGAGCACGGTCGCGGGCCAGTCGCCGGATGCTCCTGGTAGATCAGCGCCTTCGTGAGCGATGAGGATGATCCAGCGCGCGGGCCAGCCGGCTGCCCATCCGGCTAGGTGGGCAAGGTCGTTGTTGAGGAGAGCTACGCCGGCCGCGACGAAGCCGAGGATCGTGGCCGGGCCGACTGCTGGTCCAGCCAACAAATTCGCGCCGACCGCGACCAGTGAGACCTGACCGGACAGCCAGGCAACGACCGGCGTACACGCAAGCTGCGCGGCGAGCGGGCAGGAGATCGCGTCGGCCAGCCACCCCGGAAGCCACTTCGCCAACGCGTCCCGCCAGATCGGACCGAGCAAGACGATTCCGGCGGTCGCGAGTACGGACAGAGCGAAACCAGCTGAACGGGCCAGCGAGGTGTCGAGCAGGAGCAACACGATCACGGCGACAGACAGGCTGCGTACGGCGCGGCGCCGCGTACCGCCGTTCGTCATCGCCGCCAACGCGATCAGGCCCATCGCGGCTGCACGCAGGACACTGGGTTGCGGTCGCGCTAGTACGACGAACGCCACAACCGTTAGTACGCCAACGATGGTGAGGCCGCGGGCTCGTACTCCAATCAATCGTGCCAGCGGTAGGAGGAAGGCGAGTAGCAGGGTGAGGTTGGTGCCCGACACCGCGGAGAGATGCGTCAGGCCGGTTGTCTGGAAGTCGGCGTTGAGGTCGGTGGACACGGCGGATACGTCGCCCATGACCAGGGCTGGGACCAGGCCGCGGACGTCTTCGGGTTGACCGGAGACAGCTTCCCGGAGGCCGGCGCGGACATGTTCGGCGGCGCGGAGCCACCACGGCGGTTCGTCAATGGGGCGTGGCGGTGAGCGGACGGAGAGCATCGCGGCAACGTTCGAGCCGGCCTCGACCGGTTCGAGTCGACCGGTCGCCTCGACGTGCTGGCCGTACCTGACGGACTGCCATTTCACGCTGCCGATGACGAGCACCGGGGTGCGTACGCGAGTTGTGTGAGTGCGGGCGCGAACCTCCTCGATGGTTGCTTTCACCACTACGTACGGCGGGCGGCGAGCGGTTGTGCTTTGGCGAAGTGACGGGTCTCCTTCGATCTTCAGGCGGGTGGTGACGGTGGTAGAGCTGGCGGCTAGGTCGTGGACGGGGCCGGCGCGAAGGCTCGCGGACTGGAGCGCGGCGGCGATGGCTAGCGCGGTGATGACAACGAGGGTTCCTGCGGCTGTCCAGGCGGCGGTTGTGCGGCGGTTGGTCCAACGGGGGTGGCGTCGAGGATGGCGGGTGATTTGGCGGAGGAGGACGGCGAGGGCGGTGGCTAGCGTGAGGGCTGTGGTGGCGGCTAACGCTGCTGTCCGTGGGGGTTTGTCGAGCAGAAGAACGGCAGCCAGCCAACCGGCGCCGGCCGGAACAAGCAACCGAGCATCCAGCCGCTCCACCGCGGAGGTGTCAGAGGCAGGCGTGTCAGAGGCGGGCGGGTTAGAGGCGGGCGGGTCAGGGGCGGGTGGGTTAGAGGCGGACATGGGGTTTTAGGGTGGTGAACTTTTTGGGGCCTACGCCGGGGATGTCTTGGAGTTGGTCGATGGTGGTGAACGGGCCGTTCTGGGTTCGGTAGTCGAGGATTCGCTGGGCCAGGACTGGGCCTACGCCGGGGAGGGCGTCCAGTTGGTCGAGGGTGGCGGTGTTGAGGTTTATGACTGTGGTGTTTGCGGTGGATGCGGGGGTGGGGACGCCGGGTGCGGTGGTTGGCGGTGTCGGGGGTGGGGGTTGATTGGGTTGGCCAACGATGATTTGTTCGCCGTCGGTTACCGGGCGGGCGAGGTTGAGGGTGGTCAGGTCTACGGCGGGGAGGGGGCCGCCGGCCAGGGCGAGTACGTCGGCTACCCGAGAACCGGCGGGGGCGCGGATCAGGCCGGGGTGACGGACCTTTCCGGCTACGTGGACGACGACCTGGGGTTGGGATGTGGTGCCCGGGGTTGGTTGCTGGGTGGATGGGTTGGCGGGCTGATTGGGCTGCTGTTGGGTCGAGGCGTTCGCGGGTTGGGTCGGGTTGGTTATCTGGGCGGGGTTGGCTGGCTGGGTCGAGTTGGGCGGTTGGGTGGGGTTCGTCAGTTGGCTGGGGTTGCCTGGTTGGGCGGGGTTTCCTGGTTGAGCTGGGTTGGTGGATTGGGCGGGGTTACCTGGTTGGGCGACTGGAGTGCCGGCGGCGGCGGTCGTGGGGCGGGTTTCTGGGAGCGGCTCGGGGCGGGCTTGGAGGAAGTTCCACGCGGCCCAGGCGAGACCCGCCGCGAGGATGGCGGTCAGGACCAGGATGTGGCGCGGCGTCAGACTCCAGCGGGCGTTGCGGAGACGGGTACGCGTGAGTTGGTCGAGCGGTCGCGTGTCGGGATCCGAGGTGCTCGTAGGTGCGGAGCGGTCGGACGGCGGGTGGACGCCGGGGCGGGTGGGTGCCTGGGTAAAGGTGGGTTGGCCAGGTAGGCGGGTGTCGGGGGCGTTGAGGTGGTCGGGCGTGGTGGAGGGGTCGGGGTAGGTGGGCGCGGCGGCAGCGTCGTGGTGGTGGGTGGACGCGCTTGAGGTGTTGGGGTGGGGTGGGGGGTTTGAGGGGTGGGGTGGGGAGGGGGTGTTGGGGGTCCAGCCGCCTTGGATTTGTTCGTCGGGGTGGGGCTGGGGGGCTAGGCGGGCCAGGGCTTGGGCTCGGGTGGGTGGTTCGGGGGTGGGGGTGCGGCGGAAGGCCTTCACGACAGAGAAAGTACGAGCCTGTGGAGGAGGTTTGACTCGTAAGTTGTCGGCTGTGGAAAACCTCGCGGACCGCAGGAGGCCGGGCGGGCGCGCGCAGGCGAGTGCAGGCGCAGGTGCGGGCCCGGTGGTGCGGGTTGAGCTGGTGAGGGTTAGTGGGGGCTGATTACGACGGCTAGGAGGCCGGGGCCTACGTGGGCGCCTATTACGGCTCCTACTTCGCGGACGGCTATTTCGTCGGCTTTGGGGAGGCGGGTGGCGAGGTTGTCGGCGAGGGTTTGGGCCTTTTCCAGGTTGGAGAGGTGGTGGACGGCCAGTTGTCCGGGGGTGTCGCCGGCGCGTTGGACGGTGATGTCGGCGAGGCGGGCGATGGCTCGGCTGGAGGTGCGGACCTTTTCCAGCGGGACGATGCGGCCGCCGTTGATGGTCAGGAGGGGCTTGACGGCTAAGGCGGTGCCGAAGAGGGCCTGGGCGGCGCCGATGCGGCCGCCTCGGCGGAGGTACTCGAGGGTGTCTACGTAGAAGTACGTCGAGACGGTTTTCATTCGGGCGCGGGCGGCGGCCTCGACGGTTTCGGCGTCGGCGCCGGCGGCGGCCGCGGCTGCCGCGGCCAGGACCGGGAAGCCAAGGCCCATGCCGAGCGAGCGGGAGTCGACGACGCGGACCGGGATCGGGGAATCCTTGGCGCCGATCATGGCGGCCTCGAAAGTGCCGGACATGTCGCCGGAGAGGTGGATGGAGACCACGGCGGTGGCGCCGTTGGCGGCGCAGGTGGCGTACGTGTCGGCGAACGTCTGCGGCGCGGGGCGGCTGGTCGACACCGGGGTGAAGGTCTTGAGTGCTTCCGCGACCGCGTCGGCCGAGGTGGCGCCGTCGTCGTACGAGGTGCCGCCGATCACGACCTGGAGTGGGACGACGGTCAGGCGGTGCCGGAGTACCTCGTGCGTGGACAGGCCGGCCGTGGAGTCGGTGACGACGTGCACGCTGCCGGACATGATGCGAGGTTACCGGACGGTTTAGCGGTCAGTCTGTGCGTCGGAGCTGCCGCTGCTCGCGAGCTGCCACGACCCGGCGACTGCCGCAGCCCACGCCGCGGACTGCGCGAGGCTGGCGGACCGCAGGTGGCGAAGCAGCGTCGCAGGAGCGGTTCGTGAAGCGTGCGTGGCCGAGCGGTGCCCGAGCGGGTTGTGGAGCGTGAGGTAGTGGCGAGGTGAAGGCCTACCCCTCCGGGGCCTTCACCTCGCCTTGGGTGGTTCGGGCCGGGCTAGCGGCGTCCCCTGTGCGTCGGTAGCCCGGCTGGTTCGGCTGACTCCCCCTGGTTGTCAGCTGACGTAGGTGGGGCCTCGGCGAGCTACTCCCCGAATCCGGTCCGCTTGGGACCGGCCTGACCGCGAGCTCGTCGAGGTCCCCGGGAGGTTCCAGCGGCCGGCCCGCCGGTGGGTGACCAAACCCACCGGTCCTCGCGCCGGCCGGGTCGTGACACTCGTCCCCTGTGTCGTGTGCCTGACCCGGTGCTGGAACCCCGCCCCGGAAGCGGTGCCCTGACGGCGCACGGCGTCCGGTACAGGCAGGACAGATCCGCACTCCGCAGCACTCCGGAGCTCTCGGCAGCCGCTCGGCGCCCCCACCAACCAGCCGCCGGATGCCCTCCGCGTCGCCTCCCCCGCGCTCGTCGGCAGGTCAGCGATGTGCCATGGCCTCTTCACGGTCCACCGCCCCTTCGCTGCCGGTACCGCCCGGTGTCGGTCTCTGCTTCGTGGAACCTGCCCTACGGCTGTAATTCTTGGTCCGGCAGCCAGGTCAGGACGAGGCAGAACAACCGGCAGTTACCCGGCAGCTTCGGGAGATCGGCGTCAGGAAAGCGCGACGAGTACGTCGTTCGCCAGCCGCTGTACGGCAGCCGCCGGATCCGTCTCCGGCCAGCCATCAGCCATGGATGCGCGCTCGCACGACTCCTGCAGCACTGCCCAGGCCGTCGGCAGCATCGGCGGGTCCATGGTCCGCTGCCACGCCAGCAGCTGCCCGCACAGCCGGTCCGCCGGTTCAGTACGCCCCAGTGCGTGCAGCACCGCGACAGCCTCGGGCAGTACCTCCAGCAGGTAGACGACCCGCCCTTCGAGCAGCAGGCGGTTCACCGCGTCGCGTACGGCGATCCGCGCCTGCTCTGTTTCACCGGCTGCCCGTGCGAGCCGGGAGCGGTACAGCATCACGAGATAGTCGAAGTACCCACGATGCCCGCGAATGTCCGCGTCGGCCTGGTCGAGCAGCGCCTGCGCCTCGTCGTACTGTCCGGCGTGGAACTCCACCATCGCCAGGCAGCCGGCCACCTTCGTACGCTCCGGATCGTCCGATGCCTGGCTGTCTCGCGCTAGCACGGCCCAGTGCCGGGCGCCGTCTACGTCACCTAGTTCGAGGTCGACGCGGCTGAGTGCCATGTACGCGATCTCGTCGGCGTACACGCCCGGATTGACCAGTGCGGCCTCCCACGCGAGCAGGAGCTCCTTTGCCTCCACCAGACGACCCCACCGAAGCAGCGCGAGACCACAGGTCGCCTGTACGGTCGCAGACCGCTGTACGTCGCCATGCTTGCGTGCGTCGTCCACCAGCGCCGGTACCTCGGCCAGGCTCTGTGTATCGAGCAGATGCGACCCGGACGACACCCAACCGCCACGAGCGACCAGACCCATTTCGGTCTCGCCAGGAATCCGGGTCCGGGCTTCCTCGTAGTGCCGGCGAGCACCACGGATGTCACCGGTCAGACTGGACAGCCGTCCCGCGATCGCCAGCAGTCGCCCGCTGGTCTCCTTGTCCGACACGTTGTCAGCGCACAGCGTCGCCCACCGGATGCCGCTCTCGGCCACACTCGCCTGGTACTGCCACGCGATCCGGAACCCAAGCACAATCCGCGCGGCGGTGTCCCACTCCCCCTGCTCAGCCGACCGCTCCAGCGCCACCTCGAACAGCGCGGAGTTCGCATGCGCGGCCCGGTACCGCCGGTCGCGGTCCGGTGCCGACCAGGCCCCGTCCAGCCCGGACACGTACGTGGAGCACCACGCCACCGCCCGGTCCCTGAACTCAGTGCGGTCGTCCCCCTGCGAGGACAGCCCGGCGTACGCGTGTTCCCTGATCGTCTCCAGCAGCTTGTACCGCGCTCCGTACAACTGCTCGAACTCATGTACCGGCTGGAGCAGTGACTTCTCCACCAGCTCGGACAGCAGCATCGGTACGTCGATCCCGTCGATCGGCGTACCCGTACACACGCCGGCCACCGCTTCGAGAGTGAAGGGCGACCCGAGCACCGAAGCGCGGTAGAGCAGTTGTCGCGCCGGATCGGACAATGCGTCCACACTCCACGCGATCGTGTCCGCCAGCGTGCGCTGATGCGGCGCACCGAAACGCCGTGGACCAGACAGCAACCGGAACCGGTCGTCCAGCGCGGCGAGGATCGTTTCGACCGACAGCGATCCAGCTCGCGCGGCAGCAAGCTCCAGCGCGAGCGGCAGGCCGTCAAGGCGACGGCACAGCCTCGCCACGGTCGGTGCGTTCTCCGGAGTCAGCACGAAGCCAGGACGGACCCGTGCGACCCGCCGTGTGAACATCTCCACGGCTGGACTAGCGGCGATGTCCTCGAAGTTCTCGTCATTGCCGGGTACGCCGAGCACCTGGACCCGCCGCACCACTTCGTCGGGTAGACCGAGCGGGATGCGGGACGTGACCAGTACGCCAACGCCCGGGAAGCTACGGACCATCCGGTTGGCGACTGTGGCCACCCCGTCGAGTACGTGCTCGGCGTTGTCTTCCACAATGACCAGATCGCCCGGCTGGCGACCGGACAGTACGTCGTCGAGGTCAGACGTGCCAGGGGCAGTCCCGAAGGCGTCGAGGATGGCTGACGGTACTGCGGCGTCCCGCTGGACAGTGGTGAGGTCGACAACCACAACTGTGGTGTCGGCGCCTGAGAACCGGTCAGCCGCGGCTAGTGCCAGTTCGGTCTTGCCTACTCCACCTGGACCGACCAGCGTGACCAGCCGGTTCTGCCGGAGCAGTCCCTCGAGCTCGAACAGCTCCTGTTCGCGCCCGACCAGTCCGTCCGGGATCGGTCGCGTACCGCGCCAGCGCAGCCCGGTCGGCGCCGCATCGGCGACCGAAACAACAGGCGGCGACACGGGGCGTACGACCGGACGCACAGTGCCGTGACCGGCTGCAGCGAGGAAATGGTCCGTGTCGCCGTCCCGCAGGCCTAATGCGGCCGCCAGCAACCGGACGGACTCCTTCCGCGGCCGAGCCACCCGCCCGGCCTCCATCTCCCGGATCGAGCGCACACTCAGCCCGGCCCGGTCCGCCAGCTCCTCCTGCGAGAGGCCGGTCTGGACCCTCAAGTCGAGCAACAGATCGGCGAACCCCCGCCGCCCATCCGCCCGGCCATCCGCGTCCGACACAGCCCGTCACCCCTCTGAAGGCCTCACGTTCCTGTCACAACATAACGTGACCGACGTGTCTTCGCGGGGGCGGACCGGCGCGGGAACCGCGGGCCGCCGCACCTGAATAGGCCGCGGAAAGGTGTTTCAAGCAGTTGCGCGAGCTGACGGAGATTCATTATCGGCCGGGTACAGAGAAAGCACCCCGGCCCAATCGTCCAGGCGCGCGCTGGTGTCGGCGCGGCCCGAGTCGGCATTCAGCAGGCTGCCGGCCGAAATTCCCCGGGTGGCGCGAACCAGCAGCTCAGTGGTGACGTCGCGCAGGGTGTCCAGGGCTGCCATGCGGACAATTCAAGCGGCATCGTGTTTCGTGAACGTAACGCGACCGGCAACATCACGATAAGTCACCAAAATACCTTTCGACCAGTTACCCGGTGGTCCGTTAACCCGGCAGCCAGGAAAGCCGGACCTGGCGCCGGGGATTGTCCACATTGGTGTCCACCAGGCAGATCGCCTGCCAGGTGCCGAGCATCATCCGGCCGTCCAGCACCGGGATGCTCGCGTACGGCGGAACCAGCGCGGGCAGGACGTGATCGCGGCCGTGCCCCGGCGTACCGTGCCGGTGCTGCCAGCCGAAGTCGCGCGGCAGCAACTGCTCCAGCGCCGCCAGCAGGTCGGTGTCGCTGCCGGCTCCGGTCTCCAGGATCGCGATCCCGGCGGTCGCGTGGGGCACGAAGACGTGCAGCAGCCCGTCGCCCTGGGCCTGGTGGGCCTCAGCGGCGACGAACCGCTCACACCTGCTGGTCAGGTCGACAACGACCTCGGAACCACCGGTCTCGACGTCGATCAGCTCGGAACGCATCTCTGCAGCGTAGCTTCCGGGTCAGGCCGGAACGATGTTCACCAGCTTCGGCGCCCTGACGATGACCTTGCGGGTACCGCGGCCGTCCAGCGCCTTCTGGATCGCCTCCGACGCCAGCGCCAGCTGCTCCAGCTCGGTGTCGGTGATGTCCGGCGCGACCTCCAGCCGGTCCTTCACCTTGCCGGCCACCTGGACCACGCAGGTCACGGTGTCCTCCACCAGCAGCGCCGGGTCGACCGCCGGCCAGCCCGCCTTGGCGACGGTCGGCTCGTGCCCCAGCTCCTCCCACATCTCCTCGGCCGTGTATGGCGCGACCAGGCTCAGCAGGATCGCCACTGCCTCGGCGGCCTCGCGGACGGCCGGGTCGGCCGCACCGGGTCCGCTGTCGATCGTCTTCCGGGTGGCGTTCACCAGCTCCATGATCCGGGCGACCATCACGTTGAACCGGTGCGAGTCGATCAGCTCGGCCGCGTCGGACACCGTCCGGTGGGTCAGCTTCCGCAGCTCCAGATCACCGGTCGACGGGTCGGTACCGACCGGCGCCTCGACCGCGCCCGCCAGCCGCCAGGCGCGCTGCAGGAACTTCAGCGAACCGCCCGGCGACATGTCCGCCCAGTCGATGTCGTCGGCCGGCGGACCGGCGAACACCATCGTCAACCGGACCGCGTCCACGCCGTACTCGTCGATCATGTCGCCCAGGTTCACGCCGTTGCCCAGGGACTTGCTCATCGACTTGCCCTGGTTGATGACCTGGCCCTGGTTCAGCAGCCGGGTGAACGGCTCGACCACCTTCAGCAGGCCCATGTCGTACAGCGCCTTGACGAAGAACCGCGAGTACAGGAGATGCAGTACGGCGTGCTCCTTGCCACCGACGTACTGGTACACCGACATCCACCGGTCGGCCATGCCCTGGTCGAACGGTCCGTCGGTGTACTCCGGCGACAGGTAACGCAGGAAGTACCAGGACGAGTCGACGAATGTGTCCATCGTGTCGGTGTCGCGCTCGGCCGCGCCACCGCACTTCGGGCAGGCCACCTCTACCCAGTCGCGGGCCGCCGCCAGCGGAGACACGCCCTTCGGCTGCAGGTCCGCGCCGCGCAGGTCCGGCAGCTCCATCGGCAGCTGGTCGTCCGGCACCGGGACCTCGCCGCAGGACGGGCAGTGGATGATCGGGATCGGGCAGCCCCAGTAGCGCTGGCGGCTCAGCAGCCAGTCGCGCAGCCGGTAGTTGATCGTCCGCTCGCCCAGGCCCTTGCTCTCCAGCCAGTCGATGATCCGCGACTTGGCCTCGGCGACCTCCAGCCCGTCCAGGCTGATCTCGTCGTTCGCGCTGTTGATCGCCGGGCCGTCACCGGTGAAAGCCTTGCCGTCGAAGTCCGGCGTCGGCTGCACGGTACGGACGATCGGTAGTTCGAACTTCTCGGCGAACTCCCAGTCCCGGGTGTCCTGACCGGGAACCGCCATGATCGCGCCGGTGCCGTAGTCGGCCAGCACGTAGTCGGCCGCCCAGATCGGGATCCGGGTACCGGTCACCGGGTTGATCGCGTACGAGCCCAGGAAGACACCGGTCTTCTCGCGCTCGGTGCTCTGCCGCTCGATCTCGGTGGTCGCCTTGACCTTCGTCAGGTACTCGTCGAAGGCGGTCTGCTGCTCCGGCGTGACCAGCTCGGCGGCCAGCTTCGCGTCCGGGGCGACCACCATGAAGGTGGCACCGAACAGCGTGTCCGGCCGGGTGGTGAACACCTTGATCGGCTCGTCGCGGCCCTCGACCTGGAAGTTCGTGAAGGCGCCCTCGGACCGGCCGATCCAGTTCCGCTGCATCAGCAGGATCTCTTCCGGCCACTGCAGCAGCTGCATGTCGTCCAGCAGCCGCTGGGCGTACTCAGTGGTCTTGAAGTACCACTGGGTCAGCTCGCGCTTCGTGACCTCCCAGCCACAACGCTCACAACGCCCCTGGACGACCTGCTCGTTGGCCAGCACGGTCTGGTCGTTCGGGCACCAGTTGACGTACGACGCCTTCCGGTACGCCAGGCCGCGCTCGTAGAAGCGCAGGAACAGCCACTGCGTCCACCGGTAGTACTCCGGGTCGGACGTGTGCAGCCGGCGGGACCAGTCGAAGCTCAGCGCGTACCGGCGGATCGACTCCGCCTGCGTCTCGATGTTGGCGTACGTGTACGTCGCCGGGTGCTCGTTCCGCTTGATGGCGGCGTTCTCAGCGGGCAGGCCGAACGAGTCCCAGCCGATCGGGTTCAGTACGTCGTAGCCCTGCTGGAACCAGTAGCGGGCCAGCACGTCGTGCAGCGCGAACACCTCGCCGTGGCCCATGTGCAGGTCACCGGACGGGTACGAGAACATCGTGAGCGCGTAGCGACGCTCCGCCGAGCCGTCGTCCTTCGCCTTGAACGGGTCCAGCTTCTCCCACACCGGGCGCCACTTGGCCTGCATGGTATTGAAGTCGTACCCACCCCGGTCAATCGGAGTGTCGTCCACCTGCTCGCTCACGGTCCTACTCCCGCTCGTGTCTGTGTTGAGCCTAAATCTGCCAGAAACAAAAAATCCCCTCACACAGGAGGGGGTGCCGTACCGACCGGCGCTTCAGATGCGCCTGGAAGCCAGTACGGCTACGTAAGGAGCAGGCTCACTCGCATGCGGTCAGGATAGCACTAGAGGAACTCGGTTCCGCCGGTGCGGCGGTGGTCGCCCGGCGTACGCCCGTAGTGCCGTTTGAACGCGGTGGAGAAGGGGCGTACGTCCGAGTACCCGCATGCCCGTGCAACCGCCGTAACCGACAAGGAGTGGTCCAGTAAGAGCTGCGCGGCCAGCTCGAGCCGTAGCCGGCGCAGTGTGGACATGATCGACGCACCGGTCTGCTGGGTGAACACCCGCTCCGCATGACGTTCAGAGAGGTGCACGACGGCTGCTACGTCGCGGACCGTGATGGGACGAGACAGGTTGTCACGTAGGTGCCGCTGCATCGCTTCTACTACCAGCAAGCCTCTGTCACGGCGCACTGGTTCGACAGCTAGGTCCTCGTCCAGTGCGAACGCCCTGGCCGTCTCCAGCACCAGAGCGGCGCCCAGGCCGCTCAGCACGGTGCTGTAGCCGGAAACCGGCGCGGCCGCCTCGGTGGCGAGTGCGGTGATCAGGGAGGGCAAGGAGCCGGTCCGAGTCGCCATGACCGGGCCGTCGGGCCGAGTCAACCCTGACGACCATCCGGAGGCGTCGGGCCGAGCGGAGGCCGCGTGCCTGTCGCCATCAGGACGGCGGGCGCCGGAATCGACTGGGCGGAAGGTGAAGCCCCAGAAGGCGATTCCCAGTGGCGCAGTGCGTGACGACTCGATTTCGTGCACATCTCCGGGGCGTGCAAGAAACACCGAGCCAGGTAGCACGTCGTACTGCACAGAGCCGTTGTTGAAGCGGCCCTCCCCGGAGTACGCCAGGCAGACCTCGTGGAACGAGTGTGTGTGCCAGTAGTTGCGCCAGTACTCCGGCTGGTAGTGGCCCCAGCTGAGGAAGTCCGCGTGGAAGCCGTCGACCTCGCAGGACTCCAACAGTCCAGCGAGGTCGACGAACCGGTCCGCATCCCCAACGTCGGAGAGGGTCAAACAGCGCTCCTGCCGGTCGGGTCGACTCCTCGCAGCATCATGCCCTGGCCGAGCGACCAGTCGTGGGTCTTCACGGTCGGCGGGTCGGACGGGTCGCGGTACTGGATCAGCCAGGTCGTCCGTGGCTCGTTGCTGGTGTTCACACCGGAGCCGTGCACGGTCAGGTACGTGAAGAACAGGACGTCGCCCGCCTCCGCCGGCTGCGGCGTCGCCGCGTCGAACCCCGGCTCGGTCAGGTGGTACGACCCCTCCGGGCTGTGCTCACGCGGTCCGTCCTTGTGGCTGCCCGGAATGATCCGTACGCAACCCTTCTCCACCGGTGCGTCGTCGAAGTGGAAGATCGCCGCGCCGACCCGGTGGTACGTGTGCGGGAAGAAGGGGTGGTCCTGGTGCAGCGGGAACGGCGAACCGTTCTCCGGCGGCTTGACGAACAGCTTGGTGTGATGCAGCTGGACGTCTTCCACACCCATCACCGCGGCGGCCACGTCGGTGAACCGCGGGTCCACCAGCAGCTTCGAGAACTCGGCGTCATAGAACTGCGCGTCGTGCAGGTGCTGCAGCTTGGTGGGTGCGTCCGCCATGTCGCGGGCAGCTCCCCAGGTGGGGTCGTCGCCACGGTTCAGACGCGCCAGCAGGTCGTGGCCGCGCTGCCGGTAGTACCCGGCTTCTTCCTTGCTGAGCAGGCCTTTCACCAGCACGAAACCGTCGGCCGCGTACTGCTGAGCGAGCGACGACAGCTCGGGCCGCTCGGATGTGATCGTCATCTCGGAGTACCTCCTGATCGGGTACTTCGAGCCTACGAACGCCGGCGTCCGCCCGGGAGGACCCGGCCGGACGCCGATGTTCGTCAAACGGACATGTAGCTGCGCCGCGCAAGGTTACTGGTCGATCGTTTCGTCTTCGGTGGGTACGACGATCGGGCGCAGGCGGGCCCAGAGGATGAAGAGGGCGGCGAACACCAGCATCGCCAGGCCGCCCCAGAGGTTGATGTTGATTCCGGCGGCCTTGTCGATCTCGGGCTGTTTCTCGACGATGCCGAGCACCGTCAGCACCACGCCGTAGATCCCGACCAGGGCCGCGATCACGATCCGGATGTCGAACGCTCCGGCCTTCTTGTTCTCTGCCATGACGGTTCTCCCGGTCAGCCGAAGACGAAGTTCAGGACGACGGTGAGGGCCAGGGAGATCCCGGCCAGCAGCACCGGCTTGCGGTACCAGCCACCGTCACCGGCGACCGCCACCTCGATGCGCTGTTCCTTCGGCGTCAGCGAGTACACCAGGCCGACCAGCTCGGTGTCCCGTTTCGGCGTCGTCACCAGGCTGACCAGCACGCTGATCACGATGTCGACCGCGAACGCCGCGCCGGCGCCGACGAAGCTGGAACCCTGACCCGGCAGGTTGATCACGCCGTTCTTCGAGAGCACGAAGACGGTGATCGCGGTCGCCGTACCGCTGACCAGGCCGATCCAGCCGGCCGTCGCGGTCATCCGCTTCCAGAACATACCGAGGATGAACGTCGCGAACAGCGGTGCGTTGAAGAACGAGAACAGCTGCTGCAGGTAGTCCATCAGATTGCTGTAGCCGGAGGCGATCGCGGCCGTACCGATCGCGATCAGCGTCCCGCCGACGGTCACCCACCGGCCCGTACGCAAGTAGAAGTCGTCCGGCCGGTCCTTGATCAGATATCGCTCGATGATGTCGTACGACATCACCGTGTTGAACGAGCTCAGGTTCGCCGCCATCCCGGCCATGAACGACGCCAGCAGACCGGTGATGGCCAGGCCGAGCATGCCGTTCGGCAGCAGGTCGCGCATCAGCAGCAGGATCGCGTCGTTGTAGTCGACCTCGCCGCCACCGTTCGCCTTGAACTGGGCCAGTTCGGGCGTGACCACGGCCGCGATCATGCCGGGGATGATCACGATGAACGGGATGAACATCTTCGGGAACGAGCCGATGATCGGCGTACGGCGGGCCGCGGACATGTTCTTCGAGGCCATCGCGCGCTGCACCTCGACGAAGTTCGTCGTCCAGTAGCCGAACGAGAGGACGAAGCCGAGGCCGAAGACGATGCCGATCACCGACAGGAAGCTGTTGTGGAAGCCACTCAGCGCGTTGCCCGGCCACGCCGACATCTGGTCGCTGCCGCCGGGTGACGCGCTCACCTTGTCCACCAGGCCCTGCCAGCCGCCGACCTTGTGCAGGCCGACCAGGGTCAGCGGCAGCAGGGCGGCGACGATCACGAAGAACTGCAGCACCTCGTTGTAGATGGCCGCCGACAGCCCGCCGAGGGTGATGTAGCTGAGCACGATCAGCGCGGCGACGACGACCGATACCCAGATCGGCCAGCCGAGCAGTACGTTCACGATGGTCGCCAGCAGGAACAGGTTCACGCCCGCGATCAGCACCTGCGCCAGCGCGAAGCTGACCGCGTTGACCAGATGCGCGGGTTTGCCGAACCGGCGGAGCATGAACTCCGGCACGCTGCGGACCTTCGAACCGTAGTAGAACGGCATCATCACGACACCGAGGAACAGCATCGCCGGGATCGCGCCGACCCAGAAGTAGTGCACGGTCGGCAGGCCGTACTGGGCGCCGTTGGCGGACATGCCCATGATCTCGATCGCGCCGAGGTTCGCCGAGATGAACGCCAGGCCGGTCACCCAGGCCGGCAGCGACCGGCCGGACAGGAAGAAGTCGAGGCTGTTCGACACCGCGCGTCTGGCCAGGTAGCCGATCCCGAGGACGAAGACGAAGTACAGCGCGATGATGAGGTAGTCGATCGCGGTGGCATCCAGTCTGAGGATGGATTGTTGCGGAAGCATCGGCCCTCCGGATCCGTCGATGTGACCCTTCGTGGTGTTACCGGTGAGGAACGTTACTCTCCTTTTCAACCATTGGCGCACAGGCCGGGTCTCCACCCGGATCTCCACCCCTGGTCGGTCCTCGCCGGCAGCCCGCCGGACCTACCGTCCGTGACATGAGCCTCGGAACCGTGCCGAACGCACTTGTCGTGATCGCCATCGTGATCGCCGTACTGGTTCGCCGACTGTCCTGGACCGAGCTGGAGAACTCCGACGCCGACGTCTGGCGCGGTCCGGTGATCGTGATCGGTATCGGCATCTACCAGTTGTACGACCGGCACCTGGGTCTCGGCGGCGCCGAGATCACCCTGCTCGTGGTCGGTGCGGTCGTCGCACTGGTAGCGGGCGTGGCGACCGGCCGGGTCGCGCAGGTAGAGCGGCGCGCCGGGAAGGTGTTCTACCGGCTTGGAATCCCCGGACTGGGCATCATGGTGGCCTACCTGGTCGTCCGGCTCGGTCTGGCAGGCGTCGGCCACCTGCTCGGGGCTTCTGTCACCACCGGCGGCGCGCTGATGGTCTCCATCGGTGCGAACCTGTTGACACAGTCCCTGGTCATCCAGAGCAAGGCCACGCACACAGTCGAGGAGTACACGCCGCAGTGAGTCTCAAGGCGCTACTGCCGACCCGTCCGCACGGAGAGAGCGGCTGGGTCGGCCGTGTACTGACTACTGGCGTGGCGATCGCCGTACTCGCCACTGCGCGACCGGACCCGGCATCGCACTGGGTCTGGCTGGTACTAGGTGCCGGACTGGTCGTTTTCATCATCGGCACGCTCCTGATGACGTCACGCCCGTACACGGCCTTCGTACTGCTCACTGTCGTTGCAGTGGCCAACGGGCTGATCAGTGGAGTGGATTCCTCCAACTCACTCGTACTGGTCCTGGTATCGATCACTGACATCGCCGTACTGCAGTTCCCGCGGCACGGCAACCGACCGATCATTGCCGCAGGCGTCTGCGTCACCGCGGCGTACGTAGTGTCCGCCTGGTGGTTCGACAAGTCGGACAGCTGGTTCTTCACCCAACTGCTCTGGACCGCCGTACTGATCGCGTTCGGACTGAACAGGCGCCAGTACGAGGTGCAGGCACGCCAGACAGAACAGTTGCTGGAGCAGACGCGCTTGGCGCAGAGCGAGCATGCCCGTGCGGCAACACTGGAAGAACGCGGGCGAATCGCACGGGACCTGCATGACGTACTGGCACACTCATTGGGCGCACTGAGCGTCCAGCTCGAAGTTGCTGAGGCGTTACTGGAGGAGCGTGGTGACACGGCCGGTGCGCTCGACCGGGTCCGACGGTCGCGCCGGCTCGCCGTACAAGGACTGACTGAGGCTCGCAACGCAGTGGCTGCGCTACGGGCAGATGCAGTACCGGAACTGCCCCAGGCGATCGCTGCACTGGCTGAGCAGCATGAGAAGGACCATGGCACCGCTGTCCACTTCACCAACACCGGTGCGGTCAAGCAGCTCGACTCAGGTGCGACCGTTGCGCTGCTCAACGCCGCACGCGAGGCACTGACCAATGCGGCCAAGCACGCGCCTGGACAGCCCGTAGCGGTTGAGCTGGATGGCGTAAGGCTGTCAGTACGCAACAAGGGCCCGACGAACGGCGAGGGGTTCGGCCTGGCAGGGATGCGGGAACGGCTGGCCCTGATCGGTGGCACGCTGACAGCAGGTCCGGACGGGGATGACTGGCTGGTGGTCGCGGAGGTGCCTGATGAGTGACGGAATCAGAGTGGTCGTCGCGGACGATCAGCAGGTCGTACGCGAAGGGCTGGTCGCGCTGCTCGGGCTGATCGACGGCGTCGAGGTCACGGGCGCGGCCGCCAACGGCGTCGAGGCGATCGACCTGGTTGCCAAGGGCAACGTGGATGTCGTGCTGATGGATCTCCGGATGCCCGTGCTGGACGGTACGCAGGCTACCGCGCGGATCGCCGCCGATTATCCGGAAGTGGCGGTGCTGGTGCTGACCACGTACGCCGATGACGCGTCGATCGCGAACGCGCTCCGGGCCGGCGCGCGCGGCTACCTGACCAAGGACGCCGGCCGCGCCGAGATCGGCGCCGCGCTCCGCTCCACGGCCGCGGGCCAGTCCACGTTCGACCCCGAGGTGTCCAAGCGCCTGATCGCGGGCCTGTCCCCCGATGCGTCGGATCGCGGTACGGACGGACTGACCGCCCGCGAGACCGAAGTGCTGCGCCTGATCGCCGGCGGCCTGAGCAACCCGGAGATCGCCGAACAACTGTTCATCAGCGAAGCGACCGTGAAAACCCACATCAACAACACCTTCGCCAAAATCGGCGCCCGGCACCGCGCGGAAGCAGTCCGCTACGCGTACCAGAAGGGGATCGTGTCAGACGCCCTTTAAACTCTCAGCTCGGCAATGACCGGGCGGTGGTCACTACCGGTGGAGCTCATCACCCAGGCCTTGGTCGGGGTGAGACCGCGGACCAGGATGTGGTCGATGCGGGCCATCGGGAACGCGGCCGGCCAGGTGAACCCGAAGCCGGTACCGGCCGCGCCCTGCGCCGAACGCAGACCCGAGGTCAGCGGCGCCAGGCTGCGGTCGTTCACCGTGCCGTTGAAGTCACCCATCACGATCACGTGCTGCTCCTTCTCGGCAGCGATCTGCCGGCCGAGCGCCTTGATCGTCTCGTTGCGCTGATCGGACGTGAATCCGCTGGTACCGACCCGGACCGACGCGAGGTGCGCGACGTACACGGCGACCGTGCCCTTCGGCGTCTCCACGTCGGCGCGCAGCGCGCGGGTCCAGGTGAAACCGACATCGACCGACTTCGTCTCGTCCACCGGGAACTTCGACCAGAGCGCGACCGTGTCCCGGGACACCTGGTACGGATACGTCTTGGCGAACTCGGACTTGTAGATCTTCAGGTCCGCCGGCGTGAGCTCCTCCAGCGCCACCACGTCCGCGTCGGCGGCGAGCAACTCCTGCGCCGTCTGCTTCGGGTCCGGGTTGGCGGCATCCACGTTGTGGCTCAGGACGCGCAGGTCGTACGCGCCGCCGGCAGCACGGCCCGGCAGCAACAGGTGGCCGAACATCAGCCCCCAGATGAGCGTCGGGAGCAGCAGCGCGACGCCCGCGGTCGCGGACCGCCGTACCAGCGCCGCCACGCCGAGCACCGGCACGGCCACGCCGACCCAGGGCAGGAAGGTGTCGAGCAGGCTGCCCAGATTGCCCACCGAGTTCGGCACGCTGCGGTGGAACATCAGCACCATCGCGGACAGCACCGCCAGCACCGCGATGAACCAGCCACGCCGCCACATGCCACCCCGCTTCCGCCGCCGCGCGGTGGTCCGCGGCGGCAACGGCTGACGGGTGGCGACTGCGGTCTGGCGGTCGGGCATGAAGCGATTGTTGCGGACACCTGGGCCGCACCAAAGTCCATGCGCGGTCAGGTACGGCGATTTCATCCGTACGGACGACTGGCCAGGACCGGAATGATGAGGAATCCGCAAGAACGCTGGTGCCTTCGAGTGACAGCAACCACAATGCCCCTATGCCGTCAGTGACCACCGAGCCGTTCGTCGTCAAACGCCGCGGCCTGGGTAGTACGCGAACCGCATTGTTCCTTGGTACGGCTCTCTTCGGGCTGATGGTTTTGCTGACGGTCGCGATTGTTGTCGTGCAGGAGATCCGCGGCGCGTCGGTTCGTACACCGCTGGAGGCTGTTTGGCTGGCCTGGGGTGGTACGCCGCTGATCTTCGCCGTGGGTCTTCCGATACTGCTGCTGGTCGGGGCGATCACCGCGCTCGAGGAGGATGCGGAGGACGTACTCCTGACCGTTGATGACGCGGGGATCTCGTTCGGTGGGGAGCCGGCGCGGGTGATCCCGTGGGGCGACGTGCGCGGGGTGTGCCGGGTGGAGCGGCAGGAGGTGGACAACACGGGCGAGGAGAGCTGGCGGCCGCAGCTGGTGGTGATGCTGGTCGAGGAGAACGCGCTTCCACTCAACCCGAAAGCGTGGGGGCCATCGTGCCCTTGGCCCGGGACACATGAGGTGCTCGGGCGGCCCCTTCCGTACGACGCCCTGGCCAGCGCGATTGCCCAGCGAGCACCACAGATCCCGGTCACCAACCGCGGGCGCGTACACGCCTGACTGTCCGGGCCGGCTGCTGTGGGGCGGTGAATTCGGAGGACAGGGTGGGAGTGCCGAGGTAGCGTGACTCGCGCCATGGAGAAGCCAGCTGTCACCCGCGCGATCGCGGCCGCGACCTCGATCGCCACCGAGCTGGGCCTCCCGGTCAGTGACGCAACCGTGCTCCACAACTCGAACAAGCTGGCTCTGCGGCTGGCGCCCGCCGAGGTCTTCGCCCGGGTTGCGCTGGTTGGGGAAGAGGTCGCAGAGTTCGAGATCGAGCTCGCCCAGCAACTCGCCGCGGCCGGCGCACCGGCGGCCGCGCTGGAGCCCCGGGCCGACCCAGTGGTGTACCAACGTGACGGGTTTGCGGTGACGCTGTGGACCTACTACGAGCCCGCGAACCCGGCCGTCCTGCCACGCGACTTCGCTGACGCTCTCGAGCGGCTGCACGTTGGGATGCGCATGGTTTCGGTAACAAGCCCGCGGTTCACGGACCGGGTCGCTGAAGCCTTGGAGATCGTCGCGGATCCGGTACGTTCGCCGGAACTCGCGGATGGGGATCGGACCTTTCTCGGCAACCGATTGAACAGCCTGCGCCAGACAATCGACACCTGCGGTGCCGCCGAGCAATTGCTACACGGCGAACCCCATCCCGGCAACGTACTCAGCACGGTGCGAGGTCCGCTGTTCATCGACTTCGAGACGTGCTGCCGGGGACCGGTCGAATTCGACCTGGCCCATGTGCCCGAGGCGGTTTGCGAGTACTACCCCGGGGTCGACAAGGATCTGTTGGATGATTGCCGGGAGTTGGTAATCGCAATGGTCGCGGCTTGGCGCTGGGACCGCGCCGACGAATTCCCGAACGGACGAAGGTTCGGGCTTGAGCTCGTACGGCTGCTACGCGAAGGGGCGCCGTGGCCAACCCTCGACCAAATCACCACTCGCCTAGGCCTGTAGTCAGCCCTGGTTGGTGAGCAGTTTCTCCAGGTCGGCGAGGACCGACATCGCGCCGATCGGACCGAGCCCCAGGAACCAGACCTCGTCGTCCACCCGGGCCGACTTCCCCGCCTTGACGGCCGGGATCGTCTTCCACAGGGTTCCGTTCACCACCTTTGTCTCATCAGTGGTGCCGGGCTTTCCGTAGCTGGAGTAGAAGATCCGGTCGCCGGCCGCCTGGCCGATGTTCTCCTGTGAAACCTCCACCGCCAGGTCCTGCACATCCTGGATCTTCGGTCGCGGCAGTCCGACGTCCTTCAGGATCACGCCGATGAAGGACAGGTTCCCGTACAGCCGGATTTCCCCCGGCCGGAACCGGACCAGCGAGATCGTCGGCGACCCCTGCACCTTCGACTTCACTTCGTCGGCGCGTTTCTGGTAGTCGTTCAGCACCTCGGTCGCCTTGGTTTCCTCGCCGAGCGCGTCCGCGACCAGCAGGAAGTTCTCTTTCCACGGGAACCCGGGACGGATGCTGAACACGGTCGGCGCGATCGCGCTGAGTTTCGGGTACAGGTCCTTGGCGCGCAGTTTGCTGCCGAGGATCAGGTCCGGCTTGAGCGCGGCGATCGCTTCGAGGTTCAGCTCGCTGATCCCGCCGACGGTCTTGATCCCCTGCGCCTTGTCGGCCAGGTACGAAGGTACGCCGCTCTGCCCCGCCGTCGTCGCCATCCCGACCGGCGTGATTCCCAGCGCGAGCACGTCGTCCAGTTCACCACTGTCCAGTACGACGACCCGCGACGGCTTCTTGTCGAGCTGCACCGGACCGACCGCGTCCTGCACCGTCCGCGGGAACGCCCCGGGCGCGGCGTCCGAGCCGAGTTTCGCGGTTTCGGCGTCGGCGGTCTTGAACAGCCGGCCGCCGGTCGCGACTTCCTTGTCCCCGACTCCGGTGTCGCTACTCTTGGCGTCCCCGCCACCACATCCAGCTACCAAAAGCAAGGCCGACGCCACGGCAATCCCGATCAGCTTCTTCACAATCGCCGACCCTACACAACAAAGGTTAGGCAGCCCTAACCAGCCTCACTACCGGCCGGCCCGGTCGAGCTGGCGGACGATCATCGGCTCGTTGAAAGCGCCGCTCTGCTGGCCGGTCCAGAGCTCCGCCATCACCATCAGCACGCGGAGCACGACCTGAAGCGGCTCGATCGCGGCGAGCTCGTGCTCGGTGAGCGGGTCGGCGGTCGCCGCCTGGTACCCGGCGACCAGCTCCGGCGCGCGATCCACGCGGGCGATCACCAGCTCCCACGCGCGACTGTCCGGGTGACACAGGTCGAAGTCGATCACGCCGGCGAACCGTCCGGTCTCGTCGAAGTGCAGGTTCCAGCTGGCGAAGTCGCCGTGCACGACAGTCCGCGGCAGGTCGAGAAGCGCATGCTCGGCGACAAGGTCCTTCGCGTACGCCATCGCGCGCACCGACCGGTCGGCGAGATCGGGCCGCCGTTCACCGAGCAGTTCGATGCCGCGATCCCAGCCCTGGAACGCCCCCATCGCATCCAGATCCGCCGCCGGAAAGAACCCCGGCCGCGTACCCAGATCGAGCTCAGGTAGATCACCGTGCAAGCGGGCAAGGATCGCACCACGCTCACGCCGCTGCGCCACGGTCTCGTCCCGGTGCGGTTGCCCGGGTACGAAACGCGTGACCGCCCAGAGCCTCCCGTCATACTCAACGGGACCGGCGACCACCACCGGTACACACCAGCCGCGGGCGGCGAGGTGATCGAGCACGGCACGCTCGAACCGTAGGTCTACATCGGTGTGCAACAGGTGGTACCGCCGCAGGATGAAGTGCTCACCGCCGCTCGTCCACAGGTGCCAGTTGCCGTTGCCGACGGACTGGTCGTCACCCGGGCGGGTGGGTTCGAGCCGATCGACGTCGAGACCGAAGCTGTCCAGGGGCGGCGTACGCATCGGATCATCGTCGCAGGCCGCGCTATCACGCGGCGACAGAAAAACCTGACCCGACCATCACGGGGGAACGGCCGGGCCAGGCAGTATCGATGATACCTCCGATCCCCAGTCGCCCGCGCGAAATTGAGCGGCGGACGCGCCGTGGCCTGCCCTATTCTTTCCGGCATGCGTCGTACTTCCTGAAAGCGCACTCGCCGTGCGCAACGTCCAAGCGTTTGACCGCGCTGGTTCCATCCGGTCGCGCTTCGTCCTGCCCGCGCCCGCTTTCAGGAGCACCTTCGCATGTCGTTCTACCGATCCGCCGAGCCAGTCCGGACGTACTACGTCTACAACGCCGCGCTCTCCTTCCTCTTCGCGCTGTCCTTCACCCTCAGCGCCGTGTACTACGTCCGCGACGCCGGACTGAACCCACTCCAGCTGGTGCTGGTCGGCACCGTTCTCGAACTGTCCTGCTTCCTGTTCGAGATCCCGACCGGCATCGTCGCCGACCTGTACAGCCGCCGGCTCTCCCTCGTCATCGGCTTCGTACTGATCGGCGCCGGCTTCCTGCTGCAGGCCCTGGTGCCGGCGTTCCTCGCGATCCTCGCCGCGCAGGTGCTGTGGGGCATCGGCTTCACGTTCACCTCCGGTGCCGATCAGGCCTGGATCACCGACGAGATCGGCACCGAGCGGGCGGCCGGGGTGTTCGTTCGCGCACAGCAGTTCGAGCTCGGCGGCACGATCGTCGGTACGGTCGCGGCCGGCGTACTGGGTCTGATCAGCCTGCCGCTGCCGATGGTGCTGTCCGGTGCGGGGATCATCTTGCTCGGGCTCGTGCTGCACGTGGTGATGCGCGAACAGAACTTCCACCGCACGCCACGCGAGGAGCGGGAGACGTTCCGGCAAATGGCGGACACGTTCCGCGCCGGGCTGCACGCGGCGCGGCGGCGGCCCGTCGTACGCACGCTGGTCATCATCAGCCTGGTCGCGGGCCTGTCCAGCGAGGCGTTCGACCGGTTGTGGTCGGTGAAGCTGCTGACCTTCACCTTCCCGACCGTGTTCGGCACGTCCGATCCGGCGATCTGGTTCACCCTCTTCGCCCTCGCCGGTACGTTGCTGTCGTTGGGCGCATCGCTCACGCTGACCCGCTTCTTTCCGGGCCTGCTGAAGTCGGCGCATCCGACCGGCATCCTCGCGACGCTCGCGCTGCTGCAGGCCGCCGGCGTGATCACGTTCGCGCTGGTCGGCAACCTCTGGCTCGCGCTGGCCGCGCTGTGGTTGCGTACCATCGCCGACACGGTCCGGATGCCGATCGAGTCCGCCTGGCTGAACCGGCACGTCGACTCCCGGTCGCGGGCGACCGTGATCTCGATCGTCTCGCAGGCGAACGCGATCGGCCAGGTCGCCGGCGGCCCACCCCTCGGCGCCCTCGGCCGTACGTCACTGCGCGCTGCCCTGCTCGCCTCCGGCCTGATCCTGGCGCCGATCACCGCGCTCTACCTGCGCCTCCGCGGGAAACGGACCGCGGAGGTGGAGACGGTCGCCTGAGGGGCGGACCTCCTGTACTCACCAACCGCTCGGCGCCGCCGATCCGCGCGCTTCTCCACGCTCGGCGCCGCCGATCCGCGGCCTTGGTGAGTGCCGTGGATCCGGGCTACTCGTCGACCTCGATCCGGATCGCCTCGCGGCGGTTGTCGCGCGCCGACTTCGCCAGGCTGACCACCGTGGTGACGAACAGCGTGCCGACGATGAACCCGAGCGACGTCAGGATGCCGATGTGCGGCAGGTGGATCGCGCCGATGTCGTCGATGTGCGAACCGTGCAGCGCCTCGATGATCAGCTTGACGCCGATGAACGCCAGAATCACCGACAGGCCGACGTTCAGGTAGACGATCCGCTCCAGCAGTCCACCGATCAGGAAGTACAGCTGCCGAAGACCCATCAGCGCGAACGCGTTCGCGGTCAGCACGATGTACGCGTCCTGGGTGAGCCCGAAGATCGCCGGGATCGAGTCGAGCGCGAAGATCACGTTCGCCATCCCGATCGCGCCGATCACGATCACCAGCGGCGTCAGCATCCGGCGCCCGTCGACCCGCGTGGTCAGGTTCGCGCCGTCGTAGTCGTGGGTCAGCGGAAGCACGCGGCGCATCAACCGCAGCCCCGCGTTCTCCTGGAAGTCGGCCTCGTCGTTCTCACCCTCGAGGACGAGCCGCACCGCCGTGTACACGAGGAACGCCCCGAAGATGTAGAACACCCAGCTGGCCGCCGAGATCGCCGCCGCCCCGGCCAGGATGAACACCGCGCGGAGCAGCATCGACACCACGATACCGATGTACAGCACCTTGTCCTGGGCCAGCGACGGCACGGCGAACCGCGCCATGATGATCACGAACACGAACAGGTTGTCGACGCTCAGGCTGTACTCGGTGATGTACCCGGCAACGAACTCGCTCCCGGTCTGTCCCGGACTGAACAGGAACAACCCGACCGCGAACAGCCCCGCGAGCCCGACGTAGAACAGCACCCAGCGGGTCGCGTCCTTGATCGTCACGGTGTGGTTCCGGCGCGCGATCACGACCAGATCGAACGCGACGATCGCGAGCAACCCGACGATCGTGAGCACCCAGACAACTGGGGACATGACGGAAACCATGACAAACCTCCGGACGTCGGCGTACCGCTGCGTGGTCCGGAGGTCTCTTCCACCCCGACTGATCCGCGTACGCGCCCAGCCCGGGCCGGCAGCACCGGTTCGGCCGCCCAGGCCTCCCGTGATGACGACACTGCCACCTGCAACCGCCACCCGAAGGCACGGCCCAGAGGAATACTCCCCTCCTGAAACGCGCCAAGTGTATCCGCTCCCAATAGGACCGCCCACCCAACCCGCTCCACCAGATCGTATACCGCATACAGCCTCCAACACCAGAGGCGATCGACGGACACCCGCACCTCACCACCGCCCCACGTACGAGCCCCCACGTGCTCCGCGGGCCTCAGGGTCCTTCGTCTGGGCGGATTGAGACGGCGTCTTCAGGGAGGAGTTCGGCTAGCAGGGTTTGTACGCGGTGGGCTATTTCGTCGCGGATCGGGCGTACTGCTGCCAGGTCTTGGCCGGCTGGGTCGGTGAGTTGCCAGTCCAGGTAGCGCTTGCCGGGGTAGTACGGGCATTCGTCGCCGCAGCCCATCGTGATCACGACGTCGGCGGCGCGTACGGCATCATCCGTCAGTGGTTTCGGGAACTCCTTCGAGATGTCCAGTCCGAGCTCGGCCATCGCCTCGACGACGGCGGGGTTGAGGTGTTCGGCGGGCTGGGAACCGGCCGACCGCACCACCACGCGACCGGCGCCGTGATGGTCAAGCAGGGCGGCCGCCATCTGGGAGCGGCCGGCGTTGTGGATGCAGACGAACAGCACCTCAGGGACAGCGTCCGACATCAGTTCTCCCGGGGTAGTAGCGGCGCCTCGCCCACAACGCGACATACACGAGCGCGACCAGGACAGGTACTTCGATGAGCGGCCCGACGACGCCGGCGAGGGCTTGCCCCGAGGTCACCCCGTACGTACCGATCGCGACGGCAATCGCCAGTTCGAAGTTGTTGCCCGCGGCGGTGAACGCGAGCGTCGCGGTTTTGGCGTACCCGAGGCGGAGGCGGTGCCCAAGCGCGAACGAGCCGCCGAACATGAGCACAAAGTACGCCAGCAGCGGCAACGCGATCCGTACGGCATCGAGCGGTGCACTGGTGATGGCATCGCCTTGCAGCGCGAAGAGCATGACGATGGTGAACAGCAGCCCGTACAGGGCGACCGGGCCGATCTTGGGCAGGAAGCGATCTTCGTACCAGGAACGTCCCCTGGTCTTTTCGCCGATGGTTCGGGTCAGGTACCCGGCGACGAGCGGGATGCCCAGGAACACCACGACGCTGAGCGCGATCGCGCCGATCGAGAACGCCGCGCCGGCGGTCTGAAGGCCTAGCCAGCCGGGCAGTGTCTGCAGGTAGAACCAGCCCAGCGCGGCGAAGGCGACGATCTGGAACACGGAGTTGATGGCGACCAGAACGGCCGCGGCTTCGCGATCGCCACAGGACAGGTCGTTCCAGATCAGCACCATCGCGATGCAGCGCGCCAGGCCGACAATGACCAGACCGGTGCGGTACTCCGGCAGATCCGGAAGCAACAGCCAGGCGAGAGTGAACATCAGCGCCGGCCCGATGATCCAGTTGAGTACCAGCGAGGCGGCGAGCAACCGGCGATCTCCAGTCACACGGCCGGTTTCCGTGTAGCGGACCTTGGCCAGCACCGGGTACATCATCAGCAGCAACCCGATGGCGATCGGCAGACTGACCGAGCCGACCTTGACCGCGTCGAGCGCGTCGTCGAGCCCAGGCACCACCCGCCCAAGCAGCAGCCCGATCGCCATCGCGGCCACGATCCACACGGCCAGGTACCGGTCGAGAAACGACAACCGCCGAACCACCGCTCCGGCCACAACACGGTCGGTGGTGGTCATGTGACAGCGTTCTCCGGTACGGACAGGAGCTCGGAGATCCACTTCAGTCGTTGCGGGATCGGCCAGTAGTACACCCAGGTGCCGCGGCGCTCGCAGTCGACCAAGCCGGCCTCGCGCAGTACGCGGAGGTGGTGGGAAATCGTCGGCCCGGACACCTCGAAATGCGGGGTGATGTCGCAGACGCATACTTGTTCGCCGGCCGACGCGATGATCGACATCAGCCGCAGCCGGATCGGGTCGGACAGCGCCTTGAACACGGCCGCGCCCTCGCCCGCGGCCTGGGGGTCCAGCGCCGCGACCGAGATGGGCGTACAGCACCCGCCACCGCGCTGGATTTGCACCGACTGTTTCGACATGCGTCTATCTTGACTTCCATCGAATCAGGATGCAAGGTGGGGATCGCTGATTAGATGAACTTCTACATAGCGGAGTCGATCATGAGCGAGCACGACGACACGTCGGTGGTGGGCGCAGGTCCGGTCGAGTACGGCGGTGCGACGGTGGTGGGCACGGGTCCGGTTGCCGGCAGTGCGCCGGTGGTGGTTGTTGGGGCAGGGCCGGTTGGACTGGCGGCGGGGGCGCAGTTGGCTGAGCGGGGTGTGGAGTTCGTTGTACTGGAGTCTGGCCCTTCGGTGGCGTCGGCGATCGAGGAGTGGCGGCACGTACGGCTGTTCAGCCCGTGGCGCTACGACATCGACGCGGCAGCCCGGCGACTGCTGGAGGCCGCCGGCGGCTGGACCGAACCGGACCTGGCCGCACTGCCGACCGGTGGCGAGCTGATCGACGCCTATCTGGAGCCGCTTACCAAGACACCGCAACTGTCGGGACGGGTCCGCTACAACTCCACTGTCACGGCGGTGACCCGACTGGGGTTCGATCGCGTACGAACAACAGGCCGCGAGACCGCGCCGTTCTTGGTCCGGCTAGCCGATGGCTCCGAGCTCCTGGCCAGTGCAGTTGTCGACGCGAGCGGCACCTGGCGGCGCCCCAACGTACTGGGTGGTTCCGGCATCCCCGCACGAGGTGAGACCGACCCGCACGTGGCCGCGCGACTAGTACGGGCCCTTCCGGATGCACTGGGGCGTGACAGGGAGCGGTTCGCTGGACGCCGTACCGCGGTGGTTGGTGCTGGTCACTCGGCAGCGACCACTCTGCTGGAGCTGGGCGAGCTGGTTGAACAGCACCCTGGCACGGAGGTGCTGTGGGTAGTACGCGGCAACAACCAGGCACGTACGTACGGTGGCGGCGACTCTGACGAACTACCGGCCCGTGGCGCACTGGGAACCCGCTTGAAGCACCTTGTGCAGTCCGGTCGCGTCGAACTGGTCAGCAACTTCCGCACCGAGTCCATCGAACTAGCAGATCCCGTTGCCCCCGCCGGGCAGTCCGCTGGGACCGGGCGGCTTGTGTTGGTTGATGGGGAGCGGCGGGTGGTTGTTGACGCGGTGGTGAACTCGACCGGGTTCCGGCCCGACCACGACATGGTCAGCGAACTGCGTCTGGACCTGGACCCGATCCTGGGATCGACCCGGGAGCTAGCACCGCTCATCGACCCGAACAAGCACTCGTGCGGCACCGTACCCCCGCACGGCGTCGACCAGCTGGCGCATCCCGAACCCGGGTACTACGCCATCGGCGCGAAGTCGTACGGCCGAGCCCCGACCTTCCTGCTGGCCACCGGCTACGAGCAGGCCCGCTCGGTCGCCGCCGCACTGGCCGGCGACTGGGAGGCGGCCCGCGACGTCCACCTCATCCTCCCCGAAACCGGCGTCTGCTCCTCCAACCTCGCCTACAGTCCCCCTCACGCCAACCCCGCGTCCACCAACGCCACGTCCGGCACCACCAACGCCGTGGGCCGCACCTCCGCCGACGCCATGGGCCAGACCTCCAGCGACGCGGCCGCTGGCTGCTGCAGGCCAGCACCACAGACCATCGAACTCACCACCCGCCTCACCCACTGACCACACCAAGGCGGCCGGCGTCCGTGGGCGGTCGCTTGTGTACCTAAGGACAGGTAGTCGTGGGTCGCGGCCTAGTGCACCTGAGCGTGGGGATGGCTTTGCGTACGGTGTCTCGCCGGTGTACTACCTGTCGTTCGGCACGGCCTGACGCCGGATGCCCGAGATCCAACTCAAATGAGACATTTATGTCTCAATTGAGGTAGACTTGTCTCATGGCGATGGATCGGGAGCAGGTTCTGCGGGATGCGGCGGGGCTGTTGATGCGGAAGTCGGGGGCCACGCTGGATGAGGTGGCGCGGGCGGCTGGGATCAGTCGGGCGACGTTGAATCGGCACTTTGCCGGGCGGGAGGCGCTGGTTCGGGCGCTGGAGGACCTGGGGATCGCCGAGTGTGAGGGTGCGCTGGCGAAGGCGCAGATCGAGGGTGGTTCGGCGGCGAACGCGGTGCGCCGGATGGTTCGGGAGCTGGAGCCGTCGGCGGGGCTGCTCGCGTTTCTTTACACCGAGAACCAGCTGTTCGAGGGCGACGAGCAGAACGAGGGCTGGGCGCGGCTGGACGCGGATCTGGTCGCGTTGTTCCGGCGTGGGCAGGAGGCCGGGGAGTTCCGGCTGGAGCTCAGTCCGGTCTGGATGGCCGAGGCGCTGTGCGGGCTCGTGGTCTCCGGCGCCTGGGCCGTATCCGAGGGCCGGCTGGCCCGTAACGACTTCACCCCCATGATCGCCGAGCTCCTGCTCGGTGGGGCCGTACGGAGAGACAGATGACGCAACAAACCACCCCCGACAACTCCAGCCCACGCCACACCGCCCCCGGCAACACCGGTCACCAGGACACCCGTACGAACAGCGGTGGCGCGGGCGGCAGCGGGGCGGGCAGCAGCACCGTCGCGCGGCCGGGGCGTTGGCTTGCGTTGGCGGTTCTGGTCCTGGCGGTGTTGCTGATCGCGGTTGACTCGACCGTGCTGGGCTTGGCGACCCCGTTCCTGACCGAGGACCTGAAGCCGTCAGGCACGCAGTTGCTGTGGATCGGTGACGCGTACTCGTTCGTTCTTGCGGGTCTGCTCGTGTCAATGGGCAGTCTCGGTGACCGGATCGGGCGGAAGCGGATTCTGCTGATCGGTGCGACCGCGTTCGGCGCGGTTTCCGTACTGAACGCGTACGCGACCTCCGCCGAGCTGATGATCGCGGCCCGGGCGCTGCTCGGTGTCGCCGGCGCGACGCTGATGCCCGCGACCCTCGCGCTGATCCGGAACATCTTCCACGACGCGCGCGAGCGCAGTCTCGCGATCGGTATCTGGGGCGCCGCCGCGTCAGCCGGCATGGCGGTCGGGCCGATCGTCGGTGGCGTACTACTGGAGCACTTCTGGTGGGGTTCGGTCTTCCTGATCAACCTGCCCGTGATGGCGGTGCTGGTCGTCGTCGGCGCCAAACTGCTCCCCGAGTCGCGCAACCCGAACCCTGGCCCATGGGACCTGCTCAGCGTCGTACTGTCGATGGTCGGCATGATCGGAGTGGTCTACGCGATCAAGGAGTTCGCCGCGCACGGCTTCGGGTGGGTCGCACTGGTTGCCGGTGTGATCGGCGCATTCGGACTGTACGGTTTTGTACGCCGCCAGCTGCGGATGCCGGTCCCACTGCTCGACCTGACGTTGTTCCGCAGCCGTGGGTTCAGCAGTGCGGTCACGGCTGACCTGCTGACGCTGCTCGGTCTGTCCGGGCTGATCTTCTTCCTCTCGCAGTACCTTCAACTCGTACAGGGGCGCGGGCCAATGGAGGCTGGTCTGGCTGAGCTGCCCGCGGCGGTCGGTTCGGTCGTGGCCGGGTTGCTCGCTGGGCGTGCGGCGCGGCGGTTCTCTGTACGCGCCGTGGTGGCCGGCGGCTTGGCGGCTATTGGTCTTGCGCTGGCTGCGTTGACAACGGTCAGCGCAACTACTGGGTACCCGTTGCTCGGTGCGGCGTTGCTGTTGGTCGGTGCGGGTGCTGGGTTCTCGTTCACTGTTACCGCGGACGTGATCCTGACTGCCGTACCGCAAGAGCAAGCAGGTGCGGCGAGTGCGGTGTCCGAGACGGCGTACGAGCTCGGCGCGGCGCTCGGCATCGCGCTGCTCGGGTCGATCGTGACGGGGATCTACCGCAACTTCCCCAGCCCTGCCGGTACGCCGGCTGGAGCACATGAGTCGCTGGGTGGTGCGGTCGAGGCCGCTGCCCAGCTTCCGCCTGAGGCGGGGGCGGCGCTACTCGACGCGGCTCGGCAGTCGTTCGCGAGCGGAGTGGCCACCGCGGCCGGTGTCGGTGCTGTCGTATTGTTGACAACCGCCGTCGCCACCTGGTTCCTGCTCCGCGGCCAAACCCTCAGCGACGACACGGCACCCGAGCACTGACCCACCGATCCATCAGCTGCCCCGGGCCCCACCCGCCCGGGGCGGCCGCACGACCACCGGACGCGCGAGCATCACCCGCGGCGCGAGTACCTCGCGCCGCCCGCCGCGCGAACACAAGGCAAAAAGTTTCCATTTCTTGCCTGAGCTCTGGGAGATTTCGCCGAATCGGAGTACAAACGAATTCTGTAGGTCTTACCGCCCCTAGGCCTAGGAGGAATTTGTCATGGCCGGTATCAATGCCGAAGCCTCATGGTTCTGTTGTGGGAACGCATGGGGACCCTGCGCAAGCACCGGAAAAGGTGCCTGCGGAACGTGCAACTCCGGGAACTTCCAGCACGCGTGGCCGAACACCTCGGACGCGTGCTACGCCATCACCCACCCGGACACCTGCGGGATCACCGGGATGACCCGGCGTACCTGCGGGTTCAAGCACGCCACGACCAACCTGTGCAACGGAAAACGGGTGGTCACGTCGATCGCGGACTGTGGTCCGCAGACCGACCTGTTCTGCGGTGAACGCGCCTGCTGTGGCGGGACGTGCGCCGCCAACCGGGTGATCGACCTGACTCCGGCCGCGTTCTCCGCGATCGCGAGCCTGAGCAACGGCCTGATCCCCGCTTCGATCGACGTCGGCTGAGAGGAGAGCTGAGATGACCACCACGATGAACCGCCGTTCCCTGCTCTCCCGGGCCGCCCTCGGCGCGACCGGTCTGGTCGCCGCCACCGCGATGGGTTCGCTCGCGCCCGAGACCGCGTTCGCCGCCGGTCTGCAGTACCCGGACGCCGGCCAGCCGGACCCGAACTTCGCCGAAGGCCTGATCACCGGCCGGAACCAGGATCTCCTGCGGGTCAAGGGATCTGACGGCCGGATGCACCGGATTCAGCTCACCGGCGTGACCAGCGTCTGGAAGTTGCGTCCGACAACGATCGACCAGGCGAAGATCGGCGACGGGCTGTACGCGCGCGGCGTACTGATGCCGGATGGGATCCTTGCCGCCGAAGCGGTCTGGATCAACATCGTCAACCTGACCGTCGGCATCACGTCGATCGGCCGCGGCAGCGTGCAGCTCGATCACCACGGTCAGCGAGTCGTCGGGCATGTGCAGTCCGGCTTCACCGCGGCCGCGTACAACGGAACGCCCGCGGTCACGGACCTGTCGATGCTCAAAGTCGGCCGGCACGCCCAGGTGATCGGTGCCTGGCGCCCGGGTACGAACGAGATCGACATCGCGACCATCTACACCTCGAACTGACATGGGTGCCGGACAAGTCGCGGCCGCACAGCCGCTGCTGATCGGGTTGCTCCTGCTCTGGTCGTCGTACGGGAAGTTCGCCGATCCCCAGCAGGCGGAGCGTACGGCGCTCCCCCGGCTGGTCGGTGAGTCGCGCGCGACCGGAGCGTACCGAGCCGTCGCGGGGATCGAGGCATTGGTTGCCCTGGCCCTCCTATTTCCACCGGTCTGGACAGTCGAGGCATTCGCCGCGGTGCTGCTGGCGGCCGGGTTCACCGGATTCCTGGTGTACTCGAAGATCGTCGTGCCGGAAGCGTCTTGCGGTTGCATGAAGGCGTCCGCGAAACCCGTTGGTGGCCGTGCGATCGCGCGCGCTTCGTTGCTACTGGCAACAGCCATGGCAGCAGTACCGGCAACGACCGGCTGGTGGTCGGCAGGGCCTGGACTGGTGGTACTTGTCGTCGAAGCGGCAGCCTTCATGATGCTGTCCGCCGAGCTCGACCGGTACTGGCTGCTCCCGCTCCGGAGGTTCCGGATCGGGCTCAGCCACCCACTGGCCGGTACGGCATCCAGCACCGCACCGCTCGCCGCGACCCAACGGCGAGTACTGCTCAGCCCGGCGTACCGCGCGGTCGACGGGCTGCTGCGCTCCGATATCCACGACTACTGGGACGACGAGGACTGGCGCTACCTGAGTTACGTCGCCCGGTACGACGGCCGCGCGGCAACCGCCGTGTTCGCCGTCCCGCACCGCAACACCACGCCGGAGTCGATCCGGGTCGCCGTCGTCGACGAGACGTCGGGACTGACCCTCTACCGGCCGGCGGTGCTCGCCACCGTTTGACGGCCTGGATCTCCAGGCCTTCGCAATCGAAGATCCGCCGCCTCCGCCACGCTCACCGTGGCGGGGGCGGTGGCATTGTGTTGCGCGCAGCTCCGGGACCCATTGACAGACGATTCAATCATTAGGAAGCTTTCCTAATAGTTAGTCCCCTGCCCCGCCCCGGAATTCCAGGAGACCCCATGAGACCCCGTCCGCTCGCGGCGGTGACCGCGTTCGCACTCGCCGCGGTCACCCTCAGCGCCGTACCACCCGCAACCGCTGTACCACCCGCAACCGGCGCATCACCCGCAACCGCCGTGGCCACGGACTACCAGGCCGAGGACGCGACCATCTCCCAAGGAGTGGTCGAGTCGAACCACGCCGGCTACACCGGCAGCGGCTTCGTCAACTACGACAACGTCGCCGGCGGGTACGTCGAATGGACGGTGACCGCCCCGGCCGGTCCGGCCGACGTCGCGTTGCGGTACGCGAACGGTACCGCCGCGACCCGGCCGATCGACTTCACCGTCAACGGCCAACCGGGTGCGGTCGGCATCACGTTCCCGGGTACCGGCGCGTGGACGACGTGGAAGAGCAAGACCGTACGCCTGCAACTCGTTGCCGGTACCAACAAGATCCGCGCCCGCGCGACCAGCGCCGACGGCGGACCGAACGCCGACAAACTGACCGTCACCCCGACCAGCGACGACACCACACCGCCTTCCGCGCCAGGCAATCTGACCGTCAGCGACCTCAAGTCGAACGCCGCCACCTTCCACTGGACCGCCGCCGCCGACAACCTCGGCGTGGTCCGGTACGAGATCAACCGCGGCGGCAACGTACTGAAAGTTGTCGACGGCAACGCTCTCTCCGCGACCGTCGACAGCTTGACCGCGAACACCTCGTACGACATCTCGGTCGGCGCATTCGATGCCGCGGGCAACGCTTCGCAACAGAGCAATGTGGTCACGTTCACCACCCCGGGCAGCGGCGACACGACACCGCCGGCCGTACCCGGAAACCTGCGTTCGACCGGCACGACCGCGAACTCGGTTTCCCTTGCCTGGAACGCGTCCACCGACAACAGCGGCAGCATCGCCGGGTACGACGTGTACCAAGGTTCCGCGAAGGTCGCGTCGACCGGTTCGCTGACCACGACCGTCACCGGGCTGACCGCGAACACCGAGTACACGTTCACCGTCAAGGCCCGTGATCCCGACGGCAATGCATCCGCGGCCAGTAACGCGGTCACGGTACGTACGTCGACCGGAGGCACCGGTGGTATACCGGCGTACGACAAGGACATCGCGAAGGTCGATCTCGGTTGGAGCGTCGCGTTCTTGCCGGACGGATCCGCACTGGTCACCGAGCGGGACCGGTTCGAGGTACTACGGGTGACGGCGAGCGGCCAGAAGACGACGCTCGGGAAGGTGCCGGGCGTCGTCACGACGAGCGGCGAGGGCGGACTGCTCGGGATCGCACTCTCCCCGACTTTCGCGACCGATCATTGGGTGTACCTGTATCACACGGCCGCCAACGACAACCGGATCGTGCGGATGAAGTACGAGAACGGTCAACTCGCGACCACCTCGTCACCAGTACTCACCGGGCTGGCGAAGAACCGGTATCACAACGGTGGACGGATCGCCTTCGGGCCGGACGGGAAGTTGTACGCGACCGTCGGCGACGCGAAGAACTCGGGCAACGCGCAGAACAAGAGCTCGCTCAACGGCAAGATCCTGCGGCTGAACCCGGACGGTACGCCGCCGAGCGACAACCCGTTCTACGGCAGCGGCGGAAACGCCCGGTACGTGTGGAGCTGGGGTCATCGCAACCCGCAAGGGCTGGCGTGGGACTCGCGCGGTCAGTTGTGGGCGGCCGAGTTCGGCGAGAGCAGTCAGGACGAGCTGAACCTGATCCAGAAGGGCGGCAACTACGGCTGGCCGGCGTGTGAAGGCACGATCGGCGACTGTGCCGGGTACATCGCGCCGAAACGTACTTGGCCGACCGCGCAGGCCGGGCCGAGTGGGATCGAGATCGTCAACGACTGGATCTACATCGCCGGTGTCACGGGCGAACAGCTTTGGGTGACGAAGATCAACTCGGCCGGG
Organism: Kribbella solani; assembly: GCF_014205295.1. Taxonomy (NCBI): domain Bacteria; kingdom Bacillati; phylum Actinomycetota; class Actinomycetes; order Propionibacteriales; family Kribbellaceae; genus Kribbella; species Kribbella solani. The sequence goes on from NZ_JACHNF010000001.1 coordinate 3,262,297, forward strand.
ACTGGCGTGGGCACCCCGCAGGCGGTTTTCTCGGGGCGGTGGGGGCGGCTGCGGAGCGTCACCCGTACGCCTGATGGTGGGCTCTGGTTGACGTCCACCAACAACGACAAGAACGGTGGAACCCCACGCACGATAGACAATGTGATCGTGCGGCTGAGGTTCTCGTAGTGGAACCCCGAGCACGATGGACAATGTGATCGTGCGGCTGAGGTTCTCCTGATCAGGGAAGTAGGAGGGTTTTGCCGAGGGCCTGGCGGTTTTGGATGGTGGTGTGGGCTGCCGCGGCCTCGGCCAGCGGAAACGTCTGACCGATCGTGGGAGTGAGCTTGCCGCGTGCCAGTTCGTCGAGGGCGCGGCGGGTGAGCTCCCGCGACTCGGCCGGGTCCGGGCGGAAGATGCCGACCGTGGTGACGTCGTCCCGGTCCGGCGCGGTGAAGTCGCCGCTGGCCGCGCCGTACCCGAGGAACCGCCCGCCGGACCTGGTCGCCGCGTACGCCGCCTGCCCGATCGCCCCACCGGCACCGTCGAACACCACATCGACCTCGCTGAGCTCATCCGCCCAGCCAGGCAGCGAATAGTCGACGACACGATCCGCGCCAAGCTCCTCGGCGTACCGCAGCTTGCGCTCACCGCGTGCGGCCGCGATCACCGTCGCACCGGTTGCCGACAGCAACGGAATCAACCAGCCGCCGAGACTACCCGCGGCGGCCGTCACCAGCACCCGGTCGCCTGCCTCGACCTGCCCTTGGGTCAGCTGCTCCAACGCGGTCGCGCCGTCATGCAATGCCGCCAGCGCGATCTTGAGATCGAGCCCATCAGGCACCGGAAACACCTCGTCGACCGGTACGACGGCTTGCTCGGCGTAACCACCACCGGCGTACGTGCCGACGCCGCCGGTGCCGGCGATCACCCGTCGGCCGACAAGTGGATTGTCGACAACCTCGCCGACCGCGCGCACCACTCCGGCCACGCCGGCGCCTGGTACGAAGGGCAGGTCGAGCTTGAAGTACTCCTGCCCCCACCCGGCCCGAATCTGCGTGTCGAGGAACAACACCTCCGCGGCCGCGACGTCGATCACCACCTCGCCGGCGCCCGCCTCGCCCGGCGGCACCTCTGCCACCTCAAGCACCTCCGGCCCACCGAACCGCTCCACCCGTACAACCCGCACCACGAACCTCCTCAGTCGGTCAGGTCTCCGAGGCTAGAACCTGAACAATTGTTGAGGTCAAGCGTGGTGGAGCTGGAACTGCCCGCATTCCGGGTGTACGGCGGCCGCGTGCTGCACCGCCTGGTCGAGGGGGATGTCGTACGTGCGCAGGAAGTACAGATTGTTGACAAAGGCGAGCGCGGCGCTGCCGTCCGGGTAGTCGATCGGCGCGACGTACGCCGCGGTGCCTGCTGAACGGAACGCGTCCGGGAGGTCGCCGGCGCCGGTGCGGCAGCCGAGGTTGATGACTGTCTTTCCGTCCAGGTGGGCGTGGTCGCGGACCTCGGCGGGCGTGATCGGCGGCTCGTCCGGGACCAGGATGCCGCGGTCGTCGCCGTGGCAGGACAGGATCACGTCGTTGTCGGTCGGGATCTCGCCGGCCAGCAGTTTGAGCAGCTCGGCGCGGGAGCCGACCCAGTGGGTGGTGGTGCGGTAGTTGAAGCCTTCGAGGGTGGCGCGTACGGCGGACGCTTCGAGGGCGTCGCCGACCGCGACGATGGTGAGGTTTTGTTTCGCCACGTAGGGGACTGTGTGCATCTAGGGCCTGCCGAAGTCGGCGTACACCGGGATGCCGGTGGTCAGCGCCCGCTCGGCCAAGGCGAGGCGACGGGCCATGGACGGGCGCAGCCGCGGCGTGGCTTCGGCCAGCGTGAGGAAATGACAGGCCCGGACCTCGGCCGGATCGAGGCTGAGCACGTGATGAGGCGCGCGGGGGTCGGTGCGGGTGAGGCGGGTGGGGTCGGTGTGGGTGAGGTCGGCGCGGGTGGGGTCGGTGTGGGTGAGGTCGGCGCGGGTGGGGTCGGTGTGGGTGAGGTCGGCGCGGGTGGGGTCGGTGTGGGTGAGGTCGGCGCGGGTGGGGTCGGTGTGGGTGAGGTCGGCGCGGGTGGGGTCGGTGTGGGTGAGGTCGGCGCGGGTGGGGTCGGTGTGGGTGAGGTCGGTGTGGGTGGGGTCGGTGTGGGTTTCGGGGTCGAGGGTGCCGCCGTCGAAGATGAAGGCGAGGGCGTCCGGCCACGGGCCGGCGGCCGGAATCCAGTCGACGACAAGCAGCGGGCCGATCTCCAGTTCGAGGCCGATCTCTTCCTTCACCTCCCGCCGGCACGCCTCGTACGGCGACTCGTTCTCCTCCACGATCCCACCCGGGATGTCCAGCGTCGGTTTGTACGTCGGCTCAAGAAAGAGAATCCGCCCACCCCCATCCCGGATCAGCGCACCACCCGCGGCCGTCTTCCGCGGCAACCGCCCCGCGATCCCCGGATTGAACTCCACCTCCGGCTCCCCCTCAGCCGCCACATCATCCTGTCGGTTCACGCCCCTAGTCTCATACACCAAGGAACGGAGCCCGCCTGCCCTCGCCGTCCCGGAGGTTCAGGTCAGGGTGTGGGTCATCCAGATCGAGTTGCCGCGTGCGGGGTCTTCGGTGACTCGGTCGCTGCGTTCGAAACCTAGCTTTTCCAGCACTCGGAAGGACGGGGCGTTCCATTCGCGTACGGTCGCCCACAACCGCCTCCGGCCCGTACCGGCCGCTGCTTCGACGATCGCGCGGGCGGCCTCGGTCGCGTACCCGTGGCCGTGCGCGCGGCGCGGCAGCTCGTACGCGATCTCGGGCTCGTCGAAGGTCGCCTGCCCGACGGTCAGTCCGCAGTACCCGAGGAACTCGCCGGTCGACCGCAGCTCGATCGGCAGCAGGCCGAGGCCGGGCGCGGCGCTCAACGGGTTCTCGATCAGCCAGCCGCGCATTTCGTCCACCGTCGGCCGCCCGTCGGCGCCGATCCGGCGCAGCGCCCGCGGGTCCCGCTCGAGCCACAGCCCGCGGTACTCCGCCGCGTCCGCCGGCCGCCACGGGCGCAGCCGCAACCGTTCGGTTTCGAGCTCGGTGGGCAGATCGGCGTACATGCACGTCACTGTAGCCGCCGGGATCGATCAGTTTTCAAGAAGCGTCCGGCGGCCGCGGATTCCTAAGGTAGGAGGTGTTCAGCCAAGACCACCGAGAAAGGGCACTTCGATGGCCACCAAGAAGAAGTCGTACGACGGGTTCACCGAGGCCGAGCGGGACGCGATGAAGGAGCGCGCGAAGGAGCTGAAGAGCACCGAGGACCCGGCCGAGGCGCAGCGCGCGAAGATCGCCACCATGGCCGACGCGGACCGGGTGATCGCGGAGCGCCTGAGCGAACTGATCGCCGAGATCGCCCCGGAGCTGACGCCGAAACTCTGGTACGGCATGCCCGGCTGGGTGAAGAACGGGAAGAACGTCTGCTTCTTCCAGGACGCGGCGAAGTTCAAGGCCCGGTACGCGACCCTCGGTTTCAGTGACAAGGCGCTGCTGGACGACGGCGAGATGTGGCCGACCTCGTACGCGCTGCTCAAGCTGACGCCCGCGATCGAGAAGAAGATCGTTGCCCTGGTCAAGAAAGCTGCCGGCTGATCGAGCGGGCGCGGACGCGTACCCGGCGACCCTCGGCGCTGAACAGGCTGAGCACCTCGACCGGCCCGTTGCCGGTGGAACCGAACCAGTGCGGATGCCGGGTATCGAACTCGGCCGCGTCGCCCGGGCGGAGCACGAGATCCTCACCACCCAGAAGCAACCGGAGCCGACCGCTGAGGACATAGAGCCACTCCGAGCCAGGGTGCGTACGCAGGAACGCGTCGGACTCACTACCCGCGATCGTGAGCTTCGTCGCCTCGTTCGCGGACCGACCCGAACTCAACACCAGAAAGCTCCGGCGACCCGCACCTCCGGCTCCGGCTCCAGGCCGGGCTCCGGCTCCAGGCCGGGCTCCGGCTCCAGGCCGGGCTCCGGCTCCAGGCCGGGCTCCGGCTTCAGGTGCGGCGAGGGTGTCTCGGCTAGGGTCAGCGAGCTGGCGGGGTGCGGCGATGATGGTGTCGAGCGGGATCGCGAGCGCGGCCGCGAGCTGGAGCAGTAGGTCGAGAGTCGGGCGGCGTTTGCCTGATTCCAGCCGGGACAGTGTGCTGGTGGAGATCCCGGTCGCGCGGCTGAGGGCGGCCAGCGAGAGGTCCTTCTGCTCGCGGATACGGCGCAACCGCGGACCGAGTCGGTCGAGCGTGGCATCGATGGCGTTCCGCACGTTCTGCATGCTCTGGACGTTCTGCATAACTTCAGCAGATCCCGGCCGTCCCACTCTCGGCAACGAAACTTGCTGATCCAGCACACCGACGCCGACCGTTGCCGTATGCGAACCGAAGAACCGCCATCCCCCACAGGCATCTCCCCCGGCACCGCACGCGCAGGTGCAGCCGCCGGCCCAGAGCAGTCGCGCGGAGAAGAGTCCCACGCGGAACAGCCGCGCGAAGGAGGGTCGCGCGCGGAACAGTCGCGTGCGGCTCGTACGGCCGGGCGGCTTCCGTTCGGCGTGTATCTGCTGGGGTTCAGCTTGTTCGCGATGGGATCCTCGGAGTTCCTGCTCGCCGGGGTACTGCCCGCGGTCGCGGCCGGGCTGCGGGTCGATCTCGCGACGGTGGGTGGGCTGATCACCGCGTTCGCGATCGGTGTGGTGATCGGCGGACCACCCTTCGCGGTCATCAGCCTGCGCTGGCCCCGGCGCACGGCGCTGGTACTCACCCAGCTTGTCTTCGCGGCCTGTATCGCGGTCGGTCTGCTCATCTCCACGTACCCGGCGCTGCTCATCACGCGCTTCCTCGCCGGTCTCGCGTACGCCGGGTTCTTCGCGGTCGCTGCCGTCACCGCGGTGAGTCTGGTACCAGCTGATCGTGCTGCCCGTGCATCCGGCGTCGTGGTCAGCGGACTCAGCCTCGCGATGATCCTCGGCGGGCCGGCCGGGACCGCCCTCGGCTACCGCACCGGGTGGCAGAGCGGTTTCTGGCTGGTCGTCACCCTCACTGTCCTGGCGGCCGGCGCGCTGACCGTCGCGATGCCCCGTCCTCAGTCAGGAATCACATCAGCAGCTACAGATGTCCGTGGCGAGTTGCGTACGCTCCGGCGGCCGCGGTTGTGGACTGTTCTGGTGATCACCTTGCTCACGACCGCTTCGTACATGATCACCTTTAGTTACCTGTCGGAACTGCTCACCCACACGACCGGCATCCCGGCTGGCTGGACCGCCGCCGTGCTGGTGCTCTTCGGCGTCGGCGCCTACCTCGGCCTGGCGATCGGCGGCCGGATCGCCGACCGCCGTCCGCATCTGGCGCTGACTACCGGCGCCCTCGGCATCCTCATCACGTCGGCGTTGATCGCTACCCTCGCCCATCACGCGGCCGCCGTCGTACCCCTGGTCTTTCTCCTCGGCGTCGCCGGGTTCATCCTCAACCCTGCCATCTACGGCCGCATCTTTACTCTCGCCCCGACGGCCCCGACCCTGGCCGGCGCCACCGCGGTCTCGGCTTTCCAGCTAGGCATCAGCTTCGTCCCCGCCCTGGCCGCCCTCGCCCTCCACCTCGGCGCCCCCATCACCACAATCCCCTGGCTAGGCACCCTCCTGGCCACCCTCACCCTCCCCTTCATCCTCCTCGACCACACCACCCACACCCACTGACAGATGCGGTGCGGGGTACGACCCCCTCCCTCCCTTCCTCTTCCTCGACCGCACCACCGCACCCACTGACGGAGGCAGGGCTGGGGTACGACCCTCCATCCCTTCCTCTTCCTCGACCGCACCACCGCACCCACTGACGGAGGCAGGGCTGGGGTACGTGGCAAGATCGTTGGGTGCAGATTGGGATGCTGGGGCCGTTCGAAGTGCGTGGGGTCGACGGGGGTGTTGTCGACGTGCCGGGGGCGCGGTTGCGCGGGTTGTTGATCGCGCTGGCGCTCGAGCCGGGCCGGGTGGTGCCCAAGGCGACCCTGGTGGACTGGATCTGGGGTGAACAGCCGCCGGCGGATGCCGCGAATGCCTTGCAGCGGCTGGTTTCGCGGCTGCGGAAAGTGCTGCCGGTCGAAGGCCACACGGACGGGTACAAATTGCAGGTCGAGCCGGACGCGGTGGATGCGGTTCGCTTCGAGCGACTGGTGGCGCGGGCGCGAACCGATCAGGACCCGCAGGCCGTACGGTTCCTGAGGGAAGCACTCGAACTGTGGCGCGGCGCCGCGATGCAGGATGTCGGACTCACGGAGAGCGGCGCTTTCGACGCCGCGGTCACCCGCTTGGACGGTCTGCGACTGACCGCGATGGAGGACCGGTACGACGCGGAGATCACGCTCGGCCACGGCGCGGACCTCGTCACCGAGTTGACCGATCTCGTCCAGGCACATCCCGTACGCGAACGCCTCGTCGCCGCCTTGATGCGCTCACTGGTCGCATCAGGTCGCGACACCGAAGCGCTCCGCGTGTACGAACGTACCCGCGAGACCCTCGCCGACGAGCTCGGCGTCGACCCCTCTCCCGAACTGTCGGCGCTGCACGTCGCGCTGCTCCGCGGTGAGTTGGTGCGCCGCGAGGAGAAGCGAAACACCAACCTGCGCGAGGAATTGACCACGTACGTCGGCAAGGACGCCGACATCACCGCCGTACGCGAACTCATCGGCGACCACCGCCTGACCACGCTGATCGGTCCGGGCGGTTCGGGCAAGACGCGGCTGTCCGCGGAGACCGCGCGGACGCTGCTCGCCGATCTTCCCGACGGTGCCTGGATGGTCGAGCTCGCGGCCATCCACCCGGACGGCGACGTCGCCCAGGCAACGCTGAGCGCGCTCGCGCTCCGGGACGCGCTGCTCGGCGAGGCGCCGGACGCCGACCCGACGGACCGGGTGATCGCCGCGGTCCGGGAACGCGCGATGCTGCTGATCCTTGACAACTGCGAGCACGTGATCGAGTCCGCGGCGACCTTCGCGCATCGCGTACTCGGCGAGTGCCCGCGATTGCGCATCCTGGCGACCAGTCGTGAACCGCTCGGTATCACCGGCGAAGCGCTGTGGCCGGTCGCACCGCTGGTCCTGCCGCGGGAGACGGCCGATCCGGCCGAGATCGACGCGTCACCGGCGGTCCGGCTGCTGACGGACCGCGCCACCGCCGTACGCAAGGACCTCGTGATCGATCCGCGAACGCTGGCCCGGATCTGCCGCGCGCTCGACGGGATGCCGCTCGCGATCGAGCTCGCCGCGGCCCGGTTGCGCACGATGTCTCTCGAACAGCTCGCGAACCGGCTCGACGACCGCTTCCGGCTGCTGACCAGCGGCAGCCGGACGGCGCTCCCCCGCCATCGCACGCTCCGCGCGGTGATCGACTGGAGCTGGGAGCTGCTCTCGGACGCCGAGCGGTCCGTACTGCGCCGGTTGTCGGTGTTCTCCGGCGGCGCGAGCCTGGAAGCGGCCGAAGAGGTCTGCGCGGGCGGCTCGGTCGAGTCGTGGGAGATGCTCGATCTGCTGACCGCGCTGACCGAGAAGTCTCTGGTGGTGACCAAGGACGAGGGCGCGCCCCGGTACCGGATGCTCGGCACGATCAAGGAGTACGCCCAGCAGCGGCTCGACGAAGCGAACGAGTCGGAGTCGGCGCGGCGTACGCATGTCGCGTACTTCACCGAGCTGACCCAGACCGCGGACCCGCACCTGCGGCGCGCGGAGCAGCTGGAATGGCTCGCCATGCTCGAGCCGGAACACGACAACATCGCCGCCGCGATGCGGTGGGCGCTCGGCGCCGGCGACGGTGAGCTCGCAATGCGGCTCGGGGCGGCGGCCGGCTGGTACTGGTGGTTCGCCGGCCACAAGGTCGAGGGCAACGAGTTCCTGATGGCGGCGCCGGACGTGCCCGGCGAGGTGCCGGACGAGGTCCTGGCCGTCGTGTACGCGTTCGTCACCGGCTTCATGACGTCGGGGCGCGGGCGCGACCAGACCAACGCCGAGGAGTGGATCCGGAAGTCCGCCGAGGTCAGCCGCCGGGTCAAGAACTCCCACCCGGCGGTGACGTTCTCGGAAGCACTCGAGCGGCTGCTGGCCGGGCCGAGCGCGTTCGTGTCGGCCTTCGAGCCGCTGCTGACCGACGACGACCCGTGGGTACGGGCGCTGGCGCGGCTGCAGACCGGGAAGATGCGGATCATGCTCGGCGACGGTGATCGGGAGGCGGATGCCGCGCTCGAAACCGCGCTGGCCGAGTTCCGGGCGATCGGTGAGCGGTGGGGTATCTCGTTCGCGCTGACCGAGCTGGCCGACCGGCTTGCTGTCCGGGGCGAGTTCGCCGCGGCCTCCGAGTACTACCGGCAGGCGGTCGAGGTCGCGACCGAGGTCGGCGCCGCCGAGGACACCGTCCGGCTGCTGTCCCGGCAGGCCCAGCTGTTCTGGCTGGCCGGCGACGAGGAGGCGAGCGCCGCGGCGATGGCGGACGCTCAGCGGCAGGCGGAACGCGTCGCCTGGCCGGAGGCGCTGGTCGAGCTCGCCCGGTCCAAGGCCGAGCTCGCACACTGGCGCGGCGATACCGACGAGGCGCGCCGCCAGCTGAGCCTCGCGATCACGCTGCTGGGCGCCGAGGCCGAGCGGGCGAACCTGCGGGCGATGCGGTTCGACCTGCTCGGGTACTTGACCGATGACGTCGACGAATCGTGGGAGCACCGCAGCGCCGCGGTTCAGGCGGTGAACGAAAGCCCGCATCCGCCGGGGATCGCGCAGGTGCTCGTCGGCGTGGCGGATCTGGCGGTACGGACCGAGCAGTACGAGCAGGCCGCCCGGCTGCTGGCCGCGAGCGCGACGATCCGCGGGCTGCCGGACCGGTCCAACCCGGACCTGACCCGGATCGAGGCCGAGACGCGCCGCCGCCTCGGTGACCCGAAGTTCACCGAGGCGACGGAAGAGGGACGGCAGGCGGACTGGCACGACCTGGTCGCGGTCACGCTCGCTTCTTGAACGTCGCGGTCGCCCAGACGTACCCGATGACCGCGATCCCGATCAGCCAGGCCAGCGCCGCGAGCAGGTCGCCGGTGGCGGCCGAACCGCTGAGCAGGCCGCGCAGGCTCTCGATGATCGGCGTGAACGGCTGGTACTCGGCGAACTGCTTGAGGCCCGGACCCATCTTGTCGGCCGGCACGATCGCGCTGCTGAAGAACGGCAGCATCACCAGCGGTACCGACGCCAGGCCGGCCGTCTCCGGGGACTTGGCCGCGAGGCCGAGCGCGACCGTCAGCCAGCCGGTGGCGAGACCGAGCAGGACGACCAGCCCGATCACGCCGAGCCACTCGACCGCGTTCGCCGACGGGTTGAAGCCGAGCGCGAACGCGACCCCGATGATCGCCGCGATCGCGATCAGGTTGGTCAGCAGGCTGGCGATCACGTGCCCGGTCAGGACCGCGCCGCGCGGTACGTCCATCACCTTGAACCGGTTGATGATGCCCTTGGTCATGTCGGAGTTCACCGAGGTCGCGACCGACCCGAGCCCGTAGCAGACCGCCAGCAGGAGCATGCCGGGCGTTGCGTAGTCGACGTACCGGACACCGACGCTGAACGCGTCGCCGAGCATGTAGACGAACATCAGCATCACCACGACCGGCATCAGCACGGCGTTGAACACCGAGGTGGGGTTGCGGGCGATGTGCTTGAAGTTGCGGCGCAGCATCACCATCGAGGGGTTCTTCATTTTGCTACTACCTCCGCGGTGTCGTGGCCGGTCAGGGCCAGGAAGACGTCATCGAGATCAGGGGTGTGGACGGAGAACTCGTCCGCGTCCAGGCCGGCCGCGTCGAGCCGGTCGAGCAGGGCGCGGACCGACTTGGTGCCGGCGTCGCTCGGCACCCGCAGGGTCAGCGCGTCGTCGTCGCGGGTCGAGCCGGGCAGGATCGCGGCGGCGGCGTCGAGCTCCTCGGCGGTGCCGAACCGGAACCGGACGTGGGTGCCCGGGATCTGCCGCTTCAGCTCGTCCGGGGTGCCCTGGGCAACCAATTGCCCGTTGTTCAGGACCGCGATCCGGTCGGCCAGTTCGTCGGCCTCGTCCAGGTACTGCGTGGTCAGGAAGATGGTGACGCCGTCGGCCACCAGTTCGCGGACGATTGTCCACATGGTTCGCCGGCTGCGCGGGTCCAGGCCGGTGGTCGGCTCGTCCAGGAAGATGATCCGCGGGTCGCCGACCAGCGTCATCGCCAGGTCGAGCTTGCGGCGCATTCCACCCGAGTACGTCGCCGTGTTCTTGTCGGCGGCCTCCACCAGGTCGAACCGTTCCAGCAGATTGTCGACAATCTGCTGGTCGCCAATCCGACTGGTCTTCGACCGGGCCGGGGTCAGGTCCACCATCAGCTGCAGGTTCTCCCGGCCGGTGAGCAGCTCGTCCACCGCGGCGAACTGGCCGGTGACCCCGATCGCGGACCGGACCGCCTTGGCCTCGGCCGCGACGTCGTGCCCGGCCACCCGGACCGTGCCGCCGTCGGCCTTCGTCAGCGTGGTGAGCACGTTGACGGTTGTCGTCTTGCCGGCCCCGTTCGGGCCGAGCAGGGAGAAGACGGTGCCCGCGGGGACCTCGAAGTCGATGCCGTCGAGCACGGTCTTGTCGCCGAATGTCTTGCGCAGTCCAGTGACCGCGATCGCCGAAGTTGTCATGTCATCACCTTCGGCGGAGGTCCTGACACCGGTCTGACACCGCGCCTACACCGTGTCAGGACCCATGTCCGCGCAGGTCAGGCCCAGGTGACGGTGCCGTGTCAGGGCACCTCAGCAGAGTGGTCCCCGTGACCGGGACAACCGGTCACGACACCGACCGCCCGTACCCGCGTCAGCCGGGTCACCACACCGGCGTCCCGTACCCGCGTCAGCCGGGTCACCACACCGGCGTCCCGTACCCGGGTCAGCCGGGTCACCCACCACCGATCGAGGAGCACCGAGATGACCACCTTCAGTACCCCCGCGCCGATCACCGCCGCCGTCGACATCATCTTCGGAGACATCACGATCAGCGCGGGCGACCGTACCGACACGGTGGTCGAGGTACGGCCGACCGACCCGGCCTGGGCGCTGGACGTGAAGGCCGCCGAACAGGTCGTGGTCGAATTCACCGACGGCAAGCTGCAGATCAAGCACCCGAAGCTGCGGACGGTGTTCACGAAGCGGTATGGCTCGGTGCGGATCGCCGTCCAGCTGCCGACCGGGTCGGACATCCAGGGCTACACCGCCAAAGGGGAGTACGTCGTCGAGGGCGAGGTCGGCGCCTGCGAACTGAAAACGGCGAACGGCGACATCCGAATCCACAAGGTCACCGGCGAACTGCGCGCCAAGTCAGCCACCGGCAACATCAGCGTGGACGTGGTCGCCACCACGGCGAAGGCCCGTACCGCCGCCGGAAACATCCGGGTCGGCGAGCTCGGCACCGGAACGGTCGACCTGTACACGCCGACCGGTGAGGTCCAGGTCGGCATCCCGGAAGACACGGCCGCGACCGTGGACGCGCAGACCTCGGTCGGCCGCGTCTTCAACGACCTCGAAGCCCCCGCCAACCCCACCCGCACGGTCACCCTCCGCGCCCGCACCCACGGCGGCAACATCACCCTCCACCGCGCCTGATGCCCACCTGCCCCCCACCCGATGCAGCGCGCACTCTCCCCTCCCCCCGACCTGACAACCCGCATCCGATGCCCCGCGCCTGATCTTCGGCAGCTCGACAGGAGGTGTTCGGCGCCGGCTAGTGCACCTGAGCGTGGCGGGCGCCGCGCGTACGGTGTCTCGCCGGTGCACTACCTGTTGAGCTGCCGATGATCGTCGGCGGCGAGGCTGGCGAGCAGGCCGAGCTTTTCGGCGGACGGGCTGCCTGGTTCGGCGGTGTAGACCAGCAGGACCAGGCCGGGGTCGGCAGTCAGGGCCAGCTCCTCGTAGACCAGCGTGAGTTCGCCGACCTCCGGGTGATGGAAGCGTTTGGTACCGGCGCCATGGGTGCGGACGTCGTGGGCACCCCAGAGCCGACGGAAGGTCTCGCTCTGAGTGGACAGCTCGCCGACGAGGTCCTGGAGGCCACGGTCGTGCGGATCCCGACCGGCCTCGGCGCGCATGATCCCGACACACATCCGCGCGAACAGCTCCCAGTCCGGGTAGAAGTCGCGCGCCGCCGGGTCGAGGAACTGGAACCGGGCCAGGTTCGGCGTCCGCCCGCCGTCGCCGATCACCGGCGAGTAGAAGACGCGGCCGAGCGCGTTCGTGGCGAGCAGGTCCTGCGCCGGGTTGCGAACGAACGCGATCCCGTCGGTGATTGCGTCCAGCGCCCATTGCAGGCTCGTCCGGTTCGCGGTCCGCGGCGTGGACCGGCGCCGCCGGCGCCCCGACGACGGAACGCCGTCGGCCGCACGGGCGAGGTCCAGGAGATGCGCCCGTTCGGTGTCATCGAGCCGCAGGGCCTGCGCGAGCGCTTCCAGTACGGCGGCCGACGCCCCGGCGATCGCGCCCCGCTCGAGCTTCGCGTAGTACTCGATGCTCACTCCGGCCAGGATCGCGACTTCGCTGCGCCGCAGCCCTGGCACCCGCCGCTGGCCCACCGTCGGCAGACCGACCTCGGACGGTGTCAGCTTGGCCCGGCGCGAAACCAGGAACTCGCGGACCTCGGCCTTGTTGTCCATGATCTCGACAGTACCCGCGCCGCACCGCCCAAGGGGTGCCCTGCGGGTACACCTCAGCAGCGTGACTTCCTCCCGGCCGCGTACGGCGGTTGCCTGGAACCGTGACCATCACCCGACCGCAGCAGGCGGTACTCACGACCACGGTGCTCGGAACAGTCGTACTGATCACCGCGATCGCACCGTTGGCCACGGACATGTACGTACCGGCGTTCCCGCTGGTCGCTCGCGATCTCAACGCGAACGCCACCCAAGTGCAGCTCACGCTGACCACCTTCTTCGTCGGCATGGCTTTGGGTCAGCTGTTCGGCGGACCGTTCTCGGATCGCGCCGGGCGTCGGCGTCCGCTGCTGATCGCGCTGCTGGTGCTGACTGCCGCGTCGGCGCTCTGCGGGCTCAGTCCGGCCATCGGTTTGATGATGGTCGCCCGGTTTGTTCAGGGGTTCAGCGGTGGCTGGGCGATGGTGATCGCGCGTTCGCTCGTCGTCGACCTCACCTCGGGACCACGGCTGGTCCGGGCGATGAACCTGGTGGCCGGGGTCGCCGGCGCCGCGCCGATCGTCGGACCGTTGCTCGGCGCAATGATCTTGCAGTTCTCGCAGTGGCGGGTGTCGTTCTGGGTCGTTGCCGGACTGGCCGGAGTGATGGTGATCACGGTCGCGGTCGGCGTACCCGAAACGCTGGCGGTGCGGCATCGTGGCGGCCTTGCCGAGTTGATCACCTCGGCGGGGAAAGTGCTGCGGCAGCGCGAGTTCACCGGCTACCTGGTGATGTTCGCGTTCTCGATGGGGACGATCTTCGCGTACGTTGCCACGTCGGCCTTCGTCCTGCAGTCGATGAACGGGTTGTCGCCGATCGCCTACTCGGTGGACTTTGCGTTCAATGCCGTTGGTCTGACCATCGCTACGCTGGTCGCCGGACGGCTCGCCGGGCGGGTTCCGACCCGGCGCGTGATCGGTGCCGGGTTGGCGGCAACCAGTCTCGCGGGCGTACTGCTGCTGGCCGGCGCGTTGTTCGGGATGCCGTTGGTGATCGCGCTGATCGGGTTCTTCGTACTCATGACCGCCCAAGGACTGATCGGTCCCAACGCCGGTGCGCTCGCTTCCGGCGCCGTACCCGAACATCCCGGTACTGGTTCGGCGCTGCTCGGTTTCCTGCAGTGGTGCATGGCCGGTCTCATCGCGCCGCTCGCGGGCCTCGGCGGCGAGCACACGGCCGTACCGATGGCGGTCATCGTGCTCGTACTCACAGCTTCGTCCCTGATTGCGATTCGCGCTTCAGACCACTGCTAGGACGGCGCGGGCGTGGGCTTTGGCCGCGGCTCGGGTCGGGGCGGGGCGGAGGCCGAGCAGGCGCTGGCGGTGCGGCTCGCCGAGGAGCAGCGCGAAGAGGGCTTCGGCGCGGACGGCGTCGGGCTCGGGCAGGCGCGCGTCGATGGCCGCGATGTACGTTCGCGGGCCGTCCTGATAGAAGCGCACCGCGAGCTCAGGGAACGTACGCGCCTCGGCGATCATCAGCCGGTGCAGGCCGATCGCCTCGTCGGAGTGCAGCGCGAAGACGATCTTCGCGGCGAGCTGTTCGAGCGTGTCGGCGCGCGCGGGCTGTTCGAGGGTACGGTCGCGGAGCCGCTCGACGGCGGCCAGGAAGATCTCGGTGCGATCGCCGAAGTACGCGTAGATGGTGCGTTTGGTCACCCGCGCCTCGGCGACCACGTCGTCGAGCGTGACCTGCGCGTACCCGTCCGCGATCAGCAACCGGACGGCGGCGTCCAGGATGTCGTCCCGGCGCCGCGCGCGCTCGGCCTCGGTCGGGCGGCCGCGTTTGCGGGCCTCGGCGGGCATCTCGTACCTCCGGTTCGGCGACGTCGGTAGCTATTCTATAATGAAACGGATTTCGGTTCATTAGAAGGAGACCCCTGCGATGCCCGCAACCAAGGCCCGCCCGCCGAAGCGCCCGGCCCGCTCCGCGCCTCCGGCCCGCTCCGTACCCAAGGAGCAGTCGTTGGCGTTCTACCGGCAGATGGTGTTCGTCCGCCGGTTCGAAGAACGCGCCGCCCGTGCGTACACGGAAGCGAAGATCGGCGGCTACTGCCATCTGAACCTCGGCGAGGAGGCCACCGTCGCCGGCCTGATCGCGGCGATGGCGCCGGACGACTACCTGTTCACCAACTACCGCGAGCACGGGTACGCCCTGGCCCGCGGCATCGCGCCCGAACGGGTGATGGCCGAGTTGTACGGGCGGTCGGACGGGGTGTCGAAGGGATGGGGCGGGTCGATGCACATGTTCGACCTCGCGTCTCGGTTCATGGGTGGGTACGGCATCGTCGGCGGTCAGTTGCCGCTGGCAACCGGTGCGGCGCTCGCGATCGACTACCGCGACGGCGGCGAGGCGGTCGTTTGCCTGATGGGCGACGGAACCACCAACATCGGCGCGTTCCACGAGTCGCTGAACTTGGCCGCCTTGTGGGGGCTGCCAATTGTTTATGTTGTCGTGAACAACGGTCTCGGGATGGGTACGACGGTCGAGCAGTCCTCGGCGGAACCTGAGCTGTACAAGCGCGCCGGCTCGTACCGGATGGCGTCCGCGCGGGTCGACGGCAACGATCCGGCCGCCGTGTACGACGGCATGCGGACCGCGCTTTTGGCGGCGCGAGCCGGGCGGCCGTACCTGCTGGAGGCTGTTTCGGAACGGCTCAAGGGGCATTCGGTGGTGGACCCGGCTCGGTATCGCAGTCGCGAAGAGGCGGAGGCGCTGAAGGCGGCCGATCCGATCGCCGCGTACGCCGTGAAGCTGCATGAACGTGGGGTGCTCACCGACGAGCTGATTGCCGAGATCGACGGTGAAGCGATTGCCGCGGTCGCCAGGGCGGTGGAGTTTGCGGAGGGCAGTCCGGAGCCGGAGGTGGCGACGTTGTTCGACTACACGTACGCGACGCCGGTGCCGAACGACTCGCGCCGACTGCCTGGGGAAGCGTTGTTTCCGGAGGTTTCGGGGGTTTCGGGGGTTTCGGCATGAGTGTGATCAGTTATCGGCAGGCGTTGCACGACGCGCTCCGGTCGGAGCTGGTACGGGACGAGAACGTGTTCCTGATCGGCGAGGAGATCGGGCGGTTCGAGGGCTCGTACAAGATCACTGCCGGTCTGCTGACCGAGTTCGGCCCGCGGCGGGTCCGGGACACGCCGATCGCCGAAGAAGGGTTCACCGGCGCCGCGATCGGAGCCGCGATGCTCGGGCTACGGCCGGTGGTCGAAATCATGACGATCAACTTCTCACTGCTCGCCCTCGATCAGATTGTCAACAATGCGGCAAAGATCTACGGCATGTTCGGCGGGCAGTCGCGGGTGCCGCTGGTGATTCGTACGCCCGGTGGTGGCGGTCAGCAACTAGGCGCCACGCATTCGCAGAACATCGAGCTGTACTACGCGTTCGTACCCGGGATGAAGGTGGTCGCGCCGTCCAGTCCCGCCGACGCGAAAGCCCTGATGCTGGCCGCGATCCGCGACGACGATCCCGTCCTGGTGCTGGAGAACCTTGCCTTGTACAACAGCACCGGCGAAGTACCCGACGATCTCGAACCGGCCGAGATCGGGCGGGCAACGGTCACCCGGGTGGGCGCTGACATCACCGTCGTCGCGTACTCGCGGATGGCGGCCGTCGCGCTCGAAGTTGCCGAACACCTTGCCGGTGAAGGGATCGACGTCGAGGTGGTCGACCTGCGCAGCCTGCGACCGCTCGACCGGGACACGATCATCGGGTACGAAAGACGAACTGCGCGGTCGTGCTGGAAGACGACTGGCTGACGTACGGCATCGGCGCCGAGGTCGCCGCGACGATCTCGGACGGCGCGTTCGACTGGCTGGACGCCCCGGTCCGCCGGGTCGCGATGGCCGAGGTACCGATGCCGTACGCAAAGTCCCTAGAAGCCGCCGCCCTCCCATCCCCCAACGACGCCATCACCGCCATCACCGCCATCCACCAAACCCTAACCGCCGCAGCCCGCCGCCACTGACCACCGCCGAAACCGCTGGCCCCGCGACCGACTCTCCCACTACTGACCGCACCGCCTGCCGCCGCCGAACCGCTGAACCCCTGCCGAAGAGGACCCCATGACCGACATCCTCATGCCCCGCCTGTCCGACACCATGACCGAAGGCGCGATCGCCACCTGGCACAAACACCCCGGCGACCCAGTCGCCGCCGGCGACGTCCTGGTCGAAATCGAAACCGACAAGGCCCTAATGGAACAAGAGGCCTACGAACCCGGCACCCTCACCGAAATCCTCGTCCCCGAAGGCCAATCCGCCCCCATCGGCACCCCCATAGCCCGCCTAACCCCCACCACCCGACCCAGCCCCACCACCCCGGCCGCCGATCCGACCGGTGCACCGATCCCGTCCGCTACATCGTCCGCACCTGTTGACCGCCGGCCCGCCACCCCGCTCGTACGCCGACTGGCCCGCGAACGCGGCATCGACCTGTCGACAATCCTCGGCTCCGGCCCCAGCGGCCGCATCGTCCGCGCCGACCTGGACACCATCCCCGCACTCCCCGACACCCCCACGTCCCCCGACATCCCGGTGACGCCGACCGGCCGGTCAGCCGACGACGCACGCGAACCACGGGCCATACCCTTCGACGCCATCCGCCAATCGATCGCCGCCCGGCTGACCGAGAGCAGCACCACCATCCCCACCTTCACGGCGACAACCTCAGCCGACGTCGAAGACCTCCTCACCCTCCGCACCCAGATCAACCAGTCCCACACCACCCCCAACACCACACCAGGCACCACACCAGGCGTCCGCGCCACACCAAGCGTCAGCACCACACCGAGCGCCACACCGAGCGCCACACCGAGCACCGGTACTACGCCGGGCACCGGCGCGACGCCGGGCACCGGCGCGACGCCGAGCATCGGTACTACGCCGGGCACCGACCAGGACCCCGCACGCGGCACCGGCTCGATCCCAGGCATGAGAATCAGCCTCAACGACCTGCTCGTCCGAGCCACCGCTCTCGCCCTCCGCGCCCACCCCGGCATCAACGCGTCCTACTCCCCCAAGGATCGTGGCCAAACCCTTCTCCACCACCGCATCCATGTCGGCATCGCGATCGCCGCGCCGGCCGGTCTCGTCGTACCCGTCATCCGCGACGCCGATCGCGCGTCCGTCAGCACGATCTCCACCACCACCCGCGAGTACGTCACCAACGCCGCCGACCGCAGATTGTCAACAATCGACCTCAGCGACGGCACCTTCACCATCAGCAACCTCGGCATGTACGGGATCGAGCACTTCACCGCGATCATCAACCCACCCCAAGGCGCGATCCTCGCCGTCGGCGCGACGTACGACGAACCCACTCTCAGCAACGGCGAATGGCGCACCCGCAAACGCCTCCGGTACACCCTTACCGCCGACCACCGCATCATCGACGGCGCCCTCGCCGCCCAGTTCCTCGCCACCTTGACGGCACTCCTCGAAAACCCACTCAGAATCATCGCCTGACGAGCAACAGGCGGGTAGGTTCGGTTGCCGGTACCGATCGAAGCGCGGGCAGCACAGGAGGCGAAGCGATGAGAGCTCTTCTCACCTCATCCGGCATCAAGAACGCCAGCATTCACGACGCCCTGGTGGACCTGCTCGGCAAACCCATCGCGGAATCCAACGCCCTCTTCATCCCGACCGCGATCTACCCGTTCCCCGGCGGCCCCGGAATGGCCTATCGAGCCCTTACAGGCAAATCAGCTTCGCCCCTCTGCGACCTGGGCTGGAAATCCCTCGGAATCCTGGAACTGACCGCCCTCCCAAGCATCGACAAATCCGCCTGGGAACCAGCCATCCGCGACGCCGACGCGCTCCTGGTCTGGGGCGGCGACCCCTTGTACCTAGCCAACTGGATGCACCGCTCCGGCCTCACCGAACTTATACCGACCCTCCGCCCAGAAGCCGTGTACGTAGGTGTCAGCGCCGGCGCGATAGCCGCAACGACCACCTTTGTCGAAACGTACACGGAACCACCCCGCGGAGAGGACCGCCCGCTCAAATCAGAACCCGCAGTTTTCACCACCCCCGAAGGCGACGTGAACCGAACCTTGGTCACCGGCCGCGGCGCCGGCTTGGTGGATTTCGCCGTCATCCCCCATTTGAATCACCCCGACCACCCCGATGCTTCCCTCGCCAACGCAAAACTCTGGGCGTCCCACATCCCCTGCCCCACTTACGCCCTGGACGACGAATCAGCCCTGAAGATCACCGAAACCACCACCGAAGTTGTCTCCGAAGGCACCTGGCAACTCTTCAACTCGTAACCGAAGCGCGCTAGCAGGTTCCGGCCGCGGTGGTGGTTCCGAAGCCGATCGCGAACCCGGCAAGTACGGGCATCTTCGGCGCGATCAGCACGCCGGCGACGATGAGACCCACGGACAGCCAGCAGGACGCGGTCGTGTCCTCGGCCTCGAACGCCGCCCCCGGAGCGTTGAGCTTCGCGAGCAACATTTCGCGAAGACCACCGTACGAGCCGGACTTCGTACTCAACGCCGCTATCGCCTCGGATGTCGCCCCGCCCGCCGTGAGCCGGTTGATCAAGGTGGCCTGATCGTACGCGGCGAACCGCTCAACCATGGCCGGGATCAAATTCCTGACCTGCGCGCTCAGGGTACGTTGCCCGGGTCCGGTCTGCGCGTACAACTCGGCTGCCGCGGCTTGGCGGACAAGGAGATCGAACATCTCAACGACCGACTTGCCCACCTGCTGCTCGAACTGCTCACCGGCCGGCGCCTCGTCCGTGTCCGACAGCTTCGGTCGGGCACCGGGGCGTGATCTGAGCTTGCCGGCCAGCCCAGCCGCGGAGATCGGCTCGAACGAATCCAGGAAAAGTGCCTCCGCGGCAGGAACCTGGTACTCCATGATCTGCGAGCCGGCGGCGTCGTAGGTGCCCGTTTCGGTGCCCCCGACGGCGTACTGCCGCGGCATCCAGACGATCGTGTTCCCGTGATCGTAGCCATCACACGGGCACGGCTCGGTGACGCAGGCACACGGATTCACCGGGTTCAGACCGCGAGCCACCAGCGGATCATCAACACTCGCGGCGAGAGGTACCGCCTTGAAAGCGACCGTGCCCTGCATCGCGGCATCCACCGCCCGTAGCCGTTGCTCAGCCACGTCTCGCATCGTCCTCACCCCATTCCGATCGGATGCTTGTGGCGCTAGCACAGAGCGAGCGCGAGACCGGCTCCCATTCCGGCCACCAGGCAGCCGGTTCCGACGGTCTTGAAGCACGTCATCAGACCTCCACCCACAACCCCGACGAGCAAGTCGCAGGCCACCACCTCGCGAGAGTAGGACGCCGGTGCGTCGCCGACGACCCGTCGCATCGCGTCGATAACACCTTGCGCGTAATCTTCGTTGCTCCGGGCAAGGACTTGCTCAGCATTGGAACGATCTCCGGGCGCGAGTCCGGTACTCGCCTGTAATTCGCTCCTGAGGTGCTGATTGATCCACGCCTGGTGGTCGGTGAAGATCGCGGTCATCCGCCGGGCATGACGCTCGAGCGGCGCGGCGGCGGCAGCGATCCGCTCGTCCAGGTAATCGCCCGGCCCAGTCGGCCCGCTCGTCGCCGAGTTCGCCAGCTTCTGCGCTTGCAGCAGCAACACGAAGTTCAGCATTTCAGTCGCCGCCAGCGTGATTTCCAGCAGTTCATCGGTGGTCGGCTCGGCACTGCGCACGTCCATGACAATTCCCCCCTGCTCTGGCTCCCCAGCCCCCTGTAACAGTCCAAAACCGGACAGTTTCCGAGAGTAGCGACCCGGGCGGCCAAAGAACAGGGCTCACATTCGCGCGCGGAGTACGTCCACCTCGGCACCTGGTACGAATGGGTCGAAATCGTGTTCGATCAGCCAACGAGTCGCCAACAGGCTTCGTACCGACCACCACGCGTGAATCACGTCGACATCGACGTCCGCGCCGTACCCCTCGACAACATCACCAAGACGGTCTGGATGCGCGAGCGTCAATGTGGCGAGATCGCGTAAACCGTCGCCACTGCCCGCCTCGGACCAATCGATAATGCCGGTCAGCTCGTCGCCCGCCACGAACACATGCGCGACATGCAAATCCCCATGCGTGAACACCGGAGCCCACGGCCGCAGCGCCGCCTCCGCGACCTGCCGGTTACGCGTCACCAGGTCCGCCGGCAAGATCCCGCCCGCCACCAGCCGTTCGCACTCGGCATCAAGGTCCGCCGCCAACTTGTCGACAGCCTGTCCACCCCGACTGGGCCAAGGCGGCACCGGTGCATCATGCAACTTCCGTACCGCCGCCCCGGCCGCGGCCCAAGCCGCCGGCGACGCGACCGACGGCTCACCCAACGTCGCGAGCACCGTCCCCGGCACCGCCGAAATCGCCAGCACCGAAGGCTGCTGCCACAAAACCCGAGGCGTCGGCACCGGCGCCAAGCCGATCGCCTCAACCTCACGATCAATCCGCCCCTGATCCCCATCCACCTTCAAAAACACGTCCCCCACCCGCAACGTAGCCCGCTCCGAGTGCGCCAACACAACCTGCACCTCATCCATGACCACCCAGTATCACCACCCACACCCACCACCGTCGCCACATTTACCACCCACCCCCTCCCGCCGGCCGAACCCGAGCGAGGATTGACCAAGACATTAACTGCAACTACTGTGGTTTCAGTTCTTCGGTCGAGGGAGCGGACATGGGCATCAGCAGCAGAAGCGCGGTGGCGATTCACGCGCTCACCATGTTGGCGCGCTGGCGGGAGCATACGCTGACCTCGGGCGACATCGCGGACAGCCTGGACAGCAACCCTGTCCTCGTCCGACGCATCCTCGGTACGCTGCGCGACGCCGGCTTGGTGCAGTCGACCGAAGGCCGCGGTGGGGGCTGGACGCTTGCGCGCGCTCCTCGGGCCATCACCCTGTACGACGCGTATGCCGCAGTCGAAACCGGCCCGGTACTCGCCGGGCACGCCCATCCGCCGAGTGCCGAATGCGAGGTCGGGCGCAACATTCAGGCGCTTCTCGAAGCCGAGTTCCGCGCGGCCGAGCAGGCACTGGAACATCGACTCGGCCGCACCACGATCGCCCACCTCGTGAGGCAGGTGCTTGCGAAGGAGCGCGAGCTCGGCCTGCAGCGCTGAAGCACAACAAGGCCGGGCCAGCCCCCGGCCTTCCTTTTCACCCAAACTGCAACCATTGCAGTATCAGTTGATTTCGGAGAACCCGATTCATGACGGCAACTACCGCGGCTGAGCACGCTCCCATCCAGAAGTCTCTGCTGGCGTTGCTGATGCCGGCGATGCTGGTCACGGTCGTCGCCAGCGACATGGTCAATCTCATGCTGCCTTCGATCGGAAAACAGTTCGGCGCCTCCGAGGCAGAGCTCGCCTGGGTCGTCACCGGTTTCCTGCTGATGTTCTCGATCGGCATCCCCTGCTACGGCCGCATCTCCGACCGCGTCAGCCTCCGGCGGCTCTTCGGGTTCGCGCTGTCGGTCTACGCCGCGGGCAGTCTGGTCTGCGCGCTGGCCCCGAACCTCCCCGCCCTGGTCGCCGGCCGAATCGTGACCGGTGCGGGCGCCGCCGCGATTCCGGTGCTCGCGATCGTCGCGGTCACGCGCCTGATGCCCGAAGGAAGGCGCGGCACGGGCATCGGCGTACTCTCCGCGGCCGCGGGCATCGGCACGGCTGCCGGGCCGGCACTCGGCGGCGGGATCGGCCAGCACCTCGGCTGGTCCGCGCTCTTCTGGTTCATGTTCGCCATCTCGCTCGTCCTTCTTCCCGCGGCATTGCACGTACTTCCGGACCACCGGCCATCTCACGCCGGCAGGTTCGACTTCGTCGGTGGTGCGCTGCTCGGCCTCGGCGCTGGGCTGCTGCTGTTCGGCATCACACAGTTACAGGTCGCCGGGCTATCGGCGCCGGAGTCCTGGGCGAGCATCTCGGTTGCAGTGCTGGCGCTCATACTCTTCGGATGGCGCACGGTTCGAGTCGCGCATCCGTTCGTGCCGCCAGCACTTTTCGCCAACCGGACCTATCGTGTCTCGGTCTTGATCGCGTTCCTGGCAATGGCCGTGAACCTGGGAGCCTTGGTGTACGTGCCGCTGCTGCTTGTCGAGGTCAACGGCCTCACACCGGGCGAAGGCGCACTGGTCATGATCCCCGCGGGCATCGCCGTCGCCGTGCTCTCACCTCTGATCGGGCGGCTCGCCGACCGGATCGGTACCCGGCCGCTCGTACTGTCCGGCCTCGCGGTTATCGGTGTGTTCGCGCTGTTGCTGTCGACTTTCGCGGGGAACACGTCGGTCCTGCCGGCAGGAGTCGGCGTGCTCGGCCTGAGTATCGGCTTCATTTTCGTGATCACTCCGATCATCAGCGCCGCGGCGGGCTCACTGCCCGCGGCACAGGTCGGCGTGGGCCTCGGACTCCTGCAAGGCGCGCAGTTCCTTGGTGCCGGCGCCGGGCCGGCTGTGTTCGGCGTGCTGGTGACCGCGCTGCGCGAAAGCGGCAGGGCTGCGACGAATCCCTTCCATGCAACCGCCGACGGTGCCGCGTACTCGGATGCGTTCCTGCTCATGTCCTTGGTAGCCGCCGCGGCGCTCCTGACCGCGATCCGGCTGCGCCCGAGGATGACCCGATGAAGACGGTCGTCATTACCGGCGGCACTTCCGGTATCGGCGCGGCCCTCGCCCGTACGTACGTGGAACGAGGCAATCGAGTCGTCGTCATCGGGCCGGACCTCGCGAAAGGACACCGGTTTCTCGAACTGGCCGGGGATCTCGGGCGGTTCATCCAGGCCGACCTCAGCCTGGTCAGCGAGAACCGGCGGGTCATCAACGTACTGGAGGAGGTGACCCCAGTGATCGACGCGCTGGTCCTGTGCGCACGCTTTTTCCGCTCTCACCGGCTGGTGACCACCGAGGGTTTCGAGCACAATTTCGCCCTCTTCTACCTGAGCCGCTTCCTGCTCTCGTACGGCCTGGCCAACCGAATGGAATCTGCCGAGAGTCCCGTGATCATGAACGTCGCAGGCCCCGGCGTCGGCCCACCAACAGTGAACTGGGAGGACCTCGGCCTCGAACACAGCTACGACGGCTGGGCCGCCATGGCTCAAGGCGGCCGCCTGAACGACCTCCTCGGAGTCTCGTTCGCCACGGGACTGCGGCGGGTGCGCTACGTCCTGCACTTCCCCGGCGGCACCAAGACTGGTTTCGCGGGGGAATTCGACCCCGCCACCGCCGCACAAATCGCCGACATGAAACGCACCGCCCAGCCGATCGACCAAGCCATCGCGCCGATCATCAACCTCCTCGAGAACCCACCCCGAGACCCCCTGAGCGCCTTCATGCTCGACACCCAACTCAGCCTCCATCACCCCACCTTCAATCCAGCGGCAGCGGCCCACCTCAACCGACTCACCAGGCGCCTACTACCGGCGTAGCCACCACCCGGAGCCAGTTGAACCAGACGCGAGGTTACGCTCTGTCAGCCTTCGCTGGATCTCGCTCAGCTCGGCGAACTGAGCGGGAGCTGGGTAGTTCTAACTGTCAGGCGGAGAGGTGGCGATGACGCGCTTGATTCCGATGAGGCTCTGGTAGCGCTCGCGTTTCGCGAACTCTGGCATCTCCCAGACGGCCGGGCGTCCTGCCTCCGCGCACAGGTGAAGTACGCGTCCCTCTTCCGCCCAGATCCCCACGTGGGCGCCATATGCATCGTTTGTCGCGTTGAACAGCAACAGATCGAGCGGCCGCGCAACTCGTACGCGAATCGTGGCCTGCGTGTCGCTCCAGAGTTCGCTGGATCGCAGAGCCGGTATCGCTAAGCCGAAGTGCCGGAGAACCTCGTACGCGAACAGCTGACAGTTCGCGCCCAGCGCAAGCCCGGGACGATCGCGTACCGCGCTGGAACCCGGAAACCGCGCGCCCACGTACCGCACGCCCCAGAAAGCGGCCGGCAGTTGGTCGAACAACCTCAATCGTCCGATGCTTCGGGGCGTGGCGTTTGACCCGCCTCGATAGCGCTGAGGATGCTCGGCAGGCCGGCCGGGTGTGCCAGTTTCAAGTCCGCGAGTTCACTCGGCCGGAACCAGCGCAGGTCGTCGTGCTCCTCCGGCTCGGCGTTGACCGGTTCTCCGTCCCAGCGCGTGATGAGGAACGCGTACATGTCGAGGTTCGGGTCACTGATCCTCATCGGGACGGGCACGGGGTCGTGTACCTGAACCCCGAGTTCTTCAAGACACTCCCGCCTAACCGCCTGCCGAGGCGACTCACCCTCCTCAACATGACCACCGACAAGGTCCCAACAGTCCGGATACACCCGCCGCGCCGGATGCCGATGCACCAACAACACAAGGCCGTCCCGCACCAACACACCAACCGCAATCCGCACCCGTTCAACCACAACCCCACCCTAACCGCGAACACCCTCCCCCAACCGCTGGATCGCTGCGGGTGGATCATCTGCAAGGTAGAGGATCCTGAGCGGGGCCGCATAGCGGCTGCCTGGGTCAGGGCGCTGATGCTCCTCATCGCGCGGGATCGGCGTACCCGAATCGATCCACGCCAGCGCTGTTCGAATGCGCTGCTGATCCGCGGACTTGAATTCGACTCGCACGTCCGCGAGCTGAGGAGCGCCCCTCCCAACCTGGACATCCAGAATCACGGAATCCGCTCCTGCATGAACACCCGAGCTCAAGAAGTCCTGGGCCGGGTCAGCCCGGGACGTCAGCTCGATCACCGCGATCCCCCCGTAGCCAGTACACACCGCAGCGACCATCCCGAGCCACGTCATCGGCTGCCTGGCGAACTCACTCCACCGCACGCGCAATGATCGCATCTCACCGACGGATACCTGTCAAGCACACGGCTCATCCCCTTGCACACAACGGCCTTTTAGACCGGGACGGTTCGGAGTCGGCTGCAGAAAAGCCATTGGTGTACAGGCAAGTGCGGCGCCACGCTGAACGATGCACCCGACCTTCCAGCGCGATCATGGTCTGGATGGTGTCTAGTCTGGGGTCGTGCGAAGCCCTCGTGTCGGTGTTGATGTACTGCGGGACGAGATCGACGATCTACACCTTGCGGCTTGGGGCGAGGTGATGCGTACGGTGGGTGCGATCGAGCGCGGCGAGTATGCTCCTGCACCTGCTCAGCCCTCTGAGCGGCTCCGCGAGCAGCTCACCGATCCGAGCACTACTCGGTGGGCTGGGTCTCTCGACGGGGTTGTAGTTGGTTCCGCGGAGGTCCGTCCCGCCGGCGAGCCGAAGACGGCGTTTGCTCGCATCTATGTCCTGCCCGACATGCGTGGCAACGGTGTCGGTCGGTCGCTTCTCACTGAAGTGGTCCGTGATCAGCAGGCAGCAGGTATGGAGATTCTCGCCACTACGGTCCTCGCGGATACACCCGGCGCGAGATTCGCGCTCGATCTCGGCGCCGCGATCGGCGACGAACTCGTCATCAACGTGCTGGACTTCGAAACCCTCGACCGTGCTGCCCTTAGGCGCGTCGTCGATACTGACCACATCGGGTACCGCTTGGTGCATTGGTCTGGCCGTACGCCGGACGCCCTGGTCGACTCCTACGCCTTGGCAAAGCGCGCGATCGCCGATGCGCCGAACAACCATCTCCCGACGGGCGCGGTCGTGAAGTGGGATCGCGGCCTCGTACGCCAGAGTGAGCGCGAACGCGCCGACCGCGGTGCCGAGCTGTGGGTCACCGCCGCTGTCGTTGGTTCGTCCACGGTGGCGGCATTCACCGCGGTGGAGGTTGGCCGCTCAGCCGTCGACGTGGGCCAGGAGGACACAGTCGTCGTGGGTGAACACCGACGACTCGGACTGGCCACCTGGGTGAAGGCCGCAATGGCCCTCCGGCTCGCGGACGAGAGGCCGAGCGTTCGCCGTCTGTCCAGCACCACCGCCATCGCCAACACCGGCATGCGAACCGTCAACGCACGCACAGGGTTCCGCGAGCTGACCCGACGCCTCCTCATCACAGCCAACATCGCCGACCTAGCAAAACGACTCCACCCGCCACTCGGCGCTGCATGAGGCACTCCGAACGCAGCTAGCTCGCCCACGCCGGACTGCAACCGATCAACACCTTCGGCCCCACCGGTCCCGGCTGGCTGACCGTCATGATCGACGCAAACTTCAAGAACCAGCTCTACGCCGGCAAGCTGGCCGACCACGACCCGCTCGACACCTCGTTGGAGTGCTGACGCCTTGCCGACCGGACGCTCCTGCTCATACAGCCGCTTGCCTAGGCACCGGCGATCCGCGGCACAGCCAGATCGCCATCACCGGACACGACCAGCTCGCCAATTTCGACAGCTGCGCAACTCGACCCGAGCCCAACCAAACGAGGAGCCACGCACAGCCGGAGTCATTCAAGTACCAGGCCGGCATCACGACCCCGCGAATCGCGCCAGCGGCCGGAGGGCGTGTACTCAGCGCGGCACCAGCGCCGTTGGACTCACGGTCGCCAGGCGCCGCGCAAGTTGTCGAGGCGCGCCTTGGTCACCTTCAGCAAGACGGCTCCCCTCCGCCGACTCAGAACATGCCGTTCGGAACCTCGACGGGGTCGGGCACCGGCTGCACGACGTCCCAGTGCTCGACGATCATTCCGTCCTCCAGCCGCCAGATGTCGACGACAGCGGTGCCATTCAGGTCACCGTCCTCGGCCATGCGGTAGTGCATGACGACATACTTGTCATCCGCGACCACCCGCTTGAGGTCGAGCTTGGCACGAGAGACGGGCGCCGATCGAACGTAGTCAATGAAAGCGTCCCTACCCGACGGGTTACCGGGACTGTGCTCGACGAAGCCCTCCGCGAGCACGTCAGAGAGCACATCAATGTTTCCTGCCGCGAACTCGGCGAACGCGGCCATCGTCAGCCGACGATTCGCAGCAGCAACAGATTCAGTCATACATCGATCGTGCGACCTCACCACGGCACATGTCGATTACCTCTGATGTCAGTACACGGATACCTACCCGGTCGCAGAACTGCACAGCGGACCACCATGACATCACCGCACTTCCAAGGAAATGGCGACTGCGGCGGCACCTGCATCAACTCGGACTCGCCAGCAGTAGCGGCCTCCTGCGAGCCGAGCAGCTGGTTGGGCACAAGAGCACCCCAGTGGCCAAGAGGGTCTACCGGCATGAACTACGGCCGGTCATCCAGACCGGCGCAGTCAAGATGAACGTGGTCTTCCCGGGGTCGGGAGCGATTCGGACCCACAGCCTCCCTTTAGCCTCCCGGGTCATGCAAGAGGCCGGTTTCCCGAGTGGGGAACCGGCCTCTGATCTGCGGTGGAGCTTAGGGGATTCGAACCCCTGACCTCTTCCATGCCATGGAAGCGCGCTACCAACTGCGCCAAAGCCCCGCGGTGTCCTTGCGACTCGGAAAGCTTAGCGGATGGAGGGCGGCAAAGAAAAATCGGTTCTGTAGTGGGGCTGGTGTGGCGTGGGCCACGGGTGGAGTCGTTGGGGAATCGGGTCATTGGCAGGGCTGTGCTGAGCAGGTCTGCGTGGGCGTTGGTAGGACTCACGGAGCGTACGAACGGTCCATTCAGTGGGTCTCACGGAGGTACGGATCGTCGCTACTCACCTGGTGTCCTTCCGCCCGGTGCAGCGCGTGAGAGGGCTGTCTGCGGGCCGCTGGAGGCGGTGGAGGAACAGTCGTCGCGAGGCGGTGTCGTCGCGAGGCGGTGTCGTCGCCGGGCGCCGTACATGTAATCGCTAAGGACAGTGCGGCGTTGGGCGGTTTGCGGCCTGCCGGAGGCAGTAAGGGGCTGCCGCTGCGGAGCGGTGTCCGGTTGGCGGGCGTGGGGGCGGTGTCGGGTTCTAGCGTTGGGGGTCTTCGGTTAGGGGTGGTTCGGGGAGGGAGCCGGCGTTCCATTCTTCTATTCGCCAGCCTTGGCGGCCTGGGAGTAGGGAGACCCAGTTGCAGTTGGAGAGGGCGCCGAAGGCGGGCCAGTTGGGGTGTGGGATGCCCAGGAAGAGGCAGATGCCTACGCGGGCTGCCAGGCCGTGGGTGGCGATGACGATGGTGTCTTCGGGGGTGCCTTGGTCGGCGATTCTGGCCAGGGCGGCGGCGAAGCGGTCGGCTACTTCTTCTACGGTTTCGCCGTTGCTGCCGCGGCGCTGGGATTCGCCGCTGCGGATGCGGGTGGCGGCTTCGGGGTGCCGGGCGGCGAGTTCGGACATGGTGAGGCCGGCCCAGTCGTCGACGTCGATCTCGCGGAGTGCTTTGTCGTACTCGATCTCGAGGCCGGTCAGGGTGGCGAGCTGGCCGGCGGTGGCGGCGGCGCGTTGCAGGTCGCTCGCGTACAGGCGGGTGGGGGCGAGGGTCGCGAGCCGGGCGGCGGCGGCGCGGGCCTGGTCGACGCCGATCGGGTCGAGGGGGATGTCGGCCTGGCCCTGGATCTTGTCCTGCAGGTTCCACTCGGTCCGGCCGTGACGCCAGACGATCAGCCGGCCTGCGCTCATGCGCGGCCGGCGGTGTCAGCCGGGGAGGCGGAGTCAGTCGCACCAGCTGAGTCAGCCGGCGTGGCGGAGTAGACCGGGGCGGCGGAGGTGGGCGTAGCAGCCGGGTCAGCCGAGGAGGCGGAGGCCGCAGTGGTGACGGCGTCGGCCCCGGAGGTGGAGTCCGGCGCACCAGCCAGGTCGGCCGGGGCGGACGGGGCAGCCGCGTCGGATGAGCCAGCCGGGGCGGCTGAGCCGGCTGAGGCAGCTGGGGTGCCGTCGGGGGTGGGGAGGGGGATGGTGGGGCAGTCGCGCCAGAGGCGTTCCAGGGAGTAGAAGCTGCGCTCTTCGGCGTGCTGGACGTGGATGACGATCTCTAGGTAGTCGAGCAGTACCCAGCGGCCCTCGCGGGCGCCTTCGCGGCGTACTGGTTTGGCGTCGAGGTCCTCGCGGAGTTTGTCCTCGATCGCGTCGACGATGGCGCGGACCTGGCGGTCGTTGGAGGCGGAGGCGACCAGGAACGCGTCGGTGATGGCGAGTTGCTCGGACACGTCGAAGGCGAGGACGTTCTCGGCCTTCTTGTCGTGGGCCGCTTCCGCGGCCGCGGTCAGCAGCTCGATGGCGCGTTCACTGGCAGGCATAAAACGTCCTAACGATTGGTGTAGAGCTCACGCTTGGCGATGTACTGGACGATCCCGTCGGGTACGAGGTACCAGGTGGGGTTGCCCTTGGCGACCCGGGCCCGGCATTCGGTGGACGAGATCGCCAGCGCCGGCACCTCGAGCAGCGTGATCCGGTCCATCGGCAGCTGGTCGAGCGGCAGCTCGAGTGCTTCGGTCCCGGGCCGGGTGCAGCCGACGAACTGGGCGAGTTTGAAGGTCTCGTCCACGTCCCGCCAGGTGAGGATCTGGGCGAGCGCGTCGGCGCCGGTGATGAAGAACAGTTCGGCGTCCGGGTACAGCCTGGACAGATCCCGCAGGGTGTCGATGGTGTACGTCGGGCCGGGCCGGTCGATGTCCACCCGGGAGACCGAGAACCGCGGGTTCGACGCGGTCGCGATAACGGTCATCAGGTAGCGGTCCTCGGCCGGGCTGACTTTGCGGTCCGACTTCTGCCACGGCTGGCCGGTCGGTACGAAGATCACCTCGTCGAGGTCGAAGTACGCCTGTACTTCGCTGGCCGCGACCAGGTGGCCGTGATGGATCGGGTCGAACGTGCCGCCCATCACGCCGATGCGTCGTATCCGCTCCACTGCAGCCACGTCAGCCCATCACCAGCCGGTCAGCTGTGCGGCCGGCCCTTGCCCATGATGACGGTGATGGCCAGCAGCAGGACGAGCACGAACAGAGTGAACCCGCCGAACCACCACTTCGAGATGTGCGACGCCTCGGCGGCCGCCGCCACGGGCGCCACCTGGGGCACGAGGATCGAGAACATGATGCAGAGCCTATCTCGTACCCCCGGGAACGACAGCGACCGGTGGCCCGGAACACTCGACGGGGGCACACCGGTCGCGGAAGGTGAGGTCAGCTGTGGCGGAGGTTACGGGTCAGCAGCCGGCGCCAGGTGGACGGTACGGCGTGCGCGCGGCGCGCCTTGGCGGCCACCCGGTGCCGCTCGTCGATCTGGGCACGGGCAACGTCGGGGGTGATCATGATTCCTTCACTGGGTCGGTGCGGCGTACCCGGGGCGGACCGGCCCCGGTACTTGAAATTGTACGGTATGAACTACTCTCTTACAAACGAATTAAAGGCAGATTTGATTCCCAACCTTGGAATCTGCGGTGAACAGGAGGAATCATGGACGCGATCGACAGACAGCTGATCGAGGCACTGCGGCTGAACGGGCGCTCCAGCTGGGCCGAGCTCGGCCGGGTCGTCGGGCTGTCCGGACCGAGCGTCCAGGAGCGGGTCCGGCGGCTCGAGGAGCGGGGCGTACTGCTCGGCTACCGCGCCGTGGTCGCGCCGGATCAGGTCGGCCTCGGGACCAGCGCGCTGATCGGCCTGTTCCAGCGTGACGACGTGGAGACCGACGACATCGTCGACCAGGTCCGCGAGATCGTCGCGGTCGAGGACTGCTGGTTCGTGGCTGGTGACCAGGAGCTCGTGGTGAAGGTACGCGTCGCGGACGTGACCCAGCTGGAGGCAGTGGTCGGGTCGCTGCGCCGTGTGAACGGAGTAGTCAGGACACGGACGACGGTTGTGCTGTCGACTCGCTGGGAAGGGCGTCCGGCGCCGCTGCCCGAGTAAGTAGCAGTGCGGCGCCCGCTAGTAGTGCGAGACCTGCAGCGACTGGGTAGAGCAGTCGCGGCGCGTGCTCGTACGCCACACCGCCTATCGCTGGGCCGAGGAACATGCCGCTGATCGAGGCAGCCGCGTACAGGCTGGAGTACCGGCCGACCATGCCCTCTGGCGCGGCATCGGCTACGTGGGCGGTGGCAGTCGGCTTGTACAGCATCTCCCCTGCCGTGATCACCACGATCGCCAGCGCCGCACCGGCCAGCGCTGGCCAGACGCCCAGCACCGCGAGTCCGAGGCCGACCAGTCCGAAACCGGTGGCGATCACTCGGGTGGCACGGTGACCACGGAGGCGTACGGCAAGCGGCGCCTCGCACAGGACGATCACTACTGAGCTGACTCCGATCAGTACGCCGTATGCGACTGCTGGCGTACCAGCATCACGCAGTAGTAGTGGCATGGTGGCGAAGATCTGCCGGTACGCCGTGTCCACGACGACGATCGTCGCCAGTACTACCAGCACCTGGCGATCGCGGAGGACGGTTCGCCAGAGTCCGGTGGGCCTGGTCCGCGTACGGCGCGCACTCGGTACCCAGCGCCAGACGATCGCGGCCATCACCAGACTGGTCACGGCGTCGATGACGAAGACCAGCGAGAAGTCGTACGCCGCGAGCAGGCCGCCGAGGGGCGGACCGATCGCGAAGCCCGCGTTGCTCGCGGTGCGGGACAGCGCGATGCCCTCACGGCGGCGTTCGGCCGGAAGGGCGGTGGCGACGAGCGCGCTCAGGTTGGGGCGGGCGGCGCCGCCGAACAGGCCGGCCAGCGCGGCGACGAGAGCGAGCGCCGCGCCGGGGGTGAAGGGCATCGCGACGCAAGTGATCGCCCAGAGGAGCTGGCTGGCGACTGCCGCCGTACGCAGACCGAATCGGTCGCCGAACGAGCCGCCGGTGAGGTTGCCGCCGAGCAGACCCACCCCGTACGCCGCCGCGGCGAAACCGGCTTGCTGCGCGGACATGCCGCGATCCTCGACCAGGTACAGCGTGAGGTAGATCCAGGCCAGGGCGCCGGCCGAGCTGACCAGCTGGCCTAGCATGACGGCTTTCAGCCAGGCGGGCAGGTCCGCGATCCGGCGCCAGTACATCCGCGCTCCCGTCGGATAGAGTGAGTTCCAGTTGGGAACTTACTTGACGGATCGGCCCAGCGGCAACCGGGAAGCGAAGGAGTGACGACGTGCGGCGGAGCAGTTTCGCGCCCGAACCGGATTGTGCGATCGCGCAGTCCCTCGGCGTCATCGGCGACGGCTGGGAGCTGCTGGTCGTACGCGACCTGGCGCGCGGGCTGGAACGGTTCGACCAGTTGGCCGAGTCGTTGCGGATCTCGCGGAAGGTGCTGACCGAGCGGCTGAACGGGCTGATGGACAGCGGGATCGTCGAGCGGTCCGCGTACCAGGAACGGCCGACTCGATACGCGTACGGGCTGACGCCGCGCGGGCGGGCGCTCTTGCCGGTGCTGGTCGCACTTCAGGACTGGGGCGATCGCTGGCTGCTCGGGGACGGATCGCTGACGGGGACGAATGCGGCGGATGAGCCGCCTGCGCTGCGTTTACACGAGTTGATCGGGCAGCGGGTGCCGTACGTTGAGTTGCCGTCGACTGCTGGTACGACGGTGGATGTGGTGGACGCGGACGCGCGGGCGACGGTGATCTTCGGGTATCCGGCGACCGGGCGGCCTACGCCGTTGCCGGACGGGTGGGACGAGATCGCGGGCGCTGCTGGGTGCACATTGGAGAATCGGCTGTTCGCCGGGCGGCGGGATGAGTTCGAGGCGCGTGGGATTGCGGTGCGAGGGGTTAGTACACAGCGGACGGATGAGCAGCAGGCGTTCG
The DNA here is from genome assembly GCF_014205295.1 of Kribbella solani. Classification (NCBI taxonomy): domain Bacteria; kingdom Bacillati; phylum Actinomycetota; class Actinomycetes; order Propionibacteriales; family Kribbellaceae; genus Kribbella; species Kribbella solani. The sequence continues at coordinate 3,295,594 of NZ_JACHNF010000001.1, forward strand.
CCGTGGCGGAGGAGATTCCGCATCTGCTGCTGTCGGATGTCGAGCTGGAGCTGGCGGCGGCGCTGCGGTTGCCGACATTCCGGGCCGGTGGGTACGAGCGGTTGAAGCGCGTCGTACTCGTCGTCGGCGCGGACCGGGTGATCGAACGAGTCCGCTACCCCGTAACCGACATCGCCGAAGCGGTCGACTGGGCACTCGCTGGCTGAAGCCCGCCAACACCCAGCCGACGGGCGGGGGGCGATCACCGCGCGACGCCAACCCACTCTCGGGTGCGTGGAGGACAGGCGGTGACTGCTTGATCGCCGGCACCTGCTCGGTGTGTGGGTGATCAGCGGTTGAAGAAGGACTTCAGTTCGGTGGCGATTCGGCGTACTGCTTCGGGTTTGCCGGTGGGGTTGAGGCCGCCGGGGTCCGAGGACGAGCCGTGGTCGTAGCCGTCGAACTCGATCCGGGTGCAGTGCGGGAGCACCTTCTCCAGCGCGTCCCGGCCAGGCGTGAGGCCACGGAGACCCTTGCTGCCACCCATCAGCAGAACCTCGGCCTGAACCGCACGAAAAGCATCGAAGGTGCCGGCCAGTTCCGCGACGATCGTGCCTTCCGCGTGGATCGTCGGCGCCAGGCCGCGCATGGTCACCGCACCGGCGGCGGCCTGACGCTCATCCTTCGCCATCATCTTCTCGGTCATCAACCGGAGCAGACCTCGCGGCATCACCTTGAGGAAAGCCGGCGCCATCTCGAACCCGAACATGCTCGTCACCATCGCACCGGCGACATCCCCGCGAGCGATCTCCTCGTCGAACCTGGCCAACCAGGCCCGATGCGGCGCCGCATCCGCGACCAGCGCCGGCTCATAAACCGCAACCCTCCGCAACGCCGGCAGGGTACCGGCGCTGGTGTCGGCGGTGCCGGCGGTGGTGCGGGTGGTTTCCAGGACTACTGCTCCGCCGGCGCTGACGCCGAAGACCAGTTCGGCGCCGGTTGCGGACAGGACGGCTTGTAGGTCTTCGACTTCGGTTCGGACGCCGTGGCCGGGGCGGTGAGGTCCGGAGAGTCCGCGGCCGCGGCGGTCCGGGAGGTACACGGTGAACTCGTCCGCCAGCGCCTCCGCCAGTAGGAGGTGGCTGCGGGCGGACTCCATGCTTCCGTGCAGGACGACGACGGCCGGAGCCTGGTCGTTCGCCCCGGTCCTGTAGTACCCGATCTCGGTGCCGTCGCGTGAGGTGACGGTGCCCTGGGTCAGTTCTGCTGTCCTCATGGATCGATAGTTACATGCGATCTAGTTACATTGCAACTAGTGTCTTTGACCATATACGCTAGGTTCGTGACCTTTCGACGCTCACCGCTCGCGCTCGCGATCCTCGGCCTGCTGGAGAACGGTCCGCTGCATCCGTACGGGCTGCAGCGGCTGCTCAAGCAGTGGGGCAAGGATCAGGTCGTCAACGTCGGGCAGCGGACCACCCTGTACCGGATGATCGTGCGGTTGGAGGAAGGCGGCCTGATCACCGCGGGCGCGACCGAGCGGGACGAGCGGTATCCCGAGCGGACCGTGTACCACCTGACCGACGACGGGCGCGCGACCTGCCGGCAGTGGCTGGGCGAGATCATGACGACGCCGCGGAACGAGTATCCGGAGTTTCCGGCGGCGCTGTCGTTCGTGATGCTGGTGCCGCCGGAGACCGCCGGCGAGCTGCTCACCGAGCGCCGGGAGAAGCTGACCAAGCGCATCTCAGAGCTGCAGTTGGAGCTCCGGACCGAAGTGGAGGGAAAGTCGATCCCCCGGTTCGCGCTCCTGGAGACCGAGTATCAGGTCGCGGTGACGGTGGCGGAGGCGAAGTGGATCGACAGCGTCCTCCACGACCTCAACCGGGGCAAACTCACCTGGACCCCCGGACCGGTATGACCCGGCACGGTGTGACCGGTATGACGCGGCACGGTGTGGTGGAGCGGGTATGAGTGGGACCGCGGTGGAGGTTTGGTGGGCGGAGGTCGGGGCGGTTCGGGCGGAGTACGCAGCGGATCTGGATTCGGTTGAGCGGGGGCGGTTGGCCGCGTACGCGCGCGAAGTGGACCGGGCCAGGTTCTTGCTGGGCGTGACGATTACGCGCCAGGTGCTCGGGGCGCGATTTTCGTTGCCTCCAGCAAATATCAGGTTGGATCGGAGTTGCGCCGAGTGTGGAAGACCGCATGGCAAGGTGCGTACGGACGGGGTGGAGCTGTCCGTGACTCACTCCGGTGAGCTGGTCGGAGTGGCCTTCTCGGATCACGTGGTCGGGCTGGACGTCGAGAAGGTCGACCCGGGAGTGGACGTCGACGCGATCGCACGGCTCGCGTTCCCGGACGCTGAGCAGAAGAACCTCCGCAAGTACGAAGGGCTGGAGAAGGCGCGGGTCTTCACGACGTACTGGACCCGGAAAGAGGCGGTGGTGAAGGCGACCGGCGAGGGGTTGCGCGGCGATCCGCGGGCTGAGGTTCCGGACGGGATTCAGGTACGGGAACTCGACGTCGGCGCGGACCACCGGGCGGCCCTGGCCGTCGTCGCCGACGAGCCGCCGGTGGTGCGAACGTTGAACTTCGGAGCCGACGGTCAGGTCTGAGCGGCTCGTCAGGTTTGAGCGGCTCGTCAGGTTCGGAGCTGGCCCTCGCCGGTGACGATGTACTTCGTCGACGTCATCTCCGGCAGGCCCATCGGGCCGCGGGCGTGCAGTTTCTGCGTGGAGATACCGATCTCGGCACCGAAGCCGTACTCACCGCCGTCGGTGAACCGAGTGCTGGCGTTCACCACCACCGCGGCCGAGTCGACCGCCTGAGTGAAACGACGCGCGGCCGACTGCGACCGGGTGACGATCGCGTCGGTATGACCGGAGCTGTACCGCCGGATGTGCTGAACCGCGGCCTCAAGCGAATCCACCACAGCCGCCGACAGATCAAGCGAGTTGTACTCGGTACCGAAGTCGTCCTCATCAGCCGCCACCACAGCGGAGTCATTGCCAGCAGCAACTACCTTCGGGTCACCATGGACGGTGACACCGGCTTGCGCAAGCGCAGGCAGTGCTCGTGCCAAGAACTCGTCGGCGACCGCAGCGTGAACCAGCAACGACTCGGCAGCATTGCACACGCTCGGCCGCTGGATCTTGGAGTTCAGCAAGATCTCCAACCCGAGCTCAAGATCCGCGTCGGCATCGATGTACACGTGGCAGTTGCCGACCCCGGTCTCGATCACCGGCACCGTCGACTCGCTGACCACCGTCTGAATCAGCCCGGCACCACCACGCGGGATCAGTACGTCGACCAGCCCGCGCGCCTGCATCAGTTCCTTCACCGCGGCACGATCCGTCGGTACGCCCTGCACCACATCCGCCGGCAGCCCACTCGTCTCGGCCGCATCGCGCAGCACGGCGATGATCGCCGAGTTGGACGCGGCAGCCGACGACGAACCGCGCAGCAGCACGGCGTTGCCGGACTTCAGGCAGATCCCCGCCGCGTCGGCCGTCACGTTCGGCCGCGCCTCGTAGATGATCCCGACGACACCGAACGGCACCCGGACCTGACGCAGCTCAAGGCCGTTCGGCAGCGTGTACCCGCGCACCACCTCGCCGACCGGATCATTGAGCCCGGCAAGCTGCTCCAGCCCGGCCGCCATCGCGTCGACCCGCGCCGGGTCGAGGGCCAACCGGTCGACGGTCGATTCCGGCGTACCAGCCTCGCGCGCTGCCGCGACGTCCTTCGCGTTGGCCGCGACGATCGCGTCCGTGTTCGCCCGCAGCGCCGCCGCCATCGCGTGCAGTGCCGCGTCCTTCGCCGCCCGGGAAGCCTCCGCCAGCACGTACGACGCGACCCGCGCCCGCCTGGCCAGCTCGATGATCTCGCTCACCTGTTCATCCTAGAACTCGTCCGTAGCCGGCGTCGCAGCCGAGGCAACCGGGCGACCACGTGCGCGAGCGGTACGACCGCCGCCAGCGCGACGTCCAGCCGCCGGTCACTCGGCGCGATCGGAACCTCAGCCGCCTTCAACCGCCGCCAGGCCCACACGCTGTACGGGATCACAACGAGCGGCGTGGTGACCAGGCCCGGGGTGTAGCGGCGCAGTACGGCGGACTGCGCGAGGTGCGTGCCGGCGTGCCACCCGAAGCCGATCAACGACGCTTGGAAGAACCTGCTCCGCCCACCGGTCGCCGCCCCGGCAGCGGACGCCGCCGCCATCACGACCCCGGTCAGACCGATCGCGGTCGCCGCCTCGCCGCCGGACATCGGCAGGACTTTCGGCAACGGCTGCGGCAGGTCAGGCGACCGTGAGAACGACGGCATCGTCGCAAGCTCCTCGAGATCATGAACGATCCAGGCCGCAAGCAACCCCCAAGCCACCTTCTTCACCCCAGCACCCTCCTCAAACCCAGCACCGCCGTCACCCGCACCGCCGTCACCCGCACCGCCGTCACCCGCACCGCCGTCACCCGCACCGCCGTCACCCGCACCGCCGTCACCCGCACGGCCGGCGCCGCACCGACTTCACCACACTGCCTTCACCACGCCGGCTTCACAGCAGGACCAGGTCGTCGCGGTGCACGACCTCGCGCTCGTACGCGGCTCCGAGCTCCCGTGCCAGGTCCCGCGTCGAACGCCCCAGCAACTCAGGCAGCTCCGTGGCGTCGTAGTTGACCAGCCCGCGCGCGATCGTCACCCCCGACGGCGACACCAGATCAACCGGGTCACCCGCCCCGAAAGTCCCTTCCACACCAGTGATCCCGGCCGGAAGCAGCGACGCCCGCCGCTGCGTGACGGCCCGAACGGCCCCTTCATCCAGCCGAAGTACGCCCTGTCCCGACGTCGCATGCGCCAGCCACAACAGCCGCGACTTACGCCGCCGCCCGGTCGGATGAAACAGCGTCCCGACCGGCTCGCCACGGAGCGCCTCGCCGACCCGCCCGGCCGACGTCAAAATGACCGGAATCCCTGCCTCGGTAGCGATCGCGGCCGCCTCGACCTTGGTCTGCATCCCGCCGGTACCGACACCGGACGCGCCGCTCTTGCCGATCGCCAACGGTTCGAGATCGGCCGCGCCGCGAATCTCGGTCACCATCGACGTACCCGGCTTCCGCGGATCCCCGTCGTACAGCCCGTCCACGTCCGACAGCAGCAACAGCAGATCGGTGTGTACGAGATGACTGGTCAACGCGGCCAGCCGATCGTTGTCACCGAACCGGATCTCGGTGGTGGCAACCGTGTCGTTCTCGTTCACGATCGGTACGACACCGAGCTCGAGCAGCCGCGCGAACGTACGGTACGCATTCCGGTAATGACTGCGCCGCGTCACGTCGTCGACCGTCAGCAACACCTGCCCGACCCGCAAACCATGCGCCGCGAACGCGTCGCTGTACCGGGCCATCAACAAACCCTGCCCGACCGACGCCGCCGCCTGCTGCGTGGCCAGGTCGCGCGGCCGGGTCCGCAGGCCCATCGGCGCCAGCCCGGCCGCGATCGCGCCGGAGGAGACCAGCACCACCTCGGTGCCCTCCACCCGGCGCGCCGCGATCGCGTCGACGAGCAGCCGGAGTCGTTCGTGGTCGATCTTGCCGCGCTGGGTCAGCGACGACGAGCCGACCTTCACGACGATTCGCGTGGCGTTCAACGCCTCCGCGCGCTGGTCCATGACATCAACCGTTTTCTGTGTTCTCCGCCGCTCGCTCACGCGCTTCCTTGCGCGCCAGTTTCGCGGCCGCCTCCGCGGCCCGTTTCGCCTCGGCCGGGGACATGTCCACCTCGTCGGCGTCCCAGTCCTGGCCGTGCTCGGCCCAGTCCTCGGCCCGCTCCCCCGACCGGTACGCGTGGTACTCGCTGTCCTTCGTCCGCCGCCGCTGCGCCGCCGGACGATCCTCCTCCAGCCGGTGGTCCTCACCGCGGCGGGCCAGGATCTCCGCGCCGGCCGCGACATCGGGAGCGAAGTCGAACACGATCGCGTTCGGCCCGTCGCCGATCATCACCGCGTCCCCGGCCTGCGCGCCGAGCTTGATCAGCTGCTCCTCGACGCCGAGCCGGTTCAGCCGGTCCGCCAGGTAGCCGGTCGCCTCCGCGTTCGCGAAGTCGGTCTGCCGTACCCAGCGCTCGGGCTTGTCGCCCTGCACCAGCCAGCCGCCGTCCTCCGGCAGCTGCTTCACCTTGAACTCGGGACCACCCTGCACCTGCGGCCGGATCACGATCCGCGTGGTGTCGGGCTTCTCCTGCTCCGCGCGGCGGCGGACGACGATGTCGGCCATCGCGTACTTGAGCGCTTCCAGACCCTCGTGCGACGCGGTCGAGATCGGGTACACCCGCAACCCGCGCTGCTCCAGCTCGGCCTGCACCATCTCGGCGATCTCGCGCGCGTCCGGGACGTCGATCTTGTTCAGGGCAACGATTCGTGGCCGGTCCTCCAGCCCACCGTGCGCCTTCAGCTCGGCCTCGATCGTGTCCAGGTCGCTCAACGGATCGCGGCCCGGCTCGTACGTCGCGCAGTCGATCACGTGAACAAGGGCGGCGCACCGCTCCACGTGCCGAAGGAAGTCGTGCCCGAGCCCACGGCCCTCGCTCGCACCCTCGATCAGGCCGGGTACGTCCGCGACCGTGAACGTGGTGTCGCCCGCGATGACGACGCCAAGGTTCGGAATCAGGGTGGTGAACGGGTAGTCGGCGATCTTCGGCCGGGCGCGGCTGATCGAGGCGACCAGCGACGACTTGCCGGCGCTCGGGAAACCGACCAGGCCGATGTCCGCGACCACCTTCAGCTCAAGGACGAGCGTACGCTCCTCGCCGTCCTCGCCGAGCAGCGCGAAACCGGGCGCGCGGCGGGAACTGCTGGCCAGGGCCGCGTTGCCCAGACCGCCCTTGCCGCCCTGCGCCGCGATGAACTCCGCGCCCGGCCCGACCAGGTCGGCGAGCACCTCACCGTTCGCCGCGCTGATCACCGTGCCCTCGGGGACACCGAGGACGACGTCGCCGCCGTTGCTGCCGGCCTGGTGATCACCCTTGCCCTGGGCACCATTCGTCGCGGTGCGGTGGCTGGAGCGGTGGTAGTCGACCAGCGTGGTCACGTCCGGGTCGACGCGCAGGATCACGCTGCCGCCGTCACCGCCGTTCCCGCCGTCCGGTCCGCCGAGCGGCTTGAACTTCTCGCGGTGCACCGAGGCGCACCCGTTTCCGCCGCGGCCCGCGGCGACCTGCACCGTGACGCGGTCGACGAAGCTGGGGATGGCCATCGGTCTTCACTTCCTGCCAGTTGTTGCTGATCCGGTTTGCTGCTGATCCCCCACCACATTTGACTGGTTCACCCCTCAGGTTGCCCCTTCACCACCTGCATGCGGCAGGTGAAGGGGCAAGCTCAGCGGTTAACCACTCAAATGGCGAGGAGGGCAACTGCTTACATAGCGCTGTTGCTTACATAGCAAAAGGGCGGGTGCGCGGTATTCCGCGACCCGCCCTTGTGCAGAGCTTGTACTTCGTCCGGGTGGCGGTGTTACTCCGCCGGGGCCGGGACGATGTTGACGACGCGGCGACCGCGCCGGGTGCCGAACTCCACGTGGCCCTCGGCCAGCGCGAACAGCGTGTCGTCGCCGCCACGGCCGACCAGGTTGCCCGGGTGGAAGTGGGTGCCGCGCTGCCGGACGATGATCTCGCCGGCGTTGACCAGCTGGCCACCGTACCGCTTCACGCCGAGCCGCTGCGCGTTGGAGTCACGACCGTTGCGGGTCGAGGCCGCTCCCTTTTTGTGTGCCATGTCTAGATCAGCTCCCACTCTTTGCCGAAGAAGACAGCTTCTTGGCGTCGATCGCGGTGACCTTGACCTGGGTGTAGTGCTGACGGTGCCCCTGGCGCTTGCGGTAACCGGTCTTGTTCTTGTACTTGAGGATGTTGATCTTCGGGCCCTTGGTACGGCCGAGGACCTCGGCCGACACAGCCACGTTGGCCAGCGCCGCAGCGTCGGCCGTCACGGTGTCGCCATCGACGACGAGGACCGCCGGCAGCGCGACGGTGTCGCCCACCTTCTCGGTCAGGCTGTCGATCTCGATGACATCGCCGACGGCGACCTTCTGCTGGGTGCCGCCACTGCGCACGATCGCGTACACCGTGGATCTCACTCTCTGCTGGATCGGAAAACTTACAAGTGTGATGGTGTGGGCGGGACTGCTACGAGCCGAACTCGTTTCCCACACTTACACACCGAGCACAGGTTCGGTGCGCCGGGAGCGCACCGAACCACAAGCTTACAGCCCTGGGCTGGCAAACTCGAAATCGGTTCAACCGTGGGTGCTGACGAGCTCGGCGGCGTCGGTCGAGCCACCTGCCCCATCACCATCGGTAGTTGCCTTGCTACGGCTCCGGCTGCTACGCCGCCGCCGGGTCGACTTACCCGCCCCGTTCTGCGCCGCGTCCGCGGACTCGGTCGAGTCGGCGGCGGGGAAACCGGTGGCTTCGGGGCTGACGTGGGCCTCGGTGCCGGCGATCGGGTAGCCGGTGGGTTCCGGCGTATCCGCGTCCGCGCTTGACGGCGTACCCGGCTCGTCGTCCTTCTTCACCGACGCGGCCGCGATCTGGGCCAGCCTCTGGGCGGCGTCGCCGTTGTGCTGCGGCGCCTCCGCCTCGGCGGCCGGCTCGTCCTCGCCACGGTTCTTCCCGCGACGCCGGCGCGAGCTCTTCCGCCCGCTCTCCTCCGGCTGCGCGGCCTTCCCGTGCTCCTGACCGTTGCCGTTGCCGTTCCCACCGTTCGCGGCGGCACCGTTGTTGCGGCTGTCGCGGCGGCGGGACTCCTTCGGCTCGTCGTGCAGGATCAGCCCGCGGCCACCACAGTGGTCGCAGTTCTCGCTGAACGCCTCGAGCAGACCGGTCCCGATCCGCTTCCGGGTCATCTGGACCAGTCCCAGCGAGGTCACCTCGGCGACCTGATGCTTGGTCCGGTCCCGGCCCAGGCACTCGACCAGCCGGCGCAGCACCAGGTCCCGGTTCGACTCCAGCACCATGTCGATGAAGTCGATCACGATGATGCCGCCGATGTCGCGGAGCCGGAGCTGCCGGACGATCTCCTCGGCCGCCTCCAGGTTGTTCTTGGTGACGGTCTCCTCGAGGTTCCCGCCGGAGCCGGTGAACTTGCCGGTGTTCACGTCGACGACCGTCATCGCCTCGGTCCGGTCGATGATCAGCGAACCACCCGACGGCAGCCAGACCTTGCGGTCCAGCGCCTTCTTGATCTGCTCGTCGATCCGGTAGTTCGCGAACACGTCGTTGTGGGCCTTCTCGACCCGGTCGACCAGGTGCGGCGCGACCCCGGCGACGTACTCCCGGACCTGGTCGTACGCCTGGTCGCCGGAGATCACCAGCTTCGCGAAGTCCTCGGTGAACAGGTCCCGGACGACGCGGATCAGCAGATCCGGCTCGCCGTACAGCAGCTGCGGTGCCTGGCCGTTCTTGGACTTCTTCTCGATGTCCTCCCAGGCAGCCTGCAGGCGGCTGACGTCGGCGGTCAGCTCCTCCTCGGACGCGCCCTCGGCCGCGGTCCGGACGATCACGCCGGCCTCGTCCGGGACGATGTCCTTCAGGATCGTCTTCAGCCGGTTCCGCTCGGTGTCCGGCAGTTTGCGGCTGATACCACCGTTGCCACCGCGCGGTACGTACACGACGTACCGCCCCGGGAGGCTGATCTGGTTGGTCAGCCGGGCGCCCTTGTGACCGATCGGGTCCTTGGTCACCTGTACCAGGACGGACTGGCCGGACTTCAGGACCTGCTCGATCTTGCGCGGACCGTTCGCGCCGCCGAGCGTCGCCCAGTCGACCTCACCGGCGTACAGGACGGCGTTGCGGCCCTTGCCGATGTCGATGAAGGCGGCCTCCATGCTCGGCAGCACGTTCTGTACGCGGCCGAGGTACACGTTGCCGATCAGCGACGTCTGCTCCGCCGTGGTGACGTAGTGCTCGACCAGGACGTTGTCCTCGGAGACCGCGATCTGGGTCAGGTCCTCGCGGGACCGGATCACCATCGTCCGCTCGACCGACTCACGCCGGGCCAGGAACTCGGCCTCGGTCACGATCGGCGCCCGGCGACGGCCGGCGGCGCGGCCCTCCCGGCGGCGCTGCTTCTTCGCCTCGAGACGGGTCGAACCCTCGACCGCGGTGATCTCGTTCGCGGTGTTCTTGCTACGCGGCTCGCGGACGCGGACGACTGTCTCGTCCGGGTCGTCCGGGGACGAACCGGAGTCCTCGCCCTTACGGCGACGCCGACGCCGGCGCCGCCGGGACGAACCACTGCCGCCCTCGTCGTCGTCCGAGTCGTGCTCGTCGTCGGCGGAGTCGCTGTCAGACCCGTCCTGCTTGGCCCCGTCCTTACCGCCGTCCCTTGCGCCGTCCTTGGCGCCGTCACGCCCGTCGCGGCCGCCGTCCTGCTTGGCTCCGCGTCCCGCGCCGTCGCGGTCGGTGTCGTCGTCCTGGTCGTCGTCGGAGTGCTCGTCGGTGCTGTCATCGGCACCGTCGGCGTCTCCGCCCTTGCGGCGACGACGGCCACCCCGGCGCCGGCGCCGGCGGCGAGTCCCCTCGCCACCTTCCTCGCCGTCGTCCCCGTGCCCATCCGCGGGCCCGTCCACCTGCGCGTCGGCCTCAGCCGGCGCGTCGGCCTCGGCATCAACCACGCTGGTCTCAGCACCCCGACGGCTGCGACGCGTACGTGTACGAGTCGAACCGCTCTCCTCAGCATCACCGCTCGCAGCCTGCGTACCGTCGGCAACACCAGCCTGCGAACCGTCAGCCGCCTGCGCGGCGTCAGCAGACGGCGCCCCACGCCGAGTACGACGGGTACGGGTACGCGTCCCACCGTCACCATCAACCTCGCCCGAACCCGAGTCACCAGTGCGCGAGTCACCGGCGGAGGCCCCGTGGGAACCGTCGGTGGAGGCGCCGTGGGAACCGTCGGTGGCGGAGGCGTGCGAACCGTCGGTGGAAGAGCCGCGCGAACGGTTGGTGGAGGAGCCGTGCGAGCCGTCGGTCGCGGCGTCCTGCCCGGCTACCGACTGTGCACCGTCGGCGCCAGAACCACGACGGGCCCGTCGGGTGCTCGTGGTCGAGCCGGTGTCCTCGGCGTCAGCGGACGCGCCACGGCGAGTACGGCGGCGGGTGGTCGGCTGCTCGTCGGCGCCTGGTTCTGCGGCTGCCGCGGCTTCGAGCGGAGTGGCGGCCTGAGCCGGTGCCTGCTGGGCCGGGTTGTCCTGCGTCGGCGCTTGGAACAGCACCGCGGCAGGCGCGGCAGCCCGACGCCGCGTACGCCGAGCACCCGTCTCCTCAACCGACGCGCCACCCGAGGAGCTCCCACTCCCACCAGCAGCACCATCAGCGGCCACCCCGGAGTCCGCGGTGGTTTCGGCAGCGGGTGTGTCGGTGGGGGTCGTGCGGCGGCGGGTGGTGCGCTTGCGTGGGGCGGTTACTTCCCGCGTACCTGAGGTGTCAGCGGAAGCGCCGGGACCGTCGGTGACCGGGGAATCCGTCGTCACCAGGTCACGATCGGCCGAGGCGCTACCAGTTGAGCGGCCCGCTGCCGACGAGCTGCCGGCGGAGGCTGCGTCGGCGGAGGCTGGGTCGGCGGAGGCTGCGTCGGCGGTGGAGGCGGCCTTCTTCGTGGTGCGCTTGCGGGTGGTCTTCTTCGCGGGTGTCTCCACGACCGGGCCCGCGTCCACGGTGGAGGCGGCCTCGGCGGTGACGTCCGGGAGGGTGTCCTGGGCGGCCACCTTCTTGGCGACGCGCTTGGTGGCCTTCTTGGCCGGGGCCTTGGCGGCGGTCTTCTTCGCGGCCGGCGCCTTCTTCGCGGCGGCCTTGGCGGCCGTCTTCGCGGCGGCCTTCTTGACCGGAGCCGGGTCGGCGGACCGGTCGTCGGCCTGGGTCGGGACCGCCTCGGCGGCCTGGGTCGCCTCTGCGGCGGGGCCCGGCTCGGCGGTCTTCTTCACCGTGCGCTTGCGCGTGGTGGTGGTCTTCTTCGCGGCCGGCGCCTTCTTCGCGCCGCGGCGCGCGGAAGGGGCGGGCTGGTCGGTGGCAGTCGTTTCGGCTGCGTCGGTGGTCGGCTCGTTGTCGAGCATGTAGTGCGGTCTCCTCAAGCCCTCCGGCGCATCCTGCGACCCCTGTCACGGGTCCGGGCGCTGCCACAAGGCGGTCACGGTTCGCCGCGCCTGGCCCCCGGACTACTCGGGGCCGCAACGTGGCGGAAGCCTGCTGGATCCGCTCCGCCCGCGCTCAGGGCACAGAGGAAGCGGCGGCGTCGCCCTCCGCTGTGTGCGTCTGGTGGGGATCTGCCTGGCCGGTCGCGGTCGCCTGGTTGGCGTCGCGGTCACGAGCGAGCGGATCTTCCACCGTGCCGGTGTCCGCGGTGAGCGGGCCCTGGGCGAGCCTGGTCAAAAGAGCCGGGCCCGTCACCGGGAGCGTCGCCACCTCGCGCACGCCGGCGAGAACGTCGTCGGGTCTCACGGCCGGGGTTCCGTGCCGTAACACCACTTGCAGTATCGCACACGTCGCAACCGGCCCCGGTTCACTCGCGACGGTGAGTCGGAGAACGGCTGCCCGACAGTCGAACGAGCGAAGTCCGCGTTTGGTCATGCGCTCGACCGGAATTTCCTCCCGGCCGAGGAACGCCTCGACCGCCGCCCCGGCGGTCTCCGGATCGACTCCGGGCAACGCGATCTGCCACTCGCTGGCTTCGAGCCGCTCGGCCAGCCCACCCGGCCCGGCGACCACTACCTCGAGCACGTCCAGCCCCGGCGGCAGCGCTTCGTCCAGTGCCGCCCGGACCTGCTCGGCGTCCCGCTCCTGTGTGAGCGATATCTCCAGGTACTCGGCTTCCGAGGCTGCCCCGGTCGGCGCGGCGCCCGCGTACGAGATCTTCGGGTGCGGGCTGAAGCCGTGCGAGAAGGCCACCGGCAGCCCGGCCCGGCGGACGGCGCGCTCGAACGCCCGCTGGAAGTCGCGGTGTGAGGTGAATCGCAGCCGCCCCCGCTTGGCGAACCGGACCCGGAGCTTCTGGACCGCAGGCAGCTGCTGCGACGGCGGAGCTTGAACTGGTGGCACGCGCACAGTCTCTCAAACAGCGCGCGGCAACGTCCGCCCGGTGACGCGGTCGGGCTCGCGCGCCCCCGCGCTCACTCCGACGGGGTGTACCGCGCTTCCGGCGCCCAGACCGGCCCGGCGGCGCGGTCCAGCTCGACGTGTACGTCGCCGCGCAGGTCGTCGTACACGATCACGCGGCTGCCGTCGGTAGGGACCCGATCAGGTGACGTACGCATCCGTGCCCGGCGCTGGTGATGCCCGGCCGGCGAGTCGTACTCGATGGTGACGTTGAGCTCGGGATTGTTGCCGAGCCAGTAGACGATGTCTCCGAGCCGTACCTGCCCGCCGTACCGGCGTCCGTCCCGCCGGAGCCGGTCGATCGTCGTCTGCCGCTGGTACGCGTGCAGCAGGGCGCCGGGCAGCCGCAGCATCACGGCGACCCACCACAGACCGGCCAGAACCGCGAGGGCCGCCGAGATCGCGATGGCCTCGGTGCCGATCAGGCCCTGGGTGGTCCGCCGGATCGTCTCGGCGGTGTCGATCCGCAGTGCGGTGACGACAGAGATAGCTGCGCCGGCAAACAGTCCGGCGAGCAGCGGCGCCGATCGGAGGAACGACGCGGCCCGGCGCTGCCCGAAGCGTTGCCTTGCTTGTTCGGTGACGTCTGTGGTGACGAAGAGGGTCAGGTACCCCCCGACGACCGCCGCGACGATCGCCCAGACGACCGGGACGTCACCCGGTACGTCGACGGCGCAACTGCCGGCGGGCGCGGACGTGCCGCCGCAGAGCAGTGACGTACCCAGCAGACTCGCGATCCCCCAGCCGATGAAGCACAGCGCCGACGAGATCAACAGGCGTCCGGTCAGCCGCCCGGGCCGCTCGCTCGGGGCCAGGCCGGTGATCCGGCCACCCTTGTCGACGGTGGAGAAGACCGGCCGATGATCCCACCAGTCGCGCGAATCCACGTCCCCCTGAACCCCGTCCCCCGACGCCACCCCACCAACCGCGTCGCCCGCCACCCCTACCTCCCCAGGCTTCCCCGCCTCCCCCGGCTCCACTGCCTATCCGGGTCTAACTCGGGCGAACAGTAGCCGGAAATAAAGTGATACTGCATCCCTCCGAACCCGTTCGCTTGCCGGCGAGTGCGGGGGCCGGGTGGGGTTCAGGGCTGGGCGGCGGATTTGCCGGTCAGGTAGAGCGCCCAGCCGAGGAAGCCGAACGACACGGTCGCCAGGACCGTGCGGACCAGGTTGAAGGTCCGCCACTTCGACTCGTCGAACGCCGCCCGGACCGCCGCGACATCGATCGAGCCCGGGTCACCGGCCGCCTTCAGCGCGTCGTTCATCGGTACGTTCACCGCGACCGTGACGATCATCGACACCAGGTACAGCGCGAACGCGATCGCGATCCACGGCAGCGCCTTCTCCTTCAGACTGACCGCGCCGGCCAGCACCGTGAACAACAGCGCGCCGACGAAGCCGAGTCCGAGGAACAGCGGGTTCACGATCGCCCGGTCGACCGCCTGGAACGCGCTCACGAAAGTCTTGTCGTCGGTCGTCGCCAGACCGGGCATGAACGCGTTCGCGTAGATCCCGTACACCCCGGCCACCAGGCCCGTCGTCATCGTGGCCGCCATCAGTGCCGCCACCCGCAGTCCGTTCATCTCACTCCTCCAGTACGGCGGGAACTCCCCGCACCGGAAAAGCTATGCGCCCCAGCCCCACGACAACATGTCGCCAAAACTCACTTCCATGTCAGCACCACTCATCCCACTCAGCCCGATCGGTCGGCGGCGACCGCTTGGTTGGGTCAGTTGGGGCGGGTCGGGCGGCGCGGGTTGGTTGGTTTGGGTTAGGAGTTGGTGCATTGGGCGGTGCGTGGGCCGGTGACGTGGTTGGGGGCCTCTAGGTTTGTCGGGGCTGGGGTGTTTGCCGAGCAGGTCAGTGGACCGTTGACGGTGTTGCCGGCGAGGGCCGCGGGCTCAGTTGTCTTTGAGTTGGTGACGGAGACTGGGCCTTGGATCGTGCTGCCGACGACGACCAGGCTGCGGCTGGTGCGGTCGGCGCCGACCGGGCCGATGACGGTCGAGCGGAGCAGTTGCAGGTCCGCGGCTCGGTCGGCTCGTACTGGTCCGGCGAGGCGACTGTCTCGCGCGATCAGTGACGCGCCGGCCGCAACGACGGTCGGACCGTTGACAGTGGCGTTGGTCAGGCAAGTGACGCCGGAGCTCAAGTACAGCGGGCCATTGTGCGTACCGGTAAGCGTTTTGGTGCAGGCCGGCGCGGGGCGCAAGAGCGTGACCGCGAACCGCTTGGGCGTACCAATGTTGCCAGTGGCATCTATCGCGCGGTACTCGACCAGATGACGCCCGTACCCGGACGGCACGTTGTCCCACGGAACCACTCGCGGCACGCCGAGTTTGCCGTACACCAGCTGGTCGATCTCGGTGCCCTCGGCCGTGAAGCGGAACGGTGCGGATGCGTCGGTCGGCCAGCCGTAGTAGTTGTACCAACCGTCTCCGTCCACGCGGAACTCCGGTACGACGTAGCCGGGTTGTCGTCCGTTGCCGACAGTCCCATTGTGAACGTGTCGTCGTAGACGTACTCGGGGCCGCTTGCCTTTTGTACGGTCAGCAGCGGCTTCGACATCGTTGGTGTGACTGTCGGTTCGACGCCATCGACCTGCCAGGCCAGGGTGTCGGCGCCGACTTGCGCGGTCAGGATGTGCCGGCCGGTCAGCTTGAGCGGCGCGAGGGCTAGATCCCGATCGTTGCCCG
Source organism: Kribbella solani (assembly GCF_014205295.1). NCBI lineage: Bacteria > Bacillati > Actinomycetota > Actinomycetes > Propionibacteriales > Kribbellaceae > Kribbella > Kribbella solani. The sequence continues at coordinate 3,311,411 of NZ_JACHNF010000001.1, forward strand.
GGTTCGGCACGACGGCGCCATCGAGCCGCCAGGTGATCGCCGGCTGTGCTGTCGCGGACTGGGTGGTTTCCACGTACACGACCTCGTCCGCACTGACCGGATGCTCGGTCGGCGTCGACGCGGCGAACGTCGGCGGGGCTGTCGAGGTTGGCGCGGTGGTCGAGGCGGTCGTGGTCGACTGGCTATTGTCAACAATCCACGCGCGGGTCGCCGTTGGGCGGGCGGCTGGGTCGCGGATGAACGTAGTATTGTCAACAATCGACGCCGTCAGCGTGTGCTTTCCGGGCGCCAAGTCCAGGGCGGCGAGGTCGACGGCGCGGGCGTTGGCGGTGGGCAGGGGCGTACCGTCGAGCGTCCAGGTGACGTCCAGCTCGTGATCGACCGGGTGCAATGTCTGCAACCAAACCACCTGGTCAGCAGCGACCGGGCCGGCCGGCGTACTCCCCTGGAACAGGGTCGCCTTCGCGGACAACCGCTGCGTCATCCGCTCGCGCGACACCTGATCGAAGTAGTACCCGAGGACCTTCATCATCGAGTGCGCGCTGGGCCGCCAGACACCCGAACCGGCGTACATCCCGCCCTCGTACCGCCCGATCGTGCCGCCCGACTCGGACTGCTCCCCCAGCCAGCGGAACCACTTCTTGTGCTGGTCCAGCATCTGTTGCTCGGTCAGCAGACTGTGATGAATCGAGGACGGCTCCGGACCCTGGTACGGCGCTCCGCGATCACCGCGCGCGTAGTAGTCGTACTCATCCTGCAGACCACCGAGCGAATGACCGAGCTCGTGCGGCGTGATCAGAGCCGAAAGCGCGTTGCCACCCGAGGCAGTGGCGTACGAACCACCCGCGCCGCCGTACGTCGCGCTGTTGCCGATAGCAAGGATCTGCCGATTGGCGGAGGTGGTACCGGGAACCAGATCGGCGTACCGCGTCGCCGCCGCCTGGCTGACTGTCAGCAAGCGCTGCACGCTGCCCGGATTACAACCGCCCCAGAACCCCATCTGCAACGGAGTGTCACGTTTCGGCGCATCCAGCCCTGGATCGCAGTCCACGCCGCTCTCCGGAGAGGCGATCTCGACGGCGTACACGTTGACGTAGTTCCGGTACGACTTGAACGGCTCGATGCTCCAGAGGATGTTCAAGTGCTTGTCCAACTGCTCGCGGAACTTCGGCAGCTCGGCCGCGGTGTAGCCGTCACCCATCACCACCAGGTTGAACCGGGACGCGGCCGGCCCGGTGACCTGCACCGGCACCACAGTCGCCTCCGGAACAGCAGCCGCGTCCCGTACCACAGTCGCACCCCGGTCACCCGGCGCGCCCCAAGCACCCGGTGCGCCCCAAGCACCCGGTGCGGCCTGAGCGGTCGGTGCGGCCTGAGCGGTCAGCGGTAGCGTGATCAGCACGACAAGTACGGTCAGGAGCTTCGTACGCATGGTTCCTCCACCAGCTGGGCGACGCTGACGTCAGCAGCTTACGAAGGCGGGCCCGAGTACGTCAGGACCTTCCGCGTGGCGACCTGGCGCCGAACCGGGTCCGCGTGCGGCATCATGAGGGGTCGGGGAAAGTGTGAGGAGAGGACACCGATGACGGAACCGGCGCAGTCGCCGCGGCGCGAGCCGGACCAAGCGGTCGTGGATGCCGGCGACGGCGATGGCAAGGGCATCTACTGGGTGCTGAAGAACCTGGTCGTCGGGCCGCCGGTCAAACGCGTCTTCCGGCCGAACGTGGTCGGTGCCGAGCACATCCCGGCCACCGGCGCCGCGATCATCGCCAGCAACCACCTCTCGTACGCGGACTGGATCTTCATGCCGCTGGCGCTACGCCGCCGGGTGACGTTCGTGGCGAAGTCGGACTACTTCACCGGCGCCGGGATCAAGGGCCGGTTCCAGCGCGGGTTCTTCAAGGGCACCGGGCAGGTCCCGATCGACCGGTCCGGCGGTTCGGCGTCGGAGGGCGCGATGCGGGCCGGGATGAAGGTGCTGGAGCGCGGCGAGCTGTTCGGGATCTACCCGGAGGGCACCCGCTCGCACGACGGCCGGCTGTACAAGGGGCGTACCGGGGTGGCGCGGCTGGCGCTGGAGGCGAAGGTGCCGGTGATCCCGTGCGGCGTGATCGGTACGGACGTGGTCGCCCCGCCGGGCAAGATCGTGGCGTCGTTCGCGTCCCCGACGGTGAAGTTCGGTGAGCCGCTGGACTTCTCCCGGTACGAGGGGATGGAAAGCGACCGGCTGATCCTGCGGGCGGTCACCGACGAGATCATGTACAAGATCATGGAGCTGTCCGGGCAGGAGTACCTGGACATGTACGCCACCAAGGCCAAGGCGCTGGAGGGCCGCGCGGTGACCGGGGCGCCGGATCGGGTCCGCAAGACGGACACCTGATCCGGTTGGTGAGATGCGGTGGGTCTAGTCTGGTAGATCGTGGACGGACCGATCGCATATCAGGGTGAGCCAGGCGCCAACTCGGCGATGGCGTGCACCGACATGTTCCCCGAGCGCGAGCAGTTGCCGTGTACGACGTTCGAGGACGCGCTCGAGGCGGTCAGCAGCGGGCGCGCCGGTCTCGCGATGATCCCGGTGGACAACTCGATCGCCGGGCGGGTCGCGGACATCCACCACCTGCTGCCGGAGTCCGGGCTGCACATCGTCGGTGAGTACTTCCTGCCGATCCACTTCCAGTTGCTCGGTGTGCCCGGGACTTCGCTGGATCGGATCAAGACGGTCCGCAGCCACGTACACGCGCTCGGGCAGTGCCGGAAGATCATCCGCGAGCACGGCTGGTCGACCGTCGTCGCCGACGACACCGCCGGCGCGGCCCGCGAGGTCTCCGAGCTCGGCGACCCGACCGTCGCGTCGCTCTCACCGCGGGCCGCCGCCGGGCTGTACGGCCTGGAGACCCTCGCGTCCGACGTCGAGGACGAGCACCACAACACCACCCGCTTCCTGGTCCTCTCCCGCGAACCCGAGATCCCCCCGGTCGGCTCCGGCCCGATCATCACGTCCTTCGTGTACCGCGTCCGCAACGTGTCCGCCGCGCTGTACAAGGCACTCGGCGGTTTCGCGACGAACAGCGTGAACATGACGAAGCTGGAGTCGTACCAACTGGGCGGCATGTTCTTCGCCACCCAGTTCTACGCCGACATCGAAGGCCACCCCGAAGACCCCAACGTAGCCCTCGCCCTCGAAGAACTCGCCTTCTTCTCCGTCGAGGTCCGCCTCCTCGGCGTCTACCCCGCCCACCCCTTCCGAGCCACCATCGCCGAACCAGCCGCCAACAGAGCCCTCCGCCCTCATCACTAGGGTCCGGGTGACGGGTTGTTGCACCGCTGACCGGCTGTAACAAGTCAGCGGTCAAACAAACCGCCAGCGAGCAGGCCTGGCGGTGGTTAGGGTTCGGGGATGGAGATTGTTGGGGTTGATGGGCGGGATGTGGATGTTTTCGGGCGGTTTTATGGGGTGAAGTTCGGGGTTCGGCGGGAGGAGCTTGAGTTTCCGGTGGGGTTGGGGGTTGAGGAGGCTCGGGTGGTGATGGCTCGGGAGCATGCGGATGTGCGGGCTACTGGGCTTGGGCTGGTGGACGGGGATGTCTGGCTGGGGGTGGCTTGGCTGGACTGGTGGCTGGTGGGGAACACCGACACGGTGGACGTCGAGCTCGCGGTGGTGCCGGAGTATCGGCGGCGTGGGGTGGGCAGCCGGTTGCTGGAGGTTGCGGCGGATCAGGCGAAAGCGGCGGGGCGGCGGATCTTGTCGGGGACGAACACGGCGGGTGATCCGGTGACGGGAGCCAGTCCGGGTACGCGGTTCGCGGCCGCGCGTGGGTTCGTGCAGAAGCACGCCGAGTTGCACCAGGTGGCTGAGCTGCCACTGGATGAGGCCGCGCTGGACCGCCTGGATCAACCAGTTGACGGGTACGAGATCGTGCAATGGCGTGAGCACACGCCGGACGAGTGGATGCCGCAGTTCGTCGAGTTGCTGAGTGGCATGAGCGAGGACGTACCGACCGGCGACCGTACGGACGAGCCGATCCACTGGACGCCTGAGCTGGTACGGAACGCGGAAGCGCGCCGGGTCGCGCAAGGGCGGTTCACGTACACCACCGCCGCCGTACACACCGCGTCCGGCGAGCTCGCCGCGTACACCCAGATGGGCGGCACGCCGGAAACGCCCGATCGGCTGAATCAGTACGACACGTACGTACGCCGATCGCATCGCGGGAACCGGCTCGGCATCGCCGTCAAGGCGCCGAACCTGCGCGCACTACAGGCCGGCGTCGCGCGCAAGGCCGTACTGCACACCTGGAACGCGCCCGAGAACGCCCCGATGATCGCCGTCAACACCAAGCTGGGTTTCCGCCCGGTCGCCCAGCGCACCATCTGGGAACGAACCCTCTGAACCCAAGCACGCTCGAACCCCACGCCGACCCTAGACCCGGAACGCTCGAACCCCACGCCGGACCTTAGACCCGAGCACGCTCGAATCCCACGCCCGCCCTAGACCCGCGCCCGCCGCCGACTGACCAGCTGCCAGCTACCGGCGATGGTGAGCACGATGATGGCCGCGGCCGGGACCTCGTCGCGGAGTTCGCCGCGGACCCGGGTGTTGGCCCGCGCGCACCGGGCCAGGTGATGCAGCACCTGCACCCGGCCGTCGTGATAGTGCTCGGACGCGGCCGTGCAGCGCGCCATTTGGGTGCCTGCGGCATCGATCTGCCCGCGATGGTCGATCGCGTCCGGGAACACCCAGGCCAGCAGCCCGACGAACGCGCCGATGGTCAGCACCAGCCACGCGGTGCGTTTCGGTGCGCCGGTCACTCGGCGGCGACCCGTTCCGCGCGGTGGCGGCGGACGCGCCAGATCACGAAGACCACGATCACGATCGCCGCGACGGCCAGCGCGGCGACCCGCCCGAAGGTCTTCTCGACCTTGGCGTACGAATGGCCGGCCAGGTACCCGAGCAGGACGACGCCCGTGCCCCAGACGATCCCGCCGGCCGCGTTGAAGCTGAGGAACTTCAGGTACCGCATCCCGGACATGCCCGCGAGAGCCGGCATCGTGGCCCGGAAGAACGCGACGAACCGGCCGAGGAACACGGCCGTGCCGCCGCGCTCGGCGAGTTGTTTGCGGGCCGCGTCGAGCCGCCCCGACCGGCCTTTCACCAACCGGCTCGACAGCAGCTTCGGCCCGAAGAAGCGCCCGACCTCGTACCCGACCGTGTCGCCGAGGATCGCGGCGCCGATCACCACCACCAGCACGATCGGCAACGACGCGTGCCCGAGCGCGGCGATCACGCCGCCGAGTACGGCCGCCGTCTCACCGGGTAGTACGAAGCCGACGAACAACGCGTCCTCGGCGAACACCAGCAGCCCGACCACGCCGTACACGGCCGCCCCGTGCAGACCGAGCAGCCAGTCAGTCAGCCCTTTCATGGCAGGCGCGGCCGCCGGACGTCGACCAGCACCGGACGCAACCTGGTCGTCGCGACCGCCTCGACCGCCCAGGTCAGTGGCCGGCGCAGCAACAACCAGGTGCCGAGGGCAACAATCCCGCCCAGCAGCAGGCCGGCCACGACATCGGCCGGGAAGTGCGCCGCGATGTACACCCGGGTGAACGCCATCAGCACCGCGGCGGCGGCCGCGATGATCCCGAGCCGCCGGTTCACGATCCACAGCCCGACCGCGACCGCGCCGGCCATCGTCGCGTGGTCCGACGGGAACGACGGGTCGGTGCTCCGGTTCGCGAGCACCAGGATGTTCGGCAGCGTCGTGTACGGGCGTGCCTCGTGCACCGCGTGCACGATCGGTTGATTCACAGCCACAGCCAACAGGGTCGCACCACCCGCCGCGATCGCCGCGGCCACCCCCTTCACCTGCCCGGATCGCCGCGCCACCCACCAGCCCGCGACCAGGAGCACGCCGAACAGTACGACGCCGTAGTTCGCGTACGCCTGGGCCGGGCCGTGCAGCCACGGCGTGGCCTCCGCGAACTCGTTGATCTGCCCGAACAACCAGCGATTCACCGTAGCCCCCATCTACTACAATTCGGGTAGTAGCTGAAATGCTACTACCTTGTCTGTAGTAGTCGTGAGGAGACGTCGGTGCCGGCATCCCGGAGCCAGAGTCGCGGGCGGGGCGATCTGGAGCAGCAGGTGTTCGCCGCGCTGGCCGCGGGCGGCCGGGCGATGACCACCACCGACGTACGTGACGCGCTCGGCGGTGAGCTGGCGTACACGACCGTGATGACCGTGCTGGCGCGGATGGCCACGAAGGGCCTCGCGACCCGGAAGCGCGTCGGCCGTTCGTACGCGTACACGGCTGTTGTCGACGCGGCGGAGGTCACGGCGCATCAGATCCATCGGCTGCTGGACGAGCGCGGCGATCGCGCGGCGGTGCTGACTCGGTTCGCCCGCGGGCTGTCCCGGGAGGAGTCCCAGCTGCTGGTGGATCTCCTGGCGACCGACGAGCGGGCGTCATGACGACCGCCGCGGCGCTCGGGCTGATCGCGATAGTTGGGTACGCGTTGATCGCGCCGGCCGCGAGCCGGCGGTTGGTGCCGTCGGTCGCGACGGTGCTGCTGGTCGTGGGCAATCTGCTCGCGGCGGCCAGTGGGGTGTTCATCCTTGCCGTGCTGGCGTTCACGTGGATCGGGCAGTTCCCGCTGGTCGCGCAGCAGGGCGCGTGGTCGCCTGCGGCGCTTCGGAGCGACAGTCCGGTGCCGGCTTGGCCTGCCGCGGTGAGCGGTTGTTTGGTGATGATCGCGCTTGGATCGTTCCTGGTCGCTGGGCTGCGTCAGGCGCGGGCGCTGATCGCCGTACATCGCGCGTGCCGCGGGCTTCGGCCGGTTGGCGATCTGGTCGTACTGGACGATGAGCGGCCGGATGCTTTCAGTACGCCGCAACCGGCCGGACGGGTGATCGTGACGAGCGGTTTGCTGCGCGCGCTCGATCATCGCGAGCGGAAGGTACTGCTCGCGCATGAGAACTCGCATCTGGCGCATCATCACGCCTGGTGGAACCTGGCAGCCGGGCTGACCGCCGCCGTCAACCCACTCCTGCGTCCAGCCGCACGCGCCGCCGCGACCGCCGCCGAGCGCTGGGCCGACGAAGACGCCGCGCGAGCAGTAGGCGACCGACGATTGGTCGCCGAGACACTGGTCCGCGTTGTTCAGTTACAAACTCACTTCACCCCCTCGGCGCCGGCCGCCGGTCAGCCTGTTGCCGGGGCGACTGGGGGTGATCTGGAGGCTCGGGTTCGGGGGTTGCTTGCTCCGCCGCCGCGTCGTCGGCCGGTGTTGATTGTGGCCGCGATCGCCGTCTTCGCAATCGGTTCGCTGCCGGCTGCAGCGGTGCAGCACACCGGCGAGAGCCTGTTCGAGCACGCCGAGCGCCCGGCGGCCGTACACCACACCTGATCCGGCTGCTTTCAGTACGGTCGAAGGGGTCGACGGACGTTACTCAATGACCTAATCTGCTGACTCTCTGTAAATTATCAACCGGAGGGTGTGCAGATGAGGAAGCTCGTAAGCGCGGTAGCCGCAACCGCCGCGGCGGCAGCCGGACTGATGGTGGCCGCACCGGCTCAGGCCTCGACAGCGTCGACGGCCGCCTGTGACCTGGTGACGGCCAAGTCGGTCGGCTACTCGGCGTCGATGTTGTTCGTCGCCGTCGGCCTGGAAGGGTGCTCCAACAGCGTCACCGAGGTCCGCGTGGAGCTACAGAAGGGCGCCAGCGCATCCGGTCCGTTCAGCACGGTCGCCGAGACCTACGCGTACTCCGGCGGCGGCGCCTGGTTCGACGGCGGCACCGGCTGCGGGTACTACGTCGGCGTCGCGCACTGGCAGAACCAGACCGAAACGACGCCGACACCGGCGTACTACTGCAACTAGACGACCGACAGAGGTAGGAGCTTCTTGCCGGTGGGGCCGATCTGGATTTCGGTGCCCATCTGGGGGCAGACGCCGCAGTCGAAGCACGGTGTCCACCGGCAGTCCTCCACCTCGATCGCGCCGTCCTCCTCGAGTGAGTCCTGCCAGTCCTCCCACAGCCAGTCGCGGTCCAGCCCGGAGTCCAGGTGGTCCCACGGCAGTACCTCGGCGTACTCGCGCTCCCGCGTGGTGTACCAGGCCAGGTCGACCGGCTCGTCGGCGAGCGCCTTCTCGGTGCTCTCGATCCAGCGGTCGTACGAGAAGTGCTCGCTCCAGCCGTCGAACCGTCCGCCGTCGCGCCAGACCGCCTCGATCACGCGGCCGATGCGACGGTCGCCGCGGGACAGCAGGCCTTCGACGATGCCGGGCTTGCCGTCGTGGTACCGGAAACCGATCGCCTTCGCGTAGTTCTTGTCCGACCGGATCGCCGCGCTGAGCTTCGCCAGCCGGGCGTCGGTCTCCTCCGAGCCGAGCTGCGCGGCCCACTGGAACGGCGTGTGCGGCTTCGGTACGAACCCGCCGATCGACACCGTGCAGCGGATGTCCCGCCGGCCGGACGCCTCCCGCCCGGTCGCGATCACCTTTTTCGCCAGGTCCGCGATCGCCAGTACGTCCTCGTCGGTCTCGGTCGGCAGACCGCACATGAAGTACAGCTTCACCTGCCGCCAGCCGTGGCTGTACGCGGCGGCGACGGTACGGATCAGGTCCTCCTCGGTGACCATCTTGTTGATCACCTTGCGCATCCGGTCCGAGCCGCCCTCGGGCGCGAACGTCAGCCCGCTCCGCCGGCCGTTGCGGGAGAACTCGTTCGCCAGCGTGATGTTGAAGGCATCGACCCGGGTCGACGGCAGCGACAGCGAGACGTTGCTGCCCTCGTACTGGTCGCCGAGGCCCTTCGCGACGTCCGCGATCTCGCTGTGGTCGGCCGACGACAGGCTGAGCAGGCCGACCTCCTCGAACCCGGACTGCTTCAGGCCGTTCTCGACCATCGCACCGATCGTGGTGATGCTGCGCTCGCGCACCGGCCGGGTGATCATGCCCGCCTGGCAGAACCGGCAGCCGCGCGTACACCCGCGGAAGATCTCCACCGAGAACCGCTCGTGCACGGTCTCGGCCAGCGGTACCAGCGGCTTCTTCGGGTACGGCCACGCGTCCAGGTCCATCACCGTGTGCTTCGCGGTCCGGAACGGTACGCCGGGACGGTTCGGCGTGACGCGCTGAATCCGGCCGTCCGGAAGGTAGTCGACGGTGAAGAACTTCGGGATGTACACGCCGCCGGACTTCGCCAGCCGGAGCAGCACCTCGTCCCGGCCACCGGGGCGGCCCTCGTCCTTCCACTCCCGGATCACCTCGGAGATCGCCAGCACGATCTCCTCGCCGTCACCCATCACCGCGGCGTCGACGAAGTCGGCGATCGGCTCCGGGTTGAACGCCGCGTGCCCACCGGCCAGCACGATCGGGTCCTCGTCGGTGCGGTCGACCGCGTGCAGCGGGATGCCGGCCAGGTCCAGCGCGGTCAGCATGTTCGTGTACCCGAGCTCGGTCGAGAACGACAGCCCGAACACGTCGAACGCGCGCACCGGCCGGTGGCTGTCCAGCGTGAACTGCGGGATCGCGTTGTCCCGCATCACCTGCTCCATGTCCGGCCAGACCGAGTAGGTCCGCTCGGCCAGGATGTGATCCCGCTCGTTCAGCACTTCGTACAGGATCTGGACGCCCTGGTTGGGCAGTCCCACCTCGTACGCGTCCGGGTACATCAGGGCCCAGCGGACGCTGACCGCGTCCCACTCCTTGCTGACCGAGTTCAATTCACCACCGACGTACTGAATCGGCTTCTGCACACCCGGCAGCAGCGCCTCCAGGCGGGGGAACAGCGATTCGACAGTCATAAGCACTTCCAGTCAGCGATCAGAGCGTTTACCAGACTAACGCCGTGGGTCGCGCACGCTGGAATCGCCGGCTCAGGCGAGGTGGGCGAGCAACAGCGGGTTGATGACGTCGGGGTGCGAATAGGTGACCAGATGGGCGGCGTTTTCGATGATTTCGAGGTGCGCGCCAGGGATCTGGGCGGCCAGCGGGACGACGGTTTCCGGTGGGACGGACGTGTCGGAGTCGGCCGTGATCAGGAGTACAGGGGCGGTGATGGCGCCGAGGGCGGGGACCAGGTTGGTGGTGCTCAGGGCCTCGCAGCAGGCGGCGTAGCCCTCGGTCGGGCAGGCGAGAAGCATCTCGCGGACGGGCGCGGTCTCGGTGAATTCAGGCCGGAACCAGCGGCCGAGAGTGGCGTCGGCGATCGCCTTGGTGCCCTCGGCCCGTACCTGAGCGGCCCGGTCGATCCACGGTTGCGGGGTTTCGGCCGGGTTCGACGGCGGGCAGATGAGCGCGAACCGGTGGAACCGCTCCGGCGCGTTCTCCGCCAGCCAGAGGCCGACCGCGCCGCCGAGGGAGATCCCGACGTACGAGGCCTGCTCCGCGCCGAGCGTGTCGAGCAGTTCCAGGACGTCACCGCCCAGGTCCTCGATCGTGTACGGGCCATCGGGCGCCTCGGACTCACCGTGCCCGCGATGATCGAACGCCACCACCCGGAAGCGCTTGGACAGTACGTCGAGCTGCGGCGCCCACATCCGGTGGTCGGCGCCGAGCGACGAGCCGAGCAGCACCACGGGCGCCTCGGCCGGACCGGTCTGCACGTAGTTGAGTCGCATGTCCCCCACCCTACGAAGTCAACGGCATGATCGTCGTGCGCCGCTGGTGCTCGAAGACGACCGAACTGCGGATGTCGGCGATCTCCTGCCGTTTCGCCAGCGCGAGGACGAGATCGCGCAGCGCCTCGGTGTCCTTGACCGCGACATGGGCGAGGAAGTCCGCGCCGCCGGACACCATGAACATCGCGAGCGTCTGCGGCAGCTCCATCACGTACGCCTGGAACGCGGTCGCGACCGCCATCGCCTGCGGCCGGAGCTTGATCGAGATGATCGCCTGGGTCGACCGGTCGATCGCCTTCAGGTCGACGGCCGCGTGGTACCCGCTGATCACGCCGCGGTCGCGCAGGCCGCGGATCCGCTCCAGGCAGGTCGACGGCGCGATCCCCAGCTCGGCCGCCATCTCCCGGTTGGTCCGGCGGGCGTCGTTCTGCAGCATCCGCAACAGCGCCGTATCAAGTTCGTCCACAGCTTCTAGTTTCGCAGATTCGCCGAACGATGTTCGGATCAGCCGCCGATATTCCGTGCAGTCGGCTACCTTCACCGGCGTGCTGACGAACAAGATGGTCCTGGTGATCGCGAACGAAGCTCCCCTCGGCGAGGCCCTCAACACCGCCGCGCTGCTCGGCGTCGGCCTCGGTCGCCACCACGACGACAGCGTCGGCCCGGACACTGCCGACGGGTCCGGCGCGACGCATACCGGCATGTCGGCCTACCCGATTCCGGTACTCCGCGCGCCCGCCGCGAAACTCGCGTCCTTGCGCGCCCGCGCCGCGACGTACGCCGAGCTCACGATCCATGACATGCACCAGGTGGCACAGCAGGCCCGTACGTACGACCAGATGTCCGCGACGCTCAGCGGTACGAAGCCGGAGGACATCCAGTACCTGGGTCTCGCCCTGTACGGCCCGCGCGCCGCCGTCGACTCGGTCACCGGTTCGCTACCGCTCTATCGCTGACAGCTTCTCCGGGTTCGCGAGGATCCGGAGGGCGGTGATGCCGTCCGCGTCGCGGTCGACGGTCAGGATGTGCGGCCGGCCGCGGACGACGACATGCAGGGCCGGGCCGGTGACCAGGTCGATCGGGGTCGCGGTGAACTCGGGATGCGCGTAGATGTGCGCGAAGAAGGTCGCCACCCGGTCCCGGCCGGTCACCGGTTTCCGGGCCGTCCGGCGCAGCCCGCCGCCGTCGGTATACGAAGTGGCCGTTGCCTTGAGCATCGATTCGAGCCGGGGCAGGTCGCCGTCCCGGGCAGCGGCGACGAAGTCCAGCAGCAGCCGGCGTTGTTCCGCCGGCGACGGCTGGAATCGCGGCTCGGCGTCGACCGAGCGGAGCGCCCGGCGGTGCAGCTGCCGGCAGTCCTCCGGCGTACGGTCCAGGATCTCGGCGATCTCGTCGTACGGGAGCGTGAACGCGGTACGCAACACGTACACGGCCCGCTGTGGTGGGGTCAGCCGCTCCATCAGGTGCAGCAGCGCCATCGACACGTCATCGAGGTCGAGTACGGTCGCGGGCACCGGCTCCGGGAGCCATTCGCCGACGTAGCTCTCGCGGCGTGCCTTTCGCGTCCGGAGTACGTCGATCGCCAGCCGCGTCACCACCCGGGTCAGGTAGCGGCGCGGCTCGGCGACCTCGGTGCGATCGGCGGCGGACCAGCGTACGTACGCCTCCTGCAGCACGTCCTCGGTGTCGTGCATGCTGCCCAGCAGCCGGTACGCGAGGCCCGCGAGCATGCCGCGCGCCGACTGGTACTCCTCCAGTACGGTCACCCGGCGAGATCCGGTTGCCTCCGGGTCGCGACGTTCAGACGGGTCCACAGGTTGATGGTGCCAATCGCAAGCAAGACGTTCGCGGCACCCTCCTCGCCGAAGTGCTCCACGACTCCGTCCCACGCCTCGTCGGGTACGCCGGTGCGCTCGAGGATCGTGACCGCATCGGTCAGCGCCAGCGCGACGCGTTCGCGCTCGTCGTAGAACGACGACTCCCGCCACGCAGCCAGACCGAACAGGCGCTGGCTGGTCTCGCCTTCCTTCAGGGCATCGGTGGTATGCATGTTCAGGCAGTAGGCGCAGCCGTTGAGCATCGACGCGCGGACCTTGATCAGGTGCAGCAGCGTCTGGTCCAGGACGCTCTGCACGTAGTTCTCCACGCCGTACACCGCTTTGAAACCGCGCGGCGAAACCTGGCTGAAGTTCATCCGTTCTTCCATACCGACACGACGGGCCGCGCCGCGGCGGGCGTGACACTGCCTGGTGTGACAGCGGTCACGCGAGTACCGGCTGCGGTGCCCGTGCACGGGACTGGGCGACGGCCAGCAGGATCATCACCGCGGGGATGCCGACGTCGTACACGAGAATGCCGCCGCCATTGCCGGGCTGGTGGTTGCCGTACGCGAACCACTGGTGGACGTGGCCGATCGTGGCGCCCCAGAGGAAGGCCGCGGCGACCAGGCCGACCGTCAGCCGCTCGCGCGCGGAACCGGACGCGGCCCGGAACGCGGCGACGGCCAGCGCCAGGTTGGCGAAGGCGATCTCGAACTGGAACGGGCTCCTGGTGAAGCCGATCGTGTCCGCCATGTAGTCGCCGATGGTCAGGAACGACAGCGTCATCCACAGGCTGCCGCAGCCGAGGGCGGCGATCGCCCACCAGCGCTGCCAGATCTCCAGTCTGGCGGCCCGACCGTCGATGCCGCGAGACCGGAGCAGCGCTCCGGCGCAGGCGATCACGATCCAGAGCAGCGGCGTACACGTCTTGATCAGGTAGGTCGTGGTGTCCATGACTTCAATCTTGCATAGTTAATATTAACTAGTCAACACTCCTGTACAGTGGCAGCTGTGGACGACGGACTTGGGGATCTGCTGCACCGGGTGGTCGCACTGCTCGGCGACGCGGCGCGCAAACACGGCGGCGAGGAGGGCGGCCTGACGTACAGCCAGCTGCGGCTGCTGGGGTCGGTCGAGGACGTGGAGCCGGCCACGCAGCATCGGCTGGCTCAGGTGCTCGGCGTTTCGGATCCGGCGGTCAGCCGGGCGTTGCGGCCGCTGGAGGAGAAGGGCCTGGTCCGCATCACCCAGGATCCGCGGCATGCTCGCCGGCGCCTGGTCGAACTCACGCCGGCCGGGCGGACGGCGTATCACACGATCGGCAAACCGCTCGCGGAAGCGCTCCGCCGGGCGCTGGCGGCGGAGGACTTCCCGTACGACCGCTATCTGGCCGACACGCTCCGGCTGGCCGAGATCCTCGAATCGTCCTGATCAGGAAAGCTGCAGGGCTGCCGCAGGGCTCGGGAGATCTGCGGCGTCAGGAGGTCTGCAGGGCTCAGGAGATTTGCAGGGTGTGGCGGACCTTGGTCACCGCGGTTTCGGTGGCCGGCTCCAGCTCGGTGCCTTGCCCGGCGAGGATGCTCACCGACACCAGCACATCGCCTACGCCAGTGACGGCCGCCGTGTACTCAAGGCCGCGCTTCGAGCCGCTCGTGCCGGTCAACCGGAACGCGAACGGCTTCGTACCGTACGCGGGCGCGGTGATCTTCTCGACCTTCATCGACGTACTGCCCGCGCCCTTGGTCTTCAGCGACACCTTCGGACACGAGTCGACCGCTTTCGCGTACGACTCGCGCAGGTCGCCGACCTCGCCGGCAGTACCCATCGAGTCCAGGACGTAGTCGATGTACGGACCCTCCTGGCCGCCGGTGAACGTACGAGCGGCAGTGGCCTTCGAGCCGGGCGCCTTGGTGGCGTTCAGGTACTTCACCAACTTCGCGCAGCGGTCATTCGACGACGAGAACGGCTTCGTACCGTCGACCGGCTCGTCCTTGTCCACGGAGAACCCACTCGGCAGATCGGCCAGCTCGAGCAGCGCCTTCGTCAGCTGCGCCTCGGTCCGGGTCACCGGCACACCCGGATCGTCAGGCGTACTCGGGGCCGGGGTGGGAGTCGACGACGTACTCGGCGTGCCGGTGCTCTTCTTGTCCTCACTGCCACAACCGGCGAGCGACAACCCGAGAACAGCAGCAAGCGCGAAGGAAACGATCCTGATCATGCGGACCTTCCGGAAGAGGCTCAAGGCGGCGAGCAGGGTGCAGCGTACCCGACCGGTCAGGTCGTCATCCGGGGCTGGGTCAGTAGCTGTGCGAGCGGAGGTGGATGTTCTCCAACAGGCCGACCGCGAGCAGGCAGGCGAACATCGACGAACCGCCGTACGACACGAACGGCAGCGGCAGGCCGGTGACCGGCATGATGCCGAGCGTCATCCCGATGTTCTCGAACGCCTGGAACGCGAACCAGCAGACGATCCCGGTCGCGACCAGCCGGCCGAACGCGTCCCGCGCGGTCACCGCGATCCGCAGCCCGCGGAACAGGATCACCGCGAACAGCGCGATGATCGCGCCGGCGCCGATCAGCCCGAGCTCCTCCCCCGCGACCGTGAACACGAAGTCGGTGTGCTGTTCGGGGACGAACGCGTTCTGCGTCTGGCCACCGTGGAACAGCCCCTGCCCGAACACGCCGCCGTTGCCGATCGCGATCCGGGCCTGGTTCACGTTGTACCCGATGCCCTGCGGGTCCGTGGACGGATGCAGGAAGGCGGTGAAGCGTTCGAGCTGGTACGTCTTCAGGACGTGCAGCTCGATCGCGATCGCCGCGACCAGCACGCCCGCGGTGAGCAGGCCGAGCATCCACCGTTTCGGTACTCCGGAGACCGCGATGATCCCGAACACGATCGAGCCGAGCACCATCACCGTACCGAGGTCCGGCTGCAGCATCACCAGGATCACCGGGATCGCGGCGACCCCGATCGCCTGCGCGACGTCGACGGTCCGGGCGTTCTCGTTCCGGTCGGTCTCGCCCTTCTCGGCGATCAGCAGCGCCATCCCGACGATCACCGCCAGCTTGGCGAACTCACTCGGCTGGATCGACATGCCGGGCAGCTGAATCCAGGACCGGGACCCGTTGATGGTCGAACCGACCCCGGGGACCAGAACCAGGATCAGGCCGACGATCGAGCCCGCGTACAGCACCGGCGCCAGGATCCGGACCCGGCGATGGTCGGTGATCGCGGCGCCGACCGCGAGGACCAGCCCGATCGCGAAGTTCAGCGCGTGCCGGGCCAGGAACGCGTACTGGTTGCCGCCGGTGAGCGTGGTCCGGTTGTGGGTCGAGGACCAGATCAGCATCGCGCCGAGGAACGACAGCGCCACCACGCACAGCACGAGGACCCAGTCCACGTGCCAGACCGTCGACCGGCGGTCCATCCGCGGCCTGGTCCGGATCGGGGTCAGCAACGCCATGCCCGGCTCCTCACTGCCCCGGCTGCTTACCGGGCGGTGGCGTGGGCTTGATGTTGTACAGCGTCTCGTAGATCTTGCGGACCGCGTCACCGCCGGCGCCCGAACCCGTACCTGCCTGGCTGATCATCATCACGACCGCGTACCGGTCGCTGTACGACGCGAGCCACGACGTGGTCTGCTTCCCGTACACCTCGGCCGTACCGGTCTTGGCGCGGATCGGGATCTGGGCCAGCGGGAAGCCCTGGAACTTCCACGCCGCCGTACCGGTCAGGGTGGTCTGCTTCAGGGCACTGTCGATGTAGCGCAGGGTGTTGGCCGGGACCGGCAGCTTCGCCTTCGCGGTCGGCTTGATCTGGTGCGACTTGCCGTTCGCGCCGATCCACGACTGGACCACGCGCGGCTCGTACAAGGTGCCGCCGTTCGACAGCGCCGAGTACACCGCCGCGAGCTGCAGCGGCGTGACGATGGTGTCGCCCTGGCCGATCGCGAAGTTCACCGCGTCACCGGCGCGGTACTTGTACCCGTCGACGCAGAACTCGCGGGAGAACTGCTTCAGGAACGCCGACGTCCCCGCGGGTGGGTTGCTCGCCAGCTTGCAGTAGTAGTCCTTCTGCGAGTCGTAGTAGGTCTTCTTCCACTTCCGGTCCGCGATCCGGCCGCTCGCCTCACCGGGCAGATCGACACCGGTCGGCGTGCCCAGACCGAACTTCTGCGCCATCTCGACCAGCGGATCGCGGGTACTGATGTCGCTGGAGTTGCCGCCCTCCTTGAGCCAGAGCGCGTACGCGATCCGGTAGAAGAACGTGTCGCAGGACAGCGCCAGCGCCTGGTCGAAGCCGATCATCCCGTACGACGCGGACTCGTAGTTCTTGAACCGGCGGTTGCCGACCTCGAAGTACGACGAGCAGTCCAGCCGGGTCTTCGGGCTGTACCCGGCGCCCATCGCGGCCGCGGTGGTGATCGGCTTGAACGTCGACCCCGGCGCGAGTTGGGCCTGCAGCGCGCGGGAGACCAGCGGCGTACCGGACTTGGCCGAGTAGAGCGCGTCCAGCTCGCGCTGGCTGATCCCGCCGACCCAGACCCCCGGGTCGTACGTCGGGTAGCTGGCCATCGCGACCACTCGGCCGGTCTTGGTGTCCATCACCACCGCGGCGCCGGAGTCGGCGACGTACTTGCGGTGGGTCACCGGGTCGGTCTGTTTCCGCGCGGTCATGATCGCGTTCTTCAGCTGGGCCTCGACCGACGCCTGGATGCGGGCGTCGATCGTGCTCACCAACGTCGCGCCCGGAACCGGCGCGGTCTGCTTCTGGATACCGGTCGTGTACCCGACCGCGTCGACGATCACGTCCTTCTGACCCGGTGTCCCGCGCAGGAGCTTGTCGTACGACCGCTCGATGCCGGCCCGGCCGACCAGATCGGACCGGTGCGGCACCGAGTCCTGCCCGGCCTTGTCCATCTCGTCGAGCTCTTCGGTGGTGATCGGCGACAGGTACCCGAGGATGTGCGCCGCGTTCACCTTGTAGGGCTCCGGATACGCCCGCAGGGTCTGCGAGTCGGCGGAGATGCCCGGGAAGTCCTCGCGGCGCTCCATCACCTCGATCGCGACCTGCTCGCTGACGTCCTTCGCGACCGGGATCGGCTGGTACGGCGTACCGTTCCAGCAGGCCGGTGGTTTGGACGCGCCCGGCTCACCGCAGAGCATCGTCCGCGCCTTCAGGTCGGCCGGCTTCTGCCCCAGCACCTTCGCCAGCCGAGCAAGTACGACGTTCTGCTGGGTTTGCGGGAGTTTCGCCAGCACCGAACGGTCCACGGTGATCAGCAGCGAGACCCGGTTGCCGACCAGCGTGCGGCCCTGCGAGTCCACGATCGTGCCGCGTGGCGCGGGAATCAGCACCTGCCGGATGTGCTGCGCGGTCGCCGCCTGGCTGTAGTCGGCACTCGACATCACCTGCATGTACCAGAGCCGGGCGAACAGCGTGCAGAGCAGCGAGAAGACCAGAACCCCGATCACCATCAACCGCAACCGCGCCTTGAGCGGCGCCTCGAAGCCGTCCCAGTTCACGGCGCGACCCGTCGCTCACGCGCGGGTTGGACGCGGCCCATGATCCACATCACCAGCGGGATCACCACGATCGCACCGACCACGTCGTACCCGGCGGAAATGCCCAGGCGGACGCCGAACTGACCCCAGTCGACCGACGGATCGTGCAAGAGCGATCCGGTCGCGCTGTACAGGAAAAAGGAGATCGCCGTCCCGAGCACGACCGTCAGCGCGACGCCGAGCGGACCGACCGGGCCGCTCGAGTTCTGCCGGCGGATCAGGCCGGCGACGTATCCGGCGATCGCCAGCGACAACGCCCAGCGACCGGCGGTGTGATCGGCCGGCGGGACGATGTCGAGCAGCAGACCGCCCGCGAACCCGGCGATCGCGCCCCACTCCGGCCCGCGCGACAGTGCCAGCGCGATCACCACGATCAGCGTCAGGTCGCACGTCACCCCGGCGACGGCGATGTTCGACAGTACGGACGTCTGCACGGTCACGGCGACCATCAGGAAAAGGGCCGCCAGCCCGATGCGTAGTGCGATCACGTGGTCAGTTCCCCTTTCCCAGTTGAGTACGCGGTGGCCGGGCCGGTGGTCCGGTCACCACGCCGACGGTGTCGATCCGGGTCGGATCGACAAACGGCTTGATGGTCGCGGTGGAGCCTAGGGCGCCTTCGTTCGGCGTCACCGAGGTGACGACGCCGATCGGGACACCCGGTACGTACGGCGCGTTGCCGGTGGAACCCCAGGTGACGATCCGGTCGCCGACCTTCGGCCGCGCCTTCGGGTCGACCAGCTTGTAGTCGAGGGTGCCGGCCACGTCCCCACGCCCGGAGACGAAGCCCAGCGCCATCGTCGCGTTCAGCCGGCCGCCCACGGTCGAGTTGCGGTCGCCGATCAGCAGCACGGTCGCGGTCCCCTGGGTGGTCCGCACCACCCGGCCGACCAGCCCGGTCCCGTTCAGCACCGTCATGTCCGGCCGCACGCCATCGGCCGTACCGGCGTCGATCGTGACCGTGTGGTTGAAGGTCTGCGCCCCGCCGACCCCGATCACCCGGGCCGGCGTCATCGTGAACGCCGGCGCCACCTTGAGCAGCCGGTCCAGCTCCTGCGCCCGGCTGCGGGCGTAGTCGGAGGTGTTCAGCTGCCTGGTCAGATCTTCGTTGGCACTTTTCAGTTTTTCATTCTCTGCCTTCAACCTATCCACTTCGGCGAATCGGTCGCGGAGGTTGTCCACAGGCTGCCGGGCCTCGCTCGCGGTCGACTCCAGCGGGCCGAACACACCGGCCGCGGCCGAGCGCAACGGCTCCACCGGCGAACCGGTCGAGCGGCGGGCGTCCAGCACGATCAGGGTGAAACAGGCAAGGATCACCAGCACCAGTACGGTCCGGCGACGGCGGATCTCCCGGGGCAGGCCGGCCGAGCGCAGCGGCGTACCCGCCGACCGGATCGCGCTCCGGGCCGGGGTACCGAGGTCTTTGAGCATCGGTGGAGCCTCAGCGCCGGTTGTCGGTGACCAGGATGCGGTTCAGGGTCTCGATGTTGTCGACGCACTTGCCGGCCCCGAGCACGACCGCGTCCAGCGGGTTCTCCGCGACGTGGATCGGGATCCCGGTCTCGTGCCGCAGCCGCTCGTCCATCCCCTTCAGCAGCGCGCCACCACCGGTCAGCACGATGCCCCGGTCGACGATGTCACCCGCGAGCTCCGGCGGGGTCTTGTCCAGCGTCGCCTTGACCGCGTCCACGATCGCCGTGATTGGCTCCTCGATCGCCTGCCGCATGTCCGCCGACGACACCTTCACCGTCCGCGGCAGCCCGGAGACCATGTCCCGGCCGCGGATCTCGCTGTCCGGCCCGTCGGTGGTCGGGAACGCCGACCCGATCGTCATCTTGATCTGCTCCGAGGTGGCCTCGCCGAGCAGCAGCGAGAACTCCTTCTTGCAGTAGTTCACGATCGCCTTGTCGATGGCGTCGCCGGCCACCCGGATCGACTGGCTGGTGACGATGCCGCCGAACGAGATCACCGCCACCTCGGTGGTTCCACCGCCGATGTCGACGACCATGTTGCCGGTGGCGTCCCGGACCTCGAGGTTCGAGCCGAGCGCGGCCGCCATCGGTTCCTCGATGATGTACACCTTGCGCGCGCCGGCCATGTACCCGGCGTCCCGGACCGCGCGCTGCTCGACCGCGGTGATTCCCGACGGTACGCAGACCACGATCCGCGGCTTGGCGAAGTACCGCCGCCGGTGCACGCGCTGGATGAAGTACCGCAGCATCTGCTCGGCGGCGTCGAAGTCGGCGATCACGCCGTCCTTCAGCGGCCGGATCGCGGTGATGTTCCCCGGCGTCCGGCCGATCATCTTCTTCGCCTCGTGCCCGAACGCCACTGCCTCGCGCGGCTCGTCCGTACGGGTCGCGACCACCGACGGCTCGTTCAGCACGACGCCCCGGCCACGGACGTACACCAGGGTGTTCGCCGTCCCGAGATCGACCGCCATGTCGCGGCCGAGCATGCTGTTCGCCACCGCGGCACCTCCCACTCGGTCCCCGACCAGGCTAAGCGCGACCCACCCTCAGCCCGTGGACCGACACGACCCGTCCGCCCAGCACGTATCGTATCCGCCTCTTCACCTGCAGTCCGCACTGCCCTGCGCGGATCCGCCGTGGATCAGGGGAGGTCGGGGAACCAGAGCTTGATCTCCCGGGAGGCCGATTCCTCGGAGTCGGAGCCGTGCACGAGGTTTTCGCGGTTGGAGAGGGAGAGGTCGCCGCGGATGGTGCCGGGGGCGGCCTTGCGGCCGTCGGTGGCGCCGTTCAGGGCGCGGATGACCTCGATCGCCTCGTCGCCCTCGAGCACCATCGCGACCAGCGGACCGCTGGTGACGAAGTCGCGCAGCGGCGGGTAGAAACCCTTGTCGACGTGCTCGGCGTAGTGCTGATCGGCCAGGTCGGCGTCGATCGTGCGCAGGTCCATGGCGACGATCCGGAGGCCCTTGGCCTCGAACCGGCCCAGCACCTCACCGACCAGGCCGCGGCGGACCGTGTCGGGCTTCAGCAGGACCAGAGTGCGCTGCGACATCTGTCAACTCTCTCTAGAAGTAGTCGGGGCGGATGAGCCTAGCTGCTCGTTGGCCTTCTTGGCCGCTTCGATCCGGCGGCCGAGGACGATCGCGGCCACCCAGAAGGCGGCGAAGGCGATACCGAGGACGAACATCACCGGTACGACGAAGCCGAGGCCGACCGCGCCGACCTGGACGATCGAGCCGAGCACGTACCCGGCCTGGAACCGCAGCAGGCCGGCCGAGATCAGCGCCAGCAGGAAGAGCCCGAGGCAGACCGGTACGGCGACCGCGGGGCGGATGTTCGCGACCGAGATCATCACCGGCGTGACCAGCGCGAGCACGATCGACTCGAACGCGAGCACGATCGAAGCAAGCGACCTCACCGCGACTCGCCCTTCAGCTCATTGTCCGGCAGCTCATCGTCCGGCAGCTCTCCGCCCACGCCGTCGCCCAGCACCTGTCCGGGCAGGTCGTCGGCAGCCAGGTGGTCAGCGGTCAGGTGGTCGCCGGGGAGCCGGTCGGCCGGTTCGTTCTTCGGCTTGCGGACGAGGAGGGCGCGGGCCTCGCCGGCGGTGATCACCGAGCCGGTGATCAGCACCCCGCCGGAGCCGAGCGCGACCGCGTTCTCCTCCGCCAGCCGGATCGCGTCGTCGATAGCGTCGATCAGCTGCGGCCGGACCAGCACCCGGTCCTCGCCGAACACCTCGGCGGCCAGTTCACCCAGCTCCTCGGCCGGCATCGAGCGCTCGACGAAACTGTTCCGCGTACACACCACGGTTTCCATGATCGGCTCGTACGCCTCCAGGACCCCGTACACGTCCTTGTCCTTCATGCAGCCGAGGACGCCGATCAGCGGCTGGAACTGGAAGACCTCCGAGACCGTGGCCGCGGTCGCCTCCGCGCCGTGCGGGTTGTGCGCGGCGTCGACGACGATGGTCGGGCTCTGCCGGACGACCTCCATCCGGCCCGGGCTGGTGACCTGCTCGAACCCGGTCTGCAGCAGCTCGGTGGTGACCCGGCCCTCAGTCTCCGGGCTGGCGCCGAACAGTGCCTCGACGGCGGCAACCGCGGTGGCCGCGTTGTGCGCCTGGTACTCACCGTGCAGCGGCACGAACAGCTCGTCGTACTCGCCGCCGAGGCCCTTGATCGAGATCAGCTGCCCGCCGACCGCGAGCGTACGACTGACCACGCCGAACTCGATGCCCTCGCGCGCGACCTGGGCGCCCACCTCGACGGACCGGCGCAGCAGTACCTCGAAGACGTCGACGCTCTGCTGGGACATCACCGCCGTACCACCGGGCTTGATGATGCCGGACTTCTCGCCCGCGATCGTGACCGGATCGGCGCCGAGCAGATGCGCGTGGTCGACCGCGACCGGGGTGATCACCGACACGGTCCCGTCGGCCACGTTGGTGGCGTCCCAGCTCCCGCCGAGGCCGACTTCGATCACCGCGACGTCCACCGGCGCGTCGGCGAACACCGCGAACGCCATCGCGGTGATCACCTCGAAGAACGTCAGCGGGTGGTCCTGCTCGGCGTCCACGACCTCCAGGTACGGCGCGAGCTCCTCGTACGCCTCGACGAACCGTTCTTCGCTGATCGGTTCGCCGTCGAGCGTGATCCGCTCCCGGACCGACTCCAGATGCGGGCTGGTGAACCGGCCGGTCCGCAGGCCGGCCGCGCGCAACAGGCTGTCGATCATCCGGGCGGTCGACGTCTTGCCGTTCGTGCCGGTCAGGTGGACCACCGGGTACGCCCGCTGCGGGTCGCCGAGCAGTTCCACCAGCCGCCGGACGCGTTCCAGGGACGGTTCGATCTTGTGCTCCGGCCAGCGCTGCTGAAGCCGTGCCGATACCTCGGCATAGGAGAGGTCGCTCATCAGGAGGCCCAGTCTAGGAGGGGCCTGTGGATAACCGGTCGGAGCACCCCTTGACAACCACTAACATTGTGCGCATGAGCCAGACGTCCCGTGTTCCAGACAAGCCCAGCCTCGACGGTCTCGAGGAGAAGTGGGCTGCCGTATGGAAGGAGCAGCAGACCTACGCCTTCGACCGCACCGCGGAGCGGGCCGACGTGTTCTCCATCGACACGCCGCCACCGACGGTCTCCGGTTCGCTGCACGTCGGGCACATCTTCAGCTACACCCACACCGACCTGGTCGCCCGCTTCCAGCGGATGCGCGGCAAGAAGGTCTTCTACCCGATCGGCTGGGACGACAACGGCCTGCCGACCGAGCGCCGGGTGCAGAACTACTACGGCGTCAAGTGCGACCCCTCACTGCCGTACGACCCGGACTTCACGCCCCCGGCGAAGCCGGACCCGAAGAAGCAGGTCCCGATCTCCCGGCAGAACTTCGTCGACCTGTGTGGTGAGCTGACGCACATCGACGAGCAGGCGTTCGAGGCAATGTGGCGCCAGGTCGGGCTGAGCGTCGACTGGTCGTACCTCTACACCACGATCTCCGAAGACTCGCGGCGTACGTCGCAGCGCGCCTTCCTGCGCAACTTCGCCCGCGGCGAGGCGTACCTGTCCGAGGCGCCGACGATGTGGGACGTCACTTTCCAGACCGCGGTCGCGCAGGCCGAGCTGGAACCGCGGCCGTACCCGGGCGCGTACCACCGGATCTCCTTCCACGGCGCCGACGGCCCGATCTACATCGAGACCACCCGGCCGGAGCTGATCCCGGCATGCGTCGCGCTGATCGCGCACCCGGACGACGACCGCTACAAACCCCTGCTCGGTACGACGGTGAAGTCGCCGCTCTTCGGTGTCGAGGTGCCGGTGCTCGCGCACCCGGCCGCCGAGATGGACAAGGGCGCCGGGATCGCGATGTGCTGCACCTTCGGTGACCAGACCGACATCCAGTGGTGGCGTGAGCTGCAGCTCCCGGTCCGGACCGTGATCGGCCGCGACGGCCGGCTGCTCCGCGACACCCCGGCCTGGCTCGAGGGTTCCGAGCTGTACGCCGAGCTGGCCGGCAAGACCGTGTTCAGCGCCCGCGAGCTGATCGTCGGCAAGCTGCGCGAGAGCGGCGACCTGGACGGCGAGCCGAAGAAGACCGACCGGATGGCGAACTTCTTCGAGAAGGGCGACAAGCCGCTCGAGATCGTCTCCACCCGGCAGTGGTACATCACCAACGGTGGTCGCGACGCCGCGCTCAAGCAGGAGTTCATCGAGCGCGGCAACGAGCTGGCCTGGGTCCCGGAGCACATGAAGCACCGCTACCTGAACTGGGTCGAGGGCCTGAACGGTGACTGGCTGATCTCCCGCCAGCGCTTCTTCGGCGTCCCGTTCCCGGTCTGGTACCCGATCGACGCCGACGGCGAGGTCGACTACGACCACCCGCTGATGCCGGCCGAGGCCGAGCTGCCGATCGACCCGACCTCGCAGGCCCCGCAGGGGTACGACGAGTCCCGGCGCGGCAAGCCGGGTGGGTTCGAGGCCGATCCCGACGTGATGGACACCTGGGCGACGTCCTCGCTGTCACCGCACATCGTCTGTGGCTGGGAGCGCGACGACGACCTGTTCCGGCGGACGTTCCCGATGGACCTGAACACCCACGCGCACGAAATCATCCGTACCTGGCTGTTCTCCCGCGTCGTCCGCGCGCACTTCGAGAACGGCACCCTGCCGTGGGCGCGGTCGATGATCTCCGGTTTCGTCGTCGACCCGGACCGGAAGAAGATGTCCAAGTCCAAGGGCAACGCGGTAGTGCCGTCGGAGATCCTCGACAAGTTCGGGTCCGACGCGGTCCGCTGGCGCGCGGCGATGGCCCGGCCGGGGCTGGACTCGCCGTTCGACGAGTCGCAGATGAAGGTCGGCCGGCGGCTCGCGATCAAGGTCCTGAACGCGTCGAAGTTCGTGCTCGGCTTCGGCGCGACCGAGGAGAACCCGGCGGCGGTCGTCGAGGCCGACCCGGCCGCGGTCACCGAAGCGGTCGACCTGGCGATGCTGCAGCGGCTGCGGACGGTCGTCACCGACGCCACCGCGGCCTTCGAGCGGTATGACTACACCGGCGCGCTGGAGATCGCGGAGCGGTTCTTCTGGACCTTCTGCGACGACTACGTCGAGCTCGTCAAGGAGCGGGCGTACGGCGGTCAGGGCGAGACCGGCGCGGCGTCGGCCAAGGCGGCGCTCGCGGTCGCGTTGTCGGTGCAGCTGCGGCTGCTCGCGCCGTACCTGCCGTTCGCGACCGAGGAGGTCTGGTCGTGGTGGCAGGAGGGTTCGATCCACCTGACGTCCTGGCCGATGGTCGAGGCGGACCTCGCGGTCGCCGAGCAGGAGCCCGCGGTGCTGGACGCCGTGTCGGAGGTCCTGGCCGGCATCCGCGGCGCGAAGTCCGAGGCCCAGGTGTCGATGAAGACCGAGGTCAGCAAGGTCGAGGTCTCCGGACCCGCCGCCCGGCTGACCCTGGCCGAACGCGCCGAGCCTGACCTGCGCGCCGCCGGCCGGATCACCGGCGAGATCATCTGGCACGCCGACGACTCCGACACGGTCAAGGTCGTCGCCACGCTCTGAGGTTCCTGGTTGTTGCCGGTGCCCGTCTCTCCCGCTGGGGAGGCGGGCACCGGTGCGTACCGGGGGTTCGACTACCCTGCGACACCAGCTTGCCCAGATGTGGAAGCATCGGGATCACCGATGAGCCGCACCCCGCGACCGTACGTCCGAGGAGCCACCCGATGACCGACCCCACCACCCCCACGGACCCCAAGCCCGAAACCACCGCTGAGACCACCGCTGACACCACGGAGATCCCGGCTGTCCCGGCGGAGACCCCGAAGGCGGAAACCACCAAGGTCGCGGATCCCAAGGTCGCGGGCGATCCCAAGGCGGCGGATCCCGAGGTGGCGGGCGATCCCAAGGCGGCGGATCCCGAGGTGGCGGGCGATCCCAAGGCGGCGGGGTCCGAGGTGGCGGGCGATGTCAAGGTGGACGGGAAGAAGAAGCGCCGGGGGTTGCGTGGGGCCTGGGTGACGGTCGGTGGGGCGGTGGTTCTGCTGCTGGCGCTGTCGGTGGTCGGGTACGTGTGGGGGCTCGGGCCACTCAGCACCTTGAACGCCAAACGCGGAATCAACCCACCGGCGAAGCTCGACGGCCTGGACCGGATCACCGACAAGGAGATCCGCGACCAGCTCCAGCTCGATCAGACCAAGGAAGCGCTCAGCCGGATCAACAACGGCAAACAAGCAACGGTCGAGGCGTACGGAACCATCGACGGCAACCGGATGTTCGTCATCATCGCCCTGCGCGGCAAGGTCGACATCGACAAGACCGTCGCGGATTCCGGCGCCACCCCGGACAAGATCAAGAAGGTCGGCAAGTCCACCTGCGTCGAGTCCACCGGCAACCTCCCGACCCAGTGCTATCGGGGCTCCAACACCCTCACCGTCATCGCCCAGTCCGCCAACGAAGGTGTAACCGTCGACCAGGTAGAACCCGTAGCCGAAGAAGCCTTCAAAGCCATGCGCTGACCCAAACCAACCCCACCCAAGAACCAGCTGAGGGCAGGCCTGGGTCAGGCGAGTAGGCCGGCTATGAGGGTCATGGTGGGGATGGAGAGGAGGGTGCTGAGGAGGACCGCGCTGCGGGCGAGGGTTTGGCTGGCTCGGTATTGGACTGCGTAGACGTAGACGTTCTGGGCCGTGGGGAGGGCCGCCAGGAGGGTGGGGGCCAGTAGGGCGGGGCCGTGGAGGTCCAGGAGCCAGCGGGCGGTGGCGTACGCGATCAGTGGTTGGGCGAGGGTTTTCAGGGTTACCGCGAGTACTACGTCTCGGCGGAGAGTGATCGAGTTCTTGGTGCCTGCGCTGAGGCTCAGGCCGTAGGCGATCAGGGCGACCGGGACAGCGGCGGCGGCGACCAGGTCGATGGGGCGCATCAGTAGGTCCGGCGGGTGGATGCCCAGGAGTGACACCAGTAGACCGAGTAGGGACGCGACGGTCAGCGGGTTGCGTAGTGGGCGGGTTATGACCGTACGAAGCGAGACGCGGCGGCCGCTGCCCTGGCGATCACCGTCCAGTACGGCGAACGCGATCGGTGCCATCACCAGCACCTGGAACAGCACGATCGGTGCCACCAAAGCGCCGTCGCCCAGTACGTACGCCGCGACTGGTACGCCCAGGTTGCCGGCGTTCACGTACGACGACGCGAGTACGCCGATCGTCGCCTCGGAGCGGGTGCGCCGCCAGATCAGGACAGCGACCAGCAGGAACAGCACCTGCACCGCGAACAGACTGACCAGGTTGGTGACCAGCACGACCGAGAAGATCGCCCGCAGGTCCGCCCGGGCGACCGTGGTGAACATCAGCGCCGGTGTCGCCACGTAGAACGCCAACCGGGACAGCACGAGCTCGTCCTGGGAGCGCAGTACGCCGAGGAGGCCGACGACGTACCCGAGCACGGCCACTGCGACTAGTGCGCCGAAAGCACCGACGACGGCGGACACCTCAGCTACTCAGCGGCTCGGACACGCTCCGATGGTACGGGTAAACGCTGTCCCAGGCGCCGGAGTGCTCATTCACCGGATGGTGACGTGCGGCACCTCAGCCCAACCGCGGGCGGCAGCTGTCAGTAGCCGTTGCCGCCGCCGGTGCTGCTCGGTGCGGACGACGGGCTGGACGACGGGTTGGATGACGGGCCTGACGAAGGCGCGGCGGCTGCGGTGGCGGTCGCGGCGTGCCAAGTGAAGGACATGCCGCCGAACGAGTCCTTGGCGTTGTTTCCCTTGCTCTGGCTTGGGCCGTTGTCCAGCTTGAAGGTGTACAGCGGCTTGCCCTGGTAGGTGAGTTGTTCCTGACCGGTGTCGGACCGTTTCATCAGCCCCAAACCGCTGACCGCCTTGGTCTCGGCGGAGGTACCGGTCGCCGGCACCCAGACACTGACGCAGTCGCCCGTGCACTTGATCATGCCGCCGGTCTCCTGCTGCGCGAAGTACAGCGTGTTCCCGGACGGATCGACCAGGGCTTGGCCGACGCCGCTCACATCATGCACGGAGACCATGCCACCGGCCGCCGGCGGCGAAGTAGTTCCATTGCTACTAGTTGCAGGGGAACTACTCCCGCACGCCGTCAGCGCGCCCAGCGCGGTTACCGTTGCTCCAAGCAACAAGACTGTGGTTTTCATCTGAGATCACCTCTCAGCCACAGATACGCACGATCACCCGAAAGGGTTCACCAGCTGTTGTTGGAGATCCCGGTACCGAGCATGACCTGGTCGTACGTGTTGCCGTCGTTGTCGTCGGTGTACGCCACCGCGACCTCGGCGTACGCGGAAACGGCGACTGTCATTTGCTCCTGCCGTCCCGTCGTCACCGAGCTGAGCTTCTGCGCGGACAGCCGACCGGTATCCGTACCGGCCGCACCGAAGCCACGCACCCACACGTCCGGATCGGCGCCCTGCACGGTCCAGCCGACGACTGTCTGTGCCTGATCGTCAATACCGACGGACGGCGCACTTCCGCCAGGGGCAACCTCCGTGTCCGCGTACCGCGCAGCACCCGTGGAAGTGAAGCTACGCGTCCAGACACCGGCAGTACCGGTGTGGTCCGACTCCCACGCAACAGCAAAGTCACCGTTGAAGTCAGCCGCCACCGCAGCGTGCTGTTGCTGACCAGCAGCCGTCGCGTTGGCCGACCGCCGGGACAGCGTGGCCGCGCCGTTGGTACGACCAAGCCGGACCAGTCCGACCTGGTAGAACCCGTTGCCGTCACTGTCGTCGTCCCACACCACAACCGCGTCACCGGAAGCAGACACCGCAACGTCCGGGTTGTGGTTCTGTCCAGTGGTCGCCGAAGCCGTGACTTCCCAGGCACGAGTCGTCGGACCGGTGTACCCAGCCGCTTTGACTGTCGGCTGCGCACCGGTCTGGATGTCCTCCCAGACCACAGTGAACGCGACCGCGGCACCGGACGGCGCACCGTCGGGGTCCACAGCAACCCGCGGGTTGATCTGCTGCCCGGTAGCGCTGCTGTTCGCATTGCCCGACGCAGTGACCGTGCCGGCCGTACTTACCACCCGATAGGGGATGTTGTAGTACCCGTTGCCGTCCGGATCGTCCTGCCAAACCACTACCGCGTTGCCCTTGTCATCCAGCCCGACGTCCGGAAGCAGATGCCTCCAGTTGGTGACACCGGTTCCACCACCGGCGGACAGCTTCGTCTCGTACACAGCAGCGCCGTTGTGGAACAGCCGTAGGTAGATCTCACTGTGTACGTTGTCCGTCGCGTTGTCGGTATCGCGGTCGTCCTCCCAGACCACAGCGACGTACCCGTTGCGGTTGGTGGCGATCGCCGGCGTGTCCTGGTCACCAGTGGACACGCTGTTCGCAGTGACCCACGTCGGCGTCGCGACATGCGCGTCGGCAGTGGTAGCAGTGAAGGCCAGCGCAGTGGCTGCCAGCGCGGTGATAGCCAAGGTCTTCTTCATCATCACACCGCCTGCAGCCCGGGGTGGCCCTCTTGGACGACGAACGACTTCACCGTCGCGGCAGCGGCACCGTGCTCGGATACCTTTGCCACGTTACGGAAATCGGCCCGCAGCTCGGTCGGACTCAGCGTCGCGCGTACGTAGCCGCGCCGGTTGTTGTAGAACTGCAGCCACGGGTTCGTACCGACATCAGGCACCGTAGTAGCGCCGTCGCCGTCACCACTGGACGTGACCGAGCTGGTCACCAGTTCGGTGCCGATCGTCGCTGAGTTGGCGTTGTTGTAGTCGGCCTTCAGATCGCTTGCCCAAGCACGGTGCACGTCACCGGTGAGTACGACCGGGTTCCGTACGCTCCTGTCCACCCAGCCCTGCTGGATGCGCGCCCGCGATGCGCGATACCCGTCCCAGGAGTCCATGCTCGCGCCGGTGGCGCTGAACCGCCGGGCGAAGAACACCTGCTGGCCGATGATGTCCCACGTACCCAGGTGCTGGCCCAGACCGTCCAGCAGCCAGCTCTCCTGCGCGTTGCCGGGCAGACTGCGGTTCGCCAGGTCGGCGTCCGAGCACTGCTTCCACCCGTCACCACAGGCCTGATCACTGCGGTACTGGCGCGTGTCGAGCATGTGGAACGTCGCCAGACTCCCCCAGCGCAACCGCCGGTACAGCTGGATGCTGTTGCCGCTGTTCACCTGCGCCGGACGCAGCGGCATGTTCTCGTAGTACGCCTGGTACGCCGCTGATCGCCTCGCGGTCCACTGCGCCGCGGTCAGCGCCGGTGTGTTGTTCTCGCGGATCGTCCCGGCGTAGTTGTTCTCCACCTCGTGGTCGTCCGGTACGACGATCCACGGTGCGACCGCATGCGCCGCCTGGAGATCCGGGGCGGTCTTGTACTGCGAGTACCTGCGACGGTAGTCCGCCAATGAAACGATCTCGTTGCCGAGGTGCAGTCGCGTACGGCCGGTGGTCGCACCGTACTCGTAGATGTAGTCCCCGAGATGCAGAATGACGCCCGGGTTCTCCTCGGCCATCCGGCGGTAGACGGTGAAGTACCCCTCCTCGTAGTGCGAACAGGAGGTGAACGCCATCAGCAGGTCACGACCGGCAGCGCCGACCGCCGGCGTAGTACGCGTCCGGCCGACCGGTGACAGGTGCCCTTGCGCACGGAAACGGTAGAAGTAGTCGGAGTCCGGACTGAGTCCCCCGGCGACGACATGTACGGAGTGCGAAGCGGCGTACTTCGCGGTGACCGTACCGGACGCGACCAGCGTGCTGAACGTGTCAGTGGTCGACACCTGCCAGTCCACGGCGACATCAGCATTCGCCATGCCACCTTGGCCATCTGCATTCAATGGAGTTGGAGCCAGGCGGGTCCAGAGCACGACGCTGTTCGCGTCTGGTTCACCAGATGCGATGCCTAGCTGGAACGGATACGGGACGGCGGCGGTTGCGGTGATCACCGAGGACTGGGCGGCAGCCGGTAGGGCGCCGGCCCCGGCCACGGCGAGTCCGCCGAGAACAAGGGTCCTGCGACTGATTGGGCTCATGAGCCTCACCTTCACGGGTACTCAGGGCGGCAGGCTCCCGATCAGTCGAACTCTTCGGGAACCTTGAGAGTGTGTTGGTGGTTCGTGCCCATGATTACGCAGTTTCGGTAACTTTCCTACAGGACGAGAATGAGCAAAACCGCGGCAGGAACGCCTTCGAGCAGGCTGTTCAGCCAGAGTCGCCGCTCCGTTACGAGTAGGACGATCGCCAGGAAAACGTGCTGAGCGGCAGTGAACGCGACCAGCGCTTCGCCTTGCGGAACATGGCCGGCGCGCGCCAGTACGACGCCGAGCGCCAGCGCGACGGCAGTGGTCAGGTTGTAGAAACCGAGGTTCACGATCCACAGCCGTACCGCGCCGAAGTCTCCGCGTTCGAGCAGGAACAGCGGATACAGCCGGGGATTGCGGTAGCAGAACGACTCCATCAGCCAGACACCCGCCAGCAGGACGGCGATCACCACCGCAAGCACCTGCGCGGCGCCGTTCACGGCATGACCCCACGTTCCGTGTTCATGCTCGCGACGCTAGCCACGCGCGTACGCGGCCGGAATCCCGTACCGCGAGGCTCCGTCACCCGCCCGGATTCCCCAGATTCGTGGGATGGGCGGCGGGCGGACGACGGCGCATACTGAGCGCATGTGGGAGGGCCGGGCGCTGGCCGCGCGCCGGGACATCGCGGCGCTGGCGACGTCGGGGCTGGGCGTCGCCGACCTGCACGCGGCCGCGATCGAGGTGGTCGAGCGAGTGGTCGGCAGCGAGCTGACCTGCTGGGCCGGGATCGACCCGGGCACGTTGGTGATCAGCTCGATGACCAGCGGCCGGTCGCGGATTCCGCCCGAGTACGAGCCACGGCTGGCCGAGACCGAGTACGCCGGGTCGGTGCCCAATTCGTTCGCCGAGCTGGCCCGGACCGCGTACCCGGTCGCGCGGCTCTCCGACCTGCCGCACCGCGAGGTGGTCGGGCACCGGCGGCTGAACGAGGTGTGGCGGCCGCTCGGCATCGAGCATGAGGTGCGGACCACTTTCAGCGTCGACGGAGACTGCTGGGGAGCGGCCGGATTCGTCCGTGGCGGTTCGGATTTCAGCGATCGGGAGGTGGAGTTCCTCGGGACGGTCGCGCCGGTGATCGGGGCCGCGACCCGGGTCGCGGTGCGGACGGACGCGCACGGGTACCGCGGCGGGGGTGGTCCGGCGATCGTCGTCACCGGACCGACGGGTGTACCGCGTGCCGTCACCGCGGCCGCCCGGATCTGGCAGGACGAGCTGAACGAGATCGCGCCCGGCCGGTTCGGCGTCCTGCTGCGCGCGGTCGTCACCGGCACCCGGGCGGCGCGGGCCGGGACGTTCCAGGCGCGGGTTCAGACCGCGACCGGCGGCTGGGCGGTCCTGCAGGGCAGCCGCCTAATCGGCGACGGCGAGGACGAAGTGGTCGTGACGATCGAGCCGGCGTCCGGCCGGCAGCTGGTCGGGATGCTGCTGGCCGCGTACGGGCTGACTGCCCGTGAACGCGAGATCTGCCTCGAAGTGATGACCGGCCACTCCACCGCCGCGATCGCGGACCGGCTGTCGATCTCGCCGCACACCGTCCAGGACCACCTGAAGGCAGCGTTCACCAAGGTTGGCGTCCGCAGCCGCGGCGAGCTGGTCGCAACCCTGCGACCGGACGACCCGACAGCCAAGCCGTAACCGCCAGGTCATCAGCGCTCAGCCCGCAACCGCCACACTACGGCCGGCGCCGGCCGTCACGTCATCGCTAGTTGCTTCCGATAGGTTCCCGGCGGTACGCCGAAGTCGCGTTTGAACGCCTTTGCGAAGGCGAACTCCGACGTGTACCCGATCTGCTTCGCGACCGTGGCCAGCGGCCGGTCGTGGTCGCGCAGCAGCCGCGCCGCCGTCGTCATCCGCCAGCGGGACAAGTACGTCAGCGGTGGTTCCCCGACCGCCTCCGTGAACCGGCGCGCGAACGCCGCCCGCGACAGCCCGACACCGGCTGCCAGCTCGGCGACCGTCCAGGCCGCGCCGGGCTGTTCGTGAATCAGCTCGAGCCCTTGGACGACGGCCGGATCGGTCAGCGCCCGCGCCCAGCCGCTCTCGGTCGGGCACTTGCTGTCTTCGAACCATGCCCGCAGGATCAGCACCAGCAACGCGTCGACCAGCGCCGGCACCACGGCCGCGGACCCCGGCCGCCGCGCGTCGAGCTCCTCACCCAAGATGCTGATTGCCGTATGCAACGACCTGTGCCGCCCCGGGTTCGCCGGCACGACAACCACGTCGGGCAACCTGCTCAACACCGGATGCGGCCGCTCACGGTCCAGCCGGTAGGTCCCGCACAGCAGCAGCGCGCGAGCACCCGGTCCGTCCAGCGGTTCCTCCACGGCCGGATCGAAGTCGACCAACGGTGAATCGGGGTGGTCGGCAAGCGCGTGGTCCAGGCCGCGCGGCAGCAGTACCGCGTCGCCCGGTCCGAGCGGGATCGGATCGCCGTCCGGCGGCAGCAACCACGCCGTACCCTGCAGGACCAGGTGGAAGGTGGCGCCGGACGAGCGCACGAACCGCAGCCCCCACGGCCCCCGGACGTCGGACCGCCCGGACGTCGCCGGGCCGGTCTTCATCGCGGTGACGACATCGGCCAGTACGTCCATGGGATTCATGATACGCGCGCCGATCAAGACGATCAGACATAAATGTGCGCTTGGTGGACATACGGCCGCTCGATCCGGCCGCCTAACGTCGGTGACACACGTTGACATCGCCGAAGGAGTACGGATGAGTATCGTCGTCACCGCCGCCACCGGCCAGCTGGGCAGTCTCGTCATCGACGAACTGCTCCAGCGGGTGCCCGCCGACCAGGTCGTCGCGGTCGCGCGGAACGCCGCCAAGGCCGCGCCGATCGCCGAACGCGGCGTCGAGGTGCGGATCGCCGACTACAACGACCGGGAGGCGCTGGCCAAGGCGTTCGGCGCCGGCGACACGGTGCTGCTGATCTCGGGTCTCGATCCGAACCGGCTGGACCAGCACAAGACCGTGATCGCCCTCGCGAAGGAGGCCGGCGTCGCGCGGATCGCGTACACGAGCGTTCTCGGCGGGCCGGAGGCCGACTTCGAGCTGGCGGCCGACCACCGCGCCACCGAGCAGGCCATTCTCGACTCGGGGCTGCCGTACACGTTCCTCCGCAACGGCTGGTACAGCGAGGTCTACACCGACCAGATCCCGGTCCAGTTGGCGCACGGCGTGATCGGCAGCGCGGGTGACGGCCGGATCGCGTCGGCCGCGCGCCGGGACTACGCGGCCGCGGCGGCCGTCGTACTGACCGGCGACGGGCACGAGAAGCGGGCGTACGAGCTGAACGGCGACGTGTCGTTCACGCTGACCGAGTACGCCGCCGAGCTCGCCAAGCAGTCCGGGCAGACCGTTGCCTACAACAACGTCTCCCCCGCGGAACACCTGCAGGTGCTTACCGCCGCGGGCATCCCGGCGCAGTTCGCGCCGATCCTGGTCGGTGTCGACAACGCGATCGAACGCGGCCTGCTGTCCGGCCGCGGCTCCGACCTCACCACCCTGATCGCCCGCCCCACCACCCCAGTCGCCGACACCATCGCGGCCGCCTTGAAGCGCTAACGACAGGAGGTGTCCGCGAAATCCGTCGATTTCGCGGACACCTCAGGCGTGCGCGGTCGTCTACGTAGACGACTACGTCCTGTCGTTAGCGCACCTTGCAAACCTGCTCCCCCAGCCCGTCGCCCCAGGCTCGCATCACGTCTCCCGCCCGCAGGTACCGCGGTGGCTTCTGCCCCGCGCCGACGCCTGCGGGCGTACCCGTGCTGATCACGTCACCGGGGTAGAGCGTCATGAACTGCGAGATGTAGTGCACCAGGTTCGCGACGCCGAAGATCATCTCGGCCGTCGAACTGTCCTGCAGCACCGCGCCGTTCACATCCAGGCCGAGCTTGATCGCCTGCGGGTCCGGCACCTCGTCCGCGGTCAGAATCCACGGCCCGAGCGGGCAGAACGTCGCCGCGTTCTTGCCCTTGTCCCACTGACCGCCGCGCTCGAGCTGGAAGTGCCGCTCGGACACGTCGTTCACCAGGACGTACCCGGCGACATGCTCCATCGCCTCGGCCTCGTCGGCGAGGTACGCGGCGGTGCGGCCGATCACCACGCCGAGCTCGACCTCCCAGTCGGTCTTCTCACCACCTCGCGGAATCACCACGTCGTCGTACGCGCCGACCACGGTGTCCGGCGCCTTCATGAACAGAATCGGCTCGGCCGGCGCCTGCTGCCCGCCCTCGGCGGCATGGTCGGCGTAGTTCAGCCCGACGCAGACGATCTTCCCCGGGCTCAGCGGCGGCGCGACACGTACGCTTTCGAAGTCCACCGCCGGCTCCGCCGCTGAGGCACGGGCGCCCCATCGCGCCGGGTCGAACGGCTCGGCCGCGCCCGGCAACACCGCCACCCGTCCGTCGTCGGTCAGGACCGCGTCCCGTAGCCCGTCGTCGGTGTGGATTCGGAGCAGTCTCACTTGTTCCTCCAACCAGAGTTCTTCGCCCAGTTCAGGTACGCGATGCCCAATGCATGCGATCCCTGCACCGGTACGAGTTGCACGGCGTCGTACACGCGCAACGACTGTTGGTACACCAGCACGTCCTGCTCGGCGTACGCGCCCCATCGCGCGCACTGCACCGCGTTGGCCGGTACCGCATCGCCGGTGCCGTCCACCCGGTACCAGACCTCGGTCGCGGATCGGATCAGCTTCTGCGTGAACGTCTTCGTGAACAGCTGCACGTCCGGTCCGGCGGTGATCCCCGCGTCGTACGCCGCATGCACGAACTCCGTACTGATCGCCGCGTGACTCAGGTCCTCGATCTGCTTCGAGGCCGGGTACGACGGCGTGTACTCGGAGATCCCGGCGGTCTTGGCGTACCCGTTGTACAGCTCGCTGTACGGCGGCCAGTACGTCCACACGTAGGCGCCGTCGACGACTCGGAGTGCAGGTTGGTACGCCTTCAGCAGCTGCACCACCCGATCCCGGTAGTGCGGATTCCCGGTCGCGCGGAACAGTTCGACCAGTACTTGACCGATGCCCTGACTCTGGTTGTACGGCTGGATCGTGCCGTCGAACGGGATCGGCGCGCCCTTCGGCCAGACGTAATCGCCGGTGCCGTCCGAGCGCGAGACCCACTCCGGGTCGTGGAACCTGACCGCCTCGGTCGCCGCGGCGAGCATGTCCCGCGCGAACTGCCGCCGCTTGCCGCGCCGGAGCTTCGACGACTGCAGCACCATCCGCGCGTACCGTGCGAGCGGGAAGGCCAGCATGCCGGTGTGCACGGCGAACACGTAGAACTGCGGCTGGAAGGTGATCGTCGCGGCAGTCGGTGCGGGCGCGGCAGCAGGCGACGACCTGAGATCGACAGCGGTCCAGCGCAATGATGCATTGTAGGCGTTGTTGACTGCGGCAACTACATAGGCGGGCGACGCCGGATCGAGGGATACCCCTCGCAGCGTCACCACGGTCGTCGTGGCCGGGTTCCGGAGCGCGAGGTCGAAGGTACCGTTCGCAACGTTCGACACCTCGGCGGTGGATTCCGCGGACCTCGACCCGGCCCAGCGTAGTTGTACGGCAGCCCGGCCGGAGCCGTCGGGCAGTACGCCATGGCCCGCGGTGTAGTTGCCGGCAGTGCGCCAGACTTTGCCGGATCGGCCGGCGTAGTCCTGTACGTGACGTGCCTGGTCGGTGGTTGCCAGCAAGTGCCGGGCGCGATCCTCGAACGTACGCAGGTATCGCTCATCCTGGTGGGCCTCGTACATCCGGAGCAGCGCGAGCAGGAAGTACGACTCGCCCCACGCGTACAGGCCGGCCTCGTTGTTCTGTGGGTTGGATGCGAGATAGCCGGATTGGGCTGCGTCGAACGCTTCGGGTGAGTCGTACACGAGTGGTGCGGCGGAGGCGGACAGAGCCGGGAGGCCGGTCCAAGCGGCGACGCCGCCCGCCGTGGTTCCCAGGATGAGCGTACGGCGGCTGAGCTGTGGGTGCATGGGTTCCTCACAAGGTGGACGGGATTCTCGACAGCGCTGGCGTCAGCCTTTGACGGCACCGCCCATGCTGTTGAGGATGCGTTTTTGCAGCAGCAGGAAGACCAGAACGACCGGGACCAGCGAGATCACCGTTCCGGCGGCGAGCCCGCGGACGTCGGTCCCGGAGACACCGCTCAGGTACGCGATGCCGAGCGCGATCGGGAACTTGGACTGGCTGGTCAGCACCACCAAGGGCCAGATGAAGCTGTTCCAGACCGAGACGAACCCGAGGATCGCCAGCACCGCGAGCGTCGGCGCGACGATCGGTATGCAGATCCGCCAGAAGATCGCGAACTCGTTCGCACCGTCCACGCGGGCCGCCTCGACGACCTCGTCGGGGATCTGCGAGAACGCCTGGCGGAGCAGGAAGATGCCGAGCGAGGACAGGATCGCGGGCAGGATCACCGAGGCGAAGGTGTCGGTCAGGCCGAGCTGGCTCATCACCAGGAACCGCGGGATCAGCATCAGTTCGCCGGGCAGGAACATGATCGACAGGAACAGCATGAAGAACACCCCGCGACCGCAAAACGCGATCCGCGCCAATGGGTACGCGGTCAGGGCGGACACGATCAGGTACACCGGGATCGTGATGCCGACGTAGATCAGCGAGTTCAGTACGAACCGCGCGTACGGGATCGTCGTCCACGCTTCGCGGAACCAGGTCGCTACCGGTGGCCGCGGGATCAGGTCCGGCGGGAACCCGAACACGTCCTGACCGGCCGGTTTGGTGGCCGAGCTGAGCAGGATCAGGAACGGGCCGATGAACAGCGCGGCGACCGCGATCAGCAGGACGTACAGCGCGATCCGGCGGCGCATCAGACGTCCCTCCGCCGGGTCACCAGCAGGTTGAAGCCGGCCAGCACGATCATGATCGCCCACAGCAGCAGGCCGACGGCGCTCGCATAACCCATGTCGTAGTCCTCGAAGGCTTTCGACCAGATGTAGTAGCCGAGGGTGAGAGTGGAGTCGAGCGGACCGCCGCGGGTCAGCACGTAGACGGACTCGAACGCGCGCATCGCCTCGAGCATGCTGAGCACGAGCGTGACCGCGAACGTCGGCCGCAGCGCGGGGACGACCACGTGCCGCAGCCGCTGCCAGGCGTTCGCGCCGTCGATCGTGGCCGCCTCGACCTGCTCGGACGGCACCGCCTGCAGACCGGCCAGGTAAATCATCATGAACAGTCCGGCGCTCTTCCACGCCTCCAGCAGGACGACGGTCGGCAGCGCCCAGTGCCGGTCGAGCAGGAAGTCGATCGGTCCGGCGCCGAACAGGCCGAGCATCCAGTTGACCACGCCTTCGCGGTTGAAGACGTACCGCCAGGCGACCGCCACCGCGACCATCGACGTGATCACCGGCAGGTAGTAGAGCATCCGGAAGGCCTGGATCGCGCGCAGTTTGAGGTTCACCAGCATCGCCAGGAACAACGGCAGGACGACCGTGAGCGGCAGGAACATCACGACGAACAGCAGGGAGTTCCGCAGCGCGATCCAGACTCGCGGGTCGTGCCCGAGCTCGATGAAGTTGTCCAGGCCGGAGAAGCGGACCGGGTGCACGATGTCGTAGTCGGAGAACGCGAGCTGGATCGCGATCACCGCCGGCCAGGCGAACATCGCCGCATAGCACAGCAGGCCGGGCAGCATGAAGGCGTACGGCGTGTACCAGTGCTGACCGACGACACGGCCCTTCAGACCCGGCATGGCTGCTCCTTGTGTCTGAAACCTAGCTTTCAGACCGGAACCGTAGCGCACGGATCGGACGGCTGGAAGCGCCAACTCCAGAATAATCTGCCGTGATCCGTTGACTCCGCCAGGCACATGCCCAACACTCTGGTGTCTGTAAAGTGTGTTTAGGACATCTCTTTCTGAGGAGCCATCAATGGCCCGACTCCGACTCGCACTCGTTGCCACTCTCGTCTTCGCGCTGGCCGGCTGCGTGTCCGGCAGTCCGGCCGGCGGCGACGAACCGAAACAGTCCGGCGACGCGTACTCCGGTGACGTCGAGTGGTGGACGATCAACCTGCAGAAGAACTACGGCTCGGACATCCAGAAGTGGATCGACGCGTACCAGCAGGAGCACCCCAAGGTACGCATCAAGTGGGTGGACGTGCCGGGGCAGGACATCACCACCAAGCTGCTGGCCGCGATCGCCAGCGGCAAGGTTCCGGACGTCGTCAACTTCACCTCGGCGACCAGCGGGTTGTTCGGCGGGTCGATGGCGGACCTGAACTCGCTGTTCAGCAAGGAGGACGTGGCCGCGTACCTGCCGAACCTCGCCGAACCGATGGTTGTCGACGGCAAGCGAATCGCGATTCCCTGGTACAACGGCGGTACGTCGCTCGCGTTCTACAACAAGGACCTGCTGGCCAAGGCCGGGTTCGACCCGGCGAAGCCGCCGAAGACGTACGACGAGGCGCTCGCGCTGGCGACGAAGTACCACGACGCGACCGGCAAGTCGGCGACGAACTTCATGGCGTACTCGAGTGTCGTGCAGGCCAATGGCATCCCGCTGCTCTCCGACGACAAGAAGAAGGCAGCGTTCAACACGCCGGACACGCTGGCGATGCTGGAGAAGTTCAAGACGCTGTTCAGTTCGGGCGTGATCGCGCCGGGCAGTCTCGGTGAGAACCAGCGCGATCTGCCGCAGTCGCTGGAGAACAAGCTGATCGCGTTCAACCCGGTGGCCGTGTCCAGCTCGCTGCTGAACGTACAGAAGAATTCCCCGGCGGTGTACTCGTCGATCGTGGTCGGTCCGCCGGTGACAGGTGCCGGCGGCAAGTACTACATGCCCGGTCAGCAGGTGATGGGGATTCCGGCCAAGTCGGGCAACCAGGCCGCCGCGGCCGCGTGGCTCAAGTACGTCGCCGCGCCCGAGCAGCAGCTCGCGCTGTGCAAGCTCGTGCCGATCTACCCGTCCTCGGTGAAGGCACTCGAGGATCCGTTCTTCACCGAGATCAGCGGCAGCACGCCGGCCGATCAGGCCCGCAAGATCCTGGTCGACACGTTCAAGCAGAGCGTCGACGCGTCACTGGGCTCCGGGAACGACGAGCAGTTGCGGCAGTTGTTCGACGACCAGGTGCGGGCGTTCATGTCCGGCACGAAGCCGGCCAAGCAGGCGTTGGACGACGCCGAGAAGGCCTGGAACGACACGCTGGCCAAGGCCAAATAGGGCACCTCGATCATCAGAGAAGGGCAACTCACGTGACGGACAAGCTGCGGATCGGGATCGTCGGCGCGGGCATCATGGGACGGGGCAACGCGTTGTCGCTGTCCGGCCGCGCCGACGTCGAGATCACGGCCGTGACCAGCCGATCGGAATCGTCGGCGGCACAGCTGGCCGATGAGATCTCAGGACGTGGCGCCGCGCGACCCGCCGTACACGCGGATCTCGAGGCGTTGCTGGCCGACGCCGCGGTCGATGCGGTCGTACTCACCACGCCGGACGACGTACACGGCGAGATGATGGTGCTCGCGGCCGAGGCCGGGAAACACATCCTGGTGGAGAAGCCGATGACGACGTCGGTCGCCGAGGCAGACGCCGCGGTGCGGGCGATCCGCGAGCACGGCGTGGTCGCGATGTGCCTGTTCAATCACCGCTGGGTTCCGGCGTACGCGCAGGCGTACGAGCTGCTTGCTGAGCTGGGCGCGGGCGCGGTCGCGTACGCGCGTAAGGACGACACGATCTTCGTACCGACCGAGATGCTGTCCTGGGCGGACCGGACGACGTGTGCGTGGTTCTTGTCCAGTCATGACATCGACCTGGTCTCGTGGCTGCTGCGCGACCAGGTCCGCCGGGTGTACGCGACCGCGCGCTGGGGCAAGCTGCGGTCGCTCGGGATCGACACGCCGGACGGGATTCAGATCCAGGCGGAGTACTCGCGTGGCGCGGTCGCGACCTTCGAATCGGCCTGGATCTATCCGAACACGTTCCCGACGGTGGTGGACTCGTACGTCTCGGTCATCGCCGACGACGGCGTGGTGCAGCTCGACCGGCAGAAGGAGAGTGTCGTGCTGGCCAAGCCGGACGGCTACAGCTACCCGCGGAACATGCTCCAGCGGGTCATGCACGGCGTACCGGCCGGGGCATACGCGGATGCGATCGCGCACTGGGTGGACTGCTGCCGTACCGGTCGCCAGCCGCTGATCACGATCGAGAGCAGCCGCAACGTGACGGCCGTCCTGGAGGCCGCGCACCAGTCGATCGAGACCCGTCAGCCGGTCGACGTCACGATGCTCGCTGATCCCGGGGCGGCATGAGTACGGGACCGGAGAAGCCACGGCACATCGACGGACGGATCAACCGGATCGGTACGGACGACCTGCTCAAGGCGTTCGGTTCACCTGCCTCGGATCTGGCCGGTCTGCGCGCTTTCGTTGGTGCCCAGTTGCAGCGGCCGGCCTGGCCGTTGCCGGAGTGGTCCGACGCGATCCGATCGACGCCGGCCGCGGACGCCGTACTCGCTGCGGCTGCTCCGCTGCTGGACGGTGTGGACGTCACTGGACGCGGATGTGGGCGGTCGCAGCTGTACGGCTTCCACTATCTGCGCTGGTTGTCAGCCGGTGCGGAGGCTTGGCTGCTGACTGGTGACGACCGGTACCTGCAGGCGTTCGAACGGCATCTGGATGACTGGGTTGACCAGCGTGACTCGGTAACTGGCGAATGGCCGGGTCTGGACGTCATCTGGTACTCACTCGGCACCTGGGCGCGCTGTCGTCATCTGTTGCCGATGCTTGAGGTGTTGACCCCATCTGCGCTGTCCGACAAGGTATGGGGCCGTCTGCTCGCCACACTCGTCGGTGGAGCGCGCTGGGCGTACGACGAGCATGACGTCTTCCGCCACGGGAACTGGCAACTCGTGTGCGCGACAGAGCTGCTACATCTCAGCGCAGTGCTGCCGTCGCTGGTGGAGTCGGCTGCCTGGGCAGAGCGTGCCAGAGAGCGGATCGAAGAGCACTTGGTGCTGGACATCTATCCGGACGGTGGGCACTACGAACGCTCCCCCGGGTACCACGGGATGGTGTTGAGCGCGCTGCAGACCGCTGCGCGGATCGACCAGGAGGTGGCGGCGCATCCTCGGTTCGCTGCCATGCACACCTGGCTGGTTGAGCTGGCGTCGTCTGGTGGCTGGCTGCCGCATCTGCAGGACAGTGGGATCGTCTGGCCGGCTACGGCGTTGCTGCGCGGCAGCTACTTGCTGGACTCACCTGCGCTGGCACAGGTTGCCGCACAGTGGTTGACGCCGGTTGAACTCGCTACAGAGGCAGCGTCGTTCCCTGCCTGGGAGGACGCCGAGCGGCAGGACAGGTGGGTACGGGCGCTGGGTCAGTCTGTGGTGGAGGCGTTGCCGCGGACGACCGTGCTGCCGGAGTCGGGCTACACGATCCTGCGGAGTGATGAGCTGCGCGCGGTGATCAACCACGGTCCGCACATCGAGCACGAGCTGGAGTCGCACTCGCACCGGTCGGTGCTGGACCTCGTACTCGACGGGTGGCAGCAGCCGTTGCTGTGGGAGGCGGGTGGTCCGCCGAGCTATGACGACCCCGGGTACCTCACGTGGTTCCAGTCTGGTCGGGGGCACAACACAGTGCTGGTGGACGAGCTGGAGCTGGCTACGGATCGTGGTGTGGAGGTAGACGCGCTGGTCGATACGCCGCAGGTCGCTGTGTTCTCAGCCCGGCATCACGGGTACGGCGTACCGCAGGCTCGCACGGTCGCGATGGTGCGGGAGGAGCCGGCGTACGTTGTGGTGGAGGATCGGGGTGCTGGGGAGCACAAGTTCACTGCTCAGTGGCATGCGTTGCATCCGTGGCGGCAGGTTGCTCCGTTGGCGTACGACGCTGGTGCGGCTGATGGGCCGGGGCTGTTGCTGATCGAAGCTGGCGGTTCGGCGACTGCTGTTGAGACCAGTGAGGGTGTGGCGCGCCGACCGGTGCTGGAGCGGCGTGATGCCGAGTACGGACCGCTGCACACGCTGTCGCTGGCGCGGTCGACCGGTGAGTTCACTACTGTGCTGGTGCCACATGTGGGGAGTGCGCCTACCGTTGCAGTCACCCGCGCGGAGGGCGCGCTGGTGGTGACGCAAGGCACGACGGTTGACCGGATCGGTGCGTCCCACTGGATGCGCGAGCAAGACGGTCAGTTGTCGTGGGCAACAGGTTGGCGCACACTCGAACTGCCAGGCCTGCTCAGAACCTCAGAACCCGTAGACGTCACCGCCCGTGCTGCCGGTGCTGCCGGTGCTGCCGGTGCTGCCGGTGCTGCAGACAGCGTGTTGCGCCTGGAGATCACCTGCTCGGCGCGGTGCGCGGTGTGGGTTCGGCCGGGTCGCTCCATCCGCCTGAACGGCATCGCCGTGGACATCGTGCATGGTGCGGCGGCCGGCGCTGGCTGGGGGCAGCTGACGCTGCCGTACGCCGGGTGCTGGGTAGTTGAAGGGGCACGGCATGAGTGAGGTGACGAGCGGGTGGTTCGATGCCCGGATTGTGACCGGCGCCCATCCAGCCGGGCTGTTGCCACCCACTGACGCTGACTCGATCGCCACGCATCTGGAGCGCTACGCCCTGTCCGGTGCGCTGGTGAGTTCAATGGCGTCATGGCTACACGATCCGATCGCCGGTAACGCAGAGGCCTCAGCAGTCGCGCGCACGCTCGCCCACCGCGGCGTACGCGCCTGCTGGACCGCTGTCCCGGCAACTCCCGGCGAACTCGACTCACTGACCACCCTGGTCGACCGCGCCATCGACAACGGCGTAGCGGCCTTCCGTATCCACCCGCTGTCGCACGGCTACTCCCCTGGCTTGCTCACCGACCTCTATGCCGCGCTGCAACCACACCACCTGCCGCTGTGCATCGACTCCGCCGAGCTCGGCTGGTCCGACCTGAGCAGCATCGCGGCCGCCTACCCGGAGCTGCCGATCGTCGTGTCCAACCTCGGCTACCGCAAACTGCGCGAACTCTGGGCCGCGCTCACCGCGCACGCGAACCTGCACGTCGACCTGGTCGACTTCGCCTCGCACCAGGGCATCGAGTGGCTCGCGGCGAACGGCCTGGCAGATCGGCTGCTGTTCGCGACCGGTCTCGGCGTCCGCGACCCCGGTGAGAGCATCGCCCGGCTGGCGTGGTCGGGCGTCGACGACCCGACGGTCCGCCTGGTCGGTTCACTCAACGCGGGTCGTCTTTTCAGCGCAGGAGGTGCCGTGTGATCGCCCGCCGACCAGAGCATCGCGTGATCGACGTACACGCCCACCTCGGCCCGTACTCGCTCTTCCACATCCCCGATCCGGACGCGGCCACCATGGTCTCGGTGATGGACCGGACCGGTACTGAGGTCACCGTCGTCGCCGCCAACCGTGCTATCCAGCAGGACGCGCGCCTGGGCAACTCACAAACCCTCGCCGCAGTCGACGAGTACCCGGACCGGATCGCCGCGTACGCGGTCATCAACCCGTGGCAGTCACCGGAACGCGAGCTCGACCGCCTTGCCGACGACACCCGCTTCGTCGGCATCAAGGTGCATCCGAGCCTGCACAAGTACCCAGTGACCGGTGCAAGGTACGCGGCGGTGTGGGAGTTCGCCGAATCAACAGGCTGTCCCGTACTCAGCCACTCCGAACACCAGTCCCCGTACGACGCGCCGGCGCTCTTCGAGACGGTCGCGGAGCGGTTCCCCGGCGCACCGGTCATCCTCGGGCACGCCGGCATCACACCGGCCGGGGTGGACGAGTCGATAGCGGCAGCCACCCGGCACGGCTCGCTGTGGCTGGAGGTCTGTGGTTCGCAGATGACCGGACCGCTGATCTGCTCGA
Source organism: Kribbella solani (assembly GCF_014205295.1). Classification (NCBI taxonomy): domain Bacteria; kingdom Bacillati; phylum Actinomycetota; class Actinomycetes; order Propionibacteriales; family Kribbellaceae; genus Kribbella; species Kribbella solani. The sequence continues at coordinate 3,356,260 of NZ_JACHNF010000001.1, forward strand.
TGGTGGAACAGGTCGGCAGTGGCCGGGTGCTGTTCGGTTCGGACTTCCCGTTCATCGACCAGCGGATGTCGCTGGGCCGGGTGGTGTACGCGCCGCTGACGGAGAGTCAACGTCAAGATGTTCTCAGCGGGAACGCCCGCAAGCTGTTCCGGTGGCGGCCACTACCAGGAGAACGAGGGGTTGGCGATGACTGACGAGACACATCGAGTTGAGGCACAGCCGACGGAACCGGTGCCGGCTGAGCGAGTGCCGTCGGTGACGGTCGGACTGTTCGGTCCGCGCCGGTTGGTGAAGACGATGGCCGAAGTCGCCCAGGAGGTCGCGGAGCGGTCCGCGCACGGCGTCCGGTTCCTGTCCGGCGCCTACGACGACCAGTCCGAGGCCGAAGAGCGCTACCTGCGGCTGCGGGACCGGATCGACTCCGCGGTGTTCCCCGGTCCGTGGGTGTTCGACCTGGCGACCACTGGCCATTGGCTGACGGTCCCGTCCACGCACCTGCCTCTCACGGGCGCTGCGCTGTACGCCGCTCTGCTGCGCGCCTCACTGACCATCGAGAACGTCGACCTGACCAGAGTCAGCATCGACTCGCTGTCACAAGCCGATGTCGCCGAGGCGTACGCGGAGATCGGTCTGGACACTTCACACGTCTACGACCTGCCGTACGAAGGTCCTGAGTCAGTAGCGAAGTTCGCGGCGTTCCACCGGCAGAAGCGCGCCACCGTGGCACTCACCACGATCCTGTCCGTCGAACGCGAGCTGCGTACGGAGGGCGTGCCCGTGCTACGCATCGCCCCGACCCGATCGAGCGTACGAGATGCGTTGGAGACCGCGGTCTTGCTGGGCCAAGGCACCAGGATGGGAGCGCACCAGCTCGCCATGATCGCGGTCCAGGTCATTCCGACTGGTGGCTCCCGTGCCGAGTCCGGTGACTACTGGCAACAGGAGCTGGCGCTGTCGACGCACCAGAAGCTGCTGTCGGAAGCACGCCAGGTCGGAGCGTCGGTAACGCGTCGGTCCGACACGCTGTTCCTCGTTACGACTACACACGGCGCTCTGGTCCGGCTGACTGAGCAGTTCACCACCGCGCCCTTCCTAGGCGCGCTGACGGCGCAGCTTGGCGTACCGGTTGCAGTGGGCGCCGGCACTGGCCAGACTGCCCGCGCGGCCGAGGCCAACGCGCTGATGGCGGTTGAAGAGTCTGTAGCCACAGCTGGGAAGGTCGCGGTGTACCTGGACGGCGGCAGTGACCGCCTGGACCTGGAGCCCGGTCCGGCAACAGCCAACGCCGCACCAGTGGACAGTACGCCGCAGATCGACCAGCGGGCGCTGGAGATCGTCACGTCGATCGCATCCGCTATGAGTGCCACTCCGGGCCGGCAGGTGGTCGTAGACGTCGAGAGCGTGGCGGCGATCATGCAGGTCACCCAGCGGACCGGCCGCCGCATGCTGAAGGAGCTGGTAGAGGCAGGGCTGGCCTGGCCGTTGCCACCGGCCCGCTCCACCGGCGGCGGCCGCCCACGCCAGCAGTTCCGGCTACTCACCGAAAAGCTCGACTGACCTTGGAGGAGTCTGTGCAGACACACGACCAAGCCGACCGCCTGTACGCCCGCGCACGGCAGGTGATCGCCGGTGGAGTCTCCAGTGATGCACGGCGCGCGGACCGCCCGCTCTTCGTGGACCACGCACTCGGCGCGGAGCTGTGGGACGTGGACGGCAACCGCTACCTCGACTACGTCCTCGGTCAAGGCCCCAACCTGCTCGGCCACGCCGCACCGCTCGTCGCGGACGCGGTGTCTGCCCAAGTACGCCGCGGTGTCGCGTACGCCGCGCAGCATGAGCTGGAGGCACAGGTGGCTGAGCGCCTGTGCGCGATGGTCCCGGCGGCCGAGCTGGTTCGCTTCAACAGCGTCGGGTCGGAAGCAGTACACGGCGCACTCCGTCTGGCCCGCGGGCACACCGGACGGCCGAAGGTGGTGAAGTTCGAGGGCAACTACCACGGCTGGCTCGACCCAGTGCTGTACAGCGTCCACCCGGACCTGACACTCGCCGGAGACGCACAGCACCCCACCGCGGTCGGCGGCACGGCAGGCCAGCCACGGCATGACGCGGATGACCTGATTGTCCTTCCGTACAACGACCTTCCGGCTGTTGCCGACCTGCTGGAGCAGTGCGGTGACGAGGTCGCTGCCGTCATCCTCGAACCGCTGCTCTGCAACACCGGCTGCATCACACCGAAGCCCGGCTACCTCGAAGGACTACGCGAGCTCACCAGCCAGTACGGTGCGTTGCTGATCTTCGACGAGATCATCTCCGGCTTCCGCGTCGCTCCGGGTGGCGCGGGCGAGCTGTTCGGCGTCGTACCCGATCTGGCCGCGTTCGGTAAGGCGATGGCCGGCGGGATGCAGGTGTCCGCACTGGCCGGTTCGGCCGAGGTGATGGGGACCATTGCCGACGGCAAGGTTGCGCACGCCGGGACCTTCAACTCGCACCCGGTGGCGATGGCGGCTGCCGATGCGGTGCTGCGCCGACTGGACAAGCACCGCGACGACATCTACCCGCCGCTGATCGCCACTGGGCAACGGCTGATGGCAGGACTACGTACCGCGGCCGCGCGGCACGGCGTACCGCTGCTGGTCGACGGTCCCGGTCCGGTGTTCCAGACCTACATCACCGACCAGCAGGCGGTCACCGACTACCGCTCGTTTGCCGGCTGCGACCGGGCCGCGATGGCTCGGTTCCACGCCGGGTTGTTCGCTGCTGGGATCAGCATCGTCCCGCGTGGGCTGTGGTTCCTGTCCACCGAGCACACCGCTGACCAGGTCGACGAGACTATCGCGGTAGCAGATTCAGTGCTTTCTTCCCTGTAGGCAGTGGGTCGAAGGGCTTGCGGTCCTGGTTGCAGGTCGAGCCGTCAGCCGGCGCCTTCAGGTCAACCAGGTACTCGGTGGTGATCCGGTCGGCGCAGGCGCTCTTCAGGAGCGTCGTGTGACCCCAGCCCTCGACCGTGACCATCCGCGCGTCCGGCCACAGGTCGGCGTACGGACGGGTCGCCTCGTACGGCGTCGCCGGGTCATGCCGAGTGCCGAAGACCAGGACCGGCTGCTTCACCTTGTTCGGCCACGGTCCGAGGAACGCGTCGGTGTCCTTGAGACCGAAGAACTCGCACTGCACACCGACCCAGGCCCGGTAGCTGCCGAAGTGCGGGGCACGACGGTCAGCGGCGGCGGCGTACGCCGGGTACGCGAGCGGGCGACCGGACTGCTTCGCCTCGATGCACGGCTGGAGCACCGTGCCGAACGACGTGGTGTATTCCTCCTTACGGCGATTCCACTCGATCAACGTCCGCGGCGCCTTGGCGGCAGACTTGGCCTTCGCCTGGTTCGGGTTCGCCAGCTGTGCCCACATCTCGGCGAGACCTGCGAAGCCGGCCGGGTCGTACAGGTTGGAGAAGGTGATCGCCACCGCGAGCGCGTACGTCACCTTCACCGTCGAACCGTCCGGCATCGGGACGTCCACCGGGTGCGTCTTCAACCGGGCGAACGTGCTCTCGACAACGGTCTTCGGGTCACCGAGCTGGTTCAGCGCACAGTTCGCGCCCGCTTTCTTGCACTCGGCAAGGAACTGCTCGTACGTGTCCGAAGCACCTTCGCCCTGCTTCAGGCGTACGCCGACCGGGTTCTTGTCACCGTTCGATCCGGAGTACCACTCGGGGCTCAACGTGCCGTCGAGGACGAGCGCGCGGACGTTGTTCGGGAACAGTTTCGCGTACGTCGCGCCCAGGTATGTCCCGTACGAGTACCCGGCGTACGTCAGCTTGGCGTCACCGACCGCCTGCCGGAGCAGATCCATGTCCCGCGCCACGTTCGCGGTCGAGAAGTGCGCGAGCCGATCGGGCGACGTCGTCTGGCAATGCGCCGCCAGCTTCGCCGCGTCCACGATGAACTGGCGTTCTTCCTTCGCCCCGACCGGGAACGGCGGCATCCCCGCGGTCGCCTTCGCCTCCTCGGCCGCCGTCGGGTAACAGGTGACCGGGTCCGAATGGCCGACCCCACGCGGATCAAAGCCGAGGATGTCGAACTTCGCCCGCAGTTCGGGCGTGTACGCCACCTGCGCGGCCTGCTGCACGAAGTCGACGCCGGAACCGCCCGGGCCGCCGGGGTTCGTGAACAGGGTGCCGACCTTGTGCGCCGGGTCGGCGGCCGGCAGCCGGGTCAGCGCGATCGTGGTGGTCGCGCCACGCGGGTTGTCGTAGTCGGTCGGGACCTCGACGGACGCGCACTGGAACGGCTTCAGCTTCGGATCGGTACCACAACTGCCCCACGCGATCACCGGAACGTTCGGCTGCCTGGTCTGCGCGGGACCCTTGGCCTGCGCGGGACCCTTGGCCTGCGCGACGGCGGCCGTTATCGGGGCCAGCAGCACCAGCGCCACACCGGCCGCAGACAGTCTTCGAAGAACTCTTCTGGGCGTCATGGCACCGACCGTAGGCGGCCGGCCACTCCGAGCGCGTCCACCACGAGAAGGAGGCCGGGTCTCCGCCGTTCAGCGGACCCCGGCCTCCGTCACGAGACTTCCGTCAGGCGCTCTTCTCCCGGCGGTCCCGCTTGCGCTCGATCTGCTCGCGCGGAATCAGCGTCGGGTTCACGTTCTCCAGCACCACGTCGCCGGTGACGACCACCTTGGCGACATCGTCACGGCTCGGCACCTCGTACATGACGTTCAGGAGGACTTCCTCCATGATCGCCCGCAGGCCACGGGCGCCGGTGCCGCGCAGCAGCGCCTGGTCCGCGATCGCCTCGACCGCGTCGTCGGTGAACTCCAGCTCGACGTTGTCGATCTCGAACAGCCGCCGGTACTGCTTGACCAGCGCGTTCTTCGGCTCGGACAGGATCTTGATCAGCGCGTCGCGGTCCAGCGGCGACACCGTCGTGATCACCGGCAACCGGCCGATGAACTCCGGGATCAGACCGAACTTGAGCAGGTCCTCCGGCATCACGTCGGCGTACCCGCCGAGCTCCTTCGGCTTCTCCGGCTCGCGCGAGGTGTTGAAGCCGAGCGTCTTCTTGCCGACCCGCTGCTCGACCATGTGGTCGAGCCCGGCGAACGCACCACCGACGATGAACAGCACGTTGGTGGTGTCGATCTGGATGAACTCCTGGTGCGGGTGCTTACGGCCACCCTGCGGCGGCACGCTCGCGGTGGTGCCTTCCAGGATCTTCAGCAGCGCCTGCTGGACACCTTCACCGGAGACATCGCGGGTGATCGACGGGTTCTCGCTCTTGCGGGCGATCTTGTCGACCTCGTCGATGTAGATGATCCCGGTCTCGGCCTTCTTCACGTCGTAGTCCGCGGCCTGGATCAGCTTCAGCAGGATGTTCTCCACATCCTCGCCGACATACCCGGCCTCGGTCAGCGCGGTCGCGTCCGCGATCGCGAACGGGACGTTCAGCATCCGGGCGAGGGTCTGCGCCAGGTACGTCTTGCCGCAGCCGGTCGGGCCGATCAGCAGGATGTTCGACTTGGCCAGCTCCACCGCCTCGTCCTTGGCGTGCCGCCCCGCGCTGGACGAACCCTGACCGTCCCGGACCCGCTTGTAGTGGTTGTACACCGCCACCGCGAGCGCCTTCTTGGCCACGTCCTGACCGACGACGTACGCGTTGAGGAAGTCGTAGATCTCCCGCGGCTTCGGCAGCTCGGTGAGTCCGACCTCGGAGCCCTCGTTCAGCTCCTCCTCGATGATCTCGTTACAGAGATCGATGCATTCGTCGCAGATGTAAACGCCGGGACCGGCGATGAGCTTCTTGACCTGCTTCTGACTCTTGCCGCAGAACGAGCACTTGAGCAGGTCGCCGCCGTCACCAATGCGTGCCACCGGGACAGATCCCTTCTATGCGCAGTCGGACCGATTTCGACGGTACCCCGTCCGGGGCCCAAAAACCGCGCTCGCCACCAGCTTGTGACTACGCCGGTGGCGAACGCGTCAGGCCCTTGACAGCCCGCCGAAGCGGCTGGGCCGGTTTTCGAACTCGTTCAGACGCCGGCCGGAACCGGGGTCTTCAGAGTCTGCAGGACATCGTCGATCAGGCCGTACTCGATCGCCTGCTCCGCCGTGAGGAACTTGTCCCGCTCGATGTCCCGGGACACCTCCTCGTGCGACTTGCCGCTGGCGTCGGCGAGCATCTTCTCCAGCAGCGCGCGCAGCCGGAGGATCTCGTTCGCCTGGATCTCGATGTCACTCGACTGGCCGTAGGTGCCCTCGGTGGCCGGCTGGTGGATGATGATCCGGCTGTTCGGCAGCGCCAGCCGCTTGCCCGGCGTACCGGCCGCGAGCAGCACCGCGGCGGCCGAGGCGGCCTGACCGAGGCACACCGTCTGGACGTCCGGCTTGATGTACCGGACGGTGTCGTAGATCGCGGTCAGCGCTGTGAACGAGCCGCCCGGGGAGTTGATGTAGATGCTGATGTCGCGGTCGGAGTCCATCGACTGCAGGCAGAGCAGCTGCGCCATCACCGCGTTCGCGATCTCGTCGGTGATCGGCGTACCGAGGAAGATGATCCGGTCCTCGAACAGCTTGGTGTAGGGGTCGATCCGGCGCATGCCGTACGACGTGCGCTCCTCCCACTGCGGGATGAAGTAGTTCATGGTGCGTCCTTAACTGACGGAGTGGGAGATCAGGAGTTCGGGCTGCCGGAGGTCAGCTGGGCGGCGCTGGCCACGACGTGGTCGATGAAGCCGTAGTCCTTGGCCGCGTCGGCGGTGAACCAGCGGTCCCGGTCGGCGTCGTTCTCGACCTGCTCCAGCGGCTGGCCGGTGTGCTCGGCGATCAGCTTGAACAGCTGCGCCTTGATGTGCAGCGACTGCTCGGCCTGAATCTTGATGTCCGAAGCCGTTCCACCCATACCGCCGGACGGCTGGTGCATCATGATCCGCGCGTGCGGCAGCGCGTAGCGCTTGTTCTTCGCGCCGGCGCAGAGCAGGAACTGACCCATCGAGGCGGCCAGGCCCATCCCGACGGTGGCGACGTCGTTGGAGATCCACTGCATCGTGTCGTAGATCGCCATGCCGGAGTCCACCGAGCCACCCGGCGAGTTGATGTACAGCCAGATGTCCTGGTTGGGGTCCTCGGCGTTGAGGAGCAGCATCTGCGCGCAGATCGCGTTCGCGTTGTCGTCGCGAACCTCGGACCCCAGGAAGATGATCCGGTTCTGCAGCAGGCGCTGGTAGATGTGGTCGTCGAGTCCGCCGGATCCGTTGCCGCCCGCGGCTTTGGGGCTGGCTGCAAATGTCTCGTTCACGAACCCGACATTACTGGTCGGCGGCGACAGACCTAAGGCTGGGCCGGAGGTGTTCGCTCACGGCGCATCGCGGGTGATTCACCAGCCGCAGAGAACCACGGACCCGGGCTCCTCGGCCGCCGCGGCGGCCGTCCCTCCGGCCGCTGCCTCGGGCGCTGTTCCGGGTGCTCCCGGTTTCGGTGCTTGGCGGCGCCCAGGATGCTCCTGGTCCACCAGCACCTCTGGCTCCTGCAACAGCGCGGCCACACCGGTCCCTTCGGTTGGAAATCGATTCACCGTCCACCGTAGGCGGTCCAGCCGACAGTTTCTTCTCAACCGGTTCGCGAAATGCGTACGGCCCGGAATCCCGCGATGGGGTCCCGGGCCGTACGGCGGACTGCTCAGGCCTTCGCGGGCTCCGCGACCGGGGCCTCGGTGTTCTCGGCGTCGGCGTCGGCGGCCTCCGGGTCGGCGTAGGTGCCGTCCGGCTGCAGCGTCTTCAGCTCGACCGTGTTGCCGGAGCCGTCGGTGACCTTGGCGTTCTCGACCAGGTACGCGAGCGCCTTGCCGCGGACGACCTCGGAGACCAGGCTCGGGACCAGGTTGTTCTCCACCGCGTGCTGGGCGAACTGGTCCGGCGAGACACCGGAACGCTGCGCGTGCCGGACGATGTGCTCGGTGAGCTCCTGGTCGTTCACGCTCAGCTCCTGCTGCTCGGCCACCAGGTCGAGCACGAACTGCGCCTTGATGGCGTCCTCGGAGCGCTTCTTCAGGTCCTCGTCGAACTCTTCCTGGGACTGCTCCTCACCCTCGAGGAACTGCTCCATGGTCATCCCGGAGTACCCGAGCTGCTGCTCCAGGTTCTCCTTGCGGGCGGCCAGCTCGTCGGTCAGCAGACCGTCCGGCACCGGCACGTCGACCAGGGTGAGGATCTTCTCCAGGACCGCGTCCCGCGCCTCGCCAGCCTGCTCGAGCCGCTTGCCGCGCTCCAGCCGGGTCTGCACGTCCGCCTTCAGCTCGTCGGCGGTGTCGAACTCCGACGCGGTCTGCGCGAACTCGTCGTCGAACTCCGGGAGCTCCTGCTCCTTGACCGCGGTCACGGTCACCTCGACGTCGACGTCCTCGCCCTTCAGCGAACCGCCGACCAGCTGGGTGACGAAGGTCTTCTTCTCGCCGGCGCTCAGGCCGATGACCGCCTCGTCCAGGCCGTCGAGCAGCTGACCGCTGCCGACCTGGTACGACAGGCCGGTCGCCTGTGCCTCCTCGACCTTCTCGCCGTCCTTGCTGGCGGACAGGTCAAGGGTGATGAAGTCCTTGTCGGCGGTCGCGCGCTCGACCGGGTTCAGCGAGCCGAACCGCTGCCGCAGCGACTCGATCTGCTCGTCCACCTCGGAGTCGGAGATGGCGATGTCCTCGACCGACGCCTCCAGGCCCTCCAGGTCCGGCAGGGTGATCTCCGGACGGACCTCGACCTCGGCGGAGAACTGCAGACTCTCCTTGTCGTTGAAGTCGGTCACGTCGACCTCGGGCCGGCCGATCGCCTTCACCTGGTTGTCGCTGACCGCCTGCGAGTAAAGCTTCGGGAGCGCGTCGTTGATCGCCTCCTCGAGCACCGGGCCACGGCCCACCCGCTGGTCGATCACCTGCGGCGGGATCTTGCCCTTGCGGAAGCCCGGCACGACGATCTGCTGACCGATGCTCTTGTACGCCGCGTCGAGGCTCGGCTTGAGCTCCTCGAACGGCACCTCGACGATGAGCTTGACCTTGGTCGGGCTCAAGGACTCGACGGTGCTCTTCACGGTGGCGGTTCTCCTTGATTCGGTGACATGGTGCGACGCCGGACAGCCGACGCCACAGCCGGTACTGCACGGGGTTGTCGGGGCGACAGGACTCGAACCTGCGGTCTCCTGCTCCCAAAGCAGGCGCGCTAGCCACTACGCTACGCCCCGCAGTGACCGTGGAAGTCTAGTCGACCCGAACCAGTGCTCACGCCACCGGGGGCCGGTTACCCCTCGTTTTGGGTCCGACCCGCTTCCTGTGGAATCATGTCCGGGCACCGCGGGTGTAGCTCAATGGTAGAGCCCCAGTCTTCCAAACTGGCTACGCGAGTTCGATTCTCGTCACCCGCTCCACGCTCGAAGGCCCCTCATCGCGACTGCCGCGGAGAGGGGCCTTTCGCGTACTCGAATGGCGTTCGACGTGATGCAGGTCACTTGAATCAGGACGGAGTCGCGGCCCGTTCGGCGGTGCCCCGGAGCACGCAGAACTCGTTGCCCTCCGGGTCGGCGAGTACGACCCAGCCGGTGCCGTCGGGGTAGCGGTGGTCGGCGACCAGGGTGGCACCGAGGCCGAGCAGGCGCTCCGTCTCCAGGTCGCGGTACGTCTCCGGCCGCAGGCACAGGTGTACGCGGTTCTTGATCGTCTTCGGCTCCGGCACCTGATTGAAGTACAGCATCGGGCCTTCGGCCATCAGTACCTGCGTCTCGTGGTCACCCGGCTCGCAATCCGGATCCACCGGCCGCCCGGTCACCTCGCTCCAGAACCGCGCCAGCCCATACGCGTCCGCACAGTCGATCGCCACATTCAGCACAACAGAAACCATCCCCGCATCCTCCGCCACATCACCCCCACCCACCAACACTTCCACCAGCACCGAACCCTCACCCGCGCCAGCAACCAACAGCCGGGTACTCGATCGCGCTCGAGTACCCGGCTGTTGGGGTGCCTCAGGAGAAGGCCGGGGGGTCGCCCTGGAGGGCTCTCGTCGTGGAGTCGGGGTCGGTGGTGAAGGCGGGGGTTCTGGTTTCGGTGTCGTAGTAGCGGTGGAAGACGGGCGTCTGGGAGCCGGACATCGGGGGGACGATCCAGCTCCAGTCCGCGGGACAAGTGCGGCCGGCGCGTTCCTCCTTTTCCAGATGCAGGAGGAATCTGCGGGACTCGGTGTGGTGATCGGTCACCGTGACACCGCTCAGGCCGAAGGAGTGCAGGACCGCGCGATTGAGCTCCACCAGCGCCCGGTCGCGCCAGAGGCTGGTGTCGTGTGACGTGTCCAGGCCCAGCCGTTCCGCGACCTCGGGGACGAGGTCGTACCGATCGGTGTCGGCCAGGTTGCGCGCGCCGATCTCGGTACCCATGTACCACCCGTTGAACGGCGCCGCGGGGTACGAGATCCCGCCGATCACCAGCCGGCTGTTACTGATCACCGGCACCGCGTGCCACCGTAGGTCCAGGTCCGCGAACCACGGAAGCTCGGGGTGCCGCAGCTCGACCTCGTGCACCACCTGGTGGGGCAACTGGAACAGCCGCGGCCCCTCCTCGACGGTCTCCACCACCAGCGGCAGTACGTCGAAGGCCCCGCGGCGCTCGGGCGGCCGCCAGCCCCGCTTGATCAGGTAGTCGGTGAACTCGCGGTACCGCGGATCTCCGAGCGGACGCCCGCTCGGCTGGTCGTACCCGGCGTACCGGATCAACTGCTCGTTCCAGATCCGCGGACCCGGCCGCGACGGGGTCTCCGGGGCGAACACCGTGATCATCGGCCGGATCTTCCCGCCGTTGTACGCCGCGGTCAGATGCTCGAAGCAGTGCGCCGCAACGCCGCCGGCGTCTGACACCCCGCGCAGATCGCGCACCTGCAGACTGCGCCAGTACAGCCTGCCGATGCACCGCTTGTTGTTGCGCCAAGCCACTTGCGCGCCGAACTCCAGTTCCTCCGGGGTGTGCCAGTACGTCCCGGTGGTGTCGATCTCATGCAACACCGCGGCGAGCCGCGGCCCCAGCGGCCCAGCGGTTGGGTTCTCGCTGTGGAAGAGCTCCAGGAACTCCTTCGCCGCGGCCCGAAGCATCCCGGTGTCCACGCGCGCGGCCACCCGCTCCGGGTCGGGCCGAGGCTCCGAACGACGCGGAGCCGCCATGATCCGAGGTGGACGCCGTACCACCGAACGGAGGTTCCACCGGCTCGAACCGCGCCGCCTGCTGAGCTGGAACAGCTGCTCGCCGGTACGGCCCGCTGCCAGGTGGCGCGCGCAGATTCCCACGGCCAGCAAGAGCATCGCGAGGCCAAGCGCGATCGGCACGGCAGGCGGTACGCCGCCGGGCACGTACCGGCCGAATCCGAGCAGGCCGATCGCGGCACCGGCGAGGATCAGGCCGAACACCCCCAGCGGTACGGCCGGCAGGCGCCGGGAGGCCGATCGACGGGATCTCGACGGCGTGAGATTCGGGTGGGCAGGGCAGCGCCCCTGGATGTACGACATGGTGTCGCTCCGGACCGTCCGGATCGCTCACGCCCGCCCTGGAGCGTCCGGACGGCGCTCGTTCCGTAGCCGGACCTGCCAGTCGCTCATGTCGTCGAACCACGCGTCCTTCTGATGCCGTCCGGGTTCGCCGGGCGCGGTCTCGCCGCCGAGCTGCTCGATCTCGCTGCCGAACGAGTCCACGATCGACTGCATCCGCAGCTGGGCCGACTGCGCGTAGGACCGGACCTGCTGCCCCGCGGTGTCCATCGCTTCCTCGACGATCCGGCGCTCGTGTGCGCGCGCCTGGCCGATCCGCTCACGGGCGTCCCGGCTGACATCCTGGACCATCTCCTCCGCCACCAGTTGCGCCTCGCTGAACAGCTGGACGATCTGCTCGTTCACCCGGTCGCCGGCCTGCTCGTACTCGTCCAGCTCCGCCTGCACCCGCTGCAGTTCCCCCTGCACCCGCTGTAGCTCCGCCCCCGTCCGCCGCAGCTCACCCTGGAGGCGCTCGTTCTCCGCACGGCTCGTACTGAGGTCCTGCGCCGTGTCCTCCACCTGATCGGCCAGTAGGTCGAGGTACGCGAACACCTCGGTCGGGTCGAGACCACGCAGACGGCGCCGGAACTGCTCGCCCCGGATCTGGTCGGGTGTCTGGTACTGCGGGATGCCGTGGCGGCGGCGGGTGTTGGTCACTTGATTTCTCCTGACCTGGTGAAGGCTGGGTGGGCCGTGTGGTCGTCCGCGGCCGCGTAGTAGAAGTGCTCGTACTTGATGTGCTCGGTGGGCATGCCGGCGGCGGAGAGCCGCTCCAACGTGTGCGCGACCATCTGCGGGCCGCCGCACACCATCGCCATCCGCCCGGGCAGCTCCTGCCGGGCCGCGACTGTGCCGACCTTGCCGCGTGTCCCGGGGTAGGAGGCGTCTGCCGACACAACCTCGGTGTAGTCGAACCAGGGCCTGGTCTGGGCGAGCTCTCGCAACCGCGGGCGCTCGTAGAGGTGCCAGGGCATCCGTACGCCGTGCAGCAGCTGGACGTGCGGCGCCCTGCCCGATCGGGCCCACTCATTGTCGATCTGCTCGAGTACGGCGAGCAGTGGGGCCAAGCCGGTCCCACCTGCGATCATCAGCAGGTCCCGTGGATCGTTGTGCTGCCGGGTCAGCCGGTCACCGACCGGAGCACCCAGCTTGACCTCGTCACCCTGTTTGAGGTTTCGCACCACGCTCGGACTCACCTGGCCACCGTCGATCTGCTGTACGTGCAGGTCGATCGAACCGTCCGCGCGCGGTGCGTTGGCCGGGCTGAAGTACCGCCACAGCCGCGGGCGTTGCGGGATCTCCATGGACAGTGACTGGCCGGGCAGGAAGTGGAGCGCGCGCCGTGGCCGAACGGTCAGCAGCGTGAGGTCCATGGTCCGCCGCTCGACCGAGACGACGTCGGCGTCCCACCAGTCCGGCGTGGACTCCGAGGAGTTCTCCGCGGCCTCGACCATCATCCGCGCGATCACCTGGTACGCCGCCGTCCATTCGGCGGCGAGGTCCTCGTCCCACTCGGGGCCGAGGAAGTGTTTCAGGGTGGCGCACAGCGACGCGCCGACCGCGTTGTAGTGCTCGGCGACGACGGCGTACTTGCGGTGGTCACGGCCGAGGTGCTGGATGAAGGCCGTGTCCTTCTCGATCTCGTCGGCGTGGCTGACGATCCGGCCGAGTGCGCTGACGAACTTGTCCCGCTGGTTCGACATCGAGAGCGGGAACATCGACCGCACCTCGGGATTGGACACGAAGATGTGGGAGTAGAAGTACAGCGCTACCTGTTCTCCGTGCTTCGTCACCCGATCCCAGCTGCTCTGTAGGGCATAGGCGTCCATCGGGGTTCGCTATCCGGCTCGCCGCGGCGACTCCTCGGACGAACAGCACGGCCCTCCAGCGGGCATGACGGAATGTCGGTCGCCGCCGTTTCCGGTCGACGGATCCTGCACTGACAAGGGTTCCCTCCCGGTCCACTCCCCGAGTCTTCTTGGTACTCCGTCTGTCTTCCCCCGGTCCGGCCGTGACCAAACCGCGATCGGACCGACAGGTTCCGAAATTCTTTGCCGGTCTTACGGGGCGCGCAGAAAGGCGATGCCGTCAATGGTTGCCGGCGCCGTACTGGTGGAGACGATCTTGAGCGGACCGGTGCGGAACACCGTCGCGGGAAGGTACGTGACCGCCCGACTACTGACCGTCGCGGCCAGGGAGACGGTGCCGATCTTGATGTTGGCGTGGTAGATGTCGACGCGGCCTTGGCCGGGGCCGTGGATGGCTACCAGGGCTATGCGCTGGCCGGCGGCGGTTGCTTTTGTCAGGTATGCGCCGTTCGCCTTGAGGACGGACGTAGTGCCCTGGAACGCCAGTGTGCTGGTGGCTCGGGTGACTGTGCCGGTGGCGGTGAAGGCGCGGTCGTCATCCGGTGCAACTGAACACAGCGGCGCCGACCACGCGGACAGGTTGCCCAGGTAGTCGCGGGCGCGGACCATGAAGCACTCGTCCCAGCCGAGCCGCGGTACCCAGGTGATCCCAGTGATGTTCGTACCCTGCCAGTTCGCCGGGTAGATCCACTTGCCGAAGGCCACGCCCGATGCGGCGGTCTTGTACACCACGTCGTACGACGCGATGCCGGTGTCGTCCTTGTACGCCCACCGGACCGTCGCGGACCCGCCCAACTGCACCCGATCTCCGATCCGCCAGGTCTGGAGCGACGGCGCAGTACCGTCCACCTCACTGCAGTACGAGGCGCTCCACGCGCTCACATTGCCGGCGTAGTCACGTGCACGTACCTGCCAGCAGGTGTCCGTACCGATCGGTGCCGTCAGACTTGCACCGGTCGTCTTCAGCCCCTGCCAGCCTGGTACCTGATTCCAGGCGCTGTACGGCGAGGTGCGGTTCGGACGCTGCTGAATGCGCAAGTCGTAGCTGTCCACACCAGTGGCAGGTGAGTTCGGGTCCTGCGGGTCGTCGTACACCCACTCGAACGAAAGGCTGTTGTTGTCCCGGATGCGGTCACCTGCCGTCGCACTGGTCAGTACGGGCGCCACGGTGTCGGGGTGCTCCTGCGGATCAGCGGTCAACCAGTTCAGGGTGATGACACGTGGCTTGGCGGCAGCGTCGGAGTACACGATCTTGGCCAAGCCAGAACCATCTGCACGGAAGCTGGGCCCAGTAGTGCGGATCGGTCCGTACCGCCGCTGTCCCAGAGCCGGGTCATTGAGGTCAGTGACCAACAGGTCGGCGCCAGACGACTGCACCGTGAACCCGTTGCCCAGCTGAGCATCAGCCGCGACAGAGAGGTTGCGAGGCGGCTGCGGGCCAACAACGTCCACCACCTGGTTACAACCGCTCAGCACGGCCCAGCGACCGTTCACCGCACCCGGACCAACAGTGCAGGCACTAGCAACCAGCACCGTCTTCACGTCACCAGTTGTGAGGCTCTTGCCGTCCAGGTGCCCCGGCTCGGTCACCTTCCACACCGTGTCGCCGGCAAGCGCGAACGGCGGCGCGTAGTCGGCCAGCTTCGTCTTGGTCGCGACGTCGTACACCTCCGCGGTCGCGGCGCTAGGCGTACGGTGCGAAACGAGCTTGCCGCCCTTTCCGAGCACCACCTCATCCGCAGCGGGGAAGGTGAGCCCACCGACCTTCGCCGTGGTCCCGTCGAACGTCAGCAGGGCGCCGCCCTCGACCTGCAGCGGCTTACCACTGTTGGACCCGCCAACAGCAGTCCAGGTGCTCCCGTTGTTGGTCGTCTCGTACACGGGGTCCGAAACCACCACCCGCGCACCGGACATCCCCACATCGACCGCACTCCGGCCGGGCACAAGTACGCCCTCTCCTAGGTGCGGAGGCGGATCAGCCGCCAACGCCGAAGAACCAGACAGCGGCAGCAGCACGGCAGCGCACACCACTGCAGCCACTCGAACCCGAAAACCGACCACGTGAGATCCCCCCAGCCGTCGCACGCACCCTAGCCAGTAACCACCAGTAACGGAAGTGACCTCAGGTGTTTCGCGCGGAGTGAACAGAGTCTGCTGGGGGCGAACAGGTGTAGCCGGTCGGTTCTGTTAGGTGACAGGTTCACTTGCATGGCCTGGGTCGTGAGCGGCGAGTTCCGCAAGCTGTGGATCGGCCAACTGGTGTCTGGCGCCGGCAGTGCGATCACCACGGTCGCACTACCACTGGTCGCTGTAGTGAACCTGCAGGCCTCGGCTGTGGAGATGGGGGCACTGTCTGCCCTGACCATCGCACCGCATCTGGTGTTAGGGCTGCAGGCTGGGGTGTGGGTCGACAGGTGGTCGAGGCGCCGCGTGCTGATCTGGACTGACATCGGGCGGTTGCTGTTGCTGGGCTCTATACCGGCGGCGGCCGCGCTGGGCTGGTTGCAGCTGGGGCAGCTGTACGTGGTTGCCGTACTGACCGGTGTGCTCGCCCTGCTCTCCGACACGGCGTCCCAAACGCTGATCCCGTTTCTGGTGTCTCGTGTGGACCTGATGCGCGCCAACAGCGCCGCGCTGCTCAACGCGAACCTCGCGACGACGGCAGGACCGTCGGTCGCCGGCTTTCTGGTGCAGGTACTCAGTGCGCCGTTCGCGATCGTCGTGGATGCCGCGTCGTACCTCGTCTCCACCATCGCGGCGTACCGCCTCAAGGAGCCGGAACGCCCACCCGCGCCGGAGCGGTCCGAGGTACGGCTGTCCGCCGGACTTCAAGTGCTCTTCAGCAACCGAGTACTCACCCCACTGGTCGTGTCGGCGATGATCGCGGCGATGGCGGGTGCGATGCAGGGTCCACTCGTCGTTCTGTTCCTGGTCCGCGAACTGCACAAACCACCCGCGTTCGTCGGACTGACCATCACCACCTTCGGCGTCGCCGCCGTTGTCGGCACGCTCTTCGCCGGTACGTGGTGCCGGCGCGTCGGCATCGGCCGCTCGTACCTGTCCGGCGTGTTCCTGGCGTCGCTGAACGGCGCCGCCCTCGCCACCGGCCAGACTCCGCTGATCCTGCTCGGACAGGTGCTTGCTGGGTTGGGCATGTCGCTGTTCGGCGTACCGCAGCGCACTTTGCGGCTCGCGCTCGCGCCCGCGCAGCTGCTCGGCCAAGTGACGTCCGCGTGGCGCACGCTGGTGATCGGCGGTCAGACGGTCGGCGCTCTTGCCTCCGGCTTACTCGCCAGTGCGCTGCAGATCCGGACGACGCTGCTGATCGCGACCGCCGGAATGCTGGCCGGACTGGTCGTCGCCGGCTGCTCCCCGGTCCGTGGTCTGCACGCGCTGCCCGAGGAGACCCGCGCGCCCGAGGAGCCCCGCGCCCCCGGCGAAACCCGGTTTCCCGACGGAGAAGGGCGATCGATGGCCGAGCACTGATTGCGAAACGCGATAGGTCCGGACCCGCCTCCCGCCTGGGTTCCGGGTCGGCTATTGCGTACGGCGGTAATTCATCGGCAGGGAATGGAATTCGCACGACAACCGCTTACCTACTGAGTGATACTGGAAAGTGCGCCGTTTTCAGGTCGCCCAAACCCCTTGAACCGAAGTAGATGGGAAGTGCGCCCGTCCAGATGCCCTCAGAGCACACTGTCCAAGCGCCGTCGATCGCTGCCCCTACCACCCGTGCCCCCGAACGTAGCCGCAATCTCTGGCGACTGCGTCCCTATCTGAAACCGCACCGCTACCGGCTCTCGGTGATGTTCTCCACCGCGATGCTCGGCGTCGGTGTCAGCCTCGCCATCCCGCTCGTCACCCGGGCCATCATCGACGGGCCGGTCACCCGTCGTGAGCTGAGCCTGCTGGTCCCGCTGGCGCTGCTGGCGCTCGGGCTGAGCATCTCCGAGGTCATCCTGGTCTGGATGCGCCGCTGGGCGCAGTCCCGGACCGTCAGCGACCTGGAGGCGACCCTCCGGCACGACCTGTACGTCCGGCTCCAGTCCCTGCCGATGGAGTTCCACACCAAGTGGCAGAGCGGTCAGCTGCTCTCCCGCGTCACCACGGACCTGTCCACCATCCGCCGGTTCATGGGCTTCGGTCTGCTGTTCCTGGTGATGAACATCCTCCAGCTGATCGTCGTCACGATCCTGTTGCTCCAGCTGTACTGGCCGCTCGGTCTGGTCGTCCTGGTGGCCGCCGTACCGATCGTGATGGTGTCGCTGAAGTTCGAGAAGAAGTACCTGCGGATCTCCCGCAAGGTGCAGGACCAGCAGGGTGACCTGGCGACCCGGATCGAGGAGTCCGCGCTCGGCTTCCGGGTGATCAAGGCGTTCGGCCGCCGGCCGCACGTCCAGCGCCAGTTCGACGACGAGGCGACCACGCTGTACCACACCGAGGTCGAGAAGGTCCGGCTCGCGTCCCGGTTCTGGAGCTTCCTCGGCGTCATCCCGAACCTGACCCTGGTGATCGTGCTGCTGCTCGGCGCGCTCGCGGTCGGCCGGGAGGCGATCACGCTCGGCACCCTGGTCGCGTTCATCACGCTGATGCTGTCCCTGGTCTGGCCGGTCACCTCGCTCGGCGCGATCCTGGCGATGGCCCAGGAGGCGATGACCGCGGCGGACCGGATCAGCGAGATCCTGGACACCCACTCGGTGATCAAGTCGGGTCCGGAGGAGCTCACCGGCTCCCGCGGCCACCTGCGCTTCGAGCACGTCGGCTTCCGGTTCTCCGACGACGACACCGAGGTACTGCACGACATCAACCTGGACCTGACCCCGGGTACCACCCTCGCCCTGGTCGGTGCCACCGGTTCCGGTAAGACCACGCTGACCGCGCTGGTCCCCCGGCTGTACGACGTGACGGCGGGCCGGATCACCATCGACGGCCACGACGTCCGGGACCTGACCCTGGTGTCCCTGCGTACCGCGGTCGCCTCCGCGTTCGACGACCCGACGCTGTTCTCGATGAGCGTCCGGGAGAACCTGACGCTGGGCCGGCCGGATGCGACCGACGACGAGGTGCAGCAAGCACTGGAGGTCGCACAGGCCCAGTTCGCCAACGAGCTGCCGTGGGGGCTCGAGACCCGCGTCGGTGAGCAGGGCATGTCGCTGTCGGGTGGCCAGCGTCAGCGTCTCGCGCTGGCACGGGCAGTACTCGCCAAACCGGCCGTACTGGTGCTGGACGACACGCTGTCCGCGCTGGACGTACACACCGAAGCACTGGTCGAGGAAGCACTCCGGAACGTGCTGTCCGACACCACCGGCATCGTGGTCGCGCACCGAGCTTCCACAGTGATGCTGGCCGACCAGGTCGCGCTACTGCAGCACGGCACGATCACCCACGTAGGAACCCACCAGGAGCTGCTCGCGACAGTACCGGCCTACCGCCACTTGCTAGCAGCAGAGGAAGAGGAGGTGCCCGCATGACAACGACTCAGCAAACACCTCCTCCTGACGACGCCAAGGATCAGCCGGAGGAACAGGAGCAGACCTGGCGGGGGATGTTCGAGGAGGACCCCGACCGGGAGATCTCCCGGGCGACCAGCATCCGGCTGAAGGAGGACTCGCGGAAGCTGCTCGGTGAGTTGCTCCGGCCGTACCAGAAGCTGATCTGGCTGCTGATCGTGATCGTGGTCGTCGAGAACGGCGCCCGGCTGGCAGTGCCGTACCTGGTGCACCTGGGGATCGACAACGGCATCCCGCCGATCCTGGCCGGTGAGGGGTCGCGGGAGCTGATCACGATCGTGATCGCGGTGTTCGCGTCGGCGTTGCTGCAGGCGTGGGCGCGGCAGCTGTTCCTGATGCGGTCCGGCCGGCTCGGGCAGACCATTCTGCTCGGGCTGCGGCGGAGGGTGTTCGACCACTTCCAGCGGCTCAGCCCGGCGTTCCACGACAAGTTCACGTCCGGCCGGGTGATCTCCCGGCTCACCTCGGACGTGCAGGTGATCGACGAGATGCTGGCGAACGGTTTCGACGGTCTGGTCACCGCCGTCCTGACCCTGGTCGGTACGGCGATCCTGCTGCTCACCCTGGACGTCAAGCTCGGGCTGATCGCCCTGCTGTCGTTCCCGGCGCTGCTCATCCTGACTGCCTGGTTCCGGAAGCGGTCCGCTGTCGTGTACCGGCAGACCCGCGAGGCGGTCGTACTCGTCATCGTGCACTTCGTCGAGTCGATGACCGGCATCCGCGCGGTCCAGGCGTTCCGGCGGGAGCCGCGCAACGAGGAGATCTTCCACGGCGTCAACGACCGCTACCGGAAGGCGAACCTGAAGTCGTTCCAGCTGAACGCGATCTTCATGCCGTCGATCAAGGGCGTCGGCAACATCACCATCGTCGCGATCCTGGCGTACGGCGGCTACCAGGCGTACCACGGGCACGTCACCGTCGGCGTACTGACCGCCTTCCTGCTCTACCTGCGGCAGTTCTTCGAGCCGCTGCAGGACATCTCGCAGTTCTACAACACGTTCCTGTCCGCGTCGGCGGCCCTGGAGAAGCTGTCCGGCGTACTGAACGAGACCCCGGACGTACCGGAGCC
Organism: Kribbella solani; assembly: GCF_014205295.1. Lineage (NCBI taxonomy): Bacteria > Bacillati > Actinomycetota > Actinomycetes > Propionibacteriales > Kribbellaceae > Kribbella > Kribbella solani. The sequence goes on from NZ_JACHNF010000001.1 coordinate 3,376,255, forward strand.
GATCAAGCCGGTGCAGCCGGCCAAGCCCCGGGGTCACCTGGAGCTGCGGAAGGTCCGGTTCGAGTACGTGGACGGCGTACCCGTACTGCCCGGTCTGGACCTGGATGTGCCGGCTGGTCAGACCCTGGCCCTGGTCGGTACGACAGGCGCCGGCAAGACCACGATTGCCAAGCTGGTGTCCCGGTTCTACGACCCGACCAGCGGGCAGGTACTGCTGGACGGCGCGGACCTCCGTGACCTGGCTGAGGACGACCTGCGCGAGCGGGTGGTGATGGTGACGCAGGAGAACTTCCTGTTCACCGGATCGGTCGCCGACAACATCCGGTTCGGCAAGCCGGATGCCACGATGGAGGAGGTCGTCGAAGCCGCCAAGGTGATCGGCGCGCACGACTTCATCAGTGCACTGCCGCACGGGTACGACACCGCGGTCGAGAAGCGCGGCTCGCGGTTGTCGGCCGGTCAGCGCCAGCTGGTCGCGTTCGCGCGGGCGTTCCTGGCCAACCCGTCGGTGCTGATCCTGGACGAGGCGACGTCCAGCCTGGACATCCCCAGCGAACGGCTGATCCAGCGGGCGCTGAAGACGATCCTGGCGGACCGGACCGCGATCGTGATCGCGCACCGGTTGTCCACCGTCGAGACCGCCGACCGCGTCCTGGTCCTCGAGTACGGGCAGATCATCGAGGACGGTTCACCCGACCACCTCATCACCGTCGACGGTCACTACGCCGGCCTGCACCAGGCCTGGGAAGAGTCCCTGGCCTGAACCGCTCCATCCGGTGCGGGCGCGTGGAGTCATCCACGCGCCCGCACTGCATTGTCGGAGCACTGCCCTAGGTTGAGGACATGCTGACGACACTGGCAGTGGACAACTACCGGTCACTGCGCCGAATCGTCATGCCATTGCACGGGCTGAACGTGGTGACCGGAGCCAACGGGTCCGGCAAGTCCAGCCTGTACCGTGCACTCCGGCTGTTGTCGGACGCCTCCAGGAACGGCGCGGTCGCCGCACTGGCGCGGGAGGGCGGTCTGCAGTCGACGCTGTGGGCCGGGCCCGAACATGTCCGGAAGGACCGTCCGGCTCAAGGCACGCGGCGGACCGGTCCGGTGACCTTGCGGATGGGCTTCGCCGGTGACGACTACGGCTATCTGATGGATCTAGGGCTGCCGATACCGCACGGCTCGGAGTTCGACCTCGATCCGGAGATCAAGCGGGAGGCGCTGTGGGCCGGGCCGTTCCTGCGCCCGGCCGCACTGCTGGTCGAGCGCAACAACCGCGACGTACGCATCCGGTCCGGCAGTGGCGAGTGGCAGCGCTCGGGTCATCAGCTGCAGACGTTCGACAGCATGCTGAGTGAGTTCGCCGATCCGGAGCGCGCGCCGGAGCTGCTGGTCGTACGGGACAGGATGCGCGGCTGGCGGTTCTACGACCACTTCCGTACTGACACGGAGGCGCCGGCCCGGCGAGTCCAGATCGGTACGCGGACCGCCGTGCTGGCTCCGGATGGCTCCGACCTGGCCGCTGCGCTGCAGACGATCAAGGAGCTCAGCCCACGCGGCACTGTCGAAGACGCGGTTGAGCTGGGGTTTCCTGGCAGTCGCGTGGAGGTCGTCAACAGCGCGGGTCGTTTCGAGGTGGCGTTTCACCAGAGCGGTCTGTTGCGGCCGCTGTCCGGAGCCGAGCTGTCCGACGGCACCCTCCGGTACCTGCTGTGGGTCGCGGCGCTACTTACACCGCGACCACCGGACCTACTCGTACTCAACGAGCCTGAGACCAGCCTCCACCCCGACCTACTGCCTGCACTGGCCAATCTGGTGGTGACCGCGGCCAAAGAGGCGCAGGTCATCGTGGTGACGCACTCGCGACCGTTCATCGCATCGCTCGAGGCCCTGTCCCCCGAGCTGCAGACACTCGAGCTGATCAAGGACGCCGGTGCAACCACCATCGACGGCCAGCGACCGCTGGACGAGCCGCCGTGGAAGTGGCCGTCGCGCTAGGCCTTCACGCTCTCGAAGCGCACCAGGATCACAGAGCCGGCAGCGGAGAGCAGGAAGCCGAGAATCGCGGCAGGCCACCAGCCGTTGCGTACGGCGTCATCCAGTACGAACACACCGACCGCGGCCGGAGTGATGGTCTGCAGCGCGATCATCGGCGTGGTCGCCAGCGTCACCGAGCCGCGCTGCAACGCCAACGAGTACAGGATGAACGCGAGCGCCCCGCTGATCGGCAGCGTGTACGACGTCGGGCTGTGCAGCAGCTCGCTCAACGAACCGTCGCGGAGCAAGCGCGCCGAGATGGCCACCCCGGCGTACCCGAGACCGGCCAGTAGCCCGAGCAGTGCGGTCGAGACGCCATGCTGCGATCTGCTGGCGAGCGCACCGAGTACAGCGATGACGACCAGCCCGACAATGACGCCAATCGTCAGTCCGTGATGCTGCGCGCTCGCACCGGCGTCTCCGGCCGACACGGCGAGCAGGCCGAGGCCGATACACACCGCTATCACCGCGGACCACTCCAGCGCACTGAGTTGGTCCGACATCAACCGGGTGGCCAGCAATGCAGTGACAACCAGACTGACCGCGATGCCCGCTTGAGCCAGGTACAGCGGGAGCAGGCGCAGTGCGACGAAGTGCAGTCCGAAACCGGCCAGGTTCAGTACCAGTGCCGCGAGGAACGCCGGCTGCTTGAGCAGCGCGACTATGAACCCACCGAGCCGTCGCGGATCCAGCTCCGACTCGGTCGGTACCTTCCGCGAACCGACAGCCTGCAGGATCGCGGCCACACCGAACAGCGCCGCGGCACCGAGCGCCGCGCCCAGACCGAGCAGCACTACGCGACGACCCTACGGCGCCACGTGAGATACAAGCTGAGTGCGCCGTAGTACACCAGGTACGACAGTGAGACCGCGACGACAATCGGGTTCGGGTGGGGCATCTGCGCCAGCAGTACGGCGTACGAGGCCAGCCAGATCGCAGTAGTCAGCAGGTTCAGTGACCGGAACGCCTTGGTCCGCGACGGGTACACGTACTTCACCGGGACGAACACCAGCACCGAGAACAGCACCAGGAGTACGCCGGTTGCCGTCGGAGTGAGACCGAGCACCACCACGTAGAACGCGACCACGTTCCAGTAGCTGGGGAACCCGAGGAAGAAGTGGTCCTCCGTCTTCGCGTCGACCCGGCAGAACTGGTAGCTCGACGCCAGCAGGGGCAGCGCGCCCAGCACCGCACCCCAGGCACCCGACGGCAGGTACCCACCGGTCCACAGCAGTACGATCGGCGCGAACGCGTACGTCAGGTAGTCGACGATGTTGTCCAGCATCGCGCCGTCGAACCACGGGATCGTTTCCTTTACCCGTAGCCGGCGCGCCAGCATCCCGTCGGTACCGTCGATCACCAGGGCGGCCAGCCCCAGCCAGAGGGCACGGACCGCGTCGCCGTCGATGGCGGCGATCACGATCAGCAGCGCGAGCACCGTTCCGCTCGCGGTATAGGCGTGCAGTGCAAGTCCGGCCAGACGCAACCGCGTCGACCCGACGAACGGTTCCCGCACCGCGTCGTGTGTGGTCAGGACAACTCCCGGAACTCAGGCGACGCAGCAGCGCCGGGCCGGGTAGAGGTCAACCCCGCCGCCGCCAGCGTCTCACAAGCCCGGCTGCTGCCCCGTCACCGACCGTCGACTCGCCCGAGATCTTTGCGCGGACTTAGGGGGCGTCCGGCCACCCCGGCCGGGGTGGCCGCCCGTTGCCTACTTGACCGCGTCGAGCAGGAAGATCGGGATCTTCCGGGTGGTCTTCGTCTTGTAGTCCGCGTACGGCGGGTACGCGTCGACGCCGCGAACCCACCACTCGTCGTACTCCGCGCCATCGATCTCGCGGGCGATGTACTCACCGGTGACGTCGCCGTCCTGCAGCGTCACCTTCGGGTCGGCTTTCAGGTTGTGGTACCAGACCGGGTTCTGCGGCGCGCCGCCGAGGGACGCGAACGCGGCGTACACGCCGTCCTGCTCGACCCGCATCACCGGCACCTTACGGATCTTGCCGGACTTCGCGCCGCGCATCGTGATCAGCACGACCTTCATCCCCTGGATGCCCACCACGTCGGTGGTCCCGGCCGCGGTGACCTTCTCCACCTGGTCGCGAACCCAGCCGGTCGGGCTCGGCACGTACTCGTCGTTGTTCGATGTCATACCGGCCATAGTAATGGTGACGCATCACCATCGGTATTCGTCTCAGAGCGCAGGTGCCAGCGCGGTCAGCAGCGCCAGCGAGTTGTCCCAGGCGGTAGCCGCCTGGGCAGCCTGCCCGGCCTGCTGCTCCGGCGTGACGTCGAGGCGCTCGAACCCCGACTCGACCACCAGCAGACGAGTTCTGTCCGCTTCCGGGGTCAGGGTGAACTCCACCAGGTTCGAGTTCCCCGGAGCAGGCTCCACGCCCGGCTCGACCGCGTACCGGTAGGCGAACCGGCGCCCCGGCTCCACCCGCTCGACAAAACCCAGGAACTCGCCGTGCTCGTCCCACCGCAGTGCCATCCGGCCGCCCGGGCGCAGGTCGATGTCAGCACCACCGAACGCATACCACCTGGCGAGAACCTCCGGCTGCGTCACCGCCGCCCACACCAGCTCCGGCCTGGTATCGACGTACACCTCACGTTCAACACTTTCCATGCCGCCATCCTGCCGTACCCGCGGTCAGACCTCGCAGGACTGCAGCTGGGTAGCGGTCGCGATCGTCCCCTCGATCCAGCGCCGGCGGAGGAAGTGCGCCTTCAGCAGGCGGTGCATGCCGTCCAGTACGACCAGCCGGCCGCGATACGCGACCAGGTTGATCGGGAAGTCGAGGTCCGCGTCCATCACCCGCTGGTAGTGCGCCCGGAAGTTCATCGGGGTCTCCGCGACCTGATGCGGTGTCACCTTGAACCGGTCGCCGTCGAGCTGCCAGAGCGGCAGGTCGAACATCCAGACCAGGTCCGCGATCTCCACCGGCTCCACCTTCAGGTCGAGCTCCCACAGCTTCGCCAGCTGCCAGCGGTACGGCGGGAACACCTCCCGCAACGTCTCCGGCATCATCGCGACCAGTTCCTCGAACGACACGTCCGGGGCCGCGCGATCCGCACCGGCACCGAAGGTGTCACCCAGTCCGTCGATCGTCACGACGGAGCAGGCTACGCCATCGGCAGGGCGATCACGACCACGTTGCTGAGGTACACCTGTCCGTTCCAGTCCTCACAGGTCACCAGCACCAGCCGCCCGGCCACCGACTGGTCGAACACCTGCGCCGCCCGCCGCGCCAGCGTGGCCTTCCGGTACGTCGTGACGGTCGCGACCTTGTACTGCAACTGCCCTGTACCGGTGGCGACCTGTACTACCGCGCCGCGCACCAGCTTGCCGAGGGAGTCGAACGCACCGCCGCCGGTGTGGACCGCATGGCCGGTAATAACTGTTGATCCGCGAGTGGCTCCTGGGGCTGCACCACCGGACCACCAGCCGACTGTCGACGGATCGCTCGGTGGGGTCAGTACGGCGTGCACTGGCTCGATGGCGAGGACCGGGGCGTCTACACCGAGCGTGGGGATCTTCACCTCGGTCGGGCGGGCTCCGGCGGTCACTCGGCCGTGAGTTGCCGACGTGGTCGACTGGCCGGGGCGTGAGGTGGCTGCTGCAGGTGGTGCGGAGGACGAGGGCCGTGGGGTGGCGGACCGTGCAGTCGTGGACGATGCGGTTGTCGACTGGGCTGGTGTCGGCGGGGCTGCTGTGGACGGTGCGGTTGCGGATGGTGCGGTTGTTGCCGGTGAGGGCTCGGCGCCCGCGTCGGTGAACTGCAGGTAGGCGCCGGTGGCAAGTACGCACAGTCCGGCCGCCGCGACCGCGCCGCCCCAGCGCGACGGAGCGCCACGACTACGCCGCCTGCCGAGCTTCACCGGGACCACCTCACTTCCACCTCATCTACAGCACACTTCCACCTCACCCACCAGCTCCAGCATCTCCGACCTGGCAACCAGGGTGTACTCACTGATTGCCAGGCGGTAGGTGGTGGGGGCCGGAGTTTGGTGGGTGAGGTGGTCGTGGGCAAGGTGGTCAGCGGGCGTGTCGGCCGTGGCGCCGGAGACTCGCAGTGGCACCGCCGGCGAGCAGCATGCCGCCGACAACCATCAGGATGCCGCCGAGGTCACTGAACCCGTTGCCGGTGCTGCCGGCGGTCGGAGTCGGCCGGTCCGGTGGGCCGGCGAGACCGGCGTGTACAGCTGTCGGTACGCCGGAGGTCGTGGTCACCGGAGCGGTCGTGTGCCGGGTCGGCGTGGTCGTGGGTGACTTGGTAGGTGGCTTGGTCGACTGCGGCGGTGTGGACGTCGCACTGGTCGGAGGAGACGTCGGCACGGTCGGCGGCGTCGTGACCGGAGTGGTCGGTGGTGTCGTGGGAGGAGTGGTCGGCGGCGTGGTGGGAGGCGTCGGCGGCGGTGTAGTCGGCGGCGTCGTGGGAGGAGTCGTCGGCGGTGTCGTCGGCGGTGTAGTCGGTGGGGTCGTGGGTGGCGTGGTCGGCGGGGCGTTGCAGCCGGTTACCCAGAAGACCTTTGACTTGGTGTCGTTGCCCTGGGAGTGCGGGGCGCTGACGGTGACCTTCACGTGGTAGCCCTGCTGCGGGTGCGGCGGGCCGGTGAAGGACAGCGTGTACGTCTCGCGCGCGTCCAGGTTGTTGGGGCCGATCGGGCCCCCGCCGATGAACGGGTGCAGGTTTCCGGACTCGACCGTCAGGCCGGCGTCGGCGGTCGGCGCCTGCGCCGTGAACTGCACGTCCGCGTAGTACTGCCCCACGTCGTAGTTGTAGAACTCGATGACGAAGGTGCAGCCCTGGTGCGGGTTGTTGTCCGGCGGACCGCCGCCCATGTCGACGCCGTCGATCTTGATGACCCCGTTGTTGCCCGGGGCATCAGCACGTAGCGCGGCACCAGCCGGACCGGCCGCGCCGGTCCCGCCGCCTGCTCCCGGCCCGGCGTCATGCCCTGGCCGCACGGCGAGCGCCGCGGCTCCTATCAGTACGATCAACGCTCCGGCCGCCGCCAGTGCACCGGCGGCACGCGCGTTAACCCCCTTGATGACCATCCCCGTCCCCTGTCTGAGAAATCGGTCATAGCTCGGGCGGACATCTCTTCTGCAGTATGAACTTTCCGTTGCCCAAGTCAAACAACCAGTAACTGACAACGAAAGACTTCCTGGAACGAAAGACTTCCTCGGTGGGGGTTCTCCACTGCTGTTGTGGGTTCTCCACCGGTACACGAGCGGAGAACCCACACAACGGGTGGATATCCACCCTTGTGACAGACCCGTGGGCGAGCGTGGGTGGTGGTCGGGCTGGGGATGGTTGCCTCAGGCATGGGCCATTCGGTGGATGATGACGATGGCCGAGTCGTCGCCCGGGCCGCCGGCGGTCGCGACGAGTTCGGCGGCGGCGCCGAGGAATCCCTGCGCGACCAGCCGTTCCGCGTGCCCGGCAAGCCGGTCGGTGCCACGGCCGATGTCGCGGCGCGGCGTCTCCACCATGCCGTCGCTGTACAGGAACAGCGCGTCCCCAAGCTTCAGCTGCCCGGTGTTCACCTTGAACTCGGGTGACTCCATCAACCCGAGCAACGGCCCGTCCGCGTCCCGCGTCTGCCACCGCCCGGACCACGCGTCGAACTGGATCGCCGGCGGATGCCCAGCAGTACGTACGTCGAACTCACCGGTCCGCAGATCCACCACGACGTGTACGACGGTGGCGAAGTCGTCGTCCCAGTCCTGCCTGCGCAGGTACCGGTTCGCCGACGGCAGGAACTCCTCTTCCGGTACGACGCCCAGCAACCCACCGAACGCACCGGACAGCAGCAGTGCCCTGGTCCCGGCGTCGATTCCCTTGCCGGAGACATCGACCAGCGCCACCTCCAGTACGTGGTCGTGCACCGTCGACACGACGAAGTCGCCGGAGAACGTGGACCCACCAGCGGACTGGATCGCCACCTCGACGCGCCAGCCGGGCGGCAGCGTCGGCATCTCCCCCTGCGCCGTCAGCGTGTCCCGTAGCTCCATCAGCATCGACTCACCACGCGTACCAGGCACTCCGAGCCGGCTGCGTACTTTGGCACTCGCCAGCACGATCCACGCGACCAGTGCGAGCACCAGCACGAATCCGGTACGCGGCAGGACCGGATGCCGTACTGCCACCACGTACACGGCGAATGCCAGTGTCACCACAGTCAGCGCGACCAACTGGCGGAACCGCAACAACAGGCCGCCCAGCAGGATCGGGATGATCAGCAGGGACGCGGGCAGGTACCCCGGCCAGGCCAGACTGCCCATCGCGAACACCAGCGACATCAGCGCCAGCGCGATGAAGGCCACCCGGTGCGATCGGCGGGCGCGACGGGCCAGCGCCTCGACCCGGCGGCCGATGCGTCGTACGGGCGCGAGTCCGCCGTTCTTCCTCATGGTCTGAAGAAGATAACGGTACTGACCGGTCCGCGCATCAATTCGCAACACAACCGATGGAGATCAGCTCTTGCGAGTGAGGCCGGTCCGCTGGCATTTGGGGCACCAGAACAAGTTACGGCCCGCGAGGAGCTTTGTCCTGATCACCGACTGACAGACATGGCATCGTTGCCCCTGGCGCCGGTACACGTACACCTCGCCGCCGTGGTCGTCCTGGCGCGGATCGCGGCCCATCGCCTCGGGCGTGTGGTCGTCGGCAACGGTGTCGATCCGGCCGGTCTCCACGCCGTACTTCATCAGCTCGAGCAGGTCGTCCCACATGCCCTGCCACTCGCGCTTCTTCAGCACGTTGCCGGGTGTCATCGGGTTCAGCTTGGCCCGGAACAGCACCTCGGCGCGGTACACGTTGCCGACCCCACTCAGCACGTCCTGGTTCATCAGCAACTGCCCGATCGGCAGTCTGCTGCGGTGGATGCGCTTCCAGGCGAGCTCCGGGTCCGCGTCGTCGCGCAGTGGGTCCGGTCCGAGCCGGCCGATCAGCTTGTCGCGTTCTTCATCGGTGATGACTTCACACACCGTCGCACCGCGCAGGTCGGCGTACGCGGTCCTGTTCTGGAGCCGTAGCCGGACCTGGCCGACCGGCTCGGGTACCAGACCCGCCTCGGCCGCGTGGATGTCCATCTTGCCGATCAGACCGAGGTGGATGTGCAGCCAGCCGCCGCCCTCGAGCTCAGCGAGGAAGTGCTTGCCGTGGGCCTCGGTCTGCCGCAGCAGGTGCCCGTCCAGCAGGCCGGCGCCCTCGGCGAACCGGCCCTGTGGGCTGGACGCCCGGACCTTGCGGCCGCCGAACGCGTCCCAGACGTCGTTCGCCAGCCGGTGCAGGGTGTGACCTTCAGGCATGATTCCTCATATGGGGACGACAGGTGATTCCGGTGCGGCCAAGGGACGGTCCGGCCCGCCGACTCCGGCAGTGGTCGGGACCGGCCGCAATATGCGCGCTCGCGACGTCTCCCGGCCCAGCCGGCCCGTCCAGCGCCGCCCGGTGCTGCCACCGGACGAGCCGGACAGCCAGGACGGGCCGGGTGACGGTCAGGGCAGCGGCGGGAGCTCGCCGGTCGACTCGTAGGCCGACAGCATCTCGATCCGGCGGGTGTGCCGCTCCTCACCGGAGTAGTCGGTGGCCAGGAACGTGTCGACGAACCCGGCCGCCTCCTCCTCGGTGTGCATCCGCGCACCCACACTGATCACGTTGGCGTTGTTGTGCTCGCGGCCGAGCCGTGCGGTGTCGGTGCTCCAGGCCAGTACCGCCCGGACGCCCTGCACCTTGTTGGCGGCGATCTGTTCGCCGTTGCCTGAGCCACCGATCACGATGCCCAGACTGCCCGGGTCGTTGACTACTGCCTGCCCGGTCCGCAAGCAATAGGGCGGGTAGTCGTCCACGGCGTCGTACACGGCCGGACCGTGGTCCGCGACGTCGTGCCCGGCGGCAGTCAGGTGCTGCACCAGGTGGTTCTTCAGTTCGAAGCCGGCGTGGTCAGAGCCGATGTGCACTCGCATGCCGAGCAATCTACTGACAGACCGGGACGCCTGGCAGCTTGGGTGCACCCGATCCGATGTACACGTTGGTCACATAGCCGCCGTACTTGGGCAGATAGGCCCACCAGTTGCTGGACCGAGGCGGCGCGTCGATCAGCTCGCCCTGAGCCTGTCCACTGACCAGCACCTCTACCCCGGATGGCAGGTGCCCCAGGATCCCTCCGGACGTATTCGGCGCGCTCCGCACCCGTACGCCGTCCCCAGTGGTCAGCACCCAGCTCCCAGCGGTCCGTACCGCGCCGGGCACGGTCAGCTCCCTGGTCAGCCGAGTCACATCGGTGTACGCCTTCCCGTACGGAGTACCAGCCGGATGCAACGTGAACACCGAGACAATGCTCCGGTCCGCCACGCCAACTGTCCCGGTGGTGTGCAGCGCATCACTGACCAGGTCCACAACCGCCTCCGGCTTGGCGCGATCGGACTGGTACCCACTGGACCCGTGAAACCCGGACCAGCCCTGTTTGATGCTGAAGTCCGGGTCGAAGACAGAGGCGATCCCGAAGTACTGGTCGAAGCCGTCCGTGCCGTACCGGGTCGGTCGGTGCAACAGGTCCATCACGTACTGCCGTACGGGCGCCGGTGCACGGTCCAGCAGGTACTGGTAGATCCGCACGGTGTCAGCCGCCGTGATCGCCACGTACCCCCAGAACCCTGGGTGACTCACCGGCGGACCGGCAGTGTGCGTAAGTCCGAGCCGGTCGATCATGCGGTCCACGATCGCGCTCCCACCGCGCTGCTCCCAGTAGTAGCTCGCCGCGTCGTCGTCACTGCTCCGCAGCATTACCTCGAGCCGCTCCTGGTCAGCGGCATCGACTTCGTACCGCGGACCACGCTCCCAGAGCAGATCGAGCACGATCAGCAGCTTCACCACGGAAGCCGACCGGAACGGCAGGTCCGCGTTCAGTTGCTGGACGAACCCGCCGGTCTGGCGGTCGAAGACGGCGATGCCGGCGATCACATCGGACGGGACGGCAAGATCGCCGGCTGTGGGCAGCTCATCACGCAAGGTCATCTGGTTCCTACTCACCGCTGGAGGTCGTTCCTGAGTGAGCAACTTTCACCGGCCGGACGGCCGCGGAGCAAGCCCTGAACGTGAGACGAAATCGATCAGTCGAAGATCGGGCCGCGGTCCCGGGTCCGCTTGATCTCGAAGAAGCCCTCGGTGCCGGCCACCAGCCGGACGCCGTCCCAGAGCTTGCCGGCCGCCTCGCCCTTGGGTGCCGGCGTCACCACCGGACCGAAGAACGCGGTGCCCTCGACCGAGATCACCGGCGTACCGACCTCCATGCCGACCTGGTCCATCCCGGCGTGGTGCGACTTCTTCAGCGCGTCGTCGTACCTGGTACTGGTCGCCGCCTCGATCAGCGACGCGGGCAGGCCGACCTCCGCGAGCGCCTCCTTGATCACGTCCCCGGAGCCGTTCTCGATCCCCCGGCCCTCGAGGTGGATGCGCTTGCCCAGCGCGGTGTACAGCGGCAGCAGCACCTCGTTGCCGTGCGCCTGCTCGGCGGCGATCAGCACCCGGACCGGACCCCACGCGTTCAGCATGAAGTCGCGGTACTCCTCGGGCAGCTCGTCGCGGCCGTCGTTCAGGACGGCGAGGCTCATCACGTGCCAGGTCGTCCGCACGTCCCGGACCTGCTCGACCTCGAGCATCCAGCGAGAAGTCATCCAGGCCCAGGGGCAGGCGGGGTCGAACCAGAAGTCAGCAGAGGAAGTCATATTCACCATCATACAAAGTTGAAGAACTGAGATACCGACTTGGTATCCAGTACCCACGGTCGAGGGGAAACCCTCGGCGAAGCCCGGTGCCAGGTGCATAGGATGCGGACATGCCTGGAACCAACCTGACGCGCGACGAGGCGCGTTCCCGTGCGGGTGTGGTCGGTGACGTGAGTTACGCGATCGAGCTCGATCTGGCCAACGCGCCCACCGGCGCCCCGACCTTCCCGTCGGTGACGACGATCACCTTCTCCGCCGAGGCCGGCGCCAGTACGTTCGCCGACCTGATCGCGGAGAAGATCCGCTCGGTCACGCTGAACGGCACCGCCCTCGACCCGGACGCGGTGTACGACGGCGCCCGCATCCAGCTCGACGGCCTGGCCGAGAGCAACGAGCTGAAGGTCGTCGCCGACTGCCTGTACTCCCGCACCGGCGAAGGGCTGCACCGCTCGGTCGACCCGGCCGACAAGGAGACCTACCTCTACACGCAGTTCGAGGTGCCGGACGCCCGCCGGGTGTTCGCCACCTTCGAGCAGCCGAACCTCAAGGCCCCGTTCACGTTCACCGTGTCCGCTCCGGCCCGCTGGGTGGTCATCTCGAACGCTCCGACGCCGGAGCCGACGCCGTACGCCGGCGAGAACGGGGAGGAGCTGGCGCGGTGGGAGTTCCCGCCGACCGAGCGCATCTCGACGTACATCACCGCGGTGGTCGCCGGCCCGTATCACGTGGTCACCGACGTGTACGAAGGGCCGCACGGCTCGTACCCGCTGTCGCTGTTGTGCCGTCCGTCGCTGAAGGGCGCACTGGACACCGATGACCTGTTCGAGGTGACCAAGCAGGGCTTCGCGCTGTTCGAGGAAGCGTTCGGTACGCCGTACCCGTTCCACAAGTACGACCAGGCGTTCGTGCCGGAGTACAACATGGGCGCGATGGAGAACGCCGGCTGCGTGACGCTGCGCGACGAGTACCTGTTCCGCAGCCGGACGACGCACGCGGAGCTGGAGGCCCGTGCCAACACCGTGCTGCACGAGCTGGCGCACATGTGGTTCGGCGACCTGGTCACCATGTCCTGGTGGGACGACCTGTGGCTGAACGAGTCGTTCGCCGAGTGGGCCAGCCACTGGGCCCAGGTGGTCGCGACGGAGAAGTACTCCGATGCCTGGACGACGTTCTGCAACGCCCGGAAGAACTGGGCGTACCGGCAGGACCAGCTGCCGTCGACGCACCCGATCGCCGCGGACATGATCGACTTCCACGCGGTCGAGGTGAACTTCGACGGCATCACGTACGCGAAGGGCGCGTCGACGCTGCGCCAGCTGGTGGCGTTCGTCGGTGAGGACACCTTCGTCGCCGCGCTGAAGGAGTACTTCCACGACCACGCGTTCGGCAACACCGAGCTGGCCGACCTGCTGAAGCCGCTGGAGAAGGCGTCCGGTCGTGACCTGGACGACTGGACCGAGCGCTGGCTGCGGACGGCCGGCGTGAACACGCTGCGCGCCGACTTCGCGGTCGACGACCAGGGCGCGTTCACGTCGTTCGCGATCGCGCAGACCGCGATCGAGAAGTTCCCGGTACTGCGTCCGCACCGCCTCGCGGTCGGCCTGTACCGGCGGAGCGACGCGGGACTGGTCCGGACCGAGCGGTTCGAGGTGGACATCGACGGTCCGCGTACCGAGCTGCCGGAGCTGGTCGGCGCAACCCAGCCGGACCTGGTGCTGCTGAACGACGACGACCTCACGTACGCGAAGATCCGGCTGGACGAGCGCTCCCGGGCCACTCTGGTGGAGTCGATCGACCAGTTCACCGACTCGCTGCCCAGGGCGCTCGCCTGGGGCGCCGCGTGGGACATGACCCGGGACGCGGAGATGCCGGCCAGCCAGTACGTCGGCATCGTGCTGCAGGGCATCCGGGCCGAGACAGACCTCACCGGTGTCCGCGCATTGCTCGCCCAAGCCGGTACGGCCATCAACCAGTACGCCGCACCGCAGAACCGGCCGGCACTGCGTGCACAGTTCGAGGAGGCGCTGGCCGGGCTGGTCGCTGACGCCGATCCGGGCAGTGACCACCAGCTGGCGTACGTCCGGGCGTACAGCTCGGCAGTGTTCTCCGAGGCCGGAGCCGACCGGCTCGCTGCCTGGGTGGCCGGCAACGACCTGCCCGCTGGTCTGGCCCTCGACACCGACCTGCGCTGGACGCTGATCGTCGCTCTGGCCCGGCTGGGCCGGATCGGTGCCGCGGAGATCGACGACGAGCTGACCCGCGACACCACCATCACCGGTCAGGAGCGGGCCGCGCAGGCACGCGCCGCGCGGCCGACTGCCGAGGCCAAGGAAGAGGCCTGGCGGGTCGCGGTCGAGTCGGAGGACACGCCGAACGAGACGCAGTTCCGGACCATCCTCGGGTTCCAGCAGCCCGGCCAGGAGGACCTGCTGCGGCCGTACGTCGACAAGTACCTGGCGGCGGCCAAGGACGTGTACACCCGGCTCGGCTCGTCCATGGGCGAGAACGTGCTGGTGTACCTGTCCCCGCGCCACCTGGCCGACCAGGAAGCACTGGACGCACTGACCGGCTGGCTGGCCGCGGAGTCCGCGTCGGTGGACGCTCCGACCCTCCGCTACGTCACCGAGGCGCAGGCCGACCTGACCCGCGCGATCGCCGCGCAGGCGCAGGACGTCGCCTGATCATCCTGCTCTGACGGGCCCGGTCTCATCGGAGGCCGGGCCCGTCGCATTGAACCTCGTAGTGCGGTAAGACTGGGTCGGTGCCCGCCTCAGACCCCGCCTTGGCTGGTGCGGCAGCTGTAGCGCTGACCGGACTCGCAGAGGCGTACCGACCCCGACCTGTCACCCCACTGATGCCCTGGCGATTCCCACATCGTCTGGTGAAGCCGTACATCGTCACGGCCCGCGGACGGCAATGGGACGACCAGATGGTCGACACCGCCCGCATCACCGCCACCAGGCAGTTCGAATTCGACGATGCGATGGGCTCGGCCGGACTGGGCGTGGTCGTACTGCACCTGTCCGACGACGGTGTCTATCTGGTCGTGCAGAGCTGGGCCAAAGACTTCCAGTCCCGACTGAGCATCTTCAGCGGTATCGACGTCGGTGATCTCCGACCAGCTCCGATCGGCGCCGGTCCGACGGTCTGGGAACAGGAGGTCCTCAGCCACGAGCGAGCCGCGTACGTGCAGCACATCCTGTCCGCGGAGGTCGATGTCGACGCCTGGCTGGACGATGCGCTCGATACCCGTCCGCAGGTCAGGTACGACGGCATCCCTTCCGGCACCTAGTTGTTGCCTGCCGCGTCCAGTCGCTGCCGCTGGTCCGCTGTGAGCTCCAGGTCCGCGGCGGCGAGGCTGTCGTCGATCTGAGCCACCGAAGACGCGCCCACCAGTGCGATGGTCGGGATCTCACCGCCAGTCAGCCAGGACAGCACCACCTGGTTCGCCGTTGCCCCGGTCTCCTTCACTACCTCGTCCAGTGCTGCCTTACGCGCTCTGGTACCGGCGTGGTCGTACAGCTCGTCCAGCGGCCTGTCAGCTCGTACGTACGCACCACTCAGCAGTGGTGTGTAGGCCACAAGCGTCAGACCGGGCTCGGAACGTAGATAGGTGAGTAGGTTGCCGTCGGCGACACCGAGGGTGCCGTCCTTGGCCCGGAGCCCCCCTCGGTCCGTTCGGCTGCGGAAGTACGTGTGGTGGTACTGCAGCAGGTCGTACCCAGGTAGACCGGCTTGAGCAGCCAGCGCCCGGTACCGCTCGAGCCGCCAGGTCCAGTAGTTGCTCAGACCGACCAGACCGACCGATCCGTCCTTCACGAGCGACCCGAACGTCTCGACCTGCTGCTCAACCGGTACGGAGTAGTCGTCGATATGTGCGTAGTACACGTCGATGTGGTCCCGGCCGAGGTTCTCCAGGCTGCGCGCCAGCGACTCCTTGACCCCCTGCAGGCCCTCCACGCTCTCACTCAGCTGGTTCGCCGGCTGCAGTGGCCGGCCACCTACCTTGGTAGCGATCGTGAGCTCGTCCCCCACTCCCCGGCTGCGCATCCACCGCCCGAGCAGCTGCTCACTCTCGCCACCCTGAGTGCCGTTCACCCAGTAGGCGTAGTTGTTGGCCGTGTCAATGAACGTCCCGCCGGCTTCGACGTAGCGGTCCAGGACCGCGTACGACGTCGACTCGTCGGTCGCCGTACCCATCAGCATCGCCCCGAGGGCGATCTGGCTGACCCGCCGCTGCCGCGCCGGGTCGCTCCCAATCGTCAGATATCGCATGCCGCCAGCCAAACAACTAGAGCGCTGTCTAGGTCAAGCGCTGCGGCACAACGCGTTGTCGATCAGCCGCGTAGTGGCGTTCTCCTGGGCGATTCCAGCCGCGAGCGAGTCGTTCAGCTGGCTCGACATCGAGACCACGACGCTGTGCCGGCCATCCGCGGTCACACCCGTACGGGTCCGGTAGCCGATCTGGTCACCACTCGGAATCCACACCGTCCCGCCACAGGACAGGTCGCGAGAGAACACACCCAGACCGTACCGGGCGTTCCGCCAGAACGGGTCGGGGCTGCCGTCGGTCTGGACCGTACGCTTCAACCGCCGCAGCTGGGCGGGCCGCAGCAACCGTCCGTCGAACACCGCGCGCACGATCGTGTCCAGGTCCTTCAGCGTGGAGATGTAGCCGCCGGAGGCATCCGCATCGATCAGATCAGTCGTATCGGTGTACTCAGTCGGCGTGAAGCGGGTGTAGCCATGTGCGTACGGCCGGGCGATCCGTGGGTCGGTTCCGGGGAAGTAGGTGTCCCGCAGACCCAGCGGACGAACGATCCGGCGATCCACCTCGCCGTACCAGGGCCGCCCGGTCACCGCCTTGATCACCAGGCCTACCAGGTCGTAGCCAGTGTTGGAGTAGCTCCAGCCTTTGCCCGGCTCGAACTCCGGCGGGTGGCTGAGGCCGGCACGGACGATCTCGTCCTCGGTGTGGATGGTGAAGCGGCGCTCGTAGTACTGCCGGGCGTTCTCGATGGACGGGAAGTTGCCGTCGTAGATCCCTGCAGTGTGCTGCAACAGCTGCCGGATGGAGATGCGGCGCCCGTCGTACCCATTGCCTTGGACCAGCCCCGGCAGCCAGCGCTCGACTGAGTCTTCTAGTCGCATCCGGTGCTCGGCGACGAGTTGCAGGACTACGGTGCCGACCAGCAGCTTGTTCGTACTGCCGATCCGGAAATGGCCGTCGGCGCGCGGTAGCCGGCCGTTGAGCTCACCGACACCGCTAACCACGGTCCGGGACTGCCGGCCGGATGTCTCGCGTACGAGCACGCCGGTGACTCCGGTGGACCGGATCGCATCGGCATCACGTTGCAGGGTCGACCGCTCCGGCGCATCGGCGGGCGCTGCCTCGGCGGGTACGACGGTCGCGGCGAGCAGTGTGGTCGCGGTGAGGAACAGCAGCAGGCGTTTCATTTCTGGCGAGTCCTTCCAGGGCCGGAGGTCGTGCTTCGAGATTTCCAGCCGGTGGCGTACGCGGCCATCGCCCGCGGACCCGCACTGTGGTCGCGTCGGCGCTACCGGTGAGGGTCAAACGCTTGCTGGTCGGCGGTTCGTGAGCAGGCGTACGCGGTCCGCGATCGCCTGCTGAGCAAAGAGATTCTTGCCACCTGAAGAACCCTCACTTCTCCGGATCTTCGGTTTAAGCTGCACCGAACTGTTCATCAGGGGTTGTCCGGGGAGGGGCCCTTGCCATGACCCGTGTCGATCACCGCCGCGTCGATCGCCGCCGCGTCGATCGCCGCCGTGTCGATCGCCGGAAGGCGCCCGCGCGGGCCGCCCGGCCGCAACGGTCCCGTAGCGCCGTCAGCGCCGCGATCGTGGCCGCGGCGGCGATGGCCGCGGCGTTCGCGTTCATCCTGACCCGCGGGACGTCCGCCGACCCGCCGGCCGCCGGGCCGCCGACGGGCACCAACGCCGCCGCGCCCTCGACCCCGACCGCCGACAGCGCCACGAAGGCGGACCGAAAGCCGCCGGTGTCGGCGCCAGAGACCACTGTGAAGGCCCAGACCACCACGCCGCCCGCGGTGAACACCGGGCCGGTCTCGCCGAAGTTCAAGCGCGGCGAATGGATCGCGGTGCTGGACAAGTACCCGACCGACGTCGGTCTGGCCGCGGATCAGGCCGCGAAAGATACCGCGACGAAGCTGTCCCGCGCGGGCGTACCGGCAAAAGCGATGCTGGTCGACGGGCAGTACCCAGGGCTCACCAACAGCTCACTGACACCCGTCACCGCCACCTGGGTGGTGTACCTCGGACCGGGAACGTCGTCCGAACAGATGCTCGACCTGTGCCTCGACCCGCGCACTCAGCGCGTCTACCCGAGCCCGGCCTGCCCTACCTACGAGCCGGCGGCCACTCGCGGCTGAGCGACCGCATCGGTCGCCAGGCGCGCATGCAGGTGTGAATCGTGCCGCCGCCCGGTCGGCTCGACGTAGTAGTCACGCATCACGCCTTCCAGCTGGAAGCCGGCGCGCAGCGCAACGTGACACGAACCCTCATTGACCAGTGCATGGTCGAGTGAGATGCGGTGCAGGCCGAGTCCATCACTGGCGAAGCCCCAGCGCGCAGCGGCATCCAGTGCGCGCGCACCGAGCCGCCGGCCACGAGCTAGTGGACTGACCCAGTACGCGGCAACAGCCTGGTCAGGCACTCGGTGTACGTCCCGTAGCGTGACGCTGCCAAGTACCTGGTCCGTACTGGTGTCAGCGACCGCGAAAACAGCATTGCCACGTACCCAGCCATCGATTCGCGGCTCCAGCCACCTGCCGGCGCGCCGGTCCGCGGGCAGCCGGATCACGGCAGTACCCGCGGTCCACCGGAGGATGGCCGGGTCCTGTAGCGCAACAGCCACCGCAGCCTCGTCGGATGCCACGAAAGGGCGCAGCACCACGTCGCCGAGGTCGATGCGACGTGGCTGGAGAGCAGCCGTCACCGTACTAGAGCTTGTGCGGCTCGTTGTTGGCGTGCAGCAGCGGCGCCTGGTGTGCGTGCGCGCCCAGCTGCTGGACGCCGGTCACCAGGCCACCGGTCAGGTCACCGGTCGCGAACGACGTCTGCATGGTCAGTGCGGCCAGACCGGCGGACGTGTCCGACAGCTGGCGCCGGGCCTGCGCGCCGCTGACGATCTCGAGGCGGCGGCCGGCCGGGTCGACGTACACCAGGACGGTGTTGTCCGGGTCGTCCAGCTCGTTCAGCAGCTCGATCGCGAACGGACGGGTCTCGGAGTCCGCGCCGCCGACGTACACCGAGAAGCGCAGGCCGGACGCCTCTTCGGCGTTCCGGACCGCCCGCTCGATGTCGTAGAGCTGGTCAGGGGTGAATGCGTCACCAGCTGGCACTTGCGCCTCCGGTCGTACGGGCAACGCCGACACCGGCGGTCGCGGTGGTACCCGGAGCGCTGTTCAGCTCGGGCAGCTCGGGCAGGCTGGCCGGGTCGGGCCGGGTCGCGGTCGGGCCGTTGATCCAGACCGGCGGAGCCCACCAGGACAGGCCCGGGCGGTACCGCGGTCCGTTGGCGATCGAGGAGGCGAAGACCAGCAACGCCACGATCGCGACCACCAACACGGGGATCCCGACGAACACCAGCACGGAGTGGCTGGACAATTCAGCAATCACGCCCCGAAGCCTAGTACTTGACAGGTCGGAAGGGGCCGCAGCCCCTCCCAACCCGTCCAACAGCCGCTGCTCCACTCACAACCCGCGCGGAGCGCGCCTGCTCTTCCTCTGTTCAGCAGCCGCCGCATCTCCGCTCACAACCCGCGCGCAGCGCGGCTGCTTTTCTCCTGTTCAGCAGCCGCCGCAGTTGAAATACGTGATATCCCAGTGATTTCCCTCGTTCGCGTAAATGTTGCCCGCGCCCGACTTCCACTGCTGGGCACCGTCGCCACGGTCCGCGATCCTGGTGAACGTGTTCCGGATGTAGTTACTCACACAGGTGTACACCGCGATGTCCACCTTGTACCCGTTCCAGTGGCTGTACGTCCCACTGGCATGACCGGTCTCAGTACCACCGGTGATGTTCACCGCGCACCCACTGGCCGTCTTCAACGTACGCACGCCGTACACCGTGCTGTCGTTGATCTGATCGAACGAGGTACAGGTAGCGACGTTCCGGTTGGAGCAGTTGCCGCTGGACGACCAAGTGATACCGGCGGCCCGGAAGATCGCGGTCGCCTGCGCGTGGGTCATCTTGGTCAAGGCCGATGCCTGCTCGACCGCCACCACGCCGGGCAGCAGCCCGACCAGTACGGCAACCAGGGGTACGACGACACGACGGAGCACTGTCTTCATGGGGACACTCCTTGAAACGGGGCGGATGTTTCAAGGAGTGCATTTCCCGGGAAAGTTATTGGCGAAACGCCAGGTCGAATCAGAAACTGACATCCGAACACTGGTAGAAGGCGTTGCCGGTGTCGGCGATCGTCCAGACCGCGAGGATCATGTGCCGCCCGGTGCGGCCGGCGGGGATCGTGCCCGGGTGCGACACGTCGTTCGGCGGGCGGGTGCCGTTCAGGCTGACAGTCAGGAACGGCGTCAGGTCGAGCGCGGCCCGGGTCAGCGGCTTGCCCGAGTCCCAGCCCTGTTTCGTCAGGTAGTACTTGAAGTCGGTCGTCGCGTGCGGCGCGGTCAGATGCCAGGTGAAGTTGAACCCCTGACCGGCCTGGAGCCGCGTGGCCGGCCACGCGCCACCGCGCTGATCGTCGAGCTCGGCGAACTGCGGCAGCCCAGCCGAGCAGAGCTTCCCGTCCGCCGGACCGGCCGCCGGGAACCCCTTCGGACCCTCCACGCTCTGCGGCTCCCACTGGATCTGGCCGCAGTTCGTCACGGTCCCTTGCTGGCAGTACTTGGCCCGGCTGGTCGGGCCGGTCGTGTACCCGTGCCCGAAGGCGAGTACCGACGTGCACACCGTCAGCGCCAGCGCGCCGGCGGCGATTCCAGCCATGCTGAGTTTCCGAATCCGCAGCATGAGATCTCCTTCCACTGTTGGGGCGGTGGACAGCGAAGGAAGGCGCCTCTCCTGCTCAATAGAAAACAACCGTTCATAACTATTGTCAACGGTTCGTGAGCAGACGCGTACGGAAAGCTAAATGTTCAGTGCGCCGATCAGTCGTCGCAGCCGATGGTTGTTGGGCAGGTCCTCGACGAGTACCGGCTCGCCCTCAGGTCCGCCGAGCGGCACGCGCCAGTTCGGGTACTCGTCCGTGGTGCCCGGCTGATTCTGCGTACGCCGCTCGCCGACCGCATCCGTGAGCGCGACCCCGACCAGCTTCGCGGGTGTGTGAGCCACGTACTGGTGCAGCGCCTCCACGATCCGCTCGACGTCTCCATCGGTGTTGGAGAGCAGATGGCGCTCACGTAGCGCATTGAGCCACGCGTCCCGATCCGCCTCGTCAACAGCCAGTTCTTCGGCCACGGGACGAGTCAGTAGGCCAAGGCGGTTCCTCAGCTCCACGTGATCGCCTGCCAAGTACCCAGCGGTCGGCGGAAGGTCATGTGTCGTCACAGTGGCCAGACAGAGCTCACGCCAGCGCTCCGGAGCCAGCGGCTTGCCCTTCGCGTCCCGCTCGAACCACAGCACCGACGTACCCAGCACACCGCGCTCCGTGAGGTAGTCACGCACCCAGGGCTCCACAGTGCCCAGATCCTCACCGATGACGGTCACGCCGGCCCGCTGGGCCTCCAGCACAAGGATGCCGACCAGTGCCTCGTGGTCGTAGCGCACGTAGGTGCCCTCGGTCGGGCGCTCCGGTGAAACGACCCACCACAGCCGGAACATCCCCAGGATGTGGTCGATCCGCAGTCCGCCACCGTGCCGCATCACGGCACGCACCAGATCCCGCCAGGCGGCGTACCCGGTCTCGGCCAGCGCGTTCGGCCGCCACGGCGGCTGCGACCAGTCCTGGCCCTGCTGGTTGAACGCATCCGGTGGCGCGCCGACGTGGATGTTCGGTGCCAGCACGTCCTGCAGCGCCCACGCGTCCGCACCGTCCGGGTGCACGCCTACCGCCAGGTCATGCAGTACGCCCAGCGACATGCCCGCCGCCTTCGCCCGGGCCTGCGTACGCGCCAACTGCTCGTCCAACTGCCACTGCAACCAGCAGTGGAACTCCACCGCATCCGGGTTCTCATTGCGGAAGGCAACAACTTCCGATGCGTTCGGTGACTGCAACTCCTCCGGCCACTTGCTCCACTCCGGTCCGTGTACGTCCGCGAGCGCGGCCCAGGTCGCGAAGTCGATCAGTCCCTGGCTCTCCCGGTCGCAGTACGCGCCGTACTCGGCAATGCGCCCCACCGACGGCTGCACCCGGAAGAGCACCTGCAGCGCCTCACGCTTCGCCGCCCAGACCGTGTCCCGGTCCAGCGCGTCGGAGTCCTCGCTCAGCGCACGCGCCTGTAGTGCCAGCGTCCGTACCCGGTCGCGCTCCGCCGGCGCCAGGTCGCCGTACTCGTCGATGTCCTCGATCCGGAGGTAGATCGGGTTACCGAATCGCCGTGACGCCGGCAGGTACGGCGAAGGTTCCATCCGGCCGGCCAGCTCAGCGGCGTGCAGTGGGTTGACCAGCACGAACCCGGCGCCCAGGTCGTGTGCCGACCAGGCAGCCAGATCAGCCAGGTCGTGCAGATCACCGATCCCCCACGACCTGCGTGAGCGGACCGAGTACAGCTGCAGCACCCAGCCCCAGGTGCGGCGCAGCTTCTCCGGCTCGAGCTTGCGTGGCGTGACAATCAGCGTGCTGACCGAAATCTCCGGACTGGTCCCCACCTTCGCGCACAGCCGGTGGTACCCGAGTGGCAGGTCACTGGGCAGCTGGAACGTCGCCTCACCGACCTGCACGCCGTCGATCCACTCCGGTTCGACCCAGTGGTCCTGCTGCGGTACGTCCCGCCGCTGACCGCCGTCCTCGAGGTCGACCCACACCTCCGCCGTAGACCCGTGCGGTACGTGCACGGCGAACCACGGCGTCCACCCCTCCCGCATCACCACAGTCGCGGGCAGCGTACGCCGCCACCGCGCCTGACGGTGCTCTGCCAGCGCGAGCGCGGCCTTCTCCGGTGTGGACGCATCCACACCGAGTGCGGCCAGCACGTCCGACACGACCTCGCTGGAGACGATCACATGCTCGCCTTGCCAGTTCCAGTACTCCGTCGCAACGCCATGGGCAACCGCAAGCTCTACAAGGGCCGGAGTGGGAGCTGTCACCCCAGCGAGTCTGCCGTATCAACCGCACCTAGGTACAAACGGCGCGCGTCCTGTTATGCGTTCGAGCGGCGGCGGCTGAGCATCAGGACGGCCACCAGCAGGACTCCGCTCGCTACGACCAGTCCGATTGCCACACCGCCCAGGTTGTCGGTCAACTGGTACAGGGCGGTTGGCCAGATGACCAGGAGGATCGCGCAGCCCACCACCGCGTACGCGGGGCGCCGCGTCCGGCCGTACGCGACCAGCAACGCGGCAGGACCGGCAGTACCCACGGCAAGCGCCATGATCTCGCCGCGCTCCTGCACCAGCCAGCAGATCGACGAACTGAACATCGCGGCTCCGGCCAGTGACCAGGACGTCACCTGATCCCGCACCATTCCCAGCATCGCGAACACGAACGCGACGATGATGAAACCGGTCCCGGCGATCCCCGCGCTGTTCGCGGCCGAACCGGTGTCCGGAGTGAGGACGTCTGCCGTGATCACCAACACACCGACGGCCAGGATCCCAAAAGTTGCCACCAGCAACGAAGAACCCGCCAGCCAGCACAGCCCCGCGCCGGCCAGCGCGAGCGCGACCAGCACCCCGGCCACTCGCCCGGTCTCGCCCTCGATCGCCACGAACGTCGCGAACCCGGCCACGCAGCAGCCCATCGACGCGAGCGCCGAGCTGAGCTGCTCACGCCGCCGCAGCAGCGCCAGCACGACGGCCGCGCCGAGCAGCACCACGGCCGCGGTGGTCCCGGTGCTGATCCGGGCCGCGCGGCCCATCTCACCCCAGTTCGCCAAGGTCAGGAGCGCGACGGCGCCGAGCAGCAGCGCGCCGCCGATGTAGCCGAGCACCTCGACCAGGGCGTTCGGGTGCGACGCCGTCAGCGGTCGGTTCGCTTTGGTCTGGACCGGCTCCGCGGGCTGTTCCGGCGCCGCGGCCGGCGCCGGCGGCCGGCCCGGGTCCGCGAGGGCCGCGTCGATCTCCGCGTCGGCCGCGTCCCGGATCGAGTCGGCCTGGTACTGGCGCAGCACGCCGGCGCTCACGAGCCTCGACAGCTCGTCGTCCAGACGGCTCGACATGCGATCGCTTCTCCCTTGTCAGCCTTACTAAGATCGGGCGGCGAGATGCCTATTCTGACCAGCTACCTTGCGTCCCTAATCAGTCACCCCCTGTTTTCGCTACCGGGTACCTTTCCGACCTTCTTCCGGACGGGCCCCGACGGCAAGCTGAAGATGACCGATCAGATCGTCGTGGTCCCGGCCCGGATCGCCGCCCTGATCATCGGTTTCTTCGTCCTCCGCTGGGTGCTGCACAAGCTCATCCGCCGGTTCGCCCGGCGAACCGGCAACGGGGCCGTCGCGGGCGTCCTGGCGAAGTCGAAACGCGGCCAGGAGTTCGTCGAGAACACCCTCGCGAACGAGCGCCGGGCGCAGCGCGCGGAGACGATCGCCTCGCTGCTGACCAGCGCGGTCACGATCGTGCTGAGCGCGGTCCTGGTGGTGATGGTGCTGGCCGAGCTCGGCTTCAACATCCTGCCGGTGATCGCGTCCGCGAGCATCATCGGCGTCGCGCTCGGCTTCGGCGCGCAGACGCTGGTGAAGGACTTTTTGGCCGGCGTGTTCATGATCTTCGAGGACCAGTACGGCGTCGGCGACCTGATCGACATGGAGAAGGCGACCGGCACCGTGGTCGCGGTCGGTCTGCGCATCACCACGCTCCGTGGCGAAGACGGCACCACCTGGTACGTACGCAACGGCGAGGTGCTCCGGGTCGGCAACATGACCACCCGGGATCCGAACAGCACCGGCTCCTCCGGCGTCGGCTCCGGCACCGAGAAGGAAGAGGAAACCAGGGCCGAGGACAGCACCACGGCCGAAACCCACGGCGAGCACCAGGGCTGAGGTAGGGCTGGAACGGGTGCGTCCGGCGAACCAGGTGGCTCGCCGGACGCTGTTGGTGCGGGTCAGGCGGTGAAGGTGACGTCCAGGGTGATCGGGACCGCGGACAGCGCCTGCGACACCGGGCAGTTCTTCTTCGCGCCCTCGGCGAACTCGGCGAACTCCTCGGCGGTCAGGCCCGGCACGTTGCCGTTCACCGACAGCTTGATGCCGGTGATGCCCTCACCCGGCTGGAAGGTGACGTCGGCCTGGGTGTCGATCGACGCCGGCGGCTTGCCCGCGCCGGCCAGCGCGTGCGACAGGGCCATCGAGAAGCAGGTGGAGTGCGCGGCCGCGATCAGCTCTTCCGGGCTGGTCTTACCGTTGGCGTCGTTCGCGCGGGAGGCCCAGGTGACGTCGTAGGTGCCGACACCGGACGACTCGAGCGCGACCTGGCCGGCGCCCTCCATCAGCGAGCCTTCCCAGTGGGCCTTGGCCGTACGAGTGGTAGCCATGCTCGTGTTCTCTCCTTAGAGGGGTGGTTCGGCGCCCGGACACGTCGATCGCGTCCGGGTGGTTCAGTTCTGCGGTTCGAGCGTGTTCACCATGCTGTCCGCGGCCATCAGCATGTACCGCCAGATCTCCGCGTCCCGCTCCGGGGACAGGGCGATCTCGTCGAGCGCGGCCCGCATGTGGCCGAGCCACCGGTCCCGGGCGCTCGGCGTGACGGCGAACGGCGCGTGCCGCATCCGCAGCCGCGGGTGCCCACGCTGCTCGGAGTACGTCTTGGGGCCGCCCCAGTACTGCTCCAGGAACATCCGGAAGCGCACCTCGGCCGGACCGAGGTCCTCCTCCGGGTACATCGCCCGGAGCTCCGGATCGGCGGCAACACCCCGGTAGAACGCTGCCACCAACCGGTGGAAGGTATCCGCCCCACCGACGGCGTCGTAGAAGCTCTGCTGGTCACTCATGTCGGTCCCAGTCTCTCAAGTGGCCGCAACCTGCTGGACCAGGGCTGCCCGTTCCACGTCACCCAGCACGCGCTTGGCATGCGTCCGGCCGTCCACTGCGACGATCACCGACTCCGCCTTGGCGTACACGTCCTCCGACTCACCACTGCGGTCCACGATCCGCGAACCGAGCGTGTACGAGGTCGTACCGACTGACTGAACCCACACGTCCACGTCGTACGGCGGGTGGCGGAGCAGGATCGGCCGCAGGTAGTCCACGGTCTGACTGACCAGTACGCACGGGTACCGCGCGAAGTAGTCCCCTGTGGTGTCCATCAGCTGACTCAGGAACGCGATCCGGGCTTCTTGCAGGTAGTCGAAGTACCTGACGTTGTTGACGTGGTCGTACGAGTCGATGTCCGACCAGCGGACCAGCACCTGGTACGTGAAGGTCATGCGCCCACCAGCTTCTCCAGTGCGGTGCGCTCGACCGGCGTGATCCGGCGCAGGCGGTTCGCGGTGAAGTCGAACGGCACCAGCTTGGTACGCGCCTCCACGTACGTACGCCGCACCGGCTCCGCGTCCAGGATCTCGTAGTCGACCGTGAACGACGCTGCCTTGATCTCACTGATCCACAGCTCGATCCGGACCGGTTCGGGCCGGAAGTGCAGCGGCGCGCGGTACTGGACCTCGTGCCGGGCGACCAGCAGACCGGTCTCCAGGTTGTCGGCGCCCAGCTCCTTCGCGGTCCGGAACAGGAAGTCGACACGGGCGTCCTGGAGATAGTCGACGTACCGGCCGTTGT
Organism: Kribbella solani; assembly: GCF_014205295.1. NCBI lineage: Bacteria > Bacillati > Actinomycetota > Actinomycetes > Propionibacteriales > Kribbellaceae > Kribbella > Kribbella solani. The sequence goes on from NZ_JACHNF010000001.1 coordinate 3,402,896, forward strand.
TCACGTGGCCGAGCGCGTCCAGGTCTCCCCAGCGCAGCGGGCAGTGGTAGACGTGGCGGTTCCTCATACCTTTCCCACCGCACACCCCGAGCTGTGATGATCCACACGGCGATCATCGCATCCTGGGTACATCCCGGGTGACAGAGCGTGGGTAATGTCATCTTCGGCAGACCAGTCGACCAATTGGAGTGGTGGCGTGAGCGGACAGCGGGTGGCGATCGTGACCGGGGCGGCCCGGGGAATCGGCGCGGCCGTCGCGCAGCGCCTCGCCCAGGACGGCAACGCGGTCGCCGTCATCGACCTCGACGAGGGCGCCTGCGCGGCGACGGTCGAGGCGATCACCGGCGCCGGCGGCCGGGCGATCGGCGTCGGCGCCGACGTCAGCAAGGCCGACCAGGTCGCGACCGCGGTCGAGCGGGTCGCCGCCGAGCTGGGCGCGCCGACGATCCTGGTGAACAACGCGGGCGTGCTCCGCGACAACCTGCTGTTCAAGATGTCCGAGGACGACTGGGACACGGTCATGTCGGTACATCTCAAGGGCAGCTTCCTGATGTCGAAGGCCTGCCAGGCGCATATGGTCGAGGCCGGGTACGGCCGGATGGTCTTCCTGTCCTCCACGTCCGCGCTGGGCAACCGCGGCCAGGCGAACTACGCCTCCGCGAAGGCCGGCCTGCAGGGGCTGGCGAAGACGCTGGCGATCGAGCTGGGCAAGTTCGGCGTCACCGCGAACGCGATCGCGCCGGGCTTCATCGAGACCGACATGACCGCCGCCACCGCGGCCCGGGTCGGCGTCGACTTCGAGGAGTTCAAGAAGGCGACCGCCGCGAGCATCCCGGTGCAGCGGACCGGTACGCCGGCCGACATCGCCGCCGCGGCATCGTTCTTCTGCAGCGCGGAGGCGGGTTTCGTCTCCGGCCAGGTGCTGTACGTCGCGGGCGGACCCCGGAACTAGTAGGGAGCGAACCTATGCCGCAGTCCTTCACCGGTGCCGACGAGGTCGTGCACGCGGTCGGCACCCGGCTGGGTGAGACCGAATGGCTGGAGATCACCCAGGAGCAGGTGAACCAGTTCGCCGACGCCACCGGTGACCACCAGTGGATTCACGTCGATGTCGAGCGGGCGCGCAAGGGGCCGTACGGCGGGACGATCGCGCACGGGTACCTGACGCTGAGCCTGATCGCCCGGTTCGGTGACGAACTGTTCAAGGTCGACGGGGTCAGCGCCAAGCTGAACTACGGCGTCAACAAGGTCCGGTTCCCGTCCCCCGTCCCGGTCGGTACGCGGGTCCGGGCCGGCGCGTCGATCGCCAACGCGGTCGAGACCCCGGCCGGCGTCCAGGTCTCCCTGCACTGGGTCATCGAACTGGAGAACTCCACCAAGCCGGCGTGCGTCGCGGAGACGGTCGTACTGCTGGTGCCCTAACTCAGTGGGCAGACAAGCACGGCGTGGGTAGCAATGCGCTGGTACCCGAGCCAATCGTTCACCGCGAGCATCGGGGTGTTGCCGTCGTAGTTGGCCGTGTACATCCCGCGTACGCCCGCGCTCGCCGCCTGTCGTAGCGCGGTGGCCTTGACCAGTTTGGCCAGACCACGACCGCGGTACTCCGGCATCGTCGACGTCATCTTCGACCAGATCACCGTGTGGTCACCGAGTCCGAGCGTGAAGGCGATCACCTGCTCGTCGTACACGGCCGCGACGCTCAGGTCGAGCACCGTGTCCGGTGAGCGCCAGACCGCGGCCAGCCACTCCTCGTACGGCCGGGAGGTGATCCTCGCGTCACCGGGTTTGGTGCGCTGGGCAACTTGATCGGCGGCGTACAACTGGTGCGGTTCGACGTCGGTCAGCGGTACCAGCCGGACCTTGCTCGGCGTCTCCGGGACGGCCTGTACCTTGGCCGGATCGATGCCCGCGTAGTGCACCTGCCGGGTCTGCCGATAGCCGAACCGCGCGGCCCAGTCGACCGCACCTGGCTCGGAAAACACCCGGGCCGAGGCCGCACCCGCCGCGCGCAGCTCGGCATGCGTTGCCGTCAGCAACCGCGTCCCGATCCCACGGCCCCGGTACTCCGGCCGCACCAGCACCCGCACCTCACCGTCCAACGGATCGGAGCCGGCGATCAGGTTGCTCGTCGCCCAGCCCACCACGGTTCCGTCGTCGAGCGCCGCGAACTCCGACCGCCCAGGCGTCACGGGCGCGGCCAGCCGACGACTCAGCAAACCCCGGGTGACCACCAGATAGGGCACCAACTCGTCGTGAAACGCGACTGCCCCGGCCACGTCCCCCGGTCCAGCCGCCCTGATCTCCATCCGAACTCCTTGGGCCTTCCAACAGCGAAGTCCCCCGGAACATAACGCCCTTTCAGGTGCACACCAGAACGAAAGGCGTTACAGCTGCGTCTCAGACACCCTCACAGCGAGCGGAGCAGGCCGTGTTCGGTCTGTACGCGGCGGTAGCCGAGCCAGTTGTTGATGGCAAGCATCGGGGCGTTGACGTCGTCGTTGGAGGTGTACGCGGCGGTGATGCCGGCCGCGGCGGCGCGACGGAGGGCAACTGACTTGACCAGCTTGGCCAAGCCGCGGCCGCGATGTGCCGGGACTGTTCCGGTCATGCCCGACCACATCCGGTCGGTGTCGGTTTCGACGACCGTGAAGGACGCGATCTCGTCACCTGCCATTGCCGCGACGCTCAGTGACTTGTCCATCGCCGGGCTGTTCCAGATCTCCTCCAGCCACTGGTCGTACTCGACGGCGTCCAATGGTGAGTCACTCGGCTCGTCCAGCGAGGAGATCGTGTCAGCGGTGTACGCGGCCCGCGGGTCGACGGTGTCGAACGTCACCAACTCGATCCCGTCCGGTGTCTCCGGTTGCACGGGCAGCGAGCCGAGCTCCACTCCGGCGTAGTGCATCTGCCGCGTACCGTCGTACCCGAGGTTCCGAGCGAACTCCAGGCCGTCCGGCTGGACGAAGGTCCGGACCCGAAGCGCTCCGACCTCAGTCAGGTGCTGGTGCAGCCGCTCGGCCAGTGCGCTGCCGATGCCGCGCTTGCGGTGCTCGGGATGTACATAGATGCTCAGCTCGCTCTGGCCCGGTTCACTGGTCCAGACGTTCAGCCCGGCCGATCCCCAGCCGATCAGCTCGCCGTCCCGCTCCGCGACCAGTGGCAGGAACCGCTCCCCCGGCGACTGCACGGTGATCATGTGCCGCGTCGCCGCCGCTGACATCGCCTTGTACGGGTACACCACCCGCCGGACCGCTGCCACGCCCTCGGCGTCATCACCTGTTGCCAGCCGGACCAGCGCCCCAGTAGTCATGCCCCGGACCCTAGCCAGCCGGGCGTACCCACGCCATGCATTAACAACAGCAACGCGATCGCAACAGCCGCGAGAATCCCGCGATTCGGCTGTGTAGCCGACTCGTACTAGAGTGACGCGGTGCTGTCGGACTGATCGCCCCGACCGCCGGAAGTGCCATCGTGGTTGCACGCGACGGGGTCACCGGCGGCGGGGCGTCCGCATCTCGCCCATTTCAGCCGTACGTAGCGACTGCCGCCTCGGCGAGCTCCAGCATCCGCTCGCGCAGCTCGGTCGGCTCCAGCACCTCCAGATCACCGGAGAAACCGAGCAGTACCCCGCACGCGGCCTCTCGGACCCGGAAGTGCATTCGTACGTGCGGCCACTCGTCGTCACTCGGTACGTCGCGAGCCACCGCACCTTTCGCGAGCATCGGCGAAGCAATCCGCCGGATCAGCTCGAGCCGCTCCGGCCGGACCCGAACAAGTACGTCGACTCCCACCGGCCGGTGCTTCTCCAGAGCAGACCGCAGTCGCTCCCACTCGGTGCGTACGTCCAGACCGTCCGGCCGATCGGCCTTCTCCTCCAGGATGTCCGCCTGTTCGACCCTGGAGACCCGGTACATCCGTGCAGCCCCACGATGAGCCGCCACCAGGTACCAACGGCCGGCCTGCTCTACCAGCCCCCACGGATCGACAGTTCGTTGCTGTACGCCCTCACTCGCCGACGCGTACCGCAGCCGTACCCGCCGCTGCTTCACCACCGCCTGACGCAGCACTGGTAGCGCACCGGTGTCTTCGGCCTCCGCGAACCACCGGCGCCGGTCTACGACGATCGCACTGGACAACGCATCCGCGTCCCCTTGCAGCTCGACTGGCAGCGTCGCGGCGAGCTTGCCCATCGCAGTGTGCAGCGCATCCCGCAGTCCGAGCTCCTCCGACAACGCAGCACGTCCGGACCAGGCAAACAGCGCCTGTGCCTCCCGTGGCGTCAACTCACTGACGTCGGCTCGGTACCCCGGCAACAGCACACAGCCGCCGTTGCGGCCGCGCTCGCTGTACACCGGCACACCGGCCGCGGACAGTGCCTCCATGTCCCGCAGGACAGTCCGCGTCGACACCTCCAGCCGCTCGCCCAGCTCCCGGGCACTCAGCCGCTCGTGCCGCTGCAGCAACAGGATGATCTGCAACAACCGGTCCGCTCGCACGACTTCCATAATATGCGACAGAAGATGTCGCATATAGGCTGAGAAGCTCTCGTCATGAACGCAATCGATCCTCGCCCGCTGTTCGTCCGCGCCCTGGACCAGGCCGAGCAGCTCATCGGCGGCACCGATCCTGATCACTACAACCTGCAAACCCCGTGCGACGACTACGACGTCCGTACGCTCGAGAACCATCTGCTCAGCGTGCTCACCCGCATCGACCTGGCTCTGCGCGGCGGCGACCCATTGACGATTCCCGTCATCGCCACCGGCGTCGACGACATCCCGGCCAGCTGGAAAGAACGCCGGACGACACTCGACGGCACAATCGCGAACGACGCCGTACTCGAGCAGATCTGCACGCTGCCCTGGGGGACGCTGCCCGGCGCGGCGGCCCTCGCCGGCTACACCGGTGAGCTGACCACGCATGCCTGGGACCTGGCCAAGGCCACTGGCCGTCTCGACGAGCTGGATCAGGACCTGGCGGCTCAGGTACTTCCGATCGTGCGCCGGTCCATTCCGGCCGAGGAGCGCGGTGGGCGGGTTCCGTTCGGCCCGGTAGTACAGGTCGCGGACGACGCGTCGCCGTACGACCAGCTGGCCGCCTGGCAGGGACGTCAGCCCTAGCTAGCTGATCCCACCTTTGAGGGTGAGGCCGCCGTCGACGGTGACTGTCTGGCCGGTGATCCACGACGCCTCGTCGGACAGCAGGAACCACACCAGCGACGCGACGTCCTCCGGTCGCCCCAACCGGCCCAGGGGGTACGTCGCCGCCACCTTGTCCTCGCGGCCTTCGTAGAGCGCCCCGGCGAACTTGGTCTTCACCACCGCCGGGGCCACCGCGTTCACCCGGATCTCCGGCGCCAGCTCGACCGCCAGCTCCTGCGTTACCCGGGACAGCATCGCCTTGGTCGCGCCGTACCAGCCGATCCCGGGCGACGGTGACAGGCCGGCCACCGACGACAGATTCACCACGGCGCCACCGTGCGCGCGCATCCACGCGTCCCGGCACGCCTTCACCCAGGCGATCGCGGCCAGCACGTTGGTGTCCACCATCTTGGCCGCGACCGTCTGATCGACGTCGAGCAGCTTCCCGTAGATCGGGTTGATGCCGGCGTTGTTCACCAGCAGGTCCACCGACCCGTACGTCGCCACTGCCGCCGCGACCACCTGCGACCGGTGCTCCGGATCGGCCGCCTTGCCGGCCACGGCCAGCGCGTGCTCCCGGCCGCCCAGCGTCTGCACGGCCTGGTCGAGCGTCTCCTGGGTACGGCCGGTGATCACCACTCGCGCACCGTCCCGCACGAGGCGCCGCGCGATCGCCAGCCCGATGCCGCGGGACGCTCCGGTGACGATCGCCGTCCGGCCGTCGAGGCCCATCAGCTGAGGCGCTCGAGAACGATCGCCATCCCCTGACCACCGCCGACGCACATGGTCTCGAGACCGAACTGCTTGTCCTCGAACTGCAACCCGTTCACCAGCGTGGTCATGATCCGCGCGCCGGTCGACCCGAACGGATGGCCGAGCGCGATCGCGCCGCCGTGCACGTTCAGCTTGTCCTCGTCGATCCCGAGCTCCCGCGCCGAACCGATCACCTGCACGGCGAACGCCTCGTTGATCTCGACCAGGTCGATGTCGTCGATGCTCATCCCCGCCCGGGCCAGCGCCTGCTTCGACGCCTCGACCGGACCGAGGCCCATGATCTCCGGCGACAGTCCGCTGACACCGGTCGACACGATCCGGGCCAGCGGAGTCAGCCCGAGCTCGCGGGCCTTGGTGTCGCTCATGATCACGACCGCGGCGGCGCCGTCATTCAGCGGGCAGCAGTTGCCGGCCGTCACGGTGCCGTCCGGACGGAACACCGGCTGCAGCTGGCTGACCTTCTCCAGCGTCGTCCCGGCCCGCGGGCCGTCGTCCTTGCTGACCACGGTCCCGTCCGGCAGCGTCACCGGCGTGATCTCGCGCTCGAAGAACCCGTTGTTGATCGCCTTCTCGGCCAGGTTCTGCGAGCGGACGCCGAACACGTCCTGGTCCGCGCGGCTGATCCCGCGCAGCGTCGCCACGTTCTCCGCGGTCTGGCCCATCGAGATGTAGATGTCCGGGATCAGCCCGTCCTGGCGCGGATCGTGCCAGGTGTCGTTGCTCTCGGCGTACTTCTCCGTGCGCGCCACCGCGTCGGTGAAGACCGGGTTGAACGAGCTCGGATCACCGACCCCGGCGGAGCCGAAGTTCTTGTACCGGGACACGCACTCGACGCCGGCACTGACGAAGATGTCGCCCTCGCCCGCCTTGATCGCGTGGTACGCCATCCGCGCGGTCTGCGTCGACGACGCGCAGAACCGGTTCACCGTGGTCGCGGGCGTGTTGTCCCAGCCGAGCTGCACCGCGACCCGGCGAGCCAGGTTCCCGCCGTGCTCGTCGTGCGGCTCCGCGCAGCCGAGCGCCAGATCCTCGATCTGGTCACCGGTCAGCCCGGCCTTCGCGACCGCGGCCTGGATCATCTGGACCGCCAGATCGTCCGGCCGGATCGAGGCCAGCGACCCCTTGTAGGCGCGTCCGATCGGCGAGCGGGCGGTAGAAACAATCACTGCTTCAGGCATCTGCACGTCCCTCTCAGAGACCGAGATCTCTCCCGATCAGTTCCTTCATGATCTCGTTGCTACCGGCCCAGATCTTCGTCACCCGGGCATCCCGCCAGGCGCGCGCGACTCGGTACTCGTTCATGTACCCGTACCCACCGTGCAGTTGCACGCACGCGTCCAGGATCTCGTTCTGCACGCTGGCGCTCCACCACTTCACCTTCGCCGCGTCGACCGCGGACAGCCGGTCCTCGTCGTGCGCGACGATCGCGTTGTCGACGTACGCCTGGGTGACCTCGGCCTTGGTGACCAGCTCGGCGACCAGGAACTTGTTGTACTGGAAGGAGCCGACCGGCTGCCCGAAGGCCTTCCGCTCCTTCACGTACTCGATCGTCTCGGCCAGGATCTGGGTGGCATGCGCGATGTTCGACACGGCGGCACCCACCCGCTCCTGCGCGAGCCGCTCCATCATGTGGATGAAGCCGCGGTCGACGGTACCGAGCACGTTGTCATCGGCAACGAAAACGTCCTCGAAGAAGAGCTCCGACGTACCCGACTCGGTCTGGCCGACCTTGTCCAGCTTGCGGCCACGGGCGAAACCGTCCATCCCCTCCTCGACCACGAACAGGGTGATGCCCTTCGCGCCCTTCGACGGGTCGGTCCGGGCCGCGACGATGACCAGATCGGCCATGTCGCCGTTCGTGATGAAGGTCTTCGACCCGTTCAGCACCCAGCCGCCGTCGGTCTTCTTCGCGCTCGTCTTCAGCGCGGCCAGGTCGGAGCCGCCGGACGGCTCGGTCATCCCGATCGCGGCCACGTACTCACCGGAGCAGAACTTCGGCAACCAGCGCTGCTTCTGCTCCTCGGTGCCGAGATCCACCAGGTACGGCGCGGCGCAGTCGTAGTGGATGCCGAAGCAACTCGACAGCGACGCGGACACCTTCGACAGCTCCTCCGCGAAGACCGCGTTGAACCGGTAGTCGCCGACGCTCGAACCGCCGTACTCCTCCGGGACGTCCAGCCCGAGGAAACCCTGCTTGCCGGCTTCCAGCCAGACCGCGCGGTCGAGCGTCTTCTCCTCCAGGAACTGCTCCATCCGCGGCACCAGCGAGCGGTCGCAGTACTCCTTCGCACTGGCCCGGAACGCGTGATGGTCCTCGCTGAAGATGACGCGCTCCATGGGGCCTCCCCGAGATTTGAGACTGATTGCTAGAGGGTGTCTGGGAACTCTGTGCCGTAGCGAGGAGGTGCTCGGTGCGGTAGCTCGGTGCGCGGGGGCGAAGGTCTCGATGCGGCGCATCGTGGCCTTTGCACCCGTGCGGCGAGGTGCCGTGCCGAGTGCCCCGCAGTAGGTGCAGGGTTCTCAGACACCCTCTAAGCGCTTGCTTAGCTTCACAAGTTTGGTGCAGGGTGTCAACGTGTCCGCAGTCACCGACCCGCTTGTCTGGGAGCATGTCCAGCCGGCCGCCGCCCGCCGGCTGCTGACCGGCGCCATCGACGCGTTCGCCGAGCGCGGGTACCAGGCCACAACCACCCGCGACATCGCCGCCCGCGCCGGTATGAGCCCCGCCGCCCTCTACGTGCACTACCCGTCGAAGGAACGCCTGCTCTTCGAGATCAGCCGCTACGGCCACAACGCCGCGCTGAACGTCCTCCGCGCGGCAGACCCCACCATCTCACCCCCGGACCGGCTCGCTGGATCGCCGGAGCAGTCGACTCCCTCAGAGCGGTTGCGGTCGCTGGTAGCTGCGTTCACCGCGTGGCATGCACGTCATCACACCATCGCCCGCGTGGTCCAGTACGAGCTCGCCGCCCTCTCCCCCGAGCACCTGGCCGAGGTGGCAACGATCCGCCGCGCCATCTCGTACCAGATCGAGCAGGTCCTGTCCGACGGAGTGGCCGACGGCTCGTTCGCCGTCACGGACCTTCCGGGCACCACACTCGCCGTACTGTCCCTGTCGATCGACGTAGCCCGCTGGTACACACCACACCGCGGCGACCCCGAAGCCCTCGGCACCCTGTACGCGGACCTCGCCCACCGCATGGTCCAGGCATAACGAAGACCCCGCACCGGCAGGCGCGGGGTCTTTCGGAAGATGCTGTGGTCAGGCCTGCAGGGCGGCCTGTACGTCGAGGTGGATGTCCACCTTGTCACCGATCAGCAGCTTGCCGCCCTCGAGCGGCACGTTGAAGTCGATGCCCCAGTCCTTGCGGCTGATCGACGCGGAGGCCTCGAAACCGATGATGGTCTGGCCGTAGGCGTTCTGGTCGACGCCGAGGAACTCGAAGGCCAGCTCGATCGGCTTGCTGACGTCCTTGACCGTCAGCTCACCGGCCAGGATGTAGTCGTCGCCCGCGGCCTTGATACCGGTGCTGACGAAGGTCATCTTCGGGCTGTTCTCGGCGTCGAAGAAGTCGCCGGAGCGCAGGTGCCCGTCGCGCTGCTCGTTCCGGGTGTGCACGGAACCGAGCTCGATGGAGACGTTGGTGGTGGAGCCCTCGATGGTGTCCCGGACGACGATCTCGCCGCTGAACTCCTGGAAGGTGCCACGGACCTTGGTCATCAGGTGCCGGACGGTGAAGCCGATCTCGGTGTGCGCCGTGTCGAGGGCGTACGTGCCGGCGGCCAGGCCCGGGATGGTGCTGGTCGGGGTGCCGGTGGTGGTGTCGCTCATGAGGTCCTCTCGGGAAGGGTCGGTACTGGTCGGGGTGACGCAGCCGCTATAGTTCAACATTCAACCGATGACTACGACGGTAGGACTCAACGGTTTAAAAGTCAACTATATTCCCGCTACACTGTTCTCGTGACGATCGATACTGGGACTCGGTGGCTGAACGCCGAACAGCAGGTGGCGTGGCGTGCCTACCTGCTCGGAACCGCACGCCTGATGGCCAAGCTGGACGACGACCTGCGCCGGTTCGGCATCGGCATCAACGACTACGAGATCCTCGTTCGCCTGTCCGAGTCGCCCGAGCGACGGCTCCGGATGGCCGACCTGGCCGACCGGCTGCACCAGAGCCGGTCCCGGCTCACCCACACCGTCGGCCGCCTCGAGAACGCCGAGCTGGTCCGCCGGACGTCCTGCACGAGCGACAAGCGCGGCGTCTGGGCGGAGCTGACCGACGCGGGGTTCGCGCTACTCGAGCAGGCCGCGCCGTACCACGTCGAGGGCGTCCGGGAGAACCTGGTCGACCTGGCCGGCACCGAGGACTTCGCCGCGGTCGGCCGGGTGTTCGACGCGGTCGCGGAGCACATCGGCCAGCGCTGACCGACTGCCTTGGCGCCCTACCGTTGTGCCTGAGCCGGCGTGATCTCCAGGGTCAGCTCGTCCCGGTTGGCGCCGCGGTAGGCCAGCATCGAGTCCCGCATCCGTCGCTTGACCGGAGGAAGATGGTTCACCGCGCGCATGCCCGTACGCATCACCGCCAAGGCGATCCGGCCGATCACGGGCTTGTGCATCGGATCGTCCGACGTCATCTGAGCACGTGACTTGAATACCGCATCGAAGCCGTACTCGATCATCTTGGCCTCGTAGGCGTTCACGGCCGGGATCAGTTCGCGTTTCCCGTCGCGTACGTCGATCAGCGCCCGGCACAGGTTCACGGCGTCGCGCAGCGCGGTGTTCGCGCCGACGCCACGGCCTGGCGTCATGGTGTGAATCGCGTCACCGATCAGCGTGACGTTCGTCGTCGGCCAGGGCTCGACCGGCGCCGAAGTCCAGATGTTGACCGGGAAACAGGTGCCGGGATCGGTCAGTTCGAACAACCGGCGAAGGTCCGGATGCCAGTCCGGCGTCAGGTCCAGCGTGAGCTTCACCAGCTCCTCGCCGCGCAGCTCCATGACATTCGCGGGCAGCTTGTCCCGGGTCGCCGACACACCCCAGTTGATGTAGTCGCGGGTGTTGTCGAACTGCAGCCCGGGCCAGCGCCGGATCAGCTCCTCGGTGTTGCCGCCGATCCCGTGCTTCACCCGGCCGTCGCGGTCCCACTGGAACTCCATCACGTGCAGGATGCAGAACAGCCCCCGCGGCGCGTTGATCATCGAGATGCCCTCGAACACCTTCGGCGGCACCAGCTTCGCGCTCTCCGCGGTGATCGGCAGCTTTCCGGCGATCGCGATGATCCCGGTCTCCTCGATGTCCGCGTGCGGCAGATACTGGCGGCGTACGCGGGAGTGCGCGCCGTCCGCGGCGACAAGAAGATCGCCCGTGGCCTGCGTACCGTCGGCGAAATGGGCGGTGACCCGATCGCCGTGCTGCTCGAACCTGGTGAACTCTCTGCCGAACTCGACGACATCCTCCAGGCCGGTGAGCAGTACCTGCCGAAGCGTCATCCGGCTGATCGACTTCTCGCTCTCGATCGGGTCCGTCGACGGCTCGACCTGCATCGACAGGACCTCCTTGAAGTTCTCCGTGAGCATGTTGAAGTACTTCGGGTCGCGGGCCTTGGTGGCCACGAACGTGTCGTACAGCTCCTTCGGCAGCAGCCCGTGCAGGGCCCGGCTGCCATCCGGGTCGATGCCGACCCGATAGCCGTGCAGGCCTTCGGTCCGCAACGCGTCCCGCTCGTACACCGACACCTCGATGCCGGCCCGCTTCAGGCCGTGCGCAAGCGCCAGCCCTCCGGTTCCGCCACCGATCACCAGCACCTTCATGATTTCTCCATTTATCTCGGGATTCCAAGTATCTTGGTGATTCGAGTATCTTGGAGATTCGAGATAAAAGCAAGCCCTATGCTGAGGTGGCCATGACCAGTAGCCGAGAAGAGCTCGCCGCCGAGATCCAGGAGCAGCTGATCCGGGTCATCGCGGCGCTCGTGCTGTACAACCACGCGGTGTCCGCCAAGGTCGGTCTGGGCGCCAGCGACTCGCAGTTCATGACGCTGCTGCGCGCGCACGGACCGCTGACGCCGCGGCAGCTGGCCGACCACACCGGCCTTACCTCCGGCACGATCACCGGCGTTATCGACCGGCTCGAAGCGCACGGGTTCGTCACCCGCGAGGCCGATCCGACCGACCGCCGCAAGGTCGTCGTGACGCCGGCCCTGGAAAAGATCCAGGAGACGATGGTCCCGCTGTACGCCGAGCAGGGCGCGCGGCTCCAGGGCGTACTGGCGTCCCGGACCGATGACGAACTCCGGGTGATCCTGCGGTTCCTGTCGGACGCGGTCGACAACTCTGCAGACCCGGGCTAAATCCATTGAGCCGGTCACCGCGGTCCGGAACGCTGACGACGTGACCGAACTTCATCAAGACGGGCGCGCCGGTATCGACGCGGCACTCGTCCAGCGACTGATCGCACGGCAGTTCCCGCAGTGGGCCGAGCTGCCGGTGACTCCGGTCAAGATCGACGGCTGGGACAACCGGACGTACCGGCTGGGCTCCGAGCTGACCGCTCGGCTGCCCACGCACGCCAGCTACGTCGCCGCCGTGGACAAGGAGCACCAGTGGCTTCCGGTGCTCGCGCCGCAGCTGCCGGTCGCCATCCCGACCGCGGTCGCGAAGGGATCACCAGGCGAGGGCTATCCGCACCCCTGGGCAATTCGTCGCTGGATCGACGGCCGGACCGCTTCGCCCGAGACGGTGCCCGACCTGTCCGAGTTCGCCCTCGCGGTCGCGGACTTCATCCTCGCGCTGCAGCGCGTCGACGCCACCGACGGACCGCTCGCCGGCGACCACAGCTTCCACCGCGGCGCGCCCCCGGAGTACTACCACGACGAGACCATGCAGGCGCTCACGGCGCTGAAGGGGCGGATCGACGCCGACCTCGCCCTGGAAGTCTGGAAGGCGGCGCTCGCGTCGCCGTGGGATCGGCCGGCGGTGTGGTTCCACGGCGACATCGCGAGCGGGAACCTGCTGGTCCGGGACGGGCGTCTGGCCGCGGTCATCGACTTCGGTACGTCCGGCGTCGGCGATCCCGCCTGCGACCTGGTGATCGCCTACGGATTCTTCTCCGGTACGTCACGCGAGGTGTTCCGCGAAGCGGTCGGCCAGGACGACGCGATGTGGGCACGCGCTCGTGGCTGGGCGCTGTGGAAAGCACTCATCACCGAGAACCTGCCGATCATCGACGTCGTTCTGGCCGATCACGTCAGACAAACGCGCTGACCCCTTCGTACTCGGCCACCGGCGCGGCGCCGACGGTCTCGTACTCGAGCAGCAGGAGACCGCTCGGTGTCGCCGCCTGCTCGGTCAGCCGTAGACCTGCCGTGTCGCCCGGATGCTCGAACAAGCGCCTACCGGAACCGATGATCGTTGGCGCGACCACCAATCGGACGACATCGATCAGGCCCGCCTTCAGGAGGGCGTTGCCGAGCCTCGCGCTGCCGTGGATCTGCAGCTCACCTCCGCTGCTCTGCTTCAGTTCCCCGACGTCGGCCAGGCCCGTCAAGATCGTGGCCGGTCGCCAGTTCGCCTCGGCGAGCGTGGTACTCACGACGTACTTGGGCAAGGCGTTCATTCGTACGGTGAAGGGGTCATCCGGATCGGTGATTCGCGGCCAGTCACGGGCGAAGGCTTCGTACGTACGCCGCCCGAGGAGGAGACCGTCGGCACGGGCGAGCCAGTCGACGGTCTGCCGGACAAACGCCTCGTCGAAGTACGGCACCAGCCAGCCACCCCGCGTGAAGCCGTCACTGATGTCCTCGGTCGGCGAACCCGGCCCCTGACTTACCCCGTCAAGCGTCACAAACTCGGTCAACACAACCTTCATCTGTCTCCCTCCGCTCCAACGCTCTTCATCTGACTCCCCCGGCTTCCGTGCTCCTCAACTGATCCCCGCGCTCTCGACAAGCGCGGCCAGCTGTCGCGTCACCGTGCCCCAGCCGTCGGCGAACCCGAGCTCGGCGTGCCGCCCGCGGCTGGCCGGATCGCCGTGCCGAGCGATCATCCGGTAGTCCGTGCCGTCAGCATGCTCAGTGAGAACGACCTCGACCGTGACCACGATCGGCTGCGGATCAGCCGGCCGCCAGTCGCTGCGGATCGCATTCGTGAACGCGATCCGCTCCAACTCGTCTGCCGCCAGCACCACCGCGTCAAGATGCGGCTCGAACCGCAGACCGTCTGAACTGAGCCGCGACACCAGTGCCCCACCCGGCCGCAGGTCCAGACGCTCAACCCGACACACCGCCGGCGCAGGCACCCACCACTGCGCCAACTGCGCCGGATCACTCCACGCCGCCCACACCACCTTGCGTGGCGCGCGGATGATCCGCTCCACCACCAGATCGAGCTCCGGATCGAACTCTCCGCGACTCACAGGCCCTCCTCTTGCCGTTCTGGTTCGTTTCGTGCCGCTTGTTCGGCGACGAAGCGCTCCAAACGATCGGTACGGTCCTCCCAGACCCGGCGCTGTTCAGCCAGCCAGTCATCGACCAGTGCGAGCCGCTCCCGGTTCAGTACGCAGGTACGCACCCGACCGGTCTTGACGGTCCGGATCAGGCCGTTCGACTCCAGCGTCCGGACGTGCTTCATGAACGACGGCAACGTGATCGGGAACTCCGCCGCGAGCTCGCCGACGCTGGTCGGTCCGCGCCCGAGCCGCCGGATCACGCTCCGCCGGGTCGGATCGGCGAGCGCGACGAACACCCCATCCACTTCCGCCGAATACTGTGCCATGAAGCTAAGTATTAATCAGCTCCAATACTTAGCGCAAGGGCTAACTGTCAGCAACGCGAAGGACCCCGCCTCCGATCGCCGGAGACGGGGTCCTCGATGCCTGGCTCGCTCAGTCGCGGGTGAGCTTGCGGTGCGTGACCCGGTGCGGGCGGGCGGCCTCCGGGCCGAGGCGCTCGACCTTGTTCGCCTCGTACGACGCGAAGTTGCCCTCGAACCAGAACCACTTGGCCGGGTCCTCGTCGCTGCCTTCCCAGGCGAGGATGTGCGTCGCCACCCGGTCCAGGAACCACCGGTCGTGGGAGACCACCACGGCACAGCCCGGGAACTCGAGCAGCGCGTCCTCGAGCGACTGCAGGGTCTCGACGTCCAGGTCGTTGGTCGGCTCGTCGAGGAGCAGCAGGTTGCCGCCCATCTTCAGCGTCAGCGCCAGGTTCAGCCGGTTCCGCTCACCACCGGAGAGTACGCCGACCGGCTTCTGCTGATCCGGTCCCTTGAAGCCGAACGACGCCACGTACGCCCGGCTCGGCATCTCGAAGTTCGCGACCTTGATGAAGTCGAGCTCGTCGGACACCATCTGCCAGACCGTCTTCTTCGGGTCCAGGCCACCACGGGACTGGTCGACGTACGAGATCTTCACCGTCTCGCCGAGCTTCAGCGTGCCGGCGTCCGGCTGCTCCTCGCCGACGATCATCCGGAACAGCGTCGACTTGCCGACACCGTTCGGGCCGACGATACCGACGATGCCGGCCCGCGGCAGCGAGAAGGTCAGGCCGTCGATCAGCTTGCGGTCGCCGAAGCCCTTCTCCAGCTTGGAGACCTCCAGCACCGTGCTGCCCAGCCGGGGACCAGCCGGGATGTTGATCTCGTCGATGTCCAGCTTCCGGGACCGCTCGGCCTCGGCCGCGAGCTCCTCGTAGCGGGCCAGCCGGGACTTGCTCTTGGTCTGCCGGGCCTTCGCGTTCGACCGGACCCACTCGAGCTCGCGCTCCAGGATCTTCTGCCGCTTCGCGTCCTTCTGGCCTTCGACCACCAGCCGCTGCTGCTTGGTCTCCAGGTACTTCGAGTAATTGCCCTCGTAGCCGTACGTCCGGCCGCGGTCGAGCTCCATGATCCACTCGGCGACGTTGTCCAGGAAGTACCGGTCGTGGGTGATCGCCATCACGGCGCCCGGGTACTTCTGGAGGTGCTGCTCGAGCCACAGGACCGACTCGGCGTCGAGGTGGTTGGTGGGCTCGTCGAGCAGCAGCAGATCGGGCTGCTGCAGCAGCAGCTTGCAGAGCGCGACCCGGCGGCGCTCACCACCGGAGAGGTTGTCGACGAGCACCTCCGGCGGCGGGCAGCGCAGCGCGTCCATCGCCTGCTCGAGCTGAGCGTCGACGTCCCAGGCGTTGCGGTGGTCGAGCTCGGTCTGCAGGTCACCCATCTCGGCCAGCAGCGAGTCGTAGTCGGCGTCCGGATCGGCCAGCTCGGCGGAGATCTCGTTGAAACGGTCGAGCTTCTGCTTGGTGTCGCCGACCCCTTCCTGAACGTTCTCCAGCACCGTCTTGCCCTCGGTCAGCGGCGGCTCCTGGAGCAGGATCCCGACCGTCGCGCCCTCGGCCAGCCGGGCCTCGCCGTTGGAGGGCTGATCGAGCCCGGCCATGATCTTGAACAGCGAGGACTTGCCGGTGCCGTTCGGCCCGACCACGCCGATCTTCACGCCGGTGAGGAAGTTGACCGAGACATTGTCGAGAACGACCTTGTCGCCGTGCGCCTTCCGGACGTTGCGAAGCGTGTAGATGAATTCCGCCATACCCAGAGCCTATGTGCTCGACCGGGGCGTTACCCAACCCGCCCACCGCGGTTGTCCACAGCCGGCCGGTTCACGGCTCCGATCCCGCGCCGATCGGTGCATCTTCTCCGGTGACAGCGGACCACACCGATCGGAAGGCGCCACGACATGAGCCTCGGCGAAACGTACCTGACAGTTCTCGGCTGGGTCGGCAGTGACCCAGATTTCAAGGAGTACCGGAAGAACTCGCAGACGACCTTCCGGCTCGGGTCGACGCCACGCCAGTTCGACAAGGCGCTGAACCAGTACGTGGACAAGGCCACGACCTGGTACACGGTGCAGTGCTGGCGAAGTCTGGCCCGGAACGCGTTCGAGTCCGTCCGGCGCGGCCAGCCACTCATCGTCACCGGCCGGCTCCGAACGCACGAGTGGACCGACGACGCCGGCGAGCAGCGCAGCCGCGTCATTCTCGAGGCCTTCTCGCTCGGCCACGACCTCGTCCGCGGCACAGCCGCGTTCACCAGAAGCGTGTCCCGCGCCGAAGCGCCGGCCTTCGCCCACGCCGATTCCGAAACCACTCCGGCCGAAACGACCGCGACACCGTTCCCACCGGACGAGTACTCCGTTCCGCCACTGCCGTTGCCGGCGACCGTCGATCCGGAGGTACGAGCGGCATGATTATCTCAATCTTGACTTATATAAGTACTGCCCGGCATTCTGTGGTCGATCCCAGCAACCGAGCAGAAGAGGGAACCCTCCGTGATCGACATCCTCGAGCACCTGAACGCGGTCCAGCGCGAGGTCAGCCGGACCGGCGAGACCGTCACGGTGCTGATGCGCCGTTCGTACCAGGCCGAGCCGGCCGAGCTCTGGGACGCGCTGACGGACCCGGAGCGGATGCGACGCTGGTTCATGCCCGTCACCGGCGAGCTCCGGGTCGGCGGCACGTTCCAGTTGCAGGGCAACGCCGGCGGCGAGATCCTCGAGTGCGAGCCGCCGCGGCGGTTCAAGGTGACCTTCGGTGGGCCGAACAGTCTGCTGGAGCTCCGGCTGCTGCCCGGCGCGGGCTCGTCCACCGAGCTCGAGCTCGAACACTCGATGAGCGAGGCCCCGGCGCCTGGCGGCGCGGGCGCGCTCTGGGTCGGCCCGGGCTGGGACGGCGGTCTGCTCGGTCTGGCTCTCTACGTGACCGGCGAACTGCCCGCGGACGCCGATCCGGTGCAGATGGCGAACTCTCCCGAGGTGATCAGCTACAACGAGCAGTCCGTCCGGGTCTGGATCGAGGCGGTCCGCTCTTCGGGTACCACCTCGGAAGCCGATCTCACCGAGGCAGCCAAGACCTCACTCGCGCAGTTCGCACCCGACGCCACGCTCTGACCCTTGCACTTCGTGCGAGCGCGCGTCCGGGTGTTCCGAGGCGCGCGCTGCGCCGTACACCGATCGAGCTACTGGCGGGCGATCGCGAGACTGTCGCGGCAAGTCGTGTACGCGGCCAGCTCCTCGCGGGCGGGCTGTACAACGTGGCTGTCGGCAACCTTTTCGAGCTCGGACCGCAGCGCCTTGGCGACCTGCCGGGACCGTCGCTGCGCGCCGTTGGTGGCGAACACCCGGCAGACGAACGACAGCGCCAGCCCGAGCACGGCTCCACCGACCAGCATGACCCACGCGTAGGGGATGCCGTTCCATTCCGGCAAGGGCGGATCGTTCAGCTTGGCAATCCGGGTCACCAGCAAGGCGATCAGCCACGCGGCGCCGCCCAGCGTGACCAGGAACAGCAGCCACTGCACGATCCGGGCGAAGCTCCACCAACCAGGATTGTTGGCCACCCCAAGGTCTGTCCGCGCGACCGCCTGGTCGAGCTCGTCGCCGAGGGACTCCTCCCGGCGCCGGATCGTCGACCGCACCGAGTCCGCCCACGGGCGGGACAGCCCGGCGGCCGCCTTGGTGGTGATCGTGCGTACCGCGGCATCCATCCGCGCCCGCTGCACCGGAGTTGCCGACGGCAACGACGAACGTGCGATCGCCACCTCGTTGGACGCGGATTTACGCAGCGCCTTGCCCTGTTCGCGGGACACCTGGTCGCCGTGCAGCCGACGCAACGGATCCGGCCGGAACCGTCCGATCCACTTGGTCAGCGGCCAGCCCGTCGCGGCGGCGGCCCGCTGCAGATAGGACCGGCGGACGGCGTCCGACACCACGGTCAGCCCGCTGGCGTCGGAGAGCGCATCGACCAGCTCGGTGACATCGGCCTCGGCCACGTCCGGCGTCTTGGCGGTGCCGCACTGGCTCGCCATCCGGTCCGCGACCCGGTCGACATCGGCCGACAGCCGCTCCCGGGCGGAGCGCTTGTTGCTCACCCGCTTGACCAGGAGGGACCGCACTTCCTCAAGGCCGTCACCGCTGACGGCCGAGGTCGCAACGACGGCCGGTGACTTCAGACCGTCGGACTTGAGCAGCTTCTCGAGGTCCTCGAGGCAGCTCTTCTGCTGGTCCGGCGTCAGCTTGTCCATGTGGTTCAGCGCGAACACCATCACCCCGGAATGCGAGGCGAACGGTTTGATGTACCGGTTGTGCAACGCCGCATCGGCGTACTTCTGCGGATCGACAACCCACACCAGCAAGTCGACCAGCTCGACCAGCCGGTCAACGATCAGGCGGTGCTCCACTTCGGTCGAGTCGTGGTCGGGCAGGTCCAGCAGGACCAGTCCGTCCAGGTCTTCGGAGTGTGCGTCCTCGAGCGAGCTCCGGTGCTGCACCTGGTGCCGGCGCGGGATGCCCAGCCAGCTCAATACTTCACCTGCCGGCTCGTCACCCCAGACACAGGCGAGCGGCATCGAGCTCGTCGGCCGGCGGGTTCCGATCGCCGCCAGGTCGAGACCGGTCAACGCGTTGAACAGCGACGACTTTCCCGAGCCGGTGGCCCCGGCGAGGGCAACCACGGTCAGGTCGCCCGACATCCGCAAGCGCTGTCCGGCGCGGTCCACGATCTGCCGGGCCTCGGTGAGTACCACCGGATCCAGCCGGCCGTCACCGGCCTTCGCGGCGGCTTCGATCGCGTCGATCTTCTTCAGGACATCGGTCTCGGCCCGGGCCGGGGTCTCGACCGTATCCACTGTTTCCGTCACGTGCAGTCCTCCACCGCGCGCGCGGCCTCCGTCAGGTTCCTGGCCGTGTCGGCATCGACCGGATGCTGGTCGAGGACTGCCAGGTAGCGGGCGAATTCGGCATCCATCAGGGCATGAACCTTACCGTCAAGGTCGTCCCGCGCCTTGCCGACCATGCCCTGAACCGCCTTGTCGCCGAAAACAGCGTCCAGCAGCCGCTGACCGACCACCGCGCTGCCCGCCCCGACGCTAGCCTCCGCACCCTTCGGAATCCCTGCCCCGCTGGCGAAAACGACCACCATCAACGAAAGGCCGAGACCATTCACGCCGTACTCCAGGATGCGCGCGGTCGACTTCTTGTCCGCGCCTTCACTGCGCACCAGTTCGAGAACGGACTCCTGCCACTCCCGGACCGCACGGCTCGCGGCCGCCGGGAAGTCCGCCGACATCGCACCGAGCGGCGTTTCGCTCGCCGCCAGCAGCTGTCGTCCCGGCGCGGTCCCCTGCCAGATCTTCTCCGCCCGCTCGGCAGCCTCGGCCGCCTGCTCCCGCAGCAACGACTCGACGCCCGACTGGATCGCGTCACTGACGTCCCGCGTCTCGGCCGGCTTGTTGCCGAGCGAGCTCTTCAGGCGATCGCGCAACCGGCCCGAGCCCGACTGCAGTCCCTTCAGCAGCTCACCGCTCCCGACGAATTCCTGCCACCGGGCCAGCACCTCGCCACGCAGCAACGTACCGTCCTGGCACGCCTTCGCGACGTCCTTCACACCCTGGTCGTACGTGGCCTCGACCGACGATCGCAGCTCGAGCGCCGTGTCCGCCTGCGCCTTGACCGCGCTCGCGAACGGCGGCGCCTTCTTCACCATCGCCGTCACCGCGCCCTGCAGGGTCCGGCGCACCACAGCGGCCCGCGCCTCCGCGTCGGCGGCCAGGTCGACCAGCCAGTCCTTGATCGAGGCAACGGCCGCGTCCGGCAGCATCCCGTTGCCATCGACAACGGTCTCCTGGATCGAGAACAACGGCGAGTCACCCAGCCCGCGCTCGAGCAGCATCTGCGCGAGGTGCCCGGTGATGTCGTCGATGGTCTCGCCCGGCGCCCGGTCGAGTACGACCGCGACCGCCGTACTGCGATCCGACGCGCTCTGCAGGAACTCCCACGGCACCGCATCCGAGTACCGCGCCGCCGTCGTCACGAACAACCACAGATCCGCCGCGGCAAGCAGCTGGGTGGCGAGGTCACGGTTCGCCTCGACCACCGAGTCGATGTCCGGCGCGTCCAGAATCGCGAGCCCCCGCGGAACGGTGTCCGCGGCAACCAACCGCAACTGCCCCGCGTCCTCCATCCCACCCGGCTCGTCCGCGGTGGTCCGCGCCATCCCCGGCAACACCCGATCGCCCACGAACCAGTCCGCGTCGGCCGGGTGATGAATCAGCACCGGCGACCGCGTAGTGGGCCGCAACACCCCCGGCTCACTGACGACCTTCCCGATCACCGTGTTGACCAGCGTCGACTTCCCGGCCCCCGTGGACCCACCCACCACAGCCAAAATCGGAGCCTCAAGCTGAACCAACCGAGGCAACAGGTAGTCATCCAGCTGATCCAGCATCGCCTTCTGCTGCTGCCGAGCCTCGTCAGCCCCCACAACCTCCAACGGCAACCGACTCCCCGCCAACACCCCCCGCAACTTCATCAACGCAGTAATCAAAGCCATAGCAGCCTGCTCAGCCACCAACTGCGCCGCCAATTCCTCCCCACTAACCTCCCGCTGCTCTCCCCCACCCTGCATGCCACCCTCACCCACCGACGACCCACCACTCACAGCCGCCGCACCACCCTCACCCGCCGCCCGCCCACCACCCGCAACGCCCTCAGCACCACCTGCACCGCCCGGAGCACTCTCAGCACGCCCGGCACCGCCCGCAGCACCATCAGCCTCGCTCGATCCACCGCCAACGCCCGGCACCTCAGACACGGCATCCTCAGACGGAGCGTCGTCGGACGCCGCACCAGCACCACCGCCGGCGCCTCGCGCGTCTCCTGCTCCGTCGCCCCCATCAGGCCCGTCAGCCTCGGCATCTTCAGCCACCACGGCGCGGTGAGCCCCCTCAGCGCGCTGCCCGCCCTCCGCGCCATCAGCAGGCTCCACACCCACATCAGCCGCATCCGCGTCAGTCGTCGCGTCGGTGTCACCAGTCGTAGCGCCCGCCTCAGCAGTCGCCACGTCCGCCTGACCAGTAGCCACGTCCGCGTCAGCAGTAGCCACGTCCGCGTCAGCAGGCTTCGCGTCCGCCTCGGCCTCATCCGCACTCGTTACGTCCACGCCATCCGCATGCGTCCTGCCCGCGCGTGCAGTCCCCGGGTCCGCATCATCCACCTGCGTCGTACCCGCGTCTGAACTCAGCGTGTCCGCGCCATCAACCTGCGCCGTACCGCTGCCTGCGCCTGGAGCCTGCGTGTCCGCATCATCAACATGCGCCGTACGGGTGCCTGCGCCTGGAGTCTGCGTGTCCGCATCATGCGCGTGCGGCGTGCCCGTCTCAGCGGTCCGCGTCTCCGCGTCATCCGCCTGTGCCGCGCCTGCGTCAATGGTCGCGGCGTTCGGGACATTCGCGCGTGCCGCGTCAGCGTCAGCGGTCGCAGCGCTCGGGACATTCGCGCGTGCCGCGTCGGCGTCAGCGGTCGCGGTGCCAGCAGCATCCGCCTGTGTCGTACGCGCGTCCGTGGTCTCGTTGTCTGCGGCCCCGGCAGCCGTCGCATCCACAGATGCTGAGTCGGAGTGGGTCGCGTCCGTGACCGGGGAACTGTTGTCCGGTGTGCCGGTAGCTGGTGTGACCGTTGCCGGCGTGTCCTCGGCCTGAGCAGCCGTGTCCTCGTCTTGCGTGCTGCCGGGTTCGCCAGGGGTTTTCTGCTTGGGGAGGCCGACGATGATGTTGCCGAATTCCAGGGGGAAGCCGTCTGGGGAATCGTCCGGCTCATACACGACACCGACGGGCGGACGTGGGTTCTGCTCAGGCGACTCCGAGGAGGCATCAGCCGTGGACGGTACGCCTCCTGCGGCGGCCGGCTTGGAGGCCTGAGGCAGTTCGTCCTGAGGACTGGCGCCGTGCGTGTCAGCGTTGTCCATCCGGGCGTTGTACGTGCGGGGTTCCCGGTCCGTTGAGTGGTCGGACGTTGTGTCTATGCCCGGCTCGGCGTCACCGGGCGCGGAGGCGTCCCCGGCAGCCGAAGCCGCACCGGCTGTCGCGGAGGGTGCTCCGGCTGTTTCGGCGGGGTCGCCAGCATGCGCGGAGGTATCGCCTGTGGTCGGCGAGGCTTCACTGGCCGTTGTGGCGGGGTCGGCCGCAGGTGCGGCGGTGTCGCCAGAAGTTGCAGAGGCGTCGGCGGTGGAGGGGGCGGCGCTGGTTGTTGGGGCGGAGTCGGTGGAGGTCGCGGAGGGCTGGCTCTTGTCGGCGGTGGGGGTGGATGCCGGCGGGTCAGTTGGCGTTGCGGCTGATTCTGCGGCCGGGGCATCGGCGGGCTCAGGCGCGCGGCCGGGCTCGGCGGCGGGGTCAGGCGTGCGGCCTGCGTCGGGGGTGGGCTCGGGGGTTTTGCGGCGGCGGCGGCGCCAGAAGCCTTTGGGTTTGGTGGGGGACTGGGCGATCAGGTTCGCCAGCTCCTGGGCAGGCTGATCCTGGCTCGGAACTCGCGGTTCCGAACCTTCACCAGCTGCTGGCTTGGGGTCAGCCACGGTGTCCGCCCACGAGCACAGAGTGCCCGGTCGGACAGCGCAGAAGCAAAGTCATCGTCATCCCCGTTTGGCGGCGTGGACGGGTGGCATCACTGCGGTGGTGGATACGGACCGTATCCTCCCGGCGGTCCTTGGCGGTCAGGGGGCCCCGGCGGGTAACCGGGCTGACCGGATGAGTGATCGGGTTGGGTGGACGGATACCCGGGTTGAGCGGGCGGGTAACCGTCCGGCGAGCGGGGGTGATCCTGCGGGCGCGCGTCGCCCGTGGGGTTTGGAGAGGTACTCGCCGACGCTCCAGAACCAGGCGAAGACTGTCCCGGACCAGACTGCCCCGGACCGGGGGCGCCGGGGTCCTGCCCAGGTCCGCCGGGGTACTGCTGCCCGAAAGCGCCAGATTGCTGCCCAGGTGCGCCAGGGTGCTGCTGGCCGCCGGACGGTTGTCCGGGACCAGTTGGGTACAGCGAACCGTCTCCACCGGGAGGGGGCGCGTACTGCTGGCCGGGAGCCGACCCGTATGGCTGGGTCGGGCCCGGTGCGTAGGGCTGGGTGGGGGTGGCGTACTGGTTGGGGGTGGCGGCGTACTGGGGGGCGGCTTGGGCGAAGGCGGGCATGGGTGGGAAGGGGACTGTGGGGCGGCGGTCGCGGAGTTCGTCGAGGAGTTGTTTTTCGGTTTGGAGGGCCTCGGGGCCGATCACCTGGCGGACGATCTTGTCGCGCAGGTACGCCAGCTCGGTCGCGTTGTGCTGGAAGGCCTTCGCGGCGGCCTCCGCCTGGGGGCCGTAGCGGCGGGCGTTCTGGCGGAGGGCCTTGCGGCCACGGAGAGTGGCGATCAGGGGTACGTCCTGTGGTACCAGCCAGCCGAACCGGACGTAGTCGTACAACCGGGACGCGATCATCTGTCCTTCGCGTGATCGCATCACCAGCGCGAAAACCACCAGGCAGATGAACAGCGGGACCATCAGGCACAGGTACGCGACGATGAATCCGCCGCCGCCGGCCCAGCTCGCGGAGGCGTTCCAGGCGGCGTGGGCGAGGACGGCGGCCAGGTACCCGACCACGGGGGCGAGGAAGCGGACGACGGTACTTCGGTGCCGGATCGCGACGCCGATGCCGATCGCGGTGAACGACGTGAAGAGTGGATGCGCGAACGGCGAGATCACGCCGCGGATGATGAACAGCGCGAACGCGCCGCGCAGTCCGGCGTCGCTGCCGGCCTCCTCGGAGAGCGTGTTGAAGACGCGGCCGTAGTACAGGATGTTCTCGGTGAAGGCGAAGCCGACGCCGACCATTCCCGCGTACACGAGGCCGTCGATGATGCCGTCGAACTCCTTGCGCCGGAGCAGCGCGAGCAGCAGGATCACCGAGCCCTTGGCGAACTCCTCCACCGGCGGCGCGACGAAGACCGCGGACCGGTCGCCGCCGACGCCGGTCTCGGCGAGCCGGTGCGAGACCTCGGTGTTGATGAAGATCGCGGCCAGGGTCGCGATGAAGGCGCCCCAGCAGAGCGCGAAGACGATGTACCTGGTCGGCTCGGGTTCGTAGCGGTCCAGCCAGAGGTACAGCGCGATCACCGGGATCACCGGGACGAACGCGAACACCAGGCCCCAGGTGAAACCGCCCGCGCCGGTCGACTTGGCGACGATGCCGAAGATCACCAGGCCCGCGATCGCGAACACGACCGCGATCACGATGCCGATCAGGACGCCCTGGTTGCGCCGCTGGCCGGGTACCGGGTGGTTCCCGAGCACGTTCGGCCGCGGGTACGGCCCGCTGGACGTGTACGCCGACCCCGCCGCGGGTTGCGGCGGACCTGCCGGGCCTGGTGAGGGGTAACTCATGCCCGCAGCCTAGTTGGGGTGCAGTTTCATCGGCAGGACCACCCACTCAGCGTTACCTGGATGGAACGACAGCCCTGTACTTCGGCTCGCCGCGAACCGCCGTGATCGGGAACCCAGAGGCGCGATCCCCCGGCTATCTGAGAGACTCTCCCTGCCATACGCCCCCGTAGCTCAGCTGGATAGAGCGTCGGACTTCTAATCCGTTGGTCGCAGGTTCGAGTCCTGCCGGGGGCGCACTGCCGCTCTGCGATCCGCCGCTCGAAGATCCGTTCGAGCCGTCGCCGGAGCGCCCGGACCGGGCTGGTAGGGTTCCGGTCGTGGAGATCGAGGTCGACAGAGGCTAGCCGCCGAACTGCCGGTGGCCTTCCTTCCCGTGCGGGTGCCTTCGCGCCCCGGGTGAACGACCCGCACGTTCGCATAGCAGCGAACTTGTCCTGTACGCATGCCCGTCGGCGTGCGCCTCGAATGCCTGGCAGCGAGTCACCGGCCGGGCAGAAAGCAGTGAGATGTCCACGAAATCTTCGGTCGTGCTGCGCGACCTGACCTTCGAGTGGCCGGACGGCGCCGTCGCGCTGGACCGGCTGAACGGAACCATCGGCGCCGGGCGTACCGGTCTGATCGGGCGCAACGGCGCCGGCAAATCGACCTTGTTGCGGCTGATCGCCGGCGTGCTGCGGCCTACTTCCGGCCAGATCGAGACCGACGGCGAGGTCGGGTACCTGCCGCAGACCCTGACCCTTCGCCACGACGCCACCATTGCCGAGTTGCTCGGGATCGACAGGATTGTCGCGGCGATCCGGGCGGTCGAGGCGGGCGAGGCCGACGTACGCCATTTCGATGCCATCGGCGACGACTGGGACATCGAGGCCCGTGCCGGGGAGGCACTGGATCAGCTCGGGTTCTCGGCGGGTGACCTGGATCGCCGGGTGGCCGAGGTGTCCGGCGGTGAGGCGATGCTGATCGCGATCACGGGCCTGCGGGTACGGCGTACGCCGATCACCTTGCTCGACGAACCGACCAACAACCTGGACCGGCTGACCCGCGCGAAGCTGGCCGGGTTCGTAGATCAGTGGCCTGGGACTCTGATTGTGGTGAGTCACGACCTGGAGCTGCTGGAGCACATGGACAGTACGACCGAGCTGTACAGCGGCGCGCTCGCCACGTACGGCGGTCCGTACAGCGCCTGGAAGGAACACCGGGAGCAGACTCAAGCAGCGGCTGTGCAAGCCGCCCGGTCTGCTCAGCAGGCGCTGAAGGTCGAGAAGCGGCAGCGGGTGGAGGCGGAGACGAAGCTGGCTCGCCGGGAGCGCACCGCGAAGAAGACACAGCAGCAGGGCGGTATCCCGAAGATCCTGGCCGGCAACCGTGCGAGCAAGGCGCAGGCCTCCGCCGGCGCGATGCGTTCCACTCTCGACGACAAGGTGCAGGCGGCGCAGGCTGCTGTCGACGCGGCAGACGCCCGGGTCCGCCAGGACGAGCACATCAACCTGGTACTGCCCGACCCGGATGTACCGCGTGGCAGACGCATTGCCGAGCTGTACGACGCCGACCGCACTGTTGTCGTACAGGGCCCAGAGCGGATCGCCCTTGTCGGTGCGAACGGGAGCGGCAAGTCCACTCTGATCAATCAGCTGATCAGCGGCACCGCTCCGCTGCCGGACCGACCGCATGGCCGCCTGCTGACCGAACTGGTCGGGTACCTCCCCCAGCGCCTTGATGGACTGGATGAGGACGCCAGTGCGCTGGCCAACGTGCAGCAGGTCGCACCTGGCACACCAGCAGGCACCATCCGCAACCAGCTGGCCCGTCTACTGCTCCGCGGCGACAGTCCGGATCGCCCAGTACACACGCTGTCGGGTGGAGAGCGCTTCCGCGTCTCGCTGGCCCGGCTACTACTGGCGGAGCCGCCGGCGCAGCTGCTGGTACTGGACGAGCCCACCAACAACCTGGACATCGCCAGCGTGGAGCAGCTCGCGGAAGCACTCGACGCGTACCGGGGTGCGCTACTGGTTGTCAGCCACGACGTCGCGTTCTTGCAGCGGCTTGGGGTAGACACCGTCATCGAGCTGGACAGCGACGGGCGTATGCACCAACGGCGTGAGCTGGAGGGGTGATCCTCTCAGGGAGTTCCTAGCGACTTCTCAGTTGCTTCTCGGGGCGATCCGGCAACCTGGTTCGTCCAACCGGTACGTACGGGTGCTGGAAGGACCGATGCCGTGCATTCAGGAATCATCGAAGGAGTACTACGGGGACGGGAGCTGCGCTACGCGCTGGATGCGGTCGTGGTGCTGGCTGGGATACCAGGTGCTGGGAAGAGTACGTTCCTGCGCCGGGTGTTCACCGGCGGCGAACCAGTACGGGTCTTCGACTCGGCACAGGTCCGTGACCGGTGGAGACCGGTGCTTGGCGTGCTCCCGTACGCCCTGTGGCGGCCGCTGGTGCATCTTGTGTACTACGTGACGCTCCTCGCCGCGATGCGCCGTGGCCAAGGGCCGATGGTGGTACACGACTGCGCCACGCGGCCGTGGGCGCGCCGCCTGATCGGGTGGCGTGCCCGTCAGGCCGGTCTGCCGCTGCATCTGATCCTGCTGGACGTGCCCGGTGACGTGGCTCGTTCGGGGCAGTGGGCGCGCGGCAGGGTCGTCCGGTCGGCCAGCATGGAGAAGCACTGCCGAAGATGGCCCGGGCTGGCCGCGAGGGCGGTCGACGACCCGGGATCCGTCGTGCCGGGGGCCGCGTCGGCGATCGTGCTGACCCGGCGGCAGGCCGATCAGGTCGGGCGGATCAGCTTCGGTTGCGGAAATGTCGGTGGCACCTGATTGACTCTTCCCTCTCGATCGGTAGGAGTGGGAATGAAAGTTCGGGTCGCGCGTGAGGTGCTGGCCGAGGCTGTCGGATGGGTCGCGCGCGGGTTGCCGAGCCGGCCGAGTGTGCCGATTCTGGCCGGGATGGTGGTGAAGGCCGCGGACGGGCAGGTGACGCTGTCCGGGTTCGACTACGAGAGTTCGGCGCAGGTGAGCGTGCCCGCCGAGGTGGCCGACGAAGGCCGGGCGCTGGTGTCGGGGCGCCTGCTCTCGGACATCTGCCGGAGCATGCCGCGGGACTCGGTGGACCTCAGCGGTGAGGCGGCGCGGGTCCAGGTGAGCAGCGGCTCGGCTCGGTTCATGCTGCACACCCTGCCGCTCGACGAGTACCCGCCGCTGCCCGAGGTGCCGGCGGCGACCGGCGTGGTCGACGGGGAAGCCTTCGCGCGGGCGGTGATGCAGGTGGTGAGCGCGGCGGGGCGGGACGACACGTTGCCGGTCTTCACCGGTATCCGGCTGGAGATCCGCGGGTCGGCCATCGCCCTGCTCGCCACCGATCGGTACCGGCTCGGCGTCCGGACGCTGCCGTGGCAGCCGGTGGACGCCGCCGCCGAGGCCAACGCGCTGGTCCCGGCGAAGCTGCTCGCGGAGGTCGCGAAGGCGATGTCCGGCGGCGAGCTGACCCTCGCGCTCGGTTCAACCCGCACAGGGGACGGGTTGATCGGGTTCGAGGGTGGCGGGCGGCATGCGACCAGCCGGTTGATCGACGGCGAGTTCCCGAAGGTGCGCAGCCTGATCCCGACCGAGAGCACGATCACGACCACGGTTGCGGTGGACACGGCCGCGCTGGTCGAGGCGGTCAAGCGGGTGGCGCTGGTCGCGGAGCGCTCGGCGCCGGTCCGGATCACGTTCGCGGACGGTGTCGCGACGCTCGACGCCGGGAACGGCGAGGAGGCGCAGGCCTCGGAAGCAGTCGAGGTGACGATCACCGGCGAGCCGATGGTGGCCGGGTTCAACGCCGGCTACCTGCTCGACGGCCTCGCCTCGCTCGGTACGCCGATCGCCCATTTCGCCTTCACCCAGCCGACCAGACCGGCGAACCTGACCGGCATCAGCGAGCCCGGCGAGACGCCTTCGCCCGACTCGGCGTACATCCTGATGCCGATGCGCCTGCCGACCTGAGCCGGCCATGGACGAAGAACTGATCGCCCGGTACCTCGCCCGCCGCGATCCGGTCGACCACCCGGTGGACCGGATCGTGCTGCTGGGTTCTGCCGTCATCGAGTCGGTCGCGGTGGCCGCCGCGGCGCATCGTACGTACTCGGCGCCGATCCTGGTCAGTGGTGGGATCGGGCACTCGACGCGGTACCTCGATGAGGCGATCCGGCGGCGGGGGTTGGGCGTCGACACCGGCCGGCCGGAGTCGCGGGTGTTTCGTGAGTTGCTGATCCGCGATGGCGTACCACCGGACGAGATCGTGGTCGAGGACCAGTCGGCGAACTGCGGTGAGAATGCCGAGTTCACCCGCCGCCTGATCACTGGCGCCGCGACACTCTTGCTCATCCAGGACCCGACGATGCAGCGCCGTACGCACGCGTGTTTCGAGCGCTCCTTCGCCGACCTGCCCGGCACCAGACTGTTCAGCCTCGCGCCCCTGATCCCATGGATCGGCACTGACCAGGTGGGTGCCGGGCCGGAGACCCCGCCGATCTGGAGCCGAGCACGTTTCCGCTCGCTCCTGCTCGGCGAGATCCAC
Source organism: Kribbella solani (assembly GCF_014205295.1). Lineage (NCBI taxonomy): Bacteria > Bacillati > Actinomycetota > Actinomycetes > Propionibacteriales > Kribbellaceae > Kribbella > Kribbella solani. The sequence goes on from NZ_JACHNF010000001.1 coordinate 3,432,584, forward strand.
CGCCTGTCCCCCGACGGCTACGGCCCACGCGGACGCGATTTCATCGATCACGTCGACATCCCCGCCGAGGTACTCGCCGCGTACAACCGCCTGGCAACCGCCCACCCCGACGCCATCCGTCATCCGTAGGTCCCAGATCGGCTTTGAGCAGACCTGCTTCAGCTGGTGACGAAGTAGTCCTTCAGCGCCGCTGCCAGAGTTTCAGGCGGCAGTGTGTGGAACGTACCGTCGTGACCCGCCGTAGTGCCGTGCGGAAGCGCGGCGGCTGCCTCCCGCACCGACCGCTGCAACCACTCCGGACTCACGTTGCTGAACAGCCCCGGCGGTCATACGCGACCACCGTGAACGTCGGCGACAGCGCCTCGGCGTACTCGGCGTACTCGGCGAAAGTACGCACGGCCCGTGAACGCACCGGCGATCAGTACCGGCCCCGGCCCGTTGCCGGTAACGTCGTACGCGATCTCGGTGCCGTCCTTCGAAACGACTTTCTGCATCAGCTAGCTCTCCCTCCGCCAGAGCGTGGAACCAGCGATCGCGCGGCAGACACGCTGTGATCCAGTTCACATCGGCACCGCCGTACCCACCCGAGTAAAGTTGGATCATGTATACAGGCGACTGCACACCATCGCGAGGTTGTTGATGCTGCTCCGGCAGTTGGAGTACCTCGTCGCGCTTGCCCGGGAGAAGCACTTCGCCCGGGCCGCGGACGCCTGCTACGTGTCGCAGCCGTCGCTGTCCGCCGCGATCCGCAAGCTCGAGCAGGAGCTGGATGTGCCGATCGTGCGGCGCGGACGCCGGTTCGAAGGACTGACGCCGGAGGGCGAGCGGGTGCTGCTCTGGGCGCAGCGCATCCTCGCTGAGCAAGAGGCGCTCCGCCACGAGCTGTCAGTCATGCGTGGTGGCCTCACTGGGACGCTGCGACTCGGTGCGATCCCTACGGCTATGCCGGTGGTCTCTCTGCTCACTACTCCGTTCTGTGAGCGCCATCCGAACGCGCGGGTCACGCTGGAGTCGCTCTCGTCGCGTGACATCACCCAGAAGCTCGCCGAGTTCGATCTGGACGTCGCGATGACCTATCTGGACGACGACACGCTTGGACACGTACGGAAGACTCCGCTGTACGAGGAGCGCTACCTACTGCTGACACCGAAGCACCCCGAGCTGGCAGACCTACCAACAGCGACCTGGGCCCAGGTCGCTGAGCTACCGCTCTGCCTGCTCTCCCCCGACATGCGTAACCGCCGCATCATGAACGGCTACTTCACCGACGACGGCGCGACCGCGACACCGTCCATCGAGAGCGACACGGTCTCCGGGCTCTACAGCCACCTGCACGGCAACCACTGGTCCACAGTCATCTCACACGCCTGGCTGCACATGTTCGGCGTACCGGAGGGCATGCGCGTCGTACCGCTCAAGCGGCCGGCGATCGGACCGCGCGTCGGTCTGGTGATCGCGGCGCGCAGTCCAGAGCCAGTACTCGCGCGGGCGCTGCTCGACGTCGCGCGGCAGGCCGGCGTACACCAGGCACTCGACGATCTGCTCGACGTGCACTTGATGGGTTCCGGCTATCTCGACATAGCGAGCAAGTCTTTGACCGCCGGACCGTGACCCGGCGATGGTGGAAATCCCTTCAGCACAAGGAGATTCCCACCATGGCAAAGATCGTTTGCGTCCTGTACGACGACCCGGCCGCCGGCTACCCCAGCGCGTACGCCCGCGATGACGTACCCACCATCGAGGGCTATCCCGACGGCCAGACCGCGCCCGCGCCGAAGGCGATCGACTTCACGCCGGGCGCGTTGCTCGGCAGCGTGTCCGGTGAGCTCGGTCTGCGCGGGTTCCTGGAGAGCGCCGGGCACACGCTGGTCGTCCTGTCCGACAAGGACGCGGCGCTGGATCGTGAGTTGCCGGACGCGGACGTCGTGATTTCACAGCCGTTCTGGCCCGCGTACCTGACCGCCGAGCGGATCGCGAACGCGCCGAAGCTCAAGCTCGCGATCACCGCCGGCATCGGCTCCGACCACGTCGACCTGGACGCCGCGATCGCGCACGGCATGACCGTTGCCGAGGTCACCTACTCGAACAGCATCAGCGCCGCCGAGCACGTGGTGATGATGATCCTCGGCCTGGTACGCAACTATCTCCCGTCGCATCAAGTCGTACTCGACGGTGGCTGGAACATCGCGGACTGCGTCGCACGCGCGTACGACCTCGAAGGCATGCACGTCGGCACGGTCGCGGCCGGGCGGATCGGTACGGCGGTACTACGCCGACTCGCGCCGTTCGACGTCAAGCTGCACTACACCGACCGGCATCGGCTGCCGGAATCGGTGGAGCGAGAGCTCGGACTGACCTTCCACCCGAGCGCGGCGGAGCTGGTGCCGCACTGCGACGTGGTCACGATCAACGCGCCGTTGCACCCGGAGACCGAGGGCCTGTTCGGCGACGAGCTACTCGCGACGATGAAGCGCGGGACGTACCTGATCAACACCGCGCGGGCGAAGATCGCGGATCGGGACGCGATCGTCCGGGCGCTGGAGAGCGGGCAGCTGGCCGGGTACGCGGGCGATGTCTGGTACCCGCAGCCCGCGCCCGGCGATCACCCGTGGCGGACCATGCCGCACCACGGGATGACACCGCACATCTCCGGGTCGACGTTGTCCGCCCAGGCACGGTACGCGGCGGGTACGCGGGAGATCCTCGAGGCGTGGCTGGGTGGGACGCCGATCCGGGACGAGTATCTGATTGTCAACAATGGACAATTGGCCGGCGCCGGGGCACACGCGTACTCCACCCGGGCAGCGTCCTCGACCCGGGTGTAAGGGGGATCACGTGAGATCCGGGAAGAACCGGTAAGTACGCCTGGTTGAATGTATACAGAAGCCAGAATTCAGAGAGAGGTTGGACATGATCTTCACCCGTAGGTTCGGTGCACTGGCGGCCCGCCCGCGGTTCCCGGATGCACCGGAGCTGCAGCAGGAGCTCGGCACCCCGATCGACCTCGACGCCGAACTCGCCCACCTGACCGCGGACACCCAACCGGGGCAGCACGGCGGCAAAGCGGACGAGTCGGCCGCCTGATCGGCGGCGGATCCGCAGGTCAGAACGTGGCACTTGGTAGACTGTCTACCAAGTGCCACTGGTGACTCGGGAAGGGACCTCAATGACCACGATGAGCGCGGGGCCAGGGGCGGGTGCGGAGCCGGTCGGGGCGCGGCACGTGAAGCGGCCGACGCCGTTGCGGGAGTCGGTGTACGAGGCCCTCACCGAGATGATCATCGACGGTACGCTCGAACGCGGCCGGCACCTGGTCGAGGTGGAGCTGGCGGGCCTGCTCGGTGTCTCCCGTCAGCCGGTACGCGAGGCCCTGCAGCGACTGAACAACGAGGGCTGGGTGGACCTTCGCCCGGGCTTCGGCGCGATGGTGCACGTACCCGCCGAAGACGAAGTGGATCAACTGCTGGCTGCCCGCGCCGCACTCGAATCGGAGTCCGCGCGCCTGGCCGCCCGGCATGCCACCAAGGACGACATCGCCAAACTCCGCGAGCTCTGCAAGGTCGGCACCGCGTTCCAGGAGTCCGGCGACATCGACGGCACGGTCCGTACGAACGGCGACCTGCACAACCTGATCACCCAGATGTCCGGCAACAGGTTCCTGGTCGATTTCGCCGCGCAGGTCGATCGCCGGGTCCGCTGGTACTACACGCCGGTCGCTCCCGTCCGCGGCGCCGCCTCGTGGCGCGAACACAACCGTCTGGTGAAGGCGATCAGCGAGGGCGACGAGGACAAGTCCGCCCAGATCATGCGCGAACACACCGAACAGACCCGCAAGGCCTACCACGAACTCCAAGCGGCCACCGCCGAGGAGCCCGCTGAGCCGACGTCACCCGCCCGCCGCCGCCGCTCAACCCGCTGACGCCGCGCTAAACCGCCGACGCCGCCGCTCAACCGCCGACGCCGCCGCTCAACCGCTGACCTGCGCCCTTCACCTCCCGGATGCGGGAGGTGAAGGGCCAACCTGAGGGGTTAACCACCCAACTGTCAAAGGCTGCGGGTGGGTTTGCGGGCCGCCTTTCGCGATTGCAGGGCGGCGGCCAGGTGGGTGTACTGTTCCACGACCCGCCGCGCGTACGGGTTGTGGCCGATGATGCGCGGCCACCAGAAACGGCCGATCTGTTCGTGCATCCACAGGAAACCGATCGCGAATCCCATGCTCACCAACGCGCGGAATGCCAGGAACTTCCACGGCTCCGGCGGCAGCGACGGCGTACCGGTGATCACCCAGGCTGTCACTGCTGCGTGCATCAGCAGTGCGAGCGGAAACGCGATCACCCAATAGACCGCCGCCGGCGCGAACACCCCCGCCGGTACCTTGCCCAGCGCAACCAACACGGCGTACCCGGCGCCAAAGACCATCAACGGCACCGCGAGCCCGAGCCCGGTGACTACGGCCCAACCGATGGGCTGACCAACAAACGCGCCCAATCCGCCGGCGATCAGCCCGGCCGCCGCGCCCACCAGCATCGCCGGCACGGTGTACTCCGCCAACTGCTTCACGTCGGCCATCTCAACCCACAGCCACACCGAAGCGGATCAAGCAGTAGAACAGCATCCCGAGATAGAACACCGCTCCGAACCCGATGATCACATTGCGTACGGGACCGGGCCGGATCTTCTTCGGCAGCAGCAGGTTGTTCGTCAGTAGCAACACGATGCAGTACGCGCCCATCGCGAACGTGGACAGGAACGCGAGGATGTCGAGAATCCCGGCCGGACCATCCGCCGGACCGAACAGCAGAATCAGAATCCCGAACAGGATCACGCCCCACAGGAACCCCGCGTACAACCGCGACATCGAGAACCGTTTCGCACCCGGTACGAAGTAGTACGTCATGTCCGCCTGGCCGCGGGAGAACGAGTCGAACAGGCCGAGCGTCGCGTTCAGCCCGATCAGTGCGATGAAGGCGAAGAACAATGTGCCCAGAATCGGCGATCCGGCGGAGGCGAACGCGTCCGACATCGCCTTCAGCGCGGCGGATCGGTCACCACCTTCGATCAGCGAGGCGACGTTCGGGTTCTCCCGGGCCGCGGACATGGCCAGTACGGTGAACGAGATCGTCACCAGCATGGTGATGCCCCAGAAGAGCAGTAGCGCGTCGAACGTGACCCACTTCCGCCAGCCCTTCCACTTCGCCATTTCGGCCGGGTCCTCGGTGTCGAACATGAACCCGCGCGACGGCATCGACTCGGCTTCGCCCTCGGTCCGCAGGCCGCGGATCTTCGGGATGTGCGCGCCCATGCCGGCGCCGCTGTCGCGCAGCTGCAGTGTGTACCACATCTGCTGCATCCCGGACGGTCCCGCGAACGCGATCGAGCCGACCACGATCGGGAACCAGGCCGACGTCATCGCCTTGTCCGGGAAGTACCCGATCGCGAACATCCCGGACAGGGTCCGGCCGAGGTCGTCCCAGTTGCCGACCAGCGCGGCGATCACCGACGTACCGACGACCAGCAGGCCGATCAGCAGACCCAGCAACTTCTCCAGGAAGTTGTAGATCACTGACAACAGACTGAACAGCACGCCGACGAACACCAGCGCCACACACGCGGTGACCTGCCAAGGTATGCCGCTGATCTCCTCGAACGCGGCCGCGCCGGCGGACAGATGACCTGGCCACATGTAGATCAGGATCGCCGCCGCGTAGAAGAACCACATCAGTGGTTTGAAGATCCGGGCCGCGCCGAAGAAGATGCTTTCCCCGGTGGCCATCGCGTACCGCGCCATCTCCAGCAGCACGAACGCCTGCAGCGTGACACCGACCATGAACAGCCAGCGGATGTCCGGCCCGAACACCAGGACGAGCCGGGGCCACATGTACGACTCCCCCATGCCCACGCCCAGTGCGACCAGGAAGACGGTCGGACCGAGGATGTGCAGGGAGGGCGGTGCGTCCGGAAGCTTCCGGATCGGCATCGGTTCGAGCCGGCCGGCCTTCCAGACCTTCTCGGTAACCGCGGCCGCCGGCTCTTCGGGAACTTCTGAGGTCTTGCTCGTGACGTCCAAGGCGGACTCCTTAGATCGACGCCAACTAGCGGATCACTGCACCCCCGCGACGTGTTCCTCCCATCAACCGAGGCCGAGCGGACCGGCGTTGCGGGCCCAGCGATATTTGGCACCGAGGACCTGGACGGGCGTCTCGGTGGTGTACGGGTACGCGACCACACCGTGGTCGAACAGGTACTGCGACGCTTCCTCGACCTCGACGTCACCGGACAGCGAAGCGACCACCGGCTTGTCGATGCCCTTGGCCCGGAACTCCTCGACCACCTCGGCGACCAGCTTCGCGAACACCATCGGCGGCGTCACGATCGTGTGCCAGTAGCCCAGGATCAGCGCGTGGATCCGCTCGTCGGACAGGCCGAGCGCGATCGTGTTCCGGTACGTCGACGGTGGCTCGCCGCCGGTGATGTCGACCGGGTTGCCGGCCGCGCCGAACGGCGGGATGAACTTCCGGAACGCCTCGTCCAGGTCGGCCGGGATGTCCATCAGGGTCAGGCCCGCGTCGACACAGGCATCCGAGAGCAGTACGCCGGAACCGCCCGCGCCGGTGATGATGACGACGTTCTCGCCCTTCGGCGCCGGCAGCAGCGGGATGCCGCGGGCGTACTGCAGCATCTCGTTCAGCCCCGGTGCCCGGACCACGCCGCTCTGCCTGAGGATGTCGTCGTACACCTTGTCGTTGCCGGCCAGTGCGCCGGTGTGCGAGCTGGCGGCGCGCGCGCCCAGGGAAGTTCGGCCGGCCTTCAGTACGACGACCGGCTTGTGTTTCGACACCCGGGCCGCCGTTTCGGCGAACGCCCGGCCGTCCTTCAGATCCTCGAGATGCATGGCGATCAGGTTGGTGTTGTCATCGTGCTCGAAGAAGGTCAGGAGGTCATCCTCGTCGATGTCGGCCTTGTTGCCTACCCCAACGATCGCCGACACGCCCATCCGGCTGGACCGGCTGAAGCCGAGGATCGCCATTCCGATGCCACCCGATTGCGACGACAGGGCAACGGATCCACGCACGTCGTACGGCGTGCAGAACGTGGCGCACAGGCTCTCCGGCAGGTAGTAGTAGCCGTAGATGTTCGGGCCAAGGATGCGTACGTTGTGCTTGCGCGCGATCGCGACGACCTCGTCCTGCAACTCCTGCTCACCGGTCTCGGCGAACCCGGACGGGATCAGGATCGCGCCGGCGACGCCTTTCTGCCCGCACTGCTCGAGGGCCGCGCCGACGAACTTGGCCGGCACCGCGAACACCGCGACATCGACGTCCCCCGGGATCTCAAGGATGCTTGGGAACGCCTTCAGCCCGAGAACCTCGCCGCCCTTCGGGTTGACCGGGTAGATGTCACCCGCGTACCCGCCGTTGACCAGGTTCTTCATCACCGAGTTGCCGATCTTGCCGGCTTCGTTCGACGCCCCGATCACCGCTACCGCGCGCGGCTTCATGATCCGGGTCATCGCGGTCAGGATCTCGTCCTGGCTGTACCGCTCGACGGGTTTGCCGGCCTCGGCGTCGACGATGATCCGGAAGTCGACCGCGGTGGCGCCGTCGGGGCCGGCGAGGACCGGGTTCAGGTCGACCTCGGCGAACTCGGGGAAGTCGGTGACCAGGTCGGAGACCCGCTGGATCAGATTGCCGACAATCTCCTTGTCGACCGGTCGCGCGCCGCGGACGCCTTCGAGCATCTCGCGCGCCTCGATCCCGTCCACCATCGCCCGCGCCTCGGCGGCGGTCAGCGGCGCCAGCCGGAAGGTGACGTCCTTCAGCACCTCGACGAGGACACCGCCGAGCCCGAACGCGACCACCTTGCCGAAGGTCGGATCGGTGACCGCGCCGACGATCACCTCCTGCACGTCACCGCCGGTGACCAGCATCTTCTGCACCTGCACGCCGGTGATCGCCGCGGCCGGATTGTAGGCTTGCGCATTGTCGACAATCTTCTGGTACGCGACCCGCGCCGCGTCCGCGGACTCGACGCCGACCACCACGCCACCGGCCTCGGTCTTGTGCAGAATGTCCGGCGAGACGATCTTCAGCACCACCGGATACCCGATCTCGGCGGCGAGACCGGCGGCACCGTCGGCGGTCGTCGCCAGTCCCTCCCCCGGCGTCGGGATGCCGTACGCGTCGGCGACCAGCTTGGCCTCCGGCGCGCTCAGCGACGCGCGGCCGTCCGCCAGCACCTGATCGAGGATGGTCCGGACTGCTGCCTTGTCATAAGTCATCTGCTGCACTCCCATGTCAGATCACGCCGGCACTTCGTCTCCCGCCACTTCCAGATCACGCCACCCGGATCACCGCGCACTCCGGGTCACACCACCGTCAGCTCACCCGCTTCGGCTAACACCGCCCAGATCACCGCGCACCTCGGACCTCCGCACCTCGGATCGCCACGCTCGGACCTCCGCATCTCGCGGCTCACCGCGCACCTTCAAACGCGTTGGGCGTCAGATCACGCCGGCGGCTTTCAGGTCCTTCAGTTCGCCGGCATCGATGCCGAGCGAGCCGTAGATCGCGGAGTTGTGCTCCCCCAGTCCCGGCGAGGTGAGTACCTCGACCGGGGAGTCGGACAGCTTGATCGGGCAGCCGACCGTCTTGAACGTCCCGCGTTGCGGATGCTCGACCTCGACCACCGCGCCCAGCTCGGCGAGCGTCTCGTCCTCGATCAGCTCCCGCGTCGACATGATCGGCCCGCACGGCACGTTCAGCGCGTTCAGCCGGTCCATCACCTCGAACTTGTTGTGCTGTTCGGTCCACTGCTCGATCAGCGCGAACATCTTGTCGAGCTTGTCGAGCCGCGCGGCCGGCGTCGCCCAGTCCGGGTCCTCGGCCAGCTCCGGCTTGCCGATCAGGTTCGCGATCGGCGCCCAGACCGGCGGCTGCACGATCACGTAGATGTAGTCGTTCGGCCCGCCCGGCGCGCACCGCACCGCCCAACCCGGCTGACCCCCACCGGACGCGTTCCCCGACCGCGGTACCTCATCACCGAAGTGGTCGTTCGGGTACTCCGGCAACGGCCCATGCGCGAGCCGCTGCTGGTCACGCAGCTTGACCCGGGTCAGGTTCAGCACGGCTTCCTGCATCGCCACGGTCACCCGCTGGCCCTTGCCGGTACCAGCACGTTGCAGCAACGCGGCCAGGATGCCGGCGACCAGATGGATTCCCGTACCCGAGTCGCCGATCTGCGCGCCGATCGCGGTCGGCGGCCCGTCCTCGAACCCGGTCGTACTCATCGCGCCACCCATCGCCTGGGCGACCACCTCGTACGCCTTGAAGTTCTCGTACCGACCGGGCCCGAAGCCCTTGATGGACGCGAACACCAGACCGGGGTTGAGTTCCTGGAGCCGTTCCCAGGTGAAACCCATCCGGTCGATCGCGCCGGGGGCGAAGTTCTCCACCAGGACGTCGGCGTCCCGCACCAGCTCGGTGAAGATCTCCTTGCCGCGATCGGATTTCAGGTTCAGCGTGATGCTGCGCTTGTTGCAGTTCAGCATCGTGAAGTACAGGCTGTCGACGTCGGGCAGATCGCGCAGTTGCTGGCGGGTGATGTCGCCGGTCGGTGCCTCCAGCTTGATCACGTCCGCGCCGAGCCAGGCAAGGATCTGGGTGCACGACGGGCCGGACTGCACATGGGTCATGTCGAGTACACGGACACCTTCGAGGGCCTTCATGCTGGTCCCCTTACTTGTACATGGTCTGGTTCATGGTTCCGGGGGCGTACGCGTCCGGGTCGACCCAGACGTTGATGAGTGCGGGCAGTCCGGATTCACGGGCCCGGAGCAACGCCGGCCCGATGTCCGCCGGGTCGCGGACCTCTTCGCCGTACCCGCCGAGCATCCGGGCGAACTCGTCGTACCGAACGTCGCCGAGGGTGTTCCCGATCCGGCTCCGGTCGTGGCCGTACTTGGCTTCCTGTCCGTAGCGGATCTGGTTCATCGACGAGTTGTTGCCGACGACACCGACGAACGGCAGGTTGAACCGGACCAGCGTCTCGAAATCCCAGCCGGTCAACGAGAACGCGCCGTCGCCGAACAGCGCGACGACTTCCTTGTCCGGTCGCGCGTACTTCGCGGCCAGTACGAACGGGATGCCGACCCCGAGCGTGCCGAGCGGTCCCGGGTCCATCCAGTGGCCCGGCGACTTCGGCTGCACGACCCCGCCGGAGAAGGTGACGATGTCGCCGCCGTCGCCGATGTAGATCGAGTCCTCGATCAGGAACTCGTTGATCTCGTGCGCGAGCCGGAGCGGGTGGATCGGGTTCGCGTCCGACAGCTGGCGCGGTAGCCGCTTCTGGTACGCCGCGTTCTCCTCGGCGCGCAACTCCGCGAACCAAGCCTTCCGATCGGCCTTCCGGGACCGGCCGGACGCCGCCTGCGCGACGGCGGCCAGGATCGCGCCGGGGTCGCCGACCAGGCCGAGGTCGATGTCGCGGTTCTTGCCGACGGTGCGGTAGTCCAGGTCGATCTGGACGACGGTCGCGCTCTTCGGCAACCGGCGCCCGTACCCCATCCGGAAATCGAAGGGCGTACCAACGATCAGGATCAGGTCGGCGTTGTTGAACCCGTACCGCCGGGACAGGTGGAAGTGATGCGGATCGCCGGGCGGCAACGTACCGCGCGCCGATCCGTTCATGAAGGCCGGCACGTCGAGCGTACGAACGAAGTCGACCGCCGCTTCGCTCCCACGGGAGGTCCATACTTGCGAACCGAGGAGGACGACCGGCTTCTCGGCGCGGACCAGCAGATCGGCCAGCGCCTCGATGTTCGCCGGGTCACCGATGCTCTTGGTGGACGCGCGGTAGTGACCCGCCTCCGGCACGGTCGCCGAATCGGCCGGCACCGAGTTGTCCAGGATGTCCCGCGGGATCTCCAGGAAGGACGGGCCGGGCGCGCCGTTGTAGCACTCGCGGAACGCCATCGAGACCATGTCGGCCACCCGCGCGGTGTGCGGAACGGTCGCGGCGAACTTGGTGATCGGCGTCATCATGTCGACGTGCGGCAGGTCCTGCAGCGACCCCATCTTGTGCTGGTTGAGCGCGCCCTGCCCGCCGATCAGCAGCATCGGGCTCTCGGCCCGGAACGCGTTCGCGACGCCGGTGACCGCGTCCGTCGTACCCGGCCCGGCGGTGACGACCGCGCAGCCGGGCTTGCCGGTGACCCGCGCGTACCCGTCGGCGGCGTGCGCCGCGACCTGCTCGTGGCGGACATCGACGACCGCGATGCCCTCGTCGACGCAGCCGTCGTAGATGTCGATGATGTGACCGCCACAGAGGGTGAAGATCACGTCGATCCCCTCGGCCTTCAGGGCCTTCGCGACCAGGTGGCCGCCGGAGATCGTCTCCGGCTCCTTCACTTGGGCGGCGGGCTGGGTCTCCGACACTGTCTGCGCCATCTGCAGTCAACTCCTCGGACTGGGGCCTGATCAGGCTTGCTGTAGATTGCATACCGTATGGTGTAGTCGTAGTCTTAACCCACTCGATGGTGGTTGTCCAGAGCTCGGCACCAGGAGGCCGCGATGACGATTCCCGACGAACTCGACCGGACCCACCAGGGCTACTGATGTTGCGGAATTCCCTTGTGGCGTTGAGGAATCGCGACTACGAGCCGGATTTCCGGGCGGACGCGGAGCACGAAGGTCTTGGGCGTACGGCGCCCTGAGCGAGGCACTGCTTCAGCAAGGCGCGTGCTCGTACGTCACCGTTGGCGGACCGGGCAGTGACCGCGACGGCCTCGGCCGCATGCTCCGGAGCAACGAACGTTCGATAGAACGGCTCGCCCCATCGGCCGAGCGCCGGCAGCCACCAGCGCGCCGCTCCCCCGGGCCGATCCTGCGAGCCCAGCAGATGCAGCGCGGTCTCATGAGCCGCGCGGATGCGACGGCGTTCGTCGGGACGGACCTCCCCGACGGTCAACGCTGTCGAGACGCACAGCGCGACCAGCCGGGCGGAGTACTCGAAGCCGACCCGGCTGGTGTCGATGAAGCGCGGCGCCAGTGGCAGTAGCTCGCGGCGGCCGGACAGGCTGCTGTGGTCATGCACCGCCCGCGCCACCGCGCTCAGCACCGGATGCACGCAGGCCGGACGATCGGTCCACGGCTCGCGGGCGAGGCGCGACACCAGCTCCATCACACACGGGTCAGCGCGCGCGACCTTCCCGTACCCGTTCACTCGCCGGCCACCGGCGTACCGAGTTGCGAACGCACCGGCAACGCGGGTCGACCAGGTTGTTTGAGCAGGCGGACGCTGAGCGCGGTGAGTACGCCGAGCAGGCCGGCGCCGAGGAACAGCGGGCGGTAGCCGATCGCGGCCACCACGGACGCGGCCACGCCAATACCGATCAGGCCGCCGACGGCCTTCGCCGAGTACAGGATCGCCTGGTTCTGGAGCAGGCTGTTCTCGCCGAAGAACTCGAGCACGAGGTTCGCCATGATCGCGTAGAACGCGCCACCGCCGAGTCCGGCGAACATCGCGCAGGCGACGAACACCCAGCCCGTGTTGGCGACGACGAGGCCCAGGTGGGCGAATCCCTCGATCATCAGTACGGCGGCCAGTACCCGGCGGCGGCCGAACCGGTCGGAGAGATGACCGGCGAACGAACGGCCAAGACCGTTGACAGCGGCAAGCAGTCCGGCGGCGAACGCGGCGACGCCCATACTCAGTCCGGTGCTGACCGCGTAGCTGACCACGAATCCGATGCCGAACAAGGACAGCGCGGCACTGATTGCCAGAAGCAACCACATCAGCGGAAGCGCGCCCGTACGCATCGCCTCGACCGGCCGGTACTGGCGCGCTGCCGGGATGTTGTGCGGGATGTTGCGATTCAGCTTCCGGTCGACCGCCCAGGCCTGCGCGTCGAGCTCGGCCGGCCACCAGTGCCGTGGCGGGTCCTTGAGCAGGCCGCCGGCGATCAGGACGACCAGCACGGCGAGCAATGCGGTCAGATCGAAGATGATGCTGAGGCTGGATGGAAACCAGGCCAGCAAGGCGATACTCGGCACCGCGCCGATCGCGAATCCACCGGTGACAAAGCCGATCGTGGCGGTTCGCCGATCCGGGAACCAGCGCGCCGACGTGGTGATGCACGCGGCGTACACGATGCCCGCGCCAGTGCCGCCGAGGATCGCATAGCCGACGAGCGCCGCGGCGTAGCTGTCGACGTGGGCGAGGGTGACGAGGCCGATCGCGGCGAGTACGCCACCGCCGACGACGAGTTGGGTCGGCGAGGCACGTCGTACCCGCTGCACCCAGGCGGCCGGTGCGGCGACCAGAGCCTGGCAGGCGACGAAGATCGCGAGCAGCCAGAGCGCACGCGTCGCTCCCCAGCCGTGATCGGGCGCCAGGCCGAGCGCGGCGGTGCCGAATGAATACTGCAGTGGGCTGATCGCGACCATGCACGCCCAGGCAGCCCACAGCTGCCAGCGGCGCGAGTGGCCGGTCAGTTCGCGGGCATCCTCACCGATCCGGTACCGGCGTCCGTAGACGTCACGGACATCCCGGGGCGTGGGCATCACGTGATTCATCAGACCTCCATGCGTACTGCATACCGTATTAGGTCTACATGGGATCTTTCGTACGCCTCCCGGGCCGAGGTTGTCCAGAGCTGGGACGTTGCGACTGGCTCTTGTGACCAGATTGCATACCGAATACAGTCGTCATCAAACATCTGGAGGGACATGGACCTGATGGAGTACCAAGCCAAGGAACTGTTCGCCCGGCACGGCGTCCCGGTGACGCTCGGCCGGGTGCTCTACGACCCGGCGGACGCGGCGGCCGCGGCCCGCGCGCTCGGCGGGCGCGTGGTGGTGAAAGCGCAGGTCAAGGCCGGCGGGCGAGGCAAGGCGGGCGGCGTGCAGCTGGCCGGCGACCCGGACCAGGCGGAAGCGAAGGCCCGCGAGATCCTCGGGATGGACATCAAGGGGCACACCGTACGGCGGGTGCTGCTCGCGCCGGCCGCGGACATCGCCGCGGAGTACTACCTCTCGTTCCTGGTCGATCGGGCGAACCGTGAGTACCTCTGCATCGCCAGCACCGAGGGCGGCGTGGAGATCGAAGAGGTCGCGCACACCAACCCGGACGCGATCGCGAAGGTGCCGATTGATCCGATCACTGGCGTGGACGAGGCGAAGGCAGCTGAGATCGTGGCCGCAGCCGGGTTCCCGGCGGCGGCGGCCGAGGTCGTACGGCGACTGTGGAAGGTGTTTGTCGCCGAAGATGCGTCGCTGGTCGAGGTGAATCCACTGGTCAGGCTGGGCGACGGCTCACTGGAGGCACTGGACGGCAAGGTCACGCTCGACGACAGCGCGGCGTACCGGCACCCGGACCATGCCGGCTTCCAGGATCACGCCGCCGCCGATCCACTGGAGGCCGCGGCGCATGCCAAAGGGCTGAACTATGTGAAGCTGGACGGCTCGGTCGGGATCATCGGCAACGGCGCCGGGCTGGTGATGTCGACGCTGGATGTCGTCGCATACGCGGGCGCGCGGCCGGCGAACTTTCTGGACATCGGCGGTGGCGCGAGTGCCGAGGTGATGGCGAACGGGCTGGAGATCATCCTGTCGGATCCGCAGGTGCGCAGTGTTTTCGTGAACGTGTTCGGTGGGATCACCGCTTGTGACGCGGTGGCGAACGGGATCGTGCAGGCGTACGAGCTGCTGGCCTCCCGGGGTGAAGCGGTGTCGAAGCCGCTGGTGGTGCGACTGGACGGGAACAACGCCGAGGAGGGTCGCGGGATTCTGGATCGGGCCGGACTGGCCGGGCTGGAACGGGTCGACACGATGGACGGCGCCGCTGCCCGCGCCGCCGAACTGGCCGCGTAGGACCTTGCCGCCCGCAACGTTGTGGCTGACAACGTTGCTTCTGACAACGGTTGCGGTTACTGGGCCGCGTAGAGAGGTGTGGAGATGGCGATCTTTCTGACGGAGAAGAGCCGGGTCGTGGTGCAGGGCATGACCGGGGCCGAGGGACAGAAGCACACCAGCCGGATGCTTGCTGCCGGCACCAATGTGGTGGCCGGCGTGACCCCGGGCAAGGGCGGGCAGTCGGTCGACTTCGCGAAACGCTCGATCCCGGTGTACGGATCCTGCGCCGACGCGGTCCGATCGTCCGGCGCGGACGTGTCGGTGATCTTCGTACCACCACGGTTCGCCCGGGGCGCGGTGATCGAGGCAGTGGATGCCGCGATTCCCCTCGTCGTGGTCATCACCGAGGGCGTACCGGTCCACGACACCGCCGCGTTCTTCGCGTACGCCCAGGCGAACGGAACACGCGTGATCGGCCCGAACTGCCCGGGTATCATCAGCCCGGGCGCATCCAACGCCGGCATCATCCCCGCCGACATCGCCGGTCCCGGACGACTCGGCTTGGTCTCGAAGTCCGGCACGCTGACGTACCAGATGATGTACGAACTGCGTGACTTCGGCTTCTCCACCGCGATCGGGATCGGCGGTGATCCCATCATTGGAACCACCCACATCGACGCGCTGCAGGCGTTCCAGGACGACCCGGACACCGACGCGATCGTGATGATCGGCGAGATCGGCGGCGACGCCGAGGAGCGGGCGGCCGCGTTCATCAAGGCGAACGTGACCAAGCCGGTGGTCGGCTACGTGGCCGGCTTCACCGCGCCGGAGGGCAAGACGATGGGCCACGCCGGCGCGATCGTGTCCGGTTCATCCGGTACGGCGGCCGCGAAACAACAGGCACTCGAAGCGGCCGGCGTACGCGTCGGCAAAACCCCCACCGAAACCGCCAACCTCCTCCGCACGATCCTGAACTAGCGCGGCGCGGTGCTCTTGCGGACGATCAGGGTGGTGGGTACGGGTACGCGCCGATGCTGGTGATCGACCGAGCGGATCTCCGCGATCAGCGCGTCCACGCTGCGCCGCCCGATATCGCTGAACGTCTGCCGGACGGTGGTGAGCGGCGGCCAGAAATGCGCCGCCTCCTCCATGTCGTCGAACCCGACCACGCTGACCTCATCGGGTACGGCGCGACCGTGCTCGTGCAGCGCCCGCAGTACGCCGAGCGCCATCTGGTCATTCGCGACGAAGATCGCCGTGACCTCAGGGTTCGCGGCGAGCCGGCAGCCGGCCTCGTACCCGGATGTGGACGACCAGTCGCCGGTGAGCGCGGGCGGCACGGCACGCCCGTGATCGCGCAATGTCTGCTGCCAGGATTCACGCCGCTGCTTCGCGGCGAACGAGATCGACGGGCCACCGACATGCCACACCGTCTCGTGCCCGAGCTCGAGCAGATGCTCGGTCGCCTGCCGCGCGCCCTGGACCTGATCGGTGTCGATGACGGGATGGTCGTAGTGCCCGCCGCCGGCATGCACCACGACGACGGGCAGGCCGACCGGCAGCTCGACCTCGTCGAGCACCCAGGCCTCGATCATCATGATCACGCCGTCGACGGCCTGCTCGGCCAGCCGGGCGAACGCGTCGGCGACCGCCTGCCGGCTGACCGCGAGCACCGGCATCAGGTTCACCGAGTACCCACGCTCGGTCGCGGCGGTGGCGATCGCGTCCAGCGTGCTCTTCGTACCGAAGGTGGAGAGCTCGAACACGATCACGCCGACGCTGCGGAACTCGCCGCTGCGCAGCGCCCGGGCCGCGCCGTTCGGGCGGTAGCCGAGCTGCCGCATCGCCGCCTGCACGCGGGCGCGGGTGATCGTGTCCACGTTCTGCCGGCCGTTCGCCACCCGCGAGACGGTCTGCCCGGACACCCCCGCCAGCCGCGCGACGTCAGCCATCGACGGACCCCGCCGCCGCCTGCTCACCGTTCCCTCCACCCCGGCACCTCCCGTGTGTCTCGCAGTCTAGACATGTTTGCGTCAACACAACGTCCACCGGCGAGCCGCGGGCGGCAGCCCGGGTGGGCCCGGTCGTGCTGCGGCCGGACCCAGGTGCCATACCAAACCGTTTGGTATGTTCGGCTCAGGCCACCCCGACTTTGGTTGCGAGCAGGTCGGTCACCGCGTGTACGGCGCGCAACGTCGGCGCGGGCGTACCGGTGAGCTCGGCGAGCTCGACCACCGCGGCCAGGATGACGTCGAGCTCGAGCGGCTTGTCCTTCTCCAGGTCCTGCAACATCGACGTCTTGTGCTCGCCGACCCGCTCGGCGCCGTCGATCCGCTTGTCGACAGAGATCTCCGGGTGACACCCGAGCGCGGCGGCGATCGCCAAGGACTCCTCCATCATCAGCCGGACCATCTGCCGCGTGCCCTGGTGGGTGGCGATCTCGACCATCGTCGCCCGGGCCAGCGCGCTGATCGGGTTGAACGCCGCGTTCCCGAGCAGCTTGATCCAGATGTCCTTGCGCAGATCGTCCTCGACTGGGCACTTCAGTCCGCCGGCGACCATCGCCGTACTGAACGCCTCGCATCGTTGCGACCGTCCGCCCGCGGGTTCGCCGATCGAGAAACGGGTTCCTTCCAGGTGGCGCACGACGCCGGGTCCTTCGAGTTCGGTCGAGCAATAGACGACGCAGCCGATCGCGCGGCCGAGTTCGAGTACCTGGGTGACCGCGCCGCCCGGGTCGACCGATTCGATCCGCCGGCCTTCGTACGGGCCTTTGAGCCCGTGGAAGTACCACCACGGGATGCCGTTCTGGGCCGCGACGACGACCGTACGATCGTGCAGCAGCGGCGTCAGCAGCGGTCCGGCGCTCGCGTACGAGTTCGCCTTCAGCCCGAGGAAGACATAGTCGACCGGGCCGATCTCGGCCGGATCGTCGGTCGCCGGCGTCCGGGCGGTGAAGTCACCACGCGGACTGAGCACCGTGACGCCGTCGGACCGGATCGCTTCGAGGTGCGCGCCGCGGGCCACCAGGTGGACCTCGGTCCCACCCCGGTGCAGCGCCGCGCCGACGTACGCGCCGATCGCGCCGGCGCCGAGAATCGCGACTCTCATGGAGGTCCCTGCCTTTCTCCGGCTTGTATACGGAATACAGTAGGCTGGAGTCTGAATGCGGTCAAGATCACAGAAATTCGCCAGAACTCGACCGATGAGTCCGCTCCGGCCCGGCGGTATGTACGGGTGTCAGGAACCATTACGAAGGAGCAGGACCATGGGCCACGTCATCGTCACCGCGTTCATCAGCCTCGACGGCATCGTCACCGACCCGGACGGCTCCGGCGGCACCCCGGCCGGCGGATGGGCCTTCCGGCACGGTCCGGAGACTGTCGGCGGGGACAAGTTCCGGCTCGGCGAGCTGATGGACAGCGGCGTACTACTGCTCGGCCGGAACACCTGGGAGCTGTTCAGCCGCCTCTGGCCGAACCGCACCGACGACTTCTCCACCCGCATGAACAAGATGACCAAAGTGGTCGCGTCACACTCGCTGACCGACCTGTCCGCGTTCCCGAACTCCACACTGCTGCCGCAGCCTCTTACTGAGTACGTGCGGTCGGAGCAGCGCACTATCGCGGTCACCGGCAGCCTGAGTGTCATCAGGGCACTGCAGGAAGCCGATCTGGTGGACGAGTACCGGCTGATGACCATGCCGTCGATCGTCGGCGCCGGTGAGAAGCTGTTCGGCCCGGCGGACAAGCCGCTGCACCTCCGGCTCGTTTCACAGGTACCTGCCGGTGCAGCGTCGCTGGCCACGTACACCCGGGACACAATGGCTGGATGAGTTGGCCGGCGATGGTGTGGATCGGTGGAGCTCCCGGCGCGGGCAAGTCGACCATCGCCCGGGAGCTGGCGCGGCAGTGCGATCTGCCGCTTCATCCCATTGACCTCTGGACGTACGCGCACCTGGACCGGCTACCACCGCTCCGGCCGTTAGCTGACGAGCTGGCGCAGGGGCCGGAGTACGCCGCTGATGCCTTCGTCCAGACGGCGCGGTTGCGGCTGGAGCTGGTAGTCGCTGATGTACGGGGGCGCGCGCTGGGTGACGTACCCGCGCTGGTGGAGGGACCACAGCTCTTCCCGTCGATGGCTGATGGAGTCAGCGCGGCAGTCTGGTTAGTACCGGATGCTGCCCAGACCCGTCGGGCTCGGGAGGAGCGGTTGGCCCGCGTGGACGATCCTGCCGGTCATACGCGACTGGAGGCTCTGCTGGCGCGGGACGCGGTGCTGGCGGACCGGGTACGACGTGAGACGGCGGAGCGTGGACGGGTGCTCATCGAGGTGCCAGCTGAGCCGGACTGGGCCGCTGTTGGACGGGCGGTGCGGGAGGCGATCGGCACGGTGCCCGCGCTGGCGGGTGGCTCGGAGCTACGCCGGCAGCGGCAGTACGAGAACCTGGCCGCCTGTACGCAGGGACGGCTCTGGCAGGCGGACCTCGGGCTCGCGGAACTGCCGCCCTACCCGTTCGCCTGCGAGTGCGGTACGCCTGGCTGCACGGCGACGTGGGCGGGAACACCAGAAGAATACGACGCTCGCGGCACGGAACAATGGCTGTCGGGTCACTGAGCGTGCTACGCTCCTGGGCGGTTGATGTTTTGCAGTTCCACGTTCGTTTCGAAGCGCCCGCGGATTTGTGATCCGCCGGGCGTTTTGTCGTATCAGGAGAAAATCATGGCTTTGGGAACAGTGAAGTGGTTCAACGGCGAGAAGGGCTTCGGCTTCATCTCCCAGGAGGACGGCGGCGCTGACGTCTTCGTTCACTACTCGGCGATCCAGACGCAGGGCTTCCGGTCGCTGGACGAGAACCAGCGGGTCGAGTTCGAGATCGCCCAGGGCCCGAAGGGCCTGCAGGCGGAGAACGTCCGCCCGCTCTGAGGCGTACCGCGACAGGCCCGGCCGACTCGTTCGGCCGGGCCTGTTGTCTTGCCGCCACCCTGTCTTGCGTGGCGGCTCGTCCGGCGCCGTGACCGCTGGTCGGGTGGCGTGGTCGCTGGTCAGGTGGCGTGGTCGCTGGTCAGGTGGTCCAGAGGTACTCGCCGTCGTCCAGGACGTCGGTGCGGTGCAGACCGGCCGCTGCGGCGACGGCGGCTGATGCCGTGTGCTCCGGGTGAACATGTGCGACGACCCGGTCGACCTCCTGCGTCTGCAGCCAGCTCACCAGCCCCCGGGCGGCCTCTTTGGCGTAACCACGGCCCTGCCAGCCCGTACCCAGCACCCAGGCGATCTCCGCAGTACGCCCAGTGATAGTCGCCTGGACGTACCCGATCAGCTCCTCCTCGACCTGGATCACCCAGTTGAGCCACTGCTCGCCCGGACGACCCGGACCGGCCAGCTGACGGCGGTAGCGCGCTTCCAGCGCGTCCACAGTGGGCGGCTCACCACCGGTGAAGGTATAGAGCGCTGGATCTGACAGTACGTCCGCCATCCGCGCGGCGTACTCGATCTGCAGCGGCAGCAGGGTCAGACGATCGGTGCGGTACACCGGACAGACAGTAGACCTTCTCTCTACTTCTATTGCTCCAGCTTTTGCTACTCCGGCAACGGCGTGCCCGGCGGAGCCCCAGCGCGGGCGACACTGGGCGCATGATCGAGATCGATTGGGCCGAAGAGGCCGGACGGCTCCGGGCATCAGCCGCAGGCGAGGCCGACTGGAACGCTGCCGTGGCCGGCAGCCTGGTACGCGACGGCGACCGGGTGGTTGCAGACGTCGGCTGTGGCGGCGGTGGCATGGCCAAGGCGCTGGCAGAGGCTCTCCCAGCGGGTACGACGGTGGTCGCGATCGACGCGGATCCAGAAGTACTCGAACAGGCCCGCCAGCACACCGCTGGTCTCGTGCGGTGCGAGCTGGCGTCAATGGACGCCGGTGCAGAGCCCTTGCGGCAGGCAATCGCCGCACCGGCCGATCTGGTCTGGGCGTCCGCGTCAGTGCACCACGCCGCCGACCAGCAAGCTGCCATTGACGCCCTGGCCTCCCTGCTCGCACCAGGCGGTCGGCTGGCGCTGGCTGAGGGCGGACTGCCCGCGCGACACCTGCCATGGGACCTCGGTATCGGTGAGCCCGGACTGGAGCTCCGGCTGGACCTGGCCCAGGACAAGTGGTTCAAGGTGATGCGGGAGTCACTACCTGGCTCCGTACCGATGCCGTACGGGTGGACCGAGGCACTGAGCCGCGCTGGACTCACCGACGTGACCACTCGCAGCGTACTGACCGAAACGCCCGCGCCACTGCCGGCCGGACGGCTGGACGAACTCGTGAACCAGTTCCGCGCCCGGATCGAGCGGATGACCGGTACCGGCGCTGGGCACGGTCATGGGCACGGACACGGGCCTGTGGTGACCGGTGATGAGGAGTGGCTGGAGCCGGCCGATCTGGAGGTCTGGAGACAGTTGCTGGACCCGGAAGGACAGTATTACCTCGGGCGGCGCCGCGACCTGGCCGTACTGTCCGTCCGGAGCGTCCACCTCGGTCACGCGGCGCGTTAACCGGGTACGCCGTCGCCGAACTGTCCGGGCGTCGCCGTAAGGTGGGTGCCCATGAACGACCGGCTGGTGTGGATCGACTGCGAGATGACCGGCCTCGACCTGGCGAACGATGCCCTGATCGAGGTCGCGGTGCTCGTCACCGATTACGAACTGAACGTGCTCGGTGACGGGATCGATCTGGTGATCGCGCCACCCCCCGGCGCGCTCGAACAGATGGGCGACTTCGTCCGCGACATGCACACCGCGTCCGGGCTGCTCGACGAGCTCGGTGACGGCATCCCGCTCGCCGACGCCGAACAGCAGGTCCTCGACTTCATCAGCGGGTACGTCAAGGAACCGCGCAAGGCCGCCCTCGCCGGGAACTCCGTCGGCACCGACCGGACGTTCCTGGTCCGCGACATGCCCCGGGTCGAATCCCACCTGCACTACCGCAACGTCGACGTCAGCTCGATCAAGGAACTCGTCCGCCGGTGGTACCCGCGCGTGTACTACGCGACGCCCGCCAAGAACGGCAACCACCGCGCGCTCGCCGACATCACCGAAAGCATCGCCGAGCTGCGCTACTACCGGGAAACCGTCTTCGTCCCCCAGCCCGGCCCCGACTCCCCCACCGCCCGCGCCGCCGCAAGCCTCGTCAGCGCACCTGCCCCGAGCGCCCCCGCCCCGAGCGCGCCGACGCCGAACAGCCCGGCCGAAGACACCACAACAGCCTCCTGACCTGCACGTTCACCCTCGATTTCAGCTCCCGCGAGTTGATCGCTATGATTGCTCAGCCGTCGCGGTTCGGACGGCAATGGTGGGTGTAGCTCAGCTGGTAGAGCACCTGGTTGTGGTCCAGGTGGTCGCGGGTTCGAGTCCCGTCACTCACCCGAAGTCGAGGGCGACCTGTGTCCGCGGAGAGCGCGGAGCTGGTCGCCTTCGGCATTTTGTGCGGCTGCGCTTCGCTTGCCGCGAGTGGGGGCTCCGCCACCCACACCCCCTGCGCCTTCGCTTCGCTCGGCTCCTGTGGTTGGGCATCGCGGTCTGGCATCCGGCGTCGGTTACCCACATGATCGGGCTCCCGACTCTGGCTGGGCACCGCCGTCTGACATCCGGCTCCGGTTACCCACATGATCGACTGCGGTTGGGCATCGCGGTCTGGCATCCGGCGTCGGTTACCGACGTGATCGGGCTCCCGACTCTGGCTGGGGCGCCGCGGGTCAGGAGTAGAACTTCACTTCGGGATACCGCGTCGAGGCGCCGTCGAAGAGCTGTGTCGGACGGCGGTGCAGCCACAGGTCGAAGAACGCGCGGATGTAGGTGCGGATGGCAGTGACCGCGTGGTCGGGGTCAAGTCCTACGCCGACCTGCGGTGCCTCGGGGATGACTCTGCCCCTCACGAGGCCGGTCAGCAGCGGCAGTAGATCGGTGTACGTGTAGTGGGTGGAGCCGGTGATCGACAGAAACCGGTGCCACCCGCGCAGGTTGTGCCAGACGACGCTTGTCAGGTCTCCGAAGTAGTCGGGGCCGAATCCGCCCGAGGCCATGATCATGAAGGGACGGGCGCCGATGCGGTCCGCGAGCCGGACGAGCTCCTGGCGCGTCCGGTCGGGTCCGGCGTCCGGGCCCGAGTCGGTGAAAAAGCTGCCGTCGAGGTTGATCCCAGCACCGATGCGTGCGTCGT
Organism: Kribbella solani; assembly: GCF_014205295.1. Taxonomy (NCBI): domain Bacteria; kingdom Bacillati; phylum Actinomycetota; class Actinomycetes; order Propionibacteriales; family Kribbellaceae; genus Kribbella; species Kribbella solani. The sequence continues at coordinate 3,455,630 of NZ_JACHNF010000001.1, forward strand.
TCGCCATCGCCTGTGCCGTGGTGGCTCCACCGAGCGAGTGTCCGAACATGCCGACCCGGCGCAGATCCAGACTGCCTCGAAGGCCGGCCGGCACGCGGGTATCACGCGGCGACAAGCCGTGACCCGCGTTGAATCGGGTGAGCTGATCGAGGACGAACCGGGTGTCGTCCCGGCGGATCTGCATCGCGCGGTTCGGCTCGCGATCCAGATCGTGCCTGCCGATCTCGACCCGCCCGCCGGGGAATTCCACTTCCGCGGCGTCGTACGTGTGGCTGATCGTCACCACGACGTACCCGTGGCTGGCGAGGTCCTCCGCCACGAAGGTTCCGTGCTCGCGACCGAAGGCGAATCCGGGCGAGAACAAGATGACGGGACGCGGGCGCAAGGATGGTGCGACGGGCCCACCGCTCCGTGCATGCGTAGCAGGAAAGTCGACGGTGTCCAACGAGACCGGCTGGGTTGCGGCGGCCTTGGGGCCTGCCCCGGTGTCCGGGCCGGTCGGCTGGTTGAGAAAGGTCGTCAGTTCCGGTCGGTACCGCGCGAGCGCGGCCGCCGTCATCCACGGCGCGGTTCGGCCGCGTCCGATGCTCGGGTACCACAGACTGACCATCAGCTCCCGTGGACGTGCAACGGTGAGCCAGGGATCCTGACGTGTCTTGTCGACGAGGTGCAAGGCAGCCGTGCCGACGGCGTACGGCCCGGTGGGCGCGGGCAGCGCGAGACGGACCCGGTCGCTTCCTCGGCCGGCCGCGCCGGCGCTTCCAGGCACGGTCTGAAGTGTGAACCCGGCCGCGAGGGAAAGTGCGCCGCCGAGCACCCGGCGCCGTGTGATGTCGTTCATCGGATGTCCTGTCTTCGAGATCATGGCGAGGGCACTCGCATGTACTCACTGTGGCGATGCCCGCGTCACTTCGGCGTCAACACCTTCGGCGACGCCGAGAGGAGACGACAGGTGCAGTTATGGGCTAGAGCCGTTGGGTTTGGGGTGTGTGGTCTTGGGCGGCGTGGGTTGGTAGGACTGGATTCGGACTGGGCCGGGGCCCTGGTCTTTCAGGGTGTCGTCGGGGTTCAGGAGGAGGCATGCCTTCATGGACAGGCAGCCGCAGCCGATGCAGCTGGTCAGTTGGCGTTCTAGGGCTTCCAGTTGCCGGGAGCGTTCTTCCAGTTGCTGTTTCCAGACACGGGAGACGTGGTGCCAGTCGTGCTGGGTGGGGGCGCGATCGGTGGGCAGGTCGGCGAACACCCGGGCGACGTCGGCCAGCGGTATCCCTAGTCGTTTCGCGACCAGGATGAGCGAGATGCGGCGGAGCATGTGCCGGGCGTACAGACGCTGGTTCGCGGACGTTCGCTCGCTGACGATGAGGCCTCGGCGTTCGTAGAAGTGCAGCGCCGAGGCAGACACTCCCGTACGCCGCATCACCTCCCCGATGGTCAGCGGCTCCGCCGGATCGATGTGGCCGGCCGACGTGGCGCCGTCAGGTTTCGCGGGCATCGCCACGTCCCCCCGGGCTGGTGAAGTGGAGGGCGGCGACGGCTGCGGTCAGCAGCAGGCACAAGGCGCCGACGCCGAGCTGAGTGAAGTGCCAGGAAGTGGTGAATGCACCGATCTCGAACGCGCGGACTGGGTCGCTTGGGGTCAGGTGGCCAGCGGCGACATCGGCCGCGTGCCCTCGGTCGTCGAGCTTGCTGGTGAGGAAACCGAGCAGGGACGCACTGAACCCGGCGATGACGAGGGCTTCGGCCGCACCTCGCAGGGTGTTGAGGAACCCGGCGGCCGTACCCAAGAGCCGCGCCGGAACCAGCGCCATGGCTTGCCCATCGGTGATCCCGAACGAGGTTCCCATCCCGATCCCGATCAGCAGCAGCGGGACAGCGACGCGTACGGCCGTGTGGTCCGGGCGAAGGATCAGCAACGCCACGTTGCCGACGACAACCAGTACGAGAGCGGTCATGATCAGGACCCGGGCCGAGACGCCGCGGTTGACCGCGGTCGCGGCGAGGACCGGTGCGACCAGTACGGGCGTGGTCAGCAGCAACATGACGAGTCCGGCGGCGACCGGGGTGTGGCCGGAGACGGCTTGCAGGTACGTCGGCAAGAACACCAGCACGCCGAGGAACCCGATCGACGTCGTCAGCGTGGCCAGGCACCAGCCCATGAACCCGCGGTTGGCGACGAGCTCGGGCGCGAGCATCGGCGCGGCGCCGCGCCGCTGGGCGACGACGAACACGATCAGGCCGACCGCGCCAACACCGAAGCCCGCGATGACGACCGGATGGATCCACCCGAAACTCGGGCCTTCGAGCAGCGCGAACATGACCGCGGTGAGCGCGATCACGAACAGGCCGCTGCCGATCCAGTCGGTTCGTGCGTGCTCGTCCCGTGATTCGGCGAGCCGCGTCGCACCGGCGGCGATCAGCGCGGCCAGGGCGGCGAACACGCCGAAACTGCCGCGCCATCCGGTCAGGCTGATCAGTCCGCCGACGAGCGTCGGGCCGACCGCGATCCCGACTCCGGCCATGGTGCCCATGAACGCGAACGCCCGATTGCGCGCCGCGCCGTCGTACCCGGATGCCAGCAGCGCGCCGCCGGCGGCCATGACTCCGGCGGCCCCGATGCCGGAGACGATGCGGGCCGCGTCCAGGACCTGGATCGTGGGTGCGGACGCCGTGACCAGGAACCCGGCCGCGAACAGCACGGCCGCGACGACGAAGATGCGGCGACGCCCCGCCCGGTCGGCCGCCGCGCCGGCGACCAGGGTCATCGCCGCAAAGGCGAGGTTGTACCCGGCGACCGCCCAGTTCAGCGCCGAGCCGGCCGTACCGAGGTCGGTTCCGATGCTCGGCAAGGCGATCGCCGTGCCGGAGATCGACATCGCCGCCAGCGCGACCCCCGTCAGGACGACCGGCAAGGTCAACCGGGAGGGTACCCGCGGTGTCACGGGCGCGCCTGGTTCAGTCGGTGAGGTGGTGGGCGACGTCATCGGCGGAGGTCCTCTCGATCGCGGTCCGAGCTTGCGGGTTGCGATCACTCCACTGCCTCAACTTAGGTTGAGGTCAACTCAGCGCTCGAGCCGAACCTGACGCGAGCACGCCGCTCCTGGCGATCAGGCTCCGGCCTGGCCGCGGGCGGCCGCGTGGGAGGATGCTCGGGTGAAATCCTGGTTCGGGTACGCGGTTGTGGTGGGGGTCACCCTGGTGGTGGGGTTCTTGGCGTTCGCGGTCTGGGTCCTGTCGCTGGTGTTCTGAGGTGTGACCTGGGTGGGGCGTGGGTGCGTCTTGGGAGGTAGAGGCGCCTACGAGAGGGGTGTGGATGAGTGGGACCGCGGAGTTCGAGGAGTTCGCTCGGGCTCGGATACCGCAGTTGTACCGGACCGCCTGGTTGCTGGCGGGTGATCGGCATCATGCGGAGGACCTCGTACAGGAGACGCTGGCGAAGCTGCTGACCGTCTGGTCGCGGATCGAGAACCCGGGGGCGTACGCGCGAACCGCCTTGGTGCGGACGTACATCTCGCAGCGGCGGCGCAAGAGCTGGGGTGAGCGGCCGACCGGCGAAGTGCCCGAAGTGGTGGAGCGGCCCGGGGATCCGGAGCTGCGGATGGCCTTGCAGGGGGCGCTGGCGGAGCTGGCGCCGCTGGATCGCGCCGTGCTGGTGCTGCGGTTCTTCGAAGATCGCAGCGTCGAGCAAGTGGCGCTGGATCTCGGCAAGACCACCAGTGCGATCACCACTCGCACCGCCCGCGCCCTGAACCGCCTGCGGGCGGTACTCGGCGACGACGCCCAGCTGATCGCGCTCTGAACCAGAGGAGAACCATGAACACGCAACTCACCGACCTGATGCAGCGGGCCACCGAGAACCTCGAACCGGTCACCCCGGACCTGCTGGAGCGCAGCGTCACCCACGGCCTCCGGCTGCGTCGCCGGCGTACGGTCATCCGTACGGCCAGCGGCGCTGGAGCTGTCCTCGCCACGGTCGGCCTGATCGCCGGCGGGGTCCAGCTGCTCAGCTCCCCCGCCGACACCGCGACCGCGGGCACTCCCGCCCCGCTCCCAGTCACCAAACCGTCGGCCAAGCCGTCCCCAGCGACCAACAGCGCCCCGACGTACAAGCCGGGTCCCACCGCAACGAAGGCGCTGGCCACCCTGCAGAGCCTGGTCGCTGCTCCCGGGCGCACGTTCGCGGAGCCCGAGACCTGGGGTGAGCGAGACTTCGCCGGGGCGGCGTACGTCGTCAACGACGGCAAGGGCGCCACGCGGGTCGACGTCATGCTGTCCGGCGGCGGCGAAGCCAACCCCTGCGTACCGCACCGCGCCGGCTGCACCTCCCTGCCCGACGGCTCCTTCCTGTACACGTCCAAAGAGGAGCCGACGTACAACGACGGCCGCCAGGCCGAGTTCAGTGTCGTCGCCAACCGCGTCATGCTGTACCGACCGGACGGTCGCAACATCAACCTGACGAGCTACAACGGCCCAGCCGAGAAGGGCCGGCAGCACACCCGTACGCACCCCATGCTGTCCGTCCAGGACCTCACCACGCTGGCGAAGAGCAAGGCCTGGAAGCTGCCCCCGGTCCGCTCCAGCTCGTTCGGCAAGCCGACCAAATAGCTCAACGACGGAGGAAGCGGACCGCGTCGGCGACGACGTACCCGCTGGGGGCGTCGGTGAGGGACACCGAGGCGGCGAGACCGGCAGCGAAGGTGTACGTACCCAAGCTGACCCACTCGCCGCCTCGCGAGTCCGGCGCCCCACGAACTGTCTGATCAACCAACACCGTGCTGGACCCACCTGCGTACGCGACGGTGTACGGCGCGGCAGTCGACCTGTTCGAAGCAGCCGTGTACGACACCTGCACCTCGTACCGCCCGTCACCAGGAAGACAGGGCTGCCAGCGCACCTGTGCAGTACCAGCGCCCGGAGCATGCGATGCGTAGTTCCCGCTGTAGTAGCCGGGCACTCCGGTACCACTGGGCCAACTGCCCGCGACAACTGAGTAGCCAAGCGCACCGTTGTCCACAGTGATCTCCTCGGACACGTCTGGTGCAGCAGGTCCCTGGGTAAGTGTCAGCTTGTCCAGGGCAACAGCCTGACCACCACCTCGGCCCGTACCAGCCGCAGCGAACCGGACGCCATGCGGTCCGCCACTGAGCTGCATGGTTCCCAGCAAGAGGACGTCGTACCCGGCTGCGGTCTCAGAGGTCGTGTCGATCAGGTAGTTGCGTGGCTTCTGCCCGTCTACCGTCACCGACACCAGTCCGCCGTCCGGCGACCGGTGGTAGCGCAGCCAGAGCTCGTACTCCCCCGGGCCGGGCGCTACTACTCGGCAGGTGAGCTGCTCCACCGGATAGGACCTGGACCTCAGCCGCGGACCACTCGCCAGACTGTCCCGTCCTTGCGTCAGCCATTCCAGGTTGAATCGACACACGTTCACTCGCAGCGGGAAGCTCGGGATGTCACCGTCGCACCCGTAGATCAGCACGATCGTCCCGTCGGACAGCCGGGCCAGGTCCGAGTAGTACGAACGCCCAGGGTTGATCACCCGGCTGTAGCGCAGGCTCTCCGTACCGTCGTAGCTGACCGAGACCGTCATGTTGTAGCGCATCGGCGAGTCCGGCCGGCTGAACAGGACACGTCCACGCGTGTACCCCAGCATGCCCGCGTCAACCGCGTTGAACGTCCCCGTGCCGCCGTCCATCACCGGTGCCGACCAGGTCAGTCCACGGTCCTTGCTGACCGACACGATGCGCTGCCGGTTCCCGCCTGCGGCGTAGCGTCCGTTGATCAGTACCGATCCGTCGTCCAACTGCACCAAGCGGGCCTCGTTGATCGGGTAGTCCGCCGACACCGGCACCGCACCGGTCGTCTGCCACGTACGCCCGTGGTCGTCGCTGTAGACGGACGCGACACCGTACATCCGCTCGACGACGGTGTTCCCGACGATCACCCGCCGGTGCGCCACGTTCATCAGCAGTCGCCCGTTGTCCAGCTGGATGCCATGACCCGGTCCGGGCGAGTGCAGCGCCCAGTCGTACCCGAAGTGATCGAACAGATCGAGTACGCGCGGCTCACCCCAGGTGACGCCCTTGTCCTTGCTGGAGATCACGTGCAGTACGCCGGTGTCACCAGAGCAGCTGGTGTTTTCGGGTAACCGGTCGGACAAGGCGTAGAACAGGAACACCTCGTGCGTTTGCCGGTCGTACACGGCTGCCGGGTTACCCCAGGACTGCCCGTCCACGGACGGTACGACGACCTGTGACTCGCTCCAGGTGTCGCCCTTGTCCGTACTACGTCGCATCAGCAGGTCACGCGGCCCCGCATCGCACACCTCGTGCCGCCCCTCGCAGAACGCGAGGATCGTGTCATCGGGCAGCACGGTCAGTCCGTGCACGTGGTAGTTCGCCAACGGCCCCGATGACGCATCCCACAGCGTCTGCTCGTCGTACGCCGGCTGCCCTGGCGTACGGCCTGCGAACGCCGGCGTCACCCCAGTCATCGCAACACCTAGTCCTACTGTGAAAGCCCGCCGACTGATCATCACGCACTCCTGGGGATGAGGTGTTCTTCCATCGGTTCTACGAGCTCGGTCATCCGGTCCAGCTCATCCGGGGTCACCGGTGCGAGCGGAGGCGCGCAGTGCGGCGGGCACAGACCACGTGCGTTCAGCAATGCCTTGACCGTCGGTACGCCTGGACGCACCGTGTGGATCTTGGTCAGCGCAGTGGCCAGCTCCTGCAGCCGGTCCAGCTCAGCGCCGGGTGTAACCAGCTGCAGTGCCAGCCCTGGAGCCAAGTTCGCAATACCAGGTGTGATGCCGTGTACGCCGGTGCGGATCGCGTCAGCCAGCCCCTGCTCATCTCCTTGACTGACCTCGATGCCAAGCGACATGAGGTAGCGCAGCATCTCGGTGTCACCCGATGAGTCCTTAACACCGACTAGGTACGGCCTGGACGCCGCTGCGCTCTCCTGCGTGAACAGAGTCGAGCGGGGCGAGTTGTACGCGACCACAGGTAGCCCATGGCGGCTGAGCGCCTCGTAGTGCGCTGCTACCTCGTCATCGCGGTGTTTGAAGAACGTGGGTGGACTGGACACGATCCCGTCCGCACCGGCTGCGGCTGCGTCGTCGGCTCGCCGCTCCGCTTCCGCGGTACCAGGTGCAGTCACGTTGACCAGGACTGTCCCGCCCGTGACCAGGTCCCGCCAGCGCTTCACCACACCGGCTGCGAACTCACCTGACAGCTCCACTGGGATCAGCGGTCCTTCACCATTGCTGCCAAGCAGCATCAGCCGTCGTACGCCGACCGATGCCATCGCCACCAGCAAGCTCTCCGCTGCCTCCGCCGACGGCACTCCAGGCGACGACATCGGCGTCACCAACGGAACGACCACACCACTCAGCAGACTCATCCGCGCCACCTCTCGTCGTCGAACAGCGTCACTTCGCCACGCTCCATCAGCACGATCAGACTCAGCAGTGCGCCCCACGTCTGGAACGGCTCACTGTTCGGCTTGTCGCAAGCGGCGCCGTGCACGCTGGAGTAGTTCTCGTGGATGTGCCGGTGCTCGTTCCACTCCTTCAGCACCAGCCGCGAACTCCCCTCGGCCAGCCAGGTGGCGGCGTCCTTCTCACCTGCACGCAGCAGCCCGAGGTAGACCAGGAAGTTCACCGGCGGCCAGGCACGCAGCTCCCAGTACGACGTGTCCTTGAGCTGGATCGGCTCGTGCCGCGGCGACGTCGGCAAGATCCACTCGCCACCGAACCCGTCATCGGTCAACAGGTGCTCGGACAGCATCCGCCCAGCGCGCTCCCCCGTACCTACTCCGGCCAGCAGGGGGTAGAAGCTCATTGTCGACAGCCGCTCTGTCACCAGGCCGGTGTCAGTCCGACGGCTCCGATAAATCCCACTCAGCTCGTCCCACAACGTCTCCATTGCGCGTACGACGGTTTGCCGGCGCTCGCGCAGTTCAGCAGCTACCGCTGTCTCGCCGAGGAGGTCCGCGATGTCTGCCAGCGCCTCACAGTCGGCGGCGTACAGGCTGTTCATCCCGACGTCGTGCGCGGCGAGCAGACTCTTCTCCTGGTCGAACGGAACGTCGTCGAACACCGGATGCCCGTCCCACCCGGTCTCACAGGTCGCCCCGAAGTGCTGGTGGATGCGCGGAATGTCCTGCGGCGACGGGTACTCCGCGTCGAAGTACGTCGACCCCGCGCACAACAGCTCGCCGTCACGGCGTACGCGCCACCACCAGCGGTTCCAGGACAGCAGCGCCTCGAAGGTCTCCGCCAGGAACCACCTGTCGCCGAACCGCCGGTAAAGCTCCAGAACGGTCAGCGAACCGACCGGCGGCTGCGAGCCGTCGTACGTCTTCCGGCCGGTGCCCTGCTCGACGTTCGGGACGAAACCGTCCGGGGTGCGGGCGCGGAGCATCTCGACCACGTTCAAGTACGCGACCGGCTTGCTGTTCGGCGCCGCGAGGAGCGCGTTGAAGAACGCGTCCCAGCAGAACAACGCGTACCCACCGCGCTTGCCGACGTTCCACAACCGGCTGACGGTGGTGATCACCCGCGCCGTGGCCGGCTCGTAGATCGTGTTCCACGAGATCGCGTCCCGAACGATCTCGTGGTGCTGAGCGATCTCGTCCTGCCTTGCGGTCTCGTGGTGCTGGGCCGGCGGTTCCGAACTTGCCGCGCCGAGGTCCGCCGCCGCGGTCGCGACGATCCCCGCGATCTCGGTCAGGCTCCGCACACGACCGGTCGACACCCCGACCACCCGCGAGAGGTCGACGGCAAGGTACGGACCATCGATGTCACAGTACGGATCGTCAACGTGCTCGCCGGTCGTGAAGACCTCCACGACCCGATCGCCGGTCGCGCGAATCCGATCGCCCTCACGCACCACCACGCCGGCGCGATTCCAGAGATAGCTGACCCCGACCGTCAGCAGCGCGCTCTGCTGCTGATTGGCCGACGGCGTCACCAGCGCCACCAGGTCATCACCAGCATGCGCGGTCTGGACCCGAACAGTGATTCCGGCCCAGCTGACAGTCGTCTCGGTGTAGCTTCCGTCGTACGCGTGCGGGCCGAGCGTCACCGTCTCCGCGCCTTCGGTCCGCCGCCCGATCTGCGCGGTCCGCAGCGACGTCCCGCGGTAGTACTCCTTCAGCCCGAAGGACAGGCCGAGCGCGTCGGGGAGCAGGACCTGGGTCAGGACACTGCGCGTGTCCCAGGTGTTCCAGCCGCGCCCCACCTCGTTCTGGAGCCGGTCGTAAGCCGCCGTACTCTCGTTCGTCATAGCACCAGCCTGGCATCGCCGGCCTGGCTAATACGAATTACTCGGCGCGTTACCGGATCACTTCACCGCGAGTACGCCGTGCGTCACCAACTCGACACCGATCGCGAGCGTGAGGAACCCGATGATCCGGCTGAGGGCGCCCAGACCGGTCGGACCGAGCTTGTCGACCAGCGGCGTACCGAACCGGAGCATCAGCGCGACCAGCGCGGCCAGGACCAGCGCCGCCACGATCACGCTCAGCCGGTTGGTGATCCCCGGGTGCCGCGCGGTCAGCGCGATCACCACCCCGATCGCACCCGGACCGGCGATCAGCGGCAAGGCCATCGGCGAGAACGACACGTCCGGCTTGGCGACGCCATGCGTCTTCTCGTCGTCGGTCAGCGCCTGCCGGGACACGATCATCCCGAAACCGGAGTGCGCGACGACCAGGCCGCCGGCGATCTGCAGCGCCGGCAGACCGATGCCCAGGCCTTCCAGCACCAGCGTGCCGAGCAGCGCGAACACGGTCAGGATGCCGAGCACGTAGACCCCGGTCATCACCGCCTGCCGCTTCATCGCGGCCCGGTCGACGCCTTCGGTCAGCCCCGCGAACGTGGCCAGCGCACCGATCGGGTTCGTGATCGGCAACAGTGCGGCCAGCGCTGAAACCGCAACGTGTACGGGCTCCACGGTCGGGAGCGTACACCTCCGAACCTACAAGTCGGGCGCCTTACAACGGCGGTTCGACGTACCAGCGCGGCAACTGATCCGGCTGAAGGTCCGTCGCGTCGCCGGGGCGCGACAACGTGAGGATCGCCTGCTGGATCTCCGGGCGTTCGTTCAGCGCGTCCTCGATCGTGTACAGGCGGGCGGCCACCTCCGACTCGACGTCGTTGCCGACGACATCGACCGCGGCGACCAGGAAGATCCGGTCCGCGCCGACCCACTCCATGTGCAGGAACGTCACCCGCTCGATGTCGTGGTGGTCGAGCAGCGCGCGCAGTACCCGGTTCCGTGCCAGTGGGGTGACCGCCTCACCGGTCAGGAAATCCAGGTTCCGGCTGATCAGGAACAGCGCCACGACGCCGAGCAGTACGCCGACCACGATCGAGCCGATCGCGTCCCAGATCGCGTTGCCGGTCAGTTGGTGCAGGAAGATCGCGACGCCGGCGATCAGGATGCCGATCAGCGCGGACAGGTCCTCGACGAACACCGCGCGGAGGACCGGGTTCGAGGTGAGTCGCACGTACCGCCACGGCCTCAGCATCCGCTGCAGCGCACCGGCCTTGGTCTGTCGCATTGCCTGGGTGAACGAGATCCCTTCCAGTACGAACGAGACACCGAGCACCGCGTACGCCCAACCGTACGACGTGCTTTCCGCCTCGCCGTGCTCGAGCGACTGGATGCCGTGCCACACCGACACCGCGGCGCCCACGGTGAACAGGCCGAACGCGGCGAACATCGACCAGACATAGCCAACCCGCCCGTATCCGAGTGGGTGCTTCCGGTCAGCCGGTTTCCGCGCCCGCCGCTCCCCGACCAGCAGGAAGATCTCGTTGCCGGTGTCAGCCCAGGAGTGCGCCGACTCAGCCGCCATCGACGCCGAACCGGTGATCACCGCGACGATCGTCTTCGCGACCGCGATCAACAGATTCGCCGTGAGCGCAACCAGAACCGTCAGGAGGCTCTCACTCCCACCCTCCACCTCGCCGGTACCACTCACAACTCCGACACTAGGTCATCCGGCCAGCACCATCTGGTACCACGCACACATCTGACAACAGGTCATCCGGTTGAATTCATCTGGCACCGCGCGCACATCTGAGTCATTCAGTCGGCTTCACCTGGTCGGCCGGATGATGCGTTGCTCGATCGCGCGGTTGACCGCGCCGGCCCGGTTGTCGACCTCCAGCTTCGAGTAGATGTGCGCGAGGTGCGACTTGACCGTGGCCTCACTGACGAACAGCAGCTTGGCCAGGTCGCGGTTGGACTTACCGCTGGCGAGCAGGGTGAGGATCTCCACCTCCCGCTCGGTCAGCGTCGGCCCGGAGCGCCGCATCAGCCGGGCAGCGACCGCCGGCGCCAGCACGGTCTCGCCGCGCGCGGTACCGCGGATGGCCCGGAACAGATCCTCCGGCGGCGCATCCTTCAGCAGGTACCCGGAAGCTCCCGCGTCGATCGCGCTCATGATGTCGGCCTCGGTGTCGTAGGTCGTCAGCACCAGCACGTACGGCGGGTCCGGCAGCGCCCGCAACCGTGCGGTCGCCTCGGCACCACCCGCGCCGGCGCCGAGGTTGAGGTCCATCAGCACCACATCCGGGTGGAACGCCGCGACGAGCTGCTCGGCACTGTTCGCATCCGGGGCCTCGCCGACCACGGACAGATCCTCCTGCCCTTCGAGCAACGCGCGCACCCCGGCCCGTACGACCGGGTGGTCGTCGACCAGAGCCACCCGGATCACGGGCTCTCCTTCGTCGCCCGGAGCGGGACCGACGCGGCCAGCGCGGTTCCCTCGCCCGGTTCACTCTCAAGCACCAGCGTTCCTCCCAGTTGTTTCAGCCGGTCACGGATTCCGGCCAGACCGTGTCCGCGGTCGGAATCGATCTTGGCACGAGATCGCGGAAGGCCGCGGCCGTTATCCACAACGTCGAGGACGACGGCATCGGGCTGGTAGGTGAGCGTCACGACAGCCGATTCCGCGGCCGCGTGTTCGAGTACGTTCGCGAGCGCGCCGCGGGCCGTACGCAGCAGAGCGGTCTCCACCTCGGAGTCGAGCGTCACGGGCGTACCGTGCACCTGCATGCGGACCTCGACCGGGCTGTGCGCCGCCAGCCGCTCACAAGTGCGGCGGAGCGCCTCTGGTAGGCCGACCACCAACTCTGCCGGTGCCAGGTCCCGGACCACCCGCCTGGCCTCATCGAGCCCGTCACGTGCGGTGGCAGCTGCCTGAGCGGCGTGCTGTCGCGCCGCAGCAGGCTTGTCGTCCCACTCACGCTCAGCCGCCTGGAGCAACAAGTTGATGCTGGAAAGGCCCTGCGCCACGCTGTCGTGGATCTCGCGAGACAACCGGGCCCGCTCCGCCAGTACGCCGGCCTGGTGCTGTGCGTCGACCAGATCACCCTGGGCGGCGCTCAGGTCGTCCAGCAACGCCTGCCGCGCCAGTGCGTCCCGCTCCAGCGCCCGATAGGCGCCTACGGCAAGCACCGCGATGCAGACCGGTCCCAGCACGATGGTCGGATCGACCCGGTCAGCCATGCGGGTCCACTGCACCACCGTGACCACCACCATGCCCGCTACGACCACGCAGGCCGGCCGGAACGACAGGACCCGCAGGGCAACGAACGAGAGTGGCACGGCGCACCAGGCGAACGAGGGCGCCAACAGGACCAGCAGGAACCACTCCAGCACCAGCAACGCCAGCCAGACCCGGCTGTTGAGCAGGCGGTAGGCGGCGTACGTCGCCAGCAGCACCGCGGCGCCCGCGAGCACCCACGGCGCCCGGTCACCGAAGCCATGGCCGGTCAGGTAGCGCACCGCGGAGGCCAGCACGAGGACGACCAGCGCCGCGTGCAGCGCTGTCGCCAGTCGGTGCGCGTGGCCCAGGATCGCCGGACTGCGGGTCGCCGGACTGTGTGCAGTGGTCATGTCCTGCCGATCGTAGGCCGGAAAGTGCCGGTTCCGAATCATCCGTTCGGCTAGCCGTTGCTGGCCGAACGCCTGTCGTGCCGACGGCCGCGGGGACGGAGGCTGGAAGCAGTTCGGAACCGATCCGCACTCCCCGACCGACTGATTCGCACTCCTGACCGACTGAGAGGCCCGCACATGTCCGTCCGTACGCTGTCCGCCACCCTCGCGCTGTCCGCCACGCTGCTCGGCCTCGGGGCCTCGACCGCGTCCGCGGCCCGCCCGAGCAGCTACGAGCTACCTGGTGACCCCGGTGGGTCGAAGTTCGAGGGCATCGGGTTCGACGCCCGGACGCAGACCCACTACGTGTCCGAGACCACCGGCGGCGAGATCCACCGCGGCCAACTGCGGAGCGGCGCCGCCGCGGAGTGGCTGCGCGGCGACGGCACCGACGGCCGCTGGACCGCCCGTGGTGTCAACGTCGACTCCCAGGGCCGGGTGTATGTCGCCGGTGGCCCGAACGGGATCGACCACCCTGGCGCGCCAGATCTCTGGGTGTACGACCGCGACGGCCGGCTGCTCGCCGCGTTGCGCACCGGCGTACCGAACGCGTTCCTGAACGATCTGGTGATCGGGCCGGACGGCGCGGCGTACGTGACCAACTCCAACGCCCCGCAGGTCTTCCGGGTCGCCGAGCAGCACGGCCAGTGGAGCATCAAGACCTGGGCCGACGCGACCGGCACGATCGAGACGGCGACCGGCTTCAACCTGGGCGGCATCGTCGTGTCACCCGACCGCAAGGCGCTGGTAGTGGCCCAAGGCAACGTCGGCAAGCTCTGGCGCTTCGACCTGCGAACCGGCAAGGCCACCGCGGTCGACACCGCCGGGGCCAACCTGGTCGACGCCGACGGACTCGTGCAGCAAGGCACGAGCCTGTGGGTCGTCCGGAACTTCTCCCGGGTGCTGAGCACACTGCGACTCGCACCTGACGGCCGGACCGCGCGGCTGCTGTCGGCGACACCGACCGACCCGGACCGGGTGCTGACGACCGCGAAGCTGGCACAGGGACGGCTGCTGGTGGTGGACAGCAAGTTCGACGAGGCGACCGCCGTTCCGCCGTACCAGGTCATCACCATGAACCCGCCGCGCCGATGAAGCGCCGCCCGATCGCCGTGGTCGCCGTCCTGCTGATGGCGGTGACCACCGCGTGTTCCACTGAGACCAGCAGTACACCGAGTCCCGCCACGCCAACCTCAGCTCCGACCACCGGAGCTGCCTCCGAGCCCAGCCCTGAGGCCAGCTCTCGGGCCAGCTCCGGGGCGAGCGCTGGGGCCGGCTCGGTGCCTGCGACGCCGCCACCGACCGCGAGGAGTACGCCAGTGCCGTCTACGCTCGACCGCCAGCTGATCGCCGCCGCCTGGAAGAACGACGTCGCCGAGGCCAAGCGCCTGATCGCGGCCGGTGCGAACGTCAACGCGACCGACGACACCGTGCAGAGCGCGTTCCTGATCGCCGCCAGCGAGGGCTACCTGCAGCTGCTCGACCTGACCCTGGCCAACGGCGCGGACATTCGCGGTCTGGACAGCTACCACGGCACCGCACTGATCCGCGCGGCTGAGCGTGGTCATGCGGCCGTCGTCGGCCGGCTGATCCAGGCGGGCGTAGCGGTGGACCACGTCAACAACCTGGGCTGGACCGCGCTGCACGAGGCGATCCTGCTCGGCAAGGGCACCCCGGAGTACATCGACACGGTCCGGCTGCTGATCGCCGCCGGAGCGGACCGTGACAAGCCCGCCGCCAAGGACGGCACTACTCCGGTGCAGGGCGCCAAGGAGCGCGGCCAAACCGAGGTGAGCGCCGTGCTGGGCACCAAGGCGCCCGCGAATGCGTTGCTGGGTGCAGCGACCTCCGGTGACGCCAACAAGGTCGCCGCCGCGCTGGCGGCGGGCGCATCGATCGAGTCCCGCGACGACCACCGGCGTACGCCGCTGTTGCTGGCCGCGCTCAACGACCGAGTGGACGCCGCCCGGCTGTTGGTGGAGCTAGGCGCCAACCCGGATGCGCAGGACGACCGGCAGGACTCCGCCTGGCTCGTCACCGGGGTCACCGGCAGCGTGGCGATGCTGGAGACCCTGCTGCCGGCCAGCCCGGACCTGACGCTGCGGAATCGGTTCGGCGGCATCTCGGTCATCCCGGCCAGCGAGCGCGGCCACGTGGAGTACGTGCGCCGAGTGGTCCAGACCAAGATCAACGTCAACCACGTCAACAACCTTGGTTGGACCGCGCTGCTGGAGGCGATCATCCTCGGCAAGGGCACCAAACCGTGGCGGGAGATCGTCCAGGTCCTGCTCGACGCCGGCGCCAACCCCAACCTCGCCGACACCGACGGAGTCACCCCGCTCCAGCACGCCGAGTCACGCGGCTACGACCAGATCGCGAAGACCCTCCGTACCGCGGGAGCCCGCCAATGACGCCGATCAGTCGCGGATGAGGCAACGGGATGGCAGCTCGAACCAGCGCAGGTGGTCGAACTCGCGGTTCACCCGGCCGTCGGGATCGGACGGGTTGTCCGCGCAGGTGGCGACCAGGTCGCGGGCCTCGGCCAAGTACCCGTCGAGGGCCGATTCGGGAGCCGTGTGATCGTGGCGCGGGTACCGGAGCCTGCCGTCGGCGTCGTACCCGACCTGCGAGAGCCGCATCGGCGGTTCGACCGGACCGCGGTGATGCCGCCACAGACCGTTGGCCGGATCGAAGCGGTAGTCGCCGAGCAGCCGCCAGCCGTCGCGGGCGACCAGCTTGACCGCCTCGACCACGTACGTGAAGACCGCTTCCGAGATGAAGTAGTTGAAGTTGACCCGCACCCAGCCCGGCTTGATCCCCTCGCAGCCGTGCAGGATCTCCTCCTCGAACTCGTGCGAACGATCCAGGTCGATGCCCAGCAGCGCGTGACCGTACGGACCGGCGCACGAACAGCCGCCCCGCGACTGAATCCCGAACAGGTCGTTCAGCAGCGCGACCACGAAGTTGTGGTGCAGGTACCGCCCCGACGGCGCCTTCACCACGAAAGACACGATCGACAACCGCTCGGCATCCAGATTGCCGAGGATCTGGAGGTTCGGCTCGTCCTTCCACGCGTCGACCGCACGCCGCAGGTACGCGTTCTCGTGCGCGCGGATCACCTCGATCCCGACCGCCTGCTTCAGCTGGAACGCCAGGCCGGCGCGGATCGACCCGATGATCGCAGGCGTCCCGCCCTCCTCGCGGTGCACCGGATCGTCGAGATACCGGTGCTCCAACGGGTTCACGTACGCGACGGTCCCGCCGCCCGGCACATCCGGTACCCGGTTGCGCAGCAGCTCCCGGCGGGCCACGAGTACACCCGGCGTACCGGGGCCGCCGATCAGCTTGTGCGGACTGAGGAAGATCGCGTCCTTGTACGCGAGCGGATCGTCCTGCTGACCGCCGTACATGTCGATCTCGATGTACGGCGCCGCGGCCGCGAAATCCCAGAACGACAACGCACCGTACCGATGCAGTAGCGCCGACACCCGGTGCGTGTTGCTGACGATCCCGGTGACGTTGCTCGCTGCCGAGAAGGACCCGATCTTCAGCGGGCGATCGGCGTACTCGCGCAGTCGTGACTCCAGCTGCCCGATGTCGATGTGACCGTCCTGGTCCTGGCTGATCATCACCACGTCGGCGATCGACTCACGCCAGGGCAACTCGTTCGAGTGGTGCTCGTACGGGCCGATGAACACCACCGGACGCTGCTCCGGCGGGATCTGATCGGTCAGGTGGTAGGTGTCGTCCAGCTCGGCGGGAATCCGCAGCCCCATCACGCCGATCAGCTTGTCGATCGCGCCGGTCGCACCGGAGCCGCAGAAGATCACCGCGGTCGCGTCGTCGCCGCCGACGCTGGTGTGGATGATCCGCCGGGCGTCCTCACGCAACCGGGTGGTTTGCAGACCGGTCCCGCTCGACTCGGTGTGCGTGTTCGCGTACCGCGGCAGCACCTCGGCGCGGATGAAGTCCTCAAGGAAGGTCAGTGCCCGGCCGGACGCGGTGTAGTCGGCGTACGTCACCCGGCGCGGACCGTACGGCCCCGGCATCACCTGGTCGTCGCCGATCACCGACGCGCGGATCTGCCGCAGCAACGGCGTCTCGGGTGGCATCCCCGGCGACATCGCTGTCCGGCCGCCGGCCCGCTCCCCCTGGATGCTCATGTAGCCAGGGTAGGTCCGCGGAGTGATGTTCGTCTCGTGTGGCGACGCGGCGCTCTGGATAGGGTCGGTGCCAGTCGACCGCGAGGAGTTGGGATGACGTTTTCCGCCGAGCTGTGGGACCGCGGTGCCGCCGCCGTGTACGAGCAGATCGTCCGGCACCCGTTCATCACCGGGCTGACCGACGGGAGCCTGAACCACGACGCGTTCCGCTACTTCATCGTCCAGGACAGTCACTACCTGCGCGCGTACTCACGGGCACTCAGCCTGGTCGCCGGACGCGCACCGGACGAGGACGCGGTCCGCATGTTCGCGCTACACGCCGCCAACGCGATCGCGGTCGAGCAGGAGCTGCACACCTCATTGCTGGACTCACTGGGGCTGACAGCCGCTGATGTGGATGCAGCCGGTTCCGGTCCGACCACTACGGCGTACATGTCCTATCTGACCGCGGTGTGCGCCACAGGTACGTACGCCGAGGCCGTAGCCGCAGTACTGCCCTGCTACTGGATCTACCGCGATGTAGGTCGGGAGCTACTCAAGCGGTCGTCACCCGACCCGCTGTACGCGAAGTGGATCGCTACGTACGGCTCTGAGGAGTTCGACGCGGTAGTCGAGGACGTGCTCGCCGTCACGGATGCACTGGACGTAGGCGCCGCGGAGCGGGAACGTTGTCACCAGCACTTCGCCATGACGTGCCGCTACGAATGGATGTTCTGGGACGCCGCGTACCACAAGCTCGATTGGCCGGTGGGATGAAGGACTTCTACGACGTCGTCATAGTCGGCGGTGGGCACAACGGTCTCGTCGCCGCCACGTACCTGGCTCAGTCCGGGCTGTCCACGCTCATCCTCGAGCAACGGGCGCACACCGGCGGCGCAGCAGTCAGCGAGCGCGTCTTCCCCGGCGTGGACGCCCGCCTGTCCCGCTACTCGTACCTGGTCAGTCTGCTGCCCGACAAGATCGTCGCCGACCTGGGACTCGCCCTGGAGCTCAGATCACGCTCAGTCGCGTCGTACACGCCCGTGCGGCGTTCTGGACGTGACCTCGGGCTGATGGTCGAGCGGCCAGAGGGTGCGGCGACCAGGGAGTCGTTCAGGGCGCTCACGGGCAGCGACACGGAGTACGAGGCCTGGACCGACTTCTACGGCGCTGTCGGCACGCTGGCCGCCGCTGTAGCGCCCACACTGCTCGAACCGCTGCAGCCCGCTGCTGAGCTGCGTTCGCGCGTCGGCAACGCACTGTGGGAGGACTTGGTCGAGCGACCGCTAGGCGAGACCATCGAACGCCGGTTCGCCGACGACACCGTACGCGGCGTGGTAGCGACCGACTCCGTCATCGGCACGTTCGCTGGACTGCACGACGACTCACTCATCCAGAACAGGTGCTTCCTGTACCACCTGATCGGCAACGGCACCGGTGAGTGGCGCGTACCCGTCGGTGGCATGGGAGCCGTCACCGACGCACTGGCAGCCGCTGCACGACGTGCTGGTGCTGCCCTGGTCACCAACGCGTCAGTCACCTCGGTAGAGGTCGACGGCGTACGCGGATCGGTCACCTGGCTCGGCGGTGACGGCGAGCGGTCCGTCGACTGCTCCTGGGTACTCTCCAACGTCGCTCCGTCGACCCTGGCCGAGCTGCGCGGCCAGACCGGCGTCGAGAAGCCAGAGGGGTCCCAGCTCAAGATCAATCTGCTGCTCCGGCACCTACCGGCGCTCAAGTCCGGTGACGACCCGGCGCGCGCCTTCGCCGGTACGTTCCACATCGACGAGGACTACCCACAGCTCGAGTCGGCGTACCAGTCCGCTCTGGCAGGCCGGCTGCCGGCCGTACCCCCGTCCGAGGTGTACTGCCACTCGCTGACCGACCCGTCCATCCTCTCCCCCGAGCTGATTGCCTCCGGCCATCACACCCTGACCGTCTTCGGCGTCCACTTCCCGGCCCGTTTGTTTGCCTCCGACAACGACTCCGTCCGCGCCGAGGCCACCCGCCGGGTGCTGGCCGGCCTCGAGTCGTACCTGGCCGAGCCGCTCGACGCGTGCATCGCCCGCGACGCCGACGGCAACCCGTGCATCGAGGCGAAGACCCCGTACGACATCGAGGAATCCGTCGGCATGCCCGGCGGCCACATCTTCCACGGCGACCTCCAATGGCCCTGGGCCACCACCCCCGCCGACGCCGGCCGCTGGGGCACCGAAACCGACACCGCCAACCTCCTCCGCTGCGGCTCCGGCGCCCACCGAGGCGGCGCCGTCTCCGGCCTCGGCGGCCACAACGCCGCCATGACCATCCTCACCCGCTAACCGATTTCGCATCTCCCCAATCCTCCTGCTACGCTCCTCTTCGTTCGAAAGCAACACCAAGCGCCGCTAGCTCAATTGGCAGAGCAGCTGACTCTTAATCAGCGGGTTCGGGGTTCGAGTCCCTGGCGGCGCACAAAAGCCCTGGTCACGAAGGTGACCAGGGCTTTCGCTTATGTGGAGCCCATGGTTTATCCCATGGTTTTGTGTCCTACCGCACACTCACCCGCCTGTTCCTGTCGCGTCAGTCGGCTCGCCGTGCCCGGACTGATCGGCGACGTCGAGTGACCGGTTGAGCGCGGTCTCCAGCGCGGCAGCCGCGTCCGGGTTCTTCGCCCGCCGCGCCATGTAGACATCCTGAGTCAGCGACGGCCGGGCGTGCCCGAGCTGGTCGGCGATCTGGCGTGCGCTCTGCCCAGCATCGTCCAGGATGGTCGCCGTGGTCTTCCGGAACGAGTGCGACGTGATCCACGCGAGCGCGTCAGCCTGGCTTCCCTCAGCGGCCTCGCTCGCGAGCTCCAGCAGCTCGACGCGGTCGCTGCCACGGACCCGGTACAGGTCGAGCACCTTCTCAGCGTCGCCCACCTCCAGCCGGACCCGGGCCGTCTCGACCAGGCTCACCCGAGACTGTGGCCAGCTGAGCTTGGTCGCCGTCTCCGTCTGAGACAGCCCGGCCGCCCGTCGAGCCTTCCGAAGCCGGTTCCCGAGATCGCGGCGCGTCTCGCTGCCGATAGGTGACCGCGCCGCCCGCAGGTCGCGACGTACGTTCGTCGGATCGCGGTAGTCGCCGTCACGGTTGGCGAAGATCGGCCGGTCCAACCGGCCGCCGTCCATCAGGCGTCGCCGGAGCATCGCCAGACCCCATGCCGGCACTTTCAGAACGCGCTCCCCCGCCCGCGACTTCGTCCTGATCCGCACCAGACCTTCGCCCCTCACACGGATGATCTGGTGCGTGATCTCGACCTCGCTAGCGGCGAAGTTGACCTGGTGCCCGAGTACTCCCAGCGCCTCGCCGATCCGTACGCCAGTCGCGAGCATGAACGTCGACAGGTCAGGCAGATCGGCTGCGACGGCTCCTCGGTCAGCGCGCAGCTGCTCAAACCAGGCGTCCCGCTCCTCATCCGTGAGCGCCCGTGCTTTGCGCTTCGACGCACTCTCGATCGTGTCGACGTCCCTGATCGGATTGAAATCGAGCGCACCGTACCGCGCTGCCAACCCCAGCGTTCCGGATACGACGCTCCTGCACGTCTTTGCGGTCGGCGGACCAATCTCCGACTTGATCTTGCCGATCACCTTGTCCAGCAGCGGCGTAGTCAGTTCACCGAGGCGCACCTCCCCGAGCGCGGGGAGCACGTGATTGTCGAGCTGACGCCGGTAGGTGTCCACGGTGCCGGGCGATCTCTTGCCGTCCCGCACCTTCTCCTCCAGCTTCGCGAACCACATCTCAGCGGCTTTCGAGAATCGGTCCATCGCATCAAGCCCAATGCCTCGGTTGGCCCGGCGACGATTCTTGAGGTTCTCCTGCAGGTTGTCCTCTGCGACCGTCTTAGTCCGGCCGTTCGCCTCTACCTGACGCACCTTGCCGTCGAAGTCGCGGTAGTACGCCACCGACCGATACGACGTCGCTTTGCCCTTCTCGTTGGTGACGGCAACGTAGGTGCGAATCTTGCCCCAGCTACCCAGCGGGAGGGGTTTCCGTGCCATGTCTGCGTTCCTCTCAGGCTGCGGTCTTCTGGGATTCGAACCAGGCCACGACGTCGGCCGGGTCGTAGCGCAGGTGCTTACCGATCCGCACACCAACCGGCCCATCGCCGGTCAGCCGCCACTTGTAGATCGTCTTCACTGAAATCCGGAGGTAGTCGGCGACGTCATGCACCGTCCAGCGGACAACGTGCTCACCGATCCGGGTCAGGTTGAGTTCCGCGATTCCCTCGGTCACTTGTGATGCCCTCCCGGTCAGGCGCAGTTGATGCGGTCATCGGTGATGTCGGGTACAGCTCGGGGGACCCAAGGCGTACCAGCCGTACCAGCCTCGTTTTGCCTGGTCAGCCCCAAGGAGGCTTGGTTGCCTGGTACGGCTTGAGCCGTACCAGTGGTGGAAGCCTCATCGGGGCTGACCTGCGATGTTGAGGCTGGTACGGCTGGTACGGCTTCCCCACCGGCCTGTTTTGGCTCGGGGCAGTAGCGGTTCCAGGCGTCGGCGAAATCGCTGCGGTGGTAGCCCTTGGCCTGTCCGGTCGGGAACCGGATGGTGTCGCTGCGGATCTCGAAATCGCGCAGCAGGTTGCCCATCCGCATCGCGGTGAGTCCGGCCGCGCCCATCGTCGCCCAGGGCGCTTCGGCATCGCTGCGCAGCCGGTCGAGCAGGATCTGTGTTGGCAGCGCGTCGGCGTCTTGGAACGCCGTGCGGCAGTCGGCCAGCAGCCGGGTCGGGATGGAACCCTCGTCGCCCGCGTCGCGGTCGCTGGTCAGCGCTACGGCTGCCTTCCTGGCAGCGCGGGGCCACTGCCCACCTGCCAGGTCGGCAACGGCAATCATCGGCTCCCAGGTGTCGGCCGCGCGGTCCTCCAACGGCATGTCCGGGGTAGCTGCCCGCAGACCCTTGATGTGGCCGGAGAGCCAGTGGTTGAGGCGCTGTCGCAGCTCATCCAGCTCGGGACCGTCGCGGCCGACACGGTATGGCGCGACCTTCTCCCCGGCAGCGCGTCGGCGCATCCGGATCACAGCCGCCCGGTCCTCGATCGTGTCGGGCATCGCGCCGATCCCTGCCAGCGCGGCCATAGCGAATGTGGCGATCTTTTCCACGGACTTGGTTCCGGCGTCGTACCGCAGCGCGGGGCGGCCGCGCTGGTGACCGGCGTTCAGCAGCCCGCGCAGGTCTTCGTTCTCCCCGGCCTTGGGGCCAAAGATCGTGTCGGCCTCATCGATCAGCAGCGTCGGCGGATCACTCGGCGCAACCCCGATGGATCGGTAGACCGCTGACGGCGACGCGTTCACAGTCATCAACGGCCGGTGGCTCATCCCTTCCACCATGTCGAGCAACCGCGACTTTCCGCAGCGCCGTTCGGGCGCCCGGATGACAAGCCGGGGCGCGCAGTTCCAGGCGGGTACGGCGTGCGTCGCGGCGATCCACAGCACGACAGCGATCGCGGCGGACGTGCTCGGCAGAACCACGTACCGCGCGATGGTGTCGGCCACGTCGTCCAGCAGCTCCGCGCCGTCGATCGGCTCGGGTGCGGTGTCGGTTGGGGAGGTCATGCGGCGATCCCTTCGTCACGGAAGCCGTCAGCGATAGCGGCTCGAATGTCGCGGGCGGTTTGCTCGGCTTGCTGCCCCACATCAGTAAGTGCGGCGATCGCGTCGGCACGGGTGATAGCACCGGCCGCGACCATCCGCGCCACGCCTCGCGCAGCGCCGTACAGCGTCGTTCGGCGCTTCCCCTCGCCCGCGTTGCGGACGGCGTTCAGCGTCGACGTGAGCAGTCCCTCAGGGTTGGAGATGCCCCCCGCTCGGGTGGTCCGGATCGGCCCGGCCGGGTGGCTGGTGGAAATGGCCGGCGGGGCGGGTAGGCATGCGTCGATCAGCGCGGGGGGCATCTCGCTCGGGTCGCACAGTCCCTCGCCCCACCGGTAAGGCTGGCGGGTGCGGTGGTGGATCGACGGCGGCAGCACTACGTACCCGCCGTCAGCCTTCACATCGATCCCGGGCCGGTTCGGCATCGGCCGCGAAGGGATTTCGCGGCCGGGGTGGCGGTAGTACAGGTGCTGTCCGAAAGAGCCCGTGACGACCCACAACGTGCGCGGCACCAGCTGGCCCGTGACCAGGTCGGCAAGGCTGTCCGCTCCCCCATGGGCCGGGTCCACGTCGACCACTACGAGCCCAGACGTAGCCCCTGTGCGTACGGCGAGCTGGCCGCCCGGAACAGCGCCCACGATCAACCTCACGCGGTCCGGGTCGGTGCTGGCGGCGTAAAACCCGTGGCAGGTCAGATGCCCACAGGTCGCCGGATCGTGCGGGTTATCTCGGCAGTCGTTGCAGTTGGCAACGGGCCGCTTGGAGCGACCGAGCATGAACACCGGCCAGCCACGATCAGCGGCAGCGACGGCGGCGGTCAGCAGGTCATTCATCGGAGATCTCCTCTCGAGGTGGGCTAGGCGGCGGTGACGTGTTCGTACGCGTACATGCACGTGTCACAGAGCGGGTCGTGAGTGGGCACGCAGTAGGCCTCGACGCGCCCGCATTTGCGGCAGGTGCGGCGTGCCTGCATCGCCTTGTCGAGCGCGTTGAGCTGTGCCGGTGACGGGACGCGGGACGGGCGGGCGAGGTCGAGCCGGTACAGCCACGCCCACCGCTTGCCGTTGCGCCACACGAGCAGCGCGTACGGCTCCTGTCCGCCCGGTGACATGCGCATCGCCCGGAGCTGGCGGCGGGTGGCTAGCCCTGCGGGTGCCCACCGGAACTTGAACACCGGAGTGCCGTAGTAGTCCCAGCCGAGCGCCTGTTGGCCGTTCCACAGCTCGACCCAGCACGACTTGGCCGGGTGGAGGCTGAGCCCTGCCAGCGCGGCGCACATCAGCGGTCGCCTTTGCTGGTCTTGCTGGTGGTGTTGGTGCCCGCGCCACGGGTGGCGCGGATGCGGTTGATGATGTGGCGTCCGAGCCGGACCCGCAGCCCGGAACCGTCACACCTCGGGCAGTGCCGGAACGCGTTGCCGAACGGGGACTTGAACTTGCCGACGCCCTTGCACTTGCGGCACTTGCCGAACGGCCAGACAGCACAGGTCAGCAGGTAGAACGCGGCGGCAGCGGTCACGATGAGTGTCACCGTGGCGGCCTGCTCGACGGTGTGGAGGGTCGCGGCCAGATCGGCCGACAGGGGCAGCGAGGCGCTACCCTGCCCGCTACCGTGGGTAGCGGCGGTGAGGGTAGAGGTAGCGGCGGCGGACAGCATGGGAAGCCTCCAGAGGGCTGTTTTTGGGCGTGCGGAGCCTGAGCCGCGACCCGCTACCTGCGGATATACGGCCTGGTCAGATCTGGGTTGTGGGGTAGCGGGACGGGTAGCGTTGCCGCTACCGGTAGCGGCAACGCCGCTACCTAAGCCGTCCCGCCACCCCTGCCGGAATGGTTACGCTCCGTTGATGTTGCTGCGGCGGTCGATCGCAGCCCGGATGTCGTCGGCGCGGGCACCCTTGCGGTTCACGCCGTCGCGTTTCACGTCGCGGCTGGGGACCTTCAGCGCGCGGGCCTGAGCCGAGATCGCGTCCGGCGTGGTGCCGTCGTACTGCTCGGGCATCTGCTCTCCGAGCCGTCCGGCGATCGCCTCCCAGTGCGCGGCGGTGTCGGCACCGAGCACGGTGAGGATGTCGGCCAGCACGTCCCGGCTGGTCCGCTCGATCTGTTCCCCGGCCGCGTCGCCGGTCAGCAGGTTCAGGTTCTCGCGCAGCTTGCGGGCGGCGGTCAGGATGTGGTCGGCGTCCTTGGCGTCGGCCAGGAAGGTCCGCACGGTCGGGGTGTCGTCGCTTGCTCCGTACAGGTAGCCGACTCCCCGGAACTTGTCCCCGACGGGCAGCGTGGAGGCGTCGAAGCCTTCCTGGTAGGCGTCGCCACCGAGCACGGCCATGGACACGTCGCGGTTACCGCAGCGCAGCGCGAACCGCAGCGTGTGGTTGTCCCGGAACCGGTTGAACAGCCGCGCCACGTCGCCCGCGCCGACGCCGGACGGCTTCTGCGACGCCGACACCAGCCACACACCAGCGCTCGGGCCGACCGCCTGAATCATCGACAGCTTGCGGGCGATCTGCTTGTTGATCTCCTGGTCTTCGGTCTCGAAGTACTTCTGGAACTCCTCCATCACCAGAATCCACACGCGCAGCTCGGGGTAGCGGGGATCGCGGGCCAGGGCCTCGGTCAGTTTCCCTTCCTCGCACACGTCGACCGGCAGTGTGGTGAGCAGGCTGTTGACGTTGTCGATGTGGGTCAGGATCTCGTCCAGCGCGGCCAGCAGGTGCCCGATCGGGTCGGGGTCGTTGACGTTGGGCACGTCACCGAAAACGATGCGGTGGGCAACCTTTTTGAAGCCGAGCCAGTCCGGGGAGTTCTTCCCGTCGACAATGACCAGCTTCACGAACGGGTCCAGAGCGGCATGCAGGGCGACCATCCGGGCGGAGAACGTCTTGCCCTTACGGGGCTGAGCACCGACCAGCAGGGAGAACCACGGCAGCGACAGCCCGACCAGGCGACCACGCTCGTCCAGCCCGAACCGGACCGGCTGCCAGATCGAGCGGCGCTTGCCGTCGAGCATGTCGGTACGCCCGGCCGGTTCAGCCAGCGGGTCCGTGTCGGCCACGAACAGCTTGTGGCGACGGCTGGACGAGTCGTCCGGGGTCAAGAACACCTGCCGCACATGGACATCCAGGCCGGAAGCGATCTTCTCTTTCGCGCCGACGACCTGCGTCCAGCCCAGACCCCACGGCAGATCGATGACAACCTCGGTGCCGGTGTTGCTCGCGTCGCGGGACATGGTCGAGCCGAAGTTGACCTGCTTGTCGGTCTTGTCCGGGTTGCCCAGTCCGGCGGCGTAGTAGGCGCGCAGCACGATGTCTGAGTTGAGCTTGCGGTACCGGGGCGCGACCACAGCTGTCCCCACCAGCGTCTGACCGGCCGGGCGGCCGTAGTGCGCCAGAACCGCAGTCAAACCAGCCAGCACCGCCGCTACAGCGGCCCCAGGAGCCATGTTCAGCCCAACCAGCGCACCAACGGTCACGGCGATGTTCTGCACGGCCAGCACGCCACCACGCCACAACCGGGTTGCCTTGAGCTGACGGTGGATCCGCTCCCACTCCTTCAACGCGCTCTCGTCGGCCGCCTTCTGCTCCAGCGCGAACGAGTTCGGCACCCACCACCACCGCACCTGCGTCCCAATCAGCCGCGACAGGCCACGGCCCGCGAACCACAGGAACTTCGTTGCATACCAAGGGGATCGGACCGCGTGGAACGCCGTCACGTGCCCGGCCCGGCCGCCAACGCGGCGCATCGTCGCGGGCAGCGCCTTCGGCCGCAGATGCACCGGCACGATCGGCACCCGCTCACCCGACTGCACCGGCAGCGGCAGCGTCCGCTTGTCCACCGGCACCAGCACGTTCCCCGTGGCCGGGTCGTCGTCGGTGTCGCCGTCCAAGGCGACCTCGTAGGCGGTGTCCATCCGCTCAACCTCGGCAGGCGACACCGGCACCAGCGCGCCGGCCAAATCCTCCGGGGCCTGCGCGTCGTCGCGACGGGCGCGGCGCGCGTCCAGGTCGATCGGGTCAGGCAGCTCGTTGTTCATCGGCTCGGTCATGTCACTTCTCCCCGTTCTCGCGGGTGTGGATCAGGTGGGCCAGCGCGGCACCCATGCCGAGCACAGCGACGGGCAGGCAGGCAACGGCAGTGGTGATGGGCCACGGCGCGGCCGTAACGCCAGCGGCCTCCAGCAGGTGATAGGCGACCTGCCCCAACGCGCCCAGACCAAGGGCGGACAGTGCGGAGACCTTGGCGAACCGGCGCGCCTTGGCCGGGACCCGGCCGGACAACCACACCCGCAGCGCGAACGCGGCATACGTCTCGACACCGATCGGAAGCGTGATCGCAGAGTTCAGCGTGAACCCGTCCGCGATGCCGGGCAGCGGGTGCACGACCCCGAACCCGGTCAGCTCACCGAGACCGACCCAGCCGGACCAGACCGCGACGAACGCGGGCAGCGCCAGCAGCAGCACCGGCCACGATCGGACGGGGCGCATCTCAGCCCCAGCCTCAGCGTCGGTGTCCGGAGTCGCCTTGGGAGCCGGGGAGATGCCCCCGCGCCGGATCAGCCGCGGGAACCAGCCCAGCCATCCCGCACGGCGCGCCGGAACCAGGGCTACAGGCGGCGCGACCTGCGAAGACTCCTCGTCAACAGACTCAAGAGCCGTTGCCGCGACCTTGGTTTCGGTGGTGGTCTCGTTCGGGTCCGGCACCGAGTGCAGCCGGGTCTCCGGACGGTCCTCGGTCCGGTCGGCGATGTGCTCGTCGGTCAGGGCAGCGTGGACGGCCTTGGCCTTGTCCTTGCCGATCCGCAGGTGCTTCATCAGCCGGTTCTGCGACGGGACCTCGCCCAGCTCGGCAGCGAGACGGCGGGCGTCCGGGATCAGGTCCTCTACCGGGACCGGGTACGACGTACGAAGCGGGGTACTCATCGCGCCTGACCTCCCGTCAGGTGGCTAGCAACCCAGCCGCCCGCGTGGGGCAGCGTGTCGGTGGTGTGCAAGACGTGATCGCCGCGCCAGACGATCCACGCCGTCCCCAGCGCCGTACGGGGCGAGACGACCTGCACCAGGTCGTATCCCGCGACCTTCCACCAGCCCAGATCGACCTGCACGAGGTCCGCCAGAGCCGTACCGGCGGTCATGCCGCGCCCTCGGTTTCCGGGTCGCGGTCGCCCAACTCCCGGCCGATCTCCAACACCCGGCGCTGCGCCCGCCGAACCCGGCGGGTTTCCAACGGGGACGCGTACGGACCAGCGTTGATGAACGCGATCTGTGCATCCAAGAGGTCCAGCTCGGCCGCGATCAGCGGCCATTCCAGCTCGATACCGGCCAGGTCCGCTGCCGAAGGTTCCTGGCTAGCGACGGCCGACAGGTGGATGATGCTCATTGGGTTGTGCTCCTGTTCGTGAAGGGACTGGACCGGCCCTGACGCCTCGGCGGTTGCACCCGCCGGGGCGTCGCTCTGTCGGGCCTGACCAGAACATGAAGCGAAACTAAGGTGCGCACCACGGTAGCGCTTCAGCGAAGGTTGCGCAAGCGAGGTGCGATACCCTGGTTGGGTGACTGATCTACGTGACGAGTTGAAGTCGGCGACGCTGCGGTATCGCGAGACCGAGGCGGCCCACGAGCAATCCCGGACCGAGATGCTGACCGCTGTCCTTGCGGCGCTCCGGGGCGGCGTACCCCCTACTGAGGTGGAACGGTTGTCGCCCTTCACAGCGGCGTACATCCGCAGAGTTGCCCGCGCGGAGGGCGTCCCGCCAGCGGCGCCAGGGCCTAAGCGGGTGAGCTCCTGAGTGGTCGGCTCGTTCATGCGTCCAGCGTCGGCGCGAAACGATCGATTGATGTGCACTCGGCAGGCTGCGCACTTTTGTGCGCGTTATCCGGTCCAATCGGCGGTTGACTAGAGGGACCACATCAACGAGGGGAAGTGCAGATGCACGTAGGTGAGCGCATCGGGGCCTACCGCAAGCGACGCGGTATGTCGCAAGACGCCCTGGCGGGACTCATCGGAATGTCGCGCTCCTGGCTGTCGCAGGTCGAGCGTGGGATTCGTGGTGTCGATCGACTGTCCACCCTGAACGACCTAGCAACCGTCCTGCGGATCGACGTAACCGACCTGATCGGCCGTGACTGGGTTCTCGCGCCGGACGCGCCAGAGCACGTGAAGGCCGTCGACGCCGTCCGCAGCCAACTGG
Source organism: Kribbella solani (assembly GCF_014205295.1). Taxonomy (NCBI): domain Bacteria; kingdom Bacillati; phylum Actinomycetota; class Actinomycetes; order Propionibacteriales; family Kribbellaceae; genus Kribbella; species Kribbella solani. Next base: position 3,484,514 of record NZ_JACHNF010000001.1, read on the forward strand.
CGAGCTATCACCACCTCCTGGGCGAGCCCGCAGCTCCGTGGCCGCTCCCACAGCTCCGAAACGGCGCTGTGCAGGTCCACCAGGCCTATCAGGCCGCGAAGTACCACACGGCGACGGCGATGCTTCCAGACCTCATCCGGGCCGCCGACGCGTACGACGGCTACCAGGGCCGCGACGGCAGGGAGACCCACCTTGCGCGATGCTCGGTCTACTCGGCCGCCGCCAAGCTCCTCACGAAGGTGGGTGAGCACCAGCTCGGGTGGCTTGCCGCCGACCGCGCCACCCACGCAGCTATGGCTGCCGAATCCAAGGCCGCACAGGGCCTCGCGGCGTATCAGGTCGTCTGTGCACTGCTCCGCAGCGAGCGCACCGACGACGCGGAAAGGATCGCGGTCCGATCAGCCGAAGGTCTCATGTCGCTGACCGGCTCGGACGCGCCCGACGCGGTGTCACTCGCCGGTTCCCTGTGGCTCATCTCCTCCGTCATCGCTGCGCGCCGCTCAGACCGTGCGACGGCGACCGACCGGCTGACGACGGCCGGACAGCTCGGAGACCTCCTGGCGCACGACGGCAACCACTGGTGGACAGCGTTCGGCCCCACCAACGTCCTCATCCATCGCGCCTCTGTCGCAGCCGAGTTCGGGGAGCCGTCCAACGTGCTGCGGGTCGCTACGGAAATCGACCTGGACACTATGCCGGCCGGACTCCAAGGCCGCCGATCCCGCCTCCACATCGACCTGGCATGGGCGCAAACCCAAGCCAAGAACGACATGGAGGCGATCCTGCATCTCCAGGCAGCCGAGCGCGTAGCTCCCGAGTCGATCAAGTACCACACCATCGCCCGCGAACTGGTACGCGAACTCCTCCGCCGCTCCCGCAAACCCAGCCCGTCCCTGACCGCTATCGCTACCCGCGCAGGAGTACTCGCGTGACCGACCGAACCCTGTACATCGTCGTCTGCGGTGCGCCCCTCGCCTCCCGTACCGCAGACGGCGTCAAGGCCGCCCGAGCCAACGGCTGGGACCCCTACGTCATCCCCACCGAAGCGGCAATGCCATGGCTCGCAGACCAGGACCTTGGAGATGCGCCCGTCATCACCGGCAATCGCACCCCAGACGAGCCGAGGCGCACCCCACCGCCCGACGCGATCGCCGTCGTCCCGATGACCTTCAACACCCTCAACGCCTGGGCGAATGGCAACGCACACACCTACCCGCTAACGACTCTGTGCGCAGCAATCGGGGCCCAAACTCCTACCGTCGCGGTCCCATTCGCGAAACAGGACCTCGCTGGTCATCCCGCCTGGCTCGCCTCACTCGCAGTCCTTCGGTACGCAGGGATAAGCGTCATTGACCCATCCAGCGGCGCAACCAACTCCATCGACCCGGTTGCATCAGGGACGGGAGCCGAGACCGCGGAGAGGTTCGATTGGGCTTGGGTGCTTGGAGTTCTGAATTCGGTCGGGAATCGCTAACCTCCGGGCCGAAGGCGAACTACTTCCTCAACAATCTTCGCAATCAGGGTCGAGTCCGGCGCACCCGACTTGGATTCCTTGATCTGCGGTGCAGACCCGTTGGCTTCCCACGCCCGCCCGAACATCCGTTCCATGAAAGCCAGCTTTGCAGCCTTTACAGCTTCAGGGTCATCGACATCAGCCAAGAACGGACCAACAGCGCGCAACTCCAACTCGACACGCTTGTTCATGTTCGAGCGCGAGAGGGCGTGGGAACCAAACTGAAATGCGACTCCAGCTGCGGTTGCCGCGGTCAAGGTCAAGCCGAGCTTGAGGGCGACGAACTGCCACGAGGGCTTCGCATTCATGTCAATTCGACCAACCGTCCGAACGAGATAAACCGCGACAACCACGAGCAGTACAAAGCCTAAGAAGTAGGCCAGGACTCCCGAGATCCATTCCCTAGTGGCGTACGATCCATAGTCGCGCGCGAGCACAGCCGCGGCAGCTTTGCCCGACACCTTCTCGACGTCATCCCTAAGTACCTTCACGGCATCAAGCTGCTTATCTGCGTCACCTTGGATCTCTTGGAGTTTGTCCATTGTCGGCTTAGCGGATGACAGCAGCGCTTTGCTCTGATCGCTCAGCCATTTCTCATAGCGTTCCTCGCGTTCCGTCTGCTTTGTCGTGAAGGCATCATTGTTCTGCGTCAGAGCAATATCGAGCCGAGTTTCATCCGTCGAGATCTTCGTTCGTAGCGACTCGACCTCAATGGCAAGGGTAGCAAGTGAGTCACTTAGCGCCTTAGCTTGCTCGCTGTCGCTAGCATGCAGCTCAACCGCTTTCTCCCTCTCCTCCGAAATCTTCGTGGTGAGATCGACTATTGAGCGATCGACAAGCTCCCGATACTCCAGGAAGGTTCGGGCCGCCTGGGTGGCTTGCGAACTCTTAGGGACTGGCGGCAGAGCACCAATCGCATTCTGTATTCCATCGACATAGTTCGCAGCGTTCTGCAGGTGGCCAACATTCGCATTAGCGTTATAGTTGCGAATCTCACCCATCATCGCGTTGAATGCGGATTGCACAGCCGCGAAGGTTTGCGAGGAATACGGAATGGTGTCGGAAGCATCTTGATGTGCCTTTAGCACGCTAATTATGTAGCGGACGTGCCTCAACGCTCCCGCCGCCGGTTCCCCTCCCGCCGACCGCTCGGTTGCCTCGGCGACCAGCTCCTCGGCCTGGCCTAGCGCCACCCAAATCTCAAGCGCCTTGAACGCGGTCTCATCCATACCCGACTGCCCCTCCCGAGCGTCTCGCCTGTACCTCCCCACCGAACGCTAGCGGTTTGCCCCGGCGCAGCCGAAGAGGCTGGCTGGCGAGACACGGCACGAGCGTCGACAAGGCAAAGGGAATCAGCGGATTCGACGCTCCTAGCTCGGCCTCGGTGCCCATGCTCGGGCGCGCCGAACAGCCCCCAGCCGCTGACTCGTAACGCAGCACCCGGCTGTGCCGATGAAGCTGGCAGTGGGATGCAAATGACCGGGGGGAGCCGTTGTGGAGCAGATGAAAGGCAAGGCGCGCTTTCGCTGGGAAGTGGCCCGGCTCAGCGCAACACCCGTGCACGTCCACGAAGCTGTGACAATCGAGCTGCCGCACGATCCCGCCACTGTGTGGAACTTCCTCGAAGATCCACAGAGCTCGATCCTGCTATCAGACCGCACGTCTCGCGCCGAGCGCCTGTCCGGGACACCGCTCGGATTGGGTGAGATCCAGCTGTTCATTCAGGAGAGCGATTCGGGTCGGGTCGGCAGCATGCTCGAGGTGGTGGCCTACGATCCGGGGCGGCGGGCTGTCACTCGTGACATTTCAGGTGGCCCGCGTGGCGGTGGCGAGTTGCTGGTGGAGCCGCTTAGCGCTGGCTGTCGAGTTACCCAAAGCCATTGGGTCACATTGCCGGTGGGCACTTCCAGTCGCACAGCCAAGGTCACGCGCCAGGTCTTCCGTGCACATCTGGACGACTTCGGGAGACGGCTGCAGCGCGTAGACAGCAGCGTCATCGCGCGATGGGCGCCATCAGGCGTTTGAGGCCAACCAGTCCGGCCCGATGAAATGGGCAGCGGATGCGGGACCGCCAAGGGCTCGTAAGTGATCGGGGTTCAGGCGTAACCTCGATCCGAACCAGTCGACCGTTATGTGTGGAGGGGCACAGATGGCAGACGAGAAGCCGACCGATCAGCCAGGACAAGAGTCTGTGGAGCCAACTGGAGCGACAGTCGAGCGCGTCGGGATGACCGCCGGCGGTCCGCCGGACATCCGCGGGCTGGATGACCAAGAGGGCGTCCCGGAAGTAAGTCCTGGTACAGAGATCGAGAAGGACGGACCGCCTGACTTCTAGGCGAACTGAGCATGCTTCCCAACAGCACTCTTAGCGTTGTCTTGCTTCTGCTCCTTGTACTGCCAGGGATCTTCTTCGAGTTGATCAGCGAACGTCGGCGCGCTGCGCCGGTCGAGACAAGCTTGCGAGAGTTCGGCCGGATTGTGCTCTATAGCATGCTGTTCACGTTCATTGGGCTGCTACTCGTGGCCATCGTTAAAGCGATCGCGCCGTCGTCGCTGCCAGACGGGGAGACCTTACTCGGGGGCGGGCGCAAGTACTTCGCATCCAACTATCGACAGCTCCTGTTCGGAATCGGCCTGCAACAGGTGGGCGCGCTGGGTTCCGCGTGGGTCACCAACTCGGTGCTCAAGAGACGACCGGGCGCGGCGAACATCAAACCGGCGAGCGCATGGGTACACGTCTTCCGAGGCTCAGTGCCCCCGGGCGAGATCCCGTACGCACGTGTCGTCATGCAGAACGGCGATGTCTACGTCGGCGCCGTCAAGCACAGCTCTGTCGAGATCGCCCAGTCCGACCGCGAGTTGGTACTCGCTCCGCCGCTGAGATACAAGCGCAACGGCGAGGACGACAAGCGTCTGCCTGCCAAGTACCAGAGGGTTGTCCTTAGGGGCACCGAGATCTCGGCTATCGCAGTTGCATACGGCAAGGAACTCGTAGCCGTTGAGGCAAAGCCGCGACGTGGCCTGCGAGAACGTCTGAAGGCTCTTCGAGCAGGTGGAGATTGGGTCTCAGGAATCCTCGACCGCTGATGTGCTGTGGCCCGCACCCCCACGCTTTACCCCATGGGATTGATCGGGAAGCAACGAGTACCAACGACTCCGAACCGCCGTCGCGCTCAGCGCTCCTTCCCAGGTCACGGGCAACATCGGAGTAGCAACGAGCACCAAACGCCAGCCCTGTAAGGGAATCAGCGGGTTCGGGGTTCGAGTCCCTGGCGGCGCACAAATGCCCAGGTCACGCAAGTGTCCTGGGCTTCTTCATGTCTGCGACGCACTCAATACGCACTCAAATGCCGCGCGCAGCCTCCAAGGTGATCCGCACACAGCCGCCTCGCCGACCCTGATCGCGGTTCGTGTGCCCATAACTGTGCGTGACATCACATCGTTTCGCATCGTCGCCGAACTCGCCGGATCAGGCCACCCACCAACGTTGAGCCTCCAACCACTACACCGGTTGGAGGCCTGACATGGCGAAGCCACCGATCCCCCTCGGCTCCTGGGGCGAGATCTCGACCTGGGTAACGTCGACCGACGACAAGGGCAAGCCGATCAAGTACAAGTCGCAGGCCAAGTTCCGCGACCACGACGGTCGTGTGCGCCAGGTTTCGGCGTACAGCAAGACCAAGACGGCGGCCGAACGGGCCCTGTTGAAGAAGCTCCAGGACCGCGCCAGGACCAACCAGTCCGGCGAGCTCACCGCGATGTACAAGGTCAACCGCCTCCTCGACCTGTGGGAGAAACGGTTCGAGGGACTGATTGCCGACGGGAAACGCTCACCCACTTCCCTCGTCACCTATCGCCGCGTCCTCAAGAACCACATCCGCCCGGCCCTCGGCGAACTCCGCATCGGCGAAGCCACCACCCCACGCATCGACGCCGTCCTCGCCAAGATCAAGAAGAACGCAGGAGCACCCACCGCCAAGACCTGCCGCGCCGTCCTGTCCGGCTCCATGAAACTCGCCGTCCGCTACGGCGCACTCTCCATCAACCCCGTCCGCGAAGTCGACACCATCGAAGGCATGCCCAAGTCCCAACCCCGAGCCCTGACCGGCGAAGAAGTCACCCTCCTCAGAACAAGCCTGGCCACCAACGAACCGGCTATCCAGGCCGACCTCCCCGACCTGACCACCTTCATGCTCGGCACCGGTGTACGCATCGGCGAGTCCCTCGCCGTCCTCTGGTCCCAGGTTGATCTGGACGCCGGCACTGTCGAAATCACCCACACCATCGCCCGCATCCCCGGCGAAGGTCTCGTCCGCAAGATCACCAAGTCCAGAGCCGGCGAACGCGTCCTCAGCCTGCCCCAATGGGCCATCGCCATGCTCCGCACCAGACACGCCGCCGGCATCCGCCTCGACGAGCCGATCTTCGCCGACGCCCTTGGCGGCTACCGCGACCCTTCCAACACCCGTCGAGCCCTCCGCACCGCCCTCTCGCCTGTTGGCAGCACTGCTCGCCGCGATCTGGGCGAAAGCCTGAAGACCCTCCGCCGCCAGACCCACCTGACCCGCAAGGAGGTCGCCCACCAACTCGACTGGCCCCAAACCAGAATCGAACTCATCGAAACCGGCCGCATCAAAGTCGACCACCAACTCATCAAGACCCTCGTGGCCACCTACGACATCCAGCTAGACCACCACCACGCCCTACTGGCGCAACTTCACGAAGCCGCCCAGCCAGCCGAATCCGACAAACTCGCCTGGGTCCGCTCCCACGCCCTCCGCAAAACCACCGCCACCGCCCTCGACGACGCCGGCCACACCGCCCGCCAAATAGCCGACCAACTAGGCCAAGCCAAAGTCTCCATCACCCAAGACATCTATCTACACCGCCAAGCCGCCAACCCAGCCGCCGCCCAAGCCCTCGAACACGCCTTCGACGACCCGGATCTCCCTTGAACGAGGACAGATTCCGGTACCTGATGATTTGTGATCCGAAGGTTGCGAGCGTGCCGAACGGCCATCCTGGCTCCAGCACGTCGCTCGCCAGCCGTAGCATCGCGCGTGCGGGAAGCCGGCGCCCGCGACGGCGCCGGACCGGTAGGGCTGCGGGTTGGTCGAGCGTTGCTCACTCGTCCATGCCGCCTACGGGACGCACGGCAACCGGCTATCGCATACTTCACCTGGTTCGGCTCCAGGTGAGCCCGGTCGTCTGCCGCAGGCACGCCGCCCCCGAACGGCGGATACGCCGGGGGCGGTCCAAGATGGCTCGCATGACGGATGTGACGGAATTGCGCGACCACTGGTATTGGCGTCCCGGCTGGAGAGCTGGCCGGTCCTTCTACACCTGGCACATCACGTTCGCCGACTCGCCTGCGGTCGTGGACCTGGGCCAGCAGTACGCGGCCGCGCTGGCCGACCTGCCGGAGTACGACCCGATCCCGTTGCGGTGGCTTCACCTGACCATGCAAGGCATCGGCTTCACCGACGAGACCGAGCGCCGCACAATCGACCAAATCGTCGAAGCAGCGCGAGGCCGGCTCGCCGCGATCCCGCCGGTTGACATCACCATCGGCCCTGCCCAGATCGACACCGAAGCACTTAAGCTTCCCGTCCAGCCTGTCGAAGCACTGACCGGGATCCGCGACGCGATCCGGACGGCTATCGCCGATGTACGCGGCGAGGACAACGTCACCGAGTCGCCGGACTACCGGCCACACGTCTCCATCGGCTACACCAACACCACCGGCCCAGCGCGGCGCGCGGTCGAGTCCCTGGCCCGCCACACGCCCCGGACCACGCAGATGACCGTGGAGGCTGTCGCGCTGATCGATCTGAACCGCGACCACAAGATGTACCAATGGACCACCGTGGCCGAAGCCCAACTCGGTGGCCACCGCTGACCCTCGGGAACGCGGACCCGAACCAGAGGTGGCCACCGGTGGTGGTGTGGAGGTTAGGGATGGTCACCGGGCGAAAGCAGAACCAGTCCGCAGTCGCAGATGTATCGAGGCGGCCCGGGCAGGTTGGCGTACGGCGGTAGGGCATCGTCGCGATAGATGTCATGTCCGCGCCGCGTCGTCGAGACGAGGACCCGCTCTGAGCGCGGAGGCCGGATGCCCCCGGGAAAGAGCATCACCCGGCCACGCCTGACATCAATCGCCGGCGCAGTGATGGCCGTACGCGCCGTGGAACGCGCCGGTCGGGAAGTTCGGTTGGGCACAGGCATGACACGCGGGCCAGACGTGCCGGCACCTTCGTTGTCTCTTGCTGCCGCGGCGGCCGCTGCGATCTGCGTGAGCAGCCACGCCGGTGGGTGAAGGCCGTCGCTGGCCAAGGTCATGTCCGGCAGCGGCACCGTGATCGATGCGGTGCGGTCACCCGGCTCGGGCGGCCAGCGCAGCGGAACATCGTCGCGGGCCGCGACACCAACCTGGACACCGACCGCTGCGTTGTCGAGGTCGAGGGTCCAGCCAGGCAGTCCATCGGCGTAAACCACGTGCGGAACCCCTGTGCCGGGATGCCACAGCCAGACGTCGACCAGGCCAGCAGCCACGTAATCGCAGTGCCGGGCTCGCCATGCCTGATCGGCGAGTGGCTGCTGCTGAACTTCGATCGCGAGCCGTTCGCCGGCACGCAACGTGACCTGGACATCTGTGCGCCGGCGGCGATCAAGCGTCCAGTGTTCGATGGAGACCTTGGCAACGTCGGGTTGCGATCTCGCCCAAGTCGCGACGAGTTGTTTGGCTTCGGCGTGCCACCAACTCTCGGGACCGTGCCCGCCGATAGGGGCTTCGTGCGGCGGGTGCGAGAAGTGATGCCGTCGTGCCCCACCGATGCGGCCCTTGACGATCAGGGGCACCTCGCGGGGCTCTCGAAGATCGAGACCTTCGTGGCAGAGCAGGCACACCAGGCTGCGGTCGCCGGAATACCCTTTCGCCTTCCAGTACTCGAGCGGCTGACTGGTGATCTGCACCTCGTGGCCGGTGGTCAGATCGAGACCGATGACCAGCAGGTCCTTCGGCATCTACGTTCCCTTTCGACGAAGAACGCGCAGATGCCGGACAGCAGGACACAACCCCGCCAAGACGCAGCTCATCGTCGCGTCCGTCCGCCACCGTGCGCATGGACAGATGCCCCGACGAGAAAGTCGTCAACGAGAGTCAGAAAATCGAAGGGAAAGCCGCAGCCGTTAATAGGCGAGTGTTATGAAAGTGGCACTCAGATGGCCGAAATCAAATTCTGTGGTGTGCGCGGCGAAAGAGTCAGCTATAGATATCAGTCAAAGTAAGCCGTGTTCTGGGGCGAACTCAGACTACCGCACCAAGGCCCTAGAGGCTCGGTCAGACAGCATCGGCGGCGTGTGACGCCCTTCCCGATGCCAGCCGGGAAAGGGCCGAAAAGTCCGGCGCCACGGTTGCAGACATGACACTCGACGATTGACTCCGTCGAGCGTGGGTGCAGCGTTGCCGAGGACAGACTCTCGTCACCCGGACGACAGTTGGGGACCTCGGTCATGGACCTGCCTGAGCTCGATCGCGCGTGGCTGCGCACGATCGAGGTGCTGCGTGGCGGCTGGCCCGTCGTTACGACCGCCCCATCCAATGACGTACGGCGTTGTGGCCCGCGATACCCGTGCGGTGCATCCGCCGAAGCGTCGCCTCGGAGGAGCCTGTCTTGGCCATCGCAGACTTAGTCAAAGGTGAGTAGTGGCACGTTGTAGAGGTTGGGTTGGCGGGGGCGGGTGAAGGTGGGAGCGGTTACCTCGACAAGGTAGAGCTCTGTAAGGAACTGGATCTTGGCGCCTAGAAGGTGGCTGGTGTGGGCGGTTGCCGAGTTCGCCTTTAGGCCGACTGAGACGTGGATGTGGGGTAGGACGGTGCCGGTCTGCTCGTCGTAGGCGAGGGAACCGCCGCCGATGGCTTCTACGTTTTCGAGGTGGACGGAGCTCCAGACCGGGGCGTCGGGGTCTTCGAGTTTCTCGCAAGTGCCGACCAGTTGGGCGTCGCGCATGCCGGCGATGAACATGGGGATGAAGCCCTGGCGTACGTCGTACTCGGCGCAGAACTCGGCCAGGGCCGGGTAGAAGTCGTCACCGTGGTCGAAGTGGACGGCGAAGGTGCGGCCCAAGGTCAGTTCGGCGGCGCGCAAGGTCAGCTCCTCTGGAGGTCGTTGAGGTAGGCAACGTATCGAATCGCGGTGTTCAGGCCGCGCGTGGACAGGAGGCGGCTGCGTGGATGCACGATGTCGTCGACCCCTGCGACGGCGAGTTGCTCGCAGCGGCGGTGGAACCAGGGCCAGGGGATGTTGAGATAGCTGGCGACCGCGGCCAGGCGGCGTTGTGGGGTCGACTCGGCGACCAGGGACTCCGCGGCGACCGAGGCTTCCACATCGCTGAATACTGACCGACGCGACGGAGGTGCGCTCGCGTCGACGTACCAAAGACCGGATCCGCCTAGCCAGTTCGCGACCATCGCGTCACCGGCGAGCACGAATCCTTCAACCTCCGCGTGCTCGGGCTCAGGGCTGAACTCGACGGTGATCCCGAAGACTTCCATCAAAGCCACCGCGAGCAGAAGAAGCACACGCTCGTACCGGGGCGACGCCGCCACGTCGAGTTCCGAGACGCGCAAGGCCCTTCGCATCTGCGGGAACCAGCGCGATGTACGGCGGAGGTACTCGTACTTGTGCCGCCACAACAGCCACGACGCCGCCTCCTCGCCGCGGTTCTCGCGCGTCCAGAAGAACGGCTGCCCCGACAACCGATCCAGGTTGCGCGTGATGTGGCGTGCGCAGAACCGTGACCCCAGCCACTGGCCGGCCACCGCGTTGAGCGTCGGAACCTCGCTCAACGCAACATCAGAGGTGCGGCGGCCGTCGTGATGGGCCAAGCGTCCTTGGCTGCTCACCAGTTGCGCGTCGTCGGCGAGCAGGGCGACATCGGTGTTCGTTGCCGCCCAGATGATGCCCGTCGTGAGGTCGTCGAGGAGTGCGGCCGTCGAGATCGGCTGCGGTCCCGTACGGCGGCCCGCGCGGTCGACGAAGCGGCGCCCGTCCAAGGCGTAGAACCGCCGCTCATGATCGACTGCGATGACCAAAGAGCGGCGGTCGGGCCGACTCAGTGGCGCGCCCGCGTCCTTGCCCGGGTCGACCAGTAGCCAGCCCTCCCCCGGCAACTCCACCTCGCGGTAGTGCGCGGCGATCCACACCCGCGTACGACCGGCCGCCCGGCACGCGCACCGTCTCTGACTGCGCGGCCGGCCAGTGATCGGTGGTGAGATCCAGGAGCGAGACCGGCTGTACCGGCAGTTGCTTCGTGGCGACCCGGCGCTTGTAGAAACCCAACTCCGACGGCTCCGACTTGCGCAAGATCGAGCACAGCGCCATCCGGACCTCAGCGGAGGGCCAGGTGTACCAGCCACACTCCCAGTCCGAGATCGACTTCGCGGTCACGAGCATCGTCTGTCCAGTCGCGCGGTAGATCTCGGCGCTGACCAGATCAGCAAGCTTTCCCTGCGACATCCCGCCACGCGCGGCGCGCAGCAAATCATTGCGCCGCCGCGGCTGCGTACTGCCCTCGAACGCGAAGCTCGGCCTGCCCGTCATGACCCTCCTCGGGAGTCTCAGGGCAAGCCTGCCCGCCACCCGCCGGACAGCGTCACGGCATAACGAGACATCTCCAGACGTCTTGGTTCAGCTCAAAATGTCCCGAAATGTCTTAGGTTAGGACTCGTGCCAAACGAACGACTGCGTGCCGCGATGGTGGAACAGGGCCTTACCCATCATGCACTCGCTGAGGAGCTCGGCGTCAACGTCAAGTCCGTCGAGCGCTGGGTCGTGGGCGCCATCGTCCCGTTCCCGCGCAATCGCCACCGCCTGGCGGTTCGGCTCAGTCGTGACGAATCGTACCTGTGGCCGGACGCCCTCACTCGGGACCGGGCCGCCGCGCTGGCCGAGAGCGAAGTAGTCCGCATCTATCCACACCGCGCGGACGTACCCGCGGACGAGTGGCGGCAGCTGTTCGAGGACGGCAACGAGGACATCGGCATCCTCGTGTACGCCGGGCTCTTCTTGGCGGAGGATTCGGGACTGCAGCGTGTGCTTCGGAAGAAGGGCAAGGCGGGCGCTCGCGTACGCATCTTGCTCGGCGATCCGGACGACGTACACATCGCCGAACGCAGCGAAGAAGAAGGCATCGGCGACGCCATCGCCGCAAAGATCCGCAACGCTCAAGTGCTGTACGGCGGGCTGCTGAGCGCACCTGGTATCGAGTTTCGCCTGCACCGTACCGTCTTGTACAACTCGATCTATCGCGCCGACGACCGACTCTTCGTGAACACCCACATCTACGGACTGCCAGCCGCGCAGGCACCGCTCTGGCAACTACGCAAAATCCCAGGCGGCGAACTCGCCGGCCACTACCTGGACAGCTTCGAACGAGTCTGGGCCGACGCAACCCCGATGACCGAATCCTGACGACAACGGAGTCCTGATGCCGCGGCGAATCGACTACTACGACGATCCGAACGCGCCCACCGCGAACAGCATGGTCCCGTCGGTCAACGTCGTGATCGAGAACGACGTCGGCGAGATCCTGATGATCGAACGCTCCGACAACGGCAACTGGGCACTGCCCGGCGGCGGAATCGATCTCGGCGAGTCGCTGTCACAGGCCGGCGTGCGCGAAACCAAAGAAGAAACCGGCATCGACTGCGAAATCCTCGACGTACTCGGCATCTACACCGACCCCAAGCACATCATCCTGTACACAAGCAACGGCGAAGCCCGTCAGGAGTTCTCGATCCTGCTGCGCGGCCGAGCAACCGGCGGTACGCCCACACCGAGCAGCGAGAGCACCCGAGTCCGCTGGATCGCCCAGACCGAACTCGACACCCTCCAGATGAACGCGACAATGCGCCGCCGGATCAACCACTACCTGGACCCCAACGCAACGCTCTACTTCGACTAAGCCGCCAAGCGGTGCTGCACGTTCAGTACCGCCGTACGTAGAGCTGGGCTCGATCGCTGCACCGAGCGGTGTACGACATGCTCACGCGGGTAACGGCTCAGGATCTCGTTCAACCGTTCCTCGACACCAACGGGAACACCGTCGACGGCTGATGTCAGATCGCAGTACGTCAACGCATCAAGCAGACTCCGATCTGGTACCGCGAACTCGCGCGCGAGATCCACAATCCCGCGCTCCTCAGCTTCGACGAGAGCGCCACTGTGATGAGCGACCAGCTGACAGAGGACTGGAGCGGCATCAAGTTCGTCCCGCAGGTACCTGGCGCCGTCGAGCGGATGAAAGTCGGCCGAGCACACCGCTGACGAATAGCCGATGTCGTGCAGGTAGGCCGCGACCACGATCAGCTCGGCGTCCATACCCAAGATGCCCGCCAAACCCCGCGCTCGTGCCGCCACACCTTGCGTGTGTGACCACCGTCGAGGCAACTCGTCGGCCAAGAGCCGACCAGCCAACAACTCTGCATCCGTCGCACTCATCACCCGCACGACATTACGACGGCCCACCACCACCGCAACAGCCTGGTCAGCCGACTGACTGCGGCGAACTCTTCGCCCAGACCGCCTCGAAGCTTGCCGCGTACGAGTCGAACATCTCGCTCTGGGCAGACTGACGGTAGTGATATACCGGCGATCGCGCCGCCGGAACCCCGTACGCATGCTGATTGACCAGCAGATCGCCATCCGAGCGATAGATCGAGTTGTACAAGACCGTGTCATGCAGCCTCAACTCGACTCCCTCCTCCCGCAACATCGGCCCGAGCAGAGCCAACGAGTTGCGGATCTTCGCGGCCATCGCCTCGCCGATCTCCTCCTCCGCTCCCCGCTCGATCACGTTCACGCTGTCGGGCGCTCCAAGCGCAATCCTGATGCGTACGGTGCGACTCTTCTCCCGGAGCAATCGCACAATCCGGGCGTCCTCCGCAAGGAACAGCGCGCTGTACGCCAAGATGCCGATCTCCGACTCGGCCGACTCGAAGAAGGACAGCCAGCCCTTCTGGCCGATGGTCGTACGGCGCGGGTAGATGCCGGCGATCTCGGCCGACGAGCGGCGCGACTCGGCGAGCTTCCGGAGCTCGGGCCAGAGGACCTCCTCGTCGACACCTAGCAGTTGGGTCAGCGCCGCGCGGCTATGCGGATGCGGCAAATTGCCGCGTACCCATCGGTCCGCGGTCTTCGGGTCGACGTGCAGCGTCGCCGCCAGGTCCTGCGCAGTGAGGTTCGCGCTGTACAGAGCGCGTCGGAGCGCCTCGTTCACTTCGATCGCCAACTCTTACCCGACAGTAGATGTCTGTAAATGTCTCTCGGAGGCTAGCATGAAATGTCCGTAAATGTCCTGGATCGCGGTTCTGCTGTCCGTGTCCTTGCGGCGAGGCTTGAGCCACGCTCGACAACGCCGTCGGGCGGTCAGTGAGTCTGATCGAGGGGACCGGATTGATGCGGCGCGGAGAGCTCTATCGGTATCGAGATCCGTCGGGAGTCAGTGGTACGGGCGTGGTCGCGCTGGTCGTCGAGTTCCCGCCGAACGAGGACGGCCGGCAGTGGGTAGCCGTCAAGTGGCTCGGGCCGCACCCGTGCATGACGTTCTGGCCGAGTGTCGACGACCTGCTCGAGATTCACGGGCACTTGGGCGCGTCGGAGATCCGGTGGATGGACCCTGACCCGTTCGATCCGGATGACAATCCAATGCTCGCCTACTCGGGTCGCCCCTAGACCGGCGAGGCCGGCGTGCGAGCCGCACCCCCGCGCCGGTCGCGCCTTCCAACTCCTCGTCGCATCCACCCGAGGACCTGTCCCTGCCACCGCTTCCCCTGTCGGTGGCAGGGCCAGCATTGTCTGTGCCCTGGAGGGCCCTGTGTACAAGGTCGACACCACCCCCGTCGTGCGGGTGCGAAGGCCTCCCAAACGAGAGCCGCCCGATATTCCTGCAGGCCAAGCATTGGCTCCGGACGATCTGCACAAGGGCGACAGGATTCACCACTTCGACTATGGCGACGGCACAATCCACGCCGTCACCGCCTGCTGGCTGCACATCACCTGGGACAACCCAGCCGAAACCCTCGACTATCACTCTCTAGGCATGGCGCGATTCCTCATACGGCTCGGCCCTACGGACGGCGCATGACCAGCGAACCACGTGATGACGGCCCGCTTTGCCGCGTACGCGCTTGGCTCGGCGAGTACCTCATTCTCGACTACGCCGGTGCGTCCGACGACGCGGAGAAGTTCGCGGACACCGTACGCGCACAACATAGGCGCCTGATCGTGACTATCGAGCCAGTCGCAAACCCAGCCAACAAGCGCTGAGATCCCGGCCAGAACACCAACTACTCGCGGCATCAACCGCGCAGTCACCGGCATCCCGCGGGCGGTGATCCACGCCAACATCGGCCGGCACGGGGGCGACTCAGGCGCTGTCCTCGTCGCCATGTCGCGAGGCTCGCTTCATCGGTCCCATCGCTCGTCAAGCAGATGATCGTTGAGTTCGGCGAACCAGGCGATCACGTCGCTCGCCCGGTACCGCAGGTGCCGACCGACCTTCTTTCCCCGCGGCCCATACCCCAACGTCCGCCAGCGATAGAGCGTCCGCTTCGGGATGCTCAAGTACGCCGAGACCTGATCGACGTCCCACAACGGATCTGCATCAGGTACCGGCATCAGAACCTCCAAGCCTCTCCCCCGCAGCAGCACGGCGCTCCCGCTCCGACTTCACAACCCGCCGCAGCTCACCAACTGACCAGCCAAGAATCTCCGCCGCTGCCTCAGCAGAGCGGCAGACGCGAGCCAGCTCGGCCGTCTCGGCCGCCCACCTCGCCTCGGCCTCCGCCAGCCGCTCGTCGTACCGCTCAATCGCGACCGCCTTCGCCTCGATCGCCCGGTCCAGTGACGCCCGTGCCCTGAGCGTCCGACCCGTTGCGGTCTCGATCCGCGCCTGACGTTCACGCGCCCGCCGCAGCGCGGCGACCCGCTCGCTCGCTCCCATGTCGAGACCTCACCGCGCCGGACCATCGAGATCCGGCATCAGGAACGCTGAATCGAGCGGCCGAGCCGGCACCGGACCGAGAGTCGTCCGATCGTTCTTCAGATACCGGTCAGTCGAGTCGATCAGCCGCCTCGCCACGTTGACGACCCGAGCACCGGTCGCCTTGATAGCACTCGCAGGGTCCTCCGAATCGACCTGCCGCGCCCACTCCGCGAGGTACTCGAACGATGCGGCACCAGTAGGTAGACCATGATGCGCCAGGACCACGTACGCGACCGACTCCGCCTCCACCTCGCGAATCCCACCCCACATCTCAGCGCCCCTGTCCTCGCCATCCCTGACCAGGCCGAGGCCCGCCCGCAAGGCGGCCGGCGAATGCAACCGGACATGCGCGAGTTCGTGTACGAGCCGCGCGACCGCCCGGAAATCGTCAAGGTGATCCGCGATCACAATCCGCTTGGCCACATGATCAGTCAGACCTTCGTACATATCACCGGCCGGCCTCACATCGACGGTAAAGCCATCCGCCGCCGCCTCGCGAACCACGGCGGCCCACACGCCCTTAGCCACTGACCTATCTGCGGCAACAGGTGCGCGAGGAAGCCAGATCGGCGGGCCAACGGTTTGAGTCACGTCGAACACAGCACTGACCCCGAAGCCGATCACCTGGTGGTCGACCAGACCCCTGGCTGGCTGCAGGCTCGTCGCCGGTGTCGTCCGTGCGTGAACCGGCTTCAAGATCCGGATCGCCTGGGTTGTATTCACGCGACGCCCGAGCTTGTTCCAGGTACGCCAGTGCGCGACCCAACTCGCCTGCGGCATCTGCAGATTGATCAACACGACATTGCCAAAGCCGTACGCCGGAAACACCGCCGCAGCGTCCAACCACCTTGCCCAGTCAGATCCCGACGCCAACTTGCTCACTTCTGCATCGAGTACCCGATGAAGATCCTCCGCGCCCACCTGTCCCTTGCCCACAGCAACCTCCCGCTCAGATCGGTTGCCCTGTTCAACGTCCAGGCTCGGCGAACTCCCATCCTTGATCGTCAATCCCGGACAAATCCAAGTCCCGGAACCGCGCCGGCATCCGCTTCATCGGCTCAATTGCACTGCGAGAAACAGCAGCCGTTCCCGCAAGGCGCCGCGCAACCCCGCTAGCCGTCTCCAGATGATCGACAAACCTCGCCAGGTCATCGATCACATCGCTGAAACAGGTCATGCGATCCGTACGCACCCAGTAGGGCTGCAGCAAACGTGCCCCACCGGTCGGACGCCGAAGATACGTCAACTCAACTCGCGCCGCGTCCGACCGCGGTACGAACAGCCGACCCGACCAAATCATCCGATGAACCGTCCGTTCCAAATGCCGCGCGACCTGCACCGCTGCCCAGAGCAGCTCGTCAGCCGCGTCCATCAGCTCAGCCGACCTCCATTGACCATCGCCGAGCACTCGGTCGACTACGCCCTTGAGATCGAGGAACGCCACCTCATCAGGCGAATCGCTCCGCCTGCCAAGATCAGACAAGCGCCGCCGCAAGTCCGCATCAACCCGAACCGCAGCACCGTCGAGGCTCCCCAACGCCTGACGCAGACTCTCCAGCTCAACCCGCTGTTCGAGATCGAGGCCGGAAGAACGCGCCGACAACAACAGGCTGGCGACGTACCAACCCTGGCCGCCGATCGTACGCAACTGCGCCGTCGTGGACCGCAAATCCCGAGTCAACACCACCTCATGGGAAACCTCAGCATGCGCACGTTCCCATCGAGCCGCCCTCGCACCAACCATCGAAAGCGCACCACCCACAGGAGCCGGCCCCGCGGCAAGGACGCCGATGCCACCAAGCCCAGCGCCACGTACGTCAGCTCGCGCGATCTCGGTCAACTCCCGCATAACCCGTCGCAACCGCGACGGCCCCCGAGCCCGGACCCTCACGCTGCGCTCGACGACTCGCGCCCCCATCAACGCGACCGCCGCAACCTCAGCCGCCGCCGCAACCCGATCCTCGCGATCGCTCAAGACAACCGCAGACAACGAATCCTGAACCGCAAGCAGATCCGCGCCTGCCCCGATCGCCTGCGCCAATCGACCCAGACAATTCTCCGACCGCTCAACCGCCGCCGGCCCTCCCGCCCCTGCCTTGAGACACACGCCCAGCCGACACAGATGATTCCGAGTCGCAGCTAGAACCGCATCCCAATCAGCCAGCACCTCGGCCTGATCCACGTACACCCCACGCTGGGCGCTGACGGCAATCCGCCTCGCCGTACGCAACAAATCCTCATACGTCGCCCGCATCGCGGACCCTCCGCACATCAGCCGCCGCCGTACGCACCGCATCCCCCAGCGCCAACCGCCAACTCAAGTCCTCGATCGACACCTCAATCCGATCAACCAGCCCCGCCGCCTCCTCCAACAGCGCCACCGGATCACCATCAACATCCCCCTCGTACCGCACATACGGCACAATCCCCAACAACTCACACAACCGATACCGACTAAACGCCGTCAAAGCCCAACGCCCATCCTCCGCCCCCACCTCAAGCCCCTCAACAACCGCCTCAGCCCGCCCCACCAACTCAACAACCCGCCGCCGCACCTCGTCGCGATCCGCCGCCTTGCCGTCCATGCTGCCTCCATTGGCCCCCCGTATCCGAAGCCCAGGAACGTTCGCCCTGTGCATACAGCCTCAACGGATGCCGGGGACAACTTTGTCCGTCTAAGTCCACTACGCACCCCTCGAAGATTGTGTAGATCTCTTCCAGCCTGGCGGGGCCTTGGCACAGAACCCTGGATATCGCTTCTGACCTGCAGTTTTGTCTCTCATCGACGATCAGCAGTTGTCAGCGTTTCGCAGCCTCTCACGGAGCTGTGACGGAGCAGGACCTTGCCTACAGCAACAGTCTGATCGTCGCAGGCATGGCGCACCGGATCTCACATCCCCGACAACCAAAGGGTCGCCTACCTTGTCCACGACCTCCTCTGGCAGGGACTGCGGGCAGACAGTGCCGGATCCGGTGCGCCCGCCAGCACCGACTGCAGCATTGGCCTGAGCGGGCGGCTCGATCGCGAAACAACGGTTACGCCTGACAGGTCTGGGCGACCGACAGGAGCAGCGCCTGAGAGCAATCGCCTCGCTATGGCTCGGACTCCGTTCATTCATCGAAGTAGTAGCGAGGCGCAGGAGCGGTACCCCTAACCTCGCTTTACCATGCCAGCCTTCTCGTCGATTCGCATCACCGGTCGAAAGTTGCCGTTGACCTGCTAACTCTCCAATGGAGAGTGCTCGTTGTGTACTGGCGCTACTCAACCCGTGTCGTTCATTCCGATGAGTAAAACCCTGAGTCCTCCGACATGCCGGCAGCTTTGCGCCACGCCGGGCGTTACCTGCGTCCGGCAGTCATTACTCCCTTGGTGACGCCGACAAACTGCCTGATGTCAGCTGAATCGCTGGCCGCAGGCGCCAGCTTTGTTCTTGGCCGAGCGGAGGAGACGAGACACGCGCTCGACACTGTGCAGTTGGAAGTTGGTGCGAACGCTGTCGGTTCCTCGCTGCGCAACAGCTCATCGGAGGCTGCTCACCGAGTTGATCTCAGGCACAGCACCATTCCATCAGTTACCGCCCGGGGCTTCCGACGAGGCTTCGTCATCGTGCGGGAGGAGGTACATCTGAGTCTTTCGCGCCAGGTGCAGCGGTAGCGGCAGCGCCAGCGTTGATCGCCGGTCCGGGGCCCGACGCAACTGGTGGACCAACGCGGCCCATTGCTCAGTCTCCCCTGGACCGTCGGTCGGCAATGCGGCCACAGTGATTTCCAGCAGGCCGGGGTTCGAGGCGTTGCGTCCAGTGTCGATGACCACCGCGCCGACCTTGTTGATCCGGGTCGCCAGCTTCGAGGCATCGACCGCTGCATTCTTCGCGGTGTCCGCCTTCTCCGCGGAGCTCAGGAATACTCGGTCACCGGCTTGATGATCCGCGTCGAGCCACACGCCCGTCGCAATGCCGTGATGGCCGTCTTGCTGGTCGATCGCGTACCACTGGGACGTCTCGTCCTGTTGCTTGTCGCGGACCCGCACGTGACACAGCCGATCGCCGTACAAACCGATGTCCTGCCCCGGACCGGAGGAGAACCCCAGGAGATCCTTCTCGAGACGACCGTTTTGTAGCCACGTCCACAGCGGGCGGGAGTTCTGCGCGTGTGTCAGGAGCAGCACCCGGCGATCGCGGAGGCTGTAGAGCATGGCTTTGACGAAGTTCTCCGCATCAGCCTGCTGTGTCGCCAGATCGGGCACCCAGGTCGTGTCAGGCTCCTCCTGGTCGAACTGCCCGGGGATCTCCGCGGACCGGGCCAGGTCCAAGAGCAACTGGCGATGTGGAATCCACCGACCGCTTCGCCGGTCGAATCCGGTGGCAAACCCGTTCTGGTCCACTTTGATCGCGATCGGAACCGTCTGGCGTTTCCCGGTTGGTCCGTCAGCCCGGCGCTTCACCATCCACAGAGCGACGTACTCGAGGTCCTCCGGGAATCCCGACAGGCTGTGGACGGGGACGACGGAAGTGCCCATCTGCCGGAAGACGTCACGCCAGGCCTGCGCGGCCCTGATTGTGACGCTCTTCGCGCCCGCGTTCTTGTACTTGCCGCTGGGTACCTGTACGAACTTGGTCAGCCGCCCGGCGTCGGCAAAGCCCAAACGTACGGCGAACTTCGGATCGGTCAGCGGCAAGAACGACTTCGCGTGGCCGATCTCCACGACAGTCGCCAGGACTCCCGACCGGCCGTCGCCGGCGCATTCCGACCGTACGGCGTTCCGGCGACACTTGATCGCTTCGCTCAATGTCGCCCGTCGCGGCTTGGGGCTGGCGAACTCGAGCGGAGAGACAATTTCGCCGGCCTCAGTGAGATGCAACTGCACCGAGAGCTCTGCTGACTGCCACGCACGGATGATCCCGTCCCCACCGGATCCCTCCAGGCCCAGCACGTCGGCCAGCTGAGCGACGAGCGCGTCGCGGGTTCGGGGATGCTGCCACCGGGCTTCGAGGATCAAGGGTTCACCTGCGAGCAATTCGCTCAGCCGGCACCGCAGCGCCGTCGAGCGTTTGGCTACTTGCTCGGCCTTGAACGCGTCCTTCCGTTCCTGTGGCCACGCGCTGTTCGCGGTCTTCGGCAGATTGAGCGGAACCGTCGAGTGAACCGTCGGCCGAAGATCCGGAACGCGACGCAGGAACGGGACCAACGCATCCACGATCCAGTCGTTCAACGGGGCCCTGTCCCGTGCCATCAAGCCGGCACCGACACCGTGCTCCCCCATGTGCGTCGAGTGCACCACAGCTGCCCGGAGACCGGCCGTCTCGTCGATCCACGTGTCCGGAGCCTGACGGAGTACCTCGGGATCAGGGAACGAACGGGCGAGGCTCAACCGGCTGAGCATTCCCTCCGGCCCTCCCTGCAGCCACCGATTGGTCTGCGTCCGGTAGTCCTTGATCATCCTGCTGACACTGAGCCGGTCCGTTGGCGGCGCGCCTCGCAACCAGGAGTCCTCGTGCGCGAGCACGACGGAGACTCCCGTGCGGTACGGCATCGGTACAGCGCCGCCAGTTCGCCACCGCCGGACGCCGGTCCGGACGTGCAGCCGGAAGTCGTCCCGGAAGGGGATCGTCTGCACGGTCACAGAGATGACGAAGGAGAAGAGCCATTCACCATCCTCGTCATGATGTGGCCGCGGCGGCCACGACACCAGCTCAGCTCCGCGCGCGGTCGAGGCGATACGAAAGGACAGCTGAACCCCTTCAAACGTGTACGGCTCGAGTCTCACCACCTGTTGGGCGATGACGTCCGGGAGGAGCTGGTAGAGGCGCCGATGCGGATCTGCTGTGTCTCCGAGGGTGATGTCGCGTCCCAACAGATCGACGTCTGTCGGCTGCCACTCGAGCTCGTCCACGCCCAACGCCTCGTCTAGCGCGATCGCCGCATCGAGAAGCTCTGGATACTCCTCTCGCTGTCGTGGCGTGTGAAGGTCCCGGATCCAGGCACGGACCAGCTGCAGCAGAAGGCCGCGCGGGAACCTCTCCCGGGCGTACAGCCAGGGCTCGTCGTCGGCAACGGTCGCGCTGCGAGCCACACAGACCAGCTGCGGAGCAACGGCGCGCAGGACTTCGTTGAGTCTCTTGATCGGCACTTGGTGGAGATTGTCCGGGTTTGTCCTGCCGATCCGGTAGAAGTCGAGCAAGTCTTTTCGCCAATGGTCCGGGAACGTCAGGCTCTGGAACTCCTGCACAAACCGGTCGCCAGCCCGGTCCGGCTCGAACGCGGACAACCGGATCGCCGAGTATCTGGGCATAGCGTGCTCCGTATCACCGAGGAAACAATTGAGACAAAGCCGAATGGAGGGGGGCATAGAGGGTGCCTACAAGATGGCGGTCGAGCGGTGACACGCCGCTGGCGTTGTCAGGATCGAAGTACGGGTCCAGAACTTCGCGCATGGACACCAGCAGACTGGAGTCCCTGGTGTCAGGCAGATCAGATCCTTCCGCGGCACGTTCGGCGAACGGTGCGTCGACGAAGACCACGCGGGCTGGTACGCCGCCACGGACGAGGCGCCCGACCACCTGCCAGATCACCACTAGCTGGTCCCACGTGAAGCTGACCCTCTCGGTCGGTGACAGCCGTCGCCAGACCACCGGTTGACTCAACAACTGGCGCCATCGTCGCCTGGCCCCGGTACGGAACTGCCGTCCCACGACGTCCAGGTCTCCGGCAGGTTCGACCTGATCCGCGAATTCCGGGGACCGGACGCGCCGCGAGGCCCAGTCGTTGATCGCCTGGATGGCGAGGCCGATGTCGTCCGGCCGCGGGTGCGGGCGAGCGAGAAAGATGGCCGAGCCGATGGCTGCGACCCCGCCGTCGAGGATGTTGTGCCCGCGCTCGACTGCCAGCAGCGGCGCGACGAGCAGCTCGGTATTCGTGGCGGCGAACTCCGCCACGTCACCTCGGGCCAGGGACCGTACCTCCTCGCCCGGTCCCGCGATTCGATGATCCTGCTCAGCATCATCCGGTACCAGCCTGCAGACGTTGCCCTCCCAGCGCGGGATGCGAGCAAGGATCGTAGCGGCCCGGCGCGCCTCGTCGTACGATCCGGTCAGCACCAGCAGACGGCGACGACGTGGATCTTCGATGGCAGCGAGCTCCTGCTCGAAGGGACTGGGGGTCCCGTCGGCACCGCGTTTGGCCAACTGGTTGAGCATCTGCTCCAGGAAAACTGGTCGCAGGTGCGGCTTCGCGCCGGACAACTTCAACGGCCGGCCGTCCTGCTGCAGGAAGCGCGTCGTGAAGACCGACCGGCCAACCGCCTCCAACTCTTCGCTGCGCGGCGTCAGCAGCGCTCCGACCTCGGAGAGAATGTGGTACCGCGTCGATGTCCCGGCCCAGCTTGTTCCCGACATCAGCAAGACATTCGGCGCCGGCAGCCCATCTGCCAGCGTCAACTCGGGCAGCTGGAGCAGCAGTTCCCGCCCGTTGCCGGCGCAGCGGAAGAACCGAAGTTCTCCGCTTCGCGAGTCGACCTTGCTTTCGCTGTCAGGGATGAACTGGAAGCCCAGGATGTTGCCCATCGGCGACTCGGGCACGAGCGGCCGGTAGTCGTCGGGCGGGCGACGGGCGAGCACGTTGCTCGAGGCAGGAAAATCGAGCGCAGCCTCGACTGCGGGCCACAGGTCCGTGAGCAGGTCGAGACGCGTGTGCAGTGCGGACAGGATCAACGTGAACTCGAACCGCAACGCTTGCTCCGACATTCTTTGCGTCGTGAGGTCGGCGTCCCTCCCGGCGCTTGTCAGCAGCTGAACCAGTGCTGGTTCGACGAGGCTGCGAGAGTCGCGCGTCCGAGTGGTGTGGAGCAGTCTGCGGGTCAGGCGGACCAATGCATCCACCCGTTCATCGGCGTGCTCGCGCTCACCGAGTGGGTCGTCCCGGAACTTGTCCAGCACCGAGGTGAGATTCGTTCGCGCATCCGAAGACTCCGGCTGCGGCTCTGCTCCGTTCTCCTCGTCACCAAGTGACTGACCGATTTCGTCGTCCCACGCCGGACGATCTGCCTGCGGTGTATCCGCCGCGTCGGCTTCGTACTGCTCACCGAACCACTCGTCGAGCAGCTTGTACTGCAATGTCCATGGGTTGAAGTAGTCGGCCTCGACCCAGTTCCGCAGATCCCGATTTCGAAGCAACATGTGATAGATCCGGTCAGCAGCTGCCGCGACAGTGTGCAGTGCGGTTGTCCACCGCATCACCGTATCGTCGGACAGTTGGAGTCTCCCTTGCTCGGCCAGTCGGGCGATCTTGTGCTGCTGGATCTCGTCCAGCCACGAGTTCGGTGACCTGCCGATGAGGACTGCGGCCGGCGCGAACATGCTGTCCAGCTGCTGCTGCACCCTGTCCACCTCGTCGACCACGATCAGATCGCTACGCCGGCAGGCGGTCTCGAGATACCGGACGCGCTCCCCGTTCTGGTGTGCAGGTACGGCGCTGTGCACGAGCCCTGCCGGAGTCGCGACCCAGATGTCCGCGCCGACGAGTTCGCGCGCGGCATGGTGCCGAGGACAGCGCTGCCAGAGCGGACAGCCGTGACGCTGACGTCCGTTCGGTCGCGGAACTGTCTGTTCCTCTGCGAGCACGGTGAGACTGCGCGGAGGGACACGGACCGCGGGATAGAGCTGCACACAGGGCGAACTCGAATAGCGCAGCGGCACCGCAGCCTCCACCCCACGCAGAGCGTCGAGCGGACACGCCGTACTGAGGTAGTCGAAGCCCGGGGCATCCTGATTCAGCAGTGGGCCGTCGATCGCGGCAGACCGTCGGTGCAGCCGTTGCAGGTGCTGCTCGCGGGTTGTTGCCCCGAGCACCGGCGCGGCCCGGAGCCCGAGTTCGGTGAAGAAGGCCACCAGTCGCAGGGCTTCGGCGACATCCCCGACCACCAGCGTGGTTCGCATCCCACGGCGTGCGGCCCAGACGGCCAGAATGTCTCGCAGGGTGCTCTTGCCCGCACCAACCATGCCGATGAGGTGGAGCATCCGATCCACCGTCAGGATCTTCGACTTCTCGAACTCCTCGGTGCCCCGGACGAACAGCTCGCACCGTCGTAGACGCTGGGACCACAGATCGTTCGCCGGCTGTCCCGGCGCGGCCAGCGTGTTGTCGATCCACTGTGCCGTTGCGAGCAACTCGTCCAGGTCGACCCGCAGCGGTTTCCCGCCTTCGCGTGGCCCCTCGGTGAGATCATGACCTCGCGCTGCACCGCCCGGCAATTCTGGTGGCAGGATCACCGAGCTCCAGCTCTTCTCCTCGCTGAAGCGCCAGGACCCTGCTGTTGCCAGCGGCAGATCCCTTGTCTGATAGGGCGGCGCCGAACTCAGCGCGTTCTCATAGGCGGCCCACCGACCGGCCGCGATCGACGGCCTGCGGGGCTCAGCGGGGCGATTCTGACCGACGATATCGTAGCCTCGCACCACCGGATCCAGGTCGACATACTCGTCGATCGCCTGCATCCAGCTGCGCGGACGCCGCAACGGCCAGAGCAGCATGCGTGCGATCCGCAAGATCCGTGCGGCATCGTCGGTCGGCACGTATCCGGCCAAGGCAGCGAACGGATAGCCACCGAACAGCACCCAGCCCGCACCGACCGGCTGATCCGGCGTCAGTCGCCGCATCAGATAGAGCCCCAGTTCCACCTCGCACAAACGGGCGGCCGTCCTCGCAGGCTCCGGCGCCTCAGACAGAGCACGAATCAGCTCCGGCAGCAGGTCGGCTGTCCAACTGGTTCGGTTACGCATGGGTTCCCTTCCAGACCGCCTTCGCCTCACGAACGAATGCCCGATGTCCCCAGATCTCCAGATCCGGCGTTGCTCGTAGCGAACGCCGCGCGATCCGCACGTAGGACCGCCGGGCTTTGAGGCGATGATCCGGCACCACAACGAACGCGCGGTCGTACGGCGGGTCGCTGTCGAGGCTCCTCGTGTTCCGGCCGAGGAGCGCCGGATTCGCCCAGTCTTTGACGTCCACCGCCCAGACCTGGCCGTCAGGCATGGTGATGCGCAGGTCGTAGGCGTCGTAGTTCGGCCACAATTCCGGCTCCATGACGGCCAGGTCAGCAGCGAGCGCCAACTCGGCCCGCCCCGGCATGGTCACGAAGAGGCGCAGTGGCCGGGTCAGCAGCCGCACTCCACCGCCCTCATCCACTGGATAGGTGGTTCCGGGACGAATGGTGCCAGCAACACGGCATCGCGGATTTTCGCACCACCACAAGCCGTCGTTGGTTGGTACCAGCAACAACTCGCAGCATGAGCAGGCCGCAAAACTCGAGTTGCGCTGCAATCCGTCAGGTGCCGGAAGGTAGACCCTCTCCAGCAACCCATCGACCGGAGTCAGCTCGGGGTGCAAAGCGATCTCCGACAGCTTCGCCTCCGAGAGCACCGGATGCTCGATCAGGAGCCGCCGGAAGGCGACGTACGACGCCGGGCGCCCGGCTGATCTGCAACTGTCCAATGCACTGTGGATCAGCGCCCGGTCGATCTGCTCGACGGCAGCGTCGGGCGCATCAACGGCCCACTCGTAACAGAGATCGGTCGGCACCCATGCTTCGGGATCGATCAGTAGGTCGTCCGGATGTGCCAGGTCAGCCGGGAGATCAAGCGGCCAGTCGACGACCGGCCGCTCACGGCACCACGCGAGTAGCTCAGGAACCGAAAGAGGCGGCTCCGCACCCCGCAACAGACATGCGAGCACGGTCCGATCCAGAGCGCGCTGCACCTCGGGCGGGTAGGGCAGCCTGAACAGGCCCGGGTCCTCGATCTGGTCGAGATCGATGACGGCGCCAGCGACGGTACGCAAGAGGGTGACACCTTCATGCGGCGCTTCGATGACATTCACTGTTCTTGCTCCGCTCTCGGGAGCTGCCGTTCTGGGCACCATCGGGAGTACTCGCATCGGTCGCAGTGATCACCCGGTCGGGCTTGCGCAGTCGTGTCCGCGTGCCAGGGACCGGCGTACTGCCGGACGATTGCCCGGGCACGACCGATGACATCGGGACGCGTCGGCTGGATCAGTTCGAGGTCAGAGCCACCCGGTCGCAAGATCTCGAGCTCCACGCGCGACCTTCGCGGTTCGTCACCCAGCAGACCTTCGGCGAGAATCAGTACGGCGAGAGCAACCTGGGGGTAGGTCTCCATCAGGTCAGCGCCGACCCGCGGAGATCGATAGGTGGTCGTCTTAACCTCGCGCCACACCCAGCCGCCGCGATCCTGGTAGAGGAGATCAGGTGTTGCGATGACGACGGCGTTCGCCCGCGGGTCGTAGACGGTGAGCTGACGCTCGGAACGCACGCTGTCCGGATCCGAATACCGGAGTGGACAGACAGCCGCGTGCATCGCGATCATCGCCGCGCCGCGTTCGGCCTCGCGGCCGGACACCGACCATCTGCCTCCGATCCAGTCCGACGGATCCGGAGGAACATCCCCGGTGGTGCACTGGACTCTGGGCGTCCGTTCGTGAAGTTGTTCGATCCAGGCATGAACCGCGCGCCCGCGGACGACAGCTCCGCTGTTCTCGATCGACTTGTCCGACGGCAACCGAAGCTGCCGGAAGTGCGCCTTCGCGGGGCACAGACTGTGCAGGCGGAGATCGGTGACCGAGACGGTTCGCCGGGCGCGGTTGGGCTCGTCGACACCGAGGATCCCAGGACTCTTTGTCAGCGCCCCGCACTCACCGGTCAGCGAACAGTCCTTGCAGCTGGCTCCCGGCCGGCGTTCTGTGGCCTCCACCGACCGCCGCAGCGCCGGAGCCGCGTACTGCTCGTACTGCACCCGGGCATCCTCTGGCGTCCCGTCGAAGAGGACCTCAGGCTCACCACCGAGGCAGCCGAATTCGACCACCCGGACCCTCCGCGGCTGGGGAAAGGCCTGCACATCATGCGCTTGTCCGTACCGCGGTCGGTCGGCACGCCCTCCGAACGCGACGACGTACGCCGCCATGGCGACCTGCGCGAGATCACGCACGCGCCGACCGGCCGCACCGAAGGTCAGCAGCCGCAACTCCCGCACGCTTGCGTCGAGCGAGGCGTACCCCCGCCCCCAGGCCCGCAACTCGTAGAGATCGTCAGACCTGACCTGGCGGACCCACAACTTAGGGTCAGGAACCAACGCAGGGGTGACCGGTGAACTCGAGGCGGCGGAGAGGTAGTTGGCGACAGCCTCCTCGACGAAGCGTCGATGCCCGACATGCACAGGTCTGCTCGACTTCTCGCGGGCCTCCCCGAACTCGATCCGGTCCAGTTCGGCCATCACCGGCCCCAGCGCGAAGCCTTCGAGGTCGCGCGCGGACGAGACCCTTCTCGGCAAGCGAAGTGCCGGGCGCGCCTTGACCGCGCACAACAGCGGGCAGTCTTCAGCGCTCTCCTCGGCCGCTCCTGCGAAGACCCTGATCAGCCGCGCCGATCCGGTCGCGCCCGCCGGTATCGGCCAGTCCGTAGCCATGCACTCAGTGAAGCATTCTCTGTGAACAATGTCCACACGAACCATCTGATTGATATGCTTCACAGAGGTGCGGACGGGAAGGGCAGACCATGTCGTTGGAAGTGCTGGGCGGCAACTACGCGCTGCGACGAGTCCTCGGGTCCGGAGCCGTCGCGACCGTTTACCTCGCGCACGACATCACGCTCGAGCGATCAGTCGCGATCAAACGGGTCAGCCCGGAGAACGCGTCGCCGCAGCACGAGCAGCGGCTGCGGCGGGAGGCACACGCGATGGCGGCGCTGAGCGGATGCCGTCAGGTTCCGCAGATCCATGCGCTTGGCGACGCGGACGGCCGTATGTACCTGGTGCTGGAGTACATCGACGGTTCGACCGTCAAGGAGTACATAAGCCGGCATCACCCAGTGGCAATCGACGCCGCAGTCTCGATCATCACCCAGGTCGCTACCGCGTTGGCAGCGGCTCACGCACAAGACCTCATCCACCGCGACATCAAACCCGCGAATCTCATGATCGCGGTCGACGGGACCCTGAAGGTCCTCGACTTCGGCGTCGTCGCGGTGTCCGATCCGGAGGCCGTACGGCTGACCGAGACCGGACACACGCCCGGCACGACCGCCTATATGGCTCCCGAGATCGCTCATTCCGGCATGGCGGGGCCGGAGGCAGACCTGTACTCGCTGGGTTGCGTTCTCTTCGAACTCCTGACCGGCCAGCTCGTCTTCAACGCACCGACACCCCAGGCGATGATGCAGAAGCACATCGAAACAGTCCCGCGGTCTGTACACCAACTTCGCGCCGATGTGCCGAACTGGCTCGGCGACCTGACCGCCCAACTGCTGGCCAAGCTTCCGGCACACCGGCCGGCACAGGCCCTTGACGTGATCGACATTCTCGAGCCGCACCTCCCCGTGTACGGCTCGGGCGCTGATCGGCTATGCGGCAGTCCGGATCCGACGAGGCCGTTCCGTGAGCCGTTCCGGCCAATCGAGCAACAGGTCGACCCGCCGTTGCAGGTGCGACGCGCCCGACGACGGCAGACACCCATGCGGCGAACCGATCTCGTTGACGCGCTTGCGGAAGCCAACGCCCTGACCAGCGCCGGCGATCTGCCCGGAGCCCGGCAGGTGATCGACCAGTGCCTTCGCTGGGCCAGCGGTCAGCTCGGTAGCCTCGACCCGCAGGTCCTGTCGTTACGCCTGAGCAGGGCGCACCTGCTACTCGTGATGGATGCCGCTGCAGACGCGTTGATCAGCTATCAGGAGCTTCGGCCGGACCTCGTTCAGCGATTCGGGCCACACAGCTCGGAGGTCCAGGCCGCCGACGACGGCATCGCCGCCTGCTTAGACGTGGAGGACGGATCGTGAACGAGAACACCCCGACTACCGTGACGGCGACGGGAATCGCGCGGATCGCCGGGGTCGGGCGAGCTGCGGTCAGTAACTGGCGACGCCGGTACGCCGACTTTCCACACCCGGTGGCCGGAACCCCCGGGAACCCTGTCTTCGATCTAGACGAGGTCAGCGTCTGGCTCGACGAGCAGGGCAAGGGGTCGAACGTCCCGGCCTTGGAGCTGGTGTGGCGCAGGATCGAAGCCAGAGGATCTGGACACGTCGCCGAGTCCCTTGCACAGATCGGGACGGTTCTGCTTGTGGACACCGACGACTGGCCAGAGGCACCGCTCAGTGCCGACGCGCTGCGCGAGCAACTGTCGACGACGCAAGGACCCGACGCAACATTGTTGTCGGAAGGCCTGCCGGACAGTTGGACGTCTACCGACGAGGACCTCCTCAAGTCGGTAGCGTCGCTGACCTCAGAGTATTCAAACGCCGATCTCTTCGAGCAACTGCACGAGCGGTACGTCTCTTCTCGGTCGTCGATGAGCGTCGAAGAGACAACCGACGCAACCGCTGAGCTGATGCTCACCCTAGCTACCCCCGGAGCCGGGCCTACGGTGTTCGACTTTGCCTGCGGCACCGGAACCCTTCTCAGAACCGCCTGCGCACGCGCGATGGCGAGCGGCCACGCCGTGCGAGTGTTCGGGCAGGACGCCAGCAAGGCCCACGCCAGGATTGCCTTCGCTCGGTTGGCATTGCTTGCCCAGCAAACCAACAGCCCGATCGAACTGAGGATCCGGGCAGGCGACTCGCTGACTGCTGACGCCGATCCCGGGCTGACGGTCGATACGGTTGTGTGCAACCCGCCGTTCGGTATCCAGGACTGGGGGCACGAGCTCCTCGCAATCGACGAGCGCTGGGAGTACGGCGGCCTTCCGCCGCGCACCGAACCCGAACTCGCCTGGGTGCAGCACGCACTGGCCCACCTGAAGCCCGGCGGCCGCGCTGCTCTTCTCATGCCTCCAGCGGCGGCGAGCAGATCCGCGGGCCGTCAGATTCGGACCGAACTGCTCCGCCGCGGCAGGCTACGAGCTGTCCTCGCCCTTCCCGCCGGAGCCGTCCGCGGCACGAGCGTCGGACCGCACCTGTGGCTCCTCGAGCACCCCACGGCCGAGCCCGACAACCACCAGGTCCTGCTTGCCGACCTCACGAACGAGGAACATCTGCAGACGGATCAGCGAAGCACAGCGGCTGCTGCATGGGAATCCGGATCGAGCAGCGGAATCTCGCACGATGTAGCGGACTGGTTCTCGGTTCTCGATCTCCTCGAGGGCCAGGTCGACCTGACTCCGGGGCGCAGACTCCGCCGACCGCCACCCGCACGAGCGGACAGCGAGTCCGTCATCAAAACTCTTGATGAGCTGCGGTTCCAGACGGCGAATGTCACCGCTCTGCTCCCGGAAAGCCTACGGCCATCAGCGGCAAGCGCCGACAATCTGCAACTCATGTCCGTGGGCACGTTGCTACGTCATCGTGTGGTGGCGCTGCATCGCGGCCGTGCACCGCAGGTCGACCTGACGAGCGGACCGGCCATCGTATCGCAGGATGTGAGCAGGGGCAAAGGTCCAAGCGGGCGAGCGTCGGCCGATGGACTCCTCATCGCTACGAACGACATCCTGATTCCCGCGATCGCCGAAGGAGTCGTCGCCCGGGTGGCAACACCTGACCAGATCGGAGCGCTCCTCGGATCGGGCGTTCATCTGCTCAGGGTCGACCCCGCGCAGCTCGATCCCTGGTACGTGGCCGGCATGCTCGCAAGTCGGAGCAACGCCCATCAGGCAGGAATGGTCCTGACGCCGACCCGAGGGACGACTCGGGTCGACGTGAAACGACTACAGATCCCTTTGCTGCCACTCCA
This sequence comes from Kribbella solani, assembly GCF_014205295.1. Lineage (NCBI taxonomy): Bacteria > Bacillati > Actinomycetota > Actinomycetes > Propionibacteriales > Kribbellaceae > Kribbella > Kribbella solani. Next base: position 3,515,795 of record NZ_JACHNF010000001.1, read on the forward strand.
GCGCCAGCACGAGTACGGCACCGCGTTCCGGCAATTGACAGCCCTGGAGAGCCAACTTTCCAGGACCCAGGCGGCCGGCGCCGAGGCACTCCGCGCTCTGGCTGACGGCCTGACCGAGCTTTCATTGGATCCGCAAGACCTGAGTCGATTGAGTCACGATCCAGATCACAAGGAGAACGGATGCATCTGAGCAGACTTCGCGTCCAGGGCCTACGAGCCACCGCGCTCGGGGACCTGGAAGTCAACTTTCCTGGACGGTTCAGCGTGCTGATCGGCGCGAACGGCGCTGGCAAGACAACCGTGAGCGAAGCTCTCTATCTCAGCCACCACAAGACGTTTCCCAACGTGCAGCCCCCTTCGGCATCGACCCTGGGACCGCCGGAACGCACAGTTGAGGTCGACTACTCTTTCGCGTCCGAGGGATTAGTCGAGGGACCGCTGGGGGCAAGCCTCCAGGCGCAGAGCGGCCGCAACGCCCCTGGAACTCTGGCCGCCAGCTGGTCCCGAACTCTTCGCCGCAATCTGGGGAGAGTACGAGCCGAGACAATCGTTGGGGATCAGGCCGAGGACGCATTCCTGCTGGTGTACCTCCCGGCGTCACGCAATCCACTCGACGAGCTGGCCCGACGGGAGGCAAGGATCCTCGTCGAGCTACTGCGAGCGCAGCAGCAGAACAGAGGACGAGGTCGCGACCTGACATCGCTCCGCTCCCGTGCTTCCGTCTTACTGGAGCAACTTGCAACGGACGGACTGCTGACGGGCCTGGAGGATCGAGTCGGCGAGCATCTCCGAGCACTTTCGGCCGGTGTGAGCAGGAACTGGCCCTACATCCGTGGTCAGGTGGTCGACGACCGGTATCTTGCGCGCGTACTGGAGCTCATGCTTGCCACCATCGAGGGCCGCGAGCACGCGTTGCCCCTGGAGGCTGTCGGACTCGGCTACGTCAATCTGCTGCACATCGCCGTGACGCTCGCGGCCATCCCGGACTCCCGTCCGGCAGAATCAGCCGGGGATCAACAGGAGGAACCGGAGCAGTCGACAGAACTCGAGAACGCCGAGGAACGACTCCGCCAGGCCCAGGCCGAGAGCGAAAGCCGTGAGGACTCGTTCTTCCCGGACGGCCCGTTCCACGTCACTTTGGTGATCGAGGAGCCGGAGGCGCATCTCCACCCACAGCTCCAGCATTCGTTCACCCGCTACCTCCGCCGTGAGGTCCAGCGCCGGCCGGAACTTCAGGTCATCCTCTCGACGCACGCCACCGACGTGATCACCTCATGCGATCCCGAGGAGATTGTCGTCGTACGACGCGATCGATCCGGCCGGAATCTCTCGCGGACCATCGCCGCCTTGCCGATCACAGACCGAGAGGACGTGTTGCGCAAGACCCGGCTGCACCTGGATGCCAGTCGCTCGGCGGCGCTCTTTGCTGAGCGACTGCTGCTCGTCGAAGGGGTGACCGAGGCAGCGGTCATCCGTGAGTTCGGCTGGATCTGGGCTGGCGACGACCCGGACAAACAGGCCTTCGTCGACGCTTTGAGCATCGTCGCGATGGGGACGAAGGTCGGCGCATGGGCGGTCCGGCTGCTCGCCACCAGGAACCACGAGCTCTGCAACCGGATCGCGGTGCTGCGCGACACCGATCTCGCGTTCGACCAGACGCCTAGCCAGCCGGCCTGGGCCGATGAGCATGACCCCGACGTCGTGCTCATCGCGCAGAGCCACCCAACGCTCGAGCCCGAGTTGACCGACGGCAACGAGGCGTTGGTCGCCGATGCACTGTCGGAGCTGGACGGACTGGACGTGCCGGCCCAGGTGACGGCGGAATCGGTGCATGAGCTCTTCCGCAGCGCGCGTAAGCCCAAGGATGCTCCTGCGACGCCTGCAGGACCTGCTGCGAGGCGCAAGGGTGAATTCGCACTCGCGCTAGCCGGGCAACTGAGAGATGCACGCACCACCGGAACAGCGGTCAGGGTGCCCGAGCCGATCGAGAAAGTGCTGGACTTCCTCTACATGACGGCGGACTCAGACATCACGGTCGGGTCATGACGCAAACCGCTGGGACCTCGCTGACTGTCGAGCAGCGGCTCGCTGCTGGCGTTCTGGAATCGCGCCTCTTCATCGAGGCGGGTCCTGGCACGGGTAAGACAACCGTCGCAGCTCAGCGATTCGGTGTCCACCGCTTCGATCCGAGGGCACGTACTGACACACGGGCTGTGGTTGCAGTCAGCTTCACCAGGGCGGCGACGCTCACACTGGCACGTCGCGTCAAGCGATTCTGGGGATCCCGCGCACTCACGTGGCCACATCGGATCGTGACCCTCGACACGATCATGTCCGATCTGGTCGGCGACCTGTTGCACGCCGGGCTCCTCCGCTGGCCGAACGGCCACAAGGATCTCCAGGTCGAGGACAGTTGGGCATCCTTCAGCGGCACCACGCGGAACAGGACGGCGTACCGGCTGACCATCGAGCACGGACAGGTCGTCATCCGACGCTATTTCACGCAGTCGCACCACTACACAGTCCCCGCGACGGTGAGCCTGCCTCTCTTGGACCAGGGAATCTGTACGCATGACGACGTTCGTGACGTCCTGAAGCAGGCCATCGCGGACCCTACGGTCGCCGCCCATGTGCGTGCCCGTCTGGCCACGAGCACTCGGGCGCTCATCGTCGACGAAGTCTTCGACGCCAACGACCTGGACATCGCGATCATCGAATTCGCTGTCGAGGCAGGGATCGCGGTCACCCTGGTCGGAGATCCGTGGCAGGCTCTGTATGTCTTCCGCGGCGCCCGGCCAGACGTCGTGCCCCTCCTACTCGACCGCCACGAGTTTCGCAGGCTGGCCCTCACCGAGTCGTTCCGTTGGCGCGAACCATCGCAACGACAACTGGCCGAGGACCTCCGCGCCGGGCGTGGAGTCACTCTCCCGATCAGCGATGACACCAGTGCGGTCGACGTCGTCCTGGCCCTGCAGTGGAAGCCGATGTGGGAGCTCGGTCCAGAAGTCCTTCCGCTGGCATTCCACGGTTTCAAGGGTGGCCAGGAGGAAGCAGCCGCGACCCTGCTGCTGAACCACGCGACCAGGAACATCTTCAGCCTGGACGCGACATACCTCAACGACAGCCTGACGGCACTGGCGATCTCTGACCGCGACCTCCCCCGGCGCATCGAACCCGCACTGCAGGCGATCATCGAGACACTCCGGCCGGGAACCAGGGCAAGTATCCGTGCCGCGTACGTGCAACTCAGCGAGCTTGTCGCAGCCATCTCTCCAAGACGTCTACGCAAACCGCACGCCAGTCACACAGGACGACTTGCGCTTATCCAGGAGCGACTTGGCTTCGCAGGCCGCCCGGTCCCGGGTCTCACGACGCACCAGGCCAAGGGCAGGGAATGGGACACAGTCGGAATCAGATTGTCCCCGGATGAGCAACGGCGCCTCGCCAACGGCCTGAGCGTCGAGCGCGACACCGATCGGCAACTGTATGTCGCGTGCACTCGCGCTTGCCTACGCACCGCTGAGATCTCCCCCTGAGTCTGCAGGTCGACCGCCTTGCCGCTCTTCGAGTACATCCCGTAGTGGATGCTCAGCAGGATTGACAGCCGACTATGACGGCCGGAAACGGCATGTGGAACACCACCGTGATGGCGAACTGCCACCGGGACAGATCGAGCAGGGCCCATGGCGAGTCCTCAGGCGTCGATCACGGGTGCGTCGGCGGCTGCCTTGGTGAAGCGCGGCGGCGCCGATGGCGAGCAGGGCGATGATGACGATCTGCACGGATTCGACGGCGGCGAATGCGTGTGGGGTGTTGTGCTCGGCGCGCACGAGGTACAGCGTGCCGAGGGTGGACACGCCGAGGGCGAAGCACGACGCCAGATTCGTCCGCACCCACGACAACTGCAGATACTTGAGCCGCCAGGCACCAGGTCGCGCGTGAAACTCACGATCGCGCTTGCCGAGTTCGGGCTTTGGGACGAACAGCCGGCCATGCAGGACCAGCCACGCCACCGTATTCTGCTGCACTGCGGCCACCCGGACTGCTGCATGCATCAGCTCGTCGATCACGACCGCCTGGCGATCGGGGAGTAGCTCACGCGGCCCCTTCAACCGTTGCCCATCGGACAGCCGGCTGCGCAGAGCATGCTCCATATCGCCGGCGGCCTCGCTGTTCGTACCCGACTGATTCATCAGGTCCGTCAGGTGAAGGCAGTAGCCAATGACAGTGCGCACCTGTGCTGTCGTCGACCGAAGGTCGCGGGACACCACACCGCCAGGGCGAGTTGCATCGTGAGTCGATTGCCAGTGCGCGGCTAGCAGAATGACGCGGGACTGTTCATCGACAGTCGCCGCGACGTGTTCGCGCCCGCCGGACATCTCGGTCAGCTGGTGCATGCGGCAACGTTGTCGCGAGCCCAAGCAGTGCGCCTATTGTCGGCGATCCGGGCACACGGTGGAACTCGAGCTTTTCGAGCACATCGACCAGATGTCCGAGCAACAACCGCTTGGTCTCAATATCACCGCTCCGCTGACTCGCGAGCCTCGTAACCGCCGCGCGCGCCGCCAGCGCAGTGATCGACGCAACCTCGGATCGGGCCACGACCAGCCACTCATCCTCGAACGCGTCGCTCGTGCTTCTGTTCTGCGATGCGAGAAGATCGGCTCCAGCACCGAGCGACCTAGCGAGTACGCCGAACGGGCCTTCCGCCCTGGCGCCGCTGGCTCTCGCGTAGTCGGCGGTCGACAACTCGAGACGTAGCCAGCGGAAGTGATGGCGAGCCGCGCTCAACGTCGCCTGCCAGCCGGCGATCAGGTCCGTGTCGTCATCGACAGCGAGGTTGTAGGCAACGACCGCGTCCCGTCTCGCGACTCGCAGCAGGTCTTCATACGTCGAGCGCATCCCGGACCATCCGGGTGTCCTCTCCCGCCGACCTCAAGGCATCCGCCAGGGCAAGGCGCCAGCTCAGCTGGTCGATCGGTACGTCGAGCAGGTCGACTTCGCGAGCCGCTTGGTCGAATAGCCCGGCGGGGTCGGCCTGCAGTTGCCCGTCGTACGGCTCGTATGGCGCGCCCAACAACTGGACACAGCGAAACCGGCTGAAGGCCGTCATTGCCCAGCGTTCGCCCGGTCGTGTTGCCTCCAGCATCTCGACAATCGCGTCGGCCTGAACGACCAGTTCAGTCACGCGTCTCGGAACTTCGAAGTAGTTCATGGAATCCCTTCCGTCACAGTGAAAGATGCGCCGAACCTGCAGGTTCTCGATGCGCTGCAGCCAGATCTGTGGACAACCGCCTCGGATCCGATGCCGCGCGGGACTTCTGTAGGTTCAACGTTCGGGGCAGGCCTTCAGCTTTGTGCTGACTCAGGACCACACGTCAGCCTGCCGGTGGGCGTGGCTGACGGACCTCAGACCGTTCACACATCTTGCACTTGAGGAGGCGGTGTTTGCCTCTCACGGGACAGATGCGGCCTGTGCTTTCCGTTGAGCGTGTGTGCGAGGGCTTCTAGGGCAGCGGGACGGCCATCGGGTTGGTGGGTGGCCGTGCTGAGTATTCATCGGTTGACTGCTGGGGACGGCTACAAGTATCTGTTGCGGCACATTGCGTCGGGCGATGTTGATCGGCGTATGGTTACGCCGCTCACGGCGTACTACACCGCGTCCGGATACCCGCCTGGGCGATGGATCGGCAGTGGTCTCGCCGGGCTCGGGGATGGCGGGCTCGAGACCGGAAGCGAGGTCACTGAGGATCAGATGGCGGCGCTTTTCGGGCGGGCTGAGGACCCGGTGACTGGTCGTTCGCTTGGCCGGCCGCACGCGGTCTACAAGAGCCCGTCGGAGCTCGTCCGGGAGCGGATCGCTGACCTCGACCCGGCTCTCACCGTGGCTGAGCGCGAGGCGGCGATTGGTCGGATCCGGCATGAGGAGATGCGGCGCAAGTCGAGGCAGGCGGTGGCTGGCTTTGACCTGACGTTCTCCCCTGCCAAGTCTGTGTCGGCGCTCTGGGCTACAAGCGATGTCGGCGTACAGGAGCAGATCGTCGCTGCTCATCATGACGCTGTTCGGGATGTCGTTGCCCTCATCGAATCCCAGGCGGCGTTCACCAGAACCGGCTCGGGCGGAGTCGCGCAGATCGATACGCGCGGTCTTATCGGTGCGGCGTTCGATCACTGGGATACGCGCAGCGGCGACCCGCAGCTACACACCCACGTCGTCGTCGCCAACCGCGTGCAGGGGCCGGATGGAGCGTGGCGGACGCTCGACGGCCGAGTCCTGTACCGCGCGGCTGTGGCGATGTCCGAGGTCCATAACGTCTTCCTCGCCGATAATCTCAGTCGCCGACTCGGCATCAACTGGGAACTGCGCGAACGTGGCTCCCAGCGCAACCCGGCCTTCGAGATCAGCGGCATACCCGACAAACTCATCGCAGAGTTCTCCGCCAGAACCGAACAGATCGAAGCGAACCTCTCCACCCTGCTAGACGGCCGCGAAGGCTCGATTCATCCACCTAGCCGCCGCGAAATATACACCCTGCGGCAACAGGCAACCCTGATGAATCGTCCACCCAAGCACGCAGCCAATCCCCTGGCAGACCTGATGGCCCACTGGCAGAAGCGCGCAGAACTGGCTATCGGCCGCGACGCGCTTGCCAGCATCGAAAGCACGCTCCAGCAGGCCAGCGGCTGTCACCTCGGCGCTGCTGACCTGAGTCCAGAAACCATCGAGGCGTACGGCGCGGCCACCGTTCTGACACTGCAATCCAAGCGCGCGACCTGGACCCGCTGGAACCTCCTCGCCGAAGCTGCCCGGCAAACACGGCTGCTCCGACTCAGCTCAGCCGCCGAGCGCACGACCGTACTCGAAAGAATCATCCAATCCGCCGAGCAGTACTCCATCAATCTGACCGCCCCAGAACTCATCCCGACACCGGCCACACGAGCCGACGGCGACAGCGCCTTCACCGTCCACAACGGCCAGATCTACACCTCCCCCGTGATCCTCGGCGCCGAGTCAATCCTTCTCGAACTCGCCCACGACTCGACAGGCCCAACGATCGACCACGACGCGATACGGACGGTGGATCTCGGCCCTGACAAGATCCAGGCGCTCCATCGGATCGCCACCAGCGGGCAGAAGGTCGAGGCGTTGATCGGCCCGGCCGGCACCGGCAAGACCAGACTCCTGGCAGCCCTGACGGCCAACTGGACCGCGGCCAACGGCGACGGCTCCATCATCGCGCTCGCACCATCGTCGGCCGCCTCGACCGTCCTCGCCGACGCGATCGGTGTCCCGACCGAGAACATCGCCAAATGGATACACGAATCCCTGGGCCTCGGCGCCGAGCAGCGAAACGAACAGATCCGGCATACCGCCCACGCAGCACACCACGCCAACCAAACCCGGCGCCGGCGACGCCACCAACGACTCGCCATCCACCTCGCAGCCCTCCACACCGACCGCGACCGATGGCAGTTCCGCAAGAACCAGCTCGTCATCATCGACGAAGCCTCCATGGCCGGCACCATCGACCTCGCCGCCCTCGCCCGCGCCGCCGACACCGCAGGCGCCAAACTGCTCCTGGTCGGAGACGACGCCCAACTCTCCGCCGCCGACACCGGCGGCGCCTTCCGCCTCATCGCCCACGCCACCCAAGCCGCCGAACTCACCGACGTGTGGCGCTTCACCACCACCTGGGAACGCGACGCCAGCCTCGCCCTCCGCCACGGCGACCCGTCATCCATCGACGTGTACGACCACCATCATCGACTCACCGCCGGATCAACCGACGCGATGGAAGACGCGGCGTACAAGGCGTGGCTCGCCGACACAAACAGCGGTCAGACCAGCCTTCTTATCGCGGCCGACAACGCCACCGTCGCGCGTCTCAACGCCCGCGCCCAGCTCGATCGCATCACCACCGGTCACGTGGAACCCGGCGGCGTCGAACTCCACACCGGCAGCCACGCCGGCCTCGGCGACCAGATCGTGACCCGCCTCAACAACCGCCGCATCCCCTACGGCACCAGCAACTACGTCAAGAACGGCGACCACTGGACCGTCATCCACCGCTGGCCAGACGGCTCCCTCACCGTTCAGAACGATGCCGGCCAAACCGTGTCCCTTCCCAGCAGCTACGTCCGTACATCCGTCGAACTCGCGTACGCCACCACTGCCCACCGAGCCCAAGGCACCACCGTCGACACCGCCCACCTCGTCGTCACCGACCAACTCACCCGAGCCCTCATGTACGTCGGCATGACCCGCGGCCAACACACCAACCACGCCTACATCGCAACCCACCACGCCGCGTCCGACCTCCACGAACCCCACCCAGAACAAACAATGCAAGACCTCCTCGAAGCCATCCTCCACAACCCCGGCATCGAACAAGCCGCCCACGAAGTACTACGCCAACAACTCGACAACGCCACCAGACTCGACCGCCTCGTCCCAATCCACGAACACCTCTGCCAACAAGACGCCCGCACCCGCTACCACGAAGCAGCAACACGCAGCGGCCTCAACGCCAGCGACCAAACCGCCCTCGAAGCATCACCCGCGTACGGCGCCCTCGTCGCCGAACTCCGCCGCGCCGAATCCATCAACCTCAACCCAGCACAACTCCTCCACCAATCCATCAACCAGTCGCCCCTGCACAACGCCGTCGACCTCGCAGCCGTCCTCCACACCAGAGTCGAACGCCTAGTCACCAGGACCATTCACCGCACCGGCAGCCAACCACCCCTGATCGCAGGCCTTGTAACGCCAGCGCACGACGTCAGCGATCCCACCCTGATCACCCAACTGCGCGAACTCGAGATCCAAATCGGCTACCGCGCCGACCAACTGGCCAGAAAAGCAGCCGATGAAGGCGTTGCCTGGCATCAAATGCTCACCTCGCACGTCCGCCTACCAACCGAAGTTGAGCTGGCGCTGACCCGGGAAATCGCCGCCTACAGAGAGCTGTACGGCGTCCACGCCCCAGCCCCTCTCGGCGCCCCACCACCCGAACAAGCAATCGTGCAAAGCAAGCAATACAGCCGCCTCGTCGCACAGCTGGCCACAATCTCCACGACACCGTCCGAACGCAGGTCGGCAAACACCACGCACACCGCTCCAGCGGAAGGTGCAGCCAGCAACCCAATCGACGAGGGCTGCGTGCCATAACGGTCCAGGACTTCTACTCCCGCGGGCAGACTGATGACCGGACAAGCACGCGTCGGCGCACGCGACGTCCCTGCCTTGCAGAGCCCGCAACTGTCGGACAGCTCTAAGTCGTCGTGCCCCCACACGCGAGGATCCACCGCGCCCACCCGAGGATCAGGACAGCCAGCGCCGATCGCCCCGACGGGCCTCCATCTGGCTCGGCTTCCAGAATCCCTTCTTCGGGCGTACCTCCCAGTCACCGTCGAGCACAGCTGCCAGGAAGTCGTAGAGCTCGGATGCCGGCACACTCTCGAAGACATAGTCATCAACCATCACCCGAGCGTCTTCGAGTCCATCGCGGACGGACACAATGATCGGCTCAATGCGATCCGTCGTAACGTAGAAATCCGAGACTTCAGGGGCGGGCTCGACGATCTTCTCCTCCCACAAGAGACCCGGGTGGGTCTGCGACAGGCGAAGCAAATCGTCGAGGAACCCGCCGCGTGTCAACGCCATGGCCCATGCCAGAGGTCGAACTTCCAGCCGTTGAGCTTCATTCTGAAGACCGTCCTTGCTTTCATACCGCTGACCTTGACCGATCGCCGACTCCAGCCGGTCGCCCATCGTTCTTGCCGGGTCAATTCAGGACTCCGGGCTTCGACGAACCCCGAGTACTTGTTGCCAAATCAGTGCACGTCGAACCATGAAGTCGACCTAGTTGCGCCCGCGCCAGAAGGCCAGGAGCACGCCCGCGTCCAACCGCATTCTGGATGCCTCGGTCAAGCCACACCTCACCGGCATGTCGCAGCATGTCGAGGACGGTTCGGCGTACAAGTACCGGCGCCACTCGAGACGAGACCGTCACGCCGGGAACGCCAGCACGCCATCATTCTGACCTCCAGATGCCCAGAGCACTCGCCAGACGAACATGCACACCCACTTGCTGAAACCATGCAACCTTCATCTACAACTCCGCCGTTGGGCCAGGTGGACAACTGACACATCGAAGTCAGGTAGGAGGTTGGCGCCACCGTGCGCAAGATGGCGCCACCCTCCTCCTACACGCAACCGAACAGTCGTTCAGTCTTCCTCGCGGACGATCCGGACTACCCACCTGGCGGCCGTGGCCGATGTCTCCATATCAAGGACGCTGTCCATCCCCTCGTCGGACAACAATTCCTCGAGGTCCTCCTCATAGCGACGAAACAACTCAGGCAGCTGTGCTTCTTCAACGTCCGGCGGAAAATCCCGGGTGATCACAAAGCAATCCCCGGGCTCCTCGTCATACGGCGCCGGATCCTCGATCAACGGCTTCAACGGAACCGTCTGGAGCCCAGCAGCCTCACCAGCCCTCGGCAACTGCCCGAACTTCTTCCGCTCACCAACAAGCGCGAACGCCTCGAGCACAACCGGTCTGAGGTGATCCTTGATCTCCCCGACCGAGGCAGTCTCCAACTCAGGCCACACCAGCGACAACGACGGCGTGAGCAAACGTCCTGTCTCACCGATCTTGCGCCGCGCCCGCCCGCGCTTGTCGGAGCGATATTCCAGATGTATCGCGACCCGCTCATAGCCGCCCTGCGCTAGCCAGCGGCCGCCATCAAACTCCGACAGCAACTCGGTCTCCAACTCCCGAAGCGCCGTCCAGGCCCGAGTGTCCGCGACACCGGAGAAGTCAGGCCCGTCTTCTCCGTAACGAGGACCACCGACCAGCTGTAACCATGCGATCGTCATCTGCAACTCTTCCATTGACCTGGTGGACAGGTGCCGTGTCGCCGCCAGTAGGACGCGATGCTTCCATACTCCCACAACCGCGCAGAGGACTTACTCCGGAAATAGCGGATCCTTTTACCAACTTTACATCTTGAGCGCATCATGTACTGGCAGCCAGCGAGTTGCTCATTTGGCCGGCCGCGGTAGTTGGTCTGCGAGGTGATTCCGTATTTCCAAGTGTGCCAGCGGCCGCGGTGGCGATAGTAGATGGTGTAGCCGTACGACTTGCCCTGATAGTTGTTCTTCTTCTTGTTCTTGGACTTACCCTTGGCCTTCTTTGGGTAACTCGGACCTTTTTGTTTGGCTCCCCAGCGGGCACGCCCGCCTTGGGCTGAGCCACGGGCTCCGCCCTTGCCGTAGCCGCCGTTGGAGCTGCCCGCGCGGCCCGCGCTGCTTCCACCCACGCGGCCACCGCCGCTCCGACCACCGGCGACTCCAACAGAGCAGTGACAGAACTCGCCATCGGTGTCGGTTTCGTTGATCGGGTCGAGAGGATATGTGTACGCGGTCGGGTTGCCGCCTTCGACAGGGTCCAGGGAGGTGAACAATCCGGTGACGGGATTGTAGAGCCGAGCACCCATCAGGATGATGCCGGTGTCGGTGGCGGCGCGTTGTTCTGTACCGAGCCAGCCGTAGCGGATCGAGCCGGTTGTGGCGCTGTTGGTCTGGTTGGCATTGCCGTACTCGTCGAAGCTGTTCCAGCCCTCGATCGCGGTCGCCGGTGCCGCCCCCGGCAGGTCGACAGTTGTCACGACGTCGCCACGAGGACCTGCGATGGCGAGTGCGCCTGTCCCGTTGCCGTCGACGATAAGGCTGAGATCGTTGCCGATCAGCTCGGCATAGCGCTGCGTACTGGCGCCTGTGGTGATCCAGGTCGGGTTATCGGAGGCGTCAGTGTAGTGCCGAATGCTTTCGCTTGATCCGGAGCTGCCGGTAGTCGCTTCCGTCGAGCGCCGCCCGGCAGCGTCGAGGGTGTATGTGGTGGAGGTTCCGTTCTGGGTGACGGAGCGGGGTGAGTCGTCGTCGTAGTATCCGATCGTTACCGGTCCATCCACAGGATTCGATGCGTCGCTCGCCGGCACGGTCGTCGTCCGGCCAAGCTGGTCGTAGCTGTAGTTCCCGGCGCCGTTTGCTCCGTTGACAGGCCGATCGGCTGTGTCGAAGACCCGGCTGACGCTGGTGCCGCCTCCGGCCGGGCACACGCCGTCCGGTCCCGAGGTCGCGGTGAATTTGGCGTTGCGGTTGCCGTTGCGGTCGAACCCGTAGGTGCGGGTTACGCAGGGCGTGGCAGTGGGATCGGTAATGTCCACGCCAGTGGCCGTCGCTGTTCGGTCTCGGACCCGGGTGAGGCGGCCGACGGAGTCGTAGCTGTAGGACCGGTCGTATGGGATCGCATCGCCCGCTTGGCCCCGGAAGGCGGACCCCTCTGGGGTCCATTCGTGGCTGACCCGGCCGTTTGCCTCATTGTCAACCGACCATGACATCCATGGCCCATTCGGCTCGACGCTCGTCGAACCGTCGGCACTGGTAGTCGTCACTTGCCCGGTGTAACGCAAGCTGACAGGCTCACCCGCATTATCGAGCTCATGATGCTGAGTGATGCCGCCTGGCAGTTTCTGGGTCATGAGAGCACCATCGGCGTCGTAAGCGCCTGACGATGACCAGGTCGAGCCCGCAGCCGTCACCTCAACCTTGGTTGCCAGACCGCGGCGTTCGGTCTTGCCCGCGGCGTCGACGCCATCGTACGTGTAGCGGGTCGAACCATTGGCATCAGTGATGGTGGCTACCGCGCCACTCGCATCGTACACAGTGGTCGTTGGCTGCTCACCGGACGGTTGATACGTGGTCGGGCGCCCCCAGCCGTCATAGCCTGTGGTCACCGTCCCGCTGACTGAGCCATCACCCGCGATCGAGGAGACCATCGTAGGATCTCCGGTCGCCGCGTCGTACGTGGTGACTTTCTCATTGCTGGGCGTCGATCCGGTGAGACCGACGATCGCTGTCTTCACTGACTGAACCCGGCCGTCCAGCAGATGCTTCGTGGTGGTCGTCCTAGTTACGGCGCCGGACGATTCCACCACGACCTTCGGGGTGAGCAGGTAGTTGAAGGCCGTGGTCGTCGTGACCGGCAGCGTCGGTGTCGAACCTGCCGACGAGGTGGGTTGCGCAGCGACGTAGGACTTGCAGATCAGGCCTGCCCACTGTGGCTTGCCGCCGCAATCAGCGAATGCCGGATTGGCCGCCGTCGTGTAGTAGACCGTTCGAGTCGTGCCCGCATCCGCGCCGCTGGACTCGGCCTGCCGTGTCTCGATCGTCCGGCCTTCGGAGTCGTACCGAGTCACGTGCACCTGATCACCGGTCGTTTCAGACCGCGGCCCGGCCGGATTCGCGTCGAATGACACCGTGCCGGCCAGACCGAGTGCCCAACCGTCCGGCTCACCTGTAACGGCTGCGGTGTAGTCCGTCAGGGTGCGTGAGATCACCTCCTCTGCGCCCGTACCGGGATCGAAGGCCGAAACGGTCTCAGTGGTAGCTGCGCGGTACGGCAGGCTGGTGTCAGGGTTGATGCCACCGTTCGGAGCACCTTCGTCGAAGCTCGTCCGGGTATGCACCCGACTCCATTGGATCGAGCCGTCCCTCAGCGCCGCGTACCGTGCTGGGCCGTAGGTGTCGGTGACCAGCGTCCCGGCCGGGGTCAAGATCGTGTCGCCCGCGGAATTCTTGATGTCAGAGTTGTAAATCGTCAGGCTGGCCAACTGATCGACAGTAGCCCCGGCCGGCATGTTGTTGTCGATCACCAGCCGCAGCGCCCGCTCATCCAACTCACGGATTTCGTTGCCTTGGGCGTCATAATCGGTGGAGGTGTACTGCCAGTCGCCAGCCCCGTACTTCGCTGTATTGATCGCATAGCCTGCGCCGTCGGTGTACTGCAACTCGGCGTACTGCCAATCGTCCGCCGACGGCGACCCGGCAGGCTGACGCTCAGGCCCGAATACCGCGAACCCGTTGGTGGGAATGGCTTTCTGATTCCAGCGACCAACCGATCCGGCCGACAGATCCGGAAGTCCTGGCCCGGTCAGCGGAACGTCGTAGACGAACTTCGCCAACGTCGCCGTACCACCCGCTGGGTCGCCAGCTGGACGCTGCCGTGTCACGCTGTCGAGCTTCGCGCGCTGATCCACCGTCACGTACTGCAACTGATACGGGACCTGACCAGCTGGCTTGACCGAGGTCAAATGGTTCTGAGCGTTGTAGCCGTACTCCGTGGACAAGTTCGACCGTGGGTCGGTCACCTTCGTCAACAGACCGTTGCTGTCATACGTGTACGCGGCGACCTTGACCGAATCCATTCCCGCCCCGCCGGATTTGTCGGGATTGTAGATATCAAGCCATGCCTCGCTCAGCCGAACCTGAGATGCGCCGATCGTCGTGTAGACGAACCGCAACGCCCGGCAACCTGGATTCAGCGTGCCCGTGGCTGGACAGGTAACTCCCGGCGGAGCGGGAGCCATGATCCTGATCACGCGGCCATTGCCGTCGTAGGAATAGGTCGTCTTCGACGCGATCCCTGGCTCAGCGATACCAGCCGGACGGAACGAGACCGCATTGCTCGCAGTCGGCGCCGCTGCAGGCGTCCAGGTAGTGACGGTCCCGTCGTCCTCGATCAGGGACAGCACCGTCGATATCCCCGAACCGGTGACTGTGAACCGGGAACCGTCGAGTTCGGTGTCTTCATCCGCGGGCTCCCAAACCCCGGGCGCTAGCGCGGCCGTCGTCCGCCGCTCTCCTGTCGGCGATTCGAAGACCAGCCCAGAGCCGTCCCCACCGAGCAACGCGATGGTCCCGTCGATCCGCGTCGAGTCGACCACTTCGAACCCTGCCCCGCCCACGTCGGTGCCGTCGAACTGCGCGGTCCAGCCTGGACCGAAGACACCCGTCAAGGAGTTCAGCGCACCCGCGTAGGTGGAATGCGAGCGGGACAACATCAAACTTCCCGAGTAGCCGGGGACCGAGATGTCGGTCTCATCCGTGTTGAACTCGCCCGTCCACAACGCGACCTGCCCAGGACCTGCGCCGGAGGTCGGGTAGCCGTTGCCGAAGGCATGCGGTACGCGCTGCACTGTCGTATCGGGGGTTTGGGACCAGGTGCATTGGCTGGAGGAGGCGTAGGTGAAGCAGACCTGGATGTCCAGTTTCACCGGGACGCGCTCGTTGAGGGTGGTGGGTTGGATTCCGGCGGTGTCGGGGTCGGAGTCGAGGGAGTTGTCGATCTTGGCGTTCATGGTGCCCCAGACCGTGTTCACCGTGACACCGGCCGCGCCGTTGTCGGTGACCGGGAGCGCGGTCGCGTCCTCGGTCCAGCCGACCGTGTCATGCGCAGCGCCGCCATAGCCGGAGGTGCGCCACCGGACCTTCGCGGTCACGGTCGATGACTGGCCTTTCGGCGGACCCGAGGCGGTGATCCGGATCGTGTTCGCCGTCGTGATCCGCAGCTCCGCCGTCGGCGAGGTCATCGCGGAGCCGCCCCAGCCGAAGCTGTACGAGCTCGATGAAGAGAGCGTGCCGGCCGGGGTTTCCGCGGTCGCGGTGATCCGGTGCAAGCCCGGGGTGTTCTTATCGAAAGTCACCGTGGTCTTGGCGACCGCGGGATCGCTCGACGGGGTGATCTTGATCTGGCCAGGTGCACCGCCGGCGAAGTTCGTGGGCAACGGCTGGCCGTCGGCGGTGATCCGGACGTAGCCGGGCGCGTTGTAGCCGGTGCCGGTCGCGGTCACCGTACACACCACGTTCGCCGCCGGCGGGTTGTCCTGCCAGGAATTGATCACGTACGGGGACGGGCACGACACCACCGGGGCGGCCGGTGTCGCGGCGCCGATCCGGAGCCGGGTCTGGTAGCTCGTCCAGGGTCCGTCGACACGGCCGTCGTTCGCCTTCGCCCGGATATACAACAGTGTGTTGTCCGGGAGATCCGTGGCTGGGCGGCAGCCGGCGGTCGTGCCGGAGGCGTACACCGACGACGTACAGGTCCCGACCACGGTGTTCGAGCCGGTCATGAACTCGAACACGTACTTCACCGTGTTCCCGTCCGGGTCAGTCGCCTTGGTGCGTACCCAGGGCCGGCGCGTCGGCGAATACATCGACGACGTGGACTCGCCCGGCGCCGCGTAAGCAACGGCCTCAGTGGTCTCCACCGTCGCAGGCGCGTTCGGGGTCCGGTTCCAGGTGAACGAAATGTACGGATCGGCCGGGCCACCGGAAGCGTAGAACCGCTTCCAGGAGTTCACATCCGCCTCATTCGCCGCGACCAGCGCCAAACCACCGGTCGGGTACGACGCGGTCGACCAGGCCTGCGCCAGGCTCGTCATCGGGATCTCGATCCGGCCACCGGGGCAAGCGGAGGAGAAGCCCTTGGTGGTGTTCAGCGACCCGTACACCGCACCCAAGGTGGGCTGGTTCGCCCAGCGGGTCGCGGTCGACACCGGCTGCACCGCCCGGACATTCACCACCGTCGGGGTACAGGACACGCCGCCGTACTGCCACACCGACAAGAACGACGACAACACGTCCTTGCCCGCGAACGGCGCCGTCGCGAAGTTCATGAACGTCCGCTCCGTCTTCGTACCATTCATCCCCACCCGCAGATCGATCGTTCCCGACAGATCATCGGGATACGCCGACTGCACCCAGGTGTCGAAACTCGGCCGCGTCGTCGACACCTCGTAGGTCGGGTCCACGGTCACCGGGAACACCCGGGCGGGGTCCATGAACCAGGCCGGGTCCGGGGTCAGTACCAGGATCGCCTTGCCCGGGGTCGCCTGCTCGACCGACATCTTCACCGGCACGTTGTTCACCGGCATCTTCGTATGCTCATCGGTGACCCCGTCCCACATCTGGCCCACCGGGATCCGCGACCGGACAACGTTCTTCGCGTCGACGAACTCGACCGCGCCATCCTTGTTCTGGCGTGCGGTCAAACCCTTCGTCCGCAACGGAATCCGCCACACCGGCGCGGTCGCCGGCCGTTCCTTCACAACCAGGTCAGTCTCGAAACCAGTACGGCGCGCATCCAGCTTTAAATCCACGCCTGGCTGCACCTCGGCGTACGTCGCGGTGGTTCCGTCGATCGACGGCTCAGGAAGCTTCCACGGCGCCATCCACTCCACCTGACGACCCGCCCCAGCAGTCGCCGACGCAAAGACACCGCCAGCGGCCGCAGTCCGCTTGCCCAGGTGCAGACCGAACCCGTGGCCGAGAGGCGCGACCATACCGTCGGTACCCTTGGCCAGCGTCAGATCGATCGACCGCCACGCACCTTTAGCGTCCTTGAACCGGACCGGCGCCGCATGCGCCTCAGTCGTCATCGTCCCATCCGGGTTCGCCCACGTCGACGACGTCTCCGACCGCAGCGACTCCACCTCGACCCGAGAACCCTGCGACCGCGCTGACACCACCGCCGACACCAGATCCGGCCGCGAATCCACCTTCGCCGCTTGCGGCTTCGGATCGGCCGCAGGAGCAGCAACCGCCTTCTCTTGCGCCTCCAACCCCGTCACCAGCAATGCGAACGACACCACGATTGCCACCGCACGAGACAGCTGCACGCGGGCACGCCGAGAACGAGACATGACACCCCACCTAACGCCGGCCTCGGACAAGCACCGATGACTAGGCGGGTCATAGGGCTGGCCAGCAACCCCCATATCGCCCAAATTCACAACCGCGTTACACCAATTGCAGGAACATGCACTCCACTTGCGAAATTTACGCCAACCAGATAGAGGTTGAATTTAAATCAGCAAAAGATACAAAACCAAACTGACACCTCATTAGATCTATTGGCAATAAATCTAATGAGGTGTCCGTCACGACACCTCCGTGTGGTGCGTCCCAGGCGCCGTCATGCTGACATTGAGCGTCAACATGCTTCTGACCGGTCAGTGAGTGGTTCGAGTGCGGCCATAGAAGTCGCTCAGGTCGCGGGGGCAGCGATAGCGAGGGTAGGTCTCGGTGGAAGGCGAGGGACCGAAGGGCCTGCGTTGTCTTGTCCGAGCTTCGCCTTCACTGTTGATCGGACCCGGTTCAGGGCGACGGCCAGCCAAGAGACCCCCGGATCCGTACGCCACGCTAGGACCGACGATCAACTAACTCCCGCAGACACCGCTCGCGAACGTGCGACCGCCACCTCGCAATGATGCTCGATCCGCCATCCGTGTTTGAAGACGCCTCATGTCGAGGTTGGTTCAGAGCTTCTCTGCGATGGCGACCAGAGACGCGATCAATCCGACGATGAGGGAGGCCGGAGCAAGCACCTGCCGCAGGGGCCACCGAGAGTAGGCACGGTCGTTGATCAGCGACGCCGGTTGGAGCGCCGATCGCCCGAGTAGGGTGACGTCGCCGAGGATGGCGAATCGAATAATGCGGGTGATCGTCACGCTGGTTCTGGCGTCCGCAGCATTGTCGGCCAAGGAGTGAAGGTCTTCGACCAAGAACTGTGCGCTCTGCCTGAACACAAGGGGATCCACTCCTGGGATCTGTCGTGATCGCTGCTTGACCAGGCGGTAGATGCACAGACGGGCTCCCTCAAACGCTCGCTGTTCAGGTGTCCGTCCTTCGTGCCAGATGTACGTCGCGGACGAACGGACACCGAGCCATCGCTCCAGCGGCAATACACCCCACGGTCGGGGTTGATCTGGCGCACAGACCTCACCGAGGCACAGCAACAAGCTGTCACAGACGCGGAGCCGGCCGTTGAGGAAGATACAGCCAAGAAGCGGAACAGCAGCGACCACGGACGCCCAGAACCCCGCCTCATAGACTGCCGAATCAACCTGATGCCATGTGGCCGGCAGCAAGAAAATGACCGGCGCTGCCAACGTCACCAAGCAGGCCCAGGCGCGGAGATCTGCAGTAGTGCGGGCTTGACGAAGATCTCGGATCCTGCGCTGCGTCACGCCGTGCTCGCTAAGCCAGCCCAGCGGGACCGCATCGGCTCCGCGGCTTGATCGGTAGACCCGCACCAGCGCGCCGACAGCATAGAAGAGGATCACCCCCAGCACGCCTTCCGCGAGCCAAGGAGCAGCGAGAGCAATGTATCCAAGCGTTACTGAGCAACCCAATACATAGTAAAAGGTCACTACCGCAAGGATCGGGATCGGCACGTCGCCCGTACGGTCGAAACGATGAATGAACGGCGGTATCAACAACCCGACCATCGCCACCAAGAAGATGAAGGTCAGGAACGTACCAGCCAAGATGAGCACAAGGAAGTCAAGTTCGGTCTTCACAGGGGCGTACTCTCCCACGAAGGAGCAGGCGCCTCGATCTGCCGAGTTGCCCGGTTCACCCGACCTCTGGCTCTGGTCGATGGACCGTCCGACCACAACCTAGCAACGAACTCCAGTCGCGCAACCGGCGTAGGGCAAGCGTCAAGTCGCGGTGGAAGGCGAGAGGGTCGGAGGGGGCGGCGTCGGCTTGGTAGCAGGCTTCCCAGAAGGTGCGGAGGGCGGAGAGTTCTTCGATGATGGCGCCGTGGTGGGGCCAGCAGGGTGGGATGACCTTGTGGTCGAGGTTGTAGCGGGTGGTGGCCCAGGTGATCCAGGTGGCGAGGGTTTCTAGTTCCTCGGTGGTGGAGGCGGGGTCTAGGTCGCGCCAGCAGATGACGTAGGGGTCCGTGGGTGCGGTGAAGGCGAGGGCTCGGGCGAGTTCGTCGTCAGGGTTCATCGCAGGTTCCACGACGCGTCTTCGAACTCCGGCGGTGCGTCTGGGCTCATCGGAGGGTGGCTTTGCCGATGCTGTCGCGGATTTGGTCAGCGTCTGCGCGGTCAGTCCATGGGGTCATCGTGAGCAGGATGGGTGGGGCGGTGCGGGCCAGCAGTACACCGGTGCCGAAGGGCAGGGTGCGGATGACGTCGGGCGGGAGGATGGGGATTCGGCGGGTACTGGTGGAGGTGGTGCGGCCGCCGTCGGGGCCGCGGCTCCAGTTGCGGACTTCTTCGTCGCGTTCGCCGCAGACTGCGGCGAGGTCTTGGAGGTCGCGGGGTTGGGCGGAGCCGCCGAGGATAAGCCTCAGGGTCGCGGCGTCCCACATCGCGGCGGCGGCTTGTTCGCCCCAGCGTTCGCGGGCTTGGGCGAGGGATTGGATGACGACGAGAGTGGAGATGCCGGAGCCGCCGCCCTCGGCCATGAGGCCGGGCAGGGATGGTACGGCGCAGAGGTTGGCGATCTCGTCGAGTACGAGCGCGAGTGGTGGTTCTAGTCGGCCGCCGGGGTTGTGGGCGGCGAGTTGGCGGGCGGTTTCGGTGATGTCTTCGAGCAGCGCGGCGATGAAGGATGAGGTGGCGCTGGCTCCGGCGCCGGTTCCGAGTAGGTAGATGGTGCCGTGTTCGCGGATGAAGGCGGCGGGGTCGAGGCCTTCTCCGGGTGGCGGGTCGAAGGCGTGGCGTACGGCGGGATCGGCGAGCGCGGATAGTGCGGAGCGGACGCCTGCCCAGATGGCGTCGCGTGTGCGGCCGTCCATGCGGACGATGCCGTCGAGGGTGTCGCCCCAGCCTTCGGCGGCGACGTCGGAGCGGTTGAGGATGGTGACGGCTTCGGTGGCCGAGGCCGGTTCGAGACCCCACCTGTACAGCTGGGCGATCCCTGCGTCGTCGATCGCTGCAGCATGGAGGAGGCCGCGCAACGCCATCTCGGTTTGGCCGTGCCAGAAGGCTCCGTCGGTGACACCGCCTTTGGTGAACCCGGCGCCGGCGGCGAGACCGCTGGCGCGGACCATGGCGGTGGTCGGGTTCTCGCAGCCACGTACGGGAGACCAGCGAATGCCCTCGACACGGCCGAGACCTTGCGGGTCGAAGACAGCGACTGGGCCGATCTTGCGGCGGAGTTCGACGGTGGCGGCGAGGTTGTCGGGACGCGTCGAGGTGGTGACCACAGCACCGGGTGCATCGATGACAGCGCTGATGATCTGATGCAGGCCTTTGCCGGAACGGGGTGGGCCGAGGACGATGCGTGAGTCTTCGACCGAGGCCCAGCATTCGCGCCCGTGGGAGTGACCGAGGAGCGTCCCGACCTCGGCGGGCGAAGTTGAAGGCGCTTGCGGGCGGGCGGAGCGTCCTCGCCGCACGACCTGGCACCGCCCGACCGCAGACTCGACCTCGGCACCGGTCGCGAGACCCGGACGCGCAGCCAGCGCCCGCCGTCGCCTGGCCGCAGTCGAACGGCGGCCGAGCCACAGCCGCGCGCCGACCAGACAGATGACAGTCGGCACGGCCACGACGACGGCCACGGTTGTCCAGTAGATGGCCGGGCCGAAGTCCCCACTGGTCTGCCCGAAGACAACAGCTGGTTCGCCTGGGTCGAAGACGACGCGCATGGCGTCGATCCAGGGCGATCGTGGCCAGGCGCCGGTCGTGAGCAGGCAGGCGAGACCGCCGGCCATATAGAAGACGCCGTTGGAGCAGAACAGGATGCCTGCGGCAATGAAGATGATCTCGGTGAGATCGCGTGGTGGTCGTTGAGTCATGGGTATCTACATCCGGGCGTCGGTGTCGAAGAGTTCGACTTCGCGGGTATGGCGTACCAGCTGGACGACGAAGGATCTGTTGGGCAGCCGCCACAGCGCGCGGCCTTTCGGTAGCTTGGCGATGGTGGCGATCTCGACGTCGGTGAGGCCGAGCAGACTCGCGGTACGGGCCAGCTGATCGGGTTCTTGGCGGAGCATGATTCGGGTTGAGCAATCGGCCAGGAGACCTTCGGCCAGCGCGCGTGCTTCGGAGCCGAGGTCTCCGACAGCGGCGAGATCGGACAGGCGGTGGACGATGAGGATGTTCGATACGCCCCAGGCGCGGGAGAGTTTCCACTGTTCTTGCATGCGGCGCAGCAGCGCGGGATCACGCATCACTCGCCAGCCCTCGTCGTACACGATGTAGCGGTTGCCGCCCGCAGGATCGGCGACCGCTGCCTCGAGCCACGACGACGCGCACGCCAGCGTCAAGCGCAGCACCTCGTCGTTGCCTCCGCTGCCGAGCCAGGACGAGTCGAGCGTGACCATTGGCAGTGTCGGGTCGAACTCGGTGGTGGATGGGCCGTCGAACATGCCGGCCAGGTCGCCGTGCACGAGGCGGCGGATCGCGTGGGCTACCTCGCGGCCGTCGTCGACCAGGTTTGTCGTACGCAGCCCTGCACGTTCCGCGAAAGCTCGGTCGGGTGTGAAGAGCGCGACTACGACATCCGGGATTGTCGGAGCGGCGTGGTAGGAGACTGTTTCGAGCGCGAGGTCTAGGGCGGTGTGTTCGACGGCGGCCAGCGGACGGCCGAGTGTTGATTCGGCAAGGGTGCCGAGCAGGGCTCGGCGGCGGGACCAGACGATCCGCTGCCATTCGTCCGATGCGACCGTGGATGGTCGGCGGCCGGCGTCGAGTGGGTTGAGCCGGGCCGGGAGTCCGGGTCCGAGTTTGATGGTGGCTCCGCCCATTGCTTCGGCTACTGCGGTCCATTCGCCTTTGGGGTCGCAGGGGACGTAGGCCTTGTGGCCGAGGGCGATGGAGCGGGTGATAAGTGCCTTGGAGGTCGATGATTTGCCGCTGCCGATGACGCCTGCGAGCAGTACGTTCGGGTTGGTGATGGCTCTGCTTTGGTACAGAACCCATGGGTCGTACACGAATGAGCCGCCGCTGAAGACGTCAGAGCCGATGTAGGTGCCGTCTGCACCCAAACCGCCTTCGGCGAGGAACGGGTACGCGACCCGCAGCACCCTTGTAGTTGCTCGATGCGTGTCGACCAGTAGCCGTCGACCGCCGCGTACGCCCGACTCACCGTCAAGAGCTTCCGCAGCGGTCTTTCGTGGGACGTCGTTGCGCGGGCGTCGATTGGCTTGGCGGGTGGCCTTGTCTGCGTCGTCGGCCTCGTAGTACGCCGTGTGCCTGGTCGCCATCAGAGTCCGATGCCGAACGGGAGGGCGGCGGCGAGGAAGCCTTCCATTTGCTGGCCGACGAGGCGGCGGAGGTCGAGGAGGGCTTGGCTGGCGGCGATCTCGATCTCCATGCAGGCGTCGTCGAGCGCCTCGTCGGTGTCGGCGGATACGACGAGCAGGCCGAGCCAGCGGACATCGCCGTGACCGGCGGCGAGGTCGCGTTCGCGTTGGGCGACGTCGGCGTCGAGCTGGCGGTCTTCTTCGGATTCCAGTTGGCCGATGCGGTTGCGCGTGGCTCGGTCGCTGACTCGCTCAACCTGGTGACGCCGTGCATCGCGGAGTGCTTTGGCCATCGGGATCGGCTCTAGTACCAGGGTGAACGTGCGGCGAATGCCGGGCTTGAGTAGTAGCGGGCTGAGGAAGGACGGGGTGGCGCGAAGCCGGGGCCATTCGGTGATGACGTACACGCGTTGCAGCGACGAGTCCGTCCGCAGTTGGTCCCAGCCGACGTCGACGGCCAGCGGGCCGGCGTCGGCGGCATCGAGTGACTGCGCTTTCTGGAGTGTTCGGGTCGCGGCTGGGTCGAAGGCGGTGCGCAGGCTGACGGCCAGGTCGCCTGAGCCGAGCCAGGCGCCGGTCACGCCTGCGGCGGCGAGTGAGGTCTGGAAGGCGCGTGCTTCGGATTCCAGTACGGTGGTGGCGCCGGCCATTCCGCCGCCATGTTTGCGTACTTCGCGGGATACGGTGTCGAGGTTCACCGCGAAGCTGAACAGCGTCTCGTGCCGCGCGGCGGCGGGTGCGGCTCGTTCCAGTAGTTCGGTGTAGATCGCGCCGGCAGGCGTACGTGGATCGACGTGCCGTTTCGTGGCCCATTGGCCTAGTTCGTCACCTGGGTCCGGCAGGGTGCGTTCGAGGATCTGGGCTCTGGCGATTCGGTTGCCGTTGCACAGGCTGGCGATGAGCCTCCCGTACGCCGCGACGCGTCGGTCCTGCTCGTCAGCGTTTTGCAGGAGATGGGCTGGACCTTCGATCCTTGCGACCGCGATCAGGCGCCGTCGGCGTGGATCGTGGACGACGCCGAATCCAGTACTCGACGTCATGATCCGTAGTGCGCTCCCCTCGCCGGGCAGCTGCAGACGGCCGAGCTTGCGTGGCTCCATCACGCGGGCGCGATGGGACTGTTGGCCGCGCAGTGAACGCCACGAGTGCGTTCCCATCAAGACAAGCCATCGGTATGTCGGCAGTTCCTCGATGCGGGCGAATGCGACGACGACGCAGATCGGAGCGGTCAGCAGTGCGGTGAACTTTGCCGGTGCCGGCAGTTCGGTTGCGATTGTCAAGGTGACGAGAGTGACTGCGGCCAGTACGAGGCCGACCTGCATCGGGCGCAGGCCGAGCAGGACAGCGTGCCGCTCGGGGCGTGGGAAGCGGGTCGACAGCGGATCGGGATTTGTCATCGTGTTCCACCGTCCTCGTCGCCAGCGTCGCTTGACGTACGACCCGGATCACCAGACTCATCGACCGGTACGTGTGTCCAGGAGACGGTGCTGGAAGTCCGGGTTGCGCGGTCGTCCTCCGATGCAGAAGGTGGAGATGCCGCCGAGTACGTCTCGTCGCCAGGCTGTCCCTCAGTGGCTCTATCGCTTCCGGTCGTGGTGTCGGCAGAGTGCTCGTGCTTGGAGTCGTCGCCCACTACCGGACCGCTGTCGTTCTTCCCGCTTGAGCCACTGAAGTGGTGCGCGCTCCAACGCTGCGCTTGTTCCATCCGCTCCTTCACCATCGACGGCCCTGCGGCTCCTTGCTGGAGCGCATGAAGCGCGCTGTGACTCTGATCGCCTGCCCAGTGAATGAACGAGAAGGTCGCAACGGGCGCGAACGCAGCCATCGCGAACAACAGAACCCCGGTCAGAAACGTCCCGACACTCGCACCGGCGCTGGTCCCCGGAGCACCCACGGCCGACAGACCGAGCGTGAACACCACCGCCATCGCAACCTTCGAAAACAGCAACGCACCGATCACCTCGATCCATCGCCGCAGCCAATGCCGCGTCGCCGACCAGGTCCAACTGGCCAGCGCAATCGGCGCGAAGACGACAAACGCAACCAGCGCGACCTCGCGAATCAACATCACGAAGTACAACGCCGCCGTCGCGATCAGGCCGAACGCGACCGCGATGGCGAGAAACCCACCGAGTGTTCCGACGCTCAGCAGGGCCGTGACGTTCAGCAGCCGCTCGATCCCTGGCCGGGTCGTCGGGTTGCCGAGAATCGCGGCCGACATCTGGTCGACCGCCTTCCCGCAAGCGCCGACAATCCCGACCGCGAACGGTACGCCGGCGGTCCCGAGTAGCGCCCCGAAGATCGCTTGACCCAACCGAGCTGGCTCCCGCCGAATCGCCGCCGCCGCACACTGGATCACGAACGCGACCACAAGCAAAGGCAATGAAATCGACACGACCAAATGAAGGTTGTCGGTCCACCACTGCTGGCTGAAGTCCGGCGTCGTACTCGAACTGAAACTGTCGAACACGTACGTCGTCAACTCACTCAGCCCTTTCGCCAGCCAGCCGACGAACGAATCCCAGACCGAATCAGTAATCGCGTCTTTGCCCGCCGACACCGCACAGGCTCCCGGGTTGATCAGACACTGCATCCAAGGCATCAGGTACGCCTCAACCGATGACAATGCCGCTGAAGAACTTGATCAGGCTGTTCGCCGAGCCGATCAAGATGGCTGCCCCCAGCGACGCCAGTACGCCGATCCGTCCTTTGCTCGCGAAGTTCGGGTTGCCGTTGATGTTGCCCAAGGCCCATGCCGCGGCCGAGATGATCAACGCGACCACGCACGTGACGAGCGCGAACGTGATGGTCGCGCCGGCCAAGGTGCGTACTTCGGGCAGTCCTGGCAGCCCGTTGGTGTTCGGGGCAACGCCCGGGTCCTGCGTGATCACCAGGTGCCGGGACAAGACACTGTCTTTGAACACGTCATGTCCTTCAGGTAGTGGGATAGCTGGGCGGCGCCCAACCGAGATAGGTCGCGCCCCACTTCGACTCGATGACGCCGAAGTCCACGAGGTACACACCGCCCTCGCCGGGGACCGAATCGCCAATGTCGTTCGAGACGATGCGGCCGTTGCCGACGTACGTCGCCACGTGCCCGTACGGGCCGCCGGTGTCCCAGAACACGAGTGCGCCGGTTGGTGGCTGGCGATCACGCAGATGTGCTTGGCTGGTCGCGATCATGTGGCGCCATTGCTCGGCGGCCGAGAAGTACCCTGCACGTGGCCGGCCCCAGATGTTTGCGGCCAGGCGCGCGCAGAGCTGGTAGTAGCCGTGGCTGCCGACCAGGCGCAGCGCGCGAGGGACGGCCTCGTCCGCTCCTGGGAGGCGCCCGCCGTGGTCTGTCGGCATCTTGCAGCTGACTGGTGCAGCCCCGGCAGCCGGTGCATTGGCAGACGACCCACCGGCGAGTGACGCACTGGCCGGCCGCGCACCCACGAGCGGCGCACTCGTGGGCCGCGCACCTACGAGCCTCGCCCTGCCGCAGGCGTCGGCATCGCTCTCCGTGCTGCCCGCGGCGAGAGCGATGGGCGCCACGAAACCAGCGCCACCAGCAAGCAGGGCCGTAGCGGCGATGGTCTTGACGATCACGGCGCTACCTGCGACGTCGCGGACCAGAATCGGCACAGCGGCGTACACACAACGGCCACCGCGGCCTGCCGATCCAGAAACCTCGTGTCGGTGTCGCGGATGACGGTCTGCTTGCCGCGTACGACGTAGGCGTGCCACCCGTTCGGAGCCTGACTGCGGTTCACCATCGCGGCGAGATCCGGTGTGATCTCAGCCGTGATGCTGGTGGCGATGGCGCGCGCCTTGTACGACTGAAGCTGGTCCCACTCAGGCCATTGGGGCAGCAGGCTCTTCGCGACCTGCGGCGCGGCCGAAGCCGGGTCAGCGAACACCGTCACCGCGTTCTGCCAGTCGACGTAGCTGTGCCGGGTCGTGTCGTATGTCCAGATCGCCCGGGCATAGGCGATCGCGAACTCGCGGGGATCAGTGGTCGTCGGCCGCCGCCAGGCATCCAGTTCCGCCGGCGGTTCGCTTGGGATGGTGGTGCCGTGGACGCCCGGCGTACCTGACGGCTCGTCCGGGCTCTGCCAGCGGGTGACGAGCGTCCAGACCAGTGCGATCACGCCGACGACGACCAGCACCGGGACGACGGCCTTGAATCGGATCGGGGACTTCACAGCGGCTCCTTTCATGGAGACTTCGGTACTGCGCAGCCACGCGTACCCAGCGGTCGCCAGCGGCCGTGGGATGAGCCGCAGCGCGCTGAGGACTCCGAGCGCGAACCTGAATTGCGCGCGGTAGTAGCGGACAAGCCAGTGATGGCGGGGCATGCGGAACTGGCCGTTCGGGATGTTCGTCATGCCAGGCCTCAACGGTTCAGGCCGGGCAACTTTTCGTCAGGCGGGTCGTCAGGCAGCAGCCAGCCACTCGACGCCGGCCGTCCGGCGGTGGCCGCGACGGCTTGATCCGCCGAAAAACCGCTGGTCACGCCCGGCGACGGCCCGAATCCAGCGCCGCACGACCGGGTCAGCGAAGACCACCTCCGCAGACTCCCCCAGCGCCAGCCTGGCCAACGCCGACATGTGACTGGCGCCGCCGCGCAGCAGCCAGGCCAAGCCGTCCGCTTGCGCTCCCGTCGCGCCGGCTAGGCGTACGCGAGCGACAATGCCTGCGCGATAGAACGGCGGCCCGTCCGCAGCCGCCCTGATCAGGCGCCGGCCGACAGACGGCGCCAGTCCCTCCGCTGTCAGTTCCAGTGCGATCCGCTCCAGGTGGTACCCGAGAATCGGCCACTGCGCCGCCTCGGCGTCTGGCAATCGCCAAGTCAGCGGATGACGCCGGCGTCGAACTACCTCAGCCCGTACCGCATCCTGCAACCGCCACCGCACCAAGTTGGCCAGGTACCCCCACGACATCCCGCTAGCAGGCGGATCGACCGCCAACTCCATACAGCGCTCCCAGGCGATCACCCGCGCCATCTGCGCCGCCTCGTCCGAACCGAGCGCCCTTCGCAGCCGGTGCGACAGCGGTACGACAATCCGGGCCTCGATCCCATCAGCCAGCCGGCGCGACGGCCCCGCCGCCCACCCCGAACGCTCCGCCTCGGCGATCAGTACCTCCAGGTCAACGTCCATACCCACAATCTCCCGGCGAACCACCCGACCCAGAACCCGGATTCCGCATTCAAGGACTCCTAGAGATATCGCGCGGATCGCCGTCCACATCGTCGGCATCGAAGGCATGACCGGCGTCCGTCTCTGGCGATCTCGAACGGCTACGCGCCGCGCTCACGCCGTCGATCCCGGAGCTGGACTGTACGAGGAGGGGATTGCCTACTCCGCCGCCTGGCCGCGACGGCCTCCGTCGGCCCCGCGACCGTCCGCGGCTGCATCGGCCGGCCGCCGCGATGATCTCGTTCGACACGATCTGCTCGTCGAGCTGCACCGCGGCCGCAAGCCGCGCGACCTCCTCAGCAACCCGCCCAGCCGGCAAACTCGCGATCAGCGGCGCAACCGCCCGCACCGCGTTCACCTGACCACTGACGTGATCGAGAACCCGGCTCCACTTCGCAAGCTCGGTCTCGATCGCGAACTCGACCAATGGCCTCGCAGTCGTCAGCACATCAACTAGAAGTCTGGGGTTGGCCACATGGAGCGAGGCCGGGTCTGCTTTGTCAGGGAGCCGCGCGAAGAGCACATCGTCGAACACGTCCCGCAGAACCGGCAGGCTGCGTACGGCGCCAGCTCGCCCACCGACATCCCCGTCCAACGCGACAATGACCGCATCTGTCCAGGAGTGCGCTCGTACGATGCGTGCCTGCTCGGGCGTGATCGCCGTACCGCAGCAGGCCACGCCGACCCAGTCATCACCCGCGAGCCCGACCGCCGGCGCATCCATTGCGCCCTCGACAAACACCGGAATCGCACCCGCACGCAGCCGATCGAGCTGGGCATCGAGCCCGACCAGCGTCTGCGCCTTCGCGAAGATCTTGGTCCTCGCCGTGTTCAGGTATCTCAACCGGGCACCCCGGGCACGACCGACAAACCCCACCGGTCGCAGCTCGCGATCGTGAGCAACAAACACGACCCGATCCCGGAACCGATCAACCAGATAGCCATTACGCGTCACCGAAGCCAGCCCGGCCCTCACGATCGCCTGGTCATCGAACCCTGCGCGACGCATATGGCCAACCAGACGCGACCAGCCCTCAGGCGCGTACCCGACACACCACTGCGAATCACAGGCCAAGAGTGCACCCAGACCACGGTCCCGAAGATGCGCCGCTGCCCAGCCATCGTGATGCTCGACGAGTTGTTGCCGGTAGAACGAGGCAGCCGCGGCATGAGCTTCGTACAGCCGCGTGCTCACAGGTCCAGCTGGCGGTCTGGCGGCTCGTACTCCACGCCCGCGGCCGCGTGGCCGATCCGATACGTCAGCGCCGGCCGCGTCGTCGTCAACAACTCCTGCAACGCCCGTGGCCCCGCCTCGAACGACACCAGCTCCCTCGGGCTACACGACAACGCGACCGCACGGACCTGGTCGTAGTACACCGCCAGATCAAGCAAGTACCCCGATGTCAGCTTCTGCCGATGCTCATCACCGTGAAGCAGAACAACGACCTTGTCGCCCATCGTGAACTTCCGCAGCATCCGCGCCTGCGCAGTCGACAAGCCATCACCGACCACCGGAATCCCAGCCCACTGCCCATCCAACCGCCGGCTCATCTCCGACACCGCGATCGCATCCACCGGATCATCCACCAAGACCGGCGTCGCACCACCACGCAGAAGATCCAGTTGTTCCTCGATCCCCACCAGAACGTTCGATGCCTGGTGGAGCGCCATCCCCGTACTGAGGAACTGAACCTTCCCGCCCAGCTCAACCCCGACGAACCCGACCGCTGACAACCGCGCATCACGCGCGACCAGCATCAGCCGATCGCGATGACGATCGACCAGCTCACCATCCACCCACATCGCCAACCCGGCCCGAACCATCGCCGACGATCCGAACCCCTCAGACCGTAAATGATCCACCACACCGTTCGCGGTGTCCGGCGCGTACCCCACTCGCCACATCGAACCCGCAGCCAACACCTGCTCAACACCTGCATCCTTCAAGTACTGCACAGGCCAACCGCCCGCCCGCAGCAACTCCTGCCGAAAGAACCGTGCCGCCGAAGCATTTGCCTCCAGCAACCGACGCCGCTCCTCCGCCGTGATCGCAAACCCGGGATCATTCACTGAGACCTCCACAAAACCAGACAATTCCGGTCTCGAAGGTCCCGCCGACACACCAGCTATCGAACCCAGATCACAACATCCAGGAACCCACGACAACTCACAAACTTGGACCTGGCAACGGCGGCTCAACATCGGTGCCCCGGGCCGGAAAGACCCCACGACCAGTGGCCCGATAAGTCATCAACGGCCGCGAACTCAGCAACAACTCATTCACCCGCTCCGCGCCAAGATCCCGCTGCGCGATACCAGCCAACGATTCGCCAGGAGGCACCTCAACCGCCCGCACCCTGTCGAAGAAGAACGCCAAGTCCAGCAGGTAGCCGGCTGTCTGATTCCGCTCGGCCTGGCTCCCACCCAGCACGACAACCACCTTGTCACTCGTACTGAACTCCCGCAGCATCTTCGCCTGCGCAGTCGACAATCCACCACCACACACCGGAATCCCAGCCCACCGCCAACCCGCCGCGCGCCCAGCATTCGACACCGCAATCGCATCCACCGGCGCATCAACAATCACCGGATGCGCACCGCTGGCAAGCAGCTCCCGCTGCTCCTCCACCCCAACCAACACATTCGCCGGCCGATGAACCACCGTCACCGGACTCACCGACCGCGCCACCCCATCCGGCCCGATCCCCACAAACCCCACCGCCGCCAACCGCCGATCACGCGCCACCAACATCAACCGATCACGATGCCGATCAACCGCATCCCCAACCTCGTTCCAGGCCATCAACCCAGCCTTCGCCAGCGTCGCGTACCCGAACCCCTCCCGCCGCAAATGATCAACCAACCCCGACCACATCCGCGGCGCATACCCAACCTTCCACACCGAATCAGCCGACAACACCGACCCCGCCCCATGCGCCCTCAAATACTCCAACGGCCAACCACCAGTTGCCCGAAGCAACTCCCGCCGAAAGAACCACGCCGCTGCAGCATTCGCGTCCAACACCCGCCGCCGCTCATCCGCCGACAACCCAAACCCCTCAGCACCCACAACACCCTCCAAAGCAGCACCCACTGACTGCTCCGAAGCCCACCCCAAGTCCCCAACCACCAGAACCCGGAATCCAACATCAAGGACCCCACCCCACAACACCGATCACATCAAACCGATGTCGCGCCCTACCTCCTGCTGTTCCAACAACTCCTTCGCCGAAATCGACGACGCACGCCGACGCCGCACCACAGTCGGCTCACGCTCATCAAACGGTGACGACGACCCAGCCCAAAGCCCCGCCGACCGAGCCAACTGACCACCCACCACATCAATCGCAGCATCAACCAACTCAATGGCCTGCCGAACACTCCACCCAGCGCCGCCCAGAGACCCCGTCGCCTCCTGTGCCTCGCCAGCTTTACAACCCTGCCCACCTAGATACATACAGCCGACAATCGAGGCGGATGCCCAGCTCCAGAACCGCGATCAAGGGATCCAGGACTCAGAGACAGCAGATGCCCTGCTACTTCATGGCTCTAGCTCCTGGCCGGCTGACTCTGCCACGAATGAATCAATGCCAATCTGGCGAGACGCGCCTTGTGGACTAGCAGGAGGAATATCCGCCGGCAGGTAGAGCTCGGCGGCGGCGAACAGACGATTCGCCGTGGCTACAACCCGGCCGCCCAACGTCTCAATCTGCCGAACAGGCGACGCCCTGCCAACTATGCCCGTCGTCCTCGCCATCAGGTCCGCCGATGGCCGCCCTGGCAGACACCCGAAGCGCGAGAGCAGCACGTACGCAGCCGACGTCGCTTCCAGCCTCGCTACACCATGACAGACCGAATCACGAGAACCCTTATGCATCTTCAGATGAGCCAACTCATACGCCAAGCCCATCGTCGCCAAAGGCAGCTCAAGATCATCCGCGACAACGATCAAACCCTGTCGACGAACGGTCTCCGCACCGCCGCCGCCTGGCGCCAGGCGTCCCCGTTCAACGCGGTAGCCTCCCGCAGCCGCCACGTGCTCCAAGGCAGCAAACACATCGTGCGACTGCCGACCTGGGGACGACTCAATCGGCCGACCGTCGGTTTGACTGACATCCCACACGGTCGCCACAGCATGACCCTGCACCGGCCCAACCGAACGCTCAGCCTCCAGCGCCGGGGCGACAATCCGGATACCAGAAGCACCACGAGCAATCCGCCGACCTCTACGCAGCCAACCCTGCCGCCCCTCAACCATCTCCGCACCCGGCATCTGCAACTTGATCAGCACCACGTTACGAAACGACTGATCTCGCAACACCGCAGCCGCATCAAGCCACCGAACCCACGCCGCATCTGACCAGCTCCGCCGAAGCTCAGCCTCAACCGCCCCACGAAGATCGCCAACCGTCACCCGAACTCGGTTCACCTGCCCGAGCATCATGTCTATCCGGAGAACCTAGAACCCCGAGGTCGATCTCCAGGGCCCGGAGAGAAGGCCCGTCTGTCCCGGCCCACCCGCTCTGGCCATCATCGTCGCACGAGTGAGCCGCCCGTTCGTCACATTGAGCATGGAAGCAAGGCAGTCCACAAAGCACTGTTGCAATACCGAGGTCATCGTCGGCCGTAGGCCGCCCAGTCGTCATCTACGGGACGAAGAAGTTGGTCTGCCGCCTCGTCGAGCCATGAGGCACCAGCAGGCACGGCTAGGCGATCGTGGTGGTCAACGATCCAGCCGGAGCCGAGCAAGCGTTCCCAGCCTGTGAGGCCCACGCAGCTGTTCCGGGGGGCATACACCAGCATCGTCGCAGGGGACGGTCCACGGCTGGCCTATGCTGTGGGCGACCGGCTCAAGCCGCAGCGAGCGATTCCGCACGAGCACGACCCGGCTCGAACGAAATCTTCTCGCGGGTGGGCTGGGTTCGCTACCGTTCCCGGTCGAGTTCTCGCAGCATGGTCAGCACAATGTCCGCGGCATCGGTCTGCGCCGCTCGCTTTGAAGACTCGGTCGCGGTTGCTTCCACCCGCTTGTCGTCCTCGGACCTTCGGACTGCAAGCACACAGGTGAAAGCTGGGCGATGTGCCGGGCCGGTTCTGCTGTGCGACCATTCGGGCGGCGCCAGATGACCGGCCTGAGCGAGCTCGTGGACGGCCGAAATCGGCGAGGAGGTCCGGCGGGTTCGCAGAAAGCCAGTGATCGTCTGAGTCGGCGCTGACTGTGCGCGAGAGACAGCGCCCATGCGAGGCGCATCGATGGCGATGCCAGCTGACTTGAACCAGTTCCGAATTACGCCCGTCGGCAGGCCAAGCATGTCACCGACATCGCGGACGCTCATCCCGTCTCCGATGACGTGACGGTGCGCCTGCTCGAACAAGGAGTCGAGGATAGCCGCGTCGTCGGCAGGAAGGCCCAGGTCTTCAGCATGGAGCGCGGCCGCGGCTTGCAACTGCCGATGTGCGCGCATGAGGCAGACCAGACTGCAGAAGAGTCCAAGACGTCGCTGCATCTGCTCGGAACCCAAGGCCCGATGAATCGTGTACCACCCGCCCGGGACGAACGTCCCTTCTTCACGACGGCCGCAGCTTCGGCACCAATAGCCGCGTGGGTCGTGTGGCGTTTCTCCGTCCCATCGCAGACCGGATGCGTATCTGCCCTCGCGGGCATCGTCGCCGTCAGCCAGCGGATCAGTGATAGACACCGTGTTGTACCCTCCGTGTGTGATTGATCACAAACGGCAGCACTGTAGGGCAGTGCTGGACGGGTTGTCGAAGGAGACCCATGCCTGAGCGACTCCCCGCATGGATGCGGGATGTCTTGCGGAGTAGGAGATTTACACGCGACACTGCGGTCAGCCTGCGCGGCGCAATGACTGCGGATCAGCTCACGGTTACCCAGATGCGTTTGGTGCTGCTGCAAGGCCTCTCTGGGCACTGGACTGCGGTCATCAGACGCGAGGTACTTGACTGGCTCGTGGCCAGACCTGCGCTCGCAACGAGCGTCGTCGCTGAACATGTCCAGGTGGCCAAGCTGCCACAACCGCTCGTGACAACGCGCACGCATGGCCAAACGATCCAAGCTCAGGTGTCCCTGCAGCTGGCGAACACACTGATGACTGGCGACTGGCGATCCGGCAAGACGCGCCGCGCTGCCGAACACTTTGCGCACGTGAGCCTGCTGGCGAAGCTCAGCGGCGCCGAGGCTCCGGAGCCGAACTCCTGTGCTGACAACACTCGGTCCGAGCCGGCCGGTGTCCCGCGACTCTGGAGCAGCAACCGTGCGGTGACAGCCGTACATCTCGGCGATCAGCTCGACGCCCTGAAGGTCCTGCTGTCGAAGCACTGGGACCTCTTGTACGACGTAGAGGTGTGCCCATCCAATGCCCAGCTGCTTCTCTTGCCGCCGGACCGGAAGTCCATGGACCGCGACCTCGCCACGATCGGCGTGCGATCTCGACGGCATCGTGTGCAGCGCACGATTCTCCGACCAGGTCAACCTACCGAAACCCTGGACGGCTTGCGTGTCGATCTTTCAGAAGCCGTACCGCTTCTGGTTGCCGCTACGGATCAAGCCGGATGGGCGCAATCGGCGCAGCTGCTGGCCGAAATCGCACAAGCCGCGGCGACGTGGGTAGCCGAGGGCTGCGTCGTACCGACTATCCGCGAGGCACATGTCTACACGGACCAACGGCCAAGCTGGCGAGTCGGCCCACTGACCGGAAGCCAAGACAAACAACTCCTGCAGTGGGGGCGGAACCTTGAACGTCTGCCGAGCTGCATGCGGAACGTCTCGGGAACACCCGAGCTGGCCAACGGCGCCGAGACCGTTCGTGAGTTTGTCGACGCGACAGTCGAGCACCTTGCATCGGACGTCGAACAATGGTGCGCGAGACATCAGTTCGCTCTCCCTCGCCTGATGACGTCGAGCGTGAACGACAACCTGCAGGACTGGACGGACGACCTCGAGGCTGGGAGCGAGGGGATTCTGCAGTCTGAGTTGATTCTTCGCATAGATGCTCCGGACTTCATCTCCGAGCAGTCACCGGTGCACGCTGTGCTCCTCTTCCGCAACGGGTCCGGAAAGACTGTGGCAGCAGACGACGTTTGGCGCGGGGTCGCCGAACGCCCCATCAACGATCCGCGGCTACGTCTTCGGGTTCGATGCTTGCTCCGGCACGCAGGGAGACGGTTTCCCCCGCTCCGTGCCCTCGGCAACCAGTACAGGCCCGGCTCGCTCTTGATCGGGCTCGACTACGTCGCAGCGCTGCGAGGTCGCGTCTCTGATGACCTTGCGGATCTCGGCGTCAGCGTCGAATGGCGCGGAGGCTGGCTGACCAGGCTCAAGCCGCGGGTACTCGTAGGACCGCCGACGTTCGCCCCTGAGCCAGACGGGTCACTCGGTCTATCCCAGCTGCTCGATCGACGATGGCAATTGACTCTCGATGGCGACTTGGTCACTGACGACGAGATGATCTTGCTTTCTCACGCAGTCATGCCGTTCGTTCAGCTTCGCAACCGCTGGGTTCTTGTCGACGACTGGACGCGCCAGAAGGCGCGCCATCCACAGATGAATCCCGTCGAGCGCGCTTCCGGGGCCCTGCAAGCCCAGCTCGGCGTCATGGAGATCGATGGCCGGGCCTATGCCTGCACACCGACCGACGGGCTGGCATACCTGCTGGACAAGCTCGCGCAGTCTGCCGACGAGGACGACCGGAGAGACACCAGCATCCCTGATTACCTGTGCGGTCTCCACAAACACCAACGGCATGCGGTCTACTGGCTCGAGCGGATCAGCAGGTTCGGCATCAACGGTCTGCTGGCCGACGATATGGGAGTCGGCAAGACCATCTCCGCACTTGGATTCCATCGATCACCCGCCCGCCCGGACCACGACCGTCCGACGCTGGTCGTATGCTCTGCCGGCGGCCTCGTACAGAAGTGGTGCGACGATGCAGCAGCGCTGATGCCAGACTTGCAGGTTCTCGCATACTGGGGACGCGACCGCCGCATCCCGCCGTCGTTCAGCGGAGTCGTCATCACGACCTACGGCACACTTGTGCGCGACCAGGAGGAGCTCGCGGCAAACCGTTGGGGTCTGGTCATCGCAGATGAGGCTCAAAGGATCAAGAATCCCAAGACCAAAGCCGTCCAGGCCATCCGACGTATCCGCTCAACGCTCCGGCTTGCCCTATCCGGCACGCCACTGGAGAACCATCCCCGAGAGCTGTGGGCGATCCTGGAATTCCTCAACCCAGGCCTGTTCGGGACGCAACCGCGATTCGAATCAAGATTCGTTTCACCGCTGCGACAGCTCGCCGGCACTGAGGGCGAGCAACCACACCGCCAGCGAATACATCAGATGATGAGCCTCGTAATGCTCCGTCGGACAAAGACAGACCCCACCATCCTCCCGGGCTTGCCAGCCCGCCAAGATTTCATGCACCGTATCGGATTCTCCGACATGCAACGTTCCCTGCTGGAGGCGCTAGGCATCGACACCGAGAACCAGTTCAGCCTTTCCAAGTCACTCCGGCTGAGCGGAGTGGCGCTCCTCAGACTTATAGAAGCATGCCGCCAGGTGTGCAACAGTCCCGCACAATATCGAGGCGACCCTGCCTCAAGCATTGCCACCGACCCCCGTGGGGCTGCCATCGAAGCTCCCAAGCTGGCGCGGCTGGGCGAGATTCTCACCGACGCGACGCGGCGTGGTGAGAGTGCGTTGGTCTTCACCCCCTACGCTGTGATGGCGAACCTCATCAACGCATACCTCGCCGGCATCGGACTCGAGAGCTTCCTCTACCACGGATCAGTCTCACCATCAGCCAAACGCAAGGCGCTCATAGCGATCAAGAGCGAGCAAGCCAGAGTCCTCGTTGTCACCGTCGGTAGCGGCGGCGTTGGACTCGATCTCGTCCGGCCCAACCATGTCGTCCACTATGACCGCACATGGAGCCCCGCCAAGGAAGACCAAGCCAGTGACCGGGTCCATCGAATGGGCCAACGCCGCGATGTCAAGGTCCATCACCTCTTCCACGCCCATAGCATCGAGGAGCACATCGCAGCGAAGCACACCAACAAGCGACGCTACGCAGACCACTTCCTCCCAACCCTCGACGCTACCGCTCCACGACTCAGTCCCCGCGAACTGGCGAATCTCTTCGGACTGGACACTCGATAAGACTTGGTCCGTGCCCCGACCGGTGCCGACATCACAGAAGACCGCAATGCCACGGCCTCTTTTCGACCTGAGCGCAGTCAATAGTCGACGACCTTCGTCGCGAACGCACGGCCTCGGGTGGGCCACGGAGCGGCCAGCTTGCATCGACGTAGTCGATTGCTTACACGCGATGCGACACTACCTCTTGAGAGTTCGCTGTGCGACCGGTCGTCGCACGACGAGGTGACGGTGTCGCGTTCCCGTCTGACTGCGGGCACCACCGGGTTATACGAGGAGCCAACCGATCCGGAAGTGCTCCTCAAGACCGATCAGGATGGACTCGTGCAGTCGGTGACGAGGTTGACGAGCTACCTGCACTCTCGTGGCCTGGCCTGAGAATTGCTGGCAGCCGGCGGTTGGCGCGATGCGCTGGAGAGCGAG
The DNA here is from genome assembly GCF_014205295.1 of Kribbella solani. Taxonomy (NCBI): domain Bacteria; kingdom Bacillati; phylum Actinomycetota; class Actinomycetes; order Propionibacteriales; family Kribbellaceae; genus Kribbella; species Kribbella solani. Next base: position 3,553,462 of record NZ_JACHNF010000001.1, read on the forward strand.
TCGATCTTCGTGTTCCGCGAGGTGGCGGCGGAGTTCGAGCGGCCGGTGATCCTGTTCTCCGGTGGCAAGACCTCGATCGTGATGCTGCACCTGGCTCGGAAGGCGTTCGCGCCGGCGGGTGTGCTGTTCAGGTTGCTGCACGTCGACACCGGCCACAACTTCCCCGAGGTACTGGCGTACCGGGGCGCGGTGGTGCGGAAGCTCGGGCTGCGGCTCGAGGTGGCCAGCGTCGAGGACTACATCGCCGACGGCCGGCTGCGTGAGCGATCGGACGGCACCCGGAACCCATTGCAGACGGTTCCTTTGCTGGACGCGATCAATGCGCACCGGTTCGACGCGGTGTTCGGCGGCGGCAGGCGGGACGAGGAGCGGGCCCGGGCCAAAGAGCGGATCTTCAGCCTGCGCGACGAATTCGGCCAGTGGGACCCGCGGAACCAGCGCCCGAACTGTGGTCGCTCTACAACGGCAGACACCTACCGGGCGAGCACGTCCGGGTGTTCCCGCTGTCCAACTGGACCGAGCTGGACATCTGGAACTACATCGAGCATGAGCAGATCTCGCTGCCGACGATCTACTACGCCCACGAGCGGGACGTGTTCGAGCGCGACGGGATGTTACTTGCCGTCGGTCCTAACTCGCAGCCGCGCCAGGGCGAGGCAGTGGAACGGCGCGTGGTGCGATACCGCACCGTCGGCGATATGTCCTCCCCGGCGCGGTGCCAGCGAGGCGACATCGGCGGCCTCGACGCGGAAGTCCTTGTGCCGAGACACGGCGACTGACTGCGTACTCCTGGTGACTTCAGCGGTTAACCTATCCCCGGGGCCGGTGGTGTACGAGCCCGGTGGGGAGGAAATCACATGGCGGGGTCAGACACATCAACTGGGCGCGGTGCGACCTGGGCGCATCTGGGACTTGCACGTGCACACGCCGGCATCCATCGTGCAGGGGTACGGCGGTGACAACGAGGAAACGTGGTCACGGTTCCTCGACGAACTGGAATCGTTGCCCGACGAATCGACTGGTCGGCGGAGCCGCAGCGAACAGCGATCTTCCCTCGCCGCGTACCTCCGTTCGCCGGACGCCTTCGGCGCATGATGTCCGACCCACGCTTCGCTGAGCTGACTTACCGCGGACTGAGAGGGAGCGCAACTCTGGTGCTGGTCGAAGAACCCGGCGGCAGCAAACGTCTTCTGCGCGACGGCGAGTCGCGTGCTCGCGGCCAGTTCGAATGGGGGTACGGCGGCACTGGACCTGGAAACCTCGCGGATACCCTCGGCCTAGACATCCTGGGCGACCTCGTCGTGTGCCCAGTCTGCCTCGGCGGAGCAGCGTTCACATCGAAGCTCGTCCATTGCCGCGAATGCAGAGGAACCGGACAGGCACCCGAACTGTTCGTCGTCCAAGAGATGATCGGCGAGAAGGTCCGCGCTCTGCCGCGCGGCTGCGAACCAGACCGGACCTGGTCGACCGACTGGACCTACACACGTCGCGAACTCCTCGAACAAGTACTGACAGGCGACTAGCATGCAGCGAGCGCCTAGATCCGCCGCAGCCCGCCGGAGTCGTCACGGTACGTAGAACCCAAACTCTGTTCGTACATGGTGGTCCACGCTGCAGCGGGTTCGACGACGGATCCAACAGGTTCGACGATCGGGACGGTGCCTCCAACAGGTGTCGCGCGGAGCGATCGATGACGAGAAAGAGGCAGCGGATGCTCTCGACCTCGACGTGCAGTACGACACTCAAGCCGTCGCTCACCGGAGGCGATCCGCGGGGTCGATCCCGCTCAGCCGATCCAACGAGGCACATGGTCGAAGGGCGAGCTCATCGCTCCCGATGGGCATCTTGACGCGTCGCGCGTATGCCGAACAACACGGCTTACTCGAAGCGCAGAAGCTCAACGCCAGCTTCGTTGAGTATCTGGTACAGGTCGGCGATCCGGTTGTTCGAACCGCGAGCGTCGCACTGGGTGAAGATCAGTCGCTCCGCGGCTCGCGACACGCCTACGAAGAACGCCATTGTCGACCCGATCGTGTCGCGGGCGTGTGCCCACCACTGATCGTCGTCCATCCCGACGAGGAACACGGTGTGGTACTCGAGTCCCTTGCTTCGGTGGACGGTCAGCAGCGGTACGGCGGCGGCGTCGGTGAAGGTGTCAGCGACCTGATCCCACGAGTCGACGCGTTCGACAACTTCCGTCAGTCGGATCCGGAACGAATCAAGTCGACCGACCAACTCCGCGGGGCCGGGCAGAAGTTGCAGGCTGATGTCCGATTTGGGGAACAGGGCGTCAAGCGCCTTCTGATGCGGTACGCCCCGCTGATTCTGGTCAGGTATTAATGTCACGGCCTGCACCTGACACGGGGGCAGGCAAGAGCAGACCTGTCGCATCGCCCCCCAGGTCCCGGGTCTGGCTTCAGTGGGAATGTCCAGCTCGCCGGCGGAAGTCTTCGCGATGGCCCCGGCCGGGATGATGACGTCCTCGCGATCAGCAAGCTGTCTCGGCATTTCGGTGGCGTAGACGTTAGTTCGGCTCGGTCCACGTCATTGACGTTCTACGCGATCTGCGACAGGACTGCACCGGCGGTGCCGCTCGGCGCCGTCGAGCCCGCCGCCAGCAGCCGAAGACGAGCCCGACCAAGCTCAGCGACCGAAGGTCAAGGACCAAGGCCTGCGGCCCACGCCAAGACCCCCGAATCGTCACCGATGTCCTGATGCAGAACCGTCACTTGATGCAGAACTGTCACCTATGTCCTGAGACATACCATGCAGCCCGGCTGCAGGGTCCGACCCTAAGGGAACATATATTCTAATAATGTGATGACGAGTCGAGGTGTCGGGGATGTTCAGCGCGTGCTCGGCCAGCCGCAGTCATGGATCGAGCTGAACTTCGCGACACCGGAACCGCCTCTGCCAACACCGCTTGGTGATCCGCTGCTCGAGTTCCTGTGCAGCCAGGTCAGCGGCTGGGAACGCCAGGTCGAGACCGAAGCGAACGAGTATCATCGGCAGCCGCTCGGTGCCGCACTCGTGCGATATGCGCAAGACATCCGGGCTCAGCTGGCAGCGATTCGGCTCGTGCTTGCCCGGTACGGCGAAGCGCGTGACGCCGGCGCCGCCGAAGCACCGGTGCTGCGCGCGGTACTGGTCGACCTGGCCACCGCGTACCGCCACCGGCACCCTGACTGGCGGGCCGAGTGGTCGGCCGGCTAGCTGGCGAAGCTCCGCACGGCCAGACGACCGCCACGTTTGCGCCTAGCAGATTGCGTACTCGACGGCATCAGCGGTACCGCTCTGGACGCCGTCCAGACCGCGCCGAGGATCTCGCAGCGGTCGAAGAGATACTTGCCCGCGGGGAGACAGGCTCACCGCCGGCACCGGCCGAGCAGCTGCAGGCGCAACACGGGCAAGCCTTCGATCGCACTCCTGTGGATAACTCCGAACGCGCCCGTGCGGATGAGGGCAAACTGCTCATGTCGCCAGCCCCGGCCCGGAGTCACCGGCGGGCGTAGCCGCCCGCCCGCATGGCGTCGAGGCGCGAGGCCCGCCGGCGGGCAGGCCCGGGCTGGCCAGCACGAACCGCAACGTCCGTGAGCCAGGGACGGTGCGGTGTCGAACCTGGCGCCTTCAAGCCGAGGTGCGCGAGACTCCCCTGCATGACGATGCACGAACCACCCGGCGGTGAGCTGGCGAACGTAGCCGCGACGGGAGATCTCGACAACCCGGCCCCGATCGCGGAACCGCCCAAAGCAGGCAAGATGGACACGGCTGCCAAACTCGTTGCTGGTGCCGGCGGTTCCGCCGTACCTCTCCCCTTTGTCGGTGGGGTCCTCACCACTGCTTTCGAGATGATGGCCGACCGCGGCCTCAACAAGCGCCGCGACGCCTGGGAACAGACCGTGGTCGCCGCGATCAACCAGCTCATCGAGTGGAACAAGGCGTTCGCGGACAGCGACGTCCTCTTCACCGCGGTCGTGAAGGCCGGACGGATCGCCCTGGCGACCTATCAGCAGGAGAAGCTGGATGCTCTGCGCAACGCCGTGGTGAATTCCGTAGCGCCAGGCGCGCCGGCCGACGATGAGCAGGCCCGCTTCTTCCGGTTGATCGATGAACTGACCCCGTCGCACATCGTCATGTTGCGGTTCCTGCAATCCCCGGGCGGAGCGCTCCGGCAGTTGCCGGCCGATCAGCGCCCGGCACGTTTCAATATCCATATCGAGATGGTCATGATGGGCAAGGTCTTCGAGATGGTGGCCCCGGAGATCGCCGCCAACCTGGAGTTCAGAGACCTTCTGGTCTATGACCTGAGCCAGGCTCGGCTGGCTCTGACGTTCAGCTCGCTCGACGACCTCGGGATGGAGGAGTCGGACGATCGGACATTCGCGACCTCACTCGGCGCGCGATTCCTCGCCTTCGTGTCGGACAACGATCAGGAGCCGGCACTGAAGCAGCCGTCGAACACCGCAGTTCCTGCCCCGGCCGGCTGAGGGCCGCTCGGACGGGTCAGCTGACAGCGCCGTCAACTCCACGCCCGGAGGCACCCACGACGACACGCTGCTTGGCGGGCGTAGCGGGATGGACACACGTGGCTCCGAGAGCCGTGTTGCGTCCCCGAGCCGGGTCTCGGCACTGGTCACGTTCTCGAGCTGGCCGGCCAACCAGTAGCGTGCAGGCCCAGCAAGAAAGGAGCCCTCCCGGATCAGAGGCGGTTTCAAGGGGTTGTTGCAACACATGTGAATTAGCTGGCTGTGGCCAGGAGCTTAGCGAGACGCTCGGCTGGGGTTTCCCAGTCGAGCGTTTTGCGTGGTCGGCCGTTGAGTCGTGCGGCGATGGCGGCGAGGTGGTCGGCGGTGTGGACTGATAGGTCGGTGCCTTTGGGGAAGTACTGGCGCAGCAGGCCGTTGGTGTTCTCGTTCGAGCCGCGCTGCCAGGGTGAGTGGGGATCGCAGAAGTAGACCGGGAGGTCGGCGGCCAATGAGAACTGGTGGTGCAGGGCCATCTCGGAGCCCTGGTCCCAGGTCAGGGAGCGTTTCAGGTGTGTGGGCAGGGTGGCTGCGGTGGCCAGGAGTGCGTCGCGGACGGTCTCGGCCTCACGGTTGCCGGGGAGGTGGACCAGTAGGACGTAGCGGGTGGCGCGCTCGACCAGGGTGCCGATCTGGGATTTCTGGTCTTTGCCGATGATCAGATCGCCTTCCCAGTGGCCGGGGACGGCGCGGTCGTCGGCCTCGGCGGGCCGGTCGCTGATCATGACCATCGCGGTGGTGAACCTCGGCTGGCGCTGATCGGAGCGCCGCCGGGGTTTGCGGTAGACGCGGCCGGTGCGCAACGCGACGGCGAGCTCACGGCGTAGCTCACCGCGGCCCTGGACGTAGAGGGCTTGGTAGATCGTTTCGTGCGACACCTGCATCTCCGCCGGTCGGCGTAGGTGCGGCGCAGACTACGGCTGATCTGCTCAGGGCTCCATTCCAGACCCAGCCACCCCTGCACCACCTCACGCAACTCGGCGCAGGCAGCGATCTTGCCGCGCTTAGGGCGCGGCCGGCGGCCGTCAGCGCGATCTTGGGCCGCGTGTGGCCGGTAGTCACCGCTACCCGGATGCGCATTGCGCCGCAGTTCGCGGCTGACCGTCGAGGGCGATCTGCCCAGCCCCGCCGCGATCGTCCGTACCCCCAGGCCGGCCCGGCGCCGGTCAGCGATCACGATCCGCTCGTCCTCGCTCAAGAACCGCGAAGAGGCCCCGGCCACCGGCATCCTGCGTGCCGGCAGCCGAGACCTCATCACACGACCTTCAGGCCGTCCGTTGCGCCACACACGACCAGTGCGTTCGTTCACACCCACCAGCCGCGAGGCTTCCTTATTGCCATACCCCTGGTCCACGAGCCGGAAGTATTCCGCCCGCTCACGAACCAGCTTCTTCCGACCTTGAGGCACCCTGCGGCCTCCGCGAATCCTGAAATCCATCGCACCCCTCAAACTGAGGTGTTGCGACGACCCCTAGAACCCAAGAGAGATCCAGGAGGGCTTCGGCAAGTGGCGCCCGGCTTTGTCAGCTGCGTGCGCGCGGATGGCCATCAACAATTCTCCGAGCATGTCGTGCCAGGGATCTGCTCATGCTGCGGGCCGAAGCACGAACCTCAGCACCGGTCGGTGTCCGAACGGTCGATCGAGCGGCATCCCAGTCGGCCATGCTGGCGCTGGTTGGCGCGCATCGGCAAGGCGGCGAGCTGGGAGTTGAAGTCCGCCGGCGAAGAAACAACGGCCGCGCAGGAACGAGCCTCCAGCTAGGGGTTGACCGACTCGACCAGGCCCTTGGCCAGGGGTGTCGGCCCGACTGCATTAGGCGATCCGTACTCCCAGAGTCCCGCGCAAGACAATCATCGCCTCGGTTAACTGCAGCCGCCCGTTGCGCGGCTGACCGACCGCGGACGCGCTGTCCCACACCCCGGCCCTAAGCACATGGTGCAGGCCACCGATCACCGCCCTGGAATGCGTCGAGTACCTCGGGCGGGGCAGGCTGATCCAGAGCCATCGTGTGAAGAGACGCTCTGCTGGAGCTGCCGCTGATCTCCCGCTGCTCTAGATTGGGCAGTGTGCCAATAATTGAGGTCGCCGAGCTGAGCAAGGACTTCCGAAAGCCGCAGCCGACAACTGGTCGACTCGCTGGTGTCCGGCAACTGTGGGCCCCGACGCGCATGGTGCGAGCGGTCGACCGGGTTGGTTTCACAGTCGATCGCGGGGAGATGGTCGGCTACTTGGGCGCTAACGGTGCCGGCAAGTCCACCACAATCAAGATGCTCACCGGTATCGTCGTACCCACCTCGGGCACGGTGAGGGTCGACGGTGTCGTGCCTTGGAAGGATCGCAAGAAGCATGCCCACAACATAGGGGTTGTTTTCGGGCAAAAGACCCAATTATGGTTCGACCTGCCCCTTCGCGTGTCGCTGGAAACCATTCGCGACCTCTATCGGATCAGCGCAGTAGAGTACGCCTCGCGGATCGACGAGTTCAACGAGGTACTGCAACTCAAGGACTTCCTGGACACACCGATCCGGTCATTGTCGTTGGGGCAACGGATGCGCGGGGATCTTGCCGGCGCAATGCTCCATCGCCCTCAGGTCCTTTACCTCGACGAGCCCACGGTGGGACTGGACGTTGTCGCGAAACAAGCCCTTCGTGACTTTATTGCGGAGCAGAACCGGGCACATTCCACCACGGTGATGATCACCACGCACGACATGGACGACATCGAGCAACTGTGCAAGCGCATTGTGCTGATCGACCGTGGCCGCGTTGTTTACGATGGTAATCTCAGCGCTTTGAAACGCCGATATCTGCCTTTCCGAGAGGTGGTGATCACTCCAGCAGAGGGCGCGGGCAGGACGCTGATCCGAGCGGAGCGAGCTGATCGGCTCGAGAACCCGGATGGAACAATCTCACTTCGCTTCGACCCCGAACAGACCAGTGCCGCAGCCGTGATCGCGCAGGCCATCTCGGCGACCGAGATCGCTGATCTGCACGTGAACGAACCCAAATTGGAAGATGTTGTTCGCCTGATCTATGCCGAGGCCGCAAGGTGATCGAGGCGCCTCGGGCCGGCAGCACCCAACGACCTAGTTGGGTCATGCCGTGGTCGATGATCCGGCTTGGCGCCAAGAACGCGCTGTTCTTTAGGGCGAACGTCGCGCTGTCGACGGTTTCGGTCGCATTCCAAGCAGTCCTGCTCGTGACCGTGTGGCGTGCCGTCTATTCCGGTCGCAGCCACGTCGCAGGCATTAGCGCGGCCGACGCAGTCAGCTATGCAGTGACCGCAATGCTGCTATGGCACGTCGCACTACCCTGGCAAATTTCGTCGATCCCCGGGCGGGTGCACGAGGGAACCATTGCGACGGACCTCATCCGTCCCCTTGGCATTGTGGGACAGAGCCTCCTGCAGTCCGTCGGAGGAGTTGTGGGCGCGATCCCAGGAGCCATTGCCGGCCTGGCTATCGCATTTGCCCTGGGCGGGCTGACACCGCCAGCGACCGCCGGTGCAATGCTTGGATTCCTTCTCACCAGTGCGCTCGGCTGGCTGCTCGCCACAATGCTGAATCTCGCGGTATCGATGGTAGCATTCTGGACGACTGACACTCGCGGACCGTTCTACGTCTACCGCGCCATCGCCAGCTTTGCCTCCGGAGCTCTGGTTCCGCTGTGGTTCATCCCGGCGTCGCTCCGTCCACTTCTCGATGCGCTGCCCTTCGGATTGCAGGTCTTTGCGCCGCTGCAACTCTGGCACGGGCAGGTGCCGCTCGGCGGGCTCTGGGGCGTCCTTGCGGCACAGGTCTGCTGGTTGGCGGCCACCGCAGCGATCGTCGCCTTGATAACTTGGCGTGCCTTGCGCAAGGTGGTGATCAACGGTGGCTAATCTGCTCCGCGACTTCTGCATCCTGCTTCGTGTGGCGTGGTTAATCGAGCTTGAACACAAAGCTAATCTCTTCATCTCGATCGTCGGCGCGCTGGCCTTCAACGCTGGGCAGCTTATCTTCATTGGAGTCCTGCTTCACGCGTTCGGTTCATTCGCCGGATGGACTCCGGCCGAAATGATGGTGCTATTCGCAATCCGCATGGCGAGTCACAGCGTGTACGCCTTCTTCTTCCGCAGGATGATCGATGTCGACCTCGTTGTGCACTCAGGTGAGTTCGATCGCTACCTGCTACGTCCGGCAAATCCCTTCTTGCAACTCCTGATGCGCCGCTTCAATCTGCAGCAATTTGGCGACGTGATCATTGCCGGTGCGATCCTGGCCCTGGCCCTGCCCCAAGCCACAATAGCTTGGCATCCGCTGCTCGCTCTTTGGCTTGTCATCGCGATCGCTGCTGGGGGAATGTTGGAGGGTGGTCTCCAACTCGCTCGCGGCGCTCTGGCGTTTCGACTGCAGAACACGCAGTCTCTGACGGGTCTGATCGACGCTATCTTTGGGACCTACGGGAATTTTCCGTTGCAGGTCTTCGGTATGGCCGGATCCATCCTGTTCACAATCCTGGTGCCTTTGGCCTTCGTCGCGTGGATTCCAGCCGCCATGGTCACGGGCCGGGTAGAATCACTGTGGTTTCCCGCATGGTTAGGGTGGCTCAGCCCGGCGGCAGGAGTGTCGTGCTTGGCAGCGGGAATTGCGTTCTTCACTCGACAATCTCGGCACTATTCGAGCCCCGGCTCCTGAGCGCCAGTCGACGACGCGAATTAGATCCCCTACACCCCGCGATGCGATCGCAGGAAGCAGCATCGCCGTACCCGATGATCATCGGATTGGGCCCGGAATGGCTCGCTGCGTCGGTTGGACGAAGCCGACTCACTGAACACCGTGCCGATGGCGCGACTCCCCTCAAATAACGTGCCCTCGTACGACAGCCGCAGTTCGTGATCTGACGATGTGGCGGTCGCGGACGCGAGGCGGTCACCGCTAGATGATCTCGGGTTGTGCGGACTAAACAAGATCGCGCGGTGGCCGCGGGCCAAAGGATAAACGCGGGTTGTTGGCGGACGGAGTTCGAAAGGTTGATGGCGCGGATCGCGCCCCGCTTCGCCCGGTTGGAGTCGCGGCGGCTGGAGCGAGATGCGGTCGCAGGGTTGATGTCGGGGTTGGCGGTGAAGACCCGCTGGACGGTGGCTGAGCATGTTGGTCACGACTCGCCTGATGGTCTGCAGCACCTTCTGCGGAAGGCGAAATGGATACCGATGGTAGTGCGTGACGATCTGCGCCGGTATGTCGTCGAGCGGTTCGGCCAGACCGATGCCGTGTTGGTGGTGGACGAGACGGGCGACCTCAAGAAGGGCGCCCACACCGCTGGGGGTGCAGCGCCAATACGCCGGGACCGCTGGACGGATCGAGAACGTCCAGGTAGCGGTCTCCCTGACCTATGCCAGCGCTGACCGGCACGCGTTGATCGACCGGGAACTGTATCTGCCGCGGGTCTGGGCTGACGACGCCGCCGTCGCGAGCAGGCCGGCGTCCCAGCGAAGGTGAAGTTCGCGACCAAACCAGCGCTGGCCAGCGAGATGATCGCTCGCGCCTGGACGCTGGCGTGGCCGCGCTCTGGGTTGCCGGTGACGAGGTCTACGGCGCCGACCCGAAGCTGAGTAAGTCCTTAGAGGATCGGGGCGTCGGGTATGTACTCGCGGTCGCATGCAGCCACCAGGTCCGCGCCGGCGTCGGCAACATTCGGGCCGACGAAGTCGGTGCCAGCCTGCCGCGCCAAGCCTGGCACCGGTTGTCGGCCAGTGACGGATCGCAGGGGCCGTGGTTCTACGACCGGGCCTGGATCAGCATCGAACGCGCTGATGCTCAAGGGCAGTGTGGTGAATGGTGGTTCCTGATCCGCCGCAACAACGCACCGGCGAGCTCGCCTACTACCGCTGCTGGTCACCGACACCAGTTCCGCTGCGCGAACCGGTCCACGTCGCCGGCCCCCGCTGGAGGATCGAGGCTCGTTCCAAGCCAGCAAGACCCTCAGCGGGCTCGACCAGCACTAGATCCGCCGCTGGGATGTCAGCTGGCGCTGACCATCCTCGCGACGCTCGCCTGCACCTTCCTCGCCGTTCTCTCCACGACTGAGCGAGCCAAAACTCAATCCCGCCTGGCCGGATCGCGTCAACCCGCGACGAGATCCACCACCTTTTCAGCACGTTCGTCGCCGAACCGGCGGGACACCGGCTGCACTGCTCGATCTGGAGACGCAGACACCAACACGGAACTCGAACCAGCCACCACCAGCGCCGACATGCCAACCCAGCGTGACGGTACAAACTACGGCTGTCGCACTAGGGCCTGGTCGACGGGCACGTGCCGAGTCCGGCCTGGTGGCAAGCATGGCCAAGATTGCTTCGTGCGCGATGCCGGCAACGACTCGTGGCTTTACGTCCGCAGCGGTGGCAACTCCGCTCGATGCCGACCATCGCGTTCAGGAGTTCGTCTCAGGTCGGCAAGATCCGTCGATGCGGGACTACTTGTCGCGTGCGTGACCGCGGTTTGCGCTCACCCAGGCGTGCTCAAATCGGAGTTCGGGCCAGCGTGCGTCAACCAAGTCAGGCCTGCAAGAACTTCGCCTTCACACGCCGCCACTCGATCGGGCCGCGGGGGCAACAACAGCAGGCCCCGTTTCGGCGCCGCAGACCAACCGCGCAGACTACCGCCGTACGCCACCCGGCCCGCAAACCGGAGTCCAACTGACACCCTCTGCGGCCCGATCGAGGACTTGTATCAGTGACCATGGGACAGCGCAGCCTCGAAGACCGGGCGATTGGCCGAAACATACCGCCTTTCTAGCTGCGACCACTCGATCCTAGATTCCACCTGCTCACGACTGGCGACACCCGGACACGGCAGATCCAGGAATCGGCGCCAAAACTCGACGTTGCGCGCCTGCCGATCCAGTATCGCATCCACGACATCGCTCCTCAGATCGGCGTCCAGACCGTAAGCGTCAACCAGCAGTCGGACCTGGCTGGCCTGCCGTTCAGCCTCAGGCGCACTCTGCTTCGACGACACGCACCAGGTCCACGCCATGTAACCGACATCCTCTAGCGGCTCGCCAGGAGCGGCCATATCAAAATCAATGAACGCTATTGGTTCTTCATCTTGAAATATGGTGTTATTCGGGCCAGGGTCATGATGGCAGACAACCGACCGATCTGCAGCCAATGCGCTCCCCCGGGTGGCATCGTGAAAGCCTCGAAGCAGCCTTCCCGCCGCCGCCACCTGAGCATCGGCCCAACGCTCAAATCCGCGGACCGAACCCTCGATGAAAGTGAAGGTGTCCCTGCCGAGATCGTCGAGGCCAAGATGGCGCGGCGCGCCCTCGAATCCCCGAACCTCCAACAATGCAAGCAAGTCCGCAATAAACTCCGACGCGTCCGACGACGGCCTCCGCACCGTTTCACCGACCCGCACGACACCCTCGGTGAGCCTACCTCCTGTCAAAGGTATCTCAACCTCCGCCGACTTCGACAAACCAACACCTCCACCAATTTAGGGTTAGAAGCCTTTATAGACCAGCATACAATCTCAAAAGCTCTGGATAATTTGGCACGTCAGGGTTCGTCACATGAATCCAGTTTCCGCCGTTCGACTTCCCCGTGTGATGCAACATCACGCGACGAAGAAAAGTCTTCATTGCCTGCAGTGCCGAATTCTCCTGTTGGCCACACATCATTATCAGGCGAACACGTTTGCCCACCAAGTAGTCTTGCATCCGAGGATGGAGATCCGGCCTGTTAGTATATCGATAGAACGCCATATAGTCCTCGACAGATAGCACATGCTCAGTCGACATGGTCTCTTCGAAACCCAAGGCCAACGACACGCACTGAACTATCTCGACGAGTTTAATTTCACCCCGCGAGGCAATGCGGGGTGCCAGTTCCACCAGACGGGCCTGGCACGACGCACCATCAGTAATCGGCCATTTATACCAGGAAAACGCATCAGCCTCTGCACCTACATGCCGCCGAGCCAGTTCCGCACCGTAGATCGTATTCTCGAAGTTCGGTGTGAAATTCAACTGCACTTCCGAGTTCACAAATCCTGCCAGATGCATGCAAAAATCACCCGCAAGCTTGCCGTCAACGACGCTTGTCGCGCCGCCCAGCGCGTCAGGCTTCAAGAAAATCGGAACGATGCTCCAATGTGAAACTATAGTCATACTCGCTACTTTCCCCTGCACCATATTCGCTTACACGGCCGCGAGACCCTCGGTGAGAGCGAGCAAGCCAATACGTTACTCGCACACGCGCTCTCCGCTGTGGCGCAACACGCCGGTCCAGCGATGATCCGTGGCATCCTCACGTACGACCCGAGGACCTCGTCATCGAGCAATGGTCCGTGAACAGTTCCCAGGTCTTGACGGTGAACGACCTGAGGGCGATTGGAATGCGGACCGCCACTCGGCGTCTTCGACAGACCGTCAGAAAGAACCATCGACTGACTGACTGATGCACCTCCCATCCGGACTGGACTTCGGCACCCTTAGTGATCTCTGCGCCCCTCAGTCATCGTCGGTCCCTGCAGCCGCCGAACCTCGCTCGCGAGAACTTGCCTGGAGCCTCAGACGCCCTGTGACGCCACCACGTCACCGTCGAACCAGCAGATCGAGTTGCCAAGGACGGACGCGTGCCGACGGCCTGCGACACCTCACGCCATTATCGACTCGATTAGCCGACGCATCTCGAGTCGACCGGCCATTCTAGGGAAGCGACGGGCTACCAGGCCAGACTCCGCTGCGGCCAGGACATTTCTTGCCCGATCGTCAATAAAGGCGACGGACGACGGAGGAGATTGCACGGCGTGGCACAACGCGGCGAAATAGCTCGGATCAGGCTTAGCGTATCCGACGTTACAAGATGCTACGACTACATCGAAGAAATCCCGCGAGTACGAGCCCATCATGCTCGCAAGGCGCTCCTCAACTTGATTCGTCGCGAGAATTACTCCATCAAACCTCCTTCGCCAACGGCCCACTTCCTCGATGATGCCAGCATCGACCTTGACGGCACAATGCCGCGACGCGATGAGCTTCGCAAACTCTCCTACGCCGTTGGAAGCACTCCATTTCTCAACCTCCGCCGCAAAGCCGGGCGACGTCAAGAAAGGCTCCTCGAGCTCCGCGATCGGTATCGATACCGAAGCCTCCGGAAGCAATTGGCCGAGGTGACTTCCTTCTTGCAGAACACCATCAGCATCCAAAGCTAGCCACACACCAAATCCCCATTCCTTGCCATCATTCGAAAGTCACGCAACACCGCTTCTCGCATCACTCTATGATCACGACGGACGCACCACAGCCCGCACGGAGGGCCAGGTCGCAACGGACAGCTCAATCTGGGGCAGAAATACCGGGGTCCCGAGAGCGGTCCTCAATTCCCCGGTGGGGTGCATCGACAGGAGAACTGCATCATCGCCACCAGCAGACTTCTGGTAGCTTTGGCATGGCCCATCGCTCTCTCCATCACGAGACTCCCCTGGGAGCCGGCGGAAGGCCGAACATAGCACCGTTAGTGCGCGCGATTTCCGAGATATCAAGTTCCGTCTGGTCACCGCTGGCGTACGGCGTCACCACGCGGTCGAGCGGTGGATTGACCAGAAAGAGCACCGTCAGGCGGCGGCGCAGTCGATGATTACGTACCTGGTGATACAACGGTGGAATGTCGCCTCCCGTCATTGCAGTCAACAGACTCCCAGGCATCAACAGTATGCTGCCTGGGTCGCAGCGGGCGGCGGTCATTTCGCCATCCAACTCGGTCTCGAGGCCCGGACCATCGGTGTTGGCCAATGTGATCAAATGACCATCCTCGTGCCGATCCTGCAGGAGGTCCCGGTCGCTTTCGTGATACCAGTTTATCTCGAGGTAAGACGACCGTTCGAGATCCAGAGCATGTGGCTCGCCAGCGTAATACCCCGCGAGCGCTGTGAATAGATCCTCGACTATCTCCGCCATCACGCCCCAATATCCGCTAAGCGCGTTGATGAATGGCTTGACGCTGTCCGAGTCTGCGTTTGGAATAGCTTTTGGCGCGTCCGCCCAGTATGTAAAGCTCTCATTCATGTCGGGTCGATTGGGGTCGACAGAGTACTGGCGGCCGTACGGACGGAACCCGAAGTTGAAATCTTCACTACCGTGAGATAGCTTTACGTCCTCTTTCTGCATAAAGAACCGAGCGGCCTCACGACGCAATGCCGCGAGCGACCGTGCCGCGTGACCTTGAAGGACGATGTCCGCTTGGGCCCGCGCGCGGAGCTTGCCAAGGATATCCGCACCAATAGTCATTGCAATCTCCTATTGGGGTAGTCGATCAGAAGTAATAGAGCCGGCTGAGTGGAACCGACTCACTTGCCGGAGAAGTGACTGGGACGCCGTCCAGAGTTACGCGGTGAGTTTCGGGGTCGACTTTGACCTCCGCGAGTCGATCGTTGCGCAGCATGTCGGTCAGTCCAATCGTCCGAGTACCACGAACCGCGACCCTCCGACGACGTGACGGGAGCTCGTCGTCGGCATTGTCAATCGCGGCCTGGCTGACGAACGCCACCGAGAGGTCGGCCGCAGTTTCTCCATAGGCCCCGAACTGACGACCCAAGGTGAGCGGCTGGCACGTCTCAGTCGATGCGTTGGGATCTCTCGAAACTCCGAAAGCGGGATAACCAGCCTTGAGGACTAGATGGGGTTTCGCTCCAAAATACGCCGGGTGCCACAGGACGATATCGGCCAGGCGACCGGGGGTTAATGCGCCCACCTCGTGAGCGAGCCCGTGAGCGAGAGCGGGGTTGACAGTGAGTTTCGCGATGTATCGCAGAATACGCCGATTGTCATCTATTTCGTCAGAATCCGTGTCGAGAGCTTTCATCTTCGCAGCAACTGCGAAGGTTCGACGGACCGTCTCACCAACGCGGCCCATGGCTTGGGAGTCGGAGGATGTGATTGGAATCACGCCGAGATCATGCAAAACATCCTCTGCGCCAAGTGTCCCTGGCCGAATCCTATCTGCGATCAGGCGTAACGACTCATCGGCGGCCGAGGCGACACGGTGAACGGTGGCGATCATCTGAAGGTGCTCTTCGGAGGTATCCCGCGTGAAAGGCAAGCTAGGGTTGGTAGATGATCCGATGATGTTCGGAACGCCAGCCATCTCGAGGACGTTAGGCGCATGTCCTCCCCCGCACCCTTCTACGTGGAATGCATGGAGCGTCCGGCCAGCTATGACAGCCAGGGTTTCGCGAACGTACAGGGCTTCATTCAGGGTGTCGCTGTGCAATGCGACTTGAACGTCATATTCCTCGGCGACGTTCAAAGCCATATCGAGAACGCGAGCATTTGCCCCCATGTCTTCATGTACCTTAAGACCGGAAGCACCGCCTTCGACCAACGCGCGAACCAACCCCGAAGGATGGGAGCTTGAACCACGTGCTAAGTATGCGATGTTGACAGGCCACGCGTCCAGCGATCGCATGGCATGGCGCAACTCCCTGGGGACCGTCACACCACATCCCCATGTTGGACCGAAGTTCTGGGAGACCACGGTCGTCACGCCCGCAGCCAGGGCTGCGTCCAGGATTCGGGGCGAGACGAGATGAACATGACTGTCGACGACGCCTGGGGTCGCGATGAGTCCCTCACCGGGAATGACCGTCGTGCTAGTCCCCACGACGACTTCGACGCCGGCCAGCGTGTCGGGGTTTCCGGCGCGACCGATGGCGTGAATTCGTCCCTGCTTTACTCCGATAGACGCTTTGCGGATTCCGAGCACTGGATCAACGATGACTGCGTTGGAGACTACGAGGTCGCAAGTTTCGGTTGTCACCTCGGCCTTCATGTGCATTCCGTCACGCGCCGACTTCGCATACCCAGTGACAAATTCGTTGCCGGGGAGTTGAGAGTCCTGCGCCACGCGCAGAACGAGGCCGGTATCGGCAAGTTGAATTCGGTCGCCGACGGTAGGCCCATGTAACATGGCGTAGTCCGCTGATTTCATGTCGATTCTCCCTGGTCGGCATCCCGGCTGTTCGCACCCAGATAGCCAGCTTCTTCGGCGCGGTCGACTGCCTTCTGCTGCGCAGCAGGCGAATCCAGTGGGCCGTCGACCAAGCCGGCGAAGCCGATGACAATGCGATTGCCGCCGACCGGAGTCAGGAGCACACGCCGGGTACTGCCTGGTTCGAATCGCTCGACGGCGCCCACCGGTATGGCCAGACGGCGACCATATGCGGTCCGGCGATCGAACGCCAAAGCTCGATTGACTTCGAAGAAGTGGAAGTGGCTGCTCACGGCAATCGCAACGTTGCTTGTATTCGTCACCTGGATCTCAGTCGGGTCAACATAGGTAGGCGCCGCACGCAGAGGAGAGAGAACTGCCCCTGGGCCTGGCTCCGAAGCAGAGACGTCTTCGATAGGACGCGTGATGACGATCAGTTTGGTGCCGTCATCGAACGTTGCTTCGACTTGAATCTCGGTTAGAACGCTCGCGACTCCGGGTAGCACGTCGGCTGACGTGAGAACGTTACGCGCAGCTGCTACTGCTTCGTGCAGACGAGCACCATCACGGGCGGCTTCGCAAGCCGCATGCGCGATCAGTGCAGTCGCCTCCGGGATGTTCAGAGGCAACCCTCTCGCCCAACGCTCGCGGGCAAGGAGCGTGGCCAAGTAGAGTTGCAGTCGATCCTGCTCGGCGGGGGTCAGGTGCAAGAGTCCTCCATGCTTGGCTTGATAGAAGCAAGTCAGTCATTCGCCTATGACCACGCCACAGGATTTTGCGTGATCGCGAATCGCAGTTCGCGCACGTGCCAAATCCTCGAAGGCTAGCTCCGGCATCAGTGCTTGGGTGTAGTCGCGCATCGCATCCTCAGGAGAGACGGTGGATGTCTCTTTCCAACGCTGCGCGATGTCTGCCATGGTTCGCTCATCAGCAATTTGCAGTCCAAGCCGCGCCGCCGCTTCCTCGGCGGCAGGCGGATTGGTGAGATAGACATAGTCGCGCGCTCCGGGTTGTGGAGAAAGCACCTCAACATCAACCGCGGAGAAGACTCGTCGGCGGGCACCTGCGGCCGAGACCGTCTTCCAGCTCCTCATTCCGGTGGAGGTCGCCGAGTGGGAATGGCAGCCGGTGCAGTGGGCGACCAGCATCCACGATCCAGTCGGCCTCGAGCAGATCATCGGTCTTCCGGTGGCCGACCTCCTCGCGCAGACCGAGTGGTTCGAGCTCGACGGAGATCGGCTCGTCTCGCCGGAAGGCACGTTGATGATCGTCGAGTACGCCTGCCGGACGACACCGATGCCGGTTCTGGACTGGGTGGTCGAGAGCGAGAAGGAGTACCGGCAGAGAGCCAAGCCCGGTCGACCGACTGTCAGTCACGACAAGAGGCCGTACATGACCTCGCCTGAGTGGGAGTACCAGCTCTATCTTGAGCATGGCCGGCCGTTGCACGAGCTCCTTCGGTCCTGGTGCGGTCAGCGTGCCGCGACGATGCAGGAGCGCCTCGCCGCGGCCGAGGCTGAGGTACAACGCCTGGACCAGCTCGTCGTCCGCCTTGTCGACGAGTTGAAGCAGCACGGTCACCGCATGGCTGCGGAGATCATCGCCAGGACGTATGAGGAAGAACGGATCACGCCGGCGAACTACCGGCCCGTTGTCGACAGGCCGCTCAAACCGTCCGAGATCCCCGTGCGGTATGAAAGAGCGCCGCGTCGCTGGGGCCACTGACGCTCAGGGGCCGTAGCTGTTCCTTGACCCCATGAACGGCTGAAGGTCCTGGGCACGTGGCTCCGGTACCTGCGGAAGCAATGCGTCGGCGGCCAGGGGATCGATCCTGTCGGCCGTACGCTCGATTTGTTCGGCCCAGTCGAGTACCCGAGCACGCTCCTCCCCCTCCGTTCGGCTCGCCTTGTCGCGAACGGCCTCGGCGTACCGGCGTAATCCCTCGGCTTCTGACCACCGCATCCTCTGGGTGCGTATCGCCTCGTGTACGAAGTGCAGACGATACTGCTCTACGGCCTTGTCCCGGACGATCTCCCAGTTGCGGCGCCGCTCCTCCTGCCGCTTGCGTTCCTCCTCCTCGCGCTGCAGAAGACGGCCATGGCGCAGCCGGATCTCCTCAATAATCTGCGCGAGATCGTCCTCCAACACATGGTCATCGGTATCTTTCCACCTGCTAGCCCAGAACTCACCACCTTCTCCCTCCAGCTCGATCTCCAGGTGGTGATCGGGAACATCGTCGAGATCGGGAAACACATGACCGCGGCGGGCGCGTGCAAGTTCCCGCTCGGTCGGCTGATGCGGCTCTTGCAAGATGGCCTGCTTGAACCGCAGCACGAAATCGACGCTTTCGAGCCTGAACTGGACCGTGTCCGTCTGCACGGCGCCACGCGCGTACCGGTCACGCCTCGATGGCCCGCGCCTCGACACGCTGACTGTCATGCCATGCTCGCGGCCACCGACAACCAGCGCGTCGACTAGGCGCAAAGCGCGCTCCCGTGGTTCCCCGATCACTGCGAATTCCTGGCTGCTCATCAGGCGCGACGCAACGTCAGTCGGATCATGCAGTACCCGTGCAACCGGCAAGGGGGCAAGCACAGCGGTCTGCCAAGCAGGCAAGGGCTCCAGGGCGATCTCCGTCATGAACTCCCCGTGGTCCCGCCGATGACCAAAGGAGAGACACATCCCCTCAGGGATCCGACCGAACCGCTTCGCGCTAGCCGCGAGTTGACGATACCGCTGGAGCTCGCTGTACGGCACCAGTATCCGATGGCCAAGCGACTCCTTGAGCGACGCCATCAGCTGATCCACCGGGCCCGGCTTGCGCACTTTGGCGCGCTTCTCCCGCTTGCCCGCGGCGGGCGCTTCGCCGTTGGGCGCGCGGAGAGTTTGGTCCGTCGTGGGTGTGATTTCCCAGCTGGGTAGGCGCCATGTTCGAGGTAGTGGGCACCGTCCTCCGTCAACGACGCAATCCAATTCACGCCGTGGCCGCCGACCTCGAGCAGGCCACGATTGTGCAACGCTCGAGCAGTCACTCGATGCGAGAAGTCCTCGTAGACACCGTCCGCACAACCATCGCGCACCCACGCCAGCACCTCGAGCTGAACTGGATTCAACGGAGCATCACGAATCGCCATTGCCCCATCTTGGCGGACACAACTCTGCATAGCGATCCATCGAACACCGGTCGTGCGGCCCGACATTGTGTTCCGTGAGAGCTGAGCTGAGGAAGGCCGTCGTTGCGAGCTCGTGAACCGCGCCATGTAACGCTGAGTGGTTATCTCCGATTCACAGGCGAGGAGGTGACCACGCCGTGTTGCGGTGGGAGCAGTGGGAGAGTTCACGACAAGGGGTAGGTTCATCCGCCCGCCGGTGCTGAAAGCACGCCCGGCGCCGACGCAGAGAGACAGGGACGCCGGCGGCATCAGTCTTCGCACGGAGGTGGACTCGCCTGGAGACATCGGCAGCGCGTTTGTGCTACGGCGAAGTAGGCCGCTCGTGCACTCAGCGAGCAGCCGTCGACGGACCACTCCCAGCCACGCCGAGATACCGAGCTGGGCGAGAACGCTGGCGCTGAGGATGCCGTCGGCTTGCATTCAGCTCGCGAGACCTGACCGGCATCTGCCGACGATCGACGATTGACCGCATGTCACCCACGATCCGCAAAGCGAGGAAACACCTGCGATGGCACCGCCGCCCAGGTGGACAGCGACGTTGAAGGTTGCACAGGATGAGGCCGCTCTGGCTGTTCGGCGCTACAACGACGCCGCTGAGACACGCGGCTTCGAGGGGTTCGTCGTCCACATGCATCTCGCTTGGCTGTACCTACTCCACGCTCGTTTCATGCGCGACGGCGTAGACTTCCGCTATCGAGACCGCGACAACCCACGACGCTTCGTGAAAGTCGACGGCGGGTACAAATGCTGGGAATTGTCGCGGTGCGCCGAGGAGCGGTGGCAGGACGAAGCCGACCCAGTTCGGAACAACCTGGATTTCTTCATCCGACTTCGGAACCGGATCGAGCATCGGCACAAGAAGAGCGACGCCGAGCTGGCGCTGGCAGTCAGTGGCCATGCCCAGGCACTACTGCTGAACTTCGAAGAGGAGATCGTCGCGACGTGCGGCGACAAGTACAGCCTCGCTCACATCCTGCGCTTCCCCGCGTTCATCGGTACCTTCACCGACGACGGCGAGAAGACATTGCGCCGCCTGCGGGACAAGCTGCCCACAGACCTCAAGCGCTTCATCGCCGAGTTCCACTCCGGACTTCCGGATGACACCGGCTCAGACCCCCGGTTCGAGTTGCGTCTTCGCGTGGTGCTCGAGCGCGTCGTGCGTGATCCTGAAGCCCCTGTCGATGCAGTTCACGCGCTGGGACGACATGACCGACGCCGAGAAAGAACTCGTGGAGAAGATGGGCAAACGCGGGCAGACCGTGATCCGCGAGCAGAAGCGAGCCGTCGTCGGCCACGGACTACTGGGTGCCGGCGAAGCTGCGCGTCGGGTAGCCGCAGCGATCCCCTATCGATTCAACACCCGCCACTTCCTCGACGCCGGACGACGCAAGAGCATCCGTCCAGCCGCCGCTGCCAACGATCCACACCCGGAACGAACGGACGAAAAGTACTGCCTCTACGTTGAGCTGTCCAAGTCGTACGGCTACACGCAAGCGTGGGTTGACTGGCTCATCAAGAACTGCAGCACGTCAGCAGGATTCGAGAGCACAACGGGTCGAGAAGCGATGCCGAACGCGCAAGAAGCCCAGACATGTCATCGGCTTGCAGACTCGCCGCCCTCCACCACCACACATCCGCGGTCAGCCGCGTCGACCGGAAGGCCGCGAGTTCTGGGTGTGAGAACAGCCGCTGCCGACGGTCGCGTGGCTGGACCGACATACGCGCGAACCTACTGCCTAGAACCAGGATGGGTGAGATGTGGGAATCGCCGCCTCGACGCCTTCACCGGCAGTCGTTACCAGTCGCATGCCGCGGGATTCAACGCACCTCTTTACGCACCTCAATCAGCGCGAGAGGATGGCGGGCGATGAGAACCGATGCGAACCTCGCCACCCGCGAATCCCTTACCAGTAGGAGTTTTCGCGCATCATCGACAAGCGATGGTCAGCCTCAGGTGGAATTCAGCGGGTTCGGGGTTCGAGTCCCTGGCGGCGCACAAAAGCCCAGGCCACCACGGTGCCCTGGGCTTCTTCATGTCTGCGACGTCCCCTTTACGTTCCTCTTTGCCAGATCTCGGCCGCAGACTGAGCCACCACCTAGCGTCAACCGCTAACTGAGAGAGTCCGCCGACCTTCGCGCGATCGTGACTGTGCGTCACATCACATCGCTTCTCATTCTTGCCGACATCACGAAACAGGCGCGCCGCCGGCGTTGAGCTACCAACCACCACACCGGTTGGAGGCCTGACATGTCCAGAGCGCCACTGCCGATCGGAACCTGGGGAAGCATCTCCACTCGCGTCGTCAAAGCCGACGCCAAGGGCAAGCCTGTCAAACACCTCACCAAGGCCAACTTCCGCGACCACGACGGGCACGTCCGAGACATAACCGCGTTCGGCAACACCAAAGTCGGCAGCCGAGCGCAGACTCCTCCAGAAGCTCCAGGATCGCGCCAGGACCAAAAAATCCGGCGAGCTGACCGCGATGCACAAGGTCAACCACCTTCTCGACCTCTGGGAGGAGCTATTCGAGGAGATGGTCACCGACAACACCAGGTCACCCACCTCCCTGGACACCTCCCGCCGCGTCCTCAAGAACCACATTCGCCCCGCCCTCGGCGAACTCCGTATCGGCGAAGCCACCACCCCACGCATCGACACCGTCCTCGCCAAGATCAAGAAGAACGCAGGAGCACCGACGGCGAGGACCTGCCGCGGCCGTCCTGTCCGGCGCCATGAAACCCGCCGGCCGCTACGGCGCCCTCTCCGTCAACCCCGCCCGCGAAGTCGACACCATCGAAGGCAAGCTCAGGTCCCAACCCCGAGCCCTGACCGGCGAAGAAGTCACCCTCCTAAGGAGGAGCCTGTCTGCCGACGAACGAGCTGTCCAGGCCGACCTCCCCGACCTGACCGCCTTCATGCTCGGCACCAGCGTACGCATCGGCGAATCCCTCGCTAGATCACGAATTCATCAAGACGCTCGTGGCCACATCTACGACATCTACGACATCTACCCTATTACGGAAGCTCTTCTACGACGAGCGTGAGCACGAGGGACGTTCATCGCGAAGGTGAACCGCGGCCGCGGGGGCCTCAGGCTTTGTGCAATAGCCGGGTCCCGCACGTCCGCCATAAGCGACGACTGAAACCGGGCGATGATTGCCTTAGGCCACAAAGGCGGCGGATCTCGCGATTGGTGGACGTCGCCCATCGGTACGCCGAGCTACGGGAGTGGGTGTCTCTCGGATCCCGCCCCCGAGCTCCGGCGGTGTGGCTAGCTCTCCCGCCTGGCCGCCAGCCGGGCCAGGTTGCCCAGCTCGGCGATCGCCCGCGCCACCGACCTGGAGACTGGCGGGTCCGGCGAAGCGATCGACCGAAGATGACCGGGTGCGGAGGCCATCAGTTCGTTGGCACGGGCCTGGCAATGGTCTCTTGCTCCGGTCTTCTCGACCAAATAGGCGGCGCGCGCCAACTGCTCCGTTGTCAGCTCACCTCGAGCGGCATACAGCGCGCCGAACTCTTCACCTTCGGCTGTCCGGGACTCGAGTGCCGCGGCCACGGGTAGCGACTTCTTGCGTCTGCGCAGGTCGTTGAAGACCGGTTTCCCGGTGACTGCCGGATCCCCCCAGATTCCCAGCAGATCGTCGACGTACTGATAGGCGAGGCCTACCTCCGCACCGAACCGCCGCAGCCTGGCAGTCTGCTCCGGAGATGCTCCGGCAGACAGGCCACCGAGTTCAGCTGCGCAGCTCAGCAGAGCCCCGGTCTTCCGCTGGGCCATCGCCACACAATCGGCATAGCGGATCGTCTTGCAGGTCTCGAACTCGCAGTCGGCCAGTTGCCCCTCGATCAGTTGCTGAACCGTGTCCCCGATCGCACGGGCTGCCGCACCGGACTCGGCGACTGCCTGGAAGGCGAGGCTGAGCAAGGCGTCGCCTGCCATGATCGCCGGACCTGTCCCGAAAACCGACCATGCTGTTTCCCGGTGTCGGCGGGTGCGGTCACCGTCCATCACATCGTCGTGCAGCAAGGTGAAGTTATGGACCAGTTCTACGGCAACCGCCATCGGGATGGCCGGCCCAGCCGTCCCGCCGACAGCCTCGGCCGCCAGCAGCGTGAGCGTCGATCGGATCAACTTACCGGAGCAGGCCGAACTGGGTGCGCCGTCCTTGTCGGTCCAGCCGAGGTGGTACTCGCCGATCCGTCGAGTCGACGTCGGGAGCGTCGCGACTGCCTTGCGCAGGGCGGGTGTGACCAGCTGCCGGGTCCGCGTCACCGCCTCGGTCCCGGCGTACGCGGTCACGGGCGCACCAGTCCTGCGTCGGTGCTCAGTCTCATGCCGTCGGCGATCAGGTACCGGTCGGTGTGATGCGACCAGTCGAGATTGCCACGCATCCACGAACGCATTCCGGCCACGAACGCCGAGGCCGTCGCGACCTCGGCCGACGTCAACCCGAACCACGCATCGATCAGCTCCTCGAACTCACGCTGCGCCGCGTCGAACTGCGCCACCTGCTCCGCGACCAGCTCCCAGGCGATGGCAACCGCGTCCTGATGGCCGACTCCATGCGTCCGAGCCAGGACCAGTACGCCGTTGGTCGTCTCGCCGGCGGCCAACTCCTTGGGCAACGAGACAATGTCGTTGACCCAGACAACGACATCGGAAGCCCGGTTGTACATGGCAACCAACGGCTCTGATTCGAGCAGCAGGGGTAGCACCTCTTGCCCCGCAACGACCTCTGCGAGATCAAGCGACGGCGTGATTCCACCGGATGCCCGGCGCAGTTGCGTGTACTGAAGCTGGTGCGGCGTGTGCCCGTGTTCCCGGTTGAGAGCCTCATACTTGAAGGCGGCCAGGAACTGGGACATGTGCAGGATGAAGCGATCCCGCCACGCCCTGCTGCGACCCACCGCCAGGCACTCCCACACCTCACCCAGCAGAGCATCCAGCCGAGTGACGGCCGGGCCACTTTGCCCATCTTTACCCAGTACGGCGAGAATCCGCGCGCAGACCGCGTCGTAGTCGCCGACCGGCCCAGCGAAGCAGTCATCGATCACGAACGCCCAGGTGAACCAGCCCGCGACCGGCACGATCCGGTCCGCCTCGATCGTCGGGTAGGCCCGCGCGATCAGTTCACCCAGCCGCGTCTTCGCCAGCCGGCGACGCGCTCGCGGGTCGTCAAGTACGTCGTACCGGTCGGCCCAGCTCAAGATCGCCGCCTCGATCCGCTCGGCGTACGGGGACAGCGCCGGCTGGATCCGGAACAGCGGATGATCCGATGGCGGATCGAGACGCAGGACAGCAGGTGACGTCACGCAGGTTTCCATCGCGATCAGCGGCTTTCGACGGTCATCGGCAGCGTGCCCACGGACAGCTCTGCCTTGACCAAGGGCTTGAAGGTGTGGCCCGGGACCGCTCGCAGCCGCCAGCGGGCGGCGATGGACGCGATCGCGATGGTCATTTCCTGGTTCGCCAGCACGTCCCCGAGGCACTTGCGGCTACCGCCGCTGAAGGTGATGCAGGCGCCGCGCGGCATCGCCCGCACCGAGTCCATCGTCCACCGTTCGGGGACGAACGCGTCCGGGTCGGGGAACAAGGACGGATCGCGGTGCAGCGCGTAGGGGCTGAACAGAATGCTCGACCCAGCCGGTACGGGATAGCCGGCGAGGGTCGAGTCCTCGACGGCGCGCCGCGTGATGAACCACACCGGCGGGTACATCCGCAGCGCCTCGTTCACAACCATGTTCGTGTACGGCAGGTTCGCGAAATCTTCGTAACTTGCGGTCCGCCCGCCCAGTACGGCGTCCACCTCGGCATGCAGTTTCGCCTCGGCCTCCGGAGTCTGGCTCAGCAGCCAGAACGCCGACGCCAGCCCCGACGCCGGGGTCTCGACCCCGGCCGCCAGGATCGTCATCAGCTCGTCGCGGACCTGCTCGTCAGTCAGACCGACGCCGTCCTCGTCCCGGCCGGCCAGCACGATAGACAAGATGTCGTCGTGCTCCAGGCCGTCGGCGCGGTATGCGGCGACCATCGTCGCGATCACGTCGTCGAGCCGCTGAAGGGCTTCGCGGTACTCACGGTTCGCCTTGATCGGCAGCTCGTGCAGGAACGGTACCGGCAGGAACATGCGCCGGTAGACGCCGTGCCAGACCTTCGGGAACGACCGCTGCACCTCGGCGATCGCCGCAGCACCGACTTTGCTGTCGGAGAACATGGCCTGCGCGGTCACCCGGGTGGTGAGCCGGCTCATCTCGTCCAGGATCGTCACCTGCTGACCTGGTCGCCAGGAGTCGATCAGCTCGCCCACGTGGTTCTGCATCACCTGGGTGTACTGCGCGAGGCGGTCCTTGCGGAACGCGGGCTGCAGGAACGAGCGCTGCCGCTTGTGTGTCGTGGCGCTGCAGGTGCCGACTCCGTCGCCAAGGATGATGCGCATCTTGTCGATGAACTCGCCGCCCTTGTCGAAGGTCCGGGGGTTGTGCAGCAACTCCTGGATGACCTCGTGGGTGCAGGCCATGTAAGCGGTCTCACGACCGAGCTTCACCTTGACCAGATCACCCTCGTGGCGCAGCGACGGCAGATAGTTCAGTGGGTCGCGGAAAATGTTCAGGGCGTTGCCCAGGACCGGAACCGCCCCGGGCGCATCACCGAGCCGGTACGGCTGGTCGACAGAAGAAACATTCATGACAACTCCTTCGGATGATCAGCTACGCCACATGCGGTAGACCCACTTGGCCTGCGGCTTGGACGGAGTGTAGGCGAGGACGAAGCCGATCCTCGACAGGCGGCACGGCCGCGGAACGCGATCCCCCAGGCTTCGGGCACCGCGTTGCGCTGCCCGAATCCCGCGGTGACCCCGATGCTCTTGAGCCCAACGGCTGCTGGGCCTTATTACCCGAAACGGCACGTTCAGCACGATCGACGACCTGACCGCCGGATGCCTCGAAGACTTCCTTTCGTTCGAAGTGCCAACTCCCCACCTTGGTCGCCCTCACCCGTGCCCGGAGCCGACTGCGATCGCCGCAAAAGCCGATGCAATCAGAACGGATGTTTGGTCCAGTTGGTGCGGATGTCGTTGATGACGGGTGTGGCTGAGAGGAGCTGGTCCCAGCCGGCCTCTGTCATGCTTTTCTTCCAACGCAGCCTGCCGTTCAAGGCCGGGACGTGCCTCGACAGGCCGTGTACCGTCTGGATCGCGGTCTGTACGACAAGCCGGATCGAGTTCGCCGCATGATGCGACTGCAGCGAAAGCTTCCCCGTTGGGGTCAGATCGACCAGCCCAGGCGTCTTGGCCGGCGCGTTCGCCCTGTCCTGATGGGCAAACCCGTGCCGGACCTTGACGACCGCATCGAGAGCCTCAGCGGCTGCCGTTCCGCGATAGACGGTCGTCGTCCCACGCCAGTTCGTACCCGTTCCGGACAGTTCCTGCCAGCCACAGGTGACCTGCAGTTCCCAGTCCGGTCGCGGATCATAGTGGAAATAGGTCCAGAAGAGTTTGGCAATGTTGTTCGAGCTCGGCGTCTGAACAATCCCTCTACTGCCCTCGATCGCGTACCACGGCCGCCCGACCAACGCCCCCGGCGCATGCCCGCGAGCGCGGATCGCCAGGTCTTCACAAAACGCCTCCAGCGCACCCACCGAAGCCACCACCACCGCACGATTCAGCGACTTGTGCGCGGCCGGAGGCTGACCCGCGCCGGTGCGATTTCCCGCTCCCCGACGACGAGCGGCCAACTCGGCGTTGCGCTCCTCCACGATCCCGAGCAGCCTGCTCGCATCAGTGAGGTACTCCGGCAAATTGTCGAGCGACTCTTGCAGCGGATGCGCAGCCATTAGGCCATCCTGAGGCCACCGCTGCCCCGCGGCAAGTCACGTACGAAAGGAGCCCGGCGGCGGACCTGCAAGCCCCGTCAACCACCGGACGTCGTACCCCTCGCCGGGCACGGCCTCGCAGCGCACATCTCAAGAGATCGCCGAGCACAACGCCCGAATGTGGCCGGGTCCTCAGGTGTAGCTGGTTGCCCGAGCTATTCGCCAGCGATGAGTTGGGACAAATTCTCCTGGACGTCGCTCGGGTAGATGCCTAAGGCATCGAGGTCGGGAAGGGCTGTCCAGACCAGCTCGTAGCTGTTGTTCTTGCTATGAGCTGCTGCTTCGTCGCCGGACAGGTGAGCGGTTCCGGCGACATTGGCCATGAGGAAGTAGTAGGCGAGCCGCCCGTTGTGCGTGCTGGTCCAGAGCAGTCGATCGATCTCGGCGGTGAGTGTGGTCTCCTCTTCGAGCTCGCGGAGAGCAGCTTCCTCGGGTGTCTCGCCGGGTTCGATGTGCCCGCCGGGGATAACGGCGTAGTGGTGACCCTCGCAGTCTGGGCCTGTGGCGTCGCCGGCCTTACACATCACACAGGCGTCGGCGTGATTCTGCCGGAGGTAGCGCTTGATGATGAGTACTTTGCCCGCGTCGACTACGACCGCGGCGGCTCTCGGGATCGACATGTGGTGGAGCATGTCATCGGGTTCGGACAGTTTCTCGCTCTGAACACAATGCTCTACTTCGACTAGTTCGAAAATCCTTATCGCCGCAAGCCGATGGCGAATAGGCTGGGATACATGACCGACGGCGACTGGAGGGATGGCGGGTTCAGGCAGCGTCGGCCCTCCGTCGAGACTCTCGCGTGGGTTGCGGCGGCGATGGGCGGGGGCAGTCGCGTCGTTGGACATCGCCGAATGACCGGTGGCGTCTGCTCCGCCGTACATCGGCTGACCGTCGAACGACGCGGCGTACGAACGTTCGTCGTACTGCGGCAGTACCCGAATGGGCTTGGTCTGCAGGAGCCGCTGGAGAAGGAGATCGCCAACCTTGGCGTAGTCGCGGGAAGCGGGCTGCCGGTTCCGGGCATCCTTGCTGCTGATGTCGCCGGCGCTGCGACCGGAGGCTCGCCGTCGTTGCTGATGACACGGCTACCCGGGCATGTTGACCTCAACCCGGCGGAGCCTCGATCGTGGCTGACGCGGATCGCGGAGATTGCCGTATCGCTGCATTCCCTCGATCTCCCCGCGAAGACATTCAGACCGTGGACGGATTCCTGGATCGCGCCGCGAGACGGGTTCCGGGTACCGGCCGACGCGCGGAAGCCGGCTGTGTGGAAGGCGGCGTTCGGCGCCATGTCAGCGCCGCCGCCGAAGGACACTGCCGTCTTCTTGCACTGCGATCTCCTGCCCGTCAACCTACTGTGGTCACGCGGGCGGATCACTGGGCTGACCGACTGGAACTCCATTCATCGAGGATCGCGCGCGATCGACATCGGGCACTGCCGGCGGTACTTGGCCGCGCTCTACTCGCCCGACTGGGCCGAACAGCTCCGGTCACTCTACGAGTCCATGGCCGGAGTGACTCTCAATCCATGGTGGGACCTGTACGCCCTGCTCCACTACGACGACACCGGATCAAAGTGGATCCGCGGCCAAGTCGCCGGGCGTCGACCCGTCGACGTACCCGGCATGACCGCCCGCGTCGAAACCGCCGTCGAGACAGCGTTACAGCGCCTCGGATAACTGCAGCCCCCTGATTGCCCTTCCGATTCGGTCCGGAGCGTCACGCCCGAGCTCTTGACCTGCCGTTTTGCGTGCACTATTCGGCCGGTAGGTGGCTCGGGTGCGGCCGAGGAGGGCGCTCCAGTCTCGGAGGCGTCGGAGGGCGAGGGTTAGGTCTCGGTGGAAGGCGAGGGCTCGGGCGAATTCCTCGTCCGGGTACGGCGGATGGATGGTGCCGTGTTCGCGGATGAAGGCGGTGGGGTCGAGGCCTTCGCCTCGGGGTGGGTCGGAGGCGGGGCGGGCGGTTGAAGCGACGTCGACCGAGCAGCGTCCGAGCTGTCGGCCTCCGTCGCCACCATCCGGCGTGATCTCAACTATCTCGGCGACAAACGGTTGCTGACCCGTACCCGGGGCGGCGCCGTCCCGAACGACATCAGCTCGTCGAGCACGCCGAACGCGTCGTCGCCGTCGCCGACAGCTCGAAGCTCGGCCGCCGCGTGTTCTCCCAGATCTGCAAGCCGGACCAGATCGACGTCCTCATCACCGACGCCGCCGCTCCCCCGAACCTCCTCCGCCAGTTCGAAGACGCGGGCATCGACGTCCGCGGTCTGACCCTCGCGGCTCCGGGTGGAGGTCAGTCGCCTTGGAGATGGAGTTCGGTGTACGGCTCCGTCGAGCAGCGTTCGCCGAGGTGGTGGACGGCGGCCAGGAGCACGCGCTCTTGATCGTCGGTGGTGAGCTTCCGCTCCGTCTCCACCTCCTCGAGGAGCTGGGGCATTTCCGCTGCGGTGAGGATCAGATCGCCATACGGATCGACCCGGCTCAGCATCGGGAGCTTGCTACGTTCGCAGATTCTGGCGAACACATCATCCGTGTCCGGCACAATGTCCAGCTGAGTCAGCCGCCGGCGCTTCGAACTCGTCCCGGGCCGGCTCACCTGTTTCAGCACGACATCTACGCCCATGGTGACAACACCCTACCGAAGCGGTTCACGGTGCACCCGACGGGAAAGCCGGGATTACCTTGCCCGTACGAATCACAACTCGGATGTAGTACTGCGCTTCGCTCGTCGCCGTTGTCCCGATCGACGACGGGACCGGTAGAGGGTCATGCGCGGCCGACGAGGCCGAGGGTTACCAACCTGGGCTTGCGGGGAGTGTTGGCGGTGGTGGCGCGGCTGGGCGGTTGGGGCGCTTCTCCGCGGTGTATCCGGTTGGGTAGTTGAGGCCTGGGTGGCTGCGTTTGAACCAGGCGACGCAGTCGGCCGGAGTCTTGATGTCGCTGTCCCGCCACGTCGCTACCCAGTCGGCGAACACGTTCGTCGTCGGGCCTTTCAACCAACTCGTGGACGGCACCAGGTGACCTGGATTCCCTGCCGGAGCGGCCGGCTGGATGGTGCGCCCCAGAGAGGTCTTGCCACGGATCACTGACCCGACGGCGGCTCCTCGTCGCATGAGCAGTTCGCTGGTCGAGAGATCGAAACCTGCGCCGAAGAAGTCACCGGTCGAGCCGTCGAAGTAGAAGGTGTCCCAGCTGTCTACACAGAAGCGTACGCGCATCTCATCGTTGGTCACCGTCAGAGAGCGAATCAAGATGCGATCCGTGCCGCCGATCTTGGTCGTACCTTCGGCCCCAACCAGACCATCCATGATCGCCTGCGTCGTCGCCTCGGCGAATCCGGGATAAGAGACGCGGGTGTCTTGGTACAGATCGGAGGACTCCACCCACGCCCGGGCCGCAGCCGCATCAGCGGACTGCAGCGAGACGCCGGGAGCGGCGGACCAGATCCACGATCGTGGATAACCGAGCGTCGGCTGCACGGCGCTCAGCGGCTCTTCCTTCGCGCCCAGTACGGAGCACCCTGCCAACAAA
Source organism: Kribbella solani (assembly GCF_014205295.1). Lineage (NCBI taxonomy): Bacteria > Bacillati > Actinomycetota > Actinomycetes > Propionibacteriales > Kribbellaceae > Kribbella > Kribbella solani. The sequence goes on from NZ_JACHNF010000001.1 coordinate 3,584,534, forward strand.
CCGGCGACGGCGATCGCGAGAGCGCTCCTGAAGCGTGCGTGACCCCTTCGGTTCCTCAACCGATGCCTACCTTTGTTCCGAGTTCTTCGCGGTTCTCAGCCCGTCGTTTACTGACCGCATCGTCGTAGATCTGATGGTATTGCGCCAGGTACTCGGTGCGGGCATGTGTTGCCCCAGGCACCTTGTCGGCCGCCTCGCCGTAGGTGGTCGCCAGCCAGTTGTAGTCCCGCTCCAAGAACTCCGCCGGCGACCTCAGCCGTGGCGGCTCACCGTCCGCGCGAATCTACTAGCCGGTGTCGTGCTGACCCGGCAGGCTGGTGAGGCGCTGGCGGCTGGCTGTTCGGGGGCGGCGGGTGCACAATTCTGTTAGCGGGGAGGGATGGATATGAGTGGTGAGCAGGCGGGGGCGGGGACTCGTGGGGTGAGGGTGGAGTTGTTGGCTTCGGTTGAGCTTGGGGGTGAGATTCCGGGGATGGATGGGCGTCGGCTGCGGATGCGGATGGTGACGATCGAGCCGGGTGGGGTGTTCGGGCCGCTGCATGATCATGTTGGGCGGCCGGGGACCGTGTACGTGCTCGAGGGGACCATTACCGATCATCGGGACGGTACGGCGACGGAGTACGGGCCTGGGCTTGGGTGGCCCGAGGACCGGAACACCGTGCACTGGCTGGAGAACCGGGGCACGGTGCCCGCGGTCGAGATCTCGGTCGACGTCGTCGAAGCGGCGGACTAGCTCGACGCCCGCGGTACTACGTCGAACCTACTGAGCTCGACGCCCGCCGTACTAGCTCAAACGTACTGAGCTACCGCCGTTGGGCTACCTCGGGACGAGCCACAGTTGCCATGGGTCGTTGGCTCCGGGGCCGGTGCCCTTGCAGTAGTAGGAGGACCAGTCGTTGGGGCGGACTTCGAGTTGCCATCTGCCCTGGCCCAAGCAGTGTTCGAGGGTTGAGTAGTAGCCGCCGGACTGGGCGGGGCCGCCGGCATGGGCCGGCGTGACGACCGCGACCGAGGTGGCGGCGGTGGCGAGCAGCATGGTCGCGGCGGTGAGTACTCTTCGGCTCTTCATATAGGTGCACCTGTCTGTCGGCAGTCTGACTGCACCAGCAAAGCCGGTACGCCCGTCCGCGGACCACCCTTTCGAGAGCTGTCGAACAGTCCCCCGGGGTCGGTTACAGGCTGATCGGGAAGATTGTCATCGGGTTCTTGCCGGGGATCAGTTGGCCGTACAGGACAACGGAGCCTGGGGTGATCGGGCCGGAGCAGGCGGTCAGGGTGAGGCGTACGGTGACGGTCTGGCCGGACTTTTGGGTCATCGTCACCACGCCGTTTCCGATGAGCTTGCGATCCCGTCGGACCTCCACGGTCGACCGCGGTCCGAACTGGTCGAGTGCGCGCTGTCCGGTGACCTTGATCTGTAGGGTTCCGGCCCAGCCATGTTCGGTCCGGGTGAATGCCTGCTGATGGACCTCCAGGTTGTCCATGCCGGACGGCACCCTCGACGGGAAGTGCTCGTCCACCGACGACCCGCACCGCGGCTCACCGACCGATGGATAAGGCTTCGTCGGCAACGGCTTCGTCGGCAAGGGCTGTGTCGGTCGGGACGGCGCCGACGCGGGCCGCACCGCCGGCGGCTGGTCCCCGGGCAGTACCGCGTAGGCACCGAAGCCGCACAGCACCGTGGCCGCGACTCCCCCGGCGCTGATCATCGCCACGCGTCGGCGTCGGCGGTGCCGGATCCGTGACAGCAGGTCTGCATCGTTCAGTCGTGGTGTTCCGGCGCGGGTCTCGGCAAGTTCGGTGAGCAGGTCGTGCAGCGGATCGGTCATCGTATGTTCTCCTTGTCGAGGGCAAGTGTGGACGCGAGCCTGGCCCGCGCATCGGACAGATGTCTCTTCACCGTGCCTTCGGCGCACTCGAGCTGGTCGGCGATTTCCTGTACCGACAGGTCCTGGTAGTAGCGCAGTACGACGCAGGCCCGCTGTTTGGGTGACAGCATCATCAGCGCCTGGCGTACCTCGTCGACCGCCGCCGGATCGTCGTCGTGATGTACGTCGGGATCGACGAGCAGATGGCGGCGTTTTCGCCAGAGCAGCGCCCTACGGCGGCCGTCGACGAACTGGTTCAGCATCGCGCGCCGTACGTAACTCTCGAGCTGACTCAAGTCGTCGTCGACCCGCAGGCGGCCGAAGACGCGCAACAGCGCCTCCTGCGTCAGGTCGGCCGCCGCCGATGACTCGCCGGTCAGCAGGTAGCCGTACGCGTGCAACGCCGATCCGCGCGTTGCCAACAGGTCCTTGAAGCTTTGCTCCCAGTCAGCCATCGGTCTCCGTTCTCTCATGGTCAAGACGAGCGGGTCCAGCGACAGGTTGGGGGCTCAGCGAAAATACTTCCGGAGCACTCTCCACAGCGCGGTACGGGCCATCCGCCGGGCGGCCCGGTTCCGGCGTACGCGCCGCCACGCCCGCGTCGTACGCCGGACCCGAGGCTGAACTCCGGGCTTGACCTCAGGCTGAATGATCACCGGACGGCTCAGATGCCGGTTCACCTCCGCAAGATGGTCGTCGAACACCGACTGCCACAGCAACTGCCGCAGCACTGCCTCGTCGCTCGCGCTGCTGGTCGCCTCACTGGACCTCTTCCACAATGCGCGGACGGCATCATCACCCACGCCGTCGAGTCGCGCCCGTACGGCCTCGTGATCAGCTGCCGCACCAAGACGCTTGACCTGTACGGGTGCCGCCGACGTCGTCTTGAAGAATGGAACAGCTGTCCACTGTGGCATCAGCTGCTCGATCAGCTCCAGGTGCAACGCGTTCTGCAGCCGTTGCGAGGTGGTCAGGCGGAACGCCGCACGGGAGAACGCCGGCAGCAGCAGAGGCGAAACCACTCCACTGCGTTCGCCTGTGGTCCCCCACCGGCGCAGTCGTTCGACGACATAGAAGTAGTCGAGCATCCGCGCATCCTGCAGGCCGCTGCGGCCGGCCTCGTCCAGCACCGACCGGATCTGGGTCTCGACCGCCTCGCGGGCGGCGGCGGGCACCCCGTTCGCAGCCACCAGCCGGCGGCTGAGCCTTTGCGTGAACGCCTCGATCTTCGCGTGCAGCGGCAGTTGATCGATCGCCGCGACGTCGCGCGGGTAGAAGTGCCCGTGCGCGACCTCGCCACCGGCGCCGCCGATCGCAAGATGGTCCACTCCGGCCAGGTCGCTCGGAGGTTGGTGAAACAGGTACGACGACGGCCGCAACCCGTCGCCGTACCGATGCCATCTCCGGATGCGTTCGATCACGCCGGGCAACGGCACGGGAGCCACCGCCGCAGCCGCCTTGGCCGACGCCACCACCTTGGCCGGCGCAACAGCCTTGGCCGGCGCAGCCGCGTTGGAGGGCGTGCTGACGGCATGGTCGACCTCGAACGGAAGCGCCCGGACCAGCGTCTTCGCCGTTTCCGCCTCGGCTCCGTAGCTGTTCAGCCGCACGTCGACCCCGGCCGACAGGAACGCCGCCGCGACAACCCGCGAATCCCGCCCACCCGACAGATCGACCGTCGGCGTACCAGGCCACAGCCGGCCGATCGACCGGGCAACACCCTGCAGCGCGGCAGCCGTCTCCGGTATCGACGTGTTCCCCGACCAGACACTGGTCGCGTCGATCCGGGATACCGTCATCCGCCCATCACGGCCCCTGACCTCAACATGCGTGGCGCCCGGCACCACCGAGACGTACTCGTATGGCATCGAGGCGCCCATGAACCACCCGCACCCGGCCGCGAACCGCCAGCCCGAAACGCTGGGAGTGGCCGCCACATCCGCGAACAAACACGCGGCGGCCGGTCGATTGCTCCACACCCAGCCATCCGCGGTACGCAGCTGGAATATCCGGCCCAGACCGACCGAATCGGTGTAGAGATCGAGTCGTTGTGCATTCTGATCCAGCACACACAGTACGAAAGGAGGCGCCAGCTCCAGCAACCGCTCCGGCGCCTTTCGCGCCGCCAAGGCAAGGGGTACGGCCGCCCGCTCCGGCGCGATGTCGCCGACAACAGACTCATAGCCAAGCGGCGCGTGCAACGACGCCACGCTCAGACCCGCTTCCTCCTGCCATGCGGGCCAGTTGCACGAAGGCGTACGCCGCCTCCAGCTGAGCAACCCGACCGGGCCCGCGTCAGAGCCCGATCGGGTCGCTGTCTCACCCCACAACTCGCCGTAGTACGCCTCGACCCGTCGAATACCGGCCCGCACCCGATCCGAATCCACCAACCGGTCGAACGCATAGGCGACGATCGTTTCCATACCCACCAAGACGAACACCTACCGAACCCCGTTGAGGGTCGATCTGATAGCTGTCCTTGCGTCTCAGTGCTGTGCCGTGAGGTCTACTTCGGGGTTTCGATGTCTGGGCAGCGGGTGTTGGCTGGTTTTTTGAGGTTGATCAGGAAGTTGTCGACTGCTTGGTTGATGCAGGTGCTTGGGCCGTAGGACGGGGTGGTGGGGTAGATCGTGTGGCCGTAGCCCTCGTACGTGAGGAGTGGCGCGCGGGTCTGTTTCGCGAGGGCCTGCGCTCCTTCGTACACAGTGGCGAAGTCGTACAAGTTGCCCACCACAACCAACTTCACGCTCTTGTCGACCTTGGGCGTACGCGGCGGGTTGGTGACCTTTCCGGTGTAACCGGTGCAGTCGAGGGCGTGGGTCGAGTGGTCACTCCACTGGACGTTCGGGTACTTCGCGGCCGTCCGCTTCACCAGCTTGTTCCACTCGGCGTAGTTCTTGACCTTGAAGTCGAAGTCGTGGCAGAACCACACCTCATGCGGAAGCCGCGGCGGCACACCCGCCTGCGTCGCCGTACCTTGCGCCGCGCCGGCCGAGGTGGTGCCACCGCTCGCCTTCCCGTCGTACAGGCCCTTCAGGCGGGTCGCGAACCGGCCCCAGTCTTCCGGATAGTTGCTGCCACCCGTCAGGCGGTTCAGCTGGTAGAAGTCGATCGCGTCGCCGGTCGTCGGGTCCGTCAACTTGCCGGCGCGGGCGCGCTCCCGCAGCTCGCCGTACACCTTCTTGGTGTCCTTGCCGTACAACACGCAGCTCGGCGTCCGGTCACACCAGTCGGCGAACGCGACGAAGTTCCGCTCCAGGATGCGGGCGTGATCGTCGACCCATGCCTCCAGGCTCGCGCCCTTCGGGGACCGGTCCGCGGTCCCGTCGCTGACCAGCGCGCGGACCCGCCGCGGGAACATCTCGGCGTACTGCTGGATGGCCAGCGACCCGTACGAGTAGCCGATCTGGGTGATCGTCTCCTCGCCAAGAGCCGCCCGGATGGCGTCGATGTCCTTGACCACCGAGCGGTTGTCGGTGTGGTCGTACAGTGGGCCGGTCCGCCGGCGGCAGTCCTCGCTGAGCTCGATCTTGGCCGCGGTCATCTTGTCGAAGTCGGCCTGGCTCTGCGGGGTGAGGAGCTTGTCGGCCTTGTCGGCCAGCGCCTCGTCGCACACCACCCGGCTGCTGGTGTTCACGCCGCGCGCGTCGTACGTGACCACGTCGAAGCGCTCGTGGACCGCGTCGCTGAACACCTTGCCGTTCCTGCGGGTCAGGTCCAGGACGCCCGAGGTGCCAGGGCCGCCCGGGTCCATCATCGCGACGCCGATCCGGTTCGCCTGGTCCTTTGCCTTGACCCGGGCGATGCCGATGTGGATCTTGTCGCCATCCGGCTTCGACCAGTCCAGAGGTACGTCGACGGTCGCGCAATCAATCTTCACGTCCGTGTCGGGGCACTGCTGCCAGTTGATTCCCGACTCGGCCGCGGTCACCGGCTCCGCGCTGGTGACGAGATAGCCGAGCAAGGCGAGCACGAGCCCGCCTCCCACGACAGCCAGCGGTCTGCGTTTCATCAGAGGGTTCCTCCTGTAGTGAGTGGACAAATCAGGGGGGTTACGGCGCGGCCAGCGCCTCGGTGGGCGCGAGGCGAGCGGCCCGGATCGCGGGGTACAGCCCGGCGATGGCGCCAATCACCAAGGTGGCTCCGACGCCGCCGACGCTCGCCCAGGCCGGTACGACGCCCGGCCAGTCCTGGGTCATCGCGTACACGGTCGTCACGCTCACCCCGAGCAGTACGCCACCGGCCCCGCCAAGCGCCGACAACAGCAGCGACTCGGCCAGGAACTGGACCCGGATCTGTCCCCGGGTCGCTCCGAGCGATCGCCGCAGGCCGATCTCGGCGCGGCGCTCCAGGACGGAGATGACCATCGTGTTGGCGACGCCGACGCCGCCGACCAGGAGCGCGACCGCACCGAGTCCGAGCAGCAGACCGGTGAACGCCCGGTCCGTGGCCTGGCGGGCAGCCAGCGCGTCGGACGGCCGGGACACCTTTACCTCGTTGGGCGCTTCCGGGTTCGCGGTCGCGGCGAGGACCGACCGGACCGCTTCGACGGCGGAGTCCGCGGACCTGGTGTACACGGTGGACGGGTGGCCGTCGAAGCCGAAGGACTTCTCGGCCGACTCCCAGCCGATCAGGGCCGCCGAGTCCAGCTCGGGCGCCAGCGGCGCCTTGTCGAGGATGCCGATCACGGTGAACCACTTGGTACCGATCAGGACCTGGACGTCCGGCCCGGCCGCTCCGATCCCCAGCCGCTTGGCGGTATCGGCACCGAGGACGACCGCCGGGTACCTGGCGGTCGCGGCGTTCAGCCAGGTGCCATTGGCAACAGTCGCGCCGACCGCCTTCAGCAGGTCCAGATGCGCCGCCTGGACGCTGATCCCGCCGGACTGAGCCGCCGGGATCCTGTCGTTGCGATACACCTTCGCACCCTCTACCGCGCCGGTCGCCGCGACCTCGGTGACCGGTTTGATCCGCGAGATCGTCGCGACCGCTTCCTTCGGCAGCTTGGCGTCCTCGCCGAACAGTCCCTGTCCGGGCGACGCGGTCAGCAGGTTCGTACCGAGCGAGGCGAGCTGGCGATCCAGTTGGGCCCGGCTCGACGACGAGATTCCGACGACGGCGATCATCGCGGCGATACCGATCGCGATCCCGAGCGCCGACAGGAACACCCGCATCGGCCGCGTACGCAGACCCGAACCGCCGACCCGGATCACATCGGCCGGACTCAGCCGGGCCGGCGTCAACCCGCTCACGCCGCCACCTCGCCGTCGCGCATGACGAGCTGACGTGGCAGCGTCGCGGCGATGTCCCGGTCGTGGGTGATGACAAGCACCGTCGTACCGGCCTGGTGCAGCTCGCGCAGCAAGGTCATCACGCCGGCGCCTGACGCCGAGTCGAGGTTGCCGGTCGGCTCGTCGGCCAGCAGCAGCGGCGGTTCGCCGACGACCGCCCGGGCGATCGCGACGCGCTGGCGCTGACCTCCGGACAGCTGATGTGGCTGGTGGTCCATCCGATCCTCGAGACCGACCCTCGTCAGCGCGGTACGGGCGCGCCGCCGCCGGTCTGCCAGGCCGCGCCCGGAGTACAGGAGGCCGTCGGCGACGTTGTCGAGTGCGGATCGTCCGGGCGCGAGGTGAAACTGCTGAAAGACGAACCCGATGGTCCGCGCCCGCAGCGCCGACACCTGCCGGTCCGGCAGCTTCGCCACGTCGTACCCGCCGATCCGGACCGCGCCGGACGACGGCCGGTCGAGGCTTCCGATCAGGTGCAGCATGGTCGATTTCCCCGAGCCCGACGGGCCGACGATCGCGACCAGCTCGCCGTACCCGATGGTGAGACTGACACCGTGTACGGCGGTCACGCCGCCCGGGTACGTCTTCGTGACGTTGTCCAACTCAACTACCGCACCGGTGCCGGCCGGCGTCGGGACGGCGCTCATGACGGCATCCCGACGGTCATCTTCTCGGCCAGGCCGGCACCGGAGACCTCGACCCGGCCACCGGCGAACAGCCCGGTCTTCACCGCGATGACCTTCGACGTCGAGCCCTCGACGACCTCGACTCCGTAGCCACCTTCGGCCAGCGCGAGCAGGGCCGAGACCGGCACGGTAAGGACGTTCTTTCGCTCTCCCGCGGTGAAAGACACCGTCACCGACGCCTCGTCGAGGCCGCTCAGAGCCCGCTGGTCGGCGAGGCTGATGGTTACCTCGATCTTTGTTTCGGACTCGGAGTCGGCATCCTCGCCTGCCTGGACGATCGTCTTGGTGCCGGAGATCTTTCCGGTCACGGTCTTCCCGTTCGGCAGCTTCACCTTCACCGCCGCGCCCTTGGTGGCGATCCGCTGATCACCGGTTTCGAGGTCGACGGTCACCACCCGCGACGTACCGGTGTACTTGAAGATCGCCGAGTTCCCGCCGACGCCGGCACCGACCGCGGCCTCCTGCGTGTCGACCCGGATCGGGGTGGTCGCGTAGACGACCCGGCCCAGAGCAAGCTTGCCGGTCTCCTCGAGGCCGAGATCCTCCTGCCATTCCTTGACCGCGTCGGCCGTCGCGTCGGTGTACTCGTCATCGACCGTGAAGCCGTCGTAGCCGAGCGCACGCAGGTTCTTCTCGAACTGCAGGACGTCCGCGCCCTCGTCGCCCGAGGCCAGCGCCCGGTAGGCGGGCAGGGCACCGTAGAACAGGACGATCGGATCGTTGTCGATCGCGAACAGCGTCTGCCCGCGGGTCACCGTGGCGCCGACCGCCGCCATCGCGGTCACCGTGCCGCTCAGCCGGGTCGAGATGGCAGTCGTACTGCCGTGGCTGAGCTCGCCGCTCTCGTCCTGGCTGTCGACCAGGGTCTGCCGGGTCACCGATGCGGTTGCCGGCGGCAACGCCGCGCTGGCGGTCCGGTCGTCGGTCCCGCCCCCGCCGCCAAGACCGACAGCGGCCGTCACCGCGGCGGCCAGGGCGAGGACGGCGGCCAGCGCCAGCCCGGCTCGACGGCGCCGCCGACCCGCCGGCCGGTCGGCGGCGGTCATCAGTTGCCCCCGATCGCACCAGCGGACGGCTGCGTCGGCTGGTACTGCTGGCACTTCTGCTGGGCGGCCTTGAACTCCGCCGACTGCGGGTCGATGCCGCTGTTCGGGTCCATCTTCACGGCGCCGCCGTTGGCGTCCGGGTCCGGGAACTTGGGTACGCCGTTCTCCCGCATGCACTGGGCGAGCTTGCGCATCTGCTCGACCATCCCGGAGTCGACCTTCGGCTTGTCGCCACCGTTCGGCAGGTACTGCGTGCACTTCTCCCGGGCAGCATCGACCTTCTGCGGATCAGCGCTCGCCGGCGCCTCGACCCGCTTCCCGCCGGAGCTGTCAGCCTGCGGATCCGGCCAGTCGGGCATGCCGTTCTCGCGCATGCACTGGGCGAACTTGTACTGGTCGGCCTGGTTCCCCGAGCTACTGGCGGAGGTTGTCGCCGAGCTGCTGCCGCCACCCGCGGTCGCGACATCGTTGTTCTCGTTCTTGGAGCCGCAGGCGCCGAGGCTGAGCATCAGCCCGACCGCCGCGAGGAGCTTGATCGCATTCATCGTCTTCATGCCGTAAACACTGCTGGCGGTGAGTGAGAACCCGCGTCTGCCCGTGGTGACACTTCCGTGTCTATCCACGGGTGTACGCGGCCACGCCGATGTCCGCCGCGAGGTACACGCGACCGGGGCGGCCGCCCACGTACAGTTTTGGATCATGGCTACCGCGCGCCCGCTGGCGAACCTCGCGTCGAGTGCCGCCCGGGCGTGGACACGCTGGGCGGCGCTGCACGACGCCGTGCTGGCCGCGGCGCTCCTGCTCGGCACCCTGGCGACGTCCAAGAACCTGCTGACCGGACCGGTGCGCCACCTCACGAATGTGGATGGCGATGTGCAGCTCGCGGTGTGGATCATCGCGTCCGTGGCGATCGCGGTCGGCGTGGCGCTCCGGCGGCGCAAACCCTGGCTGATGCTGCTTGTCTCTGCCGCGGCGAGTGCCGTACATCTGGTGCAGGGCATGCCGCTGCTGATCATCGATCTGGGCACGCCGATCCTGCTCTACACGGTCGCCAGCAGCGCGCGACGTACGTACACCCTCGCCGCGACCGCGGGCCTGATCCTGGCCGCCGCCGGTTGGAGCATGTACGCCGGGGCGACCGGCACGCCGACGGCCGGAGTACCGGACCGGATCGCCCCGCCGATCAGCCGCGCGACGGCGCCGGCGGGGGAAGCCCGCCCTACGCCATCGGGCTCGCCTGGCATCCTCCAGGACACCTCTACCGGCGTGATCCTGCTCGGATCGATCCTGGTGACCTCGTGGGCGATGGGCTCCGCGGCCCGCAACCGCCGGGACTACCTGGACGAACTCCACGCCCGCGCGGCCGACCTGGAACGCGAACGCGACCAGCAGGCAGCGCTGGCGGTCGCCGCCGAACGCGACCGGATCACCCGTGAGCTGCACGACGTCGTCGCGCACGGCCTGTCGGTGATGGTCACCCAGGCCCAAGGCGCGGAGGCGGCGCTCACCCGCCGGCCCGGTGACACCAGGTCCGCGCTCTCCGCGATCATCAGCACCGGCCGCGACTCGCTCGCCGACATGCGCCGCGTCCTGTCCCGGGCCGACAGCCTCGAGGACGCCTGGCACCCCCAGCCCGGTATCGATCGGCTTCCCGAGCTGGTCGCCCATGTCACGAAGGCCGGGACCAGGGTCCGCTTGCAGGTCAACGGCACTCCGGCCGCGGTGCCGGCGGCGGTTGATCTCTCGGCGTACCGCATCGTTCAGGAAGCACTGACCAACACCATGAAACACGCGGGTTCCGGCGCCGCCGCCACGGTGAACCTCACCTTTCACGACTCGGAGGTCGTCATCGAAGTCAAGGACAACGGTCGCGGGCAGACCAGCAGTGACGGCAACGGGCACGGGCTCCGCGGGATGGGTGAGCGGGCACGGTTGCTCGACGGGCAACTGACCGCGGGGCCTGGTCCGCTCGGTGGCTTCGTCGTCCGGGCGACGCTCCCGATCGATCGGCCGCGGCCATGATCCGCGTCCTGCTCGCCGACGACCAGGCCCTGGTACGCACCGGGTTCCGGATGATCCTCGACAACGCCGACGACATGACGGTGGTCGGTGAAGCCGCCGACGGCGAACAAGCAGTCGCGGCGGTGCTCGAACATCGGCCCGACGTCGTACTGATGGATGTCCGGATGCCTGACGTCGACGGGGTCGAGGCGACGCGCCGGATCTGCAAGTCGGCCGACGCCGGCCAGACCCACGTGCTGATCCTGACCACGTTCGACCTTGACGAGTACGTGTACGCGGCGCTCCGGGCCGGCGCCAGCGGATTCCTGCTGAAGGACACCCTGGCCGCGGACCTGCTGTCCGCGATCCGGGTCGTCGCGCGCGGCGATTCGGTCGTCGCCCCGACCGTCACCCGGCGGCTGCTCGAACGCTACGTCGGCAGCGGCTCGGCGGCGCCCGTGTCAGGCCTCAGCCTGGATGCGCTGACGGAGCGCGAACGCGAGGTCCTCGGCCTGATCGCGCTCGGTCTCACCAACACCGAGATCGCCGGCCGGCTCTTCCTGTCCGAAGGCACGGTCAAGACGCACGTCCACCGCATCCTGTCCAAACTCGAGCTCCGCGACCGCGTACAGGCAGTCGTGTACGCGTACGAGAGTGGCCTGGTCCGCGCCGGGATGTCCTGAGCTGGTTCAGGCGCCAGTGTCTTGTTCGAGGGTGGTGAGGTAGCCGACCAGGGCCTGGTTGAGCTCGGTGATCCAGCGTTCGCGCTGGGCGGCGGGCGTGGAGACGATGGTGCCGAGCAGCGCGGCGAAGATCTGGGTGGCTACCGCCGCGGTGGTCTCCAGGCGGTCGGCCGGCAGGTCGGGGTAGCGGGCGGCCAGGACGTTCGAGACCCGGCCGGTGACGGCCTGCTGGAGGGCGCGGGTCGGTGCGCTCAGCTTGTCCGGGAGGTCGCCGCTGCCGAACAAGGCCTTGAATCCCGGGTTCTCCAGGTTCACCTCGACCATCGGGCGGATCATCCGGTCGACCAGTTCGGGCAGCGGTAGCCGCGCCGTACCGGGGTCGAAGGCCTTGTCGTGCGCGGCCGTCAGCTCGCTGCGATAGCGCTCCGCGAGGGCCTCGGCCATGGCCTCCTTGTTCGCGAAGAACTGGTACAGGGTGCCCGGTGAAACGCCTGCCTGGCGAGCGATCGCGTTGGTCGTGGCCTTCGCGTACCCCGTCTCGGCGAACACCACGGCTGCCGCGTCCAGCAACTGCACCATCCGCCGCTGGCCGCGCGCCTGGCGACGTGGCTCGTCCATGACCCTCCCGTTGACAAATACGAGCAATTACTCGTATTTTCATATGCGAGTAACTGCTCGCGTTTCGACATCCTACCCCCGCCGGCCCCGGAGGTCCGTCATGCCTGAAACCACCTCGCCGCGCACCGGTCTGCTCACGCGCGTCGGCCGGCTGACCGCACGACGCCGGCGGACCGTCGCAGCACTCTCGCTCGTACTGACCGCGCTCCTGCTCGCCGCCGCTGCCGGCGCCCTCGGCTCCTTGTCGTTGTCCCGGATCGCCGACCCCGGCTCCGAGTCGGATCGCGCGCGGGACGTGCTGGCCGAGCAGTTCCACACCGGGCCGCCCAACCTCGCGTACCTCGTGACGGCGACCGCGGGAACCGTCGACGATCCCGCCGTACGCACCGCCGGCGTTGGACTCACCAACGAGATCGCGCGGCAGGCAGGCGTCGCCGAGGCAGCGTCGTACTGGTCCCGCGGGGACAGCCCGGCGCTGCGCAGCAAGGACTCCCGGCAGGCGCTCATTCTGGTCCGCGTACCCGGCGACGTGAACGCGGCGAGGCAACGGGTCGGCGAGCTCGCCGAGCGATACGCCGGATCGCGGGCCGGGATCACGGTCCAGGCCGGCGGTCAGGACGAGGTGTTCCGCGAGATCGGCGCCCAGGCCCGCGCGGACTTCCTGCAGGCGGAAGCGATCGTGCTCCCGCTGGTGCTGCTGCTCCTGATCATCATCTATCGCCGGGTTTCGCTCGCGCTGGTGACGCTCGGCGTCGGGATCTTCGCCGTCGGCGGCGCACTGGCCGGGCTGCGGTTCATCGCGGCGTTCACGGAGGTCTCGACGTTCGCCGCCAACCTCGCGCTGGTGATGGGCCTCGCGCTCGGCGTGGACTACTGCCTGTTCGTGATCGCCCGGTTCCGCGAGGAAATGGCGGCCGGCGCGGAAGTCGCGGACGCCGTGGTCGCCGCCGTCGGTACGGCCGGGCGCACGGTCTTCTTCAGCGGACTGACGGTCGCGGTGTCGCTCCTGGCCCTACTGCTGTTCCCGTTGTCGTTCCTCCGCTCGTTCGGGTACGCGGGGGTCCTCGTCGTCACGTTCGCGCTGCTCGGCGCGCTGGTGATCCTCCCGGCAACGCTCGCGCTGCTCGGCCGGCGAGCCGTGCGACCGGTGGCCCAGCAGCCGGCCGGCTCCGGGCGTTGGGCCGCCCTCGCGACAGCCGTGATGCGCCGGCCGATCCGTATCGGTGGCGCCGTCCTCGCCCTGATTCTGTTGCTCTCGGCACCTGCTTTGGGGCTGCGGTTCGGGCTGCCGGACGCGCGCATCCTGCCGGCCGACGCGAGCAGCCGAATCATGGCCGACCAGGTACGGCAGAACTTCGGCCAGGAAGAATCCGACAGCCTGTACGTGGTGATGCCCGAGATCACCGATCCGGCGCGGGTGGCACCGTACGCGGATGCACTTGGAAAACTGGACGGCGTCGCGCAGGTGGACACGTACGTGCGCGACGGCGGCGCGTACCTGACGGTCATCCCGGCCGAGGACGCGCTCGCCGGCGACATCAGTCAGCTGGTTGAGCAGGTGCGCGCGGCAGAGGCACCGTACGCGACCGTCGTCGGTGGAACGCCCGCCGAGATGTCGGACTGGCGGGCCGCGCTCACGGAACGCATCCCGCTCGTACTCGGGCTGATCCTGCTGCTCAGCATGCTCGTGCTGTACGTCGCGACCGGTAGCGTCTTGCTGCCGTTGAAGGCCACCGTGCTGAACTTGCTCAGCCTCGCGGTCATGTTCGGCGTGATGGTCTGGGTGTTCCAGCGCGGCAACTTGTCGGGACCGCTCGGTTTCACCGCGACCGGCGTACTCGAGGCAAGTATGCCGACGCTGATGTTCTGCATCGTGTACGGCCTCTCGATGGACTACGAGGTGTTCATCGTGTCGCGGATCCGGGAGGAGTACCTGCGCACCGGCAACACCGACCACGCCGTCGCAACCGGCCTCCAACGCTCCGCGCCACTGGTCACCACGGCAGCCGCCGTACTCGCCCTGTCCTTCGCCGTGTACGCCGCCGGCGGCGTCGTCTACCTGAAAATGATCGGCATCGGCATGGCCGTAGCAGTCCTCGTCGACGCCACCGCAATCCGCGGCATCCTCCTACCAGCCTCCATGAAACTAGCCGGCCAAGCCAACTGGTGGACCCCGGCACGAACTCCACTTACTGGGGTTGGGGTGGGGACATCAGGTGGAAGGAGGTTAGTTGTTGGTAGGCGTCGGCGGTTCGGAGGATGGTGGGGTCTTGGTGGGGGTGGGTGATCAGTTGCATGGAGAGGGGCATGCTGTTGGGGTCGAAGCCGATGGGGACGGCGCAGGCTGGTAGGCCGGTTAGGTTCCATTGGGGGGTGAACATGGCGCTTGCCCAGCCGTTTGTGCCGGTTGGGTCGAGTTCGTCGAGGAGGGGGGCGCCGGCTGGGAGGGTGGGGGTGAGGAGGACGTCGCAGTCTTGCAGTGCGTGCGTGGCGGTTTGTTTGAAGATTTCGGCCAGCTGGCGGGCGCGTACGTAGTCGGCGGCGGTGAAGGTTGCGCCGCGGGCGAGGAGTCCTCGTAGTGGCTTGCCGTAGTCGGACCAGTGGTCGGCCAGCGAGCGGTGGTGGTACGCGAATCCCTCGCTCAGGAGGACGATGTGGTTCGCCATCTTGGCCATGTCGGCGTTCGGGAGGTCGACCTCGGTCACTGTCGCGCCGGCCGCGCGGAGCGTCGCGATCGCTGCTTCGACGGCGAGTCTGACCGGTTCGGAAACGTTCGCCGCGTCGAAGAAGTACCCGGTCGGTATGCCGATGCGGATGTCTTTCGCGGAGCCGTCGAGGTTCGCCATCGAGCCTGCTGATTGCCGGTGTTCCGAGCCGGACCGGCCGTCGGGTGCCTCCCCGGTCATCGCCTGCAGCAGGGCCGCGCAGTCCCAAGCCGAGCGGGCGATCGGGCCGACCGTGTCGAGCGTTGGCGCCAGCGGGATTACCCCAGTCGTCGGCACCTGTCCGAAGGTCGGCTTGAGACCGGTCACCCCGTTGAGCGCGGCGGGGTGCCGGATCGAGCCGCCGCTGTCGGTTCCGAGGCCGCCCAGCGCGAGGCCGGCAGCCACGGCGATCGCCGTACCCGAGCTCGATGATCCCGCGAAACGCCGTGGCTCCCAGGCGTTCCGCGGCCGCGGGAAGCCCTTGGTGGGATCGTACGGGCCGACCGCGTACTCGCTCGTCGTCGCCTTGCCGACGATGATCGCGCCGGCCTGCCGCAGCCGGGCGATGACCGGGGCGTCACCCTCGTACGTCCAACCGGGTGGCGGGACCAGACTGTTCGCCCGGGTCGGGCCCTCCGCGGTCGCGATCAGGTCCTTGATCACCAGCGGGATGCCGTGCAGCGGACCTCGGTACGTGCCCGAGGCAAGCTCTTGATCAGCATGTTCGGCCGCGGTGAGTGCTGCCTCGCGGTAGGTGTCGGCGAAGGCGCCGAGTACGGAACCGAACCGCTCGATCCGGGCGAACATCTCCGTCGTGAGCTCGACCGCCGAGGTCGTGCCCGCACGCATCGAGGCCGCGGTGTCCCGAATCGTCGGCGCGATACGGCCGGATGGCGGTGTTGGTGCGGGGTCGGTTGGGTCCGGGAAGTGCATCGGGACCGAGGCGTCGACGGCGATCCCCTCCGTGACGGCCTTCCGCAGCGCGTCGGCCTGGGCGCGCAGCTTCAGGTGGTCGGCGGCGATCGCGTGGGCCTCTTCGGCCGGCGGCGCGAGGCCGGCGAGCTCCCACAGCGCGCGGACGCGCTCCTCGCTCGAAGTCACGATGGCTGCCTCCTCACGACCGCTCGGTGGCGACGGAACTCTTCGGCCCCCGCGCGGCGTCAGCGCGCCTCGCCCGCCGCCGCCACCGGCCGGTCCGCTTGGCACTCAGCACGGCGGCACTGACCGCGACCAGCAGCGCGAGGCCGTTGAACAGATCCGTCACCCACAGCTTGTTACCCATCAACTGCAGGCCTTTCACGCCGATCGCGAGCAGCAGCAGTGCCAGCACCGTACCCCAGACGTTGAACCGTCCCGGCTTGAGCTGGGTCATGCCGAGGAAGCACGCGGCGAAGCTCGGCAGCAGGTACGCCGGGCCGAGGCTCGGAGACACGTTGCCGATCTTCGCGGCGACCAGCACGCCACCGAGCGAAGCGAACAGTGCCGCCACCACGAACGAGCCGACGACATAGCGTACGGTCCGCACGCCGGCCAACCGAGCAGCGTCGGCGTTGGCCCCCACCGCGTACGCGCGGCGCCCGATCGGGGTGTGCTCGAGCACGTACCAGACAAGCAGGCACAGCACGACCGCGTACGCGGCGATGATCGGGAAGCCGAAGAGATCGTGGTTCGCGAGGTTCTGGAATCCGGCCGGGGCCGGGCCGATGAACTGGAAGTTGGAGACCTGTTCGGTGACCGCGAGCAGCACGGAGCTCATCCCGAGCGTGGCGACCAGGCTGTCGACGCCGATCACGGACACGAACACCGCGTTGACCACACCCACGAGCAGACCGATGACCACCGTCACCAGGACCGCCAGGACCGGATTCAGGTGGTGGTTCACCAGCAGCGCGGAGCAGATCACCGCGCTCATGCCCAGGTTCTGCGCGGCCGAGAGATCGAACTGGCCCACGGCGAGCGTGACGAGCAGGCCGAGGGCCAGGATCAGCGTGACCGCCTGGTCACCCGCGATGCTCGCCGCGGTGGTGTGGGTGGGGAAGGTGTCCGGCAGCCGCAGCGAGAAGAACGCGACGAAGGCGATGCACAGGGCCAATCCGGTGTATCTGCCCCAGGAGACCTTCGAGAAGACAGCCTTGCCGGACCCCCGGGCCGGTTCCCGATCAGCTTCGGCCGGCGTGGCTGGTGACTCGGCGGTCACGATGCCGGATCGACGTTCGACAGACATGGCCGGTCCTCCTGATGGTCGGCGGCAGAGTGGTCAGTGACGGAGTGGTCGGGGGCGGAGTGATCGGCGGCGGAGTGATCGGTGCCGGAACAGTCGGCGGAGTCGTCGGGGGCGGAGTCGCGGATCGTCTCGCTGACGATGCGTGCCACGGACAGATCCTGTTTCGCGAGCACGGTCCGGACCACGCCCTGGCGCATCACCAGGACGCGGTCACAGACCGCGCACAGTTCCTCGGCGTCGGACGACGAGAGCACGACGGCACGTCCTTCGGCGGCAACCCCGGCCAGTACGTCGTAGATCGCCGCCGTCGCGCCGGCGTCCACTCCGCTCGTCGGTTCGTCGAGCAGCAGCACCTTGGCGTCGAGACGCATCCAGCGCGCCAGTACGAGCTTCTGCTGATTTCCACCGCTGAGCAGCGCGAGCTGCCGGTCCGGATCGGCCGGCATCACGTTCAGGCGCCGAATCCATGGCCGTACCGCGCGGCGTTCGGCGCGCGGGCCGAGCCAGCGCGCCTTCCGGGTGGCGGGCAGCCGAGGCAGCGTGACGTTCTCCCGCGCGGTCCACTCCTGGATCGTCGAGAGCCCTTTACGATCCGCCGGCGCGTACGCGATGCCGGCGTCGATCGAGCGGTCCGGCCGGCCGGCCACGATCGGCCGGCCGCCGAGCGTCACTTCGCCCGCGGCCCGCGGCCGGGCGCCGAAGGTCAGCCCGAGCGCCTGGTCGAAGCCCGAGCCGACCAGTCCGGTAACCCCGACGATCTCCCCGGCCCGGACCTGCACCGAGAAGTCCGCGACCTGCCCACCGGACACACCGGTTGCCTTGAGCAACGTCTCGGTACCGGCCGTCGGCAGCGCCGGCGCGAACCCGGCCGGTTCGCGACCGATGATCAGCCGGATCAGCTTGTCGTGATCCATGTTCTCGACCGGTTCGGTACTGATCCGCCGGCCGTCCCGCAGTACGGTGACCCGATCGCCGACAGCGAACACCTCGCGAAGCCGATGGGTCACGTAGAGCACAGCCGTACCCCGTTCGCGGAGCCGGCGCATCAGGCCGAACAACTGCTCCACCTGATGCTGCGGCAACGATGCGGTCGGCTCATCGAGTACGAGCAACGCCGGCGCCCCGTCGGTCGCGGCCACTGCCCGGGCGATGGCGAGCATCGTCCGCTGTCCCGGAGTGGCTTCCCGGATCGGGCGTCCGGGGTCGAGCTCGATCTCCAGCTCGGCCAGCAGCCGTTGCGCCGCGCGTAGTTCGCGCCGCTCGGACAGCCACCAACGGCCGGCGTAGCGGCTGCCCAGCGCGAGGTTGTCGACCGCGTCGAACTCGGTCACCAGTCCCAGGTCCTGATGGATGAAGGCGACCGCCTGCTCCCGCGTGATCCGGCTGCCGAGGGCCAGCGGCACCCCGTTCAGCGTCGCCGCCGAGCCAGGGTCCGGGGTGTGATAGCCCGCGAGAACCTTGATCAGCGTCGACTTTCCCGAGCCGTTCTGTCCGAGCAGGCAGTGCACTTCACCCGCCCGGACCTCCAGGTCGACGTCCGCCAGCGCCCGCTGGGCCGGAAACGTCTTCGACAGCGAGGAGATGCCCAGGACCGTCCTCGCCGGAGCGGCGGCCGTACTCATTGTCCGGTCCAGGCCGAGATATAGGTCTGCTGGTAGTTCGGCGGTTCCGGCGCCGTACCGGCCTGGTCGACGTTGTTCTTCAGGTAGATCTGCTGCCAGCCGATGTGGTCAGCGCGGTCGCCGAGCGGCACGCCCATCACCAGCCGGACCAGCTGGTCCACCGACCGCCAGCCCTCGGCCTGGAGCTCGATGGCCAATCCGGCCCAGTCCGTCCCGTTCTTGATGCCTTCCAGGACGGCCTGGTTCGTGGCGCGGCTGATGACCTTGACCTTGCCCTGCAGCCCGGCTGCCTGCAGCGCGGGGGTGAGCCCGGACTGGTAGTCGACCATGGGTGTCACGACGTACTTGGTCTTCGGATGCGCTTGCAGGTAGCCGGTGATCTGCGACGGAACCGACTTGCCGACACCCTGAACCGACGCCTCCAGAACCCCGACCTTGCCGCCGACGCTCTCGACGACCTTCGTGAAACCGTCCTTCATCGGCGACCAGGCGGTGGCGAACGACGGATCCCACACCCAGACCGCGTCGACCGCGCCGCCGGCGTCGGCAACGACGGCGCTGCCCAGGATCTTGCCGGTCTGCGCGACGTCCGTCTTGCCCAGCACGAAGGCCTCAACACCGCTGTCCGGCCCGAGCTGCTCGGGCGGGGAGATCTCCGAGATCTTCGTACCGGCGGACTTCAGCTTGGTCAACTGTTCCCGCAGCGAGGAGTCCGGCAGGGCCGGGACGTACGCCAGCGCGTCCGGCGGGTCGGACGCCACCTGGTTCATCAGCGACACGTAGCTCTGCGGTGTGCTGTCGTGCTGCAGCACCGTCGTGTTCCAGCCCAAGGCCTGCGCGGCCGCCTTCGCCCCGTCCGCGACCGACGCGCAGGTCGGGAAGTTACAGGTGACGATGACGAAGCGCTTGCCCTTGGGCGGCGCGTCCGGCAGCGCCGGAATCGGCTCCAGCGACTTGGTCGCGCTGTACTCGGCGAAGACCGCCTTGGCCTCGGCGAGGGCCGCCTTCGCGGCCGGGTTCGACGGCACCGCGCTCTGCGCGCCGGCGTCGGAACCACTGCCACACGCGGTCAGGAGAAGACAGAGCGCGCCGGCACCTAGGACGGCGGCCCGAGAGTGAAACTTCATGGCAGGACTCTCTTTCCGGATCTGTGAACGAGCGAGACTCCGCTCTTGACGAGGCGCTGCCGCGGTCCCGGGTACGCCGCGGCGTGCCCCTACCTCGCGAGCCGCAGCGCTGCTTCGGCGAGGTGACTGTCGACGCCACTTCTGGCGTCGTCGACGTCGGCCGGGGCCGCGCCGTTACGCAGCCGCCGTTGGTAGATGGCTTCCTTGATGATGGCCGCGCGCCAATGCTCGAAAGCCAGGAACACCGGGAGGTGCTCGAGGTCACGGCCGGACTCGGCGGCGTACCGCTCGGCCATCGCCTGGGCGTCGAGCAGTCCCGCGGCCTGGGCGATCCCCTGGGCGCGATGGGAGCGGACCTCACCGGTGCCCTCCCAGTACGCCAGCAGATGCGCGAGGTCCGTGAGCGGATGTCCGAAGGTCGACAACTCCCAGTCGAGCACCGCCAGTACTGGCCGGTCGCCGCCGAATCGATCGACCATCGTGTTTCCGAGCCGGTAGTCGCCGTGTACGAAGGTGAGCGCGTCACTCGCCGGCAGCCGTCGGTCCAGCTCGGCGGCGATGCGGTCGACCTCCGGCAGGTCCCGGTGTGGACGACCGCGCCAGCGCTCGTGCCAGCGCTTGAGGTGCCGCTCCATCACGTTGCGGCTCCGCCCGGGCTGGTAGCTGGGGAACGACGGAAGTGGCACCGCGTGCAGCTCCGCGAGGATCCGGACCAGGTCCGTGCAGATCCGGATCCGCGCCGACGGCCGGATCACGGCCAGGTCGTCCGCGGTCTGTACGACGATGCCGTCGACGTAGTCCATGACGTAGAAAGGGGCGCCGAGCAACGAATCGTCGCCGCAGTACCCGTGCACCATGGGCACCGGCACCGGGGTGGTGGCAATCATTCGCAAGGTGTCGTGCTCGCGGCGCATGTCGTGCGACTGTTCGGGAATCAGGCCGATCGGCGGCCGGCGGACGACCAGCCGGCGGTGCGCGCAGGTCGCGAGCAACGTCAGATTCGAGCTGCCGCCGGTGAGAAGTTCGACTCCGGAGAGCGGGCCCGCGTCAGGTACGCACCTGGCGAGGTAGGCCCCGAGCCCGGCGACGTCCACGGACACCCCGGCGACGTCTGTTGGTGCACTCGTCACGTGAGATCTCCTTTCCGAAGATCTGGATTGGGGTCAGAACAGGTCTCCGCCCGCGACGCTCGCGGTGGTACCGGTGCGCTCGAAGGCTTCGATGACCCGGCGCCCGCTCTTCCAGCGGTGCACCTCGTCCGGCCCGTCGATCAGGTGGTGACCGCGCGCCTCCGCGTACCAGCGGGCCAACGGCAGGTCGAGGGAGTAGCCGTGCGACCCGTGCAGTTGCAGCGCGCGGTCGATGACGCTGCTGAGCATGTCGGCGACGAACACCTTGGCGATCGCGTTCTCGGTCGCGATGTCGTCGCCGTTCTCCAGTTTGTACGCGATGTGCAGCACCATCAGCCGGGCGATGTAGAGGTCACGCGCGCAGTCCGCCAGTTGCCACTGGACGCCCTGCAGATCGCCGAGCCGGCGGCCGAACATGCTGCGCTCGACACACCGCTTCGCCGCCATGTCCAGCGCCGCCTGCGCCTTGGCGATCGACCGCATTCCATGGCGCAGACGCCCGTACCCGAGGCGGTGCTGCGCGACGAGGAACCCGTCGCCGCGTACGCCGACCAGGTTCGCGGCAGGCACCTCGAGTTCCTCGATGCGTACCTCCGCGTGGCCGTGCACGATCTCGTCCTGGACGGCGGGCTGACCGACGTCACCGAGGACCGGGATGTCCCGAAGGATGCGGTAGCCGGTCGCGGGCAGTTCGACCAGGAACGCCGAGCACTGCCGATGCCGCGGCGCGTCGGGATCGGACTTGGCGATGATCATTGCCAAGTCGGACGTGGTCGCGCCGCTGCTGAACCACTTCTCACCGTTCAGGATCCAGGTGTCGCCCTCGAGCCGGGCGGTCGTCTCCAGGCCGGTCGCGTTGGAACCCGCGACGTTCTTCTCGGTCATCGAGAAGCACACCCGCGAGCGGCCGTCGACCAGCGGCCGGAGGAACCGCTCGTGCTGGTCCGCCGAGCCGTGATCGAGGATGGTGAGCATCGTGGCGTCGGTCGGCGACATGCAGTTGAGCGCCCACCCGCCCAGACCGGAGAAGGACCGGCCGACCTCGAGCTGCACCAGGGCGTTCCCGAGGTGCCCCAGCCCCATGCCGCCGTGCTCCGTCGGAATGAAGGGGCACCACAGACCAGCGGCCCGCGCCTGCGGCTGCAGCTCGGCGACCAGCTCCCAGTACGGGCGTTCGCCCAGCTGCTTTTCGGCCGGCAGCACGGTCCCGTCGACGAAGGCCGCGACACGCGCCCGCAGGTCCTCGAGCTCGGCCGGAAACGAGAAGTCGATCATCAGCTGGTCCTCACCGTTCGGGCGAACCACCGTCGCCTACAGCACATCAATGGCGACAACCTACGTAGTAGTATGTGATTGTGCAAGACATCAGCGCTTCTTCTTCTCCGCCCGAATGGTTCACGCGAGCTCTTGCCTCCCGCGCCGAGCTCAGCGTCACGAGCGTCGACGGGCTGCGGATCAGCCACCGGTCCTGGGGTCCAGTGGGTACGCCCGGCGCTCTGCTGGTCCACGGCGGGCTGGCCCACGCGCGGTGGTGGGACCACATCGCTCCGCTGCTCACCCGCGCGGGTCGCCGCCGGGTCGTGGCTCTCGACCTGTCCGGACACGGCGACAGCGGCCGGCGCGATCGCTACAGCGTCGGTACGTGGGCTCGCGAGGTCGCCGGCGTCGCCGCGGCCGGAGGCTTCGCCGGGCCTCCGGTCGTCGTCGGCCACAGCATGGGCGGCATCGTGGCTTTGCGCGTCGCGGTGGATCACGCCGAGGCGATCGCCGGGACGGTCACCGTCGACAGCCGAACCATCGAGCACACCGATGCGGAGCTGGCGGCACACGACCGGCGGTCCGCTCTGCCGGCGCGGATCTATCCGAGCCAGGAGGCCGCGATCGCGCGATTCAGACCGGTCCCCGGCCAGCCATCGCTGCCGTACGTCCGGAAGTACATCGCGCGCGCCTCGGTCCGGCAGTACGGCGGCGGATGGACCTGGAAGTCCGATCCGCGCGTCTTCGGCGGGCAGGAGTTCGACCACGGCGACCTCTCCAGGCTGAGCGGCCGGGTCATGATGCTGCGGGCCGAACACGGGCTCGCCGCCGTCGGCGTGGACGACCCACTGCAAACCGCCGGCATCCCGAGCGTGGAGATCCCGGCGGCCGGCCATCACGTCATGCTCGACCAGCCGCTGGCCCTCGTCTCGGCACTGCGGACACTGCTCGCCACCTGGCAACCGTGAGCATGCACGCCGTTCGAACGGCATGCATGCTCCCGGCGAGACGCCAGGAAACTCTGGCCTCAGGCACCTGTCCACACCGGTTGCCGCTTCTCGGCGAATGCCCGGGCGCCCTCCAGCGCGTCGGCCGAGGACACGACCTCGTCGACCAGCGCCTGCTGTCCCGGAAACGCGTCGATGTCCCGATAGCCGACCGCTCCGGCCACGATCTGCTTGCTGACCCGGACCGCGAGCGGTCCGTTGGCAGCGATCTTCAGAGCCAGTTCCCGGGCGGCGCCGAGGACCGCACCCGGTTCCGAGAGCAGATTGACCATCCCGTACCGACGTGCGGTTGCTGCAGGCAACGATTCGCCGGTCAGGGCGAGTTCCATGGCCAGGTGGTACGGAAGCACCTTCGCCAGGCGCACCAGTCCGCCCGACCCGGCGACCAGCCCACGACGCACCTCGGGCAGGCCGAACTTCGCATCCCGCGCGGCTACGATCAGGTCGGCACTGAGAGCGAGCTCGAAGCCACCCGCCACCGCCCAGCCCTCGACCGCGGCCAGTAGCGGTTTCGCCGGCGGCCGCTCGGTCAGGCCGCCGAAACCACGCCCGGGCAGTACCGGGATCTCGCCCCGGGTGAACGCCTTGAGATCCAGGCCGGCGCAGAAGTTGCCACCGGCCCCGGTCAGGATCGCGACGCTGAGGCCGGCCCGAGCTTCGAACTCGTCGACGGCGGCCGCGATACCGTTCGCCACTTCGAGGTTGACCGCGTTGCGCTGGTCCGGCCGGTTGATCGTGATGACGGCGACACCGTCCCGGCCGGCCTCGAACAGGACACTGCTCATCGCGACTCCTTCGTCGGTACGGGAACGTACGCCGCGCCACTGATCAACGGCCACAAGCCGCCCTTCCCGGCGGCCAGAACATGCTGGTCCAGCACCGCGGAACAGGCAGCCTCGTTGCCGGCCTCATCCCGCCAGGCCCACAGCCGCGTCGTACTGTGCCGGAGCGGGTGCTCTTCGGTGTACCCGAGCGCGCCGTGGATCTGATGCGCCAGCGAGGCGACCAGCCCAGCGGCCTGTCCGGCGACGGTCTTCGCCGCCGCGACCGCCACTTCCGCGCCGCTGTCCGTGTCGACCGCCACCGCCGCGGCCTCGACCGCGATCTTGGTCAGCAACACCTCGCCCGCCATCGCGGCCAGATGTTGCTGCACTGCCTGGAATTTCTTGATCGGGCGCCCGAACTGCTCGCGCTCCCCCGCGTACGCCACCGTCAGTTCGAGCGCCCGCCGGGCCGCACCGGCGATCAACGCGGCCCGCGCCAGCGTCGTACGCAGCCGTTGCTCCCGTAGGACCCGCTGCGGCTCGCCGCGCAGCCAGTACACCCGCTCGGCGGGAACGGTACAGTCGAACGCGACGTCGTCCCGCGGTTCACCCGCGATGTTGGTGCCTTGGGCAACCAGACCCTCGGCACGCCGGAGCAGGATCACCTGATCCTCGGCAAGCACCACCAAGTGCTCGGCGGCACGCGCCCAGGGCACCCGGCGCGCGACTCCACTCATCTGCACGCCACCGACCGTTGGTTGCACCTGCAATTCCGGACCGGCGACGATCGCCGCCAGCGGACCCGGCGGAACCTGCACACCGCAGCCGGCGAGCAACCGCCCCGCAAGCAAAGCTGTCTCGGCGAACGGAACCGCGGCGGCATACTCACCGAGCACTTCGAGGACGGCGACCGCGGTGACGACATCGCCCCCGCTGCCCCCGTACTCCTCGGGTACCGACAACGTGGTCACGCCGATCGATTCCAGGGCCGACCAGAGCGACGGGTTCCAGCCGTCCGTACGGCGGAGGGCCTCGTCGTCGGCACCGTACTTCCCGCAGACCGACCGGACACTGGCGTCCAGCGCCTCGATGATGTCGTTCATCGCACCCCCAATTGCCTGGCGATCACGCCGCGCAGGATCTCGTTCGTTCCGCCGCGCAGCGTGAATCCGGGACTGTGCAGGACGGCTTCGGCCAGCATCCGGGGCAGCTCGTCGGTGGCCCCGGGGTCCGGTTCCACCTGGGTCAGCATCCGTACGCAGTCGATGACCGTGTTCTCGAACCGGGTGCCGAGATCCTTTACCGCGGCCGCCTCGACCGCGGGGACGCCGCCGGCCTCGAGCCGTCCCGCGACCGCGAGCGACATCTGCCGCAAGGCCCAGAGGCGCGCGACGACTGACCCGAGAGCACACCGTTCGCCGAGCCGGCCGGCGGCTGCCAGCGACTCGGTGGCGACCGCGAGCAGCGGGAACGTGGACAGGATGCGCTCCGGTCCGCTGCGCTCCATGGCCAGCTCGTGGGTGACTTGATGCCACCCGTCGCCGGGCTCGCCCAGCACCCGCGCGTCCGGGACGAACACCTCGTCGAGAACTACCTCGTTGAAGTGGTGCTCGCCGGTCAGCAGCCGGATCGGGCGGATCTGTACCGCCGGATGTGGGAGGTCGATGATGAACTGGCCGAGGCCGGCGTGCCGGTCCGCGGCGGGCGCGGCGGTGCGAGCCAGCACCACCAAGGTCTGCGCGTGATGAGCACCGCTGGTCCAGACCTTCGTACCGCTGAGCCGCCAGCCGTCGACCACCCGGGTCGCCCGGGTGCGTACGGACGCGAGGTCCGAGCCGGTGTCCGGTTCGCTCAGTCCGACTGCGAAGAAGCGCTCGCCGCGAGCGATCCCGGGCAGGTAAGTGTGCTTCTGCTCCTCGGTCCCGAATCGCAGCAGCCCTGGCCCGGTCTGACGATCCGCGATCCAGTGCGCGGCGACCGGCGCACCGGCGGCGAGCAACTCCTCGGTGACGACGAACCGGGCCAGCGCGCCGGCCTGGCGTCCGCCGTACTGCTCCGGGAAGGCCATCCCGATCCAGCCTCGCTCACCGAGCCGCCGGCTGAACGACGCGTCCCAGCCGCCGAGCCACTGGTCGCACCGCGGCGTGAACCGGCCGGCTGCGAGCTCCGCGCCAAGGAAGGCACGAATGTCGCGCCGAAGGGTTTCGAGTTCGGCCGGCAGTGTCACCGGCCGCAGGTTCCACAGGTCCATCAGACAAGCCTCGTTCTCTCGATCGGCGCCTCAGCGCACGGCCCAGCGCCCGGTGTACTGGGGCTCGGCGACCTTGTCCAGGAACGCGCGATAGGCGATCGGCACGTCCTCAGTGGCCAGATTGACCGCCTGCGCGCGGGCCTCGTTGTCGAGCGCCTGGCGCAACGTCTGGTCGGCGCCCTGGTTCAGCAGCGCCTTCGATTGCGCGACCGCGACCGGCGGCAGTGCCGCCAGCCGGCCGGCCAGCTCGGTGACGAACTCGTCGAGCTCGGCCGCGGGCTTGAGCCAGGTGACCAGGCCGAGCTCGCGGGCCTCTTCGGCATCGATCACGTCCGGGAGCATCAGCAGCCGCTTCGCCTGCTGCAAACCGACCAGGCGCGGAAGCAACCAGGACCCGCCGAAGTCGACGGACAGGCCGCGCCGGGCGAAGATCTCGCCGAAGCGAGCGGCCGGCGAGGCGACCACGAAGTCACTGGCGAGCGCCAGGTTGGCACCCGCGCCGACAGCAGGCCCATCGACCCGCGCGATCAGCGGCTTCGGGAACTCGTGTACGGCGACCGCCGCGTTGTTCAGCCGGCGCATGCGCTCCAGCGGGTGATCGTCCTTCGGCCCACCGAGGTCAGAACCCGCGCAGAAACTTCCCTCCGCTCCGGTCAGGACGACCACGCGAACCGTTCTGTCCGCGGCGAGCTTCTCGAAGGTTTCCCGGAGCAGTTGCCAGGCCGCCGGATCGAGCGCGTTCCGGCGGCTCGGCCGGTTCAGGGTGACGCGAGCGATCGCCCCCTCCTGGGACAACAGGATCGGCTCCACACCGTCGGTCATCTCAGCGTCCTCCGAACACGGGCTTGCGTCCGTTCCGGAACGCGTCCATCGCCTCCGCCGAGTCCTCCGTACTGTGCACGACGGCCATGTGCGAGGAGATCAGGTCCAGCGCGGTTCGGGCATCGGTGTTCGCCGACTGGTACGTGGCCCGCTTGATCAGCCGGAGATTGAGCGGTGGCTGATCCGCGATCCGGCGGGCCAGCGCCTGCCAGGCCTCGCCGAACTCGTCGTCGGCGTAGACATGGTTGGCGATTCGCAGCCGGAGCGCCTCGCCGGCATCGACGAAGTCGCCGGTCCACATCAGCTCCAGCGCCTTGCCGGTCCCGACGATCCGGGGCAGGTAGTAGCACCCGCCGTCGCCCGGGACCAGGCCGATCCGGATGTACCCCTCCGACAGCTTGGCGGACCTTGCCAGCAGCCGGATGTCGCACATCAGCGCCATGTCCATCCCGGCTCCGACGGCCGTACCGTTCACGGCCGCGATCAGTGGCTTGTCCAGATCCTCCACCGCGTACGCGACCCGGTGGATGCGGTCGTCGAGCAACCGCTTGACCGACAGCGGTCCGGTCGCCTCCGCCGCGAACGCGTTGAGGTCGATTCCGGCGCAGAACGCGTCCCCGGCGCCGGTGACGACCACCACCCGGACCTCGTCGTCGAGCCGCGCCGACCGCAGCGCCTCGGCCCAGCTTTCGATCATGTCCAGGGTGAACGCGTTCTTCACCTGCGGACGGTTCAGCAGGATCGTTCCGATCCCGTCCCGCACGGTGTATTCCAGATCTGCCATGGCTCTCCTCGACGACGGACCTCGGGGCTCCCGGCGACGAAGCAGCAAGTCGTTGCACGGGCAGAATGAGGATGACATACTACCACGTAGGTTATTTTTCCGAGGAGGCGAAATTGATGGACTACTCGCACCTGGCGCCGACGCTGCTGGTGGAAGCGGACGGCCCACTGCGTATCGTCACGATGAACCGGCCCGACGACCTCAACTCGGTCGACGACGACCTGCACGAAGGCCTCCGCCGGGTGTGGGACCTGCTGAACGACGACGAGGACGCCCGCGCCGTCGTGCTCACCGGCGCGGGCCGGGCCTTCAGCGCCGGCGGCCATCTGCCCAACTTCGTCCGCAGCCACACCGATCTCGCGGTCCGGCGGCGGAACATCCGGACCGGTGAGCGACTGGTCCGCGCGATGCTCGGCTGCGACCTCCCGGTAGTTGCCGCCGTCAACGGTCCGGCGGTGGGTCTCGGCTGCAGCCTGGCGACGATGTCGGACTTCGTGGTGATGGCGGCGGAGTCCTTCCTGAGCGATCCCCACGTACGCGTCGGCCTGGTGGCCGGTGACGGCGGCGTGGTCACCTGGCCCGCGCTGACCAGCCTGCTGACCGCGAAGGAGTACATCCTGCTCGGCGACCGGATTCCGGCCACCGACGCGCTGCGGATGGGTCTGTGCAACCGGGTCGTGCCGGCCACCGACGTACTGACCACCGCCAAGGAGATCGCCCACCGGTTTGCCGCGCTACCACCGCAGGCGGCACAGGACACCAAACGGGCGCTCAACGCGCATCTGCTCGGCTCGGCCAACACGGTGCTCAACTTCGCCCTGGCCGCGGAGTTCGAGTCCTTCGGCAGCGAGGAAGTCGCGGTCCAGGCCACGGAGTTCATGGCGAAGTCCGGCCAGGACCCGAAGGAAGCCTGACCGATGCGGGAAGTCGTGATCGTGGACGCCGTCCGTTCGCCGATCGGTAAACGGAACGGCGGACTCAGCGGGAAACATGCGAACGAACTGCTCGGCGATGTCCTGCTCGGGCTGCTGCGGCGCAACAACCTCAGCGGTGCCGAGGTGGATCACGTCGTCGGCGGGTGCGTGGGCCAGCTCGGTATGCAGGCGGCGAACGTGACCAGGAACGCCTGGCTCGCCGCGGGCCTGCCGCTGGAAGTGCCGGCCGTGACGGTCAACGCGCAATGCGGCTCGTCGCAGGAGGCAGCGCTGATGGCGCACGCCCAGATCGCGAGCGGGCTGGCGGACATCGTCATCGCCGCCGGCGTCGAGGTGATGAGTCACGTTCCGCTCGGCGCCAACATGCCGCCCGGCGGACCGTACGGCAATCCACGCGGCGGCCGGTACGCCAAGGTGTACGAGCCGACCATCCAGTTCGAGGGTGCCGACCGGATCGCCGAACAGTGGAGCCTGAAACGCGACGAGCTGGACGCGTACGCGAAGAGCTCGCAGGACCGGGCCGCCCGCGCCTGGGACGAGGGTCGCTTCGACAGCCAGATCATCCCGATCGAGGTGGCGGCTCCGGACGGCACCGTGGTCGTCACCCGGGACGAGGCCCTTCGGCCGACGACGCTCGACGGCCTGGCCGGACTGAAGCCGGTCCAGCCCGACCGTACGCCGGAGAGCTTCCACACCGCGGGGAACTCGTCGCAGATCGCCGACGGCGCGGGCGCGGTCCTGCTGATGAGCCGGCAGCGAGCCGATCAGCTCGGGCTCCGGCCGCGGGCCCGGCTGATCGATTCGATCCTGGTCGGCTCCGACCCGGTGCTGATGCTGACCGGACCGATCCCGGCGACGGCGAAGGTACTGGGCCTGACGAAGTTCACCCTGGCCGACCTGGACGTGATCGAGATCAACGAGGCGTTCGCGTCGGTCGTGCTGGCCTGGGCCAAGGAGTACGGCGCCGACCTGGACCGCGTCAACGTCAACGGCGGCGCGATCTCGTTGGGCCACCCCATCGGCGCGACCGGTTCGATCCTCATCACCAAGGCCGTGCACGAGCTGGAACGCAGCCACGGCCGGTACGGACTCATCACCATGTGCTGCGGCGGCGGACTCGGGACCGCGACGGTCATCGAACGCCTCTGAGCTGCCCGCCCGAAGAGACAGGACCCACCCGATGCCCGACTCGACCCCGCGCCCGTGGATGACCGGCGAGGCCGCCGACCTGTTCGCGATGGCGGCCGCGTTCTTCGACGAGCAGATCCCGGCACACCGCGAGCGTTGGGAGGCCCAACATCACGTCGACCGTGAGTTCTGGCTCCGGTGCGGCGAGCTCGGCCTGCTCTGCGCCAACATCCCCGAGCAGTACGGCGGTGGCGGCGGCACTTTCTTGCATCAGGCAACCATCCAGGAGGCGTACGCGCGGCAGGGCGATCGCTCTTGGGGAAACGCGATGCACAGCGGGGTCGTCGCCGACTTCATCCATCGGTACGGAACCGAGGAGCAACGGCTGCGCTGGCTCCCGAAGATGGCGACCGGGGAGCTGATCGGCGCCCTCGCGATGACCGAACCGTCGGCCGGCTCGGACCTCAAGGCGATCCGGACCCGCGCCGAACGCGGCCCGGACGGCTGGCGGCTGAACGGCTCGAAGATCTTCATCACCAACGGTGGCAGCGCCGATCTGGTCATAGTGGCGTGCTCGACCGACCCGGCGAAAGGCGCGAAGGGCATCTCACTGCTCGTCGTCGAGACCGCCTCCGCGCCCGGCTTCGGCCGGGGCCAGCCGCTGAACAAGATCGGCCAGCACGGCGCGGACACGAACGAGCTGTTCTTCGACGACGTGCCGGTGCCGGCCGGCAATCTGCTCGGCACGGAGGGCGCGGGCTTCGCGATGCTGATGGAGAAGCTCCCGCAGGAGCGGCTGATCATCGGCATCACCGCGGTGACCGCGATCGAGCTGGCGGTCGCGCTCACCACCGAGTACGTCAAGCAGCGCGAGGCGTTCGGGGCGCCGTTGTTCGAGAAACAGCACGTCCGGTTCGAGCTGGCCGAGTGCGCGACGCTCGCGAAGGTGGCCCGGACGTTCCTCGACGACTGCATGCGTACGCATCTGACCGGCGGCCTGGATCTGCCCACGTCGAGCATGTGCAAGTGGTGGCTGACCGACGTGCAGTGCCGGGTGATCGACAAGTGCCTGCAACTGCACGGTGGGTACGGCTACATGACCGAGTACACGATCGCCCGGCTGTACGCGGATGCCCGCGCGCAGACCATCTACGGCGGCGCCAACGAGATCCAGAAAGAGCTCATCGCGCGGTCGTTGTGATGGCCGGGCGATGAACTCTTGTATCAAAACCTACGGAGTAGTATGTTCCCCGGAACGCTAGGAGGATGCAGTGACCGCTCGCGCTCTGGATGGCATTGTCGTTCTGGATCTCAGCCAGGTCTACAACGGCCCGTACTGCACGCTGCTGATGGCTCAGCTCGGCGCGGAGATCGTCAAGATCGAACCGTTCCGCGGCGAACCCGTCCGCTGGCGGGTGGTCGGTGAGCAGCAGACGGCCGCCTTCGGCCTGCTGAACGGGAACAAGGAGAGCCTCCGGCTGGACCTGAAGGACCCGCGCGGCAAGGAA
Organism: Kribbella solani; assembly: GCF_014205295.1. Classification (NCBI taxonomy): domain Bacteria; kingdom Bacillati; phylum Actinomycetota; class Actinomycetes; order Propionibacteriales; family Kribbellaceae; genus Kribbella; species Kribbella solani. Next base: position 3,615,991 of record NZ_JACHNF010000001.1, read on the forward strand.
CTCTTCCTGCGCCTGGTCGCCCGGGCCGATGTGGTCGTGGAGAACTTCGCGCCCGGCACTCTGCAGCGGCTGGGACTGGGCTACGAGGTGCTTGCCGAGGCCAACGAGAAGATCATCCTGGCGTCCGGGCGCGGCTACGGCGCGCAGACGCCGCAGGCCGGTCAGCGGGCGATGGACCTGACCATCCAGGCGGTCTCCGGCGTGATGGGGTCCACCGGGTACCCGGACCAGCCGCCGATGAAGGCCGGTGCGGCGCTCGCGGACTTCTTCGGCGGCACGCACCTGTTCGGCGGGATCATGGCAGCGCTGTACCAGCGCACCGCGACCGGCCGCGGACAGCACGTCGAGGTCGCGATGCAGGACGCCGTAATCCCCTCGCTCACCTCGAACATCGCCGGGTACCTCGACAGCGGCGGCACGCTGCCGGAGCGTACCGGCAACCGGCACGGCGGGCTGGCCGTTGCCCCCTACAACGTCTATCCGGCGGCTGACGGCTGGGTCGCGATTCTGTGCATGACCAACGGCCATTGGCAGTCGCTGTGCGGGTTGATGGATCGGGATGATCTGGCCGACGATCCGTCCTTCGCCACTCCGGCGGCCCGGGTCGCTCAGATCGACAAGCTGGACGACTTCGTGGCCGGATGGGCCGGCGGCCGGCCTCGCGACGACATGGTCGCGAACCTGCAGCAGGCCGGAGTGCCGTGCGCGCCGGTACTGACCTTGTCCGATGTGATGTCCGGGCCCATGGTCGGTCCCGACAGCATGATCCGGCCGGTCAAGAGCGCCGACGGCCAGGTGTCGTACGTCTTCGGCAGCCCGCTGCACCTGACCGGCTCGGAGCCGGTCCCGAGTACAACCGCACCGGCGCTCGGCGAGCACAGCGACAGCGTGCTCACCCGCACGCTGGGCCTCACCGGCGCCGAGCTCGCGACGCTCCGCGCCGAGAACGTGATCTAGGAGGAATCGTGGCCGTCGACGACACCGTGCTCGAAGCGGTTCGGACCCGGATCGGTACCGAGAGTGCGCACGAGCTCGGCACCATCACCGCGCTGATGATCCGCCGGTACGCCCGGGCGATCGGGGAATCGAACCCGCTGTACTACGACACCGAATTCGCCCGTGGTTGTGGGCATCCGGACATCATCGCGCCACCCAACCTGGTCACCGCGGTGTCGGCGTGGGACGAAGGTCCGGCCGAGGACGGGTTGCGTTCCGACGGCGTCCCGACGGCCGCGCTCCAGGACCTGCCCACCGAGGGCGTACGGGTGATGGGCGGCGGTGAGGACATCGAGTTCCATGCCCCGATCCCGGCGGGTACGACGCTGACCGAGCGAAGCGCGATGGTCGGCGCGGAGCTCACCCACGGCAGCAAGGGGCCGGTCATCGTCGTCCGCTACCGGCACGAATTCGTCGCCGCCGACGGTCGTGTCCTGCTCACCTCGACCCGGAAGGTCCTGCTCCGATGACCACCAAAACCACCGGTCTCCGCTTCGGCGACGTCAGTGTCGGCGATCGGCTGCCCGAGCTGCGCCGTACGCCGAGCCGTCTGCAACTGTTCCGCTACAGCGCGGTCACCTGGAACAGCCATCGCATTCATTTCGACGCGGAGTACGCCGCGTCCGAGGGCTACCCGGACGTACTGGTGCAGTCGCATCTGCATGGCGCTTTCCTGGTGTCGCTGTGCACTGACTGGATCGGCCCGACCGGAACGCTCCGACGGCTCGAGGTGACAGTCCGCAGGTACGCGGTGCCGGGCGATGTGCTGGTTTGCACCGGCACGGTCACCGGCGCGGAGCGCGCCGACGACGGGACCGGCCTGCTTCACCTCGACCTGACCGAGACGCGCGAATCCGACCAGGTGCGATGCGCTGTCGCGACCGCCACGGTCGCTTTGCCGCTCTGACCCCTGACCGACGAGAAGGACGACCATGAGCAAGCGAGAGATCCTGCGGATCGCGAACTGTTCCGGGTACTACGGTGACCGGCTGTCGGCGGCCCGCGAGATGGTCGAGGGCGGTCCGATCGACGTACTGACCGGCGATTACCTGGCCGAGCTGACCATGCTGATCCTGGCGAAGAGCCGGCAACGCAAGCCCGGCACCGGGTACGCGACCACCTTCCTGACCCAGATGGAGCAGGTACTGGGCACCTGCCTGGACCGCGGTATCAAGATCGTCACCAACGCCGGCGGCCTGAACCCGGCCGGGCTCGCCGCCGAGCTCGGCCTGCTCTCGGAACGGCTCGGGCTCCGGCCGCGGATCGCCCATATCGATGGCGACGACTTGCTCGACCGGATTCCGGAACTGCAGCAGGACGGCCATCCGTTGGCGAACCTGAGCACCGGACAGACCCTCGCCGCGGCCGGCGTACACCCGGTGACCGCGAACGCCTACCTGGGCGGCTGGGGAATCACCGCGGCGCTCCGCGGCGGTGCGGACATCGTGGTCTGCCCGCGAGTCACCGACGCGTCGCTGGTCGTCGGGCCGGCCGCGTGGGCGTTCGACTGGCAGCTCGACGACTGGGATCGGCTGGCCGGCGCGGTGGTGGCCGGGCATGTGATCGAGTGCGGCGCGCAGGCGACCGGCGGCAACTACTCGTTCTTCGACGAGCTGCCGTGGCGAGGTCCGCTCGGGTACCCGATCGCCGAGATCGCGGCGGACGGGTCGAGCGTGATCACCAAGCACCCCGGGACCGGCGGCGCGGTCACGGTCGAGACGGTCACCGCGCAGGTGCTGTACGAGACCGCGGCGCCCGACTACTTGAACCCCGACGTGATCGCCCGGTTCGACACGGTCGAACTGTCGGACGCCGGGCCGGACCGGGTCCGGATCAGCGGTACGCGCGGACTGCCGGCGCCCGAGACGTCGAAGGTCTGCATCAACTACCACGGTGGCTATCGCAGCAGCGCCACGTTCGTCCTGACCGGCCTGAACATCGAGGCCAAGGCGGACTTCGTCACCCGTGCGCTCGACCAGGCCCTCGGTGGTCTGGACACCTTCGGCGAGGCCGACGTACGGCTGCTCCGCACCGACCGCGCCGACGCCGACAGCGCCCCGGGCGCCGAGGCCCGGCTGAAGGTGACGTTGAAGGACCTGGACGAGGGGCGGGTCGGGCGTCCGTTCTTCAACGCGATCGGCGACTTCGGGATGGGCGGCTACCCCGGCATGTGGATCGACCAAGCAGACCGGGCCGCGAGCGCGTACGGCGTCTATTGGCCCGCCCTCGTACCAGCGTCCGTACTGAGTCCCGAGGTGGTGTTCGCCGACGGACCGCGGTTGACGGTCCCGGCTCCCCCACTCAAGGCCTACGACGGGTACCGCGCCGCGGCGCCGACGGCGAACGCGCCGACAACGGACGAGACCGTGCTGGCACCGCTGGGTTCGGTGGCCGGTGCCCGCTCGGGCGACAAGGGTGGCGACGCGAACGTGGGGTTCTGGGCGCGGACCGACGACGGCTACGCCTGGCTGCGGAGCTGGCTCGACGTCGAGGCCTTCCGGAACCTGCTCACGGAAGCCACCGGCCTCGCCATCGACCGGTACGAGCTGCCGAACCTTCGCGCGCTGAACTTCGTCGTCCATGGCCTGCTCGGCGACGGCGTCGCCGCGAGCACCCGGCCGGACCCGCAGGCGAAGGGACTGGGCGAGTACCTGCGCTCGCGCCAGGTCGAGATTCCGCGGCGGTTGCTCACGACGGAGGCGGTCCGATGATCAGGCCCTGGTTACCACTGACCGCGGCGAACCTCGCCGACGTACCCGGCGCACTGGGCGTGTTCGAGATCTCCGACCCGAGTGGCGTGATCGCGATCGAGTACGCCGGCGGCCACAGCAGCTTCGGTCTGCGCGGCCGGCTCGAACGCTGGCTCGACGAGCGGCCCGGACTCTCGTTCAGGTACGAGCGGACCAACTCGTACCTGTCGCGCTACCGCGAACTCGTGCGCGCTTTCGAGAACGAGCACGGCGAACCACCTGAACAACCGAACCGCACCGACCAGAGGCTGGAGGGAGACCGATGAGCTTGCCGGTCACCGATGTGCAACGCGACCTGATCGACCTGGTCCGGCGCTTCGTCAGCACCGAGATCGTCCCGCTCGAGTTCGAGCTGGACCCGGACGAGAGCGAGCTGAGCGCTCCGGTTCTCGAACGGCTGACCACCAAGACGAAGCAGATGGGCCTCTACAACATCGACGTACCCGAGGAGTTCGGCGGCGCGGGCCTCGACACCGTGACGCGGACGCTGCTCGCGATGGAGATGTCGCAGCACCGCGCCGGACTGTACGCCCCGTGCTACGCCGCCTTCGGCCAGCCGGACATGGGCCAGCTGTACGACGGCACCGACGAGCAGAAGGAGCGGTACCTGTACCCGGTGCTGCGCGCCGAGAAGAAGTCGTTCTTCGCGCTCACCGAACCGTCCGGTGGCAGCGACCCGGCCCGGGCGATCCAGACCCGGGCGAAGCGGGACGGTTCGGACTGGATCATCAACGGCAACAAGACCTTCATCAGCGGCGCGGACACCGCCGACTTCGGGCTGGTCTTCGCGCGGACCGGCGATCAGGAGTCCGGCCGCTCGGGCATCACCTGCTTCATCGTCGACGCGGACACGCCGGGCTTCACGGTCCGGCGGGTGATCCATACGCTCCGCTCCGGGCACTGTCCGACCGAACTCACCTTCGAGGACGTCCGGGTGCCGGCCGCCGCGGTGCTCGGCGAGGTCGGGCAGGGCTTCGCGCTCGCGACCGAACGCCTGACCAAGAACCGGATTCCGTACGCCGCCGGCTGTCTGGGCGTCGCGATGAAGGCGCATCGGATGGCCGTCGAGTACGCCGGCACCAGGTCGGTGTTCGGGTCGACGCTCGCCGAGCACGAAGGCATCCAGTGGATGCTCGTCGACAACGAGATCGACCTGCGGTCGGCGACGCTGATCACGCTCGACGCCGCCGAGCGCGCGGACAGCGGGCAACCGTTCCGGACCGAGGTCGCGCTGGCCAAGATCGTCGCCACCGAGGCGGCCGGCCGGGTCGTGGACCGCGCGATCCAGATCCATGGCGGCTACGGCGTCACCAAGGACCTGCCGCTGGAGCGGTGGTACCGCGAGCTCCGGATCCGCCGGATCGGCGAAGGCAGCACCGAGACCCAGAAGATGATCGTCAGCCGGGACCTGCTCCGGGGCCGCTACCGGGGACTGCTGGACCGATGAGTACCAGGCACTCGGAAGGAGCACCGATGAACGACAACCCCGCGTCCGGCGCGAACCGGCAGGTGGGCACCAGCCCGTACGGTCCCGAGGACCAGATCGGCCGCCTGAACCTGATGACGCCGGAATCACGGCAGGCCGTGATGAGCCGGGTCGACGCCACCCAGCTGTTCGATCTCTCGGTGGAGTACTTCATCGGGATGCCGTCCTGGCAGGCGATCGGCGATCCGCCGTACCAGTTCTGGATGACGCATTCGCCGCACGGTACCGAGGTCGAGGGCTGGCCGGGCATTCCGGCGGAGCTGACCAAGTACATCAGCTACTCGGGCGACTCGGTGCTGATGTACACCCACACCGGTACGCACATCGACACGCTGAACCACTACGGCTACCACGGCAAGATCTACAACAACTTCACCGAACGCGAGCACCTGGGTTCGCGGCACTGGACGGTGAACGGCGCGGACAAGTTCCCGCCGATCGCGGCCCGCGCGGTACTGCTGGACTTCCCGGCGCTGCGGGGCGTCGACGTGCTGCCGGCGTCGTACGGGATCACTCCGGACGACGTCGACGAGTGTCTCGCCGCCGAGGGCCTGGCAATCCAGGAGGGTGACGTCGTTCTGATCCGTACCGGCCGGATGCGCTACTGGCCCGAGAAGGAGGCCTGGGGTGACAACCCGCCGGGGATCAACCGCGCGGCGGCGGTGCACCTGGTGAACCAGGGCGCGATGATCGTCGGCTCCGACACGTCCTGTCTCGAACAGGCGCCGGCGAGCGACGACGACAACTTCACCCCGGTACACACCTTCCTGCTGGCCGAGGCCGGAGCACCGATCATCGAAGCGCTCAATCTGGAGGAGCTGGCCGCGGCCAAGGTGTACGAAAGCGCCTTCCTCGCGGCCAACCTGCGGCTCCGCGGCGCCACCGGGGCACCCTTGCGGCCCTGGGCCTTCCCGCTCCGTAAGGACTAGTCCGCTCCGTAAGGACTAGTCCGCTCCGTAAGGACTAGTCCGCTCCGTAACGACTGAGACAGCGGCCGGACAACTGCGTTCGGCCGTCTGGTTCGAAATCACAGTAGATCCATGAACCAACTAGGAGTTTGCATGCGCGACGCAGTGATCGTGTCGGCGGTCAGATCGCCGATCGGCAAGCGGGCCGGCGTTCTCTCCGGCCTGCACCCGGCGGACCTGTCCGCCCAAGTACTCCAGGGCCTCGCGGCCCGCGCCAACCTGGACCCGGCCCTGGTCGACGACGTGGTCTGGGGGTGTGTCGGCCAGGTCGGCGAGCAGGCGGTCGACATTGCGCGGACCGCCGTCCTCTCGGCCGGCTGGCCGGAATCAGTACCCGGTACGACCGTCGACCGGCAGTGCGGATCGTCCCAGCAGTCCATCGCGTTCGCCGCCGCCGGTGTGATCGCCGGTCATTACGACATCGCGGTGGCCGGCGGTGTCGAGTCGATGTCCCGCGTCCCGATGGGCAGCACGTACCGCGACGGTTCGCCGATCGGCGACCTCTACGTGAAGCGGTACGGCGAGGGGATGCCGAACCAGGGTCTCGGCGCCGAGCAGATCGCCCGCGAATGGTCATTGAGCCGCACCGACCTCGACACGTACGCCGTGCGCTCGCATCAGCGGGCCGCGCGTGCTGCCGCGGCTGGACTCTTCGACGCGCAGATCGTGGAGATCGAAACCGCTGACGGCGTGGTACGCGCCGACCAGGGAATCCGCCCGGACAGCACGGTCGAGGTGCTGGCCAAGCTGAAGCCCTCGTTCCTCGACGACGGCGTGATCAGCGCCGGCAACGCCTCTCAGGTCAGCGACGGTGCCGCGGCAGTACTCATCACCTCGTCCGAGATCGCCGCGGCCAACGGCTGGACGCCGCTGGTCCGCGTACACACCTCGGTCGTCGCGGGCAGCGACCCGAACATCATGCTCACCGGTCCGATCCCCGCCACCCACAAGGCGCTGAAACGATCCGGGCTGAGCCTCGACGACATCGGCGCCTTCGAGGTCAACGAGGCGTTCGCATCCGTGCCGCTCGCCTGGCAGGCCGAGTTCGGCGTACCCACGGAGAAGCTGAACCCACTGGGCGGCGCGATCGCGCTGGGCCACCCGCTCGGCGGCTCCGGCGCGCGAATCACCACCACCCTGATCCATCACCTGGCCGACCAGGGCATCCGGTACGGACTGCAGACCATGTGCGAAGGCGGCGGGCAGGCCAACGTGACGATCTACGAGTTGCTGGCGTGACTCGGCGTTTCGCCGATGTCGAGGCACTCCGTGGCGCGATCGGCGAGAGCCTCGGCAGCGGCAGCTGGATCGAGATCGACCAGGAGCGGGTCGACGCGTTCGCGGCGGTCACCGACGACCGGCAGTGGATTCACGTCGACACCGTGCGGGCGGCAGCGGGCCCGTACCAGGGCACGGTCGCGCACGGCTACCTCACGCTGTCGCTGCTGCCGGCGCTGGGGCGCTCGATCTTCACCGTCGACGGGCTCCGGATGTCGATCAACTACGGCCTGGACCGGGTCCGGTTCCCGCACCCGGTCCGGGTCGGCGCCCGGATCCGGGCGCACGCGACGCTGGCCGGCGTGACCGATACCGGCGCGGGCACCCAGGCAGTCGTCAGCTTCACGGTGGAGATCGACGGCGAGAGCAAACCCGCGTGCATCGCGGAGACCGTCCGGCTGCTGGTACCGAGCCGGACCTGACCGACACAAGGAGCGCAGTATCAATGGGACGATCAATGGGGCGCTATCAAGGGCGGATCGCCGTCATCACCGGCGGCGCACGCGGGATCGGACTGGGCATCGCCCACCGGCTGGCCGAGGAAGGCGCCGGTATCGCGCTGATCGACCTCGACGAGGCGACGGCCGCCGAAGCGGTCGCCGGCCTGCCGCTGACCGACGGCGCGAAGGCCATCGCGGTCGGCGCCGACATCAGCGACGGTACGGACGTCGAGGCCGCCGTCGGGCGGGTCACCGGCGAGCTGGGCGGTGTACACGTACTCGTGAACAACGCCGGCGTCACCCGGGACAACTACCTGTTCAAGATGACCGAGGACGACTGGGATCTGGTCATGGACGTGCACCTGCGCGGCGCGTTCCTGATGAGCCGCGCGGTCCAGAAACACTTCGTCGACCAGCGGTACGGCAAGATCCTCAACCTCTCCAGCACGTCGGCCCTCGGCAAGAAGGCGCAGACCAACTACGCCACCGCGAAGATGGGCATCCAGGGCCTGACCCGGTCGCTCGGGATCGAACTCGGCCCGTTCGGGATCAACGTGAACGCGATCGCGCCCGGGTTCATCGTGTCCGAGATGACCGACGCGACCGCCGCCCGGCTGCAGCTGGACGTCGAGGAGTTCCGGCGGCTCGGCGCCGAGAAGAACCCGGTGAAACGGGTCGGCCAGCCGGCCGACGTCGCCGCGGCCGCCGCCTTCCTGTGCAGCGACGAGGCGTCGTACATCACCGGACAGACCTTGTACGTCGACGGCGGCGCGAAGCTCTGAGCCGACACCCATGAATCCCGCGCGAGCCGCCGCAGTGACCATCCGTCTCGGTAGTATGTCCGCATGAGGCAACAACCCGTCACCAGTCGTTCACAGGACCCCAAGCGTCAGATGGGGGCCCGCGAGATCCTCGACGCCGCCGCGCTCGCGTTCTCGGAGCGCGGCTACGCCGCCACCTCCATCGACGACGTCGCCGATGTCCTGGGCGCCACGAAAGGACGGATCTACCACTACTTCCGGACCAAGGGCGAGCTCTTCATCGGCATCCACCGCCGCGGCATCGAGTGGATCCTGGAGGCGATCGGCCCGACGGCCGAGCGGGCCGACCTCGCGCCGGCCGACAAGCTCCGGGAGATGGTCCGGCAGCACGCGCTGATGATGATGGAGCACCACACCTACATGGGGGTCGGCCAGTTCCTGATCGACATCCACCTGGCCGGCGAAGGCCGCCAGAGCGCCGCGATGGAGGAGATCCTCCGGATGCGCCGGCAGTTCGAGGACTACTACGTCAAGGTCGTCGAGGACGGCATCAAGACCGGCGCGTTCCGCGACACCGACCCGAACCTGGTCGCCAAGGCGATGCTCGGCGCGGTCAACTGGATGCACGTCTGGTACCGCCCGGACGAGACCCGCGACACCCCGGAACAGCACGAACGGATCGCCACCACCCTCGCCGACCACGCCGTCTACGGCATCGTCGCCTGAACCCAAGTGCTTGCCCCGAGCAACTTATTCTCAGGTACGATCCGGCGCGCCACGCCGTAGAAATGCACGCAGGACGTTCTCGGTCACCGTCGACACGGTGTTGGCGTCGTTCTCGTGGGAGAGGCAGTTGGTCCAGCCGATCGATCCGGTCGCGAAGGTGATCCCGCCACCCTGCCAGTCCGTCAGGGCGAGATCCGCGCCGACATCGTCGGACTGCATGACGTCCGGCGCCAGTTGCCGGACATCGTCGATACAACGGTAGTAGCCGGACCGGTGGTTTCCCTTCGAGGTAGCGATCACGACGGTCTCGGCAGGGGCCGGCCGGTCGATCGGCACGTGGTCGAACTCGTCGTCCACGGCACCGCCGGTGGGTCCGAAGTCGCCGATGACGGCGTCCTGCGGAACACCATCGAGCGCGTACGAGAAACGGCTGACGCGCGCGTGCGGCAACTGCCGATAGCCGGCGCCGCTGCCGTACCCGAGGCCGGCGAATCCCACGCCCACCAGGCTTTCCGGCGGATGGCCGCGATGCCGCCAGAGGCCACCAGGCTCACCGGTGAGGCTGTGATGCACCTCCCCCGCCGGCGAATCACCGGTCCGAGTTCCCGCCTGGCCACGCCGTACCTCGATCACGTGCGCGCGTTCGGAGCTGGTGGAGGTCACCCAGTAGAACCCGTTTCCGCCGAGGTACATCAGGCGTCCGCCACGCGCGACGTACCTGCTCAAGGCATCGCGCATCGAGGCGGTGCAGTACTCGGGATGGCTTCCGGTGATCACGACCTGGTACTGCTCGAGCAGTCGTGCGCCAGCGGTGTGCAGGCACTCGTCGGTCAGCACATCGGGCGACTGACCTCGGCGTCGCAACCATCCCAGCAGCTCGAGATCGGCGGAGAGGTGACGCGGGGCGCCGCTCGACGAGTAGCGGTAGAGCGGACTCATCTCCATGACCGGTCGCAGCCGGGACGAGTAGCAGGTCGGACTGCCGTCGAGATGGGTGTCGTACATCGAGAGGCCGAGCTCGGGGTGCTCCAGGATGTAGCGCTCCTCCGGGAACAGCTCCGGTTCGTCCAGGCCACGCAGTTGGGCCGCGAGTTCCGCCGCCCGATCGGTGATCCGGAAGTTCGCGTACGCGAGATAGGTGTACGTCGGCAGGATCACCGCGACCCGGCTGGTCGGCCGACGTGGCGCGACAGTGAACGGAATCCACCGTTGGTCATCCGCCGACGCCAGCTCCACGGCGTACACACCGCTGGCGAGGTAATCGGGAAGGTCCACCCCGAACGTCGGCTGCCAGGACGCGTCCTCAAGGTCGTCGGAGTGGAAGTGGACAGCGGCGTAGGTGCCGGGCGCGTGGCGTGGATCGACCTCGGTGCCACTCCACGCGTGGCCGGTCACGAGTCGGGTCGGGCCGTTGACCGTGCGGCCGTGGAGTCCGGCAAGACCCGAGTCATGGACGTACGTCGACTCGGGCCGTACTGCGAAGTCCCACGCGGCGACCAGTTCGCCGCGGCCCGGGTGCCCGTGCACCACCTCGCGCCAGACCTGGGGTGCCTCGATCTTTCCCTCGAAGACATCCCGCTGCCGGAGCGCGCCGATCATCAATGGCGCTTGGTCACCGGGCCGGTCGAGGGGTACGTCGAAGGTGCGGCGTACGGATTCACGCGTGGCCGAGTTGTGCGCCGGCTCGTAGTACAGTCGCGCCTCGCGCTGGTCACCGTCCAGGCTCGCCTCGACGTGGTACCACCTCTTGGCCGCAAGCCGATGATCGCACCTGAGCCGCAGGCTGGCTTCCGGGGTCGAGAAGACGAGTTCGAGTCTTCCGAGGCAATCGAGCCTTAGCGCGATCGAGGCGTTCTCGTCGGCACGCGACAAGACCGTCTGCGCGCTGCCGTTGCCGGGGAGGGTCGGCCACAGCGATGCGCGAATAGTGAAGTTCCTGCTGCGCAAGGCGTCCGCCGCCCGCGGGACCAGGACGTACGAGCCGGTCGAAGTTTGTTGCCGGAGGCCCTGATGCGCGCCGGCCTCGCGTACCAGACTCGTCACCGGCCTGCCTGCGCTGATACCGCCGTCCAGCCGGACCAGGCTGGCGCGAAACGATGCGTTCTGGGAATCGACGTGTACGTTGACCGTGCTGCCCGGCCGCGTCACCCAGACATCTGGATAGCCGGCGAGCTGGACGGAACGCGTCGGCGGATACGTCGGCATGGCATCAGCCCTCCGCTCGGGTCGGTTCCGAGGTCGAGGAACGTTCGATCAGACAACCGGCCAGGGTGTGTCGTTCGCCGCGGGGCTCGGCGCTGCGCGCGGCGAGGACCAGGTCGAAGGCAAGCTCGCCAAGCTGCTGCTTCGGGTTGCGCAGGGTCGTCAACGGCGGGTCGACGTACTCGGCGAACTCGATGTCGTCGTACCCCACGACCGACACGTCTCCCGGCACATTGAGGCCGAGGTCGCGGGCGGCCTTGATCGCACCGATGGCCAGCATGTCGCTGTAGCAGGCAAGTGCCGTAGGGCGTGTCGCTCCGGCCAAGTACTCCCTGACCGCTGTCCGGGCGGCATCGAACGAGTCATCGGCCGCGACCACGACCCCGGCGTCGACGCCGGACTCCTGGAAGGCCTGCCGGAAGCCGAGCAGCCGAAGGAGACAGGTACGAACAGGTGGTCCGGCTACGAAAGCGACCTCGCGGTGACCGAGCTGGTGAAGATGCCGCGCGACCAGCCGGCCGCCGGCGACATCGTCGTAGACGACGTTCGCCGCCCAGGGACCGGGCACGCGTTGGTCGGTCATCTGCGTCACGGTGCGGCTCGTGATTGCCCCCGTACTGAAGGAATCAAGGAGATCCCAGCGAGGTGTCTCGTCCCACTCCAGCAGCACGAGCGGGGTGCGACGGTTGGGCACTGACCACGACTCCGCGTTGCCGGCCGCGCCACCGACGATGACGCCGTCGAGGCGTTTGCCGAGCAGCAGATCGAGCATCCGGCGCTCCTGGTCAGGATCACCGCCGGAGCTGGCGACGACGACCGAGTAGCCATGTGTTCCGGCCAGTTGCTCGATGCCGTGCGTCACCTCACTCCAGTAAGGCACCCGGATCGACGGCACCAGTACGCCCACCGTGTTCGTCGAGCCGGTCACCAGGGCCTGCGCGACGGCGTCCGGCTGGTACCCGAGCTGGGCAGCGGCCGCGAGCACCCGTTCCCTGGTTTCCGGCCGCACCTTCGGCGAGCCCTGGAACGTACGGGTCACGGTGGCGATCGATACGCCACTCAGGCGCGCGACATCCCGGATCGTTGCTGAGGGCGGACCCATCTTCGCCATGCACACCGTCTCTCTGTTCATCGCCATGTCTTGACAAGCTGATGGTACCGTTTACACTCGACGCAATCCACCCAATTCAACGACTTTCGGCTTCACACACGCAATCAATGTGACCGTTTACATGAACTGAGGGGTTTGCATGACCAGCACCGCGCAGACATCGCCGGACTACTCTTCCTGGCCGGTCCGGAGCGTTCGCTCCCGTGAGCTCTACGACCGTGCCCGCTCCGTCGTTCCCGGCGGAGTCGTCGGTCAGGGCCGGATCTACGATCCGTACCCGCTCTACATCGACCGCGCCGACGGCGCCCACGTCTGGGACGTCGACGGCAACCGCTACCTGGATTTCCACAGCGCGTTCGGTGCGGTTCTGCTCGGTCACAACCACGAGCGGATCCGTACCGCGATGGAAACCTGTCTGCGGGAACGAGGCGTCACCTTCGCGGCCGCGCATCCGCTGGAGGCCGAGCTCGCCGAGCGGATCGTCGAGATGGTGCCGTGCGCCGAGATGGCGGTGTTCAGCTGCACCGGCAGCGAGGCGACCCTGCACGCGCTGCGCCTCGCCCGCGCGGTGACCGGGCGGCAGAAGGTCCTCAAGTTCGAGGGCAACTACCACGGCTGGAACGAGCACCTCAACTGGAGCGTGCACTTCGACGCCGAGAACGAAGGCGGTCCGGCCGAGCGACCGGTTCCGTACGCCGAGAGCGCCGGCGTCGCGCAGTCCGCCCGCGAGAACGTCCTGGTCGTGCAGTACAACGACACCGAATCGCTGACCCGCATCGTCGAGGAGCATCGCGACGAGCTCGCCGCGGTGATCGTCGAGCCGATGTTCTTCAACGCCGGCGTCGTCCTGGCCGAGCCGGGCTTTCTGGAGCAGTGCCGCGCGCTGTGCGACGCGGTCGGCGCGATCCTGATCTTCGACGAGGTGATCACCGGATTCCGGGTCGCACCCGGTGGCGCGCAGCAGGCGCTCGGCGTAGTGCCGGACCTGGTCACCATGGGCAAGGCGGTTGCGAACGGCATGCCGATCTCGGTGCTCGCCGGCCGGCGGGACCTGCTCGAGAACCTGTCCCCCACCGGACCCACCTTCTTCTCCGGCACGTTCTACGGCCACACGCTCAGCGTCGCCGCGGCGGTCGCCTGCACGCAGTTCCTCAGCGAGACACCCGAATTGTACGACCAGCTGGACGCGCTCGGGCGACGCCTGCGGGACGGACTTCGCGAAGCCGCCGCCGAGGGCGATGCACAAGTCAGCGTCGAGAGCTACGGCTCGGTGTGGAGTATGCACTTCGGAGCCTCGTCGCCTCGCACCTACCGGGACATCTCCAAAACCGCCAAGACCAAAAACGCCGGAGTCCAGCGTGACTACCAGCGGTGGATGCTCGAACGAGGTGTCTACATCCACCCGCACTACATGATCCGCGGCTATCTCACCGCGGCCCACAACGCCGATCACATCGACCACGTGATCGAGAGCAGCAGGTCGTTCTTCGCGGCACACCGCAGTGATCTGTCGTGACGCACTCAAGCCAGGGAGCGCTCGATCCAAGGAGAAGAACATGCGCAAGGTCATTGCCGCCCTGTTAGGTCCGGTGCTGGCGACCGCCGTCCTCGCCGGCTGCTCGAAGGAGCAGGCCGGCACCGAGGGCACCGCGGTCAGTAGTGGCAAGAAGGTCCACATCATCATGGTCACCCACGGAGCACCGGGCGACCCGTTCTGGAACGCGGTGAAGCGGGGCGCCGAAGACGCCGCCAAGGATTTCAAGGTCGAGTTCGACTACCAGTCCACGTCGAAGGTCGACCCGGCCGAACAGGCCCGATTGATCGAGGCGGCGATCGCCCGCAAACCCGACGGGCTGGCCGTGTCCATCCTCGATCCGGACGCCGTCGCCGGCCCGATCAAGAAAGCCGTCGCCCGCGGCATTCCGGTGATCTCGCTGAACTCCGGCGACGCCTTCTTCGCCAAGCTCGGGATCCTCGCCCATGTCGGGCAGGCCGAGGAGATCGCCGGGCGCCAGGCCGGCGAGCGGATGGCCGGCGAAGGAGTCAAGAACGCGATCTGTATCAACCACGGTCAAGGCGACAAATCGGCGGAGCTGCGCTGCCAGGGATTCACCGGCGCGATCAGCAAGGCCGGCGGGAAGGCCAAGCAGGTAGTGGTGAGCCAAGGCGACCCGACCGGAACCCAGCGCCGGATCGAAGCGGCGCTGAAGGCCGACCCCGGCATCGACGGCGTACTGGGTCTCGGTCCGGTGATCTTCAACCCGGTCAAGGCGGCACTCTCCTCGACCGGCAAGCTCGGCAAACTCCGGTTCGCGACCTTCGACCTCTCCCCCGACATCCTGGCCGCCGTCCGCGACGGCCAGGCGGATTTCGCCATCGATCAGCAGCAGTACCTCCAGGGGTACCTACCGGTCGAGTTCCTCGCCCAGCGACTGCGGCTCGGCATCTGCCCGACCGGTCTGGTACTCGCCGGCCCGAACTTCGTGACCAAGGCCGACGCGCAGGCGGCGATCGAACTGTCCAAGCAGGGATTGCGGTAGGTGACAGATGACCTCCACGACAACCACACCCTCGAAGACCACGCCGTTACCGCAACGGCGGCCCGTCGCCGGCGTTGCCGGCCTGCTCCGCAGACCCGAGCTCGGCGCGGTCGCCGGCGCGCTCGGCGTGTACCTGCTGTTCACCGTCGTCGCCGGGAACTCCTTCTCCGCCCTGGAGGGGATGGGTAACTGGCTCACGGTCGCCGCCGAGCTCGGGATCATCGCCGTACCCGTCGCCATGCTGATGATCTCCGGCGAGTTCGACCTGTCGGTCGGATCGATGATCGGCGCCGCCGGAATGATCGTCGCCGTCGGGGTCGGCCACTACGGCTGGCCGGTGGCACCGACGGTTCTGCTCGCGTTCGCGTTCGCGCTCGTGATCGGTTTCTGCAACGGCGTCCTGGTCGTGATGACCGGCCTGCCGTCGTTCATCGTCACCCTCGCCACGCTGTTCCTGCTGCGAGGGCTGACGATCGGCATCTCGCGCGCCACCACCGCCTCGACCAACGTCAGCCTGGACGATGCCCATCAGGGTTCGTTCCTGACGACCTTCCTGACCTCGACCCGCGGCACCTTCTCGATCGAGATCCTGTGGTGGCTGGCGATCACTGCCCTCGCAACGTGGGTGATGCTGCGCAGCCGGTTCGGGAACTGGATCTGCGCCACCGGCGGCGACATCGCGGCCGCACGCAACAGTGGCGTCAAAGTCGACCGCGTACGCATCGTGCTGTTCATGGCGACGGCTGCCGGGGCCTGCCTGGTAGGTGTCATGCAGGTGCTGACGTTCGGCTCCGGCGATGTGCTGCGAGGTGATCAGCAGGAGTTGCAGACGGTCATCGCCGCCGTCGTCGGCGGGTGCCTGCTGACCGGCGGGTACGGCACGGTCGTCGGCGCGTCCTTCGGCGCGCTCACGATCGGAATGGCCAGCCTCGGCATCAACTACGCGGGCTGGGATCCGGACTGGTTCAAAGCATTCCTCGGGGCGATGCTGCTCCTCGCCGTGATGGCCAACAACCTGATCCGCAAGAAGGCATTGGAGTCACGATGAGCCTGCCTGAACAGCCGATTCTCGAATTACGTGACGTCTGCAAGTGGTTCGGCACCGTACGCGCCCTGGACGGTGTGTCGATCGCCATCCACCCGGGCGAGGTGCATTGCCTGCTCGGCGACAACGGTGCCGGCAAGTCCACCTTGATCAAGATCCTGTCCGGGGTTCACAAACCCTCACAGGGCGAGTTCCGCGTCGACGGCGTACCCACCACGTTCGACAGCCCGCGGGACGCGATGGCCAAAGGTGTCTCGACGGTTTTCCAGGACCTGTCGATGATCCCGCTGATGAGTATCGGCCGGAACTTCTTCCTCGGCCGCGAACCGATGAAAGGCCATGGTCCACTCAAGCGCATCGACATGCGGACCATGAACGACATCGCCCACGCCGAGCTGGCGCGGATCGGAATCCAGGTCCGTGACGTCGGCCAGCTGGTCGGTACGCTCTCCGGCGGCGAACGGCAGTCCGTCGCGATCGCGCGGGCGGTGCATTTCGGGGCGCGGGTGCTGATCCTCGACGAGCCCACGTCCGCTCTGGGCGTGAAGGAAGCCGGGGTGGTGCTGCGCTACATCGCGCAGGCCCGCGACCGCGGCGTGGCGGTCGTCTTCATCACCCACAACGCCCATCACGCGTTCCCGGTGGGCGACCGCTTCACCATCCTCACCCGCGGCCAGAGCTACGGAACGGTCGCCAAACACGAGACGACCCGCGAGGACGTACTCAACAAAATGGCCGGCGGCGACGACCTCGCCGAACTCGACCACGAAATCGCCGAGTTCGCCCGCACGGACGAGTCGAGCACCTAGTACGACCCGCCCGAACCACGGTGACCTGCAAGCCCGGAAGCCCACCCTTCCGGGCCTCAGGACCGGCTTGTGAAGATCCGGACTCGCGCTACGGGTGATGGGTGCCGGGCAGCCAGTTGGTCAGGAGTGGGGTGAGGAGGTCTTTGTTGTGTTTCGGTGGGGTTCGGTACTGGAGCGACTCGTTGTTGTGGGCAACCAATGGGACGGGTACTTCGTGCAGGCTGCCGTGTGATCTGTAGTGGGATGGGAGTTGCTCCGACTCCTGCCCCGGTGCGAGGTCGCCGAAGACCGTGTTCGGGTCGCCGAGGACGACCAGGTCACCGATCCGGTCGGGGTGCAGATGGAAGCGTACGGCCGCGTCGCCGCGGGTCAGGACGCTTTCGACGCCGGGCAGCTTGTTGAGCGCGTCGGTAACCCGGCCTTCGTCGCGCGGATCGTTGAGCCAGATCCACGCCGTACCACCGAACGTCCGGTGATGACGCACGTACTTGTCCTTCTCGGCGGACAGCGCCCGCCGGACCGGTGCGTCCCGGTTGGCAAGTGCCTGGTTGAGGTCGTACACCAGCGTCTTGTAGTTCATGCCGTGGTCCGCCGTCGCGAAGAACGCCGCGTCCGGCGCCGCGTCCACGGCCACGGTCCAGAGCCAGTGGTTGATGCCGGCGGAGTAGATTCCGGGCGGCTGGCCGTAACGGTCCGCGAAAGCGGCAGGCGGTTCCTCCGCCGCGACGGCCGGCGTTGTCTTCGTACCGAGCAGACTGACCGTCTTCTTCTTGGCGGTAAGCAAAGCCGCCTTCCCACCGTGGTCGGCGACCTGCGTCATCAACGTCGGTCGCAGGAGCAGCTCGGCGCTCTCCATGTAATCCTCTTCGCCGGTCGCCGGGACGTAGTAGTAGTTCCCGGTGATGCCGTGCTCCGAGGGCCACGCGGCACAACTGATTCCGGCGTTGTTCGCGTTCGTGACGGTCGGAGCAATCGCCTCGACCACCGTCGACAAACCGTTCGCGCCGAGCCGGTCCAGCTCAGGCATCACCTCCGGTGTCGCGTACGCCGGGTCCAGGCCGTCGATCATCGCAACGACCACGCGCTGCCGGTTCGTCATCGGGTACTCACTCCTCACCCTCGAGCTGCTCGGTCAAGCGGATGACGTACTCGGCGCGATCGGCGCGAGTGTGGTGCTGAAGCAACATCACGGGTACGCCGTGGTGGTCGGTGTTGATTCCGTTGACGACCAGAACCGGCGTACCCGGCGCGATGTCGAGCCAGCGGGCGGTCTCGTCGTCAGCCGCCGCGGCCGAGAATCCACGTTCGGCCCGGATCACCGGGAGCCCTTGGTCGGCGAGCACCGACGTCAGGCTGTTCACCCCGTCCCAGTCCGCCGGCGCGACACCGACCGGCATCAGCACGGTCGACAGCGACCACGGCGGACCGTCGAGCAGCCGCCGGAAACGGAATCGGGCCAGCGGCGGTTTCCAACCGCGAGGCACCCGGCTTCTGGTGTCCGCGTCCAGATCCCGCAGCCAGACCCGGGAGGACTCCAGCAGCTCGTGGGTGACGGTCAGCCCGCGCGCGGCCATACTCTCGGCCAGCCCGGCGTGACTGTCGTCGATCCGATGCCGCACCGACGCCTCGCGGACGAAACTGCCGACGCCATGCTCGGTCCGGATCACGTTCGAACGCGCGAGCTCCGACAGCGCCCGGCGCACGGTCAGCCGATTGACGCCGTACGCCTCGGCGAGCTCCTTCTCCGGCGGCAACTTCGCCCCCGGAGCGAACTCACCGTGCTGGATTCGATCGGTGAGATCACCGGCCAGTTCGCCGTACAGCGCTGCTCCCCGGCGCCGCAGGACCGCCGAGCCTCGAGTCGCCATGATCATCAGTCTGGTAGATGTCTACACATCTACCAGACCTCGATCCATGAACAATGCATGAACTGACGTGGCTGCTACGAGACCTTTGCGTGGTTGTCGGGGGTGGAACGGCGGGATCTGCGGCGGGTGAGCAGGGCGGTGCCGAGGACGGTGAGGGCGATGACCGCGGTGGCGCCGAGGTTCAGGCGCTGGTCGGATTGGGTGGCCATGAAGACGAGCATGACGGGGATGACGATGACCACCGCCCAGGTCAGGTACGGGTAGGCCCACATGCGTACCGGCAGCGGGGTGCCTGAGCTGTCGAACTTGGCGCGGAGGCGGAGCTGGGAGACCGCGATGACGAAGTAGACGAGCAGCGCGATCGCGCCGGAGGTGGCCAGGAGTACGCCGAAGACCTTTTCGGGGAAGAGGTAGTTGCAGATCACGGCCAGGAAGCCGACCGCAGTGGACGCGAGGACGGCACCGCGCGGTACGCCGCGGGAGGTGGTCTGGACGACGATCGCCGGCGCCTGGCCGCGTTTGCCGAGTGAGTAGATCATCCGGGACGCGGTGTACAGCGCCGAGTTCAGGCAGCTCGCCACGGCTACCAGCACGACCAGGTCGACGATGACCGTCGCGCCGGGTACGCCGAGTGCCTGCAGCGCGGTCTGGTAGGAACCGTTGGTGGCCAGGCCGGGCTCGTTCCACGGCACGATCACGACGACGAGCAGGATGGACGCGAGGTAGAACAACGCGATCCGCCAAATCACCGAACGGGTCGCCTTGCCGACCTGCTCGTCCGGGTGGTCGGACTCGGCGGCGGCGATCGTCACGATCTCGGTACCCATGAAGCTGAACATCGTCACCAGGACCGCGGCCACGACCGCGCCGAACCCGTTCGGCAGGAAACCTCCGGTGTCCCACAGATGCTGGATCCCGCTGTGGTCCGAACCGAACACGCCCAGCACGGCCAGTACGCCGATCCCGATGAACCCGATGATCGCGATCACCTTGAGCAGGGCGAACCAGAACTCGAACTCGCCGTAGTTCGCGACGCTGAACAGGTTCGTCAGGGTCAGACCCAGCGTCACCGCGAGCGCCCAGACCCACTTCGGTACGCCGGTCCAGCCCTCCAGGATCGCCGCCGCCGCGGTCGCCTCGACCGGAATCACCAGCACCCAGAACCACCAGTACAGCCAGCCGACCGTGAAGCCGGCCCAGGACCCGATCGCGCGGTCGGCGTACACCGAGAACGAGCCGGTGTCCGGGTTCGCCGCGGCCATCTCGCCGAGCATCCGCATCACCAGGACGACGAGCGTCCCCGCGAAGGCGTACGCGATGAGTACGCCGGGACCGGCTTTGCTGATCGCCGTACCGGACCCGACGAACAGGCCGGCGCCGATCACGCCGGCGATGCTGATCATCGTGACGTGGCGGCCTTTCAGCCCCGCGGACAACTCATCGACAGCCACGTCGTACTCCTCGCAACGATGTTCCGGCCGCCCGGGCGGATCGGCTCCGGCGAACATCCTGGCAGCGAAAAGGCTCAATTCGCATCCGAACCGCCACCAACCGTGCACTAACAGTTACAGTCATCGACCGCTGACAGCCGACCTGGGCGCCAAGAGAGCGTCGCGACCGCCGATCAGGGTTTGGTGGCTTCGGCGATCTGCTCGTGGTGGCGGATTACCTCGCTGATGATGAAGCCGAGGAGCTTCTCGGCGAAGACCGGGTCGAGTTTGGCGGTTTCGGCGAGGGCGCGCAGGCGAGTGATCTGGCCGGCTTCGCGGGCCGGGTCGGCCGGTGGCAGGGCGTGTACGGCCTTGAGGTGGCCGACCTGCTGGGTGTACTTGAAGCGTTCGGCCAGGATGTGGACGAGAGCCGCGTCGAGGTTGTCGATGCTGTCGCGCAGCCGGTCCAGCTCGGCGCGGATCGCCGGGTCGACATCCTGCGGGCCGGCGGCGTTGCTCGTGGTCATGCGGTTCAGCATAAGCAGCCCATCCAGGCCCGCACCGAGCACCACCGGGTTCGCTTGCCGGCCGGTAAGGTGTCGGGTGGGTCGTGACTGGCGTCTGGATGGGTCACCATCGTGGAGCGACCCCGTCAGCTGACGCTGTGCCGCGCGCCTGGGCCTCTGGGACATTCTCTGGGAGGCACAGCGTGGTGTATGACTTCACTCCTTCGGCACTGTCGACGGTACGGCCCCGGCTGGTCGGGATCGTCAACGTCACCGCCGACTCGTTCTCCGACGGCGGCCGGTTCCTGGCAACCGAGGATGCGCTGGCGCAGGCGTGGCGATTGCTCGCGGCCGGCGCGGACATCATCGAACTCGGGGCGGCCGCGAGTCATCCAGGCGCCGAACGGGTCAGCGTCGACGCGGAGATCCGCCGTTTGGCCGACGTACTGGACGAGTTGGTGACTGCCCGCGTTCCGGTGTCGATCGACTCGTACGCACCCGAGACGCAGTTGTACGCCGCGGCCCATGGCGCCACCTATCTCAACGACATCCACGGCTTCCCGGACCCGGAACGGTACGCCGAACTGGCCGACAGCGGATGCACGCTCATCGTCATGCACGCGGTCCAGCACCGTGGCCCGGCGACGAAGGTGCGGATCGACCCGCCGGCCGTACAACAAGGGATCGACCGCTTCTTCCGCGACCGGCTCGACGCGCTGCAAGCAGCCGGCATCAGTCGCGACCGCCTGGTCGTCGATCCCGGGCTCGGCTACTTCCTCAGCAGCGCGCCCGAGCCGTCGATCATGGTGCTGGCCGGGCTCGCGGACCTGAAGGCCGGCTACGGCCTGCCGGTCCTGGTCTCACCTTCCCGGAAGTCGTTCCTTCGCACGCTGACTGGCAAGGACCTCGCCGACATCGGGCCGGCGACCCTGGCCGCGGAGCTGTACGCGGCCGGCCAAGGCGCGGACTTCATCCGTACGCATGACGTCGCCGCGCTCTCGGACGCGCTGACGATCTTCACCGCCCTGGCCAAGGGACGCGCGTAACCGGCATTTCTTCATCGAGCGATGGGGTTTACTCGCGGACGCCTGTACCGTTAACTTCATCAAGTGATGAAGAAAGGTGTGGGGCCGATGAGAGTGATCGTGGTCGGGGCCGGACTCGGCGGGTTGACGCTGGCCCAAGGTCTGCGCCGCGCGGGGATCGACGTCGTGGTCTACGAGCGGGAAGAACCCCGCGGCCGCCCGCAAGGCGTCAGCATGCATTTCGACGACCGGGGCATGACGGCGCTGCGCGCGTGCCTGCCGCCGGGGCACGTCGCGATGGTCGAGGCCACCATGGGCGGACCGCGCGAGCAAGCTCTGACCTTGTCCGAAACGGACGGCGAGCTCACGGTCGAGCGGAGCCAGTCGCTCGACGGGACGAAAGGGCCGGCTCGGCCCGGCCGGCAGGTCGACCGGCCGTTGCTGCGGGCGGTGATGCTGACCGGGCTGGAGGACACGGTGCGGTTCGGGGCGCCGTTCGCTCGGTTCCAGCAGCTTGCCGACGGCACTGTCCGGGCGTGGTCCGCCGATGGGCGTACGGAGGTCGCGGACGTACTGGTCGGCGCGGACGGGATCGGCTCGGCGGTCCGACGCCAGTACCTGCCGCATGTGCAGGTCGTCGACACCGGAAAGCGCATGGTGATGGGCGCGACGCCACTGCGGCGCGTGGTCGGTACTGGTCTGCCCGAGCTGATCGGTCACAGCGCGGCCCGGGCGCAGGTGCGCGGGACGATGATGGCGATGGGCATACTGCGGTTCACGCAGCCGCCGGTCGCGGCGCGTACGGAGTGCCTGCCCGGCCTGGACTCCCGCGCGGTCGCCGACGCCGAGGACTACGTGATGTGGGCGCTGCCGGTGACGGAAGAGCAACTCGGTACGGCCGAATCACCCGCCGCTGTCTGGGGTCAGGCGCAGGAATTGGTCTCCGGCCTGCCGGAGACATTGCGGACGCTCGTCGACTCGGCGTGGCCGGACCGCACAGTGGTACTGCGGAACGGGATGATCCCGCCACCACCGGTCTGGCCGGCCGGTTCGGTGACACTGATCGGCGACGCCATCCATGTAACCCCTGGCTTCGGCGGCAACCTCGCGATGCAGGACGCGCACCGGCTCTGCGCTCAACTGGTGCAGGCCGCGCGCGGCGAGAAGGAATTGCACGCCGCGATCGCCACCTACGAAGACGTGATGCGCCACGAAAACTTCACCACCCCCGCCGCATCCCGCCCGGCGGAGGCAGCAGTGGTGTCGCGGGGGTCGGGCGGATGAACTTCAATCTGTTGACGCAGCAGTCGTTGTCCTTGTTCAGTGCGTTGGGTGGCTGGCGTACGCTCGCGGAAGCCATCGCGTCCCGGGCGGTGTTCCTGGTCGCCTACCTGATCACCGCGAACGTCGTGGTCTCCGCGCTGATCGCGGTCGGTGCCGTGTGCATCTTCGCGGTGGCCCGGGTCTGGACCGACCGCAAGTACTGGCAGGCCGCAGGCGGGTTGTTCACGGTCGGAGTGTCCTCGTTCATGGCCGGGAGCAGCGGGCAGGCCGTCAACTTCTACCTCACCGGCGTACTCGCCAGCATCGTCGGCGGCGCAGTGTTCCTGGCGTCCATGCTGGTGGGACTACCGCTGATCGGCGTGGCAGTGGGAGCGGCGCGCGGCGACCGGTTCGGCTGGCGGCGGGATCGTGCGAGCCGACGGCGCTACCAGCTGTGTACCGCGGTCTTCCTGGCGAAGTTCGTCATCGGTGCGGCCGTGATGGTCCCGCTGTACCTGACCGAGCAGGTGGTCCCGCTCGGGATCGCCAGCACCTTGCTGACCATGCCCGCGCTGGCCGGCTGCGTGTACGTGAGCTGGCGAATCCTGCGCGCGAGCGTGGCGCCGATCGAACCAGGGAGAGTCGCTTGAACGTGCAAGTCAGCCACAGCGGCATCACGCCGACGTCCGCGGAGGTACCGGACTTTCCCGTACTCCGAGTCGACAGCGACCGGCTCGTCTACCAGGAAGCACTGATCAACGGTCAGTACCTCGGCGCCCACCTGTCGGCGATGGGACGGCCCAAGCAGCGCCTGGAGATCTGGCAGGACCTGCAGGGCGGAGCCACCTCCGACCGTCCGCTCCGGACCAGACAGCACGCCTTCATGCTCGAGATCGACGGCCAACTACTGACCGACCGCTGGGAATGGACCGGCTCCCACACCGACGGCGTACACACGGTCGTCGCGCTCCGCCATCAGCAGCGGCCAGTGGCAGTGGACGTTCACACCAGCTGCGACGGCACCTCGTTCTTCACCCGCCATCTCGTCATCACCAACACCGGAGATCGCCCGTGTGCCATCGCGAAAGTGGCACCGTGGTCCGGCCTGGCCTGGAGCGCCGGCGACAAGGGCGTACTCGCGCCGGAGCACTTCTCCTCGGCCGACGTGGAACTGCAGGCCCTCCCACACTCGGCGTTCACCCTCGGCCGGATGACCGATTCGTCCTGGGCGAACGAGGGCGCGTTCGACTGGGTACCACTGCCGGCCGGGCGTTCCGGCATCGAAAGCATGCGCGGCCATTCCGGCTTCGGCGCACCGTCGTGTTTCCTGCGCAACGAGGCCACCGGAGAGTTGCTCGCCATCGATCTGGCCTGGTCGGGAAACTGGTCGATCACCCTGTTCAACGACTTCGAGCCGGCGCGTCGTCCGCGCTGCGACGCGCGTGCGTACGTCGAGGTTGCTCTTGCAGGCCCGGCGCCACTCCGCGTCCTCGAACCGGGTGAGTCGGCCGAGACGCCCAAGGTCCACGTCGGCGCGTTGTTCGGCGACCTCGATGCCGCGATCCAGGCGCGCCACCGGCACATCCGTACGAGTGTCGCTCCCCCGCAACCGCAAGGCGCGCAACATCTCGTCGAGCTCAACACCTGGGCCGCCGCGCAAGGCCAGATCACCGAGGAACAGCTCTACGCCGAGATCGACCTTGCCGCCGAACTCGGAGCCGAGCTGTTCATGCTGGACGCCAACTGGTTCGGCAACGCGGCGAGCGATTGGATCGACGGTCTTGGCGACTGGAACCAGGAAAGCCCGCTGCTGACCAAAGGCGTCCGCGCCGCCCTCGATCGGGCGCGCGAGAACGGTTTACGCGCCGGTCTGTGGGTGGAGCCTGAGCGCGTCGGCAGCAACAGCAAACTCCTTGCGGACAAGCCGGAATGGTTCATGCACCGGCGCGGGCAGGTCATTCCGAATCTCGATCTGTCCCAGCCCCAGGTGGCGGAGTACTTCGAGAACACCATCACCGAAATCATCGACCGGTACCAGCTCGACTGTTTCCGGATCGACTACAACCTCCGAGTCGGTGAGGGCGGCGAAATCGACCGCGATGGTTATACCGAGAACATTCTGTGGCGCTATTACGACGCGCTCTACAAGGTCTTCGACACTATCCGCGAACGGTATCCGAAGTTGCTGCTGGAGAACTGTTCATCCGGCGGCGGCAGAACCGATCTGGGCATCATGTCGCGATTCCACTGGACGCAGGTGACCGACCACTTCGCACCCGCCCCTACCGCGCGGATCCTCAACGGCGCCACGATCACGTTGCCGCCAGAGCTCTGCCAGCCCTACCCGGGCCGGGGCGCCCAAGGCGTGTCCGACATCGACTTCCTGATCCGCGTACGGCTGTTCGGCCACTTCAACTTCGGCGCGAGCTTCCCGGCCGTACAGGATCGCAACCCGGCGACCTGGGAACGCTGGCGGCATGGCATCGAGCTGTACAAGGACTTCTGCCGTCCGCTGCTGCCCACCTCGCGCATGTTCCACCACACCCCGATCCAGCGGCAGACCGAACCGGGCGAGTGGATCGTCTGGGAGTGCGCCGACCCGACCGGCGATCGCGCGTACGCCGGCATCTTCCGGCTGCAAGCAGCCGAAGGCGACTCGTACCACTTCCGTCCCCGCGGCCTGCGTACCGACCGCGCGTACCGGATCCGCTACGACACCGCCGGATGGGATCGCGAGCTCGACGGCGGGGCGTTGATCGACAACGGAATCCGCGTACCGGTCGCGTCCGCGCTGACCTCGGAACTGCTGCTGATCGAGGCCGTCTGAAAAGAAAGCCGCGGGTATTGTCTTGGCCATGACGGAAGCGACACCTCCGGGCCGGCCCGGCCGCTGGCGTTCAGGAGCGGAGAGCAAGCAGCGGATCCTCGACGCTGCCCGCACCCAGTTCCTGCTGCACGGCTACGCGGGCACCACGGTCCGCGCCGTCGCGGCCGAGGCCGGCGTCGACCCGGCGATGGTCTTCTACTTCTTCGGCAGCAAACAAGGCCTGTTCGGTGCCGCCGTCAACCTGTCCGCCGCGGTACCGCCGGCGATCGAATCGATCTTCACCGGCGGCTTGGACGGCATCGGCGAACGCATCGTCCGGACTCTCGTCAGCAACCTCGACAAGTCCGACCGCACCCCGACCGCCATGCTCGCCTGGCCGGCCGCACCCCCGAACGAGTCCGGCTCACTCCTGCGCGAGTTCATCGACCGGGAAATCACCACCCGCCTGGCCGACCTCCTCGACACCCCGGACGCCAAGGTCCGCGCCGGCATGGTGAACGCCCAGATCCTGGGCCTGACGGTAGCCAGATACAACGTCCGCCTCGAACCCATCGCCTCCGCCACCGTCGACGACCTGGTCACCTGGTTCGCCCCAATCATCGAACAATGCCTCACCGGGAGCGCGACCCCGACCTGATCGCCGAACCGGCGGCAGCCGAGCTCAGGTTCGGGTCAGTTGCACCCAGTGGGTGCGGCAGTCGGACATTCGGCCGGCTGGTTCGCCGCGGCGGGTTGCACGGGCGGCGCCGGTGGCGGTGTGCTCCTGGAGGTCGAGACAGATCGTCGTCTCGGCGCTCTTGGCGCAATCCGCGGTCGGCATGCGCTGTGGCAGGGTCAGGTTGACCTCGAACACGTCGTCCGGCCCGGGCGAATCGACGACGGCGGTCACGGTGGCTTGATCGGCGATCGAGCCGTCCACCGATCCGTCGGCGTCAACCTTCAGGTACAGCGGTACGTCGCCCTCGTATGTACTGATGACACCGGACCAGCCGCCGGCGCCGAGCCGCGGGCCCCGCGATAGCGGCGGGGAGGAAATCGGCGGCGTGAAACCCGGAACGAGGGAATCGAGTACCGCGTTCGACACCGCGCGGGCGAACGTCAGGCTGCTGCTTCGGTTGATGAGTACGGACACCGCGACCTGGTGCTCCGGGACGATCACAAGCACGGCACCGACACCACCCATATCGCCACCGTGCGACAAGATCGTCGTACTCCCGCTTCGCCGGATGCCCCAGCCGAGCGTGTAGCTCTCGCCACTGCTGTCCTCCGGCAAGCCCGGGGAATGCGCCTGCTCGATGCTGTCGGGTGTCAGTACGGAGTTCGTGCCGCAGTGCGAAAGTCCGAACCGCACCAGATCCTCGGCGGACAACCAGGCCAGCGAGGCACCGCGGTGACTGGAGTCGAAGTCCGGGTACGGACCGAAGGGTTCCTTCGGATAGGGCCGGGCCGGCGGCGCAATGCCCCGATAGCGGGCGCCTACCCGACCCGTCGACGCTCCGACGGCCTGGAAGATCTCGCGCCTGACGAACTCCGCGGGGTCCTCGCCGGTGACGGTCGCGATCACCTGATCGCACAGCCCGTAACCGAGGTTGGAGTACTCGAACGCGCTTCCGGCCGGACGGAACAGGAGACCGTACCGCTCGACCGTCTGCGCGAAGGGCGGGCGGCGATCGCCACGATCGGCATAGTAGAAGTCCCAGTACGTACCGAGCCCGGCCGTGTGGTTCAGGGTCTGCCGGATAGTCGGAGCCGCACCGGCCGCGGGCGTACGCGGCAACCGCAGTCCCCCGAGGAGTTCCTCGATCGGCTGATCCAGGTCGAGCAGGCCGTGCTGGGCCAGCAGCACCACAGCTGTCGCCGTGATCGGCTTGGTGACCGAGGCGAGCAGGTACGCCGTGTCGCGCGCCGGCCTGATCCGATGGACTCGGTCCGCGAACCCGTACGACCGAGTGTCGACGACCGCGTCGCCCACCCCGATCGCGACCGAGATCGAGGGCAGGTGCTCTCGCCGGAGGAGCCCTTCACACAGCTCGTCGACAGCGTCAGGCATCAACGATCACCTCCTGACCATGTTCGCCGAATCATGGCGCCGGGATCCACTCCCGGCTCACGGTAAATTCCTTCAGCCGCCCCTCATCCGGTACGGCGCCCAGACCCGGCCCGGTCGGCACCGGGACATGCCCATCACGCAGTACGACCGGCTCAGTGATGTCGTTTGCATAGAACCGGTCGGACGCCGACGTGTCGCCGGGCAGCGTGAAGCCGGGCAGGGACGCGAGCGCGATGTTGGCATTTCTGCCCAGCCCGGTTTCGAGCATGCCGCCGCACCAGACAGCGATGCCGTGGGCCGCGGCGAGATCGTGGATTCGCCGGGCCTCCAGGTACCCGCCGACGCGACCGGGCTTGATGTTGATCACCTGCGCGGCCCGCATCGCGATGGCGTCGGCGGCGGCGGCCGCGGAGATGATCGACTCGTCCAGGCAGATCGGGGTCGAGATCAGCCGCGCGAGCTCCGCGTGCTGCCGCAGATCGTCGTTGGCCAGTGGCTGCTCGATCAGCAGCAGCCCGAACTCGTCCAGCCCGCTCAGGTGGCGCGCGTCGCTCAGCCGGTAGGCCGCGTTGGCGTCCACCTGCAACAGGACATCGGCCCCGAAGCGCTCCCGTACCCGCGCGACCGGCTCGAGGTCCCACCCGGGCTCGATCTTCAGCTTGATCCGCGGATAACCCTCGTCGAGGAATCCCCCGACCGTGTCGAGCAGCTGCCCGATCGACGGCTGGATCCCGATCGAGACGCCCGCGGGAATCCTCGACCGGCTGCTTCCCAGGTACTCCGCGAACGGCCGGTCCTCGGCCCGGAGTTGCGCGTCCAGGACCGCCATTTCGACCGCGGCCTTGGCCATCCGGTGACCGCTGATCGGCTCCAGCACGCCGGCAACCGACTCGGCCCGGATGTCCCCGTCGGCGACCAGCCGCGGCAGCAAGAATCTGCGAATGACGTTCGCGGCACCGTCGGTGTACTCGCTCGAATAGAGCGGGTCGCGGCCGGCCACGCATTCGCCCCAGCCCTCGCCGTCGGATCGCACCCAGCGCAGCAGCAGGATGTCGCGCGCCGTCTCGGACCCGAAGGACGTCCGGAAGGGCTGCTTGAGTGGCATCGTCACCCGCACCAGTTCCACGCCGATCAGCTTCGCCACCGTCTCGTCACTCCTTGTACGTCGACCTGCCGTGGCTGCAAGTCAACAACGAACCGGGCGGTGGGCGATTCGTGGAGAGCTACCCAATCCGGGCCGCAGGTTCGTAGATCGGTCCACAGATGCGCGGACCCGGAGCTGCGATCGTGACGCCATGACAACGACGACTTCCGCGCTGCCCGCGGATCTGATCCTCACCAATGCCTTCGTCGTCGGTGCGGCGAAGGATGGCGTCAGCCGCGACCTGGTCATCCGGGCCGGCCGGCTCGTGTCGATGCGGCCTTCGGGTTCTGCTCCGCTCCCGTCCGCGCCGACCGTCGATCTCGACGGCCGATTCGTGCTCCCGGGGCTCTGGGACAATCACGTACATTTCACCGAATGGGTCTCCAGCAGCAACCGGATCGACCTGTCCGGAGCACGGTCCGCGACCGAGGCCGTCGCCCTGGTCGACGCGGCGCTCCGGCAACGGGACGGCAACGACCGGCCTCTGGTCGGGCACGGCTTCCGGGACGCGCTCTGGCCCGACCTGCCGCACCGTGACCTCCTCGATGCCGTCGCTCCGACCACCCCGGTCTGCCTGACCAGCGGCGATCTGCACTGCGCCTGGCTCAACAGCGCGGCGCTGAAGGTACTCAACCTCGAGTCCTCGCCGACCGGCGTGTTGCGCGAGAGCGCCTCCGAACCGGCGACCGAGTTCGCGCAGCAGCAGAGCCGGGCGGACGGCCCTTCGGTACGCGCGGCACTCGACGCGGCGGCGGCCCGTGGTGTCGTCGGCGTGATCGACTTCGAGTTCGCCCCGAACCTTGACGTCTGGGCCCGCCGGTACGGGGGCGCGCATCATCCGATCCGGGTCGAATGCACCGTCTGGGAGGAGCATCTCGAGGATGCCATCGCCCGCGGGCTCCGCACCGGTGACGTCCTGCCCGGGACCGCCGGCATGGTCACGCTCGGCCCCTTCAAGGCCCGGGTCGACGGCTCGCTCAACACCCGCACCGCTTACTGCTACCACGCATACCCAGGCATCACCGAAGACCCGCGCGGACTGCTCCTGGCCGAGCCCGAGCGGCTGACGGAGCTCATGCACCGCGCCACCAGCAATGGCATCGACTGCGCTATCCACGCGATCGGCGACCGCGCCAACAGCATCGCCCTGGACGCCTTCGAGACCCTCGGCGCCCGCGGGACGATCGAGCATGCCCAGCTGATCTCGGAGTCCGACTTCGAGCGATTCGCCGAGCTCGGCGTGACGGCGAGCATCCAGCCCGGGCACACCCTCGACGACCGCGACGCCGCCGACCGGCTGTGGGCCGGCCGGACCGGGCGCTCGTTCGCCTTCGGCTCATTGGCGGCGGCAGGCGCGGACCTCCTGCTCGGCTCCGATGCCCCGGTCTCCCCGCTCGACCCCTGGTACGCGATCGCGAGCGCTGTCCGGCGTTCCGGCGACGAACGCCCGTCCTGGCACCCCGAGCAGGAGCTGACGGTCGCCCAGGCGCTGAAGGCAACAGTGCGTACTCGGCGTCGGCTCGGCGTCGGCGACGTGGCGGACATCGCCATCACCGAACTCGACCCGTTCGACTGCACCGCGGCCGAACTGGCGGAGATGCCGATGTACGGCACCCTGGTCGCCGGGCAATGGACCTGGCAGGCCTCGTGACCGCCTCCCCAGGCGGCGAGGAGCCGGTCGACCTCGCCCTGGTCGGTGGTCGCGTGATCGACCCCGAAACCAACCTCGACGAGGTGCGTACGGTCGGCATCACCGGCGGGCGGATCAGCTGGCTCCGGCCAGAGGTACCACTGGCGGCGAGAACCATCGACGCGACCGGCCTGGTCGTCGCGCCCGGATTCATCGACTTGCACAGCCACGCCCAGTCGTTGGTGGGCGCGCGGCTGCAAGCGCTCGACGGGGTGACGACCGCTCTCGACCTGGAAGCCGGCCGGTTCCCGGTAGCGACCTCGCTGGACGCCATCGCCCAGGAGAGCCGGCCGATCAACTACGGCTTCTCGGCCAGCTGGTCCGCGGCGCGTTGCGCTCTGGTCACCGGGGAGCAACTGCCCTTGGGCACCGTGCTGCCTGCCTTCGACAGTTGGCAGGCGCCGCTGACCGGGCGGCCGGTGGATGAACTGATGGCTCTGCTGGAGTCCGAGATCGCCGATGGCGCGCTCGGGATCGGCGTCCTGCTCGGCTACGCCCCGGAAGTGACCCGCGCCGAGTACCTCGCGCTCGCCCAACTGGCGCAGACCCACGCGGTACCGACGTTCACCCACACGCGGTACCTGTCGAATGCCGAGCCGGGCTCCTCGCTGGAAGGGATGCTGGAGGTCATCGGGGCAGCCGCCGCGACCGGGGCCCACATGCACATCTGCCATCTGAACAGCACGTCCTCGCGGCAGATCGACCAGATCGTGATGGCCATCGAGCGAGCTCGCGAACGGGGGCTTGCGATCACCACCGAGGCATATCCGTACGGAGCCGGTGCCACGCATGCCGACGCGGCCTTCCTCGATCCGTCGAACCTGTCCCGGATCGGGATCGGCCCGACCGCGATCCTGGCCTTGAAGACCGGCCGCTTCCTGCGCGACGTCGACGAACTCGTCCGTTTGCGCGCGGACGAACCTGACGCGGAAGTCATCATGCACTGGGCGGACGAGAAGAAACCGGCCGACAGAGAGCTGCTCCTGCGCTCACTGCTGCTGCCGGACACCGCCATCGCGACGGACGCGATGGACCCGTCGCTGCACGGCGTCCCGCTTCCGAGAGACGAGTGGCCGCTGCCGGACGGCGCGCTGACGCACCCGCGCTCGGTCGGCTGCTACGGCAAGGTGTTCCGTTGGATCGTCCGCGAACTCGGTGCGCTGACGCTGCCGGAGGCGGTGCGGCGATGCTCGCTCCGGCCGGCCCAGATCCTCGCCTCCGTCTCACCGGCGATGCGGCGCAAGGGCCGCGTACAGGTCGATTGCGATGCGGATCTGGTCGTCTTCGACCCGGACACGTTCGCCGACCGGGCGGACTACGCCGTGCAGCGACCGTCGACCGGCGTGGCACAGCTCTTCGTCGGCGGCACGCAGGTCGTACGCGACGGCGAGCTCGACCTGGCCGCGCTGCCCGGACGCGCGGTCACCGGGCACTAAAAGGAAAGGAAACTCGATGCGGGTCTACATCTCGATCGATCTGGAAGGCGTCGCGGGAATCGCGGACCGCCGGCAGGTGAATCGCGGCACCGATGACTACGAGCACTCCCGTACGCTGATGGCCGGCGAGGCGAATGCCGTCATCGCCGGCGCGTTCGACGCCGGCGCCGAGGTTGTCGTGGTCAACGACTCGCACGGCGACCTGTGCAATCTGCGACCGGCCGATCTGGACGATCGGGCCCAGCTGCAGATCGGTTCGGTCAAGCGGCCGAACGGCATGACATACGGGATCGACGCCGGCTTCGACGCGGCGATGTTCATCGGCTATCACGCGATGGCAGGAACGGCCGGCGCGGTCCTGGAACACAGCTTCTCCAGCGCCACCGTGGCCGATCTGCGGGTCAACGGCGCGTCCTGGGGCGAAACGGAGTTCAACGCCGCGATCGCCGGCGGCGCGGGCGTACCGGTGGTCCTGGTCAGCGGGGACGACGCCGCCTGCGGGCAGGCCGCCGCGGCCCTGCCGGGGGTGCGTACGGTGGCCGTCAAGCAAGGTCTGGGCTATCGATCCATGCGCAGCCTGTCGCCGGCCGAGGCCCGGAACGTGCTGACCGAGAACGCCGCGGCGGCCCTTCGCTCGCCGCTGCCGGCCGCGTTCGCGCCGGAGCCACCTTACGAACTCGAGATCGACTTCCTGACCACGTCGATGACCGAGTACGCCGCTGTCGTACCCGGCGCGCGCCGCCCGCGACCACGGACGGTCGCGGCGACCGCCACCAGTACCGAGGAGCTCAACCGTTACCTGGCGAGCTTCCTCGACCTGGCCGTGCACGGGCTCGGCATCTAGTTCTGACCGCCTTTGGAAGAGGAGTGCAGCATGCGGGTTTACATCTCCATCGACATGGAGGGCATTGCCGGTGTCACCACTGCCGATCAGGCCTATCGCGGCGGGCACAACTACCCGCGCGCGCAGCAGCTGATCACGGCTGAAGCGAATGCCGCCATCGCCGGCGCGTTCGACGGCGGTGCCACCGAGGTACTGATCAACGACGCGCACGGCACCATGGACAATCTCCTGCCGGACGAGCTGGACGAGCGTGCGACGCTCCTGCTCGGCCGGCCCAAGCCGCAATGCATGATGCAGGGGCTCGAGTCCGGGCACGACGTCGCGATGCTGCTGGGCTATCACCCGGCGGCGAACGAGCCCGGCATCTTCTCCCACACGCTGTCGGAGTGCTTCGCGCGGTACCTGATCAACGGCGAAACGGCGTCCGAGGCCGACGTCGCGATCCTCCAGGCCGCCGCACTGGGAGTACCGGTGGGTCTGGTGACCGGCGACGACCAGATCTGCCAGTGGGTCGAGAAACGTTATCCGGGGATCGCGACGGCGAGCGTCAAGCAGTCCGTCGGCCAGCTGAGCGCCGTGAACCTCCATCCCCGGCGCGCCTGCGAGCTGATCCGGACCACGGCCGGCGACACCGTCCGGCGCCTAGGTGCATTCCAGGTACCGCCGGTGCCGGAGCGACTGCACCTCCAGGTGACCCTGCAGCAGCCGGCGCACACCGAGATCGTTGCCATGATTCCCGGCGTACGCCGCCTCGATCGACTCACCGTGGAAGCGGACCTCGCGACCCCCGACGACCTGGTCGCGCTCACCACGGTGATGTGGGAGCTCACTCCCTGAGCAGGTCTCCCGCCCTCGGCACCAGCGAGGGCACGGCCGCCAGCAGCCGCTCGGTGTACTCGTGCTTCGGCGCGGTGAGCACCGAGTCGGTCGGGCCCGACTCGACGACCCGCCCCTCGTACATGACCGCGACTCGTTCACTGACGTGCCGGACGACCGCGAGATTGTGGGAGATCAGCAGCAGCGCAAGGTTGATCTCCCGGCGCAGATCGGCGAAGAGATTCAGGATCGAAGCCTGGACCGACACGTCCAGAGCAGACACCGGCTCGTCCGCGACCAGGAGCTCCGGCTCAGGCGCCAGCGCCCGCGCGATGGACACCCGCTGGCGCTGTCCTCCGGAGAGCTGCCTTGGATGCGCATCCGCAAGGGCGGCCGGCAGCTGCACCAGGTCCAGCAACTCACGCATCCGGGCCCGCGCGGCCGTGCCTTCGGCCCGGCGATGCACGCGAAGCGCCTCAATGAGGGTCTGACCAACGGTCATGGTCGGATTGAGCGACGAGTACGGGTCCTGGAAGACCAGCTGGACCACCCGCCGCTGGGACAACTGCCGCCGCTGCCCGACCTCGGTACCGTTGATCCGGATCGTGCCCGAGCTGTGCGGAAGCAGACCGACGACGGTACGCGCCAAGGTCGACTTGCCGCAGCCCGATTCACCGACGATCGCCAGCGACTGGGTGGCGCCGACACTGAGGCTGACGTCGTCGACGATCCAGCGCTGATCACCTTCCCGCCGCCGGGCCTGGCCGTAGCGGACCTTCAGGTGTTCGACTTCGAGCAGCTCAGGCATCCTTGATCACCGGTTCCTCCTCGACGGATCGGGCCACGACGTCCTGATGCACGCACCGGCAGCGCCGTTCACCCGACCCGAAGGACAGCAGCGGCAGTGGGGCCAGGTTTCCTTCGGTACAAAGGGCATCGCTGAACGTGCAGCGCGGGGCGAACCGGCAGCCACGACTGGCCTGGGCCGGATCCGGAGGCAGGCCCGGAATGGAATGCAGCCGGTCCCGGGAGACGACCAGATCCGGCGCGGAACGCAGTAGTCCCAGCGTGTACGCGTGCCGTGGCGCGCGGAAGATCTCCGCGGTACGGCCGGCCTCGACGATCTGGCCCGCGTACATCACCGCCACCTGCTCGCAGAGCTGGGCGACCACGGCGAGGTCGTGCGTGACGAAGACGACGGCCAGTTCATTGGACACCCGCAACGACTCGATGATCTTCAGGATCTGCGCCTGGGTGGTCACGTCCAGCGCCGTCGTCGGCTCGTCGCAGAGCAGAATCCGCGGCGAGCAGGCCAGCGCGGCCGCGATCATCACCCGCTGCCGCATGCCGCCCGAGAACTCGTGCGGGTACGCCCGCGCCCGGCGGGCAGCATCAGGGATGCCCACTTCCGACATCAGCCCGACGGCACGCTCGTACGCGGCCTTGCGGGACAGGCCCAGCTCGAAGCGCGGCGCCTCGGCGATCTGCGCGCCCACCGTCATCACCGGATTCAGCGCGGTCATCGGGTCCTGGAAAATCATCCCGACCTGCCGCCCGCGGACGGCCCGAAGATCGCGCGCGGTGGCGCCGGCCAGCTCGCGCCCCTCGAAGTCGATGCTGCCCGCGCTGACCTCGACGCCGCGGGGCA
Organism: Kribbella solani; assembly: GCF_014205295.1. Lineage (NCBI taxonomy): Bacteria > Bacillati > Actinomycetota > Actinomycetes > Propionibacteriales > Kribbellaceae > Kribbella > Kribbella solani. The sequence goes on from NZ_JACHNF010000001.1 coordinate 3,651,650, forward strand.
GCAGCCCGATCAGCGATCGCAGGGTGAGGCTCTTGCCACTGCCGGACTCGCCGACCAGGCCCAGCGTCTGGCCGGCCTGCACGCTCAGCGAAACGTCGTCGACCAGGGTCACCGGATTCGGCCCGACGGTCGAGATCGTCAGGCCCTGAACCGTCAGCAACGGATGCTCCGCGGCCATGATCACTCGCCTCGCAGAATGTCGGCCAGGCCGTCGCCGCACAGCGACAGCGCGAACCCGACGATGATCACCGCGATCCCCGGAGCGGTCGCGATGATCCAGTGACTGGTGAGGAACGGCGTCCCGTCGGCGATCATCGATCCCCATTCCGGCGTCGGCGGCGCGATCCCCAGCCCGAGGAACCCGAGGCCGACGATCGCGATGATCGTTCCGACCACGCTGGACATCGCGTACACGACGGCCTGGGTCAGGACGTTGGGCAGTAGGTGGCGGAGCAGGATTCGCCGTCGGCTGTAGCCGAGACTGCGCGCGGCCAGGACGTACTCGGCGTGCTTCTCGCGGAGCACCTCGCCACGCACGATCATCATGTACGCCACCCAGCCGAGAATCGTGAAGGACACCAGCACGCTGGTCGTACCGGAGCCGAGGACGAACACCAGCGTGATCACCAGCACCATGAACGGGAACGCGAGCACGATCTCCGCGATCCTCATCACGACCGTGTCCACCAGGGTGCCGAAGTACCCGGCGAAGAGCCCGAGCAGTACGCCGATGACGAACGGCGCGACCACGGCCAGCAGGCCGACGGGAATGTCGATCCGGATCGAGTAGATCAGCCGCGCCCACACGTCCCGGCCGAGCTGGTCGGTCCCGAGCCAGTGCGCGGCCGATGGGCCGGCCAACGGATTCGCCGCGTCCTGTGCCAGCGGGTCGTGCCGGGTCACCAGCGGAGCGAAGACACCGAGCAGGCCGATGAACACCAACAGCCCGATCCCGGTCGACAACGAGAGGTTGGTACGCCAGCGCGGCCGGACGCGACGCTTGGTGAGAGCTTCGGCCGGGACCCGGTTCGTCAAAATGATCATCGCAACCCCACCCGTGGATCGAGGACGGCCCGGACGAAATCGGTCAGCAGGTTGACGATGATCACCAGCACCGCGAAGACCAGCGCCAGACCCTGGACGACCGGGAAGTCGCGCCGCGAGATCGAACTGACCAGCAGGTTGCCCAGTCCGGGTACGGCGAAGACCGATTCCACGATGACCGACCCGCTGACCAGCCCGGCGATGTTGAGGCCGAGGATCGTGATGGCCGACACCGCGGCGTTCCGCAGTACGTGCCGGGTCAGCACCCGGGACTCCGAGAGGCCCTTCGATCGTGCCGTCGTGACATAGTCCGAGCCCAGCACCTGGAGCATCTCGGCCCGCAGCGCCCTGATCAGCAGCGGCGCGATCCCGATCGCGACGGTGAGCGACGGCAGGATCATCGCGGACAGATGAGCGACGGGACCGTTGCCGAAGCCACCGACCGGGAACCACCGCACCTTGATCGCGAAGGTCAGCACCAGGATCAGGCCGACCCACGGCGCCGGCGCGCCCAGTCCTATTTGGCATCCCAGCCGGATGATCTGGTCGACGACCCGCGACTTCGTGAGCGCCGCGGCGGCGGCCACCGGTACCGAGATGATCACCGACATCAGGCAGGAGACGACGATCAACCAGGCAGTCGCCGGGGCGTACGAACCGATGATCGACAGCGTGGACTGCCCGTAGAACAAGGACGATCCCAGATCGCCGTGCAGTACGCGGCCGAGGTACCGCCAGTACTGCACGGCCAGCGGGCGGTCCAGGCCCCACTCGCTGCGCAGACTCGCGATCGCGAGCGGGGTCGCGCGGTCACCGAGCGCGGCCCGGGCCGGATCGCCGGGAATCGCGTGCATCAGCAAGAAAGTCAGGATCGTCACGCCGAAGGCAATCGGAATCGCCTGGAGCACCCGCAACGTCAGTGCCATGCCGCGACCTGCTCCACCGCTCTCGCGTACGCGGACGCGAGTGCGCAGGAGCGCGGTCGTCAACGGCTGAGCCATGTCTTCTCCAGGTGGTAATCACCCGTCGACGGCACCTCGAAGTCGTGTACCCGCTGAGACATCGCGTAGCTCCAGGGCACGTAGTACAGCGGAACGTACGGCAGCTCTTCGTTCAGCTTGTGCTGCAGGTCCGCGTACGCCGCGGTCTGCTTCCCAGGATCGGACATCGCGATGGATTGCTTGCCGAGGTCAACCACCGCCGGATTGTTGTACCCGGCAACTTTGGCGTAGCCACCGACCGCCGGATCGGACAGCGTGGGTACGTTCTCGGCGGTGTCGGGGATGTCGAGGCTCAGCTTGCGATGGCAGATCTCGTACTTGCCCTCGTCGATCAGCGACCACAACGTGGTGGGGTCGAACTGGCTGATCTTCACCTTGATGCCGATCTCGGCCAGGTTGGTCTGGATGGACTGGGCCACCGCGGACTGCACGGCGTCACCGCCGTCGATCGAGTACGTGAGCTCGAAACCGTCCGGATACTTCGACTTCGACAGCGCCGCCTTCGCCGCCGCGACATCGCGCTGCGGCGCGGTCAGCGTCTGGTCGTACCCAGGCCACTTCGGAGCGAACATCGAACCCGCCGCCTGCGCGTGGCCGAACAGTGCGAGCTTGATCAGCGCGGGCCGGTCGACGGCGTGCGAGATGGCCTGGCGGACGTTGAGGTCGGACAGATGTGGCGTGGTCGTGTTGAGCAGCAGGAAGTACACCAGCGTCGAGTCGAAACTCTGGACGGTGATGTTGTTCTGGCTCTTGAGTTCGTCGAGTTGCGACCAGGCCGGCGACTCGACCACATCGGCCTGCTGCCCGCGCAGTTGCAGCGTACGCGTCGAATCGTTGCTCACCGTGGTGAGTACGACCTTGTCCAGGTACGGCTTCCCGGACTGCCAGTAGTGCTCGTTCCGGTCGAGGACGACCTCGCGCCCGACGGCCCATGACGTCATCACGAACGGACCGGTCCCGACCGGCTTCTTGAAGAACTCCTGCTCGCTACGGCCACCGAACTTGTCCGGCACGATGCCATTGCCGTAGAAGGAAAGTACGCCGCGCATGTCGGTGTAGGACTTGGTAGTGATCACCACGGTCTTCGGGTCCGGCGCCGCCACCGACTTGATCGCGACATTGATCCACCCGGTGTCCTTGGACTTCGTGGTGCGATCGATCGAGAACTTGACGTCCGCCGACGTCATCGGCGAGCCGTCGGCGAACTTCACCCCGTCCCGCAGCGTGAACGTCCAGGTGAGCCGATCCGCCGACAAGGTGTGGGCAGTGGCCAGCCAGGGCTCGGCCGTGCCGCTGGTCGAAGTCCGGTACAGGCGTTCGTAGACATTGCTGACCATCCAGATCGCCTCGTTGTCGCCGATGTGCGCGGGGTCCACGGCCAGGATGTCCGCGGCCCGGGCGACGGTCAACGTGCCGCCCCGCACCGGGCTTCCGCCGCCGCCACCCTCGGCGGGCGTACCGGCACAGGCCGTCAGCAGCGGGCTGGAGAACAGGGTGAGGCCACCCAGGACGAATGCTCCCTTGAGAAATTCACGCCTACCGGTTTCGTGAGTCATTGTCTGGGCTCCTTGCTCTCAGGGGGCCGGCCTCAGCAGGCCGGTCAGCAACGCGATTCGTTGCGGGATGGCGTCGATGACGACGTGTTCGTGGTCGGCATGAGCACCGGCACCGACCGCGCCCAGGCCATCTAGCGTCGGCGTACCGAGAGCGGCCGTGAAGTTCCCGTCCGACACCCCGCCGGCGGAGATCTCCGTCAGCTCGCCCAGGTCGCCCGCGCGAGCGATGGCCACGGCTCGCTCGAAGAGCGCCCGGGACATCGTGTGTTCCAGCGGAGGGCGGTGATCACCCTCCACTTCGAGCCGTATCCCCGGTGTCACCGGGACCAGATTCTCCAGCTGGGTACGGATCTGGGCCAGCTGGTCCGTGGACGCCGAACGCACGTCCACCCAGACCGAGCCGGAGTCCGGAACGGTGTTTGCCGTCGTCCCCGAAGTGAAGACCGTCGGCGTCACCGTGGTCTGGGTCTCCGGATCTTGGTACGTGGCGATCCGGCGTACTTGCTCGGCGAGTTCGAGAGTGGTGTTCAGGCCCTTCTCGGGTTCCAGTCCGGCATGCGCGGATCGGCCGATCGCCTTCACCACGTACCGCGACATCCCTTTGCGTGCGGTCTTCAGCGCGCCGCCCGGGCCACTCGGCTCGGTGACGAACACGGCGGACAGTCCGGCCGCCTCGGCTTCGATCAGGTCCCGCGAAGTCGGCGCCGAAATCTCCTCGTCCGCGGTGAGCAGGATGGTCAAACCGTCTCGCAACGCGACCGGCAGCTCGGCTACCGCGTAGAACGCCTGGACGATTCCGGCTTTCATGTCGAAGCACCCCGGCCCACGCAGTACACCGTCCGAGACCGACCACGGGTGGTCGCGCAGACTGCCGACCGGCCAGACGGTGTCATAGTGGCCGAGTACCAGAACCCGGCGCGGGCCCTCGCCCCACGACCAGCGCAGGTGCGACCGTCCACCCACCTCGATTAGCTCGGCCGACTGGCCCATCAGCTCGGCACCGATGTCGTCGACCAGTTCCGCGCAGCCGCTGAGTGCGTCCAGATCGTCCGACGGGGACTCCCAGCGCACCAGCGCGCCGATGTGCTCGACCACCTCGTCGACGCCGTTGCTCATGTCCATGCCAGCGGATGATATGGAGCTCCGCGACAGGCTGTCTTTGGGAGATCATACGAATCCGGCCGGTCGATTCCATCCGGTCGCCACGCCCCGATTTGCGCGATCACGCGGGTACGGACCGCGAACGCCATTTGTAGATCCCTCCCAACCGGGCCGGGGGATTTCTGCCATTGTCCCGGTGCGCGGGCGGACGCCGACAAGCGATGGTTCTGACTGCGACGCCCGGACCGGGCCGCGCAGCCGTTCAATCAAGTGGAGGAGCCCTATGGAGGTCCGCCCGGACGCCCTCTCGGAGGCCGAAGCAGCTGCCGTCGCGGCGGCACGATCGGCCGGGGTCACCATGACGACCGCTGCCTCGGTCGAACAGATCAAGGAGCTCCAAGACGTCCTGGACTCGACCTGGCAGCCGCCGCATGGGCGCTCGACAATGCCGAAAGAGCTCCTGATCGCGATGTCACACGCGGGGAACTACCTGGGCATCGCCGTCCGGGACCACCAGGCTGTCGGCGCCTCCGTCGGCTTCTTCGCGACGCCGGACCGGCAGACACTGCACAGTCACGTTGCCGCCGTACAAAAGGGATCGCGAGGACGCGGCGTCGGGTACGCGGTCAAGCTGCACCAGCGGGCCTGGGCACTCGCGGTCGGATCGGAATGGGTGGAGTGGACCTTCGACCCGTTGGTTGCCCGCAACGCCTATTTCAACATCGAGCGACTCGGAGCCGACCTGGTGAGCTACGAGGCCAACTTCTACGGCGCGATGGAGGACTCGCTCAACGCCCACAGCGAGTCCGACCGCGCGATCATGCGTTGGCACCTGCCGAAACCGGCCGGCGGAGCAGGGGTGCAATGCACCCTGGCGGAAGCGGGTCAGCTCGCTCTTGCCGTGCGCCCGGACGGCCGTCCGGAGACCGTGCACGTACGCGGGGTCGAGCCACAGCGCGTCGTCGTCCAGGTACCGCCTGACATCGAAACAGTACGAGCGGCACAACCTGAGCTGGAAAGCTTATGGCGCGTGGCTCTCCGCGACACGCTGACCGATCTGCTCGCCGACGGGTATCGGGTCACCGGTTTCCTCCGCGCGGGCGCGTATCTGCTGGAGCCCTGAACCCTGCTATTTGTGCAACCCGCCAAGATTCGGGCCACAACCCCGTAGCTCGGCACGCTTTCACGGCAGGCGTACGGATGAGACCCTCTGACCATGGCCGACCCCAGCATGCGGTCCCCAGGCGCGAATTCCTGGCACGATCTGGACATGATCCGAGCACCGCGCCCGCTGCTGGCACGGCTACTGGCCACCGTCGGCGGCGACCTGCTGCGAGCCCTGGGTCCGGACCCGGACCCAGGCGCGACCGTCGAGAGCATCGCGATCTTCGATGCCGCCGACCAGGGGGTGCCGCCGGCCGGCGCGCTGGTCCTCGGCGTGGGCGTCGGCGAGTCGGACGTTGCCGGCGTACTCGATCGAATCGGTTCGCACTCCGCCGTCGCCCTGGTCCTGCGCCTTCCGGTCGACCTGCCTGACGACGTTCTGCGGCAGGCCGACGAGGCCGGGATCTGCTTGCTCGGACTGAGTCCGTCCGTCGGCTGGCACCAGCTCATCACGCTGCTGGAAACGGTCATGAGTGCCCGGACCGAAGGCGCGTCCGGCGCCGAGACACTCGGCGGCTTCGCCAACGGTGACCTCTTCGGCCTGGCCAACGCCATCTGCGCCCTGATCGACGCGCCGGTCACGATCGAGGACCGCAGCGCCACCGTGCTCGCGTTCTCCGATCGTCAGGTCGAGGCCGACCACATCAGGATCGAGACGATCCTCGACCGGCGCGTACCTGACGTGTACACCAGCGCCGACGAAGCACGCGGCGCCAACCAGGCGATCCAGCGGTCGGTCGGTCCGGTGTACCTGCAGCCGATCGACGTCGGTGACGACCGGCCGACACTGCCCCGGATCGTGGTGGCCGTTCGGGCCGGTGACGAGTTCCTGGGTACGATCTGGGCCGTCGTACGGGAGCCGCTCAGCCCGGACAAGAACCAGCTGTTGCTCGACGCATCACGACTGGTTGCCCTGCACCTGTTGCAGATGCGCGCCGAAAACGACCTTGCCCAACGCGTACGCACCGATCTGGTGGCCGCGGCGCTCCAAGCCGGCACCGCCGGGCGGGACGCGCTGCAGCGCCTCGGCCTCGCCGACCGGCCACTCGTCGTCGCGGCCGCCACCGCCCAGCGCGGAGCCGACTCCGGCGCACTCGAAAAGCCCGACCTGCAGGCACACTCGGTCGCTCAGCTGCAGCGCACGGCGGCCGCGTTCTCGTTGCATCTGGCAATGTCCTGGCCGGGCTCCGCGGTCGCGATCATGAACGGCCTCATCTACGCGATCGTTCCGCTGCAGCGCACCGAGCAGGCCGACCTCGCGCTCGACCGCACCTGCCAGCAGTTCCTCCGCCAACGCGCGGCGAGTACGCCGTTGTTCATCGGGATCGGGCGGATGTCCATGAGCCCCGAGGAACTGTTGCGGTCGCGGGTGGACGCCGAGCGTACGGCGCGGCTGCTGTCATCCGGGATCGACGGCCGTACGGTCGCGCGATCCGTCGACGTAGAGGTCGAGTCGATGCTCTCCGAACTGCGCCACCTCGCGGCAGCCGACGGACGCGGGCCAACCGGCGCGTACGCCCGGCTCCTCGAACACGACGCGACGCGCAAGACCACGACGATCGAAACCCTCCAGGTGTGGCTGAACGCCAACGCCGACATCACCAAGGCAGCCGCGGCCAGCCACGTACACCCGAACACCTTTCGCTACCGACTCAAGCGACTCGGCGAGATCGGCAGATTCGACCTGGAAGACGCCGACGAACGCTTCGCCCTGTCCTTCCAGCTCCGCCTCTTCCCACCCACGGACTTCCCCCAACGCCCACCCGACGCCGACACTCACTGACCCGTCCCCCGCGGACGCGAATGACCGTCGGCGTCGCTCGGCTCACCGGCCGGCGTCGTCGCGGGGATGACCGGCGGCGTCGAACCTGGCGTGCATCAGATCATGCACCTGACGATCCGCACTGGACGGCGACGCATCGAGAGCAGCTAGTACGCCCAACCGGTCGCCGGGCGTACGGTTCTGACTCAACTTCAGCTTCGCGGTGACCTTGTCGATGCGCACCGTGAAGGCCTGCAGCTCAGGCAGCAACTCGGTAATCCGCTCCCGAGCCCACCCATCCGGCACCCACCGACCACCCTCACGCGCCTGCTCGTGATCGCCGTTGCCAGCCTCGCGATCGCCGTTGCCGGGCTTGCGGGCCCGCTCGTGGTCGGCGGTCAGCCGCATCAGGTGCGCGCGGACGGCGTCGGGATCATCCATCGGCACACACGTCCCACGAATCTCGATCGCCACGAAGTTGTACGTCGGCAACCCGCGGTCGGCGTACCAACCAGGACTGACATAAACCGCCGGCCCAACCACACTCACCAACAACCGCGCCCCCGACCGAACCGATTCCGCAAACGGATCAGCCCCCGCGACATGCGCCACCAACTCACGTACACCATCGGCATCACGCCGTACCTGAACCGGCACATGAGCGATCCGCAGCTCCGGCACATCCGTCACAAGCGTCGCAAACGGATGCACCTCGACAAGCCGATACACCTCATCCAGGTCCGGCTCGAGGTAGTCGGGATCGACGTACATAAAGGCTCCATTCACTTCACGACAACACGGCTCCACGGGGCGCCACCCAACCCGGCTCCATCGCCGACCAGCCCGCCCGTCGCCACCGACACCGCCGACCAGCCACCCCACCCCCGATCCTGCCCGCCCCACCCCCCCACCCGCCTCGTCCCCCCCAACAACTTTCCAACCCCACTTCCGTCCAACTCACCACCCGACCAGGCAAGCCCCGGCAACGGCGGGTTCTCCACCCTTGTTGTGGGTTCTCTACTGGTATGCGGGTGGAGAACCCACAACAAGAGTGGACAGGCGGGTCGGACCCCCAAGCTTCAGCGCGTGGCTGCCGGTCCCTCGCGGTGGTTCTGAGCCGGCGGCCGCACCGCCGACTGGCCGGTCGGGGCCGCGGGTTGTGAGCCAGGTGGTGCGATGCCTTCGACAACGAAGGTCCGGTAGAGGCTCGCCACGTCCCACGCCGCAGGATCCGCGTCGACTGGACCAGTCGGAGGAGGATTGGGGTTTGGACCCGGATCAGGCCCACCTTCGCGCCGGTCCATCGGTAGTCTCGCGACCACCACCGGCTGCCGCGGCAACACCGCGACCTCCTCATGATGATGCTCATCGCCATGACCGGTCAGCTGGCTGACCGCGGGCATCGCGGCAGCCGCGATGTCGTCACCCGGACACACCACGAACGCCGCCGCCCGGATCGCGACCGCACCCGCCTTCAGCCCAATCGCCCTAACCCGCTTGGCCTTCCCACTCTGCAACCGCTCCGTCAACCGAAGCTCCGCCCGCCCAAGCCACCGCGCCGCCGCCCCATGCTCATGCGCGTGCTCATGCCCGTGACCATGCCCATGCCCGTGCCCCTGGTCACCGTGAAGTTCATGCTGGCTGGAAATCTGTCCGTCCCTTCGTCAGTCCAGCCACCTTACCAAACACGAAAACCATTTCCATTAACTTGGTCAGCCGCCGCGGAGTGTACGGCCGAGGGTGGTGAGGGTGTGGCGGACTGACTGGCCGGTGCGGGTGGTGGTGAGAAGGCCGGCTTCGCGGAGTACTTTTGTGTGCTGGCTGACTGCCCCGGGGGTGAGGTTCAACCGGCGGGCGAGGGTCTGCGTCGACGTAGCGATGTCCAGTTCGGCGAGGATGTTCGCACGTGAGCGGCCGATCAGGTTCGCGAGTTCATCGAGGCCGGCGGCGGCAGTACCCGCCAGCGCAGCCGTCTCGCTGCGCACTGCAGGACATACCAGCGTCGGCGTCAGCTCGCCGTCGATCAGCGTGATCGGCCGGCCGTAGTTGAAGTACACGGGCACGATCACCAGTCCACGGCCCGCCAACCACAGATCCAGCTCACACCCGTAGTCCGCCTCCAGCACCGGGTACTGCCAGCGCACGGACGGATGCAGATCATCGAGCAGCGCCCCGACACCACCAGCCACCAGGCTCGCCGCGTAGCACGCTCGCGCCTTCTCGAACCCTTGCGGTACGTCCGCGTCAGATCAGCCTGAACCACCGGCTTCGGTAACGCCAGCATGCTGTCGAAATGCGCCTGCGGGTCCGGCTCGTCGAGGTTCGGTGTGAGCAGGTCCGCGAAGTTCCCCGCCAGCGGAACTACCGAACACGCGGCCTGCAGACTCAACGCCCCGCCGGACTGTTCCCGGGCCCGGCGCAGCACGCGGTCCCGCCAGCCACGGAAGCGCAGCGGGAGCTCCGGCTGCTGCAGGCTGTTGATGCTGAGCACCAGCTCCCAGAGCGGATGCGGCGACCCGGCGACCCGTACCTTGAGGAGATCTTCAGGCGTGAAGTGAATCCGCAATACCACGGCGCCGACTCCCCTCACTCATGTCGTCACTCTAGGTTACCTCCCTTGAGGTGAGGTTTAACCCGCGTCGTCGCGAAGTTCGGAGCGCAGCTCCTCGATCTCGGCATTCACTTCGGCCCATCGCCGGGCCACCGCCGCCCACTGCTCCGGCGGGTTCTGCCCGGCCCGGTACCCGCGCCGCTTCAGCTCCTCGTACTCCGGCCGGAGCAGGTTCCGCTCATCGCGAAGACTCGCCAGCGTCAGTGCCGCCTCAACCCGCCGCAGGTCGTACTTCCGCGCCGAACGCACCCCGCCCGAACCAGTCGCCTCGGCATGCAGGCGCTTCGCCTTGATCACCGACGTGATCGCGACGAGCACCAGCACACCGGCAAGCGCCAGCTCGAAGTACGCGACCCGATGCGCATCCGCCAGCTTGTCCGCGAAGCTCACGATGTCGCCAGTGCCATCACGCTGACAACCAAAGCCGACCGACGGCATCAACGTACGACCACATCGCGGCTGGTACCCGGGCCGCAATCTCCGTACGCCGGCCACGACAAGCCACGCCGCCAGCACCGCACAAACCACCGCCCGAACCACCAACGCCCGCGGCCACACCCGACGCTGGTACTGCCCCTGGCTGACACTCGGCACAACCACTCCCCAGCTCTTCTGGACACAGGTCGAGACAGTGTCAACCAGCCGACCGAGCCCCGCCAGAAGAATTCAGTCTGAGCTCAATTGCTCCCTCGGCCGGGTTCGGCGGTGGGCGGGCCTGACACGTCGTAGTCTCTGTTTGACAGTCGGTGCGACGGACGGGGAAACAGGCGAATGCAGGTTGTGCTCACCGTGGTCGACCCCGCGCTCGGCGTACGGGCGGATGTGCTTGTCAAGGCCGATGCCGATGCCTTGGTATCCGCAATCGTGCCGCAGCTTGTCGCGGCGGTCGGCGGACTGGCGTCACCGCCGGGAACGGCCTCGGTGACGAGCTTGCACGGCGCCCGCGTACAACCCCCGATCTACGTCGGCGGTGCACTTGTCGATCCGGGCGCCACGATCGCCGGCTCGCCGCTGCGTGAAGGTTGCGTCGTCAGCCTCGGCGACTCCCGTGGCTGTCTGCCCCGAGAGCCGCAAGGGCTGATCGAGATCCGTGTCGTCAGTGGCCCGGGCGCCGGCGGCGTACACCGGCTGGGGATCGGAAGCTACACGATCGGAACCACTGCCGAGTCAGCCATTCGTCTCGCGGGAGCGGGCATCCCGGATTCGGTCGGTACGGTGACCGTGACGACCGCCGGTGAAGTAACGCTTCGGTCCGACGTCCCCGGCTCCGCGCCGGCGCCGGACCGGCCGCACGATCCCGCCGCGGGCCCGATCGTGCTCCCTGGCGACGGCAAAGCAGTCGAAATGCTGCAACCTGGCCATCGAGCAGCGTTGCTTGAGGTAGATCGTCGCCCGCAGTCCGATACGAACAAATGGTCCGGCCGTGCCTGGGCCCCAGGTTCGCAGCTGACAATTGGCCCGGTCGTCCTTGAGCTCGCGGCCGTCCAGCCTCCGGACGCCTCACTGTCCGCCAGCCCCAATGGCGGAATCCTCGATTTCAACCGCCCACCACGGCTCCTGCCACCACCGCGGCTGACCGAGTTCAACCTGCCGGCCGAGCCCGAGAAGCCGCGCCGGCAGAGCTTCCCGCTGATGATGATGGCCCTGCCGCTGGTCGCGTCGGTCGCGATGGCGGTGTTCCTGCGGCAGCCAGGCATGCTCCTCTTCGGTCTGCTCTCGCCGCTCCTCTACATCGGCCAGTACTTCCAGAGCCGCCGCGAAGGCAAAACGAGTTACAAGCAGCAGCTGGCTGAGTACCGGGACCGGAAACGCCGGATCGAAGCAGCAGCCATGGACGCGTTGGCCGACGAGCGCGAGGCCCGCCGGCGTGACGTACCAGATGCGGCGAGCCTGCTGCTGTTCGCGACGGGCCCACGCTCCCGGCTCTGGGAACGTCGCCCGACCGATCCGGACTGGCTGGAGCTCCGGCTCGGTACGGCGGACCTGGCCAGCGAGGTTGTGGTCGAGGACGCGACTCAGGACAGCCACGTACGGCGGCGTACCTGGACTGCTCCGGACGTACCGGCGACCGTCCCCCTGGCATCCGTGGGAGTCCTGGGGATCGCCGCGCCGAACGGCGACTCGCAGCGCCTCGGCGCCTGGCTGACCGGGCAACTTGCGACGTTGCACGGCCCGCAAACGCTACGCCTGATGGTCCTTTGCCCGCCGGACTCGGCCGCGGACTGGGCCTGGACGCGTTGGCTGCCGCATCTGCGCGGCGGCGAGGACGACGGGTACCTCGATGCCGTGGGCAACGATGACGAGACCACGATCCGGCGGATCGCCGAGCTCACCGCGCTCGTCGAGGCCCGGCGCAAATCACTCGGCAATGCCGGCTCCGAACCGCCCGCGTTCGCGAAGCAGCTCGTGGTCGTCATGGACGGCGCCCGCCGCCTTCGGCTGCTACCCGGAGTGGTGGCGCTCCTGCGCGACGGTCCGTCGGTCGGCGTCCGGTTCATCTGTCTGGACGCCGACGAGCGTCAGCTCCCCGACGAAGCTCAGGCGGTAGTCACCCCGCACGGCTCGTGGTGGCGCCTTCGCCGTACGGGCGCGCGCCCGATCGACGGCATCCGGGCCGATCTGGTCACTTCGCAATGGCTTGATCGACTGGCGAGATCCCTCTCCCCGATCAGAGACGTCTCCGGCGGCGAGGGCGGCGCCGCGCTACCCGACGGCAGCCGGCTCTTGTCGGTGCTGGGCATGGACCCACCCGGTCCGGAACAGATCGCCGCGCTCTGGAAAGTGCGCGGGCGTACGACCCAGGCGCTGCTCGGCGAGGGTATCGACGGCAACTTCGTCGTCGACATCGTTCGGGACGGACCGCACGGCCTGGTCGCGGGCACCACCGGCGCCGGTAAGTCCGAGCTGCTGCAGACCCTGATCGCTTCGCTTGCCATCGGCAACCGTCCGGACGAGATGAACTTCGTTCTCGTCGACTACAAGGGCGGTGCGGCCTTCAAGGACTGCAACCACCTTCCGCACACGGTCGGCATGGTCACCGATCTGGACGGCCACCTGACCACGCGCGCACTGGCGTCGCTGGCCGCCGAGCTCCATCGCCGTGAACGTCAGCTGAAGGCGGCCGACGCGAAGGACATCGAGGAGTACCTGGAGCGAATGGCGCCGGGCGACGAGCCGATGCCGAGGCTGCTGATCGTCATCGACGAGTTCGCCGCCATGGTCACCGAACTCCCGGACTTCGTCACCGGCATCGTCGACATCGCGCGTCGCGGGCGGTCGCTCGGCGTACACCTGATCCTGGCCACCCAACGGCCGGCGGGCGTGGTGACCAACGACATCAAGGCGAACACGAACCTGCGGATCGCCCTCCGGGTCACCGACGCCGGCGACAGTACGGACGTGATCGAGGCACCGGACGCGGCCCGGATCGGCAAGTCGACGCCCGGTCGCGGGTACGCGCGGCTCGGCCACTCGTCGCTGGTGCCGTTCCAGACGTCCCGGGTCGGGGGCAGGCCACCGGCGCTCGTCGCGTCATCGGTGCTGGCGCGCGTCGCACCCTGGCACGAGCTCGGCCGGCCGGTCACGCTTGAAGCCGACTCGCACGATGACGATCCGATGACGCCCACGGACCTGGCTGTTCTGGTCCGGAGTCTGCAGGAGTCCGCGCGCCTGACCGGCGTGGCGACGCCACCGAGCCCTTGGCTGCCGCCGTTGCCGCTTCGCGTCACGCTCGACCAGCTCGAGCCGGGCCAACTCGACGACGACGGCCGGGTGCCGCCGATTCCATTCGGTCTGTGCGACGTTCCGCATCAACAAGCGCGTGCCACTGCCGCGTACGACCTGAACTCGCCCGGACCGTTCGGCATTGTCGGTACGCAGCGCAGCGGCCGCTCGGCCACGCTGCGCGCCATCGCCGCATCGATCGCGCGGCTCGCCGGGCCCAGCGACGTACACCTGTATGGCGTTGACTGCGGCAACAATGCGCTGCTCCCGCTGATCAACCTCCCGCATACGGGTGCGGTGGTCGCGCGTGATCAGCTGGACCGGCTGATGCGCCTGACGGATCGGCTGAAGTCCGAGATCGGGCGGCGTCAGCAGCAGCTCGCGGCGAGTGGGTTCGCCGACATCGCGGAGCAGCGCCGCCGGTGTACTCCGGCCGATCGCCTGCCGTACCTCGTGATCCTTCTCGATCGGTGGGAGGCGTTCCGAGCGGCGTTCGAGCAGACCGCCGGCGGGCGGCTGTACGACGACTGGTTCCAGATCCTGCAGGAAGGCGCCGCCGTCGGTGTGAAGACGATCCTCACGGCCGACAAGTCGGTGCTGGCCGGACCGATCTCGACGCTGCTCGAGGACAAACTGATGCTCCGGATGGCTGATTCGGCGGACTTCCTGAACATCGGGATGGCGATCAAGGACGTACCGCAAACCTTCCCGCCGGGCCGTGGGTTCCGGGCCGAGGGCGGGCTCGAAACGCAGGTAGCGCTGCTGACCGACGACGACTCCGGCACCGCGCAGGTCGCGGCATTGCACGAGATCGCCGCGCGGTCCACGCCACTCGCCGAGATCCCCTTCGCGACCCGCCCGTTCCGGGTCGACCCGCTGCCGGTCACGATCAGTACGACGGCGGCGCTGGCGCTCGGCCCGGCGGCACTCGGCGACTCCGAGATCCTGGCCGGCGTCGGCGGCGACACCCTCGGCCTCCGGGCGTTCGACGCGCACGTACACGGGCCGGGAATTCTGGTCGCGGGCCCGACCCGGTCCGGCCGCAGTACTGCGCTCCTCACCCTGATCGAGTCGATGATCTCGCGCGGCCGGCAGGTCGTTGCCGTCGCCCCGAGGCGCAGCCCGCTGCTCGATCTCCCTGGTACCGAAGGCGTGGTCCGCGTTTTCGGAGCGGATGCCGACAGCAACGAACTCGCGGCCGTCCTCGACGGCCTGCGGACGCCGCACGCCCTGGTGATCGACGACCTGGAACTCATCGGCGAACACACGCCCCTCGCGGAGCTGATCGAGTCTCGCCTCGGCCAGTTCCGCGACACCGGCAACCTCGTCATCGCCGCCGGCACGACCGCCCAACTGAACAGCATGTACGTCGGGCCGGCCGCCGCCATCAAGCGATCACGTACCGGCCTGGTGCTCGCGGCCGAGAAGTACGACGATGCCGAAATCCTGGGCGTCATGCTCCCGACCGGCCTCCCCACCGGCTCCCCGCCCGGCCGCGCCATCATGATCACCACCGGCTCCTGGCAGCGCATCCAGGTCGCGACGCCGTCAGCGTAACCCGGCGCCTGAGTTGCAGGTTCCTGCAACTCAGGCGGTAGCGGCCCGTAGCACTGTGTAGTGTGAGCCGATGTGGCTCAGACCTCAGGTGAAACCGCCGCGGCCGGCGGCACGGTGCCGAACCCGCTGCACGCGTACCTGAACGCCCTGCTGAAGCGCGTACAGGCAGCCCAGGAGCGACTGCACAACAAACAGCAGCGGCCGGCTGTAACGATCGCTAACGGCAGCGCCTGGTCCAGCACGACAGCCACCCTCTGGGCCGGCGAGTTCTCGAAACAGGCAGCCAAGTACGTAGCCGGTGTCCGAGCCCTCAACGACGGCGTCGAAGAACTACTCCGCCGCACCCCGGCAACGTGTACTCCAGAAGAAGCAGCCCGCTGGCGCGCCAAGCTCGGAGGCCACGGTGGCCGATAAACCCGAGTCCGGCCGCTCCGGCGACGGCGACGGCGACGGCTTCTGCGGTATCAACCCCACGGTCCTCGCCGGAGTCATCAAGGACCTGGCCGCGATCGAAGCCGCCATCACCACCGAACTCCGACGCCTCAAGCCCGACTTCGAAAAGGCCGGCGTCTCCACCGCGCCGATCAACGACCTCGGCAACGTCTCACGGTGGCTCCACGAGCAACTCCCAATGCTACGCCGCCGCCAATCCGCCGCATCCCTACTCGCATCCCAGGGCATGTCGTTCACCCCCAACACGAGCCTGCTCTCCGTACCCGAAGACTCCGGCGCGGCGACGAAGCAAGCAGCCAACCTTGCGGTCGATAACACCAAGGCAGGGCTCGACGGCAAACCCGGCAGCCGTGACGGAGTGCTCGCTGCCGTCAATGCGCTCGAGCGCATCCGCGGCACCAAGGGCCGACTCGATCCCGACGAGGTCCTGTTCCTTGAGACCTACTACGGCCGCCTGGGCAAGGACGTGTACAAACTCCCCGGCTATCTCCGGGACGACAACAACTGGATCGCCCCGACCAGAACCAGTTACACGCCCGGCGAGGTCATCCCCACGGCCGTTGATGCCAAGGTCAGGGAGAAGCTTGCGGCAGCAGCTGCAGGTGCCCTGCTGACTCTCTCGGACGAGTCACGGGGAGGCGGATGGAACCGGCTCCCAGCGTTCGTCCGCGAAGCCGCCCAGGACAAGTTCGCGGGCTTCCGTATGCCCGACGGCGGCTGGGCACCTGAAGGCGGCGAGAAGGCCGCGCCGTTCGCCGCCTTTCTTGCCCAGGCAGATCCGGCCGACCGAGCGGGTCTGGTACTCAGCAAGCGTCTCGCGATCTCGGCAGCAGAATCGATTCCGGCCTACCGGCGGCTGCAGACCCCGACTTCGTACAACCCGCCGGCAAGTGATGAGCTCGCGCGAGTCTTCCTCCACATTTCCAGCCGCAACGAGCAGGCCATGCATGATCTCCTCACCGGTCAGCACATGGAGCAGCCGGCAGATGTCTCCAAGGGAATCTACAAGGGCTACACGACCTCGAAAGACTTTCTGGTCGCCCTCACCACACATGTCTGGAGCGACGGTGGTAAGGCCGTGTCCGAGACGCTCAACTGGATCGCCGACGCGAAGAGATCAGCAAGCCCCGCCCGCCAGCAGCTCGCGAGTCAGGCCTGGGACAGCGTCTTCAAGACGCTCACGGACGAATCCGTGCTCAGGGCCGAGCTCGATATCCAGGCCGGCGAGCAGCGGGTCATTGACGTCCTGGCGAAAGCGACCCGACCAGCCCTCGGCGTCGTCAGCCCCGAGATCACCCGGAGCCTCGCTCGCGGAATCGCGGCATTCATCGACGAGGTGGCGAACGATGAGAGCAACGAACAGGCCAGTGCGCGCCTGTTCACCCTCGTTGCTACCGACCCACTCGCCGCCGAGTCTCTGGCCGGAGCCATCTACCTCCAGAATGTGGCGGGCATCCACGACACCCTCAGGCATCCGGTGGGCGGCCGTTTCGTAGTGGGTGCCGATCCGGCAGGCAGGCTGCAGGCGCTTCTCGAAGCAGCCTTTATCAATGTCGCGTTCGAGCTCAATGCAGACACCGCTGAAGCCGCGAAGGCGGCCGACGAACTCAGAGGCAAGGCGCTCAGCGCCGTCGCGGGCTTCGTCACCAAAGGCTTCGGGACCGAACTCCCGTCGTTCCCTGGACTCGACCCGGTTGACATGCTGGACCGAATACTCGCCCATGCGATCTCCGGCGGCGGGGATCCGGCCGAACCTCAGACCGTGAAGTTCGACGGGATCAATCCTGCCGGAGCGACCGGCGGAGCGCTGATCGTCCGATACAACTTCGTCAAAGCCCTGATCGAGTCCGGGCAGCTCAAACTTGGAGATCTGCCGATCGACTTGCGCAGCGAGACTACTCCCCCGCACCTCCTCTCGCCCGCGGAGATCCCCAGCTGGGATCGATCGAAATTGGCAGCGCATTACATAGACTCGGTCTCGAGCGTGCCAGGTGCCGCAGAGAAGCTGACGTCCTACCTGGACGAGTACCGCTTCGTGACATCAAGGGTGCTTCTGAACCGAAGGAACGACAGAATGTTCAACTGAGCGGCTCTCGATCTGAAGGGAAAGGGCAACAGACGTGCCTCGTGCCATTTGGTGCCGTCGCCGGCAGGCGATCGGGGTCGCAGCATTCTCGCTTCTGACGCTGGTCGGCTGTTCGGCGCGCGCCGACGACAAGCAGCCGCCCGCTGAGCCGGTCGGACTTCCCCAGTCCTGGATCTGGTCAGCTGCGTCAGGCATCCCAATCGACTCAGCGGACGCCCGCACGGTTCGTGGATGGTTCGAGTCAGCTGTGCTGTTTCAGGGGGCGTTGGTCTCCTACCCAGGCTTTCCGCAAGCGACCTCGGCCGACCTGTTGAATGAGCTGATGCCGGCAGACGACGGCCTCCAGCGCGCGGGAACCGAGCGTCTCCTGATCCGATCGATCACTGTCACCGATGGACACCTCAATGCCAGTGTCTGTGTCGACGGCTGGGACGGGTCCTACTTCACGTCTGCCGGCAAGTTTCACCGCGCCGAGATAGCGCTCGTGGTACAGACCCTGGACATGCGGAAGGGTGGGCCGACAACCGCTAGCCCAGCACGCGCGGGACAAGCGCTCGTCGCGGACTCCGCCCCATCCCCGGTCGGCGGCAGGCCGTACTCGAGCTGGCTGAAGGGACCGAGCGACAACGTCTTCGGCGGTTGGATCGCCTACAACCGTGAGTTCGCTGCTCCACCAGCCGATTGCATTGCCTGGTTCAAGAAGAGTCATCCGACCATCAAGTACCCCATTACCTACGCCAACGACAAGCGGCCGAACCGTCCCACCTCCGCGCCGCCACCAACCCTGCCGGCCAGCCCAGGCTGGTAGCACGTGACTGACGCGCGGAAGCTCGCGACAAGAAGACCACACGGGGCAGTCGTTTCGGCAATGGCGATTGCGACAGCTCTGGCCCTTGGCGGATGCGGCTCATCCGATCCGCACTCCAGCACGCCGGTCGCCGATACCCCAACGTCCCCTACCCCTGCGCCGACCTCACTGGAGTCATCTAGTGTTTCGGTGCAGATCAAGCCTTTCACGAAGCCGTTGTCTGCGACCCAGGCGCAAGTCCGCACAAGCTTCAGTCAGTACATCACCGCTCGGTTCCGGTTCCAGTCGCATCGTTGGATCATCGACCCGGTCTACGCCAAAGCGGTCCTGCCTGGTGCGCCAGAGAACCCGATGAATACCGACACCATCGGCCTGGCTGGACCGGCTGTCATCGAGATCCTCTCAGTGACAACCACGACATCCACGAAAGCGACCGTGGCCTACTGCGTAGATGACCGATCCGTGCGATACATGGGACGAGACGGAGCAGTCGACATCACCGGCCCCGCCGGCGACCACCTAGTGGGTGACGTCGCGCTCGAAACATCTACATTCCTCCTCACCACCGACGCGGCAGTCGACGGCACCACCAGCACCTCGCCACGCTGGCTCCTGAAAGACGGGACGCTCTTCGCCGGAGCCAAGGAATGCCAGCGGATGATCGACTCACCGCCCCCACCTCCGCCCACTCCGCGCGGCCCCACCAACACCCCGTGATCCCGGGCCGAAGCCTGCCAACCAGGAACGAGGGTTGGTGAGGTGGTTGTGCTGGTTTGTTCAGGGCGTTGGCCCGGCGGCGGCCGCCGATGGTGATGGTCAGCGGGTGATGGTTTGGATTTCGCTGATGGTTAGTTGGTGGGTGGTGGTGTTGGTGGGGCCGGTGAGGTCTTGCTGGCGGGTGTTGGCGAGCCACCACTGGACTGTCCAGCCGACGCTGGCCGTGAGTGCGTAGCTGCCGCTGTGCTGGTAGGTGACAGTGCAGGCTGCCGGATCGTTCGCGGTAGCGGTGGACCATGGAATGCCGGCACCTTGACAGGGTTGTGCAGGGCCGCCGTCACCAGGGGTCAGACTGATCTGCGGGACGATCCGCCACTGCAGCGCGTACCCCTCGAGAAAGATGGTCTTGGACTTCTGCTCGTAACGACCCGGCACGTACCGGCCCTTGTCATCGGTGAGCCAGACCCAGGTCGGGACTCCGATGACCTGCCGGGTGGCGATCGGGTTCACCGCCAGGTACGGCTTCGCGAACGGCAACGAGCCGACCACCGACTGCATCACCTGCAAGGGCGTACGTCGCGGGATCTCTGGTGGTGTCTTGAAGAACTGGATATCGAGCCCGGCCCTGCGGATCAGCCCGTTCTGCCGCATGTCCGAAACCCGGATATCGCCCAGCGCCCGCTGCAGATCGGCAATCGTCTTGTACTGCCCGAACGCGCAGAACTTCTGATACCAATGCCCACCCTGCCCCTCAGCCGGCTCACCAGGCGAAGGCTGATAATCCGGCTTCGGCACCCAGACACACGCCGGCCTCCCACGACTCACCGACTTCCCGTTCCGCCCCTCGTCCCCACCATCCTTCTCACCCGGAACCGTCGGACAAGTCAGACCTCCATCAGCCGACGTCTGATCGGTGGTGAGCCCGCCACTTGGATCGCAACGAATGCCAGCGGCGGCCGGCAGGCACTGGATCGCCGCGCCGGCGATCAATCCGGCGACTCCGAGAATGACCGGCGTGATCAGGCGCATCCGGCCGTCTCCGGCTTATTGGTCTGAGTCTCGGTCACTTTCCACCGGCCGCCGATCAGGACCACTTGGTCATGGTTGGACAAGCGGATACCCCCCGACTTCCTGACCTCGCCCTTCTTGCTGGTCAGGGTCAAGTCGTCGATGACGCAGGCGTACACCGTAGCGGTGGCCGGCTTGGCTTTCAGATTGATCACTGCGACCCGGCCTTTGATGAAGGTGATGCTGCCACCGAACTTCGACTCGATCAGATACATCCCGCCGACCGAAGACTTCAGCGCCGACAACGCGTTGCCGGTCATGAACTTCTCGTACGGATAACTCGGCTTGTTGGTCACGGTGCCATGTGACCGATCCGCGATGTACGCCTTGTAGTCGGCCATGATCTTGGTCTTGGCGGCCGGGGTCGGGTCGACGGGCTTGGGTGGTGGCGGTGTGGACGACGGTGGCGCGCTGGCGGGGAGCAACGGCGTCTGGGGCGTTTCGGCCGCCTTGTCCTTGTCCGCTCCGCCGCATCCGGCCAGACCGGCGACCAGACAGGCCGCGAGCACCGCACCGCTGAGCGTCCGAGCTGACGACATCCCACTCTCCCCGAGTAGACATTGGTTGGATCGCACAATCCGTGGACGATCATGTCCAGCCAGCAACTATCCCACGCCAGATGCGCCAGGTCAGTTCTTCGGCCGGATCAGCCTCGCGTCGGGATGGTTCCGCGCGTACAGGTGCCGAGCCGCCACGGTCGCTGACTGGATGGAACCGGCTTGGCATCAGTCATGACTTCTCGCGATCGCAACGCAAACAGCGGCAGCCGTCAGGAGTTGCTCGAGCCGGCCGAGAAGGACTTCCTCGGCCGGCTCGCGGGCACTGGGCGGACGCTTGGTTTACTGGCCGCCGGTGGCGATGGTGATGGCTTGGCGGTTCTTCTGGACTGCGGAGGCGGCGTTGGCGAGGTCGGTTTCGATCAGGCCGATGTTCTTCTGGCACTGGGTCCAGGCGACGCGGAACTCGTTGGCGTGCTTGCCGGTCCAGGCGGTGCCGACGACGACCTTGCCCGCGGCGGCCTTCAGTTGCGCGAGCTCCTCCGCGAACGACTTCAGCTTCGCCGACAACGCATCCAGACCAGGAAGATCTCCACCGGTCATACCCCCGCTAGCTGGTCCACCCACGGTACTTCCCCATTTCAGCTCGGTACTCGGTGGCCGGCCACTGCCGGCCCGAAAGTCTGATACAAACACCTGATTGTAGGTGACGGTTGGTCCGCACGTGGTCGCGAAAAGTTGCAGGAACCTGCAACTGCGAGTGATCGAGACTTGACCAGTAGTCGGGATAACCTTGCTCGGCAAAGACGCACGCCGTGCGGGGGCGGGCGCGATTTGTCATGACGAGGTGCCCGCTGATGCTTTGAGGAGAGCGGGTCTGATGTCCAGCACCGTCGGCACGGAGTCGGCCGATCGACAGCGCCAGCGTGAGCAGCGCAAGGCGACCGGTTCGCAAGGGAGCCGGCTACCGGCTACACCGCGGCGGCGACGCCCCGCGCTGGCCGCGTTGGCCGCGTTGCTTGTCGTCGGTGGAGCCTTGGTAGCAGGGGTTCTGGCCGTCCGGATGGACGAGCGGCAGGCAGTCATTCAGGTTTCGCGGGACGTCGGCGTCGGGCAGAAGATCACCAGCGCGGACCTGACCGAGGCCCGGGTGGCGGCCGACGTCCCGAGCCTGATCCCGGCGTCCCGGGCCAATGAGGTCGTCGGCCTCTTCGCGAAGGTTGCGATGGGCAAGGGACAGCTGCTCGACAAGTCGATGCTGACCAAGCAGGGACCGTTGCAATCGGACAAGGCAGCGGTCGGCATCCTTCTCACCGCCGGCCGGACCCCTGCGGACGGGCTCGCGTCCGGAGATCTCGTCGAGCTGGTACGGATCGGTCAAGGCTCGGTCCAGTCGGCGGTGATCGCGCAAGCGACTGTTCTTGCCGTCAGCAACAAGGCGGACCAGAAGGGATCGGCGCTCGGAGACCAGTCGTCGGCCGGGACCGCGCAGACCGCGACGGTGCTGGTGGACCGGGCCGATGTCCAGGCAGTGGCCGATGCCTCCGGCAACAACCGGATCGCGGTCGCGCTGCTGCAGCGGGGCACCTCGCTGGAGGACAAGTAGTGGGTCTCTACGTCCTCGCGGCCGCCAAGGGCTCGCCGGGCGTCACCACGTCGTCGGTCCTGCTGGCGAGTATCTGGCCCGGCGAACCGATCCTGGCGGATCTTGACCCGGCCGGCGGCGATGTCGCGCTGCGCTATCGAGACACTTCCGGCGTACCACTGGACCCTGACCGTGGCCTGCTCTCACTCGGCGCCGCCGTCCGTCGTGGCGTCGCCGAGGTTCAATTGTCCGATCATGTCCAGCGGATCGCCGGTGGCCTTGAGGTTCTGACCGGTGTCAGCTCGCCGGATCAGGTGCAAGGGCTGGGTCCGACCTGGCAGCATCTGGCCCGGTCGCTTCGTTCGGTCCCGGGTCGCGACGTGATAGCGGACTGCGGCCGGTTGACGCCCGGCGCGGCGACCATCCCGGTGCTGCAGAGCGCCGACGCCGTACTGATGCTGGCGAGGCCCACCCTCGAAGGGCTCTCGCATCTTCGGGAGCTGATCCGCGGCCTGGCCGAGCTGCTGCGCCTCGGCGGGTACGACGCGGTCCCGGTCGGGGTCGCGCTGATCGCCTCGTACCGGGACGCGCGCACTCCCGGCGAAGTGCAGTCGATCCTGGACCAGGCCGGGCTCCGCGCGTCCGTGCTCGGGATTCTCGCGGACGACGCCAAGGCGGCCGCCGCGATCCGCACCGGCGACGCCCGCCGGGTACGCAACTCGCTGCTGACCCGTTCGGCGGCCGAGATCCGGGACCGGTTGCTGGCGGTCCAGCGCGAGCTGCCGGGTGCCGCCGCCACCGCGCGGTACGAAAGTGGCAAGGAAAGGGCGCTCTGATGGATCAATCGCTGGTCCGCAGTCTGCGCGAGGACGTCGCCGAGGTGCTGGCCCGGCAGCGTCGCGAGGACACCGCGAACGGGCTGCCGCAGATGAATGCCGAGGACGAGCGCCAGTTCGCCCGCGCGGTCGTCGGCCGGGTCCTGGAGGCGCACGCCCGGGGCGAGCTCGCGGCCGGCCGCACTCCCCCGGCGGCCGCCGAGGAGCAGGAGCTTGCCGACGGCATCCATGCGGCGCTGTTCGGGGTCGGGCGGCTACAACCACTGCTCGACGACCCGATGGTCGAGAACGTCGACATCAACGGCTGCGACCGGGTGTTCATCGGGTACGCCGACGGACGTGAGGATCGCGGTGCACCGGTCGCCGAGAACGACGACGAACTGGTCGAGCTGATCCAGACCCTGGCCGCGTACTCGGGACTCGCGAGCCGCCCGTTCGACGCCGCGAACCCGCAACTGGATCTCCGGCTTCCGGACGGCAGCCGGCTGTCGGCCCTGATGGGTGTCGTCCCGCGCCCGTCGCTCTCGATCCGGCGATCCCGGCTGTCCCGGGTGCGGCTGGAGTCCCTGGTCGAGTACGGCACCTTGAGTCCGGAGCTCGCCGCCTTCCTGTCGGCCGCGGTCAGTGCCCGGAAGAACATCATGATCGCCGGCGCGACGAACGCCGGAAAGACCACGCTGCTCCGGGCACTCGCCAACGAGATCCCGCCGGACGAGCGGCTGATCACCGTCGAACGCGCGCTGGAACTCGGGCTCGGTGAGTTCGAGGACCTGCATCCGAACGTGCTGTCGATGGAGGAGCGGCTGCCGAACTCGGAGGGCCAGGGCGCGATCGTGATGGCCGAGCTGGTCCGCCGCAGCCTGCGGATGAACCCGAGCCGGGTGATAGTCGGCGAGGTGCTCGGCGACGAGATCGTCACCATGCTGAACGCGATGAGTCAGGGAAACGACGGCTCGCTGTCGACGATCCACGCGAACTCGTCGCTGGAAGTCTTCAACCGGATCTGTACGTACGCGATCCAGTCGGCGGAACGGCTGCCGGCCGACGCGACGATGATGCTGATCGCGGGCGCGATCGACTTCGTGGTGTTCATCGAACGCCGGAACGAGTTCGCCGAAGGTGGCGCGCTGCGGCGGATCGTCACCTCGGTCCGCGAGGTCAACGGTGTCGACGGCCGGGTGCTGTCCAGCGAGATCTTCGCCCAGGGCCGCGACGGCCTGGCGGTGCCGGCGGCTCCGATCAGCTGCCTGGCCGAGTTGCAGGCAGTCGGGTACCGCGGTAGCGCGGCGGCGGGATGGGCATCGTGAACCCGTCCTTCACGCTGGTCCTGATCGTCATCGCGGGCGCCGTCGCCGGCGGCGCGCTGCTGGTACTGATCCTCGCCCTCGTCCCGCGCGAAGAGTCCGCCGAGCTCAAGCCGCCCTCCTCGTTGCTGGCGGCAATGAAACGGGCCGGCATCCGGCTGCCGATCGCGATCGGGGTCGGTCTGCTCCTGCTGCTCCTGACCCGCTGGCCGGTGGCGGCGATCGCGGGCGGCGTACTGGTCTTCGCCTGGCCGTTGCTGTTCGGTGGCGCGCAGGAGGAACGCATCGCGATCGCCCGGCTGGAGGGCGTCGCGACCTGGACCGAGTCGCTCCGGGACACCGTGGCCGGTGCGGTCGGTCTCGAGCAGGCGATCCCCGCGACCGCGCACGCGGCCTCACCGGCGATCGCGAAGGAGCTGTCCGCGCTCGCGGACAGGTTGCGCGTACGGGTCCCGCTCGGCCAGGCGCTGCAACGGTTCGCCGACGAGATGGACGACTCCAGCGTCGACCTGATCGTCGCGACCCTGATCCTGAACTCGAAGCTCCGCGGCCCGGGGCTCCGGGACGTACTGACCTCGCTCGCCGACTCCGCCCGCGCGGCGCTCGACATGCGGCAGCGGGTGAGCGCGGGCCGCCGCAGCACCCGGCGCAGCGTACGGATCGTGATCGGCGTCGCGCTCGCCTTCGTATTCGGTCTCTCCATCTTCAACCGCACCTACGTGCAGCCGTATTCGAGCCCGATCGGCCAGGTGGTCCTGCTGCTGATCCTCGGCCTGTACGCGGCCGGCTTCGTCTGGCTGCGCCGGCTGGCGACCTTCGAGATGCCCGAGCGCTTCCTGCATGCCCGGGACCGGCTTCCGGACGCCGAAGGAGCTGGTCGCCGATGACGCTGATCATGCTGTGCGGAGCCATCGCCGGAGCCGGCCTGCTGCTGGTGATCCGGCTGGTGGACCGCTCCGAGCCGGAAGGCGCGGTCGCCCTGCTCCAGCTCGATGCGGACCGCCGCCGATTCCGGCAAGAGGTCAGTCTCACCGCGGATCGACGGCATCAGACCGAGTCGCTCCGGATGCGCCGGCTGGGCGCGAGCCTGCGCCGCGTACTCGATGCCCGGGGCATCCAACTGCCCACGTCGGTTCGCGCGGACCTCGGCGTCACCGGACGTTCGCTCGAGGCGCATCTTGCCTCCAGCCTGACCGCGGGCCTGGCCGGATTCTTCGTCCCGGTGCTGCTGCTCACGCCGGTGGGCGTGGTGACCGGCGGCATCCCGATCGTGGTGCCGATCTGGCTGTCACTGGTCGGCGTGATCTTCGGCGCGCTGCTCCCGACCGCACAGTTGCGCTCGGTGGCAGCCGACCGCCGGCGGGACTTTCGGCATGTCGTCAGCTCGTTCCTCGATCTGGTCGCGATGAACCTCGCGGGCGGACGTGGCGTACCCGAGGCGCTGTCGTCGGCGGCCGGGATCAGCGACGGCTGGGCGTTCATCCGGATTCGCGACACCCTCGAGACCGCGCGGCTGCAGGGCATCACGCCGTGGGCCGCGCTCGGTCAGCTCGGCGAGGAGCTGTCGATCGACGAGCTCCGGGACCTCTCGACCGCGCTCGCGCTGGTGGCCGAGGACGGCGCCAAGGTACGGGAGTCGCTGACCGCCCGCGCGGTCTCGATGCGGCGCCGGGAACTGGCCGAAACCGAAGGCCGGGCGCAGACCCGGTCACAGTCGATGCTGATGGCACAGATGCTGCTCTGCGTCGGCTTCCTGCTGTTCTTGACGTATCCAGCGGTGGCCCGGGTGATGGGCCTGTGACCCACCCGCCCGTGACCACCCAGAGGAAGGAACAACGATGACAGAATCGACCCAGCAGGCGCTGCTGTTCGCCCGCGTGCTGATCGGTGCCCGGTTCGACAGCGCGCGGCGGTCCGAGCGGGGCGTCTCGGCGGTCGAGTGGGTACTGATCTCGGCACTGCTCGCCGGCATCGCGCTCGCCGTCGGCGTGATCCTGTACAAGAAGCTGACCGGCAAGGCTGAGAACTTGCCGCTCGGCTGACGGCCGGACGGTCGACGATGGTACGGCGCCGCGCCCGTGGGCATCCGGATCGGGGAGCGAGCAGCATCGAACTGGTGATCTACGCACCGATCCTGATGCTGTCGATCTTTCTCACCATCCAGTTCGCGCTGATCTATCTCGGGAACCAGGCGGCCGGTTCGGCTGCCCGCGAAGCCGCGCGGACCGCGCGGACCACCCTCGACAGCAGCGCGGCCGAGGCCGCCGGCGCCGGCTACTCGGCGA
This sequence comes from Kribbella solani, assembly GCF_014205295.1. Taxonomy (NCBI): domain Bacteria; kingdom Bacillati; phylum Actinomycetota; class Actinomycetes; order Propionibacteriales; family Kribbellaceae; genus Kribbella; species Kribbella solani. The sequence goes on from NZ_JACHNF010000001.1 coordinate 3,678,808, forward strand.
AGGTCGGCAGCGGCATCCTCGAGGATGTCACCGTCACGGTCGAGCCGGTCGGCACCGAGCAGGTTCGGGTGGTGGTCACCGGGCACGCGCTCAAGATCACGCCGTTCATCGATCCACCGACCGTGACCCAGGTCGTCCAAGGCCCGTTGGAGGAGTTCCGTGCAGACCGCTGACCGTCGCCGCGACCGCGGCTCGATGGCAGTGGAGCTTGTCATCCTGGCCCCGGTGATGATGGCCTTCATCGTGCTGGTCGTCGCCTGCGGGCGGTACGTCGCGGTCCGCGGCGACATCGAGGCGGCCAGCCGGGACGCGGCCCGCGCGGCGTCGCTCGAACGCTCGCGGGACGCCGCCGAGCGGGCGGCCGACGGGGTCGCGGCGGCCGCGCTGGAACACCCGGAGCGCTGCCAGGCGGTCGAGCTGACCGGTGACTTCGTTGCCGGTGGCACCATTACGGCGACGGTGACCTGCGACGTCTCGTACGAGGGACTGGGCCTGATCGGGATTCCCGGCTCCAAACGGCTGACCGCGAGCAGCTCCGCGCCCCTCGACACGTACCGGAGAACCGGATGAGGCGCCGGGGTCAGCAGGGATCAGCCACGGTCTTCCTGCTCGGATTCGCTACCGTGCTGCTGGTCGGCGCGGGCCTGGTCATCGACGGCGGACTCGCGCTGAACGGCCGCCAGCGCATCGCCGACGACGCCGAACAGGCATCCCGGTACGGCGCCAACGCCATCGACGAGAACGCGTTACGCGACAGCGGCGCGGTGCGGGTCGACCCGGATACCGCGGTCGCCCGCGCGACCTCCTTCATGGCGGACCGGGGCTACCGCAACATCGCCGTCGCGGTCGACGGCGACAAAGTGACGACCTCGGCGGAAGGAAGTGTCGAAACGGCGCTGCTCTCGCTGGTCGGTATCAAGTCGTTCACGGTCCGCGGTGATGCCACCGCGGAAGCTGTCGAGGGACGGTAAGGAAACCACGATGAGTCGAACACCGAGCCCGGAACGGTTTCTCCAGGCCGAGCTGGCACCACACCGAGAGCGCTCGATCGGCCGCGCGCTGCTCGCGGCCGTCGCCCTGCTGGTACTGGTGGCCGGGGTGCCCGCCGCGTTGATCGCCTTCACCGGTCCGCCGCCGTTCCCGCACAGCTGGCCGGATCGGGACACCCTCACCAGCCCGATCGGCGTGGATACCCTGCTGACCGTCCTGACCTTCGTCGTCTGGCTCGCCTGGCTGCATTTCGTCGCCTGTGTCGCCGCCGAGCTCAGTAGCGCCGTGCGCGGCCGTGGAGTGCCGCGGTCGATTCCACTCGGCGGTGGCAGCCAGCGCATCGCCAGGGTTCTCGTCAGCGCGTTGATCGTCACCGGCATCGCGGCCGGCCAAGCATCAGCCCTGACCACCACACACGAGCCCACAGCACAGCCGACGCACAGCGTTTCCACGACCCACCAAACGACGGCCACGCCGCAGGACAAGCCCGCTGCCGCCCATGTGACCAGCAACAACCCGCTGGCCGGCAAGAAGGTTTACGTGGTCAAGGCACCGCATGCTCATCGGCATGACAGCCTGTGGGACATCGCGGACAAGCACCTGGGTGACGGTCGCCGCTACACCGAGATCTACGAGCTCAACAAGGAACGCGTACAGCCGGACGGGCAGCGTCTGCATCTCGCCCGGCTGATCATGCCGGGCTGGAACCTGATCATGCCCGAGGACGCGATCGGGGTCTCGCGCGTCCCGGTCGAGCACGTTCCGGAGCAGCGGACGGAGGAGACGCCGCCGAAGCGTACGACCGAGGCCCATCCGCACGTCACGGTCGACGATCGCGGCAGCCAGGCCGAGCAGGCCGAACAAGGTGACCATGCTGGGCAGGCCGACGGCGGCGCTGGTGTCGCCCAGACCGACACGCGGTTCCGGCTTCCCTCCGATCTGCTCGGTGGCGGTCTGCTGACTGCCGGTCTGCTCGCGCTGCTGCTGATCGAGCGGCGGCGGCGTCGCGGCAGCGACCCCGATCAGGCGGCGACAACGGCCGAGGTCGCCATCCGGGTCGGCGGGGATCCCAGCCGTTCCATCGCGCTCGACCATGCACTGCGCGCTCTCGGCGGCAGTTGCGAAGCGAGTGGCGTACCGCTGCCGCCGATCTTCGCGGTGCTCGTCGACGACGAATGGATCGAGCTGCTGCTGGCTCCCGCGCAGGGCAAGGCACCAGCGCCGTGGCAGGACCTCGACGACGGCCGCCGGTGGCGGATCGCCCGCGCGGCGGTCGGCCCGGACACCGGCGGCCCAGCGCCGTACCCCGCGCTGGTTTGTCTCGGCCGGGACGAGGACGGGCGCGACGTCCTTGTCGATCTCGAGGCGGCCAGCGGCGCCGTCAGCATCCACGGTGACGCGGTCGTCGCCCGCGAGGTCGCGAACTCCGTCGCGGTGCAGCTCGCCACCAACCCGTGGGCGGATCTGCTCGAAGTCACCGCCTGGTCGTTGCCTGATGGGCTGGACGAGATTCTGAGCGACCGCTTGCGAGTCGTCCGGGACCTCGACGCGTTGCTGCCCGAGCTCGAACAGGCCGACGCGGAGCCCGGTGTGCTGACCGGCCAGGTCTCGCGGTCGATGGACGAGATCCCGCAGTACGTCGTACTCGGCGCGCCGCCCGGCGATGACGCGGCCACACGGCTGGCAGCCCTGGCGGGCCGACGCAGCAGTGGGTTCGGGCTGCTGGTGGCGGGTCCGGTCCCGGGCGCACGCTGGCAGCTGTTCGCCGATGAGTCGGGCGTGTTGCGGATTCCGGCGCTGGACCTGATCGTCCGCGCGAGCCGGCTCACCGAGAAGTCGCTCGACCTGGTCACCGATCTGCTGGCGTCCGCCCGCAGCACGGCCGCGGCGGATCCCGCGGGCCAGGTGCGCGTACCACAGAGCGGGCGCGCGGGTGATGACTCCAACTGGGTCACCGCGAACGTACGGGTCGGTGTGCTGGGGCGGCTCGACATCCGATCGCCACGCATGATCGAACCCGCCAGGTTGCCGCTGGCAACCGAGGTGGCCACCTTCCTCGCGCTACATCCCGGCGGCGTGCATCCGAGCGTACTCGCGGCGTCGGTCTGGCCTGGTGGGGTCACTACCGAGGTTCGGGACGCGACGGTTCAGCGCGTCCGGGAGTGGCTCGGTACCGATTCCCAAGGAGCGCACCAGCTGCGCATCGATGCGACCGGGCGGCTCTATCTGGGTTCCGAAGTGGCGGTCGACTGGGACTGCTTCTGCGAACTGATCCGCCGCAGCCGGACCGCACAGACCACACGTGACGAGCGCGAACTGCTGCGCCGGGCCATGCATCTCGTCCGCGGCCAGTTCCTCAGCGACCGCGTACCGGGCACGTACTCGTGGCTGGCCCGGGTGCACCTGGAGCGGCTCGTACCGGACCTTGTCATTCACGCCGCGCACCGGCTCGCGGAGCTGTCCATCGGCGACGACGATCCGGCCGGCGCCGCGAACGCTGCCCGGGCCGGCCTCCGGCTCGCGGTCAGCTCGGAGCGCCTCTGGCAAGACCTGCTGGTCGCCGAGTACCGGCGCGGCGGTCATGCGGCGGCCGAGCAGGTCGTACACCTGCTCGGCGAGGCGGCCCAGGCGCAGGGGCTCACCCCGAGCGCGGAGACCGAATCTCTGATCGAGGAGTTGCTGCCAGGGCGAACCACGGTCCGGCGTGTCGGCTGACCGGAGCGTCAGAGCGGCATCAGGTTTGCAGCTTCCTGCAATTTCGTGGTTGCGGTCGGTGATGGCATGGGATAGTTACTGGCTGGACATGATCGTCCACGGATTGTGCGATCCAACCAATGTCTACTCGGGGAGAGTGGGATGTCGTCAGCTCGGACGCTCAGCGGTGCGGTGCTCGCGGCCTGTCTGGTCGCCGGACTGGCCGGATGCGGCGGAGCGGACAAGGACAAGGCGGCCGAAACGCCCCAGACCCCGTTGCTCCCCGCCAGCGCGCCACCGTCCTCCGCGACGCCGACCCCCAAGCCCGTCGACCCGACCACGGCGGCCAAGACCAAGATCCTGGCCGACTACAAGGCGTACGTCGCGGCGAAGTCAAGTGGAATGGTCAGCAACAGGCCGAGCTACCCGTTCGAGCAACACATGACCGGCAACGCATTGTCGGCAATGAAGTCTCAGATGGGCGGAATGTATCTGATCGAGACGAAGTACGGCGGCAACATCATCTTCGTCAAAGGCCGAGTCGCGGCGCTCAATCTGAAAGCGAAGCCGGCCACCGCCACCGTCTACGGCTGCGTCATCTCCAACCTGACCTCGAGAAGCAAAACGGGCAAGGTCAGAAAGGACGGCGGCCTCCGCGCGTCCACCCATGACCAATTGGTTCTCGTCGGCGGCACCTGGAAAGTGACCGAGAACCAATCCAACAAACCTCAGGATCCCGGATGCGCCTGATCACGCCTGTCATCCTCGGAACTGTCGCGTTGATCGCCGGCGCGGCGATGCAGTCTCTGCCGGCGGCTGCCGGCGTGCGATGTGATCCGGGTGGTTCGCTCGTCCTGGATCCGGACACTGCCGATGGAAGTCTGACCTGCCCGCCGGCCCCGGGTGAGAAGGATGGCGGGCAGGACGGGACGAACGGGAAGTCGGTGAGTCGTGGGAGGCCGGCGTGTGTCTGGGTGCCGAAGCCGGATTATCAGCCTTCGCCTGGTGAGCCGGCTGAGGGGCAGGGTGGGCATTGGTATCAGAAGTTCTGCGCGTTCGGGCAGTACAAGACGATTGCCGATCTGCAGCGGGCGCTGGGCGATATCCGGGTTTCGGACATGCGGCAGAACGGGCTGATCCGCAGGGCCGGGCTCGATATCCAGTTCTTCAAGACACCACCAGAGATCCCGCGACGTACGCCCTTGCAGGTGATGCAGTCGGTGGTCGGCTCGTTGCCGTTCGCGAAGCCGTACCTGGCGGTGAACCCGATCGCCACCCGGCAGGTCATCGGAGTCCCGACCTGGGTCTGGCTCACCGATGACAAGGGCCGGTACGTGCCGGGTCGTTACGAGCAGAAGTCCAAGACCATCTTTCTCGAGGGGTACGCGCTGCAGTGGCGGATCGTCCCGCAGATCAGTCTGACCCCTGGTGACGGCGGCCCTGCACAACCCTGTCAAGGTGCCGGCATTCCATGGTCCACCGCTACCGCGAACGATCCGGCAGCCTGCACTGTCACCTACCAGCACAGCGGCAGCTACGCACTCACGGCCAGCGTCGGCTGGACAGTCCAGTGGTGGCTCGCCAACACCCGCCAGCAAGACCTCACCGGCCCCACCAACACCACCACCCACCAACTAACCATCAGCGAAATCCAAACCATCACCCGCTGACCGTCAGAGCGATACGTCCTGTAGGTGCTCGTTCCAGATTTGGCCGGCGGGGTTGTGGGAGTCAACGCCGTTGTAGAATGCGGTCACCACGGCTTGGACCGCGGTGGATTCCAGCGTTGACGCCTGGATCAGCTTCGGGCGGTAGATGGCAAACTCCGGTGCCGGCCGGTACGGAACCGCCATCGTGAACCGGCCGACCGGCTCCGTCCGCTGCGCGAACTCGACCAGCAACGCGTCGGTCCGTACGCCCGACTCGAGCGTGATGACGGTGTCGTAGACCAGCACCAGAACCGGCCACTCCCCCGGCTGATCGAAGTTCTGCTTCGCCAGCTCCACGGCCGCCGCCGGGTCATCGGTCACCAGTCGCTCAATCGGCGTACGATCCGATCCGTCGCCGCGCGCGAACAACGGGATCACCGGCTCGGCGTCGGCGACCGACCACATCGAGTGCGCGGCCAGCTTGCCCGCCAGCTCCGCGGATTGTTGCATCACGCAACTCCTGTTCTCCCGATTTGGGACCCGAGTCTGCCATCCACGAGGCGCGGCAAGCCCGGCGCCGGCATCATCGGAGCATCTTCCGCGGTCGGGCGGCTTCGATGAGGCGGTCGCGTTCGGTACGGGCGGCTTGCCAATGCGTCGACGAATCGACGCGCCGGACCGCCTTGCCGGCGAAAGCGAGGTAACAAACACCGACCGCAACCAGTGCAAGGTCGATGTATGGCAGGTAGCTGAACGGTGCTTCGGGTGCTGGGTAGACGCTCGACCACAGCGAGTACCCGAGTACGGCGCTGGCCAGGACGGCGATGACAACGCCGAGCGTGCTACGCAGCCGGGCGAACCAGTACACGCTGAGCATCACGACCGCGAGGTACGAGGTGGTCAGCAACAACGCGGCGGCCGCGGCGACGTACTCGAAGGCCAGGTACGCGGGGTACCGCGCGAAGCCGATCGACAGGCCCAGAATCGCTGCCCCGCAGATACCGATCACCATCGGCGGAACACCCGTACTGGTCAACCGCCTGCCGAACAGGCCGTCGCGCCACATCGCGTTCAGGGTACGAACCGCGCCGGTGGTGGCCGCCGACACCGTCGACATGCCCGCGATCACCACGACGGACGTCATCACGAAGGCTGCCCAGGTACCGAAGTGCCGCTCGCCGAGCGCGAACAGCGGCGCGGGTGAGGCCGCGAGTGCTTCCAGGCTGGGAAAGCCGAGCGTGATGAACACGCACGCGAACACGTACAGCGCACCACTGATCAGCAGCGAGATCCACATACTCGCGGGCACGGTCCGTCGCGCCGAGTGCGTCTCTTCGCTCAGCGACGCGCCGGACTCGAACCCGCCGAACGAACCGAGCGCGATCGCCATCCCGAGGAAGAGCTTCCCGCCGTGGACGCCGGAGAGCGAGAACGCCTCGCCCAGGTGGATTCCGTGGTCGCCGCCGGTGGCGAGAACGGTCACCCCGACGAGCAGCAGCGCCGCGATCCCGAGGCATTCGACGACGACCTGGAAGCCGGTCGAGAACTCGGCTCCGCGCCAGACGACGTACAGACAGATCGCCCAGATCACCAATGCCACCAGCGGCCAACTGACCGACGGCAGCTTGGCGTACTCGAGGGCGACGTTGACGAAGTTGGCTTCGTTGGACAGCACACTGCCGGCAAACCCGAGGTACGTGAGCAGGTAGATCCATCCGGTCAGGAGCGCGAGCTTGGTGGTGCCGATGATGCCCGCATAGAAGTAGAGCGATCCGTCCGAGGAGAAGTGCCGGGCCAGGGACGACAGGACGTACACGACGAGGCCGCCCGCGAGGAGTCCGAGCAGGAACGACGGCGCGCCGGCCGTACCGGTGACCGCGACGACGGTCGCCGGCAGGATCGCGGTACCGGCCGACGGACCGGACACGGACAGTGGTTGCGCGACGCTACGGATCGCGCCGATGCCGCCACGCGTGGATTTCGCTTGCTGCTGTGTGCTCGTGGACATCGGGATACCTCACTTGTTCCAGGGGATCGATGGTGGTCGGACCGAATGCCAGTTGTCCAGCAAGGCCTTGGCTGCGATCCCGGGACTGCTCTGGAAGGCGCAGTGACCGCCTGCCATTCGGGTCAGCACCGCCTGTGGGTGGTACGCGAGCAGGGATTCCGCGCAGGGCGCGGCGAAGATCAGGTCGTCGACGGCGACGACCGCGGCCGTCGGGCAGGTGATGGCGCCGAGGCGACGCCGGCTGTCGAACGGGAGCATCGCTTCGATCAGGTGGACGAGGTTGGCCGCGATGCCGGGCAGCCGCTCGACGGCGCGTACGGTCGCCCCGAACTCGGCCGGATGTTGTTCCGCGAACGCCGGGCCAAGACCCGCGTACGCGAGGAACTGCACGGCTTCGTGAATCCGGTCCGCCACCACGAGGTCGCGTACGAGGCGCAGCACGAAGCGACCGTTCTCCCCCAGCCACGGAGCGGAGGACACGAGTCCGAGGCTGGCCACTCGTTCCGGAGCGGACAATGTGACTTCCTGCGCGACGAGCCCGCCCATCGACATGCCGACCAGGTCGAACGTGCCGATCCGAAGCGCATCCGCCACCGTCAGCACGTCCTCGGCCAGCTCGGACACGGTCAGCGACGGCGTCGCCGCACTCGAGTCGCCGCACCCGCGACAACTGATGCGTACGAGCGCTCGCTCGCCACTCAGCAACGGGACAAGCGGCTCCCACACCTCCGGACCATCGAGCAGCCCACCAACCAGAACCGCAGGGCGAACGACCGGCGACCCGGCCGCCGTCCCGCCGCCAACGTCACCGCCGCCGAGGTCGCCGCCAGCGAGGTCACCGTCGACGACGACCTGCAGTGACACCCCGTCCCGGACCAGTCGCGTTGTACTTTGCGCCATGGGCCTTCCTTCCTCGTAAGCGCTCAACCACCCGCTCTAGGCGAACCCGATCTCGAACTCGCCGATCTCATCGGCGCCCGACACCAGAACCGATCCGGACGTCAGGTACTGCCCGCTGGCGGCCCCCACCCCCGCGGGCGTGCCCGTGAAGATGAGGTCGCCAGGCAGCAGTTCGCAGACCGCCGACAGCGACGCGACGAGCTCCGGCACGCTGAAGAACAGATCGCCCGTCCGGCCCTGCTGGCGGAGCTCGCCGTCGACGCTGCACCACAGCCCCACGTCATCGACGTCCGCGAAGGCATCCAGTCCGACGGCGACCGGCGCAAGCGGTCCGTACCCGGCGAAGCTCTTGCCCAGGGAGAACTGCGGCGGCGTGTCACGCAGCTGCACTTCGCGATCCGACACGTCCTGCCCGACGGTCAGCGCAGCGACCGCGTCCCAGGCGTCGGCGGGCTTGAGGTCACGACCACCGGCGCCGATCACGACCACGAGTTCGACTTCCCAGTCGACCTTCGGCCCGGACAGCCGGACCGTGGACCCGGGTGCGGTGATGCAGCTCGGGAACTTCGTGAACACCATCGGCGCGACCGGCGCCGGAAGGCCCGCTTCGACTGCATGCTCGCGATAGTTGAGTCCGACCGCGAACACCTGCCGAGGCTCGGGTACGCACGCCGAGACGGCCCCGGTGACAACCGGAAGGTCGTCACGCCGATCGCACTCCAGCCAGGCCCGGCGCACGGTATCCACCCGGCTCAGCGCGACATTGACGTCAACGAGCCCTGCATCACCGGTGAGTTCAGCCAGATCGACCCAACGACCGCCGTGGTTCAGCGCGGCCCGGCCACCGACGCACCCGAGCCGGAAACCCACCGCCGTACGAAACTCACCGCTCATGATCGACCATCACGTGCTTCAAGTGGGTCATCTCGGCGATGCTGTACAACGACAGATCCTTGCCGTACCCGGACGCGCGTACGCCGCCGTGCGGCATTTCGGGAGTCACCACATCGTGGCAGTTGACCCACACCGCACCCGCGTCGATCCGCCCGGAGACATCGACCGCCCGGCCGACGTTGCGGGTCCAGACCGACGCACCGAGGCCGTACGCGGTTCCGTTGGCCATGGCAACCATCTCGTCCTCGTCGCCGGCCCGCTGGATCGTGACGACCGGGCCGAAGACCTCGCGCTGCACGATTTCGGCGTCCTGCGCCGGTCCCTCCACGAGGGTCGGGGTGACGAAGTAGCCGGGCCGGTCGACGGCCGTCCCGCCGACGGTGACCTTGGCGCCGGCGGCGTCCGCGCGCTCGACGAATCCGAGCACCCGCTCCCGCTGTTCGGCGCTCACCACCGGTCCCATCTCCGGTTCGTCGGCCGGCGCGCCGACCGTAATACCGGCGATGCCCTCGCGGAGGCGCTCGGCGAGCTCGTCGTACACGTCGGCGTGGGCGATCACGCGGGACGCGGCCGTACAGTCCTGTCCGGAGTTGTAGAAACCACCCTTTCGGATACCGTCCGCGACCAGATCGAGATCGGCGTCGCCGAAGACCAGGACCGGGCTCTTGCCGCCGAGTTCGAGCACGGTCCGTTTGAGCGTCTCCGCGGCCGACCGAGCGACGATCCGGCCCGTACTGGTGTCGCCGGTCAGCGTGACGAGCGCGACGTCCGGGTGCGCGACCATGCTCGCGCCCGTTGTCTCGCCGTCGCCGAGAACCACATTCAGTACGCCGTCGCCAAGCACCTGGCCGGCGAGTTCACCGACGCGGATCGTGGTAAGCGGCGTCTGCTCGGCCGGCTTCAGCACCAGTGTGTTACCGGCGGCAAGAGCGGCGGCGGTCTTGTACGCGAGCATGACCATCGGGTAGTTCCAGGGCGTGATGCCCGCGATCACCCCGAGGGGTTCGCGCCGGACGAACGAAGTCTTGCCCGGGACGTACTCACCCGCGGACAGCGACTCCAGCGCGCGGCCGGCGCCGGCGGCGAACCGGATCAGATCGATCGCCCAGGTGATCTCCTGGCGGGCGTGCGGCTCGGGTTTGCCCACGTCCAGCGATTCCAGGCCGACGAGATTGTCCAGGTCCGCGGTGAGTACGTCGGCGAGTTCGAGCAGCTTCGCGGCCCGGTAGGAATGCGGCGCGCGGCCCCACGTCCCGAAGGCTGCGCGCGAGTCGCGTACGGCCTCGTCGACCACCGCCGCGGAGGCGACCGGCAGGTCGAGGACGGTATTGCCTGACGCGGGATCGATGACGGGGATCGTGGCCACGGCGTCGTGGCTGGGCTTGCCGCCGATCCAGTGGCTTGCGGCCGGCACGGTGGTCATGGTGACTCCAGTCCAAATTGAGTCGAACGATTTGTTCGATATGATGAACGCTGAGGGGTTGCCGTTGCTGACCGCAACGGAGTCGGTGGGAACGGAAAGGTTGAGTAGGGTGACGCCTGTGTCAATCAGCTCGGTAGTGGGTTCGAACCTGCGGCGGCTGCGGTCCGAACGGAATCTGTCGGTGTCCCAGCTCGCCCGACGGTCCGGGATCGCGAAGGCGACGCTGTCGAATCTCGAGGCCGGCGAAGGCAACCCGACCGTGCAGACCCTGAACAACCTGGCCGAGGCGCTCGGGGTGCTCCTCGGTGATCTGCTGGAGGTGCGGACGCCGAGCCTGGTCCGCGCGGCCGACGCGCAGGTGATCGACGATCCGACCAGTTTCGGCCGCCGGTTGTTCCGCGCCGCGGGAGCCGCGGCCGACGTCTTCGACATCACGTTCCGGGACGGCAGCCGGCACCACTCCCAGTTCCGCAGCCCGGGCGCGATGGAGCATACGTACGTGCTGTCCGGCCGGCTCGAGGTGGTGATCGGCGAGCGGACCGAGATCCTGGAGGCCGGCGACCTGATCCGCTACCCGCTGGAGGAAGGCGCCGAGCTGAAGGCGGTCGGCGGCGACGCCCGCGTCATCCTGGTGATCGAGTTCGCCCAGCCTGGCGAGTCGCCGTCGATCCGCCCGCTCCCGCTCTGATCCCGCCGAGCAGCAGGGCGGCCTGCTGGACTTGATGCCCGACGAGTTCACGCGGCTCACCATCCCCCGATCCAGCCGCGGAACAGGCCGCTGGGCCGCGAGACCGGCGGCTCCTCGGTCGCGGTCAGGATGTCGAGATCGCAGCCTTCGTGCGCCTGCAGGACATGCTGGTCGAACAATGCCGCCCAGCCGCGACGTGGCCCGGCGAATTCGCGCAGCCCACCTCGCCGGCGTACGAGTTCGGCCTCGTCGACGAGCAAGTCGAGGCGTCGCCCAGCCACACTGAGTTCGATCTCGTCCCCGGTACGAACCAACGCCAGCGGACCACCGACCGCCGCCTCGGGCGAAACGTGCAGGATCGCAGTACCGTATGCGGTGCCGCTCATGCGTGCATCCGAGACGCGCACCATATCGGTGACGCCCGCCGCCAGCAGGCGTTTGGGGATCGGCAGCATGCCCCACTCCGGCATGCCGGGGCCGCCACGCGGTCCGGCGTTGCGCAACACCAGCACGGTCGAGGCATCGACCTCCAGCTCGGGGTCGTCGATGGTGCCGGCGAGTTCCTCGATCGACTCGAACACGAGCGCCCGGCCGCGGTGCTCGAACAACTCCGGGCTCGCCGCGCTCACCTTGAGGACGGCACCATCGGGCGCCAGCGAGCCATGTACGACCACGATCCCGCCCGACCGCGACAGTGGCGCGGCCGCGCGCCGGATCACTTGTCCGTCGGCCGGTTTCGCAGCGTCGAGTTCGGTACCGAGGGTCCGGCCGGTGACTGTCAACGCGTCCAGGTGCAGCCAGGATTTCAGTTCCGCGAGTACGGCCGGCACACCGCCCGCGCCGTGCAACCTGGAAACCAGATGCGCGCCGGACGGACGGACATCGGCGATCAGCGGTACTTGCGCGGAGATCTCGTCGAACCTTTTCAACTGCAGCGAAACGCCAACCCGCCGCGCGATGGCGAGCAGGTGCACGATCGCGTTGGTCGATCCACCCAACGCCATCAGCAGTGCGATCGCGTTGTCGAACGCCTCGGGTGTCAGCAGCTCGCGAATCGTCGGACTGCCTTGGCGTGCCATCGTCACCGCGGCCCGGCCGGCGGCCGCCGCCGCGTTCGCCCGCCGACCGTCCGTCGCCGGGATCAGCGCCGTACCCGGCAGCGCCAGGCCCAGCGCCTCCATCAAAGCGGCCATCGTGGACGCGGTACCCATTTCCGCGCAGTGCCCGACGGTCGACATGACGCACGATTCGAGCGCATCCAGATCGCTCGACGTCGAGCCGGCGCGCAGTTTGTCGACGAACTGCCACACCGCGTGCCCACCGCCGAGTTCCGCGCCGTCCACCACCGGTGGAGTCGCCGGCCCGGCGCCGAAACACAACGTCGGCAAGTTCACGCTCGCGGCACCCATCACCTGCGCCGGTACGGTCTTGTCACACCCGCCGAGCAGTACCACCGCGTCCATCGGGTACCCGCGGATCGACTCCTCCACGTCCATCGCCATCAGGTTGCGGAACATCATCGCGGTCGGCTTGATCAGGTTCTCGCTGAGCGAGATCGTCGGGAACTCGAAGGCGACTCCGCCGGCCTCCTGGACGCCACGTTTGACGTGCTCGACAAGCTGCTTCAGGCCTGCGTTGCAAGGGTTGTAGTCGGACCACGAGTTGGCGATCCCGATCACCGGGCGCCCGTCCAGTTCCTGCCTGCCGAGGCCGACCGGCGTCAACGTCGACCGGTGGATGAACCCGGGCAGATCCCGCGGCGCGAACCACTCGGCACTGCGCAACGGGCACGCGGTCCGGTCCACGTCGTCGCACGTCATTGCGACTTCCGTTTGGTGAAGGTACGGACGGCCGGGCGCAACGTACGCGAACTCGCCAACCGTGTCATCAGCCGACGCCCGGCGGCGGTCCCCTGTGTGGCGGCGGCCAGGTACATCCGGCTGCGTTCCGCCAGCGACGCACCGCTGCGTACGGCCCAGGGGCGCGGCGTCGGCAGTTCGAGGTCGGTGAGGACCGCCATCGCGCCGTTGTAACCGGGCGCACCCATCACGCCGCCACCGGGATGCGTGCCCGAGCCACACAAGTACAGGCCTGCTACTGGCGTCCGGTACGGGCTGCGGCCCGCGAGGATCTGGTCCGGCGTCATCGCACCGTGGTAGATGTTCCCGCCGGGCAAACCGTATTCACGGGCGAGGTCCTGAGGCGTCAGGCTGCTCACGTCGAGTACATGGTCGGTGAATCCAGGCGCGAAGTCCTCCAACCGGCGTAGCACAAGGCGTTCCAGATCAGTCCGCGCCTCGTCCCAGCTCCGGTCCGCCAGCTCGATCGGCAGTTGCTGGACACCAGTAGTGATCAAGTACCGCTTGCCGTCGCGGAGCTGCGGATCGCGGACGCCTTCGATGACGACCTCGATCGGTGGCGCGTCCGGCAACCGCCCCGCGGCCTGTGCCTTGCCCGCGGCCTCCAGTACGTCGACGTCCGGCCCGAGGAAGGTGTGGGCCGAATGCAAAGCATGCTCACGGTCGGTCCGGTACCGCGGAAGGGCGTCCGCGGCGAAGTACACGCGAGCCATCGACCCACGATGATCGATCTCGCCGAACGTCTGGTCCGTGTGCTCAGCCGGCAACAGCGAGGTCATCGTGGTCGTCGGATCGAGGTTCGAGATCACCACCCGCGCGGTGAACTCACGGCCTTCCGCGGTGACCACGCCGGTCACGCGTCCGTCGTCGACCATGATCTGGGCGACCCGCTGATCGGTCAGTACGGCCGCTCCGTACGCCCGCGCGCTGGCCGCGAGCGCGTCCGCGATCGCGCCCATTCCCCCACGCGCCCAACCCCACTGGCCGAAGTGTCCTTCGAATTCCCCGACCGAGTGGTGCGCGAACACGTACGCCGATCCAGGCGTGGACGGTCCGCCGAAGAACGAGACCAGGCCGGGGTACGCGAAATGTCCGCGCAGCAACGGATCCGTGAAGTAGTGCTCGACCACGTCGCGTACGTTGCCGGTGACGAACCGATCGAAGAGCGCACCGGCGCCGACGCGATCGAACCGGTCGGCGAGCTCGTCCATCGTGATCGGCGGCGCGAGCAGCAACGGGGTGAGCAGATCGCCGACGACCTGCATGTCCATCCCCAGCGACATGAATCCTTCGGCCTCCGCGGCACCGAAACGCTCCCGCGTCTCCCGCAAGGTCTCGTCCACCTCGGACCACATCACGTAGTCGCGGCCACCGTCCTCGATCGTCCAGGTCATGGCGTCGCCACCGTGGTACAGGTCGAGTCCGTACTTCTTCAGCTCCAGATCGTTGATCACCTCCGGACGCAGCAGGCCGACGGTGAACGCACAACTCGAGCCACGCAACGCGGGCAGGATCTCTTCGGTGGTCGAGGCGCCGCCGACCAGGCTCCGGGCCTCGAGGACGGTCACCCCGAGCCCGGCGCGGGCGAGGTAACCGGCCGCGGCCAGGCCGTTGTGGCCGGCGCCGATGACGAGGACATCGTTGTTTGTCATCTTGGATCGCTTTCGTGAGGGCTGGATCAGTCGAGAGTGCGCAGTACGCCGGCGGCCGATTCCAGGGCCTCGTCGATGAGCGGGTCGTCGTGGACGGCGGAGAGCATCCAGGTGCCGCGCGGCTGGATGTGAACGCCGGCCACCATCAGCCGTTCGGCGAACCGGGCGGCTCGTCCGGCGTCGGCGCGCGCCACCAGGTCGGCGTACGAGCGCGCGGCCGCTGCTCGCGCCGGTGTCGTTCCGGGTTGGTCCGGCCCGCTGTCGAAGCTGGTCCAGAGCATGCCGCCGACCTGCCGTACACACAGCTCCGGCGCGTACTGGCGACCCAGCTCGCGCAGGCCGGTGGCGAGCCTGGCCGCGGCGTGTTCGAGGCGATCGTAGAAACCGTCGGCGCGGTATTCCGCGAGCGCGGCGTTCGCGGCGGCCAGGGACGGGGCGTGACCATTGAAGGTACCCAGATGAGTGACGGCACCAGAGTCGACCAGGCTGAGGATGTCGCGCCGCCCGGCGACCGCGCTGACCGGGAAGCCGGCCGCCAACGCCTTCGCGAGAACGACCAGATCCGCCTGCACCCCGAACCGTTCCTGGGCACCACCACGGGCAATCCGGAAGCCGGTGACGACTTCGTCGAAGATGACCAGGCCGCCGGATTCACGGGTACGCGTCGTCACTGCTTGCAGGAAGGCTGGTTCTGGTTCGAGCAGGCCGACCTGCGGTACGGGTTCGAAGATCACCGCGGCGACCCGGCTCCCGTGCGCGGCGATGAACTGCTCGAACATCACGGTGTCGTTCCACCGCAGCACCGCAACGGGTGCGTCCGCCAGGACCCCGGCCGTTGCAGGCTGCGCGGTAAGCGAATCGCCCAGTTGCTCGGCCGGCGGCCGCCCTGGGGTGTTGAACGCTACGCCGTCGAGCCAGCCGTGGTAGTGCCCTTCGAACTTCACCAGCAGGTCGCGGCCGGTGAAGGCCCGCGCGAGGCGAACCGCGGCGGCGACCGCTTCGCTGCCGGTGGAGGACAAACACACCGACTCGGCGAACGGAATCGCGTCGACCACGGCCTCGGCGACCGCGGCCTCTAGGCGGTGCTGGCCGCCCGAGAGCACGCTTTCGTTCAGCTGCCGGGTGACCGCGTCGACCACTGTCCGCGGGCTGTGGCCGAGCAGGAGCGGACCATAGCCGAGGACGAAGTCGAGGTACCGGTTGCCGTCGGCATCCCACAGCTCGGCGCCGGAACCCCGCTCGAAGACCGTCGGTACGGGCCGGGTCGCCAGCCGCACCGAGCTCGTGACGCCGGCCGGGAGGTGTACGCGGGCCCGCTCCAGTTGCGCGGTGCTCCGGCCGAAGCGGCTGCCCACACTCAGTTCGTTCATCGGTCCCTCGTCTTCATTGTTCGTTTCATTGCCCGAAACGTTCACTAAACTAAACACACCGAGTGTGCTCGTCAAGCCTTCACGCGACGATTGCCGGATCAGGGCGTCCAGGTCACCGGCAGCGTGGTGAGACCGCGAAAGACCCAGCCCTGCCAGTGCTCGGTGCGGCGACGATCCGTACCGAGTCCGCGCAGGCGCCGGTAGAGCAGCGGCACGGCGACCTCGCCGATGGAGATGCGAGCCGCCCAGTGACCGGCACACAGATGCGTGCCCGCCCCGAACCCGAGGTGTGGCTTCTTCGCTCTGGACAGGTCGAACTCGTCGGCGCGCTCGAAGACGGCTGGATCACGATTGGCCGCGCCAACGACCACACCCACCTCGGCGGCGGCGGGCAGCCGGACACCGTCGAGTACGGTCTCGCGGGTCGTCTGCCGTGGATACATCCCGATCGGCGACAACCAGCGCACCGCCTCGTCGAACGTTGCCGACCACAACGATTCGTTCGCCAGCACGTCGTCGCGCTGCCGCTGGTGCCGGCTCAGTGCCCAGACGATGTTCGTGACCATGTGCTGCGGTTCGTTCAGCCCGCCGGAGATCGTGAGTTTCACATTGGCGTGTACGGACTCCTCGGGCTGATCGCTGTTGACCATCGCCGACGTCATCGACCCGTCGGGCGTACGGCGGTAGTACGGAATCAACTCGTCCAGCAGCGCGTCCACGTCGGACCGCGCGGTGCCGCAGCGCGCCCAGATCCCGGGATCTTCGGCCAGGTTGGCGAATCCGGCGATGAAGGCATGCGACCAGCGCGTCAGGTCAGCGGGCGACGCACCCCGTAGCCCGAGCAGGTCGATCAGATTCCGCGCGGCGAACGGTGCGGCGAAGTCGCGGTTCAGGTCCGCCTCGTCCGGTCCGCGTTCGAGTAATCCGGCGAGGCAGGTCTCCGCGTTCTGCTCGAACAGCGGAAGCCAGTTCGCCTTGATACTCCGCGGGCGCAGGCAACTGTTGACGGGGGTACGCTCGGACGCGTGCTCCGGGTCGTCCTTCCGGAGCATCGGCTGGGCTCCAAGGGCCCGGGCCATCAGGGCGGAGCTGCCGCGTACGCTCGCCGAGAACGTTTCCTGGTCCGCCTCGATCGCCGAGCAGGCGGCGAAGGACACCGCGAGATACCGCTTCAGCGCGGGCACCCACACGACCGGACCGAGTTCGCGCAGGCGGCGGTACGTGTCGTACGGGTCGCGAACCATCGCCGCCAGGTCGACCCAATCCGCTACCGCGGCAGGCGTGGAAGTCTGGTCAACGGACATGATCAACTCCTGAGGTGGTGATGTCCTGGGCGTACTGCTTGAGGCTGAAGCCGTCCTGTGCATCACGCGCGAGCGACGGCGCCGTACCGGCGGTGAGCACCCGGCGGGCGGCTACGTGGTCACCCGGACTGTTCAGCGACTCGACGGCGATCAGGCGGTCGTCGCGAAAGCACAGGACGGAGAACCGGTCCGGATCTCCGGTGACAACCGTGTGGGTCGCCGCGCCGGACAGCCCGGCGACCTGCAACCGCAGACGGCCTTGATTGCTCCAGAACAGCGGCAGCGCCTCGTAGGCGTCGTCGTTTCCGAGCAGTGTCGCGGCTACATGCCGGCCGTGGTCGGTGGCGTTCTGCACCGACTCCAGCCTGATCCGCTCCCCCGACGCCGGATCGCGGAACCGCGCGCAGTCGCCGGCGGCGTAGATCGCGGGATCGGGCGTACGCAGCCGATCGTCGACCAGGATGCCGTTGTCGACCGGCAGGCCCGCGGTTCGCGCAAGTTCGTCGCGTGGCTGCACACCGATTCCGACCAGCACCAGATCGGCCGGGTACGAGGTTCCGCTCGACCCGACCACCGCCGTGACGTCACCGGCGACCGTACCGGTGATGCGCGCGACCGTCTCGTTGCAGCGCAGGTTCGTACCCATGCTCAAGTGGGCTGCCGCCAGGTGACCCGACATCGGAGCGGTCAGTGCGCGGGCCAGGGGACGATCGCCTGCTTCCAGCACGGTGACCTCGAGACCACGACCGCGTACGGCGGCGGCGAACTCCAGGCCGATGAACCCGGCGCCGACGACCACCACGGAGCGGGCTCGGGTGAGGAGCTCACGAAGCGTCCGCGCATCCCGGAGCGTGCGGAGTTGGTGGATGCCGCGTAGGTGCGCGCCCGGCACGTCGAGAGGCCGGCAACGGGCGCCGGTGGCGAGTACGAGGGCGGAGTAGTCGAGCACTGCGCCGTCTTGGAGGATTACCTGCTTCGCGCGGCGGTCGATCTCTCGGATCGCGCTTCCGTCCCGGAGCATAACGTTGCTGTCGGCAAAGAACTTTTCGGCCCGAAGAGGTAGCGGGGCGACGGCCATGTCCGCGACGAAGTCCTTCGAGAGGGGCGGTCGTTGGTACGGGTGGTCGCTGTCGTCGTCGACCAAGGTGATCGCACCGGCGAAACCACCGGCACGCAAACTCGCGGCCACCTGCACGCCCGCATGCCCGGCCCCGGCGACAACCACGTGACCCGCGTGCCCGGCCCCGGCGACGTGGCCCGCGCGTCCGGCGACCTGGCCGCGCCCGGCGTCCTTCGTCGTCATACCTGTTGCTCCGGGACGTCCACTTCGATCTCGTCGAGGCCCGTGCCGAGGGTCAGTTGGCAGGCGAGCCGGCTGCGTACGGGGTCCCGTGGCGCGACCGTGCAATCGAGCATCTCGTCCTCGTCGGCACCGATCGCGGGCAGCGCGTCGAGGTACTGCTCCCGTACGTAGACGTGGCAGGTCGCGCACATGGCCTGCCCGCCGCACTCGCCGACGATGCCCGCGACTCCGTTGGTCACGGCGGCGCGCATCAGACTGACGTCCGCGTCGACTTCTACCACCTCGGCCGGCGTACCGCCGTAATGAAATGTGGCCTTCTGCACCTGCGGCTCCTTGCTCTCGCGCTTCCGCGACTGCTGGCGCAACCATCGTCAGTACCGGACCCTATTCAGGTAAAGCAGCAGTTCCGGGCGAACGTCTTGAGGAAAACTCATGAAGCGCGTACCGTCGCGGCGGTGGGCGACGGCATCGAGAAATTCAGCCTCCGGCAGCTGCGCTACTTCGTCACGGTCGCCGAAGCAGGCACGATGGCGGCCGCGGCCGAGCGCCACCACATCTCCCAGTCAGCGATCTCGCTGGCCGTCACCCAACTCGAACGTGGCCTCGGCGTGCAGCTGCTGTTGCGCCGCAAGTCCCGTGGCATCGCGCTCACCGACGCCGGCCGGAGATTGTTGCCCGAGGCCCGGACCTTGCTCGCGCATGCCGGCGAGGTGCAGTCGACCGCGCAGAGCATCAGCCAGAACGTCAGCGGCGAGCTGACCGTCGGCTGTTTCCCGACCATCACGCCGTTCGTGCTGCCGGACATCCTGCGCCGGTTCCCGCAACTCCATCCTGAGGTGGTGCTGCGGCTCGCCGAAGGATCGGTGAGCGAACTGACCGACCGCTTGCTCGAAGGGACCTGCGAAGTCGCGCTGATGTACGACCTCGGCGTCAGCGCGGACATCACGAAGACCCTGCTGTACCGCGTCCGGCCGTACGTCCTGCTCGCCGAGGATCACCCGCTCGCCGACGACCGGCCGATCCGGCTCGCCGAACTGCGCGGCGAACCGATGGTCATGCTGGACATGCGGCCCAGCGCGGACATGTTCCGAGCGGTGCTGGCCTCCGGCGGCGTCGAGCCGGACGTCCGCTTCGTCTCGGCGAGCTTCGAGTCCGTCCGCTCGCTGGTCGCCAGCGGGGTCGGCTACTCGCTCCTGCTGCAGCGACCGGCGGCCACGTTCACGTACTCGGGCCCGGGCCTGGTCTACCGGGAGATCGCGGACGACGTACTCGAGGTGGACGTCATCCTCGCCCACGCCCGCGACGCCCGCCCCACCCGCCGAGCCCGAGCATTCAGCGAGTACTGCATCGCCACGTACACGACCAAAGGTGATCGCGTGAGCTGAGATCCATTTCAGTGGTTAACCTCGCGCTCGGCCCCTTCCTGCCCGGTGTGCGGGAGGCTAACGGACAGCCCCAGGGGTTAACCACTGAAATGGCACGGGGCGGCGACGGCGCGGTGGGCGGCGGCTGTGAGTGCGGGCAGGTCGCTGGTGGCGACGACCGCCGCGATGTGACCATCGGGCCGGATCAGCCAGGTCTCCGCCGGTTTCGCGTCCAGCGCGCGAGCAATCACCCCATCCCGGTCGACGTCCCCCAACTGCAACACCACACTCGGCGCCGCGGTAGCTGCCGCCAGCGCCCGAGCGACCTCCCGCACGTTGCCGCTGGTCACCAGCGCGAGCAGTCCGTCCCGCACGAGCTGCCGCAACCGATGTACGTCCGGCCGCCCCGCGACTCGAATCGGTCCGTCCGGAACGAGTACACCAGGCACCGCCGCCGGACTCTCTCCCCGCGGCGGCCGACCGCCGAACACCCGATCCGGATCAGCCGTCGTCAACGCGGAATCCACGTACCAGAAGGGCTCCGCGAATCTCCCGCTGTCGACCCGTCCACGCGCTTCAGGATCGCTCACCGCCGCATCGAGGATGCCTCGCCGCGTCTCCCGCTCGGCACGGTTCTGGGGTACGAGGAACCGCATCGTCCGACTCGCGACGTCAAGGTTCTCCGCGGCCGCCGCACGCCGTTCGGTGTCGTAACTGTCCAGCAGCGCATCGGTCGCCCAGCTGTTCAGTACGAACGCCAGCTTCCAAGCCGCGTTCTCGGCATCAGCCACCCCGGAGTTGAGCCCACGCGCACCGAACGGCGCGACCAGATGCGCGAAGTCACCCGCGAGCAGCACCCTGCCGACCCGCATCCGATCCACCTTGCGCGCATGGAACCGGTAAACCGACTTCCACACGATCTCGTACGGCCGATCGCCGATCACCTGCCGGATCCGGGTGTCGAGTCCGCCCCGAGCGACCTCGGCCTCGAGGTCGAAGCCGGCCGGCACCTGCCAGTCGATCCGGTATGTCGAATCCGGACACGGGTGGATCAGCACCTGCCGGCCAGGGTTCCACGCGGGGTCGAAGTAGAACCTCCGCTCGGTCTCCCAGCCGGGTAGCTCGGCCCGGATGTCACAGATCAGGAAGCGATCGTCGAACGTCTGACCGTCGAAGGTGACCCCGAGCAGCTCGCGAAGTTCGTTGCCCTGGGCACCGGCCGCCACCACCGCGTACGGAGCGGTGATCCGTCGCGT
The DNA here is from genome assembly GCF_014205295.1 of Kribbella solani. NCBI lineage: Bacteria > Bacillati > Actinomycetota > Actinomycetes > Propionibacteriales > Kribbellaceae > Kribbella > Kribbella solani. The sequence goes on from NZ_JACHNF010000001.1 coordinate 3,700,162, forward strand.
ACCAGCGGAGGAGTCGCACGTCAGCTCGACCTGTTCGGCATCCTGGTGAAGGTCAACGACGTCGTATCCCCAGCGGACGTCGATCAGCGGCTGCGCGGCGATCAGTTCGTCGAGTACTGCCTCGGTGTGGCATTGCGAGACGTTGACGAAGGCGGGTAGTGGGGAATGTCCGCGGTCGACGAAGGACCAGTGGAAGAGCTCGCGGTCGCGATAGTAGGTGCGGGCTGTTGTCCAGGTGAGGCCGTCCCGCGCGATCCGGCCCGCGCCGAGGCTGGACCAGATGTCGAGGACGTCGCGCTGCTGACAGATGGCTTTCGAGCCGACCGCCGATCTGCGTGACCGCCGATCGAGAAGCGTCACCGGGATTCCCCACCGAGCCAGCAACAACGCTGCGGTCTGACCCACGGGCCCGTTGCCAACAACCGCAACCCCGGCAGTCGTCCGCGGGTTCATCCCTGGAGCTCGTCCCAGATTTGGCGGTCGCGGTCGGCGGTCCAGATCCGTGGCCAGGTGATGCCGTTCAGTTCGTCCCACAACCGGGCCACGTCGAACGGCAGGCAGTGCTCGAAGATCGGCCACGCCCCGTACGCGGGAGCGAGCGCCGCATGCGTCAACTCGAACGCCTCCTTCAGCGAACCACCCCGAGCATGCACTTCACCCGCCTTCGCGCGCATCACCAGCAGGAACTCGCGGGTCTGCTCGATCGCCGCGTCGACCGCCGCCCGCCCGCGCGGAACCGCGCCCCGGCCACCGACCAGTACCTCGGCCTCGAACGCCTTGACCCGGTCCAGCGTGCCGGTGGACCAGTCGGCGTGGAAGGCATCGCCGGTGTACAGCGCGGCCTGCGCCTCGACCAGGTCACCCGCGAAGAGCACCCGCTCACCAGGCAGCCACGCGACGATGTCGCCTGCGGTGTGCCCGCGACCGCAGTACTGCAGGACGAGCTCGCCCCGATCGCCGCCCAGGTCGATGGTCAGCGAATCGCTGAAGGTGAGGTCCGGCCAGGTCAGCCCGGGTACGGAATCGGGATCGCGGAACAGGCGCGGCATCCGCCCCAGCTCACTCGCCCAGTCCTGCTGACCACGTTCGGCGATCAGTACGCGGGTGTTGTCGTGCGCGATGATCGTTTCGGCACCGAACGCGGACGCGCCGAGGACGCGGACGGCGTGGTAGTGCGAGAGGACGAGGTACTTCACCGGCTTGTCGGTGTGCTCGCGTAGCTTGGTCAGCCAGTCCTGTGCCGCGACCGGGGTGGCGCGCGCCTCGAACGCGACGACGAAGTCCTCGCCCTCGATCGCGCCGACGTTCGGGTCGCCTTCGCTGGTCAGCGCGTACACGCCGTCGGCCAGAATCTCCAGGGTCTCCACCTTCGCGGCGAGATCGGCCGCGGAGGCGAACGGTTTGGTTGCCATCAGGGTCCTTCCGTCCCGGCGGCCCGACTGCGCGCCGCTCCTTGGCGACTCACTGTGACAGCGCGCGAGTCATTCGGAAAGGACAAGAATCTGAGAACCTTGATAAGTTGAGGCTATGAAGCCGGTGCGGTTCTCGATTCGGCAACTCGAGCACTTCGTCGCCATCGCCGAGGCCGGGACGCTGAGCGCCGCGGCGGAGCGGTTGCGCGTGTCCCAGCCCGGCCTGTCGCAATCACTGACCGAGCTCGAACGTGCTCTCGGCGCGCGCCTCGCGGTACGCAAGAAGGCGCACGGCGTCACGCTAACGCCGTCCGGCCGCCAGGTGCTCGGCGAAGCGCGTACGTTGCTCCGCCGCGCCGAGGACCTGGTCAGCATCGCGTCCGGCGGGAAGGATCTGGTCGGCACGCTCACGGTCGGCTGCTACGTCACCCTCGCCCCCACGGCACTTCCCACGCTGCTGCAGGACTTCAGCGACCTGCACCCCGGCGTACACGTCGACTTCACCGAGGACACCCAGGACGTGCTGCAGCGCCGGCTGACGAACGGCGAGCTGGACCTCGCGATCCTTTACGACATGGAGATCGAGCCGGAGCTCGAGCGCGCGATCATCGACATCCGGCGGCCGTACGTCCTGCTGCCCGCCGGCCACCGGCTGGCGGACGCGCCCGCGGTCGCCCTGACGGACCTCGCCGACGAACCGCAGGTGCTGCTCGACGCGCCACCGAGCTCGCAGAACACGCTGGCGATCTTCAAACAGTTCGGAATCACGCCGGTGATCAAGTACCGGCCGACGTCCTTCGAGCTGACCCGGGCGCTCGTCGGCAGAGGCATGGGGTACGCCCTGCTGGTGCAGCGCCCGGCCAACGATCGCACGTACGACGGAAGCAAGGTGGTGATCAAGGAGATCACGGAACCCGTCGACGGCGCCCACGTCCTGCTCGCCTGGTCCCCCACGGCCGGCCTGAATCGCCGGGCCGAAGCGTTCCTCACGATGTGCACAGACCGCCACGCGGCAAGAGACATCGGCCCGGCCGGGACAATTCAGTAGCCCTGAGCAACAAACATCGGATCCACGGCGTACGGCGAAGGTGCTGGCCGGCAGCAGAACGGCCGTCATCTCGGCAATCCAGCAAGGCGAAGGCGGCCGTCGTCGACCTCGGCAACCTGGTCAGCGGTTGTCAGGAGGGTTCGGTCGTGGGTCACCAGGACGGTGGCGGTGCCCTGATCCTTCGTGAGGCGGGTGATCAGGCCGATGACGGCGGCGCCCCGTTCGTGGTCGAGGGCGCTGGTCGGCTCGTCGACAAGGAGAACCTTGGGATCGTTCATCAAGGCCCGGGCGAGGTTGACGCGCTGGCGCTGTCCACCGGAGAGCTGATGCGGTCGGCGACCGGCGAAATCCGCCATCCCGACGGCGGCCAGCAGCTCCAGCGCACGGGACCGTGCCTTGGAGGGCGAACGGCCGTCGATCTCGGCCATCACCTGGAGCTGCTCGGCGGCGGTGAGCGACGGCAGCAGATTCGGCTGCTGGAACACGATTCCGACAGCGCTACGGCGCAGCTCGGTCAACTCGGCGCGGCTCAGCCCGGTGGTCGGCGTATCGTCGATCAGCACCGTACCGGAGTCGGGCGTGATCAGGGTGGCGGCGACGGCCAGCAAGCTGGACTTGCCGGAGCCGGACGGACCGATGACCGCGGTCAGGCTGCCCTTCGGAACCTCCAGGTCCACCGTGTCGAGCGCGGTCAAGCGACTGTCGCCGTCGGGGTAGGTCAGGGTGATGGCTGTCAGCTTCAAACTCATCGGGCGCTTCCCAGAGCAGTCAGAGGGTCGACGGAGGTGATTCGGCGGATGGCCAGAGCTGCCCCGAGCGCGCCGAGGAAGATCAGCACGGCCGCCGGTAGCAGCACGGTGGCCGGAGTGAGGAGGAACGGTACGGCGGACCCCGATACGACAGCGCCGACCGCGGCGGCGATCCCGGTACCGATCACGGTGCCTCCCGCCAGCAGTACGACGGCCTGGCCGAGCGCGTCCCTGAGCAGGGTCGCGGTGGAGGCGCCGAGCGCTTTGAGGACGGCGACATCGCCGCTGCGCTGGATGGTCCACACGGTGAAGAACGCACCGATGACCAGCGCGGAGATCGCGAAGAGGAAGCCACGCATCAGTTGCAGCGAGCCGTTCTCGGACGTGTACGAGCCGATCGCCGCCAACGATTCCTTGGTGGACACCGACGTCGTACCCGCCGCTTGATCGCCGGCCGCGAGATCGACGCCGGACGTGGTGTTCAGGGCGATGACGGTTGCTGCCGGCCGGGTGCCGGCACCGGACGGCGGAGCCGCCTTCTGCCAGGTAGCCAACGTGACCCAGACGACGGGCGTGTGGCTGAAGGACGAATCGCCTTGCACGGCGGCGACCTCGAGTTGCTGCCCAGCCAGGTCGAGCGTGGCGCCCGGCCCGATGCCGAGCTCGTTGGCGGCGGTCGTGGACAGCACCACGGAACTGTCGCTGACCTTGCTGCCCGCCGGGAGGAGACGGGAGGCAGGCTGAACGCCGAACGCGGAAACGCCGATGCTCTTGCCGCCGGCGGTGGCTTTCGTGGTGGTGATCCCGAGTGGTTCCGCGCTCTCGACACCAGCTACGCGGGCCCACTGCTCCCACTGACTCTGGGTCACGGTCGAGTTCGCGTACGACAAAGCCTGCCCGGCACTGGGAGTCTGAAACGCAATCCGGTCCGCCGGCAGGTTGCTGACGGCAGAGATGTTCTGCTGCCCCAGCCCGGCGGTCAATCCGGACAGTAGCCCGACCAGCAGGGTGATCAACACGATGACCGTACCCATCAGGGCGAAGCGGCCCTTGGCGAATCTGAGATCTCTCCAGGCGACGTACACGGTCCTACTGCCCTTCAGGCGGTCCAAATACTGACCCTTCTACGATCGCCGTCCGGCCCGGTCCGCGCGTCTGGCGCAGGACGGCACTTCCCGGGCCGAAACGCGGTACACGACTTGTAACTTTCGATGGAGGCCCCGAGGTGGCCGCCTTCGTAGACTGAAGGCATTGTGAACACCGCTGTCCTGACCCCGACGAGCCGCACGCTGGCCTGGTGCCTGCACCTGCTGATCATCGGCTTGCTCACACTGGCCGCCGCCCGGGCCGTCATCGGCAGCCGGCCCCACGCAGGTTGGATCGTCGCCGTGGCGCTGACCTGCGGCCTTGCGTACGCGGTCGGGCCACTGCTTTCCCGGATTCGTACGTCCCGGAGAGCCGCTGCGGTTTGGCTGGCCGCGGTGGGCCTCGTCTGGTTGGTGCTGCTGGCCCTGTCCCCCGACGGCATCTGGGTGGCGTTCCCGCTGTACTTCCTCCAGCTCCATCTACTTCCGCGCAAGGCCGGCCTGATCGCCGTACTCCTCACCGCGGCCGCGGCCGTCGCCGGATTCGCGGCTCACCAGCATTCCTTCAACCCAATGGTCGCGATCGGACCCGCGCTCGGCGCCGCCGTTGCGGTGGCGGTCGTCTGGGGCTACCAGGCCTTGTACCGCGAGAGCGAACAACGCCGGCGGCTGATCGAGGAGCTGACCGCCACCCGCGCCGACCTTGCTTCCGCCCAGCACAACGCGGGCGTACTGGCCGAGCGGGAACGCCTGGCCCGCGAAATCCACGACACCCTCGCGCAAGGACTGTCCAGCATCCAGCTGCTGCTGAGCGCGGCCGAACGGGCCCTGCCCGGCCAGACCGAGACCGCCATCGCCCAGGTCGGCCAGGCCCGCCAGACCGCGGTCGACAACCTCGCCGAGGCCCGCCGCTTCGTCGCCGCCCTCAGCCCACCCGCGCTGGAGCGGAACACCCTGGCCGACGCGCTCGAGCGGCTGTGCACAACCACCTCCCGGCGTCTCCCGATCAGCGCCCGCTGGCAGACCACCGGAGACCCCGTGCCGTTACCTACCGAGCACGAAGTCGCACTGCTGCGGATCGCACAGTCCGCGCTGGCCAACACCGTCCAGCACGCGCGCGCGACCGTGGTCGAGGTGACCCTCAGCTATCTGGGCGACCACGTCGCGCTCGAGATCACCGACAACGGCGTGGGATTCGATCCGTACGAGTTGCCGGCCGCCTCGGTCAGCGGCGGCTTCGGGATCACGGCGATGCGCACGCGAATGGAGGAACTCCACGGTAACCTGCACGTCGACTCAGACCCACACCACGGCACCACACTCCACGCCGAACTCCCACTCACCATCGCGCCTCCTCGCAAGCGTCCAGCCGGGGCGGAGGGGTGGGCGTGAGCTCGGGTGGGAAACCTTCGGGCGGGGCCGGGGCGATCCGCATTCTGCTCGCCGACGATCACCCGATCGTTCGCGCCGGGCTGCGCGCCGTACTCGGCACCGAAGCCGGCCTGGCGGTCGTCGCCGAGGCCGCCACCGCGGAGGACGCGGTCCGCCGCGCCGCCGAGGGTGGGATCGACGTGGTGCTGATGGATCTGCAGTTCGGCCAGGGCATGACCGGCGCGGAGGCCACCGCGCTCATCACCTCCCGCCCGGACGCGCCGCGCGTCCTCGTCGTCACCACGTACGGCTCCGACGCCGACATCCTGCCCGCGATCGAGGCCGGCGCGACCGGTTACCTGCTGAAGGACGCCCCACCCGAGACACTCGCCGCCGCCGTACGAACTGCCGCCGCCGGCCGGACCAGCCTGGCCCCCGCGGTCGCCGACCGCCTGCTGACCAGACTCCGAACACCGGGTACGACGTTGACCCGCCGCGAAACCGAGGTCCTGGTACTGGTCGCCGAAGGCCTTTCCAACCAGGCGATCGGCCACCGCCTCCACCTCACCGAGGGCACCGTCAAATCCCACCTGGCCCGGATCTACACCAAACTCGGCGTCGACTCCCGCACCGCCGCCATCGCCACCGCCACCGACCTCGGCCTCATCCGCCGCTGACCGGCTCACGCGTCCACCAACCGCACGCCGCGCAACTCGTCTAACTGCCAGCTTCAGCGGTCAGCGGTCAGCGGTCAGCGGTCGGCCTCCTGTGCCGCGGCGGCGATCGGCTCCAGGTCGGTGATCAGTTGGTCGAGTTCTTCGACTGAGAGACTGTTGTAGGGCGGCGCGGCCAGTTCGTCCGTGAGTGCCTCGATCCGCGCCTTCGTCTCCCGCCCGGCGTCCGTGAAACCACCGTCGGCATCGACAAGACCACGGTCGCGCATCCCGTCGACGACAGCATCCAGCCGCGCCTTCGGCAGGTGGTGAATCCGGCCGAACTCCTCCGCCCGCATGCCCAGCGCGAGCGCCATCAGTACATGCGACTCCGTACCCCCGATGCCATTAGCAACCAAAGCGGCATTGTGCCCGTCCCCGCGATGCTCCCGCAGCAGCGTCGCCGCGTGCCAGAGCCTGGCTACCGGATCCTCCGGCACGGCAAGTGCACGCAGCCCCGCGTACAAGACTCGCCCTTCGATCGGCGCGCTCACGGCCGCGCGGGTCGCGACCTCGGCGGCCCGTACCAGACTCGTTGAATCAGCCAGCGCACCGATCGCCGCCCGCAACGCGGCAGCGCTGCCCCGCTCGCGGATGGCGATCGCCTCCGCCGGAGTGACCTTCGCCCAGACCCGCGGAATGTGCCGCGCGACCTCGCCCGGGGCGAAGTTGTAGAACACCGCGTGCACCACCTCCGACGACGCGAGGCCCAGCGGCGCCGCCCGCCCGGCGAAGTACCCGTCCCAATAGTTCCGCATCCCGACAGCCAGGAACTCGTCGTTCGGTATGTCCGAAAAGGTAACGGTCGCGATCGGCTCCACCAGCTCGAACATCCGCCGAACCTTCGCCTGCGAGTGCGCCATCCTGAGCTCCACCTCCAGTCCCGGCCGCCCCTTCATAAGCAGCACCTACCCCTCCAACGAACACCCCACCCCCAATCCGACACCCCATCCCCATTTGAGAGGTGAACCTCCCCCTGTGCCCGTTCACCACCCGCATGCGAGCGGCGAACAGACAACAGCCCACGTTCACCTCTCAAATGACCGGGGTACGGCGCGGGGCGGTGGGGGGTGTGGGCGGTGGGGGGCGTGGGCGACGGCAGGGGTGGGGCGGTGGGGGGGGCGTGGGCGACGGCAGGGGTGGGGCGGTGGGGTTACATTGCCCAGCGGCGGAAGCCGGCTTCGGTGTTGATGGTTTGGCCGGTGATCAGCTGGCTCTCGGGTGAGGCGAGCCAGCGTACGACGCGGCCGATCTCGTCCGGGCGGGTCCAGCGGCCGGACGGTAGCGCGCGGCCGACCTGTTCGGTGAGCTCGGGCGTTGCCCAGCCGGTGTCGACCGGACCGGGGTTGATGGTGTTGACGGTGATCCCCCGGTCGATCAGCGCGTCCGACAGCGTGAGAGTCAGCTGCTGGATCGCGCCCTTGCTGATCGCGTACGGCACCTCCTGGCTCATCGGCGCCAAATGCTGCCCGGAGGTGAACATGATGATCCGCCCAGCACCGCGCTGCTCCTCGTACGCGGCCGCGAACGCCTGCGCCAGCAGCACGCTCGCCCGGGTGTTGACCGCCCAGGTCAGGTCGAGCTCGGCCGCGGTGACCTCGGCGAGGGTGTGGTTCGAGCTGCGGGCGTGGTTGGCGACCACCACATCCACCGCGCCGAACGCCTCCACCGCGGCGGCGATCACCTGTCCGGGTGCGTCCGGTGCGGCGAAATCGGCCGACACGTGCCGCAACCGCTCGCTTGCTGCTGGGCCGGGCGCTCCGGGTTGGTCCTCTCGGCCCAGCGCCTCGATGATCCCGGCTTCGCCCACCGGATCGGCGCCCCAGGGCAGCTCCGCGTCGCGAGGCGCCCACGAGTGCACGAGCACTGACGCGCCCGCCGCCAACAGCTCCTTCGCCACCGCGAACCCGATCCCGACCCGCCGACTCACCCCGGTGACCACCGCCACCCGGCCCGCCAGCGACCCCGAGTGCACGCCCGCCGGCGCACCCGGCCGGTCACTGGTCGACGTCGACGTCGACGTCGACGTTGCCGGTGCCGACGCACCCGGTCGGTCACTGGTCGAAGTCGACGTCGATGTGGACGTTGCCGTTGCCGGTGCAGAGGCCGGTGCCGGTGCAGAGGCCGGTGCCGGTGCAGAGGCCGGTGCCGGTGCAGAGGCCGGTGTCGGTGCCGGTGCGCCGGCGTGCGCCGGTGCCGATGCCGGTGCGCCGGTGTGTGCCGGTGCCGGTGCCGGTGCGTCGGCGTGTGTCGGCGCGGGCGGCGCGCCACCGCTGATCTCATTACCCGTCATCCGGCGAAGGCTACCTGCCTCGTCCTCGCGGAACCCCTGGTTATTGCACCCGTTCGGCCCGGGTACGGGCGACCGTGCCGGTGCGGAGTGGACGCAACGCGGCAGCCAGATCCAGGAGCTCGGTGACGAAGCGCTCGAGGCGTTCAACGATGTCGGGGGCAACCAAACACGGTTCGCCACCGTTGACTGCCGGCAGGTAGTCGGAGTCCATCGTGCACAGTGGCGTCGTCGTACTGACGCCGCGGAGACCACGGACCACCGTACGCAACTGGTCCACCGCTTGCGTACTGCGCTGGCGCCCGTGGCTGGCCAACCCGACCGGCTTGTGCTGGAACTGCCGCATCGACAAGCAGTCCAGCGCATTCTTGAGTACGCCGGAGAACGAGTTGTGATAGAGCGGCGATGCCAGCACGATCGCGTCGGCGGCGTCGGTCAGCTTGACCAGTCGGCGCACGGCCAGGTCGGGGTGGTTCTCGGGAGCCCGGTGGAACGCCGGATCGGCGATCGGTACCGGTTGCTCCGCGAGATCCCACCAGGCGACTTTCGCGTTGTCGGTGGACAGCCGGGCACCGACCGCGGTCGCGAGCGCGGTCGTGTACGAAGGTTTGCGCACGCTGCCCGTGACGACGAGAACCCGTAGCTCAGTCACGATCGGGTTGCCCAGCGGCGAGTTGGTCCGGGCGAGGCTGTGGTGAGGAGTTGGCTGGTGAGGAAAGCGACCGCCTGCGGCCAGGATGCTGCTCGCGCGTCGGCGTTGTGCGGTTCCGGATGCCCGTCGACGTCCATGAAACCGTGCTCGGCCGCCGGGTACACCTGGATCGTCGTCGGCGCGCCACGCTCCTGCAAGGTGGCCTGCAGGTCGAGGAAGGTGTCCAGTTTGGTCAGATGATCCTGGCCGGCATAGATCAGGTGTACGGGCGCGGTGATACTGCCCGCGACCTCCACCGCATCCACCTCCAGGTGCGGCGGCAGCGGCCGGATCAGCGTCGGGAAGTACGGCACGACCGCGGCCAGCCGGTGATCGACGGCCGCGTGCATCAGGTTGAACCGTCCACCCATACAGAAGCCGATCGTCCCGACCCGTCGAGCGCCCAGGTCCTCGATCAAGTAGTCGGCACACGTGGTCAGCTCGGCGATCACGGTCGAGTCCTTCAACGCGGCCGAGCGGGCGCGCACCTCCTTGTGGTCAGCCGCCGGCGCCTGGCCCGGGTACGGGTCCCAGATCAATGTGGTCAGCCCAGCGCCGGCCAGCTCGGCCGCCAGGTCCCGCACCCGCTGGTTGAGCCCGAAGGCGAAAGGCACCAGCAGAACCGCGGCGTCGTTGCCCGCCTCGGCCCGCGCCAAGTGACCGGACAGGCCACGAAACTCAAGGTCTTCGGATGTCGTCATGATTTGGTACTCCAAAAGTAGGCGTCACCAGCTGCTGCTGGTCCGCGACTGGAACCGCCAGCCGTCAGCGGTACGGATGAACACGTCGGTCATCAGACCGAAGGCATGAATGACCGGAGCCGCTCCGGCATCCACGCGCAGCCGCAGGTTGTAGCAGCGGCCGCTGGCACGGTCCTTGCCGTCAGCAACGATCCTGATGTTGGTATACAGATGCCGAACCCCGGCCGTCCCCTCACCGAGACCGCGCAGCTGGTCCCGGCCTCGGGTGACGCGACCGTCAGCGCGGGTAAAGGAACCGTCAGCGGTGAACAGCTCGGCGGCCGCACCGGGTTCTCCGAGATCGAAACAGTGCGCGTACTGGGCGTACAGGTCGTGGATTTCCAGCAGGTCCGCCGCGGCGAGCACGTCATTCATTGGCCGCCCCCACGAACAGTGTCCAGGGCCGCCGCCGGATCGGGCGGCTCGCTGTCTCCCCGCCACGCGACATGCCCGTCGGGGCGTACGAGCACCAGCCGCCGCTCGTACTGCCGCGCCAGCTCGGGATCGTCCCAGCGGATGACGCGCAGTGGTATACCAAATTTCTCCGCCGCCACCCGGAACCCGCCGGACCAGGCACCGTCGAACGCCAGCAACGTGAACCCGTCGCCGAAAAGATCCAGCGTCGAGCGCCCATCCGGCAGTACGCAGTGCGGCGCCCGGTTGCCCGGCGCGCTGCTCTGCACCCAGGACGCGGCATCGTCGAACGAGACCGGCTCAGCCGGATCCGAGTCGCCCAGCACGACGATCGGCGATCCGGCGTAGCTGTAGCCCAGCTCCAGCGCCGGTGATTCCAGCGCGAACTCCTTCTCCCGGCTGGCCTTGATCCTGGCCGCAAGCTCCGTCCGGTGACTCGCGCCTTCGACCGTGTCGTCCTCCAGCGAGGACGGGATCTCCAACCGGGTGTCGTCCCGGTGCAGCGCCTCGGCGTACCCGATGTTCCGCAGCCCGACCGGCCGCCGCTCGGCCTCGTACGACCGCAGCAGTCCCGGTCCGCCCCAGCCATCCACGACCGCGGCGAGCTTCCACCCGAGATCCACCGCGTCCCCGAGGCCGGTGTTCATGCCGAAACCGCCGGCCGGCCAGGGCAGATGCGCCGCGTCTCCGGCCAGGAACACCCGCTCGGTCCCGTACGAGTCGGCGACCACGCAGTGCCCCGACCAGGTCCGGGCGTTGAGGATCTCGAATGGCATACCAGGCAACGCCCGCCGGCAGACTTCTTCGGTGTCCATCGCGGACAGGTCGTAGTTCTTGTCGTGCCACAGGTTGACCCGCCACTCGTCCCGCCCATCGACAGAGGTGACGACGCCACGCGCGCGCGGCCCGACGAGGTTGTAGTAGGCGGCCGGTCCGACGGTCCGGTGCGAGTTGAGCGGAGCGCGGACGGTGATCGCGACGTTGGCCGTCTCGGCGAAGCGTCCGCTCAAACCGATCCCGAGCTGTTTGCGTACGCCGCTGCGGCCGCCGTCGCATCCCGCGAGATAGCTGACCTGCACCTGCTCGGTCGTCCCGCTCTCGAGATCGGTGAGCTGTACGAGGACGCCGTCGGCGCTCTCCGTGAAGCCGTCGACCCGAGTACGCAACCGGATCGTCACCGCGGACAGCCCGCGGACGGTGTCCAGCAAGACTGGGTCGAAGTAGGTTTTCGGGCACCAGATCCGCGATTCCGGGCTGAACCGTGATCGTCCCGCGGGATCGCCGTTGGCCGGGTGCTCGAAGCCGACCAGTTCATGGCCGGCGAAGCTTGTCACGTACCGGTAGCTGCGCGGGTGATCCGCCGGGAACCCCGAGTACCGCACGGCGTCGGCGATGCCCCAGCGGCGCAGATGTTCCATTGTCCGGGTGTTGACCAGGTTCGCGGTGGTGAAGTCGACCGTGCCGGTCCCCTGATCCACCAACAGCGTCGGCACACCCCGCCGCCCCAACTCAACCGCAAGCGAAAGCCCCACCGGCCCCCCACCAGCCACCAAAACCACAGCCCGCCCACCACCCACCGCACCCGACGCACTCACAGGACGTGCTCCGTGGTGAGGCGGTCGATGGCGTCGGCGGACAGGCCGAGCAGTTCGGAGTAGATCTCGTGGTTGTGCTGACCCTGCGCCGGTGCGGGCGACGTGATCGCCGACGGGGTCTCACTGAACCGCACCCACGGACGCAGGAAGCGCGCCGTAGGCGCTCGCGGATCCTCCACCTCGACGAACGCACCCCGCGCCTCGAGATGCTCGTCCTCCAACACCTCAGACAACCGGAGGACCGGCCCGGCCGAGATCCCGATGGACAGGAACACCTTCCACAGCTCGTCCCGGCTGGTCTCGCGGACCCAGGCCGACACCTCCGCCTCCAGCGCCTCGACGTTCGCCCTGCGATCGGCGGCCGTGGCGAACCGGGGATCGGCGATCGCCTCCGGCCGCCCCATCGCCGCCGCGAACCGCTCCCACAGATCGTTGGTGATGTCCGGCAGATGAAACGCGATGTACCCGTCGGCGCACCGCTTCGGCGCGATACCGACCGGCCGTCCCTCCACCTGGGTGTGGAAGTTCGCGATCATGAAGCCCATCAGGGCCTCCTGCATCGACACCGACACCTGCTGACCCGGACCGCCACGCTCGCGGGCGAACAGCGCGGCAAGAATGCCCAGCGCCATCGACACCCCGGCCGCCTCGTCGCCGATCCCCTGCGGCTTCAGGCCGTCCTGGCCGGCGTTGTCCCAGGCACTCGCGGTCCACCCGCTGCTCGCCATGATCGTCGCCGCGTTCGCCCGCATATGCGCGTACGGCCCGTCCTCGCCGTAACCGCGCGAACTGGCGTATATCAGGTCCGGGTTGAGCTCCTTCAGTTTGGTATACCCAATGCCCAGCCGGTCCATCACCCCGACCGAGAAGTTCTCCACCACCACGTCGGCCTTGCGGGCCAGCTCGCGGAACAGCTGGACGCCGCGCGGGTCCTTGAGGTTCAGCGTGATGGCCTTCTTGTTCACGTTGACGACGCGGAACTCGTACCCGTCGTGATCGGCGTCGACCGGCATCCAGGCATGCCGGAAGCGGTCCCCGGCGCCGTGCTCGATCTTGATCACCTTCGCGCCCAGATGCGCGAGCAGCATGGTGGCGAACGGGCCGTTCAGGACATGGGTCAGATCGAGGACCAGGACGCCGTCGAGCGGCCCTTTCCGGATGGACATCAGTTACCTCCACGCATCAGTTACCTCCATGCATCAGTTGTCTCCACGCATCGTTGGCAGGGCGATCTCCGGGGAGACCGGCGTGAATTCGGCGGCGACGGGCAGCCCGATCCGTACGTCGCCGGGTCGGCAGCCGAGCAGCTTGGTCGTCAGTACGACCTGCCCGTCGGTGCCGTCGAGTACGACCTCCGCGAGCACGTACGGCACCTTGCCCAAGGCCGGATGCAGGACCCGGTGGACCACCACCCACGACCGCACGACTCCGGAGCCAGGCAGCTCGACCCACTCATGTGCTTGCGAATGGCAACCAGGACAGAACTCCGCCGGAGGATGCCGCCACCGCCCACAACCGGTGCATCGCTGAGCACGCACCCGACCCTGAGCACAGCCCGCCCAGAACGGCGCGCTGTCGGCATCGGGTACGGGCAGCGGCGGCCCAGATCCCTTCATCCAAAGGCCTTTCTCAGTACGAGCGAGCTGTCGCCACCTTGTCCGCAGACGAGCCCGACCTCGGCGTCACGGACCTGACGACAACGCCCGCGATCATGGTCGTGAGCGCCGGCACACAAGTCGTCGCGAACCCCCTGAGTACGCAGCTGCTGCACCGCCTCCACGACATGCCCGAGCCCTTGCAGGTACGCCTCCGACAACAGACCACCGTGGGTATTGAGCGGCGTCGCGCCATCGAGACCCGCCTGCCCATCCGCGATCCAAGCCGGCGCCGCGCCGACCTCACACAGACCGAAATCCTCCACATGCTGCAGGCAGGTGCCGGTGAAAGCGTCGTAAAGCTGAGCGAAATCGAGCTCGTCGACGGTGATCCCAGCAGCCCGGTACAAGGCAGGCGCGGCCGCCGCGGCGTGCGTACGGTGATCCGTCGCCGGAACCGCGCCGCCGAGACCGGCCAGGATCGACACGCCACCGTGCCGCAGGTCCCGCGCCCGCTCGCTCGAAGTCACGACCAGCGCGGCCGCGCCATCGCTGGTGAGACAGCAGTCCATCCGCCGGAACGGCTCGACGATCCACGGCGACTCCTGATGCTCCGCCACCGTCAGCGGGTCCCGCATCATCGCTTTGGTGTTCAGTACGGCATGCTCACGCTGGAGCACGGCCAGCCCGGCGAAATCGCGGTTCGTGATCCCGTACCGCTGCATGTACGCGGTGACGGCCGGCCCGAGATTCGCGGCCGCGTGCAGCGCGCCGAACGGTACGCCCCACTGCCGTTTGCCGCGGGCCTGATCCGGTGGCGGCAGCAGCGCCGGTCGTTCACTGCGGCCGTTCATCGCCCGGTATACCAAAACGTTCTCGCACAGCCCGGCGTACACGGCCATCGCCGCCGAGAGCACCGCCGAGCAGGCCGCGGCGCCGCCAAGGTTGTCGAACAACTGGTAGTCACACCGGCTGAGCCCCAGCGCGGCAACGAGTTCTTCGGGCCACATCGTGTCCGGCGCCCAGCCGTAGCAATAGGTCACGACGCCATCGATGTCCGCGCTGGTCAGGCCGGCGTCGTCGATCGCCCGCAGGCTCGCTTCGGTTGCCAACGCGGTGGTCGTACGGCCCGAGTCGCGGCCGAACGCGGTCCAGCCGATGCCCGCGATCGCGGTCGCGGCGCGAAAGGCCGCGCCGGTCACGAGGTCTGCTCCGGATGAAAAGTGCGCGGTACGGACGGGACGCCGGTGAAGCCGAGCTCGGACCAGCGCCGAGTGACCCGGTCGTACGTCTCACGCCGCAACGCGGTCCGCTCGGAGAACACGTCGAGATACCGGTGATCACGACAGGCATTGATCAAAGCCTTGGAGCCGTACCGGCGGATCTCCGGCGGGTTGAGCGTGGGGTCCAGCGGGGTCGACCAGGTCTTGCGCAGGATGTCGATGTCGTCGATCGGACTGCAGCGCGTCGACATCGCCCACAACACGTCGTTCAGATCAGTGGGATCGACATCGTCGTCGACGGCAACGATCCACTTGGTGTAGTACGCGCCGCCGGGGCACTGCGCGGCGAGCGCCAGCGCCTGCGCGGCATGCCCCGCGTACCGCTGGGCCAGCGAGATCACCACGACACCGAAACCGCCGGCCGCCGCGGGATGCGAGTAGACCCCGGCGATTCCCGGAATGCCCATCCGCTGCAGGTCGTTCCAGATCCGGGCCGACCGCACGATGCCGAAGAACGTCGACTGTTCACAGGCCGGATGGTCGGCCATCAACGCGTGGGTGACGATCGGGTCGTCCCGGTGGTGGATGGCCTTGACCCGCAGCAGCGGCGCGGCACCCTCGGGACGGCCGTAGTACCCGGTGAACTCGCCGAACGGTCCTTCCATCCGGCGCGCGCCCGGCTCGGCGACACATTCCAGTACGACGTCAGCCCGGGCCGGGATCAGGAGATCGCTGTGACGGGCCTGCACTACTTCGACCGGAGCGCCGCGCAGGCCGCCGACATGGTCGTACTCCGAGACGTTCTTCGGGAAACTCTGCGAGCTGACCAGGAACTGCAGCGGGTCGACCCCGAGCACCACGCAGACCGGCACGTCCTCGCCGCGCGCCCAGCGACCTTCGATGTGCAGCAGCGCGTCCTTGCCGGGGGACATGTACAGCCCGAGCTCGTCGCGCCCGTGCACCATCATCCGGTACGTGCCGAGGTTGAGGTTGCCGCCTTCGGGGTTGCGGGTGATCACCGAGTCGGCGGTCCCGAGGTACCGGCCGCCGTCACCGGGCCAGAAAGTTGCGGCGGGCAACTGCCCGAGGTCGATCCGGTCGCCGGTCAGGGTGTTCTGGAAGACCGGCGCGGCGCCCGGGTCGACGAGCTTCGGCTCGATCACGCGGCCGAGCTTGCGCATCGTTGCCTCGATCAACTCGGTCGTGCCGAGCTCCGGGTCCTCACCGAGCGCGACCGCGACCCGCCGCCGGCTGGAGCCGAACGGGTTCCAGAGCGCGCGGTACCCGGGCCGGCCGGCGATGTTCTCGAAGAGCAGCGCGGGCCCGCCCTCACGGCGACCGGCCAGGTACGTGATCGCCGACATCTCCTCGTCGACGTCCACCTCGGCGCCGATCCGCTGCACTTCGCCCAACTCGTCCACGACCGCCAGCCACTCACGCAAGTCGCTCACAACCACTTCGGCAACCTCCTCATCAGATACGTCAGATACGGCTCATCAGGGTGACCTGCTCAGCCGACCGGGTTCGCCGCGGCTTCTTCGAGTGAGCGGACTCGCCGCCACTGCTCCGCCGGACGGGCCTTGCCGTCCCAGCCGATCTGATCCATCCCGGTGTAGAGCTCGACGTCGTACCCGTCCGGATCCAGGAACTCCAGCCCGGGATTGCACCCCGGACCCTTCCGTCCTTCGAAAACGATCGGCACCCCACGCGCATGCAGGAAGTCCCGGATCTCGATCAGCTCCGCGAGCGAACCCACCTCGAAGGCGCAGTGATCGAACCCACGCTGCCGGCGGCTCTTGTCCGGCAGCGGGTTGTCCTCGTCGGCCGGCGCCAGCCCGAGCACGTGATGATCCGCCGCGCAGCGCAGGAACACGTACCCGTGCTCGTTCCGGTCGGAGACCGTGAACCCCATCACCTCGGTGTAGAAGCGGGTGCTCACCTCGATGTCGCGCACCCGCAGAATCAAATGCCCGAGCTTCCGCACCTTCACCGGAGTCCCGGAAGTCCTGTCACCCATCTCCACCTCCAGATTTACTACAGGCCTCTACTTTGTATCATGTAACAGTTAGCTCGACCACCGCTGGATCAGGTTCAGGTGGATGCCGAACTGGTCGAGGATCTTCACCACCGTGTGGTCGATCAGGTCCTCGACCGTGTCCGGGCGGTGGTAGAACGCGGGCACCGGCGGCAGGATCGTCGCGCCGGATTCGGTTGCCTGGGTCATCAATCGGAGATGCCCCAGGTGCAACGGCGTTTCCCGGACCGCGAGGACGAGCGGTCGCCGTTCCTTCAGGCAGACGTCCGCGGCCCGGGTGAGCAGGTTGTCGTTGTAGCTGGACGCGATCGCCGACAGCGACTTGATCGAGCACGGCGCCACCGCCATCCCCATGGTCAGGAACGATCCACTGGAGATCGCGGCGGACAGATCGCGATCGTCATGGACGTGATCCGCCAGGCCCAGCACGGTTTCGGGATCGCGGCCCAGCTCCAGTTCGATCGTCCGCCGGGCACCGCGCGACACGACGAGATGGAGCTCGATGTCCGGCCGGTGCTCCCGAAGTGCCTCCACCAGGCGTACGCCGTAGTGCGGCGCGCTTGCTCCCGAGATCCCGACCACCAACCGGGACGGCGGTTCGACGGCACTCATCCACCGAATCGCTTCTCGAGATCGGCCAGCTCGGCCGCGCCCTGCTCGGACTCGAACCGCCGCGCCTCGGCGATCCCGGGCGTGCGATCGATGTAACCCTGCAACGAACCGCTGTCACGCAGTTCGGTCAGCAGTGCCCGCTGCGCATGCAACGCCGCCGTGAGCAACCACCCAGGCAGAAGTGCCGCGTCCGCGCCAAGTTCCGCGAACCGCTGCACCGACATCCCCTTGGGCAACACGCCGATCAGCGGCTTGTCGAACGCGGCGCGAGTCTTCGCGATGTCTTCAGGCGTACGAGCCGCCAGCCACAGCGCGTCCGCCCCGGCCTCGACGCACTCCCCCAGCCGATCCAGTACCTCACCGAGATCGCCTTTGACCTCGGAGCGCGCGATGACCAGCAAGCTGTCGTCCGTACGCGCATCGACCGCGACGCGAATCCGATCGACGAGTTCACGCCGGCCGACCGTCGCGGGCTCGACCCCTTCCAGGTACGCGGGCCGTTTCGGGAAACGCTGGTCTTCCAGATGCAACGCGGCGACCCCGGCACGCTCGTACTCGCGCACCGTCCGCGCCACGTTCGCGACCCCGCCGAACCCGGTGTCGGCGTCCGCGATCACCGGCAGCTCGACCGCGTCCACCACCCGCCGGATCGCGTCGACCGTCTCCGTCAGGGTCAGGATTCCGGCGTCGGCGTACCCGGCCAGATGATGCAGAACGCTGCCGGAGCAGTGCACCGCGGGCATCCCGACGGACTCGATCAGCCGCGCGGTGACCGCGTCACCACAGCTCGGCGCGAGCACGATGTCCGGCCGGGCGAGCAGCTCCCGCAACCGCCGGCGCCGGTCGCCCGCCGTCGTCCCATCAGCCATTCGGACCCTCCTCGAGAATTTAGTACAGGCCTCTACTTTGCATGATTGCATAGTTTCCAGGTTCAGAGTACGTTGGCCGGCATGACAGAGGGATCACTCCGGCCTGCTTCGATCCCTGCCGAGCTGGCAACGGATCTCGTCGCGGCCTGCCGCCTGCTGCACGCGCAAGGCCTGCTGACGTACAGCGGCCACGTTTCGGCCCGGCTGCCGGACGGTGCCGGGATGGTCATTCATTCCCGGGACAAACACCGTGGTGCCGTGACGGCAGCGGATCTGCTGACCTGCGATCTGACCGGCCAAGCGCATCTCCCGGCCGGCCAGCAGCGCGTACCGATCGAAGTCTTCATCCATACCGGGATCTACCGGAACCGCCCCGATGTGCAGTCCGTCGTGCACACGCATTCGCCGCTGGCGGCGGTGTTCAGTACGACGCGGACGCCGATCGTCGCGGCGAAGAATCACGCCTACCGGTGGCGAGACGGCGTACCTACTCATCCCGATCCGACCCACATCGGCAGCAGCGAACAAGGCGCCGAGCTCGCGGCCACGCTCGGCCGCCACCACGCGGCCTTGCTACGTACGCACGGCGGCGTCATCGTTGCCGAAAGCATCGAAGCGGCCGTTGTCGACAGCATCCATTTCGAAGAGAACCTGAAGACCCAGCTCGCCGCGACCAGCCTCGGTCAGTTCGCTCCGCTCACGGACGACGAGCTCGACCGGCTCAGCGCCGGCTTCAACCGGGAACGGCACGTCCGCCGGCTGTGGCGCTACTACCTCGAAGACGCGACGCTCGGCAGGAACCATCGGACGGCGTCGCTCGAGCCGGAACCGATCGCATGATTGGGCAACCCAACGACCTCGACGAGGCGCGCGAGTTGCTCGCGGACGCCTGCCGGGTGCTGTACCGGCTCGGCCTGGTCGACTACATGGGCCATCCGAGTATCCGGATACCCGGCTCCGACCTGATCCTGATCAAGCCGCGGCATTCGACCCGGATCGGCGCGCAGGACGCGATCCCGCCGGAACGGATGGCGGTGATCGATCTCGACGGCCGCCTGATCGCCGGCACCGACCCGCCGCCCGGCGAACGGTTCATCCACACCGCGATCTACCGGGCCCGGCCGGACGTCGGCGCGATCGTCCACACCCATCAACCGATGGCGACGGTGATGGGGATCGCCGGCGAACCGATCCAGCCGATTCTGCACGTCCAGTCGGAGCTGGTGTCCACACCGGTTCCGGTCTGGGAGTGCGCGAAACTCGTCACCGACGCCGAGCTCGGCGCGGACCTGGCCCAAGCCCTTGGTACGCATCGCGTCTGCCATCTTCGCGGCCACGGAATCGTCAGCGTGGCCGAATCCCTGCCCGAGGCCGTGATCAACGCGATCCATCTCGAGCAGCTGGCCGAGGCGTCCTGGCGGGTCCGCGCGCTGGGCGCGCGGCCGCGGGTCATTCCACCCGGCGAGATCGAGCAGCGCGCCGCCACCGGCTCCGGCTGGGCGGTGCGCTGGCACTACTACCTGGAGACAACCGACCACACCATGAGGAGAACGTGATGACCGCGCAACCGGCTGCCCGGAAGAAGTTCGACGTCGGCGGGGTACTGCTGGACCGCCCGTTCAAGATCCGCAGACTCAACCACTTCGGCCTCAACACCGCGGACATGGACGCCGCGCTGCACTTCTACGGAACCCTGCTCGGCTTCCGGGTCACCGACACCCTGGACATGACCGGGATCGTCAAACGCCGCTTCCCCGACCTGGAACAGCCTTGTTCCGGTACGGGTTACTTCCTGCAGCACAACAGCGACCACCACACGCTCGTACTGTTCAGCGCCTGGCACTACCAGACCCTGATGGGCAACCTGCCCGACGGCGTGAGCGCGAACCAGATCACCTGGCAGGCAAACAGCATGGCCGAGGTGAACAACGCGATCGGCTGGTTCCAGGGCAACGGTCACAAGCTGCACAAGGTCGGCCGGGACATGCCGGGATCGAACTGGCACCTGTACATGTTCGATCCCGACCGGCACCGGAACGAGATCGTGTACGGCATCGAGCAGATCGGCTGGGACGGTCTGAGCAAGCCACGCGAAATGTACTACCGCGCCTTCCACGACACGCCCGCGATCCCGCAGACCAACGAGTACACCGAGGTCCAGGATGCGCTTGCCCGCGGCATCGACATCCACTCCGGGTACCGCCACCTGGACGCGCTGCCGGCGAACCACGACGTCGAAGGCATCATGCTCCCCCGCCCGTTCAAGGTCGTGAAGCACGGGCCGGTCGGGCTGTTCGTGGAGGACCTGGAGATCGCGCTGGACTTCTACGTCCACGAACTCGGTTTCACCATCACCGAAGAGGTCACGTACGAGGGCCATCGCTGCGTCTACCTGCGCGCGAACACCGAACATCACTCGCTGGCGCTGTACCCGATCGAGATGCGCGGAGTCACGGGCCTTGCACAGACCAGTACGACGGCGATGTTCGGCTGCCAGGTCGCGAGCTACCGGCAACTGCGCAACGCGGTGGAGTTCTTCAAGGCCAACGGTTGCGACGTACTCGAACCTGATCCCGCGCTGCACCCGGGGATCGACTACGCCGCGCACGTGGTGGACCCGGACGGGCACGTCGTGCAGCTCTACTACTACATGGAGCAGATCGGCTGGGACGGCAAGCCGCGGCCGGCCGCGGAGCGTCCGGTGATCACACCCGGCGAATGGCCCGAAACCGTGCCGAACTACAGCGACACCTATCAGGGCGAGACGTTCCTCGGCCCGTGGGGCTGACCGACCATCCGTTCCCGTTCACAAGGAGAACATTTCATGTCCGAAGACATCACGGCCGGCCGGATCAAGGTCGGTGAGCTCAACGCGTACCTGGCCCGGCCGACCGCTCCGCACACCGGCGGGATGCTCCTGCTGCCGATGCTCAGTGGGCTGGGCAAGCAGCTCCGCACGTACGCCGAGGACGTCGCCCGCACCGGGGTCGCCGCACTGGCCTGGGACCCGTGGCACGGTCCGACCGGCGACGAGCTCGATCACGAGCAGCTCCGCGGGTTGCTCGGTGGCCTGAAGGACCCGACCGCGCTCGAAGAGCAGAAGACCCTGCTGGACCACATGTTCGGCGAGCTGGGCCTGGCCAAGGTCGGCGTGATGGGCTGGTGCCTCGGCGGCCGGTACGCGCTGGTGCTCGCCGCGCACGACCACCGGGTCGCCAGCTGCGTCGCGTACCACCCGACGGTGATGCCCGAGCCGACGCCGGCCCAGGACGAGGACGCTGTCGCGCTGGCCAGCGAGATCACCTGCCCGACGTCACTGATCTACCCGGGCGCGGACCACATCGTGCCGCTGGAGAGCTTCAAGCTGCTGCAGAAGGCGCTGAACAAGCGGGAGTCGGCGCCCAGCGTGGTGCACATCTACCCGGGCGCCGGCCACGGCTTCATGGAGGCCGGCCGGCAGGACCAGGAAGCCAACCGACTGGCGACGAAGCTGTCCTGGCCGCAGACCCTCGAGTTCGTCCGCGCCACCGTGTCCTGATCGCTCGCCCGATCAGAAAGGGGCGAGGAGCCGACCGGCTCCTCGCCCTTCTTTGTTCTTCGGTCAGCTGGTCTTCTTGGTCTTTCCCCGGCCCGCGTCCTCGATCCGGCCGACCAGCTCCAGGCAGGTACTGCGGATCTCGTCCAGCGTGTCCTGCTCGACACCGTCGACCAGTTGCAGCGGGATGTCGAGGTACTCGGTCCAGATCTTGTCGAACAGCTTCCGCCCGGTGGGCGTCATTTGCGCCCGGATCGTCCGCCGGTCCTTCGGGTCGGCGACCCGGACCACCATGCCGTCCCGCTCGAGCTGGTCGACCAGCGCGGTCACCGCGCGGGGCGTGACGCGCAGCCGCGCGGCGAGCTTGCCCAGCGGCACGCTGTCCTGGTGCTTGAGCTGCATCAGGATCTGGAACCGCGACTCGGACAGCCCGTGACCGTTCGCCCAGGAGTCGACGTACTCGTGCATGAGCCGGCTGAGCCACCGCAGCGCGGCGAACATCTCCAGCCGCCGCATCGCGGCGGCCCCGACCAGCGGTTCGAGCATCTGCCGGGACTGCTCGTCGAAGAGCTGACCTTCCGCGTCCCGGACGATCGACGACGAACTCTTGTAGTCGTCTACAGTAGAGCCCTCAAGTGCCATGAGTTGATACTACCTGGTACCCGGGGCGCTTTCAGGCCGAACGGGCTCGGACGAAATCCGATCGGAAGAACACCAACGGGTCCAGGTCATTGCGCGCGCCGACCGCCCGTACCCGGCACGTCACCAGCAGGTGGTCACCGCCGGGCACGATCGAGTCGACCTCGGCGTCGATCCAGGCGAGCGAGCCCGCCAGGATCGGCGCGCCGCCGTACGGCGCCGGCCGCCAGGACACGCCGGCGTACTTGTCGGTCCCGCTGCGCGCGAACTGCCGCGCCAGCCAGTCCTGCCCCTCGGCCAGCACGTTGATGCTCAGTACGCCACTGCGCTCGATCGCCGGCCAGCTTCGGGACGCGCGGCCGGGGCAGATCAGCACCAGCGGCGGGTCCAGCGACAGCGAGCAGAACGACTGAATCGTCATCCCGACCGGCACCCCGTCGGTCTCCGCGGTCACCACCGACACCCCGGTCGCGAAGTTGCCGAGCGCCCGCCGGAACCGGTGCTCGTCCAGTATCCCCGCCACATCCGAGTCCAGTTCGCTCATCACGATCCTCCTGAGACGTCTTCCGCCAGCACCGCGCGGTCAGTTGTTGCTCCCGGCAACACATTCACCGGCCGGGCGCCCAGCGCGATCACCACCGCCGCCGCGCCGAGCGCCACCCAGCCCGCGACCAGGAACACTCCGTGCAGACCCGCCGTGTACGCGTCGACGGCAGCCCGCGCGTACGTGTCCCGCTGAGCCTCCGGTAGCGCGGCGATCATCCGTGCGATACCGCCCGACGAAACCGCGCCGGCCACCGCATCGACCTGCTGAGCCGGCAGCCCGGCCAGCTGCTGGGCGACCGACGAATGAATACCGGCACCCAGCACCGCGCCGTTGACCGCGATCCCGGTCGCCAGGCCGAGCTGCCGGAACGAGTAGCTGATCCCCGACCCGGCGCCGGCCTCCGCCCGCGGCACCACGCTCATCGCCAGCGCGCCGAGCATCGGATTGAAGATCCCGGCACCGATCCCGATCACCACGAACCCGGGCAGCAGAGCGCGCCAGCTGTCGCCAGGCCCGAACCCGCGCAGCGCGAACAGGCCGGCGCCGGTGACGGCGAGACCGAGAGCGACCAATCGGTGCGGCGGGAACCGCCCGACCAGGCGCCCGGTCAGCGGCGCGACGAGGAACGTGGGTCCGCTCATCGCGAGGACGATCAACCCGGCCTGCAACGGCGTATGTCCTTGCACGCTCTGCAGGAAGATCATCAGGTAGAGCAACAAGGCGAAGTGCGTCGCGCTCCCGGCGAACGCGGCCAGTTGCGCACCGCTGAAAGCCCGGTTCCGCAGCCTGCGTACGTCGAACATTGGGTACTTCACGCGCAGCTCGACGACAGCGAAGGTTGCAAAAAGCACCAGTGACGTACCCGCCAAGGTGATGATCCAGAAGCCGGCCAGGTGACGGCCCCAGGTGATCAGATAGACCAGCGCGGTCAGGGCCGGCGTGAACAGGACCGCGCCCCACCAGTCGGTACGCCGGTTGCCGATGACCTCGCCGCGAGGTACGCGCCATCGGGTGATCGCGATGGCCGCGAGGCAGATCGGCACTTGCGCGAGGAACACCCAGCGCCAGCTCGCGATCCCGACCAGCAACCCGCCGAGAATGGGGCCGAGGGCAATCGATCCGCCGGTGAACGCACCCCAGACACCGAACGCGATCCCGCGGTACCGGCCGTGGTAGGTCTCACTGAGCAGGGTCAGGGAGACCGCGTACATCATCGCGGCCGCGGTGCCTTCGAGGAATCTGGTACTCAGCAGCCAGGTCGCGTTCGGCGCCATCGCGTTGCCGACCTGCGCGACCAGGAAGAGCCCGAGCGCCGGCAGGAGTACGCGCCGGCGGCCGAGGCGATCGGCGATCGATCCGGCCGTGAGCAGGAAGGCGGCGAGCGTCAGGGAGTACACGTTCGTGATCCATTGCAGGCTGGTCAGGCCGACACCGAAGTCGGCCTGGACCCGAGGCAGCGCGACGGTCACCAGGCCGACGTCGCCCAGCAGCATCAGGTCGATCAGGCAGATCGCGGCCAGCGGCCACCAGCCACCGGACGGCTTGTCCGTCATCGTGGAGCTCCATCCTGCCGATTTGTTGGCCGAACCAACACCGCAACCAGTGCGGCGCCAACCAGTGCGACGATCCCGCCGACCAGGAAGATGCCGTTGAGCCCGGCAACGAACGCCGAATGCGCGGCGGCGGCAACGGCCGGCTGCTCGGCTTCGGGCACCGAGGCCAGCAGCGGCCGGATGGCTCCCGACGCGACCGCGTCCGCCACGTGACTCGATCCACCCGGCAACTGCTCGTCGAGCCGAGCATTGATCACCGCGCCGAACACGGCTCCGTTCACCGCGACGCCGGTGGCGATGCCCAGCTGCCGGAAGGTGTAGCTGATCCCCGAACCCATCCCGGCGCGCCGCCGCGTGACGACGCTCATCGCCAGCGCGCCGAGCATCGGATTGATCATTCCGCCGCCGAAACCGATCAGCACGAAGCCGGCCAGCAACGTCGTCCATTCGCTGCCCGGTGCGACCGACCGGAGCAGCAGGATGCCGGCGCCGGTCAGCGCGAGTCCGATTGCCACCGGCCATCGCGGGCCGATCCTGCCGACCAGGCGACCGGTCGACAAGGCGGCGAGTACGGTCAGCGCGTTCATCGGCAACAACCGCATTCCGGCCTGCAACGCGTCGTACTGAAGGACGCCCTGGAGATAGAGACTGAGATACATCAGCAGCGCGAGATGCGTCGCGCCCAACGTGAAAGCGGCCACCTGCGCGCCGCTGAACGCGGGGATGCGGAACCTGGACAGGTCGAGCATCGGCTCCCGCACCCGGCGTTCGACGGCCACGAAGATCACGAACAGGACCACGGTCGCGACGGCCGGCGCCAGTGTCGGCGCGCTCGTCCAGCCCGCGTCCTTGCCGCGGACGAGCGTGTAGACGAACAACCCGAGCATGATGCTGAACAGGACCGTGCCGGCCCAGTCTGCCCGGCCGCCGACCGGAGGCGTACGGGGTACGCCCAGCGCGACGATCGCGATCGTGACCAGGCAAACCGGCAACTGGATCAGGAAGACCCAACGCCAGTCGGCCGATTCGACCAGGATCCCGCCGACGATCGGTCCGAGCGCGATCGACGAGCCGGTCAGCGCGCCCCAGACCCCGAACGCGACCCCCTTCGTCCGGCCGCGATAGGTCTCACTCAGCACGACCAGCGAGACCGAGAACATCAGCGCGGCGGCGACACCTTCCAGCAGCCGCGTACCGATCAGAAATCCGGTACTCGGCGCGAGACCGTTTCCGAGCTGGGCGAGTAGGAAGATACCGAGACCGCACAGGAGCAAGGGTTTTCGCCCCCAGCGGTCCGCAGCCGTACCGGCGGTCAGCAGGAACGCCGCAAGTGCCATCGAATAGATGTTGGTGACCCATTGCAGGCCGGAGAGCTGAGCATGGAACTCGGCCTGCACCTTCGGCAGCGCGACGGTCACCAGTCCGACGTCGCCGAGCAGCATCAGGTCGACCAGGCAGACGGCGACCAGCGGCCACCACTGCCATCCGCTCGTACGCTGCTCCGCCGCCTGCTCCAGATCGGCCGGGTGAGTTGCCGGCCGTACTACTTCGCTGTTTCCTTGATCGGGCGCAACACTCATGACGCCACCCCTCCGTGGCAGAGAATGGGGAGAGGCCGAGTCAGAGCTGCCGAATCTGCGGCAGGACCTCGTCGGCGAAGAGTTTCATCGAACGCAGCACCCGGTCCTGCGGCAGATCACCGATCTGGAAGATCAGGTTGACCACGCCGGCGCCGACGTCCTCGCGAATCTTGCGGATCTGGGCCGCGACCGAGTCCGGTCCGCCGCAGAAGATCTGGCCCATTTCGATCCGGGCCGGCAGTCCCTGGTTCAGCCGCTCGGCGACGATGTCACGGAACCGGCCGCCGGTCGCGCCGCTGCCGCCGAACATGCCACGGCTGCCGGCGAGTCCGGTCATCCGCAGCATCGGATGCGCGACGTTGTCCGCGTACCGGAAGTGCGGCTCGATCTCGGCGAGTGCCTTCTCGTCGTTGTCCGAGACGTAGATGTCGGCCTGGTACAGCACGTCGTCCGGGCTCGTCTCGGTGCCGGCTTCGCGGGCGGTCTCCCGGTACGTACGCGCCGACTCCGCGGCGGCCGCGATGGTCGTGAACGCGAGTCCGATGCCGGCCCCACGCCGCGCGGCGAAGATCGCCGACTCCTTGCTCGAACCGGAGACGAAGATCGGCGGCAGCGGCTGCTGGACCGGACGCGGCCAGGCAGACACCACCCGGTTCTGGAAGTGCACGCCTTCCCAGCCGAACGGGCCGGGGTGGGTCCAGGTCTTGAGCATCAGGTCGTACGCCTCGACGAACCGCGGGCGGGACAACGTCGGTGACACGCCGGACACCAGGTACTCATAGGGCGTGCCGCGCAACAGACCCGCGATCAGCCGGCCACCGCTGAGATTGTCGACCATCGCGTACTCCTCGGCGAGCTGCACCGGATTCGCCAGCGGAATCCGCGCGCCCAGGATCGCGATCTTCGCCGTGCTCGTCCGCTGCGCCAGCGCCGTCGCCATCACGCTCGCGTTCGGGCACATGGCGTGCGAGGAATAATGGTGCTCGGCACAGGCGACCCAGTCGAAGCCGAGCTGCTCGGCGTACGCGGCCGCGTCGAGGGTTTCTTGGTAGCACGCCACCGAGCGGGCCGGATCGAACTGCGCGTTGGACGTCGGCCAGCGCGTCGGGAGTTCACGCAGCGGCGCGTACGGCATCAGCGTGAAGAACGACGCCTTCACCGCGACTCCCCCGGCACGCTCGCGACGAACAGTTCGCCGGTGGCCAGGAAATCGGCCACCAACGGTACGAACCGCTCGGTCGCCGACAGCGTCAGCGAGTGCGCGCTGTCAGGCAGGAACGTGGCCGAGCAGCGCGGGATCGCGTCCTGGTAGATCGTTGCGAGAGCCGGCGGTACCTGCTGGTCCTCGGTGCTCCAGAGCACCAACGTCGGTGCCTCGATCTTGCCGAGAGCGGCCCGGAAGACCTCGGGATCGTTGCCCTTGAGCAACGGCACGCCCTGGCCGGCGTTGCGGGCCCGCTGCTGTCCCGCTTCCGGCGTGAAGAACCCGTCCGGTACGGCCGGCGCCGGGCCGAAGTTGCGCAGGGCAAGTTCTTTCGGCGGCAGCGGCCGCGGCGGCGGGCCGGGTGGGAGGAAGGCGAACGGCGCCACGGCGACCAAGTTGCGGACCGCCTCCGGGTGCCGGGCGGCCAGCCACAGCGCGCAGACCGCGCCGAACGATTCACCGACCAGCTGGACCGGCTGATCCGTTACCTGCTTGACGAACGCGGCGAACACGTCGGCAACCTCGACGATCGAGCCCACCGCGCCGGTGCTGCCGTCGAAACCGGGCGCGGACGGCGCGTACACGTGGAAGTTGCCGGCCAGCTGTTCCAGGAACGGCGCGCCCGGCACCGATCCACCGACGGCGTGCAGGAAGACGAGCGGCTCGCCCGTTCCGCCTTCCAGGTACTGGATTTGTCTGCCGTCCAGCTCCAGCTCGGACTGCTTGAGGTTGGCCATGGTTCGAAGCCCTTTCGATGCGCGGTGTCTGCCTGATGCACCACGTACGGTACAGAGGACATCTACACTGTGCAAGGCTTCATTGTGGAGGCCTACACTAAATCTTCCGGACCAGGTTCTCGAGGTGGCCGATACCGGTGATCTCGGTGCTCAGCACGTCCCCATCGGCGAGATAGCGGGCCGGCGTACGAGCGTGGCCGACACCGCTCGGCGTACCGGTGGCGATCACATCTCCTGGACGCAACGTGAGGATCGTCGATGCATACCGGACCAGGTCCGTCGGTGTGAAGAGCAGGTCAGCGGTGTCCGCCTTTTGCATCAGCTCGTCGTTGACCGTGCAGCTGATCGGCAGCTCCGGGCGTACGCCACCTGGAAGTTCGTCCGGCGTCACGAGTACCGGACCGAGCGGCGTGGTGGCTTCGAACGTCTTCCCCTGCAGCCATTCCTTCGTACGGAACTGCCAATCGCGCATCGTGACATCGTTCAGTACGGTGAAACCGGCAATCGCCGCGGCTGCCTGAGCTTCGGTCGCGCGGCGTACGGTGCGGCCGATCACGACGGCCAGCTCGGCCTCCCAGTCCACGCAGGACGACTCGGGCGC
The DNA here is from genome assembly GCF_014205295.1 of Kribbella solani. Taxonomy (NCBI): domain Bacteria; kingdom Bacillati; phylum Actinomycetota; class Actinomycetes; order Propionibacteriales; family Kribbellaceae; genus Kribbella; species Kribbella solani. The sequence continues at coordinate 3,729,000 of NZ_JACHNF010000001.1, forward strand.
CAGCTCGACCGGGTCGTACGGTCCGATCAGCGCTTCGGCGAACTTCGCGAAGAGGGTCGGATGGGCCGGCAGGTCGCGGCCCATCTCCAGGATGTGGGTGCGGTAGTTCAGTCCCACGCACAGGATCTTGCCCGGGCGCGGTACGAGCGGTGCCAGGCCCACGCTCAGCGGATGCGCCGCGCCGGCGGTTTCGGCCGCGTACGTCGGCCAGTCGGCACGCGTCAGCAGCTCGCCGACATCCGCGTACCCGAGTTCGATGAACGCGTTGGGGGTCTGGCGCGCGGCGCGGGTGCCGTTGGCGGTACGGATGGTCGCGAGTCTCATCGGTTGGCCTCCTCGACGCGCCCGCGATGCAGTTCCAGGCGCTCGATGATCGGGGCGTCGCTGAACCGGAACAGGTCCAGGCCGGTGCTGGTTTCGATGGCGAGCGGCTGCCAGGACGGCACCACGAACAGGTCACCACGGCTGGTCTGCCATTTTCTGCCGGCCACGGAGACCTCACCCTCGCCCTCGAAAATTTGGTATACCGAAGCTCCGACCTCGCGGACCGGCGTGGTCGCGGTGTCGGGTGCCAGCCGGTGGAACTCGGCCCGCAGGGTCGGCATCACGTCGCCACCCGTCGCCGGGTTGGTGAAGCGCACGGCGGCATGACCCGGCTCGACCGTCACGTCATAGCCCTCGGCTTCGAGCGCGAGTTGCTCCGCCAACGCACGGTCGGTGTGTTCCCAGCGGTATGCGAGCAGCGGCGTCGCCGGGGTTGGGCGGATCAGGCTGAGTGGGCGTAGACCGGGGTGGCTCCAGAGGCGTTCCGATCGAGAGTGGTGTGGTGCTTCGCGGGTCTCGACCTCGTCAGGTCCGAACTCGAAGAACGTCGCGTCGGTGAAGTACTGGAACGGGATGTCCAGGCCGTCGAGCCAGGCCATCGGGCGATCTGAGCTGTTGTGGTGACCGTGCCAGTTCCAGCCGGGCTGCGGCAGGAAGTCGCCGCGGCGCATGGCGACCGGGTCACCGTCGACAACCGTCCAGACGCCTTCGCCCTCGATGACGAAACGGAACGCGTTCTGGGTGTGCCGGTGGACGGGCGCGTCCTCGCCCGGGTTGAGGTACTGGATCGCGGCCCAGAGCGTCGGCGCGGCGAACGGTTTGCCGCCGAGACCCGGGTTCGCCAGCGCGATCGCACGCCGCTCCCCGCCGCGGCCGACCGGCACTAGTTCGCCGGCCCGCTCGGCCAGCGGCAAGAGCTGGTCCCAGCGCCAGAGATGCGGCTGGGCTTTGGACTGCGGGGCCATCGGCATCAGGTCCCCGATCTGCGTCCAGAGCGGAACCAGCAACTCCCGCTCGAACCCCCGATACAACTCCCCCAACTCAGATCCTTGCTCCGGGATCTCCAAGGGTTGTCGCTCGGAGGATTGCGTGAGCTGTTGCTCGGGGTGGTTGGTTCTGGTCATCGCCGGTCAAACTCCCTCGATCCGGACAGTTGGCACTGCCCGGCGAGGTGCAGGGTCCCCGCCGGGCAGGCCACCAGCGTGCCCACCCCACCCCCACCTGCCCACCTCTTTCTGCCCTCCAGAAACTCCCCAAAGGACCCACCCCACACTTTGAGAAGCCACCGAGCGTTTCCACGCTGCGTTCTTGCGCGGTGGCTTCTCAAAGTGCGGGTCAGGTGGTGAGGTCCGCTTTGATTTGGGTGGCGGTTGACGCGAGGTGGGTGATCCAGTCGGGGAGTTGGGTGCGGTTGAAGCGGGCGGTGGGCATGGCCAGGGTGATCGCGGCCTCCGGTCTGGCCGCTGCGTTGGGGATCGGCAAACTGACCGCCGTCACACCGGTTTCGGTGCGTTGATCGTTGATCGCGAAACCACGTTTGCGTACCAGCGCCAGCTCCCGGCGCAGTCTTCGCAGATCCACGTCCGCCGAGGTCTCGTACAAGGAAGCGAGCTCGGCCGGCGGCACCGCGGCGAGCAGCGCCTGGCCTCCGGCGGTCAAGTGCGCGGGCAGCGTTTGACCCATCCGGTCCCCCACGCGCAACGGCCGCGTACATTCCGTCGTCATCACGAAGCGGGTCTCCGTGCCGACGACCACCACGAGGTTCGACGTCTCGCCGACGCGGTCGGTCAGCGCGCGCAGATGCGGCCCGGCGACGCGGCGCAGCACCGCGAGCGGAGCCTCGGTGACCGGCGCCGGCCGCAGCATCCGGCCCGGGAAGTACCGGCGATCGTCCGACCGCTCGGCGAAGTCGCGGTACACCAGCATCGCCAGCAACCGATGCGCCGTCGACGGCGACACCCCGAGCCGCTCCGCCGCCTCACTCACCCGCAACTGCCCCTCGTGCCGCAGCATCTGCGCCAGCACCAGCGCATGATCCACCGAATCAATCGCGTACGCCGGCCGATTCTTCATGACAGAAAATGATAGGCCGCGAACCGTCGCGCCTGGCGCGGTCGCAAGCCGGCCACGACCAGCGCCGATACCCCGAACACGCCGGCCGCGATCACGAACCCGGTCACGAATCCGGTCTCGTCCGGCCGGTGCGTCAGCGGCGGCAGGTGCCGTGCCATCACCCTGGCCGCGAGTTGCACGCCGATGACACTGCCGATCCCGCGGGTGAACTGGATCAGTCCGGTCGCGATACCGGCCTGCTCGGTAGGTACCGCGGCGAGCACGGCATTCATCTGCCCGGTAAACGACACCGCCGCGCCCGCACCGGCCACACCCAGCCAAACCAGTAGGTGCCAGGGCTGATCATGTGCCACCACCAGCGCGCCGAAACCGCCCGCGGCCACCATTGCCGCCAGCACTAGAGCTCGTTGGGTTCCCCAACGATCATCCAGCCAACCTGCGATCGGCCCCATCATCAGGCCGATCATCGTGAACGGCGCGAGGTACAAACCGGCCTCGGTCACGGTCGCGCCGAATCCCGGTCCACGGCCGGCAGGTAGCGAGACCAGCTGCGGTATGAGGAAGAACGTCATCCCCGTACTGACGCTAGTCAGCAGGGCGGCCAGGCAGACGAGAGCCACGGTTCGCCGCCGGAGCAGGGCCGTGTCGATGAACGGATCTCGGCGCCGGCCCTTGATCCGGAGCAGCCCGAGGATTCCCAGCCCAGCGTAGGCAAGCAAAGCCCACGACCCCCATCCCCACCGCAATCCCTTGTTCAGCACCAGGTTCAGCGCAATGAAGGGCCCGGCCAGCAGGGTCAGACCCAGCCAGTCGAGGCCACGTCGCCGGACCGCCGGTTCGATCGGCTGCCGCGGAGTGACCAGTAGGAGGCCGCCGACGCAGGCGAGGAAGACGACTGTCGGGATCGCGAACATCAGATGCCTGCCCAGGTTGTCCGCGGTCAGCCCGGACACCACCAGGCCCAGCCCGCCGCCGACTCCGACCGAACCGACGAGCAGCCCAACGGCCACCTTTGCTCGGCCTGGGTTGAGCCGCCACAGCAACGCGAGGCCCAGCGGGAAGATGCCGTAGCCGCATCCTTGCAGCACCTGACCGACGATCAGCATAGTCAGGGTCGAGCCGACCGCCGAGAGCAAGCCGCCGAGCCCGGTGACGGCCGCGACGACGCGTAACACTCTGATCGGGCCGTAGATGTCCGCAAGCCGGCCGACCATTGGGGTCGCGACCGCGCCGGAAAGGGTGAAGAGGGTTACCAGTAGGGCCGAATCGGTCGGCGAGAACGACAGTTCGCGCTGCAGTAGTGGGAGCGCCGGGACCAGTACTGTCTCCAGCGCGCCCATAACACCGGCGGTGAGACACAACATGACAACCACACCACCGAGCACGCGATCACCATCGGCGGTACGGCCTACCGGCCGGCCGGGGTCCTGCATCATGAAGTCCTCCCATGCTTGGAAAGGCAGCTGCTGAAATGCACCGCGGGTGGTCGAGAGCAGCGCAGGTCGCGAGGAGCCGCGCTGGCCGGCGAGGAGTAGCGCGGGCGGGGTGCAGCGCGGGCGGCGAATGTGCGAGCGGGGTCAGTGCGCTGGGGAGGGGCGGTCCTCAACCGGGTGGTAGTCGAGGTCGTAGCCGAAGGCTCTTGGGCCGACCAGGTCGAGTGCTCGTGGCGACCGCCAGAGGGGGTGGCAGGGCCAGGCGAGCAATGCGACCCGCTGTCCGTACCGGAGCATCTCGGTGGAGATCGCCGACGCGGTCTGCGGGTCGACCATGGTGATCAGATCCGGCACGGTCGCGAGCACCTCGCCGGACTCGATCACGGCGAGATTCTCGTTCTGCAGTTCGACCCTGAGCATCCGGCCCCGGCAGCTTCCGGTGCCTTCGATCGTCACCGAACCGCGCACGAAACCACCACCGGTAGTCCGGTTGACGTCGCGGACCTTGCCCTCGATCAGGCACCGGGCACCGAGTTCGGCCATCAGCCCGGCCAGCGGATCGGGACCCTGGACGCTGCGCCCGATCCGCACCGCGGCCGAGACGCTGCCCTCGATCACCGCGCCCCGCGCCTGCGCGGCCGTCATCAGGTAGGTGGCGATCAACGCCATCCCACCACTCGCGACGCACAAGGCCCGGGCCTGCCGCTCCGCCCAGGCCGCGTCGGCCGGCCGCAGCGTACTCACCTGGCCGAGAACGTCGGCCAGCACGGTCGGATTCAACGTGATGCCGGCCAGATGCATGGACGTCATCTGCACTTCGGGAAAGGCACGTCCCATCCCATCGGCATCGAGCATTGGCACACCAAGCTGTGTCGCCCACAGGATCGGTCCCAGACCGTTGCCGCCACCGATTTCGGCCGACATCACCGCCGCGATCCGCCGGCCGGTGAGCTGCTCGATCTCTTCACAGATCAACCTCGGCTGCTCCGCATTGCCGGGCATCTCCATCGCCACCGTCGGCGCGCCGATCCCACCGAGCGGGACGACCAGCTCGTCGTCGCCGAGGTCCTCCACCCGCGCCACCGGGACGGGTCCGAATCTGCGCAGGGCCTGCGCCAGGAACGGCACCGCGTTCGCCACCGCGCCGCCTCCGCCGGTGCCGAGGACAGCACAGCCGCGGGTGAACGCGGGCAGGTCGGCCTCGGTCATCTGGGTGAGCTGAGTGGCCTGAGTCGGATGCATGGCGACAACTATGCCGAGCGGGCCCACCCCGGCCTAGGTGGCCGGAGCACAGCAAGCGCGGCCGAACTATCGCCTTGTCACAAAGCCGATTCCGGGCCGCCGCGACGGCACGCCCTACAGCCGGCTCAAGGGGCCTGCGGCAACAACGTTCACCCGGAGCGCGGGCTGGGTCAGGTACGACAACGGTGTCTCGGTGATCTCGACCACCTTGACCGTACGCGGGTCCGCCCCGGCCTCGACGGCGCGCCGGATGGCGGTGCCGCAGGAGTGCTCGATGCCCTCGTCCCGGCCGGCCCCGGCCGGAACGAGCGCCTCCCAGCGGCCGCCGGCCTGGGCGATCGCCGCGCCGACCGCGTTCGCTACCCCGGCGCGCTCGGGACGGAGTACTTCGGAGGCGCCCTCGACCTGGTCAGCGACGAGGAAGGCGCCACCGCCGACCGCGATCAGCGGCCGATCCGCCTTACCGAGCGACACCCGCTCCACCGCGTCCTCGATGGCCTGGTCGAAAGCGCTCAGTGCGGTACTGAGCAGCGTCCGGGTCGGCGCGGACCAACCGCCCGGCCAGGCCGCACCGATTCGGCCGCGGCCCGCCAACACGGCCGCGTCGGTCAGCGTCGGTGTGTTGCCGCCGAACGCCATCGCCGCCGAGGTGATCCGGTGCCCGACCGACTCCGGTCCGATCCGTGGTTCCTGCCCGGTTCCGGACACGACGGTGCCGCCACCGAAAGCCAGACTGAGAATGTCCGGCATCCGGAAGTTCGTGCTGATACCGCCGATCTCGGTGCTGAGCGCGGATTCGCGGGGAAAGCCGTTGACCAGTACGCCGAGGTCGGTGGACGTACCGCCGACATCGACGATGATCGCGTCCGCCACCCCGGACAGGTACGCGGCGCCACGGATCGAGTTCGCCGGTCCGGAGCCGATCGTCAGCACCGGATAGCGGGTGGCGTAGTCGAGCGCCATCAGGGTCCCGTCGTTCTGCGCGAAGTACGCGGCCGCGTCGATGCCACGCTCGGCGAGTACGGTCCGCAGCGCACCGGTGACCTCGCCGGCGGCGGAGTACAGCGCGGCGTTCAGCACCGTTGCGTTCTCCCGCTCGATCAGTCCGAGCGAGCCGATCTCATGGCTGAGTGAGACCGGCACGTCCGCGCCGAGGAGCTCGCGCGCGACCGCGGCAACCGTCAGCTCCTGATCGGCGATCGCCGGGCTGAACATCCCCGTCACTGCCACCGCGTCGACCGTTCCGGCCAGCGAGCCGAAGAAGCTCCTGACCGCGTCCAGGTCCAGTGGAACGACCGGCAGGCCGTCGAAGAAGTACCCACCCGCCACGATCGACGAGTCCACCACGACGGCATCGGCCAGGTCGGCCGGCCAAGTCGCCAGCGGTGGAACTCCGGTCGTCGCGGGCGCGCCGATCCGCAGCGCCGCGACCCGGCCGAGGCCACGGCGTTGCAGGATCGCATTGGTCGCGTGGGTCGTACCGAGCATCACCCGGCCGACTCGCCCGGCATCCGCGCCGAGCTCGTCGAGCACCCGGACGAGCGCCGCGTTCATACCGCTGGTGACATCGTCGCTGGTCGGCTGCTTCGTCCAGGTCCGGATCCGGTCCGCACTGTCCAGCACGACCGCGTCCGTGTTGGTGCCACCAACGTCTATGCCGATCGTCAGCTCTGTCTCGTCCATGCCGACGAGTTTGCCGAGCCGGAGCGTTCCGGCCAATGTCGTCACGGCACAGCAAGTGCAAGCAGACTAGCGCCATGCCACAACTCCTGACCCATGATGTCGCCGGCCTCCTCGATCGGCAGTCGAGGCTGCAACTCACCTTGCTGGCCGGCCCCGGGCAGAGCCGATCGATCCGCCGAGCCAGTGGCGTGCGGACATTACGCGACCTCGACCAGGCTCGCCCGGGCAGCATCGCGGTCGTACTCGAACCGCTGGGAACCGATGTCGGCGGGTACGCGATGGACGTGGCGATCCGTCAGGCCGACCAGTTGGGACTGGCCGCGATCGTGCTCGACTCGCCGTACGAGTTGTCGCTGACCGCGCGGCATCTGGCCGGCCGCGCGAAGCTGCCGGTGATCGGGTCTTCGGCGACGCGGGCCGGCGCCGAGATCCTGCTCCGGGTCGACCGCTTCCTCCGTGGCGGCGCCGCGGAGGTGCTGGCCCGCGCCGACGCCGCGATCCGCGCCGCCCGGGACGCGACGGCTTCCGGTACACCCGATCCGATCGGGGCCGTGCTCGACGCCGCGTCGGCCTCGCTCGGCTGCCGGCTGAACCTGATCGAGCACGCGCCGGACGACCCACTGGCTCCGGGCGCGGTGGTGCTCGGCGAACAGGCCGTCGCCGAGGTCACCTGTGCACCGCGGGACGAGGCGACCGAGGTCGTACTGCCCGCGGTCGCGGCGCTCGTGTCCAGGATGCGGCAGCGTGAGCTGAACCAGCGGTTCGCGCCGTCGATGACACGTGCGGAACTGATCCTGCGGATCGTGCTGTCCGAGCACGCGCAGCTTCCGCAACTGACTGATCAGGCGTATCGCATCGGCCTTCAGATCCAATACACGCATGTGGCGACGTGGCTGCGAGTCGATCCCGTGCCGAACGGTTCGGGCGAGCCGGCCGGGCCGGTCGAGCGGCGGCGGCTGCTCGGTGACCTCGAGCTGAGCGTGCTGCAGTCACTGCACGCCAAGCCGGGGACCTGGCACGTCCTCAGTCTGGACGGTGCGCTGCTGGTCCTGCGCTCGGAGCCGGATCCAGGTGCTGGGTTCTGCCGCCAGGTGCACGCGGAGATGTCCGGCCTTGTCACCGGCCTGGCCGACCGCGACGACGTCACCGTTACCGCTGGGCTCGGTACCGCGCGGCCGGGAGCCGACGGGATCCGGCAATCCACCGCCGAAGCGCAGGTCACCGCGGACGGAGCGGCCGCGGCCGGCCGGCGTGGCACGGTCAACGACACCGATCCAAGTGGACTGCGCCGGATCCTTACCGAGCTCTACGCGGCGCCGCTGACCCGGAATCTGCTCGCCGAACTGCTCGCGCCGCTGGACGCGCTCGGTCCGGAACGCTCCCGGACGGCGATCCACACCCTGTCCGCGTACTTCGACGCCCAGGGCTCACCGAAGCAGACCGCACGGAAGCTGCACCTGCACCCGAACGCGGTCAGTTACCGGCTGCGCTGGATCGCCGAGGCGCTCGGCACCGACCTCGGCGACGCCGACACCAGATTCGCACTGCAACTCGCCTGCCGACTGCGCCTGCTGGCCAGCACGCCGGACTCGCTGCCCGGCTGCCACCGGCGCTGACACCGGGCGCTGACACCGGAGCCGACACCGGGCGCCGGCGCCGGCTCCGGCTGGGTGCGCCAAGTCGGTCGTACGCCGCTCGCGGTTCTTAGTACCGGGCCGGTTCTTCGTGTCAGAAAGTGTAAAGGCCGAATCCGGCCGTGCACGGCAGGCCGATCGTGCCGCATACTGGAGCTCTGATGCAGGCCAATCGCGTGACGACGCGTCGTCATCTGTCCACCAGTCCGTTCGCCGCCAAGGTCGCCGACTCGCCGAAGAGTTTCGAAGTCGACGAGCGCGTGACCCACGACCGGGAAGGACTGGGTCGCGTGCACTCGGTCGAGCCCGGCAGCGTCGTCGTCGATTTCGGCGGCGGCAAGATGATCCGGATCGTTACCCCCTTCACCAAACTTCATTCGCTCTGATCCCCGTACGCCACCCGGTGTCCTGAGCCCAGTTCAGGACACCCGGCGTCACGATCAGTGGCGCCTGCGTCACGCTCAGCAGTGGCGGCTCGCGGCGAAGGCGAGTGCCGTGCGTGGGTGTGCTACCAGCATCCGTAGGTTCTGAACGAGGCTCGAATCGGGGCGGGCGTCGAGGAAGCCGTACAGGCGCTGGTCGGTGACGAGACCCAGGCCGTTGCGCCGCCAGACCTCGATACCGCGCGCACCAGCGCGGCCGGCGATGACGCCACGCCACTCGTTCACAATGGTCGACCCGTCCACGGCGACCAGCGTCTTCTCGACGTACAGCCCGCGTTTCGCCATGAAGCGGCACATCGTCGCCCAGCCGCGGCAGATCTCGTCGATACCGTCGGCGTGGATGATCAGCCCGTCGAGCGTCGCGTCCCACCGCGCGTCCGGCGCGAACACCTGGCGGATACCGTCAGCATCACGCTCATTGGTCATCCTTTGCGCTTCGGCGACGAACCTGGTCGCAGCTTCGATCAGTTCGGGTGCAGTCATCGATTCACCGCTTCGGCCAGGAGGGCAGCCGTCAGCTCGGGCTGGTCCTCGGTGAGGTACGTATAAGAATTGGCGACCGTGCGTACGCTCACGCCAAGCCGGTCGGCGTACCTCCGGGCGCTCGCCAGCGGGAAAACCCGGTCGGCAGACGCCCAGATCAGCTCAATCGGCTTCCCGAAGGTGGTGGCCAGGATGGTCGCGGCGGACCGGGTGAACTGTTCGTCGACCGAGCCGATCGCCTTGCGCCCGTCATGCCGGATCGCCGCGCTGCGCAGGACCGGGTCGACGTAACTACGCATCGTCAGGTCGTCGATCGGATACTTCGCCAGCCACCCGTACGTGTTTCGCCAGCGCCACGCCGTCGGCGCGCGCAGCACCTGATAGAGCGTGCGGTACGTCAACGGATGCGCAGCGGTTCGCTTGAGCAACGGGAATCCCCCCGGCGCCGGTGGCCAGGTGCAGTCAGGCGTCTCGCACGACGCGAGTACCAGCCTCCTGATCCGCTCGGGATGAGCCGCGGCGGCCAGTTGGCTGTACGCGCCGCCCGAATCGTTCCCGAACAGGACAACGTCGCGGAGCTCCAGCGCCTCGATGAAGTCGGCGATCATCCTGGCGATCCCCGGCGGCGAGAGGTCAGCGTCCCGATTCACGGGGGTCAGGTGCGATCCCAACGGCCAGTCCGGCATGATGCACCGGAAGCGATCCGACAGCAGTGGTGCCGCCTTGCGCCAGATGTTGGCGTTCACGAGGTACCCGTGGACGAAGACGATCGGCGGCCCCTGGCCACGTTCGTGGTAGTGCACCCGGCCCGAAGGAAGCTCGATGGTGTGCGGCGTTCCCAAACGGCTGTCTCTCATTGCACCGGATGAGAGGTGCTGTTCGCGGTCAGGAAGGCGTGGATTGTGCGGGCCAGTTCGGTTGGCTGGTCCTCGGGGACGAACGTGCGGGCGTCGGGGATCAGCGTGAAGGTGGCTCCGGGGATTGTGCGGGCGAGGCGCTTGCCGTTGTTGCGGCGGAACCACAGGTCGTCGGCAGACCAGGCGATCAACGTGGGTCGCGTGAACGTCGCGAGTCGGCGCGCCGCCTGGCGGGTGTGCCTCGGCGCCGTACCGCGGAAGAACTTCACCACGTCACGCCTGACGCCCGGATCGCGAAGCGGCTCGACATAAGAGTCCAGTACGTCGGGCGCGAGGCCGTGCTTGACGATCGACCAGAAGAACAACCGCCGGACCGGTTTGGTATACCAGAGCCTCGCCACCGACGCCCCTAAGCCCGGTACGAATGTCAGCGGGTGCAACGGCTTCAGGTACCGCGGTGGGAACTGGCCGAAGGTGTCGCAGGACGTCAGGATCAGTCGGCCGATCCGGTCCGGGTACGCGGCCGCGAGCATCTGCGCGATCGCCCCGCCGGAATCGTTGCCGACCACAATGACCCGGTCCAGGCCGAGCGCGTCGAGGAAGTCGACGACGAGGCGGACCATCCCCGGCGGCGTCAGGTCGGCGTCGGCGTGCATCGGGAACAGGTGCGATCCCTTGGGCAGATCAGGCGCGATGCATCGGTAGTCACCAGCCAGCTCAGGGATGACACCACGCCAGATCCCGCCGTTACAGAGCGCGCCGTGCAGGAAAACGATCGGCTCCCCACCGCCATCACCGCGATCGTCACCTCCACCACCGCGACCACCACCGCCACCGCGACCGCCGCTGTCGCCATCACCGCGACCGCCACCGCCGCTGTCGCGGTAGCGGATCGTCCCCTGTGGGAGCTCGAGTTGCAGTACCGAGTCGTCGAGTAGGTCCGTCATCGCGACTCCTGGTGTGCTCGGCCGACCGAATCTCTTGCATGCATTGCAACAGGTTCGTTGAACGTAACACGCCGGCACGCTTCTTACAATCATTGCAATAGATGTCCGCGGTTAGCGACCAAGCCCAGCGGCGGTGTGCGGGTCAGTCGCTCAGCAGGCCGTGGGTGAAGGCGTCGGTGGCGGCGCGGAGCAGGCGTTTGAGCTGCTTCGGGTCGCGCTGCAGGCGGTCCTGGCGCCAGGCGAGGCTGATGATGCCGTTCCAGGCGGACCAGAGGACCGTTGCCATCTCGTCCGCGTTCACCGTGCGGATGGTCCCGGCCTTGATGCCGCGCTTGATCGCGTCGACCATCCGCTGGTTCTGCTCGTCGACCGAATCCGCGAGCCGATCGGCCAGGTCGTGCCCGGCCGCGTAGCTGCCCGGCTCGGCCGGAAACGCCAGCATCCGGAAGTACTCGGGATTGGCCAGGTAGAACGCGAGGTACTCCTCCGCGGCGGCGTGCAGTTGCTCGACCGGGTCCCGGCCCTCCACGTACGCGAGGTCCATGAACTTCCGGTCGGCGTCCAGCGCCTTCTCGACCAGTGCCGCGTACAGACCGGCCTTCGACCCGAAGTGGTTGTAGACCGAACCGATCGCGACTCCGGCAGTGGCCGCGATCTCCTCGACCGTCACGTCCGCGACGGCCCGCGTGGTGAACAGCTTCTCCGCGGCGTCGAGCAACGCTTCGATCGTCCGCTGTGCCCGTGGGTCCACCACCACCCGCCCTTCCCTGCCACCGTCGCCAGTCTCCGCCGCCTTCACGTTAACAGCCGGCCCGGCACGCAATGCAGCTAAGGGCGCGTGTGCAGGTGGTTGCTGCCGGTGGTTCGTGGTCTGGGTGCTAGTGGACGAGGGTGATTGCGGTGGTTGCGACGAGTGCTAGTACTACGACATCTGCTGTGATGAGCAGTGCTGAGTCTCGTACCTTCGCGCGGGACGCGATTGCTCCGAGCATCAACAGGGTGAGGCCGATCGCGGCGAGTACGCCGAGGGCGGTGATCTTGAGGCCGATCAGTACGCCCGCGGCGCCCGCGAGTTCCAGTACGCCGATCAGGCGCCAGAGTGGTGGGGCGATGCCGAGGTGGTCACGCACCGCCAGGCTCTGGCGAAGGCCGAGGACCTTCACCCCGCCGGTCACCACGAACAGCACCCCGACCACAATCGCCAGCACGACATCCACGGCAATACTCCACTCGCCACCCGACGACCAGCAACGATCGCGAGCCTACAGCGCGCGCCGTCGGCCGGTGACCGTCGCACGTGCCCCGACGGCTGTCAGGTGGTTAGGGCTTCGGTTGGTGGGGTGTGGCCGGCGCGGACTGCTGGGTAGAGGCCGGCGATGGCGCCGATCAGGATGGTGGCGGTGATGCCGCCGGCTGTTGCCCAGACCGGTACGACGACGGGCCATGACTGCGTGCCGGCGTACACCGTAGTGACGGCGACGCCTAGAACCACGCCGCCGATGCCGCCCAGGGCCGACAACAGCAAGGCCTCGGCGAGGAACTGTTGGAGGATCTGCCCACGGGTTGCTCCGAGTGCGCGGCGGAGGCCGATCTCGGCGCGGCGTTCGAGCACTGAGATCACCATCGTGTTCGCGACGCCGACGCCGCCGACGACCAGCGCGACCGCGCCGAGGCCGAGCATCAGGCCGGTGAACGCCCGGCTGGTCGCCTGCCGGGCGGCGAGCGCGTCCGACGGACGGGATACGGCTACCTCGTTCGGCGCCTCCGGGTTCGCGGTGGCGGCGAGTACGTCCCGGACCGCGGCGACCGACGAATCGTGCGACCGGGTGTAGATGGTGGTGGGATGGCCGTCGAACTCCAGGTACGTCACGGCGGCCGGTTTGCCGATCAGGGCGGCGGTGTCGAGTTCGGGCGCGAGCGGTACCGGATCGAGGGTTCCGATCACGGTGAACCATCGGCCGCCGAGGTATACCTGTCCGCCGGCGCCGATCCCGAGCTGGGAGGCCGCGGCTGATCCCAGCACCACAACGGGATACCGGGCGGTGGCTGGGTTCAGCCAGCTGCCGGAAGCGAGGTCGGCGCCGACCGTACCGAGTAGGTCCTGGTCGGCGGCGCGGACTGAGATGCCGCCGCTCTCGGCCGCGGGTACCTGGTCGGTTCGGTATACCAAAGCGTCGGCGACTTTGCCGGTGGAGGCGACCCGCTCGATCGGTGCGATCCGGCTGATCATCGCGACCGACTCGTCCGGCAAGGTGGCTGCCTCGCCGGTCAGGGTGGTGCCGGGTTCGACGGTGAGCAGGTTCGTTCCGAGCGCGGCCAGTTGCCGGTCGAGGTCGGCGCCGCTCGACGAGGAGATGCCGACCACGGCAGTCATCGCCGCGATCCCGATCGCGATCCCCAGCGCCGACAGGAACACCCGCAACGGGCGGGTCCGAAGACCTGTTCCGCCAACGCGCAACACGTCCCGCGGCCGCAACCGAGCGGGAGTCAACTGATCCATCACAGCACACCCCCGTCACGCCTCGACCGCACCCCAGCAGGAGCCGATGGCACCACTCCCCCGTCGGGCATCGCGGGCGAAGACGCGGAAGCCGGTGGCACCACTCCCCCGTCGTGCGTCACGGGCGAAGGCGCGGAGGCCGATGGCGCCGCTCCTCCGTCATGCGTCACGGGCGAAGACGCGGAAGCTGGTGGCATTACTTCTCCGTCGCGCATTGTGATTTGGCGGGGTAGGGCGGCGGCCAGGTCGCGGTCGTGGGTGACGATGAGGACCGTAGTGCCGGCGGCGTGTAGTTCGCGGAGGAGGTTCATCACGCCCGCGCCGGCAGCGGAATCCAGGTTGCCGGTTGGTTCATCGGCGAGCAGGAGGTCCGGCTCACCGACGACCGCGCGTGCGACCGCGACGCGTTGCTGTTCGCCGCCGGACAGCTCGCCCGGGAAATGGTCGAGCCGGTCGCCCAGGCCGACCCGGACCAGCGCCGCCTCCGCGCGCCGCCGGCGTTCCTTCAACGGCACCCCGGCGTACAGGAGGCCGTCGGCAACGCTGTCGAGCGCTGATTGCCCGGCGCCGAGGTGGAACTGCTGGAAAACAAAGCCGATCAGCCGGCTCCGCAACGCCGACAGTTGCCGATCCGACAACGCCGACACGTCATGACCGCCGATCCGGACCACGCCCGCCGACGGCCGGTCCAGCGTGCCGATCAGGTGCAGCATGGTCGACTTGCCCGAACCCGACGGCCCGACGATCGCGACCAGTTCGCCCGGCCCGACCGACAGGCTGACCCCGCGCAGCGCCGAAACACCGCCGGGATAGGTCTTCACAACCTCCTGTAACTCGATCACGACGGCATCCCCACCTGCATGCCCGCGGCCAGTCCGGCGCCGGCGATCTCGACCCGCCCGTCGGCGAACATCCCGGTACGAACCGCGACGACCTTGCTGGTGCCGTCGGCAACGACCTGAACGCCGTAACCACCCTCGGAAACCGCAAGCAACGCGAGGACCGGCACACTCAGTACGTTCTTCCGCTCGGACACGGTGAACCGGACATCAACCGACGCGTCGTCGGCAACCTTCGCCACGGTCTTCTGCGAACCGATGCTGATGGCAACAACTGTCTTCGCGGCCTTCTCCTCCGCTTCCGCGGCGGCAGCTTGTACTGACACGACCTTCCCGTCGACCTGCTTCCCATCGGGCAACGTCACGCGGACCGCGGTCCCGACCCGCGCGAGCCGCTTGTCGGCACCTTCCAACGTGACCAAGGCGATCCGCGACGTACCCGTGTACGTGAACAACGCGGCCCCCGGCTGAACCGCGTCGCCCAATTGCGCCTTCTGCTCCGCGACCCGGATCGGGCTGACCACGTACACGACCCGGCCAAGATCGACCACGCCCGTACGCGGAAGTCCGAGGTCGCGCTGCCAGGCCTTCACCGCCTTTGCCGTCGACGCGGTGTACTTGTTGTCCACGGTGAATCCCCGATAACCCAACGCGTACAGGTTTCGTTCGAACTGTTCGACATCCACCCCGCGCAGGCCCGTCGTCAAGGCGCGGTACGCCGGCAACGTCCCGTACAGAAGGATGATCGGGGCGTTGTCGACCCGGCCGAGTACATCCCCGCGACTGATGGTCGTACCAACAGAGGGCAGCGCGGTCAGCGTTCCGGACAACCGGCCGGCCAGCGTGGTGGCGTCGCCGTAGCCCAGCTCGCCGGTCTCGGTCTGGGTGTCGACCATGGTTCCGCGGGTGATCTTGCCCGTCGTCGGCGGCACCGTCGCCGCCGCTTTCGGCTCGTCTCCGCCGGCGCCGAAGTCCAGCCCGGCCGCCGCGACTCCGGCGGCGCCGACCGCGACGACGACGGCTGCTGTCACGGCGACCCGGCCTCCTCGCCGGCGCCGTTTCACACCGCTCACCCGTTGCTCTGATTCTGCGGCCCGGCCGTCGAGCCGGCCGGCTGGCACTTCCTCTGCGCCGCCTGGAACTCGGCACTCAACGGGTCGATCCCGAGCTTGGTCGGGTCCGTCTGCTTCCCGTCCGCGGCCGGGTCCGGGAACTTGGTGATTCCGTTGTCCCGCATGCACTGCGCGATCTTGCGCAGCTGCGCGATGGCACCCGCGTCCGGTTTGCGTACCTCACCGAGGCCCGGCAGATGCGACTTGCACTTCTCGGTCGCGGCCTCGACCTTCTTCGGGTCGGTACCCTCCGGGACGGTCAGGTCCACCCCGCCGTTGGCGCCTTCCTTCGGGTCCGGATACCCGGGTACGCCGTTCGCCCGCATGCACTGCGAGAACTTCAGCAGCGGCGCCTTGTCGTCCGGTCCCGCGCCGCCCGAAGCCGAGGCCGAGGCCGACGGTGAGGCACCGTCCGCGCTCGCCACCTGCGGCGTCTCCTCCTTCGCGCCACAACCGCTCAACGCCACGGCCAGCACGGTCACCGCCGCCAATCCGGTCCAGATCCGCATCTTCGTCTCCTTCCGTGACCGGCCGGGTGCCGATCCTGGAACTCAGTCCACCGCTCCGGCCGTCACCTGGTGATTTCCGAAAAAGTTGACGCCGAGGTGACGTCACCGTCTGTCAAACTCGGCTCATGCGAGTGCTGGTGGTCGAAGACGAAGAACTGCTCGCCGACACGATCGCGGCCGGGCTGCGGCGGCACGCGCACGCCGTCGACGTCGCGTACGACGGCGGGACCGCGCTGGAGAACGTCGGCGTCCACGACTACGACGTCGTGGTGCTCGACCGCGACCTGCCGGTCGTACCCGGCGACGAGGTGTGCCGCGCGATCCAGGCCACCGACTCACCGGCGCGGGTGCTGATGCTGACCGCGGCCGCCGATGTCGACGACCGGGTCGCCGGGCTCACGCTCGGCGCGGACGACTACCTGCCGAAACCGTTCGCTTTCCCGGAGCTGGCCGCCCGGGTCGCCGCACTCGGCCGGCGGTCCCGGCCGGCCACCCCGCCGGTGCTGCAGCGCGCCGGCATCCGGCTCGACCTGCATCACCGCGAGGTCTACCGCAACGGCCGGTACGTGCCGCTGTCCCGCAAGGAGTTCGCCGTCCTCGCCGAACTGCTCCGGGCGGACGGCGCCGCGGTCTCGGCCGAATACCTGATGGAGAAGGCATGGGACGAGAACGCCGACCCGTTCAGTCACGCCGTCCGGATGACGATCCTCAAGCTCCGGCGCAAACTCGGCGACCCGCCGGTGGTGCAGACCGATCCCGGCGTCGGGTACCGGATCGCATGAGGCGACCGCAGCTCACCATCCGGGCCCGGTTCACGCTGATCTGTGGCGGCCTGCTGCTCGCCTCGGGCGCGGCGATCCTGGGCATCACGTACGTGCTGCTCGACCGGCAACCGCCCAGTCAGGACTTCACCAGCGCGGGCCACACCCCGACTGCACCGTCGCAGCCCGGCACGGTGCGTACGCCGCCGCCGTCGATGGACTTCCAGGTCGCGGACAACGCGCAGCGCGCCGTACTCAACCGGCTGGTCACTCAGGGCGCCATCGCGCTCGTCGTGGTCGTCGCGGTCGCCGGCGCCTCCGGCTGGGTACTCGCCGGGCGGACGCTCGGTCCCCTGCAGCGCATCACCGAGACCGCGCGACGGATCGCGGACGCGCCCGCGGCCGACCGCGAACTGCACGAACGGATCGCGCTGGACGGGCCGGCCGACGAGGTCAAACGGCTGGCCGACACGTTCGACGTGATGCTGGAACGCCTTGACCACTCGTTCGAGGGGCAGCGCCGATTCATCGCCAACGCGTCCCACGAGCTGCGTACGCCGCTGACCCTGAATCGCACCTTGCTCGAAGTCGCCACCGACGCCGACGAGGTCGCGCCCGAGGTACGGCACCTCTCGACGACCTTGCTCGCGATCAACGCCCGCCATGAGCAGCTGATCAACGGTTTGCTGCTGCTCGCCCGGTCCGAGAACGAGTTGATGGAGCGCTCGTACGTCGATCTGGCCGACATCGTCGATCATGTCGCCGGTCAGTTGCCGGCCGGTGAGGTCACCGTCAAGGTCGACGCGAACGAGGCGCCGGTGAGTGGCAATCCGGTACTGCTCGAACGGCTTGTGCAGAACCTGGTCGAGAACGCCGTGCGTTACAACGTCGCCGATGGTGGCTGGGTCCGGGTCAGCAGTCGCCCCGGTCCGGACGGTGGCGGGGTGATTGTCGTCAGCAACTCCGGGCCGGTGGTGCCGCCGTACGAGGTCCCGAGTTTGTTCGAACCGTTCCGGCGGCTTGGTCCGTCGCGGCCGTCCAGCGGTGCCGCGGGTGCCGGGCTCGGGTTGTCGATAGTGCGGGCGGTCGCTCGGGCGCACGGGGGTGACGCGCGGGCCGATTCGCGCGACGGCGGCGGGTTGGTGGTGACCGTCACGCTGCCGCGGTGAGACTTTCCGGGGTGGGCGGACTAGCGTCGTTTGTGTGATGACCCGCGAGTTGGCTACTGATTTGCCGGTGTGGGCAGCGCCGATGGCCGGTGGGCCGAGCACGGTTGGCTTGGTCATAGCGGCGGCTCGGGCCGGCGGGCTGGGGTTCCTGGCCGGTGGGTACAAGACGCCGGACGCGCTCGCGGCGCAGCTCACCGAAGTCAGGGCGAGCGGCGTGGCGTACGGCGTGAATCTGTTCGCGCCGAATCCGATCGCGATCAAGCAGCTGGACTACCTGGCGTACGCCCGCGTGCTGCAGCCTGAAGCCGATCGGTACGGGATCGCGCTCGGCGATGAGCCCAGGAACACCGACGACGATGCCTGGAACGCGAAACTCGAGTTGCTCCTGGAGGCACGCGTACCGGTGGTGTCGTTCACCTTCGGCCTGCCGGACGCCGACGCCGTCCGGGCGCTCCAGACCGTCGGCAGCGTCGTCGCGCAGACCGTGACCACGCCTGGCGAGGCGGTCGCGGCGGCCGAGCTCGGCGCGGATCTGCTGATCGTGCAGGCACCCGCGGCCGGTGGTCACTCCGCGACCTTCACTCCCGAGCAGGTGCAGGAAGCGGTTGGCCTGCCGGACCTGATCAGCACGGTACGGGACGTGGTCGCGTTGCCGATCATCGCGGCCGGTGGAATCGCATCGTCCGGTGACAGCGCGGCGGCGATCAATGCGGGCGCTCGTACGGTGATGGTCGGGACCGCTCTCCTGCGTACGCACGAAAGCGGCGCGTCCGAACCGCACAAGGCCGCACTGATCGATCCACGATTCGGCGAAACCGCGCTGACCAAGGCGTTCACCGGCCGCCCGGCGCGCGGGCTGCGAAACTACTTCATCGATCGCTACGAGGGCTCGGCGCCGCTCGGGTATCCCGCTATTCATCACCTCACCAGTCCGCTCCGCAAAGCAGCCACCGCGGCGAACGACACCACTCTCATCCACCTCTGGGCGGGCACGGGATACCGGGCAGCGCAGGCTGAACCAGCCGCTACCACGTTGAAGCGCCTCGCCCCGAGCTGAACCAACGGGCGCCGGCGACGATCTGCGTGCTGCCGGCGGGGCAGGTGGCGCTAGGTTTGGGCGCCGGCGGTGATTTGGCTGGGGAGGTTCAGCCACCAACTCGCCGCGGTTTGAGCTTCGTGGGGTGCGCGCGCGTCCAGGCGGAGGCGCTCCAGGGTGGGTAGGTGCCCGGTGATGCCGGCACTGTAGGCGAGGCCGCTGAGGATCTCGGCGCTCTCCCGCCGAGCCGCCTGCCGCAGGTGCTTCTCGATCGCATGGTTCCACCAACTGTCCGGCGCTTTCCCATCCAGGTGTGCGATCGCGAAAGCAGCCACCCGGACCGTCTCGGCGGGTAGGCCGTCGGCCGTCACCATCAGCTGGGCGAGACGAAGCTCCGGCTCACCGCCTACGTACCGCAGCGCCGCCAGCAACGTGCTGCTCCACTCCGGATCGCCGGTCAGCGTCGACGGTTTCATCAACTCGGCCCGAAGCGCCGCGGCCAACGAGCGCTTGTACGGCGTCGCCGCGAGCAGTGCGGCCGCCGCAACGCGGATCTCGGAATCGGCATCGAAGAGCAGTCCGTCCACCAACTCGGAAAGTACGTCCAGCTCGCCCGTACCGGATTCGTCGACCGCACTTGTCCGGGCGGCGATCCCGTTCACCATCGCCGTACGCCGATCGTCTGGCCGTACGAAGGGCCGGGCGGGCGAACGGAACGCCTGCAGCGCGGCATCCGCCCGCGCCTGGTCGTACGCCTCCAGACGCCCTCGGTCAGCCGCCGCCGCGAGCGCGATCACCGCACCGGTCAACGCCTTGTCGTTCGTTGGTTCGGCCAATTGACGAAGCAGCACGGTGATGGCGTACGCGTGATCGCTGGCGCCCAGCGCGGCCACGGTGGACGTCATGACCTGATGATCGGGCAGCGCGGCGGTGGCGGCGCAGACGTCGATGACCGCCTCCTGGCCGCTGGGATGCACGACGAGACGGTTGAACGCCGCGTAGCGCAGGTTCCACGGCGTACCGCACGCGATCAGCATCTCCACCAGGAGCCGTTCGGCGATCGCCTCCCAGAGCGGTTGCGGCAAGAACGCCATCGGCCGCGCGTCGAGCAGCCCGGTCAATTCGTCCCACTCCGCGCCGGAAATCACCTCATCCGGGGAACAGGCCAGCTCAAGCAGTTGATTGATCCGGCCGGCCGGCAAAGCAGTGTTTCGTGCCGGCACGGTCAGCGGCGTACGCCCCAGCTGTTCGAGCAAATCGAAGATCGACGTCAGGGTCCCGGTCGGCAAGGCGAGCAACCGCTCGTACCTCGTGATCGCCCCACGCGGCGCCCGCAGCGAACCAGCCTCCCAGCGCTGAATCGTGGACGGATGGACCGGCCGAACCACTTGGTCCGGCAGCACCCGCGCGAACGCGGTCCGGGTCCGAAGACCCGGGTCCGGTCCGGCCACGCGGTTCACCTTCAGCATCCACCCCAGCCAGCGCTGAATCCTGTTCACCATCGCCCCTCCCCACGCGGGGTGTACCACAAAAGTGGCCTCGAAAGGTAAGGCTGTGCACGACCGGATCGCGTCCGCACAACGCCGCCGCCGCGCCGAGGCCGGCGCCGATCGTGGAAGCACCGACACCTCGAGGAGACAACGTATGCGGAGCTTGGCGAAGTATGTCGCGGCCGCGGTGGGCGTACTGACGCTCGCGATCAACGTTCCGGCCGCCAACGCGACCGACGGCGGCAACGGCATCGGCGGGAACCCGGTGAACTGCACCGGCAACTGGACGGTCGGCGCGGCCGTACCGGTCAAGGCCAGTGACGGACGCACCATCGGCTACTCACAGATGTGGTGGTCGAACAGCTGCCAGGGGAACTGGACGCGCGCGTGGACCGTCAACGGTCAGGCGACGACCATGGAAAGCACCATCGCGCAGGGCATCCCGCCCGGCCCGAACCGGCGGTTCGCGATCGCGAACGACTACACGAACGTCCACTTCACGCTGTACGTCCATGCCAGCCCCAGCGAGAAGATGTGCGGCAGCACGCAGATGTGGGACCCGGTCACCACCAACTGGGCCTTCACCGGCGTCTACTGCCGGACCTGAGCCACTCGGAAGAGCGAACGGCGGCCGGCAGGGGGGCTGCCGACCGCCGCTCGTGCCGGTGGTAGGGAGGGGACCACCGGCGTTCAGGGGATTCGTGCTGGGTGTTGCCGGGTGTTGCAGGTTCAGCGTTGCCAGAAGCGAACGTAGTCGATCGACTTCTTCGCCGACATCGTGGCCGGGTTCGGGTCGAAGCCGGGCTTCGAGTAGACGTACAGGTCCTCGATGATGTTCGTGTTCTCCGTCGGGGCACCGGCCACGCTGCAGATCAGGGTGCCATCGATGTAGAACTTCGTCCCCGAGGCCGAGATGTCCGCGCCGTACACATGGTAGTCCGCGCCCGGATCGAAGCCTAGATCCACCTCGCAGCCGCCCTTCGCGCCGGCGTGCGACGTCAGGTACAGGTGGCGCGGGCGGTCGCTGTACTGCTCGTAGACGTCCGTTTCCTGCCACGAGTCAACGCCCGACGCCTGCCAGGTCCAGAACCCGGGCCAGAAGCCACGGGTGTCAGCGACCGTGCCGCCTTGGGCGTCGCGGAGATCGTAGGTGAGTTTGGCCCGCGACTCCATGTAGCCGTACTTGAACGTGACGCCGCCGCTCGCGGTCGACGTGAGCAGGCAGGACGTCCAGTCGTACGTCGTCCCGGACGGCGCCTGGTACTGCTCGCGCTTCGCGGTCATCGTGACCGCGCCGTTCGCTTCGGTGCAGTTGCGGTCCAGGTTGTACTCGAGCTGCTGATTGCCCTTGTTACCGCGACCCGCGTCGGGAAGCGCGCTCGAGTTGCCGTTCCACTTCGTCCCCCAGTCGACCGCGGAACCGTTGAACTCGTCCCACCACTTGATGTTCCAGCCGGTACCTGCACCGACCGGCTGCACTCCGGCGGGCGGGTTGTCGCCCGCCTGCACTTTCAGTCCACCGGTGTCGGCGGTCGCGCTATGGGCCGCTAGCAACGATCCGGTGAGGGCGATGACACCGGCAATCGCCGGTAGCACAAGCTTTCGATGAAACATGAAGGATCTTCTCCTTGTCACTGCGCCGGGGCGGCCGGCCGCAGGGGGCGGACAGAAGGATTACAGTTTCCGGAAACTTTTGGCAACGGTGCAGCAACAGCTTGCCACGTATTCCAGCGATGTGCCAGCATCGGATCTGTTCTTCCTGGAGGTGAGCTGCGGTGCGGGTTCTCGTCACCGGTGCGGCGGGATCCGTTGCACGGCAGGTACTTCCGGCCCTCGAGCGCCGCTACGAGGTCCGGCCGGTCGATCTGCCCGACGGTGACCTGAGCGACCTGGAGGCCGCCCGTCGCCTGACCACCGGGGTCGATGCAGTAGTGCATTTGGCCGGCAACCCACAGCCGGCCGCCGGCTGGGAGAGCCTGCACCGACCGAACATCGTTGCCCTGACCAACATTCTGGCCGTTGCCGGGCGCAGCAGAGTGGTGCTGGCCAGCTCGGTGCACGCCGTCGGTCAGTACCGGCTCGGCGGCGTCGACGCGCAGCGGCCGGCCGCGCCGTGCTGTAGCTACGGCGCGACCAAAGCGTTCGCCGAGGTCGCGGCGCGGGCGCATTCGTACCAAACCGGAGGTACCGCGATCTGCCTCCGGCTCGGGGCGTGTACGCCGACGCCGCCCGCGCGGCAGGCACTCGAACTGTGGCTAGCGCCGGAAGACCTGCAGCAGTTGGTCATCCGCGCGCTCGAGGCGCCCGCCCGGTTCGCGATCGTGCCTGGGGTCTCGGCGAACACCGGGAGCCGATGGTCGACCGCCAACACCATCGGCTACCGCCCCACCAAGGACTCCGCCCAGTACCGGAACCAGGTTGACGATGTGCCCGGATGGGCAACGTGCGAAGGAGCGGCCGCGTGACGTGTCGACTGATTGCCGAGACCGAGCTCTCCGATGGGCAGGACGCCCAGCTCCGGAGGCTGCTGGCGAAGGCGTTCCCGGACCGGGCGGAGCACTTCCGCCGGCAGTCGTGGTGGCTGGCGCGTCCACAGTGGCGGCTGATCCTGAGCGATGACGGCGTACCGGTCGCGCATCTCGGTATCGAACGCCGCCGGGTCGGCGTCGGCGACGACGACGTGTACGTTGCCGGGATCGGCCATGTTTGCACCGATCCGGCGTACCGCGGGCGCGGTCTTGGCCTGGAGCTGATGAAGCATCTGCATGCGGTGCTGCCGGCACCGTACGGTTTGCTGACCTGTTCGCCTGCTGTCCAAGGGTTCTACCAGGCCGCCGGCTGGGCCGAGGTCGCGCCGGGAGTGACGATGACGAACGTGTACACCGGCGAGACCATCGAGTCGTTCACGCACCCGGCGATGGTCCTCGGCGACAACTTTCCGTCCGGACGTCCGATCGACATCCGCGGGCTCCCCTGGTAGTCCCTCCGCTTATCCCCTGATCGACCGGCCGAGGTGCGGCTCTCCCCCGAGTGAAATATCGCCGCACCCAAACTCCGGTCCGCGGAGGTCGCCGCCGTGGCGCCACGGCGGCGGCCTCCTGCACTGTCAGCCCGCCGGCACCCGGCGCACGATCGTGAACGCCTCCGCCAGCCGCCCGGCCGGCAACTGACCGGCGGCCCCCACGGCGGCGCAACGATCCCGGACCGACTCGGGCTCGATCCCCGGCTGGCTCCGATGCTCGGCCAGCGCGGCCACCTTCAGCCCGAACGTCTCGGTGATGTCCACGTAATGGTCCGGTTCCGGCGGCTCGCAGAACCAGACCTCAGGCACCGACCACGTACCCAACTCCGACAACTCCGGATGCACGTACGGGTTGAGCGCATCGGGGTACACCGCGCAAGCGGCCGCCTCGCCGACGGCCGAATGATCAGGATGATCTGCTTCGCGCAATCGCCACGTACGCTCCGGTGAGCTGGTCATCACCCGCTCCGGCCGCTTCAGCCGGATCGCCCGGGTGATCTCGCGACGAAGATCGAGTGTCACCGTCAAGCGCCCGTCCGCGTACCCATCGAGGAACTCGACGTCCTTGACCCCGATCGCCGCCGCGGCCGCCCGCTGCTCGGCCTCGCGCAGCTGCTGGATCGTCTCCCGCGGCTCGCCCTGGCCCGCTTCACCACGGGTGACGACCAGGTACGACACCTCGATCCCGTCGCGTACCCATTGCGCGATCGTCCCGGCGGCGTTGAAATCAACGTCGTCCGGATGGGCGAAGACGGCGAGTGCACGGGTCATTTCAAGGCTCCAGCGGTCAGGCCGTCGACGATCCGGCGCTGGAATAGCAGCGCGCCGATCACCAACGGGACGGTGACGGCGACACCGGCCGCCATCTGGGTACCGAACGGTTGGTCGAACTTGTACTGCCCGGTGAACAACGCGGTGATCACCGGCGCGGTCCGCATCGACTTCTCGTTCGTCAGCGACAACGCGATGATGAACTCGTTCCAGGCCGCGATGAAGGTGATGATGCCGCTGGTGAAGATGCCCGGCATCGCCAGCGGCAGAATCACCGAGCGGAACCCCTGCCACTGGCTGCACCCGTCGACCTGCGCCGCGTCCTCGAGCTCGGCGGGCAACTGTTTGAAGAACGCGGTCAGGTTGAACACGGTCAGCGGCAGGCCGAAACTCAGACTCGGCACGATCAGCGCCTGGTATGTGTTGATCCAGTCCAGCCCGACGAACAGCTTGAGCAGCGGAATCAGCAACGTCACGCCGGGGAACATCGAGGTGGCGATGATGACCGCCAGCACGACGTTCTTGAACCGGAACTGGACCCGCGCGATCACGTACGCGGTGGTGATGCCGATCGCGAGCGTGATCACCGTGGTCGTACCCGCGACGATCAGGCTGTTCAGCAACGCCCGGCCGAACCCGTTCCGGGCCGAGAACGCGGCTTTCATGTTCTCGAAGGAGATCGGCGCCGGAAAGAGGGTGGTGGCGAACTGGTCGGACGGCTTCCGCAGCGCGCTGACGATCATCCAGTAGAACGGGACCAGGCAGTACAGCACGATCAGCCCGGACCCGAGATCCGCCAGCCGGAACCGGCCGAGGCCCTTCCGGCCCACGGCCTTCGGAGCGGGCGGGCCGGACCGTTTGGCCGGCTTCGGGCGTACTGCTTCAGCTGCGATGGTCATCGGCTCTCCTTGAGCCCGCGCCCGATCAGATCGGCACCGAGCACTTTGACGAACAAGAACGCGATCAGCGCGATGTACAGGAACAGCACGGTCGAGTACGCGGCGGCCGGACCGTACCGGACGTTCGACATCTCGTACTGGGCCAGGGTGGACAACGTCTCGACCGAATGTTTGTGCGCGCCGACCAGGACGAACGGCAGGTCGAACATCTTCAGCGCATCCAGGATCCGGAACAGGACCGCGACCACGAGCGTTGGTTTGACCAACGGAATGGTGATCCGCCAGAAGGTGGCCCAGGTACCGGCGCGGTCGATCTTCGCCGCCTCGTACACCTCCTTCGGGATGATCTGGAGACCGGCCAGCACCAGCAGGCCGATGAACGGCGCGGTCTTCCAGATGTCCGCGATCAGCACCGTGGTGAACGGCGCGGAAATGAACCCGAAGATGGTCGAATCGTCGGCCGTCCAGACGACCTGCGTGTGCAGCACCGCGTTCGCGATCCCGTCGCTCTCGAAGACCCAGCGCCACAGCAGCCCGGAGATGGCCGTCGGGATGGCCCACGGCACCAGAACGCTGACGCGGACCAAGCCGCGGGCCCGGATGGCCCGGTTCATCACCAGGGCCATCGCGACGCCGAGCACGACCTCGGCGGTCACCCCGATCACGGTGAACAGCGTCGTGTTCCAGAACGCGTTCCGGAACGCTTCGCCGGACTCACCGGTGAAGATCCCGGCGAAGTTGCCGAGGCCGAACGACTCGGTCCGTTCGAGCATCCCGGTCTGTGGGTTGACCTGGTCGGCCACCTGGACGAAGGCGAGCCGGACCGCCGCCAGCACCGGGTACCCGACCACCAAGGCCAAGGTCAGCAGGGTCGGGGAGAGCATCAGGGCGGTGGACCACCCTGAGCCCTGCCGGTTCGGCGGCTTCACCGTGCTTCTTCCGGTCCGCTCCCGGATCATTGTCGTCATTTGCCGACGATGCCGCTCAGTCGCTGCTGCAGGTCGGACAGCGCCTGCTCGGACGTCTTCTGACCGGTCAGCGCGCTACTCACTTCCTCCTGGATCGCGGCGGTGGCGTCGCCGTACTTGATCACCGCCGGCCGTGGCGCCGCGTTCATCAGGCCTTCTTTCAGCATCGGCATGAACGCGTACTGCTTGACCAGATCCGGGTCGTCGTACATCGCCGTGTACGCGGGCGACTGCGCCGACTGGACCATCAGCTGCTTGGCGGTCTGCTGGCTGGTCATCCACTTGATGAAGTCCAGCGCGGTCTTCTTGTTCTTCGCGTACTTGCTGATCGCCAGGTTGTTCGAGCCGATCGTGCCCTTGCCCGGACCCTTCAGCCCCGGGATCGGCGCGACGCCGAACTTGCCGGCAACCTTGCTGGAACCGTCGGTCTTGTTCGCGAGCGTGTAGACGTACGACCAGTTGCGCAGGAAGAGCAGCTTGCCCTCCTGGAACGCGCGGCGGCCGGCCTCCTCGTCCCAGGTGATCGCTGCCTTCGGAATCCGGCCGGACTTGAAGCCGTCGACCAGGAAGTTCAGGCCCTCCTTCGCCTCCGGGGTGTTCAGGGTCGGCTTGCCGTCGGATCCGACCACCGAGCCACCGGCCGAGTTGATCGCCTCCGACGCGTTGACGGTCAGCCCTTCGTACTTGTTGAACTGGCCGCCGTAGCAGTCGACACCCTTTGCCTCCGGCAACTTCAGGACCTTGGCACAGGCGGCATCCAGCTCGGCCCAGGTCTTCGGCGGCTGGACGCCGGCCTTGGTCAGCAGGTCGCTGCGGTAGTACAGCAGGGCGGTTCCACCACCCCACGGAGCCGCGTACATCTTGTCGAAGTACTTCACGCCCGCGACCAGCGACGGAAGGATCTGCCCCAGCGGGAACTCGCTCTGCGGCAGCTCCTCCACCCAGCCGTTCGCCGCGAACTCCGCGGTCCAGACGACGTCGAGGGACACCACGCCGTACGAGGAGGACTTGGTCTGCGCGTTCTGGATCAGCTGCTGACGCTGTCCGTCCGCCTGCGCG
This sequence comes from Kribbella solani, assembly GCF_014205295.1. Taxonomy (NCBI): domain Bacteria; kingdom Bacillati; phylum Actinomycetota; class Actinomycetes; order Propionibacteriales; family Kribbellaceae; genus Kribbella; species Kribbella solani. Next base: position 3,756,254 of record NZ_JACHNF010000001.1, read on the forward strand.
GGCAGCTCGACCAACGTGACCTTCTGGTCCGGGTGTTCGGTATTCCATTTGTCGAGCAGACCCTGCTGTACGCCGCTGGAGTCCTTGCCGGTGACGAACGTGATCGGTCCCACGCCGTCCAAGGCGTTCGATGCGGGCTGGGACACGGGCTTGGGATCGGCCGTACAGCCGGTCAGGGCAAGCGCCGCGGCGACCAGCAGCGCGGGATAGCGGTACTTCATGGCAGGACCTCCAGAGTTGCTCCGCCGGCCAACGGCCGGCCGCGGACATCGGTGGCGGAAAGGTGATAGGTACCGGGCTTGTCCAGCGCGACGAGCGTGTCGAAGCGCTGCAGCCGCCCGCGTCCGATCCCCAGCGTCGTGGTGGAGACGGGTTGACCGCTCGCGGTGGTGATCCGGAGCTTGACCGGCCCATGGGCCGTGACGCCGGCGCTGACATCCACGCTGCGCGATGCCTTGACCTGCGAGTGCGAGACCTGGGTGATCTGCTGCCCGTTCGCGGTCCAGATCGGCGCGGTGTCGATGGTCCGATCTTTGGTATACAGAACGAGTTGCGCCAGCGCGGTCTTGCCGTTCGGCGGTGCGGGGTAGCTGAGTGGGAGCTGGTTGCCGTTGGCAACCTGCACGCCGTCGAGGTACAGCTCGGCCCGCTGAACACCGGCCGGAAGCTTGTCGACTGTCGCCTTACCCGCATCGAGGCGGAGTACCGGGCGACGATCCGGTGTCCTGACCGCACCGGTCAGCTGCGCGAGCGCCTGATACGTACGCGTCGGCTTGTTCGGGTACTCGAGCAGCGTCCAGCCGTGCCACTCGTCGTTCGGCGTCACCTCGGACCAGACGAACCACGCCAGCCCGGAGACGTACGGGCGTTGCGCCGCGAGCTCGTACGCCCGGCGCAGGTAGTACGCGCGCTGATCGTCCGGTACCAGACCCATCCACGTCCGCACCGACGAGTACGAGAACTCGCCCAGGTAGATCTTCTTGTGCGCGTCGCCCTGACGGACCATCTCGGAGCGGAGCCGATCGATCCCGAGGAAGTTGTCGTCGAACTCGCCGCCGGCCGCGTTCTCGCGGACCTTCGCCGGATCGTGGTTGTCGGGATGCCGGTCGTCGGTGTACGGGTGCGCGCCCATCGCGTCGAAGAAGTCATCGTTGTGGGCGGCATCGGGATACTTGCGCAGGGCGGCGTACACCTCGCGCACGAAGCCCGGATCGGTGCGGGTGGTACCACCGAAGATCACGTCCGCCTTGCGGTCCTTCGCCTTCACCGCCAGGTACCCGGTACGCAACAGCTTCGCGTAGTCGGCGGGATCCTCGACCGGCTTGTAGAAGTCGCGCCAGTTCTCCTCGTTCCAGATCTCGTAACTGTCGACCTGGTTCCGGTACCGCGCCGCCAGCGTCTGCACGAAGTCGCTGAACTCCTGCAACTCGGTCGCGTTCCGCGTCGGCGGGTACCAGATCCGCTGGCCGTAGTCCGGCACGGTCGCGACCAGGTCCGGATGCACCCAGTCGGGCGTCGAGTTGACGTGTACGGCGGTACTGATGCCGCGCCGCTTCGCCTTCTCGAAGTAGCGATCGAGCACCGACCAGTCACAGGCATCACGTGTTGGGCACAGACCAGTCCAGGACGCGACCACCTGCGCGCGTCGTACGCCCGCCTCGGCCATCTTGTCGAGCGAGGCATCGAGGTTGTCCGCGGCCGGGTAGACGAAGGCCACCGCGATGTCGCGGACCCGGGACGCCGGGACCGGCTGATCTCGTTGTGGTTCCGGCAGCACGACGCCGGTCGACGGCGGCGCGGCCGCGTTGGCTGGGTTTCCTACCGCGGTTCCTGCGGTCGTACCCGACACCGCGCCGAGGGCGAGAGCGGTGGCGAGCATGACGAATCGAACTCTGGAGCGCATGATGAATCACTTTCCGCGCACCCCGTTGCGCTTGAGGGCAGCCCCGTTCGACCGCGGACCGTCGGCACGCGGTGGTCAGGGTGTGAGTTGGGTCAGTCCTGGCTGGGTAAGGGCCGGGACGGCCAGTGGATCTCGGCGGTCACCGGGCCGGTCGACTCGCGGACGATCAGCTGCGTGTCGACCTCGACCGGCCCGGTGTCCGCCTTGTCGCCGGACTGGAGGAGGTTCAGCAGCAGGTCGACCGCGAGTGAACCGATCTCGTCGACCGGGATTCGGACGGTGGTCAGCTGTGGCCGCATCAGCGATGCGACGAAGGTGTCGTCGACCCCGACGACGCTGATGTCGTCGGGCACCGACAGACCGCGGTTGGCCAGCTGGAGCATCAGGCCGATGGCGGTCAGGTCGTTGTTGGCGATCGCCGCCGTGACGCCGTGCGCGGCGACGATGTCGGCCGCCTGGACGCCACCCTCGACGGACTGGGCGAACGGACCGAGCTCGACGAGCTCCATCCCGAGTGCCTTGCAGGTACGGCGGACGGCGGCCCGGCGATGCTGGTTCGACCAGACGCCGCGCGGCGCGTTCACGTACGCGCACCGGGTGTGGCCGAGGGCGTAGAGATGCTCGACGGCCTGCCGCATCCCGTCCTCGCTGGAGGCGACGACGGTCGGCAGACCGCCGGCGCTCCGGTTCACCAGCACGGTCGGAACCCGGCCGGCGATGTCGACCAGGGTCTCGCTGGGCAGCCGCGACGACCAGAAGATCAGGCCGTCGACCTGCTTGGACATCTCGGCGACCGCTTCCGCCTCTTCGCCGGCGTGCGCGTCGCTGTCGGCGAGGTAGATGCCGTAGTTGCGGGACCGCGCGCGGCGCTGCACGGCCTTGATCATCGGTGGGAAGAAGGGGTTGACGATGTCCGGCACGATCAGCCCGACCGATCCGGTGCGGGTCGACCGTGGGGCCGGATCCGGGACGTAGCCCAGTTGTTCGGCAACCGCCAGCACGTGCGTGCGGGTCACGGCGTTCACCCGGTCGGGCATACCGAACGTCCGCGACACCGTTGCCTTCGACACCCCGGCCTCAGCCGCGACGTCCGCGATGGTCACCGCCATTCCGACCTCCTTCTGTGTGCTAGAGCCTGCACCGGCCGTGGATGTGAGTCAAGACCATTCCGGCAACTATTGGCAAAGTTGCTGCAACAAGACAGGATGGTTCCAGATTCGAGGAGGCAGGGTTTGCGGATCGTCGATGCGCGGTTGACGGTGGTTCCGGGGCGCGGGCAGGACATGCTGCTCGTCGTGGTCCAGACCGACGAAGGGGTACACGGTCTCGGCGAGATCGGGGTGCGTACGTCGCCGGGGGTGTCGCGGGCGGTGCTGGAGCACCTGCGCGGGGTACTGATCGGCGCGGACGCCACCCGGATCGAGCATCTGTGGCAGACGATGAGCCGCGGCGACTTCTTCCCCGCGGACCGCTCGGCCGGCTGCGTCATCTCGGCGATCGACATCGCGCTGTGGGACATCCGCGGCAAGGCGTACGGCGTGCCGGTGTACGAACTGATCGGCGGCCGGGTCCGCGACTACGTCACCTGCTACACCCATGTCCACCCCGAGGGCCACGACACCGAAGCGGTGGTGGCGAGCTCACGCCAACTGGTCGCGGAGGGCTGGCGGAACCTCCGGCTGGTGGTCCCGACCGCGGGCGAGGTGATCGAGCCGCGGCAGGCGATGCGGGTGGCGATCGAGCAGTTCCATGCCGTCCGTGATGCCGTCGGCAACGACGTCGAGCTCGTCATCGACGCGCACACCCGGCTCGATCCGCCCGAAGCGGTCACGCTCTGCCGGGAACTCGAGTCCGCCCGCCCGTACTTCGTCGAGGACGTACTGCGCTCCGAGGACCTGGACGCGTACCGGATGCTGCGCTCGCGGACCGCCGTACCACTCGCGGCCGGCGAGCAACTCACCTCGAAATGGCAGTTCCGCGCGCTGATCGAGGGTGACCTGATCGACCACGCGCGGATCGACCTCGGTATCGCGGGCGGGATCACCGAGGCCCGCAAGATCGCCGCGATGGCCGAGGCGCATCACCTCAAGATCGCGACGCACAACCCGCTCGGCCCGGTCTCGACCGCCGCCGCGATGCACTTCAACCTGACCTGCCCGAACTTCGGCCTGCAGGAGATGCCGCCCCAATCGGTGCACAAGGCAATCAACCACCCGCACACCCTGGCCGGCGGCAACCTGAGCGCGCCCCGGCTTCCCGGGCTCGGTGTCGACCTCGACCACGCAAGGATCGAGGCCGCCACCGGCCCGTCCAGGACGCCACAGATGCGGCGCCTGGACGGCTCGTTCACTAACTGGTGAGGACAGGTTTGGTACGGCTCGTACGCCGCCACGCGAGTACCACGGCCGCGATGAAGAGGAAGAACGGGAGTGCACCGATCGCCCAGCTCAGGCTCATCGGCGGGCCGGGCTGCTTCAGGACCGCGAGGTTCTTGAGCTCTCCGACCCCCTGACCTTGCGGCCCGTCGACGGCGAAGCGGAACGTCCAGTTGCCCTCGGCACGCAACGCCTCGATGTCCAGACCCCACTTGTCCCGGGCCCGCGGGTGCCGGGACAGCTTGCTCTCCAGCACGTCGCCGTTCGGTTCGATCCGGGTCAGCGTGCCGTGCTTGTCGGCGATGCCACCGTCCGGCAGGAAGGTGAAGTCGAGCGACTGCTGCGCCCGGATCGGCCAGACACTGAAGCCGACCAGGATCGTGTACGGCCCCGCCTGCACCTTCTCGGTATGAACCACCTTCACGGCCGGAACCGCTGCCGCGGGCATCGTCGTCAGTCCGAGTACGACCGCGATGGCAGCGACCGTCGCGCCAAACCGCCGGATCATGCCTGCACCTCCGGCCGTACCTGCCGAAGCACCCGGCCGAACCCGTGCATGGCCAGACCAGCCGCCCCGCCTAGCAGTGCTCCCAGTACCACTGCCAGCACGACGGCAACACCGGCCGGCGCCTCTTCCCCGGCAACGATCATCGCCTGGTACGGGGCGCAGGCCGCCACTGTTCCGGCCGTCAGCGCGCCGACGAGGCCGTACCGCCACTTGTTGTCCTTGACAAGCAGTTCGGCGACCAGCGCAACCAGGACAAGACACATCGGCCAGACGACCGGCATCACCGGGATTCCCAGTACGTCATCGCGCAACGGCAACCCGAGCGAGTCCGCGTACAGCTTGGTCACCCACGGCGAGAACCACCACAGTACGAGCTGAATCACCGCCAGCGCGCCGGCGGTCTGGACCATCGCCCACTTCCGGCCGGTCATCGCCCGGATCGCCAGCAGGAGCAGCGCGGAGACGCTGCCCGTCCCGAGCGCCACCCACTCGACACCCTTGCCGAGCAGCTCCAGCACGACCAGCAGCAGGCAGTCGATCGCCAGCAGCATGCTCGTCGCGGCGACCGCGCCGGGCATCCCCCAGCGGCGATCACGCGCGGCCGCGAAGACGAGGATCGCGCCGCCCATGGAGATGGTGATCGACAACAGCAGTCCGATGTGCGGCGGCGACTCGAGTACCGCGTCGAAGCCGTACACCTCGTGCCACCACAGGTCGTACATGCCGTACAGCAGGAAGGACGCGGAACCCGCGCCCGCGACCAGGTATCCCACCGGCGCCTTGAAGGTGCCGCGGAAGACGGCCACCGCCTGGCCGCCGGTCGCGGGATCGATGCGGTGGCCGGCGCGGGCCTTCGCGGTGGTGGAGAGGACGACGGCCAGGCTGACCAGGCCGGAGATCGCGCTGCCGGAGTAGAGCAGGAGGTGCGGCAGGGTGAAGAACGTGTCCGGTCCGACGTCGGCGTGCCACTGGGAGTCCCAGCAGATTCCGACCAGGGAGAGGAAGGTCGCGGTCAGTACGGCAACCGCGGCCGGCCATCCCCTGCTGAGCAAGGTCTGTGGCTGTGTATCGGCGTACGCCGGTTCGCTGCTTGCGATCGACGCCATGAAGTTCCTTTCGTCGGAGGGTTTCGGCAGATCCTTAGCCGGCCACCTGGACCGGGACCACTACCTCGTCCTGGTCGGAGCCGTGACGCAGCCGGACGGTGATCGACCACTGTCCGGGCATGGACAGTTCGAGACCTTTGGCCTGGTAGTGGCCCGGCGACTTGAAGGTGGCGGTGACCGGGTCGGTGGCGTGGCCCATCCGGGCCATCGCGGGCTCGAGCACCACCTCGTCCAGCGTCGCCGGTTTGCCGTCCCGGTCGGTGATCTCGACCTGCCACGGGCCGGACTTCGGCTTCGGGTCCACCAGGCGGACCGTGTAGTGGTCCGATCCGGCGACCACCGCGTCCTTGTCACCCGTCAGCGTGGTCCGGTACCAGAGCACCAGCCCCGCCACGACCGCGACCACCGCGCAGCCGAGGGCGATCCGTTTGATCATGAAACTTCTCCGTTCGTGGCGGGTACGTCGAGGACGACCGGAATGGTGAGGACGGCGTAGTCGCGCTCGACCTGGACCCAGAGGTAGTAGCGGCCCGGGTACGGGAACGTGGTGGTGAATCGCACTTCCGGACCGAAGCCGGCGACGGTTTCGTCCGGCGGATTCACCGTCGGTTGTCCCGGCGCCATCGCGTGTCCATGCAGCCAGACCGGTGCCCGTTCGAAGGGGGAGGACTTCGTCTCGGACACCGGCCCGGCCGCGATCAGGTGGCCCTGCATACCCAGCCAGAGCTGCAGGGGCGCATCAACAGCAACGGAGATCGTCGACGACCGGCCAGCCGCCGGCCGCCCGGCCGAGACGGTCACCTTGGTGCCGTCGACGACCCGCGCGCCTAGCCCGGCAGGAGCTGGTTCGGCTGCTGGTTTCGTTGCTGAAGGCTGCCCGGCGACGGGGAAGCCGGCTGGGCGTACCAGCTGCATGCCTCCGCCGCGACGGGCGAGTTCCACGGACAGTGCGTACGTACCAGGCTCGGTCGGGGTGAGTTCGACGCGATAGTCACCAGCGGCGACGCGGATCGGATGCAGGTGCCACAACTGCCCGGACGGACTGATCACCACCAGGTGCGCCAGCGCCCCGTGATGCAGCTGCAGGTCGTCGACGGGCCGCCCGGTCGACCCATCCGTCAGCACCAGCCGCAGCTCGAACCGGCGCCCGGCCGTCGCCGCGTCGGCCTCGACCCGAATGTTCACCGGCGGCCGCGCCGGATCGGTCCGTGGCGCGGACGCATCGGCGTACGGGTCCACGGTGTTGGCGAGCGTCGCGTCAGTCTCACTGCCCGGTACGGCAGGCGGGCGTACGGTCGGCGAGAGCATCGCACCGGTGATCCCAACCGAGAGCGCCATCACCAAACCACCGGTCGCGACCATCGCGACCCCGGTCCCCCGGCGCCGTACCGCCGCGACCAGGGCGCACACCAGGCAGCCACCCGCCGCGATGAACCCGCCGTACGCGGCCCGCTCGGTCGGCGCGACCACCTTGACCTGTACGACGAACGGGATCCGCGCGGTCCGCGTACCGTCGCCGATCTCGAGCTCCCACGGCCCGGCGCGATCGACCGTCAGCGTGACGCCGTACAGACCGGGCTCCGCGCCGAGCTCCACGGTGCCGCGCTCGGTCACCTGGCCCGGCGCCGAAAGGTTGCCTTTGGCATCTTGCGGTACGAGCGCCAGCATCAGCTTCCCGGGCGGCGAGCCGCGGTGCGTGACCACGTCGATCCGGAGCGGACCAGGCACCTTGTCGATCCGCCGGACCGTGACCGTCAGCTCCCGTTCACCGAGCGACTGCGCGAACGACTGATCGGACCCGGTCGGGCCGCCATCCGCGACCGCCAATGAAGGTGCCTGCAGCAACAACACGGCACCGACCAGGATCGCGAAGAGACGCGCCAGCGGCCCGCGGCGGCGAAGATGCTTGTTCATCGCGGCCAAATCTAGGCACCGGAAACGCACCGGTCGTCACGGTGAGTGGGGATTTCAGATCCCCCGTACGGGGGACCACTCCACACCTCCCCAAACCGGTTTGGGGAGGTGACACGCCCGCTCAGAGGGGTCAATCCTCCCCAAACCGGTTTGGGGCGGGTTAAACCAGTCCGTTCTGGAACGCGTAGACGACCGCGTGCACCCGGTCGCGGAGGGCCAGCTTGGTGAGGATTCGGGACACGTGCGTCTTGACCGTCTCCTCACCGACGCCGAGCGCGGCGGCGATCTCCGCGTTCGACCGGGCCGCGGCCAGCTGGATCAGTACTTCGCGCTCGCGTCGCGTCAGCAGCTCCAGGTCCGGCGCCGTCGCGGGTGGCGCGATCCCGGCCGCGAAGCGCGCCACCAACCGCCGCGTGACCGACGGATCGATCAGCGCATCGCCGCGCGCCGCGATCCGGATCGAGGCGAGCAGTTCCTCCGGCAGTACCGTCTTCAGCAGGAATCCACTCGCTCCGGCCGCCAAGGTTCGGTACACGTACTCGTCGGTGTCGTGTGTGGTCAGCACCAGAATGCGCGTCCGGTTACCCGGCTGGGCCAGGATCGCCTTTGTCGCGGACAGCCCGTCCAGGCGCGGCATCCGGATGTCGAGTACGGCGACGTCCGGCCGCAATCTGATGCTCTCGGCAACAGCCGACTGGCCGTCGCCGACTTCGCTGACACATTCCAGATCAGGCTGGGTGTCGAGTACCGCGCGAACTCCGGAACGGAACATCCGGTGGTCGTCGGCCAGCAGTACGCGCACCGTCATTCGGCGTCCAGCGGAACTCGTACGCGCAGCTGCCAGGTCGCGCCCTCGGGACCACAGCCGACCTCGCCGCCGAACAACCGCACCCGCGAACAGATACCGGCCAGTCCGCGTCCCATCGAGGTTTGCCAGCCGGCCGCCGGCCGTTCGCCCAGACCGTTGGTGACGGCAACCAAGATCGCGTCCGCTTCGTAGTCGATGTTCACCCGGGCATTGTCGCCGTTCCCGTGCCGCAACGCGTTCGTCAGCGCCTCCTGCACGATCCGGTACAGCGCGACGTCCAGCGACGCGGGCAGTTCGCGTTCGGCCCCGGTGACGGTCAGCGTCACGGGCAGTCCGGCCGCGCGTACGCCGACGAGCAACTCCTCCACACTGCCCAGACCGGCCTGCCGATCGGACTCCTCCGGTTGCCCGTGCAGCAGGTCGAGCAGCCGTCTCAGGTCGAGCATCGCGGACCGGCTGGCCGATTCCACCGAGGTCAGGGCTTGCTGCGCGCCGCCCGGTGGACTGTCGGCCAGCGCGAGCCGGGCCGCGCCGGCGTGGATGGAGATCGCGCTCATATGGTGCGACAGACCGTCGTGCAGGTCCCGGGCCAGCGCGCCGCGATCGTCCGCGACCGCCTCCCGGATCGCGATCTCGCGTTCCCGGGTCAGGCGTTCGGTACGGCGCTCGAGATCGGCCAGGTACGTGCGGTGGGTGATCGTCAGGCGACCGACCAGCCCGGGCAGAAGGATGCTGGCCGAACTGGTCAGGATGATCAGATCCCAGCCGGACTGCGGATCTCGCTCGATTCCATGGCCGATCACGCCCGCGGCGATCAGCCCGGCGAGTACGAGACCGGCCGGGCGGTTGCGCAACCAGGCGCCGGCCAGGAACGCCGCGATCAGCGCGCCGAAGTTGTTCACCTCCGGCTCGGTCGCCGGCCGGCCCGGCATCAGGAGCGGGCTGAGGATGAAGACCGCCGCGTGGGCACCGGCCACCCAGGCCACCCAACGCGGCGGGGCGGCCAGCGCCAGGTCGACCACGATCGCCGCGATCAGCAGCGTGATCGGGCGCCATTTGTTCATCGGCGGGCCGAACAAGAGCATGACCGCCGCATCCGTACCGGCGCAGATCACCGCGATCCCCAGCGCGACGAGGCCGAACCTGCCGCGTAACCACAGTCGCGGGTCGGCCATCAGCCGTACGTCAGCGTCGCCCATCTGTCCTCATCTCGCCCAGCCGTGCCGTGTCAGGCCAAACCTACTGGGAGCGAGCGATGGTCAGCGGATCGTGAGCAGGAGGGCGGCGGCGAGGGCGACCTCGACCCAGAAGTAGAACCAGATCGGGTAGAAGGCGGTGGGGCGGTCGGCGATCCGGCCGATGAGCCGGCCGGCCGCCATGCCCAGAAGGGCGATCGCTACGGCGAGTACGACGCCGCGGCGGAGGTCCGGGGTGGTTGCGGCGACGAGTAGGACAGCGGCGATGGCCAGGCCGAAGCCACCGTAGACGGCGCGTACTTCGGTGCGGGCGTGGCCGGTGTCGGCCTGCAGCGCGAAAGGTCTGACCAGGGCGGCGGGGGCGGCCAGGCCGTAGATGCCCATGCCGGCGAAGAAGACAGCCACCACGACGATGACAACCACGCGCGATTCCCTCCGGCCGGGTTCATGCAATCATTGCAATAAGTACCGGCACCGTACCATTCCGGCGATTTACTCGGGCTTCTGTTCTGTCTTCTGTTCCGTCGTGGCGGCGGTGATGACCATGGTCAGGCGGTCGTGCAGGTCCATCAGCTCGCCGAGGTCCAGGCCGAGACGCTGTACGATCGCGGGCGGGACCTCAAGGGCCTGGTCGCGGAGCGCGCGGCCTTCGTCGGTGAGCGATACGGCCAGGGAGCGTTCGTCCATGACTGAGCGGGCGCGGCTGAGCAGACCGGCGGCTTCGAGACGTTTGAGCAGCGGGGACAAGGTGGCCGGCTCGAGCTGGAGCATCCCGGACAGATCCTTCACCGACACCGGCTCGCGTTCCCAGAGCGCGAGCATCACCAGGTACTGCGGATGGGTCAGCCCCATTGGCTCCAGCACCGGGCGGTACAGCGCGATCACCGTACGCGCCGCGACCGCCAGCGCGAAACAAACCTGGTGCTCGAGCGCCAACGGGTTCTCCGGCGGCGTGATCTTCGTCCCTGCCATGTGATTAGTGTAGCAACCTTATGTACACTAATGATTAGTACACGAAACAATAGTGGAGGAGTGATGACGCAGGTGATACGACGGCGGACCCCGCGTCCGATGAACATCGAGACCGTGCAACGCTGGGTCGTCTCCGCCGTCCTCTTCCACGTCGGCACCGTGCCCGCGGTCACCCTGGCCGTCTACAGCATCGGCGTCGCGGCGGACGAGTTCGGCCGCGGGGTCGGCCTGTGGTTCATGTCCGGCGTGATCGGCCTGCTCACGGTCGCCGGCATCCTCGCCATCTTCCGCCGCAGCCCACTGTCCCCGTGGCTGATCCTCGGCGTACTCCCGACCGCGGTCACCGGCTTCTACATCTTCTGAGCGCACCGCGTCCGCCGAGACCGCCGTACGCAAAAAGACGGTCGGCCTCGCGCAACGCCGGGAGCTGGGGGGTGTGCTCAACCAGGCCAAACGAAGTCGACCGCCCTATCGACAGCTTCGCACCGATCGCCCCCACAAACCTGAGAACCGTACGCATTCCGGAACCGCCCGGTCAAAAACTCCCATCCCCTGAACCACCGCGCTCCCAGCCGCCCACCCCGAGGCCCCCGACCACCCACCAGTTCAGGGGTTATCCCCTCAACTGCAGGGTTGCCCCCTCGGTATTCGACGGGGCAACCCTCCATCTGAGTGGGCAACCCCTTCGGGTCAGGGGGTGGGGTTGTGGGGGCGTTCGGGAATTAGCAGGAGGGCCAGGACGATCAGCATGGTGCCGACGCCGGCGTAGCCGACTGCGTGGACGGCGTTGACGAACGCGTTGCGGACCTGGCTGAGGAAGATCCCGTCCGGGCGGGCGGCGGCCTCGCGGAAGCCGTCTACCCAGGTGCCGGCCGCCTGACCGGCCGTCGCGGTGAGGCTGGAGCGGTAGACCACCGTCGCCAAGCTTCCGAGTACGACGAGACCGGTCGCGATACCGATCTCGTTCGCGGTCTGGGCGAGTGACGCGGCCGAGCCGGCGCGTTCCTGTGGTGCGTGCGAAATGATGTCGTTCATCAGGAACGGGAACGCGGCCCCGATCCCGGCCGTCGTCAGTACCGCGCTGCACACCACGATCGCGATCCCCGACCGCCCGGCCGGCAGCAGCGTGTACGGGACGAAGCCGGCCGCCATCACGATCAAACTGCCGAGCACCACGTACTTCGGGCGGAGCCGGTGACCGAGCCACGGGCCGGCGTTCGCCGCGATGATCATCGCGATCGTCGACGGGATCATCAGCAGCGCCGACTTCAACGGTGACAGACCGAGCGCGGACTGCAGGTAGAACGCCGCGAAGATCGACGTACCGCCCATCAGCAGCGCGGTCAGGAACAGTACCCACATCGCACGGCTGACGCCCGGCATCCGGAGCAGCGCGAGGTCGACGAGTGGATGTTCGAGCGTGCGCTGGCGGCGTACGAACATGAATCCGAATGTCAGGCCAAGCAGGCCCAGTCCGATCGTTGACCACAGTGGTGCGCCGTTGACCGACCACTTGAGCGTGGCGACCAGCGCGAGGATCGAGGCCAGGCAGAGAGCGGCGCTGCGGAGGTCCAGGGGTACGTCGATCCTGGTTGCGGATTCCGGGAGGAGACGCGGGGCGGCCAGCAACGTCAGGAGCATGACCGGTACGCCGAGGAGGAAGACCGAGCCCCACCACCAATACTGCAGCATCACTCCGCCGATCAGCGGCGCGACGGCCATGCCGGTGAGGAAACAGGTCATGTACACGCCCATGGCGGACACTCGGCGCTTCGGATCCGGGAAGAGCTGACCGATCAGCGCCATCGAGGCGGGCATGATCGCCGCGCCCGCGATACCCATCACGGCGCGGGTCGCGATCACCATCCACGGCGCGGTCGAGAACGCGGCGGCGGCCGAGGCGATCGCGAACACCGCGGCGCACAGGACGATCAGCCGGCGCCGGCCGATCCGGTCGCCGACCGCGCCCATCGTGACCATCGTGCCGCCGACCATGAAGCCGTAGATGTCGTTCATCCACAGCAGTTCGGTCGGCGACGGCCGCAGGTCGGCCGACATCCGCGGGAGCGCGACGCCGAGCACACTGATGTCGATCGCGATCAGCAGCGAAGGCAGGGACAACAAGGCCAACGCGACCCGGGGATCACGAACGCGCCCGGCAACTGCCCTGGCCGACGTGGGTGTGGACGTCATCAGAAATTCCTTTCGAAGCAGCTCAAACCGAGCGCTGGGTGGTGGGGTCGGTGGTTGGGGGTGGGGTGGGTTGGTAGTGGGTGATGACTATTTGGGCGTCGGCGAGGGTGGTGGTGATGTGGTGGAGGGGGCGGCGGGTGTTGGTGGGTGGGAGGAGGGGGCGGCCGGCGCCGAGAGTCAGTGGGTGGACGGCGATGTGGAACTCGTCGATCAGGCCGAGATCGGCGAGGGTCGCGGCCAGGGCAGATCCGCCGGTCAGGAGCAGGTCCTGGCCGGGCCGCGACTTCAGCTCGGTGACCTGCTCGGCCAGATCGCCGCCGATCACCTGGCTGGTCCACTCGTCGCCCGGATAGTCGTGCGAGAACACGATCTTCGGCGTCGCCCGCCAGAACGGCGCGAACGCGGCCGTGTGCGGGTCGTCGCGCACCGACTCGGCCTTCGGCCAGAAACCGACCATCATTTCCCACACCGGCCGGCCGAACAGCAGCGTGTCGACCCGACGATCCAGAGCATCCGAGTACGCGATGAGCTCCGGCCCCATCACCGGCCAGTCGAACTCCCCGTTCGGACCGTCGATGTACCCGTCGATCGAACTGTGGACCCAGTAGATGAGCTTCCGCATGGCCGCCTCCTCGAGAGTGTCTTCACGAGCAGGTCGGACCCGGTCCCAGCTTCTTGACATCCCCGGCCGACGAATCCGCCGAGGCTCTGTCTGAACTGTGAACACGGACCTAGACATCATATGTTTCACCTGCCAAGGTGAAGAAAAGCCGCCGCATCCTCTCCAAGCGCGGCTAAAGATACGATCTGGAGGTAATGCGATGAAGTTCGCCCGCTTGGGTCCGGTAGGCGCGGAAGTACCCGTCGTGATCACCGACGACGGCGTCCGCGGCCTGGCAAGCCTCACCACCGACCTCGACGCCGGGTTCTGGGAGACCGATGGTCCGGCCCGGGTCGCGGCCGCGCTCGCCGCGGGTGAACTCCCCTTGGTCGAGGACGCCGGCAGCCTGCGGATCGGCGCGCCGATCGCACGGCCCGGTGCGATTGTCTGCATCGGCATGAACTACGCGGCGCACGCGGCCGAGTCGGGCGCGGAGCCACCGAGTTCCCCGGTCATCTTCTTCAAGGCGCCGAACACCCTCGCCGGCCCGAACGACCCGGTGACGATTCCCCGCGGCAGCACGAAGACCGACTGGGAGGTCGAGCTCGGCGTGGTGATCGGCAAGCGCGCGTCGTACCTGGACTCGCCCGCGGAGAGCCTGGAGTACGTGGCCGGGTTCGTGGTGGCGAACGACCTGTCCGAGCGGGCGTTCCAGATAGAGCAGTCCGGCGGCCAGTGGAGCAAAGGCAAGATCGCCGCCGGGTTCAGCCCGGTCGGGCCGTGGCTGGTCACGCCGGATCAGGTCGAGCACCAGAAACTCCAGCTGCGAAGCTTCGTCAACGGTGAGCCGCGGCAGGACTCCAGTACCGCCGACCAGATCTTCGACGTCGCCACGGTCATCCACCACCTGAGCCAGTACATGGTGCTCGACCCGGGCGACCTGATCATGACCGGTACGCCCGAGGGTGTCGCCTTGTCCGGACGGTTCCCGTACCTGAACGCGGGTGATGTCGTCGAGGTCGAGATCGACGGCCTGGGCCGCCAGCGCCAGGAGTACGTCGCGTACGAGGCCGGGCGATGAGCCAGCCGGAGTTCGACGGTCTGGTCGCCGTCGTCACCGGCGGTGGTTCCGGGATCGGGGCGGCAACGGCGCGCGAACTGACCGCCCGTGGAGCACGCGTCGCCGCGCTCGATCTCGATCCGTCCGGCACACCCGACGGCGTACTCGGGATCACCGCCGATGTGACCGACGACGCGAGCGTACGCGCGGCCGTACGCCAGGTGGCCGACACGTTCGGCCGGATCGACATCGTCGTCAACAACGCCGGAATCGGCGCGCAGGGAACGATCGAGGACAACCCGGACGACCAGTGGCAGCGGGTTTTCGACGTCAACGTGATGGGTGCGGTCCGGCTCAGCCGCGCGGCCCTTCCGTACCTGCGCGAGTCCCCCGCCGCCGCGATCGTCAACGTCGCCTCGGTCGCCGCGACGACCGGGATCCCGCAGCGCGCGCTGTACTCCACCACGAAGGGCGCGGTGCAGTCGCTGACCCTCGCGATGGCGGCCGACCACCTCCGCGAGGGCATCCGGGTGAACTGCGTGAACCCGGGCACCGCCGCGACCCCGTGGGTACAGCGGCTACTCGACGCCGCGCCGGACCCGGTCGCCGAACGCGCCGCGCTCGACGCCCGCCAGCCGCACGGACGACTGGTCGAAGCCGAGGAGGTCGCGCTCGCGATCGTGTACCTGGCCGGGCCTTCTTCGGGCTCCACCGCCGGCACCGCGCTGGCGGTCGACGGCGGAATGGCTACGCTGCGACTCCGCCCGAAGGACTGATCCGTAGCCCTAGGGATGAACTGAAAATCATCCGAACGACAGAAAAAGGAACCGGATGGCGCTGACCGATGTAGCCATCGAGAAGATCAAGGCGATGATTCTCGACGGCCGCCTCAAACCCGGCGACAAGCTGCCGCGCGAGGCGGATCTCGCCGAGCAGCTCGGGATCTCCCGGAGCCCGCTCCGCGAGGCGGTCAGCGTGCTCTCGATGCTGCGCATCCTGGACGTACGGCGCGGCGACGGCACGTACGTCACCAGTCTCACGCCCGACCTGTTGCTGGAGACGATGAGCTTCATCATCGACTTCCACCAGGACTCCAGCATCCTCGACCTGTTCGAGGTACGCCGCGCGCTCGAACCGATGGCGGCCGAGAAGGCCGCGCTGGTGATGAGCGACGCGGACACCGCGGACCTGCTCGCGCTGACCGATGCCGTCGATGCCGGCAGCCCGGTCGGCGACGTGGTCGCGAACGACCTCGAGTTCCACCACCGCATCGCGACCGCGGCCGGCAACCCGGTGCTCTGCTCGTTCGTGGACAGCGTCGCCGGCCGCACCCAACAGGCCCGGATCTGGCGCGGCATCATCCAGGCCGACGCGTTCGAACAAACCCAGCGCGAACACCGCGCGATAGCCCAAGCCATCGCCGACCACCAACCCAGCATCGCCGCCGCCCTCTCCCTGACCCACGTAGCCGCCATCGAAAACTGGATCCGCCACAACCTGAGGCCTTGAGCCGTACACCCTGTGTATCGGCGGTGGAGCTACTTCGGCGCCGGTTGGGCCGGGCGCTTGAGGTCGGCGGGAATGTCGGGGGCTGCGGGTAGGGTCTGGGGGTGGATGTTGGGGAGCGGATTCAGGAGCTTGCGGGGCGGGTCGTGGAGTTGCGCGATGCGTACTACCGGGGGGCTCCGGTGGTGGCGGATGCGGAGTACGACGCGGTCGAGGACGAGCTGCGGGAGCTGATCGCGGCCAATCCGGAGCTCGCGCCGGACCCGAATCCGTTGGAGCAGGTGGGTGCGCCGACGGTTTTGCATGCGCCGGTGCGGCATTCGCGGCCGATGTTGTCGTTGGAGAAGGCCACGCGGCCGGAGCAGGTCGAGGCGTTCTTCGGTCGGTTCCCGGGGCAGTCCGTCGTGGTGATGCCGAAGCTGGACGGGCTGTCGCTGGCCTTGGTGTACGAGAACGGGCAGCTCGCCCGAGCGGTCACCCGCGGCGACGGAACCACCGGCGACGACGTGACCCCACTGGTGCGTGCACTGACCGACGGCGTCCCGGCGCGGCTCACCATCCCCGCGATGGGCGACGACGCGAGGCGGAGCGACAGCTCGGGACAGGGCGACGGCTCGGCACAGGGCGACAGCTCGGCACAGGGCGACGGCTCGGCACAGGGCGACGGCTCGGGACAGGGCGAGGCTCCGGGGCGGGTTGAGGTCCGGGGGGAGGCGGTGATGTTGCGGTCTACGTTTGCCGCGTACAACGCCGCGCATCCGGACAAACCGCTGATCAACCCGCGAAACGCGGCGGCGGGGACGTTGCGTGCCAAGGACCCGGCGACGGTCGCGGAGCGGCGGTTGCAGTTTCTCGCGTTCGATCTGCTCAGTGAAGGTGACGCCACCGACGCCGACCTCGAGCGGGCCTTGCAGACGATGGGCTTCACCGTCGCCGGGATGCGGCACTGCGACGACGCGGCCTCGGCGCAGGCAGTCATCAGCACGATCGAGGCACAGCGCAACGACCTGGACTACGACCTCGACGGCGCGGTGCTGCGGCTCGCCGACCGTGGTGCGTTCGCCGCGGCGGGTACGCGCTCGAGCTCGCCGCGCGGCGCGCTGGCGTACAAATTCGCCGCCGAGGAGAAGACCACCGTGCTGGCAGACGTGGTCTGGGATGTCGGCAAGACCGGCAAGATCGCGCCGGTCGCCTGGCTGGAACCGGTTTTCGTCGGCGGCACGACGGTCACCCGCGCCACGCTGGCGAACCAGGAGGTGATCCGCGCCCGCGACATCAAGATCGGCGACACCGTCCTGGTCCGCCGGGCCGGGGATGTGATCCCGTTCGTCGCCGGCGTACTCGACGCGTCGAAACGCACCGGCGCCGAGCGCGACATCGTGCCGCCGTCGGTGTGCCCGTCCTGCGAACAACCGCTGACCGAGCAGGGAAACAGTCGCGAGCTGTTCTGTACGAACGTGTCCTGCCCGGCGCAGACCGTACGCCGCCTGATCCACTGGGCGTCCCGCGCGGCGGCGGACATCGACGCGATCGGTGGGGTTTGGATCGAACGGCTGGCCGACGCGGGGATTCTGGAGCATCCGTCGGACTTCTATCACCTGACGGCGGAAGGTCTGCTCGAGTTCGACCGGATCGGTGAGGTGTCGGCGGCGCGGATGATCGACTCGATCGACGCCAGCCGTCAGGTCGGTCTCCGGCGGGCGTTGATCGGCCTGGCGATCCCGATGGCGTCCGAGGGTACGGCGGCGAAGTTGTGCCGAGCGGGCTTCGGTTCGCTGGAGGAGCTCGTCGACGCGGGCGTGGACGGGCTGGTCGCGGTGGAGGACATCGGGCCCAAGGTCGCCGCGTCCCTGGTCGAGCATCTGAGCCGGTTACGCCCCGAGCTCGAGCGGCTGCGCGCGGCCGGCGTCTCGCTCGACGTACGCGAGGAGGACCTGCCGCCGGTGGTCGCCGCCGGGGCACCACTGGCCGGTAAGACGGTGGTCGTGACCGGCGCGATCAGCGACCCGCGCTCGGGCGAGAAGGTCGCCCGCCCCGCGTTCCAGCGGCTCTGCGAGAAGGCGGGCGCGACGATCGCCTCGTCGGTCTCGGCGAGTACCGATTTCCTGATCACCGGCGCCGACGTGGGTGCCGCGAAGCTCGCCAAGGCGGAGAAACTCGGCGTCACCGTGGTCGACCAGGCCGAGATCTGGCAACAACTTCAGGCCGCCGATCTGCTCACTCACTGACCGCCAACCGTTGCAGAAAGTCACTGAAAGTGATCCGTCGGTCCGGGCAGATCGGAGCGTAGTCTCGATAGCGACCTGATTCCGTGCCCTAGGGGGGACCGTGAGCCAGTCTGCCAACCAGCCTGAGTACCCGGATGACATCGACGCCGCGGTACTGAAGATCGCCGGCGTGGTCGTCCTCGGCGCGATCATGTCGATTCTCGACATCACCGTGGTGAACGTCGCGCTGCCGACCTTCCAGGACGAGTTCGGTACGCCGGAGAGCCCGGTCGCGTACTCGCACGTCGCCTGGACCGTGACCGCGTACACGCTGGCGCTCGCGACCGTGATCCCGCTGACCGGCTGGGCGGCCGACCGGTTCGGGACGAAGCGGCTGTACATGACCGCGATCTTCCTGTTCACCGCCGGGTCCGCGCTCTGCGCCACCGCGACCAGTATCGACATGCTGATCGGCTTCCGGGTGCTGCAAGGCCTTGGCGGCGGCATGCTGATGCCGCTCGGGATGACGATCATGACCCGGGCCGCGGGACCGCACCGGATGGGCCGGCTGATGGCGATCCTCGGTGTCCCGATGCTGCTCGGGCCGATCCTCGGGCCGATCCTGGGCGGCTGGCTGATCCAGGTGGCGAGCTGGCACTGGATCTTCCTGATCAACGTGCCGCTGGGCGTGATCGCGCTGGTGTACGCCAGGTTCGCGCTCGCGCAGGACAGCCCGGAGCGGTCCGAGTCGTTCGACTTCCTCGGCGTCGCGCTGATGTCGCCGGGTCTCGCGCTGTTCCTCTTCGGCGTCTCGTCGCTGCCCGCCGAGAACGGTGACTTCGGCGCGCCGCGGGTCTGGGTGTCGATGCTGATCGGTGTCGTACTGATGGCGTCGTTCGTATGGCACTCGTTCCGGCCCGAGCATCCACTGCTCGACCTGCGACTGTTCCGGAACCGCAATCTGACCGTCTCGATCGTGACGATGTTCCTGTTCGGCGCGGCGTTCTTCGGCGGGCTGCTGCTCGTACCGACGTACTTCCAGCAGATCCGCGGCGAGTCCACGCTGCACGCCGGCCTGCTGGTCGCGCCGCAGGGCCTCGGCGCGATGGTGACGATGCCGATCGCCGGGCGACTGGTCGACAAGGTACCGGTCGGCCGGATCGTGCCGTTCGGGATCGCCGGGATCGTGATCGGGATGTTCGGACTGACTCAGATCACGGCCACCACGCCGTACCCGGTGCTGATCGGGATGCTGGTCGTGATGGGCCTGGGGATGGGCGGCACGATGATGCCGCTGTTCACCTCGGCGCTGCGGACGCTGGCCGGCCCGCAGGTCGCGCGCGGGTCGACGCTGCTGAACATCACCCAGCAGATCGCGTCGTCCTGCGGCGTCGCGACCATGTCGGTCATTCTCACCAACCAGCTGAACAACTCGCCGGTCATCCCTGGTACGCAACACATCCCCGGCCTGGGCGACGGCCTGCGCGAAACCCAGGCCGCGATCCTGTCCAACACCCGCCCGGAGAACCTCGCACCCCTGCACATCGACCCGGCCGCGATCGGCCGCGGCCTGACCGAGGCGGCGACGGCGTTCTCCCACACCTACTGGGTCGCCTGGGTCCTGGTCCTGCTGACCCTGATCCCGGCCCTCCTGCTCCCCCGCCGCCAAGAACAGACCCACCTGACCGACGACCAACTCCCACCCGCCGTCGTCGACTAGAGGCCGGTGATCAGGACCAGGAAGCGGTACAGGAGGTACGTGTCGATCACCGCGAGCGTCATGTGAATCGTGAACCATCGCGGCACGCGGTCGGTACGAAGCCGGCGAAGCGTCTTGAAGGTCACCCACGCGTTGTGCGGAATGCAGGCGAGCATCCCGACGATCCCGCCGACTGTCGCGGCATCGCCGAGTACACCCGTGACGCTCGGCCCGTTCGGAACCTGGTCGAACTGCAGAAACACCAACGTGGTCGCGACCAGTACGCCGATCCCCGTACGCCCGAGCGCCTTTTCGTATGTCGCCTTGGCGGACTGCACGGCCAGGTCGCCGGCCGCCCGCGCGGCGAGCTGCAGTACGACGATCGCATGCAGAAACACTGTGGTCGCAAGAAATCCGCCGAGTAGCACCGCGGGCTGAGCGAACGCCGGCGCGTGATCCTCCGACCAGATCAGAACCCAGTCCCGCGGCAGGCAGATCCCCGCCAGCATCATCACCCCGAGCCAGAACACCGCCCACGGCAGCGGTACCCGCCGCCGCGCCACCGGAGCGGCCGGCGCCGGGTTATCCCTGCGCACAGGTGAGCCATGCGGGCGTTTGCGTTTTCTTGCCACCAAGGCCTCCAGTCCGGATTTCGACTGGGTGACCGTACCGGCCGCCGGTCCAGCAGGTCGCGGCTGGTCCTGTTGCCACTGGTCGGGGGCGGGCGCTGACGGTATAACGGTGAAGACCGAAATTAGACGTCCGGCGCCGGCTCCGGCGCGGCCGCCGAAGTCGGCGGGAGTCAGCGGAGCAGGTTCGAGCCGGCGTACCAAAGAGGAGTCGTCATGCCCGAGTCCCTTGCCCTGCAGGGTGGTATACCAATTCGGCAGACCGATTTTCCGGCCTGGCCCGTTGGTGACGCGGCCGAGGAGGCGGCGCTCGTCGAAGTGCTGCGTTCGGGCCGCTGGGGCAGTACCCATGGCGACCAGGTGGCCCACTTCGAGGCCGAGTTCGCCGCCGCTCAGCAGGCCGAGTACGGCACCTGTCTCGCGAACGGGACGCTCGCGTTGGTGGCGGCATACCAAGCTGCCGGCGTACGCGCCGGTGACGAGGTGGTCGTACCGCCCTACACCTTCATCGCGACCGTTTCGGCGGTGCTGTTCCTGCAGGCGATCCCGGTCTTCGCCGACGTCGATCCGGAGACCCATCTCCTCGACCCCGCCGCCGTGGAGAAGGTGATCACGCCCCGTACGCGGGCAGTGGTCGCCGTACACATCGGCGGTCGCCCGTGTGACCTGGACGCGCTCACCGAGGTGTGTACGCGCAACGGGGTCGCCCTGGTCGAGGACGCGGCCCAGGCCCACGGCGCGTCCTGGCGCGGACGCCGGGTCGGAGCGATCGGTGATCTCGGCACGTTCAGCTTCCAGTCGAGCAAGAACCTGAGCGCCGGCGAGGGCGGCATCATCGTCACCAACCGCGCCGAGCTGAACGACGCGGTCTATCCGCTGGTGAACGTCGGCCGGACCCGCGATGGTGCCTGGTACCAGCATGATCACCTCGGCTACAACCTGCGGCTGACCGAGTTCCAGGGAGCGATCCTGCGCGCGCAGCTCAAGCGGCTGCCCGAGCAGGCGCGGCGGCGCGCGGAGAACGCCGACCGGCTCACCACCGGCCTCGGAGAGTTCCCCGAGGCGATCGCGCTCGCGCCGGAAGACCCGGCGGTCACCGAGCACGCGCGGCATCTTTACCTGTTCCGGTTGCGCGGCGTGACCGCGGCCGAGCGGGACTGGTTCGTGTCGGCGCTGCAGGCCGAGGGCGTCCCGTGCTCGCCCGGCTACCCGGGCCTGCACACGAACACGGCCGTACGCGACCGGATGACCGAGCTGCTCCGCGCCGCCGACCGCCCGGAGCCGGCGTTCGACTGCCCGGTCACCGACCAGCTCGCCGCGAGCACGGTCTGGCTACCGCAGAACCTGCTGCTCGGCGAGGAGTCCGACACCGCGGACATCCTCGCCGCGATCGCGAAAGTCCTCCAGCACCCCTGAACACCCGCACTTTGAGAAGCCACCGCTCGTTTCAACGCAGAAAAACGCGCGGTGGCTTCACAAAGTGAGCCGGGCGAGGCTGCTGGAGCGGGTGAGGGGTGGGGGTGTCGGTTGAGGGGCGATTTGTGGGGTGGCGCCTAGAGTTGCGGTGTGGAGGATGAGGGATGACGGTGCCGGGGTCGTACGACGAGTTGCGGCGCGCGATTCAGCAGCGGCTGGACTCGATGGCGCCTGGGCAGAAGCGGATTGCCGAGCAGATCTTGACCGATCCGGAGGGTACGGCGTTCCGTAGCGTGGCCGAGACCGCCGCGAAGGCCGAGGTGCATCAATCGTCGGTCGTCCGGTTCGCCGCGCTCTTCGGACTGTCGGGCTACCCGGCGCTGACCGCGTTGTGCCAGCAGCAGCTCACCCGGGAAGCGCAGTTGATCTCCCGGTTCGGGCGAGCGGAGAAGCTGAGCCAGTCCGAGGATCTGCTGGCCGCGACGGTCGAGCATGAAGAACAGAACATCCGCCGGACGCTGAGCCGGATCACCCCGGCGGACTGGGAGCGTACGCTCGAGCTGCTGGGCGATTCGGAGCACGTGCACGTGATGGGCCTGCGCAAGTGCCTGTCGGTCGCGGAGCTGATGGCGTACCTGCTCCGACTGGTGCGCCCGGGCGTACATCTGGTGTCGCCGGTGACCGGTGCGCTGGTCGACGAGCTGCGGGATCTGCGGGCGGGTGACGCGTTCGTCGCGATCTCGATCAACCGGTACACGGCGGAAACCGTGCGAGCGTTCGAGGAAGCGAAGAAGCGCGGGCTGCACACGATCGCGCTGACCGACAGCAGCGCGTCGCCGCTGGCCCGGATCGCGGAGGTCACGCATCTGGTGGACTGTGAGGGCGTCGCGATCCTGCGGTCGGTGACCGCGTTCATCGCGCTGGCGCAGGCGCTGGCGACCGGTGTTGCCGTCCGCAACGGTACGCGGAGCCGGAGCGAGCTCCTCCAGGACGAACGCCTACTCGGCGACTTCGGCGTCTACTCCGGCTGAGGGACGAACTCGGTCCACGGGACTGTTGCTGGTGGCTGGCCGTCGGCCTGCAGGGTGATCTCGGCGGCGGTCAGGTCGACCACGGTTGAGCAGTGCGTCATCAACGGGTCGTCGCCTGCCGCCGTACGCCGCACCGAGCCGGTCAGAACCTCCAGAAACCACTGACGATCAGGCGCAACCGGCGTCAAGGCATCGAGTACCGCGCCACGGGCCTCACTCTCTTCACGTTGCCCAAGGCTCCGTACGCCACCCGAACCGGCCGCACCACCGGGCGCCTCCAAATACCGCAGATGATTGGTATGCCAAATGTACGGCGCCGCCTCGACGACCGCCGACTGCCCGGCCGCGACCTCGACGGTCGCCACCCGCCCGCTG
The DNA here is from genome assembly GCF_014205295.1 of Kribbella solani. Lineage (NCBI taxonomy): Bacteria > Bacillati > Actinomycetota > Actinomycetes > Propionibacteriales > Kribbellaceae > Kribbella > Kribbella solani. The sequence continues at coordinate 3,779,753 of NZ_JACHNF010000001.1, forward strand.
TGCACGTCCCCGATCGTGTACGTGAACCCGCCCGCCGTCGGGATGCCGCGCAGATAGTCGATCGTTGCCTCGAACGACGACTCGTGCTGCAGCGCCCGCGCGACGAAATGCCGCCCCGGCGCCACTGCCGGACGCGCGACCTGGACATGATTGATGCCCCAGGCAACACCTGCGGCGGTCGCCGCGAACGCGTTGCTGGGAAGGAATCCCGGGTACCACTGCGCGGTGACCGGCTGTTCGCCGTCGAGCTGCAACGTCAGCAGCATGAACCGCCCACTCAACGCCGGCGCCCCGTCCTCGTTGTGCGCGATGTATGAGTGTTCCGCGAGGTGACCTTGCCGGAGTCGAGCCGCTGGTGGTTCGGCCCGCCAGCCGAGATCGGAACAGCCGACCCCGTCGTCGCCGCCGAGGTCGCCGCGCAGATTCGCCAGCACCATCGCGTCCACGTCGAACCCAGCTCCGGCGGCGAGATCGTGCAACTCGGTCAGCTCGCGCGAGTGTGTCCGCTCGGTCGCCGCCAGCACCTCGCCGACCAGCCGTCTCCCGGCGGTGGTCTCGGCGAAGGCCTTGAGCGCTCCCGCCTCGGGAAGTCCACCGAGCACCGCATGGATCTCGGCGGCCGCCACGCCGCCCAGCGCGCGGAACACCTCTGCCCGCGGCCCACGCACCCACAGCCACCGCAAGCCACCGACCGACCGCTCCGAAATCTCAGCACTCATGCCCAGAGCTTGACGACTCTGGAGTTGCGGAGTCAAGATCATATGCAACTCTAGTTGCATGGAGGCCGCCATGTCCGACCGCTCGACCCCGCTGCGCAGCGCGCTGGGCAACCGCCAGATGACGATGATCGCGATCGGCGGCGTGATCGGCGCCGGTCTGTTCGTCGGCAGCGGCAAGGCGATCGGCTCCGCCGGTCCCGGGGTCCTGATCGCGTACCTCGGCGTCGGCCTGATCGTGATCCTGGTGATGCGGATGCTCGCCGAAATGGCGGTCGCGCAACCCGAGACCGGCTCGTTCTCCAGCTACGCGAGCCGCGAACTCGGACCGTGGGCCGGCCTGTCGGTCGGCTGGCTGTACGCGTACCAGTGGTGCATCACGGTCGGTTTCGAGGCAATCGCCGGCGCCGCGATCGCGCATCGGGTGCTGCCCGGCATACCATCCTGGCTCGCCGCGTTCGTGTTCATGGCCGTACTGATCGCGGTCAACCTGGTCCGGGTGGCGAACTTCGGTGAGTTCGAGTTCTGGTTCGCGCTGATCAAGGTGGTCGCGATCGTCGCGTTCATCCTGCTCGGCCTGGCCGCGCTCTTCGGTCTCGTGCCCGGCTTCCACTCCCCCGGCCTGAGCAACTTCACCGATCACGGTGGCTTCCTGCCCGAGGGCAACACGGCCGTGCTGCTGGCCACGCTGGTGGTGTTCTTCTCCTTCTTCGGCACCGAGGTGGTCACCATCGCGGCCGGCGAGGCGGTCGACCCGGTGCATTCGGTCCGGCGCGGAATGAACAGTGTGGTCTGGCGAATCCTGGTCTTCTACATCGGCTCGATCTTCATCGTCCTCGCGCTGCTGCCGTGGAACGACAACAAGGTCACCCAAAGCCCGTACGTCGCCGTACTCGAGAAGCTTGGTATACCAGGAGCGGCCGGCGTGATGGACGTGGTCGTGCTCACCGCCGTGCTGTCCTGCCTGAACTCCGGGATCTACGCGTCGTCGCGGATGGTGTACGCGCTCGGCAAACGCGGCGAAGCACCGCGACTGTTCGCCCGGACCAATCAGCACGGTGTACCGGTGGCTGCCGTATTGCTTGCCTCAAGCATCGGTCTGGTCACGGTAGTGGCCAACTACTTCGTCCCGACCGAGGCGGTTTTCACCTTCCTGCTCGACTCGTCCGGCGCCGTCGCCGTGGTGGTATACCTGTGCATCACCGCCACCCAGTTCCGCGGCCGCCGACGGCTCGATCGGGAGGCGCCCGGCTCGCTGACGCTGAAGATGTGGGCGTTCCCGTACCTGACCGTCCTGGTCGGCGTGGCCCTGATCGCGATCATCGCCGGGATGGCGGTCAACTCCGGCAGCCGCCGCTCGCTGCTGCTGACCCTGCTCGTCACCGCGATCACCATCGTGGCGGGGGTGATCCGGCAGCGCCGGAGCACGACGGCGAGCGCACCGGAGAGCACGTTGTCGACATCCGAGGGGATTCAGTGATCAAGCACTCCGCCACCCTGGCGGTCAACGAGAAGATCGCCGCGCGCCGCGCCGCCGGGCAGACGGTGGTACACCTCGGCTTCGGCGAGGCCGGGCTCCCGGTGCTCCCAGCAGTGGCCGACGTACTGCGCGCGGCGGCGGACCAGAACGCGTACGGCCCGGTGCTCGGGTCGGCGTCCGCACGGCAAGCAGCCGCCGGGTACTTCGACCGCCGCGACTTGCCCACGGACGCCGGCCAAATCATCTTCGCCCCTGGCAGCAAAGCCTTGCTGTACGGCGTTCTGGCCGCCCTCCCCGGTGATCTCGTCCTCCCGACCCCATCCTGGGTCACGTACGCGGCGCAGGCCGCACTGACCGGGAAACGCACCATCCCGGTACCGATCCCCGCCGACGCGGGCGGCGTACCAGACCCGGCCCAACTCGAAGCAGCGCTGCACACCGCCCGCGCGAACGGCGCCGACCCGAAGATCCTCGTCCTGACCCTTCCGGACAATCCGACCGGTACGGCGGCCGGCGCGGATCTGGTCAAGCAGGTCACCGAGCTCGCCGCCCGCGAGGACCTGGTCATCCTGTCCGACGAGATCTACCGCGAGCTCACCCACCACCCCGAGGACCACGTCAGTCCCGCGGCGCTGCTCCCCGAACGAACCGTCGTCACGTCGGGCCTGAGCAAGAGCATGGCCCTCGGCGGCTGGCGGATCGGCTTCGCCCGCATCCCCGATGGTCCACTCGGCACCACGCTCACCGATCACTTGATCGGCATCGCCAGTGAAGTCTGGTCCAGCCTCGCCATGCCGATGCAGGCAGCCGCCGAGTACGTACTGTCCGAACCAGCCGAGGTCACCGATCGCATCACTCGCAGTCGTCACCTCCATGCGGCGGTCGCGCATGCGGTACATGACATCTTCCGAAGCGCGGGCGCCACGTGCCGTACGCCCAACGCGGCCTTCTATCTCTATCCCGATCTGGAACCGCTGCGCCCACAACTGGAGTCGGCCGGCATCACCACCGCCGAGCAGTTGTCGACGCACCTCCTGGATCAGCACGGCGTGGCCGTTCTCGCGGGCTCCCACTTCGGCGACGACCCGAGCGCGTACCGCTTCCGCGTCGCCACCTCCCTGCTCTACGGCAGCACTGATGACCAACGCATCCAGGCGCTCGCCGCCGACGATCCGGCCGGGCTGCCGTGGATCGCCGCCCAGCTCGACCAGCTCCGGCAGGGCCTGCATCAGTTGACCTGACTGTGTGTCACCACTCGCCTCCGGCTTCAATACCACTTACAGTTCTGGTACGCCCAAACCCACCGCGTTGGGAGCGTCGATGACTGTGCATGGGGATCACGCAGCGCAAACGCCGGCCGATTGGGTGCCGGTCGAGCATCGGCTGTTCGGGCTGGATCGGCGGACGTTCGCGGCCGGGTTCACCGCGCTCGCCATCGCGCTCGTACTGATCTACGGATTCCAAGGACTGAACGTCGCGATCCCCTGGCACAACGAGATCAAGGCCGGGCAGGTCCTCGACCTCGGTGACGGCGCGACCGCGGTACCGCCGGTCGGCTGGCAGCTCGAACACGGGACGCTGGTGGGCGGCGCGGGCGCGATCCCGACCGCGTTGCAGGTACTGCTCGCGTCCGGCGGCGCGACCATCGAAGCCGACGGCACGACGTACGACGGACCGGCCGCCGCGTTCCTCGACCAGGTCCAGAAATCGGAGGGCGCGTCCGCGAACGTCGGCGGCTCACGCGGATCGTTGACGACCGCGGCCGGGCTGGTCGGCGTGGTGCAGAGCAGCACCGGGCCGGGTGGTGACGCGATCGATGTCGCGTTCAAGATGGCGGTCGGTCCGGCGGACGTGGTCGAGTCGGCGCCCGCGTTGCTGGTCCGAATCCGCACGGCGGCCGGACAGTTCGAACGGTACGAGGACGAGGTGGCCGCGTTCCTGCGCAGCATCAAGCCGGGAACGGCATCATGACCGCCGAACCCGAGCTGAAAGTCGCGCAACGACAGGCGATCCACGCCTCCGGCTGGGGTCAGCCGTTCCGGTTCCTGCAGCCGCACAACCTGGCCTTCTGGGTGTACCTGCTGGGCGTCGGCGGCGGCACGCTGACCATGCTGCAGTACTTCAGCTCGGGCGCGGAGTTCTACTCGTCCGCGTTGACCGGCGGCATCGTGCTGTTCGGTCTGTACCTGGTGCCGTGGCTGTTGCTGCTGCGGCACCAGAACCGGTTCACCGCGCAACCGGCGTCGCTGCTCGCGACCGGGTTCATCTGGGGCGGGATCGCCGCCACGTTCTGGATCGCGCTGCCGGCCAACAACGCACTGCTGGCGATCTGGACCAAGGTCGGCGGCACGTCGTTCGCGCAGAACTGGGCCGCCGGACTGACCGCGCCGATCAACGAGGAGTTCAGCAAGGCGATCGGGCTGGTGCTGCTGATCGGGCTCGCGCCGCGCCTGGTCCGGAGCGCGTACGACGGCTTCATCATCGGTGCGTACATCGGGCTCGGCTTCCAGGTCTTCGAGGACGTGCTGTACGTCTACAACGGCGCGACCCAGGTGTACGGCGTCGATCAACTCGGGTCATCGCTCAAGATGTTCCTGATTCGCGGCGCGGCCGGCATCGTGTCGCACGCCCTGTTCAGCGCGATCTTCTGCGCCGGCCTGATGTGGATTCTCGGCCGCAGCGGTGAACGAAAGCTCCTTCGCGGCGTACTGACGATGCTCGCCGCGATGGTCTTCCACGGCGCCTGGGACGACATGGGCGGTCTCAGCAACGGCTCCGCCCTGCGTTCGATCGTGTTTCCGTTCCTGATCGCGCTGATCGAGCTCAGCGCACTGTTCTACGTGCTCCGGCACGCGGCGAGTCAGGAACGGTCCTGGATTCGTGAGCTGCTCGCGCCCGAAGTCGAAGCCGGCATCGTGGACCCGCCACTGCTGGATGCGGTCAGCGGCCTGCGGGCGGATCGGAAGAAGTACCGCAAACTCCTCCGCGACCGGGCGCGGGCCCGGCACACCGTCGAAGCCGCCAGCGACCTGGCGCGCGAGATCGCCAAGGCCGACGGCGCCGACACCCGGCGGGTCGACCACGCCCGCGCCGAGCTCCGCCGCCTCCGCGGCGCATGACGGTGCCGCGATCCTGACGTTGTACCGCAGAACTAGCAATTATGGAATAGGGCTTACAAAACTGTGATCGGAGCTGCGCCTGGGTTGATCATTTTCGACAGAACTGCTCAGTCTGCTCTTGCCCCGGCCGATTTCTCGGGGTGAGATAGGCAGATGACGGACACGCGCGCCCCCGAGGCGGTGGAAGGACAGGGCTTCTCCTGGCGCCCGTTGCTCTGGCTCGCGGTCGCGACCTTCTCGATGGGCATCGACGGGTACGTACTGGCCGGCCTGCTGCCGCAGATCGCCGGTGACCTGCACGTCAGCGCGGCCGCCGCCGGGCAGCTGATGTCGGTGTTCGCGCTCACCGCCGCGATCGCCGGCCCGGTGTTCGGCACACTGACCTCCCGCTGGGAACGCCGTACGACGATCGCCCTCGCGCTTGCCGTGTTCGTCCTCGGCAACGTGATCGTCGCCGTCGCCACCAACTACCCGATCGCGCTCAGCGGCCGGGTCATCGCCGCGCTCGGCGGCAGCCTGCTGAACGCGGCAGTCGTCGCGTACGCGCTGGCGCTCACCCCGGTCGCGCACCACGGCAAGGCGTTGTCGTTCGTCCTCGGTGGATGGATGACGGCGACCGCGCTCGGCGTACCCGTCGGCCTGATCCTCGGTCAGTCCAGCTGGCGGTTCCCGATGATCCTGGTCGCGATCGTCGGCACCAGCGCACTGATCGGCATCCTGCTCCGGCTGCCCAAGTTGCATCTGCCCGGCGGTACGCTCGCCGACCGGATCCGGCCGCTCGGCCAACCGCGACTGGTGGCCGGCCTCTTCGTCAGCTCCGGCATCCTGTGCAGCAGTTACGCGTGTTTCACGTACGCGACCCTGATCCTCGGACCGCACTTCCACGAGCACTGGGCGATGATCGTGATCATGTTCGGGTACGGCGTGGCGAGCATGGCCGGGAACGCGATCACCGGCCGGCTGGTCGACCGGTTCAGCGCGATCCGGGTACTGACCGTGATCCTCACCGGTCTGCTGCTGAACGCGATTCTCGGCATGGTCGCGCTGATGCTCGCGCCGGCGGTCGTCGCGGCGGTGTGGGGCCTGGTCTGGTTCTTCTCCGCCGGCGTCGGCAACGGCGGTGCCGCCGTACCGCAGCAGGCCCGGCTCGCGTCACTCGCACCGGACTCGGCCGCGATCGTGATCGCGCTGAACGGAAGCGCGATCTCGCTCGGCGGCGCGCTCGGCAGCGGTCTCGGCGGCGTCGCCCTGACCGCCGGCGCGGCACCGAACGGCCTGCTCGGCGTGTCCGCCGTCATCCTGGCGCTCACCGTCCTGCTACACCTACTCGTCTCCCGGACCAAGCCCACCACCATATAATTCGGCCATGACCGAAAACCAGTCAGAGGCGAAGCCGGCGGACGCGGTCGTTCGGGTTGTGTTGGCGGCTTCGCCGTCGTTTCGGGAGATGGTGTTTGCGGCGGGGAGCATGGATCGGCTCTCTGCGGTCGGCGAAGTTGTCTTACTCGATGATCCGGGTGATGCAGACGCTTTGATGGCCGCGCTGCCCGGGGCCGATGTGCTGATCACGTCCTGGGGTGCGACTCCCCTCACCGCCGAGGTGCTCACGCCCGCCAACCGCCTGCAGTTGATCGCGCACGCCGCATCCTCGGTGAAGCACTTCATCACCGACGAGGTTTTCCGGCGCGGCATTCGGGTGACTCAGGCCGGCCAGGCGATGGCGCGACCTGTGGCTGAGGTGTCGCTCGCCTTCACGCTGAGCATGCTGCACCGCATCCATCGCTTCAACCACACCATGCACGCGGGCGGCTGGCGCGAAGAGGCGATCGCGCCTACTTCCACAGGCACCACCGCGGGTACGAGCGACGTCGTGCTCGCCCAACATGGCCTGGCCGGGTCGCGGATCGGCGTGGTGGGTGCCTCGCGGACCGGCCTTGAATACATCCGGATGCTGGTCGCGCTCGGCGCGGACATCGCCGTCTACGACCCGTACCTGACCAACGAACGCGCGGCAGGGCTGGGCGTACGCACAACCACCCTCGACGAACTGCTCCGTACGAGCCGAGTCGTTGCACTCCACGCGCCGACGTTGCCCGAGACCCGGCACATGATCGGCGCGCGGGAGCTCGCGCTGATGCCGGACGGCGCGGCCCTCGTCAACACCGCCCGCTCGTGGTTGGTCGACACCGCCGCACTCCTCGCCGAGCTCCGATCTGGCCGGATCGACGCCGCCCTGGATGTCTTCGACGAGGAGCCTCTCCCCGCGGACGATCCGGTGCGTACGCTCCCCAACGTCCTGCTCACCCCACACCGCGCCGCCGGCACCGTCGAGTGCTACTTCGAGATGGGCGAACTCACCGCCGCCGAAGTAGAACGGTTCAGCACCGGCCAACCGCTCCACCACGAACTGACCCGATCCACCCTCGCCCACATGGCCTGACCCGGTACGCTCCCGGCATGGCGGAGGCGGCGGCTGAGGTACGGGATCGGGTGCAGGACAGTTTCGAGCGGCAGGGACTGATGGAGCACCTGGGCGCGCGGATCTCGTACATCGGGCCTGGTGAAGTGCGGATCGTGCTCCCGAGCAGGCCCGAAGTGACGCAGCAGCACGGGTACTTCCACGCCGGCGCGACCAGTTCGATCGCGGACAGTGCCGGTGGGTACGCCGCGTTCACGCTCTTCCCGGCCGGTACTTCGGTGCTGACCGTCGAGTTCAAGATCAACCTGCTGGCGCCGGCCGAAGGCGATCACCTGGAAGCGGTCGGGACCGTAATCAAGCCGGGGCGGACGCTGACGATCTGCCGGCTCGAAGTTTTCGGTGTCACTCGTGAGCACCGCACCCTGGTCGCAGCCGGCCAGCAAACGCTGATCCAGGTGGAGGCGCGGCCCGAACGCTGAAAGTCGTTCAGACAAGCCCTTGACTCAACCCGCGATTGGGCGATTACTCTAGGTGAGGTAAGCCGAGGGCTGGATGCGGGCGAACTGGGGATCGCCAACCGAGCTGTCCAGGCCGATCGATCCGCTGTCTTCTCGTACCTTCGCAGTACTTTTCGTACCTTTCGCACTTTCACAGGCCGGGCAATGCCGTGTCCGGCCGGGGGACGCTGCCCGTACGCCGACGTGCGCCCGGGCTCTTGCAGGGGCGCTGACGCGCGCCTGAAATCCGAATCGAAACGGTGGTGTGTTCGCATGACCTTGACCGATTCCGGCACCGAAGCCAACGGCCGGCAACCGCAGAGCCAGGCGCAGCTCAGCCTCGGCACCGCGGCCGCCCGCAACCTGGCCACGACCACCAAGTCCGAACCACAGATGCAGGGCATCACCTCGCGGTGGTTGCTCAAACTGCTGCCCTGGGTGGAGGCGAAGGGCGGCGCGTACCGGGTGAACCGCCGGCTGAGCTACTCGGTCGGCGACGGCCGCGTCACCTTCACCACCACCGGCGCGCGGATCCGGGTCATCCCGCAGGAGTTGTGCGAGCTGGGCATGTTGCGCAGTTTCGACGACGTGGAAGTACTGTCCGCGCTGGCGGATCGCTTTGTGCAGCAGGAGTTCCAGCCCGGCGACGTGATCGTCGAGCGTGGTCGTCCGGCCGATCAGATCTGCCTGGTCGCGCATGGCAAGGTGAACAAGATCGGCGTCGGGAAATACGGTGACGAGACCGTACTGGAGACGCTCGTCGACGGCGATCACTTTACCTACAAGGCGATTCTGGAGTCGGACGACTTCTGGGACTTCACCGTCAAGGCGATCACGCCGGTCACGCTGCTGACGTTGTCACAGGCATCGTTCGAGGAACTCGTCTCGCAGTCCGATCCGCTGCGTACGCACATCGAGCAGTTCCGCAACAGTCCGCGGCGATCGGAGAACGAGCACGGCGAGGCGGCGATCGAGCTGGCGGCCGGGCACGAAGGTGAATCCGATCTGCCCGGGACGTACGTCGACTACGAGACGACCCCACGCGAGTACGAGCTGAGCGTCGCGCAGACCGTGCTGCGGGTGCACAGCCGGGTCGCGGATCTCTACAACCAGCCGATGGACCAGACCGAGCAGCAGCTGCGGCTGACCATCGAGGCCCTGCGCGAACGGCAGGAGCACGAGCTGATCAACAACCGCGAGTTCGGCCTGCTGCACAACGCGGATCTGAGCATGCGCATCCCCACCCGCAGCGGTCCGCCGACGCCGGGTGACCTGGACGAGCTGCTCAGCCTGGTCTGGAAGGAGCCGGCCTTCTTCCTCGCCCATCCGCGATCGATCGCGGCGTTCGGCCGGGAGTGCACCCGGGCCGGGATCTACCCGGACACGATCGACGTCGGCGGGCACCGGCTGCCGGCCTGGCGTGGTATACCAATCTTCCCGTGCAACAAGCTCGGGATCAGCCAGACCCGGACCAGCTCGATCATGCTGATGCGGACCGGCGAGGACACCCAGGGCGTGATCGGTCTGCACCAGACCGGACTCCCGGACGAGTACGAGCCGGGGCTGTCGGTGCGGTTCATGAACATCACCGAGAAGGCGATCATCAACTATCTGGTCAGCGCGTACTACTCGACGGCGGTTCTGGTGCCGGACGCGCTCGGGATTTTGGAGGGCGTGGAGATAGGCCGCGAGGGCTGACTCGTGGGTCAGCCCTACGAGCTGCCCGACTTCTACGTGCCTCATCCGGCCAGGATCAATCCACACCTGGACGGTGCGCGGGCGCACAGCAAGTCCTGGGCCTACGACTTCGACATGATCGACGTTCCCCAGCAGGGTAAGGCGATCTGGGACGAGCACGACTTCGATTCGCACGACTACGCGCTGCTGTGCGCGTACACGCATCCGGACGCGACCGGGCCGGCGCTCGACCTGGTCACCGACTGGTACGTGTGGGTGTTCTACTTCGACGACCATTTCCTGGAGCTGTACAAGAAGACCGGAGACATCCCGGCCGCCACCGCGTACCTGGATCGGCTGCCCGCGTTCATGCCGGTCGAGGGCGACATCACTTCGACGCCGGAGAACCCGGTGGAGCGTGGGCTCGCCGACCTGTGGACGCGGACCGTCCCGGCGATGTCGGCGGGCTGGCGGCAACGGTTCCGGCAGACCACAGAGGCTCTACTCGCCGAGTCCCTGTGGGAGTTGTCGAACATCACCACCGGCCGGATCGCGAACCCGATCGAGTACGTCGAAATGCGCCGCAAGGTCGGCGGCGCGCCTTGGTCGGCGAACCTGGTCGAGTACGCCGCGGGGGCCGAGGTGCCGGTGGAGATCGCCTCGACGCGGCCGATGCGGGTACTGAGCGACACGTTCTCCGATGCGGTACACCTGCGCAACGACCTGTTCTCGTACCAGCGTGAAGTCGAGGTTGAAGGGGAGTTGAACAACGGCGTACTGGTGATCGAGCGGTTTGTCGGTTGCGGTGCGCAACAGGCGGCCGAGCTGGTGAACGACATCCTTACGTCGCGGCTGCATCAGTTCGAGAACACCGCGTTGACCGAGGTTCCGCGGGTGGTGGAAGAGCATCAGGTCGATCCGGCTGGGCGGCTGGCGGTGTTCAACTACGTGAAAGGCCTGCAGGACTGGCAATCGGGCGGTCATGAGTGGCATTTGCGGTCGAGTCGGTACATGAACAAGGGCGGCAAGGCCGCTGAAGGTCGTGGCCTCGGCATGTCGGCGACGCGCCTCGTGGCATCGTTGGTTGCCACTGCTCCCTATCGCGGTCGCTCGCATCAGTTCGTTCCGCACCAGGCTGTTGGTCCGACCAATCTTCCTTCGATCTACATGCCGTTTGCGGCGCAGCAGAGTCCACATCTTGGCGCGGCCCGGTTCGCGACCCTCTCGTGGGGCGAGCGGACAGGCATCACTGACGGAACCATCTGGGACGCGGGCATGCTCGAAGCGTTCGATCTGCCGCTCTGTGCGGCCGGGATCTTCCCGGATGCGACGCCGGAGCAGCTCGATCTCGCCAGCGCTTGGCTGGCTTGGGGCACATACGCCGACGACTACTATCCGGCCGTCTTCGGGCGGCGGCGGGATCTGGCGGGTGCTCGGGTGAGCAACCAGCGGCTGTCGGCGATCATGGCCGTGGACGCGGACGGACCGTCCGCACCACCCGATCCGCGCGGGATCTCTGGCGTGCCGACGGCTCCTGTTGGGGCGCTGGAGGTTTCGCTGGCCGATATCTGGCAGCGGACGGCGGCGGGGATGACTGTCGAGCAGCAGCGCGCGTTCAAGCAGACGGTCGATTCGATGACCGAGAGCTGGTTGTGGGAGCTGGCGAACCAGGCGCAGAACCGGATTCCGGACCCGGTCGACTACATCGAGATGCGGCGGCGGACGTTCGGCTCGGAGCTGACGATGAGTCTGTGCCGGATCGGTCACGGTGAACGCGTACCCGCCGAGGTATACCGGTCGCGGCCGATCCACGCGATGGAGAACGCCGCGGCCGACTACGCCTGCCTGCTGAACGATCTGTTCTCCTATCACAAGGAGATCCAGTACGACGGCGACTTTCACAACGGGGTGCTGGTCGTCCAGAACTTCCTTGCCTGTGACAAAGAACGTGCCGTTGCCATGGTCAACGAGCTGATGACGGCGCGGATGCAGCAGTTCGAGCAGGTGGTCGCGGTCGATCTGCCCGCGTTGATCACCGGGTTCGGCCTGGAGGACGACGTCCGCCGGATCGTCCTCCGGTATGCCGACGAGCTGCGGAACTGGATGTCCGGCATCCTCGCCTGGCACCGCGGGTGTCATCGCTACGGCGCGGCGGACCTTCCACACCGATCCACCAGGCCCGGCGCACTTGGTATACCAGCCGGGCTTGGTACGTCCGCCTTCCGCATCTTCCGAAAGGCTGGTGCAGCATGAACGATCAGCAACTGAGTCTCAGTACCCGCGCGGCACGACAACTCGCGACCACCACCAAGTCCGTACCGCAGATGCAGAGCATCTCGCCACGCTGGCTGCTGCGGATGCTGCCTTGGGTGGAGACGACGGCCGCGACCTACCGGGTGAACCGCCGCAGCACGTTCGCGGTCGGCGACGGGCGGTTGAGCTTCACAGTCACCGGATCGGACGTCCGGGTGATCCCGGCCGAGCTCGCCGAACTGCCGGCGTTGCGCGGGTTCACCGACGATGAGGTACTGACCGCGCTCGCTGATCGGTTCCGGCGGGAGGACATCGAGCCCGGGCAGGTACTGGCCGAGTTCGGCAGTCAGATCAACGAGATCATCCTGATCGCGCATGGCAAGGTGACCAAGTCGGGCGTCGGCGCGTACGGGGCCGGAACCGAGCTGGGCACCGCGGCGGACGGCGACCATCTGGGCGCCGAACTGTTGGTCGAACCGCCGGAGCACCTCTGGGAGTACACCGCGAAAGCCGCGACCAGTTGTGTCGTACTGAAGCTTCGCCGGGACGAGTTTGCCGAGCTGGTTGATCGCTCCGAGAGCCTGCGTACGCACTTGGAGGCGGTGCGGAGTCAGCCGGAGCGGGCGCAGAACAAGTCGGGCGAGGCGGCGATCGACCTCGCGTCGGGGCATGCGGGCGAGGACACCTTGCCGGGGACGTACGTGGATTATGATCCGTCGCCGCGTGAATACGAGTTGAGTGTCGCGCAGACGATCCTGCGGGTGCGTACGCGGGTCGCCGATCTCTACAACGATCCGATGGATCAGACCGAGCAGCAGTTGCGGCTGACCATTGCGGCGTTACGCGAGCGGCAGGAGTACGAGCTGCTGAACAATCGCGACTTCGGGCTGCTGCACAACGCCGACTACAAGCAGTGCATCTACACGCGTACTGGGCCGCCGACGCCGGATGACTTCGACGAACTGCTGACTCGGCGGCGTAAACCACGGTTGTTACTGGCTCATCCGCGGGCGATCGCGGCGTTCAGTCGGGAGTGCACTCGCCGGAAGGTATACCCGGAAACCACGACGGTCGACGGCCGGACGGTACACGCGTGGCGCGGGGTGCCGCTGCTGCCTACGGACAAGATCCCGATCTCGCCGAACAACACCACCTCGGTGCTGGTGCTTCGTACCGGCGCGGATGACCAAGGGGTGATCGGGTTGCGGCAGACCGGGTTGCCCGACGAGTACGAGCCTGGGCTGAATGTGCGGTTCCTCGGGATCAGCGAGAAGGCGATCATCTCGTACCTGGTCAGCACGTACTACTCGGTCGCGGTACTGGTCCCGGACGCGCTCGGCGTCCTGGAAAACGTCGAACTCGGGCGCTGAGGAGCGATGCGATGTCAACTCTTCAAGGCACCCGATCGGCGGCCGACCTGCTTACCTGGAGCCGTCAACAGGTCGAGCCCGCGCTCCGGGCCGCGGTCGAAACGTTGCCCCCGGCAACTCGGCGGATCGTGGCATACCATTTCGGCTGGGCCGACGAGGACGGGAACCCGGCACATGCCGACGGCGGAAAGGCGATCCGGCCGGCGCTGGTTCTGCTGACGGCGCAGGCCGTTGGTGGTACTGCCGAGTCCGCGTTGCCGGCTGCCGTAGCGGTCGAGCTGGTCCACAATTTCTCGTTGCTGCATGACGATGTGATGGATTGCGATACGGCTCGGCGGCATCGGGCCACGGCTTGGACGGTATTCGGGCTTGGGCCGGCGATTCTGGCCGGGGACGCGTTACTGGGGTTGTCGTTCGACGTGCTCGTCGGCAGTGGTCATCCGGCGGCCGGCGAGGCCTGCCGGACACTCGGGGCTGCCGTGCAGGAGCTGGTCGACGGGCAACTGGCCGATGCCGAGTTCGAGACGCGGGACGATGTCACGCCGGCGGAGTGCGTGCGGATGGCGCAGTTGAAGACGGGCGCGTTGCTCGGGTGCAGCACCGCGCTCGGTGCGCTGTTCGGAGGCGGCCGGTCAGACCAAGCGGATCATTTGCGGCTGTACGGCGAGGATCTGGGTTTGGCATACCAATATGTCGACGATCTCCTCGGCATCTGGGGTGAACCTTCCGTCACCGGAAAGCCGGTCTTCTCCGACCTCCGCCGCCGCAAGAAGTCCCTGCCGGTCGTCACCGCTCTCTCTTCAGGAACCACGGCCGCGCGCGACCTGTCGACGCTCTACCACCGCGAAGGCGACCTCTCCGACACCGACCTCGCAACCGCCGCCGCCTTGATCGAAGCATCCGGCGCCCGAGCCACAAGCCAGTCCCAAGCCGACGCCCTCCTAGCCGCCGCCCTAACCGAACTAGCCACGGCCACGACCCCCAACCCCGCCACCACCGAACTAACAACCCTCGCCCACCTAGCCACCCGCCGAACCCACTAGTGGGGACCCATGCCACCACCGCCACCGCCACCCCCGCGACCCCAACCCATGCGCCTCACACCACCACACCCCACAACAGCAACCCCACCCACCCCGCTACCCACCGCGCTGCCGACAACCCCACCCACGCCACCGCAGCCACCGCCGCCGCACGCACCAACCACTCCACCGGCCCTCACAACCCGACTACCCCAACCAACCCCACCCACATCACCGTCGCCGCTGCGAGCAACCCCGTCAACGCCACCAGAAACAGCACCGTCGGAGGCGTCACCAACTCCGGCAACGCCCCCGCCAACACGAACAGCCCAGTCAGCGGCAGCACCACCACAACCGCCATCACCCTCGCGACCAGCAACCACTCCGCCAGCCCCAACCACACCTCCGCCACCGACGACGCCCGCAACACACGCAACGCACAAGGCGCACGCAACGCAGGTTCCGCAGGCAGCGCAGGTGACACACGCAACTCAGCCCAAGCAGGCACCGCACGCTGCGCAAGTGGAGCAGGTGAAGCCGGTGGCGGACGAACCCCGGGCTGCGCAGGTGACGAACGCAGCTCGGGCTACTCAAGTGCAGCAGGGGGAGCAGGTGGAGCATGAAGGGCGGGCAATGCAGGTGGGGCGGGTGGGGTGGGGTCGGCGGAAGGTTTTGTTGGCGGGGCCTCGGGGGTTTTGTGCGGGGGTGGAGCGAGCGGTGGAGGTTGTTGAGCGGTTGCTTGCAGCCGGGTCGGGGCCGGTGTTTGTTCGCAAGCAGATTGTTCACAATACTCAGGTTGTCGCGGACCTCGCCGCTCGTGGGGCGGTCTTTGTTGACAATCTTGATGAGGTGCCTCGCGGTGCCACCGTCGTGTTCTCGGCCCACGGTGTCTCGCCGTCGGTCCGGCGCGATGCGGCCGAGCGCGGGCTGAATGTGGTCGACGCGACGTGTCCTCTGGTCACCAAAGTGCATCAGGAAGCGCGTAAGTACGCCGCGGCCGGCGACACCGTCGTACTGATCGGCCACGCCGGGCACGAGGAAGTGGAGGGGACTCTCGGCGAGGCGCCGGAGCGGACAGTCCTGGTCGAGGATCTGCAGGATGTCGACAATCTACAAGTCGACGATCCCACCAGAGTCGCCTACCTGACCCAGACCACGCTCGCGGTCGACGAGACCACCGCGCTGATCGATGCCCTGCGCAACAAGTTCCCCGGCGCCCGCGGACCCGGCACCGCCGACATCTGTTACGCGACGACGAACCGTCAGGCAGCGGTGTCCGAGATCGCCGAACGTGCGCAACTGATCATCGTGGTCGGATCGGCCAACTCCTCCAACTCGCGCCGGCTGGTGGAGATCGCGATCCGCTCCGGCACGACCGCGTACCTGGTCGACCGTGCCGACGAGGTCGAACCGGATTGGCTGGACGGCGTCAGCGTCATCGGGCTGACGGCCGGTGCATCGGCTCCCCTGGTGCTGGTTGACGAGGTGATCGCGCGGATCGGGGAGTACGGTCCGGTCGACGTCGTCGAACATACGGTGACGCGGGAGACGGTCAGGTTCACGTTGCCGCCGGAGGTGCGGTGACCATGAGCCTGTTCGTCAGCGGGTTGCTCTGGGTCGGCGGCATCATGATCGTCACCGCGGTCCTCGCCGTCGTACTGCGCAAGTGGCGTCAGCGCGAAGGGCGGGAGGCGAACAACGAAGTCGCGGGCCAGGTCTTCACCGTGGTCGGCGGGGTGAACGTGGTGATCGCGGCGTTCGTACTGATCTCGCTGTTCGACGGCATGGACAGCGCGAACCGGACGGCGTACGACGAGGCGAACGCGCTGGTCGCGGTGCAGTGGGCCGGGGAGGCGCTCGCACCGCAGGACCGGACCCGCGTACGCCAACTGACGCGCGCGTACGCGACCGAAGTGTCGGACCGGGAATGGCCGGCGATGCGGAACGGACGTGAGGTCGACGATCAGGGCTGGACGTTGCTCGCGTCACTGCAGAAGACGGTGGAGCACGCGAAGACGACGAGCGAGCGGCAGGAGGACCGCCGGGTCCAGGCGGCGAACCAGGTCTGGATGGTATACCAGGCAAGACAGTCCCGGCTGAACTCGAGCGGCAGCGGGGTCAGCGAGGTGGTGTGGTTCGCGATCCTGATCGGCAGTGTGATGTCGGTGGCGCTGATGTTCATGTTCGGCGGGCCGGGGTTGTACTCGTACGCGTTCATCGTCGCGATGCTGTCCGGCGCGATCGGACTGCTCCTGTTCGCGATCTACCAACTACAGAACCCGTTCAGCGGCGGCGCGGACGTCGGCCCCGACGCCTTCGTGGCAGCCATCTCCCGATTGAACGACGGTGGATGATCCCGGCCCGAAGGTCACCTCAGCCGCGCGTGGCGGGGTGGGCGCGGTTGTTTGTGCCGTGGTGGTGGCGGGAGTGGTCGCGGGTGGGTTCGCCGTCGTGTCGGCGGGACCGTCGGTGGCTGCGGCCGGGTGTTCGTACCTTGACTTTCAGTCGGCTGGGTACCAGTCAGCGTCTCGGTTGATACGGGTCGACCTGCCGTCGGGGCGTACGTCGGATCTCGGGCGACTCGGCTACCAGGTACAAGCGGCCGGGTACGCGCGTACGCAGGATCTCGTCTACGGGATCGCCACCCGCGGCCACGGCGGCTGGCTGCTGCGCCGTCCGCATCTCGTGTCGGTGACTCGCCAGGGCAAGGTCACCGATCTCGGCGAGGTACGGCACGGCATCGGTGGGCTCGCGGATGCTTCGGCCGGCGCGGTCGTCGGTTCGCGGTTCTACGTACGCGATCATCTGCGGCTGTACACCGTGGACATCAACCCGGCTAGCAGCTCGTACCGGCGGGTGGTTGGCGTCGTACGGCTGTCGCTGCTTGGGCTGGAGGTGGAGGATTTCGGGGCTGATCCCTCGTCGGGGGTGTTGTACGGGGTGGCGACGTGGGGTCATGTGGCGAAGCTGGTCACGCTGTCGCCCGCGACCGGCGCGGTCCAGGTGGTGGCGAACGTGCCGGGCATTCCGTGGCAGGACGGGTACACGTCGGTCGTCGTCACCAACTCCAGCGTGTACGCCGTACACACCGGCCACGGCCGACCGAGCCAGCTGTACCGAATCGGCTTCGACGGCTCAGCCACCAAACTCACCACCACCCGCCCACTCGCCAACAGCGATGCCGCCGGCTGCCTAACCCAATCCACCCCACCGCCCCACACCCCAACTCCCCCACCACACACTCCTCCACCGCACACCCCAACTCCCCCGCCACATACCCCGCCGCCACATACCCCGCCTCCTCCGACGCACCCCTCCACGCCAACACCGCACCCACCCCCGACCACCCACCCAACGCCACGCCCAACCCCACCCAGGCCGCACCCACCCACCCCACGTCCTCCGACCCCACCTGGGCCTACTCGACACCCGTCGCCAACGCTCACCCCCTCCCCAACCCACCCCTCACCGAGTCCCACCGCGACCCCATCCCGCCGCGACCTCCCACCCCCGCGCACCACCCCATCCCCAACCAAGCCACCCCGCACCCCGCCACCCCGCGCCACCCCACCCACGGACTTCACCATCGCCCACCCCCTCGCCATGCAACCAACACCCCGCGACCACCCGAACCACACCGTCCAGGTCCTCCGCCGCTGGTCCCTGGCCACCCTCCTGGTCATCCTCAGCGGAGGCGCCGCCACCGCCGCCCAACGCCGCATGCGAAGACACCGCCGATGACGTACCGAAGAACAGGTAGTAGTCCCGCCGCCGAGACCGGCGCGACCACCACGAGCAGGCGTGGTCCGGCCGGCGGACGCCACGACAACCGCGACCAGCGTGGTGCGGTCGCCGGCCGCAGCGACCAGCCGTGGGCGCACCACCGGGCGCTGAGACCGGCGCGACCAGCCGTGGGCGCACGGTGAAACGGCGACCACTACCCGTCCTTCGGTACGCGATCGCGGGAGGTGGGCGCCGGCGCGGCACCTGCGGACGGAAGTTCGTTCAACCCGGCCGATGATGGCGTCGGGCCGGCAGCACCTGCGGACGGAGGTTCGTTCAACCTGGCCGGTGATGGCGTCGGGCCGGGTGGGCGCGCTGGGACGACGCCGGGCGGGTGGGTGCGCCGGGGATGGCGTCAGGCTGGGTGGGTGCGCCGGTGAGCTGTGTGCTTCCCGGACGTCAGGTAGCTCGGCAGGATCAGCATCCCGGCCGGTTCGCGGAAAGTTCTTGTCGTCGGAGCGATGAGTTCGAGGGCCGGCGGTGGTCTGTACTGGTGTGACTAGACGGATGAGCGGTTCGGAGCGGTGGGTCTTGGGGCTGGCTTCGGTGGGGTCGGTGATGGTGGCGCTGGACACCTTGGTGGTGGCCGCGGCGCTGACGACCATTCGGGCTGATCTCGGGGCGTCGGCCGAGGGGCTGGAGTGGACGGTCAATGCCTATGGGCTGAGTTTCGCGATGTTGTTGATGACGGCGGCCGCGTTGGGTGACCGTCTGGGGCGGCGGCGGATGTACGCGGCCGGGCTCGCGCTTTTCACGGTTGCTTCGGTCGCGTGTGCGATGGCGGCGAATCTGCCGTTCCTGATCGCGGCGCGCGCGGTACAGGGCGTCGGCGCGGCGATGGTGATGCCGCTGGCGATCGGCCTGCTCGGTGCGGCGTTTCCGCCGGAGCGCCGGGCGCGGGCGATCGGGGTCTTCAGCGGCCTGACCGGGATCGCGGTGCTCGGCGGACCGTTGATCGGCGGACCGTTGATCGGCGGCGCGGTCACCGAAGGGCTGTGCTGGCAGTGGATTTTCTGGATCAACGTACCGATCGGCGTGGTCGCGATCGCGCTCGTGCTCACCAAGATCCCGGAGAGCACCGGCCCGGCGCGACGGCTCGACCTGGTCGGCGCGGTGCTGATCAGTCTCGCCGCACTCGGTCTCGTCTGGGGCACCGTACGCGGTGAATCGGCCGGCTGGACGAGTGCGGAAGTACTGACCGGCTTCGCGGGCGGGATCGTGCTGCTGATCGCCTTCGGGCTGTGGGAGCGGCGTACGAAGCACGCGATGGTCCCGCTGACGTTCTTCCGGAACCGGACGTTCACCGCGGCGAACGCGGCCGGCTTCTTCCTCACCGCGGCCTTGTTCAGCGCAGTGTTCTTCCTCTCCCAGTACATGCAGGCCGTACTCGGATCCGCACCCCTGAAGGCCGGCCTGCAACTACTTCCATGGACCGGGACGTTGTTCATCGTCGGACCGATCGCCGGCCGGCTGGTGGATCGGGTCGGCGAACGTTCGCTGGTCGTGGTCGGTCTCGCGCTGCAGTCGGCCGGCATGTTCTGGATCAGCCGTGGCGCGGAGCATTACTGGGAACTGATCCTGCCCTTGGTGATCACCGGTTGTGGAGTCTCGCTGGCGATGCCCGCGGCGCAGAGTGCGGCGATGGCAGCGCTGCCGCCGCATGCGGTCGGGATCGCGTCCGGCGTCTACAGCATGACGCGCCAGCTCGGCGGTGCGGCCGGGGTCGCCGTACTCGGATCGGTGTTCGCGTCGGCCGGCGGGTACACCGGTAACGGTTTCTCGCGGGCGCTCGCCGGCGGCGGCGTACTGTCGTTGCTCGGGGCCGTCGCGGGCCTGGCGATCGCCACCCGGCGTACCACCGAGCCGAACCTGGCGAATCCGGCGGCTGCCCAGGCGGCGGGCGCGAGGGCTGCCCAGGCCGCGGAGGCTGCCCAGGCCGCGGAGGCTGCCCAGGCCGCGGAGGCTGCCCAGGCCGCGGAGGCTGCCCGGGCCGCTGGGGCGAAGGCGGTGGAAGGAGCTCGATGAACCTTGAGGAGGAGTTCGCGCGGCATCGGGGCGAGCTGGTCGCGCACTGCTACCGGTTGCTCGGTTCGCTGCACGACGCCGAGGACGCGGTCCAGGAAACGTACCTGCGCGCTTGGCGCGGGCACGCGGACTTCGAACACCGGTCCACCATCCGGACCTGGTTGTACCGGATCGCGACCAACGTGTGCCTCAATCTCCTCCAGCACAGCAGCCGGCGCGTGGTCCCGTCCGCGCTCGGTGCCCCCGGCAACGATCCGGACGACCTGCACGCGTCGGCACTCGAAGTGCCCTGGCTGGAGCCGTTCCCGGATCAGTTGCTCGGCGCCGACCCGGCCACCGTGGTCGGCGACCGGGAGAGTCTGCGGCTCGCGATGGTTGCCGCGATGCAACATCTTCCGCCGCGGCAGCGCGCCGTACTGATCCTGCGTGAGGTACTCACCTGGCCGGCCGCCGACGTCGCCTCGCTGCTCGACACCACAACGGCCGCCGTGAACAGTTCGTTGCAGCGGGCGCGGGCCGAGCTCGCCCGGCAGCGCCCGCGCGAAGACGAGTTGAGCGAACCGCACGAACCGTTGCGCCGCGCGTTGCTCGACCAGTTCCAGGCGGCGATGGAAAACAAGGACCTCGTCGTGCTGGAAGGGCTGTTCGCCGCGGACGCCCGGTGGGAGATGCCGCCGATTCCGACCTGGTTCAGTGGGCGTACGGACGTACTGCGCCTGCTCGAATCGAAGTTGCGTCCAGGACCCGGTCAACGCGTACTGGTCGAGACGTCGGCGAACGGACAGCCCGCCTTCGCGATGTACCTGCGCGGCGCCGACGGCCGGTACCACGCGCATTCGATCAAAGTGCTGACGCTGCGGAAGGACGTTGTCTCGGCTGTCATCGCGTTCCACCACCCTGCCCTTTTCCCAGCCTTCGGGCTGCCACTGATCAGGAGATCTTGATGTCATCGGCAACTGTTTTGCGGGCATTGCACGTTCCGGGTACGCCGCTGGTCGTACCGAATGCCTGGGATGCCGCGTCCGCGCGGCTGATCGAAGCGGCCGGGTTCGCGGCCGTCGCCACCAGCAGCAACGCCACGGCGGCGGTTCTCGGGTACGACGACGGGGAGGCCGCACCGGTTCAGGACGTGCTGGATTCCGCCGCGCGGATCGCTCGCGCGGTATCCGTACCGGTCACCGTCGACTTCGAGCGCGGCTACCGGCTCGACCCGGCGGAACTGGTCGAACGGTTCGCCGCCACCGGCGCCGTCGGCCTGAATCTGGAGGACTCCGACCCGGCGACCGGCGCGATGATCGACCCGGGCGAGCAGGCCGACTTCCTGGCCGCGGTCCGCGCCGTGGCGGGTGACACCCTTGTCATCAACGCCCGGATCGACGCGTTCCTGCGCCAGGCCGGCTCGGCTGAGGATCAGCTGAGCACCGCGATCGACCGCGCCGCCCGCTATTTCACGGCCGGCGCCGACTGCGTGTACCCGATCGGGGTCGGCGATCTGGACCTGATCGGCCGGCTGGTCAAGGAGGCGCCGGGCCCGGTGAACGTCGCGTACGGGCAAGGCGCCAACACCATAGCCGCGTACGCGGCGCGCGGCGTCGCGCGGGTGAGCTTCGGCCCGATGTTCCAGCGGCATCTCTACGGGACGTTCGCCAGGAGCGTACTCCCCACGCTGCAGGCGGACCGGAATCCGTTTGCCGGGTGATTGTCCGGTGTGGGATTCCGGCGATGGGGTACTACCGGTTCGGGCGTGGCTGGTGATTTCGCGCCCGAAGGTAGTGCAAGGCAACCATCGACAGGAACGGGGTAAGAGACGATGGGTATGTTCGACGAGATGAAGGACAAGGCCGGAGACCTGGCCAAGGAGCACAGCGACCAGGTCAACGAAGGTCTGGACAAGGCCGGCGAGTTCGCCGACGAGAAGACCGGCGGCAAGTTCGGTGACCAGATCGACCAGGGCAAGGACATGGCCCGGGACCAGCTGGGCAACCTCGGCGGCGACGGCGACGGCGACTCAGCGGACAACCAGTCCTGACCCACACCCCTGGGCGGGCCGCGCACCTCACCGCGACCCGCCCAGCGGTCCCCCCGGCGGTGTTGGCTGGGGTTCAGTGCCAGATGACTGTTTCGATTTCGCGGCGGCGTTCGGCGAATCTGCCGTGGTCCGCGGTGCTCGTCAGCAACTCGCGCAACTCGGCCTCGAAGTCCGGCAGCCGGGTGCCGAACAGATGCGGCGCCGAGCTCGACAGCGAGAACACTGACGCGACCAGCTGCTCGACAGTACGGTCCTCGATCTCGTCACCGCCGACGATCAGCCGGTCCGGCCCTTCGTACCCGGCTGCTTTCATGATCTCCTCTTCATCCGGCAGAGCTCCGTTCAGGCGTACGCCCTGCCCGGCGCGGCGTACCGGCCCGAGATAACGCGCCACCAGCGCGTCGATCGCGTCCCACGGCGGCCTCGGCCGGGGCAGTTCGTCGGGCCCGTCGAGCCCGCGGTGCGTCGTCGCGCGGACCTGCACCCACCGCCCGCCCGGCGCCAGCATGCCGCGAATCCGCGCGGCCACCAGCGGCTGATCCATCCAATGAAACGACTGCGCGAACGTCACAACCTGGAACACACCAAGCTCCCCCGGCAACTCCTCGGCCCGCGACTGATGCCACTCCGCGTTCCCGATCCCGGCGTCACTGGCCCGCCCGGCGGCAACCGCCAGCATGTCGGCGTCCGCGTCGACCCCGACAACCGTCGCAAAGTACGGCGCCAGCAGCAAAGTCAGCGA
The DNA here is from genome assembly GCF_014205295.1 of Kribbella solani. NCBI lineage: Bacteria > Bacillati > Actinomycetota > Actinomycetes > Propionibacteriales > Kribbellaceae > Kribbella > Kribbella solani. Next base: position 3,802,885 of record NZ_JACHNF010000001.1, read on the forward strand.
TCCCGGCCCGCATCCGACGTCCAGCAGCCGCCCCTGACCGTCCAGTCCGAGCTCGTCCCGCAGCCCCACCCCGAGCGCCTTCGGGTAGGCCATTCGCCCGACCGGATAGTGCGCGGCGCTGCCTGCGTACAGGCTCTCGTCCCAGGTCCATTCGCTCACGAAGCGAGGCTAGCGCTAACCGATAAGTCGATATTGTATGGTTAGTTTGATGGAGCTCGCGCAGCGGTACGAGAAGCACGGACGGACGATTGCCTGGGACCGGCGTGGGCAGGGGCCGGCGGTCGTGTTCTGCCACGGGACACCGTTCTCGTCGCGAGTCTGGAGCGCGTACGCTGATGCCCTGAGCAACGACTTCACGGTATACCTGTGGGACATGCCCGGGTACGGCGAATCGTCCAAGCGGGTTGACGATCCCGTCGACTTCGATGCCCAAGGCAAGGTGTTCGCGGAGCTGCTGGCGTACTGGGAACTGGACCGGCCGCGAGTGATCGCGCACGACTACGGCGGCGCGGTTTCGCTCCGGGCGACCTTGTTCGAAGAAGCGGTATACCATTCGCTGACGCTGGTCGACACGGTCGCGATCCCGCCGGCCGGGTCGCCGTTCTTCCAGTTCGTGCAGGATCATCCGACGACACTCGACGAGCTACCGGAGTACATCCACGACGCGGTGCTTCGGGCGTACATCCAGGACGCCAGTCATCACGATCTGCGGCCCGATCAGCTGGACGAACTGGTGGCGCCGTGGCTCGGGCCGGAAGGGCAGCCGGCGTTCTATCGGCAGATCGCGCAGTTCGACGAGCGGTACCTGCGGGAGATCGAGGCGAACCTGCATCGGCTGACGATCCCGGTGACCGTCCTGTGGGGCGCGGAGGACCGCTGGATACCGCCCGCGACCGGGCGCAAACTGGCCGGCCTGATCCCGTCGGCCACGCACACCGAGATCCCGGGCTCGGGACATCTCATGCAGTACGACGCACCGGCGCCTCTCACCGCGCGATTGCTCGAATCGTTGAGAGTTCGTTGAGAGGGTGTTGAGGCGTCGTTGAGAGGTCGCTGAGCGTCGGCTGAGTACCGGCTGACAACACCGGACGCCGACCGCAGCCGGCTGCTCGCGCGCGGTCAGAATCGCCGACAGGGGTTCGTTCCAGGCGATTCCCGTCGTACTCTGCTGAGCGGGGAACGATGGCTCTGGGGGGGACGATCGTTTCGGCGGGGCGACGGTTCGGTGGGGAACGGTGGCTCGGCGGGTGTGTGGCCGGGCGGGGAACGATGCTCGTTGCAGGGGAGAACTGCGTGATGCTCGAGTGTGCGCGGCTGGGTGCGCGATGACTTCACTACGACGGATTCTGGTCTGGATTTCCGGCGCCTCGGCGGGTCTCGGGGCCGCGCTGGCGGCGACGATCCCGTTCGACAATCCGGAGCTGGTCGACCTCTCCCGCCGCGGCGGTACGCCGGGAACCCACCACGTCGCGGTCGACCTGGCCGACCCCGAATCCTGGCCGGTCGTGGACAAGGACTTCCGCCAGCGGATCGAGGCCGGTGATCCGGAGCTGGTCGTGTTCATCCACAACGCCGGCACGCTGACACCACTCGGCCCGGCCGATCGGGTCGACACCTCGCAGTACACGCGCAACGTACTGCTCAACTCCGCGGCCGCGCAGATCCTCGGGCACTCGTTCCTGAGCGCGGTGTCCGGGCGGGACTGCGAACAGCACCTGATCATGCTGTCGTCGGGCGCGGCGCGGCAGGCGCACGAGGGTGAGTCGAGCTACGGCGCCGGGAAGGCAGCCATCGACCAATGGGTCCGGACCGTCGGCCTGGAGCAGCAGCGCCGCGAACACGGCTGCCGAGTGATCTCGGTGTCGCCTGGTTCGCTGGACACCGGAATGCAGGCGGAGTTGCGCGCAACATCCGCCGAGCAGGTACCGGTGTCGAGCCGGTTCCGGGAGCTGGAAGCACAGGGCCTGCTCGCCAAACCGGAGTCCGTAGCCCGAGCAATCTGGTCCCTGCTAGACCGAGACCTGGACAACGGCACCGTCCTCCACATCCGCGACATAACCTGACCCAACCACCTGCCCCGCGCTAATCACCGCACACCTGCCGCCACGTACCTGCCGCCGCGCACCGGCTGCCACGTACCTCCCGCCACGTACCTCCCGCCGCGTGCCTGTTCGCGCGTGCCTGTTGGCGCGGTGGCTGGTTGCCACTGCCTGTTGGTACGGACTACTGCTCGGCTAGGCGATGGATCTGGTCGCGGGTTGCCGGGTACAGCTCGGTGTACGTCCGCAGCAAGGTCTCGTACGTCCGCGCCGTCGAAGGATCGGGCACGACAACGTGATCGGCTTGGGTCCAATCAGTGTCCGGCGGCACCGCCCCGATCCCGATCGCGGCGAGCAGCGCGTCGCCGTACGACGCACCGATCGTCTGCCGCGGGACCACCTGTTCGACCCCGGTGACATCGCTGACGATCTGCGCCCAGAGCCCGCCCTGCGTACCACCACCGACCGCGACCACGCGTTCCGTACCAGTGAACGTGTCGAGGATTTGGCGTACTCCACAGGCGATTCCCTCGTACGTTGCCCTGAGCAAATGTCCGCGCCCGTGCCGCAAGGTCAGGCCGGCGATCACGCCGCGTGCGAGCGGATCGTAGATGGGGGTGCGTTCGCCGCCGAAGTACGGCAGGAGTACCAAACCTTCACTCCCGGCAGGGATCGCGGCCGCCTCGGCGAGGAGGGTCGCAAATGGTATACCACCGGTCAGCTCCTGCAGCCAGGTCGTGATCGACCCCGACGTCGCCATGCCGGCCGCGAGGGTGTGCGATCCCGGTTCGACGCCGGACGTGGTCCAGAGACCGCGGACACTGGTCGGCGCCGGGAGGACCTGCACGAAGAACATCGTCGATCCGTACATGAGCATCAGATCGCCAGGACGTCGTACGCCGACGCTGAACGCCTCGGCCCAGGCGTCGACAGTGCCCGCGATGACGGGCGTTCCGACCGCGAGGCCGGTCGCCGCGGCTGCTGCTTCGTGGACCACGCCAACCTGTTCGTACGGCCAGACCAGCGGCGGCAACACGAGGCCAGGCAGCACCGCGTCGACCCAGTCGGTGGCCCAGTCCTGTTGGTGAATGTCGTAGAACGGGTCGCACTGGCTGGCCGTGTGGTGATCGAGCACCCATTCGCCTGTGAGTCGGGCGATGACGTACGTGTGTGCGCTGAACCACCGGTCGTCCGGGCGCCACCCATCCCCCGCGTCCCGACGCAACCAGGCCAGCTTCGGGCCGATCGCCTGACTGGAGAGCTCCTTCCCACACCGCTCAAGGATCGCCTCAGCGCCGAGCTGCTCGGTCAGCTCAGCAATTTCACGGGTCGCCCGACTGTCGATCCCATACAAGATCGCCGGCCGACGCGGCACCAGCTCACCATCAGCCTGAACCACACACGGCCCAAGCCCAGAAACACAAACACCAACAACCTCCCCACCACCAGCACCCCCAACCCCACCACTCAACCCAGCGTCACCGACGCCACGGGCGAAGCCCTCGCCACCGGCCGTGTCACCAAAGGCGTTGGTGGCGTTTGCGTTGGTGGTTAGTTCGGTTAGGACTTCTGTTACCTGAGTCCACCAGTCGTGGATGGGGTCCATCTCTGCCCAGCCCGGTCGTGGCAGATTTGGGGCGTGGTCGCGGCGGGCGACCGCGACGACCTCGCCGTCGAGCGTGCAGAGGACAGCCTTCGTACTGCCGGTACCGATGTCGACCCCGATGACGAAGCTCATCCGTCGATTGTCCACGTGAACGGTCGCCCGGCGGTGAGAGATACCTGCTTGCGGCCGTCGCGGTGTCGTAGGACAACGGTTGCGTCGCGGTCAGCGGTTAGTACAGCGTGTGCGGTTAGGCGGCTTTGGTGAATTGGGTGTCGTACAGGTCGGCGTACAAGCCGCCGTGCGCCAGTAGTTCCTCGTGGGTGCCGCGCTCGCGGATCTCGCCGTCGGCCAGGACCAGGATGATGTCGGCGTTGCGGATTGTTGACAATCGGTGCGCGATCACCAGCGACGTACGCCCGACCAGCGCGTTCGCCAGCGCGGTCTGGACGGCGGCCTCGGATTCGGAGTCGAGGTGCGCGGTTGCCTCGTCCAGGATCACGATCGACGGCGACTTGAGCAGCAACCGCGCGATGGCGAGCCGTTGCCGTTCACCACCGGAGAGCCGGTACCCGCGATCGCCGACCACCGTGTCCAGACCGTCCGGTAGATTGTCGACAAGAGTCGCGATCTGCGCCGCCTCAAGCGCCTCATGCAGTTCGGCATCGGTAGCGTCCGGCCGGGCCAGCTGCAGGTTCGCGCGGATCGTGTCGTGGTACATGTGCGAGTCCTGCGTGACCACGCCGATCACCCGGCGCAGCGAGCTCTGAGTCACGGCGCGTACGTCCTGACCACCGACAAGTACGGCTCCGCCAGTAGCGTCGTACATCCGGGATACCAGCGACGACAGCGTCGACTTGCCGGCACCGGACGGGCCGACCACAGCGACCAGCTGACCAGGCTCGACGGTGAACGTGACGTCCTTCAGCACCTCGTCACCGGTCTCAGCGGACAACGTCGCCACCGATTCGAGCGACGCAAGCGAGACTTCCGAGGCCGACGGGTAATGGAACGACACGTGGTCGAACTCGATCGACGGCTCGGCCGTACGCGGCAGTTCCTTCGCGTCGTCACGATCCGCGACCATCGGCGGCAGATCGAGTACCTCGAGTACGCGCTCGAAGCTGACCAGCGTGGTCATCACGTCGACCTGGATGTTGGACAGCGCGGTGAGCGGGCCGTACAGCCGGTTCAGGTAGGCGGTCAGCGCGACGACCGTACCGATCCCGAGCGCTCCTTCGACCGCGAAGATCCCGCCCACGCCGTACACCAGGGCGACCGCGAGCGCCGCGACCAGCGTCAGCGAGACGCGGAAGATGCTGCCGTACATCGCGGTCGTGACACCGATGTCGCGGACCCGCGCGGCCTTGCCGGCAAAGTCCTTCGACGAGTCCTGCGTACGCCCGAACACCTTGGCCAGCACCGCGCCCGCGACGTTGAACCGCTCGGTCATGGTCTGCGCCATGGTGGCGTTCAGCCGGTACGTCTCGGCTGTTGCCTCACGCAACTTTCCGGCCAGCAGCCGGGCCGGGATGACGAACAGCGGGAGCACGACCAGGGCGAGCAGCGTGATCTTCCACGACATCACGAACATCGCGGCCAGTACGAGCGTGACGCTGAGCAGATTGCTGACCACGTTGGACAAGGTGGACGTGAACGCCTGCTGGGCGCCGAGGACGTCACCGTTCAGGCGCTGGATCAGCGCGCCGGTCTGGGTACGGCTGAAGAACGCGACCGGTAGTTGCTGGACATGGTCGAAAACCTTGGTCCGCAGGTCGTACACGAGTCCTTCGCCGATCCGCGCCGAGAACCAGCGCTCGGCGAGCGTGACCGCGCCGTTGACCAGGGCGAGCAGCGCGACGACGAGGGCCAGCCAGACGACGACCTCGGCGTTCCGCGGGACGATGCCGCGGTCGATGATCGCGCGGAACAGCAGCGGGGTGACCGCGCCGGTGCCGGCGTCGAGCGCGACGAGGGCGAGAAAGGCGGCCAGATAGCCGCGGTACGGGCGGGCGAAGCCGAGGATCCGGCGCAGCGTGCCCGCGCTGAGCTTGTGATGCCGGACGGAGGAATCCTTCATCAGCGAGCGCATCGCGCGCCCACCGCCCCCGCCCGGAAGTCCAGAGAGTTGTGACATGCAGTTCCTTCCGGTCCGAGATATGCTGAGATTAACTCACTATGAGCAAACCTCACAACATCCGGATTTGTTCCCGCGGGCACGACGGCCAGCCGGCGCGTACGCGGCGACTCGTTCACTAGGCTCTGCACATGCCCGCTCCCGATGACACCGCGGAACAGATCGCCGCCCTGCTGGACGGCATCGTCCGCCGCCAGCGCCGTGGCTCCCGGGAGGGCTTCAAGGACAGCGTCACGCACGGTCAGTTCCGGGTGCTGCGTACGCTCGATCGCGCCGGCCGGGCGCTCCGCCTGAGCGAGCTGGCCGCCCAACTCGGCATCGTCCCGCGCTCGGCCACCTCAGTGGTCGACGATCTGGAAACCGCCGGCCTGGTCGCCCGCCACCCGGACCCGAACGACCGCCGCGCCACCCTGGTCGACCTCACCCCCGCCGGCCGCCAGATCCTCACCACCCTCCGGGAAAAACGCCGCTCCGTGATGGCCACCCAACTCGCCCGCCTCACCCCAGCCGAACAAGAAACCCTCGCCCACCTCCTCCACCGCCTCACCGAGGACTGACCGCCGGGCCGTCGCCGCGCGGATTGCCGGGATTGTGCAATCCGGCGGGGGTTCGGGCGTGGGGGTGGTTGGTTTTCGGTATGCGGATTGCGACTACGACGCCGGCGCAGGCGGCCGGGATGGTTCGGCGGGATCAGGAATTGTTGGTGGGGCTGGTCGAGGGAAAGAACGAGGAGGAGCTGCGGGCCGCGTACGAGGTCAATGACGGGCCGCTCGGGCATTTTTGCGACTCGCTGCATGACCTGGTCGCGCATGTGTTGATGTGGGACGAGATCACCTTGGCCGTACTGCGGGATGCCGCGGTGGGGCGGCTGCACTGGAGCCTGGATCCGCGGTGGGAGACGGCGGAGATCGGGAGTGCGCTGAACTTCGGCGGAGTCGAGGCCGGGCGGAGGATTCCGTCGGAGCTGCTGCTGCACCGGTATACCAAAGTTGGCGCGGCGCTGGTCGCGGAGATCGAGCGGTACGACGAGCGCGCCTGGGCGGACCCGGCGACCGGCGGTGGGTACGACGGTGGCATCGGCGCGCTGGCCGAGTACGTGTCCACGACGCCGGATGGGGTCTTGTTCGGGCACGCGGCTCGGCACTTGTTCCCGAAAGCGGTGGCTGGATGAGATCCGAACTCGTCGACAGCGCGGAATTCGGCGCCGAGACCGATGCGGTACTGAAGCACCTTGCCGATCTGCCGGGATACCCGGCCGCTGATCCGTACGAAGCCCTGCTCCTGGACCGGGAGGACCTTCCGGATCCGGTGCTCGCGGGTGAGCGTGATCCACGGGTTTCGGTCGAGGAGATCGAGATCGCGTTGCCTGGTCGTACGCTGCAGGCGATGGTATACCGGCACGCGACCCGGCCGCGGCCGATCGTGCTCTGGCTGCACGGCGGCGGGTTCATCGGTGGCCATCTGCGCGACATCGAGTACGCGGCGTCCGGGATCGCTGCCAACGGCAACGTTACCGTTGTCTCGCTCAACTACCGGCTGGCGCCTGAAAACCCTTACCCGGCAGGGCTTCACGACGTACACGACACGCTCGGCTGGCTCCGGACGAACCTTGACGGCGATGGGCGGATCGCTGTCGGTGGGCAGAGCGCGGGCGCCGCGCTCGCGGCCGGGGCGTGCTTGCTGGCGCGCGAGCTCGGTACGCCGCTCCCCGACCGGCAGCTGCTCTGCTACCCGACGCTCGACCTGCATCCGGACGAGGATTGGCACGAGTGGTACTTCGGTGCCGAAGCCAACGATCATGTCCCGGCGTTTGGTATACCACTGCGCGCGACCAGGCTCGCGGGTCTACCGCCGGCGCTCATCCTCGCCGCCGGACGCGACTCGTTGCGCCCCGACGCCGTCGCGTACGCGGACCGGCTGCACCACGACGGCGTACCCACCCGACTGGTCGAGTACGCCGACACGATGCACGCGTTCCTGAACTTCCCGGGCGTACTCTCCGCCGGCCGGCACGCGGTCGAACTGATCGGAGCGGACCTGCGTACGGCCTTCAGTGCACGCCGCTCATCAGCCGCCGGATCGGGCGAACGCCCAACGCCACTGCCCCGCCCAGTACCAGCGCGACCGCACCGATGACACCGAAGTACGCCGCTTCGTGGTCGGTGCTGTAGAACTTCGACAGCACGCCGGACATCGCCGTACCCAATGCGACCGACAGGAAGAACAACGCGACCATCTGGGTACGGAACGCGTCCGGCGCGAGTTTTGTCGACAAGGAGAGACCGACCGGCGAGAGCAGCAACTCGGCGATCGTGAACACCAGCAGGATGCCGGCCAGCCCGAGCAGCGGCGCGCTGTTCGGGCCACCGCCGGCCATCGTCAGGAAGAGCAGGAACGCGACGCCCATCACCGACAGCCCGAGACTGAACTTGACCGGCGTCGACGGCTGCCGCGGACCGAGCTTCGTCCACAGCGCCGCGAACACACCGGACAGCACGATGATCATCACCGGGTTGATCGACTGCACGAACGACACCGGCATCTGCCAGCCGAAGATGGTCCGATTCAGCCGCTGGTCGGAGTAGATCGTCACGACCGTGAACTGCTGCTGGTACAGCGACCAGAACGCCGCACTGGCAATGAACAGCGGGATGAAGGCCTGCACGCGCTTCCGCTCCACCTCGGTCAGCTGCTTGCTGGTGAGGATGACCGCGAAGTAGATGACCGCGGCGATCGCGCTGACCACCGCAACCGCGGTCGCGAACCGGGACGCGGGCAGTACGCCCGAGACCAGCAGCGCGACGACCACCACGAGCACCGCGCCCGCGATCAGCGCGACCTTGCGTCCGTCCTCGGCCGGAAGCGGATTGGGTACCTCGCGCGCGGCGGCGCTCAACCGGCGCCGGCCCGCGCCGTACTGGACGATGCCGAGGAACATCCCGACCGCCGCCAGACCGAACCCGTAGTGGAACCCGACGTTCTTCTGCAGCAGGCCGGTCAGCAGCGGTCCGACCAGTGCACCGAGGTTGATGCCGAGGTAGAACAGCGAGAACCCGCCGTCGCGCCGATCGTCGTCGGCCGCGTACAGGGTGCCGACCAGGGAGGTCGCATTCGCCTTCACACCGCCACTGCCGAGCGCGATCATGACCAGGCCGACGGCGACCCCACCCAGACCGGGGATCACTGCCAGCGCGATGTGACCGGCCATCACGACGGTCGCGCTGTAGAACAAGGTGCGCTCGGCACCGAACAGCCGATCCGCGAGCCAGGCGCCGAGGATCGTCGACAGGTATACCAAACCGCCGTACGCGCCGACGATGCTCGTCGCCGTGCCCTCGTCGATGCCGAGACCACCGCGGTCGGCGGAGTAGTACAGGTAGATCAGCAAGATGCCTTGCATGCCGTAGAACGAGAAGCGTTCCCACAGCTCGACGCCGAACAGGTTCGCGAGCACTGGCGGATGCCCGAAGAACGTACGCTGGGTTCTCTCGGTTTCCGGGTGGCTCACGGCACAGTCTCTCCCTCGAGTCGGCACAGTGCTGGGTCACTACGGTGATCGGGCCGGCGATCGGCCGGTTCGGACGGGTCAGTGATCGGCGCGGTGGGTGAAGAAGCGGGCCGGGTTGCCGGCCGCCCGCGGATTCGAGGCCAGCCAGGTGGCGAACGAATCGGGATGCCGGTGCTCCAGCTCGTCCAGGTAGGCACGCCGTACGTCGACCATCGCCTGGCGACGGTCCGCACTCACGGCCCGCTGGAGCTGGGTGAAGCTCCGTCGCCAAGCCAAGCACAACTCGTCGTCGGTCAGCTCGCCGACGCTCCGGACGACCGCCGACAAGTACTTCGGCAACGGCCAGTCCGCCACCGGACGAACCCCGGCGCCGAACACCTCGGGCCGCCGATCCGGTGCCTTGGGCAACTTCATCCGCGACCGCCTGGCCCCGGCGCGGCGCTCGGACCGGCGCTCGGACCGGCGCTCGGACCGGCGCTCGGCGCGGCGATCGGATCGGCTCTGGGCAGGGTTGTCGGAGCGGCTCTCGGAGTGCCGCTCAGCCCGGCCTTGGGCGCGGCGCTCAGCCCGGCTTCGAGCGCGCCGCTCGGACCGGCTTTGGGTACGGCCGGCGCGATCGTGCGATTGTGCCTGCGGACGGTGGTCGTCCGACCAGGCGTGCGCGGACGTACGCGCATGTGCGTGCGCTTCCACCTCCGTGCGCCCCGAACGCAACCAGCTCATCGCGGGCGGCGACACCGCGGCGATGAGGGCCAGCAGCGCCAGCGTGCCTGCACCGACCGCGGCGGCGAACCCGCAGACCGCCAGCACCATCAACCCGCCGAGCACACCCCAGCGCGGAACCAGCTGCACCAGGTCACCAGACGGGAGGTCCCGGCCGAGCCCGATGCTCAGACAGACGGCGCCGGAGGTCAGCGCCGCCACCAGGAACGCCACCAGGTTCGTCCCCGGCGACACGAACACCAGCGCGGCCAGCACCCCGATCCCGGCCAGCACGCCGACCGCTGCCCGCCAGATCCGGACGTACCGCAGCTCGATGTCGACCATGCTCACCCAGTGCCCCATCGCCGGGCCTCCAACCGGGAGTTCGCCTACCCCCAGTGTTACTCGTTCGGGCCCCGCAATGAAGCCTCCACCCGCCGCCACGCCGACAGCGGACCTCCAACACTCACCAAGGCCGTCCGGAGCCGCGGTCGTGAGGCCTCGTGAGCGTGGGGGAAGGCGGTCGCGGCGAGTTGGTGAGTGGGGGAGGTCCGGCCCCAAAAGGCGGCGAAGGGTGCAACCGGTTGCAGAGGCCGGTTAGGGTGGTGGGATGGCGTCTCGGGTTGGGCGGGTGGCGGGGGTTACGATCGGGGACGTGGCGGCGGCGGCCCGGGTTTCGCGGTCGACGGTTTCGCGGGCGTTCACGCGGCCGCAGTTGCTCAGTCCGGCGACCGTGGAGCAGGTGCTGACGACCGCGGCGCGGCTTGGGTACGTGGGCAATCAGGCGGCGCGGGCGCTGTCGACCGGACGGTTCGGGAACATCGCGGTGGTCGTACCGGACATCGCGAACCCGTTCTTCCCGCCGCTGGTCCGGAGCCTGCAACTGGCGGCAGAGACGGCCGATCTGGCGGTGTTTCTCGGCGATTCGGACGAGTCCGCGGAGCGGGAGGCAAAGCTGATCGCGCGGCTCGCGCCGCAGGTCGAGGGGTTCGTACTGGCGTCGCCGCGGCTGTCCGAGCAGCTGATCCGCGAACTCGCCGCGACCCGCCCGGTCGTACTGGTGAACCGTGATCTCGACGGGATCGCGCGGGTGCTGATCGACTCGTCCGGCGGGATGACCGAAGCCGTGCTGCTGCTGAAAAAGCTCGGTCACCAGCGGCTCGCGTACCTGGCCGGGCCGCGGGATTCGTGGTCGGACGGTCAGCGGCGTACGACGTTGGCGCGCGTTTCCGAGCAAGCCGGACTGACCGTCGAGGTGATCGAAACCGGGCGGCCGAGTTATGCGGCGGGGCGGGAATCGGTGTCGGCGATCGTACGGTCCGGTGCGACGGCGGCGATCGCGTTCGACGATGTGGTGTCGCAGGGGGTGCTGGCCGGGCTGGAGGTGCGAGGGATCTCGGTGCCGGCGGATTTCAGTCTGGTCGGGTGCGATGACACGCTCGCCGCGCTCACCACGCCCGCGCTCACGACGGTCTCGGCCGGCGCGGCAAGCGCGGGCGCGGCGGCCGCCCAGCTCCTCATCACCCTCCTGCAGTCCCCCGACGGCCGACCGGCAGACGCGGCTGCCGGGGGTGAGGGCGCCGCCGCCGCGGGTGCGAGCGGTGCTGCCGGAGGTCGCGCCGGAGAAGATGGGGGCGGTGGGGAGTGTGTGCGGATTGGGACGCATTTGGTGGTTCGGGGTACTACGGCGGTTCGGGGTGGGATGGTCGCCTGAGGTGGTCAGGGCCGTTGACGTGCAACCGGTTGCATGCTGGAATCACGGACATGACTCGGATCGCGATTGCCGGCGCCGCTCATCCGCACGTCGCCTACGCGACCACCGAGGTCGACGAGCGCGATGACGTCCAATTGGTCGCGGTATCCGACCCGGATCGCACCACCGCCGAACGGTGGGCAACGCCGTACGAGGCGAAGGTCTTCACCGACCACCGGCAACTGCTCGACGAGACCCAGCCCGATGTGGTGATGGTCGCGGGGATCTACAGCGACCGTGGCCGGGTGGTCGTCGACGCACTCGACGCCGGCGCGCATGTGATCGCCGACAAACCGCTGTGCACGACGCTCGAAGACCTGGACGCGATCACCGCCGCCGTACGCCGAACCGGCCGCCACGTCACCCTCCTGCTGGAGAAGCGGTACTACCCCGTCACCCTCGCCGCGCTCGAGATCGTCCGCTCGGGCCAACTCGGCACCATCCACGGCGTCACCTCCTCCGGGCCGCACAAACTCAACCGCCCGACCCGGCCGGCCTGGTTCTTCGACCGTGCGCGGTACGGCGGTCTGCTCAACGACCTGTCCGTACACGACCTCGACGCCGCGCTTCTGTTCACTGGTCTGACCGGCGGTACGGTCAGCGGATCGCTCGCCGGAAATCCGGCCTGGCCTCGGTACGGGGCGGCGACGCTCAGCGGTCCCGGCGTACTGGTCACGGCGGGGGTCGATTGGCTGACGCCGGCCGGTTCGCCCGTACACGGGGACTATCGGATGAAGCTCGTCGGTACGGAAGGTACGGCGGAGTTGCTCTGGGCCCGTAACCGCCTGAAGCTGACGACAACCGACCTGGCGCCGCACGACCTGCCACTGCCGAAGGGTTTTCGCCCCGCCGAGTTGCCAATCCAGGCGCTTGCCGCAGGCAACGAGCCGGACATCACCACCGCTCAGAGCCTGCTCGCCACCCGCCTCGCCCTGTTGGCGCAGCAGTCCGCGGAGAGCGACGGTATACCTTTGCCCTGGGCAACCGACGATCCAAACCGTCCGTGATCGGAGAGAAGGTCCTATGCGTTTCGCCTTGATCGGTGCCGGTGTGATCGGTGCCGTACATGCTCGTCTGATCGAAGCCCTCGGCAACGAAGCCGAACTGGTCGCGGTTGTCGATCGCGATCTCGAGCGGGCCGGGAAGCTGGTCGAGCAGTACGGCGGTCGCGCGTACGCCGATCCGGCGGAGGCGTACGCGGCGGGGGAGCTCGACGCGGTCGGGATCTGCTTGCCGAGCGCACTGCACGCGGACGTCGCGATCGAGGCGCTGCACGCCGGAAAGCACGTGATCGTCGAGAAGCCGGTCGACATCACGCTCGCTGCCGCCGATCGGCTGCTCGCCGCGCAACGGTCGACCGGTCTGACCGTGTCGGTGATCAGCCAGCGCCGCTTCCAGCCGCCGGTCGCGCAGATCCGGGCCGCGATCGACACCGGCGCGCTCGGCCGGGTCACCTCCGGGATCGCCGAGTCGGCGTTCTTCCGCCCGCAGTCGTACTACGACGGCGACGACTGGCGCGGCACGCTCGCGGTCGACGGTGGTGGCGCGCTGATGAACCAGGGCATCCACGCTCTCGACCTGCTGGTCTGGATGCTCGGCCGTCCGGTCGAAGTCAGCGCGCAGACCGGCCGGCTCGCGCACGAAGGGATCGAGGTCGAAGACCTGGCCGGCGCGTCGATCCGCTTCGAGAGTGGGGCGATCGGCTTGATGCTCGCCAGTACGGCCGCGTACCCGGGGCGTCCGGTTCGGTTGACGATCCACGGTGATCAGGGCACCGCGGTACTGGACGACGACGAGCTTGCGTACTTCGCTTCGGCTGACGCCGGTATACCAAAAGCTCCGGTCCTCGACGGTCCGAGCGATTGGGGAGCGGTTGAGCTGGCGCACCTCGCGCAGTACCGCGACTTCATCGCCGCCGTCCGCGAGGGGCGCGCGCCGATGGTGCCGGTGGAGGCCGGGCGCCGGTCGCTCGCGACCGTGCTCGCCGTCTACGAATCGGCCCGCGCCGGGCGTCCCGTCGAGATCAAGGAGGACTGACGCATGCCGCTCCGCGTCGCCCTGGTCGGTACCGAGAACAGCCACGCCGACGAAATCATCCGCCACCTGAACGTCGAGGAGATCTCGGATGCCGCCCGCATCGTGGCGCTGGTGGGTGCCGACGACGAACGGAACCGCAAGCTGGCGGCCGCGGGCGGGATCGGTCAGATCGTGCCGACCTCGGCGGAGCTGATCGGCAGCGTCGACGCGTTGATCGCGACCAATCGCGACGGCGCATTGCATCGCGAGCACGCCGTACCGTTCCTGGCGGCTGGTATACCAGTCTGGGTCGACAAGCCGCTGGCTGCGAGTACGGCAGACGCGCGGGCGATTCTTGCGGCGGCGGAGCAGTCGGGTACGCCGGTCACGTCGTACTCGGCGGTGCGGTGGGTCGCGGATGCGGATGCTCTCGCGGCTGAGGCGGCACAGGTCGGCGAGTTGCAGGCAGTCACTGTCACCGGGCCGGCGGATCCGGACAGTGAGTACAGCGGGATCTTCTTCTACGGCATCCACGCCGCGGATCTGGCGCAACGGCTCGCGCCTGGCGAACCTGGGCCCGTCGCGGTCGAGCGGGTCGGGTCGACCGTTGTGGTGCGGTACCGCTGCGATGGCGTACTGGTCACGTTGCAACTGGTGAAGCCGACCGAGGATGCGCGGGTGCCGTTCCACGCGGAGGTGGTCGGGCGGACCGGGCTGGCGAGTCGCGACATCCGGCTCGATTCGGAGTACGTCGTACCCGGCCTACAGGTGTTCTTGAAGATGCTCACGACCCGCGAACAACCACTCGACCACAAGACCATGCTGGCGCCGATCACCGTACTGGAGCAGGTGTAGGGACCAGCCGAGAGCAGGGGTGGGCTGGGGCCTGCTCAGGTTGCCGTAACGGCAGTGGTCAGCGGGCTCTTCCGCCACTCTTGCCCTTTGGCGCATTGCGAGGTTTGGACGGACGGCTCAGCTCCCCGACGGGCTGGACGTGTACCACGTTGTCGCCGTCCTTGACGTCAAAAGCCTCGCTCGGGTCTGGGCGACCATCGTGGATCGCCTTCAGTACCGCCTTCGTCAGGTCGTCCTCGCTCATCGTGTCTCCATTCGGGTCGGATGGATCGATGGTTGCAGTTCAGCGGGTCAGCCCTCACACGACCGCGCTTCCAGCCGTTCCACTCGTATGAACAAGTACGAGCGACGAGTGGCCGGAGCGGACTGGGGCGTGGTGACCGCCGAGGTGGACGATCTCGGCTGTGCGCTGCTGCCTCAGCTGCTCACCCCGAGCGAGTGCGCGCGCATCGCCGCCCTGTACGAGCAGGCCAGCCATTTCCGCGCCACGATCGACATGGTCCGGCACCGGTTCGGCGAGGGACAGTACCGGTACTTCGACCGGCCGTTCCCGGAGGCGGTCGAATCGTTGCGGCAGGCACTCTATCCACGCCTGCTGCCGATCGCGCGGGAATGGTATACCAAACTTGGCCGGGCGGCTGAATGGCCGGACACCCTGGACGAGTGGCTGGACATCTGCCACGCCGCCGGCCAGCCGCGCCCGACCCCGATCCTGCTGCGGTACGGCGCCGGTGACTGGAACGCGCTGCACCGTGATCTGTACGGCGACAAGGTGTTCCCGCTGCAGGTCGTGATCAACCTGAACGATCCCGGAATCGACCACACCGGTGGCGAATTCCTGCTGGTCGAACAGCGCCCACGCGCGCAGTCCCGGGGTACGTCGACGCTGATTCCGCAGGGTCACGGACTGGTCTTCACGACCCGCGATCGGCCGGTGAAGTCCGCTCGCGGATGGTCCGCCGCGCCCCTACGCCATGGCGTCTCCGCGATCCGCTCCGGCCAGCGCCACACCCTCGGTTTGGTATTCCACGACGCGAAATGACGCAGCACGCCCGCTAGTGCGCCCGCCGTCACCCCGTACGCATCGCCAAGCAATCGGCTCAAGGTGCCGCCGATCGCGCTGCAGCCGTAGGTGGGCGGCCACGAGGTACTCGATGGGGTTAAGGGGCGGCCAGGTCGGTGCAGATGTCCCAGGCGGCTTGCTGGAGGAGGGCGGCGGTTTCCGGGGGTAGGCCTTTGACCGGGGTGTCGATGCCGACCGGGTCTGCTTCGAGGAGGGCGATCAGGAAGACGCAGGCGCCCAGGTAGCTGCCGGCGATGGTTGGGTGGCTGTTGTCCGAATCGTGCAGCACCGGCTGGTCGTGAGTGGCGAGGAACCGTTCCCAGACCGGTCCGACCGGGACGAGTGTCGCGCCGAGCTCGGCGGCGGCAGCGGCGTACGCGTCGGTCAGTGCTTGCTGGGTATCCGGGGCGTTTCGGCGGGCCCAGGTCAGATACAGGACAGTACGCAGACCCGCGTCGCTGATCGCCGCGCCGAAGTCCCGGGCGCTCTCGCGGAAGCGGGCCGGGCTCTTGATCGGAAGGGTGCTCTGCTCTTGGAGTACGACCGTGTCGAAGCCGCCGGTCCTGAGCTGATCGAGCGCCTTGCCGGCGTTCAGGTGCTGCCGCAGTGACGCTCCCCCGACCGAGATCACCTTGTGCTCGATCGCAATCCCACGCGCCGCCGCCAGCCCCTTGACCAGGCCAGGCAAGTTGTTGTTGGTCGTAAAACTGTTCCCGACATAGAGAATCCGCACGCCCTGGACGGTACCCCTCAAGGCAGCACATTTGGTATGCCATTCGGTGGGTGAGGTTCGGGAGCGGATGATGCGGAACGTGCTCGAGGTCGCGTACGACGGGGAGGTGCTGGTCGGTTGCTCGACGGTGCGGCCGCCGGCGGAGGAGACATCGGTGGCGGAGACGTCGGCGGTGGTGGAGACGCACATTCTGGCGAGCAACGAGGACGGGCTGCGGTTCGCGAAGGCGCATGGGTTCGTCGAAGTGGAGACGTACCTGTTACCAGGCGACAGCGTGCCCTTTGTGGAACTACGGTTGGGCGCGTGACGATGCGCTTCTCGATCAACATTCCGAACTTCGGGGACTTCGCCGACGTGCGTACGGTCGCGCGGGTGGCGACCGTGGCTGAACAGGCCGGGTGGGACGCACTGTTCGTGTGGGACCACGTGGTACACAGCAAGGAGTCGCGGCGCGGGCAGCCGTTCGGTGATCCGTGGATGCTGATGACCGCGGCGGCGCTGGCGACTTCGCGGATTCTGCTCGGGCCGCTGGTCACGCCGGTGGCGCGGCGCCGGCCGGAACAGCTCGCGCGGCAGGTGGCGACGCTGGACGGCGTGAGCGGCGGGCGGGTGATCTTCGGCGCGGGGCTTGGTGGGCCGATCGAGGACGAGTTCGGGAGTTTCGGGGACGAGACCGATCCGAAGGTGCTGGCGGAGAAGCTTGACGAGGGGCTCGGGCTGCTGGCCGCGTACTGGTCGGGTGATCGGGTTGATCATGACGGCAAGCACTACCGGGTCGATGACGTTGAGTTGCTGCCGGCAACGGTTCAGCGGCCGCGGCCGCCGGTGTGGATCGCCGGGTACTGGCCGCGGAAGGCGCCGATGCGGCGGGCGGCCCGCTGGGACGGTGCGGTGCCGTTGTTCGCCAGTGCCAACCATGGGAATGCGCCGGCGGTTGAAGAGGTACGTGAGCTGGTCGCGTTTCTTGACGGAGAGCGGGAGCACCGGAGCCGGCCGTACGACGTGGTTGTCGGCGGGATCAGTCCGGGTGATCCGGCTGGTGCACGGGCCCTGATCGAGCCGCTCGCCGAGGCGGGCGCGACCTGGTGGGACGAACGGCAGCTGATCCGGGGCACGGACTTCTACCGCCTGGAACCAGTCTTGCGCAGGATCGAGCAAGGCCCGCCGACCTTCGCCTAAACCCCGATGCGCAGGGCGCGGACGTCCACGTGAGCGCGACCGGACAGTCGTGGGGTGAGTACTTAGACTGCTGATATGAGTGAGGATCAGCCGTCTTGTTGTGCGCCGTCTCGGGTGGGTGACTCGGTGCCGCCGCCAGTACCAGGTGGGCGGGGTGCGCATTTGGTTGAGCAGGTTGTGGTTGGGGGTGGGGTTTTCGCGATGGGGAACCCCAATGGGGATGAGAACGGCGGTGATGGGGAGCTGCCGGTTCATGAGGTTGAGTTGGGTGGGTTCAGGATTGACGCGACCAGCGTGACCAACGCGGACTTCGCGCGGTTCGTGGACGCCACTGAGTACAAGACCGAGGCTGAGATCTTCGGGTATTCGGCGGTGTTTCATCTTGCTCTGGCGGCTGAGCCGGACGAGGTGATGGGGCCGGCTTCGGGTACGCCGTGGTGGGCTGGGGTGCGCGGGGCCGACTGGCGGCATCCGGGTGGTTCGCGGTCGGATCTGGACGGGATCGAGGATCACCCGGTCGTACACGTCAGCTGGAACGACGCGGTCGCGTACTGCAAGTGGGCCGGCCGTCGGCTGCCGACGGAAGCGGAGTGGGAGTACGCGTCGCGCGGCGGCCTGGAGGGGGCGCGGTACCCGTGGGGCGACGAGCTGATCGGCGACGACGGGATCCACCGGTGCAACATCTGGCAGGGTGAGTTCCCGCGGAAGAACACCGAGGAAGACGGCTTCCTCACCACCGCCCCGGTCCGTACGTTCGAGCCGAACGGCTACGGCCTGTGGCAGACGGTCGGCAACGTGTGGGAGTGGTGCAACGACTGGTTCGGCCCGCGCTACTACAAGTTCTCCCCCGCCGCGAACCCGCCCGGACCGTCACTCGGCGCGGCCCGGGTGATCCGCGGTGGTTCGTACCTGTGCCACGACTCGTACTGCAACCGCTACCGCAACGCCGCGCGCTCGTCCAACACCCCGGAGTCCTCAATGGGCAACGCCGGCTTCCGCACCGTCGCCCTCTGAAGTACGCGACCGCAAACCGGGCGTACTCGCCGCGACTCCGGCCACCGCGGCGATGCAGAGCAGCGCGCCGGAAACGAGTGACGTCACTGGTGAGGTGAATTGTGCGACCAGGCCACCTCGGAGGTTGCCCAGATCAGGACCGGCCTGGCCGACGATCTGCTCCGCCGCGCTGACCCGCCCGAGCAGCTCCGGTGGCGTGTACAGCTGGATGATCGTGCTCCGCGAAACCACCGCGAGCGTGTCCGCCGCACCAGCCACCGCGAGGCAGACCAACGCGAGCCACGGCACCGGCGAGAACGCGAACAGCACCAGCGCGATCCCCCACGCACCCGAGCCGCACAGCATCACCACACCGTGCCGCGGCAGCCGGGTGAACGTCCCGGAGAACACCGTCGCGATCACCCCGCCGACGGCGATCGCGGTCAGGAACAGGCCGAGCGTACGCGGGTTGTTGCCGAACCGCTCCGCGTTGATGACCGGAAACAGACTGATCGGCATCGACAGCACGGTCGCCGCGAGATCGGTGATCAGCGCGCCACGGATCACCGGCGTCGAGGCGACGAACGTCAAACCGTCCCACACCCCACGCAGGCCGGGCTTCGCGGTGGACTCGATCTGCATCCGGGGCAGACCCAGCACGCCGTACAACGCGGCGAGGAAGCTGACGGCGTCGATCAGGTAACACACCCCGACACCCCACGCGCCGATGATCAGACCGCCGAGCGCCGGGCCGAGCAGCATCGCGCCCTGGAAACCGATCCGGTTCAGCGCGATTCCGGCGGCGAGCTGATCCCGGGTGAGCAGATGCGGAAGTACGGTCCGTGCCACCGGTCCGGCGGTCGCGCCGAAGCACGCCTGGACGCCGATCAGCACGAGCAGTACGCCGACCGGCACCCGGCCGAACACGAGCTGACTGGCCATCACACTCGCGACCAGCAGCTGACCGATCGTGGTGACCAGGTAGATCCGGCGGCGTTCGAGCCGGTCCACCAGCGTGCCGGCGAACAGGCCGAGCACGATCAACGGCAGCGCCTGCGCGAGCCCGACCGCGCCGGTCCAGGCCGGGCTCGACGTCTGGTCCCAGACCTGGAACATCACCGCGACGAAGGTCAGCTGCCCACCGAACCCGGACAACACCTGGCCGACCCACAACCGCCGGTACGCGACCACCCGCAACGGCCGCAGATCGATGAACGCCCCCTTCACTCCCCCACACCTTCCACCTTCGCAACGCCGCCCGCCTCCGCTGCACCCTCCGGCTTCGCAGCACCGTCCGACTTCGCAGCGCCCTCCGCCTCCGCAGCACCGTAGAGCTTCGCGGCATCTTCCAGACCCGCCACGCCGGCCAGCTTGGCCGTGATGCGGTCGTGGAAGCTCTGCCGCTCCAGTGCCGCCTCGAGGTCGCGTACCACCTGGGTCAACGGGTACGGGAGCTCGGCGTCCAGCTCGGCCAGCGCGGCGTCGGTGGCAGACCACTCGGCGGCGAGCAGCTCGACCAGCTTCTTCGACTTGGCGGTCAGCGTGACCCGCTTGCTCCGGGCATCAGCTCCGGGCACGGTCCGCACCAGCCCCGCCGTACGCATCCCGGCGACCTTCTGGCTCAACGCCGAGTGCGTCCGGCCGGTCACCTCCGCCAGCTCGGTGATCGTCAGCGGTCCCTTGTAGTGCAGTTGCAGCAACTCGCGTACGTACGTCGGTTTGAGGCCGTCGATACGCCGGTCGGTGTAGATCCGGGCGACGTCGGCATCCAGCCGGGCCAGCAACTCGTACAGCGGTCGCCAGTGACTCTTCTCGGTCGGGTCGTCCATGCCGGGATCATAACAGCACTTATATAAGTGCTGTCACATTTTTACGATACGGCAGTTGCGTAAATGCCTTGGCACGGCTATCTTCTTTTCGACACCGCAGTAGCGAAAAAGAGGGTGAGCGATGGCAGCGCGAGGGCGGCCGCGGGATGCCGGCGTCGAGGGGCGGGTGCTGGCGGCGGCGATGAGCGAGATGCGCGCCCGCGGGTACGACGGGATGTCCGTCGAGCGGATCGCCGAGCGCGCCGGGGTGGCCAAGACCACGCTGTACCGGCGCTGGCCGAGCAAGGCCGAGCTGGTGATGGCGATGATCGCGCAGCTGACCAGCGCGGTCGCGTTCGACCCGACCGGGGACCCGCGGCGGGACCTGACCGAGTTCGTCGCCGGAATCGCCGGCGCCCTGGACTCCATCCCGACCGCGCTGGTCGCCGACCTGGTCGCCGCGGCCGCCCGCGAACCCCGGGTCGGCGAAGGCGTCCGCGCCCTCTGGGCCGAGCGGCACGCGGTCGTCGCCACCGCGATCGGCCGGTTCCAGGACGAGGGCCTGATGCCGGCACACGCCGATCCCCGCGTCGTCGTCGACCAGCTCGTCGGCGCGCTGTACTACCGGCTCCTGATCACCGGCGAGCCGATCGATCCCGCCTACGTGAGGGCGCTGGTGCACAGCACCCTCGGACCGGAGCAGTCATGAAGAAGTTCCTTGTCGTTCTCGGCACCGTCATCGTGGTGATCGCCGCGTACACGGTCGTCACCGTCGTACGTCCGTTCGTGCTGCACACCGAGATCGAGATCGACGCGTCCCCCGAGCAGGTCTGGAACGTGCTCACCGACCGCGAGGCGTACCCGGAGTGGAACCCGTTCATCATCTCGTCGACCGGCGAGTTGAAGGTCGGCGGCAAGATCACCAACGTCCTTCGCGACACCAAGGGCAGCGAAACCGCGTTCGACCCGACCCTGCTCGCGGTCACGCCGAACGAGGAACTGCGCTGGATCGGCAAGGTCCCGCCCGGCGCGATCTTCGACGGCGAGCACTCGTTCCGGCTGACCGCGCTGCCGAACGGGCGCACCCGCCTGGTCCAGGAGGAGAAGTTCACCGGCGCCGCCATCCCGTTCACCCGCTCGATGCTGAACAACACCATCAAGCCCCAGTTCGAAGCGATGAACCGCGCCCTCGCTGACCGGGCGAAGGCTAGCTGACCGAGGGACTTGTTGCCTGCGGCACCAACAGCTTGGGTGCCGTAGTGAGGCCGACCGACCAGATGTCCTGGGTTCCGGAGGGGTTGCGGAGGGGGTAGAGGAGGGTGCTGTTGTCCCGCCAGACGGGCTGGTCGTCCAGTTGGCGGGACTCGGGTGGATGGGTGATCCGGTGGGTGGCGAGGTCGAGAACGGCGAGCCGCCAAGTACCCGGGCCGGTCTTCTGTTTGTACGCGATCCGGCGGCCGTCCGGTGACAGCGAAGGGCATTCGACGTTCTCGGCGATCGCGGTGCCGCGGTACGCGCGGTAGTCCGCCTCGATCAATCGGGTCCTGCCCTTGCTGGCCATGGTCGCGTAGAAACGGTTGCCGTCGGCACCGAAGGTGATGCCCCAGTAGTTCACGTCCGACGCGAAGTACCGTTTGCCGTCGACGAAAACCGCGAGTTCCTCGATCGTCTTCACGAGTCGCCCGGTGTTCACTTCGTACAGACCGGTGCGGGTGGAGAAGCCGGTGGCGGCGTACGAGTCACCGGTTACGAAGAGGGTCCAGTTCACGATCCGGCCATCGGGTGACACGCGGGCGCGGCTCGGCGTACCAGGCAGGGTTTCGCGATGCCGTTCGTGCAGGTTCGCGTCCAGTACGAACATCTCGGTCAGCGGTGGTAGCGAACTGGGCTTCAAGCGCAGGCAGATCGCCGTACCGTGGGCGGCGGCGAAGCGGTCGCAGTGCAGTTCGCCGACGCGACGTGGCGTACCCGGATCGGCGACGGGTACGGCGGCCAGCTTGCCGGAGTCGGGGCCCGGCGCGAGGTTGCGGAAGAACAGGGTCTTGCCGTCGAGCAGCATCGGCTGACCGGAGACAACGGGCACGGCGTTTTCGGTGGCACCGCCGTCACGGGCCTGGATGACGTACGTGATCGCGCCGCCGATCAGCGCGAGGATGCCGATCGCGGTGACGATGAGGCGGCGGGTCATCGGCGTACCTCCGGCGGTTTGAAGATCGCGGCGGGTCATCGGCGTACCCCCAGCGGTTTGAAGATCGCGGCGGCGATGGTGACTGCGAGCAGGGCGAGGGTGAAGGCGAGGATCGCCGGGCGGAGATCCCAGAGCGTCCAGAGCAGACCGACCGTGACGGCGGC
The DNA here is from genome assembly GCF_014205295.1 of Kribbella solani. NCBI lineage: Bacteria > Bacillati > Actinomycetota > Actinomycetes > Propionibacteriales > Kribbellaceae > Kribbella > Kribbella solani. The sequence goes on from NZ_JACHNF010000001.1 coordinate 3,825,626, forward strand.
GGCCATCCGGGCGAGCGCCTGCCCGGTCTGCAGGACGGCGAGCCCGCTGGCGCGCAGGTGTTCGGGCAGAAGTGGGCCGACCGCGGCCGGGAGTACGCCGTCGGTGGCGGCGTAGAAGACGCCGTGCAGCGCGAGGACGAGCCACCAGCTGCCGATCGGGCCGCAGATGATGAGCAAGGCAACGATCAGCGCGAGATGGCCGCCAAGGAAGACCTTCCAACGACCGATGCGATCTCCGAGCCGGCCGAGCGGAATGGCGAGCAGGAGGAACGTACCGGCGGTTCCCAACGGGAGCAGGGGAAAGACGCTGGTCCCGATGTCCCAGCGGCGCTGCACGGCCAAATAGACGAACGAATCGGTGATCGTGAGCAGACCGAGACCAGCCGCCCAGATGCAGCACCGGCGAAAATTTGCCTCACGCAACAACCCGAGCGTCGTACGAATCGGCGCCGGTGCCTGAACAGGAGGCGGCGCCGGTTGGTCGCGAACGAACGAAACCAGCAGGATGACCGCGCACGTCGCCAATGCAAAGCTGGTCACGAAGACCGAGTCGTAGTTGTTGAGACTGGCCCACAGCACGAGCGTCGCGACCAACGGCCCGAGAAACGCGCCGACGGTGTCGAGCGCGCGGTGGACGCCGAAGGAACGGCCCAGGCTCGCCGGGTCGCTGCTCGACGTGATCAGCGCGTCACGAGGAGCGGTCCGGATACCCTTGCCGGCGCGGTCGATCGCGAGTACCGCACCGATCGCCGGTACCACCGGGCCGGCGACCAGGAAGCCGAGCTTCGCGATCGCCGACAACGCGTAGCCGATGCCGGCGACGGTCTTCAACCGCCGCCAGCGATCGGCCACATGTCCGCCGACCAGCCGCAGTACCGCGGTCGCACCGGCATACAGACCGTCGAGCAGGCCGAACTGCAGTGGGTTCAGCCCGAGCCCGAAGACCAGGTACAGCGGCAGGATCGCGGTCACCATCTCGGCCGAGATGTCGGTCACCAGGCTGACGATGCCAAGGGCAACGACATTGCCCGGTACGTTCCTGACTGCCCGGCGTAACGGTGTCCGCGGCGGGCCGACGGATGCGAGATACATCAGTGGCAGGTGTACGTCGGGCTGCTGTCCAGGACCTTGCTGTCCAGCCCGATCAGCTGGGTGCTGAACGTCGTGTCGGTCATCGACAGTTTGAGTACGCCGAAGTCCTCGATGATCTTCGCGGTCGCCGGATGCGCGGCGCTGACCGGGTAGAGCGGCGCACCGCCCATTCCGCCGATGATCTGGACCGGGCCGTTCGGATCCTTCGCCCCGGCGGCGTTCTGCGGCAGGAACCGTTCGTAGTGGTGGTCGTGACCGTTCAGGATCAGATCGGTCTTGGCGGACACCAGCGTCTTCCACAACGGATCGGCGTCCGGGTTGTCGCCGTGATCACCGGAACTGAAACGCGGGTGGTGGTAGTACGCCGCGATGCAGCCCTTGGTGTTCTTCGCCAGATCCTGCTTCAGCCAGGTGAGTTGCGCCGGTTCGGCCAGCCCTTCTTCCTTGACGAAGTCGTTCGAATCCAGGGCAATGAAGTGCCAGTTGCCCATTTCCCAGCTGTAGTAGTTCTTCCCCTGCGGCGTGGCGATCGAGCCGAAGTACTTGTGGTACCCCTCGTACGGCGTGTTGTCGTACGTCTCGTGGTTGCCGGGGATCGGGTGGGTGATGTTCTTGAACTTCCCCCACGTCGTCGCGTAGTACTTCTGGAAGTCGGACAGATGCGCGTCGTCGTACTGGTTGTCGCCCATCGTGATCACGGCGGCCGGGTTCATCGCCTGGACCAGTTTGGCGGTCTTCGGGTGTACGCACTTCGAGTCCGATGCGGTGCAGCGATCCGCGATGTCACCGGCGGCCGCGAGTACGAACCCGCCGGTTCCGCCCGTACCTGTCGTGACTGCGATCGGTGCGGCCGCCGCGGACGTGTTGCCGGCCAGGTCGCGGGCGCGCACCGAGTACTGGTACGCCGTGTTCGCGGTCAGACCGGTGTCGTTGTACTGCGTACTCGCCGTGGACGCGATCACCTTGCCATCGCGGAGCACTTCGTACGCACTGACGCCGACGTTGTCGGTCGATGCGGTCCAGGTGAGCGCTACTGAGGTCGCGGTGGCGCCGGTGCTCTTCAGACCGGTTGGTACGGTCGGTGCCTGGGTGTCGCCGGAGGAGTCCTTCGTACCGTAGACCTCCAGCTCCCAGAGTGAGTAGCCGTAGGACGTGGCGCGTTGCGTACCGACCAAGCGGAGATACCTGCCGTGCGCGTTCAATCCGGTCAGGTCGTCGGTCGCTCCGTTGCCGTTCGCAACTTCCTTGACGGTGGTGAAATTGGCTCCGTCGTCGGAGACCTCGATCCGGTACGCCTTCGCGTACGCGGCTTCCCAGTTGAGCTTGACCCGGCCGACGGCGGCCGGCTGGCCGAGGTCGACGCGGAGCCATTGTGGATCGGAACCTTCGGCACTGGCCCAGCGCGTCGACGAGTCACCGTCGACTGCCTTGGCCGCTGCCAGCGTGTCATCCTCGTTGCTTGAGGCAATGACAGGTCGGCCCTGCGAGAGCAGGGTGTCGGCGCTGGTTCTGGCGTCGGCGGCGGAACCACCGAGCGCGACGACCAGGCCGACGGGGAGCACCAGCGCGAGCAGGCGCAGTTTCATGCGACACCTCCGGGGGCGCGGAGTTCTGAATTGTTAGGAAGGTTACCTAACAGTTAATGCCAGGTAAAGCCCTCTTCGCGGTTGCCTTGAAAATGCGGTCAGCTGAGCGGCGTGGTGGTGGCGCGGTGGACCAGGCGGGCCGGGACGACGATCTCCTGGGGCTCGCCGGTCGGGCCGTCGGTGATCTGGGCGGTGAGCAGCGCGGTGATGCGGTCGGCCATCTCGGCGTGGCCGGGGCTGACCGTGGACAGCGCCGGGACCAGGTACGCGGCCTCGTCGATGTCGTCGAAGCCGATCACCTGGACATCCGCCGGTACCCGCAGCCCGGCGTCGGCCAGCGCCCGCAGCGCGCCCATCGCGACCACGTCGTTGAGGGCGAACACCGCGTCGAACCCGATCCCCCGATCGAGCAGCGCGCGAATCCCCTCGTACCCGTCCTGAAGCCGGAAACTGCTCCGGATGTTCAACCTTGGATCAACGGGGACGGCCGCCTCGGCGTGGGCCAGCGCGTAGCCCTCCGCGCGCAACGCCGGCATGTTCGCGGCGCCGTCGGGCTCGCCGCCGAGCATCGCGACCCGGCGGGCGCCGGTCGCCAGCAGGTGCGCGGTCGCCTGGCGGGCACCGTCGACGTTGTCCATCATCACGTGGTCGAAGCGGGACGGCAGCGCCCGCTCCCCGATCAACACCACCGGCGCGTCGGTACGGAGCTGGCCGAGCTCGGCCGGGTCGATGTCGACCACGCTGAGGATCAGCCCGTCGTACATCCGCAGCCGGGAGAACGCGACCGCCTCCATCTCCCTCTCGCGGCTCGCGCCGGTGCGCTCGACCACGACCCGCAGGTCATGCGCCTCGAACCGGTCCGCCAGCCGGCCGGCCAGTTGCGCGAAGTACGGGTTTTCCAACTCAGGTACGGCCAGGCCGACCACGCCCGTACGCCCCGCTCGGAGGTGCCGCGCGGCCAGGTTCACCTGGTAGCCGAGCTCGCCGATCGCGGCCAGTACCCGCTCCTTGGTCTCGGCACCGACCCGGGGCCGGCCGTTGATCACGTTCGACACCGTCATCGTGGACACCCCCGCGGACCGCGCCACATCGGCCATCGTCACCACGGTGGACGCCTTCTGCCGCATGTTCCCCACCCTACGGAAGGCATCCGCGGCGACGTCGCACCGCACGCCGCGAACCCCTGACGCCGTACCCCACCTTGAGAAGCCACCGCGCGAATTCTCGCCCGCGAAACGCGCGGTGGCTTCTCAAAGTGGGGTCAGGTGGTGGGGTTGCGGCGGTTCTGGAGGGTGGTGGTGGCGAAGGCGGCGAGGAGGAGGGCGACGCCGCCGGCGCCGAAGCCGATGACGAGGGTGCCGCGGCTGCTCAGCCGGGCGTCGCACTGCATCGGCGTAATGCCCTTGTCCGGCTGGAAAACCGAGCCGCAGGAGTCACCGGCGGCCGAGATCGGCCGCACGGCGAAGACCACCCCGACGATCAGCAGGACCGCTCCCACCGCGCCGAGGATCTTGGTCAGCACCGGCCACCCGTTCGGGCCGCCGGGCGTACGTCAGCCGGAACCGACCGCTCTTGCCGGGCCAGATCCTGCATCCGCACGGTCACGCTCCCTGGTAGCTCGGTGAGATTTGATCAAATCTAACGCAGCTAGCAGGGACTGCTGAAGTTCGGGGGCGGCGGCTGGTGGAATCTTCACCCAGTTCTAACGGAGCGCGACCAGCGAGCCACTCGCCCGGCCGTGCGCGACATCGGCCAGCGCCCGGTCGACGGCATCGAACGGTACGGCGGTGGTGTGCGCGCTGATTTCGAGCCGCGCGATCAGCCGGAGCAGCTCCTCCCCGTCGCGCCGGGTGTTGGAGGTGACGCTGCGCAGGTCCCGCTCGTGGAAGAGGTGCCGCTCGTAGTTCAGCACCGGTACGTCGGACAGGTGGATGCCCGCGACCGCCACCGTGCCGCCCGGACGGACGGCCTCCAGCGCGTACGGGACGACGTCACCCGCCGGGGCGAACACGATCGCCGAGTCGAGCGGTGCCGGTGGGCGATCGGCGGTCTCCCCTACGAACACCGCGCCGAGTGCGCGGGCGAGTACCCGGTTCTGTTCGCCGCGGGTCATCACGAACAGCTCGGCGCCCTGCGCGGTCGCGAGCTGCGCGGTCAGGTGGGCACTCGAACCGAAGCCGTAGATGCCGAGGCGGCCGCCGGGTGGCAGGTTCGCGCGGAGGAGCGCGCGGTAGCCGATGATGCCGGCGCACAGGAAGGGGGCGAGCTCGATCGCGGGGCGGTCGGGCGGGAGGGCGTACGCGAAATCCTGCGGGACGACGGCGTACTCAGCGAAGCCGCCGTGCGCGTCCCAGCCGGTGTAGGTCGATCGCGGACAGAGGTTCTCGGCACCCCGCCGGCAGAACTCACACCCACCACAGGTCCCCCGCAACCACGCAATCCCAACCCGATCACCAACAGCAAAGCGATCGGCGGGAGCGGCGCGGTCGCCGCCGATGTGGTCGGCGGTGGTGCGGGTGCTGGTGGTGCGGGTAGTGGATGGGCCGTGGGCGACCACCGTGCCGACTGCCTGGTGGCCTGGGGTGATGTGGAGGTGTTTTGGGGGGAGGTCGCCTTCGCAGAGGTGGAGGTCGGTGCGGCAGATTCCGCATGCCTCCACCTCTACGAGTACCTCGCCAGGTCCTGGTTCGGGGATCGGGCGCCGTATCTTGCGCAGCGGAGCGGTGTCGATCGGGCCTGGACGATCGACCACCCACGCGTACATCTCGTCGGTCATGACTCCATCATGCGGCGCGTTGGAGGGCTCGTTCGCGGCGTTCGGCGACCTTTGAGCCGGATTCGCGGCGGGCCATCCGGCGGAGTACGACAGGGGCGAGCAGTACGCCGGCGATCGCCCAGACGCCTAGTACGGCGGCGGTTTCCAGGTGCCGCCAGGAGTCGCCGACCTCGACCACGACGGTCGAGTCGGGCAGCAGGGCGGAGCGCATGCCGAGGCCCATCCAGTAGATCGGGGTGACCTGACCGATCCACGCGATCCAGCCGGGCAGGGCGGTGATCGGGTAGAAGATGCCCGAGATCGCGATCAGTCCGAGTACGGGCAACTGGATCAACCCTTGCGAGCGGGCGCTGGTGAACACCGAGCCGAGGATCGCGCCGATCGGCAAAGTGGCGACCAGACCGAGCACCAGGACCCAGATCAGCGTGAACCAGTTCGCCGAGCCGACTGCCAGACCGTCGACCAGGAGCAGGCCCGGGATCAGCAGGATGGCCAGGTCTGCGAGCAGGCCGCCCGCTACCGAAACGACCTTGCCGACGACGTACGCGAGCATGCCGTTCGGGACGGCCTTGGCCCGCAGCAACGTACCGTCCTCGCGGTCGGCGGTCAGGTGCTGGCTCATGCTGACCATGCCCATCGCCGCGTTCATGCCGAGGATGCTCGGTAGTGCGAGCGCGCCGAGCAGGATGCCGGTCGAGCCGAAGTCGCGGTCCCGGAGGAAGAACAGCGCGACCAGCATGAGTACGGGCCAGAGGAAGTGACTGAACAGTTCGGCGCCGTTCGTGAACGACTGCCGAAGCTCGATCAGTCCACGCTGCCAGCCGATCCGGATCGCCGGTGTCATGTCGTCTCCTGTCCGCGGACCAAGGTGAGATACGTGTCTTCGAGGGAGGCGCGGCGTACTTCGAGCTCGCGCAGCCGGTCGCCGTACGTCCCGAACAGGTCGCGGACGAACCGGGTCGAGTCGGTCGTCGATTCGCGGAAGGGCCGGCCGTCGACCGACCATCGGACCTCGTCCTGGCCGGCGATCAAGGTGGTCAGCTCCGCGGTCGTGCCGGCCGCGATGATCCGGCCGCCGGCGAGTACGAGGATGCGGTCGGCGAGCTTGTCGGCCTCGTTCAGGTCGTGGGTGGTGAGCAGGATCGTGGTGTCCTGCTCGGCGGCAAGCCGCCGGACCAGCTCGTGGAACTCCGACCGGGCCTCCGGGTCGAAGCCGACGGTCGGCTCGTCCAGGAACAGTACGTCGGGGCGGCCAACGATTCCGATCGCGACGTCCAGCCGGCGGCGCTGACCGCCGGAGAGGGTCTTGATCTTCTGCCCGGCGAACGGCGTCAGCCCGACCGCGTCGAGCAGCTCGTCGGTCGGCCATGGACGCGGCGCGGCGGAGGTCGAGTACGGCGCGTAGTACCGGCCGAGGTGGTGCAGCAGTTCGCGTACGCGCCAGTTGCCGTGGTCGCGCCAGGACTGCAGCACGATGCCGAGCCGGGACCGCCAGTGCTCGTCGCCGGCGGCCGGGTCGACGCCGAGGACCTCCACGTCGCCCGCGGACCGGAGCCGGAAGCCTTCCAGGATCTCGATCGTCGTGCTCTTGCCGGCACCGTTCGGGCCGAGCAGGGCGAGCACCTCGCCGGGGCGCGCGGCGAAGGAGACATCGCTGAGTACGTCGGTGTCGCCGTACCGCATCCGCAGGCCGTCCACTGTCATCACCATGACCCGAAAACTATGTTGCATTCACCGAATCGGCAATCAACTCCAGGCGCTGCCGGCTGGAAAAACCCTGCTGGAACGGGCATTCTGTGCAATGAGACTGCGAGAGAACGCAACTCGTTGCAATGGGATGACAGCAAACGCACGAGCGGACGCACGGAGGCACCGATGCCCGGAGGACGGCTGAGTCACCAGGACCGGCTGGAGATCGCGACCGGTCTGACCGCCGGGCTCGGGTACGCCGAGATCGCGCGGCAGCTCGGGCGCCCGACGTCGACGATCACCCGCGAAGTCGCGCGGAACGGCGGCGCGGGCGGGTACCGGGCGGACCACGCGCACTACGCGACCGCCTCCCGCGCTCGTCGCCGCCGGCCGGCCACGCCGGGCGAACGGCCGCGCGCCGAGGACCCGCTGCAGGAGTACGTCGAGCGCTTCGCCACGATGATGGTCCAGGGCGGCCTGCCCCGGATGGCGTCGCGCGTACTCGCACTTCTGTATACCACCGACGCCCGGACGCTGACCGCGGCCGAGCTCGTACGCGAGCTGCACGTCAGTCCAGCGTCGATTTCGAAGGCGATCGGCTACCTGGAGCGGGTCGGAATGGTATACCGCGAGCCGGACCCGGAGCGCCGGCCGCAGCACTATGTGATCGCCGAGGACGTCTGGCTGAAGGCGTGGGAGGTGAGCGCCGGCACCAACCTGAACTGGGCCGAGACCGCTGCCGAGGGCGCTGAGCTCCTCGGGCCGGACAGTCCGGCCGGCGAGCGGCTCACCCAGATGGCAGCGTTCTTCGGGCGGCTGAGCGAGGACATGTCCGGCGGCGGCGGCTTCACGGACTGCCTGTCCGTACTCGCGACGCTTTGGGAGGCGGATCGGCTGCTGACGGTCGAGGAGGTCGCGAGCAAGCTGGAGTGGCCGGTGGAGCGGGCGGCCGACGTGATCGCGTACGCCGTCAAGAACAGTTCACGGTAGGAGCGTACTGAGCATCCGGCGGGTGACACCGCCGTCGGCCAGACCGAGCTCGACCAGATCGTCGAAGATCTGCTGATCCCCCGCGGCGGCCCGAATCCCGGCGTTGAGAATGCGCTCCGATCGGCTCAGCTGAGCGATCAGCGCGGTGTGCCGGAGGTGCCTCGACAGCATCCGGGAAGTGCGGCGACGGTACGGCGTACCCGCGTCCGAACTGTTCGCACGCAGCGCCTCCGCGACCGCACGCCCGGCGTGCAGACCGGTAGCGATCGCGTAATAGATGCCCTCGCCGGTCATCGGGTTGATCAGACCGGCCGCGTCACCGGCGAGCAGCACCTGGCCGCGCTGCGGACGCCAGGTCCAGCCGGCGAGAGGCAGGTGATGACCCCACCAGGACTCGCCGCCGTCGGTCGCGCCGGGGAGTAGCGTTTCGAGATGCCCGAGCAGGTCGGTGCGCGTCGGGCGCGGGCGGTCGGCGGCGAGCAGTTCGCCGTACCCGACGTTGGACCAGCCGTCACCACGGTCGAACGACCACGCGTACGAAGGCTGGCGGCCGGGACCGTACGCGATCACCTGACTCGCGGCGCGGTCCGGCGGCGTCGGCGCGTACCCGCGGATCGCCAGCGCGACGGGACCAGCTTTGGTGCCGAGCTCGCGGCGTACGACCGAATGCGCACCGTCCGCGCCGACCACGAACCGCGCCTGCAACTCACCGTCGAGCGTCACCGACCGGCGGTCGATCGTCAGGTCACGGACGCGCCGCCGGACGAGCTGCGCGCCCGCCGCCTGCGCCGCCGCGACCAACCGCTCGTCGAAGACTGCCCGCGGCACCACCCAGGTCGGGCGATGCATCTCCCGGTCGACGCCGACCTGCCCCTTGTTGAGCACGAACCGGCGCACCGGCGTCCAGTCGTCGAGGATCCCGGTGACCCCTACCTCGGCGAGCAGGTCGAGTACGTGCGGCGCGATCCCGTCACCACACGCCTTGTCCCGCGGGAAGTCGTGGCGGTCCAGCAACAACACCGACAACGTCGGGTCCGCCGCCAACGCCCCCAACGCCGCCCCAGCCCCTGCCGGGCCCGCGCCAACAATCACCAGATCCCACACATCGCACAGTGTCGCAGCACACCGGGTGCGTACTCGAGCGAGGTAGTGCGGACGCGACCGTCATGGGGTCCTCCAAGGCACTGTGCCGGCGACGGCCAATCCATAACGTCGGCAGTGACTTCGAGGAGAACCGAATGAAACTGCTTCTGGTAGCAGCGCTGCTGGGTGGAACCTTGACCACTCCGGCCGAACCTCCCGCATCCCCGCCGACGTCCATATCCAAGTCCATTTCCACGTCAGCGCCACGGATCGAGTGGGGGCATTGCCGGCTGAACGCGGGCGACACCGAAGGGGCCGAGCTCGACCGGGCCGGCGCGGAATGTGGCGAGCTGAAGGTGCCGTTGGACTACAGCCGCCCGGACGGACCGAAGATCAGCATCGCCATGTCCCGGTTGAAGGCGACCGGTCACCGGATCGGTGCGATGGTGCTGAACGACGGTGGGCCGGGTGGTCCGGGGCTGAGCATGCCACTGCGATTGCGGACCATGATGCGGGAGGCCGGCACGCGGTACGACCTGATCGGGCTCGATCCGCGCTTCGTCGGGCGCAGTACGCCGATCGACTGCAAGCTGCCGTTCGCGGGATGGCCGTGGGCGGATGGCGCGAGCCGTGCGACGTTCGACCGGGTCGTTCGGCAGCAGGCGGACCTCGCGGCGCGGTGCGGGGCAAACGCGGGTCAGTACCTTCCTTATGTCAGCACCCGGAACACTGCCCGGGACATCGACCAGGTGCGGATCGCGCTCGGCGAAGAGAAGATCTCGTATCTGGCCTACTCATACGGCACGTACCTCGGCGCGGTCTATCTGCAGATGTTCCCGGGGCGTACGGATCGGGTCGTGCTCGACGGACCACTCGATCCGGAACTGTACGGCGCGCAGTTGCTGCGGACCGTCGGCCCGGCGAACGAGGCCGCGTTGCGGGACTGGGCCACGTGGGCGGCGGCGCGGGACCGTACCTATCAGTTGGGGACGACCACGGCCGGGGTGATGGCGTCGGTGGATCGCATCCTTCGCGTCGCGGCCGGGCCGGGGCTGGCGATCGGGAAGTACCGGCTCGATGACGGTTCGGCGCCGGTGGTGCTGTTCGGGCCGCTGGCCGATGACCGGGACGCTGCCCGCGCGACGTACGCGGGGTTTGTTCGGACGATGCTGCGGGCGACGTACGGTCCGGTCGAGCCGAGTGCCGAGTTCGGCGGGTTGCTGGCGGGGTTGCTGACGCCGGCGGCATCACAGCTGTCCAGTGCGCAGATCGCGATCGTCTGCGGTGATCGAGCGGTGCCGCGTGACCCCGCCACGTATTGGCGGGACATTCAGGCACATCGGCGTACGGAACCGCACTTCGCGTCGCTGGCGCGATCGATCTCGGCCTGCGCGTTCTGGCCAGTACGGCCGCGGGAGGCGCCGACGCGGATCGCGAACGCGGAGCCGGCGTTGATCGTGGCTGCTGACGGCGATCCGCGGGCGGTTTACCCGAATGCGGCGGCACTGCAGCGAAAGCTGACCGGGGCCCGGCTGATCATGCTGCGGGACGCACGCAAGCATGGGATCTTCGGTGAGTACGGCAACGGTTGCGTCGACGGGAAGGTGATCCGCTACCTGCTCAGCGGTCGGCTGCCCGCGGTTGATCAGACCTGCTGAGGTCAGGTGCCGGGGCGGCGGCCGGGCTTGTTGGGGCGGCGCGCGGTGGTGGCGCGGCGGGTGCGCGGGGAATGGGGTGTGCCGGCGCCGAAGCCCGTGACCGGGCGGGCCTCGTCGAGATCCACGATCTTGGGCGGCGGCGGGACGAAGAGGGGAATGGTGTCCTCACGTGCCGGCGACGGTGGTGGCGGCACGGTTGGCTTGGCGCGGGCGGCGGACTCCTTGCTCACCTTCGGCCGGGGCGCCGCCACCGCCGGGGCCGCGACCGGCGGGCGGGTCGACTTGCGGTGCGGCAGCCGCGTACTCAACTCGATGCCCAGCGCACCGATCAACTTGTGGCAGGCAACGATCGAGACAGCGACCGCGAAGACAGTGCAGCCGGCGAACAGTACAGACTGACCACCGGCAGCCCAGTTGTGCGGATCGGTACGGATCATCGCCGCGATCATCGCGACCACGATCGCGTTGGTGATGCCGACGGCAACGGCCAGCCCGACCGTACGCAGCAGCACCGGCCGTTCCAGACCGACGTCGTCCGCGGCAGCCACCAAACCGGCGATCAGCCCGGCGAGTACCGGCACTGTATAGACAAGCGCGAGGGTGAGACCGGGGCTGGCGACGAGATAGAAGATGTCGAACACCAGCGCCGTACCGGTCAGCGCGGCCGCGAAACAGATCACCATCGGTGGGTACGCGCGCACCACCCGGACCGCGTCCGCGGGCACGGTCTTGAACATCCGCAACGCCAGAAGCAACTACTCATCCCCTCGTCAACCCCCATTGTGCAACCCGCCGCCACCGAGCGTGAGTCACGACCACCAGCGAGTCGTGACGCACGCTCGATCGAAGTGGGTCCGCCTTGGAGAGTCGAGAGGGTCAGGCGGCGGCCTGGACCGGATCCAGCTTGTCGCGGAGGTCGTCGAGGATGCGGCGCAGAACCCGGGAGACCTGCATCTGGCTGACGCCGATGTCGTTGCCGATCTCGGACTGGGTCCAGCCTTCGACGAACCGGAGCTGCAGGATCCGGCGGTCCCGCTCGCCCAGATCGGCGAGCACCGGCTCCAGCATCTCCACTGTCTCCAACTGGTCGATGGTCGCGTCTTCCTCATCAGCTACCACGTCGGCCAGCGTCAGCTCCGCGTCCACCTCGGCCGGCCGGTCCAGCGACAGCACGTTGAAACAGCCCCGGGCCGCGAGCGCCTGCTCGACCTCGGTCAGTTCGACCTCGAGGTGCTCGGCGATCTCGACCGGGGTCGGTTCGCGGTTCAGTTCCTGCTCCAGCTCGGGCAGCTTGGTGGCGATCGTGCCCTGCATCTCCTGCAGCCGGCGCGGAATCCGTACCGTCCAGGCGCAGTCGCGGAAGTACCGCTTGACCTCGCCGCGGATGGTCGGGATGGCGAACCCGATGAACGGGATCTCCGCCTCCAGCCGGTAGTGGTGAGCAGCTTTCACCAAACCCAGGTAGGCGACCTGTTCCAGGTCGTCCGCCTCGGCGCCACGGCCGCGAAATCGGCGCGCGATGCCCTGGGCCATCTCCAGATTGAGCTCGACGACCTGCTCGAGCAGTTCCTGCCGTTCCTCGGCGGAGGTACTGGCGGCCCGGCGTTCCATCAGTTCCCGGGTGGCCGCTTCACGTGCGGTCCGATCGATCGGACGAGGGGCCGAAGCCCGCTCCATGGTGCTCGTTCCCATTGGTATGACCTCGCGACTGTCTTGTCACGGCGTGGCACTTAGCTGAACCACGGTCATGCCTGCATTCGAAGTCGTACCCAGTACTCCGGATCTCATGCATCGCGCTCCGGATGTCGTACAGGCGGGGTACTGGAGAGGCAGAGGTGGGCCTGGAGCGGCCGGATCGTCACCGACCGCGACGAACACGCCGTTCCAACGAGCGTTTGACCTCGACACGGTGACAGGAAGTAAGGGAGCGGACACATGACCCCAAACCGTGTACGATGCAAATGCAAGCCCAAATGCACGTGCATATGCCAAGTACGTATGGAAGGTGCAGCTGATGACTGCGATCTACAACGGCATGCCTGGCGACTCGAACACCGAGCTGGTCTGGCGCAAGAGCCAGCGCAGCGGCCCGCAGGGCAACTGCGTCGAGGTGGCAAAGCTCCCGGACGGCGGGGTGGCGGTACGCAACTCCCGCTTCACCGAGGGCCCGGCGCTGGTCTTCACCAAGGCCGAGATCGAGGCGTTCCTCGGTGGAGTCCAGGACGGCGAGTTCGACTACCTAGCCTGAGCCTTACAACTACGTAAAACAGATCAAGGGCCCCTTCGCCAGGCGAGTGACGAAGGGGCCCTTCTGCGTGCCCGGAGCGGCGCCGGCGGAGTCCGTAGGCGCCGGCGTACCGGCGGGGTGTTTTCAGTGACCTGGTGGAGACATGGAAACGCCAGGTCCGGCTCTCCGGCGAGAGTCGAACCTGGCGTGCTCGAGGGGCGGGTACGACAGGTACAGAGCGGTACTGAGGACTACTGGACGGTCAGCGGCCAGAGCTGTTCGCTCGGGAGCTCCGAGGCCTTGCCGGTCGCCGCATTGTCAACGGTGATTCGCAATCCGGTGAACTTCGGCGTCATCACCTTCTGATAGCGCGACGCACGATCGGGCTCGGCCGCGTACTCCGCGATCAGGTGGTCACCCAGCCAGATCCGCACCATCTTCCGTCCTCCTGCCGTTCTGTCTGTGGTCATGGCGCCATGCTTACGATCGGGTCGCCGTCCAGCTGCCGGACGCCGCGCAGCCAGCCCTCGAAGGCCCAGCGCTGTTGCTCGGGGCAACGCGCGACCAGTTCCTGGATCTCCCGCTCGGTCAGCTCCTCGGGCGCGTGCCCGCCGGCCCTCGCGGCCGTACGTTCCGCTGCCCCAGTGTCGTCGTCGTTCATCGACTCGGGTTCCCCAACCAGTCATGCCGGTGGCGGTGCCGCCGACGGTCTGTAGGACCGGCCTGCCGGATCACGCGATGTCACTTTTCGCGAGATACAGCTCACCTTCTGTGCATGAATCAATCATGGCGTCAGCACGCAGCGAATGCAAGCGCCCGATGCACGTGCATCCGCACGTTTTCCATTTCGAGACCAGAATCGGCCGGTTTCCGCTTGAATCAGGCTGGATCAGGTCCGTCGAACACTGTTCGTCGCCGCGCCAAGCGTGCCACTTTGTACTGACAAAGTGGCTGATCCGGCGATCGAGTAGGCTGACGCTCCGTGATCGCTGATCCTGATTCGCCGCCGGCAAGTAAGAACTTCGGCAGATCTGCCTGCCGTCGTGCGATGATGTCCCCTCGCGGGTGAGATTCCCGCCGGTGACGATCGCTGGGGCCGCTGGGAGGTGGGTGTGACCGAGTCGGGCGCGCAAAGCGGGCCGACCGCGCTGCGCATCATCCTCGGGGCGCATCTTCGCCGGATGCGGGTGGCGGCTGGGATCAGCCGCTCGGACGCGGGCTGGGAGATCCGCTCGTCGGAGTCCAAGGTCAGCCGGATGGAGCTGGGCCGGGTCGGTCTGAAGGAACGCGACGTCGGCGACCTGCTTACTCTCTACGGTCTCGACGACGAGGAAGAGCGCGGGCGGTTGCTCACGCTGGCCCGCGAGGCGAACAACCCCGGCTGGTGGCACCGCTACGGCGACGTGCTGCCGAGCTGGTTCCACTCTTATCTGGACCTGGAAGCCGCGGCGCAGCTGATCCGTGTCTACGAGCTCCAGTTCGTCCCAGGCCTGTTGCAGACCGAGGAGTACATCCGCGCGGTGATCCAGCTGGGTCGCGGGATGATCGCGGCCGAGGAAGTCGAGCGCCGGGTCACGCTGCGGACCAACCGCCAGGAGATTCTGACCCGTCCCGATCCGGTGCGGCTCTGGGCAGTCGTCGACGAAGCAGTCCTGCAGCGCCCGATCGGCGGCGTCAAGGCGATGCTCACCCAGATCGACCACCTGATCGAAGCGTCCCAGTACCCGAACGTCACCCTTCAGGTGATGCCCTTCAAGGTCGGCGGCCACGCGGCGACCGGCGGCGCGTACAGCATCCTCCGCTTCCCGGAGCAGGACCTCCCGGACATGGTGTACATCGAGCACCTCACCAGCGCCCTGTACCTGGACAAGCTCGAGGACCTCGACCAGTACACCGCCACCATGGAAGCCCTCTGCGTCGCCGCCCCACCCCCAAGCAAAACCCGCGACCACCTGATGCGAATCCGCAAGGACGTCGAACGCTGAGCCAGTAGCCTCGGCGGGATCGTCTACACCGCTCAGCTCAGTCATCGGGATGCACCGGATCTGCCAGCAGCACGGCGTGCGCCAGCTTGACTCTGCTCGTGACCCAGCTCGGATCTCCGGCGACGACTGCCTGTCGAAGCTCCTGGAGAACAGCCTCGTCACAGTGGGCCGGAAGCGACATCAGCGTACGAGCGAAGTACCTGAACAACGCCACCAGCTGCGGGGCCGGTATCGCTGTCTTCTCCTTGAGCGTCATCAGCGGCAGGAACCAGCGCTCGAACGCGGATCGGGTGCCGGCGTCGGCGCGGTACGCGGGGTAGACCTGACTCAAGGTTCCCGCGACGTCGTCGTACGGCGCATGCCCGTGCAGCGCGTACTGCAGCCGGGTGCCCTGATGAGCTCTGAAGTACTGGCCGTAGGCCGCGATGTTCCGTGCGGCGTTCTGAGTGGTTGTCATCACCGCGACGTCGGCCTGCAAGGCCCGCGCGACGGACAGCACCGCGACGTGGAGACCGGCGCGGGGGTCGAGAACCAGGCCGTCGAGTCCCAGCGGCGACAGCTCGATTCCGTACTGACGAGTCCGCGACAGGATCAGGCGCGGAGCACCAATCGGAGCTGTGCGCTGTAGGTGCAGCGGCTGCCGGCGATGCGCGGCGTGAATATTCGAGCGATCCAGGACCGCTCGGCTGTCACCCGCTTCCGCAACCAGGTGCAGAGCGGATTTGGCGCCGATCCGCAGACTGCCGCAGGCACGGCACGCGTGTCCTCCGGCCCCGGTCAGGTGACCGCATTCCCGGCAGGTTCGAACTGTCTCACGGCTCAGCCGCAGGTCTCCCCGCCGGAGCTGCTCCTCGATCATGGCCAACGCCAGTTGGGCGACCTCGGCGTCGGCATCCGTCACGACACCACCAACTGGCGGAGCGCTCGGCAGATACTTCGCGGCGATGAGGTCCGCTTCGAGGTCGCGGCGTCGAGTGGTCGCCGCAGCTGCCATCCGCCGGTGGCGCAGGTCGCCTGCCAGCGTCACCGTGTTCCACAGGTGCGGCACCGGCCGATGACCGAGGATGTCGTTCAGCGTGGCCGCGATCCTGATCCCCACCGCCTTGCCCGGACGGCCCTGAAAGTCGAAGGACCCGTTCTGGACCGGGCCGTTGAGAAACACCGGGCCGTTCATCCGTCGTCCACCATCGGCGTGATTGTCGGGAGCTTGACGAACCTGTAGTTCCGCAGCTCGTAGCGGAGAATGGCCGCGTTGGGCGTTTTGGCCTGCTTCTCCTCAGCGAGGATCTCCGGCAGCGGCCGGCGTTCGAGCAGCGACCTGGCGGCGACGACCGCCGTCTGGTGGGTGAAAGCAACCACGGAACTGGCACCCGCAAGGTCACTTCTGGCTAGGTCGATGAACTCGGCGGCGCGATGAGTCACTCCGTCGGCCAGCGACTCACCGCCCGGGGCGACCCACTGATGCTTACGTAGCCTGCGCTCCGCCGCGAGCTCGGGATAGGCGACGTACAACTCGTCCTTGGTCATGTAGGTGGCGTCGCCGTAATGCTGCTCATCCAGTAGCGACGTACGCCGCGGCCAGGGCGCGCACAGGTCCGGGAACGCGATCAGCGCGGTGTCGATGGCCCGGCGGTAGGTTGAGGTGTAGACGTTCCGGCGGGCCCGGCCAAGCGTCGGCAGGACGGCGCCGAGCCACTGGGCCTGCAGGAAACCCCGGGGCGTCAGCCCGACGACCTGCCGCGAAATCAGCTGGGCAGCGAATCCGTCGTACGGGCGCGGATCCTGGTAGAAGCCGTTGTACTTGTCGGCATTTTCAACGGACTCGGCGTGCCGGACGATGAGAAGTACCATTTCGCCGCCGCCTCAGGTCACCAGGTTGGCAACATACAGCGCGCTGACGTTCCACGGCGTCAGCTCGATACCGAATCCGTTCAGGATTCCGCCTTGGGTGTGGACCAGCTTGCCGGACAGGTGGACCGTGTCGCCAGCCCGGAAAGCACCGGTGTACGCGCCGAGGTACGACCTGACAAAGCCGATCCGGCGCGCGAACGATCCTGGTTCGTCGATGCTCGAACGCAGGATGGCCGTCACTCTGATCCCGTACACGGCCGGCGTCGTCAGTCCTTCGGTGTGATCCGTGATCGTCGCGAGCAACGACATCTCGCCGACTTCCTTCGACGACACCCGCGCGAAGGTCCGGTCGTCATCGGCCCGAAGCGGCTCGCAGTTGACATGTGCACCGGAACCGGTGGTCAGGCCCTGCAGCTTGCGGCGTTCCTGCTTGATCAGCGCGTCGAACGAACTGCCCTCCAGGTACTTCGCCCGCCGCAAGTACAACTGGTTGAGGTCGCTGTCCTCGTAAGGCCTGATCAGGTCCCGCTGACCGAACAGTTCGCGAGCAGCTTGATACCCCTCCGCGCCGTAGCACACCAGGTCGATGTCCGACCGCTCGTTGAAGCAGCCCACCAGGAACGAGCCCGTGACCCCGATGTCCTTCTGGGCGCCAAGGTCGGCGACGCCCTCCACGATCGCCAGCAGGTCCTTGCCCACCGCGTTGTCGGCCACCGATCCGGGGACATCCTGGATGGTGCTCAGCGCGCGCCGGCACGAGTAGTGCACGGCGACGTCATCGCGGGGCAGCCCGGTGATGACGCAGCCCAGGGTGTCGGAGTAGACGTAACACTCGGGGCGGTCGGCGAGAATCCCGAAGGACTTCGAGACGACGCTGTTCTGCCGGTAGCGGCGATTGAAAAGGCGTCGATCCCCCTTTTCGTCGGCATGATATTTCACGTACCCTAGATAATGGCTGCCCGGATGACTGTCCCCGATAACCTTGAAGATGATGCCGTCCCGGTTCATCAGATAATCGCGGTCCCGAACCGATGGGACGGCATTACCGGTAGCCAGTGCTGAACTGCTCCAGTGCGGGGAAGTTTCCGGTGTCGATAGTGCCGGTTGAGTCATATTGATCAAGTCCCAACGTGAAAAGAGCACGGCGGTACTGCCACTTGATGTACTTGTCGTGCCGGCCTGGGCCCGACGGCCGCATCAGGGCCAGGAAGAAGAAGCATTTGACCAGCAGGAACTCCCCCAGCCAGGTGCTGAGCGGGGGCCCGTCCACTGCGGTGCTCGCGGCGTCGAGCGCGGCCAGGTACGCGGCCCGCTGCTCAGCGGTCACGGCGTACCCCTTGCCGCCGCCCTTGAACGCGATGATGTCGAGTGCCGGACAGACGTCGTACCCGAGTGGTATCGGGCCGTGGTGCTGCCAGTCGATGATGCCGCCGGGCAGCATGTTCGGTAAGCCGTAGTCCAGATGCCCCAGGCAACCCGGTAACTGGTCAAGGCGTCCGACGGCGCGGGCGACGACTTCTCGTACGCGCGGAGTGTCCAGATCAGGATTCTCGGCAAAGACCGCAGTGGCGAACGCTGCCTTTTCGAACCAGTCGGAGACCAGCCGGGGATTTCCTGCCTGGGCCACCAGGAGTCGTCCGGAGATGTCGGCCGCACCGGCGATGACTCCCGACCCCACCGCTCCATCGACGCTCGCGTCGGCGAGTGCCTGGTCATGGAACGTGACATCGCCCAGCGAACGCTCGATGACGTAATAGCCGTTCTCATCCGAACCACGGGACACGATCTCCGAAACCGGATACCCAAGGTCCCGTACGGCTGTCTGAAAGTCCGCCTCGACCGCCAATTCACCACCACCGGTCCGCTTGTACAGCGCACCGTCGGTCGACCGCCAGACCGCTCCCGTCGCTGAGGCGGTCCGGGCTTTCACATACTCCCAGCCGGTCATTCGTCAGCCCCGGATCTGCCGTGTTCGTCCATGAGACGACCGTACGGAGAGTGAGCTGTCGAGCACCATCCGAATACCGGAGGTGGCCGGGTACGCCCAGGAGACGAAACGTGCGGTTGCCGACGTGATTCAGCGTTCCGGCGTACCGGACGGAGCCGGAAACGCGAGGTTGTGGATAACGTGCAGCTGAGCTGTCAGCGGGTGGTCAGAGTGGCGATCAGGGCGCGCGAATCGCGAGGGCTGAGGGCCATGGCGCGGAGGTGGTCGAAGACGAGACCGTATCGGTCGATCTCAGCTTCGGTTTCCAGGAAGATGTCGCCGGCCAGGCTCTCGACGTACACGATGTCGGGGACGGTGGGACCGAAGTTCAGCCGGACGAACGCGCCGGTCATGCCGGGGTGGGCGCCGCGATCGAACGGGATCACCTGGAGCATGATGTTCGGTTGCTCGCTCAGCTCCAGCAGCCGGGCCAGCTGCGCTCGCATGACTGCCTGTCCGCCGACCTCCCGCCGGAGAGCCGCCTCGTCGATCACCGCCCAGAACTCGAGTGGATCGCGGCCTTCGCGCTGCCGGCTCAGAACGATCTGGCGCTCGAGCCGGGTGCGGACGTTCTGCTCGACCTCGTCGGCGTCCATCGGCAGACCGTCCAGTACAGAGGCGCGAGCGTACTCCTCGGTCTGCAGCAGCCCAGGGATGTAGAGCGACTCGTAGTTGTGCGCCGCCTTCGCCTCCGACTCGAAGCTGATGTACGCGGCATACCCGCGGGGAATGACGTCGGTGAACTGCCGCAGCCAGCCGGGTTGCTTCGCGCCTCTGGTCAGTTCGATGAGCTCGGCGCGGCGGGTCGGGGTGACGTTGTAGAGGTCGAAGAGGGTTTCGAGGGTGCCGAGGTGGGGTTTGGCCTGGCCTTTTTCGATTCGCCAGAGGGTGCCCTGGTTTACGCCGGTGCGGTCCTGGACCTGTTCGCGGGTGAGGGCGGCCTCGGTGCGGAGGATGCGGAGTTCGGTGGCGAGACGGCGGAGCCGCACCGTTGGCGGGCCGGCTGGTCTCGGCATGTCCACAACCTCGCGTTCTCGACTCCGGCGATGCGTACGGCCCGGCGATCGGCGATGTCGGCGGGCAGCCGGCACCCAGGTTCGAATGGTACAAGAATCGTCACGCTGCGTAGATCCTTGTCAGGTCAATCGGCTAGGTGTTGTCGGTGAGCCAGGTGATGAGCGGGTTGGTCGCTCGCCAGTCGGTGCGGATCTGGGTGGTCAGGGATGCGGTGTGGATGACCGGTTCGAAGCCGTAGTTCTTGCCGACGGTGAGGGTCTTGTGGCGGAGGAGGTCGATGCGGGGGTGGTCGGGGTCGTAGCCGCGGGGGGTGGTTTTGAGTTTGTCGCCGCCGATCGTCCAGCCGGCCTTGGTGAGTTTGGCGAGGATCTTCTCGAGTTGGCGGCCGCGGCGGTCTTCGGCGATGGCGGTGCGGAAGCGGGCCAGGCGGTCGGAGGTCGCGTCGTAGAAGCCGGCGCCGACGCGTACGCCGGGGGCTGACACCTGCACGTACCAGCCGGTGGCCGGGGCGACCGCGACGTACGCGCCCTGATGGGTCTTGTACGGGGTCTTGTCCTTGGCGAAGCGCACGTCCCGGTACGGGCGGAACAGTTTCGCGGCGCCGAACTCCTCCTCGAGTTCGGCGGCCAGCTCCGTCATCGGCGCCCGCACCGACTCCTCGTAGACGTGCTTGTGCGCCGTCCAGAAGGACTTGGTGTTGTCCATTTCGAGATCGTCGTAGAAGTCCAGCGCCGCCGCCGGGAAACCGGTAAAACTCATGTCGACACGATAGTTCCCCGGCAGCGAACGGACGGACCCCCATGCGCGCGATCCAGGTCGCCGAGCTCGGCGGCCCCGAGGTACTTGTCCCGGCCGAGCTCGATCCGCCGGTCGCCGGGCCGGACGAGCTGCTGGTCGAGGTCAGCGCGGCGGGGGTGAACTTCGCCGACACCCACCGCACCGACGGCTCGTACCGCGGTGGTGTCACGCTCCCGTTCGTACCCGGTCGCGCCGGCGGATCGCGACCGCGTCCACTCCGGCCAAGCGTGAGCTCGCGCTGGAGCTCGGCGCGGATGTTGCCGTTGACAACAACTTGGACGGGTACGTCGATCGGGTGCGGGCCGCGACCGACGGGCGCGGCGCCGACATCGTGCTGGATCCGGCTGGTGGGCAGGCGATGCTGGCCGGGATCGACTGTCTCGCCGACTTCGGCCGGCTGATCAACTACGGCAACGCAGCGCGTACCGGACGGCCCGCTGTCGATCCGAGTTCGCTTGCCCAGCGCAACCTTTCGGTCGGCGGCTTCTGGCTGGTGCCGGCGCTCCGCCGGCCCGGGATGTACGTGCATCCGCTGACCGCGATGCTCGAACTCACCGCCGAGAAGAAACTGCACCCCTTGGCCGGCGCCGAGTACCCACTCGAGGAGGCACGCCGTTCACACGAGGACCTGCTGGCCCGGCGCAGCACCGGAAAGCTGATCCTCAAGCCCTGAGCGTCGCGAAGAACTCGCGGATGTCGGCCGCCAGTACCTCCGGCTGTTCGAGCGCGGCGAAATGACCCCCGTGCGGGTGGCTGGTCCAGCGGACGACGTTGTCGGTGGCCGCGACCTTGTGCCGCAGCGGGATGAAGTTCTCGTGCGCGAGATCCAGGAGCGCGGTCGGCGTACGCGACGGCTCGGCCGGCTGACCCCAGTACGACGCGTGCGCGCGCTCGTAGTAGATCGCGCCGGCCGATCCCCCGGTCCGGGTCAGCCAGTAGAGCATCACGTTGGTCAGCAGTACGTCGCGATCAACCGCGTACGCCGGGTCCGTCCAGGTCGCGAACTTCTCCGCGATCCAGGCCAGCTGCCCGACCGGTGAATCGGTGAGCGCGTACGCCAACGTCTGCGGGCGCGTCGACTGCAGATCGGCGTACCCCTGCTCCTCGGTCGCGAACTCCCGCGCCCGCCGCCATGATGCCCAGGTACGTTCGCGCTCCGCGTCGTCGAGCGGCGCGAGTTCGGCCGGCGTCGGCTCGGACGTCGCGCCCGCGCCTGGGATCAGGTTCAGGTGTACGCCGACCACCCGCGCGGCATCGATCCGCCCGGCCTCGCGCGAGATCGCCGCACCCCAGTCGCCGCCCTGCACTCCGTACCGGTCATAGCCGAGCCGAGTCACCAGCTCGGTCCAGGCCCAGGCGACCCGCTTGTACTCCCAGCCGGGTTCGTGGAGCGGTCCGGACAGCGTGAAACCTGGGATCGTCGGGAGGATGAGGTGGAAGTCTCCGAGCAGCTTCACGAGTTCGGTGAACTCGACGATCGAGCCCGGCCAACCGTGCGTGATCACCAACGGGATCGCGTCCGGCGACGGCGAGGGCAGGTGTACGAAGTGGACGTTCGCGCCGTCGATCGTGGTGGTGTACTGCGGCCACTCGTTCAGGCGCGCTTCAGCCGTACGCCAGTCGTACTCGTCCCGCCAGTACGCGACCAGGTCCTGCAGGTACGCCAACGGAACGCCCCGCGACCAGGCGGCACCGGGCAGCTCGGACGGCCAGCGTACGAGGTCCAGCCGCCGGCGTAGGTCGTCCAGTTCGCTGTCCGGCACGTCCAGCCGGAACGGTTCGATCGTCACCCTGGCACGATCGCGTACCAGGAGGTTCGGCGCATCCGAATTCAGGCGCTGACCTTGGCGCGGTCCCGGAGGACCTTGATCGCGATCGCGCCGATCAGGCAGAGCACCCCGACGATGATCACCACGATGGTCAGCGTGCTCGCGCCGTTCAGCGCGTTGTCGCAGGCCATCGGCGTGATGCCGCCGGCCGGCTGGAAGGCCGAGCCGCAGTCCGTACCGCCGGCCGACACGGACCGGAAGCCGAGCAGCGCCCCGGCAAGCAGCAGGACCGCCCCGGCGGCGCCGAGAATCTTGTTCAGTGTGATCACGGCCGGACCCGGCCTGATCCCGGACATGCCGACGGCACGCCCCGTGAGCCCCGTAGCACCTCGTTCACTCCTGACTTCGACGGACCACCCAAGCATCGAATTTACGGTCAGGTAAACGACGATCTACAGCGTAAGGGCCGGTCAGGTGCGATTCTTCACGCACTCCTTACTCGCGACCTGACCCGCTGTGACGGTGATCTCAGATCAAATGGAAGTCACTGTCATCCGATCCGTTCTTCCAGATGAACGGTGACCTCGTCCCCCGGCTGCTTGCCGAGCAGGTTCTGCAGCGCGGCCTTCACCGGCAGCTTGTGGGTACCGTCGCCGAGCGCCATGAACGAGCTCTCGAACGGATGCCCGTCCATCGTGCCGCGTACCTTGACCAGGCCGCGAGTGCCGAAGAACTCGGCCGAGTCCGGCATCTTCAGGTACGTCCAGCCGCCCTTCGCGTCGCTCTTCAACAGCGGCGCGGTGAACGTCCGGTCCAGTTTTCCGGTCTTGCTGCTCATCGTGAGCTCCTCGCTACACCCCTTGGTAGAGACCGCCGTCGCGATTTCGACATCCCTATTCTGGATCTTGTGCAGATCACGATCCGGCCGGGCGCGCGGGACGACGTACCGGCGGTGCTGGCCCTGCTTGACGGGGCGACCGAGTGGCTGGTGTCACGGGGCCAGGTAGAGCAGTGGGGGACGGCGCCGCACTCCACCAGTCCACGCCGGGTTGCCCAGATCAGCGGGTTCGCGGCCGACGGGGAGCTTTGGGTCGCCGAGCTCGACGGGCGAGTGGTCGGCGCGCTCGCGGTCGGTGCGGCGATGGAGTACGTGCCGCCGGCCGATGAGCCAGAGCTGTACGTACGGCTCCTGGTCACCGACCGTGCTTCCGCCGGGCGGAACCTGGGTGGCGTACTCCTCGACCATGCCCGCGACCTGGCCCGGGCCGCGGGCGTACGACTGCTCCGGGTCGATTGCTTCGCCGGTGGCGACGGCGCCCTCGTCCGGTACTACGAGAAGCAGGGCTTCACGCGGGAGGCCGAGTTCGCCGTCAGCCGGGTCAATGAGCCGGACTGGCCGGGTCAGCTGCTGACGCAACACCTGTAGCAGCACCCGCCGCACCGGCAGCACCGGCAGCACCGGCAGCACCGGCAGCTGTCGAGCTTGTAGCGCTTGTGGCTGCGTCTGTGGCCGCGCGGTGTACGACGCCGTGGGAGTCGCTGCAGTGTGCCGCGCGGGTGTCCGCGGTGGCGTGATCGACCTGCAGCGTCGAGTGGGTCAGGTGGTGGCGATCGGCAAGTACCTGCTCGATCTGAATCCGGATCTGGTGGCAGTCCAGGCCCTCCGCGACCAGGATGTGTGCTGACGCGGCCGGCTCGCCGGAGGTGATCTCCCAGACGTGCAGGTCGTGTACCTCGACCACGCCCGGCACCGCGCACAGCTCGGCGCCGAGGGCCTGCGGGTCGATCGCGGCCGGCGCCGCCTCAAGGAAGATGCGGCCGGACTCGCGGACCAGGGAGATACCGGCCTTGAGCATCAAGGCGGCGACGACCAGCGCGGCGATCGCGTCGGCGCGGGCGAAACCGGTGAGCAGAACGACCAGACCTGCGATCGCGGTCGCGATGAAGGCGAAGAGGTCGTTCAGGATGTGCTGGAAGGCGCCTTCGACGTTCAGGCTGGAGCGGTTCGCCTTGCTGATCAGCCAGGTGGCGAGGACGTTCACCGCGATACCTACGACACCGGTGATCAGTACCAGCGCGCCCTTTACTTCGGGCGGGTGGATCATCCGGTTGACCGCTTCGTACACGAAGTAGACGGCCAGCAGGAGCAAGGTGATGCCGTTCGCTTGCGCGGAAAGGATCTCGACGCGTTTGAAGCCGTACGTGAAGCCGCCTCGCGGTGGTTTCGCGGCGAGCCGGATCGCGAGCAGGGCGAGCGCGATGGCGATCGCGTCGGTGAGCATGTGCGCGGCGTCGGTGACGAGTGCCAGCGAGCCGGCCGCGAAGCCGACGATCACCTCGGCGATCATGAACCCGACGATCAGCGCGAGCGCACCACTCAACAGCTTCCGGTCGGCATTCGCGCTCACGCCGTGCCCATGCCCGTGCCCCGCACCCGCAGCACCCGCGGCACCGGCACCCGCGGCACGACCGGCAGCGTGACCGTGACCGGACACCTCGGCCGGTTCGCCTACGCGCGGTTCACCGCTCGGGGCGCTCACGACTCGGTCCGTTCCGGGTGCATCGCGTCGGTGTGCTCGGTGTGGGCGACGGCGAGGTCGACCAGCATGCGTACGTGGGCGTCGTCCAGGCGGTAGAACGCGTTCCGGCCGTCGCGGCGGACCGTCACCACCCGGTGCGCCCGCAGCAGCCGGAGCGCGTGCGAGGTGGCCGACTCGCTCAACCCGGTGATCGCGGCCAGATCGCAGACGCACAGCTCCCCGTCGAGCAGCGCGACCAGCAGCTTCAGCCGGCGCGGGTCGCCGAGCAGGCTGAAGACATCGGCCGTGTCGACGATGTCCTCCGCGCCCGGCATCCTGGCATTGACGCTTGCCACCCGCTCCGGATCGACCAGCCGGACGTTGCACGCATCCGGCTGCACATCTGCAGAACTGTTCATATATTCAAGGTAGAGCACCCACCTCACCCTCCGCAACCGGACAGGTCAGCTCAGGTCAGGCCGAGGCGGTACGCGTAGGCGACCGCCTGCGCCCGGTCGCGGAGGTTGGCCTTGGCGAAGAGATGGTTGATGTGGGTCTTGACGGTGGCTTCGCTGACCACCAGGTGGCGGGCGATCTCGGTGTTGGACAGGCCTTCGGCGATCAGGCGAAGTACCTCCAGCTCGCGCGGGGTCAGGCCTGAGTCGGCGACCTGGACCGGCTTCGGCGCGGTCGCGGTGCCTTCGATCAGGCGGCGCTGGACGTCGGCGTCGACGATCGACTGGCCGGCGGCTGCTGCCTCCAGAGCCCGGCCGATCGACTCGGCGTCCGCGTCCTTCGTCAGGAAACCACGGGCGCCGGCTCGCAGCGCGGACAATACGGACTCGTCATCGCTGTACGTGGTGAGTACGACAACCTCGGTACGCGGATGCTCCGTTCGCACCAAACGGGTCGCCTCGACCCCGTCCATCGTCGGCATCCGCAGATCCACGAGCAGTACGTCCGGGTCGTGCTCAGCGACCAGCTGGACCGCCTGCTGACCGTCCGATCCGGCCGCGACCACGTCGATCCCGGGCAGCAGTTTCAGCAAGGTCACCAAGCCGTCGCGAACCACGGTCTGATCGTCCGCGACCACCACCCGCACACTCATACCGCCACCTCGAGCTCGACTCGCCAGCCCGTTGCGGTCGGGCCGGCTTCCAGTGATGCGCCGACCAGGTCGGCACGTTCGCGCATTCCGAGCAGACCATAGCCACCTGGCGCCGCGTTCGCCGGACGCGTACCCGGCTGGTCCTCGATCGTCAGCCGGACCTTCTCGGCGTACGCGAGGGTGACCCGTACCGGTGCCTGTGGAGCGTGTTTCCGGGTGTTCACCAGCGACTCCTGCACCGTGCGGTACAGCGCGCACATCACCTCGCCGGACAACTTGCGCACCTCCCCCTCGACCACGAACTCGGCCGGCGCGCCACTCTCCAGCCGGTACGCCGTGACGAGATCGCCGAGCGCCCGGACATCCGGCACCGAATCCTCCCGCAGCGCCGCGACCGCGCGCCGCGCCTCGGCCAGTCCGTCGGCCGCGAGACCCTGCGCCCGGGTGATCTGCTCGATCGCCTCCGCCGACGCGCCGTCGCGGACAAGCATCAACCGCGCACCCTGCAGACTCAACGACAGACCGGCGAGTGAGTGGGCGAGTACGTCGTGCATGTCGCGCGCGATCCGCGCCCGCTCGGCCAGAGCGGCGGCCCGCCCGTGCTCCTCGATCGCCGCCTGTTTGCGGGCCAGCGAGACCTCGAGCTCCTCCATCTGCTGCTCGCGGTTGCGCCGGTTGACCGACGACAACGTCAGCGCCAGCACCCCGAACGCCGACCCCAGCGCGGCCGCCTCGGACCGGGTCGTGGCGTACAGCGGCAGGCTCGCGCCCAGCATCCCGGCGCCGACGATCACCCATGCCAGCGGCGTCGGCCGGTAGTACCGGACCGCGGCCCGGGTGGCCCAGAACGGGGCGACGATCATCGCGCTCCCCGGCAGCGCGTACCAGAGCAGCGACCCGGCGAGCGCGAAGACCAGCAGGCCGTACCCGGCCCGCCCGAGCGGATCGCCGTAGCGCAGCCAGAACAGCGAGATGTTGCTGACCACAACGATCCCGGCCACGACCAGGATCAGCGCGTACGGCAGCCGCCGTTCGGAACCGGGCCGGGCACCGATCACCACCGAGATGACGGTCAGCACGCTCGGCAGCGCGCGCAGCAACAGACCAGGTACGGAGTTGCCCCGTACCTGGTCCGCGAGCGTCCATCTCATTCGTTCATCATGCCCGCTCGGCGACCGCGAACGGGATGTGCAGCGCCTGCGAGCGGCGGAACACCATCGCGTTCTGGGCGGCGATCGTGACGCCGATGGTCAGTACCAGCGTCGCCTGGGCGAAGGTGCCGTGCGGCCAGAGCGCGCCCGCGGCGAAGGACGTACCGATCCGGAGTCCGATGGTCAGCAGCCAGAGCACCAGCGTCGCGGAAGTGCCCTTCTGGAAAAGACCCTGCTCGGTCTGCGTCAGCCGAATGCTGGCGCCGCGGGCCAGACCGAGGCCGAGCAGGACCACGCAGTCGAGGACGAGGAAGGCGAGCTCGCCGGTGGTCGCGGTGTGCAGGACCGAGGACAGCGAGAGTACGCCGGCCCCGAGCAGGATCGCGGGCATCAGGACCAGCGAACGCTGCGTGACCAGCGAACCGGTCACTTGCCGGCCGATCACGCGTACCAGCACCAGCAGGCCCACCAGGATTCCGATCACGGCCGACATTTCAGTGTCCTTTCGAGGGGTTGTTCTGTTGAGAACAACACTCCTCGGATCGAGCGATGGACACGTCAGCCCGGAGGTGAGACCCGGGTTGAAGCGGGTCTCAACCCCAGGGTTGATCCGTCAGGCCAGTGACACCAGATCCAGGTAGTCGTCCGACCAGAGGTCCTCGCTGGCGTCCGGCAGCAGCAGTACCCGGTCCGGGCGGAGCGCCTCGATCGCGCCCTCGTCGTGGGTGACCATGACGATCGCGCCCGGGTACCCGCCGACCGCGCCGAGCACCTCGTCCCGCGAAGCTGGGTCGAGGTTGTTGGTCGGCTCGTCCAGCAACAGCACGTTCGCGCCGGAATGCACCAGACCGGCCAGCGCCAGCCGGGTCTTCTCGCCGCCGGACAGCACGCCCGCCGGCTTGTTCACGTCGTCGCCGCTGAACAAGAACGATCCCAGCACGTTGCGTACCTCACCGTCGGTCAGGCCGGGCGCGACCGACGCCAGGTTCTGCTGGACGGTCCCGGCCAGGTCCAGGGTGTCGTGCTCCTGGGCGAAGTACCCGAGCCGGAGACCATGGCCGGGTACGACCTGGCCGGCGTCGGGCTGTTCGCGGCCCGCCAGCAGCCGGAGCAGGGTGGTCTTGCCCGCGCCGTTCAGGCCGAGGATGACCACGCGGCTGCCGCGGTCGATCGCGAGGTCGACGCCGTCCAGCACCTGCAGCGCGCCGTACGCCTTCTTCAGGCCGATCGCGGACAGCGGCGTACGGCCCGAAGGCGCCGGATCGGGAAGGCGGATCCGGGCGACGCGTGCCGCGCGGCGGACCGGCTCGAGATCCGCGAGCAGCTTGTCCGCGCGCCGGGCCATGTTCTTCGCCGCCACCGCGGTGCTCGCGCCGGCCTGCATCTTCGCCGACTGGGCATGCAGGACCGCCGCCTTGCGTTCCGCCGTGGCGCGTTCGCGGGCGCGGCGGCGCTCGTCCAGCTCCAGCTGTTCCAGGTACTTCTTCCAGCCGGTGTTGTGCAGGTCGATCGTGCGCCGCTGCGGGTCCAGATGGAAGACCCGGTTGACCGTTGCCCTGAGCAACTCGCGGTCGTGGCTGATCACGATCAGACCGCCGGAGTACGCGAGCAGGAACTGCCGCAGCCAGAGCACCGAGTCGGCGTCGAGGTGGTTCGTCGGCTCGTCGAGCAGCAGCGTGTCGTGCTCGGCGAACAGGATCCGGGCCAGCTCGACGCGGCGGCGCTGACCGCCGGACAGCTCGCCGATCGGCTGCTCCAACGCGCGGTTGGGCAGGCCGACGCCGGCCGCGAGCCGCGCCGCCTCGGCCTCGGCCGCGTACCCACCGCCGGCCTGGAACGCGGTTTCGGCGCGGGCGTACGCGGCCATCGCCTGCTGCTGCGCCTCGCCGGTCGCCGTACTCATCGTAGTTTCGGCCTGCCGGAGCCGACGGACCGCGGTATCCAGGCCTCGGGCGGACAAGATGCGGTCGGTGACGGTGATCGCCGGGTCGGCGGCACGCGGGTCCTGCGGCAGGTAGCCGACCGAACCAGTGACGGCGATGTCACCCGCCGCCGGGCGGTCCTCGCCGGCCAGGGTCTTCATCAGCGTGGTCTTGCCGGCGCCGTTCCGGCCGACCAGACCGACACGATCCCCGGCGCCGACCGTGAACGCCAGCTCACCAAGCAGAAGCTGAGCGCCGACGCGAATCTCTACACCGCGAACGGTGATCATAATGGTTACTCTCCGTGATAGCTAGTGGACACACTTCACCCGTAGATGCGGTGCGTGCAGCTAGACACAGAGGCAAGTAGCCATAACCCCACCGTAACTGAACTGCTCAACCCCCAGCACCTGAATTACCCGGCTCCGCCCGGCTGACGCCGGGCGGAGCCGGGAAGAAGAACACGGAGATGCCGCCTGGGGCGATCCCAGCAAGTGCTCGGCGGGGTGCACCGCAGGTGCCGGGTGGGACTGCACCGTAGGTTCCTGTTAGCCGGATTTGGCGGGGAGTTCGACGGTGAAGCGGGCGCCGCCGCCTGGGCGGTCGGTTACTTGGATGGTGCCGTGGTGCCATTGGACGTGGCGGGCGACGATGGCCAGGCCCAGGCCTACGCCGCGGCCGCGGCCGGAGGTTTCGCCGCGGCCGAAGCGTTCGAAGATCCGGGTTCGGTCCTCGGCGGCGATGCCTGGTCCGGCGTCGTCGACGGTGATGATCACGCCCAGCCCACCGGCCCGTACGCCGACGCCCTTGCACCCGCCGGCGTGGTCCTCCGCGTTCTCGACCAGGTTCGCGATCACGCGTTCCAGCCGCCGCTTGTCCGCCTGCAAGGTGAGATGCTCGGCATCGGACTCGACCGTCGTCACCTCCCGCCCGGCGGCCGCGTCCGCCGCGGCCCGGACCAGGTCGGCGATCCGGACGATCTCCCGGCTCCCCCGGTCACCACCGTCGTCCCGCGAGATCTCCAGCAGGTCGATCACCAGCCGCCGGAACCGCTCCAGGTCGTCACCGAGCAGCTCGACCGGCTCCCGGACGGCCGCCGGCAGCTCGGCGCGGTGGTTCTGGATCAGCTGCATCGAGTTGAGCATCGTCATCAGCGGCGTACGCAGCTCGTGGCTGACGTCGCCGGCGAACCGCGCGTCCGCCGCCACCCGCCGTTCCAGATCCGCCGCGGTCTGGTTGAACGATCGCGCCAGTCCCCCGAGGTGCGGATCGTTCTCGGCCTCCAGCCGCTCGTCCAGCTTCCCGGTCGCGACCGCCCGCGCCACCCGCGTCAGCTCGGCCAGCGGCCGCAGCGCGACCGTACTCGCCAACCGCCCGACCGCGAGCCCGATCAGCGCGGTCGCGAACGCCGCGCTGATCAGCGTCAGCTTCAAGGTCCGCAGCGTACTGTCCAGCGTTGTCAGCGGATGCCATTCGAAAAAGGCGTCGCCCTGTCGCCCCAGCGGTACGCCGACCGCGAGCACCGGCTGCCCGTTCACCTCGATCCGGCGTTGTACGACGCTGCCGCCGAGCGCGCCCTGGATCACGTCGGGCGGCAGATCCGACGGCTTCCCGGTCAACGCGTACCAATGGTCTTCGAGGTACATCATCGTGGCGGCCGCGTCCGTGGAGGGCAGGCTGTTCAGCACGTCCATCGGCCGTACGCCGGGCAGCAGCGTCGGGTTGTCACACTCGGCCTGTTCATGCCCCGGCCGGCAGGACGCCGGCGCGCCGAACAGCCCGTACCGCAGCGCGGCCGCGCTGTCGGACGTCACCACCACCGCCGCCGAATCACGTTGCTCGGTCAGGTAGTCGGAGACCACGCTCCAGGTCACGATCGCCAGGACGGACGACAACCCGAGCGCCAGCAGGCCGTAGGCCAGCATCACGCGGCCTCGCAGGCTGACCCGTCCCAGCAACGTCAGCTCACCAGTCGGTAGCCCAGGCCACGCGCGGTGACGAGGTGTGTCGGGCTGGCCGGGTCGCGCTCGATCTTCAGCCGCAGCCGCCGGACATGCACGTCGACGATCCGGCTGTCGCCGAAGTAGCCGTACCCCCAGACCTTCGACAGCAGCTGTTCCCGGCTGAGTACCTTGCCCTCGGCACCGGCCAGCTCGGCCAGCAGCTTGAACTCGGTCCGGGTCAGCGGCAGCGTCTCGCCGTCCCGGGTCACCTCGGCGCCCGGTACGTCGATCCGCAGGTCACCGACCTCGAGCAGCTCGGCCTGCCGGGCGTTGGCCGGCTCGACCCGCCGCAGCAGCGCCCGGATCCGGGCCGACAGCTCCTTCGCCACCAGCGGCTTCGTCACGTAGTCGTCCGCGCCGGCCTCCAGACCGGCGACCACGTCGTGACTGTCCGTCCGCGCGGTCACCATGATCACGGGTACGTCGCTGGCCCGGCGGATCTCCCGGCAGACCGTGAAACCGTCGCGGTCGGGCAGCATCAGGTCCAGCAGAACCACGTCCGGCGGCTCCCGGCGCAGCGCGGCGAGCGCGTCGTACCCGTTCGCCGCCTCCGCCACCTGGTAGCCCTCGTCCTCCAGGGCAAGTCGCAGTACCCGCCGGATGCGCGGTTCGTCATCGACCAGCAGCAGGCTGTGTGCCACGGGTCCAGTGTCGCGCACCAGCGGGCCTGCTGGTTGTTACGACTGTCATGAATCCGACATCTCCGGGCGGGCGCCGGGTGACAACCTCTTGACGGTTCGGTGCAGGCACGTTCCGGACCGGCCCACAAGTCCTAACTTCGGCGCTATCGAGTCCCGGAGGAGGACCAATGGCCAGAAGACGGCTGGCGGCATTATCCCTTGCCGCCGTGGCGAGCATTCTAACGCTCGCGGCTTGTAGTAATGGCGGCGGAACACCGTCCGGATCCGGAGGGTCGGCCGGCACCCCGGTCACCGGCGGCACCCTGAACATGCTGGGCGCCGGCGATGTCGACTACATGGATCCCAACGTCAGCTACTACTCGGTCGGCTACCTGAACCTGCGGATGTGGAGCCGCCAGCTGTTCACGTACCCCGCCGATCCCAACAGCGACAACACCAAGCCGGTGGCGGACCTGGCCACCGACATCCCGACGGCCGCCAACGGCGGGATCAGCGCCGACGGCAAGACCTACACGATCAAGATCCGGCCGGGCGCCAAGTGGGACACCACGCCGGCCCGCCAGGTGACCGCGGCGGACATGGTCCGCGGCGTGAAGCGGACCGCGAACCCGGTGCAGCCGTTCGGCGGCATCCCGGACTTCGCCAACCTGATCGTCGGGTACAAGGCGTTCGCGGACGGTTTCGCCAAAGTGGCGAAGACACCGGCCGCGATCGAGGCGTACATCGAGAAGACGCCGCTGCCCGGCGTGGTCGCCAAGGACGACACGACGATCGAGTTCCATCTCACCCAGCCGGCCACGTACTTCGTCGACATGCTGACCCTGCCGGCCTTCTCACCGGCACCGATCGAGGCACTGAAGTACCTGCCGGCCAGTACCGAGCTGGGCAACCACTACCCGTCCGACGGCCCGTACAAGGTCGACTCCTGGGTACCGACCAAGTCGATCACCTACACGCGCAACCCCGCGTGGGACGCCGCCACCGACCCGGTGCGGAAGGCGTACGTCGACAAGATCGTGGTGAACGAGACCGTCAGCCAGGACTCGATCCAGCAGCAACTGCAGACCGGTACGCCGACCGCGGACCTCGAGTTCGACGTCGGCCCACCACCGTCGCAGCTGCCGGCGCTGATCTCCAAGAAGGACCCGAACCTGAACCTGGGCATGACGGCGTCCAGCAACCCGTACGTCGTCTACAACACCGCGTCGCCGAACAACAACAAGGCGCTCGCGAACGTGAAGGTACGGCAGGCGATCAGCTACGCGATCAACCGTGACAACGTCCTGCAGGTCCTCGGCGGAAAGACCATCAACCCGCCGCTGACCCACGTACTGCCGGACAACATCGTCGGTTCGAAGCAGATCGACCCGTACCCGTACAACCCGGACAAGGCGAAGCAGATGCTGGCCGCGGCGGGCTTCCCGCACCTGACGCTGAAGTTCCTGTACCGGAACGCGTCCGAGGGCAGCAGCAAGGCGTTCCAGACGATCCAGCAGGACCTGTCCAAGGCAGGGGTCACCGTGGTCGGCGTACCGTCGCCGAACGCTGACTTCTACGTGAAGTACCTGCAGGTACCGACCGTCGCCCAGCGCGGTGTCTGGGACCTGTCACTGGCCGGCTGGGGAGCCGACTGGTACGGCAACGCGGCGCTGTCGTTCTTCAACCCGCTGTTCTCCGGCGAGCCGTCGTTCCCGCCGATCGGCAGCAACTTCGGGCTGTACAACAGCCCGGCGACCAACAACCTGATCGACCAGGCGGTCAAGGCACCGACCGAGGACCAGGCGTCCACGCTGTGGGCCCAGGCCGACGCCCAGGTGATGGCCGACGCGCCGTTCTTCCCGTTGACCAACCCGAAGAACGCGAACTACCACGCGGCGCAGGTACACAACGCGAACTACGTACCCGCGATGCAGATGTTCGACCCGACCAATGTCTGGCTGGACAAGGACAAGCAGGGCTGACCTGATGGCACTGCTTGAAGTAAGGGACCTCCGGGTCTCCTTCGACACCCCGGACGGCACCGTCCGTGCCGTCCGGGGGTTGTCGTTCGACGTGGAAGCAGGGCAGACGCTCGCGGTGGTGGGCGAGTCCGGCTCCGGCAAGAGCGTCGCCACCCAGACCATCACCGGCCTCACCCGCGGCGCCAAGGTTTCCGGTACGGCGTTCTTCGACGGCACCGACCTGATCACGGCCGAGCAGTCGACGCTGCGGCGGCTGCGTGGCGACCAGATCGGGATGATCTTCCAGGACCCGCTGTCCAGCCTGCATCCGCAGTACCGGATCGGCTGGCAGATCGTCGAGATGATCCGGGCGCACGACCTGGAGATCAGCAAGCAGGCGGCCCGGAAACGGGCCGCCGACCTGCTCACCCTGGTCGGTATTCCGCGGGCGGCGGAGCGGATCGACGACTATCCGCACCAGTTCTCCGGCGGGATGCGGCAACGGGTGATGATCGCGATGGCGATGGCGCTCGACCCGGCGCTGCTGATCGCGGACGAGCCGACGACCGCGCTGGACGTGACTGTCCAGGCGCAGGTGCTGAACGTGATGCGCCGGCTGCAGGACCAGTTCGGTACGGCGATCATCCTGATCACCCACGATCTCGGCGTGGTGGCGGAGATGTCCGACGAGGTGGTGGTGATGTACGCCGGCGCGGTGATGGAACGGGCGCCCCGGCGGGACATCTTCTACCGCAACCACCACCCGTACACGCAGGGCCTGCTGGCGTCGCTGCCGGCCCACAGCGGGGACCGGCTGACCCCGATCCCGGGGACTCCGCCGAGCCTGATCAACCTGCCGAAGGGCTGCCCGTTCGCGCCCCGCTGTCCGCACGTGTTCGACAAGTGCAGGACCGAGGCGCCGCCGCTGGCCGACGTCGGCCGCGACCCCCGGCACCAGTCGGCCTGCTGGTTACCGCACGAGACGGATGAGGCGATGGCTTCATGAACGACGAAGTGCTGCTGAAGGTGGAGGACGTCCGCAAGGAGTTCCCCACCCACGCCCGGGAGGTGGTCCGGGCGGTGGACGGGGTGTCCCTCGAAGTGCACACCGGTGAGACCCTCGGCCTGGTCGGCGAGACCGGTTGCGGGAAGTCCACGCTGGCCCGGTGCATGGCGCACCTGTACGACGTGACGTCCGGCTCGGTCTGGTTCGAGGGCAAGGACATCACCAAACTGTCCCGGAAGGCGATGCGGCCGTTGCGCCGTGACGTCCAGGTGATCTTCCAGGACCCGTACGGATCGCTGAACCCGCGCCGCCGGGTCGGATCGATCATCGGCGACCCGTTCGCCATCCACGACATCTCGTCCGGGGCCGAACGGAAGAAGCAGGTCCAGGACCTGATGGAGCTGGTCGGGCTGAACCCCGAGCACTACAACCGGTTCCCGGCCGAGTTCTCCGGTGGCCAGCGGCAACGGATCGGGGTGGCGCGGGCGCTCGCGCTGCGGCCGAAGCTGGTCATCTGCGACGAGCCGGTGTCCGCGCTGGACGTGTCGATCCAGGCGCAGATCATCAACCTGCTGGCGGATCTGCAGAAGGACCTCGGACTGACGTACGTGTTCATCTCGCACGACCTGTCGGTGATCCGGCACGTCAGCAACCGGATCGCGGTGATGTACCTGGGCAAGATCGTCGAACTCGCGCCGACCAAGGAGTTGTTCGGGCAGACCCGGCACCCGTACACCCGGGCGCTGCTGTCGGCGCTGCCGGCGCCGGACCCGGACACCGCGGACAGCCGGCAGCAGATCATCCTCGGCGGCGACATCCCGTCCGCGACGAACCCGCCGGCGGGGTGCAGGTTCCACACGCGGTGCCCGAAAGCCCGCTCCGACTGCGCCGCATCCGAGCCGCCGTTGATCCCGATCCTCGACGACACCGACGGCCACCGAACCGCGTGCTTCTATCCACTCACCGTCGGCGAGGACCTGTCGACGGCCGTACCGGACCTCGCGTCATGACCGCCTCGATCGAGATGGTCGACGTTCTGGACGAACCCAGGACGATCGAGGGGCGGAGTCCGTTCGTACTGGCGATGCGGCGGCTGCGCAAGGACAAGGTCGCGATGATCTCACTCGTCGTGATCCTGCTGATCGTGCTGATGGCGATCTTCGCCCCCGTGTTCGCGGCGGTCACGGGGCATCCGCCGAACGAGCAGTACCGCAGTATCGGACTCACCCCGGACGGGTTGCCGCGCGGGCCGAACGGCACGTTCTGGTTCGGCACCGACGACCTCGGCCGGGACATCCTGGTCCGGATCGCGTACGGCGCGCGGATCTCGCTGCTCGTCGGCGTGATCTCGACGGCGATCACGGTCGCGATCGGAGTCGTGCTGGGACTGGCGGCGGGGTTCCTCGGGGGGATCACCGACACCGTCCTGGCCCGGCTCATCGACGTGGTGCTGTCCGTACCGTTCCTGCTGGTGGCGATCGCGCTGGTGTCGATCACCGGACCGAGCCTGACCGTCACCGTCCTGGTGATCGGTTTCTTCAGCTGGGCCTCGGTGGCCAGGATCGTCCGTGGCCAGGTGCTGTCGCTGCGCGAACGCGAGTTCGTCGAGGCCGCTCGGTCGCTCGGCGCGAGCAACAGCCGGATCATGTTCGTCGACGTACTGCCGAACGTGATCGCGCCGGTGATCGTGTACACGACACTGCTGATCCCGGTGGTGATCGTGACCCAGGCGACGTTGTCGTTCCTCGGGCTCGGGCTGCCACCACCAACCGCCGACTGGGGCGGCATGATCAGCGCGTCGCAGAACTACTACACGACCGCGTGGTGGTTCATCCTGTTCCCAGGTCTGGCGCTGCTGATCACCACGCTCGCGTTCAACCTGTTCGGTGACGGGGTCCGGGACGCCTTCGACCCCCGCGCGGATCGGACCTGACCATGGGTATGTTCCTGATTCGCCGGCTCGGGCACGGAATCCTGGTTCTGTGGCTGATCAGCGTGGCCGTGTTCGGCCTGTTCTTCATTGCTCCGAGCAACGTCGCGCAGACGCTGGCCGGCCGGCAGGCGACCCCGGAGACGATCGCGCTGATCAAACACCGGCTCGGTCTCGACCTGCCGGTCTGGAAGCAGTACCTGCATTTCCTCGGCAACGCGCTGAAGGGCAACCTCGGGTACGACTACTACCACCAGGTGCCGGTGACAACGATCATCGGACAGGCGTTGCCGATCACGTTGTCGCTGGCGCTCGGCGCATCCATCTTGTGGCTGCTGCTGGGTGTGTTCAACGGCGTCATCTCCGCGGTGCATCCGCGTTCGCTGGCTGATCGCGGGCTGACACTGTTCTCGTTGTTCTTCTACTCGTTCCCGTCGTTCCTGCTCGGACTGCTGCTGCTGTACTTCCTGTACTTCCGCCTCACGCTGGCCGGGTTCAACTGGTTCCCGGCCGGCGGGTACGCGCCACTCACCGGCGGCATCGGGCCGTGGTTCCAGCACTTGTTCCTGCCGTGGATCGCGCTGGCGTTGTTGCTGGCGGCAACGTACACGCGGTTGACCCGTGGCTCGATGCTGGACGTCCTCGGCGAGGACTACATCCGGACCGCACGGTCGAAGGGCATCCGGGAAAGTCGAGTCATCGTCCGGCATGGGTTGCGTAGCGCGATGACGCCGGTGGTCACCCAGTTCGGCATCGACCTGGGCCAGCTGATCGGCGGCGTGGTCGTGACCGAGACGGTGTTCAGCTTGCCGGGTCTCGGTCAGACGGCGGTGGTCGCGATCAATCAGCAGGATCTGCCGGTGATCATCGGCATCGTGCTGTTCGCATCGGCGGCCGTGGTGGTGGCGAACATCTTGGTGGATATCGCGTACGCGGTGCTGGATCCGCGCGTGCGGCTGCATTAGCTCCGGGGTCGGGGATGCACCGAAGGACAGGTAGTGGTTGGCTTCGGATGGTCTGCCGGAACAGATCATGCGTATCAGCGCCGACCACCTCCTGTCCTTCGGCGACGCGCCGTCGAATCTGCCGGTGCGGGACGAGCTTTCGCAGCGGGCCTACCGGCGGTGTTTGGCGGCGGCGCAGAGCGAGACGCTCGCGTTGCTGGCTGCGGCTCAGGTCCGGCCGGCGCGGTTGCTGACGCTGCCGATGCAGCGCTTGCCGTCCGTTCTGCGGTTGCCGGACTTCGTCTTCCGGCGGGTGGCGGGGGCGATGCTTGCGATCGATCCGTTGGCGCGTACGTCGATGTGGGAGGACCTGGAAGCCGGACGGCCGACCGAGATCGACTACCTGAACGGCGAGGTGGTCCGGCTGGCTGCTTCGCTCTATCGGTCGGCGCCGGTGAATCAGCGGCTGGTCGAGCTGATCCACGCGGGTGAGCAGAGCCGGCGGTCATGGTCCGGTGCCGAATTACTGGCCGAAATACGTCTTGTTATATGAGATGAATGGTCTCGTATAATGGTCGGCATGGATTTCGACGTGGCGGTCGTGGGTGGCAGTGTGGCGGGGCTTCAGGCGGCGCTGACGTTGGGTCGCGCCCGGCGACGGGTGGTGCTGTTCGACGACGGGCGGGCGCGGAATCGGGCGGCTGAGCACGTACACAACTATCTGGGCGTGCTGAATCCCGCTCCAGGCGAGCTGCTCGGGGTGGGGCGGGAGCAGGTGGCGGCGTACGGCGTCGCGGTCAGAGAGTCACGGGTCACGGACGCGCGCGCGGTCGACGGCGGGTTTGTGGTGGGTGGCGAGCGCGTACGCGCGGTGGTGCTGGCGACTGGGTTGTGGGACGAGTTGCCGGAGGTGCCTGGAATCGCGGACGGGTGGGGGCGGTCCGTGGTGGCTTGCCCGCACTGTCACGGGTGGGAGGTACGGGATCAGCCGCTGGTGCAGGTGGGCATGCGTGGGTTCCCGGAGCGATCGGTTGCGCGGGCGTTGTTGCTGAGCCGATGGAGCGACGAGGTGGTGCTGTGCACCGACGGGGACGAGCTCACGTCCGAGCAGTTGCAGCGACTGGCGGCGGCTGGGGTGGGGGTGCGCTGCGAGCGGATTGCGGAGGTTCGAGGGACTGAGGTTGCGCTGGCCGGTGGGGAACGGTTGAGTGCGCGGCGGGTGTTTGTGGTTGTGCGGCAGCACCAACAGAGCAATCTGGCGGAGCGCCTCGGATGCGAGGTGGTGGACGGCGCGGTAGTGACGGTTGGTGGGCGTACCAACGTTCCCATGGTGTACGCGGTAGGTACTACGACCGAACCAGCGCTTCTGGCAATAGGTGCGGCCGGGCAGGCAAGTACGGCAGCTGTTGCCGTACACAATGATCTGCTCGACTCAGACCTGCGCGGCCGCGGGTAGGTCTGCCGAATGGCCGAGCGGCCAATCGTCCGGTGCGGCGGTGAGCTGGGCCAGTTGCTCCAGACACCATGGGGACAGGTCGGCGCGGGCGCGTAGTTCGTCCCACTCGACCCAGCGGTAGTCGACCACCTCGGACGGCACCGGCGTCGGGTCACCGCTCCAACGCACGCGGTACACCGGACACATCTCGTTCTCGACGATCCCGTTCGGCATCTCCGCGCGGTACCGGAACTTGGGCAGCACCAGCTCGGCCGACGCGACCGTGATGCCGAGCTCGTCGGACAGTCGGCGGCGTACGGCTTGCTCCAACGGCTCGTCCGGAAGTGGATGCCCGCAGCAACTGTTGGTCCAGATGCCCGGCCAGGTCGGCTTGTCGAGGGCGCGCCGGGTCAGCAGCACCCGCCCGGCCGCGTCCACGACGTAGCTGGAGAACGCGAGATGGAGCGGTGTCGCCGCGTGGTGCACCGTCGCCTTCGGCTCGGTCCCGATCGCGTGCCCACGCTCGTCCAGCAGTACTACCCGTTCCTCGGTCACCCCCAGATCCTATTCCGGTTCCGCCAACCGCGTACGGACTGCTAACCTGAGCCCGTGATCAGGCAGCGTGTGGCGTATCGACCGGCTCTGGGAGGAGCCGGCGCTCGGTAGTACCCGCACCAGCTGCACCCAGAGCCTCAAGGCAGGAACCGTTCGGTTCCTGCCTTTTCCGTGTCCGGAGGCACTGGGCGATCGGTGGTGCCTCCTTGCCGAGAGGAGACCCATGAATTCCGTGATCGAGCGATTACGGCGTACCACCGACACCATCGTCGGCGCGGACGACCTGCGCGAACGCCTGGCGAGCGGGAGGCAGCTGCGGATCAAGTACGGCGTCGACTGCACCGCGCCGGACCTGCACCTCGGGCACGCGGTCAACCTGTGGATGATGCGCCAGCTGCAGGACCTCGGGCATCGGGTCGTGTTCCTGCTGGGTGATCTCACCACCCGCGTGGGTGATCCGACCGGGCGCTCCGAGACCCGGCCGGTGCTCACGCCCGAACAGATCGATGCCAACGCCGCGTCGTTCCTGGAGCAGGTCTCGCTGGTACTGCGCACCGATCCGGACGTGTTCGAAGTACGCCGCAACTCGGAGTGGTACGACGCGATGTCCATCGCCGAACTGCTCGGGCTCTTCGGGCAGGTCACGCAGGCACAGCTGATGAGCCGCGACATGTTCCGGGAACGCGTCGCGGCCGGGCGCGAGATCGGCGTCCACGAACTGGTGTACCCGGTGCTGCAGGCGTACGACAGTTTCGCGATGCGGAGCGATCTGACGATCGTGGGGTCGGATCAGCTGTTCAACGAGCAGCTCGGACGGGTGTTCCAGCAGCGGCTGGGGTCGCCGCCGCAGGTCGTACTGACCACGACCATCACCCCGGGGATCGACGGCCGGGCGAAGCAGTCGAAGTCGCTGAACAACTACATCGGGCTGACCGACAGCCCGCGGGACAAGTTCGGCAAGTTGATGAGCATCCCCGACGAACTCGTGGAGGCGTACGCCCGGGTCTACACCGAGCTCCCGCTCCCGACCGTCGCCGCCCTGGCCGCCGCCGGTGGTGGCCGCGCGGCCCGCGACGCCAAGCTCCGGCTGGCCGCCGCGGTCGTCACCCGCTACCACGGTGCCGGCGTGGCGAAAGCCGAACTCGACAGCTTCCGCCACACCTTCACCGATCACGGCGAACCGGCGAACATTCCAGCCGTCACGTACGCGGCCGAGCGGGCCACGATCCTCGACCTGCTCCAAGCGGCCCGCCCGACCGAGAGCAACTCCAACCTCCGCCGGCTCCTCCGCCAGGGCGCCGTAACGCTCAACGGCGAACGCCTGACCGACCCCGCCACCCCGGTCTCCTTGACGACCCCACTAACTCTCAAGTCCGGCCCTCGAACCTGGCATCGCATCACGCCGGTCAGGAGTTCAGGTTGAGGTTGAGTACGTCGAGGCCGACCAGGTACCCGGTGGCCGCGGCGTTCTTGCCGGTCAGCGTGATGGTCAGTTGGTGGTCGCCCGCGGTGAGTTGTGAGGTCCCGAAGTCGACCTGTTGCGTACCGACGCCGGCCGGCTGATAGCCGTCGAAGGCCACCGGGGTGCCGTTGTCGATCTGTACGTTGACGATGCCGTAGTCAGCCGCCTTGGTGAGAACCGTCGACAGCTTGTACGACCCGGTGGTCGGCACGGCGAACTTCAGGACTGTCTTGTCACCTGCTTTCGAGCCATGAATCCACGCCTGCGCGCCGCCGGACCAGCTCACGCCACAACAGTTGCCCTGCGCATCGACCGCGACCGTAGACGACACCGGCGGCAACATCGACTCGCCCTCGATCCGGAGCGTACTGCCGGTCGTCGCCTGGACCGTGGCCGACTTCGCGCCGAGATGACCGGCCAGGTCCACTGCGGCGATTCGGTACGTCCACGCCTCATGCAGACCGAGGTTGCGATGCAGGAAACCGGGCAGTGGCGTGGTTCCGAGCAGCTTCTCCGCGCCGCCGTCCTTCGCACCGTACACGTTGTAGTACGCGATCCCGCTGTCGTCGCTGACATCGTTCCAGGTCACGTTGATCGCGTTGTCCGTACGCCCTGCCGCGTTCACGCCGGCGACCGCGCCGGGCGCCTTGCGGTCCGGGTACGGGATGGTCAGCGACTGCACTACGTACGCCGAAGCTGTCCACGCCGCCGAACCGGTCGGCCGGAGCTCGATGTCCAGCCGGGTCCTGCCGAAAGTGATGGCCGAAGGCAACTGGTAGTTGTCGTCCAGCCAGCGTTGATGGGTGTTGCCGAGCGGCTGCAACCAAGTCCCGGCAACCTTGCCGTTGACAACGACCGTGGCCGATTGTCCGGCTGCGTTCTGATCGCTCGTACGCCGCAAGGTCACGCCACGGTTGGCGGGATCGATCTTGACGCTGAACTTGACCGGCTGGGTGCTCGAACGGACCTGGTCGGCCAGGGTGATGTCATCGTGATCACCTTCGTACACGGCGCTCAGATCCGCCTGCGTACCACCATCGGCGAACCCGTGCCGCGCGCGACTGACAGCCGATCCGGTGTCGATCCGGTCGGTCTCGCGGGCACCGAACTTCGCTGCCGTGTAGAGGAACGCGGTCGACCCGTAGATCGCCGGGTGGTCGTCTTGCTGACCGTGCTCGATCCCGAAGTTCAGCTGGTTCTCGAACCCGACCGAGTCGGTGATGTGCAGCCGCCACGCGCCA
Source organism: Kribbella solani (assembly GCF_014205295.1). Classification (NCBI taxonomy): domain Bacteria; kingdom Bacillati; phylum Actinomycetota; class Actinomycetes; order Propionibacteriales; family Kribbellaceae; genus Kribbella; species Kribbella solani. The sequence continues at coordinate 3,867,991 of NZ_JACHNF010000001.1, forward strand.
TCACATTCGTTCGTACAGAACCCGGCCCGGACCTCGTGCGCCGAGTTGCCGTGGAACGGCGTCGAGTAGGTGCCGGCGTTGAAGTACCAGCCGGACTCGTAGTAGTCCTCGGTACCGGTGCCGTGGATCGCGGGCGTCCGCTCACCATCGGCGTACACCCGTTCGTCGCCCTCGAGGTAGCCCCGGGTGTTGCCGTCGGCAAGCAGTCCCTCCATCGTCTGGGAGACGCCAACGAACTTGCCCCGGCCGGTGACGTCGGCGAAGTTCCAGTCACTGCCCTGCGTCGTCTCACCGCGTTTCGAGATCGCGGTGAAGTAGCCCGTCTTCCCGGTCGCCAGCTCGGCGGCCACGCGACCGTCCCGCGCCGCGGTCACCTCAGCCTGTCCTTTCAGCGCGTACGACGTGGGGTTGACCAACATAACGGTGGCGCGGCCAACGTACGGCATCGGCCACCAGGACGAGTACCAGCCGTCGGGGTCCATCGCGAAGAACAGCGAGTGCACCGGGTTCTCGCCGAGACCGGAGCCGAAGAACTCGCCGAGTGGTGCGTCGACCCGCTTCTGGCCGTCGATCGTCACCTGGACCCGAACTCCGGCCAACAACGTGTCGGACGGCTTCACCCGGGCGGCGTCCGCGTCGGTCGCGGCGTACGTCATCGCGTGCTCGCCGCTCCAGTTCTGCTTGGTGATCGTGTAGCCGTGCGCCTGCTCGTCGGCGAGGTGGTTCGGCCCGACATCGAGGGTGTCGGTGCGCTTGAGCTGCCCGCCGACGGTCGAGCCGGCCCAGTACGCGAACTCGTTGAAGTCGAGGTCCGATGACACGAACTGATTGGTCACGGTGATCTGCGACTTGCCTGCGGTCAACGCCGCGGGCAGCTCGACGGACTGGTCGTGCCACTGCGCGCCCTGCGCCTTGAGTGGCGCCCACTCGCCGGCCGGTGCGCCGTCGACCAGGATCTTCGCCCGCTGGTTGCCGATCCGCAGGTCCATCCGCCGGGTCAGCGTCACGCCGGTGCTGGCCGGGTCGATCTTGACCGTGAACGAGCTGCCACCGACGAAGGCGCGGCCGTCGTCGGCAATGCTCTTCAGATCCAGGCCGACGATCTCCGGCAGCTTCAGCCGGAGCGCGCTGAGCTCACCCGGGCCGGACACGTCGGCCAGCTTGACCTGCTTGCCCGGGGCAAGGTTCAGCGGCGTACTGGTGGTGCGCGCGTTCGGCTGTACCGGCTTGGGATCCTTGGTTCCGGCCGCATTCAGCAGCGCGAGTACATCCTCGGCCTGGTCACGCGGATCGAAGGTCTTGATGCCGTTCGCGTCCGGGAACTGGCGGTAGCCGACGTGATAGAAGTACGGGTTCGTCTGCGTGGTGATCCGCATCGAGGAGCGGTACGGCATGGGTACGCGAATGTAGACGCCGCCACTGGTCTGTACGCCGTTGGCGACCAGCGGATAACTGAACGGCGCGCCGATTTTGCCGTCGACGATGTCCTGCAGCGAGCCGTGCAGGACCTGCTTGCCGTCCAGCTCGACCGTGATCGTCCCGGTCTTGCTGACGTTGCCCTCGTCCCGGGTGAACCAGATCGAGGCGACCTCGCCGGGACCGGAGTCCTCCGCGATCACACAGCCGGCGGCGGTGGTCCGCAGGCAGGAGTACGTGCCTTCGAAGCCGTCGTTGTTGGTGCCGTCGCGGCCGAAGCTGGAGAACTGCTTGGTGCGTACGCCGGTCTGGAGCTCGGGCAGGCGGTCCAGGTTCCGGTAGACGTCCCAGCCGACCGGACCGTTGTCGTTCCCGGTTACCGGTGGGCCGGCTGATGCTGCGGCCGAACCGGTCAGCAGCAAGACCGAACAGACGAGTAGAACGACGGCACGACGGAGCATGGGCGGCCTTTCTCCGTGATGGCGGGAAATCGATTTCTGAGATGTCTACCATCGATCCGGCCCGGTTGAGAAGGGCTGAGGCGGTCCGACTTCGCGCCGTCCACGGGTCGGCCCGGGGCACGGCCCGGTTGCCGGGCGCGGGAGACTTGGCCCGCACACCTACTTTGAGATTGCAGGAGATTGCGATGAGCTCTGAGAAAGCCCAGATCGGTGTCACCGGCCTCGCGGTGATGGGCCGCAACCTGGCCCGGAACCTGGCGCGCAACGGGTTCAGTGTGGCCCTGCACAACCGGTCCCAGGCGCGTACCGACGCGCTGGTCGCGGAGTTCGGCTCCGAGGGCACCTTCGTCCCGTCGACGGACCTGGCCGGCTTCGTCGAGTCACTGGAGCAGCCGCGCAAGGTGATCATCATGGTCAAGGCCGGCGCCCCGACCGACGCGGTCATCGACGAGCTGGTGCCGCTGCTCGACAAGGGTGACATCGTCGTCGACGCCGGCAACGCGCACTTCGCCGACACCCGGCGCCGCGAGGCCGCGCTCCGCGACCAGGGCCTGCACTTCGTCGGGTCCGGCGTCTCCGGTGGCGAAGAGGGCGCGCTGAACGGCCCGAGCATCATGCCGGGCGGATCACCCGAGTCGTACGCCGCGCTGGAGCCGATGCTGACCAAGATCTCGGCGCACGTGAACGGCGAGCCGTGCTGCGTACACGTCGGGCCGGACGGCGCCGGGCACTTCGTGAAGATGCTGCACAACGGCATCGAGTACGCGGACATGCAACTGATCGCGGAGGCGTACGACCTGCTGCGCCACGTCCTCGACCTGTCGCCGGCCGAGCTGGCGGACGTGTTCCGGGACTGGAACACCGGCGACCTGGAGTCGTTCCTGATCGAGATCACCGCCGAGGTGCTCAGCCAGACCGACCCGACCGCCGGCGGGCCGTTCGTGGACATCGTGCTCGACCAGGCCGAGCAGAAGGGCACCGGCCGGTGGACCGTACAGTCCGCGCTCGACCTGGGCATTCCGGTCAGCGGGATGGCCGAGGCCGTGTTCGCGCGGTCGCTGTCCGGCGACGTGGTCCGCCGGGAGGCCGCGGCCGGCGTACTGCCCGGACCGGCTTCGCCGAAGGCCGACGTCGATCGGGACGCGTTCATCGAGGACGTCCGGCACGCGCTGTACTCGTCGAAGCTGGTCGCGTACGCGCAGGGGTTCGACGCGATCCGGGCGGCCAGCGAGGAGTACGGCTGGAACATCGACCTCGGCGCGATGGCGACGATCTGGCGCGGCGGCTGCATCATCCGGGCGCGGTTCCTGGACCGGATCAAGGAGGCGTACGACCGGAACGCCGACCTGCCGTCGCTGCTCGTCGACGACTACTTCCGAGACGCCGTCGCGAGTGGGCAGGAGGCCTGGCGCCGGGTAGTAGCGACAGCGGCGACCGTCGGCGTACCGGCTCCGGGCTTCTCGGCGGCGCTGTCGTACTACGACGGGCTACGGGCGGAGCGGCTGCCCGCAGCACTGATCCAGGGGCTGCGGGACCTGTTCGGCGCGCACACGTACCGGCGGGTCGACCGTGACGGCAGCTATCACCTGGAGTGGTCGGGCGACCGGTCCGAGAGCACCCAGTAGACGACGAACGCCGCAACAACCAGGAAGCTCGCCGCTCCGACGCCTGCCACGTTGAACCCGTGGACGGCGTCGGAGTGCGCGGCTACTGTCCCGGCGACTGTGCTGAGCAGCGCCGTACCCAGTGAGGCACCGACCTGCTGGGACGTCATCACCATGGCGCCGGCCACCGCACTGTCGGGCCCGGCGCCGAGCGTGGCAGTGCTGTTGGCGGTAACCAGCACCCATCCGGCGCCCAGGCCGACCAGCAGGAACACCGGCATGACCTGCAGCCAGTAGTTGGACTCTGGGCGTAGCAGGCCGAGCAGGGCGAGACCGGCCGCGATGGTCAGCAGTCCAGGGCAGATGAGCGAGCGGACGCTCGCTCTGGCCAGCAGTCGGCTTACTGCACGTACTCCGACCATCAGGCCGACCGTCAGCGGCAAGAAGCTCAGACCGGCCTTGATCGGTGAGTAGTGCCGGACTGTCTGCAGGTAGAAAGTCAGGAAGAACAGGGCGGCGAACATGCCGATAGCCAGGCTGAACACCGCCAGGTACGACCCGCCTCGCTTACGGTCCCTCACCACGCGCAGCGGAAGCAGTGGGGACGCTACGCGGGCCTGCACCGCCAAGAACGTGACTAGTAGAACCACGCCGGCAGCCAAAGACGCGTACGTCGCCGGTGCACTCCACCCGTCCGACTCCGCGCGGCCGAATCCGAACACCACCGCCATCAGGCCGGTGGTGGCAAGGAGTGCGCCTAGTACGTCGATCCGTACGCCGCTGGTGCGCTCTACCGGAGGTACGGCGAACAGGACGCCTGCCGCCGCCAGTGCCGCGATCGGGAGATTGACGTACATGGCCCAGCGCCAGTCCAGGTATTCCGTGAGCACGCCGCCGGCCAGGATGCCCAGCCCGGACGCACTGCCCATGACAGCGCCGTAGATCCCGAACGCCTTGCCCCGCTCGGCAGGCGACGGGAACGAGGCAGCGAGCGTTGCCAGTACCGCTGGAGTCAGTAGTGCGCCGAAGACGCCTTGCAGTGCTCGTCCAGTGAGCAGCATGGCTCCACCGGTCGCTGCACCACCCAGCGCCGAGGCCAGCGCGAATCCGGTCAGCCCGACCAGGAGCGCCCGGCGCCGCCCGATCAGGTCACTCATCCGCCCACCGAGCAGCAGCAACCCGCCGTACCCGAGGGCGAAGAGTGTGATCACCCATTGCCGCGACGAATCCGGCATACCCAGATCCGTCTGCATCGACGGCAGCGCGATGTTCACGATCGTCAGGTCGATCCCCACCATCAACTGCGCCGTCGCCACCGCTCCGAGCGCCCACCATCGCCGCTCCACCTGCGGCGTCAGGTCCGTCTGCGTCATCCTCATCCTTAAGTGAACAGGTGTAGTGCTACGAATGTAAGGCAACGAGCGTTGCAATACAATCGGCGGCATGGACGCAGGGACGACACGGAGCCGGAACCGGCGCGGGCAGGGTGAGCTGCTGCGGCGCGAGATCATCGACGCGGCGCTGCGGATGCTGAACGAGCTCGGCGACGACGAGGCGCTCTCGCTGCGGGCAGTCGCGCGCGAGGTCGGGATCGCGGCCACCTCGGTGTACATCCACTTCGCCGATCGCGACGCTCTCGTCTTCGCGGCGCTCGAGCAGTGCACCGCCGACCTCCTGCGCGACCTGGAAGCGGCCGAAGCCCAGGGCGGCGCCGATCCGGTCCGGCGACTCCGCGCGCGGCTGCTCTTCCTCGGCAGCTGGACGCGCGAGTACGCCGGCCTCTACAAGGTGCTGCACGAGAGCACGCTGAACCGGCGCATGCAGCTGGTCTTCAAAGCGGAACTGGCGGTCCGCGCGGTCGCGGCGGTCCAGGCGTGCATGGACGCGGGGCTCGTGCCAATGGACGACGCGGCAGCCGTTGCGCTCGACCTACGGTCAGCAGTGCACGGCGCGGTCTCGATCCGGATCAACGAGCCGGAAGCCGAGCTGCCGCCGCTGGAGGTGCAGGTGGATCGCTTCCTGCGCAGGCTGGTTGGCGTGCCAATCGAACATGTGTTCTAATAGACATCAAGCGCCAGTCCCGAAGGAGATCGCCGCAACGATGACTGTAGACACTCTGGCAGTAGAAGCGCCGTCCGACCTGGCCGACACTCCCGATTCGGCGAACCTGTCGGCGGCCGCCCCGGTCAGCACCCCTGAGCCGGTCGAGGCCGCGCAGCCCGACGGCGTGCAGCCTGAGGGAGGCCTGGCGCCGAAGCCGAAGAAGGCACCGGCCAAGAAGGCGGCCGCGAAGAAGTCGAAGACGATCGAGCTCACGCTGACCGTCACCGGGACCGCCGACGGTGAGTGGCGCGCCGAGCTCAAGCAGGGCAGCACGTTCCTGGCTCGTGATCTCGCGGTTGCCGCGGCGGCCGTGTCCCGGGCGGCCAAGGAACTGCACGAGGACCTGTCCACCCCGATCGACGAGGTGATCGAGGAGGCCCGCTCCCAGCAGGCCGCCAAGGTCGCCGCCCTGGAAGCCGAGCTCGAGGCGGCCCGCGCCGCGCTCGCCGAGCTCGACTGAAAACACCCCCGACGTCCCGTGGCCGGTCAACTTCCCTGATCGGCCACGGGTGGTCAGTGCAGGGCCCGTCCGCAACCGTGTGAGGTGGCTGCGGACGGGCCCTGAGTACCTTGCCTGATGCTTGCTCCGGCAGGGCTTGCTTCGGTTGGGCTCGCTGGGGCTGAGGGCTTACTTCGGCTGGGTTGTGAGGACCAGGCGGAGGTTGGCGGTTGGCTGGTTCTGCCAGGCTGTTTCGGCTTGTTCCAGCGGGTACGTCTCGATGATCGGGCGGATGTTCTTCAGGACGGCGAAGTTCAGTGTGTCCTCGGAGTCCTGCGCCACCCCGGAGTACCAGCCGGACACCGACAACCGCCCATCGGTCAGCGCATGCCCGGTGACCTCGATCGGGTCGCCACCTTCCAGCACGATCAGCTGACCGTTCGGCCGCAGTCCCTTCACCAGCTCCGACTGCAGCTCGGCCCGAGACACCGTCGCGAGCACCACGGCCGCGCCGCCAAGCGCCTTCAACGCCGCGCCCGCGTCGCCGTCCGTACTGTCGATGTACTCATCCGCCCCGAGCTGCCGTGCAAGCTTCTCCTTCGCCCGCCCGCGATTGATCGCCACGGTCCGGAACCCGAGCTTGTCCGCGAACTGAATCGCCAGGTGCCCGACCCCGCCGACCCCTTGAACCGCGACCGTGTCTCCCGGCCCGGCCTGCGCGTGCCGCAGCGCGTTGAACGCGGTGATCCCACCACACATCAACGGCGCCGCCTCCTCGAACGACAACCCGACCGGTATCCGTGCCACCGCATCCTGCGGCACGACCACGTACTCGGCATACCCACCGTCGTACGAAGTGCCGACGATCTTCCGGTTCACGCAGTTCGTGAAGTCGCCGCGCCGGCAGAACTCACAGGTGAAATCCACTCCCCCGGACCAGCCCACTCCGACCCGCTGCCCGACCTCCCAGACCGTCACGCCGGCACCGACCGCGTCCACGACTCCGGCGATCTCATGCCCGGGAATCCGCGGCAGCACCGTGCCGAGCAGCGCGTTCCGCGGGATCGCATCACCGCCGCAGATCCCGCAGGCGTGCACCCGGATCCGTACCTGGCCTGGCCCCGGTTCCGGGATCGGCACGTCGGTCACCACGAACGGACCACCCGCCTGCTGAACCTGAGCCGCCCGCATGGTTCCACTCATCCTTGCTCTCTCCCTCGTCCAGCGCGTCCAGCTGTCTCTCCCCAGGCTCTTCCTGTACTCGCCGGAGCGGAAACAGAAACTTGCTGGCGGGGGTACAAGCAATCGTTGTGGCACGATGGACGCGTGGACCTGAGCTTGCGGCTGCTGCAGGCGCTGGAGGCCGTGGCGGCGGAGGGCAGCATGACCCGGGCCGCCGGAGTTCTGAACCTGACCCAGCAAGCAGTCAGTGGTCAGATCCGTCAGCTCGAGCGCGTGATCGGTACGCCCCTGGTCGAGCGGCGCTCCACGGGAATCGAGCTGACCCCGGCCGGCGAGGTCGTACGCAAGCAAGGTTCGGCGCTGCTCTCTGCCGCGCGGGTGATGGTGACCGAGGCGCGGCTGACCGCGACGGGCCGGCCGGAGCCGGTGCGGGTCGTGTTCAAGGCGCAGAGCACGGCGCACTTCATGCCCGCGGTCGAGGCGGCGATGCGGCTCGAGGCGCCGGAGGCGGAGATCCGGCCGATCGCCGCGCATACGCTCCCGGACGAGCTCGATGCGCTGGTCGAGGGCCGGGCGGATGCCGCGTTCCTCTGGCTGCCGATCGGCGACGATCCTCGGTTCACCGTGCACCCGCTGCTCGACGAGGAGCGTTGGGTTGCGCTCCCACCGGGACATCCGCTCGAGTCACGGACCGAGCTACGGATCGCGGACCTGGCCGGCGTACCCGTGGTTGGCCCTCGGGACGGGATGCCCCGCGCGGTGGTCGACTTCTGGTTCATCGACCCGCGCCCGGACGGCAGTCGCGCGGTCCTCGGGCCGCAGGCGCGGACGCCCGAGGAGTGCCTGCACCTGGTAGCTGCCGGCCACGGCTGCTGGATCGCGCCGGCGTCCACCGTCACGTACTTCGCGCATCCGCGGCTGACCTGGCTGCCCTTGGTCGACGCGGAACCGAACACGCTCGCACTGATCTGGCCGCGGCATTCCGCGAACCCGATGCTGCACCTGCTCCTCGATCAGACCCGCCGTACGCTCTTGCCCGCGGCAACCAATTGACCGTTGGAAACTACTGCTTGTCCGTAGTCACGACCGCCTGCCGGACCCCGTTCGGGGCCGGCTCGGGCGCGTGCCCGGCCGAGCCGAGCGCGGTGGTGACCGTGACGGTGAGCAGGGTGGTCGTGGCGAGAGCGGCGACGAGGGTCCAGCGGGCTGCGGTGTTGCTCATGGCTTAATCGTCGCGCGGCCCGCCGTCGCCGGGAACCGTTTCGCGCCGGAATCAGGGCGTACTCCGGGGTCCGCTCCGGTGGAGTCCTGACCCGGTGAACCGGGAATGAACGGGATGTGACCGAGACGGCACGCCGCAGGTCTGGGCGGGCGTAGTGGGTTGGCCTTACCGTGGGTGACCTGGGCCGGTCCGAGGGCCCTGACCGCTCCGCGTCGAGAAGGGGTCAGATGAGCACTTTCCAGGACTTGGGTTCGCTGCTGATGGTGCGCGGCGCCGACGAGCTAGATCATGCGGGCGGAAGTCTGTACGTCCATCTGCACCGGGTCGCGAAACGGCTCGGTTCGCTGGCTGCGTCGGACACACTGATCCTGGCCGGGCTGGCGCACGCCGCGCACGGGACCGACGGGTACCCGACGCACTTGTTCGACTGGCGGACCGAGCGTCCGGTGCTGGAATCGGTGATCGGGACCGACGCCGAGCTGATCGTCTACCGGTACGGCGCCTGCGACCGGGAGACCACCTGGCGCGACCTCGCCGAGCACCGCACCGTCACCGACCGGTTCACCGGCACCTCGGAGGAGCTCGGCAACGCGGAGCTCCGCGACTTCGTCGATCTCAGCATCGTCAACGAACTCGACGTCCTCGACCACGACGCGGACCGGGCCGACGAACTCCGCGCGTTCCTCCGCGATCAGATCCCGCGCTGGCAGTCGCTCGCCTCCCCCGCCGTACTGACCGAGGCCCACCGCATCCTGCAGTTGTAGCGGTTGGTCACACTTGGGGGCGTGAAACGGTTCTTGCGGCGGGTGCTGGTGGGGATCCTGGCGCTGTGGCTGGTGGTCACGCTGGCGTCTTTCGGCTACAACCTCGCCACCAACGGGGACGCCGCGCCGCCGCCCGGGCTGAAGTTCGTCGAGGCCGGCGGGATCGACACCAGGTACCAGAGTTGGGGTACGGCGGGCACGCCCGTCGTCCTTGTTCACGGGGCGGCGGAATCCGTCGACACCTGGTCCCGGTTGGTGCCGCTGCTCGCGAAGAACCATCGCGTGTACGCGTACGACCTCACCGGGTACGGGTACTCCGAGCGGAAGGCGCCGTACACGATCGAGGAACTCGCCGGGCAGTTGCTCGGGTTCCTGGACGCGATGCACCTTGGCGGGACGGGACAGCCGAAACCGATCCTGGTCGGGCATTCACTCGGTGCCGGGGTCGCGGCCGAGGCGACGCTGGAGGCGCCGAGCCGGATGGGCGGGATCATGTTCCTGGACGGCGACGGGCTGCCGCTCCCGGGCGGGAACGCCGGGCCGCCGCGCTGGCTGATCATCCCGCCGTACCGGACGTCGCTGTTCCGGTTGGTGCTTGATCAGGGGTGGCTGCTGAAGAAGATCTACAACAGCGTGTGCATGCCGGGTTGTCCGCCGATGAACGTCGACGAGTGGACCCGCCCGTTCCGGCAGCCCGGGGCCGAGAAGGCGCTGTGGGAGATGACCGCGAACGGGATTCCAGCGGTCGCCCCGGACCGGCTGGCGAAGCTACGTGAACTGCCGCTGCCGAAGTCGGTGGTCTTCGGCGATCTGGACACCAACGGCGGCAACCCCACCGAAACCGCCACCCGAATCGGCGCCCCACCCCCGACCCTGATCCCCAACGCCAACCACCTCACCCCCATCTCCAGCCCAGAACAGGTAGCCGCCGCAATCAACACCCTCCACTGACACCAGCCCTCCACACGGGTGGATATCCACCCGTGTGGAGGGTTCTCCACTGGTATACGAGTGGAGAACCCACCACACCAGTGGATAAGTCCAACGGTGGGCGGGTGGGCGTGAGATGGGGTCGGGTGGTGGGGTCGGGTGGGGTGGGCGGGTTGGTTGGTGGGGTGGGCGGGTTGATTGGTGGGGTGGGCGGGTTGGTTGGTGGGGTGGGCGGGTTGGTTGGTGGGGTGGGCGGGTTGGTTGGTGGGGTGGGCGGGTTGGTTGGTGGGGTGGGCGGGTTGGTTGGTGGGGTGGGCGGGTTGGTTGGTGGGGTGGGCGGGTTGGTTGGTGGGGTGGGTGCTGGAAAACGGGTGGGGGGCGACGGATGATCGGGGTATGGCCCGTTATGAAGTGGTTGCGCGTGCGATGACCGATCGGCGGCTGGCCGACTCCGACTACCTTGAGCTTGCCCTGAAGTCCTGGTCGCTGGACAAGGGGATGCGGTTCCAGCGGATCGAGGATCTGCCCGACGGGTCGATCGCGATCGTGCTGCAGCAGAAGTTTTCACCGCGTCACCACGACGCGGCCTGCGCGATGGCGAACCGGAGCCTGGCTCAGCTCGGCATCCCGGCCGGCCAGGTCCAGCAGATCGACCTGCACCGGATGACCCGCAAGGGCGGCCGCGCACTGGTCCGCTCCTGGCGCGGCCCGAACAACCCACCCACCGCGGGCGACCGCGAACCCCGCCGCCCCAAGCCCAACCCACCGCACCTGAACGCGTCCCTGGACCTGCCTGCTGAGTGACCGGACCTGTGGCACTCACCAACCGCGCCCGACCGGCGTGGTCGGCCACCTCTTGAGCGTGCCGCCCGGGCGGTTGTCGAGGTTGGTGAGTGCCTCAGGTCCGCGCTACGGCGTGAAGACCTCGAAGCGGGTGCCGTACTTTGTGCCGAGCTGGGTGCCGGCTGGGCGGGAGGTGCCTTCCAGGAACTCTTCTGGGTCGAAGTCGGGCCAGCCGAGGCCGTCGATGTACGCCTGGTGGGCCTTCAACGACTGCACTCCCAGGTCGAACGTGTCGGTGGTGTCGACGCCGTGCCGGGCGGCTGGTGACCCGGACGCCCACACCTGGCGTACGCCGTCCCACTTGTCGCCCGCGTCCGGGAAGATCCACCGGTTCGCGGCGTCGCGGACCGCGTCCAGGGTCGCGCGGCCGGTGTTGATGTGGTCGGCCTGGTTGAGCAGGACGTCGCCGTCCCAGCTGTCGCGGAAGTTGTTGGTGATGACGATCTCCGGCCGGTGCCGGCGGATCGCGGCGGTGATCACCCGGCGGAGCGCGACGCCGTACTCGATCGTTCCGTCCGGCTGGCCGAGGAACTCGACCGTCGAGACGCCGACGATCCGGGACGACTCGATCTGCTCGGCTTCCCGCAGCGGGCCACACTCGGCCGGGTCGACGCCGTCGATCCCGGCTTCACCGGAGGTCAGCAGGCAGTACGTGATCTGCTTGCCCTGCCCGGTCCAGCGCGCGATCGCGGCCGCGGCGCCGAATTCCAGGTCGTCCGGGTGCGCGACCACGGCCAGTGCCTGCTGCCAGTCCTCGACGACTGGTTCGAGCGGTTCCAGAGCATTCATGCTCGCAGGCTAGCCCTGCGGCCAAGCACTGCACCAGGACACACGTGCCGTGGATCAGCCGAAGACCTGGCGGGTGTACGCGTTCTCGAACACGCGCTGCGGATCGAGCCGATCGCGGACGGCGACGAAGTCGTCGAAGCGCGGGTACCGGGCGCGTAGCTCCGATGCGCCGAGGGTGTGCAGCTTCCCCCAGTGCGGCCGGCCGTCGTAGTCGGCGACGATCCGCTCGAAGGCCTGGAAGTACGGATCGTGTGGCAGCTGGTGGTACTGATGGATGGCGACGTACGCCGTCTCCCGCCCGTGCGCTGTGGACAACCAGATATCGTCCGGCGCGGCCACCCGGACCTCGATCGGGAACGGAATCCGCGACCCCGACGTGTCGATCCAGTCCCGCAGCCGGCGGATCACCTCGATCACATGCTCGCGCGGCACCGCGTACTCAGACTCGCGGAAGACCACGTTGCGCTCGGTACAGAACACCTTGTACGACGCGTCGACGTACTCCCGGGCCGACAATGCGCGCGACGCGATCCGGTTGATCCGCGGCACCATCGCGGGCTGCCGGACAGCGAGCCGGTTGGTCAGCTCGAAGACCTTGTTGGACAGCAGCTCGTCGTCGACCCAGCCGCGAATCCGCCCGACCGGCGCCGCCTCGACGTCCGCGCCGACCCGGTTGTTCCGCTTGGTCAGCGCCAGCTCGGTGTGCGGGAACCAGTAGAACTCGAAGTGATCGTTGCCGTCGGCAAGCTCATCGAAGCCGTCCAGTACGTCTGCCAGCGGCATCGGCATTTCCTGCGCGCGGAGCAGGAACGCCGGTACGCACTGCAGGGTGAGCGAGCTGATCACGCCGAGCGCGCCGACCGAGATCCGGGCGGCGGCGAAGACGCCCGGGTTCTCCTCGGCCGAGCAGTGCAGCACCGAGCCGTCCGCGGTGATCAGGTCGAGCCCGACGACCTGGGTGGCGAGACCGCCGAGCCGCGCGCCGGTGCCGTGCGTGCCGGTCGAGATCGCGCCGGAGATGGTCTGTTTGTCGATGTCGCCGAGGTTCGCCAGTGCCAGGTCGAACGCGGCCAGGCCGAGGTTGAGCTTCCGCAGCCCGGTGCCGGCGCCGACCGTGACCCGGCCGCTCTGCTGGTCGGCATGGGTGATCGACGACAGCCGGTCGAGCCTGATCATCACCTCTTGCGGCACCGAGCAGCCGGTGAACGAGTGCCCGGCGCCGACCGCCTTGAGCTTCTTTCCTTGCTCGGCCGCGGACTTGACCGCGGCGGCCAGCTCGTCGGCCGAGCCCGGGCGCAGGGTCTCGATGCCGGTCGCCGACTCGGTACCGGACCAGTTCTGCCAGCTGCTCATCCGAAGTTCTTCCCTTCGCCGCGGTAGGTGACCAGCTCGGTCACCTGCTCGCCGTCGACCGCGTGGACGACGTCGAACCGCTCAAGCATCTCGCCTGCCTTGGCGTAGCGCATCCACACTCTGTCTCCAAGACGCAGCCGTTCGGACGATTGTCCCTGCACCGGAGTCTGCACCTCGCCAGCACCTTCCGCACCGACCAGTTTCAGACCGGATGGCCAAGCCGGCGACGGCAGCCGGGACTTCTTCGCCGGGCCGGAAGCCACGTACCCGCCGCTGAAGAGGGTGGCAATCCGCGGCGCGGGCCGGCGGACGACGTCCAGCGCGTACGCCATCGCGGGCTCGGGCCGGAAGATGTCGTATTTGTCGAACAGCGTGGGTCCGTACAGCCCGGAGCCGGCGGTGACCTCGGTGACGACCGGGTCCGCGCTGCTCACCTCAAGGCTGCCGGTGCCGCCGCTGTTCACGATCCGGAGCTGGGCGATCTGCTTGACCGCGTCGACGACCGCGCCACGACGGTCGGCGAGCTCGGCGGCTGATCGGCGCTTCACCCACCGGATGGCGGGCGAAGTGTCGGGCAGCCCGGCGATCTGCGCCTCGTAGAACATCACTCCGGCCAGCTCGAACGCATCGTCGGCGGCCACCGTACGAGCCAAGGCGGCGACGTCGGCCGGAGTGCGCAGCGGCGAGCGGCGGACGCCGAGGTGCTGGCCGAAGACCCGCAGCGACGCGTCGACGTCGAGGCAGAGCTGGATCCGGGCGTCACCGACAGCGGTCGCCTTGATGAACGCCAGGTGTTCCGGGGAGTCGATCATCAGCGTGATCCGCGCGGCCGCCTCCGGGTCCGCGGAGAGCTCGCGGAGCGCCGTCCGGTGCGTGGTCGGGTAGCCGAGCAGGATGTCGTCGACACCGTTGCGCGCCAGCCAGAGCGCCTCCGGGAGCGCGTAGCTCATCACGCCCCGGAAGCCCGGCTGTGCCAGCGCGGCCTCGATCAGGGCGCGGCAGCGCACCGACTTGGACGCGACCCGGATCGGTGTCCCCGCGGCGCGCCGGACCAGGTCGGCGGCATTCCGCCGGAACGCGGCCAGGTCGATGACCGCGTACGGCGCGTCCAGCCCCGCGGTCAGGCGGGCATACCGATCAAAGTCACCCATGATCGGAGTGTAGGACACAAAATACTGAAAGGTAATACAACTTTTCGCTCAGTTTGGGGGTCTATTCGATGACAGCCTCCACAACCGGTACGAGGGCGCGCGCCCAGTCGGCCTGCTGATCCGGTTCAGCGGAGGTGGTGGCGAGCAGCGCGACAGTGGACCCGCGAAGTACGGACAGGTCGACGTACGACTCCGCTCCCGCGTACGCCCGTACTGCCGCGGCAGCGGACTGGTCAGTCCAGAGCTGCCTGACACTCAGATCGCCACCGGTGCCACACGCCCGCATGCGCTGCCCGTAGCCCTGGTAATACGCGGTTGCCTGGTCTGAGTTGCTGAAGCGAAGCAGCAGCGCTGTAGCCGGTAGCGCGGAGGCGGTGCGGTAGCTGCCAGTCAGCGCGTACGCGGGCACCGGCAGCGCGCCCTTAGCCGGACTGCCCGCGCAGCCGGAAGGCAGGGCTTCGTACGACGCCTGGTGCGGATCGCGGCGTCGGGTCCAGGTGTTGTTACCGACAAAACCGGCCTCTGCACCGCCTGGGTCGGTGTAGGTCTTCCAGCCGGGTCCAAGCTTGTCCGGCGCCGGCAGGTTGCGTTCGGTGAGCGGTCCGGCGTTGGCCGGCGGCGGAGCGGTCGCCTGCTCGGGTACCTGTGGTGGCACGCCCGCGTCTGTTGCTTTGGTCGTACTCAACGTGTTGGTCGGCACCGGCACTGTCCCGCCAACCGTACTGGGGACTGGTGTTGGAGTAGATGGTTGAGCGACCGGCTTCGCACTGCAGCCGGCCAGCACCACAGCCAGTACGCCAGCAGCCGCTACGCCTCTCACTTCGGCTCGAAGTGCTGGTAGTCGGGTTTGGCCCAGCGAGCGCCCCAGAAGTAGCCCTGTCCGACCAGTGCCTTAGTGGTGGCGCTGTTGGCGAACAACATCCCGGGGCGTACGACCGACCGGTTGCGATACGCCAGACCGTTAGACGGGTACCAGACACCGTTCGCCGCCAGGTACGGGTTCTCCACGGTGTTGACGTCGATCGCCCACCCGTACGAGTGCGGCGACAGCGAGTACGGATCGCCCGTGACCCGGCGGCAGTTGAACGCAGAGGTGTTGTCGGCGGCCATCGCCTTCACGTCGCTGCCACCGAACACGTCCACTCGCCGCATCTGCCGAATCGGGAACTTGGCTGCGAGCGTAGAAGTCCAGACCGTGATCATCTTCGCCACGGCCGCGTCACGGAGGATCAGCTCGCCGCGGTGCACCCGGCCGTCAAAGCCCCAGTAGTTCAGCTGCAACAGCCGTAGCGAGGATGGCGCGACCGGACAGCCCGCTCGGTACGTGTACCGGACCATCGCGGCGGACACGGCGTACACCTTCGGGTTCAGCACTGCCTTGATCACGATGGTGGCCAGACCGGAGTACTCCATCGCGGACTGGCTGACCTTCCGAGTCACTACGCGTACAGTCCGGGTGGCCGGTAGGTCGTCCGGCACCCGGAACCGGAAGTTGCCCTTGGCATCCACTGTGGTGACGCCGAGCAGCTGCCACTTGCCGCTACCGAGGTACGACTGCAGCGCGAGCTCCTGGCGCGGCTCGGCCGGTACTGTCCGGCCGGTGACCGAGACGCCGGTGAGTGTCGCGTACCAGGACGCCGGTGGGTTGATCACGATCTTCCGGTCCTGGATCGGCACGGTCCGGTACGGCGAGATCGCCAGCGCTGTCTCGGCTTTGACACCGATCATGGTGCGGAACGCCCACGTACCAGTAGACGGCGACACGTAGTTGAACCGGTACGCGCCACCGGCAGTAGTACGAGTCGAAGCGCGTAGTACCCACGCACCGGGTACGCGCTGCCACAGGGTGACGTACGACCCGGTGATCGGCTTGCTGAGCTTGCCGGTGAAGACGGTCGGCCTGTCCTCCCAGGACACGGCCGGCTGGTCCAAGCTGATCGACCACTCCGGCGCCGGAGTGGTCGCAACCGGCGCCGGCGTACTCACAGCCGGCGTCGGCGTAGGAGAAGTAGTTGGAGCAGGTGTAGGTGTAGTGAGCAGCACTGCGACAGCCATGACGAAGCGCTTCATCCGCTTCTCCCTCCCTGGACGTCAAATACCCCCTATAAGAGGCAGTGACGCCAGGAAGAAGTCACAGGTACTACTGCTCCAGTCGCTTGACCGCCGCGTCGATCCGCTCGTCAGTACCAGTCAGCGCGACGCGTACGTGCCGCTGACCCGCAGTTCCGTAGAAGGCTCCAGGCGCGACCAGGATGCCCAAGTCAGCCAGTGCAGCGACAGAGCCGTACGCGTCGTACGACGGATGGGATGCCCACAGGTACAGCCCACCGTTGGACAGCGTGATCTCCCAGCCCGCGCTGGTCAGCGCATCCCGCAGCACCGCGCGGCGGCGCAGGTACCGGCCACGCTGCTCCTCAACATGTACGTCGTCAGCGAACGCGGCAGCCATCGCGGCCTGGATCGGCGACGGCACCATCAACCCGGCGTGCTTCCGCACCTCAAGCAGTTCCGCCACGACAGTCGGATCACCAGTAGCGAACCCACCGCGGTACCCGGCCAGGTTGGAGCGCTTGGACAGCGAGTGCACCGCCAGCAGGTTGTCGAAGCTGCCGCCCGACACATCCGGGTGCAGCACCGACACCGGCTTCTCGTCCCAGCCGAACTCGGTGTAGCACTCGTCGCTGACCAGTAGTACGTCATTCGCACGAGCCCACTCGACCGCGCGGCGCAGATCAGCCGCCGGGGTGATCTCACCGGACGGGTTGCGCGGGGAGTTCAGGTACGCGACCCGCACCGCACCCTCGTACGCCGATGGGTCCGCGACCGGAACGCTGGTCGCCCGTGCAAGCGCGGCACCCGCCTCGTACGTCGGGTAGGCCAGGTCCGGGATCAGGACCGTGTCACCCGCGCCGATACCCAACAGAGTCGGCAGCATCATGATCAGCTCTTTGGTACCGATCACCGGCAGCACCTCGCGCTGCGGGTCCACTCCGGTCACACCGAGGCGCCGGTCCATCCAGTCCACCGCGGCCTGGCGCGCCGACGCCGTACCAAGGGTGGTCGGGTACGCCGGGGCGTCCGCGGCATCGGCCAGCGCCTTCTTGACCAGCTCCGGCACCGGGTCCACCGGGCTGCCGACCGAGAGGTCGACGATGCCGTCCGGATGCCCGGCCGCCTTCTGCTTGTAAGGGGCGAGCTTGTCCCACGGGAAGTCTGGCAGCCGGGAGGAGGTCTCGAAGATCACGCAGTCATTCTCCCCCACCCGCCGCGCGGGTCGGAGACAGTGTCCAGCTCAGAGGGCGTCTGGGAACTCTGTGCCGTAGCGAGGAGGTGCTCGGTGCGGTGGCTCGGTGCGTGGGGGCGAAGGTCTCGATGCGGCGCATCGTGGCCTTTGCACCCGTGCGGCGAGGTGCCGCGCCGAGTGCCCCGCAGTAGGTGCAGGGTTCTCAGACGCCCTCTCAGAGATAGAGCCCGGTCTGGCCGTCTTCCAGGCGGCCGGCCGCGACCGCGTGCAGGTCACGCTCGCGGAGCAGGATGTAGTCGTCGCCACGGACCTCCACCTCGGCCCGGTCCTCCGGGTCGAACAGCACCCGGTCGTCGACCTCGACGGTGCGTACGTTCGCACCGACCGCGACGACCTTGGCCCAGGCCAGCCGGCGGCCCATCTGGGCAGTGGCGGGGATCAGGATGCCCGCCGACGACTTTCGCTCGCCCTCCTGTTCGAGGGAGACCAGGACGCGGTCGTGCAGCATCCGGATCGGCAACTTGTCGTCGGAGAGCTTCTTGCGAGGAGTCACCGGCGACCCACCAGGCGACGGATCACCAGCAGTACGCCGACCACACCGGCCACCGCGCCGGCGACCGCGACGATCTTCTGGGTCCGCAGCTGCCCGTGCTCGTCGAAGACCTGCGACTTCGCCTGCTCGACCTGGCGCAGTGCCACGTTCTTCGGGTTCGCCCGGTCGACCAGCTCGTCCACGGTCGAGGCCAACCGCAACCGGGTGGCGGCGATGTCCGCCTCGATCTGCTCGGCGGTCCGAGCCTTCGTGTCCGACACCTGTCGAGCTCCCTTCCCTCGGCGGGGCTGCCCCGGGATGCCCGGGCCTGCCCCTCGTCACCACCATCCTCGCAGGTCATCCCCGCAAGTCCACGACCACCTTGATGTCATCCGGTTCCCGCACCAATGCGGCGGGCCAGTTCGACAGCGGTACGGTCCGCGTCACCAACCGCTCCAACCAGGCGCGATCAGCCTTGAGCAGCATGTCCACAGCGTCCGCGTAGTGCCGTTTGCCCGCATTGACCGTGCCCACGAGCGCTGCGTTGCGTACGACGAGCTGGCGGACCAGTGCGTCGAGCTGTACGTCCACGGTTGCCGGACCGGGGTGGATGCCGGCCAGACAAATCACACCGGCCGGTGGGAGCAGGTTGGCGCAGTCGAACACCACCTGTCCGACACCGGTCGCCTCTATGACCACATCCGGTACGACATCAAGCTGCTGGAGATCAGTCAGATAGGTACCGCCGAGTGCCCGGACCAGCTCCGGCTTGGGGCCGTCGGTGACCCGGTCCAGTACATGCACGTCGTACCCGCGCTGTTGTGCGATCAGTGTGGCGAGTAGGCCGATCGGTCCGGCGCCTGTCACCAGTACGTGCTTCGGGTCGAACCAGGACCGGGCACCTACCCGATCCACTTGTTCAAACGCCTTGGCGAGGATGCTGGTCGGCTCTACCAGTACGCCCAGGTGCCCCAGGACAGCCGGTACCGGTACGGCGAAGTACGGGTCGACGCGCCAGCGCTCCGCGCCATACCCGTCCATTCCGTTGATGCCGCGCTCTGTGTACTGGCCGTTGCGGCAGAAGTCCCATTCACCACGCGCACAGGCCGGACAGGGCACCGGGTCGGGTCGGCGCACCACTCCGGCGACCAGATCGCCCGCGGTGAAGCCGGAGCCTGCTGGTGCCTCCAGCACCTGCCCGAGTGACTCGTGACCTATCACCAGGTGATCCGACCCGGGCTGTACGCGGCCGAGTGCCCCGGCCAGCAGCTCCAGATCAGTGCCGCAGATGCCCGTCAGCAGGCCCTGTACCAGGATCGAACCGTCGGCGGCCGGAGGCTCCGCGACCGCGCCGACGCGCGCCGAGTCGGACTTGCCGGGAATGACTGTCATGGCCCGCATGACCTCAGGCTAACGGCGCCCACTGACCACTCCCGGGATACGGGCGCGACGTGGCCGGGACGCGGCCGGCGCGCACGTACGATGGCGGCAGCAGCCCTATCCGTGGAGGACCAGATGTCCGAACGCCTGTCCGTCGGCGACGCCGCACCCGACTTCACCCTGCCCGATGCTGACGGCAACGACGTGGCGCTGGCGAGCCTGCGCGGGAAGAACGTGATCGTCTACTTCTACCCGGCCGCGATGACCCCAGGCTGTACGAAGCAGGCCTGCGACTTCCGGGACTCGCTCGACTCGCTGCAGGCGGCCGGGTACGCGGTGCTCGGGATCTCCCCGGACAAGCCCGCCAAGCTGGCGAAGTTCCGCGAGCGGGACGGCGTGACGTTCCCGCTGCTCAGCGACCCGGACAAAGAGGTGCTGACCGCGTACGGCGCGTTCGGCGAGAAGACCATGTACGGGAAGAAGGTGACCGGCGTGATCCGGTCCACGTTCGTGGTCGATCCGGACGGGAAGATCGCGGTCGCGCAGTACAACGTGAAGGCCACCGGGCATGTCGCGAAGCTGCGCCGGGATCTCGGACTCTGACCCGATTCCGGACCGGAAACGCGATTCGGCGCAGGGAAACCTGCAACCGTTTCATTCGAGCGGTCCATAGAACGGTCGTTTGAGCAAACTGTTGCTGTGATTTGGATCACAGTCATACTTCACCGCATCGCAGCGGAACCGGCACACAGGGTGATTTTTTCAGCGTTCCTGTGAAAAAGCCGTACTCCCGGCCGGGTTCCGGTTCGGCGACGGGTGTGTCACGACCGTTGGTGGCCCCCACCGCGACCTGCCGAAACCGGGTAATCTGCGCGCGCAGTCAGCCTCTGGGAGGGAGGGACCTGCCGCGATGGGAAAACATTCCTCTGCGGTCACGCGAAGTAACAACAACCGTCGCTCGGTGTACATCACCGCGGTCGGAATACTGGTGCTGACCCTGGGCGCGGTCTTCGTGGTCCGGTCCTTCGGATCGTCCTCCGGCGCCGACGGGTTCCTCGGCGGCAACAAGGCCTGCGACGACCCGACCCAGATCCAGCTCGCGACCACACCCGAGATGCAGCCCTCGATCGACGCGGCGGCCAAGGCGCTGACCGCCAAGGGCGGCAAGGACGGCAACCCGTGCCTGCAGTTCACCATCAGCGCGGCACCGTCCGCCCAGGTCGCCCGGGACGTCGCGCACGGCAGTGACACCCGGCCGGACCTGTGGATCCCCGACTCCTCACTGTGGGTCGCCCAGGCCGACGACGGCCAGACCGTCCCGAACATCGCGGTCGCCTCGATCGCTACATCACCACTGGTACTGGTCGGCCGGCGGACCAACTTCGCCGACACCTCGTCCTGGCTGCGCAGCCTGTCCGGCGCGAGCCCGGCCCTGCTCGACCCGCTGAACACGTCGCCGGGCGCGCTCACGCTGCTGTCGGTACAGATGGAACGGCAGAAGACCTCCGCCTCCGACACCCAGGTGTCCCAGGTGATCGTGCCGCTGGCCCAGCGCCTCGGCTCGATGGCGAAGCCGTACACGGACGTCAACGCCCTGCTCGGTCGCGCCGACCAGGACGGCAGCACAACCGTCGTACCGGCGTCTGAGCAAAGTTTCGTGAAGTACCAGGACGCGCACCCGGACGCCCAGCTGAAGGCGATCCAGCCCGCCACCGGCACACTCGCCCTGGACTACCCGATCGTCGTCACCGCGAAGTCCGACACCGACCAGGCGGACCAGGCAGCCAAGGCGCTCGGCAGCGAGCTGATGTCCGACGCCAGCGCCCAGGCCCGCGACCAGGCCGGATTCCGGGACACCGCGCTGAGCGCGCTGAGCGGCGGCCGCGGCGTCGGCGACGTCAGCCAGCTGACCAAGCCGACCAGCGAAGCCATCGACACCACCCTGCAGAACTGGACCCGCCTGTCGCTGTCCACGCACTCACTCGCGGTCGTCGACGTCTCCGGTTCGATGGCCGAGAAGGTCGGCGCCAAGACCCGGATGCAGCTCACCGTCGAGGCAGCGACCAGCGGACTCGACCTGTTCCCGGACAGCGCGAAGCTCGGTCTGTGGACGTTCTCGACCCAGATCGGCCCGGACAAGGCCGATTACAAGCAACTCGTACCGATCGCGCCGCTGTCCAAGGTGCAACGCGCCAAGATCGTCGGGCAGCTCAAGATCCAGCAGCCGATCGCCGGCGGCGGCACCGGTCTGTACGACACCGCGATCGCCGCCGTACGCCAGGTCCGGCAGCAGTACGACCAGAGCGCCGTGAACACGATTCTGCTCTTCACGGACGGCAAGAACGACGATCCCGGCAGCCCGACGCTCGCGCAGGCCGTTCGTACGCTCCAGGGCCTGCAGGACCCGTCCCGGCCGGTCCGGATCATCGCGCTCGGCATGGGGCCCGAGGCGAACGCCGACGAGCTCAGCGCGCTGGCCCAGGCCACCGGCGGTCAGGCCTACGTCGCCCGCAACCCCGGCGACCTGAAGGGTGTCTTCATCGACGCGCTCCAAAGCCGCTGACGCGAAAGCCTCCCCGTAGGATGTCCCCGCGGGGAGGCAACAGCCCCCTCGGCCAGAGTGGTGGAATGGCAGACACACCGGCTTTAGGTGCCGGCGCCCCCGGGCATGCGGGTTCGACTCCCGCCTCTGGCACAACTCGCGCAGTAGCATCGAAGTATGGGTAAGCCGCTGACCACGGTACTGGTGGTGGCCTTGATGATCGTCCTCATTGTCGGCATGGACGTGCTGTTCTTCCGGCACCAGTTCTGGCTGCGGCTGATGGCGAACGTCGGGATCGTGCTGGTGTTCCTGGCCTTCTCATTGCGCTTCTTGAAGCGGTCCTGAGCTGGGGGCCGGCCTGTTGGGCTGAGGCTGCTGATCAGAGGTGTACGGCGCCGGTGGTGGCGTCGAGAGTGATCTGCTTGCCGTTCCGGAGCCGGGTGGTGGCGGCCGGGACACTGACGATCGCGGGGATGCCGCGTTCGCGGGCAACGATGGCGGCGTGGGACAGGACCCCTCCGACCTCGGTGACTACGCCGGCAACGATGCCGAGCAGTGGCGTCCAGGCCGGGTCGGTGCAGCGGCAGACCAGGATGTCGCCGGGGCGTACATCAGCGAAGTCCTGCGGGCCACGGACAACCCGCACCGGACCAGACGCCGTACCACGGCTGGCGGGAACACCGGTGAGCATCGAACCGGCATCAGGGGTTGATGCCACGCCGGGGAGTGCTGCGGCGGCGCGGGTGGTGCTGTGGGGTGCGGGGGCGCGGGTGGGGCTGGGGGGTGAGGTGGTTATTGGGCGGGACTGGAGGAGCCAGAGCTGGTTGTTGGCGATGGCCCATTCGATGTCTTGGGGGCCGCCGAGGAGGTCGGTGACTTGGTTGCCGAGGGCGGCCAGCTGGGTGGCTGTTTCGGTGCTCAGGGTGGGTGTACGGCGGAGGTCGGCGGGGACGTCCTGTTCGAGCACGTGAGAGCCGGTGCGGTACAAGGCAGTGGGTTTGTCGGCGATGGTGGCGGTGACGGAGCCGTCGGCGGTGATTTCGTAGCTGTCGGGAGTCAGGCGGCCCTCGACGACCGACGGGCCCAGTCCCCAGGACGCTTCGATCAGAGTGCTGCCGGTCGCGTCCGCGGGCGTGAACATGACGCCAGACACTTCCGCGTCTACCAGCTCCTGGATCACAACCGCCATCGCAAGGGCCTGCACATCTGTTGTGCGGTACGCGGTGGCTCGAGTGGACCACAAAGAAGACCAGCAGGCGCGTACTGCGGTGGTGACGGCGGCGAGGCCTTGTACGCCGAGGAAGGTGTCGTACTGGCCGGCGGCCGAGGTGGTGGCGGTGTCTTCGTTGGTGGCCGAGGAGCGTACGGCCACGGGTGGGTCGCCAATGCTTTCGAGCCACGCACCGAGCCCAAAGATCAGCACCTCAGACAACAAATCAGCACTGGAGCCGACGTCAACCGGGGCGGTGGGGCTGGTGTTGGTGGGTGAGGGGAAGGCGGTGGTGGGGACGATGGCGGCGTTGGGGACCGGGAGTCCGGCGTTGTGGAGGGTGCTGAGGGTGGCTGCTTTGGGGCCGCAGGTGGGGGTGGTGGCGGCGTGCAGCGGGATCAGCACCGGCGGCTCCTATCAACGGGACGTTGACAACATTATGTTGACAACGTTTTGTTGATGATCCACTGTTGCGGGATGAGAAGCAAGCGGGACGCGACCAGCACTGGGCACCCACAGCAGCCTCAGGCGGCACGGGACCAGGGGGCGCGAGATCAGGCGGCGCGGGATCAAGGGGCGCGGGATCAGGGGCGGGCGGGGCGGGAGGCGGGGGCCCGGGGGCGGCTGGTGGAGCGGGGGGCCGGGGAGTTGGCGGCGCGGCCTTGGCGGCCGGCGCCGGTGCCGTTGTCGGCGGTGGATTTCGTGCAGTTCGGGTTGTGGCGGTCGGGTGAGTTGGGGGCGGAGGATCTGCTCGCGGCGCTGACGTTGTTGCCGGCGGCCCGGGCTGAGGTTGAGGAGTTGGAGGCGGGGTTGTTCTTCGTGGCCAGGAGTTCGGGGCTGACGTGGGCGGAGATCGCGGACGCGATGGGGTTCAGTTCACCGCAGGCCTGTCAGCAACGCTTCAACCGACTCACTGCCCGGCAGGAGACCACCTCATGACAGGGCAGGATTCGGCGCCGGGGCGCCCGCCCAGGCCGGGGCGCGAGTCGGAGCCGGAGCACGGCGCGGGGCGTGGAGTGGGGCTGGGGTGGGTGGGAGGGGTACTTGGGAGGGTGTTGCATGGGGTGCGGTTGGTTGGGTTTGGGGAGACGGGGGTGGTTGCTCGGCGGGTGTGGCTCTCGGTGGATGAGGTTGAGGGGGAGCTGATCGCGGCGGCGGCGTGTGGGTGGGTGACGCGGAGCAGTTTCGCGGGTACGGGTGGGTGGGCGCTGACCGAGACCGGGCGCGCCGAGAACGAGCGGCTGCTTGCGGATGAGCTTGCCGAAGTCAGCGGTGAGGACGCGGTGCGGAAGGTGTACGAGGAGTTCCTCCCGCTCAACGCCTTACTGCAGCGCGCCTGCGCCGACTGGCAACTTCGGCCGACCGCAACCGATCCGCTGGCCGCCAACGACCACACGGACCCGGACTGGGACGCGGGCGTACTGCATGAGCTCGCGGTCATCAATCGAGCCTTGGAGTCCATCGCCGGCCAACTAACGGCCGTCCTCCCCCGGTTCAGTGGGTACGACACTCGCTTCGCTGCCGCGCTTGCGCGGGTGCGGGCGGGTGAAACCGGTTGGGTCGACCGCAGCGATGTGGACTCCTGTCACCGGGTCTGGTTCGAGTTGCACGAGGACCTGCTCGCGACCCTCAACCTGAACCGCGGCGACGAGCTCTAGCAACTGCAGCTCGACAGTACGTATACGTCCACTGCCCTTGCCCGCGGGCGGCTCCGACGCTCGCCGACCGCGCCAGCAGCCGTATACGTACTGTCGAACCGCCGACGCGGGCTCCACCTGGCCGGGGACGAACCGCCGACGCGGGCTCCAGATGGGCGGGTTAGTTGCCTAGGGCGTTCAGGTAGGCGGCACCGCGAGGGGAGATGCGGTAGCCGACCTCGAGGCTGTAGGTGAGGCCGAGGTTCTTCAGTTTGCGGACGTCCAGTTTGAAGGGGGCGGTGTCGCGGCCCAGGGAGGCGGCGAGGTCGCCGGCCCGGGTGGCGGGGGTGGACTGGATGAGCCGCAAGGTCTCGGTGGTCCACGGACCGTGGTTGCTGGCCTGGTCGAAACGCGCGAGCCGCTCTCGAAGGTCGGCCAGGTCCTCGGCGCTCAGCGTCGCGTCCGACGCGAGCTGCTCCCGCGGGTCCGGACCTTCGACCAGGTGGAAGCGGATCAGGAACGTCGGCTGTGAGTCGTCGCCGCGCAACCGCCGGCGGACGTCTTTCGCGTTCTGCCGATCGGCGAGCGCGACGTCCGGGTCGGTGTCCGTGATCAGGTCCGGGTTGACCTGCTTGATGCTGTCGATCGAGATCCGGCCCGCGTTGGTGCGGTAGATCCGTCCTTCGACCACCCGCGGCTCGGCCCAGCGCCGGTACGCGACGGTGATCTTTCCCTCCGCGACTCCGTCGCGATCCGATCCGGCGAACAGCATTCTTAGCTCCCCAGGGCTTTGGCGACGATCGGGGCGAGGGCGCGTAGCGCCTTGCCTCGGTGGCTGATGGTGTCCTTTTCCTCGATCGAGAGCTCGGCCGTGGTCCGGTCGTAGCCTTCGGCCTGGAACAGCACGTCGTACCCGAAGCCGCCGGTTCCACGCAACGAGCGGGTCACCGCGCCACGCATCTCGCCGAGGATGATCTCGTCCGGGCCGTCGGGGCGTACGAAGGCGACCGCCGCGACGAAGGACGCGCCGCGCCGCTCGTCCGGAACGTCCTCCAACTGACCGAGCAGCAGCAGGTTGTTCGCGTGGTTGTCCTTCGCGGGGCCGGACCAGCGCGCCGAGAGGACGCCGGGCATGCCGTTCAGCGCGTCCACGCAGATGCCGCTGTCGTCGGCGATCGACGGCAGGCCGGTCGCCTTCAGCGCGGCGTGTGCCTTGAGCAGCGCGTTGCCTTCGAAGGTCGGCTCGGTCTCGGCCGGTTCCTCGTACGGCGGGACGTCGCCGAGCCCGAGCACCTCGATCCCCGGCACGATCGGGGTCAGGATCCGGCGTAGTTCTTCGAGCTTCTTCTTGTTGTTCGAGGCCAGCAGTACGCGGCTCATGCCAGCGCCTCCTGCTGGAGCTTCGCCAGGTCGGCGCATCCGGACGTACCCAGCGCGAGCAGGCTGTCCAGCTCGGCGCGGTCGAACGGCGCGCCCTCGGCCGTACCCTGCACCTCGATGAACTTGCCGTCGCCGGTGATCACCAGGTTCATGTCCGTCTCGGCCCGGACGTCCTCCTCGTAGCAGAGGTCCAGCATCGGCGCACCGTCGATGATCCCGACCGACACCGCGGACACCGTACCGGTCAGTGGCTCGCTCTTCAGCAGCTTCCGCTCGCGCAACCAGGACACCGCGTCCGCCAGCGCGACGTACGCCCCGGTGATCGCGGCCGTCCGGGTGCCGCCGTCGGCCTGGAGGACGTCGCAGTCGAGCAGGATGGTGTTCTCGCCGAGCGCCTTGTAGTCGATCACGGCCCGCAGCGAACGCCCGATCAGCCGGGAGATCTCGTGCGTACGCCCACCGATCTTGCCCTTCACCGATTCGCGGTCGGAGCGGGTGTTGGTGGCGCGCGGGAGCATCGCGTACTCGGCGCTGACCCAGCCGAGGCCGCTGCCCTTGCGCCAGCGCGGTACGCCCTCGGTGACACTCGCGGCGCACAGCACCCGGGTCCGCCCGAACTCGACCAGCACCGAGCCTTCGGCGTGGTCCAGCCAGTTCCGGGTGATCTTCACCGGGCGGAGCTGGTCTGCGGTACGTCCATCGATACGGGCCATACGCAGACCCTATGCCTCCAACTGCCTCGCTTCCGCATCGGCAGAGGAAGGAGCAGAAGAAAGAGACGGAGAGAGGAGGCGCCGCACCTCCGCATCGGCGGTGGAGGGAAGAGACGGCGGAAGCGATAGGAGGCGTCGCACCTCCGCGTTGGTACCTACTGGAAGGGACCCGGCAGGTGGATGGAACTGGGTCAGGGCCATGCGGGCTGCCCAGGGCAGCAAGTCGTTGGCTCGGCGGCCTACCCACGGCACGCCCTCGCGGACCAGCCACATCGCGTCCGCCCAACGGCTCGGCGGGCGGTACGCGCAGTCCAGGTCGGGCGGTACGTCGATCCGTACGCCCCGAACCGCCAGCTCGTCCGCGAACGCCCGCGCCAGCTTGCGGTGCCCGCGCTCCCCCGGATGCAGCCGGTCGACGCTCCAGAAGTCCCGCCGATAGATCTCCGGGTACGCGGCCATGTCCAGCCGGATCCCCCCGTACCGGGCATGCAGGTCGTCGTACGCGACGTTGACCTGCTCGATCCGATGCCACAACGGCCGCCGCAACCACCGCGGCAACCCGAACACCTTGCCGTGGTCATGGAACCGCACGGTGAGCAGCAGCGCCCCGCGCGCGGTCAACTGCTCGGCACACAGCTGCAGGTGGTCCCGAATCCGCCCGGCGTCGAACGACGACCGCAAGGTGTCGTTCACGCCGACGATCAGCGAGGCGAGGTCGATCGGCCCGTCGCCGGTTTCGGGCAGTTGCTCGGTCGCGACCACCGGCACGGTGGCGCCGCTGGTCGCGAAGTTGGAGAACGTCACACGGTGGGAGCTGGCCAGGGCGGCCGCGAGCAGCGAGGCCCAGCCTCGCCACCCCTGACCCGGTCGTGCTCCGGCACCGGACAGGTCGGTCGTACTGCTGCCGTTCATCGGGTCCCCGACACCCACGGTGGTCGAGTCCCCCAGTGCCACGTAGTGGAGGCTCACATTCCGCCATGGTGTCGGCACCGAGCGAGACGCCGATGTGCGGCGGGTGACGGGCAGCCCAATTCCACCTGGAGGATCGGTGATTGATTGACAGAATTGCTCGGAGTTAGGCTGTTGCAAACATCTATGTGCAGGAGTTGCCTGGTATGAGTGATCTTCGGTTCGGCGTGGTGGGGCTCGGGGCCCGCAGCCGCCTGGCGCAGTACGCGCACCGTCCCGGCGAGGGGTCCGAGGTCGTGGCCCTGGCCGACCCGTCCGCTCCGCAGCGGGACGCGGCCCTGGAGTTGTACCCGCGGGCGTCGGCGTACGCCTCCCACACCGAGCTGCTGGACCAGAAGCTCGACGGGGTCTTCCTGACCACGCCCGACGACCTGCATGAGGGGCCGGCGGTCGACTTCCTCCAGGCCGGCGTCTCGGTGTTCGTCGAGAAGCCGCTCGCGATCACCACCGAGGGCTGCGACCGGGTCCTGCAGGCGGCGTACGGGTCCGGCGCCCGGCTGTACGTCGGCCACAACATGCGCCACATGCCGGTCGTACTGACGATGCGGAAACTGATCCAGGACGGCGCGATCGGTGACGTGAAGGCGATCTGGTGCCGGCACTTCGTCGGCCACGGCGGCGACTACTACTTCAAGGACTGGCACGCCGACCGCAGCCGTACGACCGGACTGCTGTTGCAGAAGGGCGCCCACGACCTCGACGTGATGCACTGGCTGGCCGACGGCTACACGACCCGGGTCAACGCGATGGGCGCGCTCACGCTGTACGGCGGGATCGAGGACCGGCAGGACCGGTCCGGCCAGCGGTTCGGTGACTTCGTGTCGATCGACCACTGGCCGCCGCTGGAGCAGAAGGGGATGGCTCCGGTGATGGACGTCGAGGACATCTCGATGGCGAACCTGCTGCTCGACAACGGCGTCTTCATGACGTACGAGCAGTGCCACTACACGCCGGACTACTGGCGCAACTACACCGTCATCGGTACGCACGGCCGGCTGGAGAACTTCGGTGACACCGCCGGTGGCGTGGTCAAGGTGTGGAACAGCCGCCGCTCCGGGTACCGCGAGGACGCCGACCTGGTCGTCGAGATCACCGGCGAGAACGAGGACCACGGCGGCGCGGACCCGCATCTGGTCGCCGAGTTCGTGCAGTTCGTCCGCGACGGCGGCGCGACGCTCACCTCTCCGATCGCCGCCCGCGCCGCGGTCGCCGCCGGGTACGCCGCGACTCAGTCGTTGCGCGCGAACGGCGTCCCGCAGGACGTCCCGGCGCTCGACCCCGCCCTGGTCAGCTATTTCGAGAACGGCCAGGCAAAGTAAGGGGTGCTACCATCCACGATGTGACCTGGTACGCCACGATGCGAATGCTGAGCCCTCGGTACGGAGGACTCTAGCGGCGTACGCACCTGTGCTTGCAGCGAGAGGCCCCCTGTGTCGGGGGCCTCTTTCGTTTCCCGAACCTGCAACCACTTGTGGAGCTTCCCGTGTACCCGATCACCTATGTCACCGACTGTTTCGACGGCAACGCCCGGGCCAGACTCAGTACCCGGATCGGCGCCCTGTTCGGCCAGTCGCCGACCATCGTCGCTGCCGACGGACCCGATCCGGAGTCGTTCGCCGCGCTCACCTTGCTCGACTGCCTGATCGCGACCGAGTCCCTCGGCGAAGAAGGTCACCCGACCATCACCCTGCTGAACATCGCGCCGCGCGACGGTGTGTGGCCGAACGGCGTCCCGTTCTGCTGGTTCCGGTACGGCAAGCACCTGGTCGCGAGTACGTTCAACCCGCGCGTACTCGCCCAGGTCCAGCGCGAGCTCGGGATCGAGCGGGTGCACGTCACCGACATCCGCGCCGCGGTGACGGCGGCCGGGTTCGCCCCGGCGGAGGTGGACAAGATCGCCGGCACCCAGTTCCGAAGTCTCTGGTACCTGCCGTTGCTGGCCAAGTGGGTCGCCGACGGCCGGGACGTACCTTCGGCCGAAACCGCGATACCGGAAACGTACGACCCCGAGCCGGTCGTTGCCGTCGTCGACAACTTCGGCAACTGCAAACTCGACCGCCGCTTGGACCTCACCTTCGGCGCCACCCTGACCGTTGCCCAGCGCAACGATGATGGCAGTACGACCCCGGTGGACGTGATCTGCTACCCGCACCTCACCGCCGTACCCCGAAACTCCCCCGGCATCATCCCCGGCAGCTCCGGCACCGGCTACACCGAACTCGTAATCCGCGGCGCCTCAGCCGCAACCACCTTCGGCCTCCAACCCGGCGACCCCCTGACCACAACCGCCGACATCTGCTCGGTCGCTTGAGCTGAGCTTCAGTCCGTCGAGTTGGTCGAAGGCCAGGTCCATGGTTTGCAGGTACTTGGGGAGGGGGGCGTCGATCGCCAGTTGGCGGTAGGTGGCCATCATGACGCCGACGACCGCGCCGGCCCAGGCGCGGACGGACAGGTCGTCGGGGGCGCGGCCGGTGCGTTCGGCGGCGAGGGTGACCAGGAGATCGATGCCTTCGTAGAGCTGGTCGAGCATTCGGACCCGGAGTTCGGGGGCGTTCATGACGAGGCGCTGGCGCTCGGACTCCAGTTCCCATTCGTCGTCGGTCAGCTCGGACATGCTCTGCCGGATCGCCGCCTGGAGGGCCTCGGTCGGGGTCAGTTCAGCGGGCTGGCTACGGAAGAGTTCGATCATCACCGGATCGAGCCGGTCGAGGACGACGGTGTCCTCCTTGGTCGCGAAGTACCGGAAGAACGTCGCCGGTGACACCTCGGCCGCGGCCGCGATCTCCTGCACGGTCGTCTCGGCGTACCCCTGATCCTTGAACAGCCGCAGCGCGTGCTCCTGGATGGCGGCCCGGGTCTTCGCTTTCTTGCGTTCGCGCAGCCCGAGTGGTTTCCCCGGCGGCTCGGCCCTGTGCGCGGTCATGCTCCGATTGTGGCAACTTTCTCCGCCGGCGCGACGGCACCCCGGGTCCGGCGTGGCAGGAAGACCAGCGCGAGCACGATCGACAGCACCGCGATCCCGCCGCACACCCACAGCGTCAGGTCCATCCCGGTCACGAACGCGGCCCGCGCCGACCGGGTCAGCTCCGGCGAACCGATCGCGATCGCGCCGGATGCGCTGTCACGGGCGGCGGTGGCGGCCGCGGGTGGCAGGCCGGTGACGTCCAGGTGATTCCGGTACGCGGCGTTGAGTACCGTACCGAGTATCGCGACCCCGAGCGTGCCGCCGACCTGACGGGACGCCT
This sequence comes from Kribbella solani, assembly GCF_014205295.1. Taxonomy (NCBI): domain Bacteria; kingdom Bacillati; phylum Actinomycetota; class Actinomycetes; order Propionibacteriales; family Kribbellaceae; genus Kribbella; species Kribbella solani. The sequence goes on from NZ_JACHNF010000001.1 coordinate 3,899,100, forward strand.
GGATCAACGCGGACCCCGATCCGCTCTGTTCGAGCGGCAACGCGGCGAGCGCCAATCCGTTCATCGGCGGCAGCGTGAAGCCGATGCTCACCCCGACCAGACTGACCCAGATCGCGGTGTACCCGTACCCGTCGCCGACCTCGGTGAACGCGCCGAGCACCAGCCCGGCCAGCATCAACCCGAACCCGATCAGCACCGGCACTCGCGCGCCGGCCGTCTCGACCAGCCGCTCGGCGACCTTGGCGCCGACCAGCATCCCGCCGATGATCGGCAGCAACCGCAGCCCGGCCTGGAACGCGTCCGCGCCCTGCACCGCCTGGAAGAGCTGCGGTAGCACGAACATCAACCCCACCAGCGCGAACGACGCCAGGGTCGCCAGGACCGTACCCCAGGTGAACCCGGGCGACCGGAACAGCCCGAGGTCGATCAGCGGATGCGTCGCCCGCCGCGCCCAGGCCCAGAAGGCGAACAGCAACAGCACGCCGACCGCGATCGCACCGAGCGTCCAGCCCGATCCCCAACCACGCTCGCCGGCCGCGATGAACCCGTACGTCAGCGCGACCAGCCCGGCCGCGGACAGCCCGATGCCGGGTACGTCGATCCGCCGCGACCGATGCCCTCGCGTCGCCGGAATCAGCAGTGCCACCGCGACCAGACCGACCACGACCAGCGGCAGGTTGATCAAGAAGATCGAGCCCCACCGGTAGTGGTCGAGCAGCCAGCCGCCGAGCACCGGACCGAGCGGGATGCCGAGCGAGTTCGCCATCAGCCAGATCGTCATCGCGCGCTGCCGCTCCGCCGGCGCGAACAGCAGGTTCAGCAGCGACATCGACAACGGGATCAGGAACGCCGATCCGATCCCGAGCGCGGCCCGCGCCGCGATCAGCTCCCCCGGCGTACTCGCGAACGCGCACGCCGCCGACGCCAGCCCGAACACCACCAGCGCCCCGAGCATCAGCCGCTTCGGCCCGAACCGGTCACCCAGCAACCCGGCCGGGAGCAGCAACGACGCCAGCACCAGCGTGTACGCGTTCGCGAACCACTGCAGCTGGCTGGTCGACGCCTGCAGATCCGTGGCGAGCGTCGGCAGCGCGACGTTCAGCACGGTCAGGTCAAGCCCGATCACGATCAGGCTGACGGACATCGCCGCCAGCGCCCACCACCGACGTGGATTCAGCATCCCGAACACCTTTCTGAGATCAGCTCTAATTTGAGAGTAGATCTCAGAATTAAGATTTGTCCACTGCCCAGGCGGCTCCTGGACCGGCCGGCGCTGGACCGGCCGGCTCCTGCCGACGCCGGGCCGGCGGGCTACTCAACCGCGGCGCGCAGCACCTCCCGGACCAGCTCGGGCTGCTCCAGCCATGGCGAGTGGCCGGCGTCCGGGATCAGCTCGAATGTGTGGTTCGGCGCCGCCTCGGCCAGCTCGCGGACCGCGGTGGCCGGACGTGGGTCGTGTTCGCCGTGTACGAAGGTGATCGGCGCCCGGACCGCCGCCACGAGTGCCTTCACCTCCTCGGCCGACCAGCCGTTGATCTCGGCCCCCAGCGCACTGTTCGCCGCGAAGTTGATCGGCAGGTCGACGACCGCGCTCGCGTACGCCCAGGTCATCGCCCGCTCGCGATCCGCGTGATCCGTGAACCACGACAACGCGCGAAACTCGGTCTCCTCGGCGGAGCTCCTGGGCCGGCCGGACACCTCGGTCCGGCCGGACAGTTCCTCAAGCCGCGCGGCCTGCTCGGGCGTCATCCGGCGGGCGCGCTCCGCGTAGTACGGCGTACGCCAATCACCGACGCCGACCCCGTCGAGATACACCACGCCCGCAACCCGATCGGCGTACGCGGCCGCGTACTTCAACGCGAGCGTCGCGCCGAAGGAGTGGCCGATGACAACGATCCGCGAATGACCGAAGTACGCGCGCAACTCGTCGATGTCCCGCGCGAGCCGCGCCATCGTCTGCGTAGCGGACGGGTCCGACCGCCCACAACCGCGCTGGTCGAAGCGATGCACGACGGTCAGGTCGTCGAGCATGCCGGCCAGGACCTCGTAGTCGTCCCATAATCCCGGACCACCATGCAGGATCACGACCGGCGCGCGGCGCGTGCCGACACCGGTTGTGGCCGTCCACAACCGGACACCGTCAGATGTCGAAAACGGCATTCGTACTGGCGATTTCGATCGGCCCGCTGAACGTACGCCGCGCATGCTCCGCTTGGACGACCGGGTCGTACCAGGGTGGAACGTGCGTGATCACGAGCCGTTTCGCACCGGCCTTCGTGGCATGTTCGCCGGCATCGGACGGGGTCAGATGCAGGTCGGCCGGATTGCCCGGATCGCCGTCCGGAAGCGCCGCTTCGGACAGCAACACGTCGGCGCCACGGGCCAGCTCGATCAGCGCTTCGTTCGGCCCGGTATCGCCGGTGTAGACGAGCACCCTGCCGCCGTACTCGACGCGGATCGCGTAGGCCGGGACCGGATGCACCATCGGCGCGGTCCGGATCGTGAACGGCCCGATGGCCTGAACTTCCTGCCAGGCATGGAAGTCCAGCTCCTCCTCCATCCCCGGATCGAGCGGCAGATCGTACGCGAGGGCCATTCGCTCCGACGCACCCGGCGGCCCGTACACGGGGATCCGCGGGATCGGCGCGCCCGGCGCGTACCGGGCCGCGACGTACAGGCCGCACAGGTCCATGCAGTGGTCAGGATGCAGGTGGGAAAGGCCGATCGCCCCGATCTCCGGCACGGCGAGATGCCGTTGCAACGTGCCGAGCGCGCCACTGCCGAGGTCGAGGACCAGGTTGAATCCCTCGGCGGTGACCAGATAGCTCGAGGCGGCCGAGTCCGGCCCGGGGACGGACCCGGAGCAACCGATCACGGTGAGCTTCATACCCGGAACCCTACCGGCGACCACCGACCTTCGCAGGCCGCGCGGACGCGTCGATCCGGTTACCACACAGGCATCCGGGTACCGACCGATGCCCCCGACAACTTCAGCACATTCTTGCGGACATCAACCAATCTTCAACCGAACCGGCAGCGAACCGGCGACGTCAGCGAACCCAGGCGAACTGATCGACGGCGGACAGCACCGGCCCGAGGAAGCGGGAGCCGATCGCCGCGAACTCGTCCGGACTGCCGGTGGTGACGAACCGATGCTGCGGCGCGGGCAGACTGTCCGGGCGGAGCAGTCCGGTTTTGGTCAGCACTCCGTACACGTCCTTGGCGCACTCGTCGGCGCTGCTGACCAGAGTGACATTGTCGCCCATCACGTACGAGATGACGCCGGTGAGCAACGGGTAGTGCGTGCACCCGAGGATGAGGGTGTCGACGCCGGCCTCGACCATCGGGTCCAGGTACTCGTGCGCGGCCTCGATCAGCTCCGGGCCGGACGTCACGCCGGACTCGACGAACGGGACGAACTTCGGGCAGGCCTTGGTGAACAGCTCGATCTGCGGCGCGGCCGCGAACCCGTCCTCGTACGCCAAGGACTGCGCGGTCGCCTTTGTACAGATCACGCCGACGCGCTGGTTCCGGGTCGCGGCGACCGCGCGCCGGGCGGCCGGCAGGATCACCTCGACGACGGGCACGTCGTACCGCTCGCGGGCGTCCCGGAGCATCGCGGCGCTGGCCGAGTTGCACGCGATCACCAGCATCTTCACGCCGGCCTCGACCAGATGGTCCAGGCACTCCAGCGCGTACTCGCGTACCTCAGCGATCGGCTTCGGGCCGTACGGCTGCCGGGCGGTGTCGCCGAGATAGAGGATCGGCTCGTGCGGCAACTGGTCGAGTACGGCGCGCGCGACGGTGAGTCCGCCGAAGCCAGAGTCGAAGATCCCCACCGGTGCATCAGCCACGGGAAGAGCTTATACAGGTCCGCCGCCGGGCAAGCAGGAAGCGAGCCTTACCTAACCCGAATCGGCGACACGCCGGAGTTGTCCACATCTTTACGTTATCGAATTGCCTTTTCCCGTGATGCACGCCACTCTGGAGCGATGTTTGTTCGACCGCCCCTCGTGATGCCATGAACCTGGCGCACCAGATCGCGGTGACGCTCCTGAGCAGCACCGCCGCACCAACTCCGCAACCCGACCACGTGACTGCCGCCTCGGCGGCCGGTCAGGCCACGGAGTCCAGCCAAGGCACCGCCGCAGCCGTCGCGTCGTCCCTCGGGCCGACCGGGCTGTTGCTGTTACTGGCCATGGCGACGATTGCTTTCTACGTCGTCTCGCTGACCCTGCACCCGAACGCGAAATGCAATCGATGCAAAGGTGCCGGCCGGCACCACGGCAGCATGTTCAGCTACGCCCAGCGCCCCTGCAACAGTTGCAAGGGCCGCGGCGTCCATCCCCGACTCGGCCGCAAGGTCCTGTTCAAACAACCCTAGGCGGTGACCATCAGCTCATAGATGCCTTAGGCAACAATCGCGGTACGGCGCTCCGCCCGCCGGCCCGCTCCCCTGCTGGGCTCACGCCCAGAGCTGATCACGCCCAAAGCTGATCACGCCCAGAGCTGGCCTTCGAGCCGGTTCTCGGCTTCGTCCACGGTGCCCTCGTACGCGCCGGTGGACAGGTACTTCCAGCCACCGTCCGGGACGACGAAGGCAATGTCGGCAGGCACGCCCGCACGTACACACTTGGCCGCCTGACCGAGGGCCGCGTGCAGGATCGCGCCGGTGGAGACACCCGCGAAGATCCCTTCGTTGTCGAGCAGCTCACGCACCCGGCGGACCGCGTCCCGCGGGCCGACCGAGAAGCGGGCGTCGATCAGCGTCTCGTCGTACAGCTCGGGGACGAACCCCTCCTCCAGGTTGCGCAGGCCGTAGACCAGCTCGCCGTAGCGCGGTTCGGCGGCGACGATCTTCACCTCCGGCTTGTGATCCCGGAAGAACCGGCCGGCGCCCATCAACGTACCGGTGGTGCCGAGGCCGGCCACGAAATGCGTCACCGACGGCAGGTCGTCGAGGATCTCGCGCGCGGTGCCGTCGTAGTGCGCCAGCGCGTTCGACGGGTTGCCGTACTGGTACAGCATCACCCAGTCGGGATGTTCGGCCGCGACCTGCTTGGCCACCCGGACCGCCTCGTTCGAACCACCGGCGGCGGGCGACGAGATGATCTCGACACCCCACATCCGGAGGATCTGGCGGCGCTCCTCGGAGGTGTTCTCCGGCAGTACGCAGACCATCCGGTACCCGCGCAGCTTGGCCGCCATCGCGAGTGAGATGCCGGTGTTGCCCGAGGTCGGTTCGAGGATCGTGGTGCCCGGGCGGAGCCGGCCGTCCTTCTCCGCGTCCAGCAGCATCCGCAACGCGGCCCGGTCCTTGATCGAGCCGGTCGGATTCCGGTCCTCGAGCTTCGCCCAGAGCCGTACCTCCGCCGACGGCGACAACCGCGGCAGGCCGATCAGGGGCGTACCGCCGACCGAATCGAGCAAGCTGTCGAAGCGCACGGCCGCTCGCTCAGCCGCCGGCGACCGCGGGCAGTACGACGACGACGTCGCCGTCCTTCACCTCGGTCTTCAGGCCGCCGGTGAACCGGACGTCCTCGTCGTTCACGTACACGTTCACGAACCGGCGCAGCTCCTCCGGCTCACCCTCCACGATCCGCTCCTTGAGCCCCGGGTGGTTGCCGTTCACGTCGTCGATGAAAGCGGCCAGGTCGGTACCGTCGCCGGTGACCGCCTTCGCTCCGCCGGTGTAGGTGCGCAGGATCGTCGGCACGCGCAGTTCGATCGCCATCTCAGTGCTCTCCTTCGGTCTCTTGATAGGAACCAACCACGCGGACTTCTTCTTCCCTGACCTCGCCGTCGACGATCCGGTACGAACGGAACTCGACCGGCCCGTCGTACGCCGCGGCGTGCGCGCCGTCCCGGGTCGACACCAGCACGTAGTGCGCGCCCGGCTCCTGGGCCAGGTTGATGTCGGTACGCGACGGGTAGGCCTCGGTGCCGGTGTGCGAGTGGTAGATCACCACCGGCTCCTCGTCCCGGGCGTCCATCTCCTTGTACAGCCGGAGCAGATCACCGGAGTCGAACTCGTAGAACGTCGGCGACATCGCCGCGTTCAGCATCGGCACCAGCCGCACCGCCCGATCGGACCCGACCGGTCCCGCGACCACCCCACACGCCTCGTCCGGATGATCCTTCCGCGCGTGCGCGACGATCGCGTCGTACGTCTCCTGCTCGATGGTCAGCACCCCTCCACGGTAGTAGCCCCAACCCCCCGATCCCGCCGACCGCCCGTGCCGTCCAGATAGTGGATGGTTTCGGAGAGTAGTTCTCTGGTGATACTGCGTGAACATGAGGGGATTGCGAAAGTACTGGGGATATCTGCTGTTCGTCGCGCTGATCACCACGGCGTGGACCTGGACGCTCGGACCGGGCGTACTGGTCGCCGCGTGGGTGCTGGTCACGGCGTTCTTCTTGTTTCAAGCGCCGGTGTACTGCGGCGCCGAGACCCGAGCCGGTCAGCTGTGCCGCAACAACGCGAACGGGATTCTGATGGGCTGCAGCTTCCGCCAGCACAAGTGGCAGAAACTGAAACTGGCCTTCGTTCCACGACGCTGGCGCGAGCTGAACAAAGGCTTGTGGGTCAGCGGCGGCAAGATCCTGGCGACCCTGAGCGCGATCGTCGCCGTCGTCTCCGGCGTTGTCAGCACGACGCTCGCAGTCGTCAACGCCTGACGCTGTTGACTTGTTACCCCTCCCCCGCACCCGCCGGCACCGCCCCGAACAAGAGTGGATATCCACCGCTCTGGTGGGTTCTCCACCCGCATACCGGTGGAGGACCCACCAAACGAGTGGAGAACCCCGCCGACCGCCGGTCCGTCCAGGATGCGGACGTGCTCAGCGCATGTTGTGGAGGAGGGCGGACTGGAGGTAGCCGAGCCAGTCGTAGAGGTCGTAGGTGAGGCGGCGGGGGTCGTCGTCGGCGAGGGATTCCCAGGTGGTGTAGTCGTCCTCGTCCTTGATGTCGAGGCGGGTGCCGATGGCGAGGCGGAGGTCGTTCAGGGCGCGCAGCCAGGAGAGCTGTTCGCCGGGTTCGAGGGCGATCTCGTCGGCGCCGGACTCCTCCAGCGCGGACAGCACCCGCTTGGCGTCGGTGACCTTGCCCTCGCGCAGGCCGCGCTCGGTGAACCGGCGGAACTCGGCCGATGCCATGTCGTCCTGTTTGTACGCGTCCGGAAGCAGCCGCTGGAGCACGACGTCCTCCGGCGGTGCGGTCGGACCGTCCGAGTCGAGTAGGGCCGCGAACGGGTCGGAGGACTCGGTGGTCCGCGGCGGCAGGCCGTCGTACAACAGCTCGACGAGGTTGCGGAGCAGGTTCGCCAGGATGTCGGCCTCGTGCTCGGCGAAGCTGACGACGACCGTCTTGCGGCGCTTGCGGAACCGCGTCACGACTTCTCGCAGGTGGCCCACAGGCCGTAGGTGTGCATCGCTTCCACGTCGCGTTCCATCGCTTCCCGGTTGCCGTTCGACACCGCCGACTTGCCTTCGGCGTGCACCTGCATCATCAGCTTCTCCGCCTTCTGCTTGGAGTAGCCGAAGTAGGTCTGGAAGACGAACGTGACGTAGTCCATCAGGTTGACCGGATCGTTCCAGACGATGGTCACCCAGGGTGGGCTCAACTCGATCGCCTCGTCAACCTCGGCGCTCTCGAGTTCGCTTGGTGCGGTGGTCACCTGTCCATTCTCTCCATCATCGGTTCCGCGTTCGCAATAGGCTGCCCTTGTGACCCACTCGACGGCGCTGCTGACCGACCATTACGAGCTGACGATGCTGCAGGCCAGTCTCGCCGACGGCACGGCGGAGCGCCGCTCGGTCTTCGAGCTGTTCGCCCGCCGGTTGCCGGACGGCCGCCGGTACGGCGTGCTGGCCGGCGTGAACCGGCTGCTCGACGCGCTCGAGCAGTTCCGTTTCGACGAGCCGGCGATCGCCTTCCTGGCCGATCACGGCGTCGTCGACCAGGCTACCCGGGACTGGCTGGCGGACTACCGGTTCAGCGGCGACATCTCCGGGTACGCCGACGGCGAGATCTTCTTCCCCGGCTCCCCGGTGCTGGTGGTGGAGGCGAGCTTCGCCGAGGCAGTACTCCTGGAAACCGTTTTCCTTTCCATCCTCAACCACGACTCGGCAGTCGCCTCGGCGGCGTCCCGGATGACCTGGTGGGCCGGCGGCCGGCCGTGTATCGAGATGGGTTCGCGGCGTACCCACGAGGAGGCGGCGGTCGCGTCCGCGCTGGCGGCGTACATCGCCGGCTTCACCGCGACGTCCAACCTGGAGGCGGCCCGCCGGTACGGGATCCCCAGCACCGGCACCGCCGCGCACTCGTTCACCTTGCTGCACGACCAGGAGCGCGACGCGTTCCGCTCCCAGGTCGATGCGCTGGGCAAAGGTACGACGCTGCTGGTCGACACGTTCGACGTGGCCGAAGCGGTCCGGACCGCGATCGAGCTGACCGGCCCGGAGCTCGGCGCGGTCCGCCTGGACTCCGGCGACCTGCCGTCGCTGGCCGGCCAGGTCCGCGAACAGCTCGACTCGCTCGGCGCGACCAAGACCCGGATCATCGTCACCAGCGACCTGGACGAGTACCAGATCGCCGCGCTCGCCCCGGCCCCGGTCGACGGGTACGGCGTGGGTACGTCGCTGGTCACCGGCTCCGGCTACCCGACCTGCGGTTTCGTGTACAAACTGGTCGCCCGCGAAGACGCGAGCGGTGAGCTCGTCCCGGTGGCGAAGAAGAGCCCGGACAAGATCTCGATCGGCGGCCGGAAATGGGCGCTGCGGCGGCGTACGCCGGCCGGCGTCGCCGAGGTCGAGCTGATCGGCGTCGGCGAACCACCGGTCGACGACGGCGACGATCGCGTACTGCTCAAGCCGCTGGTGGAGTCCGGCAAGATCGTCGGCCGCACCACGCCGGCCGAATCGCAGGCCCACCACGAGAAGGTACGCGACGAGCTGCCCCGATCGGCCAGCCAGCTCAGCCGCGGTGAGCCGGTGATCCCGACCGAGTACATCGGCGACTACGACGCCCGAAACCCGTTCCGGGCGCGGAGCCACACATGAGTGCAACCGAGAAGCAAACGTGGTCCCCCGACGCGCCGGCGGACGAGGCGGACGTACTGATCGCGCTGCGCTTCGCCGACCGCGCCGCCCGCAAGGCAGTAGCCGAGGAGCTGAGCGGGACTGTCCTGCACACGGGCCAGGAGCTGGTGCTCGCCAAGCTGCTGCTGCACGGATCGCTGACGGTGGCGCGGCTGGCCAAGGTCCTTGACGTCGAGGTGCCGACCGCGACCAAGACCACCCAGCGGATGGAAGCGGCCGGGCTGGTCCGGCGGGTGCGGAGCGCGACGGACGGCCGGCAGGTCGGCATCGAGCTGACCGACCACGGCGTCGAGCTCGCCCACACCGTTCAGGAGGTGTACGACCGGGCCGGCCGCCGCGCCCTGGCCGGCCTCGGCCCCGAGGACCGCCGTGTCCTCCGCAACCTGCTCTGGTCCATCACTGGCAACATAGAAGACCTCAACCAGCTCTAGAAACTAGGTGTGCCGGCCTTAACCCCGAGGCAGGTAAGTGTCCAGGTACCCGTTGCGGAACTTGCCGTTCGGGTCGTGCGTATTTGCCAGCGCGATGAAGTCCTGCACCTTCGGATACTGCTCGGTCAGCCCGGTGAAGACCTTGCCCCAGTGCGGCCGCGCGCCCAGCGGCGCCAGCGCCGCTTCGAGCGCGTCGACCACCGGGCGTACCAAGCTCTCGTCCTGAATCCAGGTGAAGTGCAAAGCGACCGTGTCCCGGCCCTGGCTCGGGCTCAGCCAGAGGTCGTCGGCGGCGATCGTCCGCACCTCCGACACTTGCAGTACCGGCGCGAACCGGTTGCCCAGGGCACGCAGTACGCCGATCGCCTCGCCCGCCCGGTCACGCGGTACGAAGTACTCCGACTGCAATTCGTCGCCGTTGCTCGGCGTGAACTCGAGCCGGAAATGCGGCAGCCGCTCGTTCCACGGCCCCGGCACCCCGCCTTGCTGGGTGGCGTACCCGGCCGGCATCACCTTGATCGGATGCCGCGGCCCGTCCGCCAACCGAGCGCCGAGCCATTCCGGCGCGGGTGCCTCCAGCTCGCGCCGTTTGCGCCAGACCATCACGTCCGGGTCGACCCAGTCGGTGAAGGCGCTGACGCTGTAGGCGCTGCTCATCACCGCGTCGAAGTCCGATTCGAGCCGGTCGACCGGTAGCCCGTCGTACACCACCTGACTGATCTGGTACGCCGGCTGCACGTCGAGGGTCAGGCTCACCACGACGCCGAGCGCCCCGAGCGAGACCACCGACCCGGCGAAGTCCGGATCGGCCCGAGTCAGGGTCACCAGCTCGCCGTCCGCGGCCACGAACGTGATGGAACCGACCGCGTCGGCCAGCGGACCGTTGCCGTCACCGGAGCCGTGCGTACCGGTCGCACAGGCGCCGGAGACCGAAATGTGCGGCAGCGACCCGAGGTTGTGCAGCGCGAGCCCTTGGGCCTGCAGCGCGGCGGTGATCTCGCCATACCTGAGTCCGGCCGACACCGTCACGCCGTCCGCGCCGACGTCGACCACCTTCGGCAGGTCCAGCACGCTGACCAGCTCGCCGGTACTGTCCGCGATCCGGTTGAACGAGTGACCGGTGCCGAGCACGCGGACCTTCGCCGCCGCGGCGACCAGCTCCTGCAGTTCCTCGACCGTCCGCGGCCGCCGGAGCTCGCTTGCGAAGTGCACGTTCCCAGCCCAGTTCGTCACAGCACCCACGGCCCGACCTCACTCTCCTCGATGAACCCGACCCGGACGATCCAGCAGACGATCACCGCGCCACCCGGCCGCCCGAGCGTCGCACACCACCGCCGCTTCCGCCGCTCCGCGTCCAAACCCCGGGCGGCCCTCCGGGCGTGGGAGACCCGGCCGCGGCCACGGAGCGTGATTTGATGACGCCCGATGTTCATCTGTTTCGGGATCGCCGCGTTCTGGTTCGTGGTCTTCGGCGTCAGCTTCCTGCGCGACCGGCGGCTGTTCAAGAACGGGATCTTCCTGGTCCTGACGCTGATGTTCGCCGGCCTGGGCGTGATCCTCGCGGTCGAGACGATCAGTCAGCAGGCCGCGCGGGTGCTGGTGCTGCTGATCCTGGCCGCGATCCCGGTCGCGATCTTCGTCCTCGCGGTGTTCCTGGTGATCAACGGCGTCACGATGCTGCGCCGCGAACGCCGCCGGCTGTCGAACCTGCTGTCCTTGCTGGTCGGCCTCGGCATCATCGGCTTCGTCATCTTCAGCGTGCTGGTGCAGAAGATCGGATGGGAACCGCTCGCGATGGTCCGCTGGGCGCTGCTCGGCGTACTGACGTACATCTCCTTCCTGTTCCTCTGCTTTCTGCTGTACGCGTTCGTGTACAGCCGGGTGCGCTCTTCGCGGAAGGTGGACTTCGTCGTCGTACTCGGCTCGGGACTGATCGGTTCCCGCGTACCGCCGTTGCTGGCCAGCCGGCTCGATCGCGCCAAGCAGGTGTACGAGCGCGCGCTCCGCAAGGGACGTTCGCCCCGGCTGATCACCTCCGGCGGGCAGGGCCCGGGCGAGGACCTGCCGGAATCGCACGCGATGGCGGCGTACCTGGTCGCGCAGGGCGTGGCCGCCGATCAGATCATCCGCGAGGACAAGTCGACGACCACCTGGGAGAACCTGATCTTCAGCCGCGATCTGATGGCCGGGGAGCGGCCGCAGTACCGGTGCCTGATCGTGACGAACAACTTCCACGCCTTCCGGGCCGCGATGACCGCCCGGAAGGCGAAGGTCAACGGGCAGGTGATCGGCTCCCCGACCGCGGCGTACTACTGGCCGACGGCAACGATCCGCGAGTTCGTCGCGATCCTGGTCAGCCATCCGTACCTGAACGGCGGGATCTGCCTGCTGATCGTAGCGGGCGCGATCCTGTCGTACCTCTAGCGCGGCGTCAGGATCTAGCGCAGCATCAGGCACGCGGCGATGATCCCGGCGAGGACGATCAGGGCGCGGAGGAGCGGGGCGGGGAGGCGGCGGCCGAGGTGGGCGCCGGCGTAGCCGCCGACGAGGGAGCCGGCGGCGAGCAGGCCGGCGGCGGTCAGGTTCAGGTCGGCGATGAAGACGAAGATGATGCCGGCGACCAGGTTCGCGGCGAACAGGGCGATCGTTTTGAGGCCGTTGACCACGCGGAGGTCGAGGTCGAGACCTACGGCCAGCACGGCCATCATCATCACGCCGGCGCCGGCGCCGAAGTAGCCGCCGTACACGCCGGTCAGGGTGGTGAAGACAGTGGTTGCCGGGGACAACGATCGGTGGAGGCGGCGCGGGTGCTCCGAGCTCGGGTGGTTCGAGCGGGCGCGGAGGCGGCGGGAGATCAGCGGCTGGACGCCGACGATCAGGCAGGTGAAGAGGATCAGCCAAGGTGCGGCGGTGGCGAAGACCTGGGATGGTAGGGCGAGTAGCAGTACCGCGCCGCCGATCGCACCCAGGGCGCAGAGCAGGACGACTGTGATCGTTTGCGCGCGGGGGATCTCGCGTAGTTCGCGGCGGTAGCCGAACGTACCGCTGAGTGCGCCGGGGAGTAGACCGAGGGTGTTCGAGGCGTTCGCGACCACCGGCGGGATGCCGAGCGCGATCAGGACCGGGAAACTCAGCAGTGAGGCGACGCCGACGGTCGAGGTGAGTATCCCGGCACCCAGCCCGGCACCGACCACCGCCAACTGCTCGGCCCCGGTCACCCGTATCTCACCTGTCCGCTCACCGCCCCCGATTATCGATCACACCACCACACACCCGACTGTGGGGGTCACCGGCCGCGGGGTTGGACGAGGTTTGATTCGTAGGCTGCGATCACCAGCTGGGCTCGGTCGCGGGCCTGGAGCTTCGCGAGCAGGTGGCCGACGTGGGACTTGACGGTGCCGTTGCCGACGTGCAGATGAGCGCAGATCTCCTGGTTCGACAGGCCGCGGGCGATCAGCGTCAGGACCTCCCGCTCGCGGTCGGTCACGCCGTCCAGCCCGGACAACGGTGCCTGCCCCGGCTCGGCCATCCGGGCGAACTCGGCGATCAACCGCCGCGTCACCGAGGGAGCAAGCAGCGCCTCACCCGACGCGACCACCCGGATCGCCTGCAACAGCTCGGCCGGCGGAACATCCTTCAGCAAGAACCCGCTGGCGCCCGCGCGCAGCGCCGCGTACACCGCGTCGTCCAGATCGAACATGGTCAGGATCAGCACCCGCGCCGCGTTGCCTTCCGCGCACAGCTGCCGGGTCGCCTCGATCCCGTCCAGGCGGGGCATCCGGACATCCATCAGTACGACATCGGGCCGCTCCCGCCGCGCCAGCTCGACCGCCTCGGCGCCGTCGGCCGCCTCACCGACAGTCGTCAGGCCGGGCGTGGTGTCGATCAGTACGCGGAAACTGCCCCGCAGCAGCGCCTGGTCGTCGGCGACCAGGACCTTGATGTCGTTCATGCGCTCCCCCGGTGGTACGGCAGCCGGACCACTACCTCGAAACCGCCGGCGGTGCCTGGTCCGGCGCGGTACGTTCCGTCGTACACGCTGACTCGTTCCCGGATTCCGATCAGGCCGTGACCATCGCCGACGGCATCGGCAGCGCCAGTACCGTCGTCGGTGACGGCGAGGTCCACCGCGTTCGCGTCGCCACGTACGACGACGCTGCATTGCCGAGCCTGGGCGTGTTTCGTCACGTTGGTGAGGCACTCCTGCACGATTCGGTGGACGGTCAGCTCGACCGCTTCGGGAAGCGGCTCGGATACTTCGATGGTGAGCTCGACGCGTACGCCGGTCGACTCGACCCGCGCGGCGAGGTCCGGGAGCGCGGCCAGTCCGGCCGGTGCGGCGAGGTCGGCGGGCTCGTCGGACGTACGCAGCAGGCCGAGCATGTGCCGGAGCTCGACCAGTGCGTCCCGGCTGGTCGACTCGATGACCGACAGCGCGTCGGACACCTCCTCCGGGCGTACGGCGAGGACGTGGTTCGCGACGCCTGCTTTGACCGCGATCAACCCCATGCTGTGGGCAACGATGTCGTGCAGCTCGCGGGCGATCCGGAGCCGTTCCCCGGCCACTGCTCGCTCGGCCAGCGCCTGGGCGGCGCGAGTCGCCGCGGCTCGGCGGTCGCGGACAACCTGGCCGAGTACCCAGGCGCCGTACATTGCCGCGATCCCGGTGAGGACGAGGGTGACGCTGAACTGACCGGCCGGGGCGCCGGCCATGAAGGCGAGGAGAAGGATCAGGAATCCGCCTCCGCCGGCCAGACCGATCAGGCGGCGGCTGGACACCGGGTGGGGCGCGGGGCGGGTCAGGGCGACGTAATAGAGGACGTAGGACGCGGCGAGTAGCGGGTCGCGCAGGGCTTCGACGCTGACGGCGATCACGGAGACGACGGCCACGACGGCGAGGGCCGGCATCGGCCAGATCCGGCGTAGCGCCATCGGCAGTGCGAAACCGACGGCGACCAGCGCACTCCATCCCCGTCCGGCCGATTCGGCGGCGATCCCCACGACCACCGCGTACCCAACCGCAACGACCACGTCGGCAACAACCAACTGCCGCCGACTCAACCCGTGCCCACCGCCGACAGCGGTGACCGGCTGCCGGCGGCTCAGCTCGTGGCCCCTGCTGTCCGTCACGGTGTGAACCTATCCGAGCGGGCCAGCCGCCGCCTCGGCCCGTGGTCCGTCGGCCCGGGGTCCGACTCAGCGCACCTTCACGCTGACCGTCGGGCTCTTCCGGGTGTTGCGGCCGTCGCTGACCAGCACGTGGTACGACAGCGTCTGCCCGCTGGTCAGGCCGGAGTCGGTCATGGACGTGACGGCCGCCTTCGTCCAGGAGTTCGACGAACGGGTGTACGCACCGACGCGGGTGTTGCCGCGGTACACCAGGTACGTGAGCGAGATGTTGTCCCGGTCGAGCACCGTCGGGAAGGCGATGGTCACCTTGTTCGGGCGCGCGCTCGCAACCTTCGGCGCCGCCGGACGGGCCGGCGCGGCACCACCGGGCACGTTGGTGAACCGCGTCAGCCCTTCCTGCGGTACGCCGTTGACCTGGGTGAAGTCGCCGCCCGCCCAGAGGTCGTTGCCGCCCGACGCGAACGCCAACGGGCCGACCAGCGTCTCGCCACCCGCGTTGGTGTTCGGGAACCACGGCCCGAGCTTGCCGGTGAGCGTGCTGTACACGAGCAGGTGATGCATCCCGGTCTTGTCCGGGAACTCGCCGTCCGCGCTGCAGTCGTGCGCGTGCGAACCCTTGTACAACCAGTTGCCGATCGCCTTGATCGCCTCGGTGGCACCCAGACAGTGGCTCTGCCAGATCAGCTTGCCGCTCTTCGCATTGGCGGCGAGTACGCCGTCGTAGCAGCCGACGCCCGCGCCCGCGTTTGCCGCGAACACCTTGTCCCCTTGGACTTCCAGATCCTTGACGCGACTGTCGCAGCCCGGCGTCAGCTCCGGGATCGCCGCGGCCGCGGGCATCGCGTACGCCGCGCCGGTGCTCGGGTTGACCATGGCGAGGGCGTGGTCGTCGCGGCCGCCGATCTGCGTGAACCCACCGCCGACGAACACCCGCGAACCATCGGTGGACGTCTCCAGCGCGTGGACGTCGTCGTCGGCATCGGGATTCCAGGGCAGCAACGCGCCCGTACTCGAACTGACCGCGGCGACCCGGTTGCGGGCCACCTTGTCCACCAAGCGGAACGAACCGCCGAGGTACACGGTGCTGCCGGTCACCTTCAGTGCCGCGACCCGGTAGTTGACCGCCGGATCCCAGCCGGCCACAAGCTTGCCGGAGGCAACATCGAACATCGCGACCCGGGACCGCGGCACCCCGTCCACGACGGTGAAGTCGCCGCCGATCACCACCCGCTTGCCGTCCGGCGAGGTGGCGACGCTCCAGACCGGCCCGTTCACCCGCGGCGCGAACTTGGTCGGTACGCCGGTGGTCCGGTTGAAGACCGCGAAGTACTTCCGCGGCGCGTCACCGACACCACTCGCGTTGCCCGGCGGGCGGACCCGGGTGAACAGCCCGCCCGCGAAGACCAGGTCTCCGCTGACGGCCAGCGTGTTCACGCTCGCGTTGGTCTGCCAGGCCTTCGACTGCACCGACGACACCGCCGACCCGAACCCGCGCGGCGCGCTGGTCCCAGCCTGCGCGGCCTGATCAGCCTCGGTAGCGGCCTGTACCTTCGGCCCGGCCGGCACCAGCGCCGCGACCAGCACGACCGCGCCGGTACCGGCAGCGAGAACAGCCTTCTTCATGAGCGAATCCCCCAGGGCCTCGCGCTGGCGGAAGCTACCGGCCCACATCTCGGTGACAATCTGCCGTCAAACAGTAACTGCCGGCACAGGTCCGGTGGTCACCGGCCCAGCCGCCGACGCCGCGCAAGCCGCGCGCAAGGCCGGCGCAAGTCCCCCTCCCTACCGTGGTCGCGCCGCGGTGCCCGCCACGGCACAGTCCTCCGGTGCGTGCCCGTCGCGCGCCCCGCGCCACCTGTGAGGTCCCGATGTTCGGTCCCCGATGGCTCTCCCCGGCTCGCTGGATCGCCGCGCTGCTGCTGGCGGTGGCTCTGGTCGCCACCGTCGCCGTTCCCGCCCGGGCCGGCGACGAACCACCGGACGGCGACCTGCCGCTGCCCGAGTGTCCGGCCTTCACCGGCGATCCGTCCGCCGCCGACGAGTTGGAGGCGTACAAGCTCGCGCTCGCCTGTGGCGTCAACATCGAGGTCATGTCATTGCGGGACGTCGATCGGCAGGCGTACGCGACGCCGGCCGGTCTGCTCGACACCCAGATCGCGGTCGAGCCGTACTGGGTCCAGAACGCGGCCGGCGCCTGGGTCGACATCGATCCGGGCTTCGTCGCCCGGCCGGACGGTTCCGCCCAAGCGGCGGCGACGGTGATCCGAGTCGAGACCGGTGCCGGCGGGACCGCGCCGTTCGTGACCGCGACCGACGCGGACAGCGGCGCACTATCGCTGACCTGGCCGAAAGGCTCCCTTCCCAAGCCGGTACTGAACGGAGCGGTGGCCACGTACCCGAATGTGCTGCCCGATGTCGACCTGGCGGTCCAGGCCGAGGCGGTCGGCTTCTCCTGGGTGCTGGTCGTGAAGACCGCGGAGGCGGCGAAGAATCCGGAGCTCGCAACCATCCGGGTCGGGATCACGACGACCGGGCTGACCGTGGCGGAGGACCCTGAGGGCACTGGGTCCGGCCGCGTCGATGTACTGGACGCGAGCGGCAACGTGGTCTTCGAAGCCGGGCAGGGCATCATGTGGGATTCCTCGACGGCCGGTACCGCCCGAAGCCCGCGCCCCGCCAGTACCACCCCTACCGCCACACCTACCACCACCGGGGCCGACCCCGGCCGGATCGGCGAGGTCGACGTCCGGAAGACCGGGACGGGGCTCACCCTGACCCCGGACCCGAAGCTGCTCGCCGACCCGGGCCTGACCTTCCCGCTGTACATCGACCCGCCGTTCACCTCCACCCGCAAGGCCTGGGCGAACGTGTTCCAGGGGCGGGCGAGCACGGGCTGGACCGGCGACACCAGCTGGCCACGGTCCGGCGGTATGCGGGTCGGCCGGGACACCTGGAGCACCTGCGGCGACGGCTGTGGTTTGTGGCGATCGGTGATCAAGCTCGACATCGGGAAGCTGAACGGCAAGTACATTGCCTCGGCGAGCGTCAACATGCTGCAGACCCATACCGGTGGCTGCGCGAACCAGGGCCTGCAACTGTGGCGTACCGCGGAGATCTCGAACGGGACCTCCTGGAACGGCGTCGACTGGCTCTACGGCGATCCGCTGCAGTCCAAGTCGGTGCCGTCGTCGAACACCACCGGCTGCTCGGGCAAGTCCGACGAGTGGGTCGAGTTCGACGGCGCGAACGTGAAGAAGCGCGTCCAATCGGCGGCCGACCACAAGTACGACGCGATCAGCTTCGGCCTGCGGTCGTCCGACGAGGGCTCCCGGGACGCGTGGCGGCGGATCAAGACCTCCACGGTGAAGCTGCACGTCACTTACTACATCTACCCGCCGCACCCGGACCGGCTGACGGTCGACGGTGCCGGCTGCGACCCCACCGAATCCGGTTCACCCTGGGTCAACGAGCGGTACCCGGTCTTCTCCGCGCGGGCCCGGTCGTCGGAGTCCGAGTCCGTGTACCTACGGTTCCGCGTACGCAAGGTTGCCGAGGAGACCAACTTCTTCTGGTACCGCACGCCGGCTCCGATCGCGGCCGGTGCAACACACGCCAAGAAGACCACCACCGCGTTGCCCGATGGCCCGTACAAGTGGCAGGCGCGGAGCGACTCGCGCCAGACCGAAGCGGTGAACTCCGGCTATACGGGCTATTGCTACTTCAAGGTGGACGCGACGACACCGACCGTACCGGTGGTGACCGGGCCGACGGGGGCTGTCACCGAAGGTACGACCGTCAGCCTGCCGATCTCGGCCACCGACCCGTTGGTGAACGGTTCCCGATCGGGCCTGAACCGCTTCGAGTACTCCTGGAACACCGACACCTTCGATCAGCAGGTTGCGTCGACCGGTACGGCGACGATCAAACGTCAGGCGGTCGCGGCGGGGCGGCACGTCCTGTACGTCCGCGCGGTCGACAACGCCGGCAACAAGTCGAGCCACAAGGTGTTCACCTTCTTCGCCGGCCGGAACATCCCGGCCACGCCGATGGCCGCCTGGCGGCTGGGTGGGGATCTCGTCGACGACACCGCGCACGGCAAGAACCTGACCGTCCGTACCGGCACCCCGGGCTTCGCGACCGATCCCGGCGATCCCGCGAACACCGCGGTCAAGTTCGGCGGCAACGACTGCCTCAGCGGACCGACGACGATCCGTACCGACGCGGCCTTCACCGTCGCCCTGTCGGTCCGGATGGACGCGATCAGCGGCAGCGGGTACTCGAAGGTGCTTGCCCAGGGCAACGCGAGCCACTCGATGTTCCAGATCCAGCACAACAGTACTGACAACCGGTGGTCGTTCTCCCTGGTGGACGCGCCGGGCGACACGTACGGCTGGAAGAGCGTCAGTATCGCCAGCCCGGTCGCGCTCGGGAAGTGGTTACGGATCGTCGCGACGTACGACCCGGACGCCGGGCTGTCGAGGCTGTACTTCAACGGCACCCAGGTCGGTGAACTCCCGGTCAGCTTCACGCCCTGGAACGCGACCACCTTCTTCAGCCTCGGCTGCCTGCCGACCGCGAGTGGCCGCGCCGCGCACGGGTTCACCGGCGCGGTGGACAACGTCGGCCTCTGGCAGGGCTTGCTGACCGCGGCCGACATCAAGGCCGGCGCGGTGCTGCCGGCCGGCGAGGTCGCGCGCTGGGAACTGCGCGGCGACGGCACCGACAGCAGTGGTTTCGATCGAGGCCTCACGCTGCCCGCCTCGGCCGAGCCGGACTTCGACCCCTTCGGCCGGCCGGATGGCGCACTGGTCCTGGACGGACAGTCCTGCGCGACCACGAATCCACCGATCGCGCCGTCCGACGCGCCCTTCGGGATCGGCGCGTGGGTCAAACCGGCCCGGCTGACCGGAGGCCGTCAGGTCCTGTTCTCCCAGTCCGGCTCGGCCGGCGCCGGGTTCGCGATGATGATCACCGCGGACGGCAAATGGGAGCTGGGCGCGGTCTCCCAGCTCGGGACCGCGACGATGGCGCCGCGCTCCGCAGGCTCCTACACCCCGCCGAAGCTCGGCTGGCAGTACGTCGAGTTCCAATACCACGGCGACGGGCAGTGGGTGGTGAGCGTCGACGGCGGCCGCGGGCAGTCCTGGTCGCGGGGCGTACCCGGTATCGCGAACGCGCCGCTGAAGGTCGGCTGCCTCGATACCGGAACGGGGCCACGGGACGGTTTCGAGGGCATGCTCCACGACGTCCAGGTGTGGCGCGGCATCAAGCCGGTGACCTCGCCGCGGACCTCGCCACCGGCCGAGCTCGCGTCGTGGTGGGCACTCGAGGAGAGCGGAGCCGACGAGTCCGGTAACGGCCGGAACCTCAGCTTCAGCGCCGAACCCCGGTTCAACGACGGCTGGTGGGACAACCCGGACAGCGCGCTCGAGCTCACCGGTTCGAGCCATGCGGCGACCGCCACACCGGTCGTCGGCACTGATACCTCCTTCACCGTCGGTGCCTGGGTGCGGCTCGACTCACTCGGCGCCGACCAGACCGTGCTGTCGGCGGCCGGCGCGAACACGACCGGCTTCGCGCTGCGATTCAACGCAAGCGAGCAACGGTTCGAATTCGGGATGGCGTCGCAGGACGCCGGTACCGACGTCACCTACGGCTGGGCCCGCGGCGGCCCGGCGCCGGTAGTGGGCACCTGGTACTTCCTCGTCGGCAGCTTCGACCTGCGCACCAAGGCGACCCGCCTGTATGTGGACGGCGCCCAGGTCGCCGCCGGCACCGGACCGGCTCGCCCTTGGAAGGCCGCGGGGCCGTTCGCCCTCGGCGCGGCCGCCACCACCAGCGGTACGCCGTCGGGCCACCTGACCGGGCGCATCGACGATGTCGTTGCCTGGCGCAACGTCGTCTCCGCTCACGCGGTCGCGAACATGTTCGGCACCAATGAGAAGGCGGTGAGCTAGCGATGCGGATTCGCAGCGGTCACAAACGTCGCACGGTCGGAGCCGGTCTCGTCGCCGTCTCGATGATCCTGTCCATCCTCGTCCACACGTCGGCCCCGGCCTTCGCCGGCTTCGAGCGCAACCCACAGGCGTACTCGTCGACCCCTGTCGAGGCCGTCGCCGGCGCTGATTCGGCCTTCCGGGACGCGGCAGCGAACTGGTCCGGACGGCCCGCCGACGCGGGTGGCGACGCCGACGACGGCGACTGGTCCGCCACCGACCTGGCGGCGGCCGGTTCCTGGGCGCAGGGCGGCTCGTCCGGAGCCTTCTCCTACACGTACGACCTGCGGCTGCCACCTGCCGCCGGACCGGTGCCCTCGGTCGGACTGGCCTACTCCTCCGCCGAGCACGACGGCCGCACGTCGGGCACCAACAACCAGGCGTCGGTGGTGGGCGACGGCTGGTCGTCCTCGCCCAGCTTCATCGAGCGGACGTACGTCGCCTGCACCGACGACAAGGGTGGCAATCAGGGCACCGCGGCGACCGGTGACCGCTGCTGGGACGATGACTCGCCGGCGCTGACGATCACGCTCGACGGCGTCAGTACGGCCCTCGTCCGTGACGACGGCACCGGGCAATGGAAGGCCGCCGACGATGTCGACTGGCGGATTCAGCACTCCGGTTCGCGGGCCACGGCGAGCGGCGCGAGTACGGAAACGTGGACCATCACGACCACCGACGGCACCAAGCACGTCTTCGGTTCCGCCGCCGCGTCCCGCTGGACGATGCCGGTGTTCGGCAACCACTCCGGCGAAGGCTGCTTCCGCTCCGGCGACTTCAAGGCGTCGCGGTGCGATCAGGCGTACCGCTGGATGCTCGACAGGTCCGTCGACGTGCACGGGAACTCCGCGCGGTACACCTATCAGACCGAGACCGGCCGGTACTCGGCCGCGGCCGACCTTGGCACGCAGGCGACGTACGTCCGCGACGGCTGGCTGAAAACCGTCGAGTACGGGCTGCGGACCGACGCGACCGCGGTCCGGACGGCCAAGGTGGAGTTCGCGATGGGCGATCGCTGCCTGGCCGACTGCCGCGAAGCGAACGGTGATCCGAAGCGGACGAAGTGGCCGGACACACCGTGGGACCTGGACTGCAAGGCGGGTACCAAGTGCGAGCAGTACTCGCCGGCGTTCTTCACCACCAAACGGTTGACCGGCGTGACCACGTACGTTGCGAACGGCAACGAGTACGCACCGGTCGACTCCTGGGCGCTCACGCACAAGTTCAAGGACTACGGCGACAAGGAGCAAGTCGTCCTCTGGCTGGCGTCGGTGCAGCACACCGGACGGGTCGGTGGCACGGCGGCGACACCGCCGATGGAGTTCGGCGGGACGTTCCTGCCCAACCGGGTCGACAACGGCGAGGCGTTCCCTGGGATCTGGCGGCCGCGGCTGACCTCGATCAAGAACGAGACCGGCGGCGTCACGACGATCAACTACACCGAACCGGACTGCAAGGCCGGGAGCCTGCCGGCCAGTCCGGCCCAGAACGACCGGCGCTGCTTTCCCGCCCGCTACGCGCCTGAAGGGCTGACCGAGCCCGTCGACGTCTACTTCCACAAGTACGTCGTCCGCTCGATCGCGGAGTCGGACGCGACCGGTGGCGGCGACACCGTCTGGAAGTTCTACGAGTACTCGACCACCGGCGGCGGCACGAAGGCACTGTGGGCGTGGAACGACGCCGAGTACGTGCCGAAGAAGAACCGGGACTGGAACCAGTGGCGCGGCTACGCGCAGGTCGTCACCCTGACCGGCGACCCGGCCGGTCCAGGACCGCGGTTGCGATCCCAGGCCCGGTACTACCGCGGGCTGGACGGCGACAGACTGCCGAACGGCCAGAAACGTTCGGTCGCGGTCACGGATTCGGCCGGCAACACCGCGCCGGATCATCGCGCCCTCGCCGGGGCCGAGTGGGAAACGGCTACCTACGACGACACGACCCTGATCGGCACCGAGACGACCTGGTACTGGACGTCGCGAACCGCGAAACGCGGCTACGACGGCGGATCGATCGAGGCCTGGCTGACCGGGGATCGGCGCACCGATACCCGGACGCTGCTGGCGGCCTCGACCTGGCGGACCGCGCGCACCGAGACCAGCTATGACGATCACGGCCGGGAGGTGCAGGTGGATCAGCACGGCGACATCGGCCGCGGCGGTGACGAAAGGTGTGTCCGAACGACGTACGCGGACAACACCGCTGCCTGGCTGCTGGAGTCCGTCTCGACGGTTGAATCGGTGTCGGCCGGCTGCGCGGCGACGGTGAATCGGCCCGCCGACCTGATCGGCGCCGTGCGGGCCTACTACGACGGCAGCACGTCGCTCGGCGCCGCGCCGGCCAAGGGACTGATGACCCGGTCGGACGCGCTGGAGAGCTGGGACGGCGGCCCGGTCTACAAGCCGATCGGATCGTCCAGCTTCGACGCGCTCGGTCGTCAGGTCACGGCGACCGATGCCCTCGGCAACAAGACCACGACCGCGTACACCCCCGCCGCCGGCGGGCCAGTCACTACGGTCGTCAGCACCAACGCCCTCGGGCACGCGACGACCACAAAACTGGCTCCCGCCTGGGGCACCGCGATCGAGACGGTGGACCCGAACGATCGGCGTACGGTCGCCAAGTACGACCCGTTCGGCCGCCGGACCGCTCTCTGGCTGCCCGGCCGGGATCCGGCCGCGGAGAGCGCGAGCCAGAAGTTCACGTACCAGATCTCACCCACCGCCCCGGCCACGGTCAAGACGGAACGGATGATTCACGACGGCTCGTACCTGACCAGCGTCACCCTGTACGACTCGCTGCTGCGCGAACGGCAGGTCCAGGCGCAGACGAACGGCGGCCGGCTTGTCTCGCAAACGGTGTACGACTCGTACGGGCGGGAGCGGTACACGTCCGGCCCGGTGTACAACAACGAATCCGGACCGGACAGCAAGCTCGTACGCATCAGCCGGACGAACGATTTGTCCCGCACCGAGCTCGGGTATGACGGCGCCGGGCGAGTCACGGACGAGGTGTTCGTCGTCAAGGACCAGGAAAAGTGGCGTACGTCGTACCGTTTCGGCGGCGATGCGACGAACTGGCGGACCACCGTGATCGCGCCGGAGGGCGGGACGAGCCGATCCACTCTCGACGACGCGCTGGGCCGGACGGTCGAACTTCGGCAGTACCACGATCGAAGCGCGACCGGCGGTTTCGACTCGACCAAGTACGCCTACGCCCCGAGCGGTCAGCTTCGGCAGGTCACCGATCCGGCGCTGAACAAGTGGACCTACGAGTACGACCTGCGCGGGCGGCGCACCGCGCTGCACGATCCGGACACCGGTACGTCGACGACCGCGTACAACCCGGGCGGGCAGGTCACGGCGACGACCAACGCGAACCGCGAGACCTTGACCTATCAGTACGACTCGTTGAGCAGACCAACCAAGATACTGAATGGCTCCACGGTACTCGTCGATCGCGGGTACGACACCGCCGAGTACGGCATCGGGATGCCGGCGACGGCTACCCGCTGGGTCGACGGTCAGGCGTGGACGACCGAGACCCGCAAGTACACGGCGGAAGGGCGGCCCAAGCAGGAGTACACCACGTTGCCGAGTGCCGCCGGGCCGTTGGCCGGTTCGTACTGGGAGGCGTACACGTACAACGAGGACGGTTCGTTGCACACGTACGGCGCGAAGGGCGCCGGCGGCCTGGCCGCGGAGGTGATGACGCAGTCCTACGATGCGATGGGCCGTCCCGGCCGGGTGACCGCCTGGGGCGACGACTTCGGCTTCGGCAAGGTCTATGTCGACGAAGCCACCTACTCGCCGTACGGGCAGCTGTTGCAACGCAAGCTCGGGGATCCCGTCGACGCCGCCGGCACCTCGGGACAGGTCTGGCAGACGTGGGTGTACGAAGAGGGCACCCGCCGGCTCGCGGAGTTCTACTTCGACAAGGACACCGCCGGTGAGTTCGACGGGACGAACTACGGGGTCGCGGCGTTGTCCTACCGGTACGACGCCGCGGGGAACGTTCTGTCCATCGCCGACGACCCGGTCCACACGTTGAAGGAGCTCGATCCGGAGTTGCAGTGCTTCCGCTACGACTCGCTGCAGCGGCTCACTGCCGCGTGGGCACAGGCGGGTGCGTCCGCTGCCTGCGCGACCGAACCGGCGACCGCGGTCGGTGGACCGGGTCCGTACGGGGCGACGTACCAATACGACGCCATCGGCAACCGGAAGGGCGAAACGCAATGGACTGCCAAGGGCCCGGTGACAAAGGTCTACTCGTACGACGGTCAGGACGGCGCAGGGCCGCATGAGCTGACCGGGGTGACCTCGACCGGTGGTGCATCGACCGCATTCAGGTACGACCAGGCTGGGTTCACCACGGGCATCGACCGCGGCGGCCAGGCCGACGTACTGAACTGGAACCCGGCCGGGCGGCTGGACACGATCAAGTCGAACGGCGGAACGTCGAAGTTCGTCGACGACGCGGACGGGCAACGCATCCTGCGCGCCGACCCCAACGGTGATCTGACCGCATGGGTCGCCGGGTACGAGCTGACGTACACCAAGGCGACCGGGAAGGTCGAGGCCACGCGCTACTACAAGCATGGCGCCGAGGTCGTCGGCGTCCGCAACGGCCGGGGCGACCTCCAGTGGCTGAGTGGCGATCATCATGGGACGAACCAATGGATCGTCAACGGGAACACGCTGACCGTGTCGGTGCGCCGGCGTGATCCGTTCGGGAACCCGCGCGGTCCGGTCCCGGCGAGCTGGCCGGACGACCGTGGCTTTGTCGGCGGGATCGAGAACGACGCGGTCCAGTTGACGACGGTCGGAGCCCGTGAGTACGACTCGGCGACCGGGCGGTTCGTCTCGGCTGACCCGTTGATGGATCTGACCGATCCACAACAGCTCAACGGGTACGCGTACGCGAACAACTCACCGGTGACGACGTCCGACGCGAGCGGGCTGAAGAGCGTCCGAGGGGGACCGAGGGCGCCGGCACCGGCGAAGCGGCCGAAGAAGCAGTCGAAGAGTGCCGGTGGGCAGCGCGGCGGCAAACAGCAGAACACGTCCGCGGTCGCCCGCCAGGGCAACAGCGGCCAGTCCCGGCGGGGGCCGAGCAACGAAGCCCAACCGCCAAGAGCCCCGAAGGGCATCCCCGACCGCCCCGAAAACCCCAAACAACCAGGCAACCGCATCACCAAGGCCGGCGGAGTCGGCGTGGGCGTCTCGATCCCCGACGACCGGGAGTTCTGGGCCTGGAGCGACGCGGTGTGGACCGCGAATCGAGCCGTATGTACCGCGTTGAGCTCGTCGGCGGCGTGTTTGCTCGGATCGACGGATGACCCACCAGGCGGCTACGGAGTGTGCGGCGGCGCGAGTGCGGCGGCCGTCGTGATGGTGGGCGCCAGCATGTGCGCGGTCTA
The DNA here is from genome assembly GCF_014205295.1 of Kribbella solani. Lineage (NCBI taxonomy): Bacteria > Bacillati > Actinomycetota > Actinomycetes > Propionibacteriales > Kribbellaceae > Kribbella > Kribbella solani. Next base: position 3,925,172 of record NZ_JACHNF010000001.1, read on the forward strand.
CACCAGGGACGACGGCATGGTGTTCTCCACCGCCACGCAGAAGGGGTTCAGCTCGAATGTCAGCGCCGGCATCAACGTCGGTCCGATGCTGACCGAGTCCAGCTCTGCCGACGCGATCGGCGGCACTGGCAAGGGCGGCAGTGTCGAGTCCGGCTTCTGGGACTTCCTCGGGCTCGGGAACACCGTGGTCGTCGCGGACGGGTCGGGCGACCTGACCATCAATCCGTATCTCAGCGCCGGCGTCGGCCTGCTTCCGGTCAGCTTCACAGGCTTCGAGGAATCCGCCCAGGCCTGGACCTTCGACGAGATCGGTGATTGGGGCATCCTCGACCCCTCCTGGCTGGGCACCGGCGGTTCCCCCCTGGGGATGACCTCCGGGCACCTGACCGCAAGCTTGCCCAAGGTTTGTTAGTCGGCTAAATTCTTTGTGTAGCCGACTAACAATATCAAGGGGCAGGTCATGGAGCTGGGGTTCAAGGACGTCGCGGTGCTGGTGACGGGCGCATCGTCGGGGATCGGGCGGGCGACCGCGATCGCGTACGGGCGCGAGGGCGCCCGGGTGGCGATCACCTACAACTCGCGGCAGGACGCGGCCGAGGCGGTGGTGAAGGAGATCGAGGCGGCCGGCGGCGAGGGGTACGCGGTGCCGATGGATCTCGGCGCGCCGGAGACGATCGCGGCCGCGGCCCGGTCGGTGATCGAGCACTGGGGTGGCCTGGACGTGGTGGTCGCGAACGCGGTCAGCTGGGGCACGCTCGGGTACGACGACCGGCCGGAGAAGATCGAGGACTCCAAGCCGGAGTGGTGGACCCAGATCCTGCGGGCGAATCTGGAGGGCAACTACCACCTGGTCCAGCAGGTCGCGCCGGCGCTGCGGCGCTCGGAGCAGGGCCGGCTGGTGCTGATCTCGACCGATCTCGCGGAGCGTGGCATGGCCGGCTCCTGGGCGTACGGCGCGGCCAAGGCCGGACTGCACGGCCTGGCCGCGAGCCTGCAGTGCGATCTGGGCGCGGACGGTGTCCTGGTCAATGTCGTACTGCCCGGCATCACGCTCGAGAACGGCGAGCACCGGGCGATCCCGCGACCGGCGCTGGACCAGATCGCCGCCAAGTTCGCCGCCCGGCACCTGCCGGAGACGACCGAGCTCGCCGACGCGATCCTGTTCCTGACCTCGCCGCGGACCAAGTCGGTCCAGGGCCAGTTGCTCCGCGTCAACGGGGGCGACCTGCTGCTCGGATGATCACAATGCGCGATTGCCGGGGCTGACGCCGGTACGGTGGCATCAGGGAGCAGCAACTCCGGATGAAGGGCGTCGCGATGGCTCGGGCACTGATCGTGGTGGATGTGCAGAACGACTTCTGCGAGGGCGGGAGCCTGGCCGTCGCCGGAGGGGCAGACGTCGCGTTCCGGATCGGTGAGTTGCTGCACCAGTGGCACGAGGCGGATCCGGACGAGCGCCAGTACGCGTATGTCGTGGCCACCCGGGACCATCACATCGACCCGGGTGACCACTTCTCCAAGGAGCCCGACTACGTGCACTCCTGGCCGCCGCATTGCGTCGCCGGTACGGACGGTGTCAGCTTCCACCCGAACCTGGATCCGCAGCCGTTCGACGCGATCTTCGACAAGGGCGAGTACGCGGCCGCGTACTCGGGCTTCGAAGGCAAGTCCCACGAAGGCGGTCACGCGCTCGCCGACTGGCTGCGCGGCAAGGGCGTCACGGACGTCGACGTCTGCGGGATCGCGACCGACTACTGCGTCCGCGCCACCGCCTTCGACGCCCACCAGGCCGGTTTCGGCACCACGGTCCTCACCCACCTGACCGCCGGCGTCGCCCCGGCCAGTACCGAACAAACCCTGGTCGACCTCCGCAACGCCGGCATCATGCTGCTCTGACCTCGCGACGCCCGATGACCGGTTGGGTCCCTACTCTGCTGAAATGAGCGAGCGGACCCGGGCGGGCGCCCTCCGGGTGGTGGTGTTCGGCGGGCTGGCGATCGGCGCCGTCGTCGCGCTGCCGGTCGCGATCGTCACGGCCGTGGTCGCGGACCAGAGGTGCACGCCGGACGAGGAATGCCTGTCGATCGTTGCCGGCCTTGGAGCCGGAGTGCTCGGCGGCGCCGTCGCCCTGGTGATCGCAACGATCCTGCTGGCCCTGCGGCTGCGGCTCGGGGTGATGATCGGCATCGGGCTCGCACTGGGATCGGTGCTGTTCCTCGGCGCCGCCCTGGCAGCCTTGTGGACCGAGCTGATGGAGCCGTTCGTGTTCCTGGCGGCGCTCGGCTTCGCGGTCGCCATGGTCGTGATCCGCGGCCGTCAGCCAACCGCTGACGGCAGGAGCTGGACCCGACCGTCACTCGGGGTGGTTCTGGTCGCAGTGGGTGTCGTGGCGCTCGGTGCACTTCCCACACTGCTCAAGCTCAACAGCGTGTCGTCAGAACAGAAACGGATCGAGGCCGTGATCGCGCGCCCACTGCTGAGCGATGAGCACTGGCCATTCGCCGTCCGCCCCCGGGACGCCGGCTTCGAGTACGACGTGCTGGAACCTGAGCCGGACGGCAGCAAGATCGCGCGCTTCACCGTCACGCTTCGCAACCTCCCGCCGGGACAGGCTCCGTGTGGCGGCTTCACCGACTGGAGTGGCGGCCCGGTCCGGGTCACCGGCTGTACGAAAGTCGGCCCGAACCTCTGGCGCGGGACCGACTCTCGTGGCGAGACCAGGTACTTCGTCCACGACGGCGACCGGCAGTGGGCGCACGTCCGGACCGAGCCGTCCGGCGGCGCGGACGCCCGGCGCGAGCGTGACGCCCGCGCCGGGCAGTTCGCCAGGTCCCTCCGGCCGCACTCCGCGTTCCCCTTGGCCGCGGACACGGCCGGCTGCCGATTCTGCGAGTGGCTCCCGCGCTGATCCCGCGTACTGGTCAGCGGGGGGCTGACACGAAGAGCACGGCGTGGTCGAGCTTGAGCAGGGTGCCTTCCCGGACGATCCAGTTCGCGGGAACCTCGTCGCGGGCATCGGTGTAGTTCGGCCTGACGTTCACCCGGTACTCGGCGCTCACCCCGCGGTCCGTGAGCAGCTTCTTCACCGCGCCGACCGTCATGCCCTGGTACTTCACGCCGGCCAGCGGTTCACCACGCGCGGCCAGGTCACCCGCGGAAGCCAGCTCCTCCCCCGGCTTGGCGGTACGGCCGATGTACAGGTCGGCCTGCCCCTTGTACGGCAGCGGGATGGTGAACTCCGGTACGCACGGCGACGTCATCGCCTGCAGACAGCCGGCCGGCTCGAAGGTGGTCTTGATCCAGTCCGAGCCCTCGCTGAACCCCGCCGCGGGGCTGGTCCCGACCACCGACGGAGAGACCGGCAACAGCCGGAGCTTGATGTTGAGTCCGTGCGCCTCGAACTCTTTGTTGAAGCGCGCCGAGTCCGCCTCCGGGTCGAGGATCTTCACCTTCATCACGTTGCCCTCGGTGACGAAGGACAGTGCCGGGCCGAGCGCCTCCTGCTTCGTACCGCCCGGCCGCTCGATCAGGGTGACGGCCGCACCGGCGACCAGGGCGCCGACGGCGAGCACCGGGACCAGCTTCCGGGCGAGCGGACGCCGGACGGCCGGGCGCCCGGCGCCGGCATTCGCGGTACCGACCACCCGGGTGGCCGGTCCGGCCGGCGAGTGGCCGATCCGGGTCCGCAGCTCCTCCCGGGACTCCGCGCTGACCGCGGCGGCCGGGTCGTCGTTCGCGATCGGGTCCAGGCGCCTGATCAGGTCGAGGTTTTCGGGCTTGCTCATCGGGTCTCTCCTCGGGCAGGCGCCGGCTGCTCGCCGGACACCGAACGGTTCCCATCGGGCTGGTACGGGTGGCTCATCAGACGATCGAGACGACGCCGGGCGCGGTGCAGGCGGACGGCCGCGGTGCTGCGGGTGCAGCCGATCGCGGCGGCCAGCTGGGTGGTGTCGAGACCTTCCCAGGCGACCAGCGACAGCAGCTCCCGGTCGGCGTCCGAGAGCTGACGGAAGACCTCCGAGGCGTGCCGCAGCTCCAGCGCGATCTCGGCCTCGGCCGGAACCGTGCGCAGGTCGTCACGGAGCCGGTCGGCCAGCCCGTGCCGGCGGACCTCACCGCGGCGGTGATTCGCGAGCACCCGCCTGGCGACGCCGTACAGCCAAGGCAGCGGCTGCTTGCCTGGCACCGCGTCCATCCGCCGCCAGGCGACGAGGAAGGTCTCGGCGACCAGATCGGCCGCGTCGGCGCGGATGTCGAGCCTCCGGACGAAGTACCGCAGTACGTCGTCGTGATGGCAGCGGAACAGGGTGTCGAACCCGTTCGGTCCGGGATCCGGCGGCCCACCAACCACACGTGCCGCCTCCCCCGACCCCAGTCCGGGTGTCGTCTGTATGAGCGTCATACCCCGTATCTGTCCGGCGGGCGGGACCGATTACAGGCATTATCCAGACTTTCTGCCCATACGGTCCCGCCCGGCGACAGCATTCGGTAGCCGAGCCCTGACGTGGGGTTACTTCGTGACGGTGATCGGCGCGCCGTTCGAGGTGAGCGACCAGTCGACGGTGTGGAAGGTCTTCGGGTCGACCGTGCCGGTGGCGGTGACGTAGTCGATCATCAACTGGCGGATCTCCACCTGGCGGTTGTAGACGACCGGAGCGGTCTTGACGTGCGGGAAGTTGCCGCCGCCGGACTGCCGGTAGTTGTTGACCGCGACCACGAACTGCTGGTCCGCGGTCACCGCGACCCCGGCGTACGCGAGGTCCGTGATCCGTGCGCCGCCCGGCTTGGCGATGTCGATCTTGTACGTCAGCGGCTTGGCCAGCCCGCCGAGGATGTCGTAGTTGTAGTCGGGCGTACCGTTCGGCGCGGTCGCGGTCGGAGCGTTCGTGACCTGGGCGGACGGGAACGGTCCGGTGCCGGTGACCTGCTTGAAGTACAGCGCGGAGAACTCCAGGTACTCCTTGATCTGCGCGCCGGTCATGGTGACCGCGAGCAGGGTGTTGTCGAAGACGTACAGGCCCGCGACGTCACGCACCGACACGTCGCCGGCCGGGATCGCCGCGTCGCGGTTGAACGGTGCCGCGATCGCGAGTACCGGAAGGGCAGCCTGCGGCGTACCGGCGAGGATTTTCGCGACCGCGTCGGCCTGGACGAAGTTCACGAAGTCCAGCGCGGCGGTGTCCTCCCACGGCGCGGTCGCCGCGGACATCGCCTCGGTGCAGTTGCCGATCTTCGAGTTGACGTACTCGACGACCTTGTCGTGGTCCTTCTGCAGCAGCGCGACCACCTCCGGGTCGGCGGCGACGGTGTTCGCGTTCAGCACCTGGCTGTGCCGGCCGACGACCTTCCACCGGCCACGGTCCTTCCGCAGGTCCAGGTCGATCAGCGACAGCCGCATGCCCCACTTGAGCGGCTCGGTCAGGACGACCTGCTCGCCGGTGAGCTTGTTCGTGACCAGGCGCTCCGGGATCTCCAGGTGCGCGTGGCCGACCAGTACGGCGTCGATGCCCGGAACCGTCTCGGCCATCAGGGCGGCCGCGTTCTCCGGGTACGGCAGCGCGTCGCCGTACGACGAGGACAGGTCCATCCCCGAGTGCACCGACACCACGACCACGTCGGCGCCGGCCTTGCGAACCCGCGGCACCCAGACCTTCGCCTGCTCGACGATGCCGCCGAACTTCAGCTTGTTCTCGACGTTCGCCTTGTCCCAGATCGCGATCCCGGGGTTGGTGATGCCGAGGATGCCGACCGTGATCGGCTTCTCGCCGGGCACGTGCACCCGCTTCAGCACGTACGGCGGGAACGCGGGCAGCCCGGTGGTCCAGTCCTGGGCGTTCGCACCGAGCAGCGGGAACCGCAGCTGCCGCTGGAACTTCCGCAGGATGTCCATCCCGTAGTTGAACTCGTGGTTGCCGAGCGCGGCCGCGTCGTACCCGATCCGGTTCATCGCCGCCGCCATCGGGTGCGTGTGACCACCGGTGATGGGCTCGATCTTGGCGTAGTAGTACGCCAGCGGGGTGCCCTGGATGGTGTCGCCGGCGTCCAGCATCAGCGGGCGCGGCGCGCGCCGGTCGGCGGCGATCCGGTCCCGGACCGCGGTGACCAGGGTGGAGATCTTCGCCAGGCCGATGTCGTTGTGCGCGGCGTCGTCGTACTCGGCGTTCTTGAAGTAGTCCCAGTTGAAGACGTTGCCGTGCAGGTCGGTGGTACCCATCACGGTCAGCCGGACGGTCTTGCCCGGCCCGTGCCCCGAACCTTGCCCCGAACCTTGCGCGGTCTCGCCGGCGTCCGCCGGGACGGCCGTGAACCCGGCCGCGGCCAGCGCGGACGCGCCGCCGATCAGGGTCCGTCTGGTCATCGTCGTCCGCTCACCACTGTTCGTCATCAGGCGCCTCACTCGTCTGCTCGCCGGGATCTCCGGCACGAAAGCACACGATACGGCCGACGTACCCCAACCCGGTTTCGCCCGGCGCTCGCGTACACGAGAAGATGCCCTCCATGACCAAGCCGCCCGGCAAAGTGCTGCCGTTGGTCGCCGCTCTGCTCTGCGGTGCCGTCCTCGCCCAAGCCGCCACTCCGGATGCCGGCTCCGCTCCGGCCGCGTCGCCCGCGGTCCGGATGTCCGCCGGGCCGAGTACGCCCGTCGGTTCGAAACGTGGTGAGCCGTCGTCGAGCAAACCGGTCGTGCCGTCAGTACCGCCGGTGCCGCCGCCGGGGCGACCGGCGGTGCACAAGCCGGGGCCGGGTGATGACTGGAATCTGACCGGGCACGGGAAGGTGCTGTACCTGACCTTCGACGACGGACCGCAGCACGTGTGGACGCCGCGGGTGCTGGCGGTGCTGCGCAAGCACAACGCGCACGCGACGTTCTTCGTCCTCGGCATTCAGGTCGCGCAGTTCCCGGAGCTGGTCACCGCCGAGCGGGCGGCCGGCCACCGGGTCGGCAATCACACCTTCGATCACAAGACGCTGACTCTGCTGCCGGAGGCGAAGATCCGGCAGGAGATCGCCGGCGGCGTACGGTCCAAGTGCCTGCGTCCGCCGACCGGCGCGACGAACGCCAAGATCCAGGCGATCGCGGCCGCGTACCACCAGCGTCAGGTGCTCTGGGACGTCGACACCAGGGACTGGGAGAAGCCCGGCGCGGCGCGGGTCGAGCACGCGATCCTGGCCGGTGCGCGGCCGGGCGCGATCATCCTGATGCACGACGGCGGCGGCGACCGGTCCCAGACCGTCGCCGCGCTGGACCGGGCGCTGACGAAGCTCAGCAAGCAGGGCTACACGTACCGCGCGCTGCCCTGCTGAGCTTCTAGCGGACCACTCCGGCAGTGCCGCCGGAGAAGTGCTTGAGTGCCTCGTCGATGACGTGTACCGGCTGGTCGAGTGCCTTGACCAGGAACATGCCGGTCGGCCGGAGCAGCGGGTTCGGCTTGACCACGGAGCGTACGGACGGCTGATCCAGGCCGCGGACCCCCGCGGTCGTGGCGCCGACGCCCCGGGCCAGCGCGATGTCGAGCGTGTACTGCCCGAGGAGCTTCTGCTGCCGGAAACCGCGGACCGTGTTCCAGGGCAGTACGACCGGGTACGCGGCGCCGTCGCACGCCAGCTCGAGGCCCTTCACGGAGATCCGCATCGCGACCGGCGGCAGTTCGTTCGCGTCGTACCAGTGCGTGCGCCGCTTCTGGATGCGGAACACCATCCAGGTGCTGAGCAGCAGCGGGCTCATCGCCAGGATCAGCAACAGCGCGTACGGCAACATGACCGCGCCGTCGAACGCGAACATCGCGTACAGAGCGGCCGCGACGCCGACGACGCCGAGTACGAGGGTGATGAAGGCGCCGCGCCGCTCGACCGTACGCACCACCTCGCGGCGGCGCAGCACCGTGTCCCGGTCGACCCCGACCACGAACGGCTTGTCCGGCCCGTGCGACGAGACCTGCCCGTGCGACGAGACCTGCTCGTGTGACGGGACCTGGTCGTGCGGCAGGACCTGCTCAGGCGGCAGGGCGTGCTCAACCGGCGGCGCCTGCTCGGTCACCTGGGGCGTGGTCCCGTCCTCAGTCACCGGAGAAGAATCGCACAGGGAGCGTGTCTCCCGCTCCCCCAGCCGAGCGCCGCCCGATCATCCGGCCAGCCATCCGTCAGTCAGCCGGTCGGCCGGTCAGCTCCGGCGGCGGCCCGCCCAGGTCCAGGCGTACACGCCGTCGTCGACCGCGCGGCCGCCCTCGCCGAGCTCGAGTGGGCGGAACGTGTCGACCATCACCGCGAGTTCCTCGAAGCGTTCGGCGCCCAGCGATGCCTCGATCGCGGCCGGCTGCGGGCCGTGCGCGTACCCGCCGGGGTGCAGCGAGATCGACCCGAGCCCGATCCCGGAACCCTTCCGCGCCTCGTAGTCGCCGCCGCAGTAGAACATCACCTCGTCGGAGTCGACGTTCGAGTGGTAGTACGGCACCGGTACGGACAGCGGGTGGTAGTCGACCTTGCGTGGCACGAAGTTGCAGACCACGAAGTTGTTCCCCTCGAACACCTGATGTACTGGCGGCGGCTGGTGCACGCGCCCGGTGATCGGCTCGAAGTCGCTGACGTTGAACGTGTACGGGTACAGGCACCCGTCCCACCCGACGACGTCGAACGGATGCGTCGCGTACGTCATCCGCGAGCCGACGATCCCGCCGGCGCCGTTGCCGCGATGCTTGACCAGGACCTCGACGTCGGTGCCCTCGACCACGAGCGGCTCACTCGTCGGGTGCAGATCCCGCTCGCAGTACGGCGAGTGCTCAAGGAACTGCCCGTACCTCGACAGATAGCGCTTCGGCGGCGCGATGTGCGAGTTGGCTTCGATGCAGTACGCGCTGACGCCGCCAGGTCCGGGCAGCCAGCGGTGCGTGGTCGCGCGCGGGATGATCACGTAGTCGCCCTGGATCGCGTTCAGGACGCCGAACACCGTCTCGACGGTCGCGCTGCCCTTCTCGACGTACACGCACTCGTCGCCGATCGCGTTCCGGTAGTACGGCGACGGCTGCTCGGCGACCGCGTACGAGATCCGGACGTCACCGTTGCCGAGCACCAGCCTCCGGTCCTCCACCGCGTTCGCCTTGGAGGTGTCGGCGAACAAGTCGTGCAGCTTCAGATGCCGCGGGGTGAGTGGGTGATTGGCGACAGTGGCCAGGTCAGGCAGGTCCCAGACCTGGGAGTCGACGATCGCGGACGGTACACCGGCGTGGTACAGCAGGGACGAGTCCGAGGAGAACCCCTCTTCGCCCATCAACTCCTCGTAGTACAGCCCCGATCCTTGGCCACCGTCCGGTTTCCGGAACTGGGTGTGCCGCTTGGGTGGAACTTCCCCGACCTGCCGGTAGAACGCCATCTGTCCCGCTCCCGAGTGTTCGCTATTCGAACGCTTGCGTCCGCTTACCGAAAGCATCCGTTAGGCTCTTGGTCATGTCAACCGTCCCTGCCCTGTTCCGGCACCTGGTCGACGACGCGTCGATGTTCCCGCCGGGCGACCTGCCACTGGCTGAAGCGGTCACCGCCCACCGGGCCCACCTGCGGTCGGCGTACGCCGAGCTGGTCGGTCCGCTCGTCTGCACCGACCAGGATCTGATGAAGGTCGCCGAGCACGCCCGCGCCGAATCCGGCGCCGGCGCATTGCGGGTGTCCGTGGTGATCTCCGGTGGCGCCGGCGGGATCGAGCCCGCGGTGCGCTGGGGTGACCGTTCCAAGGACGTCGAGGTGACCGCGGTCGAGGTCCGGCTGCGCGACGAGGACGACCTGTCCCGGAACGCGCTGCGGGTCGTCCGGGTCTGCGACGACTGCCTCGACGAGGAGATGGCGTACGTGGAGCTCGGCCTGGACGGCGCCTGGGAACGCGCGCTGGACGTGGTCGCCGACGCCGGGTACGCCGCGAAACTCCGCACCGGCGGGCTCGACGCGGCGCTCTTCCCTTCGAGCGATCAGGTCGCGTCCTTCATCACCGCCTGCCTCGACCGCGAAGTCGCGTTCAAATGCACGGCCGGCCTGCACAACGCCGTACGCCACACCGCCGCCGGCACCGGCTTCGAGCACCACGGTTTCCTCAACGTACTGCTGGCGACCCGCGCCTCGCTCGACGGCGGCGCCCACGATGAGCTGGTCGAGCTCTTGGACAGTCGCGACGGTGCGAAGCTCGCCGCGCGGGCGCGTGCGCTTTCCGACGACCAGGCCGCGGGCACCCGCCGGTGGTTCACGTCCTTCGGCTCCTGCAGCATCGAGGAACCACGGCACGACCTGGTCACACTGCAGCTGATGGAGGACGCCCGATGAGCTGGATCGACATCCCGGACGGCTCGCCGTTCGGGCCGGAGAATCTGCCCCTGGGCGTGTTCCGGTACGGCGACGAGGAGCCACGGGTCGGTGCCGCGATCGGCGATCAGGTGATCGATCTCGCGCCGGTCGCGTCGGCGCAGATGCTGGACGGCGCGCAGTTGTTCGCCGAGCCGACGCTGAACGCGTTCCTCGCCCTCGGCCGCCCGGCCTGGAGTGCCACGCGGGAGTGGCTGCTCGACCTCGTCCGCAACGAGAACGACCGCGACACGGTCGAGCCGCATCTGATCCCGCAGTCCGCGGTCAGCATGCAGCTGCCGTTCGAGGTCGCCGACTACGTCGACTTCTATGCCTCCGAACAGCACGCGACCAACCTCGGCCGCCTCTTCCGCCCGGACTCCGAACCACTGCTGCCGAACTGGAAGCACCTCCCGGTCGGCTACCACGGTCGCGCCGGCACGATCGTTGCCAGCGGCACCGACATTGTCCGCCCGTCCGGTCAGCGCAAACCACCGGACGCGAGCGCCCCGGTCTTCGGTCCGTCCCAGCGACTCGACATCGAGGTCGAGCTGGGTTACGTCGTCGGTACGCCGTCCACGCTCGGCGCACCGGTCTCCGTGGACGCCTTCGAGGACCATGTGTACGGGGTGGTGGTCGTCAACGACTGGTCCGCCCGCGACCTGCAGGCCTGGGAGTACGTACCACTGGGCCCGTTCCTGGGTAAGTCCTTCGCGACGTCGATCTCGCCGTGGGTGATCTCGCTGGACGCACTCGCCGCCGCCGCCGTTCCACTTCCGGTACAGGACCCGGCCGTGCTTCCGTACCTGAACGGATCTCGGCTCATGAACTTCGACATCACGTTCGAGGTGTACTTGAACGGGCACCTCGTCAGCACGCCGCCGTACAAGGACATCTATTGGTCGCCTGCGCAGATGCTTGCACACATGACCGTCAATGGCGCGAGTGTCCGTACCGGTGATTTGTTTGCCTCCGGCACCGTCAGTGGAGCGGCGAAGGATCAGCGCGGCTCGTTCATCGAGCTCAGCTGGGGTGGTCGCGAGCCATTGGTTGTCGATGGCAAGGAACATACGTTCCTCGAGGATGGTGACGTGGTCACGATCGCGGCCTGGGCGAACGTTGGCGACGGATCGCGGCTGGGCCTCGGCGAGGTGACCGGACGGATCACGCCGGCGGTCAGCTGAGCAGGAGGGCCGAGTCCCAGTCGGTACGGGGTGGGCGGGCGTAGGCACTCAGCGCAAGCGCGATGCCGGCTGCGCCTTCCATCAGGCCGGGGAGGTCTAGGTGCAGGTCGGCGACCGGCTGGTAGTAGCGGTAACCGAACGGGAGCGCCGGGTCGAAGCGTTCGATCAGCCGGTCGGCCAGGCGGTCCGCGGCCGGCCCGAACTCCTGGCCGGGGTGGCTGCGGTCGAAGAGGACGCAGAGGTAGAGCATGCCGGCCCAGCCGTGGCAGAACGCGTCGTCGGTGATGCCCCAGTCGTCTATCGGCCGGGCCAGGAGCGAGCGGAAGGCGTCGAGTCCGGCGGCGGTCCAGTCCGGGCGGTTCAGCGCGTCCGCCGCGAAGTCCAGGGCGCGGGCGATGCCGGGTGCGCCGTAGCACCAGGAAGCGCGGGCCGGTTGTGGTCGCGGGCGGCGGTCGCGGTTCGCGTACCCGTCGAGTGGCACGAAGCCGGTCCAGTAGTTGCCGTACGCATCCGATTCGCGGCGATCGAGCAACCAGTCGGCCATGGTGGTGATCGCTTCGGCCTGGCCGTCCACGCGGATACCGGCCGACCAGGAAAGGGCGAGGAGGGCGAGCGGGCCGGGGATTCCGTGCGCCAGGCCGAAGTTGGCCTGACCGCGTTCGAACCCAGGGCCGACGATGGTCTTCTCGGTACCGTCGAACCACCAGCCGGGGACCTCGATGCCGTCGATTTTCAAGGGTTCTCGAAGGGAGGACAGGCAGGTGAGGACTTCCTCGAGTACGTCGTGCCGCTCGCGGGCGAGCAGGTAACGGCCGACACCGGCCAGTCCGCTGACGACGTCGACCACGCCGGCGCAGGTTGGTACTTGCGCCTGGCGGGTGGCTTGATGGACGCTCACCAGCCAGCGTGCGTGCTCGCTCATCCGGTCGTCGAGCCTGGTCAGAATGCTCGCGTAATCGCCTGGTTCCCGCGCCGCGATCCGCGTCGCCGTAGCCAACGCGCCAAGTCCTTCCAGCGCCCCCGCCACCGGCAACGCCGCCGACTCCGCGACGGTCCGGCTCAAGTACTCGTGCGCGACCTCCCGCTCCCCCAACTCCGCAAACAAGATCGCCAACGCCCCCGGCCCCCGCGACAAGGTCGTCACATCCCAAGGCGGACACTTCAGGTCCGCGATGTCGATCACGTCACCGTTGGCAGTAGTAGCCGCAACCACCGAGTCCAAATCCCGCAACCGCCCAGCAACCTCCCCAACCACCTCACCCACCCGCGTGGCCCGAGCAGCCGCCAACCCACCCACCTCCACCATCCGCCCAGCCCGAGCAGCCGCCACCCCACCCTCCTCCACCACCTCCGCCGGAAGTGCGTCCACCGGCTTCATCACATGTGCCTTTGTCTGTCGAGCCGGCGCTTCAGGGCGGCTCTCGCCAGTCCGTAGGCTCGTCTTTCGAGTGTTCTGTCCGTACCAAGTAGGCGATTGTTGTGTAGATGCAGCACGCTCATCACCGCCGGCATGCTCACCCCGGCGTACCGCTCGACCGCCGCCCTCCGTTGCCCCCAGCAATCAAACGCCTGGAAATCACCTTGTAACTTGACGAAATCAGCCCGTTCCTTCGGCGAGACAGCGTTAGCCAACTCGATCGCGTACGTCTCCAGGAACCACTGCTCCAACTCACCGAACCCAGCCAGCAGATCCAACTGATTCAACGCCGCCAACCACTCAACCGGCATCGCGAGCTTCCGGCCGGCCCGCAAGCTCAACTGCTCCAGCACCGCCCGACTGTCCGCGCAAAACACGTCCTCCGCGGCCGCCATCACCTCCGCGCCGCCGTACCGCGCCACCTCCGGCTCGTACTCGTCAAGCACCACCGTCCGAATCCGCCCAGCCTCCACCAGCTCGGCCGCCCAAGCGTTCAGCACGGCCGGATCACCATGCCGGAACCGTATCCGCAGATGCGCGTCCGGGTCGCGGTATCGCAGGAAGAACCAACGATCAACCCCCATCCGCGCCACCAACTCCCGAACCGCGCCGGCCAGCAACGCGTCCTGCAGATCCGCCGCCAGGTAGATCTTCGCTGATAACCACTCACCGCCGGGAAGGTAACGCGACGGGCGCTCATCGGCCGTACGCCACGACGGGTTGGCGCCCACCTCAGGCCGTTCCGCGACCGACACCAACGGCACCACGAGTTCGTTGGCATGACCAGCAGTCACCCCGTACGCGTTGAGCGTCTCGCTCACCACCGACGATGGTTCTTTGCGCAGCTGGTCGCGCAACAATCGGCGGTGCAGCGGCACCCGCAGATCCAGGTCGAGGTGATGGTCGAACATGCCGACGCGGATCACGTCCGGTACGGCCAAACGTTCGCGCCATCGGTCCAGCGCGGCATCCCACTCGGCCTGGTCGCGGACAGTCGCCAGCTCGGGATCCGTACGCCACAACGCGGGCGCGAGGATGCTGCGGCCGGAGCGTACGCGCGGGAGCCGCGGCATGACCTCCAGCCGGCCCCACTGCCACGGCGTCCAGAACCGGCGCCCGGCCAGACCGACCGCGGCGAGGAAGCGGGCCACGTTCGGGGCGCCGGTGACGACGTTGAGCATGTTCGGGCGTACGACGGCGAGCTCCCGGCCGAGCCGCTTCGAGAACAGGTACAGCCGCTCACCGGTGGTCCCGACGCAGACGTCGCGGACGTCCACGACGGTCGGGTCGTCCGGGTCGGCGAAGGTGCCGATAGCAAGGGTGTGCGGGAGTACTTGCGGCTCCCGAAGCACGTTGCCGAAGCGCGGCTCGTACGGCGCGAACTTCAACTGCACGGGCAGCGGACCTGGTACGTCGTACAGCTCGCCCAACGCATCCTCAACGCCCAGCAGGCCGGCGAACCGGCCGATCATCGCACCGGCCGCGATCGAACCACTGGTTGCCGCTAGCAAGAACTCGCCGCGCTCCAGCGCCTCCGGTGACTCACCCAGCACCTGAGCACACAAGTCGAGCGAATCCGGCACCCGATCACCCGCGTCGCGCGACCCACCGTGCGCATCGCCCGATCCACCGCCTTGCGCGCCCCTCCCCACGACCAGCTTTTCGACCAATTCATCGTCCAGGACGAGCTCAGGAGTGCCTGCGTTTTCGGCAAGAGCAGCTGCTAGAGCCTGGTCTCGGGCTGCCGAGCAGGTGTTGCTGGGGATCTCCGAACCACCGCGTTCACCCAGCGGAATCCGGTACCCAGCAGGCGGCCCCAGCCCCACCTGCGGGTCCAGCAGATCAAGCACCGGAACCACCCGATCGGTGCCGTACCGATCAAGGAACGCCCGGTGGTAACTCGCCAGCGCCGGCAACCCGTCGCCCGGTGGAGACAGCCGCCACAGCAACGAACCGACCCGCGCGGCTTCATCGGCAACCGCCTGCGGCAGCCGCACGTCAGCATCCACCCGCAGGTCAACCTGCACCACCGCACCATCACCAACATCCGCATACTCGCCGAGGAGGATCTCCCGGGTGATCAGCTGACCAAGTAGTTTGTCGGCATCGGTCGGAGTGGCATCCGGGGTTGCCGCCAACAGGCGGGCGCGGAGGACCTCGTACGCGATCGGCCGCCGAGCCGCCGTGCGGATGAACTGGACTGCTTCCGAGTTCGCCAGCGACAGTTCGCGGCCAGGCTCGTCCTCGGTGAGCTTCCGGAGATACGGCAACACCAGCCGATCCCCGCGTACGACAGCAAGGCTGTTCGCAACCACTCGCTCAGGCAACTGCCCGCGACGTTCCGCGTGCAGCCAACCCTCGTCCGGCAACACCTGTCGCGTGTGCGCCGACCCGATCCGTACCTTCGCCGAACTGCTCAAACTGTCGAAGGTGACCGGCGCGACTCCGGCCAGCAGGCCGAACGGGGTCGGGCGGCCGGTCATCCGCAGCAGGTAGCGGGTGGTCGCGAGGACCGCGCGTTCCAGCTTGGCGCGGTCCAGGTCCGCGCCGGCCAGAATCCGTTGCAGAGAAGCCGCGAGGGACGAGCTGGACAGTTCGATTGCCTCAAGCAACGATGCGTCGGCCAGTACCTCGCGCAAGTAGGCACTGAGCTCGGTGGCGGTCGCGGTGGCGGGGTCGGGTGCGGTCCGGGTCGGTGCCGCGGCGGCGGCGGGAGCGGCCGCCAGCCGCAGCACCCCGAAGGCGCCCGGCCGAAACTCGTCCGACGGTGCACCGGCCGCATTCGCAACTGGTGCAGCGGTTCGGGTCCCGGTTGATGCACCAGCCGCACTCCCAGCTGGCGTTGCTGCTGGTGTCACGGGCGCCTTACCGGTCAGCCGGCCGTCAGCAGCACGGGACGCACGCGGCCATGCCGACCGCGTACGTGTTCACCGTGGTCGGTGTCAGACCGCTGCGCTCGTCGACGTCGCGGGCGTCCTCCGGCCGGGCCGGCCGGTGCAGGGCCGGGTCCGACGCGGGGATGACGTCGAGGTCCAGCTCGAATGCTGTCAGGCTCATGGTGATGACCCTTCGCTCGTTATCGGTAGTCGGGCGACTACCTACCGCGATAATCAACCACGACCGCCGGAAGTTTTTCAACAGCATCGGCAGTTGATGTTGTATTTCTTTTCCCACACGGCGAAAACCGTGAAAAATCTTCAGAATGATCCGATCTGTTCATTAGTGTTCGTTTCTCTTGACGAGCTCGCGCTTACGTGCGAACTTTCTCGACATGAAACGTTCAGTGGGGTGTGGAGTACTGGCTGTAGCGATCACCGCCGCCGCCCTCAGCCTGCCGACCGGGGCCCAGGCGAACGGCGCGAAATCCGATGGCTCGACCGGTGAGCTGACGTTGCGGTCCGCGGAGTTGACGGTCACCGTCGGGGCGAACTTCCCGCGAGTGGTCAAGTACGTCGACAACGCCTCCGGACAGGCCCTCGGGGGTCAGCCGGACGCGATCTCGACCGTGACGATCGACGGCGTACCCCGGACCGCGCACCTCGCCGCGGCCCCGGCGGTCGGCGGCGGGCGCGCGGCGTACACGCTGACTTTCGACGCCCTGCCTGGTGTCGAGTTGGACGCGAGCCTGAGCGTGCAGGGCCGGGTGACGACGTTCGCGATCGACGCCGTCCGCGACACCGAGGCGAGCCGCGTGCACACGATCGACATCCCCGACCACGACTTGGTCTCGGTGGCGAGTACGGATGCCGGTGCGACCACCGCGTTCACCACGCTCGACCCGGACTCGACCAGGACGGCGGACAAGATCACGCCGGTGACCGCGGGTACGCCTGCCGAGACGGCTGCGACCGGCGCCGCGTACGCCTTCGTCAACACGAGTGGGCTGGCGGCGGGGATCGAGTCGAACTCGGTGTACGACAAGCCGGCCGGTCAGTCCGTGGACGACGGCGCCCGGTTCTGGCATCGCGCTCGCAAGGGCGGCGACGGCAGCACGCGGGTAGGGGTCTGGAGCGGTCAGTGGACGTACCGGGCCGACACCGCGCCGTACACCGAGCCGCTGCCGTGGGCCAAGGTCGTGGTGACGCCGGACGCGAACCACGACCGGACGGTGGACTGGGAGGACGGCGCGATCGCGTTCCGCTCGATCATGACCGAGCCGAAGGGCGGCGACCAGGTCAAGGACCGGGTGATCACGCACATCCCGTTCAACTTCGCCAGCCAGGCGACGCATCCGTTTCTGCGCACCCTCGACGACGTGAAACGGATCTCGCTCGCCACCGACGGTCTCGGCCAAATGGCGATCCTGAAGGGATACGGTGCCGAGGGCCACGATTCCGCGCACCCGGACTACGGCGGCAACTACAACACCCGCGCCGGCGGCCTGACCGACCTGAACACCCTGCTGAAACAGGGCAAGTCGTGGAACGCGGCATTCGGCGTACACGTGAACGCGACCGAGTCGTACCCGGAGGCGAACGCGTTCAGCGAGGATCTGGTCGACAAGAACGCCAAGGGCTGGAACTGGCTGAACCAGAGCTACTACATCAAGCAACGGCCGGATCTTGCCTCCGGCAACATCGTGAAGCGGTTCCAGCAGTTGCGCGACGAGACCGACAAGAACCTGCAGGAGCTGTACATCGACGTGTACTACCAGTCCGGCTGGCTTGCCGACGGACTGACCCGGCAGCTGGCCGGCCAGGGCTGGCAGATCGCGACCGAGTGGGCCGACCGGCACGAGCGTACGTCGCTGTGGTCGCACTGGGCGAACGATCTTGATTACGGTGGCGCTACCAACAAAGGTCTGAACAGCAAGATCATCCGGTTCGTCCGCAACCACGAGAAGGATGTCTGGAACAACGACCCGATCCTCGGTCAGTCCGCGATCGTCGAATTCGAGGGCTGGACCGGCGAGACCGACTGGAACGCGTTCTACCAGAACATCTGGCAGCGCAACCTGCCGGCGAAGTTCCTGCAGCAGCAGAAGATCATGGACTGGAACGCGAACGACATCACCTTCACCGGCGGCGTACGCGGCGCGGTCGAGAACGGGAAGCGGACCGCGTACGTGGGTGCCGTGAAGGTGCTGGACGGCGACAAGTACCTGCTGCCGTGGGACAACAACAAGAAGCTGTATCACTACAACCCGGCAGGCGGGCGCACCACCTGGCAACTGCCCGCGGCGTTCGCCGATGTCCGCAGCTTCACCGCCTATCAACTGACCGACACCGGCCGCGCGCACCCGACCACCGTCCGGGCCAAGCAGGGCTCAGTCACGCTCGACGCGGTCGCGGGCAAGCCGTACGTTCTGTACCCGGTAGCCGCGCCGTCCCCACGTCCGGCGAACTGGGGCGCGGGGAGCCACGTACAGGACCCGGGGTTCAATGCCGGCAACCTCTCCGCCTGGCAGCCGGCCGGCGGCGCGAAGATCGACACCCTCGACAACGGTCAGCACGTCGCGTCCCTCGGCAGCAAGGCCTCGTCCCTGCGCCAGCGGATCACCGGACTGACGCGCGGCCGCATCTACAGCGCGTCGGCCTGGATCGAGGTCGAGCCCGGCAAGTCCCGCCCGACGACGATCAGCGTCGACGGGGTCAAGAACGTCGTGTCCAGGTCGACTGCCCAGAACCTGGTTGCCGCCGACGACAAACACGGTGGGTACTACCAACGGGCGCGCGTCGTCTTCCAAGCCAAGGGCGGCACCGCCGACCTGACCATCGGTGCGGTCGCGGGAGCGGCCCGGGTACGGCTGGACGATGTGCGCGTGGTCGAAACCACGCGACCGGGCAGCGGGCTGGTGGACGACTTCGAGAATGTCGACCAGGGCTGGGGTCCGTTCTTGAAGGGCGATGCGGGTGGCGTCACCGATCCGCGGACCGTGCTCGCCCCCAAGCACGCGCCGTACACCCAGGCAGGCTGGAACGGGAAGCTCGTCGACGACGTACTCGATGGCAACTGGTCGCTCAAGTCGCACGAGGAGAACGAAGGTTTGGTATACCGGACCGCGCCGTGGACGGTGAACTTCCAGCTCGGACACAAGTACAAGGTCAGCTTCGACTACGCGAGCGGCCGCGCCGGGCAGTACGCCTGGGTACAGGGAGTGGATCGCCCTGGGTCGGTCGAGGTGAAGGCGACGCCGATCGGCGAACAGCGCACGAAGGCGACCTTCGATCAGGAGTTCGTTGCCGGGTGCGGCGGTGACTATTGGGTCGGACTGCGCAAGCTGACCGACGGCGGTGACCAGGCGGACTTCGTGCTGGACAACTTCGCCGTCGCCGATCTGGGTACGACCTCGGAACCGGCCGACTGTACTTCGGTGGCCGTGTCCGGGCTGACCGGTCTGGTCTCCGGCGAGGCGAACACCGTTACGACCAAGTTCACCAACAACGATGTCGTTGCCGCGAACAACATCACGCTCGGCCTCACCGCGCCGGACGGCTGGACCGTCACGGCAATCACGCCGGCGACCCACACGTCCGTTGCCGCAGGCACCAGCGTGACCACCACGTGGGACGTCACCCCGCCGGCCGGAACGCCGGAAGGCAAGTACCCGCTGACGGCGAGCGGCGGCCGGGCAACGATCGGCGCCGAGGCCACCGTGCTACCGCCGGGAATCGTGCCGCAGTCGCGGATCAAGGTCGCGGACGTGAGCAGCGAGGACGTCGGCACCGGCGGCGCGGCGACCGCCGCACTGGACGGCAATCCCAGCACGATCTGGCATTCCGCCTGGTCCGAGGTCAGTACGCCGGCCGGGTACCCGCATCACCTGACGCTCGACCTCGGCTCGACGTACCAGGTGAACGGATTCAGTTACCTGCCCAGGCAGAGCGGTACGAACGGGATGTTCAAGGGCTACGAGATCTACGTCAGCGCGGACGGCCAGAACTGGGGTACGCCGGTGGCGACCGGTGAGTTCCCGAACTCCCGCGACGCCCAGCGGGTCAACTTCACCGCCACATCCGGCCGGTACCTGAAGTTCGTCGGGACCAGCTCGCTCAACGGCGCCGTCTTCGGCTCCGCCGCCGAGCTGAACGTGTACGGCACGCACTAGTACGCATCCAGTACATGCCAAAGCGGCGCCGCTCCCCGCCCCTTGGGGAGTGGCGCCGCTTGCTGCTGGCCCCACCAATTACTTGGTGATGGTCACCGAGACCGGCGCGGACGCGGTGTTCGCGGCGACGACGCGGAACTTGTTCACGCCGACCCGGCCGCTCTGTACCCAGACCGTGTAGGTCGCGCTCCGGGTCACCTTGGTGGTGGCCGGGAAGTTGACCCACTTGCCGTTCTCCAGCCGCTGCACCTGGACCACGGTGTTGGCGGCGATACCGGAGGTCTTGCCGGTGAAGGAGACCTTCGCCCAGGCCTTCGCGGTGACCTTGTCCGACTTGATCGTGATCGACTTCGCCGCGGCCGGGGTGCTGACCGCCGCGACCTGAGTGGTGGCGGCGTTGGCCTGCAGGGCGCCGGCCACGCCGAGGCCGGCGGCGGCCAGGGCGACACCAGCGAAAGCGGCGGCGGTACGACGCACGAACTGAGCACGCATGATGATGGTTTCCCCTCGTTTTGAAGGGCTCTCGGTGTGGGAGCCCGTTGCACAAGGAGAGACGCGGTGGACCGGCGAAAGGTTGTGTTACGACTCCGTCTCAGGTCCGGCGGGCAGGACCAGCCGGGCCAGCGCCCCACCACCGGGGGCCTCGCCGAACGTCAGCTCGGCGCCGAGCACCTTCGCGTGCCCGGCCGCGATGGTCAGCCCGAGGCCGTGCCCGACCCCGCGCTCGGCCATCCCGGACCGGAACCGGCGCGGGCCCTCGGCAATCAGCTCCTCCGGGTACCCGTTGCCGTGGTCAACCACCTCGACGGTCCGGCCGCTGACCGTCACCTCGACCGGCGGCTTGCCGTGCCGGAGCCCGTTCACGATCAGGTTGGCCAGGATGCGCTCGATTCGGCGCGAGTCGGTGGAAACCGTCTCGTCCGGGCCGGCCTGGTGCACGATCACGCTGTCCGGCGCGAGCGCCTGCTGCATCCGCAGCCGCCCGACCGCCGACCCGACGAACGCGCCCAGGCCGACCAGCTCCAGGTCGGCCTGTTCCACCCCGGAGTCGAACCGGGCGATCTCCAGCAAGTCCTCGACCAGCCGTCGAAGCACCTTCGCCCGGTCCCGTACCAGCTCACTCGGCCGCCCTGGTGGGAGCAACTCGGCCGCGGTGGTCAGCCCGGTCACCGGCGTACGCAGGTCGTGCGCGACGTCCGCGGTGAAGCGGCGCTCGGCCTCCAGCTGCCCGCGCAACGACGTGGCCATCGTGTCCAGCGCGGTGGCCAGCGACTGCACCTCGTCCTTGCCCTTGCCGACCGCCTCGGCCGCGGACGCGTCCAGATCGCCGGCCGCGATCCGGCGCGCCGTACCCGCGACCGCGACGATCCGTTTGGACAGGCTGCCGGCCAGGATCACGCTGACCAGGGCGACCAGCGCGACCGTACCGATGCCGCCGAGCAGCAGCGCCTGCTGCAGCGCCTTCATCGAGTCGTCGCTGTTCTCGTAGTCCTGCTCGATCGACAGCACCTTGCCGTCCTTGACCGCCACCGCCGCCCACATCTTGGCCCGCGGCGACCCCGTCTTGAAGGTCGCCCGCTTGCCCTGCAGTACGGCGTCCCGCAACTGCGGCGGCAGATCCGGATCATCCAGCTTGGCACCGAACACCGGTACGTCGTTGGTGTCGTAGCTCTGCGCCGCGAGCTGGATCCGCTCGTCCGCGAAGCTGCGCGTCCGGTCCAGCCGGGCCGACTGGGCCTGGGTGTAGACCGCGACGCACAGCACCAGAATCGCGAGCGACGAGACGAGCAAGAAAATGAGACCGAGCTTGCCCCGGAGGCCCATCTCCTATGCCCTGAGTTTGTACCCGAAGCCGCGGACGGTTTCGATTCGGTCGGCGCCGATCTTGGTCCGGAGCCGCTGCAGGTGGACGTCGACCAGCCGGCCGTCGCCGCCCCACTCGTAGTCCCAGACCCGCTGCAGCAGCGTCGACCGGCTCAGCACCACGCCGGGGTTGTTGGCGAACTCGATCAGCAGCTTGAGCTCGGTCGGCGTCAGCTGGACGGTCTGTCCACTCCGCCGCACCTCCAGCGCCTCCCGGTCCAGCTCCAGATCGCCGAACGACTCCACCCCGGAGCCGGCCGCCGGGGCCGGACGCTCCGGATCGGACACCGCCCGCCGCATCACCGCCCGAAGCCTGGCCACCAGCACCTGGGTGTCGAACGGTTTGGTCACATAGTCGTCGGCGCCCGCTTCCAGCCCGAGGACGACGTCGAGCGCGTCACCGCGCGCCGACACCATCACGATCGGGACCGTACTGGTCTCACGGATCCGTCGGCACACCGAGATGCCGTCCAGCCCGGGCAGCATGATGTCCAGCATCACGACGTCCGGATGGATCTTCTCGAAACGCTCGATCGCTTCCAGGCCGTCCTCGGCCGTGGTCACGTCGTAGCCGTGCCGCTCGAGGGTCAACTGGGTCGCCTCACGGATCACCGCGTCGTCCTCGACCATGAGAATGCGCGCTGCCGGTTCTTCCGGTACCACCGAACTTCAGTCTCCCTACTGGTCCGTCGAGCTCACCTTGATCATCTGCCGACCGTTCCAACGGTAGACCTCGACCCGGCGACCCGACGGGCAGCAGACCGGGTCGTTGATCGTGAAGATCTTCGACTCGACCACCAGGTCCCCTTGCGGGCTGGCGTTCACGGTCGGCTGCTCGACGTTCAAACTCCAGATCGGTCGCGGGCCGGATGGCTCCACGGCGATCAGGAAGATACCGAAGACGAACTTTTCCAGGGTATGGATCAGGACGATCTGCTGAGGTGTACCGCTGTGCAATACATCAACGGTCCTACCCCTGCTGAGGCAACGCGAAATCACCGTGCAATTCGTGAGAACCGTCCGGGAGTACCCGGACAGCCGCTTGTCGGCGAGCAATCGGACCCGAACTTCGGCCAGATCGACCGCCACCGCCGGGGTACGCATCGGGTGCGGGCTGGGCGTGGTGAGGCCCGGCGTCGACGGCGGGGCCGGCTCCGGTCCCTCGACCCGCAGCCCACCACCGTTCGCGCAGGCGGACAGCAACGCCGTCGCGACCACGGCCGCGAAGGCAGGAAGCACGGCACGGCGCCACTGACCCATCGGGCGCCTCCTACCCTGCATCCGGTCCCCCGCGAATTCTTCTCAGCTTTCGCTACCTATGCTGTCGGCTCGACGTCACATTCGACGGGCATGGACGTCGAATGGCCCCGGCAGTTCTGTTGCGATTGGGTCACAGCCTCACTCGGCAACGATCTTGCCGGGGTTGAGCAGGTTCTTCGGGTCCAGGGCGGACTTGATCGCCCGGTGCACGTCCAGCGCGACCGGACCGATCTCCTCGGCCAGCCAGGTCCGCTTCAGGACGCCGACGCCGTGCTCACCGGTGATCGTGCCGCCGAGCTCCAGCCCGATCTCCATCACCCGGTCGAACGCGACCTGGGCTCGTTCGGCCTGCGCCGGGTCGGCCTGGTCGAAGACCACGGTCGGGTGCATGTTGCCGTCGCCGGCGTGGCCCAGTACGCCGATGGTGATGTCCAGCTCGGCCGACAGCGCTTCCAGCCGGCCGATGAACTCCGCCAGCCGGGTCCGCGGCACGGCGACGTCGTCGATCATCGTGGTCCCGAGCTGCTCCAGCGCGGTCAGTGCCACCCGGCGGCCTTCGAGCAGCATGTCGCCCTCGGCGTCGTCCTCGGCCTCGATGCACTCCAGCGCGCCGTGGTCGCGGCACAGCTTGGCCACCGCGGCGACATCGGCCGCGCCCGCCTCGCCACCCGCGTCGGACTGCGCGATCAGCATCGCCGCCGCCTCGTCCGGCAGATCCATCCGCTTGTACTTGTTCACCGCGCGGATCGTGGTCTGGTCCATGATCTCCAGCAGGCTGAGCGAGACGCCGCTGCGGATGATCTCCAGGATCGCGTTCCCGGCCTCGACGCCGGAGCCGAACAGCGCGGCCATCGTCGTCGGCTTGGCCGCCGCCGGCCGGAGCATCAGCGTCGCCTCGGTGATGATGCCGAGCGTGCCCTCGCTGCCGACGATCAGCTTCGCCAGGTCGTACCCGGCGACGCCCTTGACCGTCCTCCGGCCGGTGCGCAGGAGCCGCCCGTCGGCGAGCACGACCTCCAGGCCGAGTACGTAGTCGGTGGTCACGCCGTACTTCACGCAGCACAGGCCGCCGGAGTTCGTGGACAGGTTGCCGCCGATCGAGCAGAACTCCCAGCTGGACGGGTCCGGCGGGTAGAACAGCCCGTGCTCGGCCACGGCGCGCGACAGTACGGCGTTGTACACGCCTGGTTGCGTGACGACGTACCGGTCGATCGGCTCGATGGCCAGAATCCGGTCCATCTTCTCCAGCGAGATCACGACGCAGCCGTCCAGCGCGTTCGCCGCGCCGGACAGGCCGGACCGGGCACCCTGCGGCACGATCGGTACGCCGGCCTCGTGCGCGATCCGGACCGCGGCCTGGACGTGCGCGGTCTCCCGCGCCAGCACGACGGCCAGCGGCATTCCGGCCGGACAGAACATCGCCCGGTCGTACCGGAAGCTCTCCATCCGGTCCGGGTCCGTCACCAGGGCCTCGGCGGGCAGGGCCTGGCGCAGTTGCTCGACAACCTGACTCATACCGCGAGCCTAGTGAATACCGCTCAGTACCGCGCCCCCTTGTCTCAGCTGGTGCTGGACCTCAGCTGGTGCTCGACGCGGGGGCGCGGTTCAGCGCGTACGTCTGGTGGCGTTCTCCGAGATCTCCTCGTAGCCGCCGCCATAGTTGTGGTACTCCCGGCCGATCGCGACGAAGGTGATACTGCCGCTGGCCGCCTTCACCTTCGGTGTCCGGCAGGTGCGCTGGTTCTGGATGACCGAACCGTTGCCGCCGCTGCTGTCACAGCTGAGCACCCGGCCGTTGCTGCCGCCCCCGTACTGGACCAGGAAGGCGTTCGCCTTCGCGTTGGCCACCAACGGCGACGCCATGGTGATCTCGGCCCAGTACTGCGAGCAGTTGTCCCGGACCAGCCGGATCGTGCCCCAACTGGGCGGTTTGTTGTCTCGTAGCATCGGCGCGGACGCGATGGACGTCGCACCAGAACAGTTGGCGGCCGCGACCGCCTGGGCCGGCGCGGCGGTGAGGGCGAACGCGCCCACCCCGGCAAGGCCCGCGGTGCTGAGCAGAATGCCCAGTGTCTTCATGACGAAACCCTTCCTGAGCACACGCCCCGACGCGCGCTCAGGAACGCACACTACGCGAACACCCGCTGCCCCGACAGTCATTCCGGTAATCGGACGGCGACACGCCGTAACCAGTTGCGCCCAGCAACCTCCGGGCCCCCAACCACCCCACCACAAGAGTGGATATCCACCGCTGTAGTGCCTTCTCCACTCTCGTACCAGTGGAGAACCCCCAACACGAGTGGATATCCACTCGTGTCGGGGGTTGGGGGCACTGGGCAACCGTCAGAGGTTGCCGCGGCGCTCCTGCTCGCGCTCGATCGCCTCGAACAGGGCCTTGAAGTTGCCCTTGCCGAAGCCCAGCGAGCCGTGCCGCTCGATCAGTTCGTAGAAGACCGTCGGGCGGTCGCCGATCGGGGCGGTGAAGATCTGCAGCAGGTACCCGCCCTCGTCCCGGTCGACCAGGATGCCGCGCGACTGCAGCTCGTCGATCGGTACCCGCACCTCGCCGATCCGGGACCGCAGCTCGGGGTCCTGGTAATACGAGTCGGGCGTGTTCAGGAACTCGACGCCGTTCGCCCGCATGATGTCGACGGTCCGCAGGATGTCGTTGGTGGCGAGCGCGATGTGCTGCGCGCCGGCGCCGTCGTAGAACTCCAGGAACTCGTCGATCTGGCTCTTCTTCTTCGCGATCGCCGGCTCGTTCAGCGGGAACTTCACCCGGTGGTTGCCGTTGGCGACGACCTTGCTCATCAGCGCCGAGTAGTCGGTGGCGATGTCGTCACCGATGAACTCGGCCATGTTCACGAAGCCCATCACCTTGTTGTAGAACCCCACCCACTCGTCCATCTTGCCGAGTTCGACGTTGCCGACGACATGGTCGATGGCCTGGAAGAGCCGCTTCGGGTGCCCCTCCGGCCGGGTCACCCGCGTGGTCGCGGCGACGAAGCCAGGCAGGTACGGGCCGTCGTACCGGCTGCGGTCGATCAGGGTGTGGCGGGTGTCGCCGTACGCGGCGATCGCGGCGCGGCGGACCGTACCGTGCTCGTCGGTGACGTCGTTCGGCTCCTCCAGTACGGTGGCGCCGACCTTGCGCGCGTGCGCGATGCACTTGTCCACGTCGGGCACTTCGAGGGCGATGTCCGCGACGCCGTCACCATGCTTGCGGTGGTGGTCGAGCAGCGGGCTCTTCGGGCTCACGCCGCCGGAGATCACGAACCGGGCCGACCCTGCCTTCAGTACGTACGCCTTGCCGTCCTTGGCGCCGGTCTCCGGGCCGGAGTACGCGACCAGGTCCATGCCGAAGGCGAGCTGGTAGTACTTCGCGGTCTGGGTGGCGTTGCCGACCACGAACACCACCGCGTCCATCGCGGTCACCGGGAACGGGTCGGTGGTCTCGTCGTACGGCACCAGGCCGACGAGCTGCTTCAGCTGGTCGAGATCGAGATCGGCGTCGAGCTCCGCGGGGGTGAGGTCGGTGCTGGTCATCGGGTGCTCCTCCAGGTTCGGATCGGTACCCAGAGCCTGGTTCGCGACGACAGGTTGTGCAACAGTTTGTTATTTTGCTGGGCAGGTTGTCCAGTATCTTTGGGGTTGGTCTGGACTATTTGGTCAGGGTGACTATTGCTGGAGGGTTGGTATGTCGGTGGATGCGCTGGACGCGCGGATCCTGGGGTTGTTCGCGTCCGAGCCGCGGGTCGGGGTGCTGGAGGCGTCGCGGCGGCTGGGGGTCGCGCGTGGGACGGTGCAGGCGCGGCTGGATCGGTTGCAGCGCGACGGAGTCGTACGCGGGTGGGGGCCGGACATCGACACCACGGCGATCGGTTATCCGGTGACCGCGTTCGCGACGTTGCAGATCGAGCAGGGGTCCGGGCACACGACGGTGGCGGCGGCGCTGGCGCGGATCCCGGAGGTGCTCGAAGTACACACGATCACCGGCGCCGAGGACCTGTGGTGCCGAATCGTCGCCCGCTCCAACGCCGACCTGCAACGCGTCATCGACCAGGTGGTCATCGTCCAGGGCATCCAAAGAGCTTCAACCGTCATAGCCCTGGCCGAACAAATCCCCCACCGAGTACTCCCGCTAGTAGAAGCAGCCACCAAACCCTGAACCACCCCGCGCCCTCGCCCGCCCGTTTCCGGCTGGGACCATTTGAGAGGTGAACCTCGTAGCTGACCCCTTCACCTCTCGCATGCGGAAGGTGAAGGGACAAGCCGGAAGGTTCACCTCTGAAATGGCCCCACGCTCGGCGTGAACCGGTGGCTGCACCGGGTGGTGGGGGTGCTGGTCAGGCGAGGCGTTTGGCTACTTCTACGGCGGCTCGGGCTACTCGGGGACCGACGAAGTCTCGGTCGAGTTTGCCGAGGACGACCACGCCGATGGAGGCTTCCACGCCTGGTACGCCGAGGACGGGGGACGAGACGCCCTGGGCGCCGGCCTGGAGTTCGCCGGCGGTGATGACGAAGGGGCGGCCGGCGGGGTCGGGTTTGCGGCGGCCGGCCAGGATCGCCTTGCCGGCCGCGCCCTGGTCGAGGGCGTGCCGGGAACCCATCCGGTAGGAGACGTGGAAGTCCGTCCAGCTCGGCTCGATCACCGCGATCGCCAGCGCCTCCTCACCGTCCGCGACGGTCAGGTGCGCTGTCGCGCCGGTGTCCTCGGCGAGCGAACGCAGCACCGGCAGCGCCGCGTCCCGCAGCGTCGGCTGCACCCGGCGGCTGTAGTGCAGGACCGCGAGCCCCAACCGCGCCCGCCCTTCACTGTCCCGCCGCACCAACCGGTGCAGTTCGAGCGTGTTCACCAGGCGGTACACGACCGTACGGCTGACCCCGAGCGCCGCGGCGAGCTCGGTGATGGAGAGCCCGTCCGGTGCGTCCGCCAGCAACTCGAGGACAGTGAGTCCCCGATCGAGCGTCTGGGAAGTTTCGGCTGGCACTGGTGTCCTGTCGGCGTCGTAACTCGAACGATAGCGGCGAGGTGCGTGCCTGGGCGCCGATAGCGTCGAGCTACGGCGCCGACAGGACACCTTGCCAGGGTATCCGCTATTCGGGCACGGACCGATGGGCCCGTATCTTGCTGCCGTGCGAAATTACTGGTCGCTGCTCCCTGCCGTCCTCGTGGCCGTGGTGCTGATCCTGGCGTACGCGGTGCCGACCCTGATCAATCCACAGTGGACGAGCTCGATCACGGCCCTGTTCCGCACCGCGCCGGTGCCGGCCGACGCGACCGAGGACGAGGTCCGCCGGGCGGCCGGAATCCTCGGCCCGCAACAGATCCGCTCCCGCAAGATGCTGGCCGTGACGCTGATCGCCGGCGCGCTGGTGCTGGTCGGCATCAACATCTCGTTCAACCGGGAGGCGGTCGGCTGTTACAAGGCGGCGCGGGCGTTCGGCGCGATCGACGGCCCGGACACCAAGGACCCGTGCGTGAACATGATCTTCGGCACATTCCTCGGCGACGGCCGCGGCAGCAGCTCGGAGAAGTCGCCGCAGCCAGTACAGAACTACCAGCTGGTCAAGGGCAACAAGCCGAAGTACCTGAAGTGGATCCAGAACCCGCCCAAGTACGACAACGCGGACCTCCTGATCGGTACCGGGATCGCCTGCGCCGGCGACCTGCGAATCGAGGAGCACGAGGACAAGGTCCTGGTGTACATCGACGTCGACACCCCGTGCCCGGCCGAGAGCAACGCGTCGATCACCGCGTTCAAGCTGAAGAAGCCGCTCGGCGACCGCAAGCTCGTCACCGTCGGCGACAAGCCGATGACCGAGATCAACCCGGACATGGATTCCTGGTTCACGGTCCTGAAGAAACTCGCGACCGGCGGCTAGACCATCGACGGCCGCGTCGTCAGCTGAGCGCGCGCGTACGCGAGTCGTACTCCCGGAACGCCCGGTTCCGGGCCAGCAGGATCAGCAGTCCGGTGATGCAGACCGCGGCGCCGCCGAGCAGTGCGATCGTCGGGCTGGTCAGCGACGCGGTCGTACCGGCCACGAAGTCACCGAGCCGCGGCCCACCGGCCACCACCACGATGAACACCCCTTGCAGCCGCCCGCGCATCGCGTCCGGCGCGGCCGACTGCAGCACGGTGTTCCGGTACGCGGAACTGACCATGTCCGCGGCACCGGACATCGCCAGGAGCGCGATCCCGAGCCAGATCGTCCGCGACAGCCCGAACAGTCCGACGGCCGCCGCGTACGCCGTGATCGCCAGCACGATCGCGATGCCCTGCCGCCGTACCCGCGTCACCCAGCCGGAGAAGATCACGCCGATCAGCGCGCCGATCGCCGGAGCGGCCTGTAGTACGCCGACGGTCCGGACGCCGCCGCCGAAGAACGCGCCCGCGACCGCCGGGAACAGCGCCCGCGGCTGCGCGAACACCATCGCGAAGATGTCCGCCAGGAACGTCGCCAGCAGCGCCGGCGCGGTCCGTAGGAAACTGAATCCCTCCAGTACCGACCGCAGCCCGGCCCGGCGGACCGATCCCTCCGGAGGCACCGGCGGCAACCGGAAGAGGGCGTACAGCGCGGCCGTGAAGGTGATCACGTCGATCAGGTACGCGGCGGCGAACCCGTGCCAGGCGATCACCGCCGCGCCGAGCAGCGGGCCGGCGGTGAAGCCCAGGTTGAACGCGGCCTGGCTGAGCGTGTTCGCGGCCGGCAGCAGCGCGGGCCTGATCAGCCGCGGGATGATCGCGGACCGGGCCGGGTTGTTGACCGCGAAACACGCCGACTGACAGGCCACCACCGCGTACAGGACGCCGACCTGTCCCCAGTCGAGCTGTGATTGCAGCACCAGCACCATCGAGAGCAGCCACAGCCCTGCCGACGAGATCAGCGCGAGCGTACGGCGGTCGATCGCGTCCGCCATCGCACCGCCGTACAGACCGAACACGATCAGCGGGACCAGCGAGAACAGGCCGACCAGCCCGACCGCGAAGGTCGAGTGCGTCAACGCGTACACCTGGATCGACACCGTCACCGCGGTCATCTGCTGACCGAGCTGCGACACCGTCGACCCGAGCCACAACCGCCGGAAATCAGCGGACTCGCGCAGCGGACGGATGTCGGTGAGCAGACGCACGCCGACAAACTTAACTCTTAAACCTTCGGGAAGAGCTCGTGGTCGAGGGGCGCTCCGATCGTCAGGCTGAGCCCGTCCGTGCAGACGTGACCACTACCTGTGTACGTCGCGTCCGCGTCGATGTAGATCGCGACGTGGGCGATCCGCGGATCGTCGGTCAGGTTCGGCGTCGCGGAGTGCGCCAGGTACGCGTTGTGGAAGGTGCAGTCGCCGGCCTGCAACGGGATCGTGAGCCGCTCCTCCCAGCGCAGATCCGGTGCGGCGCGGAACAGGTCGTCGCGATCGGACAGGTCCTGGCTGCGCAGGTTCTGATGGTCCTGCGAGCCGGGGATGAAGGTCATGCAACCGCGCTCCACCGGTACGTCGACGAGCGCGATCCACGCCGACAAGGAGGCCCGCGATCCGGCGTGCGGCCAGTACGGCGCGTCCTGGTGGAACTCGGTGGCGGCGCCGTTGTGCGGCGGCTTGATCAGCAGTTGGTCGTGCCAGATCCGCAGCGGTACGCCCGCCAGCGCGGTCGCCGCCGCGGCCAGCCGGGGGTCCAACGTGAGTTCTTTCAGTACGGCGTTCTGCTGCCACACGTTGACGTACTGGTTGAAGATCTTCGAGCCCTCGAAGTTGTCGTCGGCGTTCGCGGTCCACTCGGTCGCCGCCGCGGCGAACCGGGCCGCCTCGTCCCGGCTGATGATGTTCCGGAGCCGGACGACGCCGTCGCGGCGATAGGCCGAAATGGTCTCTTCGTCGAGCGTCGCTGGTGCCGTAGGGTCGGTCGTGGTCATCGGCGTACTCCTCGGATTCCCGTGGTCTGGAAGGTGATTCCAGCTTCACGGACCGGGGCGTACGCGGACCAGGCGATGGTTGACCACGAGTTGACTGATCTTGACTTCTCTGGAGTCGCGGATGCACAACATACTGAGCAACGAGGTGTTCCCGGATCCGCGGCTGCCGGTCGCCGGCGAGCGGATCGAGGTGGCCGCCGACGTCGCTGTCCACAGCCATGCGTTCTTCGAGATCGCGGTGGTGGTTTCCGGTCGTGGCACGCATGTGTCGGCGGCCGGGGAGGTGGCGCTGGCGCCCGACTCGGTGGTCGTGCTGCGGCCGGGCGAGTGGCATGGGTACGTCGAGTGCGACCGGCTTGTCGTCCGCAACGCGTATCTCGGACCGGATGTGTTCGCGATGCTCTCCGGCGCGCTGGTGCCCGGGGCCTCGGGTGCGGCACCGGGTACGCGGGAGCCGGCGCATCCGGCGGTGCAGCACGCCATGCGGCTCCTGGAGGCCGACCCGGCCGACGCGTGGACCCTGGAACGGCTGAGCGCCCGCGTCAATCTCGCGCCCGGGTACCTGGTGCGCGTCTTCGGCAAGTCGATCGGGATGGCACCGATGGCGTACCTGAACCGGGTCCGGGCCGAGCGCGCCGCCGGGTTGCTGATCGAGACCGAGCTGCCGATCAGCACGATCGGTACCCAGGTCGGCTGGCCGGATCCGAGCCACGCCACCCGTAGGTTCCGCTCCACTTTCGGGCTCAGTCCATCCCAGTACCGGTCCGCTTTCAGACCGTAGGCGAAGATGTCCCCATGACGTCGTCTTTGCGTACGCCCGACCCGAATCCTGGGTGGCTGTCCGAGTTCGCGCTGGCCGAGACCCGGACCCGGGTGCCGATCCTGTACGTCGAGGCGGTCCCGGCCCGGGTCGACTCGCTCGGCCAGATCGAGCACATCGGCGTACTGCTCCGGACCTCGCCCGCGACCGGCGAGATCACCCGTACCCTGGTCGCCGGCCGGGTGCTGCACAACGAGTCGATCCGGGACGCGCTGCACCGCAACATCGAGAAGGACCTCGGTCCGGCCGCGTTCCCGCGGCTGCCGTCCTCGCTGGTGCCGGTCACGGTCGCCGAGTACTTCCCGTTCCCCGGTATGACGCCGCTGCACGACCCGCGCCAGCACGCTGTCTCGCTGGTGTACGTCGTGCCCGTGACCGGCGAGTGCAACCCGCGCCAGGACGCGCTCGAACTGACCTGGCTCACGCCCGAAGAAGCCCTCGCCCCCAGCCTCCTGAACGACCTGGAAGGCGGCCGCGGCCACCTCCTTAAACAAGCCCTGGCCTGGTCCGGCGCCACCGTCTGACGCCGCGGAGCAACCCGCCGTGCCGCACAGCCCAGCCAGCCCACCGCCGGCCCCGCCTGTTCCCGGGGCCTCAGCTCGCCCGTGATGCACTGCCCGGCGCCCCCCTCACTCTCACAACGAAAGTGCAGTCCGCCCGTGAAGTGCGGTTCGGCGTGCGCGGTTACCAGTCGAGCCTGCCCTCTTCGGCGTAGACCTGTCCGGTTGGGCCGTCCTGCGGCAGGGTAGCTAGCTGGACGGCTACCGCTGCGCCCTGGGCCGGGGTGCGGGCGGCGTCCCAGCCGCCCATGTCGGTGGCGCAGTTGCCCGGGTCGGCGCCGTTGACCAGGATGCCGGTGCCGCGGAGCTCGTTCGCCAGCATCACGGTGACCATGTTCACCGCCGCCTTGGACGAGTTGTACCCGAGCGTCTCCACCGTCGACATCCGCGACTCCGGATCGCCGACCTGCGCGAACGACGCCAGCGACGTCGACAGATTCACGATCCGCGCCGCCGGCGCCGTCCGGAGCAGCGGCAGGAACGCCTGCGTCACCTCCACCAGCCCGATCACATTCGTCTCGAAGGCGGCCCGCAGTACGCCACCATCGATCCGCGACACCGCATCATCACCGGCCGGGATGATCGCCGCGTTGTTGACCAGTACGTCCAGCCGCCCGTACGCCGCGCCGACCTTCGCCGCGGCCGCCCGTACCGATGCCGGATCGTCCACGTCCAGCTGAATCGCGACCGCGTCGATCCCCTCCGCGACCAGCTCCTTCACCGCCAGTTCCCCGCGCTCCGCATCCCGCGCTCCGGCCAGTACGGTGAACCCGCCCGCGCCGAGCTGCCGCGCGATCTCCTTGCCGATACCTTTGTTGGCGCCCGTGACGAGCGCGATCTTGTTCGTGGTCATGTCCTCCACCCTCGGCCGGATCGCGGCGCCCAGGCAGAGCGGGCCGAGCCTGGGACTGCCACTCCCTGGATGCGCCGGACGCCCTCTGCGATCCTGGAACCGTGGATCGACACGGACTGGCCGACTTCCTCCGCGTACGCCGGGAGGCGCTGCAACCATCCGACGTAGGTCTCCCGGCCGGACTGCGCCGCCGTACGCCTGGGCTGCGCCGGGAGGAAGTGGCGAACCTGGCGACGATGTCGACGGATTACTACACCCGGTTGGAGCAGGGCCGTGGCCCGCGCCCGTCGCGGCCGGTGCTGACTGGGCTCGCGCGGGCGCTGCGGTTGTCCGACGACGAGCGTGCGCACCTGTTCCGGCTGGCCGGTGAGCAACCCGGTCCGCCGCCGGGGCCACCGTCCGACGTACGCTCCGGGGTCCTGCGGATGATCGCCCACCTGGACGTGCCTGCGCTGGTACTGGACGCCAAGTACGACGTGCTGGCCTGGAATCCACTCGCGGCCGCGCTGATCACGGACTTCTCCGCTGTCCCGCGGCGCGAACGGAACCTGCTCCGGCTGCGCTTCCTGACCGACCGGCAGGCCGAGCTCTTCGGCGAAAACGCCACCCGGGAGTTCGCCCGCGAAGCAGCCGCTGATCTACGGGCGGCGACCAGCACGTACCCGGACGATCCGGAGCTGGCCCGGTTGGTACGGGATCTGCAGGCCGGCAGTCCGGAGTTCGCCGAGATCTGGTCACGGCACGAGGTCGGCCGGCAGCAGTCGCTCTGCCAGACGATCCATCACCCCCAGGTCGGCCGGATCGACGTCATCTGCGAGGTCCTGGTCGTCCCGGAACGCGACCAACGCGTCATCCTGTACACCACACCCCCCGGCTCCCCCTCCGACCAGGCAATCCGCCTACTCGACGTAATAGGCACCCAAACCCTCACCCCCCAAACCTGAACCCCAACCCACCCATCCGCAACGAAACCGCGGCGCCATTTCAGGGGTGAACGTCTGCGGTTGTCCGTTCACCCTCCGCATGCGGCTGGTGAAGGGACAACGGCGGAGGTTCACCTCTCAAATGCTCACCGGCGCACAGGCAGCTGCGGCACCTGCCGGAACTGCCGGTGCAGCCGGTGCAGCCGGTGCAGCCGCGGGGCCATTTCAGGGGTGAACGTCTGAGGTTGTCCGTTCACCTGCCGCAGGCGGGGCGTGAAGGGGCAACGGGGGAGGTTCACCACTCAAATGCTCACCGGCGCATGGGGGTAGGAGGCGGTGCCGGGTGGGCCGGGGGTGGACTGCGGGGGTTGGCTCCGGGGGGTGGTGCGCTCCGGGGAGGGTGCGCTCCGGGGGGGTGGTGCGCTCCGGGGGGTGGTGCGCTCCGGGGGGGTGGTGCGCTCCGGGAGGTGGTGCGCTCCGGGGGGAGGTGGGCTCCCGGGGGCTCCGGGGGTCAGGCTCGGCGTTGGGTGGCCCAGTGGCGGAGTAGGTCTATGCGTTCGGTGAGTTGTAGGGAGGAGGCGTGGGCGGCGGCGGGGCCGCCTAGTTTGCGGCGGAGGTCGTTGTGGATTACGCCGTGGGGCTGGCCGGTGCGGTGGTTCCAGGCGGCTACCAGGCCGTTCAGCTCGCGGCGGAGCAGGGCGATCTGGTCGTGGGTGGCCAGCTCGGCCGGGGCGGGAGCCGGTTCGGCGGCGCCGCTGGAGCGCTGCGACTTCTTCTGCGCGGCCAGTGACTTCTGCTGACGCTTGTGCAGCAGCTCGCGGACCTGATCCGGCTCCAGCAACCCCGGAAGACCGAGGAAGTCCAGCTCCTCGTCCGACGCGTTGTCCCCGCCGGTGCCGTAGTCGCCGCCGTCGAACACCACCCGGTCGAAACTCGCATCCGACCCGAGCGCCTCGAAGTTGCCCTCCAGCTCGTCGCTGGCCCCCTCGGCCTGGTTCGCCTGCTTCAGCAGATCGTCCTCGAGCGCGAAGATGTCGCCGTCCTCGTTGCTGTTCTTCCGGCCGAGGACATGGTCCCGCTCGACCTCCATCTCGGCCGCGAACCCGAGCAGCCGGGTCACCGACGGCACGAACACCGACGCCGTCTCACCCCGCTTCCGGGCCCGCACGAACCGCCCGACCGCCTGCGCGAAGAACAGCGGCGTCGAGGTCGGCGTCGCGTACACCCCGACCGCCAGCCGGGGCACGTCCACACCTTCGGACACCATCCGGACCGCGACCATCCAGCGCGACTCGTCGTCGGAGAACTTCTGGATCTTCTTGCTGGCCGCCTTCTCGTCCGACAGCACCACCGTCGGCGCCTGACCGGTGAGCTCGCGGAGCGTCTTCGCGTACGCGCGGGCGGTGTTCTGGTCGCCCGAGATCACCAGACCGCCGGCGTCCGGCATGTGCCGGCGTACCTCGGTCAGCCGCTTGTCCGCGGCCGCGAGCACCGCGCCCATCCACTCCCCGGCCGGGTCCAGCGCGGTCCGCAGCGCCTGCGCGGTCAGGTCCTTGGTCAGTGGCTCGCCCAGCCGCGCGGCGACCTCGTCACCGGCCTTGGTCCGCCAGCGCATCTCGCCGGAGTACGACATGAAGATCACCGGGCGGACGACATGGTCACGAAGCGCGTGCCCGTACCCGTACGTGTAGTCGGCCTTGCTCCGGGCGACGCCGTCGTGCGCTTCCTCGTATGTGACGAACGGGATCGGGTTGTCGTCGCTCCGGAACGGTGTACCGGTCAGGCAGAGCCGGCGGGCCGCGGGCTCGAACGCCTCCCGGACGCCTTCACCCCAGCTCAGCGCGTCACCGCCGTGGTGCACCTCGTCCAGGATCACCAGCGTCTTGAACCGCTCGGTCCGGACCCGGAAGGCGAGCGGGTTCACCGCCACCCCGGCGTACGTGACCGCGACGCCCGTGAAGTCCTTGTTGGTCTTGCCACGCCGCCCGGCGAACGCCGGATCGATCGCGATCCCGGCCCGGTCCGCCGCCTCGGCCCACTGGACCTTGAGGTGCTCGGTCGGCGTCACCACGGTGATCCGCTCGATCTGCCGCCGCTGCAGCAGCTCGGCCGCGACGGTCAGCGCGAAGGTGGTCTTCCCGGCGCCCGGTGTCGCGACAGCAAGGAAGTCCCGCGGGTTGCTGTCGAGGTAGAGCTGCAACGCCTCCGCCTGCCAGGCCCGCAGC
The DNA here is from genome assembly GCF_014205295.1 of Kribbella solani. NCBI lineage: Bacteria > Bacillati > Actinomycetota > Actinomycetes > Propionibacteriales > Kribbellaceae > Kribbella > Kribbella solani. The sequence continues at coordinate 3,961,562 of NZ_JACHNF010000001.1, forward strand.
TTGCTCGCGGTACCCCAGGCGGCGCGGTCCGGGTACGCCGGCGGCAGCACCGCTGGACTGGCCGGAACGTGCGAATCCACAGACAGCTACTCCCCCGAAGTCGACAGTGTGCCGGGCAGGAAGATTACCCGAGATCGGTTACGAGATCAGATCCGTCGGCCGCACGGACACCTCGTACGGACTCGTCAGCCGCGCCACTTCGTCCCCGGTGACCTTCGCGACCTGCACGTATGCGCCGTCCCGCAGCTCCCACGCGATCAGGCTCGGCGTGTCGGGATCGACCACCCAGTACGCCGCGCAACCGGCCGCCTCCAGCCGGGAGAACTTCACCATCAGATCGAACCGCCGCGTACTCGGTGACAACACCTCGACCGCGAGCAACGGCGGCCCGGGCAGATCCCGCTTGGTGAAGGCATCCCGGCGGGCGACCAGGAGATCCGGAATCATCACCGTGTCGTCCGCCAGCACGACGTCGAACGGCGCGATCATGACATAGAGCTCCGGCGGGCAGGTCTGCCGCAGGTGGATGAACAGATTGCCGGCGACATCCTGGTGGTTCCACGACCGGCTGGGAGTCATCAGCAGACTCCCGTCGATGAGTTCGTACCGGTAGCCGTCATCGGGCATCCGATCGAGATCGGCTCTGGTCAGCGGCTTCGCCTGGCTCACCGGCGTCACGGGTGGGGTCGAAATGGGTTCCACGGCACTCATATTGCCTCCTTCGGTTGGTCACGTCCTAGAACATGCCGGGATCTGCCCCTGGTTGCCCCGGGATTCCCTGGGCTGTGGAAAAGTTCCTGGTCGGCTGGTGACACGTCCTACACTCGGGGGTATGAGTACTCAGCTGACCCCCGGCGCGGAGACGGTTGTCGACGAGCGGACCCAGACCTCGCCGGCCGAGCCCGGTGATCACGAGCGGTTCTCGCACTACGTGCCGAAGGACAAGCTGACCGAGGCGATGGTGATGGGTACGCCGGTGGTCGCGCTCTGCGGCAAGGTCTGGGTGCCGAGCCGGGACCCGCAGCGCTTCCCGGTCTGCCCGGAGTGCAAGGAGATCTGGGAGTCCCTCAACCCCGGCGACGACGAGGGCGGCGACGAGTAATCACCCACCGACGCGCCGGCGCCGGCGGCCGGCGCGCGGGTGATCGGCTGAGTCGCGGCCGTGCGGGTGATCGGCTGAGTCGCAGGTGGTTGCGGTCAGTTCTGGGTCGGGTCGTCCGGGTACGTGGCCAGGTACGCGACCTGGTCCGGTTGCCGGCGGAGCACCCGGCGCCAGAGGGTGCCGGGATCGTGGCCGAAGACGTCCTCGGGCCGGGATTCGACCACGTACCAGGCGCCTTCGGTGATCTCGCCTTCGAGCTGGCCGCTGGACCAGCCCGCGTACCCGGCGAAGATCCGCATCCGGGTGATCGCGCCCTCCAGCAGCACCGGCGGTACGTCGAGGTCGATCAGCCCGATCCGGCCGAAACATTCGCGCCAGCCGGGCGGGTCCGCGGACTCCACCACCTCGGCGACGGCGAGCGCGCTGTCGGTACCGACCGGTCCGCCCATGAACAGCACACCGGGCTCGTCCACCGCGGTCGACCAGTCCGGGAGTACGCGGTCGACGGTCAGATCGGCCGCGCGGTTCACCACCACCCCGAGCGCACCGTCGTCGTCGTGGTCCAGCAGCAGGATCACCGAGCGGCGGAAGGGCGGCTCGTCCAGCAACGGCGTCGCCACCAGCAGCGAACCGGTCAGAGTCGAGGCCGTCATACCTCCATCATGGCGTACGCCGGTACTCCCGGAGCATCACGCCGTACGCCGTAGCATCCACCGGCCGAACCAACTACCAAGCCACGCGCCAAGCGCGACACCGACCAGGTCGGCGAGTGAGTCGAACGGATCGCCATCACGCTGCGGCAACCACCAGTGCTGTACCAACTCGCTGACCACCGCGTTCGCCGCCAGCGCACCGAGCAACCAGCGCGCCGGCAAGCGCGCCATCAGCCCGGTCAACGCCACCGCACCGAACAGCAGGCAGTGCACGACCTTGTCCAGCTGCGGGACGCCCACGTCCGGACCCGCCTCGCGCGGCGCGTACACGGCGTACAGCTGAACCGCCACCGCTCCGGCGAAGAGGATGCGCCAGACCCAAAGCACAGTCCCGGAGCGGCGCTCGGCCGTCGTACGAACCAATCCAGTCACAGAGTCGGAGAGTCGTCCGGGAAGAGCTCCGCGGCCGGCGCCTTGCCACCAGCCGCGTCCCGGACCGCGTGCGCGACCATGGTGTGTACCTCCGGGTGGAAGACGCTGGGCACGATGTACGTCGCGTTCAGCTCCTCGTCCGTGACGACACCGGCCAGCGCCTTCGCGGCGGCCAGCTCCATCTCGACCGACACCTTCGACGACTGCGCGTCCAGCAGACCGCGGAAGACACCCGGGAAGACCAGCACGTTGTTGATCTGGTTCGGGTAGTCGCTGCGGCCGGTGGCGACCACCGCGGCGTGCTCGCCGGCCTCGGTCGGGTCCACCTCGGGGGTCGGGTTCGCCAGCGCGAACACGATCGCGTCGTCGTTCATGGTGGCGATGTCGGCGCCGGTCAGGATGTTCGGCGCGGAGACGCCGATGAACACGTCGGCGCCGGCCACCGCGCCCTTCAGGTTCCCGCTGTACTTGGCCGCGTTGGTGTTCTCCGCGATCCAGCGCAGCTCCGGCGACAGGCCGTCGCGCTCGGTGTGGATGACGCCGTCGATGTCGGCGACGCAGGTGTCCTTCACCCCGGCCGCGAGCAGCAGCTTGAGGATCGCGGTCCCGGCCGCGCCGGCGCCGGACAGCACCACGCGTACGTTCGAGATGTCCTTGCCGACGACCCGGAGCGCGTTGTAGAGCGCGGCGAGGACGACCACCGCCGTACCGTGCTGGTCGTCGTGGAAGACCGGGATGTCCAGCTCCTCACGCAGCCGGGCCTCGATCTCGAAGCAGCGCGGCGCGGAGATGTCCTCCAGGTTGATGCCGGCGAAGCCCGGCGCGATCGCCTTCACGATCGAGACGATCTCGTCCGGGTCCTGAGTGTCCAGGCAGAGCGGCCAGGCGTCGATGCCGGCGAACCGCTTGAACAGCGCGGCCTTGCCCTCCATCACCGGCAGCGCGGCCTTAGGGCCGATGTTGCCGAGGCCGAGGACGGCCGAACCGTCGGTGACGACCGCGACGCTGTTCCGCTTGATGGTCAGCCGGCGGGCGTCGTCGGGGTTGTTCGCGATCGCCAGGCAGACCCGCGCGACGCCTGGCGTGTAGATCATCGAGAGGTCGTCCCGGTTGCGGATCGGGTGCTTGGCCTCCATCGAGATCTTGCCGCCGAGGTGCATCAGGAAGGTCCGGTCCGAGACCCGGCCGATCTCGACGCCCGGGACCGCCCGCATCGCCTCGACCAGGCGGCCGGCGTGCTCGGTGTCGGCGGCGGCGCAGGTGACGTCGATCCGCAGCCGCTCGTGGCCGGACGCGGTCACGTCGAGCGCGGTGACCAGACCGCCGGCCTGCTCGACCGCGGTCGTCAGCTTGCTCACCGTCGAGCCACCCGCGGGCACCTCGAGGCGAACGGTGATGGAGTACGAAACACTCGGCAAGGCAGTCACGCGGGTGATCCTCTCACGCCACTGGTAATGCTCGGGGGTTACGTACGTAAAGTGCATGAGCTGGTTCTGGGTAATCCATTACCCGGCCGCTACTGTTCAGTCAGCGGAGGTGATTCGGCGTGGCGACTGTCAGCGATGTGGCGGCTCGGGCCGGGGTGTCTACGGCCACGGTGTCGCGCGCGCTGAACGGGAAGCCGACGGTCGACCCCGAGCTGGCCGAGCGGGTCCGGGCGGCCGCGATCGAGCTCGGGTACCAGCCGAACGGCCCGGCCCGGAACCTGCGCCGGCAGGAGGCGGCGGTGGTCGCGCTGATCATCTCCGACGTGGAGAACCCGTTCTTCACCGCGATCGCGCGCGGCGTCGAGGACGTCGCGCACGAGGTCGGGTACTCGGTGGTGCTGTGCAACTCCGACGAGAGCGCGGAGAAGGAGAACCGGTACGTCGACATCGCGATCCAGGAACGGGTCGCGGGCGTGATCCTGTCCCCGAGCGGCCCGGCCACGGCGGTCGCGAAACTGGCCGCGCGCGGGACCGCGTACGTCGCGGTGGACCGCCCGCTGCCCGGTCACGACAGCGACGTCGTCCTGGTCGACACCCGGCTCGCGGCCCGGGAGGCGACCGCGCATTTGATTGCCCAGGGCTACCAACGGATCGGTTGCGTGACCGGGCCGGCCGGCGTCCGCACCGCCGACGATCGGCTCGCCGGCTATCGCGACGCGCTCAAAGCCGCGCGCCGCCGGAGTACGCCCAAACTGGTCCGCCGGAGTGAGTACAAGGCGGCCGGAGCGCGTCGCGCGGCGCTAGAGCTGTTGTCCCAGCCGGAACCACCGGACGCGCTGCTGATCGCGAACAGCGCGATGGCGGTCGGCGTCCTGCAAGCCCTGCGGGAGCGGGGCGTACGGACCGGGCGCGACCTCGGCCTGGTCACCTTCGACGACGCGCCGTGGGCCGAGCTGGTCGATCCGCCGTTGTCAGTGGTCGCCCAGCCGGCGTACGAGCTCGGCACCGCGGCCGCGCGCCTGCTGCTGGCAAGAATCGCCGACAGCACCCGCCCCGCGACCACGACCACCCTGGGAGCCCGCCTACTGGAACGAGCCAGCTCCCACCGGACCTGAGCGAGCTCAGCCCCGCCCGCTCCCACCACGACCGGAACGCCGGCCGAAGAGGTTCTGCTGTTGTGCACCGTCGGATCGGCCCAGTTTGCTGCCGGCCTTCTTCGCCGCGGCCTGGACGTCCTTGTTCGCGACCTCCGCCTCGTCCATCGCCCGATTGACCTCGGTCGTGTACAACTCGAAAGCCTTGTTGGCAGCCTTGCCGGCCTTTTCATCTCTCTCGGAAACCATCGCTGTCCTCCTTGGCACCAGGCATTCGAACGATCGTTTGATCGTAGGAGCTGCCGGGGTCAGCCGTTCGGGTTCTCCTCGGCGTAGACCTTGGCGGCGTTGGAGGCGTCGATGGTTTGGGTCGGCAGGGTTTGGGTCTTCTCGATCGTGCCGCAGTCGACCAGGATCTTCTTCGCGGCCGCGATCGCCTCCTTGCCGTTGGTCGGGTACGTGAAGGTGGCCGCCAGCCGGCCCTGCTCGACCGCCTTGATCCCGCCGGACGGGATCGGCAGCGCGTCGATGCCGGTGAACTTCATCTCCTTCTCCCGGCCGACCGCCTTCGCGGCCAGGTACGCGCCCTCGGCCATCGGGTCGTTGTGCGAGAACACCACGTCGATCTTCGGGTTCGCCTTCAGCAGCGCGTCCATCTGCGCCTGGCCCTTCTCCCGCAGCCAGTCACCGCTCGCGCCGGCGATCACCTTGACCTTCGGGTTGCCCTTGATCCCCTCGACGAACCCCTCGTGCCGCTCGGCCTGCGGCGTCGCGCCGGCAAGTCCCTTGAGCTCCACCACGTTCCCGCCCGAAGGCAGCAGCTTCTCGGCGATGTACTTGCCGGCCTCGCGCCCGATCTGCACGTTGTCGCCGCCGATGAACCCGGTGTACGCGTCACCCTCGACCTTCCGGTCCAGCACGATCACCGGAATGCCCTTGTCGTACGCCTTCTTCACCACCGCGGTCAGCGGCTTGGCCTCGTTCGGGCTGATGATCAGCAAATCGATCTGCTGGGTGATGTAGTTCTCCACGTCCGCGACCTGCTTGGCGTTGTCCTGCGCCGCGTCGGCGAACTTCACGTCGAACTGCGGTACGTCCTTGGCGGCGGTCTTGATGTCGTCGTCCATCCGCTGCCGGTACGGCTCGGCGACGTTCGCCTGGCTCATCCCGATCGTGTACTTGCCGTCGGCCCCCTTGCAGGACTTGGACGCGCCGGGCGAGGCGCCCGAGGTCTTGTCGCTGGTGGTGCCGCACCCGGCCAGTACCAGCGCGGCAACGGCAGCCGCGGCAACGGGGATTTTCACAGAACGCATGACGAACCTTCCTTACGGGGTGGGCCTTACGAAGTGGGGCTACGAGGTGGGACGGAGTCGTTGCAGCGCGGCGGCGGCGACGATCACCAGGCCCTTGATCAGGAGCTGGATGTTGGAGTCGATGTTGTTCAGGGCGAGGATGTTGTTCAGGACGCCGAGCAGCAGCGCGCCCGCCACCGTTCCGGCCACCGAGCCGCGGCCGCCGGCCAGGCTGGTCCCACCGATCACCACCGCGGCGATCGCGTCCAGCTCGTACCCGATCCCGTCGTTCGGGCTGCCCTGGTTGAGCTGGACGGCGTGCACGATCCCGGCCAGCGACGCGAGCAGCCCGCAGATCGCGAACACCGCGATCTTCACCCGCACCACCGGTACGCCGGACAGCCGGGCCGCCTTCTCGTTGCCGCCGACCGCGTACAGATGCCGGGAGAACGCACTGATCCGGAGAAACACCACCGCGGCGATCGCGACCACGGCGAAGATCAGCACCGGGATCGGTACCAGGCCGCCGAAGGTTCGCTCGCCGAGCAGCGCGAACGACGTCGGCGCCTCGTTCGGCCCGTCGCCGTACGCGATCGCGACGCCTTGGCCACCGGACCAGATCCGGGCCAGACCTCTGGCTATCTGTAAGCCTGCCAACGTCACGATGAAGGACTGGATCCCGATCATCGCGGTCGCGATGCCCTGCAGCGCACCGAAGACCAGGCCGATCAGGAGTACGAGCACGACCGACGGCAGGAAGCCCCAGTCGTTCTCCACCATCAGGACCGCCGAACCGACCGCCGCGAGCCCGAGTACCGCGCCGACCGAGAGATCGATGCCGCCGATCAGGATCACGAACGTCATCCCGACCGCGATGATGCCGATCTCGGACACCGCCCGGACCACGTTCGCCAGGTTGTCGGCGCTGATGAAGAGGATGTCGCCGTTCTTCCGCGGCGAGAAGATGATCGCCGCGATGAACACCGCGATCAGCCCGAACACGCTCTGGAACCGGAACAGCGTCGCGGCCACTCCGGCGGACGACTGCCCGACCGGTGTCGCCGCCACGGCCTTGTCCTGTACGTCGGTCACCGTACTCCTCCGACCTCGTCGTGAACTGTTCCTTGCCCCATCGCCGCCGCCAGCAGGTCGCCTTCGCCGGAGTCCGCGGTACTGAACGACGCCACGTCCCGCCCGTCACGCAGTACCACCACGCGATCGCATACCCCGATCAGCTCGGGTAGTTCGGAGGACGCGAGCAGTACGCCCATGCCCTGCGCGGCGAGCTCGCCCAGGAGCCGGTAGATCTCCGCCTTCGCGCCGATGTCGACGCCGCGCGTCGGCTCGTCGAGCAGCAGCAGCTTCGGCTCGGTCAGCAGCATCCGCGCGAACACCACCTTCTGCTGGTTACCGCCGGACAACGTGCCGACCTCGTCCTGCAGCCGGCCGAACTTCAGCCGCAACCGGTCCGCCATCGACACGGTCGCGGCCCGCTCCATCCGCTTCGCGATCACGCCGAGCCGTCCGTACGCCGGCAGGCTCGAGACGACCGTGTTCGCCAGGATCGAGTGGAACAGGACCAGGCCGGAAGCGCGCCGGTCCTCCGGTACGAAACCGATGCCGTGGGCAAGGGCCTGGCGCGGCCGGTGGACCTGGATCGGCTTGCCCTGGAGCAGGATTCGACCGAGTCGCGGACCGCTGGGCGCGACCCCGTACAAGGTCTCGAGCAGTTCGGTACGGCCGGCGCCGAGCAGGCCGGCCAGGCCGACGATCTCGCCGGCGCGGACGGTCAGCGAGATGCCGTCCGGGTCGCGGCGGCCGGGGCGCGGGCGGCGCGGACGGACGACCAGGTTCTCGACCCGGAGCAGTTCGTCGCCGGTCTGCGCGTCCGGGGTGGTGAACATGGTCTGTACCGGCCGGCCGACCATCGCCTCGACGACTTCGGCCGTACTCAACTCGCGCGGGTCGAAGCTGGTGACGATCCGGCCGTTCCGGAGCACCGTGGCGCGGTCGGCGATCTGCGCGATCTCCTCCATCCGGTGCGAGATGTAGACGATGCCGACGCCGCTCTGCCGGAGCTCGCGGATCACGTCGAAGAGCCGCTCGACCTCGGCGGTGGTGAGTGCCGAGGTGGGTTCGTCCATGATCAGCACCCGCGCGTCCAGGGCGATCGCCTTCGCGATCGTGACCAGCTGCTGCTCGCCGACCCGGAGCTCGCCGACCGGGCGGCGCGGGTCGAGACTGACCCCGCTGCGGTCGAGCAGCTCGCGGGCGGAGCGTTCCATCCGGCGGCGGTCGACGGTCCGCAGCGGCGTACGCAACTCGCGCCCGAGGAAGATGTTGTCCGCCACGGAGAGGCCGGGTACGAGGTCCAGCTCCTGGTGGATCATCGCGATGCCCGCGGACTGCGCGTCGGTCGGGCCGTTGAAGCGCACCGGCTCGCCGTTGATCGCGATCGTGCCGTCGTAGTCGGTGACGTCGCCGGACAGGATCTTCATCAGCGTCGACTTGCCGGCGCCGTTCTCGCCGAGCAGCGCGTGCACCTCACCGGCGCCGAGGACGAAGTCCACTTCCTGGCAGGCCTGCACGCCGCCGTACCGCTTCCCGATCCGGGTCATCCGGATCAGGTCAGCGTGTTCGGCCATGACACCTCCGCGCCGGGGTCGGAAATCCGAGTAATCGATTTCCCGGACGCTAGACCGCGTCCCTCGGACGCGTCAAGCCCTCAGACACCCTCTGGCGGCGAACGGGCGGAACCGTGACCCAGCTTCGTCGCTGGGACGGTCCGCCCGGCACCCTTTCCACTACGATCGAATGGTCAGCTGACGGTCACCTTCGCGAAGAGTGGACGGCCGCTCGGTGGCATCACGAAGCCCTGGACGCGGCTGCGGATGGCCGAGTTCGAGGCCAGGTCCGCCGGGAAGATGCCGACCGCGTCGTCCCAGAGCAGTTGGCCGGCCTCCTGGTACAGCTTCGGCCGCGCGGCCTGGTCCACCGACGAGCGCGCGTCCAGGAGCAGCTTGTCGACGGCCGGGTTGCAGTAGCCGTTGCGCTTCGCGGCACACACGTACAGGCGGGCCAGCGTGTAGTCGGCGTCGCCGGTGCCGGTGACGTTGGTCTGGAGGTTCATGTCCCAGTTGAGCTTGCCGAAGTCCTCCAGCCACTGGGCGCGTTCCTTCTCCAGCGGTTTGACGGTGACGCCGATCTTGGCCCAGTCCGAGATCATCGCCTGCGCCAGCGCGCGGATGTTCGGCCCGCCTTCGAGCGGCCACTGCATCGACGTGGTGAACCCGTTCGGGTACCCGGCCGCGGCCAGCAACTGCTTCGCCTTCGCCGGGTCATAGCTGTACGGCGACAACTTCGGCGCCCCGATCACGCCCTGTGCGACCGGGGCCTGCGCCACCGTCGCCAGCTCGCCGAACAGGTCCTTCACCGTGCCTTCGAGGTTCAGCGCGTGCCACATCGCCTGTCGTACGCGCTTGTCGTTGAACGGTTTGCGGTTGGAGTTGAACCAGTCGAAGTAGTACGTCCAGCTCGGCGTCGTCGCGTAAGTGATCGAGTCACTGCCCTTGACCGATCCGACCTGGTCCGGCGGGATCTGCGTGAGTACGTCGACCTCACCGTTCTGCAGCGCGGTGATCCGCCCGGACACCTCCGGGATGTTCACGAACTCCAGCTTGCCGAGCTTCGGCGCGCCGTCCCAGTACGTCGGGTTCGCGGCCAGCTCCAGCTTCTCGTCGGGCTTGAACGCGGACACCGTGAACGGCCCGGTCCCGATCGGCTTGGTGAAGAACCCGTCCGCGTTGACCTTGCCGGCCGGTCCGATGAACAGGAGCGTCAGGGAACTCAGCAACGTACCGAGTGGTTTGCTGGTCTTGACCGTGATGGTCCGGTCGTCGGTCGCGGCGAACGACGTCACGGTCGAGTACAGCGGTACCAGCGGGCCGTCGAGTTTCTGATGGCGCTGGTACGAAGCGACCACGTCCTTCGCGGTGAACGGCGTACCGTCGGAGAACTTCACGCCCGGGCGGAGTTCGAACACCCAGGTGTTCGGATCGGGGTTCTCCCAGGACGTGGCCAGTACGGGCACGATCTTGCCGCCGTCGACACGGACCAGCGGTTCCATGATTTGCTGGATCGCGGTCTGTACCGCCTCCTCACCCGCGTACTTGTGGGTGTCCAGCGAGACCGGGAACATCGCCGGCGCGTACCGCAGGACCTGATCACCGCCGCCGCTGCTGCTCGGTTCACTGGCCGGTGAACACGCGGCCACTGTGACCACACTGGCCAGTGCGACGACGCCGAGCGCCGCCACGAATCGCTTCCTCAACACAGGGGTTCTCCTCAGGGGTGGTGCCGCGTGAACGAATAGGTGGCGACGACTGGGTAGTGGTCGGAGGGGGCGCGGCCGTCGTGGAAGAAGTCCACGACTTCGCTGGTACGGGCGGCGAGGGGGCCGCGGGCGAAGATCCAGTCGATCGCTTTGGGTGGTGAGGCGAGCGGTGACAACCGGGTTCCGATCGGACCGGTGGCAACCGTCGGCACGACCGGATGGGTCACCGGTGAGTGCCGGCCGAGCGCGGTGAAACTGTCCAGGAACCCGGCGTTGCCGAGCTCCCACTGCGGTGGGCCGATGTCGTTGATGTCGACGGTGAACAGGCAGGCGCCGTCGCCGGCCAGACGTTCGAGCGTCGCGCCGATCGCGCGGGCCTGGGCGATCCGGCGGTTGACGTGGTCGGCGCGTTCGTCGGCGTGCCCGGGCCAGGTGAGGTGCGCGGTGCTGAAGAGCAGTTCGCTGCCGTCGGGCGTGCGGAGGCGTACCCAGAACAGGCGGGCGTCCGGCGAGAGGATGCCGACGTCCTCGGCGCCGTGGTCGAGTTTGGTGAACAGATCGCGGCGCCACCAGAGGTTGCTCTGCGTCGCCCAACCGGCTTCACCGTCGATGCGGTCGTGCTCGGGAAGCACTTCGTCGAGGAGGTCACGGGTGACCGGGCGCAGCTCCTGTACGGCGAGCAGGTCCGGCGGGCGGATCGTGAACAGGCTCTCCAACGCGGCCCGGCGCTCGTCCAGGTAGAACTCCGACCAGAGGTTGTAGGTCATCGCCACGAAGGTGGAAGTCATCGATCCGTCCCGGTCGGCACGTTGTACGAGGTCAGCCCGTCGAGGTGAAGCACGGTCAACGAGCAGTTGCAGGGCGGGTCAAGCGCCATCTCCCCACCCGCGGACAGCCGCAACGCGGAAGCCGCCGCAACCCGAATCGGTCCACCATGAGTAACAACCAACACACATTTGAAATCTGTGATATCCCGCGCTGCCTCCCACACTCGGGCGCGTAGCTGGCTGAAGGTTTCTCCGCCTCCTCTTGCGATGTCTTCGCCGCGGGCGAACGCGTCCACGACGTCGGGCTCCTCGGCGTACACGTCCGTGAACGTCCGCCCGCCCCACGACCCGACGTCGATCTCGCGCCAGCGCCGGTCGATGCGTACGTCGACGTGATCCCGGCTGTCCAAGTACGGCTGCAGCGTCTCGGTCACGCGTTGCAGATCACTCGCGACCACCGCATCGATCGCGTACGTACGCAAGTAGTCGGCAGCGTCCTTTGCCTGCTGGCGCCCGCGCGCGCTCAGGCCCGTACCCTGCTGACCCTGATAGCGATGCTCGGCGTTCCACAGCGACTCGCCGTGGCGGAGAAGGAGAAGTTCGGTCATCGGGCGGCTCCCGCGAGTTCGGTGGCGAAGTGGCATGCGGCCGGATGCAGTTCGAGACGGGTGGTCAGCTCCGGTACGTCGTCAGCGCAGCGGTCTTCCGCCTTCCAGCACCTGGTCCGGAAGCGGCAACCCGACGGCGGCTCCGCCGGGGACGGCACGTCGCCGCCGATGATGATCTGTTCGCGCGCCGGTTTGTCCCACGGTTTCGGGTCCGGCACCGCGGACAGCAGCGCCTGCGTGTACGGGTGCAGCGGTCGCGCGAAGAGTTCGTCGACCGGAGCGGTTTCGACCACGCGGCCGAGGTACATCACCGCGACGCGTTCGGAGATGTGGCGTACGACAGACAGGTCGTGCGCGATGAACAAGTACGCGAGACCGAGGTCCCGGCGGAGGTCCTCCAGCAGGTTCAGCACCTGTGCCTGGACCGATACGTCCAGCGCCGAAACGGCTTCGTCGCAGATCACCAGTTTGGGGCGGAGGGCGAGCGCGCGGGCGATCCCGATCCGCTGCCGCTGACCGCCGGAGAACTGGTGTGGATAGCGTTTCGCGTGATCCGGGTTCAGGCCGACGCGTTCGAGGAGTTCGCGGACCTCGGCACGGTGCCGGTCGCGGGGTACGACGTCGGGGTGGATCTGCCAGGCCTCGGCGATGATCTGCTCGACGGTCGCGCGGGGGTTGAGGGACGCGTACGGGTCCTGGAAGATCATCTGCAGCTGGCGGCGTACCCGGCGCATGGATGCTTTGGGCAACGAGGTGAGCTCCTCGCCGTCGAAGACGATGCTGCCGGAGCGCGCCTGCTCCAGCCCGATGATGGTCCGCGCCACGGTCGACTTCCCCGACCCCGACTCCCCCACCAGCCCGAGCGTCCCACCGGCCGGAATCTCGAACGACACGCCTGCCACTGCCTGAATTTCGCCCACCCGCCGCCGCAGCACCGCGGACCTGAGCGGAAAGGATGTGTGCAGGTCCCGCACCGACAACAACATCTCCCGCGCGGAAGGCGAGCCGGGGTGCGAACCAGTGGGGGTGCTGAATTGCGGTTCAGCCGGCATGGAGGGCTCCTTCCGGGTGGTGGCAGGCGGCTTGGTGGGTGGCGGGGCGGGTGGGGAGGTGGGCCAGCTCGGGCTGAGTGGTGGTGCAGAGGGCGTCGGCGTACTGGCAGCGGGGGTTGAAGGAGCAGCCGGTTGGAAGAGCGAGCAGGTCGGGTGGAGCGCCTTGAATGGGAGTGAGGCGGTCGCGCGGACCGTCCAGGGCGGGGACCGACGCCATCAGCCCGGACGTGTACGGATGCGCGCTGTGTTCGTACACCTCACGCAACGGACCGGTCTCGACGACGCGACCGGCGTACATCAGGACCACCCGATCGGCGACGTCGGCGACCACGCCGAGGTCATGCGTGATCAGCACCAGCGACATGCCCTCCTCGGCCTGCAGCCGGGTCAGCAGGTCCATGATCTGCGCCTGGACCGTGACGTCGAGGGCGGTCGTCGGCTCGTCCGCGATCAGCAGTTTCGGCGCCAGCGCGAGCGCCATCGCGATCATCACCCGCTGCCGCATCCCGCCGGAGAACTGGTGCGGATAGTCGTCCAGCCGCTTCGACGCCGCTGGTATACCAACCCGTTTCATCAGCTCCAGCGCCTCCGCCCGGGCCTGCTTCCGGGACGCGCCGCGATGCCGGCGGAACATCTCGCCGATCTGCGTACCGACCCGGAACACCGGGTTCAGCGAGCTCAACGGGTCCTGGAATACCATCGCGATCTCCCGCCCGCGGAGGCTTTTCGCCGTCCCGGCGGCGAGCAGATCGCGCCCGTCGTACGAAACGCTGCCGCCCGTGACCCGGCCGGCCGGCTTCGGCACGATGCCCAGCAACGCCTGCGCGGTCACGCTCTTCCCGCTCCCGGACTCGCCGAGCAGCGCGACCGTCTCCCCGGCCGCGACGTCGAACGAGGCCCCGTCGACCGCGGTCACCACGCCACCGGAGGTCGCGAATTCGACCCGCAACTCCCGCACGCTCAGCAGCGGGTTCAGCACGCCGTCACCCATCACAGGCTCCTCAACCGCGGGTCGTACCGGTCCCGGAGCGCGTCACCGAGCACGCCGAGCGAGATCACCAGGAACGCCAGCGCGATCCCCGGAACGGTCGAGATCCACCACGCGTCGGCGAGGTAGTTGCGGCCGTTCGCGATCGTCACGCCCCAGCTCGGCGTACTCGCCGGGGTGCCGAGGCCGAGAAAGCTCAGCGACGCCTCGGCGAGGATCACGTGCCCGATCTCGACCGTCGCGACCACCAGCACCGGCGCGACACAGGCCGGCAGGACGCACCGGGTGATCAGCCGCCAGGTGCCGGCGCCGAGGGTCCGGGACGCGTCGACGAACTCCCGCCGCCGGGTCGCCAGCGCCTGCCCGCGCGCTACCCGGGCGAAGGTCACCCAGTTCGCGACCGCGAGCACGATCACCACGTTCACCACCGAGGGACCGAGCAGCGCGGCGATGAAGATCGCCAGCAGGATCGAGGGAAACGCCAGCTGGATGTCGGCGAGCCGCATCAGTACGCCGTCCAGCCAGCCGCCGAAGTACCCGGCGGCCAGTCCGATGGTGACGCCAATGGTTCCGGCGAGCAGCAGCGTCGCCAGCCCGACCGCGATCGAGATCCTTGCCCCCTGCAACATCTGGGCGAGCAGGTCCTGACCGACCTGGTCGGTGCCGAAGATCGCGAACGACCCGTCCGACAGCCGGCTGAACGGTGGTTTCAGCCGGTCGGCGGTCCGGGTGTCGACCGGGTTGTAGTGGACCAGCCACGGCCCGATCGCCGCGGCCACCACGTACCCGGCGATCACCGTGAACCCGAACCGGATTCGCGCCGACCCGGCCCGGTTACGCCGGCGCGCGGCCACCGGCGCCGGTACCGAAAGTTCGACAGTCACGTCAGTCACCCGCCAGACGGACCCGCGGGTCCAGGAAGCCGTACAGAAGGTCAACGAGCAGGTTGATGCCGACGAAGATCGTTGCCACCAGCAAGATCGACGCCTGGACCACGCCGTAGTCGCGGCGCCCGATCGAGTCGATCAGCAACCGGCCGACACCGGGCCAGGCGAACACCGTCTCCACGATCACGGTGCCGCCGAGCAGCGCACCGAGCTGCAGCCCGACCACGGTCACGATCGGGATCAGCGCGTTCCGCAACGCGTGCACGAGGATCACGATCCCCTCGCCGAGTCCCTTCGCCCGCGCGGTCTGCACGTACCCCTCGTGCACCACTTCGAGCAGGCCGCTCCGGGTCAGCCGGACCAGGATCGCCAGGAACGGCAGCGCGAGCGTGATCGTTGGCAGCACCAAGTGTGACCAGGTACCGGAACCCGCGCTGGGCAAGACTTTCAGGCCGCGCGCGAACACCAGGATCAGCACGATCCCCAGCCAGAACGACGGCGTCGACTGGCCCATCAGCGAGAACACCGAGATCGTCCGGTCGACCCAGGTGTGCGCCCGCAGCGCCGCGATCACGCCGAGCGGCAGACCGATCAGCAACGACAGCAGCAGCGCGGTCGACGCCAGCTGGATGGTGGCCGGAACCCGTTGCAGGACAAGGCTCATCGAGTCCGCGTTCAGCCGGAACGACTCGCCGAAGTCGAGGTGCACGACGTTCGCCAGGTACGTCGCGTACTGCTGGATCAGCGAGTGATCGAGCCCGAGCTGGGCGCGGAGCGCGGCGACCTGCGCCTGGTCCGCGTCCGGCCCGAGCATGATGTACGCCGGGTCGCCGGGCACCAGCCGCAGTACGACGAAGATGATCGTGACGGCGCCCCACAGCACGAACAGCGAGAAGAACAGCCGCCGGACAACGTACGCCCCCATCAGACGCCGCTCCGCAGTACCGAAACCACGCGCCGGAGCTCGTCGATCGAGCCGGGCTGGATCAGCTCCGCGCCGAGCGCGCCCGCGCAACTGCCGTCCCGCGCCCGCACCGGCACCGCGACCATCCGCGGCAACGACGCGACCGGCCGCGCGTTGTGCGCGAACCCGGACAGCCGAATCCGCTGCAGGGTGTCGAGCAGATCCGGCGTACCGCTGACCTGATCGACCGGAAGAGCAGAAAGGTACGCGCGACCGAGCGCACTGCGATGCAGCGAAACCGCGTGCCCCGGCCGAATTACCGGGGCGCCCGCGCCGTCGGCAACCGCGGTGATCTGGAGGACCGTGCCGGTGCTCTTCGGTAGTGGTTTGGCGAGGACGACCAGGCGGCCGAGGCGGTTGCCGAGGGCGGCGAGGGCGTGCTCGGAGCCGGGCCGGCGGTCGGTCGTCCGGCGCAGCGCGGACAGGCCGTCGCGCGCGGTGTAGCGGTGGTCGCCGACCCGGTCGGCCAGTCCGTGGGCGCAGAAGGTGGCCAGAATCCGGTGCACGGTGCTCTTGTGCAGACCCACCGTGACGGCCAGCTCGGTCACGCCGTACGCGCGGTCCTCGCGGTTCAGCTCAGCCAGGACGGTGAGCGCACGACTCAGCGACTGCATGGATGCCTCCCAGGGGAAAGGGGGAACCACCGTGAACGTTAACGGTAGCGTTAATGCACCGTAGAAGCGTGTTATTTACGTGTCAATAGACCAGCGTTGCTCAGGGCGAAACGACCCATTGACGGGCAATTCCCGTGAACGTTAACTTGACCGCACATCCACTTCCTGGGAGGCACTGCGTGACGACATCCGACGTGCGCGCCGCTCTGCTCGCCGCCGATCCGCGGCTGTCCAAGTTCTCGCCGCTGCCGCGCATCCTGGCGTTCGACGAGTTCGACAGCGGTACGCACGGCTGGACCGAGCTGCTCGGCAACTACAACGGTCGCGGCGACCTGAGCACGGTCGACGACCACATGCGCGACTTCCGGCCGCCGCAACTGTCGGCCTGCAACTTCTTCGACATCGGTACCCACGGCGCGCTCAGCGGCACGTACGCGCTCAAGCTCGCCACCCGCCCGTACAAGGGCCACACCGCGGTGGCGATCCGGCGGCTGACGATGAGCGGCCGCGGACTCGTCCAGCTGGAGACGTACTTCGCCTTCAAGTCCGAGGCAACGCTCGGCGGCGGCGCCGAACTGGACAACTTCGGCGACGTGCAGTGGGACGGCAACACCCATCCGTCCGAGGCGCAGTTCGGCGCGTTCACGGTCGCGACGGATCTCTGCGGCGACGGTGGGCTGCGGTACCACACGGTCGCGCGATACCAGAACACCGATCTGGACAACCACTTCACCCGGCAGTGGATCGCGCCGACCGTACCCGAACCGACGCCGCGGGAGCACTTCGAAGGCAAGGTGAAACTGCCGTACGCGGCCGACTTCACCGCGCCGAACCCGGAGGACTGGCAGGCGTTCGGTGAGCCGCAGGAGCTCTGCTACAACGAGGTCCCGACCAAGGTGAACTGGCACTACCTGCGCTGGCTGATCGACACCGACAAGCGCAAGAACGTCGAGCTGCAGGTCAACGACCGGGTGATGGACATGCGCGACGTGCCGGTCCCGCCGTACGAGGAACGCTACGAGACGCTCGAGAACCTGTTGAACTTCTACTTCTCGGTCCGCACCCACAGCTCCGTACGCAACTTCCTCTTCCTCGACTCCGTCCTCATCTCGGTTGATTGGTAGGCCCATGCGACAGTCCCTGACGGCGGTCCTGGAACGCGACACCACGTTCGGCACCGGCTTCGCCACCGAGCCGTACGAGGTTGCCTGGGCGAGTGAGGCACGCTGGTTCGTGCAGCACGTCGGCGGTACCGGTACGGCCACGTACGTCACCCAGGTCTCCCCCGACGGCATCACCTGGTGTGACCTCGACGAGCTGGAGCACGTCGCCGTACCGGGCAAACTGGTGAGCTGGCCGGCCACCGGGTTCGGCCACTGGCTGCGGCTGCGCGCTAAGGTCGAGGGCTCGGTCCAGGTCCGGATCCACCTGGCCGTGAAGGCATAGAGAAAGTAGGCGGGGGCGATGACTGAGGCACGGCGCGCGACGCTGCGGGACATCGCGTCCGCGCTCGGGCTGTCGGTGAACACCGTGTCCCGCGCGCTCGGCGACAAGGACAGTGTCAGCGCGCGGACCCGGGCCGCCGTGCAGGCCGAGGCGGCCCGGATCGGGTACGTCCCGAACACGCTGGCCCGGTCGCTCGTCCTCGGCTCCGCGATGACGCTCGGGCTGGTCATCACCAACCCGTCCAACCCGTTCTACGCGCAGCTGATCAGCAGCATCGAGCTTCGGGTCCGCGCCCAGGGGTACTCGTTGCTGCTGCTCGTCACCGACGAGAGCGCGGAGAACGAGCAGCGCGCCACCGAGGCATTGCTGCGCTCCGCGGTCGACGGCGCGGTGGTCGTCCCGGTGCAGGCCGAGTGGGACCACTGGCGCCGCGTCCGCGACACCGGTATCCCGCTGGTGTTCGTCAACCGTGACGTACCCGAGCTCGACTGCGACATGGTCGGGGTCGACTACGAACGCGGATCGTACGAGGCGACCAGCCACCTGGTCGCGGGCGGCGCGCGCCGGCTGCTCCTGCTCGAAGAGGACCTGCCGATCACCACCACCGCGGACCGGATCAGCGGCTTCCGGCGCGCGATGACCGACGCCGGGCTGGACGTCTCCGACGACCTGATCCGTACGGTCCCGACGCGGCGGTACGACTCGCTGGCACTGCCCTGGCAGCCGGAGGAGGCGTACCGGTTCGCGCAAACGCTCTTCACCGACGGGCATCCGGACGCGATCGTGACCGGCAACGACTACTTCGCCCTCGGGTTGCTCCGGGTCCTCGCCGAACGCGGCCTGACCGTACCCGACGACGTCGCGATCACCGGCTACGGCGACCACCCGTACGCGGCGTACCTGCAAACGCCCCTCACCACGGTCCGCCTCCCCGCGGCCGAGGTCGGCACCACCGCCGTCGACCTCCTCCTCCAACGCCTGAAGACCACCGTCGAGCGCCCCCGAAAGACCCTGATCCGGCCGGAGCTGGTGGTGCGTGCCTCAACGGGCGGACGCCCAACACTCACCAACCTCCAGGACCAGCCGAGTGCGACGCTCAGCTGAGCGGGGACTCGGCAGCTGGCGAGTGGTTGGTGAGTGGCGCAGGTTCGCCTACTCCTCCAGCCAGGCGCGCACCGACTCGTTGTGCTCCCCGAGGCGGGGTGGGGCCAGGTTGGTTTCGCGGGCGCCGGCGTGGGGGTTGTCGTCGAAGCGCAGCGGTGGGCCGGGGAGCTGGATCGTGCCGAGGGTCGGGTGCTCGACGTCGATCAACAGACCCTGGGAGCGCGTCTGCTCCCACTCGTACACCTGCTGGAAGTCGCGGACCTTCCCGGCCGGAATCCCCTGCTCCGCAAGGCGTTCCAGCCACACGTCAGCCGGGTACGCCGCGAACGCGCTTTCGATCGCCGTGGTCAAGGCGTCGCGATGCGCGACCCGCTGCGAGTTGACGGCGAACCGTTCGTCGTCCGGGTCGAGTCCGACGATCGGGGCGAACAGGCGCCACAGTCCTTCGCTGCCGACCGCCACCTGCACGATGTCGTCCTGAGTGCGATACAGCCCGTACGGCGCGATCTGCGCGTGATGGTTGCCGACCCGCACCGGCAGCTCGTGCGCGACCGTCCACTTCGTCCCGTGGAACGCGTGCACGCCGACGACCGAGGCGAGCAGGCTGGTGCGTACGACGCGGCCCTTGCCCGTGATCGATCGCTCGTGCAGCGCGGCGAGGGCACCGTACGCGCCGTACATGCCGGCCAGCAGGTCCGCGATCGGGGCACCGACCTTCGTCGGTTCGGACTCGCCGGTGATGCTCATCAGACCGCCCTCGCCCTGCGCGATCTGGTCGTACCCGGCTCGGCCGCCGTCGGGACCGTCGTGGCCGAAGCCGGTGATCGAGAGGATCACCAGGCCGGGGTTGAGCTCGTGCAGCCGCTGCACCGAGAAGCCGAGCCGGTCGAGTACACCGGGGCGGAAGTTCTCGATCAGGAGGTCGGCCTTGCGGACCAGCTTGGTCAGGAACTCCTTGCCGTCGGCGGACTTGAGGTCGGCGGTGACGGACTCCTTGTTGCGGTTCGCGGACAGGTAGTAGGTGGACTCGCCGTCGACGAACGGTGGACCCCAGCCACGGCTGTCGTCACCGCCGTTCGGCGTCTCGACCTTGATCACGCGGGCGCCGAGGTCCCCGAACATCATCGCCGCGTGTGGCCCCGCCAGGGCACGGGTCAGGTCCACGACCACGATGTCGGAGAGAAGGTTCTGCACGGGTCGAGCGTAGGCGAGGACGGGCCGGCCGGCCGTGACGCGACTCTCAGCCGGACACCTTGCGGGCGAGGGACGCGAGACGATGGGTCACGTCGCGGGGCCGTTCCTGCATCAGCATGTGGCCGGCGCCGGGGTAGATCCAGAGCCGGGCGGTGGGTAGTTCGGTGGCCAGCTGGTTGGCGTGGCGGGGCGGGAGCAGGCGGTCGCGGGTACCGTGCATGATCTCGACCGGGATCTCGTCCAGAGCCTTGAGGGCGTGACCTCGGTCGTGCTGGAGGATCGCCTCGAAGAACCCGCCGTACGAAGCGCCGGGCACGATCGCGAGATCCTCCAGGAACAACGCGACCTCAGCCGGATCAGCCTTCTTCCCGAACACGACCCGCCGCAACGCCGGCCCCTGCAACCGCGCGGCCGCCCGCCGGGCGGCGCCGGCCCGGCTCCCGATCCCGGCGCTACGACCGGAGCCACTCAGCCGCTCGCGCCGGGTGCCGGCCGCGCCGACGGCGGCGGCTTCAGCCGAGCGGGTGGTTTCGGTCAGGCGGGTGGTTCGGCGGTCGACTCGGGTGCCTACCAGGTTCATCACGCGGGGGGCGATGCGGGCGGCGGCGGGGTCCAGGCGTTTGGGGAGGCCGAGGGCGCCTTCGGCGATGTGGCCGGAGGAGGTGCTGACCAGGGCAGCCGCGCGAATCCGGTCGCCGAACAGCTCCGGCCGCTGATCGGCCAGCGCCATCAACGTCATCCCGCCCATCGAGTGCCCGGCGTACACCACCGGTCCGTCGCCGACGACCTCGTCCATAACCGTGACCAGGTCGTCAGCCAGTTGCTCGATCCGCATCGACCCGGCCGGCGCCGCTGCGGAGCGCCCGTGCCCGCGATGGTCGTACGTGACCACCCGCACCCCGTCCGCCCCGAGGATCTCCGGCAACCGCTCGACCTGGTTGTGCCACGAACGCGTCGAGCAGGTCCACCCGTGCACAAGCAGCACCGTCACCGGCGCATCCGCCCGCCCACTGACCTCAACGTTCAGCCGCACCCCATCAGCCGTCGTAACCCCAGACCGCTCCAGCTGCATGGTCACCTGGTCTCCCGTTCTGCCGGCGCTGTTCGTGTGTCTGTCGCCAGGTGGGCGGCTCGTAGTCGTCCGCCTCGGGCGCCGCGGCCGACCAGCCAGGCGATTCCGGCGACTTCAAGTAGTCCGACCACCGCGAGCAGCGCGTACCCGGCGTTCCACATCCATCGTGGCACGTCAGTACGTTCCTCGCGCCGCAGCACCTCCTGTTCGTTGATGAACGACACCGTCTGCCCATCCGACACCTGGACAGCCGGTTTCGCGATCGCTACGTCCTCCGGCGCGTACACCCAGGTCGCCACCAGATCGCGCTGCCCTTGGTGCAGCCGGATCATCGACTTCCACTTCCCGTACATCGGCAGCGCGTCCTTGGACCGGTAGGTGCCCTCGGCAACCTTCTCCATCGGGTGGTATACCAAACCACCACCCTGCCAAGCCAGCGCCTCGAACCAGCGCGCCCCATCGGCCGCGTCGCTCGGCGTCAGCGCGATCGTCACGTACGCCGTCGGCTGCGCTCCGGTCACGACCGGCTCCAGCGACACGGTCCCGGACACGCCAGGATGCGCCGACCGCGGTACGCAGAAGAACACCGTCGCCGCGACCGCCACCAAACCGATCGCGCCCAACTGATGCGTACGGCGAACCGCCACCGGCCGGATGTGTTTGATCCCGATCGGCCGCGCTTCTCCGGCCACTTCGGCGTACCGCGTCGCGAGCCAGGCACCGACCAGACCGGCACCGATTCCCGCGACGACGCCGTACCCGATCGCCGCCGGCAGCATCGACGACGGCCACGCGATCGGCATCCAGACCTGACTCCACGCGTACTCCGCGACCACGCCGACCGTCCCGATCAGGACCCCGGCGACCACGCCCAGCCGGAACCGATTCTTGTTGCCGAGGGCAAACGCCACCACCTCGACCAGGATCGCCTCGACGATCAGCAACGGGAAGTGCCCGACGAGTTGGCCCAACGGCTCGGCCACCGCCCAGGCGATCGCGCCGCGGATCACCAGGTACACGGCCAGCGCGCCGAACGTCGACCCCGGTCCGCGACGGGCACGCAGGATCGTGAACGCCATCGCGGCGCCGAAGACGATCAGGATCGGCTGCAGGATCAGCGGGAACTGCGGTACGCCGTAGTTGAACTCGGTGCTGAACAGGTCCCACGCGATCAGCAACGCCCCGACCGAAACGACCTCCTGCAACAGCCGGCGCTTGTTCGGCCAGACAGGACCTAACTGTTCGACCTCGGCGATTGCCAGCAGCCGGGCGAAGATCGAGAAGACCACGCCGCCGATCATCAGCAGGTGGGTCGGTCCCCAGAGCGTGACGTCCTCGCCGAACAACCGGTGCCAGACGTCGTCGAGCGGGAACCCGACCAGCGCGAACGTGCCGCAGACCGTCACCAGCGCGGCGCTGCACGGGATGCGCCAGCCTTTGGTGAGCCGGATCGTCCGGGCCGGGAGCGGCTTGCCGGCGAGTGCGATCGGCAGGACGCCGGACACGATCACGCCCAGGATGCCGAAGAAGATCGGGTAGTGCGCCGGCGTCCCGAACGGACCGGTGTCGCGGCCGCGGGCGATGTGTACGGCGATGTCCCACCAGACGCCGAACGCGCAAGCGAGCAGCGAAACCGCGTGCAGGTACGGAGTGAGCGCGGCCCATCGGGGGACTCCGTCCAGTCTCCCGATGGTGTCCGCGAACCTGCCTACCAGGGTGACGTGCCCGGTGCGTTCCCGCCACAACAGCACGGCTAGTGCGAGGTACAGCAGCGAGACCACGCCGGTGACGATCGCGATCTGGCCGAAGCTCGCCGTACCGGTGGTCGCCAGCGGGATCGCCATCGAGCCTCCTTGAATGCGCCATACATGATGTTACATGCATTATGTAACGAGGAGTCTGGAAGACTGTCAAGGGTGGAACACAAGCCGGACGAGGAGCTCACCGTCGACCAGCTCGCCGCCAAGGTGGGCATGACGGTCCGGAACGTACGGGCGTACGCCGGTCGCGGGCTGATCCCGCCGCCCCGGCTGGTCGGCCGCACCGGGTACTACGGGCAGGATCACGTGGCCCGGCTGACGCTGGTCCGCGAGCTGCTGGAGAAGGGCTACACGCTGGCCGCGGTCGAGCGGATGCTGGGCGAACTGCCCGACGGCGCGCTCGCGCTGGGCGTGTTCGAGACACTGGTGAACCCCTGGACGCCGGCCGAGCCTGAGGTACTGGACGAACGCCAGCTGGCCGAGCGGGCCGGCGTACCGCACGACCCGGCGGTGATCGCGCGGCTGGTCGAGCTGGGAATCGCCGAGCGGATCGACGCCGACCGGCTGCGGATCCCGAACCCGGACCTGCTCCGGACCGGCCTCGAGGTGATCAAGCTCGGCGTACCGCTGGACGCGATCCTGGAGATGCTCCCCCGGCTGTTCACGCAGGCGGACGCGGTCGCGAAGACGTACGTCGAACTGTTCCGCTCGACGGTCTGGCGCGACTTCACCAAGGCCGGGATGCCGGCCGACGGCTGGCCGGAGATCCAGCGCACGCTGGAGGGCATCATCCCGCTGGCCGGCCAGGCGCTGGTGGCCGCGTTCCGGGAGGCGATGGCGCGCGAGATCGAGCTGGTCGCGTACGAAGAGCTGGGCGTCGCGCCGGACGGGCTGCCCTCGACCGGCTAGGCACCGCCACTCGGGGTGGGTCAGGGGTTTCTGGGGTGGGAACTAGGTAATCCTCCGCATGCGTGAACCGGCCGGGATGCGTCAGCGTGTACTTGTCAGAACGGGCCACGAAGCAGGAGGACGACGATGCGACAGATCAGGATCCGTCGGCGGCCCCGCACCGCCACCCGCCGGCTGCAGACCGAAACCCTTGACCTTCGGACACCGTCCGGTCGACGGCTGCCGTTCTGAGCTTCAGCCAACAGGCTCACGGGGACGGGGTACGGGGCGAGGCCCGGCGGACCGCAGGGGTGTCTGCCGGGCCTCGAGCTTTGTCCGGATCGGGGCGCGTGACCCGGTCCGGCAGATCGCCGAGGTCGGCGTACTCGTCCTCGTCGTCGGGCAGGTTCGCCTCGTTCCGCCGCGCGATCCGGAGGAACGCGACGATCAGCGCGATCGGCCCCAGCACCATCGCGGCCTCCGGCACCCCACCCAGATGCAGCCCGATCACGACCCGGCCCCGATCACTGCCCTGCTCATGACGCTGCTCATGACGCTCATCACGACGCCGTCACCAGCGCGATCCCGCCGGCCGTGAACGCGATCATCGCGGCCAGCATCGGGTACTGCGCCCGCCGCAACCGCCGGCGCCGGAACAGCCCGGCAGCGCGATCGTGCGCGGACACGACCCCAAGTACGTGTCCGAGCACGATCGCGCCGATCTGGACCCCCGCGATCACCCCCGTGGTCAGGAACGCGTAGTCGATCCGCGCCCCGCTCGTCCCGAACAGATCCCAGCCACGCCCGAACGGATCGGTCGCGAGCAGCCACCCCGCCTGCCCCTGGAACATCGCGAACGAGAAGTAGTGCGCGACGGCGTACCCGATCGCGATCGGCACCAGCGAGTGCGCGAACGCCTTCGGCAACCCCACCGCGCCGGCCAGGAACAGGCCGGTGACAATCGCCACCGCCACGACCAGGCCGAGCGTGTACACGAGCAGGTGCTGCGCTTTGCCGAATTCGCCGGTCCGCTGCGTCCACACCGACCATCGGGAGATCCCGTCGAACGCGGTCGACCCGAGCAGCAGGCACAACAACCCGACGATCCCGGTCCGCCGCGGCATCGTGGCCAGCCCCGCGAGCGGATTGCGTACGCCGATCACACCATCACTTCCGCGACCGAGCGGCGACAGTCGCGCCAGCACCTCGGCGTACACCTCGAAGCTGTCACCGATGCCGAACCAGGCCGGCCCGAAAACGATGCCCGCGGCAACATTTATGATCGCGTACGCGGTGCCGGCGAGAGCGACGATGCGCGGATCGGAGCCCTCCGGGTACACCAGCTCCAGCCAGAGGAATGCCGCGAGACCGGCCACCGCCGGCCAGTACGCGATGCCGTCGGGCAGTCGCCGGTACGACGCACGCGGGATCAGCGCGGCGAGCGTACGCAACGGGTTGGCAATGCGCCAGATCGGCCCGCAGAGCAGTGAGAGCGGGATGATGCCGACCCAGATCCATACGTACAGCCAGGTCGGCGCCGGGTTTCTGGACGGATCGGGATCACCGAACCAGGCGGCGCCGAGCAGTACGCCGAGCGCCAGCACGCCCGCGACCTTCAGCGTGACGCGGGTCGCGGGGTGATCGACGACCTTCGTCAGCGCGCGCACCGGGCGGCCGGAGACGAGCTCGAACCTCGGCCGGGACCAGAACGCGCCGAGCGCGAAGAACGAGACCGCGACCGCGGCGCCGGCCGAGTACACGGCCAGCCAGGTCGGCACCGGCAGATCCCCGCGGCCGCCGATCCCGTGCAATGCCACCAGCTGGGGCAGCAGTTGGGGCAGCACGGGTCCTCCGATCAGCCGGGGCTATCCGACCGATCGAATGTAACACGCTCAATGTCACATAGCGACAGTCTCGTACTGACCCGGGTCGAACCGCCTGGTCAGCTGCCGGAACCGGAACGTGAACGACGGCCAGAGCGTGGTGTTGCGGCCCTGCGCGTCCAGGTACCAGCTCGTGCAGCCGCCGCGGGTCCAGATCGTGTTCCGCATCGAAGCGCGGACGCCGTCGACGAAGGCGCGCTGGACGTCCCGCCGCACCTCGACCGCCTTGAGACCGTTCGCGTCCATCGTCTTCAGCGCGTCCACGATGTACGCGATCTGGGACTCGATCATGAACACCATCGAGCTGTGACCGAGGCCGGTGTTCGGGCCGATCAGCATGAAGAAGTTCGGGAAGCCGCTGATCGCCGTACCGAGATGGGCTTCCATCCCGTCGGACCACGCGTCCCGCAGCGAGACGCCGTCGCGACCGTGCACCAGGTCCATCACCGGCAGATCGGTGACCCGGAACCCGGTGCCGTAGATGATCGTGTCGACCTCGTGCTTCACGCCGTCAGTGGTGACGATCCCGGTCGGCGTCACCTCGGCGATCCCGTCGGTGACCACCTCGACGTTCGGCCGCGCGACGGCCGGGTAGTAGTCGTCGGACAGCAGCACGCGCTTGCAGCCGAGGGTGAAGTCCGGTGTCACCTTGGCGCGCAGCAACGGGTCGCGGACCTGCTGGGCGAGGTGCCGCTCGGCCACCTTCTGCGCCTGCTTCATGATCGCCGGCAACTTGGTGAACCCGAGCACCATCGACTCGCGGCCCCAGTAGATTCCGGCCCGAACCGCCTTCTGCGCCAGCGGAAACCTGCGGAACACGGACCGCTCCAGCGGCGTGATCTTGCGGTCCGGACGCGGCATCACCCAAGGGGGCGTGCGCTGGAACAGGTGCAGTTCCTCGACCTCAGGCTGGATCGCGGGTACGAACTGAATCGCCGACGCGCCGGTACCGATCACCGCCACCTTCCGGCCGGCCAGGTCGACGTCGTGATCCCACTCGGCCGAGTGGAAGACCGGACCCTCGAACGACTCGATTCCTGGCAGTTTCGGGTAGGCCGGTTCCGCGAGTGGACCCATGCCCGACACCAGTACGTCGGCCGTGAACTCGCCTTCGCCGGTCCGGATGCGCCACCGGTCACCGTCCCAGTCCGCCGACTCGACCGTACGGCCGAAGCGGATGTGGTCGCGGACCCCGAACGCGTCGGTCACCTTGCGGAGGTAGTCCTCGATCTCGGGCTGCGGGGAGAAGGTCGACGACCAGTCCGGGTTGGGCGCGAACGAGAACGAGTACAGGTGCGAGGGCACGTCGCAGCGGCAGCCCGGGTACGTGTTGTCGCGCCAGGTCCCACCCACGTCGCCGGCGCGCTCCAGGACGACGAAGTCCTCGAACCCGGCCTGCTTCAGCCGGACAGCCATCCCGATCCCGGCGAAACCGGTCCCGATCACCACGATCCGATGCTGCTCAACCATGAGGTTCTCCAGCCCGTCAGCGGAACTTACTCCCAGTAAGTTACTCGGAGTCAGTTAGACTGCGCAAGTGACCTCCACCACTCACGACCCGCCGAAACGCCGCCGCGACCGGGCCGCCCGGGAACGCGAGATCCTCGAGGCCGCGGAGCAGATCTTCGGCCGACGCGGCTACCAGGCCACCTCGATGGACGAGGTCGCCGTCATGGGCGGCGTCTCGAAGCCGCTGATCTACCAGTACTACGGCTCCAAGGACGGCCTGTTCCTGGCCTGCCTGTCCCGCCTCCGCGGCCAGCTCCTGGAGGCCGTCGCCGACGCGGTGCTGGCCGCGCCGAATGCCGAGGACGCGCTGTACGCCGGGTTCCTGGCCTGGTTCCGCTTCCTCGACGACCACCCGAGCGCCTGGTCCGTCCTGGTCGACGAAGGCATGCTCGCCACCGGCCCCGCCGCCGAAGCCACCGACGAGGTCCGCGCGGCCTTCATCGAGCTGATCGCCACGATGGTCCGGATGAACCTCCCGGCCGGCCGCGTCACCGACGACGAGATCCAGATCGTTGCCCAGAGCATCTCCGGCGCCACCGAACGCCTGGCCATCTGGCGGACCCGCACCCCGAACCCCCCCACCCCGGAAAAGGTCGCCCACACCCTCCAGAACCTCCTCTGGCAAGGCCTCCACACCCTCAAAACCACCTGACCCCCCGCCCCACCAGCCAGCCCGCACCCCGCCCGCACCCCTGGCCCGCTCCGCCGCACCCCCGCTCCGCCGCACCCCCGCTCCGCCGCACACCCGCTCCGCCGCGCCCCCCGCTCCGCCGCGCCCCCCGCTCCGCCGCTCCGCCGCGCCCCCGCGCCCCCGCTCCGCCGCGCCCCGCCTCGCCCCACCGCCCCGCCCGCCCCGCCCGCCCCGCTCCGGCCCGGCGCGGCCCGACGCGCCCGGCGCGCCCGGCGCCATTTCAGTGGTTAACCAGTGAAATGGCCCGTTCACCCCCCGCATGCGGCAGGTGAACGGGCCAACTGAGAGGTGAACCTCGAAGGTGTCAGGTGGTGCGGGGGGTGCGGGCGCGCATGATGAGGGCGGCGACGTAGTACGAGCAGGGTTTCGTGCTGGGGTTTGAGTACGCGTGCGGCAGGTCGGCGGCGAAGTAGACGGAGTCGCCGGCGGCAAGGTCGACGATCTGGTCGGCCAGGGTGAGCCGGAGCTCCCCCGACTCGATCGCGACGAACTCGTGCGATCCCGGCGCGTACGCCGGAAACTCGCCGGCGTCACACCCGGCCGGCAGCGTGGTGCGAATCCACTCGAAGTTCACGCCGGGGACCACCGGGCTCAGGATCGTCCGGCGCCAGCCGCCGGGCTCGTCGACCGAGTCCTGCTCGGCCGCGCGGCGGATGATCACCCGGGACTGCTCGACTTCGGCCAGCAGTGCCGCCAGGCCGGCGCCGAGCCCGTCGGCGATCCGCGACAGCACCAGCACGGTGGGCACTTTCTGGCCGCGCTCGACCGACGACAGCATGCTCACGCTCACCTCGGCCGCCGCCGCGAGGTCGGTCAGCGTCATGCCCCGCGCGAGCCGCGACTCCTGGATGCGGTGACCCAGTTTCACAAGATCCAGCATTTCGCTATAATAGCATCTGCTTTCACTATAGCGAAAGCGGGTTGCCGTGCCGCACACAGTTGCCGGAGACGCTGTCGTACTCGTCAGAGACGCCGTGGGCTCGCCCGGAGAGCTCAGCGCGATCGCCGCGATCATGTCCCACTACGTCCGGAACACGGTGGTGACCTTCATCGAGTCCCCACCGACGGTCAGCGACTGGGCCGAGCGGTACTGGGATCTCGCCGCGCGCGGACTGCCGTTCCTGGTCGCGGAGGCGGACGGCGACGTCGTCGGTTTCGCGTACGCCGCGCCCTGGCGACCGAAGTCCGCCTACCGGCACACGGTCGAGAACTCGATCTATCTCTCCCCAGCCGCGACCGGGCTCGGTATCGGCACCGCTCTGCTGGAGCGGTTGATCGAGCGGTCGGCGGCGGCCGGCTGCCGGCAGCTGATCGCGGTGATCGTCGACGCCGGCGACCCCGCGTCGGCCAAACTGCACCGGCGGCACGGGTTCTCCGACGCCGGGCGCCTGCACGCGGTCGGTTTCAAGCACGGGCGCTGGCTCGACACGATGCTCCTCCAACGATCCCTGCCCGAGGTCTGCGCTACCCAGCAAGCCGACCGCTCCGACCGTGACGGAGCTCCGGCGTGAGACAGGTCCGACCGTGAGAGGTCCGGCCGTGACAGAGGTGCGGCGTGATGCAGGCGGCTGAGGGTGCGCGGCCAGGTTCGGCGCGTAGCCTCCGCCGGGCGCTGTGGGGGCTTGTGCGTCACCGAGCTGATCAGCTGGGGCGTGTTGTACTACACCGTCCCGGCGACCCTACCGACGCTGGTCGCGCGGACCGGCTGGACCGTGATCGCGATCATGACGGGCTTCAGCTGTGGTTTGCTGGCCAGCGCGGCGGCCGCGATTCCGGTCGGGCTCACCCTCGTCGGCGGGCTCGCAAGCACCGTCTTCGCCCCACTCTCGGGCCTGCTCGCGGCCGAACTCGGCTGGCGCGTCACCTATCTCGTACTAGCTGCCTTCCTGCTCGCCACGACGGGCCCGATCCACTTGATCTGCCTCAACCTGCCACGGGTTGCGCAGACCGGTCGAGTTCGTCACGACCACCACACCAGGCAGGTACGAACCTCCCGCGCGTTCTGGCTTCTCACGACGGCCCTCGCCCCGGAAGCGAGACGTCATCATCCTGGCTGCCGGCGCCGTCAGCCTGGCCGTGCTCGCGCTCACCCCGGGGATCGTCGGGCCGTTGGCGGTGGTCGCGCTTCTCACCGGCGGCGTCTCCGGTGCCTTCACGCTCGTACAGGCGTCGGCGGTCTCGGACCGCTGGGGAACCCCTGAGAGCCGACCCTGAGTTCAGGCTGACGGATGTCATGGGTGGGTGATGACGGTCGATCCAGGTGCCCGGCGGCCGGCCGCGACAAGCTTCTCGGTATGACGACAACGACTGCGGTCACCCTCCGGGGCGTGACCAAGAAGTACGCGGACGTGCAGGCCGTCGCCGGGGTGGATCTGACTATCCGGGCCGGCGAGGTGGTCGCGCTGCTGGGGCCCAACGGGGCGGGTAAATCGACCACCATCGAGATGCTGCTCGGGCTGGTGAAACCCGACCAGGGCAGCGTCCAGGTGTACGCCGGGACGCCCACCGACGCGATCACCGCCGGCCAGGTCGGCGTGATGCTGCAGAGCGGCGGGATCATCGAGGACGCCAAGGTCGGCGAGCTGCTGAACCTGGTCGCGGGGCTGCACAAGGACCCGATGCCGGTCCAGGAGGCGCTCGAGCGGGCCGGGATCGCGGACCTGACCAAGCGGACCATGAAGGGCCTGTCCGGCGGTCAGAAGCAGCGGGTCCGGTTCGCGATGGCGATCATCCCGCAGCCGGACCTGATCGTCCTGGACGAGCCGACGACCGGGATGGACGTCGAGTCCCGCCGCGACTTCTGGGCCTCGATGCACGCCGAGACCGCGCGCGGCCGGACGGTCCTGTTCGCCACCCATTACCTGGAGGAGGCGGACTCGTACGCCGACCGGGTGGTGCTGATGCGCAACGGCAAGATCGTTGCCGACGGCACCGCCGCGCAGATCAAGGCGAGCGTGTCCGGCCGGACCATCCGGGCCACCATCCCCGGCGCCGATCTGGCCGCGCTGGCGTCGCTGCCGGGCGTACGCAACGTGGAGACCCGCGGTGAGGTCGTGCTGCTGAAGTGCGCGGACTCGGACAGCACCCTGCGGCACCTGCTGGAGAACACTCCGGCCCATGACATCGAAGTGACGTCCGCCGACCTCGAGGACGCCGTCCTCGCGCTGTCGGACCAGGACCGCGCCCAAGACACCGCACAGGAGACCCTGGCATGAACCGCGACTACCTGATCTTCGACATCCGCCGGACGCTGCGGAACCGCCGGGTGATGATCTTCTCGATCCTGATGCCGGTCGTCCTGTTCCTGATCTTCGGCCTGACCATCCCGAAGGACGCCAGCGAAGGAAACATCTCGGCGATCGCGTACGTGATGGTCAGCATGGCGATGTTCGGCTCGATGTCGGCCGCGATGAGCAGCGGCGGCGTGATCGCGGCCGAGCGCGACGGCGGCTGGAACCGTACGCTCCGGCTGACCCCGCTGAAGCCGCAGGCGTACGTGGTGAACAAGGTGATCCTGTCGCTGCTGCTGGCCGTACCGCCGCTCGTCGTGGTGTTCCTGATCGGCATGACCGTCGGCCACGTACACCTGAGCGCCGGCCAATGGCTGACGGTCGCACTGGTCTCCTGGCTCGGCGCGCTGCCGTTCGCCGCGCTCGGCCTGGTCATCGGGTACATCGCCAAGCCGGACAGCGTGCAGCCGATCACCGGTCTGAGCACGATGCTGATCGCCGCGTTCGGCGGGCTGTGGCTGCCGGTCAGCCAGATGCCGACGGCGATGAAGTACGTCGCCGAGCTGACGCCCGCGTACTGGACCGGTCAGACCTCGCGGAGCGCGCTGACCCAGAGCGGCGTCGACACGCACGCGCTGCTGGTGGTGATCGGCTGGACCGTCGTCCTCGGCGCGATCGGGCTCCGCCGGTTCCGCGCCGACACCGCCCGCGCCTGACCCGTACCCCCTGCTTGCCCACCAACCGAGCGCGATCATCGACCGAGGGCATACCGTGACGACCGTGAAGACGACACCAACCGCGCCCGACGGCACGGCCGAGCGGGTCGGCATGGTCGCCGGGCCCGGCCGGTGGGCGTGGCTGGCGGCGGGGATCTGGTTGTTCTACCTGTCGCAGCCGCTGCAGAGCGTGGCCGAGAAGCGGAGCGGCGTCGTCCAGGTGGTCGGTTTCCTGACCATCATCCTGTTCGCGGCAAGCTATCTCGCGTTCTTCGGCGTACTCCGGCGGAGCGCGCAGGCGGGGACCTTGCCCCGGTGGCAGCGGTTCGGCTACCTGGCGCTGATGCTCGTGCTGTGTCTGCTGATGATCCCCACCGCCGGGCAGACCGGGCTGACCGGGCTGGTGTACATCTCGGCGGTCGGGATGATGTTGCTGGAGATGCCCGCCTCGATCATCTTCGTCCTGGCGCTGCTGGCCGGCGCCGAGATCTCGATGCGGGTGGTCCCGGGCTGGACCGACGACGGCAGCTACGGGTTCGCGATCTTCCTCGGCGCGCTCGCGGTGTTCGGCATGCGGCGGGCGATCCAGCGCAGCATCGAACTGAACGCGGCCCGGCAGGACATGGCCGAGCTGGCCGTACAGGAGGAGCGGAACCGGTTCGCGCGGGACCTGCACGACATCCTCGGTCACTCGCTGACCGTGATCACGGTCAAGGCGGAGCTGGCCGGGAAGCTGATCGAGGCGAATCCGGGGCGAGCGGCCGCCGAGGTCGCGGACGTGGAGAGCCTGGCGCGGGCGGCACTGGCCGATGTACGGGCCGCGGTCGCCGGGTACCGGGAGCTGAGTTTGGCGGGTGAACTGGTGTCCGCCAGGGCGGCGCTGCAGGCGGCCGCGATCAAGGCGGACCTGCCCACGACGGTGGACGAGGTGCCTGAGGAGAACCGCGAACTGTTCGCGTGGGTGGTACGGGAAGGCGTCACGAACGTCGTCCGGCACTCGGGGGCGAAACGCTGCACGATCCGGATCGCGGCGGCGCAGATCGAAGTACTTGACGACGGCTTGGGTCCGACGCCCGGAGGGGGCGCGTCGGGCCACGGCCTGATCGGGTTGCGCGAACGCGCCGACGCCGCGGACGCCAGCCTCCAGGTCGGTCAGAATGCCGGCGGCGGGTTCCGGCTGGCGGTCAAAGCAAGGGCTGTGAGGATGGAACCGTGAGTATTCGACTGCTGATCGCCGACGACCAGGCCCTCGTCCGGGGCGCGCTGGCCGCGTTGCTGGATCTCGAGCCCGATCTCGAGGTGGTGGCCGAGGTCGGCCGGGGCGACGAGGTGATCGACGCCGCGAAGAACTCGACGCCGGACGTCGCGCTACTGGACGTGGAAATGCCCGGGCTGGACGGGATCGAGGCCGCGGCGGCGCTGCGGACCGCCGTACCCGGGGTGCGGGTGCTGATGGTGACGACGTTCGGCCGGCCCGGGTACCTGCGGCGCGCGATGGAGGCCGGGGCGGCCGGGTTCGTGGTGAAGGACACGCCCGCGACGCAGCTCGCGGACGCGGTCCGGCGCGTACACCAGGGTCTCCGGGTGGTCGATCCGTCGCTCGCCGCGGAGACCTTGGTCGCCGGTACGAGTCCGCTCACCGGCCGCGAGTCCGATGTACTACGGGCGGCCCGGGTCGGCGGTACCGTCGCCGACATCGCCAAGGAACTGCATCTGTCCGAAGGCACCGTACGCAACCATCTTTCCGCCGCGATCGGCAAGACCGGCGCCCGGACCCGCGCCGAGGCCGCCCGGATTGCCCTCGACAACGGCTGGTTGTAGCCCGTCCGTAGGCCTAGTGTTGGTCTCGGGGGAGGCTGTGATGACGATCGAGCAGTTCAGTGTCCGGGGACGGCTGGCGGACACGGGTGAGGGGATCACCGGGGACGAGTTGCAGCTCGCGGCGCGGAACCACGGGATGCCGCTGGAAGGTTTGCGGTACGACGTGACGCCGCCGGGCCTGCACTATGTACTGGTCCATTACGACATCCCGGCAACCAACGCGGCCGACTGGCTGCTGGAAGTCGGCGGGTGCGTGGAGCAGCCGTTGTCGTTCGGGCTGACCGAGTTGCGAGCGATGGCCCGGCGTACGGTCCGCGTCACGCTGGAATGCGCCGGGAACGGGCGCGCCACGTTGCAACCGCGGCCGATCAGTCAGCCGTGGTTGTCGGAAGCGGTCGGTACGGCCGAGTGGACCGGGGTGTTGCTGGCGGATCTGCTGCGGTTGGCCGGGGTCAGTGAGGACGCGGTCGACGTGGTGTTCACCGGAGCGGACCACGGGGTGGAGCGCGGCGTCGAGCAGGACTACCAGCGCGGACTTTCGGTGCCGGAGGCAATCGAATCCGGCGCGATCGTCGCGTGGGAGATGAACGGCGAGCCGCTGCCACCACAACACGGGTATCCGTTGCGGCTGGTGCTGCCGGGGTGGTACGGGATGGCGAGCGTGAAGTGGTTGCGGTCGATCTCGGTGATCGACCATGAGTTCGAGGGGTTTCAGAACGCGGTCGCGTACCGGTTCCGTACCTCGGCTGACGAGCCGGGGGTGGCGGTGACGCGGATCGAGCCGCGGGCGTTGCTGGTCCCGCCCGGCTTTCCGGACTTCATGAGCCGGCATCGCTTTGTTGCCGCTGGCACCGTTCCGCTGTTCGGGCGGGCCTGGTCCGGCTGGGCGCCGATCGAGCGCGTCGAGGTGAGTACCGACGCCGGCGTGAACTGGCACGAAGCCACGTTGGACGCCGCCGTCGGTGCTGGTTCAGGTGCCGGTTTGGGTGCTGAGGGCAACGATGACTTCGCGTGGCGGGCGTTCGCGTACGATTGGGAGGCGACGCCCGGCGAGCACGTGCTCACCGTCCGCGCGTACGACACCAGCGGCCGCGAGCAACCGATCGAAGCCGAGTGGAACCGCGGCGGCTTCGCGAACAACACCGCCCAGCGCATCACCGTCCTGGTCACCTGAAACCCGCGTGTCGTTGAACGTTTCGGCCGTGTCCGCGTCACATCCTGGGTACGTACACGGTTCTCACTTCTTCGTAGCAGCCCAGCTTGGAGTGGCTCGGTGAACGACAACCATCTACACGCGCGCATCTTCCGTACGTCGGACCAGTGGTACGCCGACGTCGACGACGAGCTGGACCCGCAGCCGGACAACCCGCTCTGGTACGGCTCGTACACCACCCAGCCGGCCGCGCTGGAAGCAGCCTGCACCCACCTGGCCGCGCTCCAAGCTGCTTCCTGAGCGTCCTACTCCGGCTTGTTGCCCGAGTCGCCGCCCACTCGGTACGGGGTGGTGATGCCCTCGTACATCAGGTGGGTCATCAGGCCCTGAGAGGCGTGCGGGAGGTTGTGGCAGTGGTCCATCCAGAGGCCTGGATTGTCCGCCACGAAGGCGATCTCGTAGGTCTCCTTGTTGCCCACCTCAAGGGTGTCGGTCCACCAGGGCGAACCGGTCGCGCGGGCGCCGTTGCGGGACAGGACCACCGCGTGGTGACCGTGCAGGTGCATCGGGTGCGCCTGGCCGCTGGTGTTGGAGATCGTCATCCGGACCACGTCACCTTCGGCGACCATGAACATCGGTACGTCCGGGAACTTGTGACCGTTGATCGTCCACCACAACCCTGGTACGCCGTCCAGGAAACCGGGGCGGCGGCCGATCCGGTACTGGAAGTCGCGGTTCGCCTGGCCGGGGTCGAAACCGATCGGCGCGGGCGTTCCGTAGGTGAGCAGGTCTACCGTTTCTGCCGACAGGTTGGCCGTCGGCGGGTTGGTTCCGGCCGGACCGATCGCGAGCGACAGCGTTGGTATACCAGCGATCAGCCGCATTCCGCCGGCAGGCACGACCGCCTCCAGATCGACGCGACCACCGGCAGGCAGTGCGTACGCGGCGGTTGTCGCCGTCGGCCCGTGGACATCCCGTCCGTCAACCGCGACCACCTTGTACGACGTGCCGAGCAGGCCCACGCGCAGGATCGCATTGTCGGTGTTGATCACCCGTACGCGCGCGGCCGTACCCGCTGGGACATCCGCCTGCCAGGCGCCCGTACGCCCGTTGATCGTGCGCTTTCCGTCGTACGTGTGGATGGCCGCGACCACTTCACCTGGTACGGCTGGGGCGATCACGATCGGTCCGAAGAGGCCGCCCTTCACCTCGTCGCTCGAAACCTGGTGCGAGTGGTACCAGTACGTGCCCGCCTGCTCCGCCTTGAAGCGGTAGACGTGCTTTCCACCCACCGGTACCGCATCCTGGGTCACGCCGGCGACACCGTCTTCGGCGTTCGGTACGTCGATCCCGTGCCAGTGCAGCGTCGCGCCGTCCTTCACCGACTCGTTCACGAACGTCACCTGGATGAGATCGCCGACCCGCGCCCGGATGGTCGGGCCGGGTGAGGTTCCGTTGACCGTGTAGCCGTCGATCGTCTCGCCCGATGCCAGTTGGAACGTCTGTTTTCTGGCTGTCAGGGTGACGTTGACATTTGGTATACCAGTCTTCGGGCCGGTCAGGTCGGCGACGCTCGTACCACTCATACCGGCCATTCCAGCCATGTCGTGATCGTGTCCGGGTGCGGCCGGTCCGCCGCCGTAGTCGGCGTACCCCATTTCTGCTGGGTTGTACTCCCCGGGGACGAGACTGGTCGCCCAGAGGTACCCCAGCGGCACAAGCACCGCCAGGGCCACCCCCACCGCAACCAGCCAACCCCAACGACGCTTCTTCGGCTCGGGCGGCTGCTTTGGTTCGGCCGGCTGCGGATCGGCCCGCTCCGGGTCGGTCTGCTCCGGCTCGGGCGGTTGCTTCGGTTCTGTCACTGGGGTCAGCCGGTGGTTACGTGTTGCTTCGGTGTGCCGGCGCGCTGCGCGGCGGTGCTTGCCACGGCGGCGATCGCCAGTCCGTTCAGACCGTGCAGGATTCCCAGCGCGGGTACGCCGAACGCCACCACAGCAAGCAGGAACTGCAGAACCACCAGGCCGACGACAATGCCAGCCAGCACGCGACCACGTGGTACGTCGGTCAGGAACGACACGATCAGGAACACCAGCGCGAGCAAACCGATCACCATGCCCGCGATGCTGTGGTACCGCTCGCCGAAGTTGCTGTAGTCGGCGCCGATCGTGGCACCGTCACCGGCGTCCTTCGAGATGGTGAAGCCGGACAGGGCGATCGACGCGATCTGCAACGCGACCGCAACCGCGATCAGCAGCCCGGTCACCCGGTAGACGCTTCTCATGCCCGCCGCTCCATCCGCCGCTTCCGCGCCACGAACACAGCCGCCACAATCAACACAATCGGCAGAACCGGCGGATGCCCGCCCCCCACCACACACCCAACCGAAACCAGCACCCCAAGCACCCCAAGCGCAATCAGCACCGGCAACGGCACCCGCCCAAAGAACCCCCGCCGACCCCACGGCGGCCCACCAGGCCCACCCGGTCCGCCGCTCGGTCCGGTTGCGCCGGCCGCGTTCTCCGGAGCCGTCCACGGCGGCTTGCGCCAGCCCCACGGGCCCGCCCAGCCCTCGCCGCCCGCATCGGCAGCGGCGCCTTCGCCGGCAGCAGGTGCCTGGTGGGCGCCCGGCAGGTCGACGAACAGGTTGTTCAGGTCTTCGGCGGTGCGAGCGCGGAGTGCCTGCTCGACCCGCTCCGAGTGTTCGTCCGCGCTCAGCCGGCCGGCTTGGTAGTGCTCGCCCAGACGCTTGACCGCGTCCTCACGCTCTGTGTCGCCGATGCGAATCGATCCGCCCGGCCTCTCCTCGGTCATGATTCTCCTCGGTGCTCGTACTTCTCCGATGGCACCAAGGTTGTCGTCCAGCACCCCTGTCTCGCGTCGCCCCACCGGCTGCACCTGCACTACCCCCGGCGGCGCACCCCACCCCCGTCGGCGCACTCCCCCGTACTCCCCTGGGCGTACGCGCCCCCAGGGCAAACCCCGACCCCACTGTGAGAAAGCCACCGCGCACATCCCGGCGCCGAAAACGAGCGGTGGCTTCTCAAAGTGGGAGTCAGGGCGGTGGACGCGTACGGGGGTCAGGCGTTCGCGGCGAGGATCTTGTTGACGTCGGCGTTGGCCTTCGCGAGGGAGCTGGGGTCCGCCTCGAAGGTCATCACCGACTCCATCGCCGGTGTCATCACCGCGCTGACGTCCGCGGCGTTCGGGTTCGCCGGGTACGGGAACACGTCACCGTCCTCGACCGGCTCGAGGAACGGCGTGACATCCCACCCGCTCTTCGCGAACGCGGCCCGCGCCAGCGGCATACTCGCCGCCACCGCCGGGAACACCACTCCGGCCCTGGCGACGATGTCCTGAGCGGTCTGCGAACCAAGGAACTTCACCCACGCCCACGACGCGTCGCGACGGGTCGTCCCGGCCCAGATCGTGTCCGCGAGTCCGTTCATCATCGACATCCGCTTCCCGATCGGCCCGACCGGTAACCGCGCGAGCTTCGTCTTCACCTGCTTCAACTGACCGTACGTTCCGAGCATCCACGACCCGTTCGGCGTCATCGCGTACTTCCCGGCGCCGAACGCCGTCGTGACATCCACCCCGGACTTCGCCTGCGCGTACGTGGGCATCAGGCCTTTCGTGATCAGCCCTCGCCACCAGCCGATCGTGTCGGTGAACTTCGGGTCGGCGTAGAAGAACTTCGTACCCCATGGTTCACCCTCGGAGTACTTCCACCCGTTGCTCGCCGCGTACCAGCTCCAGGTGGTCTGCCCGTCGCCGCCGCCGGCGTCGGCGTACCCGAGCCCGAAGACCTTCACGTTGTGCGGATCGAACCCCGGCTGGTCGCCGCGCCGCCCTTTCGAGTCCACCGTCAGCCGGCGGATGATCTGCTCGAAACTGCCGCCGTCCCGCGGGTTCCAGGTCATCGAGTTGAGCTGCTCGGTACTGATCCCGGCCGCCTCGGCGAACGCGCTGTTGTAGAAGTAGACCTCGGTATCCCAATCCTTCGGCAGTCCGTACCGGTTGCCGTCGGCACCTATCCAGCGATCGGCAAGACCCTGCTGATAGATGCCCAGGTCAACATTGTCGCGTTTGACGTACTCGTCGATCGGCAGCACCTGCCCCTTGTCCGCGAACAGCGGGTACTTCGACGAGTGCCCGGTGAACACGTCCGGCGCGGTGTTCGAGATGAACCCGGTGACGAGCTTCGACCAGTAGTCACCCCAGCCGTACTGCTCGATCTTCACCGAGTACTTCGGGTTCTGCTGGTGGAACACCTTGGCGCATTCGGTATACATCGGCAACTGCGCCGAATCCCACAGCCAGTAGATGATTTCGCCGTCGCCGCGGGCCGCCGCGCCATTGTTGCAGGCGGCAACAGCCGGTACGGCGAGCGCGCCGAGTCCTGCCTTCAGCAAGGTCCTTCGTGAGAGGTTCATCATTTGATCCCGGAGAAGCCGATGGAGTTGGTGATCCGTTTCGCGAACGCGAGGAACAGGATGATCATCGGCAGCGCCGCGATCAGCGTCGCCGCCATCAGCCCGGCCCAGTCCGGACCGCCCTGCGGGGTCTGCGACCGGAACACGCCGAGCGCGACGGTCAGTACCCGGACGTTCTCCTGCTGGCCGACCAGCAACGGCCAGAAGTAGTCGTTCCACGAGTTGATGTAGGTGAGGATCCCCAGCGTCGCGATCGGCGCGGCGCTCATCGGGATCACCAGCCGGAAGAAGATCAGCCGGTGCCCGGCGCCGTCGATCATCGCCGCTTCCTCCAGTTCCCGGTTGATGCCGAGGAAGAACTGGCGCAGGAAGAAGATCGCGAACGGCGTCATGAAGGCACCCGGCAGGATGATGCCGGCGAAACTGTTCAGCAGGCCGAGGTTCTTGATCAGGACGAAGTTCGGCAGCGTGGTGAAGATCGGCGGCACCATCAGCGCGGCCAGGAACAGCGCGAACACCTTGTCCCGGCCGGGCCAGCGCAGTCGCGCGAACGCGTACGCCGCCATCGCGCTGAAGAACACCTGGCATACCGTCGTGACGGTTGCCACGATCAACGAGTTGCGCAGGTACAGCCAGAAGTTGACCGCCGCGCCGGAGCCGCCCTGAGCCTGCGCTTCCTCGATCGTCGCCAGCCCGAGTACACGTTTGAACGCGCCGAGCGTGCTCTCGACCGGTAGTAGCGAACTCGGATGACCGGGCAGCTGGGTGTTGTCGGAGAAGGCGGTCCGCAACATCCAGTAGAACGGGAACAGCGTGACGATCAGCAGGATGGCGAGAAGTACCCACGCGACCGTACGCCCGACACTCACCTGGCGCCTCATCCGAGATCACTCTCCCGCGCCCGCAGCAGCTTCAGCTGGATCAGCGAAACCACGGCGAGGATGACGAAGAGTACGAGCGCCATCGCCGACGCGTACCCGAAGTCGAACCGGGTGAACGCGCGCTCGTAGATGTAGTAGTAGATCACTCTGGTCGCGTTGATCGGACCGCCCTGCGTGGTCACGGCGACCGTGTCGAAGATCTGGAACGACCCGATCATGGTGACCACCAGGACCATCACCAGCACCGGTCGCAGCAGCGGCAGCGTGATCCGCCAGAACGTCTTCCATTCGGTCGATCCGTCCACCTCGGCGGCTTCGTAGACGTACGACGGAATGGTCTGCAGGCCCGCGAAGACGAGCAGGGCCGTGTACCCCATGTGCCGCCAGACGTTGATCCCGGCGACGGTCGGGATCGCCCAGTGCGAGTCGCCGAAGAACGCGACCGGGTCGATCCCGATCCAGCCGAGGGCCTGGTTCACGATGCCGACCTGGAAGTCGAGCATCCAGTACCAGACCAGCGCGACCACGACGTTCGCGACCAGGTACGGCGCCAGGATCACCGCGCGGACGGTGATCGACTTGGTCAGCCGGTACATCACCATCGCGATCCCGACCGCGAGTACGGTCTGGACGCCGATGTTGATCACCACGTACTCGACCGTGACGGCGAGCGCGTTCCAGAAGAAGCTGTCCTGGAGCATCCGCTCGTAGTTGGCCAGGCCGTTGAACTTCGGGGCCGAGAGCAGGCTGTACTCGGTGAAGCTCAGGTACGCGCCGCGCAGGGTCGGCCAGATGTAGAAGACGACGAACCCGAGGGTGGCCGGGGCGAGGAAGATGATGGCGACCTTCAGGTCTCCCAGGCTGCGCCGCTTCCCCGGCGGTGCGGCCTGTTTCCCGTGACTTCGGTCGGTGTCGGGTGGTGCGTTGGTGGTGGTCACGGGGATCTCCTTCTCTGTCCGGCACTGTCTCTGTCCGGCACTGTCCGGCACTTTCCGGCGATCGGGCGGGCTTACCCGATCGCTGTTACGTCCAGCAAGATCGCGTTCTCGGGCCATTGCGCGGGGACCAGGACGCCGACCGAGGCGAGGGCGGCACCGGTCAGCTCAACGCTTCCACCGTCGGCCGACCAGGCGGCGGACCGTGCGGCCGGGCCGGGTGTCGTGACCATCTTGATGCTGTACGTCTGCTGCGGGTCGAGCCCCGGCAGCCGTACCCGGCCGACCGCCGACGTCACCGACTGCCGTACCTGGACGACACCGAACACGGCCCGGGAGCCGTCTTGCGCCACGACGCCGTGTACGAGTACGTCGTCGGGGCCGCGGTCCGCGCGGACGACCTGGCCGGTGTGCAGCAGCGGGCGCAGCTCCTTGTGCAGGGCGACCCAGCCCTTGAGTTCGGCCCGTTCCTCAGGCGTCGCCGAGGCGATGTCCCATTCGATGCCGAAGTGACCGAACAGCGCGGTGATCGCACGGAAGGACAACGTCTGCGTACGCCCGGTGGTGTGCGCCCGCGGCGGGCCGACGTGGCAGCCGATCAACTCCGGCGGGAGCAGCAACTGGGTATACCGCTGGATGGTCTGCCGTTCGAGCGCGTCGTTGCTGTCACTGCCCCAGACCCGGTCCGTGCGCTCCAGAATGCCGAGGTCGACTCTCGCGCCACCGGACGAGCACGACTCGATCTCCAGGCCCGGATGCCGGCGCTTCAACTCGTCGATCAGTTGGTATACCGCTCGTGTTTGCGCGTGGACGCCGGCCTGGCCCGTGTGCTGGTTGCCGCCGTCAACGAAATCACGGTTGTGATCCCACTTCAGGTACGCGATGTCGTACTCGGTCAGCAGGCTGTCGAGCCGCTCGAGGATGTACTCGTAGGCTTCTGGTATACCAAGATTCAGGCCCTGCTGATGCCGCGCGGTCGGCGGCATCCGGTTGCCGGTGGCAAGAATCCAGTCCGGGTGCGCGCGGGCCAGATCTGAGTCCGGGTTCACCATCTCCGGCTCGACCCACAGGCCGAACTGCAGCCCGCGACTCTTCACGTGATCGACCAGCGGATGCAGACCCTTCGGCCAGATCCCTTCGTCGACGTACCAGTCACCGAGCCCCGCGTGATCGTCCCGCCGGCCGCGGAACCAGCCGTCGTCCAGCACGAACCGCTCCGCGCCGACCTCGGCGGCCGCGTCCGCGAGCGCCTTCAGCTTGTCCAGGTCGAGGTCGAAGTACACGGCCTCCCAGGTGTTCAGTACGACCGGACGCTCGGTACGCGGATGGTTCGGCCGGGACCGCAGGTACTCGTGGAACCGCCGCGAAACCTGGTCAAGGCCGATCCCGTACGAGCCGTAGATCCACGGAGTCGCGTACGTGCCGCCCGGGGCAATACGAACTTCTCCCGGCAGCAACAGTTCGCCGCCGCCGATCACCCCGTACCCACTCATCCCGCGCTCGGCGTACGACCGGTGGTTGCCGCTCCAGGCCGTGTGTACGCCCCAGATCTCACCGCTCCGGAAGCCGAACCCCTCGGTGCCGGCCAGCAAGAGCAACGTCGCGTCGGCACCGGTCCGGCCGCGGCGATTGTCGCGAACATGCGCGCCCTGAGTGAACGCATGCCGCTGCGGATGCCGCTCACCGATATGCCGACCAGTCAGATCAAGCAACTCGGTCGCCTCAGTCGGCACCGGCAACGCGAGGTACAGCCCATCCAACGTGTACGTAGTCGAGCCCGTGTTGGTCAGCTCCGCCTTCATCTTCACAAGCCCCGCCCCAGTGACCTCAACCACCAGCCCCAACCCCAGCCCAGCCACCCCATCCACACCCTCAACCCGCACCCCACTACCGCCCCGCACCCCGTCGCCGGTCTGCGTGACGCCGGTGAGCTCGAAGCTCGCCGAGAAGTCCTGGCCGTCGCGGTGACCGTTCAGCCCCGGCAGGCCGAACCACCCCGCGGAGTACTCGGGCACGATCGCGATCGGGCGGTTGTCGTCCAGCCCGTTCCCGTCCTGCACCACGCCGGCACCGCGGCGCAGCTCCAGCAGTGCGTCCGCGCTCAGTTCGCCAAGATCCGCACCCCAGTGCAGTACGGCCGGAAGCCCCGGACCGGAGCAGTCCAGCACCAGTCCGACCCCACCACCCCGAAGCTGCAGAATGTTCGACACTGTTGATTCACTCCGCTTTCTGATTGATTTCAGGACGGAACTATTTCCCGCCCCAGCCCCGTTGTCAATGCTTCACACCGTGAAGTAAATACGGCAGCACCAAGTTCAGCCGTACAACGACAGACCCAAGACCACCCGTCAACCATCAGCCCGACGCCACCCGTCGACCACCGAGCCATGCCCACCCATTGACCGTCGAGCCAAGCTCAACCGCCAACTGTCGCGCTGGGCCCAGCGGCTGACCCCGCGGGCAAGGTCAACGAATCGGGTCAGCACGCGACCCCAGCGCACGACCTCAGCGGATGAGGTCAGCGGATGAGGTCAGCGGATGAGGTCAGCGGATGAGGTCAGCGGGTGAGGTTGCGGCTGCGGACCGAGCGGAGCCAGTCATCGACTCGGGCGACGTCCGGAGTCGCGGGCAGGAGCGTGTGCCGCAGCGCGTCGTCGAGCTCGCCGTGCAGCCGCAGCCGCCAGCGCTCCACCTCGTCCCACGGCAGCTCACCCCGCCTGATCTGCAACAGCCGCTCCCGGTACCGTCCGGCATCAACCACAACATTTGCTTCAAGCAACAACCCACGAGCCGCGATCAGCAGCCGAATCAGATGCATGACGTGCTTCCACTTCGGCGCCCCGTCCCGCCGGAAGTCCGTCTCGAGCTTCTTGAACTGGCTCAGCACATAACCGGAGTACGTTTGGTATGCCAACTGAGATAGGAAGGACCGGCGCAGACCGACCAGCTCCTCGCCCAACGGGGTTTGCTGCACGACGAGCGGCGAGTACAGAACCTCCAGCAGGTTCGGGTTCGACTTCAGCGCGAGCTCGCAGAACCGCTCGACCTCCCAGGAGAACCACTCCGGCTCCGGTCCGTCGACATGCGCCGGCGGTTTCACCAGCGACCAGTACGCCTCGGTCGGCGCCACGTACACCCCGCGGGTATCGGTGTCCGACTGATCGGTATCCAGCCCGAACGCCCGCGACCCAACCACCGCCGCGTAGATCGTGTGCTCCCGCACCAGCCGATCCCCATCCGGCCGAACAAGCCCGATCGCCTCGTCCTGGTACGCCGTCCGCAAACTGAACTGATCCCGCCGAGCAATCGCCTCGCGCCCATCCACCAGCCGAACCACGTACCGCCCATCAGCAGTCACCGCAGCCACCCGCCCCGTCGCACCCCGCTGCGCGATCCCACCCTGACCGTCAGCCACAGCACCCCGAAGCACCACCTGCGCACCCACCGCCAACCGCAGCCCCTGAACCATCACCCACCCATGCTGCCCGACCCCCACCCCCCAATCCATCACCACCGCACCGCACCGCACCGCACCGCACCACCGCACCACCGCCCCTCGCCCCTCGCCCCTCGCCCCTCGCCCCTCGCCCCTCGCCCCTCGCCCCTCGGCGAGCGTGCTCTTGACAAATTTTTCTGTCAATTGGAGATTGGGGTATGCGTTTCGTCGAGGACTCCGAGCAGGTGCGGTTGGCGTTGTCGCCGATCCGGCGGCGGTTGCTGGAGCTGTTGCGGGAGCCGGCGTCGGCCACGCAGCTTGCGG
Organism: Kribbella solani; assembly: GCF_014205295.1. NCBI lineage: Bacteria > Bacillati > Actinomycetota > Actinomycetes > Propionibacteriales > Kribbellaceae > Kribbella > Kribbella solani. The sequence continues at coordinate 4,006,254 of NZ_JACHNF010000001.1, forward strand.
CCGCGCTCGACCTGCCTCGGCAGCGGGTGAACTACCACTTGCGTGAGCTGGAGAAGGCAGGGCTGATCGAGCTGGTCGAGGAGCGTCGGCGTCGCGGCCTCACCGAGCGGATCCTGCGCGCGACGGCCGCGACGCTGGTGGTCGATCCGCTCGTCGTCGACCCGCTGCTCGGCCGGGCGTTCACCGAAATCCAGGACCAGTACGCGGCCGAGCACCTGGTCGGGGTCGCCGCCGCGACCGTGCGGGATGTGGCGCGTATGCAAAGCACAGCGGAGGCGGACGGCAAACGTCTGCTGACGTTCACGCTCGAAACCGAAGTGCGGTTCGCGGAACCAGGCGACGTACACCGCTTCACCAATGCACTGACAGAGGCGGTTCGCCAGGTGGTCGAGGAGTTCGACACCGCAGCCGGTCGCCCGTACCGACTGATCGCAGGCGGCCACCCAGCACCGCGTCGTACCGAAGGAGAATCATGACGTCGAAGATCGTGGTCACCGTCGCCGCTCCGGTGGATGTGGTGTGGGATGCCCTGCGGGACAAGGAGAAGATCCGGCACTGGCATGGCTGGGAGTACGAGGGTGCCGAGGGCGGGCTGGACGAGGAGATCGACCAGATCTACTTCACCCACGTGGTCGAGGACGGTACGACGCTGCGGCTCGGGAACGGTGACGTGTTCGCGGTCGAGCCGGTCGAGGGCGGTGCGCGGATCACGCTGACTCGGGCACCGCTGGGCGCGGACCCCGACTGGGACGCGTACTACGACGACGTCACCGAAGGCTGGATCACCTTCCTCCATCAACTGCGCTTCGCAGTCGAACGGCACCCGGACGAGCCACGGCACACGCTCTTCTATTCCGGCACCGCGCCGATCGCCGGACTTGGTATACCAAAACAGCCAGCCGGCACAGCGTACGAGCTTGAGCTCTTCAGGCAAGAGCTCAAGGGCGAGGTTTGGTATACCACCGACCACCAGACCGGCCTGACAGTAGATGCCTGGGGCAACGGTCTGTTGATCGTCAGCCACATCCCACCCGGCGAGCAGAAGCCGGACGGCGCCTCGATGGCGATCCTCTCCATCTACGGCGACATCGACCGCGACGACCTCGACGCCCGCTGGCAGTCCGGCTGGGCTCAGCTCGGCTAGAACACCGACCGCCGCACCCACGACAGGTGGGTACGGCGGCCGGTGTGGTTGGTCAGCTCAGGTTCAGGCCCGTGTCGTCGATGACGAACGAGGTCTGCAGCGAGACGTCCTCGCTACCGGAGAAGCTGATCGTCACGGTCTGACCCGCGAACGACGACAAGTTGAACGACTTGAGCGAGTAGCCGCTCGCCTTGTTCAGGTTCGAGTACGTCGCCAGCGTGGTCGAGCCCGCCTTCACGGTGAGCTTGTCGTACTGCGTGGTCGTGGTGGTTTCCGCGGAGTCGACGTGCAGGTAGAACGACAGCGTCGCCGAGCACCCGGCCGGGATCGTCACCGACTGGCTCAGGTTGTCGGTGTGCGTCTGGCCGTACCCGTCCAGCCACGCCTTCCAGGTACCGCCGTGCGCCGGCTGGGAGGCGTCGTTGTCGACCACTCCGGTGGAAGCGGTCCATGGTGCTGCCGTACCGGTCTCGAAGCCGGGGTTGCCGAGCTTCTGGCCGGAGCAGGTGCTGCCACCACCGCTGACGGTGATTGTGAACGACGTGCTGCCAGACCCGCCCGCACTTGCGGTCGCCGTCGCCGTGACATTGAACGTACCGCCGGCGGTCGGCGTACCCGACACGGTGCCAGTGGACGAACCGATGGTGACACCAGCCGGCAGACCGGTCGCGGCCCACGTGTACGGCGACGTGCCACCGGATGCAGTCAGCGTGAAGGGCGAGAGCGCCGTACCAACCGAACCAGTCTTGTTGCCCGGGTTGGTGACGGTAACACCGCCTGACGTGGAGCACGTCGGGTCACCGGACTGAGCCGGCACGCTAACCGCGTCCCATGCGGCCTTCACGGTGTTGAACTCAGTGCAGCTACCCGGGTACAGGTTCTTCGCAGCAGTCAGTGTCCAGGTCCGGTACTTCAGGTACGAGCTGCTGCTGGTCTTCATCAGCATCGCGTTGTACATGATCCGGATCGCCTTCTGGATCCCCAGACCGGTAACGGTCGAGCTGTTGCACGTCGGGCTCGCCGGGTTCCCGTTGCTGCCCTGGGACAGCAGGTAGAACCAGTGGTTACCCGGACCGGCGGCCGCGTGTACTTCCGTACCCGGAATCGAGCTGGAGTAGCAGTTCGGGTCACCAAGCGCCGATGGGTTGTACATGTTCCGGATCGGCCCACTGCCGACCAGGTTGATCTCCTCGCCGACCAGGAAGTCCGGAGTGTCGTACGGTGCCGGCTGGTTGCTGTACCACTCGGTAGCCGCGCCGAACGTGTCAGCAACGAACTCCTGCGTACCGCTACCGGAGATACCGCCCGGAGTGTGGTCGTCGATGCCATGGCCCATCTCATGCGCCACCACGTCGATCGAGCCGATCCACTGGTTGGCACTGTTGTGACCGATCTGCACCTGTGAACCGTCGTAGTACGCGTTCTCGTCGTTCAGCCCGACCCGGATCGGCCAAGCACCGCCGCTGCCGTCCATGCCGTTGCGGCCGAGCCAATCGGTCAGCATGTGCTTCTCGGTCTGCGCGGAGTACAACGCGTCGACACAGCCGGTCTCGCGGTTGGTGGCGTCGCCGTTGCCCCAGTTGTCATCCGGTCCGCTGAACGTGGTGTTGTTCGCCGCGTCCTGACAGGACAGGTTGGTGGTGTTCGGGTCCTTCATCGAGTACGTGCTGCCGGACTGCGTTGTGTCCAGGTGCACCGGATTCGGCCCGCTGTACGCCGCTGTGCCGTTGCCGGCCATCACATGCTCTTTGGTACCAAGCACCTTGCCGCTCTGCGCATCCACGTACACGGAGAGGCTCGACGGCTCCTTGCCCTTGTTGCCACTCACCCGGGTCTGCCAGGCAAGCTTTGGTATACCATTCAGCGCGTACACCGCGAGCGTTGGTGTAGTAGCTGAACTGACCTTCGTGAGCTGCTTGTTCGCGGTCTTCCCCGCGGACGCGGCGGTCACCTTCGCAGTGGTCGACAGGTCGGGTACGGCGGTGGTCTGGGCGACCGACGTGTACTTGACCGCACCCTTCTCGTCAGTCACGACGACGAAGTCACCACCGACTACCGGAAGACCCTTGTACGAACGCTCGTACGGGACGTACTGCAGCCCGGACTGCTCCGAGATCACCGGTTTCGCGGTGAACTTGTCCTCCTTCGAAGCATGCAATGCACTGGGCCGGCCGGCCACCAACGACGACGCGGAGTCCACCGCGTACGCCTTGGACTGAGCCTGCGACGGCCGCGGCGGCGGTGCCGCGCTCGGTGCGGCCCCGGCCGCTGAAGCCCCGAGCCCGGCGAGTGCCATCGCCGCGAGGCTGGTGACCCCGAGCACGACGGCAGGTTTGCGGGAACGCTGAAACAAGACCATTGGTGTGGTCCCTTCGCGAGTACGGACGGACCGCGCCGTGCGGGGTCCGACCGGGTGCTTGGGCGGGTTGCGCCTCGCCGGACTGCAGACGGTGCACCACGCCGTCTGGAACCTCCGGCCTACTCACCGGTTCCACCGCGGAAAGCCCCCACTTTCCATCCATCCCCGATGAATCGCGCGGCGCGACACTACGACCCCACCCGCACCCGAACAAGACGCGATCGTGCCGCTGACACCACCATGACAACTGACCGCGTTGTCACCACCACTAACAGCTAACAAACCCACCCCCACCCTGAGATAAATCACAATCCCCCACCACCCCTTGCCACCCACCCGAACCCCACGCCATGCGCCCCGCCCTAGCCACACGCGGTACGCCCCGCCCGCGCCTCGCCCCACCTGCTCCCGAACGGACATCCGCGGCGTGGTTCTCCACTCGTGTTGTGGGTTCACCACCCGCATACCAGTGCAGAACCCACCACATCAGTGGATAACCACAGATGTGGTGGGGCCGCCCGCCGCCCTCGCACTCGGGTGAGGTGGACGACCGGGGTACCCGGCGGGTCGCGGAGGGTTGGCGTGGGGTGCGGGTTGCGTGGGTGCGTGTGTAGCGGGGGTGTTGCGGAGGGTTGGCGTGGGGTGCGGGTTGCGTGGGTGCGTGTGTAGCGGGGGTGTTGCGGAGGGTTGGGGCGGAGGGTTCGGGTTGCGAGGTTGGGGATCTGCTGGTGGTCTGGTGCGGGTGTGGATGGCAGAATCGCGCAGACGGGTTGGACGCCGGCGGGGGTGCGACGCCTCGGCGACGGCGGGACGGAACTCGATCAGGACGACGCCGGCTGGGGTGTGAGTGGAAACCGAATTCGTGCTGTCGCTCGGTGAGCAGCGCTGGCAGTTGCCGACCGAGGCGGACACGTTCACCATCGGCCGTGCCTCGAACGCCGACGTACGCCTCCAGGCAGACGACCAGATCTCCCGCATCCACGCCCGCCTCACCCGCGACGGCGCCACCTGGACCCTGCACGACGAGTCCCGCAACGGCACCGGCCTGAACGGCCGCCGCCTCACCGCCCCCACCCGCCTGACCACGGGCGACCGAATCCACATCGGCCGCAGCGTCATCACCTTCACCCACACCACCTCAACCACCCCACCAGCCCCGCCGGCGCCCATCCCCTCAACCACCCCACCAGCCCCGTCGGCGCCCGTCCCCTCAACCACCCCGCCCACCCCGCCGTCGCCTATCCCCACAACCACTCCACCAAGCAGCCCGCTGGGCGCCCTCGATTCCGCCCCCGCAGATACCCCGCCGAGAACCCCCGACTCCTCCCCCGCGGACGTCCCACCAAGCACCCCCGAACCGGCTCTCGGCGAACAGCTTCCCGACCAGTTCGGTCAGGCTGGAGACCCCGAACCCCCCGTCGGCACAGGCACCCCCGCCTCACCCGGCGCATCCAGCACGGCGGGTACATCTGGCGCGGTTGGCAACTCGCTCGGTGCGGTTGGTACGCCTGCTGGGACACCCGCGGCGAGTTCTGACGGTTCTGCGAACTCTTCAGCATCCGAAGCCCCGGCGGCTGAACCTTCCGATGAGGCAGTCGCGCCTTCTGCCCCGTACAAGCCATCGCCACCCCACGAGTCGCCAGCCGGGCACGAGCCGCCGGCCGCGTACGAAGGTTCTGCCGCATACGAGTCAGCTGCCGCGTACGAAGATCCTGCTGGGCATGAGTCACCCGCTGCGTACAAGGGTCCTGCCGCGCATGAGTCGCCCGCTGCGTACGAAGGTCCTGCCGGGTATGCGGGTTCTGCGTACGAGGCCGAGCAGGTCGCGAGTGACGGGCGGATGGGGGCCGCGGGGCTGGTTCCTGGCTTTGACGCACCTGGTGCCGGGGCTGATGTACCCGGTGCCGAGGTTGGGCGGCGGTTGTCGGGCGCGGATGCGCCCGGAGACAGCGGCCTTCGCGGACGCGCGGAAGTACGCGGAGATGCAAGCGCTCGCGGGGATGTCGGTACTCCGCCGGACGCGGGTCGGTTTGCGGACGGGGCTCGTGTCGGTGCGCCTGCGGGCGGTGGGGCTCGTGGGTCGGCTAACAGCCGCATCATCGAGCCGGCGGGTGTGGGGGACCGCGGGGATGACGTGGTGGGGGATGTGCGGTTGGTTCGGGTGCTGGCGGTGGCCGGTGCGATTGTGGGGGTTGGGTTGATTGTGAACCTGATCATCACGTTCGGGTCGGGTGGGCCTGGGGGTGTGTTGCGGTGGTTGGTGCCGCCAGGGATCGCGTTGGTGGTGGGGATGGTGCTGGCGCTGCTCGACGCGGCGGCGCCGGTCTCGTCGGTGGCGCGCGGGGTTCCGGGTGCGGCGGGAGAAACAAGCAGCGAGGGCGACGTAGGCGTCCGAGGTGCGACCGACCACGGTGCCGGCGTTCGCGGTGTGGGCGACGGTGCCAGCGGTCAAAGCGCTGGCAGTCGCGGTGCGGGCGACGAGGGCGCCGACGGTCAACGTGCGGGCGGTCGCGGTGTGGGTGGCGGTGACGGCGGTCCCGGTGTTGTTGGGCGTGGTGCGGGTGGTCGGGGGGTGGGGCGGTTTGAGGTTTCGGTATTGGTGGCTGTGGGGGTGGTGCTGGCGGGGGTTGGTGTAGGTGGGTTCGCGTTGAGTGCAGGTGTCGAGTACGTCGCCGGCTACATGAGTGGCAATGAGTCTGGCGAGGATCGGCTGGTGAAGCCGGTTTCGCGGACCTCTTCGGGTATCACGGTCACGGTCGAGAACGTCACGTACACGAGTCATTTCACCCGGGTCGAGGTGCGGCTGAAGAATGCGGCCAAGCAGGCGGTGACGATTCCGATCGACGGTACGGCGCTGACCGCGGCCGGTGGTGCGGGGCTGCGTGCCGACAGTGGGCGGAGCAGTTGGCCGGGGAAGGTCGCGGCGAGTGGTACGGAGCACGGCACGATCACGTTCAAGGGCAAACTGCCCGACAGCGCGACGTCAGCCGTACTGACGTTCAAGTCCGGCAGCACCACCTTCTCCGTACCGGGTATCGCAGTCACCAACTAATCACCACCAAGCAGCAGCCGTCACCAGCTGATCACTAGTTGAGGGCCGCGCCCGGCGCGGAGCGGTTAGTTGTCGGTTTGGAGGCGGCCGTGGATGTGCCAGTCGTGCCAGCCGTCGGTGTGTTTGATTGCTTGCCGTAGCGTGCCTTCCAGGCGGTAGCCGGAGCGTTCCGCTACCCGGCAGGATGCGGCGTTCGCGATGGAGTGTGAGACGTTCAGCCGGTTGAAGCCGATGACGTGGAAAGCCCAATCGGACAAGGCGTTCACCGACCGCGTGGCGACCGAGCGTCCGCGTGCGGCGGGGGTGACCCAGTACGAGACCGAGGCTGAGCCTTCCGCGAGTGAGATGCCGCGCAGGCCGACCTGGGCGAGTGGCTGGTCGTCCGCGTCGGCGACTGCCCAGCTCGCGGCGGTTTCGGCGTCCCAGCCGTCGGCCCACTGGCCTACCCATTCGGTGGCTTCGTCGAGGGTGTCGAGGCGGCGTACGTGCCAGCGCTGGATGTCCGCGCAGCCGAACGCGGTCCGTACCGCGGCGGCGTCACCGCGGCGCCACGACCGGAGGACGAGACCGTCGGCGGCCAGTCGCGGCTGGGCGGCGTCGCGCAGCGTTCCCGGTGGGAGGGCCGGTTCCACGAGCAAAGGCATCCCGTGATGCTAGTGCGGATCGATATACATCGAAATTTGATATAGCTCTCCGGACCGGGCGGACCGGGCGGACCGGGCGGACCGGGCGGACCGGGCGGACCGGGCGGACCGGGCGGACCGGGCGGACCGGGCGGACCGGGCGGACCGGGCGGACCGGGCGGACCGGGCGGACCGGGCGGACCGGGCGGACCGGAGGTGGAGGATGGGCGAGTTGGACGTCGATCGATTGACGACGGTGATCGAGGACTTCAACACGATCTTCATTCGGCTGCCGGCGGTGCGCCGGCTCAACTTCTCCGCGTTGTCGGTGTTACACACCCTCGATCGCAACGGCCCGCTCCGGTTGACGGATCTGCTGGCGACCGAGCAGCTCAAGCAGCCCGCACTGACCAGCCTGATCGCGAAGCTGGAGCAGGACGGTCTGCTCGAGCGCCGAGCCGACCCAACCGACGGGCGCGCCAGCCTCATTTCACTGACCGCCGCCGGCGCCGAGATCGTCAACTCCCGGCACGCCCACCGCGTCAGCAAACTCGCTCACCTCGTCGACCAGCTCACCCCGGACGAGCGCGCCGTACTCGCCAGCTCCGTCGACGTACTCCACAGACTGACTGAAATCTCCCGAGAGGACGCAGAGTGATCCCGACCCCGATCCACGTTCCCGACGAGGTCCTGGACGACCTGCGCCGCCGGCTGCGCGCCACCAAATGGCAGCTCGACGCCGGCAACGAGGACGGCTTCTACGGCGTACCGCGGTCCCGCCTGCAACCACTGGTCGAGTACTGGGCCGACGGGTACGACTGGCGCGCCACCGAGCGTGCGATGAACGTGTACGCCAACTATCGCGTCGATGTCAGTGGTATACCAGTGCACTTCCTGCATCGCCCCGGCGTCGGCCCGCGCCCGATTCCGCTGATCCTGAGTCACGGCTGGCCGTGGACGTTCTGGCACTGGTCGAAGGTGATCGACCGGCTCGCGGACCCGGCGGCGTACGGCGGTGATCCGGCCGACGCGTTCGACGTGATCGTGCCGTCGCTGCCAGGGTTCGGTTTCTCGACCCCGACCCGGCCGGACATGAACTTCTGGAAGATCGCCGACGTCTGGCACGAGTTGATGACCGACGTCCTCGGCCACCAGAAGTACGCGGCGGCCGGTTGCGATGTCGGTGCGCTGGTGACTGGGCAACTGGCACACAAGTACGCCGGCGAGCTGTACGGAATCCACATCGGATCGGCGCTGAAGCTGTCGTTCTTCAACGGCGACCGCGGTTGGGACCTGAGCGGCGGCCGGCCGATCCCGCCCGAGCTACCGACGGATCTGCGCGAAGGCCTGGTCGCGTTCGAGCGCCGCTTCGCCGGCCACCTCGCCGCGCACGTGCTGCACCCAGGCACCCTCGGGTACGGCCTGGCCGATTCCCCCGTCGGCATGCTCGCGTGGATCATGGAGCGCTGGCTGAGCTGGTCGGAAGGCGAGCCGTTCAGTGACGACGACCTGCTCACGCACGCGACGATCTACTGGGCCGGCAACGGGATCGACACCTCGATCCGTACGTACGCGAACAACAACCGCTACCCGTGGACACCGTCACACGACCGCAAACCGGTGATCGAGGCCCCGACCGGAATCACCTTCGTCGGCTACGAGAACCCGCCTGGCGTGCGTACGCCGGAGGAACGCGTGCAGAACTTCCTCGGCGGCGATCGCGCCGAGTGGTACAACCACGTGAATGTCAACGCCCACCCGCGCGGCGGCCACTTCATCCCGTGGGAGGTTCCGAACGAGTGGACCGAGGATCTGCGGCGTACGTTCCGTGGGCGGCGCTGAGGGCGTACCAAGGACAGGTAGTGGTCCTCGGCTAGGTGGATTGGTGCGGTGCCTGGCGGTGCGGTCCCGCGTGAGCTCTTGCCGGGCGCGCTACCACTACCCGTTGTTCGGTACGCGGCGGAGGTAGGCGGCGGTCTGCTGGTCGGCCGGAAGGTAGGTTTCGATCGCGATCTCGTCGAGGGTGATGTCGAACGCGGTACCGAACGTGGTGACGGTGGTGAGAAACGTCAGCTCGGCACCCCGATGACGAATCCGAATCGGCAACGCAATCTCAGCCGGGTCGGGCACCCCCAGGTTCACCGCGTCCGCGCCGGATGCGGGACGGTCGGGTTCCGTCGTGTCGAAGGGGCTGTTGGCAACCAGTTCGTCGTGGAGGTGGTGTAGCTCGGGGTCGCCGCTTACGGCTGCCTGGTGAGCGAGTCTCGGCAGTAGGTAGGCGCGTACCTGCGCGAGGTTGCTGATTCGCGAAGCCAGTCCCCCGTCCGGGTGCAGGCCGAGGCGCATCAGGTTGATTGGTGCCTTGCGCAACTTCGGGTCGAGACTGTCCAGAAACCGATTGAACGGATCGTTGGCCAGCAGCAGATTCCAGCGCCGATCGACGGCCAGCGCCGGGTACGGCGAATGCGCTTGGAGGACCTGTTCCAGCGCGGCCCGGACCCCTGACATGTCCGGGTCGTCGAGCGGGGTCTGCCGGAAGACCGGCGCATGCCCGGCGGCGACGAGCAGCCGATTGCGTTCCCGGAGCGGTACGGCGAGGTGCTCCGCTAGGTGCAGCACCATCGCGGCGCTCGGCGTCGTACGCCCCGTCTCCACGAAGCTCACGTGGCGCGACGACACCTCCGCCCGGATCGCAAGCTCAAGCTGACTCAACTTCCGCCGCCGCCGCCACTCCCGAAGCAACCCACCAACCGACCCATCACTCACCACTCACCACCACCCAAGATCCACTCGCCAACCGACCCCACTGCTCACCACCCCCACCCACAAACAACTCACCACCCGACCCGACCACACACCACCCCCGCCCCACAAGCAATTCGCCAACCGACCCGGCCGTACCGCCGCGCTCACGACCAACTCGCCAACCGGCCCGACCGCTCACCACTCACCACGCATCGCCATCCCAGAGCAACTCGCCGACCAGCGGCTCCTCACCGCCGCCACCCTGCGGAGCGGCTCGCCGGCACTCATTCGGTGCTTGAGTATCGGGGGTGGCGTTCGCCGCGGACGAGGTAGCGGCGGATTTGTTCCGCGATTGTGTCGGGGGCATTCTCGTCCGGGGCGTTGTGGTCGAGGCCGGGCAGGATCGTGTAGTCCGCGTCGGGCAGGAGTCCGGCCAGCCGTGGGAGTACGCCGGTCAGGTACGTGGGCGACTTCGCCCCGCCGAGCAGCAGGGTCCGCGACGCGATCGCGGCGTACCGGCTGCCGTCCGAGTCCAGCCGCACGATCTCGCCGAGCTCGGCCGGGGTGAGCGGCATCATCTCCCGGGCCTCGTGGCTGCCCGGTCCGCGCAGCATCAGCCAGGAGATTGCCCACAGCAACGGCCGGGTCTTGAACGGCAGCAGCCCGGTCTCGCGCAGGAACGTCGTCATCGCCGCGACCTGCCGCCCGTCCTCGACCTGCCGGTTGAATTCGGGCATCCAGCTCGCGCCGAACGATCCGTCCAGGCTCACGCCCGGCTCGTACACGATCAGCCCGTCCACCGGCTGCCGCAACCCGGCGTGCAGCGCGACCAACCCACCGTAACTGTGCCCGAACAGCACCCGCGAACCGGTGTGTTCCAGCACCGCGAGCACATCGTCGGCGTCACTCTCCACGGTGTACGCCGGGTCGCGGCCCGCGCTTTCCCCACGCCCGCGCCGCTCGATCACATGAACCTCATGCGCCCCTGAAAGCGCCCGTGCCAACCGCCCGTAGTGATGCGCTCGCCGATTGTTCCCCGGCACCACGACCATCCCCGGCCCGGACCCGATCGTCTCGACCGCGACCCCACCCACACGCGCCATCCCGGCACCTCCCTCGTCAGCCCTACTCTCCCCAACGCCGCTGACATGCCGCTGCCTTCCCGCTGACATGAATCGCGATCAGAACGATCGCCAGCACAGCGGTGACCGTCGCGGCCAGGAGAGCGGCAACGACGAGACCACGGGTGTACGCGGCGAAGGCCGCGTCGAGAAGGCCGATCGCGTTGCCGCCGGCAGCGACCGCGCCGGTGACCGACTCGAGAGCGGCGGGAGGTACGCCGTCACCCATCGTGTTGCGATAGACGGTACTGGCGATGGTGCCGAGCGTCGCGATCCCGACGGCCGCACCGAGCATCGTCGCGGTTTCGGAGATTCCGGATGCGGCGCCGGCGCGGTCGGGTGGAGCACTGGTGAGTACGAGCGAGTTGGCGATCGTAGCGGTCAGCCCGACGCCGTACGTGAGGACGACGTACCCGGCCAGGAAGACCCAGAGGCCCGTTCGCGAGTCGAGCGTGACGATCACCACGAAGCCGGCGGTCGCGGCGAGCATTCCGGTGATCAGCAAGGCGGCCGACGTGAACCGTTCCGCGAGCGCGGCAGCGGAGGCGGTACCAACGAACGAGCCCACCAACGTTGGCAACGCCCACAATGCGGAGTCGAGCGGCGTGAGGCCATGCACGTTCTGCATAAAGGGAAACGCGAGTACGCCCAGCCCTGCCGTCACGAGCGCGACGACCGTGTTCGTCGCGACCGCCGTGGAGAAGCCAGGGCTGCGGAACAGACTGAGGTCGATCAGCGGATGCGATGCCCGGACCTGCCGGATGCCGAAGACCGTCCCGGCCGCGATCCCGGCACCGGCCCCGGCGATCGCGGCGGGAGTGAGACCGTCTCGCGGGATCTGGGTCGCGGCGAAGACCAGACCGAGGATCGCAACCAGCGATGTCCCGGCACCGACCAGATCGAAGCGAACCGGCTCCGCACTCTTCCGCTCGTCGATCAGGAACGGCGCCACGATGAGCAGTACGAGCATGACCGGAACATTGATCAGGAACACCGCTCCCCACCAGAAATGGTTGAGCAGTACCCCGCCGACGATCGGGCCCGCGACCGCGCCGCCGGTGAAGGCGGCGGTCCACGCGCCGACCGCCATGCGACGCTGACGTTCCACGTCGAACATGCCCCTGATCAGCGACAACGTCGACGGCGCGAGCGTGGCACCGCCGATCGCCATCAGCGCGCGGGCGAGGATCAGCAGCTCCGGGTTTGGCGCGTACGCGACCAGAACCGAGACACCGCCGAATACTGCCGCGCCGATCAGCAACAACCGCTTGCGGCCGATCCGGTCGCCGAGGCTGCCCACGGTCATCAGCAGGCCGGCCATCACGAAGTGGTAGATGTCCATGGCCCACAGCCACTGCTCGGAGGTCGGATGGAGCGCTGCCGAGATCGCGGGTCCGGCGACGAAGAGCAGTGACGCGTCCATCGAGGTCAGCAGCGCCGGGCAGAGCAGCACCAGCAAACCGCACCAGGTGCGTACGTGGTTCCGATCGGGTCGCATGGTCGCGATCGTACGTACGTACAGATTTGATTGGCAATATGTACGTACGTCCAAATTGGTATCGTGCTGGGTATGGGACAACGGGAAGACCTGATGGCGGGGGCGCGGACGTGTCTGGTCGAGAAGGGGTACCACCGGACCACGGCGCGGGATATCGCGACCGCGTCCGGCGCGCATCTGGCGTCGATCGGATACCACTACGGGTCGAAGGACGGCCTGATGAGCGCGGCCGTGCTGGAAGCGCAGGGCGAGTGGGGCGACGCGGTTGACGCGGCGGTGCTGGCGGCGGGGAAGGTGAGTCCGTCGCGGCGGCTGCAGGTCTGTATCGATGAGCTGATCAAGGCGATGGACGGGCAGCGGGCGGTGCTGATCGCGAGCGTGCAGGCGTACGCGCAGGCTGCTTTCGCAGCGGAGATCCGGTCGATGATCGCTGCTGCGACCGCGGGTGCGCGGAGGGACCTGGCCGCGATGGTGCTCGGGCGACCGGTTGAGGAGATCGACGACGCCACCGCGCAAGGGCTGGGCGGCGTCGTCCATTCGATCATCGTCGGCCTGTCGATGCAGGCCCTGCTCGACCCGGACTCCCTGCCGACCGGCGGGCAGGTGACCGACGCCCTCCGCGTCCTCGGGTAGGCCGGACGTGCAGCACTCACCAACCTCGCGTACGGCCGGGCATCGAGCCTCGAGTGAGCGCGGCACCCGCCGACCGGCGCGAGTTCGTGAGTGGCACAGGTCCGCGACCCGGCCAGCCGGCGTGGGTGGTGCAGGTCCGCGACCCCGTCAGCCGGCGTGGGTTGGGTGCGGGTTTCGCGGTTAGTTGGTGGTGTCCAGGCGGGTGTCGATCGTGGTGATCGGCTCGCCTTGGCCGTGGGCGCGGAAGGTGGCGCCGATCAGGCCGGATGCGGCGGTGACGATGACCATCAGCACGACCAGCGTGCTGAAGCCGCCGTGCAGCAGCGTCGGGACGAAGACCAGGACGATCGCGGAGACGATCCGCGCCGCGCCGAAACTCAACCCGGTCGCCGTGCCGCGGAGCGTTGTCGGGAAGTTCTCCTGCGTCCACAGCTTGTAATGCGCCTCGCCCGCCAGCACGTTCGCGAACCCGTACAGCACGAAGACGCCGACCAGCGTTCCGGCCGTGACCGGCAGTACCAACAGACTCAGCCAAGCGACCACCTGCAACACGGCACCCATCGTGAAGATCGGCCCGTCGCGCCCGCGTGTCCATCACGAACATCATCACCGCGACCGTGATCACGATGATCGGAACCGCGATCAGCGACGCCAGCAGCGCCCGATCCGGAGCCAGTCCGCCGACGGTCTCCAGCGCGTACAAACCGAAGGAGCCATAGAAGTTCGTCCCGATGGTCAGCAGACCGTAGAACGCGATCATGGCCACGGTCGTACGCAGCAAGGCCGGACTGAACAGGTCCTGTACGCGGGTCCGGCGCCCGCTGGACTGTTGCCAGCTGACCGATTCGCGCATCCGGCGGCGGAGCGCCCACGTGACGATCGCCAGCAGCAGGAACTGCCCGAAGATCAACCTCGGCATCAAGTCGCCGTACTTCGTGGTCAGCAGGACCAGCACGATCACCACCAGCGGCCCGAGCCCCCACAAGAACCCGGTGAACGTTACGAACTTGCCCCGCTGCGCGGCCGGCGAGCTCTCGCCGACCAGCGCGAGCGCGGTGGGTACGTCGGCGCCGATCGCCAGCCCGACCACGATCACGCCGATGAAGAGCATTGGTATACCAGACGCAAACACCAACCACAGCAGGCCGAAAGCGTAGAGCAGCAGGTCGGCCGCGTACACCTTCTTCCGTCCGTACCGGTCCCCGATCCGTCCACCGACGATCGCGCCGATGCCGATACACACGGTCAGCGCGGCGGACAGGAAGCCGAGCTGCCAGGACGTCAATCCGAACTGCGATTCCCAGCGGCTGAGGCTCGCGGACACGCCGACGATCGTTCCGGCATCGAGGTACGACGCCATGCCCGCGAGCGCCGCCAGCCGCCATGGGCTGACGGCGGTGATCTCGGACTTGATCGCGGTCACTGGATGGCCTTCCAGGCAACGGTTTGAGCGGCCAGGAGCTCGGACAGGTTGCCTAGCGCAAGGTTGTAGTCGGCAACATGGAGCCCGAGCGCCGAGGTCGACGCGCTAGCAGGAAGGATGTTGGCACCGCCATCGATCTGCAGCCAACTGGCATTCGCGGTACGCCGGCACTGCCCGGTGAGCGTCGACGCATAATGCGCGAATCCGGTGCTGAAGCTGGTCAGGTCGTAGCCGAGCAACTCCAGCCAGAGGTGGCCGTTCGGGTTCAGAATGTTGCCTTGAACAAGCGTCCTGGTCGGCATGTAAGTGTTCAGCGAAGTCACTGCACCAGGATCCGCACCAGCCACGAGCGCCGCCGGATTGACGCACGCGATCTGATGGTTCGGGTCGTTGCTCCAGGCAAGACTTCCGCTGCCAGGTGCAGTGCCTTCCGCCTGCTGGTACGAGGAGTACGCCACAACGCACCCGACCGGCACCGACGTACCACGTTGGCAGAGTGGCAGATGCTGGAAGGTCGATCCTGGGTCAGCTCCCCCGCCGGCGACGCCTCCGGTCGGTACCGTCACCGCGCCGCCCAGCAGCACGGCACTCACCAGTTGCCGGGTCACCTCCGGGTTGCCGTCGATCGACGCCTGGATCATCCGCTCCAGCGCGACGCTGCCCTGCGAATGACCGAGCAGGATCACGCCGCGACGCTTGCCCGTCGCCGGGTCGAGGTTGTCGTGGTTCCAGTAGTAGTTCCAGGCCTGTTGAACATCGGCGAATCCTTCACCCAGGTACGGGTCGGCGCCGGTCAGCACGCCGACCGCAAGATCCGGCAGCGTCGCCTGGCGGTACAGCGGCGCGAACATCCGGCATCCGCTGGTGAACCGGGCGGCCTGGGTGAGCATCACCGCGGCCTCTTCCGGGCGAGCGACCGGCGGGTTCGAACCCAGGTTCAGCAAGGGATTCGCGAGCAGGTCGACGGTCGGGTACACGTAGAAGCAGTCGACCGGCGGATCGGCCTGCGCCGTGAACCGTTCGACACCGGCCGGCGCACCGCCGACCACATTCGTCGTGTCCAGCGTGACGAGACTTCCGTCTGGGTACCGAGCGGTTCCGGCGGACTCGACCGGGTTGCCGTTCGCGTCCTGGTTGCACGGGTTCGCCGGCATCCCCGGCCGGCACAACCACACCGGTGTGACCAGCGGATCGGCCGCGGCAGTCGATGCGCCGACGACGGCTTGTGCTGGCACGAGCGCGACGCTGGCCGCGCAGGCAATCAACCTTCTCCGGAACGACGTCATGGCTCAACTCCTGTCGAGTATGCGAACGGATCAGATCTCGGCGTCGAAGCGCCCGGCCGGATGGCGGGTGGTGCGGCCCGATCGGCTCACGAGCTCGACGGGGAGCGGCGAATCCACCTCGACCCGCTGCCCGGTGACGGCGACCGAGATCACGCCGTACGGGGTCGGCGCGGCGCCCTTCGCGTGGGTCAGGTGACCGAGCCGAGGCGCGACGCGGACCGTGGTGAAGCCAGGTTCGGCCGGGCTGATGCCGAGGGTGTAGCGGACCAGGTCACGGGTGGGCGTCGCCGACCAGCCGTGACAGTACGAGCCGCCTTCCCAGCATTCGCGAAAGGCAGTCGGAGCGTCCTTGAGCAGCGCGATCCAGTCCAGGCACAGCGGCGCGATCTCGTCTGCGGCACCGAGCAGGGCAAGCGCGTCGTGGACGACGTACCGGAAGAACGGCTGGGCGCCGACCACGAGGCGTTTGGTATCCCATTCCGGGTCGGGGCGCGCGGAGACCGGCTGACCGTCGACCGGACCGCGGGCGTCGCCGCCGTGGTCGGCCAGCGGGCTGTCGGTGAACATCGCGTCGCGGTCGAGCAGCAGGCGGCGGACATCGTCTTTCCGCTCCGCCGGAACCAGATCGCCGCAGATCGCCGCGGCCGCGACGTGCTCGCTGACCGACGAGCCGATCCGCCCGGCGACGAGATTGTCGCGGTACGCGCGTCGGTCCGCGTCCCAGAAAGCTTCGAAACCTGTTCGCAGCCGATCGTGGAAAGTACGCGCCCACTCTGCGCGGCCGGTGTCTCCGAGCCAGTCCGACATTTCGGCGAAGTCCAGTAGGCCGCGCGCTACCAGTGCGTTCAGGGCCGCGCTCGCGCCTCGTACCTGAACTGGCGACCAGTCGATCAGGACCCAGCCTGGTACGTTGCTGATCACCTCGCGCTCGTCGACGTACGGTTCGAACCAGCGCAGGATGCCCTCCGCCGTACCGAGGAGGCTCGCGACGAGAGCGCGGTCGCCGGTGTGCGTGTACAGGTTGTGCACCGAACGGATCCAGTGCAGTGACCAGTCCGGGATGGTCGGGATGTTCGGGGTCGCGAAGTCGCCGGCCACCACCATCGGCAGCAGGCCGTCCACCCGGGGTTGAGCGAGCAGCCGCGGGTTCCAGCGCGCCAAACTCCAGTCCTGGTTGGCGATCAGGTCGACTGACTGGTGTACGACGGCATCGCCCGTCCAGGCGCGCTGCTCCCGCGTTGGGCAATCGACGTACGCGTCGTGTGCGGTGAGATCGACGGTACGAAGACCGATGCGGTAGATCTCGTCGAGGCGCTCGTCGCTGGAGCTGAACGGGGGGACGGGTACGCGCGGGCGCAACTGCTCCTTCAGCTGGATCTCCGTGATTTCGGTGCCTTCAGCAACTACAAGCACCAGGTACCGACCGCCGACCGAGTCGGTCGAGTTGTAGCGATCGTTCGATCCGCGGATGGTATACCGAAACACCGGGCTGCTGTCGAGCGCCGCAACCGTTGGCACTTCCAGCAAGGCACCGTCGATCACGGAGCCTTCCGGCGCCACGACCTCCAGGTCGATCCGCCCACTGACCACCATTCCGAAGTCCGCCACCACCAAGCGATTCCTGCCATGGTCGATCGGCGTGGAGTCCAACGCGGTACGCAAGTTGGTGCGCGGGTCATCCTCAGCGGACTGGGTGCAGGGGTGACTCGAGAGGATGGTTGCGGTGCGGGTCTCGCCGTCCAGGTGCGGGATCGGCCGGGCGCTCAGTACGCCCCACGGCTCGGTCGGCGGACGAGTCGCTCCGCTCGCGCCGACGATCGAATGCTCAGCCAGGACAGTTGCCTGCAGCCACTGACTGTCATCGAACCCGGCCTCGGTCCACGCCGGATCGAGCAGCCGCGCGTCGAGCACCTCGGGTAGCTGAGTGACCAGAACGCCCATCGGCTCGCCCGGCTGCCAAGCATCACCCGGCTGGTAGCGCCAGCTCTCGTCCGACCCGATGACCTCGTCATCCAGCGCCAGCTCGGCGACCAGTCCGCCACCACCCATCGTGAAGCTCGGCGGTGACGGCTCCCACCACGGGACCGGATGCCCGTAGAAGCGTGCCAGTACTGCGATCACGTTGCGCCCTTGCTGGAGTGCGGGCAGTACGTCGTACGCGTCGTACGACAACTGGCGGGGGCCGTGGCGTACCGGGCCGGTGCCGATCTCCTGCCCGTTGAGGTACAGGAGGTAGCGCGCGTCCGCGCTGATCCGCAGCGCGGCGGCATCCGGCAGCGTTGCCAGGTCGAACGTCTTACGGAACAGCACCCGCCGATCGAACCGCGACCGATCAAGCGCCCCGTACGGCTGCGCCGCCGTCGGCCCACCCAACGCCGTCTCCCCCGCCCAAACCCACTGCCCAACCCACCGCGCCCGCCCGGTCCGGTCGCCCAGCCCATTCCAGTCGCCCTGCCCGGTCCACTGCCCAGCCGGGTGCCCGTCTGCTGGCTCCGTCGACCCCATCCGCCTCACATCCTCCTGCTCGGTGGACAGGAATTCTACTTACCACTAGGTAGAATTCAAGAGGATGCGATAGGAAGGATCCATGGCAACCAACCGCGCCGGCCGCAAAGTACAACCCCGGGGCGAGTCCCGGCGCGAGGAGCTGCTGAAGGCGGCCGCCACGCTGTTCGCCGAGCGCGGGTACGCGAGCACCAGCATCAGCGACGTCGCGTCCGCCGTCGGCGTCACCCAGCAGGCGCTGCTGTACTACTTCGGCAACAAGGCCGGCCTGCTCCACGCGGTGATCGACCAGCGCGACGGCATCAGCCTCGAGTTCGCCCGCGAGCTGGCCGAGCTCGGCGGGGTGGCGGCGCTCGAACAGCTCCCCCGGTACGCCCATCGCAATGTCGCCGACCCGGACCTGGCCCGCCTCTTCACCGTCCTGGTCACCGAAAACCTGCAGCCCGGCGACGTCGCCCACGACCATTTCGTCACCCGCTACCGCAACCTACGGGCCCTGATCGAACAAATGATCACCACCGGCCAGCAAACCGGCGACTTCTCCGCCGCCGTCGACCCACGACTGAAAGCCACCGAAATCCTCGCCTTCATCGAAGGCCTGAACACCCAATGGCTCCTCGACCCAGCCTCGGTAGACCTGGTCGCCACCACCGAAAACTTCGTCACCGACCTGATCCAAACCCTCACCAAACCAGCCTGACCCACGGGCGCGGTTACCCAACCGCCCCCAGACAGCAAAACGCGCGGGCCAGCCGAGGCCTGCTGGCCGTGCCTCCTATCGCCGGCCTCTACTGCTGGTTCGGTGCAGCAACCTGCGATGACATGGGAAACGACAGGACACACACGCTTCGGTCGACCAGTCGTGGGCCGATACCGCATTCCGATGCCGACACCCGACTGGCGGGAGGACTGGCCACAGGTCAAGAAGTAGGGAGCTGGTACTGGCCGAGCGTGCGGGTGAGAAGTGCGCGTGCTTCGCCGCCGTAGACGGCGGCGTTGGCTAGGTGTCCGAAGGAACGTTCGTACGCTCCGATCTCGCCGGCTTGGCTGACGTTGAGCACCGCGGTGAATAGCTCGACGAGGACCAGTTTGTCGTCGTAGAGATAGAAGCCGTGAATTGGTGCGACGGCGAGCGGAGCGCCGAATGGAATAACCCCGACACGGATCGTCGGCAGAGTCGTCATCGAGATGAGGTGACCGATCTGGCCGGTCATGACGTCCGGCGGACAGACTTGATATCTGAGTACAGCCTCGGTCATGACGAAGTGGAACTTCTTGTCGCCGCGGTGCAGAATTCGCTGGCGGTCCATACGGGCGGCGATCGCCTCGTCGAGCTCGGCTTCGCTCTTCGGAACTCCACGTTCGGACTCGTCGGGGTCGCCTTCCGCGAAGCGGTACCGGGCGTACTCCGCCGTCTGTAGTAGCCCCGGGACGAAGCACGGCTCGAAGTTGCGGGTCACGGTGGTACTGGCTTCGATGTCGGCGATCGACTTCTGCCGAGACGGTAACCCGGTCCTGAACATCCGGCGGAACTCGACGTACTGCTGCTCGAGCGAGCGAAGCGAAGCGGTCAGTTCAGGCACGACTTCGTCGCGATCGCAGATCCGTGCCCAGGCTGTCAGATCGGCGTCGGACGGTGTCTGCCGGCCAGCCTCGATCTTGGACACCTTCGACGGTCCCCAGCCAGCCGCGCCGGCAAGATCCCGGCCGGTGAGTTGGGCATCCAGCCTCATCTCCCGAAGGCGATTGCCGAGCGACTCTCGCGCTCGCTGGAAGCTGGACACCCACACCCGCTTACTTGTTGATCTGGTTCTTGCGAAGGAACTCGTCGTCAAACTGGTTGAGGTACGCGGCTCGCGGTACAGCGAACCGACGTGCGAGGTCACGGTAGCGCGCGTGCTCGACGACAACGGCGGGGTCCTGCACGACATCGGCGCCGAGCAACACGTCCTGATCGTCGAAGCGCAGAATTCCCATCGTGCTGGAGTCGAGAAGCCAGTAGTCGTACGTCGGCAGGCCGAGTTCGTCGGCGCGTTCGCGCGACAGGTACCGGATGTCCTCGCCGGCCGCGGTATTGAGCCTTGAAAGGTTCAGGCCAAATCGGGTGTAGTCCGACCAGGGCTCTGTGATCACCCGGACTCGCTCGATCCGCATGCCTTCGAGGGTCCGGCGGAGGACGAGGCCCATCCAGTCCTCCATCCACGCGCCGTCATCGGGTTCGCCGGCGAGGAACTTCTGAACGTGCTCGGCCTCGCCCTGGTCGGCGTAGTTGTCTCGCACCTCCAGCCGGTATGCCGTGTGCTCGTAACTGCGAGCGAACCGTATGAATTCAGGACCAACGGCAGCGAAGCTCGATTCGCTCACGCCGTCGTGCCGGTGTGATGCGCGACGATCAGGTCGGCAAGGGCCTTGGTGATGATGACCGCGTCCTCACCCTCCGGAAAGTTGACCAGCTGACCGCGGGCGTCCGCGCTCGTGAGCTTGTAGCCCTGCACGATGAACCGATCGCCGTCCTCGGTCGCATAGTACGACGGGCATCCGTCCTTCCCGCTGTTGCCGTCGGTAGCGAGGTGCTGGAGGTGTTCGGGCTGCTTGTGATCCATGAGTCGTTCTCCTGGCTGATTCTGATCGAGAGGGGATCTGCGTTGCTCACCCAGAGTGCGGACAGGACTACGCAAGAGTCAATGGATTCGCGAGAAATCTCAAGCAACTTTCTTCTACTGTCGGTGATTGCCTCCTAGCGTTGTGCTCACTCGGTCAGGGCGGTGGGCGAGCCAGTCGAGGCGCCGCAGGCTATGCGTGGCTCCCCCTGCCCTGTCGCCCTGGCCGTTCCAAGTCGGCGGTCCCTTCGAATGAGCGTTTCGAGGGACCGCCCCGCAGAGACGGAGGACGGGGCATGGAACAGGAAGCGCAGGGGACGCGGCCGTGGCCGGTGCTGCGGTCGGCGCAAGAAATCGAGTGCGACGGCTGGAATCCGTCGACCGGCCGGTCCTGTGTGCTGGGCTATCACCGGGGCTGCCATCGCGATGCCGACGGCGTCGAGTGGCTGGACAGGTAGCCCGTGGAGGTCCGGATCGGCCGGCATCGTCCCGGCGCGAACGTGGCGCCCGCCTTCATCCAGTACCGGAGCAGAACCGATCGGCACTGCGAGCACGGCTGCGGCCGCGGCATCGCGAAGGGCGACACCTACCGGCAGGTGAAGAGCAACGGGCAGCGGATCTGCCTGCCCTGCTGGGCCGAGTCCTGGCCCCGGACGTAGAGCGACGGAGCGTGTGGGTCGATCCCTGCATCCGCACGCGTTCGCTCACCAACTCTCCCGAAGCAGTAGCTGACGATGGACGTGAACTTTGGACGGGCGTGGCGTGCGCGGCGGTACTCAACCGCGGCGGCGCACGGCGATCGTTCATGGCCTCAGACAGCAAAACGCGCAGGTCAGACGGGGCTGACCTGCGCGTTTTCAAGGGGTGGAGGTGGCGGGAATCGAACCCGCGTCCTTCGGCGTTGCTTCAAGGCTTCTCCGGGCGCAGTCTGAATGGCGCTTTTCTCAGCCCCAGCGTTTGTACAGACATCTCGCTGACAGGCTCAGTCACTGTAAATGTCCCGAACTAACCCCGTGACCGGGCTAGCACAGCAAGCTCTCTGAATGAGGCCAGGAACCGGGGCGAGAGCATCCCCGGGCTGACCACCTCTTTAAGTGCTCAGGCCGTCAGGCGGCGAGAGCGAGGTCAGTGCGCTTTGTATTGGCACTTATTGGTTTCCAGGGATCGTTTACGAGATAACCCTGGATCCTCGGCCCGCTTCCCTTGGAACATACGTCCAAAGTCGAAACCGTTCACCCCCTGTTGAGTTTTCAAACTCCCACCGGCCCCGGAGGGTTGGTGGAAGGTCCACAGTACCAAGTCCAACCGGCGAACCGCATCCCACATTCCCGCGGCGGGCCTACTTGATCAGGCGCAGCGTGAACGGGTACCGGAACTTGCCGCTGGCCGCGGTGGCGAGGCCGCCGATGCCGGTGAGCATGAACCAGAGGATGCCGAGGATCGGGAACAGGAACCCGGTGAACCCGTGGGTGAAACCGGAGATGACGCCGAGCAGCGCGAACGCGCCGGTCGCGGTGAGCTGGAAGTTCAGCGCCTCGACCGCGTGTTTGCGTACGGCCGGGTTCTTCTGGCCGGCGGTGGCGACGACGAGGGCCGGGCCGACGAAGAACGTCGGGTACCCGAGCCAGTGCGCGATCGTGCCCATGCCGCGGCCGTCACCCTGGTACTGCTGCAACGGCGCGGGCCGGGTGAACGCGGCCGGGGCGAAGGTCGGTACCGGGCGCGCGACCAGGCCGTCGAACGTGCTGTTCAGCTCGGCGCGGGTGCGGGCGTTGAGGGCCTTGTCCAGCCGGAGGTCGAACTCCGTGTGGTCGAGGCGGCCGTCGGCGTACATCTCTTTGAGGATCTCGACGGCCCGATCCCGCTGCGCCGAGGTCACCAGCAACTCTGAAGTGGACATACCTCTACTGTGCGCGCCCCAGCCCGCCCACCCCATCCGGTTCAGCCCGGACCAGCCCCTGACCCGACCCCAACCCCGCCACGGGCACCGTCCCGGCGGGGTTCTCCACCGTTGTTGTGGGTTCTCCACCCGCACAAGAGTGGAGAACCCACAACACAAGTGGATATCCCACTGCGGGAGAGACGGTTATCGGCTGTCAGTGGCGGTTTCGGTCGGAGAGGGCTCGTTGGGCTTCTCGGTTGGCTTGGCGTTCGGCCAGGGCGTGGCGTTTGTCGTAGTCCTTCTTGCCGCGGCCGGTGGCCAGTTCGACCTTGGCGTAGCCGTCCTTGAAGTACAGGGACAGCGGGATCAGCGAGACACCCTGCGCCTCGACTGCGCGGATGAGTTTCTGCACCTCGTCCTTGTGCAGCAGCAGCTTCCGGGTACGCCGTGGCTCGTGGTTGGTCCAGGTCCCGTGTTTGTACTCGGGGATGTGCATGCCCTGCAGCCAGAGCTCGTTCCCGCGGACCGCAGCGAACGCGTCGACGAGGGAGGCCCGGCCTTGCCGCAGGGACTTGACCTCGGTCCCGGTCAGCACCAGCCCGGCCTCCACCACGTCCTCGATGTGGTAGTCGTGTCGCGCCTTACGGTTCTGCGCGATCGGCTTGTCCCGGCCGGTCTGTTTCACCATCCGACCAGTATCGCAGGTAGCCAGCGGTCGTCGCCTCCATTTCCTTCAGCACCAGCGGCGTCCAGGTGGGTGCATCGCAAGGCGGAAGGCGAGCCTCGATGCGGTGTTCATCGTGGCTCGCCTTCCAACGCGGCGAGGTGCCCGCCTGGGCGTCGCTGGTGCGAAGGAAATGGAGGCGGCGACCGCTTAGAGCCACCCCATCGGATTAACGACGTTGCCGTCCTTGTAGACCATGAAGTGGAGGTGGCAGCCGGTCGAGTAGCCGGTGGTGCCGGACCAGGCGATGATTTCGCCCTTGCGTACGCGCTCGCCGACCCGGGCCTTGTACTTGGACAGGTGGTTGTACACCGTGGTGATCGACGACCCGCTCATCACGCCGTGTGAAATGAACAACCGGTTCCCGTAACCGCCGTTGAAGTACTTGTCGGTCACGACCCCGTCGGCCGCGGCACGGACCGGCGTACCGCAGGGTGCGCGGAAGTCGGTGCCGTCGTGCAGCTTCCAGTAGTGCAGTACGGGGTGGAAGCGCATCCCGTACGGCGACGTGATGTAACTGCTGACCGGATACCCCAGCCGCCCGCCACCGTTCGACACCGGGTCCGGGACGTGCCGCGGCGGCCGGTTCTCCTTGCGCGCCTTCTCGGCCTCGGCCTTCTGGGCAGCCGCCTTCCGACGCGCCGCGGCCGCCTTCTCCGCCTTCGCGCGGGCGGCCAGCATCGCCTCGACCCGGCCCCGCTCCCGCAGCAGTGAGTTGTACTGCGCGAGCTCGCTGTTCTTCTCCTTCTCGGCCGCCTTGTACGCGACCAGCTTCACCTTCGCCACCGTCGCCGCCTCGGCCTTGTCGGCCGCGACCTGCTTGGTCAGCTCGGTGACCTTGCGTACCGTCGCCGCCGAGGCCGCCCGCGCGGCCGCGGCGTCCTTCTCCGCGGCGGCGACCTTGACCCGCCTGCTGGCGAGCTGCGCCTGGGCGTTGTTCAGGTTCGTGATCGCGTTGCTCTGGATGCCGAACACGTTCCGCTGGACCTGCATACCGGTGGCGATGTCGGCCGGCGCGGCGCCGCGGAGCGCGATCGACAACCCGACCAGCGTGTTCTGCTGCTGGTACGCCGAGCGGACCGCGCGACCGGCGACCGCGCGCTTCTCGGCGATCTGCTTCTCACCGGCCTCGACGTCGGCGATCGCGGTCTTCAGCGCCGCCTCGGCGGCCGCGAGCTTGCCCGCGGCAACGGCATCGGCGGCCTTCGCGGCGGCCAGCTGACCCTGCGCGGCGGCATACCGGGCCTGGACGGCCTGGTACTTCGTCTCGGCCTGGTTGTACGCGGCAACGGATTTGCCGAGCTGGTCGGACGCGTCGTCGAGATCAGCCTTCTGCTGGTTGATCTTCGAGTCGAGTTGCTTCTTCTTGGCGGCTGGATCCGGCGGTTTCGCTTCCGCGAACGGCGCGGACGGAACCGCCGCCAGAACTCCGGCGGACAGGGACAGGACAAGGCAGCAGGCGGCAACCACCGTTGGCCGGCCCTGCGGTCGCAAACGTGATCGCGGGTACGGCGCGGCGGGGGTACCGGTGCTGTCGTCTCGCTGGATGCGCTCCCGCTCAGGCGGGTTCGCACCGGGGAAGTGCGGGACCACAGGTCGACCCCTTGCTGTGGATGAAATTGTGCGGTGCAGGAGTCACGGCTGGTGCTGCTGTGACTCCTGATACTGCACGATAGGTCACCCGGGTCAGACTTTGAGGTATTTCCGCGTTGTCAGGAATGTCGGGATCACGGCCAGGATCAGGCCGGCCACGACCATGATCAGGGTGGCGCGGAAGGTTTCGGTGGCGCCCACCCACTGCCAGACCCGGAAGGTTTCCTGGGCCCGCTGCATGACCACGAAGTACACGCCGACCCAGAGGGTCGCGCAGGCAAAGATCGCGCCCACCAAGGCGGCCAGCACCGCCTCCAGCAGGAACGGCAGCTGGATGTAGAAGTTCGAGGCGCCCACCAGGCGCATGATGCCTATCTCCCGTCTCCGGGCGTACGCCGCCAGCCGGATCGTGTTGGAGATCTGCATCAGCGCCGCGACCAGCAACAGACCGGCCGCTATCAGCGCGCCGACTTGCAAGCCGTTGAGTGCCTTGAACAACGGATCCAGGTACTGCCGGAGGTCCTGGACGGTATCCACCCCGGGCAGTCCGGCGACCGCACTGACCAGGTTCTGGTACTTCTGAGGATCTTTCAGCTTGACCCGGAAGGACTCCTGCATCTGGTCCTGGGTGACCGTGCTGACGATCGGCGAGTCCTTGTACAGCTTCTTGAACGACTCGAACGCCTGCGCCTTCGACTCGGTGAAGACGCCGTCCGGAGCGGTGTCCGGGTTCGTCTCGATCACCTGCTGGATCCGGTTCTTCTGCTCCTGGGTCACCTCGGTGCCGGAGCAGCCGCGGCCGCCGGAGTCCTTGGTGCAGAGGAAGACCGAGATCTGGATCTTGTCGTACCAGTTCCCCTTCATCAGGTCGACCTGCTCGCGGGCGAGCAGCGCGCTGCCGAACAGCGACAGCGAGACCCAGATGGTGACGACGACCGCGATCGTCATCGACAGGTTCCGCTTCAGGCCGATCCCGAGGTCGGAGAGGATGTAGTTCAAGCGCATCTGTTAGTCAGTCCCCTGGTCAGTGCTGGTAGCCGTAGACGCCACGCGACTCGTCGCGGACGACATGACCGTTCTCCAGCTCGATCACGCGCTTGCGCATCTGGTCGACGATGGACACGTCGTGGGTGGCCATCACGACGGTGGTGCCGGTCCGGTTGATCCGGTCCAGCAGCTTCATGATGCCCACCGACGTACCCGGGTCCAGGTTTCCGGTCGGCTCGTCGGCGATCAGGATCATCGGCCGGTTCACGAACGCGCGGGCGATCGCGACCCGCTGCTGCTCACCACCGGACAGCTCGTCCGGGAGCCGGTCCTCCTTGCCGTCCAGACCGACCAGCTCGAGTACCTCGGGCACGGTCTTGCGGATGTGCGAGCGCGGCTTGCCGATCACCTGCAGCGCGAACGCGACGTTCTCCGCGACGGTCTTGTTCGGCAGCAGCCGGAAGTCCTGGAACACGGTTCCGATCTGCCGGCGCATCTGCGGAATCCGCCAGCTGGCCAGCCGGTTCAGGTCCTTGCCGGCCACCATGATGTGGCCCTTGGAGGTCCGGTGCTCTCGCAGCACCAGGCGCAGGAACGTCGACTTGCCGGACCCGGAGGTACCGACCAGGAAGACGAACTCGCCTTTTTCGATCTCGACGTTGACGTTCAGCAGAGCGGCCCTGGTCTGGCCCTCGTACGTCTTGGAGACATTCTCGAAGCGGATCACGGATTCATCCGGCCGTGGTCGGGAACAGGGAGTAGCGCGACGGTAACCACGAAGGGCACCGTACGCCACCGGAGCGGCCGGCGATCAGTCTAGGCGTTCCCGGGCGTGCCGCCGACCAGGCGTGCCGCTCCGTACGGCCACGTCCGATACCCGGTAACGATGCGCGGCGCGGTGATGGCGCCGCCGGTAAAGGTGCGGCCGGGGCGCGGGTCGCGTACGCTTGCCGGCATGTCGTTCCTTCGTGACTGACGGTGGCTCCCGTGGGCGCATTCGCGCGCGCGGTCGAGCCCATTCCGTCACGAATCTCCAGGAGCGTTCCCGTGTCCGGCACCCCTCGTGCCGGGAGCTACCGCGACGTCCTGCTGCTGCCGTCGGCGCCGCGCACCTTCGTGCCCGCGCTGTTCGGCCGGCTGGCGTACGGCCTGCTCCCGCTGTCCTTGCTCATCACTGTCCGTCAATCCACCGACTCGTTCGCGACGGCCGGCGCGGCGGTCGCCGTGTTCGGTCTGATGTCGTTGTCGATGCCGTACAAGGCGCGGCTCGTCGACCGGTACAGCCAGCGCCGCGTACTCCCCGTCCTCGCCGCCGGCGCGTCCGCCGGTCTTGTCGGCATCACCACATTCGGCACGACGCGTACGCCCGTGCTGCTCCTGGTCGGCATAACCGGATTGCTCGCTCCTCCTTTGGGACCGTCGATGCGGGCGAACTGGCGTCGGCTCACTGAGCATTCAGTACTGAAAGAACGTGCGTACGCGCTCGATGCGGTTGCCGAGGAATGTCTTTTCCTTGGCGGACCACTGATCGCGGGCACGCTGATCAGCTGGGTGTCCGCGGCGGCTGCTCTCAACTGTTCGGCCGCGCTGCTCTTCATCGGAACGGTCGCGATGGTGACGAGTCCGGTGACGACACGGACCGCGGCACCGGCGCCGAGCCGGCATCCGCTCGGTCCGCTGGTACTTCCCGGGTTGCGGCGGATTCTGCTTGTCATCATGGCTACCGCGTCAGGCGTCAGTGCCGCGTACTTGTGCGTGGCCGGTGTCGCGCAGCACGCCGGGCGCCCCGGGGCAGCCGGGTACGTCGAGGCCGCGATCGCTGCCGGCAGTGTGGTCGGCGGCGTACTTTGGGCGCGCCGGACGCACACGCGTACCTGGTCCACTCACCTTGGCGGACTGATCGCCGTACTGGCGGCCGGACTGATCGCGGCATCGTTCGTGACCGACCTGGTCGTGCTTGGTGTCGTGCTCGGGATCGCTGGGGTCGCGGTGGCTCCTTGTTTCGTCGTGGCGTATCTGGCGGCCGACGAGGTCACGCCGCCGCACCAGCGCACCGAGGCGAGTACGTGGATCAACACCGCGAACAACCTCGGCGCCGCCACCGGCGCGGCACTCGCCGGACTCGTACTCGACCGCGCCGCACCGTCGTGGGGATTCTTGGGCGGCGGCGTCCTGCTGCTCGTCGTCGCCACGCTGTGCTGGTCCGGCGCGGGAGCACGCCGATCGGATGTCGGACCGGGTGGGGCGGAGGGCGCGCCGGGTCAGTCAGGCGTCGGAGAGACGGGCGATGGTGGCGGAGGCGCGGCGGACGATCGGGACCGGGCCGGCGGGGAGTACGTCGCCGATGAAGGCGTAGTGCCGGAGGATGTCGGGGTCGACGCCGCCGGGGCGGTGCCGGCTGTGGTCGCGGACCCAGTCGATGATGTCGCCCCAGCCGGGCGCCGCGAGCGAACCACCGAAGTGCTGCACCGACAACCCGGCGCACAAGTTGCCGAAGGCAAGGCGATGGGCGAGCGGCCAGCCGCGCAGCGTGCCGAGTACGAGTGAGGCAAGGAAGACGTCGCCGGCGCCGGTCGGGTCGTAGGACCGGACCGGCAACGCCGGCACCTGCTCCTCCTCGCCGGTCGCCGAGTCGATCGCGAGCACACCGTCGGCACCGTTCGTGACGACGGCCAGCGGCACCCGCTCGGCCAGCTTGTGCAGCGCCGCCTTGGGCGTGTCGGTCCGCGTGTACGCCATCGCCTCGGTCGCGTTCGGGGTGAACGCGTGGAACCCGTCCAGGACATCGAGCACCGCCGGCGACCATTCGTCGGTCGGGTCCCAGCCGACGTCGCCGAACAGCAGCGCGCCGGACTCGCGGGCCTCGACCGTCCAGCCCGGCAGCTCGTCGGCGACCGGCACGATCGCGGACGTGGTGTTCAGACCGGGACCGACCAGTTTGCTCGGGTCGCCCGGCGCCTCGTGCGCGTGCGTCACCATCGCCCGGTCCCGGTCGATCGACATCGACACCGTGACCGGCGAATGCCAGTGCCCGATCCGCCGCGAATGCGAAAGATCGACCCCTTCCTGATCCGCCAGCGTCCGCCAGCAGAAGTCGGCGTACGCGTCGTCGCCGAAAACCGCCGCCAGCCCGGTCCGCAGCCCGAGCCGGGCGGCCGCGATCGCGAAGTTCGCGACGCCGCCCGGACACGACCCCATCCCCTCGGCGAAGATCTCGGTACCGGTGGTCGGGGCCGTCTCCAGACCGGTCATCACGATGTCGAGGAACACGGTCCCCTGTACGAATACGTCGTAGCGATCCGGATCGTCCGTCACGGTGAGCCTGCTCCTTGTCATCCTGGTCGCCTGCCGCGCCGCCTGTCGGTGGCGGGTGGAATGCTTCTTCGTAGCATCTTCGGCGGCTCAAGGCCACGTCATTCCCGGACAGTTCGAGGAGTCGTATGCGTACCTGGATGTGCTTGTGATTCCGACCTGGATCTCGGTCGTCGGGGTGGTGATGACCGTGCTGAGTCCGCTGCTCGCTCTCGGTGGCGTGATGCTGGGCGCGTACCTGACCCGGAAGTCCGACCGGGAGCTGGACACCTGGCGGCACCGCGAGGAGACGATGCGGATGGTCCGGTGGGCGGTCGAGCAGATCCTGGAGGGCGAGGACGCCGGCACGGACGCCGGTGTGGTGACGCTGCGTTCACTGATGCGATCCGAACTGTTACAGCCGGAGGACTACGACCTGGTCGCCGCGCTGACCGCCGCCGTCGCGATCGACCGGGTCGGCCCGGCCGCGTACGCTGATATCGCGGACACCGATATCGAGGTCGTCGAGGGAGACAGTGACCATGGCTGAGAAGAAGACCGTGAAGGTCTCCCGCCAGGCCGTCGAGCTGGCCCGCTTGCACGTCGAGGCCGCCCGCCGCGCCGGCCGCAAACCCGACGAAGCCGTCGCCCGCATCGCCGGTGCCCGCCCCGCCCCCGGCCCCGGCACCCCCGCCCCAGCCCCCGCCTGATCCCGTCCTCTTCTGTCGCGTACGGCGCGATCGCCCTGTCTGTTCCATCACCTGTCACTTCCCCACGCACGACCGCCCGGCCGTGTGACGGGGCGGCGCGGGTGCGTTCGGTGGGCGGGATTGGCGGGTGACTGGGCCTGGGTGGTTCTAGGCTCGGGTCGATGCGCGGGCTGTGGGACCGTGCCGGGACGGAGGAACGCGAGATGGCGGGTGCTGGGATCAGCCGGCGGGGCGTGCTCGGGCTGGGTGCCGGGCTGGCGGCGATGGCGGTAGCTGGGTGCGGGTCCAATTCGGGGCGGCCGTCGTCGGGCGGATCGGGCGGGTCCGGCGACAAGGCGACGCTTCAGCAGTGGTACCACCAGTACGGCGAGGCGGGTACGCAGCAGGCCGTCGAGCGGTACGCGAAGGCGTACCCGGACGCGACCGTGACGGTGCAGTGGTCACCGGGTGACTACGACAAGAAGGTGTCGACGTCGCTGCTGACCGACCAGGGTCCGGACATCTTCGAGTACGGGAACGGCCCGACGATCGACATGATCAAGGGCAAGCAGGTGGTCGACCTGTCCGACCTGCTCGGCGACGCGCGCGGTGATTTCAACTCGGCGCTGCTCGACCGGATGTCGTACCAGGGCAAGCTGTACGGCATCCCGCAGGTGATCGACATGCAGCTGCTCGTGTACCGCAAGAGCCTGCTCAGCGCGGCCGGCGTGCAACCGCCGCAGACCGTCGACGAGCTGCTGGATGCCGCGAAGAAGCTGACCACCGACAAGGTCAAGGGCCTGTTCGTCGGCAACGACGGCGGGGTCGGCGTACTCGGCGGACCCGCGATCTGGTCGGCCGGACTGGACTACCTGACCGTCGACCACGAGTTCGGCTTCGACGCACCGACCGCGTACGAGTCGCTGAGCAAGCTGCGGCAACTGTGGACGTCGAAGGTTCTGTTGCTCGGG
Organism: Kribbella solani; assembly: GCF_014205295.1. Lineage (NCBI taxonomy): Bacteria > Bacillati > Actinomycetota > Actinomycetes > Propionibacteriales > Kribbellaceae > Kribbella > Kribbella solani. The sequence continues at coordinate 4,037,380 of NZ_JACHNF010000001.1, forward strand.
GCACCGACCGACTGGTCCGACCCGTCCGCGTTCACGCAGGGCCTGACCGCGATGCAGTTCACCGGGTTGTGGACGCTGCCGGTGATCGAGAAGGCGTTGCCGGGCGACTACGGCGTACTCCCCTGGCCCAAGCTGAATGCCACCGTCGGCGAGCCGAGCGTCCCGGTCGGCGCGTACGGGGCGTGCGTGAACGGGAAGTCGAAGAACGTGGAGGCGGCGAAGAAGTTCGTGAAGTGGTTGTGGGTCGACCAGACCGATGACCAACTGGACTTCGCCCAGTCCTACGGGTTCCACATCCCGGCGCGGAAGAGCCTGTCGGACAAGGCAGAGAAGCTGAAGTCCGGCCCGGCCGCGGACGCGGTAAAGCTGCTGAACGACCACGGCCACCCGCAAAACCCACTCCTCTGGTCACCAAAGGCGGGCACCGCGTACACCGACGCCCTGAGCCGCATCATCCGCAGCGGCGCCGACCCAGCCACTGAGATCAAGGCCGTCAAGTCAGTAGCCGACGCCGAACTGAAGCGAATCACCAGCAGCTGATCCACCGGCTGGTCGACCGGCTGATGTACCGGCTGGTCGACCGGCCGCTTCGTGGGTGGTGTGGGAGAGTTGGCGACATGTTGAGTATGGATCCGTTGACTGATGATGACCGGGAGCTGATCGAGCTCGCGCGGCAGACGGTTGATGCGAATACCGACGGACCGGACGGCGTGTACACGATGGGCGCCGCGGTCCGCGGCGCCGACGGCCGGATGTACGCCGGCATCAACCTGTACCACTTCACCGGCGGCCCCTGCGCCGAGCTGGTGGCTCTCGGCCGGGCCCGCGCCGACGGTGCCCGTGAGCTCACCACAATCGTGGCTGTAGGCAACGAAGGCCGTGGCGTGGTCGGCCCGTGCGGCCGCGACCGTCAGGTCCTGGTCGACTACCACCCCACCATCCGCGTCATCCTCCCCACCCCCGACGGCCCCCGCTCCGTCCTCGCCACCGACCTACTCCCCGGCGCCTACCGCTGGGCCCCATAACCGACTCTATGACCGGCTTCGTCGTGGGCTGTGTTTCCGGCGGTTATTGCAGCGCCGGCAGCACGTTCTTCCCGTATGCGGCGAGGGTTTTCTCCTTGGCGTCGTGTTGTAGGTACAGGGCGAACTGGTCCACCCCGAGCTCCTTGAGCTCGGTCAGACGTGCCAAGTGGTTCTCGACCGGACCAAGAATGCAGAACCGGTCCACGACCTCGTCCGGCACGAAATCTGTGTGTGTGTTCCCCGCCCGACCATGCTCGGCGTAGTCGTACCCTTTCCGTCCCTCGATGTACTCGGTCAGCGCCCGCGGCACCGCCCCGGACGCCCCGTACCGGGCGACGATGTCCGCGACGTGGTTCCCGACCATCCCGCCGAACCAGCGCGTCTGCTCACGCTGATGCGCCACGTCATCACCGACGTACGCGGGCGCCGCCACGCAGAACTTGATCGCCATCGGATCCCGCCCGGCCTGCTCCGCGGACCTTCGTACTGCCGCGATCATCCACGCCGCGATATCCGGGTCGGCCAATTGCAGGATGTACCCGTCGCCGACTTCACCGGTCGCCTTCAAAGCACGTGGCCCGTACGCGGCGACCCAGACATCCAGCGCGCCGTTCTCGATCCACGGGAACTTCAGCTGTTGCCCGCGGTACGAAACGCTCTCGCCACGCGCGAGCCCACGCACTACCTCGACGCACTGTTCCAACTCGTCGACCGTGCCCGGTTGCGCGCCGAGCGTACGCAACGCCGAGTCGCCGCGACCGATCCCGCAGATCGTCCGCGGGCCGAACATCTCGTTCAGGGTCGCGAACTGGGACGCGATCACGGTCCAGTCCCGCGTCCCAGGGTTCGTCACCATCGGCCCGACGATCACCCGCTGCGTACTGGCCAGGATCTGGGTGTAGATCACGAACGGCTCCTGCCAGAGCAGATGCGAGTCGAACGTCCACACGTACCCGAACCCGGCGTCCTCCGCCTTCCGCGCCAGCTCCACCACCGCGGACGCCGGCGGATCACACTGGAACACCACACCGAAGTCCATTGGTCTCCCTCCAGGTTGGGTCTGATGGTCACACGCCGTAGCGAGCAGGTGCTCGGTGCGGTAGCTCGCCGTCCTGGAGTGAAGGCCTCGATGCGGTTCCATCGTGGCCTTTGCTCCAGGGCGGCGAGGTGCCGTGCCGAGTGCCGCGCAGTAGGCGTGTGACCATCAGACCCAACCTAAATCAGATAAGACGACAGGCCGCGTTCGAGGAACTTACCGCGACCCTTCCGGCCGTGGTAGTTGCCGTCGGCCACGATCACCTCGCCGCGGGAGATCACCGTACCGACCCGGCCCTTGATCTCGACCCCTTCGTACGCGGAGTAGTCCATGTTCATGTGGTGCGTCGCGGTACCGATCCGGGTCGCGCCGTTCGGGTCGTAGATGACCAGGTCCGCGTCCGATCCCGGCTGCACGATCCCCTTCCGCGGGTACAGGCCGAACATCCGCGCCGGTGTGGTCGCGATCGTCTCGACCCAGCGCTCCAGTGACAACTGGCCGTCGACCACGCCCTGGAATACCAGATCGACCCGGTGCTCGACGCCGCCGATCCCGTTCGGGATCTTCGAGAAGTCGCCCAGGCCGAGCTCCTTCTGGTCCTTCATGCAGAACGGGCAGTGGTCGGTGGACACGATCGCGAGATCGTTGTTCCGCAGCCCTTTCCACAGGTCCCGCTGATGCGACTCGTGTTTGCTCCGCAGCGGCGTCGAGCAAACCCACTTCGCGCCTTCGAACCCGGGCGCGCCGAGCTGGTCCTCCAGCGTCAGGTACAGGTACTGCGGGCAGGTCTCGGCGAACACGTTCCGGCCCTGGTCGCGGGCCTCGGCGACCTTCGCCAGCGCCTGACTCGCGGACAGGTGCACGATGTACAGCGGGCAGTCCTGAGCCACCTCGGCCAGCGCGATCGCCCGGTTCGTCGCCTCCGCCTCGAGCGCGGCCGGGCGGGTGATGCCGTGGTAGATCGGGTCGGTCTCGCCGCGTTCCAGCGCCTGCTGGACGAGTACGTCGATGGCGATCCCGTTCTCCGCGTGCATCATGATCAGCGCGCCGTTCTCGCGGGCGGCCTGCATCGCGCGCAGGATCTGGCCGTCGTCGGAGTAGAACACCCCCGGGTACGCCATGAACAGCTTGAAGCTGGTGATGCCCTCGTCGGCAACGAGTCGGTCCATCGCCTTCAGCGCGTCGGCGTCGACGCCGCCGAGGATCATGTGGAACGCATAGTCGATGTGGCACTCGCCCGCGGTCTTCGCGTGCCAGGCCGCGAGACCGTCCTGTACGACCTCGCCGGTGCGCTGGATGGCGAAGTCGATGATCGTGGTGGTGCCGCCGTACGCCGCGGCGCGGGTGCCGGTGTCGAACGTGTCGCTGGCCGAGGTACCACCGAACGGCATCTCCATGTGCGTGTGTGCGTCGATCCCGCCCGGAATCACATACTTGCCGGCGGCATCGATCACCTCGTTCACGGTGATCCGCGGGGTGTACGACGGGTCGAGTACGGCGACGATCTTCTCGCCCTCGACCAGTACGTCGGCGACCCTGGTCCCGGTCGGTCCGACGACGGTTCCACCTTTGACCAGCAAAGACATGCTGTCCCCTTACGGCTCGGGCCGCGGCTACGGCTTGGTGAGGTCTCCGTACGCGTCCGGGCGGCGGTCGCGGTAGAACTGCCAGCGGTCCCGGACCGTGTCCAGCAGCCCGAGGTCCAGGTCGCGGACAATCAGTTCCGGATTGTGGTCATCGCCGACCTCGCCGACGAACTTGCCCTCCGGGTCGACGAAGTACGACGTCCCGTAGAAGTCGTTGTCGCCGAACTCGGACTCGATCCCGACCCGGTTGATCGCGCCGATGAAGTACTCGTTCGCGACCGCGCTCGCGGGCTGTTCCAGCTTCCACAGGTACGCCGAGAGGCCGCGGCTGGTCGCGGACGGGTTGAACACGATCTTCGCGCCGGCCAGCCCGAGCGCCCGCCAGCCCTCCGGGAAGTGGCGGTCGTAACAGATGTACACGCCGATCCGGCCGACCGCGGTGTCGAACACCGGGTACCCGAGGTTGCCCGGCCGGAAGTAGAACTTCTCCCAGAACCCCTTCACCTGTGGGATGTGGTGCTTCCGGTACTTCCCCAGGTAGGTGCCGTCGGCATCTATCACGGCGGCGGTGTTGTACAGCACGCCCGGCTGCTCCTGCTCGTACACCGGCAGCACCATCACCATCCCGAGCTCCCGCGCCAGCGCCGCGAACCGCTCGGTCGTCGGCCCGGGTACGGACTCGGCGTACTCGTAATACTCGGCGTCCTGCTGCTGACAGAAGTACGGCCCGTAGAACAACTCCTGAAAGCAGATCACCTTGGCGCCCTGCGCGGCCGCCGACCGCGCGTACTCCTCGTGCGCCTTGACCATGGACTCCTTGTCACCCGTCCAAGACGTCTGAACAAGCGCGGCCCGCACAACCTCCGCCACCAGAACCTCCCCAAGTAGCCGAGCACTCATCCTCCATCCGCACCCCGGAAGGAGTCAACGGACAGAATCCACGGTGAGGCTCAGGCTTCTCAACGTCAGCGCAAGGCCGTAGTTCAGTACGAGCGTGTCGACGCCTCCCTCGACGAACGTCGCACCGGCCTGGTCCGACCAGGGCCCGAGTGACTAGGCCGGCCGCAGGACAACTCCCCGAGGTATCCCTGCCGCGATCCGCTCGTACTCCGCCGGGGTCAACTGCAGCCACGCGTCGTCTTCCTGGGCTACCGTTCCGAGCACCACCGACCCATCCGACCGCAAGAAGTGCAAATCTTCAGGCAGCCTTGGGTTCACCCAGTCATACAGGCTCGAGGCCGAGGACACCAACACCTCCAGCGAGTCGGAGTCGAGCCGGAACAAGAACCTTTCGACGGTTGTCCGGCCGACGATCTGAGATCCTGGCCAGGCCTGCGTGTCCATGGCTTCGATCAGGTGCCCGCCGAGCCGTTCAAGCACTTTCCGGGCCGACTCGTGCAGGGCCGCGAACGGAACCTGAACAATCAACCCGAAGTCGGCCGCAACCGGCGACAGCACCCGCAGCAGCTCGCCATAATCGTCACCGCTCACCGGCGCAGCGATGTTGTACGTCGTCAACTCAATCAAGGCCACACCAGTCAGCTCCCCTGCCGCGGCTCGTCCAACCGCAGCATCGTCCCCCGGTCTTCCCAACGGCCGCCCGGCACCATCCGTCAGCTGGACCTGGCCCCGAATTCCGCGGTGTAATCCGCACCCTCGGCAACGAAGCTCTCCACAATCTCCGAAAAGAAGCCTTCACCAACCGAAATCAAAAACGCACCCTTCATCCCAGCTCCAGGTCCGCAAGGCTCAACCGACGGGGTCACCGGGAAGCAGGGCCCGCCACCAGCGCGTGCCGAGGTACCGGTCGTACCGGGCTTCTTGTTGTTCGACTGTCCCCGTTGTGTTCGGTGGCGCGTAATCGAACATCCAGGCTCTGTGCTGAACACCCAGGAGAGTACGACGGGTCAAAAGATAGACCTCGTCGTTGTTCCGGTCGCGGGCCTTCCGCATGATCGCGTCGATCCTTGCGCCGGCGCAGCACAGCCGGTAGCCAAGCGGTTCGATCTGACGGCGGAGATCCAAGAACGTGTTCCACAGACCCTGCACGGCCTCGGTCCAGGCCGACCCGTCCGGAGCAGCGAGGACCAGCGTCCATTGCGACTCCTGATCCGCCCGACGGTCCAGCGACCAGGTCGTCTCGACGCCGTCGGTGCAGACGACGACCGGGTTCACGACGTGATACTCGTCCTGCTCGCTCATCCACCACCACCGAAACCTGGATTCTTGACAGCCGGCCCATCCCATTCTCCCCACTTGGTCGGCCGCGCGGACTTAACGTAACTGCCGGGGATGCTGCCTTTGAAACTGATCTCCTTCTCGCCGCGGAGAAACCGCGGAAACCGTGGGGTGACACGGCGCGGATCGATGCCATTACCGGGGTCGGCAATCTCGTAGACCCAGCCACGGCGGCTGTTCGGATCCGTCGCAGAGAAGTCTTTAGCGATCCTTTCGGATCTCGACGTCGACACCCAGTTGCCGTCACCCTTGCCGAACACGTAGTCCCGATAGCCGGCCTCGCCGCCTTTGGCCACGAAGCCCTCTGGCGTGAACAGCTTGCCGGGTCCACGGGTATCGCCTCGGAAGAGGGTGCGGGTGGTGGACGCGGCTCCGCTCGTGGACTTCCCGAGCAGGGCCTTGCCGACACTCGAAGCCGCCGCGCCGGCGCCGATGCCCATCGCGCTGCCGGCGGCGCCGGTTGCGGCGCCGGCGGCGATCAGGCAGCCGATGCCGACGGTGGCGCCACAGAAGGCGGCTACGCCGACTACGGCGACGGTGATGGCGACGGCTTGGCCGATTTCGGAAGCGTGGCCCTTGGCCCAGTCGTGGGCCTCGTCGACCTTGTCCTTGACGTCGTTGACGCGTTTCTTGACCCAGCCGCCGACGCCGCCCTTCTTCTTCTCCTTGTGGTGGCCGCCGTTGTCGTTGTTGGTGCCGCCGCCGTCATCGCCGCGGTCCGCAACGAGGCCTTGAAGATCTTCTGGTTGGTGAACGCCCTGGTGTCGAACATGAAGAACGACCGGACGATCCGGCGCGGGTACCGCCGAACTGCATCAGCGACCGTTTCGCCTTCCCCGAAGGGCCTTCGCCGACGGCGGCCGCGACGCTCGCCTTGGCCTTGCTGCTCGCCCCGGCCGAGTCCCACATCAGTGCCTCACCGACGGTCAGCACCTGCCGCCCGGATCGGTCGACGTACGCGGGCCGGCCGGGTTGCGTGGTACGCAGCTCCAGGTTCCGCGTGGTCACCGGGAAGTTCACGCTGCGCAGCGCCGGGTTCGCGGCCGCCTCGCGGGTCTTGACGACCAGGTTGTAGCTGAAGCCGTCCTTGGTGGCCGCCAGCACCAGGTCCACGCCGGGTAGGACAGCGGCGTACGTCGCCGTGCTGCCCGTGATCGCCGGAGCCGCGAGTGGCCAGGGCGATCGCAGTTCGTGACAGAGTTGGGGCGCGAGGCTGGCGCCAGGGGTGAAGATGTGCTGCCGCGGGGTCGGCGGCTCGGACCGGCCGCGCCTTCGCCTGCGCGGCGACGAGGTCAGCGGCGGGTCAGCGCGGACGTCAGCGGTGGGTCAGAGGACTGCGATCGCGGCGATGACGGCGATCAGGATCACGACGGCGCCGATGACGGCGAGGATGCGGCCGTTGAGTTTGGGTTCGGACTTGGCCTCGGTCTGTGCCTCGTTGACGAAGGCGCGGAACATCTGGGTGTTCGCGCCCGGGTCCTGCTCGTTCTCCACGTTGTTCTGGTCAGCCATGGCCCAAGACCTTACCTGCCGTGGGTATCCGCGAGCCGACCGCCCGCCGAAGCCGTACCAACTGCTGATGTACCATTTGGTACATGCGCTTCGATCACTCCACCACGATCCAGGCCTCGCCCGAGCGGGTCTGGGAGATCTTCAGCAACGTCGAGCGGTGGCCCGACTGGACCCCGACGGTCGAGTCCGTCGAGCGGCTGGACGCGGGCCGGCTGCACCTCGGCGCCAAGACCCGGCTCCGGCAGCCCAAGCTCCCGGTCGCGGTCTGGGAGGTGACCAAGTTCGAGGACGGGCAGTACTTCGAGTGGGTCTCCAAGGCCCCGGGTGTCACCACCACGGGCGGCCACCGGGTGATCAGTACGCCGGACGGCACGGTCGCGACCGCCACCCTGATCCAGGAGGGCCCGCTCAGCTGGCTGGTCGGCCGGCTGTACGCCAAACTCACGATGAGCTACATCACCACGGAGACCGAGAGGCTGAAGGAGGCATGCGAGTGAAGGAGCGGAGCGAGTTCGCTCCGAGAACACAGCGTGACCGCGGCTCAGCCGCGGCCGGAGCGAAGCGAGGACGTGGTTGAGTCGCGAGAGTCTGCTGGCTGAGGCAGTTGGGCATTTCACGGCGAACGGGGTCGGGGACGCGAGTCTGCGGAGTATCGCGTCGTCGATCGGTACCAGTCATCGAATGCTGATCTACCACTTCGGCTCCCGCGAGGGTCTGCTCGCCGAAGTGGTACGGACGGTCGAGCAGCAGCAACGCGACCTGCTGGCCGACGTGCTGGCGACAGATCTCCCGATCGCCGAGCAGAGCGAACGATTCTGGCGCCGGGTGAGCGAGTCCGCCCTCGTGTACGGGCCGTTGTTCTTCGAGTTGAGCGCCCACGCGATGCAGGACCTCCCGTACACGGAGCCGCTCAAGGCCGACCTGATCAACGTCTGGCTGCCGCCGCTGATCGACCTGTGCATCCGCGCCGGCATCCCGGCCGACGCCGCGCCCGCGTACGCGCGCCTGGGCCTGGCCGCGTCGCGCGGACTGCTCTTCGACCTGCTGCTGACCGGGGATCAGGCGGGTGTCGACGAGGCATCCGCGCTGCTCACCCGGCTGTTCACGCTCCCGGTCAGGTAGGCGTCTTACGCCCCCGGTTCGGTAGGCGTCTATGCTCCCGGTTCGGTCGGCCGCTCGATCCAGCCGGCCACGATCGGCAACCGCGACTCGCGCAGTACGGCGGCGAACGCGAACGGCCGATCGAGCGTCACCTCGAGCCGGCGCTGCTTCCGGCTGACCATCGCGGCGCGGGTCATCGCCATCGCCGTCACCGCCGCGGCTTCGAACCCAGTCGCGAAAAACCGGGCGAGCACCTTCTGCTTCGCCTGCCCGAGCCGCAGCGCGGTCGGGCTGAGGGCGCTGAAGTGCCCGCGCTCGCCGGGGTTCGACGTCACCGCGTTCAGCCCGAACAGCTCCCGCGACGCGAGCAGATCGTGCTCGGCCTCGACACTGAACGACGGCAGCGACAACTTCACCTCCGGTCGCGAGCTGGTCGTCTGCCCGATCCGCACGCCGGGCGCGACCTCCGCACCTACGTCACCCTGCTCGATCAACGCCGCACCGGAGACTCCGTTGCCCGGTTGCGCCAAGGCGTCGAGCAAGCCGGTGAGTACGTCGGCCCGGGCGGTCTCCGGTTGCCCGATTCCGAGCAGTACGTCGACGTCGGCATCGCCCGCGACCGTGGCAACCGTGAGGTTGGCGGATGCGTGTTCGATGCTCGCGAGTTCCGGCGTGGTTCGTTCCAGCCAGTGCCATGAACCGGCCCACGGGCCGTCGGGGACACGGCGGATCTGCTCGGCGAATTCGTGCATCCAGGTCGTACGCAGCAGCAGCGCCGACGCCAGTACCAGCTGGATGTTCTGATCGAGCTCCAGCGGCAGTTCGCGGATCAGATCATCGGTGTGCTCGGCGGCCCAGGCGTCGAGCTTCGGCTTGTCCACCACCGGGTTTCCGGTGAGCACGCCGACCAGCGGCGCGGGCATCACGCTGTCGAACGTCTCGGCCAGCTTGAGGTTCTCGTTCACCCAGACGCCCAGCGCTGCCTGCAGATCGGCGGACGCCTCGATCGACTCGATCAGGCGGACCGCATCCGTCGCGGCGGTGGTGGGGTCGACGCCGGCCGCGGCGGAAAGCTCCGAGCGGCCCGGCTCGTCCGCGCCGGTCGCCAGCAGGGCGAGCAACGGCCAGAGCCCGAGCCCGGACACCACGCTGCTGCCCGCGGGCAGGCTCCGAACCCAGCGGGAGGTCAGGTCGTTGACTGCGCGCACCACGTCGGCGTCCATACCCCCAGCCTGCCACGATCCGGACCCTCGCCCCGCCCCAAACCGGTTTGGGGAGCCCAACAGCCCGTTCCGGGTAGGCAGGCCGCCCCAAACCGGTTTGGGGCGGGTGGAGCGTCGCTCCCCGAACCGGTTTGGGGTGGGTGGTGGAGTCGGCGGCGGGTTGACGCTGATTTTCATTTCCACGCGGTTTCTGCCAGCATTCCGGCCATGACGACGGCGAAGCAGGAGACCTCGTCCGGGTCTTCGATCGCGTTCACCACCACGCTGGTACTGCTGGTCGGCCTGGCCTTGTTCGGGCGCCGGCTCTTCACCGGCTGGTTCAGCGCGGACGGCGTACGCACCTGGGCGACGATGTTCGTCGGCGTCACCGTCCAGGCGATGCCGTTCCTGGTGCTCGGCGTACTCCTCTCGGCCGCGCTGACCGCGTTCGTACCAGCCTCGTTCTTCGCCAAGGCACTCCCGAAGCACCCGGCGCTCGCGGTACCGGTGGCGAGCGCGTCCGGTGTCGTACTGCCTGGGTGCGAATGCGCGTCCGTACCGGTCTCGGCCGCCTTGATGAACCGTGGCGTGACACCGGCCGCGGCGATCGCGTTCCTGCTGTCCGCGCCGGCGATCAACCCGGTCGTGCTGGCTTCGACCGCGGTCGCCTTCCCCGGCCAGCCGAAGGTCGTGGTCGCGCGGGCCGTGACCTCGCTCGGGGTGTCGATGGTGCTGGGCTGGCTGTGGTTGCTGACCGGCAAGGGCAGTTCGTGGCTGAAGCTGCCGAAGAATCGGCACGCGCACGACGCCGGCCGGCTGGAGACGTTCCGGTCCGCGATGCTGCACGACTTCCTGCACGCGGGCGGCTTCCTCGTCGTCGGCGCGGCGGCCGCGGCCACGCTGAACGTGGTCGTCCCGCGGACTTGGCTCGACCACGTCGCCGGAAGCCTCCTGCTGTCCGTACTGATCCTCGGGCTGCTCGCCGTTCTGCTCGCGATCTGCTCCGAGGCGGACGCGTTCGTGGCGGCGAGCCTGACGCAGTTCTCACTGACCGCGCGGCTCGCGTTCATGGTGGTCGGGCCGATCGTGGACGTGAAGCTGATCGCCTTGCAGACCGGGACGTTCGGGCCGAAGTTCGCGATCCGGTTCGCGCCCGCGACCTTCGCGATCGCCTTGCTGGCAAGCCTTCTGGTCGGATGGTGGTTGCTGTGAAGCGGAACGTCGCCGGGCTGGTGATCGTGTTCGTCGGGGCCGCGCTGCTGCAGCTCGCGATCTCCGGGACCTACCTGCGGTACGTGAAACCCGGCATGCGCTGGATGCTGATCGCGGCCGGGATCGTCCTGATCGCGCTCGCGGTGATCGACGTTCTTTCCGAGACTCGCAGGGCCGGGACCGGTCATCACGGCCTGCCCCGCGCTGCTTGGCTGCTACTGATACCGGTGTTCGCCTTGCTGGTCGTCGATCCGCCCGCGCTCGGCGCCGACGCCGCGCAAAGGCAGTCCCCGGTCGCGGCGAAGCCAGTCAAACCTGTTGAGCCAAAGTCCAATTCGTCCTGGCTGGGCGAGGCCTCGTACGCGCCGACGCCGCTGACCGTCCGCGACTACGCGGTCTGGGCGGTGTGGGAGAAGCAGCGCATGCAGGGCCGATCGTTCCAGCTCACCGGCTTCGTCACGCCGGCGAAGAACGGCGTCTGGTACGTGACCCGCATCGGCCTGACCTGTTGCGTCGCGGACGGTACGGCGTTCATGGTCGAGGCCCGCGGCCAGGCCGCGCCGCCGAAGAACCAATGGGTGACGGTCACCGGCAAGTGGGCCGAGCCGAGCAAGCGCGCCGACGGTGATGTCGCCGCTCTCACCGTCGAGACCGTCACACCGGTTGCCGCACCCGTGAATCCGTACGAGTGACCACCCGCGGCCGCCGGATGATCGTGCACGCCATCCCGCCGATCACCAGCACCGACGCGATCGCCTGCTGCGGACCGACCGCCTCGCCGCGCAGTACCCAGGCCGCCGACATCCCGACGACCGGTACGAGCAGGGAGAACGGCGCGACGGTGCTGGCGTCGTACTGGCGCAGCAGATAGCCCCAGATCCCGAAGCCGAACAGCGTTGCCGCGAAGGCCAGGAAAGCGATCGCGCCGACACCGCTCAGGTCGATCCCGCGCAGCGCGTCCAGGTCGGCGCGCGGCCCTTCCGTGATCAGCGACAGAATCAGCAGCGGTACGACGGCGACCGCGCTCACCCACACCATGAACCGCAGCGTGTCCGACGGCTTCGCGTACCGGGTGATCGTGTTCGACACGCCCCAGCACGCGCCGGCCACGATCACCAGCAGGAGCGCACCGAGCGGCGCGGACAGTTTCCGGTCCAGCACGATCAGCACGATCCCCACGCACGCGATCACGATGCCGAGGAGTTGCACCGGTCGCGGGCGTTCGCGCAGTACGACGATCGCGAAGAGCACCGTGAAGATCACCTGGCATTGCAGGACGAGCGACGCCAGCCCGGCCGGTACGCCGTGGTCCATCGCGATGAAGAGCAGGCCGAACTTCGCCACGCCGAGCGCCAGCCCGACGCCGACGACGTACCGCCAGGGCACTCGTGGTTTGCCGAGCAAGAAGATGGCCGGTACGGCGGCGAAGAAGAAGCGCAAAGCCGACAGCAGCAACGGCGGCACGCCCTCCAGGCCGACCTCGATGACGACGAAGTTGATGCCCCAGACGGTTACGGCGGCGAGCGCGAGGAGCAGGTCACGAGGCTTCATACGGACCAGTGTCGACGGGCGTACACTTAAGGACCAGCACCGATTACTATCGCTATCAATGTAGGAGTGCTACATGATCGATCTCGGCCGGCTGCGCGCACTGCACGCGGTCGCACAGTACGGTTCGGTCAACCGCGCGGCCGAAGTGCTCGGGTACACGCCGTCCGCGGTGTCGCAGCAGCTGACCAAACTGGAGCGCGAGACGCGGACCACGCTGATCGAGCGGCAGGGACGCGGGATCGTGCTCACCGACGCGGCGACCCAGCTGGCGGCGACCGCGGCGCGGATTCTGGAGCTGGTCGAGGACGCCGAGCTGACCCTGGAAGAGCAGCGTGGACAGGCGATCGGGACGCTCCGGATCGCGGCGTTCCCGACCGCGGCGCGGGGTTTGTTGCCGTCGGCACTGACGCGGCTGATCGACGACCACGAAGGGCTGGACGTACGGGTGACCGAGACCGATCCGTTCGAAGCCGTTGCCGCGGTCAACCGTGGTGAGACCGACATCGCGATCGTGCATGACTGGCAGAACACGCCGCTCGGCCTGCCGGAGGGCCTGTCCCGGGTGAAGGTCGGGGTCGATCCGGCCGACGTACTGGTACCGGCCTCGCATCGGCTGGCCGGCAAGGAGTTCGTACGCGCGGAGGACCTGGTCGGCGAGCGCTGGATCTGCCAGCCGGTCGGCTCGATCTGTCACGAATGGCTGATCCGGACGATGCGCCGGGCCGGCGTCGAGCCCGACGTGCGGTACTCGGTCGCCGAGTACCAGACCCAGCTGGCAATGCTGGCGCGCGGGATCGGCATCGGCCTGCTCCCCCGGCTCGGGCGCGGCCCGGTCCCGGATGGCGTCGTTGCCCTGCCGTTGCAGCCCGCCCCGAGCCGCCGGTTGTATGCGGTCTGGCGGACCACCACCTCGCGCCGCCCGGCGATCGCGGTCACGCTCGCGACGCTGAAGGCCGCTTGGCCGGACCGCGACACCGCGTGAATGGTTGACAACCCTCCGCGATGAGCACTAGGTTCGCCGGAACTATTAGGAAACCTTCCTAATGATTCTCCCTCGACGCCCCGGAGGAAGAACATGTTCCGTACTCTCGTCGCCGGCGCCCTGCTGGCTGCTTCGACCTTGCTCCCCAGCACCGCCCACGCCGCCCCCACCCCCGCCGTCGACACCCCGGTTGGACGCAACGGTCAGTTGCATGTCTGCGGTACCAAGCTCTGCAACGAACGCAACGAACCGGTGCAGCTCCGCGGCATGAGCACGCACGGCCTGCAGTGGTACGCCAACTGCGTGAAAACCGCCTCCCTCGACGCGCTGGCCAACGACTGGAAGGCCGACATCCTCCGGATCTCCATGTACGTGCAGGAGGGCGGTTACGAAACCGACCCGCGCAAGTACACCGATCTGGTCAACACGTACATCGAGGAAGCCACCAAGCGCGGTTTGTACGCACTGGTCGACTGGCATCAGCTCGACCCGGGTGATCCGAACCAGAACCTCCGGCTGGCGAAGACGTTCTTCACCGAGATCGCCCAGCGGCACAAGGACAAGAAGAACATCATCTACGACATCGCGAACGAGCCGAACGGCGTCAGCTGGGCCGGCATCAAGTCGTACGCGGAGCAGCTGGTGCCGGTGATCCGGGCCAAGGATCCCGACGGCGTGATCTTCGTCGGGACGCACGGCTGGGCCTCGCTGGGCGTCTCCGACGGCCGGACCGAGGCCGATATTGTCAACAATCCGGTGAACGCGACGAACCTGATGTACACGTTCCACTTCTACGCCGCGTCGCACAAACAGGAGTACTTCGACGCACTGTCCCGCGCGGCCGCGAAGCTCCCGTTGTTCGTCACCGAGTTCGGCACCCAGACGTACACCGGTGACGGCGGCAACGACTTCACCTGGTCGCAGAAGTACCTGGACTTCCTGAACAGCAAGCAGATCGGCTGGACGAACTGGAACTTCTCCGACGACTTCCGCTCCGGCGCGGTCTTCAAGGAAGGCACGTGCGCCGGCAACGACTTCAGCGGTACGTCGGTGCTGAAGCCGGCCGGGGTGTGGATTCGCGACAAGCTGCGCAACCGAACCCTCGCCGCGGCCGACGTGAGCACCTCGGCCGAACTGAAGGCCGCGCTGGCCAACGCGAAACCCGGTGACACCATCAAGCTTGCCGACGGCACCTATACCGGGAACTTCAAGACCACGGTGAAAGGTACGGCCTCGGCACCGATCACGCTGACCGGGTCTGCGGGCGCCGTGCTGAAAGCGAGCGGCGGGTACGGCCTGCACCTGAACGGCGCGTCCTACTGGAACGTCCGCGGAATCACCGTGACCGGCGGCCAGAAAGGCATCATGATCGACAGCGCCACGCACGTCACGATCGACGGCGTCACCGTGCACGGCCTCGACATGGAAGGCGTGCACTTCCGCAACAGCAGCACGTACGGCGTGATCAGGAACTCGCGCGTCTACGACACCGGCAACGACGGCCGCGGCATGGGCGAAGGCGTGTACGTCGGCAGCGCCGGCGGTACCTCGGACAAGTCCGACCACGTGCAGATCGTCGGCAACACGATCGGACCGGACGTCGGCGGCGAGGCGATCGATCTGAAGGAAGGCACCACCGGCGGACTCGTCTCCGGGAACAGCTTCGACGGCCGCGGCCTCACCGGCGCGCACTTCGACGACAGCTGGGTCGATGTCAAGGGCAACAATTACCTGATCGAGAACAACACCGGCAAGAACACCACGAACAACGGGTACGAGACGCACACCCAGCAGTCCGGCTGGGGTTGCGGGACGGTGTTCCGCGGCAACAAGTCCGACCTGACCGGCGCCACCGGCAGCGGGCGGTACGCGTTCAACATCACCAACTACAACGCGTCCAGCTGCAAGGTCACCATCGACCGCGGCAACACGATCACCGGCGGCAAGGCGCTGACCAATCCAGGCATCCCAGTCAGCTGACCGGCACTCCAACTCCCCGGCTACTCAGCTGACCGGCACTCCGACTCCTCGGCTGCTCAGCTCGGCGGCCGGGGACCGGCCCGGCTGACCCGCCCCGGCAGCCGGGCCGGCAAGAACGCGTAGCTTCGCCTCGGTCTCCTCGTCGGCAGCCGTGTAGACGGTCGCACGCAGCTGACCGAGCTGGGACAGCCACAGATTCACCGGCTCGATCCGCAGTACGCCGCCGGTCGCGCTCGCCAGCAGTTTGATCCGGGTACTCGGCGCGCCCACCTCGTACCGCTCCCAGAGCTCCGCGAACAGCGGTGAACCAGCGAGCAGCCGCTCGACCAGATCCTGCCAAGCAGGCTCACCGACGTGATCGGCCATCGCGGCCCGGAAGCCCGCGACCATGTGCACCTTCATCGACTCAGACTCGACGAAACTGCACCGCCACTCCCGCGAGACGAACGTCACCCAGAGCATGTTCCGTTCCTCGACCGGGATCTCCCGCAGATCGATCACCACGCGGCAGTACGCCTCGTTGAACGCGAGGATGTCGTACCGGGCGTTCAGCACCAGCGCCGGGTACGGCGTGACCGCGTCGAGCGTCTTCTGGACGGACGCCGGCAGCACCGCGCATTCACTACTGGCCGGACCGACCTGCACCCCGGCCAGCGTGAACAGGTGGTTCCGCTCCTGCCGGTCGAGTCGCAGCGTGTCAGCGACCGCTTCGAGCACCTGCGCCGACACGTTGATGTCCCGGCCCTGCTCCAGCCAGGTGTACCAAGTCACGCCGACTCCAGCCAGCAGGGCGACCTCCTCGCGGCGCAGACCGGGCGTACGCCGCCGGCCTCCCGGAGCGAACCCCACTTCGTCCGGCCGGATGCGCTCCCGGCGGCTGCGCAGGAACACCCCCAGCTCACGTCGCTGCTCGCCCCGGTCAGTCCTCATGACACCATCATGACGACTGACACAGCGTGGTTCCAGGTGGTGCCAATACCAGGATAAGCAGACTCTTAGTACCTGGCTGCCGGCGCGTGCAGGCTGGAGGCATGACAGACCAGCTCCAAGCCGCTGCCCGCCCGGGCGTGAAGGCCGCGCCGCTCGGCCCGGTAGCGCTGACCACGCTACTCTTCGGCGCGTTCCTGCCGATGCTCTCCTTCTTCATCCTCAACGTCGCGCTGCCCGCGATCGGCTCGGACCTGCACGCCAGCTCCGGTGAACTCCAGCTCGTCGTCGGCAGCTACGGCATCGCGAACGCCACCCTGCTGGTCGTCGGCGGCCGCCTCGGCGACGGACTCGGCCGCAAGCGGCTGTTCCTGATCGGTCTGACCGGGTTCACCATCATGTCGCTGATCTGCGCGATCGCGCCGACCATCGGCGTACTGCTGGCCGCTCGCGTCGTCCAGGGCGCTACCGCGGCAGCCATGACACCGCAGGTGCTGGCGTCCATCTCCGCACTGCTCACCGGCGAGCAGCGCGCCCGCGCGATGGCCATGTTCGGCGTCGCCGGCGGTGCGGCCTCGGCACTCGGTCAGATCCTCGGTGGCGTACTGGTGGAGGCCAACGTCTTCGACCTCGGCTGGCGAAGCGTGTTCCTGGTGAACGTCCCGATCGGCGTGCTGGCGATCGCTGCGGCGTTCCGGCTGCTGCCTGAGACCAAAGCGGACCGTGCACAGCGAGTGGATCTGGTTGGTGCCACGCTGCTCGCGCTGGCGTTGGTATTGCTGCTACTGCCACTAACAGAAGGCCGTCCGCTCGGCTGGCCGCTCTGGACGTGGATCTGCCTCGCGGCGACCATCCCAGCCGTCGCTGTTCTCGGACTGCACCAGCACCGGTCAGAGCGTTCCGGCCAGGACCCACTGATCCCACCGACCGTACTGCGGTTGCGCGCGATGCGGATCGGTCTACTGCTGGCCGTAGCGTTCTTCACCACGTTCGGTGGCTTCATGTTCGTGTTCGCACTTGCAACCCAAGGCGAAGCGCACATGTCGCCGTTGGAAGGCGGTCTGAGCCTGCTACCGATGGCTGTCGGCTTCCTGATCACCTCGGTCTACGGACCCAGGCTGCAAGCCCGGTACGGTGCTGGGCTCATCTTGCGCGGCTGGATCATCCAGGCCGTTGGCTACGCACTACTAGCCGTTGTTGCACTGACCCTTTGGCCGCACGTAGACCCGTGGCGTTTGGCCATCCCCATGCTGGTCGCTGGGTTCGGTGCCGGCCTGGTCATGGTCCCGCTGATCGGCGTAGTGCTCAGCCAAGTCCCACCAGCTCAGGCTGGTCTAGGCAGTGGCATCCTGCTCACCAGCCAGCAGACCTGCCTAGCTCTGGGCGCCGCAACCGTTGGCACTGCCTACCTGTCCCTGGCCGGCTCCTCCTGGGGCCAAGGCAAGGCACTGGCAGCGGTAGCGCTGACCATCACCGCCATCTCGCTGCTGATGACCCCCATCACCCACCAGCTCCGCTCCCGCCAGCTACCAGTGTGACGGGCGGGTCAGTGCGGTCGGGAGTTTGGTGGACTCGTCACCGCGAGCAGCGTTGACCTGTGACTGAGTGAGGAAAAGCGCGCCGGTCAGGTCAGCGCCGCGGACATCGGCGTCGCGCAGGTCGGCGCCGATCAGGTCGGCCTGGCGCAGGTTTGCTTCACGGAGATCGGCGGCTATCAAGTACGCCCCGCGCAGGTTCGCCTTGGCCAGATCGGCGCCGCGAAGGCGGGCTCCGATCAGATCAGCGCCGCGGCGATCCTTCTTCTTGGGCTGGTTGCCGCGAACCTTCTTGCTGATCGTCAGCAGCAGCTCGTTGACGACAGCACGCTCGGCCGCCACGTCCACAGTGCTCAGATCCGCCGTCCGGCTCACCGCCTCGACCCGGTCGATCGCGGGTTGCACATTCCGGTCGTACTCAAGGGCTTCGGTGAGGTACCAGAGCAGCTCGTGCAGCTGGCGGAGGACCGGCAGCGCGGCGAACATCGCCTGTCCCGGCTGGTCGCGCCAGCTCGTACCGGCTCGGCGGGAAAGCTCCTGGCCGGCGCCGAAGCAGTCGTACACCGTGCAGCCCTGGAAACCCTTGGTCCGCAGGTTCGCGTGGATCGAGCAGCGGAAGTCCGTGCTCAGGTTCGGGCACGGCTCGCCGGCCGGTTTGTCCAGCGCGAAGTCCGCCGACCTCGCGAACGTCAGCGCGACGCAGCACAGGCCGAAGCAGCTACCGCAGTCGGCGCTCAGCCTGCTCCGCGGATCCGTCCTGCCGCTGGGATCAGTTCTGCTCGGCAACCGTCTGGCCGGTCCGGCGCCAGCGGATGCCGGCCTCGATGAAGTCGTCGATCTCACCGTCGAAGACACCTGACGTGTTCCCCGACTCGTACTGCGTCCGCAGGTCCTTGACCATCTGGTACGGGTGCAGGACGTACGAGCGCATCTGATCGCCCCACGAGCCGGCCACGTCACCACGCAGCGCGTCCAGTTGGGCCCGCTCCTCCGCCTTCTTCAGCGCGAGCAGCTTCGCCTTCAGGATCACCATCGCGCTCGCCTTGTTCTGCAGCTGCGACTTCTCGTTCTGGCAGGAGACCACGGTGCCGGTCGGAAGGTGCGTGATCCGAACCGCCGAGTCGGTCGTGTTGACGCTCTGACCACCCGGACCGGACGAGCGGTACACGTCGATCCGCAGCTCTTCCTCGGGTACGTCGATCTCGTCGGTCTGCTCCAGCACCGGAACAACCTCGACGGCCGCGAACGACGTCTGCCGGCGACCCTGGTTGTCGAAGGGCGAGATCCGCACCAGGCGGTGCGTACCCGACTCGACACTCAGCGTTCCGTACGCGTACGGCGCCTTCACCCCGAAGGTGGTCGACTTGATCCCGGCCTCCTCGGCGTACGAGGTGTCGTACACCTCGGTCGGGTAGCCGTGCCGCTCGGCGTACCGCAGGTACATCCGCTGCAGCATCTCGGCGAAGTCCGCGGCGTCGACACCACCCGCGCCGGAACGGATCGTCACCAGCGCCTCGCGCTCGTCGTACTCACCGGACAGCAGCGTACGGACCTCGAGCGACTGGATCGCCTTCGCGACCGAGCTCAGCTCCTTCTCTGCCTCGGCCAGACTGTCCGCGTCGTTCTCCTCACGGCCCAGCTCGACCAGCACGGACAGGTCGTCGAGCCGGCCGCGCAGCCGGGTCACCCGCTCCACGTCGGCCTGCAGGCTGGACAGCCGCGACGTCACCTTCTGCGCGTTCGCCTGGTCGTCCCAGAGGTCGGGCGCGGCGACCTGCTCGCCGAGCGCTTCGATCTCCTTGCGCAACGCAGGGAGATCGAGCACCTTCTCGATCGAGGTCATCGTCGCGTCGAGCTGTTTCAGCTCCGCGTCAAAATCCAGTCCAGCCACAACTAAGCAGCTTAGCTCAGCCAAGTCCGCGACGGAGAACGGCAAAGACCTGGCGTACCGCCTGCTCCAGCTCCGCCTGCGCGGACGTGAGCTGTTCCGGTCCCGGATCGTCGGGCAGAACCTGCATCAAACGCTCTTCGAGCACCTTCTGCGCGGCCGCGTACAAGGCGGCGATCAGCCGGTTGCGCAGGTGATCGGGGTCGCGGTCGTCGAGGGCCACGGTGAGCGAGGTCTCCAGCTCGGCCGCGACCAGCCGCCGCCTGGCCAGCAACGCCGGGCTGTTGTCGATCGTGCGCATGAACTGCTTCCAGGTGACCAGATGCCCGACGTTGACGCGATCCCGGGTCTCGGCCAGGTAGGTCGACTCCAGCACATCGACCGGGTTCGCGTCCGCCGGCGCCGCCCGGATCGCCCGGGCCGGCCCCTGCCACCACTCCGACTCGTCGAAGAACAGGTCCTCCTTCGCCGGGAAGTGGTTGAACACCGTCTGCACGGCGACATCCGCCGCCCGCGCCACCTCGGCGACCGTCACGGCGTCGAACCCACGCTCCAGGAACAGCGTGGTGGCCACCGCCGAGATGGCCTGCCGCGTCTGCTGCTTCTTCCGTTCCCGCCGCCCGAGCTCCATTGCACGAGGGTAGGGCATCTGCTTTACTGATTCCATTATTGTAGTCACTACATTTTTGGAGCGCATCCAATGACTATCCTCGTCACCGGCGGCCGCGGCGCCATCGCCCGCGCCGTCACCGCCGGCCTGATCGACGCCGGCCAGGACGTCCGCGTCGCCAGCCGCGAGCCGTCCGCGCTGCCCTCCGCGGTCGCGTACGACCCCGCCGACCCGGCCGCCGCCCTGGACGGCATCAGCCAGGTCTTCCTGTACTCGAACCCGTCCTCGGCACCCGCTTTCGTCGCCGCGGCCGACGCCGCCGGGGTGAAGCAGGTAGTACTGCTCTCGTCGCTGTCATCCCTCGGCGGACCGGACGATCCCCACGCGAAGACCGAGCAGGTGATCACCACCGGCGCGTACGCCACCACGCGACTCCAGCCCGGCGCGTTCATGAGCAACGCCAAGTACTGGGCGCACCAGGTCCGCGCGACCGGCCAGATCCGCCTCCCGTACCTCGACGCCGAGGAAGCCCCCATCCACGAACAGGACATCGCCGACGCCGCCATCCGAGTCCTCCTCGACGGCCCCGGCAACACCCACGACGGCCGCGGCTATCCCATGACCGGCCCCGAGTCGATGACCCGCCGCCACCAGATCGCCCTCATCACCCAGATCACCGGCGTACCCGTCGAAGCCGTAGAACTCACCCCCGACCAGGCCCGAGCCGAAATGCCCATGCCCGACAAAGCCCAACGCGAAACCCTCCTCGCCTACTGGTCCGCCCAAGTAGGCAACCCCCAACCCATCGAACCCACCATCGAACTCCTCACCACCCACACCCCCCGCCCCTTCACCACCTGGCTAACCAACCACCCAGGCCTGTTCGGCTAACGGATCGGGACGGTGGCGGCGGCTTCGGAGGTGATGGTGGGGGTGGTTGGGCGGCCGGGGGGATTGAAGGGGAGGGGGGTGGTGGAGGTCAGGTGAACCTTGACGGTGGTGCCTTCTACGGTTACTGACCAGGTCAGGTTGTCGAAGGTGGTGGTGGCGGCGATCTGGTCGAGGTAGTCGGCGGTCAGGCGGGAGGCTTGGTCTGGGTCGATGGTGGCGTCGCGGCCGGGGCCGGGTTGGGCGGTTACGGTGGCCAGGCCGTTGGCGGCCGCGAGGACGGCGCCGTCGGCGGTGGCGTCGAGGTCGCGGCGGACCAGGAAGACCTTGGAGATGTCGGTTACCACGACGATCATCAGCAGGATGACGGCGGTGAAACCGATGATCAGGACAGTCATTTGACCGGATTCACCACGCGGGCGGGCGGAATGTACGCGGTGGTTGCGCGGGCTTGGTCGGTGGTGGGTGGGTGGGTTCATCCGTTGCCCTTGGGTTCGCGGTAGTTGCCGTAGGGCTCGGTGTGTTGGGCGGTGACGTGTACGGCGGGTGGCTCGCCGCCGAGGGCGTCGGGGATGAGGGGCAGGCGGACCTTGGTGTGCAGGGCGACGGTCACTGTGGAGCCGGGTTGCAGGCACGCGGGAGCGCAGGTGATCTTCAGGTCGTCGGTGTTCAGGTCCATGCCTTGATCGCGCATCGCGACGCGGGCGGCCGCGTACGCGCGTGCTCGCGCCTCGTCCTCCGACATGCCGTCCGGCACGATCACGAAAGCGCGGCCGGCGGCGCGGGTCGCGGCAGTCGCGCCGTACGACGCTCGCTGGACGTCGAACACGCCGAGCATCACGTACGCCAACGGAACCATCAGCAGAATCGCCAGCCAGGAGAACTCCACAACCGCGTTCCCACGCTCATCCCGGCGGCGGGTCACTCGCCGGTTTCCTTCACCGCGTGTCCTGCGACGGTGAACGAGATGCCGGGGCCCCACAGGCCGAGTGGTGGCAGGTGCGCGCGGACGGACACCTCGACGCCGGGCTGGCCGTCGAGATCGGTCTCCACCGCCGTCACCGAGTCGATCAGCTGATCACGCACCACGCCGCGGATCAGCTCGCGGGTACGCGTCTCGCCGTCGGCCGGTGCACGGTTCAGTACGGCCGCGTACGCCGCGCCCTCGGAGGCCGCGGCGGTCACCGTGTTCCGGATGTACAGGAACAGGCCGACCTGGAGAATCCCGAGAAACAACGGCACCACGAGCATCGCCACCAACACAAAGTCGACAACCGCCGCACCCCACTCACCACGCCGGCGCCTTCGCGCCCGCCTGTCGTGTGGTCGCATTACTTGTTGGCGACGGAGTCCAGGGCGTCCTGCAGCATGCGGGTGAGCTGGGGACCGGCGAGCGTCCAGATCGCGATGACCAGGCCGGCGGTCATCACGGTGATCAGCACCCAGCCGGGTACGTCGCCGCGCTCCGCCCGCGCGGGGCGTGGCCCAGCCAGCCTCGCCAGCAGCAATCTCGTCAGGTGTAGGGACATGACCTCTCCTCGATTCATCCGGCGATCATCCGGAATCCGACAGCGCCCGGGTAGAAGGCGAACGCGATCGTCACCGGCAGGATCAGGAAGATCACCGGGACCATCATGGCTACCTCGCGGCGCGCGCCGGATTCGATCAGCTCGCGCCGGCCTGCCTCACGGATGTCGCCGGCCTGCGCCCGCAGGACGTCGGCCAACGGGGTACCACGCTCGAGCGCAACCGCCAGCCCGTCCGCGAAGCGGGACAACGCCGGCAACCCCGTTCGGTCCGCGAGCGCGTCGAGCGCGCGGACCAGTGTCTCCCCCGCCCTGGTCTCCGCCAGGACACGTTTCAGCTCGTCGGCCAGCTCGCCCTGGCAGGACCGCGACACCCGATCGAGCGCGGCCGCCGGACCCTCACCGGCGGCGACCGACAACGCCAGCAGGTCCGCGACGGTCGGCAGCTCCGCGAGCAACCGGCGTTCGCGGCGCCGGACCTGCGCGGTGAGATAGGTGTCGCGGGCAAGCACTCCGAGGATGCCGGCGATCGCGCAGAACGCCAGCATGCCGACCGGGTTCCCGCGGCCCGAGGCGAACGCGACGATCGAGATCACCAGCCCGGCCGCGAACGCGAGTGTCCCCCACAGCAACTGCTCGATCCGGAATTCCTCGACGGTCCGCTCCAGCCCGGCGCGCTGCATCCGCCGCCGGATCGTGCCGGCGCCGCCGAGGATCCGCTCCAGCCGGCGCGCCGCCGACCGCAGCGATGGACCGAACAACCGCAGGATCGCGTAGAACGGCGACCGCGAGTCGACCACGTCGACGAAGACATCCGGCGCGCCGAGATCCCGCAGGTACGGCGAGACCCGTTCGTCCACTGTCGGTTTGCGCAGGAAAGGCAAGCGCAGTACGACGAGCAGCGCCCCGGCGCCGAGCAATGCGCCGAGGAAACTGCCCAGCAGCATCGGGTTCATCGCAGCACCCGCTCCGGCTCGGGTAGGCGGCCGATCCGGAGCATCAGCCGGTACGCGACTATGCAGACGGCTGCACCGGCACCGATGACCACCGCGCCGACCGGTGTGTTGTACCGCTTGATCACATCGCCTTGGAAGGACAACATCGCCAGTACGAGCCAGGGCGCCGCCACCGCGACCCGCGCTCCGTTGACCGACCAGGACTGCCGCGACTCGAGCTCGGATCTGGTCCGTGCCTCGTCGCGCAGGAACGTGGACAGCGAGCGCAGCAGCCGCCCGAGATCACCGCCGCCGACCTCACGCGCGATCCGCAGCGCCTCGACCACCCGATCACCAACTGGATCGGCCAGCCGTGCCTTCAACCGGTCCAGCGATTCGGCGAACCGTCCGGTCGACGCGTAGTCCGCGCCGAACCGCCGGAACGGCTCGCGCAACCGCGGCGGCCCGCGCTCACCCACTTGGGCCAGCGCTTCGGACAACGACAACCCCGCGCGTACCGCGGATGCGACGTTGTCCACCACATCCGGCCACAGCTCGCGGAACTCGGCCAACCGACGGCGCGCCCGGCTTCGTACCAGCGCGATCGGCATCCAACCGGCCATCAGCCCGAACACCACGCCGACCGGCAACGCGCCAGACACCAGGAACATCAGCAGAAACCCTGCGAGCCCGGTGACGATGCAGGCACCGATGAACGCGCCCGGCGTGAGCCCTTCGATCCCCGCTCTCGCGAGCAACGCCCGGCTCCGGCCACGCAGCCGGCCCTCCGCAGCGGCTTCGGCCTCCGACGGCGCCACGAATGCCGCGATGATCAGCAGCAGACCGACGCCGAAGACCAGCCCCAGCAGCATCCCCATCACGCCACCCCGCGCGGCAGCTCGGTCAGCAGACCGGCCACGTTGTACCCGGCTTGCTGGAAGCGTTCCGGATGCGGCAGATGCCCTTCGGCGCGGCGCAGATAGCCGTCGTGCGTCGCGAACAGCGTCTCGGTCTCGATCGCCTGCTCCTCCACCCGCCCGGTGACGGCGACGATCTCCCGCACCCGTCGATGCCCGTCGGCCGCGATGCCGAGGTGTACGACGATGTCGACGCAGCCGGCAACCGTCGGCAGTACGAACCGGGAACCGATGTTCGAGCCGGCCAGCAGCGGCAACGTACACATCTTGGTCAGCGCTTCGCGGGCCGAATTCGCATGGACAGTGCACATGCCAGGTAATCCACTGTTCAAAGCCAGCAGGAGATCAAGGCACTCCTCGCCGCGGACCTCGCCGACGATCACCCGGGACGGCCGCATCCGCAGAGATTCCTTGACCAGATCACGCAGCCGCACCTCGCCGGTGCCCTCGAGCCCGGCCTGGCGGGTCTGCATCGACACCCAGTCGGGGATCGGCAGCTTGATCTCGAAAACCTCTTCGCAGCTGATCACCCGCTCGCTGCCGGGGATCGACCCGGCCAGCGCGTTCAGCATCGTGGTCTTGCCTGCCTGCGTACCACCGGAGACCAGCACATTGAGGCCGACGGCAACGGATGCCTCCAGCACCGCGGCCGCGTGCGGTGTCAGCGATCCGAGCTGGACCAGGTCGCTCAACCGGGTCGCGCGGACGGTGAACTTCCTGATGTTGATCGCCGCGAAGCGATGGGTGATACCACCGAGCACGATGTGTACGCGGCTACCGTCCGGCAGGCGCGCGTCCGTGAACGGCTGCGAGACGTCGACCCGGCGGCCGGTGGTCTTCAGCATCCGCTCGACCAGGTCGCTGACCTCCTCTTCGGTCAATACCGTCGTGGTCAGCTCGTGCCTGCCCTCGCGCGCGATGAAGACGCGACTCGGCTCGTTGATCCAGATCTCCTCGACACCGGGATCGTCCAGATAACGCTGCAACGGGCCGAAGCCGGCCACCCGGTCGTGCACCTCGCGGCTGATCGCGGCCAGGTCACCGATCGGCGGCACCACGCCGGCCAGGCTGCGCTCGTCGTACTCCCGGACGACGGTCGCGACGATCGTGTTCACCGCACCGGGATCGCGGAGCGGGTCGATGCCTTCCCGGCGGACCACATCCCGCACCTGGGCGTCGATCAGCTCGATGGCACCGTCCCAGCCCGACTGGTACAGGTCGAGTCTGTCCGTCGTCATCGATCCCCCCCGTGTCCGTGCCGGCCGGCGACCATCCGGTCACCATGCGCGACCATCCTGTCAACCGTGGGACATCCCGCGCCACCCGCTTCCGCGGCTCTGTGGATAACCGAGCCAGAACGGGAAGTCACTCAGAGTATCCATCAGATTACGCACTGGTCCAGAAAATCGCAGCTTGTTGCGATCCCGCAACCCCAGAAGCAGGTGCTGTCAGGCGCATGCCCCCGCAACTGCAGGGTTGCCCCCTGGAAATTCGAGGGGGCAACCCTGTGGTTGTGAACTGGTCCCCGAAAGTTGGACTGGCTGGGTAGGGAGCCTATGCCGTGAGGGTCTGGGTGCGGTATTGCACTGGGCTCAGGCCCTTGAGTGTTGTTGAGGTGCGGTGGTTGTTGTACCAGTGGATGTAGTCGGCGAGTGCGGTGGTGAACGCGTCGGCGCTGGTGAAGGTGGTGTGGTGGAAGAGTTCTTCTTTGAGGTGTCCGAAGAAGTTCTCGATGATGGCGTTGTCGTAGCAGTTGGCTTTGCGGGACATCGACTGGGTCGCGCGGGCGGTGGTGAGTAGGGCCTGCCAGGAGTGGTGCTGGTATTGGAAGCCTTGGTCGGAGTGGACCAGCAGGCCGGGGCTGGGGCGCTGGGTGGTGAGTGCTTGTTGCAGGCTGGAGTTGGTGAGTTGCAGGTTAGGTGAGTCGCTGGTTGTGTAGGCGATGATCTGGCGGTCGAACAGGTCCATGACCGGCGACAGGTAGAGCTTGCGGCCGGCGATGGCGAACTCGGTCACATCGGTGACCCACTTGCGGTTCGGAGCGGTGGCGGTGAAGTCACGGGCCAGCAGGTTCGGTGCGGTCTTGCCAGTC
This sequence comes from Kribbella solani, assembly GCF_014205295.1. Lineage (NCBI taxonomy): Bacteria > Bacillati > Actinomycetota > Actinomycetes > Propionibacteriales > Kribbellaceae > Kribbella > Kribbella solani. The sequence continues at coordinate 4,064,123 of NZ_JACHNF010000001.1, forward strand.
GCGCCGGTCGTGCTGGTCTGGCCTTTGAACGAGTTGTAGCGGCGGCGGCGCCGGACCAGGCAGACCAGCCCGAGGCGCCGCATCAGCGCCAGGACGGTCTTCTTCGCGACCCGCCAGCCGGCGGTCACCAGTTCGCGGTGGACGCGACGATGCCCGTAACGGCCTTTGTTGTTCTCGAACACTTCCCGGATGGCGGTCTTCAGGGCGGCGCGTGGGTCCGGCGAGGCGAGGCGGGCCTGGTGGTAGAAGAACGTCGACCGGGCCAGACCAGCAACCTCCAGCAATACCTCGAGGCGGTGGTCAGCCTTGAGAGCGGTGACGGCCTGGGCCTTCAGCGTCGTTGCTGGGCTCTCAAGGCACGCAATTTTCCCAGGTAGGCGTTTTCGGCCCGCAGCCGCTCGTTCTCGCGACGCAACCGCTCCAACTCACTCACCTCACCCAATTCACCCGCAGACCGGCCACGATCACCACCACCGGCACCCGGTGGGCGGCCCGGACGTTTCGGGCGCAACCCGTCATCACCCTCGTCGCGGTACTTACGGGCCCAGTTCTCGATCAATTTCGGCGACGACAACTCGAACTCCCGCGCGAGCGCGACCTTCGTCTCGCCCGCGAGAAACCGCCGGACCACCTCGCGCTTGACCTCGAACGAGAAGACCCGTTTCCCCGGCATCGCCACCAACGCTCCCGTACCTCGAACACGCCACCGGTCGTACAACCGGTTCACCGCTGAAGCACTCCCACTCAGCCGCACCGCGACCGCCTGCCGGCCCCAGCCAGCCTCGAACAACGCTACCGCCTCACACCGCTGCTCCTCAGACAACGAACTACCACCACGCATACAACCACTCCCCAGAATCAGAACTGAATTTCTCAGTCCAACTTCTGGGGAGCAGTTCATTGCGGGGATACCCCATCAAGAAGAGGGTTAGCGGTGTACGAGGGTGTGCTCGAACGAGTAGCGGCTCGCGCGGTACAGATGCGAGCCGTACTCGACCGGCTGGCCGTGGTCGTCGTACGTGATGCGCGTCGTCGCGAGAAGCGGCGAACCGGGTTCCTCCGTCAGCAGCCGCGCTTGCTCAGGCGTAGCCGGGATAGCGGAGATCGTCTGATGCGCCACCTTCAGCCGGACTCCTTCGGCTCGTAGTAGCTGGTAGAGCCCGCGGTCGGCCAGTGTGGACGGGTCGGTCTCCAGGATCTCCGGTGGCAGCCAGTTGCGCATCAGCGCCAGCGGCTCGTCGTCAGCGCGCCGCAGCCGCTCCAGCCGTAGTACTCGATCGCCCTGTTCGCACTGGAGTGCGGCAGCGACCTCTCTGGTTGCTGGTGAGATACCGAAGCGCAGCACGTCGGTCTGTGGCTTGCGGTGCGCCGCGATCAGGTCGTCGTACAGACTGGTCAGCTCCAGCGAGCGGCGTACCTGTCCGGAGTTACCGACGACCTGAGTACCGACACCGCGCTTGCGGACCAGTAGTCCTTGGTCGACCAGCCGGGCGATCGCCTGGCGTACGGTCGGCCGGCTCAACCCGTACGCCTCGGCCAGATCGACTTCGTTGCTCAGTCGCGACCCGACCGGCAGATCACCGCCCTGGATGGCCGCTTCCAGCTGCTGTGCGAGCTGCACGTGCAACGGCGTACGGCTGTTCCGATCGACCTGGATCTGGACGGTACTCATGGGCACATCCTGAAGCCTGGACCGGCTGCCGTCGACCTTCGGCCCCGATTTGATCAGACCCGGAGGACCACCGGAGCCGGGCGGCGAGCACGTGAACGTTCGGTGAACCGGAGTCCGGATCACGGGCAGCCGGTGTCGGCACGCACTGCCCGTCAGGCAGGATGGCGCGTTCGCCGCCGGCGCCGGGAGCTACCCTTACCGGCGGAACCCGCCCCTTTCCGACCGCCTCTTGACGCCCTTTTGGACCCATTGCCGTACCGACCTGCCACACCGACCTGCCGTACCGCCCGTGCGGCCGACCATCGAAGGAGAAGGCATGGAACCGCTGCGGATCGGCATCCTCGGTGCCGCCCGGATCGCCGGCCGGGCCATCGCCGAGCCGGCTCGGCTGACCGGCGCCCGGCTGGTCGCGGTCGCTGCCCGTGACACCGGCCGGGCCGAGGCCTTCGCCGCCGAGCACGACGTCGAACGCGTGCACGCGACGTACCAGGACCTGCTCGACGATCCGGACATCGAAGCGATCTACAACCCGCTCGCCAACGGCTTGCACGGCCCGTGGAACCTGCGGGCACTTGCCGCCGGCAAGCATGTGCTGACCGAGAAACCGTCGGCCAGCAACGCCACCGAGGCCAGGCAGGTACGCGATGCGGTGCAGGCGTCCGGCCTGGTCTTCATGGAAGGCTTCCACTACGCGTACCACCCGGCGCTGCGGCGGCTCCAGGAGCTGATCGCGAAGGGTGAGCTCGGCGACCTGCAGCATGTCGAGGCGACGATGGTGATGCCACCACCCGCCGACGACGACCCGCGCTGGTCGCTGCCGCTCGCCGGTGGCGCGGTGATGGACGTCGGTTGTTACGCGCTGCACGCGCAGCGGATGTTCGCGGCGTACGCCGGTGGTGCTCCGTTCCTGGCCAGTGCGCGGGCCGGCGAGCGGAAGCGGCTGCCCGGTGTGGACGAATGGCTGAACGCCGACCTGCAGTTCCCGAGCGGGGCGACGGGTGCGGTCCGGACCAGCATGGCGGCGGAGAGCGTCGAGTTCAGCCTGAAGGTGATCGGTAGCCGGGGCGAGGCGTTCGCGCCGTTCTACGTACTGCCGCAGAACGACGACCGGGTGATCGTGACGACGAAGGAAGACACCTGGGTGGAGCATCTCGGCACCAGGACGTCGTACACGTACCAGCTGGACGCCTTCGCGGGAGCGGTACGCAATGGTGCTCCCGTACTGACCGACGCTGATGACGCGCTGGCGACGATGGAACTGATCGACGCGTGCTACACGGCCGCGGGTATGACGCCGCGGCCGGTGTCGACGATCTGAAGCTTCAACGCATGGCGGCCGGTATGTGTACCGGCCGCCATGCGCTTTTGATCAGTCGTGGGTGGGGAAGCCCAGGTTCAGACCGCCGTGGGACGGGTCGAGCCAGCGGGACGTGACCACCTTGCCGCGGGTGAAGAAGTGCACGCCTTCGGTGCCGTGCGCGTGCGTGTCGCCGAACAGCGAGTTCTTCCAGCCGCCGAACGAGTAGTACGCCATCGGCACCGGGATCGGGACGTTGATCCCGACCATCCCGACCTCCACCTCGTTCTGGAAGCGCCGGGCCGCGCCGCCGTCGTTGGTGAAGATCGCCGTGCCGTTGCCGTACGGGTTCGAGTTCACCAGCTCGAGCGCGGCGTCGTACGACGGCGTACGCAGCACCGAGAGCACCGGACCGAAGATCTCGTCGGTGTAGATCGACATCTCCGGCGTGACCTTGTCGAACAGGGTCGGACCGAGCCAGAACCCGTCGTCCCCGCCGTCGAAGTCGCCCGCGCGCCCGTCCACGACCAGGTCCGCGCCCGCGTCCACGCCGGCCGCTACGTACCCGGCGACCTTGTCCCGGTGCGCGCCGGTGACCAGCGGGCCCATGTCGCAGCCGCGGGTGCCGTCGCCGGTCTTCAGCCGGCCCATCCGCTCCTTGATCTTGCCGATCAGCTCGTCCGCGATCGGCTCGACCGCGACCAGCGCCGAGATCGCCATGCAGCGCTCACCGGCCGACCCGAAGCCGGCATTCACGGCCGCGTCGGCGGCCAGGTCGAGGTCCGCGTCCGGCAGTACGATCATGTGGTTCTTGGCGCCACCGAGCGCCTGCACCCGCTTGCCGTTGCGGGTCGCGGTCTCGTACACGTACTTCGCGATCGGCGTCGAGCCGACGAACGACACCGACTTGACGTCCGGGTGCTCGAGCAGCCGGTCGACCGACTCCTTGTCGCCGTGCACGACGTTCACCACGCCGTCCGGCAGGCCGGCCTCCTTCCACAGCTCGGCCATCGCGTTCGCCGCGGACGGGTCCTTCTCGGACGGCTTGATCACCACACTGTTGCCACAGGCAACCGCGATCGGGACGAACCACATCGGCACCATGGCCGGGAAGTTGAACGGTGAGATCACCGCGCTGACCCCGAGCGGCTGCCGGATCGAGTACACGTCGACCTTGGTCGAGACGCCCTCGCTGAAGCCACCCTTGAGCAGGTGCGGGATGCCGCAGGCGAACTCGATCACCTCGAGGCCGCGGGTCACCTCGCCGAGCGCGTCGGACAGCACCTTGCCGTGCTCGGCGGTGATCAGCGCGGCGATCCGCTCCTTGTCCCGGTTCACCAGCTCGCGGTACGCGAACAGGACCTGGGTGCGCTTGGTCAGCGACATCTGCCGCCACGCCTTGGACGCCTCGTGAGCGACCTTGACGACCTCGTCGACGGTCGCCGCCGACGCCAGGTCCAGCTCACCGGTGACCTGCCCGGTCGCCGGGTTGTAGACCTTGCTGGTCCGCTCGGCGACGCCGGTCCACGCACTCCCGCCGACGAGGTGGGTGATCCGCTTGATCTCAGTACTCACGATGCTTCCTCACTGCCGAGTTCTCTCATTTGTTGTCATCCGAAGGCCGGGCTTCAGCCAGGTGTTCGTCCAGGCCGGAGTTCATCCGAGGACGGCGTTGCGGTCGGCGAGCGCGACCTCGACCGGCTGACCGGTCGCGAGCGACTCCAGGCCGGCCTCGCACACGGCCGCCGCCGCGTACCCGTCCCAGGCCGTCGGTCCGTCCAGCTCGCCGCGTACGGTCGCGTCGACCCAGCGCTGCACCTCGAGGTCGTACGCCTGCTCGAACCGCACCCGGAAGTCCGCCGGGATCGCGGTCCCGCAGGTCGCGCCGGCCCGCGTCACCACGCCGGTCCCGAGGCCGATCGTCGCGCTGCCCCGCTCCGCGACCGCCTCGCAGCGCACCTCGTACCCGACCTGGAAGTTCACGAACACCTCCACGTCGGCCATCGCGCCACCGGCCAGCTCGAACAAGGCCAGTTGCGGATCGAGTACGCCCTCGCTGACCAGACCGGTCGGTTTCGGCGTACGCACGGTGATGCGGGTGATCTCGTCATCGAAAAGCCACCTGGCGACATCCACCTCGTGCACCATCGAATCCCGCACGATCATCTCGCTGCGGAACGTCGTGGGTACGGTCTTGTTCCGGTGCACGTTGTGCAGCACGAGCGTACGCCCGAGCTCGCCCGAGTCGAGCAGCTGTTTCAGGGCCACGTACTCCGGGTCGAACCGGCGCATGAACCCGACCTGGATCAGCTGCCGCCCGAGCTTGTGCTCTGCTTCAACCACCCGCAACGCCGACTCGGCGTCCATCGTCAGCGGCTTCTCGCAGAGCACCGGCTTGCCGTGTTCGAGGCAGGCGAACAACTGCTCCGCATGCACGAATCCCGGCGACGCCAGGATCACCGCGTCCACGTCGGCCGCCGCGATCAGCTCCAGCGGGTCACCGATCGCCCGCGCCCCGAGCCGCGCCGCGATCCCTTCGGCCCGCTTTTGGTCGGGGTCCGAAACCGCGACCAGCCGGGCGCCGGAGGTCTTCCGCGCCACCCGCTCCGCGTGGTCGGCACCCATCACCCCGACCCCGACGATCCCAACCCGCAACTCACTCATCCCCGCCGTCCCCCTTCTCCTGATCATCCACACTCGTTACCGCTTCGTCCGCTTGACCGTCTGCTGGACCGCCTGCTCCTGAAACCGCGACCGGGTCCGGGTTCGCGCCGCGGAGCTCGTGGCTGAGTGCCTCCAGCTCCGACCCGCCGGCCATTTCCGTCGTCAACTGCTCGAGCGTGATCTCCGAGCGGTGCGTGTCCAGGGCCACCCGGCCGAGCTTCAGTACCACGAAGTGATTGCCGACCAGGTACGCGTGATGCGGATTGTGGGTGATGAAAACGACGCCGATCCCGGCGTCCCGCGCCTTCACCACGTACTTCAGCACCACGCCCGACTGATTCACGCCGAGCGCCGCCGTCGGCTCGTCCAGGATCAGCACCTTCGCGCCGAAGTGGATCGCCCGCGCGATCGCCACGCACTGCCGCTGGCCGCCGGACAGCTTCCCGACCGGCTGCTCCAGATTGGGAATCGAGATCCCCATTTTGGTCAGCTCCTCGTGCGCGATCCGCTTCATCGCCGCCGAGTCCAGCAACCCGAACGGCCGCTTGGTGAGCTCGTTGCCGAGGAAGAAGTTCCGCCAGACCGACATCAGCGGCGCCAGCGCGAGGTCCTGGTAGACGGTCGCGATCCCGCTGTCCAGCGACTCCCGCGGCGACGAGAAGTGCCGCTCCTGACCGTTCACCGACATCCGGCCGGAGGTGTAGTCATGCAGCCCGGCGATGATCTTGATCAGCGTCGACTTCCCCGCGCCGTTGTCGCCCAGTACGCAGGTGATCTCGCCCTGCCGGACCGCCAGCGACACCCCGCGGAGCGCGGCGATGTTGCCGTAGCTCTTGCCGATGTCCTCGAGCAGCACGATCGGCTGGTTCGGCCCGGCCGCCGCCGCTTCCGCGAACGACTTCGTGGTGGTCATCGCGCCTCCGCCCTGTTCTTGACGACCAGATTGACGATGGTTGCCAGTAGCAACATCGCGCCGAGGAACGCCTTGAACCAATCCGGGTTCCAGCCCGCGTACACGACGCCGAGCTGCACCATCCCGAAGATCAGTGCACCGACCGCGCCGCCGACCACCGACCCGTACCCGCCGGTGAGCAGGCAGCCGCCGACGACCGCCGCGATGATGAACAGGAACTCCTTGCCGACGCCCTCACCCGACTGCACCACGCCGTTCTGCACGAACAGCAACTGCATGCCGGTGAACCAGGCGAAGAACCCGACCGCCATGAACAGCCCGATCTTCACCTTCTTCACCGGTACGCCGACCGCCCGCGCCGCCGCCGCGTCCCCGCCGACCGCGAAGATCCAGTTGCCGATCTGGGTCTTCAGCAGCACCCAGGCGGCGATCGCCACGAAGACGATCCACCAGACGATGATGATCTTGATCGTCACGCCGCCCAGCTTGAACTCCGACGCGAACACCGCGTGCGCCGCGCCGAACCCGTCCATGTCACTGATCGAGTTCGACGCGACGGCGCCGGAGGTGAGCCGGGTGACGGCGATGTTCAGGCCCTGCAGGATGAAGAAGGTGCCCAGCGACACGAGGAAGCTGGGCAGGCCGGTCCGCATCAGCAGCCAGCCGTTGAACGCGCCGATCGCCAGCGACAGGACGAGCGCCACCAGCACGCCCACCCAGACGTTCAGGCTGAACTGGTACGCGAAGATGCCTGCCGTCAGGCCGGACGTCGTCACCGCGACGCCGGCCGACAGATCGAACTCGCCGCCGATCATCAGCAGCGACACCGGCACCGCCATCACGCCGATCAGGGCGGCCTGGTAGAGGATCGTGCCGGTGTTGTTGACGTCCCGGAACGGCGGCGCCGCGATCAGGAAGAACACCAGGATGACGGCCGCGCCGACGAGCGAACCGATCTCGGGCCGGCTGAGCAGCCGCGCGCCGATGGACCGGGCCGAGACGCGGTCGTCTCCCGGCGCGGGTGAGGTGATGGTGGATGCCATGGCGGTACCTCAGCGAGTCCCGGCTTCGGCGTACTTCAGTACTGCCGCGATGTTCGCCTTGTCGATGAACGCCGGGCCGGTCAGCGTCGCCTGACCACCACCGATGGTGTCGCCGTTGTTCTTGTACAGCCACAGCGCGTCGACGGCCAGGTACCCCTGCAGGTACGGCTGCTGGTCCACGGCGAACTGCACGCTGCCGGACTGGATCGCCTTGGCCATCTCCTTGCTCATGTCGAAGCTGCCGATCTTCGCGCCTGATCCGGCGTCCTTCGCGGCCTGGACCGCGGTCAGCGCGATGCCGGCGTTCAGCGCGACGACGTAGTCGACGGCCTTGTCCTGCTGCAGCTTCGAGGTCAGCGTGGCCTGTGTACCCGGCTGGTCGGTGCCGTTGACATTGACGTTCTCGACGTTGCCGAACTTGTCCTTGATGCCCTGGCAGCGGGCCTCCAGGCTGACGTTGCCCTGCTCGTGGATGACGCAGAGCACCTTCTTGGCGCCGAGCTCCTTGAGCTTCTCACCCGTCGCCTGGCCGGCGATCCGCTCGTCCTGGCCGAAGTACCCGATCGCGCCGCTGGACTTCCACTGGTCGAGGCCACCGTTCAGCACGGTCACCGGGATGCCGGCCGCGATCGCCTTCTTCACGTTCGGGATGACGGCGTCCGGTTTGTTCAGCGTGACCGCGATGCCGTCCACCTTCGAGTCGATCGCGGTCTGCACCAGGTTCGCCTGGGCCGCGCCGTCCGGGTCCGCCGAGTACTGCAGGTCGATGTTGTCCTTCTTGGCGGCCGCGTCGGCGCCACGCCGGACGATGTCCCAGAAGGTGTCGCCAGGTCCCGAGTGGGTGATCAGGGCCACCTTCATCCGTGGGGTGTTCGCGACTCCACTGCCGCTGCCACCGGAGCTCTGCTCCTTCTGCTTGCCGCCGGACGAGCTGCACGCCGCCAGTGCCGCGGCGAGCGCGACCGCCGCGACCGCGGCCACCGCCTTCTTCTGCCACCGAACCATGACTTGGACCAGCCTTTCAGGGACGCACCACGGTTACTCCGCGGATGTACGTGGGACCAGAGAGTGTCACACTCAACTGGTCGTCAGCTCGATACGCCACCCCCAGCTGTGGATAAGTACGCCAGCGTCCGCTCCGCGATCGGCAGCGGAGCGTCCGGCGCGCACGGGTACATGTCCTGCTCCACGATCGCGAACACGTCGACGTCGAGCGCTGCCAGCGCGTCCAGCACCGGCGGCAGCTCGGGTACGCCGTTCGGCGGCTCGACGAACACGCCCCGCCGGACCGCTTCGTCAACGCTCAGGCCCTCGGCCTCGACCTCGGCCAGCACCTTGGGATCGACCTGCTTCAGGTGCAGGTAGCCGATCCGGTCCGGGTACTTGCGGATCAGCTCCAGGTTGTCGCCGCCGCAGTAGCTGATGTGACCGGTGTCCAGACAGAGGTTCACGTGCGCGCTGTCGGTCTCTTCGAGGAAGCGCTCCACGGTGTCCTGGGTGTCGACATGCCCGTCGGCGTGCGGGTGGTACTGCGTACGCAGCCCGAACTCCTCCGCCAGCCGGCGACCCAGCTCGGTCACCGCCTGGCCGTGCCGTGCCTGGCCTTCGTGATCGAGCCGCTCCTCGACGATCTCCCCGTTGTCGCCGCGCCACATCGACGGCATCACGACGAGATGCTTGGCACCCATCGCCGCGGTCAGCTCAGCGGTCCTCGCCACGTCGCGCCAGGTCGACTCCCAGCCGTCAGGCCGGTGCAGTTGCTCGAACGTCGTACCCGCGGTCATCGTCAGACCGCGTTGATCCAGCTCGTCCTTGAGGCGCACCGGATCGGTCGGCAGGTACCCGTACGGACCGAGCTCGATCCGGGTGTACCCGGCCGCGACCACCTCGTCGAGGAACCGCGGCCACGGCGTTTGCCGTGGATCGTCGGCGAACCAGACTCCCCACGAGTCCGGCGCCGTACCGATCGCGACCCGGCCCATTTCAGCTGTCCCCTTCAACCGGAGCCAGGTATGGCCGCTGGGTCTTCTTGCTTTCCTCGTACGACGCCGCGGCCGCCTGCGTCGACCGGAGCTCCGACACCTCGCTGACCGGGACGTCCCACCACGAGTCGCTGTCCGGCGCGCTGACCAGCGGATCGGTCGTGACATGGATCGCGATCGGACCGGTCGCCGCCTTCGCGGTGTGGATCGCCTGCTCCAGCTCGGTTCGGCTGCGTACGTCGATCACGTCGACGCCGAAGCTGCGCACGTTCGCCGCCAGGTCCACGGGCAGGTAGTCGCCGTCGAGCCTGCCGTCGCCGGTGCGCTTGCGGTACGCCGTCCCGAACCGTTGCGAACCGAGCGACTCGGACAGCGCGCCGATCGACGCGAACCCGTGGTTCTGCACCAGGACCACGATGATCTTCAGGTTCTCCTGGACCGCGGTGGCCAGCTCGCTGGACATCATCAGGTACGACCCGTCGCCGACCATGACGAACACGTCCCGGTCCGGCGCCGCGAGCCGGACCCCGAGACCGCCGGCGATCTCGTATCCCATGCAGGAGTAGCCATATTCGACGTGGTATCCCTTCGGGTCGCGCGTCCGCCACAGTTTGTGCAGGTCACCCGGCATCGAACCGGCCGCGCAGACAACCACATCAGACGGCGCCGACAATTCGTTCACGGCACCGAGCACTTCGCCCTGTGTCAGCAGGCCTTCCGCCAGTTTGTCCGTCACCTCGGCCGAGGGCCGGAAAACTGCGTCCACAGTTCCGTTCCAGGTCCTTGCGAGTTCCGTCGCGAGCGAGGTGTACTTGGCGTCCACCGACCAATCACCGAGCCCGGAGCCCAACGAAACAAGGGCTTCCCGAGCATCCGCGACGAGAGGAAGACCAGCATGTTTGGCACTGTCGAAACGCGCCACGTTGATGTTCACGAACCGCACCGCCGGGTTCTGGAACGCGGACCGCGAGGCAGTCGTGAAGTCGCTGTAGCGGGTGCCGATCCCGATCACCACGTCGGCATCGCGGGCCAGGGCGTTGGCTGCCGTGGTCCCGGTCGAGCCGACGGCGCCCACCGACCGCGGATGGTCGAAGCGCAGCGATCCCTTGCCTGCCTGGGTTTCCGCGACCGGGATGCCGGTCTGCTCGGCGAACGCACGCAACGCGTCCTCGGCGCCGGAGTAGTGCACGCCGCCACCGGCAACGATCAACGGGCGCTGCGCGGACCGTAGGAGATCTACCGCCTTGTCGACAATTGATGCCTCCGGCACCGGCCGCGCCACGTACCAGGTGCGCTCGGCGAAGAGCTCCTCCGGCCAGTCGTAGGCCTCGGCCTGGACATCCTGCGGCAAAGCCAGCGTGACCGCGCCGGTCTCGACCGGATCGGTCAGCACCCGCATGGCGTTCAGCAACGCCGACGGCAACTGCTCCGGCCGCCAGACCCTGTCGAAGTACTTGGACACCGGCCGGAAGGCGTCGTTCACCGAGACGTCGCCCGCGCCGTAACTTTCCAGCTCCTGCAGCACGGGTGTCGCCACCCGGGTCGCGAACACATCCGAAGGGAGGATCAGTACCGGCAGCCGATTGATAGTCGCAAGGGCCGCACCGGTCACCATGTTGGTCGAGCCCGGGCCGACGCTTGCCGTGCAGGCGTAGGTCTGGAGCCGGTCACGGGTCCGGGCGTACGCGGCCGCCGTGTGCACCATGGCCTGCTCGTTGCGGGCCAGGATGTACGGCAGTGCCTCCGGGTCGTCGAGCTCCGACTGCAGCAACGCCTGCCCGACACCGGCGACGTTGCCGTGGCCGAAGATGCCCAGACACCCGGCGATCAGCCGCTGCCGAACGCCGTCCCGCTCCGAGTACTGAACGCTCAGGAATCGCACCAAGGCCTGCGCGACCGTGAGGCGCACCGTCATGACTCATCCCCTCCGAGAGGCTCTGTTTGCTGGAAAGGCAGGCGTGGATCGATATGTTGCGAGTTCCACAACTCACGTACCCAGGCGTGTTGCGGGTCGTCGGTGATCAGCCACTGGCGTTCCGTACCAGGGCCGGCCATCACGTTCAGGTAGTACATGTCGTAGCCGGGCGGTGCCATCGCCGGACCGTGCCATCCGTGCGGGACCAGGACGACGTCCCCGCTGCGGACCTCCGCCAGTACGTCGATCGGCCGGTCGTCGGTGCCGTACACCCGCTGGTACCCGATCGGGTCGTTGCCCCTGGCACCTTCCGGCGCGGCATCGGACAGCTGCAGCTCGAAGTAGTAGATCTCCTCGAGCTCGCTCTCCTTCCCGGGCCGGTGCTCGTCGTGCTTGTGCGGCGGGTAGGACGACCAGTTGCCAGCCGGAGTGATCACCTCACAGGCGATGATCGAGTCGGCGTCGAGCACCCCTGGCGTACCGAAGTTGCGGACCTGGCGGGACGCGACGCCGGCACCACGCAGTTCGGTCTCGACGTCCTCGACCGCGATCCGCTGGAACGGACGGTCACTGGCCGCCTTCGCGAACGGGAACGCGATCCGCGCGCCACCGGCGCTCACCACCGCGAAGGTGGTGTTCCGGGGCACGTACGCGACATCGGTCGCGCCCGCGAACACATCGGCCCGCCCACCGAGCGGCACCGCTTCGCCGTCGATGACGACCTCGGCCGACCCGTTCAAGGGCAGCACGATGTACTCGCAGTCGCCGGTCTCGATCTGTACCGACTGCCCCGGGCGCAACGTCCGTACGGTCAGTCCGCTGTGCTTCCAACCGGGGTCGCCCGGCCGGACCACCACGTCGTACCCGTCGCGCGCCGCGGTCCCCGCCGGCCGAACCCACTCACTCATCCCGACCTCGCTCCAGTCGAACCTCAAGCACCTGGGACCTGTGCGTTTCCGTCCGGCGCGCGGTCATGCGGCGCCGCCGTGGACCAGCGCGGCGGCCCGGTCGACAGCCGTCGCGACATCGCCGTCGGGCGGGAAGAGCAACGCGCGGCCGACGACCAGCCCGCGTACCGAAGGCAGGTCCAGCGCCTTGCCCCACGCCGAGTAGGTCGCTTCCGGATCACCGGTCGGATCACCGCCGAGCAGCAACGTCGGCAGGGTCGTTGCCTCCATCACCCGATCGAGCTCGTCGACGACCGGCAGCTTCAGCCACGTGTACGCGCTGGTCGCGCCGAGGGCGGACGCGATCTGGATGGACTTGATCACCGACTCCGGGTCGAGCAGGTTCGTCACCCGCCCGTCCTCCGACCGCGTCGACCAGAACGGCTCGACCATCGCCATCAACTTGTGCTCGGCCAGGCCGGTCACCGCGGCGGCGCTGCTCTCCAACGTCGCGACCGTCCCGCGGTCGGCGAGGTCGATCCGGGTCAGCATCTTCCCGCCGTCGAGCCGCCGCGCCGCGATCTCGTCCGCGGTCCGGTACGCCGTGAAGCGATCGTCCAACTCGAACGATGCGCCCTGCAGACCGCCCCGGTTCATCGAACCGATGACGACCTTCCCTTCGAGCGCACCGAGCAGGAGGAGGTCTTCCAGCACATCCGGCGTGGCGAGTACGCCGTCCACGCCTGGCCGCTGCAACGCGATCACCAAACGCGCGACCAGATCGGCCCGGCTGCCCATCGCCATCCGGTCGCCGCGCACGCCGAGCGCGCCCCGAGCCGGGTGGTCAGCAGCCACGATCAGCAGCCGACCGTCCTCCCCCACCAGCCCACGGGTCCGCCGGCCAAGCCAGCCTTCCTCGACCCGCTCCGGATACCGAACCCGAACCTCGGTCAGCTCCGCCAACCTGTCCGCGAACTCATCCCGCCGCCCAGCGGCACCAACAGCCCACTCCGCCGACTCACCAGCAGCCGACGTCTCAGCAGCAACCGACCCGCCAACCGCAGGCTCACCAGCGACCGGTACGCCAACCGGCGCCTCACCAGCAACCGGCTCGACGCCAACCGTTTCAGCAACCACCGGTTCAGCGGCGAATGCCCCTGCAACCACCGACTCCGCGGCGACCGGCTCGGCAGCGAACCGCTCGACAGCATCCGCCTCTACTGCGATCGGCTCGTCAACCACCGGCTCGACGGCGAACTGCTCGGCGGCGAACGGTTCGGTGGCCGGGGAGATGGCGACCGTGGGGTCAGCGGCCACGGGGTTGGGAGCCGTGGGGTTGGGAGTTGGTGCGACGGCGAGGGTCTCGGCCGGCTGGGTGGGATCTGTGGTTGGGGCGGCGGTGGATGGGGTGATGGATGGGGTGAGTTGTTGCTGGTTTCCTGGGCCTTCGATCAGGCTCGACTGGCCGCCGACGAGATGGTCGGCGGCTGCCGACGCGGGCGGGTTGGCGCCGGCGGGGAGGTCCAGGTTGCCGATGACCGTGGTCTGGCCGTCGGGGCTTGCCGTGATCCGCGACGGATCCACCACGACAGTCAGGTCCTCGGCGCCGGGAGTAACCGGGCGGCGTACGACCACTGTCGGATCGTTCGCACCACCGCCAGCGGCACCAGCACCAGCCCCAGGACCGGTCCCCGGACCAGTACCTGGCTGCCCGCTGACGGACACACTCACCGTCGGGTCGTCCGCGCCGGCCGGCGCCTCCGAGTGCTGTGGTGCGAACGGCGACTCGCGGGGGATCTCGAAAGTCGGCTCGCTCGTGCCTGGAACCAAAACAGTTTCCTCATCGCCAGAAGCTGCTCGGTCGCCCTGGGTTGCACGGTCGGGTGGGGGCTGGATCGGGATTGTGCGGGCTTCCTCGGAGTAGGTGTCCTGGGGTTGTGGCGCCGTGGGGTGCTGGGGGTTTGGGGTGTTGGGGGTCATGAGTCGGCTCCCAACCGGGAGAGGACCTCTTCGGTGGTGGGCATGGCGGTGGAGCATTCGAGCCGGGAGGCGACGATGGCGCCGGCGATGTTGGCGAACCGGATGACCTTTTCCAGCGGCCAGCCGGAGAGCAGGCCGTGGCAGAGGGCGCCGCCGAAGCCGTCGCCGGCGCCGAGGCCGTTGACCACCTCGACCGGGAACGGCGGGACCTCGACGCGTTCGTCGCGGGTCCGCGCCAGCGTGCCGCGCGGTCCCTGCTTGACCACGGCCAGGTCCAGGCCGCGGTCCAGCAACGCCTGGGCGGCCTTGTCCGGATCGGTTTCGCCGACCGCCACCTCACACTCCTCACGGTTGCCGACGGCAACCGTGCAGTGCTCCAGCGCCCGCGACACCTGGTCGTGCGCCTCGCTCGGGTCGGCCCAGAACATCGGCCGGTAGTCCAGGTCGAGCACCGTGAACGGCTTGCGGCCGCGCGCTTCCCAGGCGGTGAAGTGCGCGGACCGGGACGGTTCCGCGGACAGCCCGGTGACGGTGGACCAGTAGATCCGCGCCTCCCGGATCGCGTCCACGTCGAGTTCGGACGGGTTGATGACCAGGTCCGGCGCCTTCGGGAAGCGGTAGAAGTACAGCGGGAAGTTGTCCGGTGGGAAGATCTCGCAGAAGGTGATCGGCGTCGGCAGCCCGTCGACCGGCGTGACGAAACGGTCGTCGACGCCGAGTTCACCGAGCGTGCGGTGGATGAACGTGCCGAACGGGTCGTTCCCGGTCCGGCTGATCACCGCCGTCTTCCGCCCGTGCCGCGCCGCCGCGACCGCCACGTTCGTCGCGCTCCCGCCGAGGAACTTGCCGAACGAGGTTACGTCCTCAAGATGTGTTCCGGGCTGCAGCGGGTACAGGTCGACCCCGATCCGCCCGATTGTCAGTACGTCGTCCACCATCAGACCCTCCCATCCCGCCGGTCCGTCCGTAGCCACGGCACTCGCACGGTCATCGCAGCGCGGCCGCGATCTCGTTCAGGTGGCCGATACTGGCGCGTACGTCGGCCACCGGCCCTTCGTCACTGGGTCGATCGGCGAGGATCGTGTCCTGCTCCAGCACGTACCAGCCGTCGTACCCGGCCTTCTCCAGCGTGGTCACGATCGTGGTGATGTCGATGTCACCGGCACCCAGCGGCCGGTACATGCCCTCCCGGACCGCATCCGTGTACGACACCTCGCCCGACTGCACGCGGGCGGCCCAGCCGGCGTCGACGTCTTTCAGGTGCGTGTGCCGAATCCGATCGGTGTGGTTGACGGCCAGCGCGACCGGGTCGGCGCCACCGATCAGCAGGTGGCCGGTGTCCAGCGTGAGACCGATCGACGAGCCGGCCAGCACCCGGTCGACGTCCGCCGCGTTCTCGACCATCGTGCCGACATGCGGGTGGACGGTCGCGAGTACGCCCCGCGACGCGGCCAGCTCGGCCAGCTTGTCGAGGTTTCCGAGCAGGGTGTTCCAGCCCGCGTCGCCGAGGACCGGGCGGTCGTCGTACCCGTCCTGGCCGGTCGCGGCCGCAAGCACGAGCGTGCCGGCGCCGGCCGCGACGAACCCCTCCAGCGCGGTCGCGACCTCGGGCGCCGGGTCATGCGCGGGGTCGTGCAGGACGACGGGTACGAACCCGCCGACCGCGCGGAGCCCGACGTCCGCGAGCGTTTTGGCCTTGTCCGCCGGGTCGTCCGGGAGGAATCCGTCCGGACCGAACTCGGTCGCGGCCAGGCCGACCGTCCGCATTTCGGCGAGCACCGTCTCGGCGTCGTACTGCCAGCCCCAGCCGGGGACCTCGCACACGCCCCACGAGATCGGGGCACCGGCGATACGAGCAGCAAACTCGGTCATGAAAGCAAACTCCTCAGAGCGTGTGGGTTCAGGGCGTGGCAGTTCAGAGGACGACAACGCGGTTCTCGTGCCGGGACAGCTCGCAGGCGTCGGCGATCCGGAAGGCGGCAAACGCGTCCCGGACCGTGCACGGCACCGCCCGCGTACCGGCGACGACCTCGGTGAAGGCGGTCAGCTCGGCGACGTACGCGGGCTGGAAGCGGTCCATGAAGGTCATGTGCGGCTGCCCACCCGGGAAGGTGACGCCGGGCTCGGCGGACCGGAGCGCGGTGTGCTCGTCCAGGCCGACCGCGATCGACCCCAGGCTGCCGTGCAGCTCCATCCGTACGTCATGGCCGGCGCCGTTGTACCGCGTACCGCTCGCCGTGACGAAGGTGTTGTCGTCCAGCGTGAGCAGTGCGGCCGCCGAGTCGACGTCACCGTACTCACCGAAGAACGCTTCGCCACGGTTGGCTCCGGTCGCGTACACGCTGACCACCTCGCGGCCCGTGACGTACCGGATGATGTCGAAGTCGTGCACGGTGCAGTCGCGGAAGAAGCCGCCGCTGTTCGGGATGTACTCGTGGTGCGGCGGGAACGCGTCGTTCGTGTTCGTGCGGATGTGGTGCACGTACCCGAGCTCGCCCGTCTCCACCGCCGCCCGCGCCGCCTGGTAGCCGGCGTCGAACCGGCGCTGGAAACCGATGTGTACGGGCACGGTGGACGCCTCGACCAGCTCCAGCACGCGCTCGGTCTCGGCCAGGTCCAGCGCGACCGGCTTCTCGCAGAACGTCGGCACGCCGGCCGCGACGCCGGCCGCGATCAGGTCCGCGTGCGCCGACGTGGCCGCCGCGATCACGAAACCGTCCAGCCCGGAGCCGAGCAGCGCGGTCACGTCCGGCGCGGACGAGACGCCCAGTTCCTTCGCGACCACCTCGGCCCGGGCCGGGTCCGCATCGGCGACGACCACCTGATCAACCGCCGGCAAGCCCTTCAGCGTCGCGGCGTGGAACGCCCCGATCCGCCCGACCCCGACCAACCCGATCCGCATCCGCGCAGCCTCTCTCGAAGTACAGGCGCGCCACAGCCCCGGCGGCGCGCTGGTTGCCCGTCAGCTTTCCGGCCCTGGGCGGGAGGTGTCAATACTTTGTTAACACATTCTCACGTCGCGACATGAGTACATCATCGCGGTACCATCCCCGGCATGATCGCCGCGCTGCCCATCCAGCTCGACCGGACCAGTCCGGTGCCGCTGTACCACCAGCTGGCCGAGCAGCTGACCGCCGCCATCACCGACGGCCGGCTGCGTCCGGGCGACCCGTTCGAGAACGAGATCGGCATGTCCGATCGGCTGAACCTGTCCCGCCCGACGGTCCGGCGGGCGATCTCGGAGCTGGTCAACCAGGGCCTGCTGGTGCGCCGCCGCGGCATCGGCACCACGGTCGCCAACCAGATGGTGCACCGCAAGGCGGAGCTGACCAGCCTGTACGACGACCTCGCCCGTGAGGGCCGCACGCCCCACACGGAGGTGCTCGCGCTGGACTGCGCCGCGCACGACGAACGCGCCGCCACGGTCCTCGAACTCCCGCCCGGTACGCCGTTGGTGTCGATCGTCCGGCTGCGGTACGCGGATGATCTGCCACTCGCGATCATGCGCAACTGGCTGCCGCCGACGCTCGCCGACCTGTCCGTCGAGGAACTCGTCGCCGACGGCCTGTACGCGGTGCTCCGCGCGCGCGGCATCCGGCCCACCGTCGCCCGGCAGCGCATCGGCGCCCGGAACGCGACCGCCGACGAGCGCCGTACGCTGCACATGTCCAAGGCGGAACCGCTGATCACGATGACCCGCTCGGCGTACGCCGCCGACGGATCCCCGGTCGAGTACGGCAGCCACTGCTACCGCGCCGACCAGTACTCCGTCGACGTCGTCGTGTCCGAGCGATGAACCCCTAGCCCTGGTTGGCGATCAGGGCCCGGACCAGGCGCAGGCCGACCGAGAGGTGGGCCAGCTCCGGGCCTTCGATCTCGACGATCTCCTCCAGCATCGACGCGGCCCGGGACAGCACCGCGGCGTTCTGGTCCTGCCAGGTGATCACCCGGTCCTCGGGCTCGGCCGAGGCGTCGGTGGTGGCGAGCACCTGCCGGGTCAGCCGCGAGTGCACGGCGTGCAGGTCGTCGCGCAGCGCCGCGCGGGCCATCGTCTGCCAGCGGTCGGTCCGCGGCAGGCCGATGATCCGCTCCAGGAAGCGGCCGAGCTGCAGCCGCTCACCGAGCGCGAAGTGCACCTTGGCGACCTCAAGGATGTCGATGTCGTCCCGGGACGCGGTCTCGACGATGCCGAGCCCGGCGTACGTCGGCGGCAGCACGGCGATCCGGGTCGCGAAATCGTCCGCGACGCCCTTCTGCACCAGGCTTTCCCGGCGCTGCTCGAACAGCGCCAGCTCGCGGCCGCGCAGCACCTCCGGCAGCGCCGTGGTCAGCTTCGCGATGCCCGGACCGAAGAACTCGATCAGCTCCTCGATGTCGACCGGTGGGCGCCGGTTGCTGACCAGCCACCGGGTCGCGCGCTCGACGAGCGTCCGGGTCTCCAGCCGCATGTGCGTCTGGGTCTCGGCATCGACGACGTTGTCCAGGTCGGCGTTCGCGGCCAGCAGCTCCGGCTGGGAGAAGATCCGCGAAGCGGCCAGGTTGGCCCGGACGACGTCCTCGACCGTACCGCCGGTCTCCAGCGAGAGCCGGTGGTACGCGGTCACGCCGGACGTGTTCACGAACTCGTTCACCACCTGCGTGGTGATGATCTCCCGGCGCAGCTGGTGGCTCTGGATCTGGTCGGCGAACCGCTCGTGGATCGCCTTCGGGAAGTAGCTGGCCAGCTTGTGCTTCAGGAACGGATCGTCCGGCAGCGAGGTCTTGAGCAGCTCGGCTTCCATCACGATCTTGGTGTACGCGATCAGCACCGACAGCTCCGGTGACGTCAGCCCACGGCCCTCGGCCTTGCGCCGCTTGAACTCCGGGATGCTCGGCAGGAACTCCAGCTGCCGGTCGAGCAGCCCCTGCCGTTCGAGCCGCCGGACCCAGTCCTGGTGTACGTGCATCAGCGCCGGCGCCTGGGCGGTCGCGTTCGCGAGGGCGATGTTCTGCCGGTAGTTGCTCTTGAGTACCAGCGCGCCGACCTCGTCAGTCATCGACGCGATGATGTCGTTGCGCTGCTTCTCGGTCAGGTCGCCGTCGGCCACCACCTTGTCCAGCAGGATCTTGATGTTCACCTCGTGGTCGGAGGTGTCCACGCCGGCCACGTTGTCGATGAAGTCGGTGTTGATCCGGCCGCCCGCCGCCGCGTACTCGATCCGGCCGAGCTGGGTGCAGCCGAGGTTGCCGCCCTCGCCGACCGCGCGGGCGCGCAGCTCGGAGCCGTTCACCCGGATCGCGTCGTTGGCCTTGTCGCCGACATCGGCGTTCGACTCGCTGCTCGACTTCACGTACGTGCCGATGCCGCCGTTCCAGAACAGGTCGACCGGCGCCTTCAGGATCGCGTTCATCAACTCGGCCGGGGTCAGTTTCGCGGCGGTGCCTTCGATGCCGAGTACCGCCCGGACCTCCGCGGAGATCGGGATCGCCTTCTCGGTTCGCGAGTACACGCCGCCGCCCGAGGAGATCAGCGCGCTGTCGTAGTCCGCCCACGAGGACCGGGGCAGCTCGAACAGCCGCCGCCGCTCGGCGAACGAGGTGGCGGCGTCCGGCGCCGGGTCCAGGAAGATGTGCCGGTGGTCGAACGCCGCGACCAGCCGGATGTGCTCGGACAGCAGCATGCCGTTGCCGAACACGTCACCGGACATGTCGCCGACGCCGACCACGGTGAAGTCCTCGTGCTGGCAGTCGTGACCCATCTCGCGGAAGTGCCGCTTGACCGACTCCCAGGCGCCGCGGGCGGTGATACCCATCGCCTTGTGGTCGTACCCGACCGACCCGCCGGAGGCGAACGCGTCGCCGAGCCAGAAGCCGTACTCCTTCGCGACCCCGTTCGCGAGGTCCGAGAAGGTCGCGGTGCCCTTGTCCGCGGCAACCACCAGGTACGCGTCATCGCCGTCGTAGCGGACCACGTCCCGCGGCGGAACGATGTCACCGGCAACGATGTTGTCGGTGATGTCCAGCAGCCCGGAGATGAATGTCTTGTAGGACGCGATCCCCTCGGCCAGCCAGGCGTCCCGATCGGCGGCCGGGTCGGGCAGTTGCTTGGCGTAGAAGCCGCCCTTCGCGCCGACCGGCACGATCACCGAGTTCTTCACCATCTGCGCCTTGACCAGGCCGAGCACCTCGGTGCGGAAGTCCTCGCGCCGGTCCGACCAGCGCAGACCGCCGCGGGCGACCGCGCCGAACCGCAGGTGCACACCTTCGACCCGCGGCGAGTACACGAAGATCTCGTACGCCGGGCGCGGCTGCGGCAGGTCCGGAATGGCCTTCGGCTCCAGCTTCAGCGACAGGTACGACCGGGGCTGACCGTCCGGACCGGGCTGAAAGTAGTTGGTCCGCAGCGTCGCCTTCATCACGGTCAGGTACGACCGGAGGATCCTGTCCTCGTCCAGGCTCTGCACGGTGTCCAGCGCGGCCAGGATCTCCTTCTCCAGCTGATCCGTCAGCGCGGTCCGGTCCGTGTCGTCGACCCGGCCGCGAGCCGGGTCGAAGCTGGCCTCGAAGAGCCGCACCAGCAGACTGGCCACGTCCACGTGGTTCAGGAACGTGTTCTCGATGTAGTCCTGGCTGAACGGTGTACCGCCCTGGCGCATGTAGCGCTGGTAGGCGCGCAGAATCGACACCTGTCGCCAGCTGAGGCTGCCGCGCAGTACCAGCGCGTTCAGCTTGTCGGACTCGGCCCTGCCCTGCCAGACCGCCTGGAACGTGTCGGAGAACAGCGCGCGCAGTTCCTCGCGCTCCTCGGTGTCCTCCGGTGCCTTCAGCCCGAAGTCGTAGATGTACGACATGGTGCCGTCGTCGCAGCGGATCTCGTACGGGCGCTCGTCGATGACCTCGACGCCCATAGCGGTCAGATGCGGCAGCACCTGGGACAGCGACAGCGGCGACCCGGTGCGGTACACCTTGAACCGCCGCTCACCCTCCCACTCTTCCTCGATCGGGCTGTACAAGGACATGGCCAGACCGTCGTCCGCCGGCAGGCCCTCCAGTACATGGACGTCGTTGACTGCCACACGGGCGTCGAAGTCCTCTTTGTACGCCTCCGGGAACGCATCGGCGTATCGACGGGACAGCTTGGTCACCGCGACGTCGCCGCCTTGCGCATGCAACGCCACAGTGAAGTCATCCGCCCAGGCGCGAGTGGCGTCGACCACCTGCTGCTCCAGCAGCTCAGTGTCGTACTCGCCGACTGTTTCGCCCTGTTTCATCCGGACGACGAAGTGCACGCGCGCAAGTACGGACTCGGTCACGTACGCGGCGTACGTCACCGACTCTGCGCCGATGGCGTCCTTCAGGATCTGCTGCATGCGCAGACGGACCGCAGTGGTGTACCGATCACGTGGCAGGTACACCAGACAGGACAGGTACCGGTTGTAGACGTCACGTCGTACGAACAGCTTGACCGCGCGGCGCTCCTGCAGGTGCAGCACCGACTGCACGATCGGCAGCAGGTCCTCCACCGGCGCCTGCAGCAGCTCGTCACGCGGGTAGGTCTCCAGTACGTCCAGGAGGCCCTTGCCGCTGTGGCTGTTCGGGTCGAAGCCGGTCTGGCGGAACAGCTCCAGTGCCTTCCGGCGCAGCACCGGCACCTGCATGACGCTCTCGGTGTACGCGGTCGACGACAGCAGACCGATGAACCGGCACTCGCGGACCGGGTCGCCGTTCTCGTCGAACTGCTTGATCCCGACATAGTCCAGGTACGTGGACCGGTGCACGGTCGAGCGGGAGTTCGCCTTGGTCAGGATCAGCAGCTTCTGCTCCTGCGCCTTGGCGCTCACCTCCGGCGGCAGCTTGCCGGAGCCCGGCTTCGGATCCGGCCGGAGGATGCCCAGGCCGGTGCCGGGGCGGCCGCGCAGGATGCCCTGCGCGCCCTCCATGGTGAAGTCGTACTCGCGGTAGCCGAGGAAGGTGAAGTGCTCGTCGGCGAGCCATTCGAGCAGCTCACGGGCCTCCTCGACCTCGCTCTCGGCGACCGGCAGCTCGGCCGCGTCCAGGCCGGCCGCGATGCTGACCGCCTTCTCGTGCATCTTCGGCCAGTCCTCGACCGCCTCGCGGACGTCGTTCAGGACCTTGAGCAGGTCGTGCTCGAGGGCGCGGTGCTCGGCGACGTCCGCGATCCGCTCGATCTCCAGGTGCATCCAGCTCTCGCGGACCAGATCGTGCTCGTCCGCGGTCTCGCTGTCGTCCAGGACGTCCTGGAGCGTGCCGGCCATGTCCCGCCGGACCACGAACTGGGGGTGGATCAGCAGTTGCAGCTCAAGGTTGCGGTCGGTGATCACCATCGCCGCGCTGTCCACCAGGAACGGCATGTCGTCGACGACGATCTCGACCACGGTCCGCCCGTTCGCGGACCAGCCGTACTCCTCCGGCGTCGGAGTGAAAACGTGCACTTTCGCCGTACCCTGCGGGCGGGTCGTCGCGGACTTGTAATGGTGCCGCGCGGCGCCCAGGCAGTCGTTCGGCTGCCGCTCGGCGACGTCCTCCGCGGCGACGTGCCGGTAGTACTGCTCCAGGAAGGTCCTCAGCCTGACCGGGTCGACCACTTTGTCGTGCCCATGAGTTCCCGTGGCCACCGCTTTGGCGATCACATCGGCCTTCAGAACGTCCAGCTTGCTCTGCATTCCTCACCGTCTCCACACGTGACATTCGGCGTCGCTCCCGCCGGACCGCACGACATTGTGCGGTCACTCAGAGATTAGTCCACCATCGTCACTGGTGTGGTGCGGGGACGGGACTGTCACTAGGACGTGTCTGATGGTTCCGCGCCGTAGCGAGCAGGTGCTCGGTGCGGTAGCTCGGCGTGCGGGAGGGGAGGCCTCGATGTGGTTTCATCGTTGCCTTTCCTCCCGTGCGGCGAGATGCCGTGCCGAGTGCCGCGCAGTAGGTGCGGAACCATCAGACACGTCCTTGACTGGTGAGACGGAGTGCAAGGGCTGGGCAGGCGAGGACTGCGCGGCGTGCGTCCGGGAGTTCACCTGGGGTAATCTCGTCGGCGCGGAGGAGAGGGAAGCCCCACTCGTCCATGGCGATGTCCTCGGGTAGCAGGCCGGCGCACAGGCCGTGGCCGTCGCACCGGGTCCAGTCGATCTCCAGCTTGCTCACCAGGCACCTCCTAGTACCCCTCGCACCGGTCGGCCGCAGCCTGTTCCGGACAGGTGGCTGTGTACGTCGTCGCCGAACACCTCCAGCGCTGACGCCAGGAACCGCGCCGACCCGTCCGGGTGTGCACACGCACCGCGCCCCGGAATCAGACCGAGATGCCGCTGGGCGTCATGCCAGCCCTGCGGGTCACCAGCGGTCAGCCTGGTGAAGTCATCGACCAGTGCGGCCAGTCCGAACACACAGGGACCGCACTGGCCGGCTGACTCACTCGACAGCCACTGAACGACCCTGGTGACCTCACCGAGCGGGCAGGTACTCGATCCGAGCGGCAGCACGATGCCGGCTGACACATCTGGTCGCTGGAGCGTCACGCCGTCTGTCTGTGGCAGCCAGCGGCCGTGGTAGCCGCCTAGTAGGACAGGACCGGGTTCTGCCTCGACGTACTGGAGGACCGTGTTCAGCGGGATACCGGTCGGTGTCTCGATCACTCCGGGGCGCTGTACTGCTCCGGCGACGGTCAGGAGCTGCGTACCTGGCTCGGTGCTCACTCCGGTACTGCTGAAACCACGCGACCCGAGCCGGGCGAGTACTGCCAACTGGGCGAACGTCTCCACGTTGGACAGGAAGGTCGGTCGTCTGTGGTAGCCCTTCCTTGTTGGCAAGACCCTCCGCCCGGGTGGTACGGCCTGGGTGCCTTCCAGTGCATTCAGCACCGCACGGGCCTCCCCTGCGACAAAGCGGCCCGGTGTGTCTCGTACCTCGATCGCCAGGTCGTCATGACGCTCCATCAAGGCTTCTCGTACTTTGGTGGCCGCCTCGTGGTCGTGTACGGCGATGAGTACATGTGGCGCCTGGAGCGCATGTGCGAGACCGACAGCACCGTCCAGTACGAGGTGCGGCGACTGTGCGAGTAGTAGGCGATCTTTGCGGCTCAGCGGTTCGCTCTCGGAACCGTTGACGACCACTGCCTCCACTCCGCGCCGTGGGAGGTCCTTCAGCTTCAGTGCGACCGGAAAGGCGGCACCACCACGTCCTCTGAGACCTACAGCTTCAGCCAGTGAGGTGTAGTCGTCGCGGGTTAGCTGCGGCTGCGGACCGTGTGTCTGTAGATGGCTGTGCAGATCGTTCAGTGGCCCGTGGTCAAGTCCAGCGAGCAGTCTGGCCACACCGATCACCCTGGTTGCTTCGAGCGTTCTCATTGGGCCCTCCAAGCACGGGAGATCGGCGTTGCGTTGAGGCGGTACGCGCCTGCTAGAGCCACTGCGACCAGACAGGTCAGAGTGATGGCGAGCATCCACGGCGTACTGCGGTCAGTACCTGCCAGCAGTGCGTGGCCGATGGACAGCAGCCAGCCAACTGAGGCGGCGATGTGCAGCTTGCGCCAGTACTTGGCGAACTGCGCCGAGACCGCAAGGCGGCCGCGGGACGCTCCGACCAGAGAGGCGAGCACCAGGCTGTACAGGGCTAGTACGCCCACGGCCATGGCGAACGGGCGGTAGCCGGAACCGAACGGCCAGACCAGCACGGTCGGACTGATGCTGACGTAGCTGTCTGCTATCACTGCGATCACGTGGGTGGTCAGCAAGACCAGTCCGGTTACTGCAGCCGACCTGTGCACGTACTGGAGCCAGAAACGCCGCTCCGGTTTGCGGATGCGCGGCATCAGCATGCCTAGTACCGCCGACAGGGTGAACATGACCATCGTGACCACACCGGCGGCACGGGCCAAGTACCAGAGTGTCATCAGGCGGCCCTGCTCGCCGCCGGCCAGCCGGACAGCTCGGTGACCTCACCGTCCGCACCGATCAACCGCGCCGGGTGGCTGGCCAGCTTCAACCGTCCGAGTGCCGCGTCACTAGTCGCAACAAGCGCGGTGCTGAAGGTGTTGGCGCGCACTGCCGTTGGTGCCCACACCGACGCGGTTCGGTACGCCCCTTCCGCCGGGCGCCCCGTACGCGGATCGATGACGTGATGGGCGTACCCGTCCGCCGTGCGCCACCGCCGCACCGTACGCGTCGAAGTGGCAAGACCGCCGTGAGTGAGAGTCACCAACACACCCGGCCCACCGGACCGCTCGGCGACAGTCACCACCCAGGGCTCCTTCGGCGCACCAGCGGCCCGCAGGTCCCCACCGATCTCAACCAGCACGGCGCAGCCGTACCGCTTGCTCAACAGATTGGCCGCCCGATCGGCAGTCCACGCTTTGGCAGTCGCCCCCAGGTCAAGCGCACACCCCTTGGGCACCCCGAGCAACGCCAACTTCCGATTGAGCCGCACCTCCCGCCAGCCGGCAACCCCACCGACGCCCGGCGATCCCCCACGCACACCACCCACCACCGCCTGTCGGTGCGCCCCACCCAGCTCCGCCGACTGTGGGTGCGTTCCACCCACCATCTGCTCCCCCGGCGCTCCAGACGCTTCGAGTGGTGGTTGCGGTTCGTGAAGGGGCGGCGGGAAGCGGCGGCGTACTGCTTCGATGTCGACGTCATACCCAGCCGCGATCACCGCTGGACCGACAGTCGGGTCAACTGCCCCACCACTCACCCGCGCCGCGACCAAGCTGACGTCAACCAGATCCACCAGCAACCGCGATACCGGCACCAGCGCCCCAGCCCGGCGGTTCACAACCGACAGCTCAGAATCCACCCGAAACCGGCTGGCAGCCTTGTCGACCCGATCCATCAGCCCCTTGAGCTCACCGCAAGCCGCACCCAGTACGGCCGGGTCCTCCACGGTCAGCCGCACCGCGCAACTCCACGCGCTCCAAGCCCGCGACGCGCTCATGACCCATGACTCCCACCCTGAGAGCTGGACCCCGAGGCCGCCGACCCAAGCCCGCTACTGCTCGAACTACTCCCACCCGAACTAGTTCCATTGGAACTAGTCCCACCCGAACTACTGCTCCCGCTCGAACTACCCGAGCTACCGGAGCTCCCGGAACCGCTGGACCCCGAATCGTCCGAGCTCGTCGCGGTCCCCGAGCCGGCACTCGAGTGCTTCGCCGAGACAACCGCGACAGACACCCCCGTCGCCCCGACCCCAAGCACCGCGGTGGCAACGGCGGCCACCGACGCCCGTCGTACCCACCCCCGCCGCCGCCCGAACCCTGACTCGCCGTTCCCACCTGTACTCACCATGCAACGAGGCTCGCCCGATCGCCCTCAGCCCCACTCCAAGAAACCCTCAAGCCACCATCAAGTTCTCCTGAACACTCCCTGAAAGCACCCCTCAGAATCCGCCCCGAATCTCAGCAACCGCCCGCTCAGCGCACCCGCAGGCAACAACCCCGGGACCGGCGCCGAGGCGGGACGCCGGATGCCGGGTGGGTTGCCTGGCGCCGGTTCGGCTTGTGCCGGCGCTTTCCGTCGCGGGGTCAGCCCAGGCGTTTGACGGCTGACTTGGCCAAGGACGCGATCGCCTTGTCGACCGAGCCCGCTGTCGCGTTTGTCTGGATGATGCCGAAGTTGGTCCCGTTGACGACGACCACGATGCCCCCGTCAGCGCGGGTGGAGCTCCCGGTGTACGACGCGGCCCAGGTAGCGACACCCGTACCGACCTTCACGGTGTGAGTTTTGCCGTAGTGGAAGTCCCACTGCGACGTACCCGCCTGGCAGCCGCGGATGCCCTTGTCGATCAAGGTCTTCGCATAACCCTTCGCCTGCCCCGCCGTCTTCGCCTGGCCGATCGACTCGGACAGACCAAGGTTCGGGTCCTTCCGGCTCGACCACTGCACGTTGATCGCCTTGCGGGCGCCGCGAAGGGTCTCGGTCCACGAGTTCCCCTCACCCAGGCAGGACGAGAAGTCTTCGTCCCAGTTCAGCGCGATGTTCGCGGTGTCGAGCTTCGGGCTGACTGTGGCGAGATCCCCACTCTGCAGCAGCTGGCTGGTCCCGATCGCCCGAACAGCGGCCGCACTCGCGCCGGACGGACCAACCTCATCATGGCTCGGCGGCGTCTCACCGGCCGCGGATTGGATGGACGTGGACTCGGCGGACGCGGTGTGGTTCGGCGCGTACTGGATGGGCACCGGCTCAGTGGACGCGGACCGGGCGGCGGTGGACTGATCGGCCTGGGCGGGCATGAGCCCGAGAGCCAAGCTGACCGAGGCGGTGGTTACGACTGCCGCGCCCGCAAGCACGCCGAGCGAACGCACCCGACGCCGGCCGCTCCCCGAAGTACCGCGTGACGTACCGGTGGTGTTATGTCCGTTAGACATTCAAGAATCCCCTTCTGGTCGTGCCGCCGAAGCAGCACGGCGGTTGCTGTCACCACCAGAGAGGGGACCTGCCGGTTTTTTGTTGGATCCAACTTTTCGCAGCTTTGGGTGGTGGGTGTGGGACTCGGCTGTCAGCCGAGGCGGCGCGCCGCTCGTCGGCTCAGTTCCGCGAGTTGCCGACCAGCATCGCCGCCGGCGGCGACGCACGCAGCCTCATCACCGGCACTGACACACCAGTTGATTCCCAGCACCGCAACATGGTTCCCCCGGCGCAGTACTGCCGTACCCCCACTGATTTTCTCGACCTTCGGCGCCCGCCCGGCGGTGTTGAACGACCCGTCGATCTGTCCGAGCCAGCTGGCGGTTGTCGCCCGATCGATCCGTTCGCTGTGCGTCGCTCCGTACACCCAATATCCGGCCGGCCGCTTCTGACACGCTTCGAGCTTGCTGAGTACCTGCCGAGCGACCTGTGCGGCCTCGTCTTCGTCGCGGGCAGCAACCGCTTGCTCGTACACGCTGACTGCCTCGCCTTCCCACGCTCGCTGGACAGGCGGTCCACTGAGTGCGATGTCGTCCAGGGTCTGCAGCTTGTCGCAACCAACCAGTTCGAGCCGTATGTCTGGCGGCTGCGGACTGGCCGTCAGTCCGACGCCGGCGAGGTCCGCGTTGCTGAGCATGTTCGCGCTGGTTACCGGACCATCAACAGACACGCCCTGAGTACTCGGGCTGCTCGGGCTGCTCGAACTGCTCTGGCTGCTTGAACTGCTTGGCCGCGGCGAGCTGGCCTGACCAGGCGGCGCCGGAGTCGTTCCATTCGAAGCAGGACGCTCAGCCGCCGACGTGCCCGGGTCCGGGAGGGCGACAGCGCCCACCACCGCTCCCAGCACCGCGGCGGTGCCGATCACGAACATCCCCGTACGCGGCCTCATGACCGCCGCGAAGCATCCGACCGGAGTCGCGGCTCCATGAACTTCCGCGCCCGGTGGATCCGGTCCTTGACCGTACCCAGACCGGTCTTCGTGACGTCGGCGATCTCTTGATAGCTGAGCTCGCCCAGGTCGCGGAGGATGAACGACTCGACCAGCGCGGGATGCCGCTGCTCGAGTTCATCCAGCGCGTCGAGCAGATCCAGGCGCGTACCCGCGATCACGCTCGTCGTCCGCGGATCCGGCGGTTCGGGGACGGTGTCCAGTACGCCGAGCGCGTCGGCCCGATCTCGCAGCGACCTGTACGTCGCGCGGGCGGCGTTCGAGCTGATCACGGTCACCCAACCGGCAAACGAGCCACGGCCCGTGTACGAGGTCAACTTTCGGCTGATGATCAAGAGCGCTTCCTGTGCCGCGTCCTCGGCATCCGCGTGGTGCGGAAGGAATCTCGTGCAGCGGCGCAACACCATCGGCCGGATCCGGATCAGTACCTCGTCCAGCGCCGCCTCGTCGCCCTGTTGAGCCAGCTCTACCCAGCGGTCCAGGGCCCCGTCCTCGTACGCCAAGCTGGTCGTCTCCGCTCGTCTCGATCGCCGACTGTCACAATAGAGCCGTGCGAGGTCTCGGGCGTTACCGGCTGGATCACAGAATCGGCTCGGGCGCGTTCGCCACCGTCTGGAAGGGATACGACCCCGAGTTCGACACCGCGGTGGCGGTGAAGGTACTGGCCGACAACTGGATCCACCACGCCGACGTCCGCGAACGCTTCCTCACCGAGGCCCGGCTACTGCGCCGGATCGAAGACCGGCGGGTCGTCCGCGTACACGACGTCGGCGTGGACGGCGACCGCCCGTACTTCGTCATGGACTACATCCACGGCGGAACCCTGACCGACCTGCTCGGCAAACTGGACCCCTCCGAGGCCCTGCGAATCGCCACCGAAGCCGCCGAAGCCGTCCACGTCCTCCACGAGTTCGGCTTCATGCACCGAGACATCAAACCCAGCAACTTCCTCGTAGACCAGACCGTCAGTCCCGTCCGCGTCCTGGTAGCCGACCTGGGCACCGCCAAACGCCTCGAAGACGCCTCCTGCTTCACCCTCACCACCGGCACCCCCGCGTACATGGCCCCCGAACAAGCCGCCGGCCAAGGCACCTACGACACCCGAGCCGACGTCTACGCCCTAGCGGTCGTCACCTGGGAACTCCTCACCGGCACCCGCCCAGACCCGACCCCGACCGCACTCACGCACACCAACCCCACATCACCCCACGGCCCGGCATCGCGCGTGCGCCGACCCTCCCCCCGCCTGACGCGCGGCCGCCCCCTCACCCGCCGCCCCACCCCCGAAATCCCCGGCGTCACCCCACAGGTCATCGACCTCTTGACCAAGTCCCTAAGCCCCAACCCCAACACCCGCCCCCCAACCGCTAACTCCTTCGCCCAATCCCTAGCCACCGCCTCCCACCCCACCACCCAAACCCCCCACTGGCCGGCTCCCCTCGTCTACGCCGCCGCCCTCCTCACCTTCACCCTCACCCTCTTCGTGACCCACCTACTCCTCTGACCCCAAAAGACCAACCGCCAAGGGCCCTCCGCCCAGATCGAGGACCCAGCGCATCCGCGCAGCGGCCCGTCAGGCGACGCCTAGGCAAGATCTTCGAAGTCAGCCTTGGCAATCTCCGACAATGCTGAAGTTATATTATCTCGCGTAACTCTTGGCACAACGAGAACAGAAGACAAGGCACATCCCCCAGACCGGGAAATCTCATCCAGAACCTCTTGCTGCAGCCGCGTTGCATCATAGACCGTAAGATTCCAGCGCCGACTTCCACGACGCAGCACGACGTCAGCGAGATACCCGGACCGGTCGACACCTCGCATAACGGGCACAACCGTCGGGATCATTCGCCGCTACTCAGATCGAACCGGACCGCCAGGCGACAAACTTATCAATAATGGACCATTGATCCACTATTGCCCGCCAGTCGCCCAAAGGTCGCCGAGCGGGGCCAGCAATGAGGTTGGCGCGACTACGCCAGACCAGCCGATGGTGAGCCTCACCGTCCACTCGAAACACCTCTCAGCATGCCCTCATCCACTTACTGGTTGGACCAGATTCTCACGAATGACCGTCTGCCGGCTTGACAGTCAGTGGCACGATTTCGTCCCAGAAAACAGTCAAGGCAGCGTCTTCATGCACCGTCAGTGCTTCGCTGAATGCCTCGTCGCCAGCAAGTCGGCTGTACCCCCAGAGCGCAGCCATGCCAGCCGTACCGCCAGCTCGAGGGGAAAACGACCACCCTGCTGGAATCCGACCATCCTCAATCTCGAACATATCAATTGGATACCAGTTGGGAAGATTTGTTGAGTCGACAATCAGTACGATCAACCCGGAGTTATAGAGGGCAAATCCAAACACATCGTATTCGGCTGCGAGAACAAGATCGAACCTCGAATCTCGAGTAAAATACAAACCTGAGTATTCCGCAGGAAGATCGCGTCCTTCAGTGGCCACACATCGCACTCTCATATAAACACTTCTATCACTTGAACTTGAAGTCGTCGACCTGACCCGTCCGAGTGTTCGCGACGTAATGAATCTCAACGCCGTTGACGTTCTGCGACATCTTCACCCATCCGCTCTCCGCCGGCCAGCGCGGATCGGTCATCCTGATCGGCAAGGCACGACCACCACCTGGATTTGACATCGCCGACTTCATTGCGACCTGTTCGGACAGCGATTCCGGAAGGGCTCGGCCAGTCGAACCACGGCCAAGCGGACGGATGTCAGTGGCAACACCGCTCGGGTCAACTCGGAAGCGCCCAACGCCGGTCGGTAGCTCCTGACCATAGAGAAGTTCTCTCCCTGGGGGTGCAACTCGCGATCCAATCTGCGGTGTGCACCCACAGCCGGGTTCGCCGATCGCAGGAAGCCCGCCACGTCCCCCCTTGCCGCTTCCTCCGCCGCCGGGCTCGATGACGCGGCTTCCGCCTCCGGCGCCACCGCGGCCTCCGCCCCAGCCGCCTGCACCACCGCCAGCACATACTTCGCAAGCCGGGTTGTTGGTGGAACTCAGGCCACCGCCGATGCCCATGTTGAACCAGTTGTAGTCGCCCGTGGTGCCTACGCTGGAGATCACCGAGCCGTACTTGTTCAGGGCGTCTTTGTACTGCTGGTCGGACCAGGCGCTGGTTTCGTTGGTCAGGTCGCCTTGGGGGCCGACGATGGTGGCGGGGGTGGTGGGGTTGGTTGGGCAGAGGGGGTTGCCGGAGGCGCAGACCGGGTCGCCGGGTGGCGGCTGATTGACGTTCTGGGCGTCTTGTTCCAGCTGATCGCGTTCGTTTTTGATCTTCTTGTTGAGCTGGCATTGGGGATCACAGACTGGCGGCGGAGGCGGTTTCGGGCCGCAGTCTTTCTTACAGCGAGTGGGTGGCGGCGGATCGCAGTTCTTCTTGCAATCCGTGATCGGTGGCGGGCAGTTCTTGCCACCTCCTCGGCACTTCGGCTCGCAGTCCTTAGATCCTGGGCATTCGGGCTTGACTGGCGGAGGCGGGGGCTTTGGCGGGTCACATTTGACCCCGTAGATCGGTGTCTTAGAGTCCGAGCCCTCGCCCGCCCACATCCAGCCGATCACTTTGCTCAGATCGCGTGTGCAGTTGGTACTGCCACCGCCCGGATCGATAGGGCGGCGGCCGTCGGGGTCGTTGTAGGTGAGGGGGTTGCCGCCTGCGTAGGTGTACAGGTTTTGGACGGAGCTGGTGGCGCCGGCGTTGTGGGTGATGGTGTCTCGGGAGTTGAAGGTGGCGGTGGAGGGGTTGTACCAGCGGGCGCCTTGGTTTACGTCGCCGGAGCGGGGGTCGGTCCAGTCGCCTTGGTAGCCGACTCGGTATTTGAGGCCGGTGGCGTTGGTGGATTGGCCGAAGGGGTCGTAGGTGCGGGTGTCGGGGAGGCCGGCGGACAGGGTGGTGTCGGTGGGGTCGAAGCCGGCGACGATGTCGCCGTGGCGGTCGGCCAGGACGAGGCGCTTGGTGGTGTCGTAGCCGACGGCGAGCAGGCCATCCGAGGCTGAGCGGCCGAAGAACTGAGTGCCGTCGGAGACAACCTCGTCGCTGAAGCCGGCGTAGCGCATCCGGGCCGTGCCGGCCTGGACGGGGCGGTCGAGCGCGTCGTAGGTGAAGTCACGGTCGGAGCGGGTGATCATCCGGTCGAAGGCGTCGAAGCTGAAGGCCTCCGTCGTCGTGGTTCCGCCGGTCGTGGTCGCCTGGGTCCGCAGGGCGCCGCGGGGTGAGTAGGTGTAGGTGGAAGTGCCGTCGTCCAGGAGCCGGTTGCGTTCGTCGTACGAGGCGAGCTTCGTACCGGCCTTGCTGCGGTTGGAGTTCGCGTCCCAGCCGTACGCGGTGGTGGTCGTTCCCTTCGTCCACGAGGTGAGTCGCCCGAGCTGGTCATAGGCGTACGTGTTGTTGCCGGCGCCCGCGACACCGGTGGTGTTCTTCGAGGTGATGTTGTTGTCGGCGTCGTACCCGTAGGCGATCGACGACACCGAAGCAGTGCCGGCCTTGAGTACGTCGGAGTTCATCCGCCCGTACGCGTCGTAGCCGATCGTGCGGACCCGGCCCGAGCCATAGTCGATTGTTGACAATTGACCGGCTGCGTTGTAGCCGATTGTCTGCAATAGACGCGTGACGGGGTCGGTGACCGTCGCCGGGCGACCGTTCACGTACGTGAAGTCGGCGGTACCGGCGGCGTCGATCCGCTGCGTGAGCTGACCATCAGGGGTCGTAGCCCTGCGTCGACGTACCGGACGGGCCGTCGGCGCGCAGCAGCATGCCACGGTCGTTGTAGCTGTAGGTGTTGACACCATCCAGCGCACTTGAGGTAGCGAGCCGCCCGCCGAGGTCATAGGTCAGATTGCGGGCAGCAGTTGGAGCTTCCGCGTTGGCGCCGGTCTCAGACTGCAGCCGCCCGGCCGCGTCGAACACGCGCGTCCGAGTGACACCGCCCGGCGACAGCAGCGAAACCGCGTTCCCGGCCGCGTCGTACGACGCCGTCCAGGTCCGATCGGTCAGCGCGGGATGCGCCGTGGTCGACGGCTCGATCACCTTCTCCGGCAGACCCAAACTGTTCACGGTGTAGGCGGTCGAGTTGCCCCGCCCATCGGTGTACCGAGTCCGGTTGCCCGCCGCGTCGTACCCGTACGAGACGTTCACCTGGTCGCTCGCCGACACCGGATCGGTCTGCGTGAGCAGCCGGCCGAGCGCGTCATAGGTGTACGTCGACGCGCGATTCCCGGACGCCGGTGTCGACGAAACGAGATTGCCGTCCAGGTCGTACCCGAGCACGGTGGTGCCGAGGGCAACGTTCGACGAGTTCAAGGTCTTCGACGAAACCAGTTGCCCGGCCTTGTCGTACGTCGCGACGCTGCTGCGCCCCATCCCGTCCGACGACCGCACCTGACGCCCGGCGTAGTCGTAGCCCAACTGTGAAACGACGTTGTTCGGATCGGTCGACTTGGTCAACTGACCCAACGTGTCGTAGCTGCTCAACGCGACCGCACCCGACGGCGACTGCGCACTCACGACGTTGTCCATGTCGTCGTACGTCAGCCGCGTCACGAAGTTCCCCGCGGTCGGCTTCCGCTCCACAGACGTGGACGTGACCATCCGGTCCAGATCGTCGTAGGTGAACTTCTTCACCGCACCCAGCGGATCGGTCGTCGACTCCACGTCACCATTCGGCGTGTACGTGACCTTCGTGACCGCCCGCTCGTCATTCGTCTTGCCCGGTACGTCCACCTGCACCTGCTGATTCAGCTGGTCGTACGTAAACCGGGTCGCGTTGCCACGCTCATCGACCTGCTGCAACAGGTTCCCGACCGCGTCATAGCTGAAGCTCGTCTTGGGTGTCACCGCGCTACCGCCGGGCGGCGTGTAGGACGCCCCACTCACCTCAGCAGTCCGGCCGAGCTTGTCGAACACCGACTTCGTGACGTTGCCCAGGGCATCCTTCGAGGACGTCGCCTGCCCGAACGCGCCGTACCCGACCAGAGCGGTCGGCTGCGCATCGGTTGGTATACCACCGTCCTGCTCAGCCTTCACCTTCGGCGCGACCGTCTTGATCAACCGACCGAGTTCGTCATTCACGTACGCCGTGGTGAAGTCGGCCTTCACCGCACCGGACGCGTTCCCCCGCGGCGTCGTCATCGCGGTCGTCAGCCCACGCTGGTCGTACACCCACGAGGTGGTCAGGTTGCCCGCCGCGTTCTCCACCGTCTGCGACACCCGCCGTCCGGCCGCGTCGAACACATAGTTGGTCGCGTCAACGACCACGGC
Organism: Kribbella solani; assembly: GCF_014205295.1. Taxonomy (NCBI): domain Bacteria; kingdom Bacillati; phylum Actinomycetota; class Actinomycetes; order Propionibacteriales; family Kribbellaceae; genus Kribbella; species Kribbella solani. Next base: position 4,099,095 of record NZ_JACHNF010000001.1, read on the forward strand.
CGGCCCGGCGATATCGGCGTTCGACCAGTCGCCGGTGTTCTCCTGGCGGGTCACGTTCCCGGCCAGGTCATGCACGTACGTCGCTTTCCGCTTCAGCCCCGCCGGGTCACTCGTCTCGGTCCCGACCCGCCCCGCGACATCGATCGTGTACGCCGTCGTGGACTTGCCGTTGTCCGTGACCGCCTGAACCCGGTTCCCGGCCTTGTCGTAGGTGTTCGACTCCAGCACGTACGGCCGCGTCGACCCGTCCGGGTTGTGGAAACCCTCCAGTTTCTTCGTCTTGAGCGTGTCGTCCAGGTTGTAGTCGTACGTGACCAGCCGGCCCATCGCGTCGACCTCGGCCCGCTTCCGGCCGGCCAGGTCGTACTGCGTCTTCGACCGGACCGCATAGTCGATCCCCTCCCGCGGACCGTCCGTCGGCGGGTTGTTCGGATCGGCCGGGAGATTCAGGTCCCAGACTTCGGTCGGCATGTTCAGATCCGAGTACTTGTACTCGAACCGGTTCCCGTTCGCGTCCTCCGACCAGGTCCGGTTCCCGGCATCGTCGTACCCCTGCTGCGACTGCTTGCCGTCGGCATCGACCGTCGACGCCAGCCGGTTCCGGTCGTCGTACGTCAGCGTCGTGAGCCGCGGTTCGTCCGCCGTCTTCAGATCCCGTGCCGTCGTCTTCACCACGTTGCCGTCGGCGTCGTACTCCAGCTCGGCCTTCTGCTGATGCTGCTCACCGGTCACCGCGTCAGTCGTCACCGGACCGGTGATCGCCGTGACTCGCGACATCTTGTCGTAGTCGTACGTCGTGGTCACACCGTTCGGATAGGTGTCCGAGATCTGGGTCTCGGTCTTCTTCCGTCCGATCTCGTCGTAGGTGTACTTCGTCACCAGCCCCGACGGCACGGTTGTCTGCACGAGCCCACCGAACTGGTCGTACAAGTACTGCGTGACCGCCGACGTCGTCGCGTTCACCTTCACCGTCTCGGTCTTCAGCAACCCGGGCGGCATCGCCTTGCCGTCCGGCCCGGTCTGCACCCCGTCGGTGTACGAGTACGTCTTCAATCCACCGTCCGGACCGAACTCCGACGCCACATCCCCCGCAGCCGTGATGTTCCGGTACTTCTTGTACGTGTTGTCGGTCGGCCCCGACGAACGCCCGTCACGGAACTCCCACAACTTGTCCCACCGCGGATCGAGCGGCGGCCAGATCGTATTCGCGTGGTACGCGCTGTACTCGGTCCGGCAGTCGGTCCCACCAGCACCACGACACGTCTTCGTCGACGCCACGTTCCCACGAGCGTCGTAGGTCATGCTGACCTCGCCACCCATCTCACTGGTGACCTTCGTCAGCTGACCGGTCTTGTCGTGGGTGAAGCTGCGGATCGCATACCCGACGTCCGGCCAATGCGGTGTCGTGTCAGCAGTCCACGGCTTCTGCGTGTCCTCAGCGAGCGGCCGGCCAGTACGCAACAGCCAGCCGCCGAGCGCGTCGTACTCGTACATGTAGGACGTGTTGCCCGGACCGGTGACCTGAACATCGCGGACCAGGTCCTTGGAGTTGCCGATCAGTTCGGATGCGAGTACAGCGCCACCTCGTCGATCTGACCAGTGAAGTACTTGACCGACTGCGTCCCGTAGGACGGCCAAGCCGACGGCGCAGCCGCAACAGCTGCACCGATCTGGGTGACCGGGAACTGCTCGTGGTCCACCACGCTCTGCGTGATCGTCCCGATCGCCACGCCATCCAGGTACAGCGACTGCCGCGTGCCCAGTGAGCTCAGTACGACGTGGTGCCACTGGTTGTCGTTCACCAAGCCCGCTGACGTCATCGGCGCCGCCGCACCGTGCCAGAACTGACCACGCAGCTTGCCGTCCGCGCCGACGTACAGCACCGGCATGCCACCGGTCGTTGCCTTACCCCACGACTCCTTCTGGTACCCGATCAGTGGCTGACTCGTCGACCCGCTCGTCTTGAACCACAACTCGACTGCCTCGTCACGGCTGCGGGTGGAGATACCGTTCGGCAACTGGACCCGGCCCGCTCCGGCGAACGCAACTGACTTGTCCGCATTGCCTGCACCGGCCAACGGAGTGCTCTGCCCGTACTGGACGCCGGCGTACGTACCGAAGCCGTCGTCCAGCGCGATGTCCACCTCGTTGGTGGCGTTGGTGTCAGTGCCATCGTCGGACAACCGGAAGTACCCGTCCGGCTTGCTGTCCAGCACTGCGCTGCGATAGTGCGAGCCCGGCGCCGAACCGTACGTCGTGCACTTCTGCTCGCCGTTGCACGACTTGGTCAGCACGTCACCGGCGTACTCGTACGTCCACGTCAGCGCGGCCCCGCCGACCGGCTGGGTACTGACCGACGCGACGTGCTTGTTGTCAGCCGTCCAGGTGAACGACAGCTTCCGGCCCGCGCCGTCCAAACTCGCCGCGGACTCGAGCGTTCCGTCCGCGCGGTAGGTCAAGGCGAGGGGTTTGCCTTGAGTGGCATAGATCTTCGAGAGCCGCCCGGTGCCGGCCGCGAACTCGTACCTCGTACCTGGTGCGATCTGCAACGTCCACGGCCCGTTGGCGGAGGCGGCGGTCAGGACTGCTTTCGATCCACGCGGCGCGACGAACGTGCCATCAGAGTTCCGGCCGAACCGGACCTGCCTGCCGTCCGGATAGGTGACGAGAGCGTTCCCGTTGTCGTTGTTCTCAAGCACCAGCCGCATGTCGTAGCGGCTGGTCCAGCCCGCCCCGAACAAGCCGTCCCGGCGCGGATCAAGACTGTTGTAGGTCCGCGCGACGTTCAGCTCCGGACCCGCGACTGGCACCACGATGTCCAGCGCCGAGGCCGTGTAGTTCCCGACCGCCGGATCGTACGGCTTGTCCTGCGACTTTCCGTCATTGTTGGCGACATGCCCTGTGATGGCCGGCTGCGGCACGTCGGTGAACAACGCGATCTGTGGACCCGTCGAATGCGAACCGTCGTTGTCCTGAACGTAGATCTCCCACCGGTACTCACGGTTCCAGGCCAGCTTCCCGGCCGGCACGATCCACGTCTTCGACGAGGTGTAGTCACCACTGAAGAAGCACCCCACATGGGTGTCCTCGCCGACGACCTCACACAGCCGGAACGAGTACTTCAGCGTGTTCGCCGGCGCGTCCGGGTCGATCGCGGACGCCCACACCTGCGGCGTCAACGAGTACGCCTGCGCACCGTTCAGCGGCCAGACCTTCGACAGATCCACCACCGGTGGAACGTTCTGGATCGTGATCAACCGAGCCGCGGGCACCACGCCCCAGTCGGTGTACCAGCGATGCACGGTCGTATCTCGATGCACCATCGAGAACTCGAGCTGATAGTCGACGCCGGCGGCGCTACCAGGCAGGGGATTGACCGCGACGTCCAGATTGATCTTTCCGCCGTGCGGCACCGACGTGGTCACCGGGGTGTTCAGCACTGCCCAGTTCTGCAGCTTGCCACCCTTGTAGATCCGGTAACTCATGTAGTCGTTGCCCGGCTGCCAGGTGAACCCGCCAAGGTTCGTGATCGTCATCGGGAACTTGCCGGCCTTGTCCTGCGTGACATAGTCCGCCGGGTTCTGCTTCCGGAACGCGTACGACGCGTGGTACGGCGAGTGCGTCACCGCCAGCCGGGGTGGATTCGCGGTGTTGATGCCGGCCAGCTTCTTCCACGAGTACCGGTCCGAGCGCTGGTTCGCGAACAACGCGAACCCAAAGTTCGATCGCTGACCATCCACCAGGCTCTGCAGCCACGAGACACCGGCGGCGTTGAACGGCAGCGCGTCGTACATCGGCTGACAGGCCGTCGTCCCGGTGGAGTTCGACACGTAGCCGCGCGAGAAACTCTTCGCCGCGACCACCGACGGCGTTGTCTGCGGACCCGGATACTTCAAACTCGGCAAGGGTGTCGACTGCCACCCTTCCATCACCCCGTACACGTCGAGTGCACGTGACGAGCAGCTGTCGGCCTGGTAGTTGTACACCTCCAGCTGCGCGGCGACGATCGTGTCGTACCGGAACGCGTCCACCAGACTCGGGAACGACAACAACGAGGTGAACGCGTTCCACCCGGACGTTGACGAACAGTTCGTCGCGCCCGCCGCCGGACGGCAACCCACCTGTAGGTCGCTCGCGCCACTGATCGAACCGTTCACACCGGCGCTGACCGCGTAGTTCGGCTTCACGCGGTCGGTTGGAATCACTGTCGGGTCGATCCGCACCGGGAACACCCGCGCCGGATCATCCAGCCACGCACTGTCCGCCGTGACCTTCAACGCCTGCCGGCCGTCAACGGTCACCAACTCGTACGCGACCGCGTTCGACGTCGCGCGTACCTCGACCGTGTTCGAGTCCTCCATCGTGCCGGCCGGAATCCGGGCCCGCTCGGTACCGTGCTCGTCGGTCAGCACCACGTCCCGACCGACCAGGGAGGCGGTCAGATTGGCGCTCAGGTTCAGCGGGAACACGAACGAACGCGGCGCGGTCGCCGACTTGAGAACGATCGTCTCCTTGACGCCGCGCGGCTGCGATTCCAGCTCCAGATCGGAGCCCGGCAGGAACTCCGGGAAGATCACCTTGCTGCCGGCCGCCTGGCCCGGCACGGCCACGGCGCCGGACACACCCCAACCTACGGTGTGCCCGTCACCCAGCTCGACGGCCGCCACCGGAACCCCGTCCGCCTGCGCCGCGATCCAGGAATAGATCTCCGTCGAGATCGTCTCCCAGCCACCGCCCTCGCGCGGCTGCAGATTCGCGTTGATCTCGGCCCACGAACCATCAGGCTTCTGGAAGTTCAGCGGTGCGGGCGACAGCACGCTCGTCTCACTGCCGTCGGCGTTCACAAACGTTTACGAGAACCGATCGCGCTTCTCCGGCAGTTCCCGGCTCGACTGCTTGTCGAAGCCCTTCACCTGCGCCTGCTTCGACGGTGTCGCCTTCACGGCCTTCGGCGCGGGCTGTTCCGCCGCGGCATCCACCGGCTTCGCGGCCGTGACCGGAAACCTCGATCGCAACGACGGCGGCCGCACCTGGTTCTGCCCAGCCGGAAGCGGTGCGGGCAACTTGCCCGCACCGAGTCGCTGGGCCGGCGCCTTCGTCTCCCCCTTGCCTGACATCGCCGCCGGCGGCACCGGTGGATCAGCCGCCGCGGCCGGCGCGACAGGCAATGCCGGACCGAGGCCGAGTAGCGGAACAGCCAACGCGACCAGAATCGCGGTGAGCCTCGCAGCTCGAAGCCGGCGACGGCGGGCACGGGAAGACAACCTGGACTTGGGCATGACGAGATCCCCCTGGGCGTGGATGACCTGAATCAGGACCCTGGGGTCCCCCGACCCCGCCAGCGCCGTTTCCGACCCTATTCGCTGAGGTCCCGCAGAGCCAGGAAGAGGCAGGTTCCTGCAAATCTTCGAAGATCTGTAACGCTGCGGATGCGTGCCGGGACTTAGGAGGGTGTCCTGCGGATTTGGTCCAGCGGCGTTCGGGTGAGTTCCGCGTTGCCGGGATCATCGCGTTGCAGGCCAGCGGGTTGTGCCCCCACCAGCATCGGCTCATTTGAGTGGTTAACCTGCGAGTTTGCCCGTTCACAGGGCGGACGCCGCTTGCGAAGGGGCATATCTGCGGGTTAACCACTCAAATGGTCACCGCCACAACCTCCCAGTCGTCACACACCAGCACCAGCACCAGCACCAGCACCAGCACAACCCCGAAGATGTGCAACAACCAGCTGAGGTCAGGGGCCGAAAATGCGCGGGGTTCTCAAAGTGCGGTCGTCGTACGCTCCGGCCACGGCTGCGGGAACGCCGGTTCGGGAGAGGCGGTAGCCCACCATCGCGCCTGGGTTCTCCACCCGCCTTGAGGGTTCTCTACTGGCATGCGGGTGGAGAACCCACAACACCGGTGGATAACCACTCGCGTTGGGGGGTGGTGGTGGCTGGACCGGTAGGCTCGGCGAGTTCTGTGGGTCTATTGCAAGGGTGATTGATGAGTTGGGTTTCGGCTGTGGTGCTGGGGATCGTGCAGGGGCTGACGGAGTTTTTGCCGGTTTCTTCTTCGGCTCATCAGCGGGTGGTCGCGGCGCTGGCCGGGTGGGACGATCCGGGGGCGGCGTTCACGGCGGTGACGCAGTTGGGGACCGAGGCCGCGGTGCTGATCTACTTTCGGCGGGACATCGCGCGGATCGTCGTGGCCTGGGTTCGGTCGTTGACGGATCGGTCGCGGCGGAGTGATCCGGACGCGCGGCTGGGGTGGTACGTGATCCTGGGGACGATTCCGATCGCGGTGCTGGGACTGTTGCTGCAGGATCAGATCGAGACCGCGTTCCGGGATCTGCGAGTGGTAGCGGCGACGCTGATCGGGTTCGGGATCGTACTCGGGATCGCGGACCGGATCGGTGCCGACGAGCGGCCGTTGACGCGGCTGACGACGGGGCATGCGATCGGGTACGGGTTCGCGCAGGCGCTGGCGCTGATTCCAGGCGTATCGCGCTCCGGCGGCACGATCACGGCCGGACTGTTGCTCGGGTACCGGCGGGAGGCCGCCGCGCGGTACTCGTTCCTGCTCGCGATCCCGGCCGTACTGGCTTCAGGGCTGCTGGAAGTACGGAAGATCGGCAGCGGTGAAGACCATGCCGAATGGGGGCCGACGTTGCTCGCGACCGGGATCGCGTTCGTGGTCGGGTACGTGGCGATCGCGTGGTTCCTGAAGTACATCACCACGCACCGGTTCACCGGTTTCGTGATCTACCGGATCGGCCTCGGCGTGGTCATCCTCGCCCTGGTCGGTACGGGCGCGCTAGCACCCTAAAAGAACCGGGGACACCGCCGGAATGGCAGTGTCCCCGGAACAGGGTTTGCTGAGTACTACTCGCCGACCAGCTGGTCGTAGTGCGTGGTGAGCGACACGTGGCTGACGCCGGTGAAGACGACGCCCGGGATCTTGCCGTACGACGTGATCGCGGTCTTGCTGCCGTTCGCCTTGCTCATCGCGAACTGGTAGCCGGCCTTGGTGTCGTGGTCGACGGCGACGATCAGCGAGCCGCCGCGGGTGCCGCAGCCCTGGACGACCAGGGACTCGTACGCGGACCAGCCGGACGAGCGGATCAGCTTCAGCACCGGCTTGGCACCGGCCGCGACCGGGATGTGCACGGTGTACAGCGCGCCCGCGTTGGTCGTCATCAGCAGCGTGTCGTACGTTGCCGTCTCGCTGACCACGGTCATCGCCTTGAAGCCGCGGAAGCCCGGGAGCGGGCCGAGCGCCTTGAAGCCGGCGCCGGCGATCGCGTACCGGTAGAGGCTGCCGTTGGTGTTCAGGCCGTACAGGTACTGGTGCCGCGGCCCGGCGACGCTGTAGTTCGACGTCGCGATGGACTTGAAGCTGCTCCAGCCCGAACCGACCTTCTTGAAGGTCGGCCGCGGCGAGGCGGTCTCGTCGGCCGGCAGGTACGTCGTGTGCCGGTACAGGTTGGCACCCTGCAGCAGCAGGCCGTAGTAGTAGAACTGCGTACCAGCGGCGTTCACCGCGCCGTACCAGGTCGCGTTCGCGCGGGAGCCGACGAAGTTGTACGGCTCCAGGGCCTCCGCCTTCGGGGTCCGGCCGGGCAGGACGTAGATCTCCTGCATGGTGCCGGCCGCGGTCGGCACGCCGACGGCGCTCTCGCAGGGCTCGGCGGCGCTCGCCTTCGCCGAGTTCGGGTTGGCGGTCTTGGTCTCGAAGTACGGCTTGGGGCCGGTCTTGGCGTTGGCGGTGACCGGTACCGAGGCGGCCGCGGCGGCGAGCAGGCCGGCGCCGGCCAGAGCGAGCGCGAAGCGCTGCAGTTTCATAGGAGTTCCCCCTCCAGGAATTCTCTCAAATGCTTGAGATCGGGCGAACTCTAGCCGACACCACCGACAAAGGCGAAGCCGATTGCAGTTAGTTGCAATCTGTCAGGGCCGTGTACGCCGTGAGCTGGCTGCTGCGATTACTCCGATACCGGCCACGATCAGGGCGAGGGCGGCGAGCAGGATGCCGGGGCCGAACGAGCTACCGGTGTTGGGCAGTTCGCTGCCTGGCTTCTGTGGGACAGGTGGCGGAGTAGGTCGGCCAGGCTGCGGCGGTGTCACCCGTACAGTGACCGAGCTTGTGTTGTCGGACGGGTCCGGGTCCGGCGTGGTCGAGACGACCTTCGCACCGTTCGTTACCGACGTCCCCCGGTACGCAGTGTCGACCAGGACCTCCAACGAGACCTGCGCTGTCGTACCAGGATCAATCCGGCCAACCGCACAGGTCACCGTCTGCCCCTGCGCACTGCACTGCGCCGACTTGCTGATCAGCCGGAGTCCAGTAGCCAGCTGGTCCGTGACCGTCACACCGGTCGCGGATGACGGACCGGCGTTGTGTACGGCGATCACGTACCGCAGTGAGTGCCCAGCCACCACACTGGGCGCCGAGGCGGTCTTGCGAACACTCAGGTCCGCCGACTGCGTCGTACGGCCGGTAACTCGCGCCTCGTTGTTCCCAATCACAGGATCAGGTGTGGCCGAGCTGACCCGCCCGATGTTCTCCAGCGACCCACTGAACCCAGGAACCACAGTGGCCGTGATGGTGACAGTAATACTGGCGCCTTCGGTGAGCAGCGGCGTACTGCACTGCACGCTACCGGCCTCTGGTGAATCCGGCGCACCAGGAGCTACCGGCGGCAACAGGATGCACTTCACACCAGCAGACGCCGTACTGGTGACCTTGGTGAGACCCCGAGGCAGCTCGTCGATGACCTCCACCAGACGGGCGTCGGACGGGCCGTTGTTCTTCACCGTCAACAGGTACTTCACCGACTGTCCTGACACCGGTGCGGTCGGTGACATGGTCTTGGTGATCGCCAGGTCCGCCAGCGCGGTCACTGGCGACACCACTGTGTCCGTGTTGTTGTCGGTGTTCGGATCGGGAGTAGGCGACGTCGCAGTCGCGCTGTTCGTCAGACTGGCTCCGTCGTACCCGGCGTGCAGCCGCACGTTGAGCTGGACGACCACCTGTCCGATCGGCAAGTCACCTAGCTCGCAGCGCACCGTCCGGCCGTCGATCGTGCAGCCCCTGCTGGCCGACGTGACAGTCAGCCCAACAGGCACGGTGTCGGTCACCACCACGGCACGTGCTGTCGACGGACCGGCGTTGGTGACCACGATCGTGTAGTCGAACGCACTGCCCGGCGTCACTCCGGACGGATCGGAGCTCTTGACGACACTGAGGTCCGCCCGCGTCTCGACCGGGATGGTCACGGTGGAGCTGTTGTTGCTGTCATCCGGGTCGGGTACGGGTGAAGTGGCCGTCGCGGTGTTCGCCAACGTCTTCCCGGTGTACGCGGTGTCGAGCGCGGCTGTGATGACAACAGTCGCAGTCTTTCCGGCCGCGATCGTTCCGAGCGCACAACCCACTGTCTGACCAGCCGGTGTACAGGTGCCCTGGCTGGGGTCTGCCTGTACCAGCGTGAGTCCAGCAGGCAGGGTGTCGTTCGCAACGACAGCTGTTGCGTCTGACGGCCCGTGGTTGACCACAGTGAGCCGGTAGGTCACTCCACCACCGGCAACGGCCGATGGCTCGTCGCTGGTCTTGATGACCTCTACATCGGCTGCCCGCTCGACTTCTGTCGTGACCCGGTCCTCGTTGTTCGACGGATCAGGGTCAGGCGTCGTACTGGTCACCGAACCGGCATTAGTGATCGGGGCTGTCTGTGACGTCGCGACGGCCACCCGGATCACGACTACCGCAGGTGCGCCAGCGTCCACTGCACCGAGCTCACAGGTCACCTTGGAACCAGCAGTAGTGCAGGTGCCGTCCGCACTGGTTGCCTCCAGCACCGACAGCCCAGCCGGAACAGCGTCGGATACCGACACCTGCTGCGCAGCCGACGGGCCGGCGTTGTGAACGGTCAGTGTGTACACGGCGTCGCCGCCTGCGATCAGCGGTGATGGCTTGACCGACTTGACCATCGACAGGTCAGCCGACGTCGACAGCTTGGTCTCCGCCGAGTCACTGTTGTTGCCGTCGTTCGGGTCGGGCGTCTGCGAACTCACTGCCGCCTTGTTCACCAGTGTCCCGGCGGCCTGGTCCGGGGAGACCTTGACCACCACAGTGACCGTTGCGTCGTCACCAGGTGCCATCCGGCCGACAGGGCAGCTGACAACCGGTTCGGACACCGCCGGGTTCTGTGTGCAGTCGCCGCCCGGACCGGTCCCGCGTACGAACGTCGTACCCGCTGGAAGCCTGTCTGTGACTACTGCACCGACCGCGTCCGACGGACCGGCGTTGTGGACAGCCAGTGTGTACGTCAACTCGTTGCCGGCGAGACCGGTTGCCGGAGCGGTCTTCTTGACCGACAGATCGGCCTCCGCCTCGACCAGCGGCGTGGTAGTCGAGGTGTTGTCGGAGGTGGTCGGGTCCTCGGGTGTCTCCGAGGTAACTGTCGCGGTGTTGACCAGCTCACCCGGTTTGGTCGACGGAGCAACTGTTCCGTTCACCGTGACGACGTAGCTGTCTCCGGCAGCCAGCGTGGCAGCCAGACAACGCACTCGCTGGCCAACGACCGTGCAGGTCGCGCCACCGGTCGCACTGGCCGACAGACCGGTCACTGCATCCGGTACCTCGTCCACGACGCTGACGGCCTGTGCATCCGACGGGCCGTTGTTGCGGACGGTCAACCGGTACGTGATCGCCTTGCCGGCAATCACCGGGTCCGGAGAGGCGGTTTTGACGACGGAGATGTTCGCCTGCGCGCCGGTCAGCACCGTGTACGTCGCCGTGTTGTTGTCCTTGACCGGGTCGGGTGTGGGCGACGAAACGGTCGCGGTGTTCTTCAGCTCGTTCGGCGGCGCGCCGGACGGTACGTTCGCGACTACTGTGATTGTCACGGTGTCGCCCGGGGCGACCGTGCCGGCCGCACAGGTGACCGTTCCATTCGCCTCAGTGCAGCTGCCGCTGGAGCTCTTGGCCGACACGTACTGCAGTGGAGCCGGCACCGGGTCAGTCACCTTGACGGACTGCGCCGCGGACGGGCCGTTGTTCGTCACAGTCAGCGTGTACGTGAGCGGATGACCTGCTTGTACCGGCACGGGCTGGGCGGTCTTCACGATTGCCAGGTCCGCGCTGGTCTTCACCTCGTCAGTGGTCTTTCCGGTGTTGTTGCTGGTGTCCGGGTCCGGTGTCGAGCTGTCCGCGGTCGCCGAGTTGGTCAGCTCACCCAGCGCCTTGGGCGAGACAACCGCATTCACCGTCACGACAGCGGTCGACCCGGTGGTCAGATCGCCCAGCGCACACTTGACCTGACCAGAGCTCACCGTGCACGAACCTGCCGGGCTATCCACGGTGACGTCGCTCAGAGCCGCCGGTACGAGGTCGGACAACTGCACTGCCTTCGCATCCGACGGCCCGGCGTTCCGTACCTTGATCTGGTACGTGATCGGCTCCCCAGCAACCACCGGCTTGGTCAGCGTCTCCTTGCTGACAACCAGGTCTGCCTTGGCCGCACCAGGTGTAACCGTCGAAGTACCCGTGTTGTTGGACTCGTCCGGATCAGGGGTATCACTGACGACCTTGGCCGTGTTGGTCAGCGCACCGCCCGTGTAGCCCGAGTCCAGCGTCGCAGCAATCCGCACCGCCACACTGGAGCCAGCGGCAAGCCGGGGCAGCGTACAGCTGACGTCCTGCCCAGCCGTCGTACATGCGGCCGCGGACTGCACGCCGGTGATCGCGAACCCGACCGGGACCGAGTCAGCGATCCGCACCTGCTCAGCGTCGGACGGTCCGTTGTTCCGGGCAGTCAGCGTGAAGACCACTGGCTCACCCGGTGCGGGATGCGTCGGCGCGGCAGTCTTCGTCAGTACGAGATCCGCCGTACGCGTCACGTCCGTGGTAACCGAGGACGTGTTGTTGGACGGGTCCGGATCGGACGTAGACGTAGTCACTGTCGCAACGTTGGTCAGACTGGTCGCGGTACTCGCCGCAGCGACCTTGACCACCACCGTGATCGTGGCAGTTGCACCATTGGCGAGCGTGCCGAGTGAACACGTGGTGGATTTGCACGTGCCCTGAGTGGGCTTCGCGGACACCAGCTGCACGCCATCCGGCAGGGTGTCCGTGACCTCCACGTCCTGCGCGGGACTCGGACCGTTGTTACGGGCAACCAGCGTGTACGTGAGCTCACCGCCCGCGGACACCGGATCGGGCTTGGCCGTCTTGGTGATCGACACGTCGGCCTCGGCCGCAACCGGTGTGTGCACCTCATCGGTCTGGTACGTGTACTGCTTGTTCAGCGTCTCAGCCGTGTAGTCGAGCAGACCGGTGTTCACCAGGGTCGTACCGGCCGCGGACTTGTCCACCGTGACGCGGAACCGGACCGTACTGCTCTGGTCCTTCGTCAGCCGTCCACCAACAGTGCCGTTCGCCCCAGTGCCTATTCGGAACCGGACAGTGCGTGAGCTGCCGACGTACTCCGCCTGGTCGTCACCAGCTCCGTCGGTCTTGTTACCAGCTCCAGCACCAGCAACAACACTGAGCGAGCCAGGTACGTATGTCGTGTTGGCCGGCAGCTGGTCACGCACGGTCGACCGGAGTGCGTCGTCATCACCTGTGTTGCTGTAGCTCAGCGTGTACTCGAGCGTGTCGCCCGTCTTGGCCGGACTGTTGCCGGACAGGTTGCGCACTGTCTTCGTACCGACGATGGTCGGCGCATACAGATCGATCTGCGTGGTCAAAGCGGCCGGGTAGTACACGTCGCCCGTACTGGCGAAGGTCAGCTCAGCACTGGTCGAGTTGTTCGGCAGGATGCCGGCAGCGTTCACCACCTTGGCATCGACACCCAGGTTGTTCAGGCTGGCCGGAGTCCGGTTCGTCAGGTTGGCGCCGCCGTCGGTGATCCGGCTGCCGTAGAAGTTGGCCGACGGATTCTCCGCATCCGCCAGCCGGGTGCCGTTCACCGCGAAGTAGTCGCCACTGATCCCAGCGTCGCCCTCGTACGTGACGCTGCCGAACCGGGCGTTCACTGCGCCACTGGGCGGCGCCAGGAAGCCGGAGATCGTGGTCCGCTCCGGCTGACCGCTGCTGACGCTGGCGTACCCGTTGAACACACTCAGGTCGCGTAGCGGCTCGTCAGCTTGCTGGTAGGCGATCACCAGGCTCCAGCCCGCGTACCGGTCGGCGCCCGTACCAGTAGCCACGTCGGCGCCCCAGTACTCGCCGTTGCCACCCGCCTGCACAAGTGCAGTCACATCCAGGTACGAGGAGTAGTCCTTCTTGGTGGTGTTGTTCAGGTAGTCCGTCTGGCTGGCAGTAACAGTCTGGTACGCCGACTGTCCCGGGAGGCGGAAGCGCATCGTCTTGCCGTCCTCGGTGGTCGCGGTACCGCCCCGGCCGGCGCCGCGCGCCGCACCCCAGAACAGACCCGCGTACAGCACGTGCGCACCCGACGGCAGCGCCACTGAGGCACCGGATGAGGACTCGGTGGACGGATCGGAGTCGGTGTCCAGCCGCTCCATCGTCCAGTCGTTGTTGTTCGCCCGCGAACTGCCACCGGCCAGCGTCGCGCGGCAGGCCGCTGAACCGTCGCAGGTCAGCAGGCTGTTGCCGGTGATCCGGATCGCACCGTTGGTCTGGCCACCGAACACTTTCCCGAAGTCGCGTACGGACGCGGCCTGAGCGGTTGCCGGGAGCACCAACCCGGACAAAAGCACGAGCAGCAGCGCAAGAGCGAGACGTAGTACCCGGGCAGACGAAACACCTGCGGCCATCCGAAAGTCCCCGTTTCTGTCAGCGTCGCCAGCCAGGCATACCACAGAAAGGACTTCAGAGTAACCAAATGACTACAGCGTGTTGCAAGCTTTTGTTGCCATTGGCATGTACTGGTGCAGGCCGCTACTGGCTCGCGAGCGTCAGTGAGACCTCGTTGGCCTGAATCGTCAGCGCGCCCCCGGCGGCCTCGGCGCAGCGTCGCGCGATGTCCAGGCCGAGGCCGGTGGACCCACGGTCGCTGCGGCCGCGTTCCCCCGCGCCGAGCGGGATGCCGGGCCCCTTGTCGGCAACCGTGATCCGCACCCCCGGCGACGTCCGGGAAAGCGTGATCCTGGCCGGTGTTCCGTCCGGAGTGTGCGCGACGACGTTCTCCACCAGCGCGTCCAGCGCGGCGCCGAGGTCCTCCGCCGACGCCCGCACCATCGCCGGCGGCGCCGGCAGGTCGAGCGCCAGCTCGCGGCCCTGATCCTCGAACAGCGGCTCCCAGAACGCGGCCCGTTGCCGCGTCACCTCGACCGCGTCACAATGCGGCACCCGGCCCTCCCGCTGCGGGCGCCGGGCCGCGCTGATCACCGCGGTGAGCGTCCGCTCCAGGCTCGTGACCTGCGTGTTCAGCTCCTCCGCGCTCTCCCGGTCGCCCATCGCCTCGACCTGCAGCCGAAGCGCGGTCAACGGCGTACGCAGCCGGTGCGACAGGTCCGCGACCGCCTCGCGCTCGACCGCGATCACCTCGTCGATCCGGTCCGCGAGCCCGTTCAGCGCGGAACCGACCTTCGCGACCTCGGCCGGGCCGGTCGTCGGGGCGCGGGCATTCATGTCACCGCGGGCGAGCCGTTCCGCCGTACCCGCCGTCTCCTCCAGCGGGCGCGCCAGCCGGCGGGAGACCAGTTCGGCGCCGGCGATGCTGAGCAGCAGCACGACCAGGCTGCCGCCGATCAGGATCAGCAGGCGCGGGGCCACACCGGCGTACAGCTCATCGCTGGTGAGGTAGAGGCACACCGACGCGGGGCCGCTCGCCGTACCGACCCCGACGTCGACCGCGAGACCACCGCTGACGTCGCGGTAGTTGGCGTCCCCAACCTTCGGCGGTCCCTTCTCGTGGTCGCCGTCACCGTCGCCATAGCCGTTCGGGACCTGCTGCGGCGCCGGTACGCCACCCGGCGGCGGACTGCCGAGCGTCGACCCATCGGGCATCCGGACCGAAATCTTGCCCGGCCCATCACTCAGACCATTGATGTACGCGGTGATGTCGGCGGCCGTATGACCCCGGTCGCCGACGTAGTACGCGACACTCTCGGCCCGGTACCGCGCCTTGTCCTTCGACTCGTTGGCCGTCGTCGAGCGCAGCAGGATCACCAGCGGTACGGCGAACGCGAGCACCACCAGCGTGGTCATGCCGACCGAGAGCAGCAGGATCCGGCGGCGCATGGTCAGCCGTCCGCCGACAGTTTGATCCCGACGCCGCGCACGCTGTGTACGAAGCGCGGCTCGGCGGCCGTCTCACCGAGCTTGCGCCGCAGCCAGGACAGATGGACGTCGACCGTACGGTCCCCGCCGCCCCACGGCAGGCCCCACACCTCCGCGAGCAGCTCGCGCTTCGTCACCACCGCGCCGGGGCGTCGCGACAACGCCAGCAGCAGATCGAACTCCTTACGGGACAGATCCACCGCGGCACCGTCCACCGTCACTTCCCGGCTGCGCGGATCGATCCGCAGGCCGCCGATCTCAACGGTCGAATCACCTTGCTGGTCCTGGCCGAGACGGCGCAGTACGGCGCGGATGCGGGCGTCCATCTGGGCGGCACTGAACGGTTTGATCACGTAGTCGTCCGCGCCGGCGTCGAGCAGCCGTACCACGCTGGCATCGTCGTCACGGGCGGTCGCGACGATCACCGGCACGTCACTCACCGCGCGCACCATCGCCAGTACGTCCCGGCCGTCGAGATCCGGCAGGCCGAGGTCGAGCAGCAGCACCTCGGGCCGCTCCCGCGCGACCGCCGCCACCCCGTCGGCGCCCGCGCCCACCGCCGACACGACATGACCGGCCGCCGTCAGGGACTTCCCCAGCGACAAACGGATCGCGTCATCGTCCTCGATCAGCAGCACGCGCGCCATGTACCTGAGGGTAACCGCCGCCACCCCAAGCCACCCTCAAGCGGTTGTTAAGCCCGCTTCCCGGAAACTTTCCGGGAGTAGTCGGCTAGTTGTTTCCGGAAACCGGCTCATCACCGGTGGGTGGCTCGGTTGGGGTGGGCGGGGGTTTCAGGCCGACGGTGCGGAGTTCGAGGGTGGCGAGCTCGGCGATCACCGCGCGGTCGCCCTCGCGCCAGGCGGTCACGGGGTCGGCGGAGATCCGGGCGAGCTTGTGCATCGGCTGATTGGCCATCGCGCGCAAGGCGAAAAGATCAAGATCGGCGGCGTTGTCGATGAACCTCTGGGCCGCGGTCGCCCGGCGTACGAACCGCACTCGGAAGGGCACCCAGAGCAGTACGGCGAAGAGCACCGGCAGGCCGATCGTCACGCCCGCCAGCACGTACGCGAGCTGCTCGACCGCGTGGGCCTGATCCCGCCCGGCCTCGGCCAGTTTCCCAGCCGCGCCCGCGACGCCGTCGATCGGCGACCGCAACTGGTCCCCCACCGCCGGAACCTTCCCGACCGGCTCAGACAGCTGCCGCAGGTTCCCGACGATCCCGTCCCCCGCCTCGGCCGCCTTCCGCCCCGGCGCCCCCAACGCGTTCGTGACCCGGAAAACCACCCGCCCCAACTCCACACAGACCCAAACCCACCCCACCAGCAGCAAGTCCCCCACCACCTGCCCCACCCGCCGCACCCCAACCTCGGAGTAGACCTTCACACCATCAGTCCTTCCAGCCGAACTAGTGCCCCGCGTCGGTGATTGTTTCAGTGATTGCGGTGTCCAGGTGCGTGCATCGTGGTGGCGGAGGGGCAGCCTCGATGCTTTTCCATCGTGGCTGTTCCTCCGCCGCCGCGAGGTGCGTGCCTGGGCGCCGCAAGCACGAAAGAATCACCGACGCGGGGCACTAGCGGGACGGAAGGACTATAGGTTCGAGCGGAGGTTCCAGAGGAGGGGGTAGTAGCGGAGGTCGAGGCGGCTGCGGAGGTAGGTGGCGCCGGAGGAGCCGCCGGTGCCTGGTTTTGTGCCGATCATGCGTTCGACCATGACGACGTGGCGGGCGCGCCAGGCGGCGGCCAGTTCGTCGTGCTGGAGGATGGCTTCGGCCAGCTCCCAGATGGCGGCGTAGTGAGCCCGGTCGCGGGCCACGGTCCGGAGGGCGTGCCGGACGGAGTCCTCGGACCCGGTGTCGAAACCGGCCTTGCTGAGGACCTCCAGGAACGCGTCCCAGAGCGTCGGTTCCTCCAGGCGGCGACGGAGACGGTCCTTCTCCACCTCGGTCAGGCCACGGAACCGGCGTACGAAGGACGGATCCTTCGCGCCGGACAGGAACTCGATCTCGCGGAACTGCACCGACTGGAACCCGGAAGCCGGCGACAACCGGTGCCGGAACTCGCCGAAGTCCTGCGGGGTCATCGTCTCCAGGATGTCGACCTGCTGCGTCAGCGTCCGCTCGATCGTGTGTACCCGCCGGAGCAGATGCTCCGCCAGCCACAACTCACCCGACAGCATGGCGTCGCGGGAGGCGGTCAGCTCGTGCAGCACCTGCTTGAACCACAGCTCGTACACCTGGTGGATGGTGATGAACAGCAGCTCGTCGTGCGCGGGCGGATCGGATTCCAGCCGCTGCTGGTCCAGTAGCTCGGTCAGGCGTAGGTAGCTCCCGTACGTGAGCCGGCCGCCGTCCTCCCCGAAGTGCACGTCGACGCCGCCCCACTGCCCCGTCACCCCATCACCAGTGCTCATGACCGGAGACTAACTGACGGTTCGTGACTGGTCAGTGATTCGTTCGTTGGACCTTGGGTACGCCGAGCTGAGGAGTTGCATGACCGCCACGGTCGAAACGCCGATCGTCCCAGGGCCGGTACAGGGGCCGACGCGGGAAGAACCGTCGATCGAGGCGCTGCTGCTCGACGAGTACCGGTCGCTGGTCCACCTCGCCTATCTGATCCTCCCGCCTGCGATCAGCCGGCCGAGGCGGATCGCGGCCGCCCACGCCGTCGTACACCGCGCCCTCCCACCCAGCTTCACCTTTCCGCCGGACGCGGTCCCGGAGGGCGCCGGCGAGCGGCGCGCTGGAGTTTCCGCGACGGGGCCGCGCGAGTTCATGCGCCTGCGGGTGGTGGAGGAGGCGACCAGGCAGGCTGCGTCGCGGTCGGTCCTGGCACGGCTCGGGAGCGTGCTGGCACCGGCCGACGGGCTCGGCTTCGAGCCGTGCTCCACCCGCGCCGACCGCACCGCGATCACCCGCCGCCGCGCCCGCGGCCGCCGCGTCGCCGTCATCACCACCGTCGCCGTCACCGCCGCGATCCTCCTCGCCCTCCTCGCCTCCTGACCCGCCCGCTCCGCACCCACCGTGGTCGCGTGAGCTGGGGATTCGCCTTGACGGGGTGTTGCCGGGCGTTTACCTTCGGTGGCACCGCATTCTTCCTACCGCCCCAGGGAGATCCGATGCTTGTTGGAATCGTTTCCAGCCTCACTCTCTCCAGCATTGCCCTGATCGCACCGCTCGGCGCACCCGCCCCGCCGGCGCCCGAAACCCCACCGGTGACCATGTCGACCCAGGCGACGATCTGCAACAAGTACTGCGATGCCCGCGACCCGGCGCTCGCCCCGAAGGAGCGCATCCCCGTCTCCACCACGCTCTTCGGGCGTACGATCGCGCTGCACCTCGATGACGACGACGCGATGGGCTGGGCCGCGATCGAGAACGGGAATCCCGGCGACGAGGTGTGGCTGGACCGTTCGATGGACGGCGGCCGGACCTGGACCGGCGGCAGCCGGCTCGGCAACGCCGCGATCCCCGCCGGGCAGCGCGGCCGGCGAACGCTGATGTACAACGTCGACGACTGGAACAACCTCGGCGTCGGCTCGCTGCGTGCCTGCGGCAAGGCAGGCGACCGGCCGGACATCGCGTGTACGCCCTGGGCGCGCGTCGACTGGAACGCCTGGGACCGCCGCACCGCGGCCGCCACCGCGATCATGCAGGACTACAACCTCGGCACCGGCCTGTTCGACACCACCGGCTGGTGGAATTCGGCCAACGCCCTGAACGCGCTGATCGACAACATCCGGATCAGCGGCATGCACAGCTACCAGTACGCGATCGCGCGCACGTACGACCTGAATCTGAACAAGTTCGAAGGCCAGTTCCGCAACGACTACATCGACGACACCGGCTGGTGGGGTCTCGCGTGGGTTGCCGCGTACGACCTGACCGGCGACGCGCGGTACCTGCAGACCGCCCGCGCCGACGCGGACCACATGGCCGCGTACTGGGACAACACGTGCGGCGGTGGCGTGTGGTGGAGCGAAGCGAAAACGTACAAGAACGCGATCTCCAATTCCCTGTACATCCAGCTCAACGCGCAGTTGCACACCCGGATCGCCGGCGACACGACCTACTTGCAGCGCGCGCGGTCCGGCTGGACGTGGTTCCAGCAGACCGGGATGATCAACGGCTCGAACCTGGTCAACGACGGCATCGACTTGTCCACATGCAAGAACAACGGTGACACCGCGTGGACGTACAACCAGGGCGTACTGATCGGAGCACTCACCGAGTTGTCGAAGGCAACGAACAATTCGGCGTACCTGACCTCCGCACGCCAATTGGCCGATGCATCGACGACGGCGACGGGATTGCACACGAGTGATGGGATCTTGCGTGAGCCGTGTGAAGGCGGTGATTGTGGCTCCGACGGTCCGTCGTTCAAGGGCGCGCATGTCCGTGGGCTCGGCAAGCTCAACGCGGCGCTCGGCGATCACCCGTACACGTCCTATCTGCAACGCCAGGCCGATCGGGCGTACGCGGCCGACCGTACGCCGATGGATCACTACGGGCTGCGCTGGTACGGCCCGGTCGACAAGCTCGACGCCGCGCGGCAGCAGTCGGCGCTCGATCTGCTCAACGCGGCCCCTTAGCGGAGGTACGTTCGCCGGGTGACGACGATCTACGAGCGCGACAACTGCCGGCTGACGCTGGAGCTCGGTGACCGGATCGAGTACACGCTCGAAGCCGACAGCCGCCACGTCGTCAGTACGCCGCTGAACGGCCTGACCGCACTGGTCACGTACCTCGAACCCGGCGGTGCCGAGGACGGCAGCGCCCGGTTGGCGACCGCCAGCCGGGCCGCGGCGGTACGGGACGGGTTCGAGCGCTATGCGGCCGGAACGATCGCGGCCGAGCTCCGCCGCTGGTGTCACCAGGCCGGCCTCTCCGCCGAGTGGTCGATCGACGGCCGCAGCACCCATCGCGAGCACATCATCACGACCGTCCCGCAACCGTGCACCGGCCGTACGGTCACTCTGAGCGTGGCATTCTGGACACCGGGAGACGCGGACGAGATCTCGTTCACCGAGGAGTACCGTGCCCCGGCGGAGATCCTCGGCTACAGCTACGGCATCGGCCTGCCGTACGACGCCCTGCCCCACCTCCTCGAAGCAGACCACACGCCCGGCAACCCCGAGCACCGCCTGGTCGCGGCGATCCAGGAACTAGTTGCCAACGGCACCATCAATCCGCTGGCCGGCCAAGGCGTCGTTCGCGACCTGTTCGAGGGCTGGTGCCGTGAGTCCGGCGTACGCTCCCGCCCGCGCGGCATCGATCGACGCGAACCACTGATCCAGGTCCCGACCCGGTCGGATCAACAAGCAGCGGTAAGCCTGACGATCGGCTCGGCAACCCGGCAGATCGGCTTCCAGGAAGGCTGGGGACCCGACGGACAACCCTGGCGCGACGCCCTGTACCAGCTGCAGTTCGACCACGACCAGCTCGACACACTCCTGCCCTGGTTGACGAATCGAGCCGGTCCGATCGACGACCGGCTCCAGCCGGACGACGCGATGGTCGCCGCCTGGCGCGTACTGGCCGAGCGTGGCGAACTGACGCCGCGCCGCCCGATGGAGATCCGCGACCGCGTCGCCGGTTGGCTGACCGAAGCAGGCGTGACCTTCCGCAGTTACGGATCGGCGTGGCGCGAGACGCTGCTCCGCGTACACCGCCCGAACGACTGCATCTTCACGCTGACGTTGACGATCGACCCGGACGCGCGCGCCAAAGGCATCCTGTTCACCGAGTTCTACGACTACGGACCGAGCGGCGACGATCCCGGTCGCGAGTACGGGTACAGCGTGCATGCTCCGTACGCCGACCTGGACGTACTCGCGGACGCGTACGCGCCGGGGACCGCTGGACCGGCGCCGGAACGACTGATCGGCGCGTTCAAGGACCTGGTCGCGGCCGGCGTACTCGGTGACGGGATGGCGCTGAAGGCCAATCAGGCCGTCGTGCTGCGTGATTTCCGGGCGGCCGGCGTCGACGCGACACCCGACGTGTGGGTATGGCTGAACTCGGACTGAATGTCATGATGGCGCCATGGAGCTGAAGCTTTCGGCGTCGTACGACGCCACCCCCGAGGAAGTGTTCGCGATCGTCACCGACCCCGCCTTCCGCGAGCAGGCCTGCGAGAAGACCAAGGCGCTGTCGTACGACGTGCGGGTGAGCACGTCCGGGGGTGACACGATCGTCTCGGTGACCCGGAAGATGGAGGCCGTCGACATCCCGGACATGGCGAAGAAGTTCGTCGGCGAGACGCTGACCGTGGTGCAGACCGAGACCTGGCACGCGGCCGCGGCGGACGGTTCGCGGACCGCGGACGTGACCGGCGAGATCTCCAACACCCCGGTCACGCTGAAGGGCACCGCGCGGATCGCGACGTCCGGCGCGCAGACCGTGCAGTCGATCGACCTGGACGTGAAGGTCAACGTCCCGCTGATCGGCAAGAAGCTGGAGCCGACCGTGGTCGAGGCGATCGAGTCCGGCCTGCGCAAGGAACACGACCTCGGCCGCGAGTGGGCCGGCCGCTGAGCGGTTGGCAAGCCGTGTCGTTGCGCTGAACGGCTCACCTCCGGTGGCAATCTGAACTGAAGGATCGCACCGGAGGTGACCCGTTCTCATGTTGCGGAAGAAGCACGCCCGAACCGGCACGAATCAGTCTGACCGGGACCAGTCGGGCGCGGATCAGTACTGCGCGTTCTGTGCCGCCGTGATGCCGTTCGAGCGGATCGAACCATCGGGCTACCTGGTGGACGAGCCGGACGAATGGATCTGCGTCCGCTGCGGCTCCGCCCTGATCGTCGACCCGCCCCTGCAGGACACCCGCACGGCCTGACCTCAGCGGCTGCGGTTGCCCCACCCTTGACAGTGCGAAGTCGCTGCACGTGGCCTTGCGCCGAACTATGCTGACCGGCACGAGGCTGGGGGGCACCGATGCATTTCGGCGTACTGGGGACACTGCACATCCTGAGCGACGCGGGTGCGGTGCTGACGATCGCTTCCGGCAAGCAGCGGTTGGTGCTGGCGCTGCTGCTGATCCGGCCGAACCAGCCCCTCTCGGCGGAGTACCTCCTGGACAGGTTGTGGGGCGACCGTCCACCACGCAACGCCCGCACCAACCTTCAGGTGTACGTGCATCGCCTCCGCCAGGTCCTTGGCGAACACCGGATCGCGCACGGACCAGGCGGGTACCGGCTGGCGGTCGCTCCGCACGAGCTGGACGCGTTGGAGTTCGAACGCCTCTCGGCCGCCGGTCGTCCGGCGGAAGCACTCGCCCTCTGGCGCGGTGACCCGTACGCCGATGTCACCGACGTCGATGAGCTCCGCGACGAGGCTGCCCGGCTGACCGAGGGCCGGCTGACCACGAACGAGGACTGGTACGGCACCGAGCTCGACGCCGGCCGGCACCACCGGCTGATCCCCGAACTGCAGGCATTCGTCGAGCAGAACCCGTTGCGGGAGCGCTCTCGCGGCCAGCTGATGCTCGCCCTGTACCGAAGCGGCCGGACCGCCGAGGCGCTGGAGTCTTACCGCGCGGCGCGCAGCCGGATGATCGATGAGCTGGGCATCGAGCCGGGACCGGACCTGCGCCGCCTGGAACAACGCATCCTGGAGCACGATCCCGGGCTGAAGCAGGACCGCGAGCTGGAGGCAGCCGATCCCGCACCGCCGGCCCGCCACGTACCGGCCGAGCTGCCACCGCTGAGTACGACGTTCACCGGCCGCCGCACCGAGGTGAAGAGCGTCACCGAGTACCTGACCGTGCCGCCGACCGATGGTGCGGTCACGGTGATCGCGGTCAGCGGACCGGGCGGGGTCGGCAAGTCGGCCCTCGCCCTGCAGACCGCGCACCCGGCGGCGCACACCTTCCCGGGCGGTCAGCTGTACGTCGACCTGCGTGGTTCGACTCCCGGAGCCGAACCGTCCGTCCCGGCCGCGGTACTGGCCCGCCTGCTCCGATCGCTGGGCGTCACCGAGGACCGGATTCCGGCCGGTCAGGACGAGTTGGCGGCGATGTTCCGGTCACTCACCAGCGCCGCGCGGACCCTGGTCGTACTGGACAACGCGGCTGACGCGGCACAGGTCCGTCCGCTGCTGCCAGGTGCCGGCAGCGCGGTCGTGGTCACCAGCCGGGTGGTGCCGTCGACGCTCGACGGGGCGCTGCACGTCCGGCTCGACACCCTCGAGAACGACGCATCCCTCGATTTGCTAGGCCGGTTGGCCGGCCGGGCCCGGATCGATGCCGACCCGGAAGCTGCCGCCGAGCTCATCCAGTTGTGCGGCGGTCTGCCGCTGGCGCTCCGGATCGCCGGGGCACGCCTGGCCGCCCGACCGGACTGGTCGATCGCCGAGCTGGCCGCGCGTCTCGCCGACGATCGGGTGCGGTTGACCGAGCTGGAGCACAGCGACCTGGCCGTCCGGCCGAGTTTCGCCGTCAGCTTCGACGCGTTGTCCACGGACGCCGGCCGCGTACTCGTACACCTCGGGGTTCTCGGTCTGACCAGCGTCGGCGTTCCGGTCGTCGCGGCGATGGCCGGCCGGGGCGACGTACGCCGCGACCTGGACGAACTGATCGAAGCGCAACTCCTGCAACCGGCCGGCGACCGGTACGTACTCCACGACCTGGTCCGGCTCTTCGCCCGCGAAGTGGCCGAGCGGGCTCTCAGCACGGCCGAGCGGAACCGGGCGCTGCGCGACGTGATGGCACACTACGTCGCGACCGCACGCGTGATCGCGCTGCGGATCGGCGGCGAGCGAGCCTGCTGGCGTACGTCGGCCGGTCCCGCGGTGGACGCCGAACCGGCCGTGATCACCGATGGGGACGCGGCGGCGGACTGGGTGCGCGCCGAGCTGGCGAACGTGATGCAGGTCGCCGGACAGGTCCGCGAGCTTCCTGGCGGCGCCGACCTGGTCGGCAGTTTTGTGGCCGCTGGCAACTATGTGCTCAGCGGGCTGGCGCGCACCGCCGAGCAGATCACCCTCGGCCGAATGGTCCTCGCCGCCGGCGCCACCGACCAGCTGCGTACCTTCGCGCAACTGGAATTGGCGCTGACCACCATGTCGCTGCGGCAGCACGAGGCTTCGATCCACCACGGACGGGCAGCCGTCGACGGGTTCATCGCCATCGGGGACACCTTCGGCGAGGCCAGCGCGGCCGGATGGCTCGGCTACGTACTCGCTGACATCGGCCGGTTCGAGGAAGCGTTCGAGATGTTGTGGCGCGCGATCGAGATCCGCCGCCTGACCGGTGACCGCTTCGGCGCGATCGCGACCGCGAACCAGCTCGGACTCGTCTACCGCGCGTCCGGAAACCTGGCCGAAGCCGAGAGGGTGCTGCACGACGCGGTACTCAGAATGCGCGAGCTGGCTGCCGAAGCGGAGCTCCCGCCCCGGCAGCACGTCCTGCAGGCGGTCCTGCTGGGCAACCTCGCCAAGGTGTACGCGAGGACGGACCGCCCGCGCGAGACCATCACCTGTCTTGAGCAGGCCGCCGACCTCGTGACGGGCACCGGGCATGACCGGCTGGTGCCGAAGTTCATCTGGGGCATCGGCGACGCTCTCGCCCAACTCGGCGAGCACGCCGAAGCACGTGCCCGCTGGGAACAGGCCCTGGAACTCGGCCGATCCGCCGGGATCATCAGCCAGGCCGAGGCCGCCGACATCCTCGGCTCCCCCACGCCCACCCGGCCGGCTGCTCTGCGCTGACCGACCGGGCCGTGAGTGTTCGGGCCGTGGAGTGTTCGGGTCAGCCCTGGTGCGGGTAGCGGTAGTCGGTCGGCGGGGCGAAGGTTTCCTTCATCGAGCGGGGCGAGGCCCAGCGGATCAGGTTCCACATCGAGCCGGCCTTGTCGTTCGTCCCGGAGGCGCGGGCGCCGCCGAAGGGCTGCTGCCCGACGACCGCGCCGGTCGGCTTGTCGTTGACGTAGAAGTTGCCGGCCGCGAACCGCAGGAACTCCGCCGCTTCCGCCACCGCGTGCCGGTCCTGCGCGATCACCGCACCGGTCAGACCGTACGGCGCCGAGTGCTCCATGCCCTTCATCACCGCCGCGTAGTCCGCGTCGTCGTACACGTGCACGCCGAGGATCGGGCCGAAGTACTCGGTCGTGAAGATCTCGTCGGTCGGGTCGTCCGAGACCAGCAGCGTCGGGCGGACGAAGTACCCCTCGCTGTCGTCATAGGTGCCACCGGCAACAACCTCGACGGAGCCGGTCGCGTGGGCCCGGTCCAGCGCCGCCTTGTGCTTGGCGAACGCGCGGTCGTCGATGACCGCACCGATGAAGTTCGACAGGTCGGTGACGTCGCCCATCGTCAGCGAGTCGGTCTCGGCGATCAGGTCGTCACGAATGAGGTTCCACACCGAGCGCGGCACGTACGAACGCGAGGCCGCCGAGCACTTCTGCCCCTGGTACTCGAACGCGCCCCGCACCATCGCGGTCTTCAGCACCGCCGGGTCGGCCGACGGGTGCGCCAGGATGAAGTCCTTGCCGCCGGTCTCGCCGACCAGCCGCGGGTACGTCCGGTAGGACGCGATGTTCGTACCGACCGTGCCCCACAGCGACTGGAACGTCTTCGTCGAACCGGTGAAGTGGATGCCGGCCAGATCAGGGTGCGTCAGCGCGGCCTTGCTGACCTCGATGCCGTCGCCGGTGACCAGGTTGATCACGCCGGCCGGAAGCCCGGCGGCTTCGAACAGCCGCATCGTCCAGTGCGCCGCGAACTGCTGCGTCGGCGACGGCTTCCACACCACCGTGTTGCCCATCAGCGCCGGCGCGGACGGCAGGTTCCCGGCGATCGCGGTGAAGTTGAAGGGCGTGATCGCGTACACGAAACCCTCGAGCGGGCGGTAGTCGACCCGGTTCCAGACGCCCGGCGACGAGATCGGCTGGTCGCTGACGATCTGCCGCGCGAACGCCACGTTGAACCGGAGGAAGTCGATCAGCTCACAGGCCGCGTCGATCTCGGCCTGCTGGACCGTCTTCGACTGACCGAGCATGGTGGCCGCGTTCAGCGTGTCCCGCCACGGCCCGGCCAGCAGATCGGCCGCCTTCAGGAAGATCGCGGCCCGGTCGTCGAAGGACAGCGCGCGCCAGGCCGGAGCAGCCGCCAGCGCGGCGTCGACGGCGGCCTTGCCGTCCGCCTCGGTCGCGTTACCGAGCGTACCCAGCACGTGGGCGTGCTTGTGCGGCTGCACCACCTGGATCGGGGCACCGCCGCCCAGCTTCTGCTCGCCACCGATCGTGCAGGTCAGCTCGATCGCGCCCGCCGACGAGAACTCCTTGAGCTTCGCCTCCAGGCTGACCCGCTCGCTCGAACCGGGCGCGTACCCCTTCACTGGCTCGTTGGCGGGCGTCGGAACGACGGTGACGGCATCCATGCTGCGGACTCCTCGATCGTGTGGTGGGACCGTGCCAAGGTGCGCCGGTACGGATGGGCGCCGCACCCCGCAAGTACACCTGCATCGTGCCACGCGAAAGCCCAGACCACGAACCCAACTGGTACGCCCTGTGGACAACCGGCCGGGCCCGTGCGACGCGGCTCACGCCGACTTCTTGGTGGCCTTCTTCGCGGTCTTCTTCGCCGGGGTCTTCTTGGCAGCGGCCGCCTTCTTGGCCGGGGCCTTCTTCGCGGCGGCCTTCTTCGCCGCCGCCTTCTTCGCCGGCTCCTCCGCCGAGCCACCCGCGCGGCGCGCCTTGGCGGCCTCCACCGACGCCCGCAGCGCGGCGACCAGGTCGACCACCTCGGCGCCCTCGGTCTCCTCCTCCTCGGACTCCGGCAGCGGTACGCCCTCCGCCTTCGCCTCGACCACCTTCTCCAGCGCCACCCGGTACTCGTCGTGGTACTGGTCCGGGTCGAACTCACCGCGCAGCGTGTCGATGTACGACGACGCCATCGCCTTCTCCTGGGACCGGATCTCGACGTCCTCCGGCGGCGCCGCGAACGCCTTGTCCCGGATCTCGTCCGGCCAGAGCATCACCTGCAGCACCAGGACGTCGTCGACCGTCCGGAGCAGCCCAAGGCTCTCCCGGGACCGGAGCGCGACCTTCACCAGCGCGTACAGCTCGGAGCCCTCCAGGGCGTCCCGGAGCAGCACGTACGGCTTGGCGCCTGGCCCGCCGTCCGCGGCCAGGTAGTACGACTTGCCCAAATAAAGCGGGTCGACTTGGTCGGCCGGCACGAACTCCAGCACGTCGATGACCTTCTTGCTGGACAGCGGCAGGTCCGCGAAGTCGTCCGAGTCCAGCACCACCATCCGCCCGTCCGGCATCTCGTACCCCTTGCCGATGTCGGAGTAGGGCACTTCCTCGCCGTCGATGGAGCAGATCCGTTTGTACTTGATCCGGCCCCCGTCGGCCACGTGCACCTGGCGGAACGAGATGTCCTTCTCCTCGGTCGCGGAGAACACCTTGATCGGGATCGTCACCATCCCGAACGAGATGGCACCCTTCCAGATCGCCTGCATCGCCATCAGCTCCCGTCAGTCCGACCCATGGGCCGACCCGTTGGCCGACCGGCCGCGCGGCCCCTCCGCCGCGAGCAGGTCGGGGATCTCCTGTGTCGCATACCACATCAGGTCTTCACCCTCGCACGAATCCAGGGCGAACACCGCGTCGTCGTCACCGTTCTGGGCGGCTTCCCAGCTGTCGGCGGCCTTCCGCACCACCGGCACCGCGGCCGCCGTGTCCAGGTGCACCGAGGCCACCATCCGCCACGGAATCACCACATGCAGCTCCAGCCGGGCGTCGCCGAGCCGCACCGACCCGTCGGCCGGCGGCACCGCGCTCACCTCGGCCGCGATCACCACCCGTCTCCGGGCAGTACCCGAATCGGCCGCGAGCAGTCCGACCGAGGCGCGGGCGGCCTGCGCCATCGCGGCGTACTCCAGCTCCTCCTCGTCGCCCTCGGTGTACCACTCCCGGAGCGCCGGCGTGACGGCGTACGCCGCCAGCGGGGCCGGCCCGAGCTCCCCCGCGTTGCACGCGGCGCTCAGCAACCGCAGCGTGGATGGGATGTAGACCCTCATGAACCCGCCTTCTTGGGCTGTGTGTTCTTCGGTGCGGAGCGGGGTTTCTTCCGGCCCCGGGAGGCCCGGTTCCGGCTGCCCTTGGTGGTGTCCAGCAACTCGTCCAGCGCATCGCTCAGGCACTGGGCGAAAACCGCCAGGTCCGGCATCGCGGTCCGGTCCGCGTTCAGCCCGTAGTACACCTTCCCGTCGTACGACGTGACGCCGACGGACAGGCCCTGCCCGGGCATCAGCGGCACCACCGGGTACGACGCCAGCATCGGCGCGCCCTGGGCGTACAGCGGGAACTGTGGACCCGGCACGTTGGTGATCACCACGTCGTCGATCGGCCGGACCGTGGTGGTCGCGACCCGCGCCGCGAGCGAGTGCAGCGTCGTCGGCGCGAACCCGGCGATCCCGACCAGCGAGCGGGCGCTGACCGCGCGGCCGGTGTCCTTGTGCACCTTGGTCTGGTACGAGATCTGGTGCATCCGCATCACCGGGGAGTTCTCCCCGACCGGCAGGTTCACGGTCGAGGCGATCACCCGGGAGCCGAGCGAGGTCGGTTCGTCGTCCTCGTCGTCGCGGATGCTGACCGGAACCACGGCCCGTACGCTCCGGGTCGGGCCGACGCCCTCGCCCCGGGTCATCATCCAGGCCCGGAACCCACCCGCGACGACCGCGAGGATGACGTCGTTGACCGTGCCGCCGTGGGCGGCGCGGATGGTCCGGTAGTCCTCCAGGTCGGTCTGCACGGTGGTGAACCGGCGCTGACCCGACGTCTTGACGTGCAGTGAGCTCTCCTGGGCGTGCCGCTGCGCGGCCAGCGAGCCGACCACGTCGCCGAGCACCTCGCGGACCGAGGTGGAGCCGGTCAGGCTGGCCATCTCGGCGCGGGCCAGCTCCAGCACCGCGGCCGGATGCCGGGTGGCGTCGGCGAACACGCCGGCGAGCAGCTCCAGCGCGGACGGCGGGTGCTCCGGCTGCCAGGTGTCGGTCGGGGTCTCGCGTGGGTGGGCGGTCGAGTCCAGCACCACCTGCCCGATGTCGACCGTGCTGTTGCCGTCGACAAGCGCTTGATGGGACTTGGCGATGATCGCGAACCGGTCGCCTTGCAGGCCCTCGACCAGGTACATCTCCCAGAGCGGGCGGGCCCGGTCCAGGCGCCGGGACATGATCCGGGCGACCAGCTCCAGCAGCTGCGCGTGCGTCCCCGGCCGGGGCAGCGCGGAGCGCCGGACGTGGAAGGTGATGTCGAACTCCTCGTCGTCCACCCAGACCGGCCCGGCGAACCGCCCGGGGATCTGCTGGACCCGCTGCCGGTACCGCGGCACGAACGCGATCCGGTCCCGGATCAGCGCGACCAGGCTCTCGTAGTCGAACCCCTCGTCGCCGTGCACCGGCGGCTCGAAGATGTCGACCGTACCGACATGCATCGGCGTGGCCGGCGACTCAGCCTTGAGAAAGGTGAGGTCGAGCGAGGTCAGCCGATCAGGCATTCCGGAGTCACCTTCCTCTCTGTTTCCACTCTCCCGTCACCCTAGCGGCAGCCACCGACAGCGGGCTGCGACACTGGCCGTACGGGAACACTGAGCTAATCGTGTTCGTCTGGCAAGGGGGCGTGTGTTTGCGCCCCTTGAATTCACTTCACCCCTTGAAAGGCTTCTGGACCGATGCGTTCGACGCTGACCCGCGGTGCTGCCACCGCTCTCCTGCCCACCCTCGGCATGCTGGTCCTGGCCGGCTGTGGTGGAGGCGACTCCAGCAGCGGCTCGGACAGCCCGTCGCCGGTTCCGGGGTCGCCGTTCGTCACCCCGCCGCCGAGCAGCCCGGCGCCGAGCTCCGGTGCCCCGTCGAGCAGCGGCACGCCGGGGGCCGAGCAGGCCGACGTGAAGATCGACATCACGGTTGCCAACGGCAAGGTCAACCCGAGCGGCGCGACCATCAAGGTCAAGGCCGGCCAGACCGTCCTCGTCACCGCCATCAGCGACGCCGACGAGGAGCTGCACATCCACGGCTACGACAAGGAGCTGGAGCTCACCCCGGGCAAGTCCGCGTCGGTGAAGTTCACCGCGAACATGAAGGGCACCTTCGAGGTCGAGACCCACAAGAGCGCGAAGCTGGTCGCCAAGCTCGTCGTCTCATGATGCCCTTGCTCTTGCCGCTGCACGGCATCGGCGGGCGCCAGGACCTGCCGGTTCCGTTCGGGCTGGCAGTCGGGGGCGCGGCGGTCGCGGTCACGCTGTCGTTCGTCATTCTCGGGCTGGCCTGGCGGAGCCCCAAGTACCGGGGCAACGCGTCCGGGAAGCCGTTGCCTGCCGCAATCACCCGCACCGTCGAAGCGTCCTGGTTCCGCTGGCTGGTCCGGCTGATCGGGCTGGCGATCTTCCTGTACGCGATGGTGTCGCTGCTGTTCGGCGTCGACCGCCTGACGAACCCGATCTTCGGCTTCATCTACATCCTGGTCTGGGTCGGCCTGGTACCGATCTCGATCCTGCTCGGCCCGGTCTGGCGGACGCTCAACCCGCTGCGGACCATCCACTTGTTGCTGTCCAAGCTGCTCCGCCAGTCACCCTCGAAGGGCCTGCTGGAGCTACCGGCCTGGGCAGGCATGTGGCCGGCCGCACTGGGCATCTTCGCGTTCACCTGGCTGGAGCTGGTCGCGCCTGACCGAGCCACCATTCCAGTACTACAGGCGTGGATCGCGCTGTACGTCGTGATCACGCTCTTCGGCGCGATCCTGTTCGGCGACCGCTGGTTCTCCCAGGGCGATCCGTTCGAGGTGTACGCCACGCTGATGTCGCGCCTGTCCCCATGGGGTCGTCGTACGGACGGTGCGCTGGTCGTACGCCGCCCCCTGGAGAACCTGGACGGGCTGAAACCGCAGCCTGGCCTCGTCGGTATGGTCGCCGCACTACTCGGCTCCACGGCGTACGACGGGTTCTCCAACTCGTCGGCCTGGATCGGCTGGGCGCAGAACCAGGACATCTCGATGACCTGGCTCGGTACGGGTGCACTGATCCTGTTCATCCTGGTTGTCCTACTGACGTACTCCGGTGCCACTGTGCTTGCAGGGCGCCTGTCGGACAGCTCCAGGACGTCACTACCGGGCCTGTTCGCGCACTCCGTCGTACCCATCGCCTTCGGGTACGTGGTGGCGCATTACCTGACGCTGTTCATTCTGGAAGGCCAGCGGACGCTGATCTACCTGAGTGACCCACTGAGCAACGGCGCCAACGTCTTCGGCACCGGACTGCTCGCGGTGAACACCGGTATCACCAACCACAGCACGGCGATCTCGGTCATGCAGGTGCTTGCTGTGGTCTGCGGTCACCTACTAGGGGTCATTTCCGCCCACGACCGCGCCGTAGCGCTCTTCCCACGCGCCAGAGCGCTGGCCGGCCAGCTCCCACTGCTAGTGGTAATGGTCGGCTACACCTGTGGCGGACTGCTATTGCTGTTCTCCAGCTGATGCTTTGGGCAGGCTGCGGCTGGTGATCGCAAGCAGGATGAAGGCGATCATGCCGACGATCAGATGCGAGTTGCCGGGGATGGCCTGCCAGAACGACCAGTCCAGCTCGCGGTCATCCCGGAACGGCACCCACCAGATCGAACGCAGTACGAACAGGCCGTAGAACAGCACACCCACGGCCACTGCCGGGTTCAGTCCCCAGACCCGGTTGATGCCGCGGATCAGGCTGACACCGAGCGGGATGATCCACACCCAGTGGTGACTCCAGGAGATCGGTGACGCGTACAGCACGGCCAGCGCCATTACGGAGATCGCCGTGACGCGCTCGTCCGCGAGCCAGTACCGCCGGGCCAGCCAGAGCACCAGCAGACCGAACACCGCCGACAGCAGGAACCAGGTCGGCTGCACCCAGCCGGCATCGTTCCCGATCCGGTGCAGGAACCCGTTGAACGACTGGTTCCCGGTGTACGCGATGCCGCCGACCCGGTTCGCGTCGAGGATCACGTCCGTCCAGTACCGCCACGACTGATGTGGAACGATCGCGAACCCGACCGCCATCGTCGCCAGCAGCCCGAACATGGCGTTGCGCAGCGCCCGCCACTGCTTCGTCACCACCAGCAGCGCCAGGAACGGCAGCGGAGTGAGCTTGACGCCGATCGTCACACCGAGCCAGAAGCCGCGCAGCCGGGCGTTGTTCGGCCGGACCAGGTCCAGCAGGATCATCGCGGTCAGCAACAGGTTGATCTGACCGAACTGGATCGTCTGCCAGACCGGCTCGAGCAGCAGCGAAAGTACGGTCAGCGCGACCAGTACCGCCGTACGCTTCCGCTGGCTGATGAACGACCAGAACGTCTTCGGCAGGCTGGTCCGCCAGAGCGCGGTGATGCACAGCACCGAAATCGTCGTCCAGGTCACCAACGCGACCCCCCACGGCACAGCGGCCAGTGGGACCATCGCGATCGCCGCGAACGGCGGGTAGGTGAACGGGAGACCCGAGCCGGGCAGCTTCGCGTCGTACAGCGCCTGGCCGTGCAGCAGCACCGAGCCGCCCATCCGGTACACGCGCAGGTCGATCATGCCGCCGTACAGATGGCCGGCCCAGGCACCAAGGGCCACCAGAACCGCGCAGGCGGCGACCGTGATGGCGACGCGGCGGCGGCCGTCCGAACGAGCTGGGGAAGAGGCGGGGGTGGTCACGGTCACGACAGGTCGGCTCCGAACAGGGTTTCCAGGGCTCGCTGAGTCTCGTCGTGCGACGTGTGCAGCAGCGCGGTCATGCCGACGGCACGGGCACCGTCGACGTTGAGTTGCAGGTCGTCGATGAAGACGCACTCGGCGGGCTCGAGGTTCAGCCGGCCGGCCGCGAGCCGGAAAATCTCCGGCTCGGGTTTCCGCAGGCCGACCTCGCCGGAGATGACGATGTCGTCGAACATCCCCGCCCAGGTGTCGCGCGGGTAGGTGTTTCCCCAGGAGTTCGACAGCAGGGCGGTACGGATGCCCCGCTGGTTGATCCGGCGGACCAGCGCGGCCATCGCCGGCTGGTGCTCGAAGTGCGCGAACATCCGCTCGATCAGGCCCTCCGCCGGCACCGGCGTACCGTCCGGCCGGACCAGCATCGCGGCCAGTTTCCGCTCGAAGTCCGGGACCGCGAGCTGACCACGCTCGAGCGCGTGCACCGGGTTCAGCTCGGCCTCGGCGGCGGTGGCCCCGGGCGTGTTCGAGGGCAGCCAGTTGAG
Organism: Kribbella solani; assembly: GCF_014205295.1. Lineage (NCBI taxonomy): Bacteria > Bacillati > Actinomycetota > Actinomycetes > Propionibacteriales > Kribbellaceae > Kribbella > Kribbella solani. Next base: position 4,132,529 of record NZ_JACHNF010000001.1, read on the forward strand.
CACCGCCCGCAGGTACGAATCGAAGTCGAAACCGTCCAGTTCCGCCCAGCGGCGCAGCGCCGGTTCCAGGCCTGAGGTGAGTACGCCGCCCCAGTCCACCAGCAGACCACGCGGCTGCGTCCGTACCTCGACCATGCCCGCAAGCCTACTCAGGCCACCGGCACGCTCACCCTGCCGGTCCTGCCGGTCACTCGGTGTGGGGCTCGCCGGGATCGCGCCGTGGTTCAGTGGTTGTATTCGATCCTGACGTCGCCGGACGATGTCTTCGCCTGGATCGTCCGGGTCGCGTTCGGGTCGGTCTTCACCGTCGCGGACTCGTCGCCGGAGGAGGTCTTGGTGTCCACCTTGTACGCCTCGTCACCGGACGGAATCCGGATCGCCACGTCACCGGAGCTCGACTTCGCCTCCACCGACTGCGGAGCGACGGTGAAATCGAGGCTCGAGCTGCCGGAACTGCTGCGCGCCGTCACGGAGGTCGAGGTCAGCGCGTCACCGGTGATGCCGCCGGAGCTGGACTCCATCACCAGCGGGCCGCCGACATCGTGCGCGTCGATGTCACCGGAGCTGGTCTTCAGGTTCGCCCCGCTCGGGAACCCGGTGACGGTCAGGTCGCCGCTGCTGTTCTCCACGGTCAGCTTCACGTTCCGCGGCACGGTCAGCACGTAGCTGGTCTTGCAGCCGAAGGACAGGAACCCACAGCCGCCCGCGTCCAGATTGAGCTGGCCGTCGTCCGGGTCGAACTTCTCCTTCGGGTCCGAACCGAACACGTTCCGCTGGAACTGGCGCTCGACCCGCACCTCCGATCCGTCCCCGGGGCGTAGCTCGACTGCCGCCGAACCGCCCTTCACCAGCAGTACGTCGCCTTGCAACTGGTACGAGTCCTGACTGGTCTTCGTACCGTCGGTGAGTCCGGTCAGCGCCCAGTACGCCGCGCCGAGAATCAGGGCGACCGAAATGGCAATCCCGTACCGCCGCTGAGAGGTCATCGAACTCACCGGACGGTCCTGAACATCGGACATGACGCTCCTCAGCTACGGGACGAAGGTGATTCCACCCTGACACAACCAACCCGCCCTGTCGGCCGGGATAACCCCGGCCGCAACCCTGATTCCGCCATCGCACACCCCCGTCCGCCGCTTGCCTCGTCCTAGGTAGCTACTGCTGCGACGTCTACTGCTGTGACGTCCTTGGCGACTGAAGCGGCCAGTTGCTGGAAGGACTTGCGGAGCTTGCTCGACTTGGCTGCCTCGGACAGGCTGCGACCGTGCGTCATCGCCGCATCCACCGCACTCTGGTCAAACGGCAGCAACGCTGCCAGCTCAACCCCCGCGTACTGCGCCAGCGCCGCGCCGGCAGCCTCCCGGGGCGACCCACCGAGCGCACCAGAACGCACCCGGTTCATCACCACCCGGATCGCCGCCGACGGAACCACCGCGCGCAACTCGTGAATCGCCCGGATCACCCGCGTCAACCCGACCGGATCAGCCGTGCCGACCACGATCACCTCATCGGCCTCCTCGAGCGTCACCACGGTCGCGCCGTTCCGCCGCGGCGCGAGCGAGTCGAACGAGATCTCCTCGTCCGTCTCGATACAGAACGAGACATCCACCACCGTGCATGGTGCCAGCTGCCGCGCCGTCGACCAGATCGTCTCGACCGCGGCCGGACGCAACTCCGTCCACCGATCCGCCCGGCTCAGCCCAGTCAGTACGAGCAGCCCCGGCTCCACCTGCCGGGCGTGCTTGGCGAGCATGATCAGATCCAGCGAACCGTTCGACGCCGAGCGCGCCGCGGCCGCCAGACCGGAGGTTTCGTCGAGCATCCCCAGCATTTGCGCGACAGTCCCGCCGTACACATCCGCGTCCGCGAGCAAGGTCGGTACGCCCTTCGCGGCCAGCTCGTACGCCAGGTTCACCGCGACCGTCGACCGCCCCGGCGCCCCGGTCGGCCCCCACACCGCGATCAGCCGGCCGGTCCCCGGCTGGAACCCGGCCGGCTCGAGCGGGGGCGCGATCGGCGAGTCGGGGGACAGCGGCACGAAGCCGCCGCCGAAATGCGACGCGGACATCGGCGGCCCGGCCTCCACCGCCTCGGTCACCGCCCGGGCCAGGTCACTCGGACTAACATCCGCCGGCAGGATCCGCTCGATCCCCATCCGGCTGAGCCGATCCTCCGGCCCGAACGGCGCGCCGGTCTCGGTCGGATCGACCAGTGCCAGCACCGTGATCCCGCGAGCATGCAGCGCGGCAACCGCGTCCCCCGACAACCGCGGCAGCGCATCGGCCAGCAGCACCGCACGCGCCTGACCACTGACCGCCGCCGCCATCACGTCAGCGATGTCGACGCAGCGGCGAACGACTCTGATCCCCGGAGCGCGCTCGGTCCGCTGTACGACATCCGCTTCCCAGGGCGCACCGGTCACGGCCAGGAGCACCGGCGTGGACATCAGCCGGCCTTCCGTACCAGGGTCGGCTCACCCGTACTCAGAGCAGTCAGCGCGGTTGGGATCCGCGTCAAGTCGGTCGAGGCGAGCCCGATCAGCACCTGCCGCCGCGCCGAACTGCCCGAGACTCCCTTCACCGAGTCGACCTGCAACACCCGGACGCCGTTCCACAGCGGCTTCGCGGACTCGCCTTCACTCTTCGGCACCACCCACACGTCCACCACATCGCCGATCGCGACATCCGACGGCAGCCGGCCGGTCGCGACTGACAGCGGCAGCTCGGTCCGGCCCTGATCGGCCTTCGGCACGGCAGCGTCCCTCGGCACGAACTCCCCCGCGCCGATCGCCCGGCCCACCACCAGACCCTTCAAGTCGGCCTCCGCCGCCACGTACCGCTCCGCGTCGCCGCCGCTGGTGAAGCGCACCCGCACCGTGGTCAGGTCGTCGGTCGTCAACGGCATCCCGACCTTCAGCTCGTGTTTCGCCGCCCAGATCGCGGTCGTGTCATCGGCCGCGGAGAGCAGTTTGGCCCCGGCCAGCGCGGTGACCGCGACGAGCAGCACGCCGAGTACCAGCCGGCCGTCCTTCCAGCGGGCCTTCCGGTTCCGCTGCGCCGGGGCTGACGGCGCCCCGAACCCGCTCCGCACGGCTGTCTCGACCACTTCGTCTCCCCAGTCAGTCGTTCGCTCGTCGGCCATTCTGCCTGGATCGCGAACATTGTGTGAGCGTTCGTCCACAGACAGTCACCCCGGCTGGGGACAACCGCGCTCATCCGGCGGCGAACCATGGCAAACTGAAGCAACCAGCCATCACCGGAAGGAGCAGGACGATGCCAGGTCCCCGATTCCTGCAGCTCGCGGACGTCGCCGAGGTACTGAACATCTCCGCGAACCAGGTGTACGCGCTGGTCCGCCGGGGCGACATCCCCGCGGTGAAGATCGGCGGCCGGGGCCAATGGCGAGTCGAATCCACCGAGCTCGAGAAGTACATCGAACGGCTGTACACCGAAACCAAAGAGTTCATCGACACCCACCCCTTCGGCGAAGACGCGGACTCCACGGAATCCGCCCACCTCTAGACCGGCCCTCCTCAGCTGGAGGGTTGCCCCTTCATCTGGTGCGTTGCCCCGTGGATATTCGAGGGGGCAACCCTCCGCTTCGACGGGCAACCTCTGGCGGGGCGGGGCGGATCGGGTCAGCGGCGGCGGAGGGCTCGTAGGGCCTGGGTGGGGACGAGCCGCACGTTGTAGACCTCGGTCCGGCGGCGCGGCGTGTCCAGCGGGTGCTCGGCGAGCTCCAGAAAGTCCGCGCCGACCCGATCGACCGTCCCGGTAACCGGCCCGCCACCACTGCAGAACAGCGTGACCGGCGACCGGTCCCGCGCGATCCCGCGCAGCAGATGCGCGAGCCCGAGCTTGCCCTCGACGGCTCCCACGGCCGGCTCCGCCCACGGCCCCAACCGATGCACGGCCACCAGCGCATCAACCGGCACCAACCACTCCTCGGACCACTCCGTCTCGAGCAGCAGACAGTCCTTCCCCACCCGGGTCAGCACGCCGCGTACGGGCTCCGCGTCCTGCACCTCGATCCGGACCACCGTGCCCACCGCCCCACGCAACCGGTCGAGCACGGTGATCTTGCCGACCTCGGCGCGAATCCGGTCGGCCACCTCGCCGTACAGCTCGGCGTCCTGAAGCGCCTCGAACTGTGACTCCAGGTCCGCGAACAACGCATCCCACCGCATGCCCGCGAACCTACCCGCCGGCAGCCCCCGGCGCGCCGCCGACTCGTCACTCTCCGCAGGCGGAACCCACGCTGCGTACACCAAGGACTTGCAGACGCGGCCCAGAACCGGTCTATAGTGGTCAAGCCAACGCAAACTAAAGCAAACTCATAGATCAGGGGTCAAGTGGGATGAAAACGATGATCCGGCTACTGAAGGGCACCATCGCGGTACTGGCCCTGGCCGCCGTCGCCGTCCTGCTGCGCTGGATCACCGCCGGGTCAATCACCGGCGTCCGCACGTACGACCTGGACTCGCTGACCGTGCTGGCGGTCAGCGCGGTCGCCTGGATCGCGTACGCGTGGCTCGTCCTCGCGGTCCTCGCGACGGCCCTGGAACAACTCCCCGGCATCGCGGGCGCGCTGGCTGGCGCACTGGCCGGCCGCATCACCACAGGCACCGCCCGCACCCTGCTCCGCTCCGGCCTCGGCGTCGCCGCCGTAACTCCCCTCACCATCACCGGCGCCCACGCCAGTCCCACCCCCATCCACTCCCAGTCAGTGGAACCGCCTTCCACTCTGAAACTCGCCTGGGCCCCAACCAGCCGTACGAGCGACCACCCCGGCAGCACAAACGACACCGCAGCCTTCCGCGCCACCGAACCGCCGTCCACCGTCAAGCTCGGCGCCGCCCACGTCCCCGAGCCGAACAACCCCACCTGGGGCCCTACCGAGCCCCCCTCGACCATCCGCCTCACCGAATCACGCCCCACCCCTCACGCCCAGCGCACCCAGCCAGCACACCCAAACATCACCGACCCAAGGCAGCCGGATGCCGCCGGCTCAGGGCAGCCGGATGCCGCCGGCTCGGGGCAGGCGGATGCAGCCGGTCCGGGGCAGGCGGATGCGGCTGGCTCGGGGCAGTTGGTCGAGCGGCGGGTGGGTGGTGCGGGGCGGCTGGACGCTCCCACTCGCCGCACCGGCCCGGGCGCACCCGGCACCCCTGGCCGTGGCTCGACGCCTGGTCACGGTGCGGTGGGTGGGAGGCCAACATCCGCGAACCATCCAGCCGGCAAGCGGCCGACCGAAGACCACCCCGGTGGTACGCGGCAAACGGCGGATCAGCCGACTCGTACGCGGCCAACGGCGGATGAGCCGGCCAGTGAGCGGCCAGTGGATCGGCGGCTGCGGATTGGGGTGCCGGATCGGCCTACTGCTGGAGCGCCAACCAGGTACACGGATGTGCGGGCTGCGACTGCCATTCGAGTAGTAGTACGCGCCGGGGACTCGTTGTGGAGTCTGGCAGCGCGCGAGCTCGGTACGGGTGCCACAGACGCCACCATCGCGACCCGCTGGCTGGACTGGTACGCGGCGAACCGCCAGGCAATCGGGCACAACCCGAACCTCCTCGTCCCCGGGCAGGTGCTGCAAGTACCGCAGAAGCACGGCGGCGGACTGCCGTCCACCGGTGGCAATCACCTGCCACCGACTCAAGGCGACCATCTCCCGCCGACTCACCAGGAGAACTGACATGAGCCGGAACCTCCGCGCGGACGATCTCCAACACGACGGCACAACAAACCAGACCAACCGGACTGACCAGGCCAGCCCGACCAGCCCGACCAGCCCGACGAAGGAGAATCTGATGCGTTCCAACGCGGCACCAGACGACCACGCCGACTCTCCCGTCGACGACCTCACCCCGGACGAGACAGTCCCGCGTACTGCCGCCGGTGCGATTCGTGCGGTTGATCCGCCCGGTAGCTCAGCGGGAGACGGAGCGGCAGGGACGGCTGCCGGGCGGTACGGCGGTGAGCTGACCGAAGAGGCACTGACGTCACGGCTCGAGGTCGTCAGGCGGTTGGGAATTGGCCCAGCAGATGCGGCGCAGGCAAGGGCGAGCAGACCGCCCAGGTCGCGGGTCGGCAAGGGTGCGCAGCCCCAGGGCACTGGAGAGGTAGTTGCTGACGGGAGTACCACTGGCACCGAGCAGGTCGCCGGTACCAGGCCGGCAGCACGTACCGGGCAGTTCGCGGGCGCCGGGCAGCTCGCGGGCGTCGGGCAGGCTGTTCGTACGGGTGGGGGTGCTGGTGGGCTGCAGGTTCGGGTGCCGGCGGCTCGGGTTTGGGGGGCTCGGTTGGCTCAGGCTGTTTCGGAGGTGCTCGCCGGGGATCGGCCGATTTCACAGCTGGTTCGGTTCGTGGACGAGTCGGTGTTCGCGGACGTCAATCGGCGCGTGCGGCTGCTTGGGATGACCTCGACGGCTGGGAGCCGGAGCGCCAAGGAGAAGAGCACGGTGCGGTCGGTGCGTGTCTTCATGCCCGAACCGACGATCGCCGAAGTGGCGGCGCACGTACGCCACGGCGAGCGGTCACGGGCCATCGCCCTCCGGATGGAGGTCCGCCGAAACCGCTGGGTGTGTACGGCTCTCGAGCTCGGCTGAGAGCTGCACGACGACCGGTGACGTACGACGACCGGTGAGGTACGGCGGCGGGTGGGGATGTATTGGGGGTGGATCGAACTCTTTGGGGCAGGTGGGCGTCTTAGGGAGCGCAATGTGATCGTGCTGTTGCTGTCATGTGGTTGGGGCGGCTGCGGCGTACCGTGACCGGAGTTGCTCTTCTTTTTCGGGGGAATCGTGGCTGAGGTGAGTGTGCGGGACGAGCTGGTGGGGGCGCCGGCGGGTGGTTGGCAGGTGGGGGTCGAGGAGCTGAGCGCGGCGGAGCGGGCTCGGGTGTTGCCGGCGGCTCGGCGGCGGCGCTGGAGTGAGCGGGTCCCGTTGGCGTACCCGTTGGCGGTGCGCTACCACCGAGGGCTGAAGCGGATCGAGTGGATGCGGTCCAGCACGGCGTACGCGGGTACGCGGCAGGCCGATGCGCTTCCGGTGCGGATCAAGCGACACAAGTCGTTGCTGTTGCGGCAGCTCGGGGAGACCGAGATGTGGATGCAGCACAACAAGGTGACCAACCTGAAGCTCGCCTGCGGTCAGGTGGACGGGCTGCTGATCCGGCCGGGTGAGACGTTCTCGTTCAACAAGGTGGTCGGGAACGCGACGCGCCGCAAGGGGTACCTGAAGGGGATGCGCCTGTCGAACGGACAGGCCAAGCCGGGGATCGGCGGCGGCATCTGTCAGCTCGCCAATCTCCTGCACTGGATGGTGTTGCACTCGCCGTTGACTGTCACGCAGCGGTCGACGCACAGCTTCGACCCGTTCCCCGACAACGGGCGGGTGCTGCCGTGGGGTGTCGGGTGCAGCATCGTCTACAACTACGTGGATCTACAGTTCCGCAACGACACCGACCAGATGTTCCAGTTGCGGGTGGACGTCGGCGAGCGGTACTTGGAGGGCGAGATCCTCGCGGATGTACCGGCCGAGTCGTCGTACCGCGTGTTCGCGAAGGACGAGCGGTTCTTGCGGGCCGGGTCCGACTACTTCCGCCGGAACGAGATCTGGCGGACCGTGATCGACCGGCGTACGGGCAGCGCACTCCGCGACGAACTGGTCCGAGAGAACGTTGCCTTGGTCAAGTACGTGCCGCTCGACGTACCCGTACACAACGTGATCCTGCCGAAAACCTTCTGACCTAACCGAGCAACGTCGCCCCGTACTTCTCGAACAGAGCCGCCACGTCCCCGGAGAAGCCACCGTGCAGCTCCGCCAGCATTGCCTGGGTGGTCGCGGACATGACCAGGACGTACCGGGCCGGCTCTTCGGACGGGTTGCCGAACGTGTGCGGCACACCCTGCGGTCCCACGATCCCCGAGCCGGCCGGTACGTCGTAGAACTCCCCGTCTATGTTCAGCCGAAGCGTTCCGGACAGGACGTACCACGCCTCGTCCTCCGTGTGGTGAACGTGCAGCGGCGCCTGCCAGGCGACTTCGTCGGTGGTTCGGCCGGCAGCCTCCCACTCAGCTAGTACCAGGCCGGAGCCCTCGGGCGCGATTGTCCGGCCTAGCAGTGGTACGGCGGACAGGTCGGTGCGACGCGGCACTGGGATCTCCTCCTCGTGGCGGTTCCACCATCGTCACTGGGATGAGCTGTGCGCGCAAACTGTCGGTGGGGGGTTGCACACTGGGTGGGTGGATGAGGTTGTTGAGCCGTATCGGGAGTGGGGCGCGCTGGTGCCCGGGGCTGAGGTGTGGACTCGGACTGCTGAAGGTGGCGAGTTTCGGATCTTGCCGGACGGGTGCATGGACCTGCTGCTGATGGACGACACCCTGTACGTTGCCGGGCCGGACAGTCGTGCTTGGACGGGGGAAGCGCCACGTGGGACGAGGTATGCGGGTATCCGCTTCGCGCCCGGTGCGGCGGCTGCGTTCCTCGGGGTGCCGGCGCGTGAGCTGCTGAACCAGCGGGTGTTGCTCGCCGACCTGTGGTCACCGAACCGGAGCAGACGGTTAGCGGACCGCATCCGCTTGGCAGCACACCCGGCAACTGCGCTGGACCAGGAGGTGGCGAACTTGGTTGAAGCGCCGCCGGACAGGTTGATCAGCCAGGTGCTGCGCAGCGTACGCGGCGGACTGCTCCGTGGTAGCGCCGGCGTGTCCCGCCTGGCCGGTGCGGTCGATCTGAGTGAGCGCCAATTGCACCGCCGCTGCCTGGATGCCTTTGGGTACGGACCCAAGATGCTTGACCGGGTGCTGTGGATGAACGTCGCACTCAACCACGCCCGTACCGGCCTGGCCCTAGCCGACGTAGCCACCCGCACCGGCTACGCCGATCAGGCCCACTTCACCCGCGACGTAAAAGCCCTGACCGGCCTACCCCCCACCCTCCTCCTGAACTGAACCGCGCTGACCTGAGCTGATCCACATGCCAGCATGACTCGTTATGACCGGTGAGATCAGTACAGCGGTGCTGCGGCACAACCCGCTCAACGCAGTCACCGCCAGCGTCGAACGTGTCACGTACGCGGACGGTCGCACTGCCGTACGCAAGGAACTCCGCGCACCCACAGATACCACCGGTCCGTGGGCGGCGTCGCGCGATCCACGGCACTGGAACTACTGGCGGCGCGAGGTTGAGGTCTATCGGGACGAGGTGCTGCGCGCGGATCTACGGGATGCTGGCTTGCTGCTCCCCCAGGCCGACGTGGAAAAGCAAGCGAACGGTGCTGTCTTGTTGATGGAGGACATCGACGGCACGCCAGGTACCCAGTTCGGGTTGGTAGAGCATGCGGCGGTGGCGCGGGCATGTGGGCGGTGGCAGGCGCGTACGGGTGCCGACCGGTCCTGGACGTCGCGCGGGTTCATCCGCGACTACTCAACGACCCGCGACGCGCCGTGGCACCTGCTGACCGACGACGCTGCCTGGGAGCAGCCGATCATCCAGGAGACCTGGCCTGGGGAGCTGCGTGACGCATGGACACACCTGGTCGCACATCGGGACGACCTACTCGACCTGGTCGCCGGGCTGCCGCGTGCGCGGTGCCATCTCGACTTTTGGGTGTCCAACGTGATCCGGCGACCAACTGGTGAGCTGGCGGTGTTCGACTGGTCGTTCATGGGCGACGGAGCGCTCGGTGAGGACATCGGGAACTACATCCCGGACGCGGTGTTCGACCTGTTCTGGCCGGCCGAACAGATGCCGGAGCTGGCCGACACATGCGTCTCCAACTACCTCGACGGCCTGTACGAGGCGGGCTGGCGTGGTGACGCCGATCAGGTACGGCTCGCGGTGATGGCGTCTGGCGTGAAGTACGCCTGGCTGCTCCCCGGTTTGCTGAGTCGAGCGTCCGATGCGACGCACAGCGCCTACCACCGCGCGGTGGACACCCAGCAACTGTTCCACCAGCGCGGTCAGGCGTTTCTGTTCATCGCCAACTGGTGCGCGGAGGCACTCACTCAAGTACGACGGTGAAGCCACCTGGCTGTACTACCGCCCGCGCCCCATTGCCTTGAGCAACCAGTTTGCCAGAGCTGTCGTACGAGTACGCGTACCTGCCGGGCACGCTGACAGTACGGGCAGACGTGTCAACGCTGACCAGCACTGCGCTGTTGCCGATGCGGAGGCTGCTGATCAGCGGGAGCAGCAGTAGCGCATCCAACTGCGCGGTACCGATCGCCTTGGCCGTGAGGGTGGTCGCGGCGGCCGGCAGCGGAGTGCGAAGGGTGAGTGGTTGCAGCGCCCCTGGGGCCGCGGAGATGCCTTGTGCACCAACGCGGTGATCGAGCGTACCGATTGTTTGATTGTTGATTGTCCACAACGTCCGCGCCGGGGTTTCGGTCAGGTTGACGACCGGCAGTACGAGGCGTGGCTGCGCGGCGGCGGGTACGGTCCAGCTGGCCGAATCGTTCGTGAGCGACAGGTAGGAACCGTTGCTCCACTGGGATTCGCCGGTCCAGGCCGACGGCGGGGTGACGACCTGCCCGCCGCTGGCTGACTCGGCTTCGATGATCCGGAGACCGTCGTACGTCGGGTTTCCGGACAATCGCCGGATGCCGGGGTTGCCGTCGAGGGCAAGCATCGAGAGTTGCCCATGGATGGTGGACTCGGCGCCGGAGTTGTAGTTGACGGTGCCGTCGCCGGAGACGCCGTCGTACGTGCGACCGGTGGCGGGGTCGTACATCTCTTGACCGGCGTGGTTTGCGCCGAAGTACCAGGCCGCGACGAACGCGGCGAGGTGACGCTGGCCAGGGCGGTCGACGGCGAGGAGCGCCTGGAGGCGAGCATCGACACCGTACGCGATCTGCGACCGGTCGATCGGCACCGGCAGCCAGCCGTTGTCGGGTCCACCCGAGGTCAGCAGCAGCGGCGTGAACCCAGCGGTGTCACCAACCGCAGGACCAAGAAGTTGCTTCTGCCCAAGGGCGGATGCGGCAGCGACGAGGGCGGTGGACATCTGGGCGCCCCAAGCGTGCCAGTCGGAGATCGACTCGGCCCATGGCAGCAGCGCGCGGAACGGCCACTCCCGCGTCGATCCCGCGCCCATCCGCGCGATCCCCTCGGCAAACCGTGCCAACGCCCGCCGAGCCCGTCCAGACCCGCCGGCCCGCACGTACGCGGCCAGCCCCAGCACTGCCTCCGACGTAGCGTCCGCACCGTTAACAATCAGCCAAGCAGGCAACCGCCGACCGTCAACGACGTGGTACTCGCCGTACCGCACCAGCACCTGCCGCTCGAGTGCACCGATAGCAAGCTCAAGCCGCTCCCGCAGAAACGCCGCGAACGCCCGGTCCGTGTCACGAAACGCGGCATACCCCTCCCCCAACGCCCAAACAGTCCGAGCCAACCAGTACGACGGCCCGGAGTCAGACGGGTCCGGTAACTCAACCGGCTCGGCACTCGGGTTCAGCGTCCCATCCGGCTGCATCCACAACACGACATTGCCGTTCCGCGACTGCAGAAAGGTCAGCCCGCGCAACAGTCCACGAGCCGCCTCCAACGAACTCCGCTCCCGAAAGAGCCTCCAGTGGCGTACGTACACCACGACCGCCCGCGCAATGTCATCGGCGTTGTAAGCCCCCTGCCCGTACGTGTCAGTCGCAGCGTCGTACGCGCCACCACCAACGCGCTTGTAACCACTGTCCCGCTCCGCGTACGTCCACAACACCCCAACCGGACCCGCGCCGTACGTACTGTGCCCAGCCACCGCGGGCGGACTGACCGAGGCCCGCAGGTAATCGAGATGCGCAAGGTTGGAAAGACGAGTCCCAGCACGGGCGGGGAGCGCGGACGAGGCGGCGACCGGAACCGCGAGGGCGGCGCCGAGGACGGTTCGGCGGGTGGGCTTCATGGGTTACTCCGTTCGATCCAGGCGGGCGACACCGATAGCGGCGTCGGCCATCCCGTAGAACACGTACCGGACGCCGTCGACCTCCTCGATGGCGGTGGGAAATACGACGTTGCCGACCGTTCCGACCTTCTCCTCCTCGGTCTCCGGCACCATCAAGGGCTCGGAGGTACGGGCGATCACCCGCGTGACGTCAGCGGGATCAAGGATCAGCGCCCCAGCCGCGTACCGGACCTTCTGCGTGGTCGGATCGAATCCCGCGGGCTGTTCACCGGTGACGCCGTGATGAATCACCAGCCACCCCTCCGGCACCCGCAGCGGCGCCGGACCGGCACCGATCTTCAACTCCTCGAAGGGGTGCTCCGACATCGCGACCAAGCGGTGCTGCCGCAGATGGACCAGGTTGCGTACGTCGGCCGCAACCTCCGCGACCGGAACGAACGACACCCAGATCCCCGGCCGGTCATCGGTGACCCCGGCCGGCAGGTGCACGCCTTCGCCCTCGCGGAACCAGCCGAGGTCCCACATCGGCCGGTGCAGCATCGCGTACGACGGCTCGCCATCCGGACCGGGCACCGGTTCGGGAAAGAACACCGTGTCCTTGTTCGGAAAGAGATTCAGATCGGTGTCCAGCGAGGGCTGGTACTCGAAGTGCAACGGCCCCAACCGGCGCCACTCGCGCAGGTCGGACGAAACCGCGAGCGCCGGCTTCGGGCCGAGCGGCCCGTACGCGACGTAGGTCATCACATGCAGCCCGAGCGACGGCACGTACGTCACCCGCGGGTCCTCGACGCCGGCGTTGTTCTTGCCCCGTTCCCACCCCTCGTCCGGCGCGAGCACGACCCCTTCGCGGCGTACGCCGGCCGGAACGCCGTCGTCGAGCAGCACCTCCGCCAGGCCGACCCGAGATACGTTGCCGGTAGCAACCAGCCGCGGCAGCAGGTACAACGTTCCGTCGGGAGTGTGCCCGGTGGCCGGGTTCAGCACCCCCTCGGCCTCGAGGTCGTTGCCCGGCTCGGCCGTCATCAGTACGCCGACGCGGGTGAGGGTATAGGGAACAGTCACGGAAAGCCCTTCTGGAATTAGCCTTTGACGCCGGACGACAGGTTGCTGGAAATGAACCGGCGCTGGAAGATCACGAACAATGCGACGGCCGGAGCGGCCAGTACGCACGCCCCGGCGAGGACCGCGCCGAACGGATTCGCTGCCCGCGCCGACACGGTGGTGAGGTAGTTGGACAGCGAGACCGCGAGCGGCTGCAGGTCTTGCTGCTTGGTAATCAGGAACGGCCAGAGGAACTCGTTCCACGGCCCGATGAAAGTCAGCAGTACGCCGGTCAGCAGCGCGGGCCGAACCAGCGGTACGGCGACCCGCCACAGAATGCTCAACTCCGACGCCCCGTCGATCCGGGCCGCGTCGAACAACTCGGCCGGCAACTGCAGGAAGTACTGCCGGAAAACGAACACCGCGGTGGAGTTGATCAGGAACGGCAGAATCATCCCGAGGTACGAGTCGGCCAGCCCGTAACTGCGCACGATCAGCACGTACAGCGGAATCGTCAGCAGCTGAAACGGAACTACTTGGATCAGCAGCATCAAATTGAAGACCAGGCCCCGGCCGCGGAACTGCAGCCGCGCCAGCGCATAGCCCGCGAGTACGCCGAACACCAACGTACCGAGGATGACGCCACCGGTGAAGATGCCCGAATTGATCAGCGACCGGCCGAGGTCGATCGCCTTGTTGATCTCGGCGTAGTTGTGCCCAGTCAGGTTTCCCGGTTGCGGGAACGCGCCGCCGACCGACGGGTCCGGCTCCCTCTGCAGCGAGCCGATCAGCATGTAGTAGAACGGGAACAGGAACACGAAAGCGCCGATCAGCAGCGCGACGAACTTACGCTTCACGAGTCCTCCTTCCCGACGAACTTGCGTTCGATCAAGGCAAGCAACAGGACACCGATCACCAGCAGCACGCCGATCGCGGCGCCGACGTCCGGGTTTCCCTGCTCGATTCCGCGCTGGTACATGATCAGTACCGGCGAGGCGGACGCTCCGTCCGGACCACCGCCTCCGGTCAACAGGTACGGCTCGGTGAAGAGGTTCGCGCCGGTGACCGTCGCCAGCAGTACGACCAGCGTGGTCGCCGGCCGCACCCCCGGCACCGTCACGTTGAGGAACGACTTCCACCGCCCCGCGCCGTCCATCGACGCGGCCTCGTAAAGGTCCTTGGACACGTTCTGCAGCGCGGCCAGGTAAAGCAGGATGAAGAATCCGAGCTGTTTCCAGGTCACGTAGATCGCCACCGTCGGCATCGCCAGTCCCGAGTTCACCAGCCAGGACGGGTCCGGCGCGAGCGGCCCGAGGACGGAATTGACCAGCCCGTTCGAGTTGAACAGGAACAGCCAGACCCCCACGACCGCGACCGCGGCGGTGACGTACGGAACGTAGTACGAAACCCGGAAGAACGTACGCCACCGGATCGCCGCGTTCAGCGCGTTCGCAAGACCCAGCGACAGTACGACCGTCAGCGGAACGTTGATCACCAGGAAAACGAGAACATTCCCGAACGCACGCCGTACGGCCGGATCCGACAACACCGTCACGTAATTGGCGAACCCGACGAACGGCCGATCCACGACCGCGCCCGGCGCCGCGAAGAAGTAGTCGTGGAACGACATGTACACCGCGAACCCGAGCGGATACGCGAACACCGCGGCCAGGAAGACAACGTACGGCGTGACGAACGCGGTCCCGATCGGATGCGCGCCCAGCACCCGGGCCAGCGGTCCACGTCTCATGATTGTTTGACGAGTTCGTCGACCTTCTGGGCGGCGCCGTCGAGGGCCGCGCCGGTGTCCTGCTGCCCGAAGATCACCGATTTCGAGTACGCGTCCCGGAAGGTCTGCCAGATCGTGATCGAGTTCGGTACGTTCGGCACCTCGACCGTACGCGATGCCTGGTTCGCGAAACCCTGGTAATCCGGGTTCTTGGCGAAATAGTCGGCGTACGTGGTCGCGACGTCCTTACGCAACGGCATCTGTCCGGTCGCGGCCAGGAACTTCCCGTCCTGTTCCTTGCTGGTGGCAAACTTCAGTACGTCCGCCGCGGTGCCGCGATTCTTGCAGGCGGAGTACATCGCGACGTTCTTCGCGTCACTGAAGGTGTGGATCTCGTCCGGCGCCTTCCCGGCCGAGGTCGGCACCGGCACGACGCCCCAGTCGACCTTGCCCTGGTACGTCGCGATCGCCCACGGACCGACCACCGCCATCGCGGCCGTACCGTCGACGAACGCGTCCCCGGTGTACTTCTCCGGTGACGCCAGCTTGTCCTGATACATCGTCCGCCAGAAGTCCGCGACCTTCTTACCCTCGTCGCCGGCGAACTGAGCCTTGCCGTCGGCAACCAACTGCTTGCCACCGCTCTCGGCCGCGAACAGTGGGTAGAAGTCGAACCAGGACTGGAAGAACTCGTTGCTCGGCGCCGGATAGATGGCGAACTTCGCCGCCTTCGACGCGACGATCTTGCGCGAGGTCGCGAGGAACTCGTCGTACGTCTTCAGGGACGGATTCGTGATGCCGGCCTTCGCGAAGATCTTCTTGTTGTAGAAGATCATCACCGGGTTGGATTTCCACGGCAGCTGGTAGTACTTCCCGTCCGGCGACTTGTACTGCCGTGCCACCTCGCCGGACCGCTCCTCGATGTAGGACGCGTCCAGCGGCACCAACCCGCCCTGCTTCTGGAACTGCGATACCGAGGCCGGTGACGTGTTGAAGATCAGGCACGGCGCGTTGCCGGCCGTGATCGCGGCCCCGATCACCTCTTCGGACGACTTCCCGGTCGGGATCTCCTGCGCGGTGATCTTCTGGTCCGCGTGCTCGGCGTTCCAGGCCGCGACCATCTGCTTGCCCCAGGCCACTTCTTCGGCGTTGTTCGAGTACCAGATCGTGATCGGCCCGCGGGCCTTCGCGGCGGCGTCGGCGTCACCAGCGCCGCCGCTACCACCACAGGCGGCGAGCGAACCGGCCAGGACAACGGCCAGCAGTCCAGCTTGGAGCTTCATAGGTCCTCCTAGGGGCCTGGAACGCCTGGTGCGCGGGGCACTATGCAGGCGCCTGAACAGGGGGTACGGCGGTGGAGCGGCGACGGACGAGCTGAGCGGGCGGGAGCTCGACGTCGAGGATCTCGGCCTCGCCGTCGACGACCCGGTTCAGGGTCTGGGCGGCGGCGACGCCGAAGTGGAACGGATCGGCCCGGACCGTGGTCAGGCCGGGGTGTACGTACTCGGCGAGCTCGCTGTCGTCGAAGCCGGCGATGCTGAGGTCGTCCGGCACGGTCAGGCCGGC
This sequence comes from Kribbella solani, assembly GCF_014205295.1. Taxonomy (NCBI): domain Bacteria; kingdom Bacillati; phylum Actinomycetota; class Actinomycetes; order Propionibacteriales; family Kribbellaceae; genus Kribbella; species Kribbella solani. The sequence goes on from NZ_JACHNF010000001.1 coordinate 4,148,765, forward strand.
TGCCTGCGCGGCGCCGAGGCCGGCGATCGCCATCCGGTCGTTCGCGTACACGATCGCGGTCGGCGGCTCCGGCAGCGCGAGCAACCGCCGGGTGGCCTCGATCCCGCCGGCCGCGGTGAAGTCGCCGGCCTCGACCGCCACCGGCTCCAGCCCGGCCACGGTCAGCGTCTCGACGAACGCCGTCGAACGCGCGGACGCGTGCACGAACGCCGACGGGCCGGCCACATGCGCGATCCGGGTGTGCCCGAGCTCCAGCAGGTGCTGGACGACCGCGACGATGCCAGGCCGGTCGTCCAGTACGACGGCCGGGAACGGCGACTCCCCGTCCGGGCGGTTCAGCGTGACCGCCGGCAGTCCGAGCTCGACCAGCAAGTCGATCCGCGGGTCGTCGTACCGCAGGTCGGAGAGGAACACCCCGTCGACCCGGCCGTCCCGTGCGAGCCGCTGGTACCCATCGGCCTCCGAGCCGTCGGCGACCACCTGCAGGACCAGCGCCTGCCCGTGCTCGGACAGCACGCTCTCGACCCCGGCGATGAACGCCGGGAAGAACGGGTCCGACGACAACACGGCCGGATCCCGGGTGATCACCAGACCGAGCGCGAACGCCTTCGAGACCGACAGCGAGCGGGCCCGGTTGCTCGGCCGCCAGCCGAGCTCGTCCGCGGCCGCGAGGATCTTGTCGACGGTCGCGGTGGCCAGCCCGGGCCGCCCGTTGAGCGCGAACGAGACCGACCCCTTGGACACCCCGGCGCGCCGGGCCACATCCGCGATGGTCGGTCGTTTCGTCACGCGATCCTCCGTTTAAACCGGTTTAAAAGCTATTCAAACCGGTTTAAATCATCGCTGTCAAGAGCTTGGCGCAGCGTCAGGCATGAGATCGGTGCGACGTCAGCGTGGTGGTGAGATAGCGTCTCGCACTGATGGAGCAGATCGTTTCCAGGCGCACTCGCCGCCTGCTCGCCGCCGTCACGGCAGCCGTTCTCGTCGTCGCCGGAGCCAGCTACCTGTTGACCCGGGACCACGAACGCGACCTGCCCGCCGACCACGCCGACGCCGTGGCCATCCTCCTGCCGCCGCCGCATGCCGAGTTCGACTACCAGCTCGGCGGCGCGTACGCCCCACCCGCCGGCGTCCAGGTAGTCACCCGGGACCGGGCCGCCGCGCCGGCCGCCGGTCTCTACAACATCTGCTACGTGAACGCCTTCCAGGTGCAGCCCGGCGAGGAAGGACAGTGGGCCGCCGACCTGCTGCTCCGCGATGCCAAGGGCAACGTTGTGATCGACGAGGACTGGGACGAGGCGCTGCTCGACCTGCGCACCGCCGACAAGCGGAACCGGATCGCCGCCAAGGTCAACGGCTGGATCGACGGCTGTGCGGCCAAGGGCTATCAGGCAATCGAGCCGGACAACTACGACAGCTACACCCGTTCGAAGCAGTTGCTGACGGCATCACAGGCCAAGGAGTTCGCGGCCTTGCTGGCCGCGCACGCGCACTCGAAGGGCCTTGCCATCGGGCAGAAGAACGCGTCCGACCTGGCCGGTGACCGGAAGACCGTCGGCCTGGACTTCGCCGTCGCCGAAGAGTGCGGCCAGTACGGCGAATGCGGTGACTATGTCGGCGCCTTCGGCAACAACGTGATCGTGATCGAGTACACCGATCAGGGCCGGAAGACCGCCTGCACGCGGTACGGCGGCACGCTGTCGATCGTGCAGCGCGACCTGAACGTGTCGCCGGCGGGTGATGCCGAGTACGTCCGCAAGACCTGCTGAACGCCGGCGGCACTCGTACGGGACAGCATGCACCGAACGCATGCCTGCCCTGACGATTCGGAACTTGTCCCTTGCATCGCGCGGACCGAAGGTTGAACGCGACGAAGGGATATCAGGTGAAGGAACGTCTACTGGAGCTGTTCTTCGAACGAGCTCGGGTCGTGTCGGTGCAGCATGCCGCCAAGCGGTTCCGCAAGATCCGCTTGACCGGTCCGGCAATCAAGGACTACGAGTACCAGCCGGGCCAGCAGGTCCGACTGCAGGTCAACGATGTCTTCGCTCCGTCGAGCTGGCGCGCCGGACTGCTGCGGACGTACTCGGTGTGGACGCATGACGAAACCACTTTGGAGCTCTGCGTTCTGGAGCACGGGGTCAGCGGTCCGGGCGCGGAATGGGCCCGCCAGGTGCAACCGGGAGATGAAGTATGGCTGACCAAGCCCGAGGGCCGGTTCACGCTGCGGCCGGACGCCACCTACCACCTGTTCATCGGCGAGGAGACCGCATCGGTGGCGTTCGGCTCCATGCTGCGGGCACTCCCGGCCGGAGCACTGTACGACGCGGTGGTAGAGGTCGACAGTCCCGCTGATCAGCTGCCCCTCGACACGCAGGCCAACGGCCGCCTCACCTGGCTGCACCGTCAGGGCGCGCCTGCAGCCGGGTCGGAATCCTTGCTCACGGCGCTGCGCGAGCTGGAGTTGCCGGCCGGAACCTCCCGAGTGGCCTACGTCGCCGGAGAAGCGCGCACGGTTCAGGCGGTCCGCGCCCAACTGGTGCAAGACCGCGGCTGGCAACGGCGCTCGGTACTGACCAAACCGTTCTGGACGCCCGGAAAACGCGGTCTGGAGTGATGAGCTAAGGACTGAGCAAGTCGTCCACAATCGTCACCACCGCCGCGCGCAACCACCCGTGTACTGGGACGTCGTCATTCCGCCGATGCCACGCCATCGCGAACTCGACTGTTGGCAGCTCCAACGGAATCGGCCGGTACACCACGGGCAGCACCTCGGCGTAGTGCGCCGCGACCCGGCTCGGCAAGATCGCCAGCGCACCGCCGTTCAGAACAGTCAGCGCGGCGGCCCAGGACGTCGAGGTGGTCGCGCGCACCGTACGCGCCAGACCCTGCTCCTGCAAAGCCCGGTCGAGTACGTCCTGCAGCCGCCCGCGCCGCGAAACGGTGAGCTGCTCGGCGGCGGCGAACGCCTCCAAAGTCATCGGCCCGGCAGCCAGCGGATGGTCGCGGTGCAGCAAGGCCACCATCCGCTCGACCCCGAGCCGCTTGCTACGGATATCGGCCGGCAAGGCGCCGTAGTGACCAAGGTCGAGATCGATGTCGTCATGCCGCAGCACGGTCGGGTCATCGTCTCCTTCGGGCAGTAACCGCAACTGCACTCTCGGCGCCTCGACTCGCAGCCGACGCTCCAGCGGCGGCAGGAACAGCATATGCACATCCGGGCTGCTCCGCAGCGTCAGCACCGCCTCGATCGACGCCAGGTCCTTGGGCGGCACCGGCCGCAGCGCGCTGAGCGCGTCCGCCAGCGCCCGCTCGACAGCCGGCTGCAACTGCCGTGCACGTTCGGTCAGCACCAGGCCGCGCCCCGCAGGTGCCAGCAGCTCGTCACCGGTCACTCGGCGAAGGCGCGTCAGCGTACGGCTCATCGCCGACGCCGAGATGTTCATCCGCTCCGCAGCGCGGGCGACGCTGCCCTCGCGCAGCAACGCGTCCAGGGCCGGCAACAGATTCAGATCCGGTAGCTGCATACGAGGCGACCCTCCGCGGGGAACACAGAAGGGCCGGTCCGGGTGGACCAGCCCTTCCAGGTGCTCAGAACTTGTACGCGTCCGACTGCGGGTCGCCGTGGCAGCGCTTGTACTTCTTGCCCGAACCGCACGGGCAGGCCGCGTTGCGGGGCGTACCCGCGTACTCCAGCTTGCCGTCCTCGACGGCGTCCTGGTGCACCGAGACCTCGTCGTCGCCGTCGATCGTCGGCGCCGAGTAGGTCAGCCGCTGCTGCGGACGGCTGCCGTCGGACAGGCCCTTGGCCCGCAGCCGCGGCGTGTCCCGCGGGCGCGGGGCGTCCTGCGGCCGCTCCTCGCCGTCGTCGTCCGCGGTCCGGCCGGCGAACTCCGCGACCGGCGCGCCGGGCTTGAGGATGTCCTCGATCCGGCGCCCCTCCAGGCCCTCACCGTTCGGGTCCAGGTCGGCCAGCTGTGCCTCGTCGCTGAGCGCCATCTCGGCCCGCATCGCCTCGATGTCGACCTCGACGTTGAAGATGAAGCCGACCGACTCCTCCTTGATCGACTCCATCATCGAGGCGAACATGTCGTAGCCCTCGCGCTGGTACTCGACCAGCGGGTCGCGCTGCGCCATCGCGCGCAGGCCGATGCCCTCGCGCAGGTAGTCCATCTCGTACAGGTGCTCGCGCCACTTCCGGTCCAGCACGCTCAGTACGACACGGCGCTCCAGCTCGCGCATCGCCTCCTCGCCGAGCAGCTCCTCGCGCCGCTCGTACGCCGCGTTCGCGTCCTCCAGGAACCGCTCGATCAGGAAGTCCTGGGTCAGGCCGGACTTCTCGCCGCCGGCCTCCTCGATCAGCTCTTCCTCGGTCAGCTCGGTCTGGTACAGCGTCTTCATCGCGGTGAACAGCGCGTCCAGGTCCCAGTCCTCGGCGAAGCCGTCGGCGGTCGCGCCCTGCACGTACCCGGTAACGGTCTCCTCGAGCATGTCGTGCACCTGGTCGCGCATGTCGGCGCCCTCGAGCACCCGGCGGCGCTCGTCGTACACGACGTGCCGTTGCCGGTTCATCACGTCGTCGTACTTGAGGATGTTCTTCCGGGTCTCGAAGTTCTGCGCCTCGACCTGGCCCTGCGCCGACGCGATCGCCTTGGTGACGACCTTGTTCTCCAGCGGCTGGCTGTCGTCGTTGTTCCGCGACATCGCCCAGTCGACCATCTCGCGCTTGAACAGCCGCATCAGGTCGTCCTCCAGCGACAGGTAGAACCGGGACTTGCCCGGGTCACCCTGCCGGCCGGCGCGACCACGGAGCTGGTTGTCGATCCGGCGCGACTCGTGCCGCTCGGTGCCCAGCACGTACAGGCCGCCGAGCTCGCGGACCTTCGACTGCTCCTCCTTGACCTGCTTCTCGAACTGCTCGAGCAGCGCCGGGTACTCGGACTCGTACTGCTCGATGTCCTCGGCCGGGTCGATGCCGCGGGCCCGCAGCTCCTTGTCGGCCAGGAACTCCGGGTTGCCGCCGAGGATGATGTCGGTACCACGGCCGGCCATGTTGGTCGCCACCGTGACCGCGTTCTCGCGACCGGCCTCGGCCACGATCGCGGCCTCCCGCTCGTGCTGCTTCGCGTTCAGCACCTCGTGCTCGATGTTCTCCTTGAGCAACTGCCGGGACAGCCGCTCGGACTTCTCCACCGAGGTGGTACCGACCAGGATCGGCTGGCCGGTCGCGTGCACCTCGACGATGTCCTTGACCACCGCGTCGAACTTGGCGTCCTCGGTGCGGTAGATCAGGTCCCGCTCCTCGACCCGGATCATCGGCTTGTTGGTCGGGATCGGCACCACGCCGAGCTTGTAGACCTTGGAGAACTCGTTCGCCTCGGTCATCGCGGTACCGGTCATGCCGGCCAGCTTGTTGTACAGGCGGAAGTAGTTCTGCAGCGTGATCGTCGCGAGGGTCTGGTACTCCTCCTTGATCTCGACGCCTTCCTTGGCCTCGATCGCCTGGTGGAGTCCCTCGTTGTAGCGACGGCCGTGCAGCGTCCGGCCGGTGTGCTCGTCGACGATCAGCACCTCGCCGCCCTCGACCACCACGTAGTCCTTGTCCCGGTGGAACAGGTCCTTCGCCTTCAGCGCGTTGTTCAGGTAGCTGATCAGCGGGGTGTTTGCCGACTCGTACAGGTTGTCGATGCCGAGCCGGTCCTCGACCTTCTCGATGCCGCGCTCCAGGATCGCGACCGTCCGCTTCTTCTCGTCCACGTCGTAGTCGGCGACCCGGCGCTTGGTCTCGTCGATCTCCAGATCGGTGACCCGCGGGTTCTTCTTCTTCAGCTCGGCCTCGTCGGCCAGCGTCCAGGCCTTCAGCGTGTTCGCGATCCGGGCCATCTCGACGTACCAGCGCTGCGAATCCTCGGCCGGGCCGGAGATGATCAGCGGGGTCCGGGCCTCGTCGACCAGGATCGAGTCCACCTCGTCCACGATCGCGAAGTTGTGCTCGCGCTGGACGCAGTCCTCGATGCTGCCGGCCATGTTGTCGCGCAGGTAGTCGAAGCCGAACTCGTTGTTGGTGCCGTAGGTGATGTCCTTGTTGTACGCGATCCGGCGCTCGGCCGGGGACATCTCCGGCAGGATCACGCCGTAGTCGAGGCCGAGGAAGTGGTACACCCGGCCCATCCACTCGGCCTGGTACTTGGCCAGGTAGTCGTTCACCGTGACCACGTGCACGCCCTTGCCGGACAGCGCGTTCAGGTACGTCGGCATCGTCCCGACCAGGGTCTTGCCCTCACCGGTCTTCATCTCGGCGATGTTGCCGAGGTGCAGCGCCGCGCCACCCATCACCTGCACGTCGTACGGCCGCTGGTGCAGGGTCCGCTTGGCGGCCTCCCGCACCACCGCGAACGCCTCCGGGAGCAGCGCGTCCAGGGACTCCCCGTTCTCGTGCCGCTGCTTGAACTCCGCGGTCTGCCCGCGCAACTCCTCGTCGGACATGCCGACGAAGTCGTCCTCGATGGAGTTGACCATCTTCGCGATGCCCTGCAGCTGGCGGAGGATCTTGCCCTCGCCGATCCGCAGGACCTTGTCGACAACCTTCATGGTGGGGAGTTCTCTCCTTGCTGCTGAAGCCTGGAAGCGGGCGTCGCCGCATGGCACGACCGACCCGACGGAGGGCGTGCGTCCCCCATCGTACGGGTCCCGCCGCGCCAAGCCACGCCCGCAGCGTGCCTCGGAGGGTGTCTGAGGACTCTGCACCGTAGCGAGGAGGTGCTCGGCGCGGTAGCTCGGCGTGCGGGAGGGGAGGCCTCGATGTGGTTTCATCGTGGCCTTTCCTCCCGTGCGGCGAGGTGCCGTGCCGAGTGCCCCGCAGTAGGTGCAGGGTCCTCAGACACCCTCTTGCGATGTTGGACCCACGCTCGGGTGGGCCGGAAAGTTCCCAGCGACGTCTCAGGCAGCTCGTAGGGCGTCACTCAGCGCAGGGGCCAGGTCGCCGCCGCCGGCCACCCGGACCTGGTCCAGGCCGAGCCAGCCGGCCAGCTGGACGAGCTCGGCGGCCAGCTCCTCGGCGGTCTCGGTCGGCGCCTTCGGCTCCGCGTGCGCCGACTGCACCAGCAGCACCCCGCCGGGCCGGTCCGCCTTCAGGTCGACCCGCGCCACCAGCCGGTCGCCGAGCAGGAACGGCAGTACGTAATAACCGTGCACGCGCTTCTCGGCCGGTACGTAGATCTCGATCCGGTACCGGAAGTCGAACAGCACCTCGGTGCGGGTGCGCTCGTACACCAGTGAGTCGAACGGGCTGACCAGGGCCCGCGCGTTCACCCGGCGCGGCAGCCGCGCGTCGCGATGCAGGTACGCCGGGCGCTTCCAGCCGTCGATCCGGACCGGCAGCAGCTCACCCTCCTCGACCAGCTCCGCGATCGCCTGGAGCGTCGGCTCGGGCGCGGTCCGGAAGTAGTCCCGCAGGCACTGTGCCGTCGCCACCCCGTGTGCCTTCGCCGCGATCGACACCAGCCCACGGTGCGCCTCGTCGAGCGACGGCGTCGGCGTGTCCACCACCGCGCGAGGCAGCACCCGCTCGGGCACGTCGTACATGCGCTCGAACTGCTGGTTCCGGCGGGCCACCGTGATCTCGCCGGCGAAGAACAGGAACTCGAGCGCCCGCTTCACGTCCGACCAGTTCCAGCCCCAGTGGTCCTTGGACCGCTCCACGTCGTCGTCGATCTCCCGGGCGGTCAGCGGCCCCTGGGACTGGACGTCGGCGAGCACCTGCTTGACCAGGTCCGGCCGTTCCTTCGCGATCGACCGCGGGCCGCCCCAGGCCTCGGTGGTCGCGCGGGCCATCCGCCAGCGCATCAGCGGGTGGGTCTCGACCGGGATCAGCGACGCCTCGTGCGCCCAGTACTCGACCAGACGGCGCGGGGCCTTGCCCGCGGCACGGTCCAGTACGTCGCGCGGGTACGGCCCGAGCCGGGAGTACAGCGGGAGGTACTGCGCGCGGCTCAGGACGTTCACCGAGTCGATCTGAATCAGCCCGATCCGCCCGAGCACCCGGTTCAACGCCCGCCCGTCCGGCACCCCCTTCGGCCGTGGATCCATAAAACCCTGCGCCGCCAGCCCGATCCGCCGCGCCTGAGCCCGAGTCAGCACCTCACCAGTCATACCCGCATTCTGCCGACCCCCACCGACATTCCTCCCGCCGCTCCATCCGCCCCCTCCGCTCCATTTTGGAGGTGAACCCCGCATCCGGTGCCTTCACTCCCCGCATGCGGGGAGTGAAGGGGGCATTTGAGAGGTTCACCTCCCAAATGGAGCGGAGCGGAGGCGGCGCTCCGGCGCGGGGCGCGGGCGCGGGAGCGCGGGGCGCGGGCGCGGGCGCGGGGCGCGGGGCGCGGGCGCGGGGCGCGGGCGCGGGGCGCGGGGCGCGGGCGCGGGGCGCGGGGCGCGGAGGGGTGGAGGGGTGGAGGGGTGGAGGGGTGGTGGGCATAACTCGGGAGTTACCGAAAGTGGGAGGTGCGCTACGGATGGTGTTCGGGGAGTCTGGCGGGGAGGCCGTCCGCCCGTGCGGCCCCTATCTCCCTGGAGTGAGGCATGACAGCAAAGAAGCAGGTGATCCGTGCTGCCCTGGCGGCCGGTGTCCTGACCATGGCATCCATCGGCGCGGTCGCGGTGTCCGGCTCCGCGTCGGCCGCTCAGCACTCTCAGCAATCTCAGCGCCCCGGCGGACCGGTGAACCGGATCGTCGGCGGCACCGTCGCCCACACCGCGGACGCGCCCTGGGCCGTCGCGCTGAACAACAGCGGCTCACCGTCGCCGAGCGGCCAGTGGTGCGGTTCGACGCTGGTCAAGGCGAACAAGATCGTCACCGCGGCACACTGCGCGCAGGAGGCGGCGTCCACGTACACCGCGATCCAGGGCCGCGACGTGCTGACCCAGACCGGCGGCAAGGTGTCGAAGATCAGCAGCATCTGGGTGGACCCGGAGTACGGCAAGTCGCCCGCGCACGACGTCGCGGTGATGACGCTGGCGACACCGTTCGAGGGTGTGGCCACGCTCGCACTGGAGACCGACAAGGCGGCCGACAAGGCCGGCGCGGCGTCGGTCGTGTACGGATGGGGTTCCACCGAAGGCACCGGACCGGAGGACACGTTCCAGAAGGTGACCGTGCCGGTGCTGGGCGACGCGTACTGCCAGAAGGCGTACGCCAGCGAGGGCTACACCGCCGACGGAGAGATCTGCGCCGGCTACGAGCAGGGCGGCAAGGACTCCTGCCAGGGTGACTCCGGCGGCCCGCTGGTGCTGAACGGCCGTCTGTTCGGCGTCGTCTCCTGGGGCGTCGGCTGCGCGGACGCCGGGAACCCGGGCGTGTACGCGCAGGTCGCCACGTACGCCGCCGAGCTCCAGCAACAGATCGGCTAGGTCCGCGCCTGGTGTGGCGAAGGGGCCGGGCGAGCTGCCCGGCCCCTTCGTCGTGCTCCTCCCGAGGTACTAGACGGCCAGCCGGATCACGCCGTAGTCGTAACCGCGACGGCGGTACACCACGCTCGGCTGGTTCTCGTCGGCGTCGACGAACAGGTAGAAGTCGTGCCCGACCAGCTCCAGCTCGTAGAGCGCCTGGTCAAGGGTCATCGGCTTGGCGGTGTGGGTCTTCTCGCGCATCACCAGCGGACCGTCGCCGGTGACCGTGAGCGATCCGTACTTGTGTGTCGCCACCTCGTCCTCGGCGACTGGTTCCTCCACTACCGGTGCGGTGCCGTTGAGCGGCTGCTTGGCGTTCAGGTGCCGTAGGCCTTCCGGCGTCCGCCCACCGTGTACGCGCCGCCGGTCGGCCGCCTTGCGGACCTGGGACCGGAGCCGGTCCAGGCAGACGTCGAACGCCGCCTGCTTGGTCTCCCCGCACGCCTCCGCGCGGACCACCGGACCCTTGGTGTACATGGTGAGCTCGACGCGCATCGCCCGATCGTGCTGTCGCGGGTTCTTTTCCTGGCTGACTTCCACCTCGCACCGCAGTACCCGGTGATCGACCTTCTCGATCCGCTCGAGTTTTTCCTCGACGTACTGCCGGAAGCGGTCACTGACCTCGCAGTGATGACCCTTGACAACGACGTCCACGGAAACCTCCATCGATCGGCGACTTCTTTTACCTGTCCGGACCCCCGTGCTGATGGTGACGGTGCCCGAAACCAGAACACCCGCTGTCGAACCCATCGGACCCCGTGGCGAGGAATCCGGCTGATCCGGTCCTCCACCACTCCACTGCCCGACAAGCCCTAGCGGGTGTCATAGGCCAACGCTAGTCGGCTTCGGCGAAAACCGGTAGGGAAGTTCTCATGAACCAGACGCCCGGCGGCGCGCGGTCGCGGCCAGGACGGCACAGCCGAGGACCCGGATCCCGCCCGATTCCAAGGCCCGGCCCGCTTCGCTGAGCGTGGAACCGGTGGTGATCACGTCGTCGACCAGCAGGACCGGCTGATCGATCAGCGTTTCAGCCCAGCGCGAACGCAGCCCGAACACCCCTTCCAGGTTGGCGGCCCGGGCCGCCGCGGACAGCCCGGCCTGGTCCTCGGGCCGCCGGATCACCCGGAGCGCGTCGGCCGCGCGTACGTCGAATCCCTGTCTGCGCAGGGATCTGACCGCGACGGCGGTCAGCCGGCGGAGCGGGTCGTGGCCGCGCTGCCGAACAGTTGCCCGAGGCGACGGCACCGGACACAGCCACCCGGCGCGCCGGTCCCCCAGCGCCGCTCGAACCGCGGTCGCCAGTAGTTGCCCGAGCGGTCGAGCCAGCCCGTACCGCGCATGCTCTTTGTGGGCGATGATCACGCCCCGGAGCTCATCACCGTACGCCCCGGCGGCTGTCGGTGGCGCGAGTCCGGCCGGCCGCGGGTCGGGCCATGCACGGAACGGAGTCGCCGTGGCCAGTAGCCGACGGCAACCAGCACAGAGAGTCACCCCCGGGCGTTCGCAGCCGGCGCAGCGGCCACCCAGGAGGAGATCCACGAACACATCCCGGGCCGGCACCGCACCACGATCGCCGAGCGCGGTGGGTCCGCACAAGCCCGCTGTCGCGAGCCTGTGGACAACCGCGCGGCGGTCCCGGTCACACCGCTGGACGCGCTGCCGGAGTCCCGATCGTCAGCCGGGGTACGTCGGCGTGATCGCGGCGCTGCCGTCCGAGTCCATGCTGACCCAGAGCAGGTCCTTGCTGAGCCAGTGGATCTGGCCGGTGTCGTCCTGGATCACCGGCAGGGTGTCCTTGTTCGGGTTCGAGGCGACGTGCTCCGGGCGGAAGTCCGGGCTCGAGCCGGGCAACAGCTGCAGGCTGGAACCGTCCGTGTTCACCAGCCAGGCCTGGCGGGCCGAGTTGCTGACCTTGCTGCTCGCTCCGATCACCAGGATGCCCTGCTTGTTCCAGGCGGCGTCACTGATGCTGGTGAGCGCCAGCTGGAGCGGCCGGAACTCGGTCAGCAGCAGCTGCTTACCGCCGTCCTTGGTCTGCACCGTGGCAGTCTGTACGTAGTTCTGGCCGGTGCTCCGCGAGTGCATCACCAGCAGCGCGCGGACACCGTCCGGCGCGATCCGGAACGACACCGGGGTGTCCCCACCGAAGTCCACGGTCACCGGAGTGAGCTTGCCGTCGTGTTCGCGGACCTGCAGCCGCGGATGCTCGCCGTTCGCGCGGTCCAGGATCCACAGGTTGTCCTGGTTGTCGAAGCTCGGGGTCAGCGTGTCTCCGTCGACCTTCACCGAGACCGCGTCCTTGTTCTTGTCGGACGTGTCCAGTGCCGCGTACAGGACCTGCTTCTTGTCGCTGGTCACGATCGCGCCGGCGTCACCGCGCAGCGTGACGGCGAACGACTCGGCCTGGTGCGCCCACAGCGGTCCGCCGTTCAGCGGCTGGGAGGCGATGTCCGACGCTCCGTCCAGACCGACGATCCGCTGCACCCGCCGCTCCCGTAGACCGAACAGCTTGGTCAGCGCCGCCCCTGGTACCTGTGGGTCGAACTGGGTGAAGCTGGTGAACGGCAGCACGTCCGGGTCGTCCGGTAGCAGCGGCGCGCCGCCGACGGTGATCTTGGCGCGCACATTGATCTGGTTGAGCGTCCAGACGATCTGAGCGGCCAGTAACCGCCGGTCCTGGTCCCTGAGCCCGCTGGCGGCGTCGTTCAGCGCCACGGTTGCCACACCGAACTCGGTGGGCACCGACACCTGCACCTCGGTGCCAGGCGGCGCCAGCGAGACCACGCCATTGCCCAGCCGGCCGGTCGGGCCCTTCAGCAGTTCCTGGACCAGCTGGGTGGCCGCCTGACCTTGCGAGAGGTTTACCGGCAGGTAGACCGGGTCCGGCACCAGCATGTCCCTGGTCGGGTTGAAGAAGTACAGGTCACGCGGAGCGAGCTTCAGGTCGACCTGGTTGCTGCCCAGGTACGCTCCCGGCGGCACCGAGTCCACGCGGAACTGGTTCTCCACCTTCTTCAGCTTGAAGAACAGGTCGGCGCGGGCGTTCGCGGGCGCCGGTATCCACTCGCCGCGCGGACCGATCGTGGCGATCTTGCGGGCGGTCAGCTGAATCCCGTCGCCCTTCCGGGTGAGCGAGTCGGGAGTCTGGTCGTACACGATCGTCTGTGCTTCCGGCTGCCACTTCGCGGCGGCGTCCGAGGTCATGTACTGGCGGGCCACGTCGTACGCCTGGGAGTCGGACATGGCCTCCAGGAAGCCGCTGACCAGGGAGAGCTCGTCCACGTTCGGCCGGGGTGGTTTCGCCTCCACCCCGACGCCACCCAGGTCCGGCGCGATGCCCTGCCGGTCGCCACTGCGGATGGTGCCCTGCGTCGGCACCGTCGCGCAGCCACCGAGCAGGAGTGCGGCCAGGAGCACCAGGACCAGACTGCGCTTCACCGGTCCGTACCGCCGTTCAGCTTCTGGTACGGCGCGCCGACGTCGACCAGCTCGGTGACGACCCGGGTGGCGTCGGCCGGGCGCGGCGGCAGCGGTGATCCGGTCAGTGCGACGTCCGGACGGCGCGGCAGCGTCAACCGGAAGTACGCGCCGTCGCCCGGGGAGCCCCAGGCGTCCAGCCGGCCGCCGTGCAGCCTGGCGTCCTCCAGCGCGATGGACAGGCCGAGTCCGGTGCCGCCAGTGGTCCGGGCCCGGGCCGGATCGGCCCGCCAGAACCGGCTGAACACCATTTCGGCCTCCTCCGGCCGGAAGCCGACCCCGTGGTCGCGGACCGCGACCGCGGCGGCATCGTCGTCGTACGCCGTGCTGATCCGGATCGGCAGCCCCTCACTGTGCTCGATGGCGTTGCCGATCAGGTTCCGCAGGATGCGCTCGATCCGGCGGGAGTCCACCTTGGCCCGGCACGGTGCCGGCATGTCCAGCTCGACCGGACAGCCCTTCCGCTCCAGCAGCGTCTCGTGGTTCTCCAGCACCCTGGTGACGATGTCCCGCAGGTCGACGTCCTCCAGGTCGAGCGCGGCGGCACCGGCGTCGAACCTGCTGATCTCCAGCAGGTCGGCCAGCAGCTCCTCGAACCGGTTGAGCTCGTTCTGCAACAGCTCGACCGAACGACGGCTGATCGGGTCGAACTGGTCGCGGCTCTCATGCAGCAGGTCGGCAGCCATCCGGACCGTCGTCAGCGGCGTACGCAGCTCATGTGAGACGTCCGAAACGAACCGGCGCTGCAGCCGGGACAACTCCTCCAGCCGGCGGATCTGGCGTTGCAGGTTGGACGCCATCTTGTTGAACGACACCGCCAGCCGGGCCAGGTCGTCCGTACCGCGGACCTGCATCCGCTCCTCGAGCTTGCCGGCCGCCAGCCGCTCGGCGATCCGCCGGGCCATCCGGACCGGCGTCACGACCTGCCGGGTGACCAGCCAGGCCACTGCGCCGAGCAGGACGATCAGCAACAGCCCTGCGGTCACCAGCGCGCGCTGGACCACGTCAAGCGTCTCCTGCTGCCCGGTGAGCGGGAACAGGAAGTAGATGGCGTAGCGGTCACCGGTGGAGTTGATCCGGATCTGTGAACCGATCACCAGCCCCGGGACGCTGGGCGCTTCCCGGTAGTTGATCTTGGTGTACGTGTCGTACAGCTTGGAGCCGTCACTCATCACCGAGGACGTCAGCGCCTGCGGAATGGAGTCGCTGTCGACCAGTCCGGTGTAGCGGATCGCGTTGGACGCCGCCTGGTCGGTCGGAACCAGCAGCACGTCGTACAGCCCCGGGCGGTTCGTACCGAGCACCAGCTCGGACAGCTGCTGGTTGATCGTGCTGCGGTCCGCCGCGTCGATCGTGCTGCTCAACTGCGCCAGCTGCGCGCGTACCTCGGCCTGTGCGCTGGTACGCCGGGACTCCAGGACACCGTCGGTGACCTGGCTCATCATCACCCAGCCGACCAGGATCAGGACCAGTGTCGACATCAGCAGGGTGCCGGTGACGATCCGCGCCTGGATGGACCGGCGCCAGTGGTCCGGCCAGTGCTTGGGGTGCGTCCGCCACAGTGGCTTCGGCTGGGCAGCCCAGTCCGCCGCGGCGGCGGTCAGCTCCAGTTCCGTCCCGCGGGACTCGGCCACCTCCTGCTCGGGCGGTGCCGTCGGCCGCGCCGGCCCACCGGCCTGGCCGATGGGCTGGTCACCCGGCACCACGACGGCGTCGTCGGCGGTGCCGGTGGCAGCCTGCGACTCTTGGCCGCGTCCGTACTCGATCAGTCCGCACCAGCCTTGTATCCGACACCACGGACGGTCACGACGATCTCCGGGTGCTCAGGGTCCTTCTCGATCTTGGAGCGCAGCCGCTGGACGTGCACGTTCACCAGCCGGGTGTCGGCCGCGTGCCGGTAACCCCAGACCTGCTCCAGCAGCACCTCGCGGGTGAACACCTGCCAGGGCTTCGACGCCAGGCAGACCAGCAGGTCGAACTCCAGCGGCGTCAGCTGGATCGTCTCGCCGGCCCGCTTCACCGAGTGGCCGGCCACGTCGATGGTCAGGTCGCCGATGGTCAGCGACTCCGGACCGGGCTCGTCCATCCGCCGCAGCCGGGCCCTGATCCGGGCCACCAGCTCCTTCGGCTTGAACGGCTTCACCACGTAGTCGTCGGCACCCGACTCCAGCCCGAGCACCACGTCCACCGTGTCGCTCTTGGCGGTCAGCATCACGATCGGTACTCCGGACTCGGCCCGGATCGCCCGGCAGACGTCGATCCCGTCCATCCCGGGCAGCATCAGGTCGAGCAGCAGCAGATCGGGCTTGAACTCCCGGAACGCCGGTACCGCTTTGTCACCGGTCGCGCACAGATAGGTGTCGTACCCCTCGTTGCGCAGCACGATGCTGAGCATCTCCGACAACGCGGTGTCGTCGTCGACGATGAGAATGCGGCCCCGCATCGTCCGGTTACCGTCTGCCACGCCCTAGCTCCTTGCCGTCCGCTTTGCCGACCGATCGGTGTGCGCCCGGCAGGTGCCAGGCCGTACGCACTACGGATAGTGTCCCATTCCCGCGGTAGTGCACACGCCGGATCGCCGTGTGACCCCAGGTTGGGCTGTGATCATCCGGGGATCATGGTGCACGCTCGGGGTCCACCACAACTCGTCACCCGGAGAGGAGGGTCCGCAGTGGCCGACCAGAACATGATGCTGCACGACGACGTCGCGAGCGAACCGCTGCGGCCGTGGCTGCCCGCTGACCTGCTCGACAACGCCGCCCGGACCATCTCCGACAACAAGACGATCATGCTGGGCCTGCCCGTGCTGGCCGGGATAGCGCTGGTAGCGCTGCAGGCCGTGCTGACCGAGGTGGCGGTGCCTGGTGGGCTGGGTGGGTTCTTCGAGTCGGACAGCCCGTTCGAACAGGCCGGTGCGGCGTTGCTGCTCACGTACGGCGTGCAGCTCGTGCTCTTCTCGGTGGTGTCGAGCATGCTGGCCGGCATCATCGCGCTGGCGGCGGTGCGTACGCAGCTGGCCAACCGGATCGGGCCGCGGGAGCTACTGCGGCTGGTCCGGCCGGCGCTGCCCTCGCTTGCTGCCGTCGGTTTGGTGCAGTCGTTGTCGTTCATGCTGCTGATCGGTGGCTGGGGGCTGGCGATGCTCGGTCTCGGCACCGGTACGGACGCAGTGGTGTCCTCCGAGGCCGCCGGTGCGGTCGCGCTCGGGATGACGCTGCTCGGCGGCGTACTGGTGCTGATCTTCGGAATCCGCCTGGTACTCGCGGGCACTGTCGTCCTGATGGAAGGGCGGCACGCACCGGACATTGGCCTGTACATCCCCGTGCGAGTGGGTATCTGGGGTGCACTGCGGCGATCCTGGCAGTTGGTACGAGGCAAGTTCTGGCGGGTGTTCGGCATCCTGCTGTTCGGCGGTCTGGTGGTCAACATCGTCGGGTACGCGCTGCAGTTCGGCGTCAGCACCCTGCTGATCACCGTCGGGTCGTGGGCGGACGCCGGGGACAGTACCGGGAGCACGGTGGTCGCGATCGTGCTCGGAGCGGCGGTCGGTATCGCGACGGTGATGACTCTGATCGCCAGCCTGGCGTTCATGTCCGCCGTCCAGGCGCTGATCTACCTGGACCTGCGGGTTCGCCGGGAAGGTCTCGACCTGTGGATGCGGCCGGCACTGCGGTCCGAGGGGCCGGTGTGATCAGCTTCCTGCAAGAGCCTCCGGTCGACATCGACCGTGACCAGGCCGCCCAGGAGGCGGCCAAGGAGCTCTCCAAGTCGGCGTACCGGGAGTCCGGCGGTTCACTGATCGAGAAGGCCCTCGGCAAGGTGATGGAGTGGATCCGCGACCTGCTGGACAGCCTCACTGGTACGTCGCCCAACGGCCACGCCGGTCTGGCGATGCTGATCGGCCTGCTCGTCCTGATCGCGGTCGTGGTGCTCTGGCGGGCCGGTGTACTGCGGACCAGTCGCAAGACGACGTCACAGGCCGTTTTCGACACTGCACGTCCGCAGAGCGCCGCACAGTACCGCGCACTGGCCGAGCGGGAGGCTGCGTCCGGGGAGTACGCGCTGGCGATCCGCAGCCGGTTCCGGGCTTGTGTAGCCGAGTTGACCGAGAGGACCGTACTGGACGAGCGCGCTGGACGCACCGCGTACGAGGTGGTCGCGGATGCATCGCGGGCAGCACCCGTACTGCGGGAGCCGTTGCAGCCGGCCGCACTGGTCTTCACGGAGGTTGTCTACGGCAACCGTACGGGCACACCGGAGCGGTACGCGGTGGTTGTTGCCGCTGATGATGCTGCCCGGACAGCGCGGGTGACCGCATGAGTACGCCGGTCGGTCGGGGTACGGCGGAGAGCTGGCGGGCGCTGCGTACACCAATGCTTGTGACTGGTTTGATCGTGCTGGCCGCGATCGGCATTCTGATCGCCACGTCAGCACGGACTAGTGGTCCGTTCAGCCCGGACTCCACTGCGTCTGACGGGGCACGAGCGCTTGCGACGCTGTTGAAGAACCACAACGTGTCCGTACACAGCACAGAGACGCTGGACGATGCGCAGCAGCCAGGAGACGGCAAGACGCTGCTGATCGGACCGGGTGGGTCGCTGGAGCGTGCAGACTGGCAGCAGATCGCCAACGCGGGCTGGAGTCATCTGGTGCTGGTGCGACCCGGTAGCCAGGCGCTAAGCGTGTTGGCTCCCGGCGTGCAGGCTACTGGTGGCGTGCTCGCGGAGCGCAGCCGCGACGCTGGCTGTGACCTGCCGGCGGCGGTCAAGGCAGGCACGGTCACAGTCAGCGGAGCGACGTACAGCGCACCGGAGAACGCGATTGCCTGCTACGGCGATGGCATCAACAGCACGGTCATTCGGTTGGACCTGGGTGGCCGGATCGTCGACGTGGTCGGTACGCCGACCACCTTCACCAACGGCGAGCTGGCCAAGGACGGCAACGCGGCGCTGGCGCTCAACCTGCTCGGTACGCACGGGGACCTCACCTGGTACCTGCCGCAGCTGGAGTCGACGAGTAGTGGTCCGGCGGACAAGGACGCGCCGCCGCTGATCCCACCGGACGTCCGGTACATCGCGTGGGCGCTGGCGTTCGCCGTACTGGTGGTGGCGATCTGGCGGGGCCGACGGCTCGGTCCTGTGGTCGCCGAGCGGTTGCCGGTGATCGTGCACGCTTCGGAGACCACAGAGGGCCGGGCGCGGCTCTACCGGCGCTCCCAGGCCAGGGACCGGGCCGCGGCCGCTCTACGTGAGTCGGCACTCGGCCAGCTGCACAAGGCACACGGCATCCCACGGCGATCCGATCCGACGGCCGTCGTCGCCACCGTGGCCGCCAGAACCGGACGGAACCCAGCCATGCTGTACGAACTGCTCTACGGCCTGCCGCCGCAGTCCGACGCCGCACTGATGTCCTTGTCCCAGCAACTCGACGTACTGACGCAGGAGGTACGACACCCGTGACGACTACCGAGGTCACCGCGGAGCAGGCCCGGCAGGCGCTGGTAGCGCTGCGGACCGAGATCGGCAAGGCGGTGGTCGGCCAGGACACCGCTGTGACCGCGCTGGTACTCGCCCTGCTGTGCCGCGGCCACGTACTGCTGGAGGGCGTCCCGGGTACGGCGAAGACGCTGATGGTGCGCGCACTGTCGATGGCGATGCGGCTGAACACCAAGCGCGTGCAGTTCACGCCGGACCTGATGCCGGGTGACGTGACCGGGTCACTGGTGTACGACGCCAAGACGAGTGAGTTCGAGTTCCGTCCGGGGCCGGTGTTCACCAACATCCTGTTGGCCGACGAGATCAACCGGACGCCACCGAAGACACAGGCGGCGTTGCTGGAGGCAATGGAGGAGCGTCAGGTCACCGTGGACGGTGAGCCGCGCAAGCTGCCGGCTCCGTTCGTGGTGGCGGCTACCCAGAACCCGGTGGAGTACGAGGGCACGTACCCGTTGCCGGAGGCTCAGCTGGACCGGTTCCTGCTCAAGGTGACACTGGACATCCCGCCACGGGACGCTGAGATCGCAGTGCTCGCCCGGCACGCGCAGGGCTTCGACCCGCGGGACCTGGCCGCGGCCGGATTGCGGCCGGTCGCCGGGCCGGAGGATCTGGAGGCAGGACAGCACGCCGTACGCCGGGTCGCGGTCCGGGACGATGTACTGGCGTACGTGGTGGACTTGTGCCGTGCTACCCGGCAGTCGCCGTCCTTGCAGCTCGGGGTGTCGCCGCGTGGCGCTACTGCCCTGCTGGCGGTGTCCCGGGCCTGGGCGTGGCTGTCCGGGCGTGACTACGTGATTCCTGATGATGTGAAGGCGATGGCGCGTCCTTGCCTTCGGCATCGAGTGCAGGTACGGCCGGAGGCCGAGCTGGAAGGTGTCAGCGCGGACGCGGTTCTGGAGAGCGTGCTGGCGACAGTCCCGGTACCACGCTGATGGTGCTGACCGGGCGGGCAGCACTACTGGCCGCGGCCGGCGTGGTCTTCGTCGCGCTGGCCATGCCGTCCTGGGCTGGAGTCGGACTGGTTGTGGCTGTAGTGCTGCTGGTGTGCGTGGTCGACATGCTGTTGGCCGGGTCGCCGCGGCGGCTGCAGTTCAGTCGAGACGGCGACAACGCCGTACGGCTGGGTGAGCAGGCTGTTGTGCAGTTGCTGGTCACCAACCCGGGCAGGCGCGTACGCGGGTTGCTGCGGGACGCGTGGCCGCCGTCGGCGGGCGTACTCGATCCGCCGCACAAGCTGGACCTGCCATCCGGTGAGCGGCGGCGGTTGGTGACTCATCTGGTTCCTACCCGGCGTGGAGATCGGCAGGCGGTGCGGGTGACCGTACGCTCCATCGGTCCGTTGGGGTTCGCGGGCAGGCAGGGGTCGCACGAGGTCCCGTGGACAGTGCGGGCGCTACCGCCGTTCAACAGCCGGAAGCACCTGCCGTCGCGGCTGGCGCGGTTGCGGGAGCTGGACGGGCGTACGGCGTTGCTAGTGCGCGGGCAGGGGACTGAGTTCGATTCGCTGCGGGACTACGTACCGGGGGATGACGTACGCAGCATCGACTGGCGGGCGACCGCTCGGCGCGGGAACGTCGTACTGCGCACCTGGCGCCCGGAGCGGGACCGCCAGGTCGCCATCGTGATCGACTCCGGCCGGTTGTCCGCCGGTCGCGTCGGTGACGCGCCACGCCTCGACCACGCAATGGACGCCGCGCTACTGCTGGCCGCGTTGGCCACCCGCGCCGGCGACCGGGTGTCGTTGCTGGCCTGCGATTCAGCAGTACGGGCTGACGTACGCCGCCCCGCGCCGGAGGACGTACTGCCATCGTTCGTGAACGCACTGGCCAACGTCGAGGCCGAGCTGGTCCAGACAGACTTCCGCATCGTCGTGTCCCAGGTCCTGGAGCGCCTAGGCCAACGCTCTCTTGTCGTCCTACTCACCGGCTTGGACCCCGCCGCGATCGAAGAGTCCCTGCTACCCGTCATAGGCCCGCTACTCCGGCGCCACGTCGTCCTGCTGGCCTCAGTAGCCGACCCGCACCTGGCCGAACTGGAAGCCACCCGCACCGACCTACTAGAGGTCTACTCAGCCGCCTCCGCCGCCCGCACCCGCCTGGACCGAGACCGCCTAACCGCCACCCTCACCCGAGCCGGCGTCACCGTAATAGACGAACCCCCCACCCAAATAGCCCCCGCCCTAGCCGACACCTACCTATCCCTGAAGAAGGCCGGCCGTCTCTGAACGTCTGCCGCGAACGGCATCAGGTCATGGTGGGGCGGGCTTGGGCGAAGGTCCAGGGGTGGCCTTCCAGGTCTTCGGTTTCGTAGCAGGTGTAGCCGTGGGTGTGGATTTCGGAGTGGATCTTGGCGCCGGACTGTTGGGCGTGGGCGAAGTGGGCGTGGACGTCGTCGACGTACACCCAGATGTTGTGGTCGACGGCGGTCGGGCGGGGTTCGGTGCGTTTGAAGAGAAGGATGGCGACCGACCCGGCGTGCAGCTCGATCCAGGGTGGGCTGGTGCCCTCGGCGGGCAGGGTGTCCCAGGAGCCGATGCCGAAGACCTCGTGCAGCCACCGCGCGGCAGCGACCGGGTCCTCGTAGTACAGGCCGAGCGACAGCCGGTCGAGCTCCCGCCGCTGGTTGTCTGCGGTCCCCCGGCGATCGACCCAGCCCGGCAGCCAACGCAGCACCCGCGGCCAGAAGTAGAACGCGCGCCCGTCATCGACAAGCAGCGATTGCACGACAGTCACCCGCGTACCACCGTCGACCGCCTCGAAATCCACTCGGGTAGACGTGTCGTCGACGGAACTCCGGTACCCGAGCCGCGTACCAGGCTCCCAGTCGGTGATCGTCGCCAGTTCGAGCGCGTCGTCGCCCGAGTACACCTCGAGCACCCGCCCACCGACCCCGGGCTCGATCCGCATCGCGGTCACCCGCCCGGAGTCGAAGAAGTTGATCGGATTTCGCAGCCACCACAGGTCGATCTCTTCGGTGAACACCTGGAACGCGGTCGCCGGGTCCACCGCGACCTGTACGGACGCGCGCGCGGACGGTTCAGTCATCGGAACTCCCTCGGGTCGAGTCGTCCGCAGCCGTCCGGCCGGCAGCGCGCTGCTCGACATGACGCTGGAACGAGGTCAGCTGGTCGCGCCAGTGCGCCTGGACCTGGTCGAGCCAGGCCTGCACGGCGACGACCGGCTCAGGATTCAGCCGGAACAGGCGGACGCGGGCGTCATCGGGCACCCGCTCGTCGGCGATCAGGCCGGCCGCCAGCAGCAGCTTGAGATGCCGGCTCATCGCGGGCGACGACGCGCCGGTCGCCGCGGCCAGTTGCCCCGCGCGCCGCGGACCTTCGCCGAGCAGCTGCACCACCTGCCGCCGGGTCGGGTCCGCCAGCACCTCGAAGAACCGGTCGACCTGATCTTCCGCCATGACGCAATAGTTCTAGAATCTGTTAACTATTGTCAAGGGCCGGAATCTTGCCGGCCGTCACATGACAGGCAACCTGAGGGGTGGAGATCGCCGGCAGGATCGCCAGCGGCGTCGTCGTGCAAGCGTCGATACCGTTGCCGGCCGCAACCAGCTGGCACCGCGGATGGAACCGGCAACCAGCTGGAATCCGGGTCGGGTCAGGCGGCTCCCCGGTCAGAATGATCCGCTCCGGCGATTCCGGCAGCACGGAGAGCAGAGCCTGCGTGTACGGATGCCGTGGCGCGGTCAGCACGTCCTCGGTCGGACCGGATTCGACGATGCGGCCGAGGTACATCACCGCCACCCGATCGGCGATGTTCCACGCCAGCCCCAGATCGTGCGTGACGACCAGCGCGGACAGTCCCAACTCGTCCCGCAACCGGAGCATCAGCGCCAGAATCTCACCCCGCACCGACGCGTCCAGCGACGCGACCGGCTCGTCGGCGATCAGCACTTTGGGGCTCAGGGCAAGCGCCCCGGCGATCACGACGCGCTGCCGCTGACCACCGGACAGTTCGTGCGGGAACCGATGAAAGAACCGTTCCGGCGGACGCAGCCCGGCCTGCGCGAGCGCGGTCGCGACCACCTTCTCCTCGTCCGGCAGCCCGTGGATTCGCGGGCCTTCGGCAACCGCTTCGTACACGGTGTGGCGTGGGTTCAACGATCCCATCGGGTCCTGCAGTACGAGTTGAACCTGCCGCCGGAACGCACGCAACGCCCGGCCGGAGTAGCTCAGCGGCGTACCGTCGTACCGCACCTGCCCGGCCGCCGGACGTTCGAGACCGAGGAGCGTACGGGCGAGCGTGGTCTTGCCGCAGCCGGATTCGCCAACCAGAGCGACGATTTCGCCAGCACCGACGGACAGATTCACGCCGTCCACGGCCCGCGCGCGACGCCCGGACCGGCCGGGGAACTCGACCGCGAGATCGGTTGCTTCGAGCATCGTTACTCCCCCACTCGTACGCAGGCCGCGCGCCGATCGGCACCCGCCGGCCGCAACTCGATCTGTACGGTTTCGCACCCGTCCCGCGCCACCGGGCAACGCGGGTGGAACGAACACCCACCGGGCAGCTGCTGCGGGTCCGGCGGATCGCCCGCCAGGCCGCGCGGCGCCAGCCGGGACGCGGGATCACCGACCGTCGGGAACGCGGCGGAAAGCGCCTGACTGTAAGGATGCGCGAACGTTCCGGCAGCAGGACCGTGCTCCACCAGCCGCCCCGCGTACATGACGGCCAACCGGTCACAGACATCGGCGAGTACGGACAGATCGTGCGAAATCATCAGCAACGAGATGCCGTGATCGGCGATCAACTGCCGGATCAAGGTCAGCACCTGCGCCTGCACCATCAGGTCGAGCGCGGTCGTCGGCTCATCCGCGATGATCAGTTGCGGTGAGCAAGCAAGCGCCATCGCGATCATGACTCGTTGCCGTTGGCCACCACTCAACTCATGTGGATAGCTGCGCGCCCGCCAAGCGGGCAGCCCGACCTGTTCCAGCAGTTCGCGCACTCGCGCATCGGCCGCCGTACCGGATGCCAGCTTGTGTACCAGCAACGGTTCCGCGATCTGTTCGCCGATCCGCCGGACCGGATTGAGACCGTGCTGTGCGCCCTGGAAGACGATCGACGCCCCGGACCAACGCACCGCCCGCAACCGGCCCCACTTCATCGCCAGCACGTCCTCGCCATCCAGCAGTACGCGCCCGGTGACGTGCGCGGATCGCGGCAACAACCGCAGCAGCGAAAGCGCGACCGAGGACTTCCCCGACCCGGACTCCCCGGCCAGCCCGACGGCTTCCCCGGCCGCCAGCGAAAGCGACACCCCACGTACGGCGGGCACGTCGCCGGACCCGATCTTGTACGTGACCGAGAGCTCTTCGAGTGACAGCATCACACCGCCTTCGTCCGCAGCCGGGGATTCAGCACTGTCTCCAGAGCCCTTCCACACAAGGTGAATGCCATCACCACGGTCACGATGCACAGACCCGGAATCAGGATGTACCACCAGGCGCCGGCGGTCGCCGCGCCCCAGTCGTACGAACCGCGCAGCATCGTTCCCCACGAGGTCTTGTTCGCGCTCACGCCCAGGAACGCCAGCGTCGACTCGGTCACGATCGCGCTCGCCACCTCCAGCGTGGTACTTGCCAACAGCAACGGCGCGACGTTCGGCAGTACGTGCCGGGTGGTGATGTGCCAGTGCCCGGCGCCGAGCGCCTGCGACCGTTCGATGTACGGGCGCGCTTCCACGGCCAGTGTTTGCGCCCGGATCAATCGCGCCGTCGACGGCCAGGACGTCACCCCGATCGCGACGATGATCGTTGCCGTCGAACCACCCAGGATCGCCGCCAGTACCAGCGCGGTGACGAGCGAGGGCAGCACCAGGAACCAGTCGGTCACGCGCAGGATCACCGCGCCGACCCAGCCGCGGAAATGCCCGGCGGCGATGCCGAGTACGGTCCCGATCACCATGCTCAGCAGCGCGGCCAGGAACCCGATCAGCAGCGAGGTCCGCGATCCCCACCAGATCATCAGCAGCACCGACCGCCCCGACTCGTCGGTGCCGAGCGGATGATCCAGGCTCGGCGGCGCCATCTTCGCGCCGGTCCCGGACACCACGTTCGTCACGCCCGCGTCGATGAACAGCGGTGCGATCAGCGCCAGTACGACCGCGACCAGCAGGATCACCAGCCCGGCGACCCCGGCCGGGCGGGTCCGGAAGTCGGCCCAGAACCGGCCGACCGCCCGCCGGCGACGCGTCCACGCGACCGTACTCATGCCGACCTCACTCGTGGATCGAGTACGTGGTAGATCACGTCGGCGAGCGTGTTCATCAGGATCACCGACACCGTGATCAGCAGGAACGTGCCTTGCATCAAGGTGAAGTCCGGCACCCGGATCGCCTCGTAGAACAGCTGGCCGAGTCCCGGCCAGCTGAAGATCGCCTCCACCGTCACGGCACCTCCGACCACGAACCCGATCCGCATGAACACCAACGTGACCGTCGGCAGCAGCGCGTTCGGTACGGCGTGCTTCCGGCGAATCTCGTCGTCCCGCAGCCCCTTCGCCCGGGCGGTCGTGATGTAGTCCTGGCCGACCTCGTCGATCACCGAAGAGCGCATCACCAGCAAGTACTGGGCGTACACGACCGCGACCAGCGTCAGGCACGGCAGCACCATGTGCTCCCCGACGTCGAGGACGCCGGCGAAACCGTCCGGTTTGTCGACGCTCGAACTGCCACGGGTCGGGAAGATCCCCGGAATCGGCCCGATGCCGGCAGCGAACACCATCAGCAGCAGGAGTCCGAGCCAGAACGTCGGCACCGACCAGAGCACCAGCGAGATCGCCGTCGAGATCTTGTCGAACCGGCTGCCCGGTTTCCAGCCGGCCCGCGCGCCCTGCCACAGACCGAGCCCGACCGCCAGCACCAGCGCGGTCCCGGTCAGCAGCAGCGTCGACCCGATCCGTTCACCGATCAGATCGACCACCGGACGCTTGTACTCGTACGAGTCGCCCAGGTCGAACCGCAGCGTCTGCCCCAGAAAGTGCAGGAACTGCTCGGGAATCGGCTTGTCCAGACCGAGCCGGGCGCGTTCCAGATCGAGTTGCTCCGGCGTCATGTTCCGGCCCTGCGCGAGCGCCCGGACCGGGTCACCCGGCAACAACCGGAACAGGAAGAACGTCGCGACGATCACCATCGCGATGCTGAGCAGGGCCCCGCCCGCCTTGGTCGCCGCGTACCGCAGCAGACCGTGGCGGGCCGGGGTCTCCTCAAGCGCCTCGACGGCGCCGGCTTCAGGGACCGTCATTCGCGCTCGTCGGCGGCACCGCGACGGCGCCGGGTCAGGAAGAACCCGCCGATCCCCAGCACGACCACGCCGGCCGCGACACCCGCGATCAGGCCGCCGTTCGATCCGCCGCCTTCACTCGCGTCGTTCGCGGTCGTCCTGGCCTCCACCGTGTAGAACGGCCAGTACCCCGAGCCCCCGTACAAGAGACCCTTGTCCTCGGGGATCGGCGTGATGCTGGCGATCCGGTCCCCGCGGTACCCCTCGAGATCGTTCGGGTAGTACAGCGTGATCACCGGCGCATCCGTGTACAGGCGCTCCTCCATCTTCTTGATGATGTCGGCGCGCTTGGTCCGGTCGAGTTCCTTCTGCTGTTGCTGGTAGAGGCTCTCGTACGTCGGGTCGCAGTAGAACGACTCGGTACCGCCACCCTGACCGGAAGCAGTCGGCCGGCGGCTGCACAGATGCGTACCGAGCACCTCCTCCGGGTCCGGGTTCACCGACCAGCCGCTGATCGCGATGTCGAACAGCGCGGTCGTACCCGTCTCCTCGGTGAACTTGCTGGAGTCCAGCCGCTTCGTCGTCAGCGTGATCCCGATTTCCTTGAACCAGCCGGTCAGGTACTCGGCCAGCTTGTCCTCGATCGGCGTATCGGTGTGGATACTGAACCGGAACTGCAGTTTCCGCGAGCCGTCCGGCATCGTACGGACGCCGTCCGGGCCTTTCTTGTACCCGGCGTCGTCGAGGATCTTGTTCGCCTTCGCGAGATCGAAACCGATCTTCTGGTCACCCGTCGCTTCCCAGAAGAAGTCCTTGTACAGCGGCGGAATGATCGACCCGTCCGCCGGTTTCGCCAGCCCGCCCTGCACCTCGTCGACCAGTTTCTGCTTGTCGATCGCGTAGTGCAGCGCGGTCCGTACCTTCGGATCCTTCAACGCCGGATGCCCGTCACCGATCGGTTTGTTGTCGCTGGTGGTGGCGCCGTGGTTGATCTGCAGGTACGTCGCGCGGCGACCCTGGGTGTTCCACTGGACGATGTTGTCAGCGCCCTTCAGCGACTCGAAGTCCGGCGGATTCAGCCGGCCGATCAGGTCGATGTCACCCTTCTTCAGACCGACGATCGACGCGGCCGGGTTGTCGTAGAAGATCATCTGCAACTCGTCGATCTTCGGGCGTCCACGCCAGTAGTCCGGGTTCGCCTCCAGCCGGACGAACTGGTCCTTCTTGTGCTCGACCGCGATGTACGGTCCGCTGCCGACCGTCGGGTACACCTCACCGTCGAACTTGGAGATGTCCTTGACCTTCTCCCAGACATGCTTCGGCATGATCGGCACCGGGTTGTCCAGCATCGACGCCTGCGGGGTCTTGAGCTTGATGGTCAGCTCCTGCCCGTTCGCGGCCACGCTCTGGAAGTTCTCCACCGCCGGTCCGTTCCCGGTCTTCGCGCCGTCGTCGGTCATCATCTTGCTGAACGTCCAGGCCGCGTCGTCCGCCGTGATCGGCTGCCCGTCCGACCACTTCGCCGCGCGGATCTTGAACGTCCAGGTCAGCCCGTCCGGCGACGTCGTCCACGACTCGGCCAGATCCGGGCTCGGCTGCAGCGTCTTCGAGTCCGGCACCGTCAGGAACCCGTAGATCAACCGCTGGATCGACCCGGTCACCAGCCGGACGGCAAGAAACGGGTTCATCGAATCCACCGACTGCGTGACCCCGATCTTGATCACCTTCTTCGCCGGCTCCGCCGCCCGCGCGGTCCCCGACAGCCCCGGCAGCACCGCCACCAGACACAACGCCGCCAGACTCGCCAACAACTTCCGCATGGGCCCGCCCTTCCCCAAACTGTGTTTGGAAGAAACCACACCAGCAAGCCCTATCCTGTCAACAATCTACGGCCCTTTGTCATCTTTCAGTAACCTTCTTACGTTGTTCGGGGGTGTGTACGACCAACCCTCCGCGTGCTCCGCGGACGCCCTCTTCGTCGCTCCGCTCCTCAACGCCCCCGCTCCGCACGCCACCCCACCCACCCCCGGCTCAGCGCCGAAGCCTCCCCCTCGGCTACCGCTGACATCACCGGCCTACCGCCCAGGCGTCTCCGGCTGCCGCCGGCGGCTTGCGGGCTGCTGCCCGCGCTCGCGCGCTACCGCGCGATCCACGCCACCTGACCGAGGACTGTGCCAGCGCCGAGCAGCCACCGGGCAGCCTGCCGCTCCACTCGATCCGCACAACAGTGCAGCAAGTTGCAGAACCCAGTCGCCAACCGACGATGCCGACACCTGCCACATCCAGGGCAGCCGAGTCCGAAGATCTACTGCCTGCCCGCTTGTCCTCCGAGTGGTTGCCCCTTCGGGTGCTGGGTTGCCCCCTGAGATTTTGAGGGGGCAACCCAGCAGTTCGAGGGATAACCACTCGGAGGGTCGGGCGTGGTTCGGCTTCTTGGGTGTGCGGCGCGGGTTGCTGGGCGAGATGTTCACGGCGCGGGATGGTCGTGGCCACACTCCGGCAGGTCCAGAGATGGGCCGGGAACCTCGGAGGCAGCCAGCGTGTTCGGCGGCAGCCGGCGTGTTCGGCGGGAGCCGGAGTACACCGGCGACAGCCCGGGAACGGGTGCACCGGCGGTAGCCGGGGGTGGGCCGGTTGCGAGCGGAGCGGGGGCGGTGAGGAGCGGAGCGGGGGCGGTGAGGAGGGGAGCGACGAAGGGAGCGCCCGCGAAGTACGCGGGGGCTGACCGGAGTACGTGGAGCCGACTATGCGTACGACATGAAAGTGAGACTTGACTACACGATCGTGTAGTAGTTTGCTGTTGTGTGTAGGAGAGGAGTGGGTGATGGATCGGGCGGTTGAGGATTTGACGGCGCGGGCCCGGATTCGGGATGCGGCGATCGAGTTGTTCGGGGGGCGGGGGATCGAGGGGGCTTCGATTCGGGATATCGCGGCGGCGGCGGGGGTTTCGTCGGGGCTGGTGCGGCATCACTTCGGGTCGAAGGAGTCGTTGCGGGAGGCGTGCGATCAGTACGCGAAGGAGCGGATGCTGCAGATCGGGGCGGAGCTCAGTACTGACGGGGATCTGAGTGGGCTGGATCCGCTGGCGCTGTACCCGGTCGCGCTGCCGTTGCAGCTGTATCTGGTGCGTTCGATGATGGACGGTTCGGAGACCGCGACCGCGTTGTTCATGCAGGGGGTCGACGCGGTCGAGGAGTGGAGCGCCGGGTACGGGATTCAGCCGCGGGACCGGCGGGGGTACGCGGCCGCGATGACCGCGATCAAGCTCAGCGTGCTGATCCTGCGGGACCAGGTCTCGAAGGCGATCGGCGAGGACATCACCACACCCGAGGGTTACAACCGGATCGGCAAGGCGCTGATGGAGGTCTTCACGATCCCGCTGCTCTCCCCGGAACAGGTCGAGAAGCTCAACAAACAGGAGAAGTGATCATGCCGGCTGCGATCAGCACGGAAGGTCTGGTCAAGCGGTTCGGGCGTACGTACGCCCTGAACGGCCTCGACCTGGAGGTACGAACCGGTGAAGTGCACGGTTTCCTCGGCCCGAACGGCGCGGGGAAGACGACGACGATCCGGATTCTGCTCGGGATGACCCGGGCCGACGGCGGTACGGCGCGGGTGCTCGACGGTGATCCGTGGGCGGACGCGACCGACCTGCACCGGCGGCTCGCGTACGTGCCGGGTGACGTGACGCTGTGGCCGAATCTGTCCGGTGGCGAGGCGATCGATCTGCTCGGCCGGATGCGCGGCGGGGTGGACAAGAAGCGGAAGGCCGAGCTGCTGGAGCGGTTCGATCTGGATCCGAAGAAGAAGGCCCGGGCGTACTCGAAGGGCAATCGGCAGAAGGTCGCGCTGGTCGCGGCGTTCGCGTCGGACGTCGAACTGCTGTTCCTCGACGAACCCACGTCGGGCCTGGATCCGTTGATGGAGGAGGTTTTCCGTGAGGTCGTGCAGGAGATCAGCGACCGCGAGGGGCGTACGGTGCTGCTGTCCAGCCACATCTTGTCCGAGGTCGAGGCGCTGTGCGACCGGGTTACGATCATCCGCGCGGGCCGTGCGGTGGAGACCGGTACGTTGTCGGAGCTGCGGCACCTGACCCGTACGTCGATCCAGGCCGAGCTGGCCGGGTCGATGGACGGCCTGGCTCAGTTGACCGGCGTACACGACTTCCGCGTCGACGACGGCCGGGTGCGGTTCGATGTCGACACCGACGAGATCAATCCGGTGCTGCGCCGGTTGACGGAGATCGGCGTACGCAGCCTGGTCAGCCAGCCGCCTTCGCTGGAAGAACTGTTCCTGCGGCTGTACGAACCCGAGGCCGTGAAATGAAATCCCTGTCCGGTACGGGCGGTCTGATCCGGTTGATCCTGCGCCGGGACCGGATCGTGATGCCGTTGTGGATCGTGCTTCTGGTCGCGATCTCGGTCAGTTACGTGAAGCAGTACGGCGATCTGTTTCCGACGCCGGACTCCCGGGTCAAGTACGCGAGCAACGCCGGCTTCATCACCTTGTACGGAGAGCTGTCCGGCTCCGGTCTTGGTGAGTTCGTGACGTGGCGACTGGGATTCGTACCGGTGATGGTCGGGCTGATCAGCCTGCTCACCGTGATCCGGCACACCCGGGTCGAGGAGGAATCCGGTCGTCGCGAGTTGCTCGGGGCAACTGTCATCGGACGGCACGCACAGCTGGCGGCGGCCTTGACGACGGTACTCGGCGCGAACCTGGTGCTCGGCGTACTCCTTGCCTTCGGCATGCAAAGCCAGAACCTGCCACTCGGCGGATCGATTGCCCTAGGCATCGAGTACGCCGGAACCGGTTGGCTGTTCGCCGCGGTCGGCGCGGTCGCGGCGCAGTTGACGGCGAGCGCCGGTACGGCCCGGGGAATCGCGATCAGTGTGCTCGGCGCCTCGTACGTACTGCGAGCCGCCGGCGACACCAGCGAGCACACCGACGGACCGCTTGCGTGGCTGTCGTGGGTGTCGCCGATCGGCTGGGCGCAGCGCATCCATCCGTACGGCGAGAACCGCTTCTGGCTCGGCGGGATCGTGCTGGCAGCAACCGTCGCGCTGATTGGTGCCGCCGTGGCGCTTTCGGTACGGCGGGACGTCGGCGCCGGCCTGCTCCCGGACAAGCCGGGTCCCGCGGAGGGCAACCTCGGGTCGCCGCTCGCGCTTGCCTGGCGGCTGCACCGCGGGCTGCTGCTGGCGTGGACGACCGGATTCGCCTTGCTGGGCTTACTGTTCGGCGGGGTCGCGAAGGGCGTCGGCGACCTGATGCGTGACGACGCGACGCTTCAGGACGTGTTCCGGCGGATGGGCGGCGCGGCCGGGCTGATCGACTCGTTCCTCGCCGGCGTGATGACTCTGGTCGGGCTGATCGCGTCGGCGTACGCGGTGCAGGCGACGCTGCGGCTACGGGCCGAGGAAACCAGCGGTCGCGCCGAGCCGGTACTGGCGACCGCGACGAGCCGCTGGCAATGGGCCGCGAGCCATCTGGTCTTCAGCCTGCTCGGTCCGGCGGTCGCGCTGCTGGCGGCCGGAGTCGCCGAGGGCATCGCGTACGGCCTGGCGATCGGCGATGTCGGCGGGCAGCTGCCGCGCCTGGTCGCGGCCGCGCTCACCCAACTGCCCGCGGTCTGGGTACTCGCCGCGATCACGATCGCGATCTTCGGATTCGTCCCGCGGCTGTCGATGGTGTCGTGGGCCGGCCCGGCGCTGTGCATCCTGATCGGACTGGTCAGCGCCGGTGTCGCGACCGCCGCGTGGGTTCGCGACATCTCCCCGTTCACGCATCTCCCGTCGCTTCCCGGCGGCGATGTCTCCCCCGGCCCGCTGCTGATCCTGCTCGCGATCACCGCCGTCGTCGGCGCCGCCGGCCTGATCGGCCTCCGTCGGCGCGACCTACCGGCCTGATCCACCGAACCCTGCTACTTGCGGGCGTTGCGGGACCAGCTGAACGCATAGCCACCAAAAGCGGCGAAGCCGAGAGCAAGTGTGATCGCCAGACCGTACGCGCGGGTGTGCCTCACTTCCTGGGCGGTGCTCACGCTTCCTGGTTCCCACTACGGAAACAGGATCAGGCCCTAGTGGTCAGGCCGAGACCGGTGCGCTTGCCTCGCGGTCGAGTTCATCCACATCGCCGTACTCACCAAGTCGGTGCGCACGCCGGCCGAGCGTCCAGACGTACGTGAAGAACGCCAGCTCGGCCAGAATGCCGACAGTGACCCGGACCGCGGCCGGCAGGAACGGTGTCACGAACGCCTCGATCAGGCCGGTGACCAGCAGCACTGCCGCGAGGCCGATCGCCATCCCGATCGTGGCGCGTCCGGTCTGGGCAAGCGCCTGCATACGCGTACGCGCGCCAGGTACCACCCAGGACCAGCCCAGCCGCAGACCGGCCGCGGTAGCGATGAAGACCGCGGTCAGTTCGAGCAGACCGTGTGGAGTGATCAGGCTGAAGAACAGACCGCCCTTGTCGTGACTGATCATCAGACCGGCACTCAGACCGAGGTTGAGCGCGTTGTCCCACAGGATGAGGATGGACGGGATGATCAGGATGCCCAGCGCGAGTACCGCGGCGCTGATCGTCGCATTGTTGATCCAGACGCGCAGTGCGAAGTCCTGCGCCGGGTTGTCGGAGTAGTACGACTCGAAGTCGTGGTTGACGAGCTGCTTCACCTGGTCCGGCGTGGCGATCGAGTCGACCACCTCTGGATGCGCCAGCACCCGCCAGGCGGTCCAGGCGGCGACCAGGTAGAACAGCAGGCCGATGGCGAGCCACCAGCGTCTGGACACGTACAGCGCGGCCGGGAAGCTGACCAGGAAGTACTTGGAGATGTCCCGCCAGACCGGCGCCTGCGCACCCGTCACCGCGCCCCGGGCGTCAGCGATCAGTCCGGAGAGCCGACCGATCGACACCGGGTCCGCTCCGGCCGCCCTGAGCGCGGCCAGGTGCGTACCGACGCGCTGGTACAGCGTGACGAGCTCATCGGCCTCCGCACCGGACAGACGGCGCTGGCGACGCGTCAGGTACGCCAGGCGATCCCACTGCGGCTGGTGCACGGAAACGAACGCTTCGACGTCCACTGGTACACCTCCGCTGCCCGGCTGGCTCCTTGCGCTGGCAGACTAGCCGGACCGAGTGTCTGCGCAGGAGGGGGGCGACGTCGTGTCTCAGCTGGTCACCGGTGAAGCAGTCGTTCTCCAGGTACGGATCGCCCGGATGCCGACGCGGGCGCTGGCGTGTGCGATCGACATGATCCTGCAGGGAATCGTACTGGTCGTACTGATCTCGCTACTGGCCGGATTCCTGCTCGGTGGCGAGTCCAGTGAGGCACTGGCGTTCGCGTTGATCTTCATCGTCGTGCTGGTCGTGGTGATCGGCTACCGGGTAGTGATGGAGACACTGACGCGTGGGCGGACGCTGGGGAAGATGGTGCTCGGGCTGAAGGTCGTACGGGACGACGGCAGCTCGATCCGGTTCCGGCACGCGCTGGTGCGTACGCTGCTGTGGTTCTTTGTGGACTTCGCGCCGTGGTTCGCGGCTAGCCCTGGGATCGTGGCCAGCCTGATGAACAAGCAAGGGAAGCGGATCGGGGACATGGTCGCCGGTACGGTCGTCATCCGCGAACGGCATCAGGCGATGGCGTCGCCGCCGCTGTTCGTACCTGGTCACCTGGTGCAGTGGGCGCAGTCGCTTGAGCTGTCGCGGCTGTCGGATGAGTTGGCGAACGCGACACGTGACTACCTGGCGCGGTACACCGAGCTGCTGCCGGGCGCGCAGATCGCGCTCGGTGAGGCGCTGGCGGCGCGGGTCGCTGCTGTAACCGCACCAGCGCCGCCGGCGCAGCTGATCGCGCCGGCCTACCTGTCCGCGGTCCTGGCCGAACGCCGCCGCCGCGAACTCCACCGCCTCTCCACCCAACGCCCCCTCCACACCGGCCCCTTCGCCCCACCCGCCACCTTCACGCCGTACGCCCCGCCGCCCAACGCACCCGCAGCGCCGTACGCCCCGCCCAACGCCCTCGCCGCGCCGTACACGATCCCCGCCGGCCCGTTCGCCCCGCCCAGCCCGTACGGGGCGCAGCTGCCCCCTCCGCCCGCTCCAGCCCCCTTCCCGCCGCCCGCTACGCCCGGGCAGCAGAGCCGGCCTGTCACCGTGAACGCGCAAGGCTGGGCTGCCCCGGGCAGCGGTGACTCCGGCCAGTGGTGACTCCGGCCAGTGGTCCTAGCGCCCACCACCTGAACTATTCTTGCGACCATGTCGCAGATAGCGTGGAGTGACTGGCTGAACCGGTGGGATGACCAGCAGGCCGGTTACCTGCCGGACCGGGACGAGCAGTTCGAGCTGATGCTCACGATCGTCGAGAAGCTCACCGGCGTACCCAACAGATTCGTCGACCTCGCCTGCGGCCCAGGCTCGATCTCCGCGCGCACCCTGCGGCGATTCCCCGGCACCGAGGTGATCGGCGTCGACCTGGACCCGTTCCTGCTGGAGATCGCGCGCAACGCCGTGCCCGGCGCCTGGTTCGCCGAAGCAGACCTGCGCACCGCCGACTGGGACGCGGTACTAGGCGACGCCCCGGTGGACGCGGTCTGCTCCGCGACGGCACTGCACTGGCTGGACCCCGCCGACCTCGAAAACCTGGCGCGTACGCTCGCGCGCCGCATCCGCCCAGGTGGCGTCTTCCTCAACGCGGACACCATGCGCCTGGGCCCGGCCGAGGTACCACGCCTGGACGCGCTCGCCGTCGACCTGCGCAATCAGATCTGGTCGGACTCGCACGCGAACGGCGTCGAGGACTGGGAAACCTGGTGGTCCGCGGCCGCCGCCGAGCCCGCGTTCACGGACCTCCTGGCCGTACGCGCCGAGCGCTTCGCCGACCGCGCGACCACCCGCGACATCACCCTCACCGACACCCTGGAGTCCTTCCGCAAGGCAGGCTTCCAAGAGGTCGCGGTCCTGGGCCAGGTAGCCGACAAACACCTGATCGCCGCCATCCGCTGACGCCAGCGCCCCGGCAACCCGTCGTAAGGCCAACCCGCCGCAACGCGAAACCGCCCCACCAACGGGTGGGGCGCCAGGTCGCGAGTACTCAGTAGCGGTAGTGCTCAGCCTTGTACGGGCCCTCAACCGGCACGCCCAGGTAGTTGGCCTGCTCCTTCGTCAGCTCCGTCAGCTTCACGCCGAGCGAGTCGAGGTGCAGCCGGGCGACCATCTCGTCCAGGTGCTTCGGCAGGACGTACACCTCGGTCGGGTACTCCGCCGTGCGCACGAACAGTTCGATCTGCGCGAGTACCTGGTTGGTGAACGAGTTCGACATCACGAACGACGGGTGCCCGGTCGCGTTGCCGAGGTTCAGCAGTCGCCCCTCGGACAGAATGATGATCGTGTGACCGTCGGCGCTCTGCGATTTGCTCGCCTCCGGCGGAAAGCGGAACTCGTCGACCTGCGGCTTGATGTTGATCCGCTCGATCCCCGGCGTCTTGTACAGCCCGGCCATGTCGATCTCGTTGTCGAAGTGGCCGATGTTGCCGACGATCGCCTGGTGCTTCATCGCGGCCATGTGGTCGGCGGTGATGACGTCCTTGTTGCCGGTGGTGGTGACGAAGATGTCGGCGATCCCGACCACGTCGTCCACGGTCGACACCTGGTACCCGTCCATCGCCGCCTGCAGCGCGCAGATCGGGTCGATCTCGGTGACGATCACCCGGGCGCCCTGACCGCGCAGCGACTCGGCGCAGCCCTTGCCGACGTCGCCGTACCCGCAGACGACCGCGACCTTGCCACCGATCAGTACGTCGGTGGCGCGGTTGATGCCGTCGATCAGCGAGTGCCGGCAGCCGTACTTGTTGTCGAACTTCGACTTGGTCACCGAGTCGTTGACGTTGATCGCCGGGAACAGCAGCGCGCCGGCCTTGTGCATCTCGTACAGCCGGTGCACGCCGGTGGTGGTCTCCTCGGTGACACCCTTGATGCCCTGACCGATGGTGGTCCACTTCGACGACGACTCCGCCAGCGAGCGGGTGAGCAGCTTGAGGACGACGCCGTACTCCTCGGAGTCAGCGGTCGACGGGTCCGGTACGGCGCCCGCCTTCTCGAACTCGGTGCCCTTGTGGACGAGCATGGTCGCGTCGCCACCGTCGTCCAGGATCATGTTCGGGCCTTCGCCCGGCCAGGTCAGCGCCTGCTCGGTGCACCACCAGTACTCCTCCAGCGTCTCGCCCTTCCAGGCGAACACAGGGACACCGGCCGGCGACTCGGCGGTACCCTCCGGGCCGACGACGACCGCGGCGGCCGCGTGGTCCTGGGTGGAGAAGATGTTGCAGGACACCCAGCGCACCTCGGCGCCGAGTGCCACCAGGGTCTCGATCAGTACCGCGGTCTGGATCGTCATGTGCAGCGAACCCATGATCCGGGCGCCGGCCAGCGGCTTGCTCTCGCCGTACTGCGCACGCATCGCCATCAGGCCGGGCATCTCGTGCTCGGCCAGCCGGATCTCCTTGCGCCCGAACTCGGCCAGGCCGAGATCCGCCACCTTGTAGTCGAACGTCATGCCGCTCCCCTGAAGACTTTGCCTGAAACTGTGATTGACACGCACCTGAGCGTAGAGGGCCGAGCCACGCGGTTTGATCGCTCCAGGCGCGTTTTTGACACCGAAATGTCAAGATTGATGCTATGCGCATCACCGAGGCCGCTCGCCAGCTGGGTACCACTCCGCGCATGCTGCGCTACCGGGAGGCGCTCGGGCTGCTGCCACGGTCCCGGTCGGAGCACACCGCCCAGCGCCAGTACGACGAGCGCGACCTGGCCGCGGTCCAGCTCGCGCTCGATCTGGAACGCCGGTACGACGTGACGCCGGCCGCGCTCGCCTTCGCCCTGCGCGCGCTCGCCGAGCCGTCGGTCGCGGCCGATATCCGCAACCTCGGCTACCGCACCGGACGGCTGTCCGCACCGCCGACTCAGTCGGAGATCGACCGCGAGCGCGCCCTCAGGTGGCTGGGGCGCTCGGGTGTACTGCCGCCGAAACCGCGCTGATCCGAAGAGGGAAAGGAAAGCAGGGGCAGCGCGTTGGTGCGCCGGGGGCCGTAGGCGAGCCGGGGGCGTCAGTGGGACGGGGCCTCGGGGACGGCTGGGCGGTCTTCGCGGACGTAGTTCTCCACGTAGATGTCCGGCTCGAGGTAGATGTGCTGACTCATCGGCTCGGCCTCGCGGATCGCGTGCTCGGCGTCGTTGATGATCCGGGCCACGACGGCAGCATCCGAGGTCGGCTCGACCGCGACCTTGGCCGCGACCAGTACCTCTTCCGGGCCGAGGTGGAGGGTCCGGATGTGGATCATCCGCTGCACGCCGACGGTGTTCTCGATCGCCGCCACGATCCGCTGCTGCGACTCGCGGGTCGCGGACTCGCCGAGCAGCAGCGACTTCATCTCGATCGCCAGGAAGATCGCCACGCAGACCAGCAGCGCGCCGATCGCCATCGAGCCCAGGCCGTCGAACACACCGTTGCCGGTAGCAAGGGTCAGGACGACGCCGATCAGCGCCAGCACCAGACCGGTGAGCGCCGCGAAGTCCTCCAGCAGGATCACCGGCAGCTCCGGGGCGCGGGCGTTCCGGACGAACTTCACCCACGGAACCTTGCCGCGGACCTTGTTCGCCTCGACGATCGCGGTCCGGAACGAGAAGCTCTCCATCACGATGGCGAGCACCAGCACCACGACCGGTACCCATTTCCAGCTGTCGATCCCGTGCGGGTCGTGCACCTTGTGATAGCCCTCGTACAGCGCGAACAGACCGCCGACGCTGAACAGCACGATCGACACGATGAACGAGTACACGTACCGTTCCCGGCCGAAACCGAACTGGTGCAGCTCGTCGGCCGCGCGCTTGGCCCGCTTGCCGCCGACCAGCAGCAGCACCTGGTTGCCCGCGTCGGCGAGCGAGTGGATCGCCTCGGCCAGCATCGAGGCCGACAGCGTCAGTCCCCAGGCGGCGAACTTGGTGATCGCGATCCCGGTGTTCGCCAGCAAAGCCGCGACTACGGCCTTGTTCCCGCCACCAGCCATGGTGTTCTGTTCCTCCGGTAATCAGCGTGCGGACACGACGAACGCCGTGCCGGAACCACGCAAGATACAGGGTCCTTCGGGTCCGGAAGCGAACCCGGACTGGCCCGCGGACAAGCTCTCAGCAGATTCTTGGCCGAGCACCTCGACAGCCCCGTCGACGCAGGCGATGATCCGCGGCCCGGCGCCGTCGACCGCCCGCTCGGCACCCGCCAGATCCACCCGCTGAACGGCGAAGTACTCGCACCCGGTCTCGTAGAAACCGGCGTCCGTCGCGGTCAGTACCGGGTCCTCGAGCGGCTCGAAATCCACCACCGAGACCAGCTCGGGTACGTCGACGTGCTTGCTGGTCAGTCCACCACGCAACACGTTGTCCGAGTTGGCCATGACTTCGAAACCGAGCCCGTGCAAGTACGCGTGCACGTTCCCGGCCGGCAGGTACACCGCGTCGAACCGCTCCAGGCGGACGCGGTTCAGCAACAGCGCGGCGAGTACGCCGGGATCGTCCGGGAAGTCCGCGCACAGCTTCGCGAGCGTCTCGCGCTCCAGGGCGAACGCATCCCCGGTGTACTGCGCGACCGCCTCGCCGAGCGCGCCGACCAATGGCCGGATGGTGTCCCGGTCGGTGCTCATGAAGTCCGTGAACGCCTGACGGAGCTTCCCGTCGCGGAGCTGGTTCGTCAGCTCGGTGAACCCGGTCGGTGCCAGCGCGTCGAGCAGCGCCACCGTACGCTCCAGCGGCCGGAAACCGACCAGTGCGTCGAACGGCTCGAGCGCGATCAGGATCTCCGGCTTCGGCCAGGCGTCCTTGTAGTTGCGGTCCGCCGCGTTCCGGGGAATCCCGTCCGCCTCGTCCCGCGCGTACCCGTCGATCGCCTGGTCGCGGGACGGGTGCGCCTGGATCGACAACGGCTGCCCGGCCGCCAGCAGCTTCGCGAGGAACGGGAACCGGCCGTCGAACCGCTCGGCGGTCTCCTCCCCCAGCACCGCGGCCGGGTCGGCGGACACCACGTCGTACAGCGTGTCACCGTTCGGCAGCACCGACGGCGCCGACTCGTGCGCGCCCATCCACAGCTCGGCCTGCGGCTTGCCGTCCGGCTCCACCCCGAGCAGCTCAGGTAACGCGGTCCGCGATCCCCAGGCGTAGTCGCGGAGGGTGTTCTGCAGCCGGACTACCACGCTGGGTCCTCCGACGGGTTCCCCTGCTCGAACGGGTCGCTGTCGGTCGCCGTACCGTACCGGCCGAGTCCCAGACCCAGGTACGCCGCGGCGTACCGGCCGTGCTGCGTCAACGCCGCGTACCGCGCGATGTCAGTGCCATTGGCCTGCGTCACGGTGTGTACGCGGACGTCATGCGCTTGTGCCTTCGACTCCAGCTTCCGGCGCTGCTCGGCCACCTCCTCCACGCCGTCGTCCAGGATGACCAGAGCGGGCCGCAGCTCCTCCGGCTTGTCGAACGGGTCGGCGAACAGGTCACGAGGCGGCTGGTTCAGTACGGGCAGCAGGTGGCCGGCGTCCGCGGCCAGAGCCGGACGGCCACTGGCCAACCGGATTGCCTCGACCACCCGGCGTGCTGCACGCGCGGCCAGCACCGAACCGCCCCAGACCAAAGGCAGTGCGTCAGCCAATACCAGAGCCAGGTCCTTGGCCGGGTTGGACGCTACGTCGTTGTTGGGCGAGCACTCGATGGCTACGTCGTCCAGCACCGCGGCGACCGACTTGTGGTCCACCTCCGGCCCCAGCTCCATCTGGTGCAGTGCCTGGAGCACGGCTACTGCTGCGGCGAGCTGGTCGTCGGACTGGGACGGCAGCCGGATAGCGTGCCGCAGACCGGCCGAGGCGATCACTACCGGCGAGTCAGGTGGTGCAGCCACCATCAGGCCACAACCACGTCGCACCGCTTCGCCGGTCGCGGAGATCGCGTCCAAGTCCTCGGACGCGCCACCGAGTACGACAACCAGGTCCAGCGGCCCGGTCCAGCCGGGCAGCCCCGGACCGGGCCAGGCGAGGAACGGAACCGGACAGACCGGCTCCAGCACCGCCCGGACCAGCCGGGCGTCACGGCCAACGGCCACCACCGCGCGCGGACGGAAGCCGTCCGACGTCAGCCCGGACAGTACGTCCGCGGATGCTTCCAGCTCGGCCCGCACCCGCGCACCGGCCATCGCCAGCCGCCGGAGCAGGTGATCCGCCGCCTGCAGTGCGCCCGGGTCATCCAACCGCGTGTCGTCGAACAAACTCATCAGTTCTCCGTCGCGGCGGGTTCCCTGGTGTCCCGGGCCTCGTCGATCAGCAGCACCGGGATGTCGTCACGCACCGGATACGCCAGCGCGCAGGCGGCGTTCGTACAGATCAGCTCGTTCGCCTCGTTGTCCACCCGGAACTCCGAGCGGCACTTCGGGCAGACCAGGATGCTCAGCAGGTCCGGGTCCAGATTGACTGCCATTCAGTTCTCCTCCACCGATGCACCGGTGATCAGGGCCAGTACTTCGTCGCGGACACGTTCCATCGTGGCCCGGTCCGCGGCCTCGACGTTCAGTCGCAGCAGCGGTTCGGTGTTCGACGCACGGACGTTGAACCACCACTGTCCCGCCGAGACGGTCAGACCGTCCAGGTGGTCGACGCTGATTCCGTCGCCGCCAGCGTAAGTGTCCTCGATCGCCGCGACCGTAGCGGCCTGGTCGGCGACCGTGTTGTTGAGCTCGCCGGACGCCACGTACCGCTCGTACTCGGCGAACCGCTCGCTGGCCGGGCGGTCCTGTTCACCCAGTGCGGCCAGCACGTGCAGCGCGGCCAGCATGCCGGTGTCGGCCCGCCAGAAGTCGCGGAAGTAGTAGTGCGCCGAGTGCTCGCCGCCGAACACCGCGTCGGTCTCGGCCATCTTCTGCTTGATGTTGGAGTGCCCGACCCGGGTCCGGACCGGGACGCCACCGTGCTCGCTGACCAGCTCCGGCACTGCCTTGGAGGTGATCAGGTTGTGCAGGATGGTCGAGCCGGGGTGCTTGGCCAGCTCGCGGACCGCGACCGCGCCGGTGATCGCGCTCGGCGAGATCGGCTCGCCCTGCTCGTCGACCACGAAACAGCGATCGGCGTCACCGTCGAAGGCGAGGCCGAGATCGGCGCCGGTCTCGCGGACCTTCGCCTGCAGGTCGACCAGGTTCTTCGGGTCCAGCGGGTTCGCCTCGTGGTTCGGGAAGTTGCCGTCCAGCTCGAAGTACAGCGGGATGATCGTCACCGGGCCGTCCGCGAAGACCGCCGGAACGGTGTGACCGCCCATCCCGTTGCCGGCATCCACGACCACGGTGAGCGGCCGGATGCCGCTCAGGTCCACCAGGTCGTGCAGGTGGTCGGCG
This sequence comes from Kribbella solani, assembly GCF_014205295.1. NCBI lineage: Bacteria > Bacillati > Actinomycetota > Actinomycetes > Propionibacteriales > Kribbellaceae > Kribbella > Kribbella solani. The sequence continues at coordinate 4,189,833 of NZ_JACHNF010000001.1, forward strand.
TACGCCGTGAGCAGGTCCTTGCGGGTCACGTGCCCGGAGGCGGAGCCGGTCGCCGGGCCTTCGGTCAGCGCCTTGGCGACCAGGTCGGCGATGTCCCGCAGCCCCGAGTCGGCGCCGACCGGGGCAGCCGCCGCGCGGCACAGCTTGATCCCGTTGTACTTGGCCGGGTTGTGGCTGGCGGTGAACATCGCGCCGGGCAGGTCGAGCCGCCCGGACGCGAAGTACAGCTGGTCGGTGGAGGCCAGACCGATGTCGATCACATCGGCACCGGTACTGGTCACTCCCTCGGCGAAGGCGGCTGCCAGCGCGGGGCTGGACGGCCGCATGTCGTACCCGACCACGACCGCCCCAGGTCCGGCGAGCACGTCCAGGACCTCGACGAACGCGGCACCGGTCGCCCGGGCCACCGACTCGTCCAGCTGGTCCGGGACTACCCCCCGTACGTCATACGCCTTGAAGATCGCCGCAACGTCAACCATGCGTGGACCCTATCCGGCCCACCCCAGCCACTGTGTTGCAGACACCCTCCTTAGGCCCTTTCGAACCAGCCGGTGTCCTTGCGGTGGTGGACCGTCGGCAGCTGGCGCGGGACGACCGGCGCGGCCCAGCGGGTCGCGTTGGCGAGCACCTGCTGGATCTCCGGCTGGTGGTACGTCGGGTACTCCTGGTCGCCCGGGCGGAAGTAGAAGACCCGGCCCTGACCGCGGCGGTAGCAGCAGCCGGAGCGGAACACCTCGCCGCCGGAGAACGAGCTGACGAAGACCAGCTCGTCCGGCTGCGGGATGTCGAACAGCTCGCCGTACATCTCCTCCCGTTCGATCACCAGCGGGTGCGGGATGCCCTGGGCGATCGGGTGCCCGGCGGCGACCGTCCAGATCAGCTCCCGGTCGTTCTCGGCGCGCCAGTCGAGCGAGCAGGTAGTACCCATCAGCTTGATGAAGATCTTGCTGAAGTGCGCCGAGTGCAGCGCGATCAGGCCCATCCCGGAGAGCACATGCTGCTGTACGCGCTCGACCACCGCGTCGTCGACGTCACCGTGCGCGGCGTGACCCCACCAGGTGAGTACGTCGGTGTCGGCCAGCACCTCCTCGGTCAGACCGTGCTCCGGGTCCTGCAGCGTGGCGGTCCGGACCACCACGTCGGCGCCGAGCTTGTCCCGGAGCGCGGCCGCGATGGTGCCGTGCATGGTGTCCGGGTAGACCTTGCGGACGGTCTCGTCGCGACCCTCGTGGACGTTTTCGCCCCAGACCGTGACGCGGATCGGTTCAGTCATGGAGTACAACCTCTCGTCCCGCCTTCGCCGAGGCGTAGCAGGCGTCGATGATCTCGGTCCGGAGCAGCGCCTCGGACCCGTTCTGGCCTTCCCACTCACCGCTGCGGACGATCCGGACGAACTCCCGGACCACCGCGCGGTGACCGAGCCCGGCGCCGGTCGCGGGCTTCACCTCGGCCGGTACGCCGGCCACGTCGGTGAAGATCCGCAGTGTGTCCTCGGTGGTGTAGTTCTGGACGTCGATCTTGGCGCCGCCCTCAGTACCGAACAGTTCGATCCCGAAGTTGTCGCCCGGCGCCCGGTACGTGGCCCAGCTGGTCTCCAGCTGCAGAGCGCCGCCACCCTTCAGGCGCAGGTACGCGGTGGCCAGGTCCTCCACCTCGAACTTCGACCCGAGCGTGTCGACGGTCGGTCGATCCGGCGTGGTCGCGCTGCCCTTGCCCTGCGGCCCGAGCTCCGCGAACGTGTCCGCGGACACCGTACTGATCCGCGGCTCACCCATCAGGTGCAGTGCCATGTCCAGGATGTGTACGCCCAGGTCGATCAGCGGACCGCCACCGGACAGCTCCCGGTTGGTGAACCAGCCACCCATGCCCGGGATGCCGTTGCGACGCATCCAGTGCGCCTTCGCGTAGTAGATCCGGCCCAGCCGGCCCTCGTCGATCTGGTGCTTCAGCGCCGCGACGTCACCGCGCTCCCGGTGGTTGAACACCACCTTGAGCACCCGGCCGGCCTGCTTCGACGCCTCGACCATCGCGGTGCCTTCCGCCACCGTACGGGCCAGCGGCTTCTCGGACAGGACGTGCAGCCCCTTCGCCAGCGCCGCCAGCGCGATCGGGGCGTGCAGCTGCGTCGGCGTACCGATGCTGACCGCGTCCAGCCCCGGCGTCGCGAGCAGGTCCTCCCACTTCTCGTACAGATGCGGTACGCCGTGCTTCTCGCCCAGGCTGGTGAGCGTGTCCTTCTCCAGCCCGGCCAGCGCGATCACCTCGACGTCCGGCAGCTCGGAGAACGCCTCCAGCGCGGTCCGCCCGGCGAACCCCAGACCGACAACTCCGACCCGCAGTTTTTGATCGTTCACAGACACGATCCTCTCCCGATGACAACGAAGGTCACAAACCTGTTCCCACACTACGGAACACGTTCGGACACAGGATTGCCCGAGTTATAACAGATCGGTCACGGCGACCGCCGAGGCGCGAGCTCAGTCGTCGTCGGTGTCGAAGTCCGGGTCGATCTGCTCCGGGGAGAGCGCCAGCACGTCGGCCAGCTCGAGCACGAGCGCGGAGCGGACCAGCCACGCGAGGGCGGCGCCGGAGCGTTCGGCGCGGAGCTCGATCGGGCGGCGGAAGACGACGATCCGGTACGGCTCGTGCGACGTGCCGCCGGTGGCATGGGTGAGCGGGATCTCGGTGGCGTCCAGGTCCAGGTTGGGGACGTCCTCGATCGCGAACTCGACCCGGGCGACCACCTGCGGCAGCCGCTTCTCCAGCCGGGTCACCTCGATCGCGACCACCTCGTCGAACTGGGCAGCGGCCGAGCGCTGCAGCGGCAGACCCCGCGGCGCGAACTTGCTCGGCCGGCTGATCGGGCCGAGCATGCCGCGGCCGTGGCGGTCGATGTGCCTGCGATGACGGCGAGCCTCGGTCACGCGCTCAGCCTAGTGGGGGTAACGTCTGTGCGTGAGCATCGCCAGGACCTGTTCGCGCGCCGGATGTCAGAAGCCGGCTGTTTCGACGCTCACCTACGTCTATGCGGACTCGACTTGTGTACTCGGTCCACTCGCGACGTACGCCGAGCCGCACTGCTACGACCTGTGCGCCGACCATGCCGACCGCCTGACCGCGCCGAACGGATGGGAAGTCATCCGGCTCGCTCCGGACCCCGCCGCGGCCGGACCGTCCTCGGACGATCTGGAAGCGCTGGCGAACGCGGTGCGCGAGGCCGCTCGCCCGCTGCCACCCCGCGAACCGCGGGCCGGCACTCCGGGCGCACCGGTCGAGGTAGCTCGCCGGGGCCATCTGCGCATGTTGCAGGACCCCGGCGCCAACACCTCCGAAGGCTGAACCAACTACTCAGCTAGCTAGCGCAGTGCGGCGCTGACGTCCGGCTGGGCGCCCAGCTGCGCGCGGAACACCAGTGAGGTGTTCAACGGCCACGCCGCGACCTCTGCCGTACTGTCCGAGTCAGGCTTCGCGGCAGGCATCAGCGTGACACCGGCCACCACGGTCCCCCGCGTCTGCTGCACCATCAGGTACGTCGCACGCGGCTGCGACGCGAACGCGATCTGCGTCGTCGCTCCACCCACTACGTCCAGCGCCCGCGTACTAAGCACCCGTCCGACCGCGTCCCGCAGCTCGAACTTCACGCTGCCGGTCTTCCCCGGTGCGGTCACCTGCAGTACGGCCGGCTGCTGATGCGCCGGCAGCACCAGGTACGCCGGCCCGGTCAGTGCCTCGGCCGAGCCGATGGACGCGAAGTCGGTCTTCTTCGCATCGGACATCCGCATCGAGGCGGTGACCGGCTGGTCCGACGTGATGGTGACGGCACTGGCGTCGCCGTGCAGGGTCGGGTCCATCACGAACGTACGCACCGAACCGGCTTCGATCAGCTCGGTCTCCAGGCCGGCGGGCTTGAACGACCCGTTCGGCCCGTTCACCGTCAGGCTGACCGTTGCCTGCAGGTCGCTGGGGTTCGCCACGGACAGAATGCGCAGCCCGGCGCCCGGTGCGGCCGCAGGTACGAACACCTTGGTCGCGGGCGGTGCGGACGGGTTCAGCCAGTCCACACCGGCCGGCTGAGTCCCGTTCGAAGCGTTGGAGCGTACTGCGGCTGCCACTCGTCCACCGGTCGACACCACGTGCAGGGCGACGTCCCGCAGGTTCGGCGTGACCTCCTTGAGGAACACCTCCGCGGTCCCGCGGGCAGGCACGACGATGCCGCGCGTCGCGGGCAGGTCCTGCGCACCGGTGCGCGCGTACACACTGACGTTGACCTCGGCGTTGATGCTGTCCAGGTTGGTCAGCACCAGTACGTCGCGCCGGTCACTCGCACCGGACGCACCGACAAACCAGAAGTCCGCACCGGGCATCTGGCACGGGACGCTGGCCATACCGGCGTTCACCCCGTCCTTGGCGGTCGTCGTGGCCGTACCGACCGTGCCCGCGGCCAGCGGACCAGCACCTTGGATGGAGAGCGGTAGTGGCGCCTGGGTCGGCGTAGTCGAACCGATCTTGCCGCGTACGAGTAACGAGCCGGCTGGGGCGGAGGTGGTGGGCAGTGGCGTGATGGACAACGGCTGCGAGGTACCGGAGGCACTTGGCGTGTCGTCGGGCAGCGTCGGCGACACCGCGTTCACCACGCTGGCCATCTTGCCGCCGGGAGCGAGCACTGGGCAGGCCAGCGCGGTCCGGTTCACGACAGTGCGCGATGGCTCGGTCACCGCGGCCTGGGCACGAGTGTCGGGTGACGCCGGGTCAGTGACTACGCCGAGGCCGGCCAGCGCGGCCATGGCGACGACAACGGCTCCGATGCGGAGCCGCGGGTCGGACAGCAACCGGCTCACCGCGGGTCCCTCCTAGCGTGCGTGCCTTGCGGTACGGCGACGGTACGGCGGACTGTCGGCAGGCAGAACACCAGCGCGATGATCCACGCGAGCAGCCCGAAGAAGCGCCAGACCGAATGCGTCTGATCGACCAGTGGGGTCTTGCCCTCGATCTTCGACCGGTCCACCAGCCAGGACGCGTCACCGTCGTCGGCGCTGGCCCTGGTCAGACCGGGCAGTGAGTCGAGCGTGGCCTGCAGCGTCGGGTCCACCGGACCGGGCAGGTACACGTAGTCGATGGCCAGACCGGCCAGCTGCCGGCCCTCCTCACCACTACCGCCACCACCGAGGGTTGCCAGTACGTCAGTGATCGGCTTGCTCTGGGCCGAGGTCGGCGCCGCCTCGAGTGACCCCATCCGCGGTCCGCCGTCCTTGACCAGCGAGAACCGCATCTGCCCACCTGGCGACTTGCGCACCACCAGGATGGACTGGTCGTCCGGTGGGTCCTGCGCGGACACCAGGTACGCGGGGAGGTCCTGCGCGGGACCACGCCACAGCGGACCGTCCGTGCCACGCACCAGCCAGAACCCAGCTGTCACCACACTGGTCAGCAGCACGATCCCCAGCACGCCCTGGACGATGATCTCGGTGGACTTGCCTACCGAGTCCCAGGCAACTGCCACCGCGATGACCCAGCCGGCTGTCATCAGGAACATCAACGGACCGCTGCCGCCACCCAGCCGGCTGGAGATCAGCGTCCCGGTCAGACCGGCCAGTGCGGCGAACCAACCCAGCAGCTCGTACCGCTGCCGCGACGAGCGCAACAGACTCAGCAGAGCGACCAGGATCAGCGGTACGGCGAACCACCACGGCGTCGGCGCACCGATCGGCGTACCGGTCAGCAGGTGCGGCAGGCTGTCGCCCGGCCCGATCGCGGTGGTCGGCGGACCACCCGCCTCCCGCCCCAGCTTCCACGGATGCCGTGCCAGGTCGATCGTCCACGGCAGAACCAGCAGCAGACCCAGCACGACGGAGAACACCAGCTGGCGCCCTTGCCGGCGCCACCCGAGCCCGAAGACGCCACCAACAGCCAGGATGACCGCAACCAGCAGCCCGAGCGCCGGAGTGAATGCAATCAGCACGGCTAGGCAGATCCCGGCGAACCACGCGGCCCGCCAGCTGCCCTGCACGACCACGCGCCGCCGCCTTGCCACGGTATGCACGGCCGCACCGAGCAGCGGCAGCACAATCGCCGCCACACACGTCCCGAGCCGCCCCTGCGTGATCGCACCGTTCGTGAAGACAGCGAGCCCGTACGCCGTGGCGCCCCATGCCCGTGCCATCCGGTCGACGACGAAGGCACGGAGCAACGCCCAAGCAGCCAGCCCGGCCAGTGGAACCGCTCCGAGCAGGAGGATGTTCGTTGCACCGGTCGGTCCGAACAGCACGGCGGAGAACGCCCAGAACTGCGCCAGCCAAGCAGGCGGCGTCACACCGGGCGGAGCGGCCGCCGCGGCATGCCAGAGCGCAGACAGGTTCTCGTGTGCCGGTAGCAGCAGCTGCGACCGCAGCACGCCGCCACCGATCAGGTCGCGAGCCGAGATGACCGCACCGATCGCCAGCACGACCCACGCGACCAGGAACGGCCGACGGATCAGCTGACGCCGCCAGCGTGGCTGGTCGACCGCTACCCGCGCAGTGGACTTGGCCCGGCGCGCGGTGGTGACGACCTGCTCTTCCGGCTCGTCCGCCCAGGCCTCACGGATCCGCTCCGAGATGGTGCTGGTCGTTTCCTCCAGGTTGTGCCGCAATGCGTGCACGGACCGGGAGAACAGTCCCTTGATGTCCTCGTACGGAACCTTGTCCAGTTTGCGGCGGTTCTTGCGCGCCTGGGTCCAGCCACCGGCCAGCAGAGTGCCCAGCAGCGCGGTCCACTCGTCGACGGCACCGGACGGTGTCTTGCCGAGCAGGAACCACACCGACCGCATCAGCGTGCCGAGCAGGAACCGCAACATCAGCAACGGCAGCAGCTTGCCAGGTGCGTTCGCCAGAACGGTGTAGTACGCGTGTGCGCGGTCCAGTTGGTACGCGTGCCGCCTGGTGCCGGCCAGCGCGCGCTCGCCGGTGGCTGCGGCCTGGGCATGGTAGACGACCGCGTCCGGCGCGACGCCCACCTGGTACCCGGCGCGGCTGGCACGCCAGCCGAAGTCGATGTCATCGCGGAACATCGGCAGCCGTGGGTCGAAACCGCGCAGCGCCTCCCAGACGTCGCGACGGACCAGCATGCCGGCGGAGCTGACCGCGAGCACGTTCCGCGGCTGGTCGTGCTGACCCTGGTCGAGCTCGCCGTTCTCGATCCCGGTGTCGCGGCGGCCGCCGAGCGAAGTCGTCACTCCGACTTCGAGCAGCTCCCGGTCCCGCGGCCAGAGCCGCAGCTTCGGGCCCCAGACTCCGGTCTTCGGCGACATAGTGGCCTGGAGCAACAACTGCTCCAGCGCCCGCGGCGCCGGCGCGCAGTCGTCGTGCAGCAGCCACAGCCACTCCACCACCGGCATGTGCCCGTCGTCACCGTACGGACCGACGGCACTCGGGATCGGCGCGAAACCGTGCGTTTCCAGGCCGCGCGCGACCGCGACGCCGAAGCCGGTCCGGGCCGAGACACTGACCACCGGCTCGACGCCCGGCATCGCGGCCAGCAGCTCGGCGGTCTCGTCGGTGGATCCGGTGTCGACCGCGATCAGCCGGTCCGGGCGTGGGTTCAGCGCCCACAGTGCCTCGGACAGCCGCGGCAGCCAGGCCGCGCCCTCGTGCCCCACCACCACCGCGGTGACGACATGCCGGACCCGCGGTCGACCCATCGGGTCGTCGATGTGGTCGGTCGGGAAATCGACGGAGTCGAAGAATTCCCAGCCGGCCGGGGCTTCTTGTTCCATGCGGAGCTGTGACACCTCGATGCTTGCGGACGGTCACCGTGACCGCAGGTCCCGGCGAGGAATCACCATACAGCCGCCGCCGGAGCGGTGGAAAAGCCGCGGGCCCCGGACGACTGATCGTCCAGGGCCTCGCGGAAGTCTGCGTTGTGGATTGTGTCGGTGACCGTCCGTCAGACGGCCTTCTTCTTCAGCTTCCGGCGCTCCCGCTCCGACAGGCCGCCCCAGATCCCGAAGCGCTCGTCGTTCTGCAACGCGTACTCGAGGCACTCGCCCCGGACGTCACAGCCGAGGCAAACTTTCTTCGCCTCGCGGGTGGAACCGCCCTTCTCCGGGAAGAAAGCCTCTGGATCGGTCTGGGCACACAGCGCCCTTTCCTGCCAGTTCGGCTCCTCCTCGATCGCCTCACCGTCGACAATCGCCATCAGCTCTGTCACGGTACGACCTCCTCGACCCTGTTCGTTCCCCTGTACATGTGGGTTTGCGGTCCACATGCCTGACCTCGTCCGTCCTGCGCTCTGCAACGGTCCCCGATACCGAGTGTCCAACGAACGACACGGTTGAAATTACATTCCTGCAATCCACGAAAGTCAAGCCGTGCTCTGCTATTGGGATCATCCGCAACATGCCCGCAAAAGAACGAGAGGCCTGTAGATACAGGCCTCTCGCGCTGCGTGCCCACCCTCAAACCCGGTGCCGCCGGAATTTTCCCGACGGCCACGGTAAAGGCTTGCTACTCGTGAAGTTGCCTTGTCAGGAAGGCTGGGACCACCAGCCCTGCTGACCCTGACCCGGCTGATTCGGGTCATTCTTGTCCTGGTCGGCGCGCTGGTCGACCCGGGTCTCGTCAGCCGATTCACCCTGCTGCTGCACGGGTTCCGCGGCCGGCTGCTGCTGCTCGGCTGCCGGAGTCTCCTCCTGCGGCCAGGCCTGCTCCTGCTGCTGGGCCTGCTGGGCCTGCTGGCCGTACTCCTGGCCATGCTGTTCGGCCTGAGCGGGCTGCTGAGCCTGCTGGTCGTACTCCTGGCCGCTCCACTGCTGCTGGCCCTGGTCGGCGCCCCACTGCTGCTCCTGCGGCCACTGCTGGGCCTGCTGGCCATGCTGCCCCGGCTGACCCTGCTGGGCCGCGTCCTGGCCACCCCACTGCTGCTGGCCTTCGGAGCTCCACGCCTGCGTCGGCTCAGTGCCCTGACCCTCGGCGGACCAGGCCTGCTGACCCTGATCAGCGCCCTGCGAAGCGGCGTGCTGACCGGAGTGCTCGTTCTCGGCCGCACCAGCGGACCACGCCTGCTGCTGGCCCTGGTCGCCCCACTGCTGTTCCTGCGGCCACTGCTGCTGGTCGCCCTGACCCGCCGCGTACCCGCCGGCCGCACCAGCCGCCGCGTACCCGCCGTATTGGCCCTGACCCTGCTCGTACTGGCCGCCGTACTGCTGGCCCTGCTGGCCGTAGCCCTGCTGACCCTGCTGACCGTAGCCCTGCTGGCCCTGCGCATAGCCCTGCTGCTGACCGTACGGAGCGGTCTGGCCGTACTGCTCGCCCGACTGGCCGTGCTGTCCCTGCTGCTGGAACTGACCCGGCTTCGGCGCCCGCACCGGCGCCGGCAGCGCCTGGAAGGTCTTCAGGATGTACAGACCGGCCGCGCCGTACAGTGCCAGGCCACCGATCGAGTAGATGAACCCGACGATCTTCATACCGGCGGTGCTGCTCTCGTTGAAACCGGCGAACGCGGCGATCAGCCCGACCAGCGCGGTCACACCGGTGATGACGAGGGCGGCGAGCGCGACGGTCCGCGCGTTCGGGGTCCGCTCCCCTTCGTTCACCAGCCAGACGGAGCCGACCAGCGCTAGGACGATCACCAGGCCCGACACCGTGGTCGGGGTGATGACGCCTTGGACGATGCTGGCCGCGGCGGTGAATCCGGCACCGCCGACGAACAGCCGGATCAGCGAGGCCAGTGCGAGCAGGCCGGCGAATGCGAGCAAGATGTACGCGACCGGCTCTTTGAGCTTCTTGGTTGCGTCGGTGACCACGAGGGCTCCTCGGATGTTGGGGGGCCGTACAACTGAGCTGTGCGGATGCTTCTGACCCACCGCAGCATAGTCGTGCGGTGGTCCGCCTCATTGACGACTCGTGCAGACTCTTCCCATGCGATGCACAGTGCTTGCCGGCGGTATCGGCGGTTCCAGCTTCCTCCGCGGCCTGATCAAGGCCCGGCCGGACGCCGAGATCACGGTCGTGGGGAACACCGCGGACGACATCACCCTGTTCGGTCTGCGGGTCTGCCCGGACCTCGACACCGTGATGTACACGCTCGGTGGCGGGATCTCCGAGGAACGGAAATGGGGCCGGGAGGACGAGACCTGGGTGATCAAGGAGGAGCTCGCCGAGTACGGCGTGGAGCCGACCTGGTTCGGGCTCGGCGACCGGGACGTGGCCACCCACCTGGTCCGTACGCAGATGCTGGACGCCGGCTACAGCCTCAGCGCGGTCACCGAGGCCCTTTGCAGCCGCTGGAAGCTGCCGGTCCGGCTGCTGCCGATGAGTGACGACCGGATCGAGACGCACGTAGTAGTGGACGACCCGGAACAGCCCGGGAAGCGGAAGGCCATTCACTTCCAGGAGTACTGGGTCCGGTACCACGCCGAGGTCCCGGCGCATCAGATCGTTGCCGTTGGTCAGGACAAGGCCAAGCCGGCGCCTGGCGTACTGGAGGCGATCGCTGACTGCGACGTACTGATCGTGCCGCCGTCCAACCCGGTCGTGTCGGTCGGCACGATCCTCGGCGTACCAGGGGTGCGCGACGCCGTACGCGAAACGGCCGCACCGGTGATCGGACTGTCACCGATCATCGGCACCGGACCGGTCCGCGGCATGGCCGACAAGGTGCTCGCCACCGTCGGAGTGGCCGCCACCGCGTCGGCAGTGGCCCGGTACTACGGTTCGCGCGCGTCCGGTGGCGTACTGGACGGCTGGCTGATCGACAGTTCGGACGCGATGCAGGCGGATTCGATCGCCGGTGCCGGAATTCACGTCCAGGCGGTGCCGTTGTGGATGACGGACGAGACCACCACCGCCGCGATGGCTGACGCGGCACTGACCCTCGCGGAGGCCGTGCGGCGATGAGGAAACACCTGGAGATCTTCCCGGTGACGGGACTGCCCGAAGTAGTGGCCGGCCAGGACCTGGCCGCGCTGATCGCGGACGGTACCGACCTGCGCGACGGCGACGTCGTCTCGGTGACCTCGAAGATCGTCAGCAAGGCCGAGGGCAGGCTGACGTACGGGACCCGTCGCGAAGCCGTCGACGCCGAGCTCGTCCGGGTCGTCGCGCACCGCGGCGACACCCGGATCGTGCAGACCCGGCACGGCCTGGTGATGGCGGCCGCCGGGACCGATACGTCGAACACCGCGCCCGGAACGGTCCTGCTGCTGCCGGTCGACCCGGACGCGTCCGCGCGGCAACTGCGCGCGGCGCTGAAGGAGCGGTACGACGTCAACGTCGGCATCGTCATCACCGACACCCTCGGCCGGCCGTGGCGCAACGGCCAGACGGACCTGGCGATCGGCGCCGCGGGCGTACGCGTCGTCGAGGACCTGCGCGGTACGACGGACAGCCACGGCAACGTACTTTCCGTCACCGAGCCCGCGCTCGCGGACGAGATCGCCAGCGCCAGTGAACTCGTCAAGGGCAAGGCCGATGGCGTACCGGTTGCCGTACTGCGCGGTCTTGACGACGCGGTGCTTGCGGTCGGCGAACACGGTCCGGGCGCTCGGGCGCTCGTACGCGACGCCGAGCGCGACATGTTCAGTTTGGGTACGCGGGAGGCGGCGCGGGCCGCCGTACTGGCCCGGAAGGCACCGGATGGGCCGCGGGAGGCCGATCCGGCGCTCTGGTCCGGGTTGCTGAACGAGGTCGAAGGGGTTCGGTTGTCGGTTGTTGACAACGCTGTCTCGGTGTTCGGCGACGAACCCGTCACGGTTGGGGTGGTGGCGGAGAAGCTGGCGGTGCTGCTGCACGCGGAGGGGTACGGCGTGACCGTACGGACCGGGCCGGGCAATGAGGCGACGGTCACGTTCGGCTCACGGTCTGCCCGGTAGCAAGTAGTTTTCTAGGCAACTTCTTAGGGTCGCCTCGTACACTGCCTTCGCACGGCGGCGCGGTGGCCGCCCTTAGCCGGGAAGACCAACACTGTGGGTAAAGCGTCGTCGCAGAAGCAGTCGCGCCGCGAAATGATCGAGAAGATGCAGCGTGAACAGGTCCGCGCGGACCGCCGCCGCACGATCCTGATCGTGGTGTGCTCCATCGTGGTCGGCCTGGCCATCATCGCCTACCCGGCGATCAAGCTGATCCAGGATTCCCGGACCAAGAACCAGGCGCTCACCGACTTCGGCGTCGCGGCCGGTTCGGCGTCCTGCGACCCGGTCACCAACGACGAGGGCGGCGGCACCCAGGACCACCGGCCCGACGGCGAGAAGATCGCGTACGCGGTGTCGCCGCCGTCGTCCGGCCCGCACTACGCGGTCTGGGCGCCGTTCGACAAGAAGTTCTACTCGATGAGCGATCGCCCGGCGGTGGAGAACCTGGTCCACAACCTCGAGCACGGGTACACGATCCTCTGGTACAAGGACACCCTGCCGCAGGACCAGATCGACCAGATCGAGAAGATCTCCAAGTCGAAGCTGCCCGACACGTCGATCGGCAAGTTCATCGCGGCACCGTTCAAGCAGGACGAAGGCAAGGGCTGGCCGGACGGCAAGAACATCGCCTTCGCCCACTGGAGCGCCCCCGACTCCGCCCAGAAGTCCTTCGGCCACCGCCAGTTCTGCGGCTCGGTCAGCGGCGACGCCCTCAAACAGTTCATGGAAAAGTACCCGGCCGCAGACGCCCAGGAACCCAACGGCGGCTGACCCTGGCCGGCGCAGCAGAACGCCGGCGTAGCTTCGCGTGGGGGGCTCAGATGTAGTTGGCGTGGTCTGACTGGACTTGGGCTACCAGGTCTTTTACGCGTTCGCCGTCTGACAGTGGGCAGACCATCGTGACGTCCTGGGTGTGGACGATGATGTGGCTTCGTAGGCCGACGGCTGCCACCAGGTGGTCGGGGTCGTCCGTGACGATGATGTTGTCATGGGAGTCGAGCAAGCAGCTCAGCGTGCTGCTGTCGGTGCGGTTCCCGTCCGGATCCGCCTCGTACGTGTCAGCGAGCGCCGCCCAGGAACCGACATCGAGCCAATGCACGGGCATCGGGACGACCACCACATCAGCGTCCACTTTGCCCTGCGAAGCCGGCTCCATCACCGCGTAGTCGACGCTGATCTTGCGCAGGTTCGGGTAGATCTCCGCCAGCGTCGCATCGCGCGCCGGCGTGTCCCAAACAGCCGCGACCTCGCGCAGCTTGGCGGCCGACTCCGGCAACAGTGTGTCGAGTACGTTCAGCACCGTCGACGCCCGCCAAACGAACATCCCGGAGTTCCACCAGAACCGCCCAGTGGCCAGGTACTCCTCGGCCGTCGCCCGGTCCGGCTTCTCGCGGAAACGGTCCACGACGAAGGCGTTCGTACCCTCGATCGCCGCGCCCCGCTCGATGTATCCGAGTCCGGTATGCGGATGCGTCGGCTCGATGCCGAACGTCACGAGCGACTGCCCGCGCGCCTCCACCACCTCGAAGCCGTGCTCGATCGCCGCCCGGAACTCGTCCTCGGGGCTGATCAGGTGATCCGAACCGACGAACGCCACCACCGCGTCCGGATCGTTGCGGGCAACCACCGCGGACGCCAGGCCGACCGCGTTCGCGGTGTCGCGCCGGGCCGGTTCGCCGATGATGTTGTGCGCACCCAGCTCGGGCAGCTCCTTGCGGACGACATCCGTGTACGCGCCGACCGTGCACACGTAGATGTTGTCCGGGTCGACCAGACCGCTCAGGCGGTTGTACGCCACCCGAAGCAGCGACTGTCCTGCTGCCAGCGGTAGCACCTGCTTCGGCCGGTCGTCCCGCGACATCGGCCACAGCCGCGTACCCGAACCACCCGCCAGGATCACCACGTTTCGCATGAGCACAAACCCTACCGGCGCGCTTGCCCCCGCCACGACAGGGTTGCCCCCTGAAAATTCGAGGGGACAACCCTGCGGCTCCGGGGATGCCCCTTCAAACGGAGGGTTCGGCGGCGACAGCGGATCGGCGAGCGGGGCGGGTGCGTGGGGGTGTTCGGGTCAGGTGGGGCGGGTGGCGGTGATGATGGGGTCGGTTTCGTCGTCGAACTCGCCGATTACTTCCTCGAGGAGGTCTTCGAGGGCTACTACGCCGATCGCGGTGCCGTCGCCGCAGACGACCGCGAGTTGGGAGCGCTCCTCGCGCATGGTGCGGATCGCGGTTGCGACCGGGGTGCGCTCGCCGAGTTCGAGGGCCGGCATCATCAGGTCGGACGCGCGGCTGGTGGTGTCGCCGGCGGTCGTCACCCGGGCCGCGTCGCGTACGTGCACGATCCCGCAGATCACCTTCGGCAGCGCGTCGCCGGCAACCGTGGCTCCGCCGGGCGGCCCGGCCGGCTCCCCGGTTCGAACCACGGCGAGCCGGGAGTGACCTTCCCGGCGGCTGGTCAGCTCGACTTCCCGGGCCGTCGCGGCCACGGGGACCGTTGACAGCTGGGCGATCGGCGTCATCACCTGGCCGACCGTGGTGTTCTGCAGGGCGAGCATGGCGGTGAGGAGCTCGTGTTCGGGTTCCTCCAGCGTGCCGTGTTCGCGGGACGACTCGATCAGCAACCGGAGCTCGTCGGGCCCGTGGGCGTTGGCGATCTCGTTCTGCGGGGTGACGCCGACCAGCCGGATGCACAGGTTGGCGATCCAGTTGAGCATGCTGAGCAACGGCCGGAACACGTACGTGAACCCGCGGAACGGCATCGCGAGGATCAGCGCCGAACGTTCCGGGTTGCTGATCGCCCAGGACTTCGGCGCCATCTCGCCGAGGAGTACGTGCAGCAGACCGATACCGCCGACCGCGATGATCAGCGCGATCACATGGCCGACGCCCTCCGGGATGTGCGCGAGCTCGAACAGCGGGTGCAACAGGTGCGCGATCGCGGGCTCGCTCAGCGAACCCAGGCCCAGCGTGCACAGCGTGATGCCGAGCTGCGCGCCCGCGAGCATCAGCGACAGTTCGCTGACGCCGGCGATCGCGGATCGCGCCGACCGGCTGCCGGACGCGGCCAGTTCTTCCAGCCGGTGCCGTTTGGACGCGACCAGCGCGAACTCGGCCGCGACGAAGAACCCGTTCAGCGCCAGCAGTACGACGGAAATGATCAATGCCAGCGTCGTACTCATGCGATCCGCTCCATCAGGACGATCTCGGGTACGCGGCGTTCGATGCTCTGTACGGTCAACCGGACGAACTCTTCGGGCACCGGCCTGCCGTCGTGATCGATCCGCGACGGGAGGTCCACGACAAGCGTGTCGCCGATCACCGGGATGCGGCCGAGTCGCGCCATCACCAGCCCGGACACGGTTTCGTAGTCGTCGCTTTCCGGCAGCTGCACCCCGGTCGCCTCCGCGACCTCGTCGAGCCGCCATCTGGCGGGTACGACCCACGAACCGTCGCCGCCCTGCACCAGACCGGTTTCGGGCAGATCGTCCTCGTCGCGGATCTCGCCGACCAGTTCCTCGGCGATGTCCTCCAGCGACACGATCCCGGCGAATCCGCCGTACTCGTCGACGACGATCGCGAGCTGCCGGCGCGCGGTCCGGAGCCGTTCCAGTACGCCGGGCAGCGGCAACGTCGTCGGTACGGCGACCGGCGGCGACGCCAACGTACCGACCGAGATGGACGCCCGGTCGGCGGGTTCGAGCTCGACCACGTCGCCGATCGCGACCACGCCGATCACCTCGTCCACCGAGTCCCCGATCACCGGGAACCGGGAGTGCCCGGTGTCCTGCAGCTCGACCACCCGGGTCAGCGGCTCGTCGCGGTGCATGGTGATCACGTCGACGCGCGGAACCATCGCCTCACCGGCAGTCCGGCCGCGGAAGTCCAGGCCGCGGTCGAGCAGCCGCATCGTGTCCTGGTCCAGCAGTCCTTGTTCGTAGGAGGTCTCGATGATCCGGTCCAGCTCCTGCGGCGTCGCGCCCTGGGGCAGTTCCTCGACCGGCTCGATCCCGACCCGGCGCAGGATCCGGTTCGACGCCGAGTCGAACAGGTGGATCAGCGGACCGGCGATGGTCAGGTACCAGAGGGTCGAGCGAGCCAGCCAGAGCGCGACCGCCTCGGCCCTCGCGATCGACAGGTTCTTCGGGGCCAGCTCACCGAACACCATCTGGATGATTGTTGCCAGCAGCAACGCCAGGACCACCGAAACCGACCTGCTGACGGCTTCGGGCACCCCGGCGCCACCCATCAGGTGCTCCAGGCCTTCACCGAGGTACGGCTCGGCGAAGTAGCCGGCCAGCAGCGCGGTGACGGTGATACCGACCTGCGCGCCGGACAGCATGAACGACAGCCGGGCGGTCACCTTCAGCGCGCGGGCGGCCGCGGCGTTCCCCTCCTCGGCGAGGGTCCGCAACCGGCTTCGGTCGACGGCGACGTAGGCGAATTCTTGCGAGACGAAGTAGCCAGTGGCAACGGTCAGCACCAGGATCAGGCCCAGGCCGGCCAGGATCAACATGATCAAACCCTATGAGAACTCCAGCGCCTGCAGTACGGCGGGGTCGGTCGCGTCCAGTCCCTGCTCGGTCGCCTGGGTGTACCACTTCATCCGCTCCGCGTCCCCGCGCTCGGCCGTCGCGCCGGCGATCCAGTACGCGACCGTGTGCAGATCGTCACGGCCCACCCTGAGCTCGCCGGCCAGGTACGGGCGGATCGCGCGAACCACACCGGCCTCGGCCGCGCACCATGCCTGCAATCGTCCGGGCGGCCGCCGGTACGCGCGAACGGCCTGCTCCAGGACACTGCCCGGACCGGTGACCGGCGGTGCATGTACCCAGTGCACGTCGCCCTTGACCAGCGCCTGCTCGGCCGGTGACTCGGCCTGCAAGATGACGGTCGACGGTACGTCGAGGGTGTCGACGATGCTCGCGATCGCCGGGAGCGAGGTGGAGTCGCCGATCAGCAGGTGGTGGTCCACGTCGCCGGCGTGGAACTCGCGGCGGATTCCGAACAGTACGAGGGTGTCGCCGGGGCGGGTGTGGTTCAGCCAGGTGATCGCCGGGCCGGTGCCGTGGTGGGCGACGTCGAAGCTGAGGCGGCGGGTGGATGGGTCGAACGCGCGGACGGTGAAGGCGCGCATCAGCGGTGCCGGTCGGTCCTGCGGCCAGACCGGTGCTCCGGTCGGTGCGATCTTGGGCATGCGTACGCTGCCGGTGCCGGTGGGCGGGATGACCAGTTTGAACGCGTCGGCCGGGCGGATCGTGCGGTACGCGGCCAGGCCGTCGCCCTGTACGGTCACGCGGCTGAAATGCGCGGTCAGCGGTTCGACTGCCTCGACCCGGACCGGGCAGATCACCCGGGAGTCGCCGGAGCGGGTCAGCCGTCTGATCTCACCGCGGATCGTCGTTCCCGTCACGAAAGTTAGGCTAACCTAACCAACGACGGGTGACGAGGCCCTTACCGAGGCGTGGACGCCTCCGGCGGTTCCGCCCCGGATTGCACTGGCGGAGCGGGCGGCGCCGACTGAACCGGCCGATCCTGAACGGGTGCCTGGGGCTGAACCGACTGGGGCTGAACCGGCTGGGGCTGAACCGGCCGGGGCTGGACCGACTGCTGGACCGGCTGCGATTGCGGCTTTGATTGCGGCTGTGATTGCGGCTGGGCCGCCTGCATCGGCTGGGTTTGTGCTGTTACCTGGGCGGGCTGCTCGTCGTCGTCGCCGTTGCGGGCTTTTTCGAACTCCTTCATCGCCCGGGCCGCGTTCTTGGTCAGTTCGGGCAGTTTCTTCGCGCCGAACAGCAGGATCACGATGACCAGGATGACGATCCATTCGCCGCCTTCGGGCAGCGCGAGCTGTACCACCATGACAAGCCTTCTTCCGAGCGGATTCACTTTCCACGGTACGCCGCGCCCGGAACCGTAGGGTGGGCCATATGTCACGAATCCTGCCCGAGCTGTTCGCGGCCGCGGTCCGGCGCGACGGCGGCGCCCCGTTCCTGACCCACTACGACGACGCGAGCGGCGAACGGATCGAGCTGAGCGCGGTCACCACCGCGAACTGGGTCGCCAAGACCGCGAACCTGCTGGTCGACGAGTACGACCTGGAGACCGGCGAAACGGTCGCGATCGGCCTCCCACCGCACTGGCTGGGCGTCGTCTGGGCGCTGTCCGCCTGGTCGGCCGGCGCGGGCCTGACCAGCGGTACGGGCACGCTGGCGATCACCGGCCCGGACGTCGCGATCCGTGGCGAACGCGAGACGATCGCCTCGGCGCTGCTCCCGCTCGGCGGCCGCTTCCGGGATCCGTTGCCGGACGGCGTGCACGACTTCGGCGCGGAGGTCTACAACCATCCCGACCTGTTCGTCCCGTTCGACCCACCGACGCCCACCTCACCCGCGTACGACGAACTCACCCACGAGGATCTGATCGGTACGGCGGAACCCGTCCGGGACCGAATCCTGGTCACCCGGACGCTGACCGACCGGGACGGTCTCGCGCTGCTGGTCGGCGTGATCTCCGGAGGTGGTTCGATCGTGCTCTGCCGCAATCTGGACACCAGCAAGCTGGAGCGCCGGGTCGCGGACGAGAAGGTCGATCGGGTGCTCAGTCAACTGACGGAGGGGTAGCGTGCGGCGGTTCGAGGGGAAGGTCGCGCTGGTCACGGCGGCCGCGCAGGGGATCGGGGCGGCGGTCGCGCGGCGGCTCGCGGACGAGGGCGCGGCCGTGGTGGTCACGGATCCGCAGGAGGACAAGCTCGGCGCGCTCGCGGCCGAGATCGGTACGGAGGCGCTCGCCGTCCGGGTGGACGTGACGAGCCGGGACGACGTGGACGCCGCGGTCGCGGCAGCGGTCGAGCGGTTCGGCCGGCTGGACGTGGTGGTGAACAACGCCGGCGGGTGCCTGATCGCGCCGTCGCCCGAGGACACGCCCGACGAGCTCTGGCAGGCCCAGCTGGACCTGACGCTGATCGGCGCCTCGCGCTGCATCCAGGCCGCGCTGCCGCAACTGGTGAAGCATCGCGGCAACGTGGTGACGATCAGTTCGGTGAACGCGATCGGTGCCTTCGGCAACATCGAGTACTCCGCCGCCAAGGCCGGCCAGATCGCGATGAGCGTCAACTACGCGGCCCGGTACGGCGAGCTCGGCGTCCGCTTCAATGTCGTTGCCCCGGGCACCATTCGGACGCCGATCTGGGATCACCAGCCGGGGACCCTGGAGCGGTTCTCGAAGCTGTACCCGCTCGGCCGGGTCGGCGAGCCCGCGGACATCGCCGCCGCGGTCGCGTTCCTGGCCTCCGCCGACGCGTCCTGGATCACCGGCCACACGCTGCCGGTCGAAGGTGGCGTTCTCACCGGCCCGGGCGGGCTGGACCTCGGAACGTCCGGCTACTTCAAGAAGGAGTACTGACTTCCGAAGCAGACCGGCCGGCTCAGGACGGCGTACCGGCCGGCCAGGCTTCCCATGCGGTGGCGAACATCTGGTCGACCGTGTACGTGTTCTTCCAGTCCAGGTCGCGGGCGGCCAGGTCGCCGTTCGCGACCACCCGGGACGGGTCGCCCGGCCGGCGCGGGCCTTCGCCCGGCGTGAAGTCGATCCCGGTCACCCGGCGCGCGGCGTCCATGATCTCGCGGACCGACGTACCGGTGCCGCTGCCCAGGTTGTACACCGGCTCCAGCGCCGTACCGGCCTCCAGCGCGCGGGCGGCGGCGACGTGCGCCCGCGCCAGGTCGGCCACGTGCACGTAGTCCTTCACCGACGTACCGTCCGGGGTCGGGTGGTCGGTGCCGTAGATCTGCGGCACCTTCCCCTGGGTCAGCAGGTTGCAGACGATCGGGAACAGGTTGTACGGGCTCGCGTCGTACACCGCCGGATCGCCGGAGCCGACCACGTTGAAGTACCGCAGCGCGGTGTGGTGCAGCTCCGAAGCGGCGGCCTGGTCGCGGAGCAGCCACTCCCCGATCAGCTTCGACTCACCGTACGGGGACTCCGGCGCGGGCCGGGTCGATTCGGTCACCACTTCTTCGGTCGGCGTCCCGTACACGCCGGCGCTGGAGGAGAAGACGATGTTGCGTACGCCCTTCTCCCCCATCGCCTCCAGCAACGACACCATCGCCGTCACGTTCTGCGTGTACGTGTGCAGCGGCCGCTCCACCGACACCCCGGCGTACTTGAAGCCGGCCAGGTGCACGACGCCCGTGACACCGTCGAGCGCCTGCCGGACAGCCGCGCCGTCCAGCAGGTTCGCCCGGACGAACGGCACGCCGTCCGGTACGAACTCCGCCTTGCCGCTCGACAGGTCGTCGATCACGACCACGTCGATCCCGCTGTCGCGGAACGCCCGCACCACATGCGCCCCGATATACCCCGCACCACCGGTCACAAGCCAAGTCATGGCAACGATCCTGCCATCCCGGGCCAGCCGTACCGGCCCGGGCGGGCCGAATCCGTACCAGACCTACTGCCGCACGGCCTGCCGGATCTTGGGTGTCAGCAGGAACGCACCGGCGTAGAGCACGGCGGCGATGATCAGCAGGCCGTGGAAGCCGATGACCAGGGCCGCGTACTCCAGACAGCCGCCGAGCATCGCGCCGAGCAGGTTCGCGCCGAACGACGCGGTGCCGTCAGCCGTGTCGGTGAAGCGTTTCGCGAAGATCACGTTCGCGGCGAAGATCGGCAGGAACGCGATCAGTACCGCGACGAGCGCCCGCAACCCGACCGGCATCCCGAGCAGCCAGCTGTCCGGGAACACCCAGGACAGTGCCAGCCCGCCGAACAGCACCGCGAACATCACCTTGATCGGTGGTGTCTTGAACCGCCTCGTCACTTCGACCGCGGCGAGCACCGCCACCAGTACGCCGGCGAACACGATCGCGTTGACCACCCAGGTCGTGCCGAACAGCAGCGCGAAGCCGGTGATGCTCTTCGTCTCCAGCAGCATGAAGCCCGCGCCGAGCAGGAACAGGTCCGCGTACGGGCGCATCCGCCGGTACGAGCCGCCGCCGCCCGCGACGCCGACCGCAACCAGACCGGCAGCCAGGATCAGCCCGATGGTGATCAGGTACAGGCTGGGAATCCGGTCCGTGAACAAGTAGAGGAACGGCCGGTTGTCGGTGGCCGGCGGCGGGGTGTTCGCGGACGCGCCGGCCCAGGCCGCCCCACAGGTCTGGTCCTGCTCGGTCAGTCCGACCGTCACCACGGCCTGCTGCAGACCGTCGCCGATCTTGTCCACGCACGGCTTGTGCCCGAACGCGGACTGGGCCGTCGAGGCGAGCCGGTCGATCAGCCAGCCTTCGCGGTAGTAGTTGTACATCGCGAACGCGCCGCCCGGGTTCAGGTGCTCCTTCGCGGACTCGAACGCCTGCTTGGTGAACAGGTAGCTCTCCAGCCGCAGCGAACTCGCGCCGTTCACCAGCGTCAGCGAGTCCGGCAGCGCCAGCAGGATCAGGTCGTACTTCTTGTCCGTCCGGGACAGGTACGCGCGACCGTCGTCGATGTGCGAGGTCACCCGCGGGTCCTGGTACGGGTGGTCCGGGTGCAGCGCCTTGCCGATGTCACGGATCCGCGGATCGATCTCGACCGCGTCCACATGCGTCGCGCCCTTCTTCAGCGCGATCGCCACGTCCGAACCCGAACCGGCACCGATGATCAGGACGTTCTTCGGCTGCTTGCCGGCGTTCGCCCGCTCGTACGGCAGGCCGTACTGCGGCTCCCACTTCAGTCGCGCGTCCGCTGGGATCGCCTGCTGGTGCGGTACGCCGTTCACCTTGATCGTCAGCAGCGGCACGCCTTCCCAGGTGTACTGCTGCGTCTGCACCTTGTAGTACGGCGACCAGCTGTTCTCCGGGCGGGTCGACTCGTGGAACAGGATGCCCAGCATCACGATGAGCGGCGACAGCACCATCGCGGCGCTCAGTCCGACTGCAACCGCACGGCGACCCACGGCCGGAATCATCAACAGACCGAACACCGCGGTGACGACCAGGCCCCACCAGATCGGCGGCGCGCCCAGGAACGACAGCGCGGTGAACGACGCGATCCCGATCAGGCTGCCGACCAGGTCGAACCGGTACGCGGTCAGTCGAGGCAGTTCGGCGAAGCACCGGCCGACCAGCTCGGCCGGACCGGCCAGCACCACCGCGGCCGCGACGAAGATGATCGGCAGGATCACCCAGACCGGCGGCCCGGTGGTGTTCAGGCTGGTGAAGTAGATGACGCTGGACGAACTGCCCCGATCGACGGTGACCGGCTTCCAGGCGATCACCAGTACCAGCAGGCCGAGCATGATCGGCGAGTAGTACGGCAACCGCTTCGCGCGGCCGGACCGGAGGACACCGATGCCGATACCGAGGAACGAGCCGAGCAGGACGAAGTTCGAGAAGTAGCTCAGGTGGACGACGTTGGAACCGGTCCAGCGGATCAGCGCGAGCTCGGTGAAGAGCATCAGTGCACTGGCCGCGATCAGCCGCGTCCGTACTCCGAACGGGCTCGGCCAACTGGTCGGTACAACGCGGTCAGTAGCGGAGTCGACAGCCATGCGGCCGGACGTTACCGGAACCGAGTGCGGCACGTCACACCGTTGACCTCACGGAGCCGTTACTCCACTACAGACCGTTATTTTTGCAGGCTCAGCGGCGCCCGGCCGGCTTGGGCAACTGGCAACCGGCCTTGTTTAAATCGATTGAACGAGTAGTGGTCAAACAGGTGTACAACCACCAGGTCTGCTGGCCGTACGCGGCGCCCTGCTCGACCGTGACGTTGCCGTTGGCATCGACTTCACACGGGTTGTTCACCGTGCACCGCTCGCCGTCCTCGTTGCCGGTGTTGTTCACCCCGATCACCTCACCGGTGACAGTACTCACCACGGGTGATCCGGACGTACCCCCGATCGTCTCGCACCCCGGCTGCCGGTACTTGATCGAACTCTGCCAAGTCCAGTCGCCCTCCCGCAGTTGCGGAATCGTCGCCTGCACCGAACACGTGTAGATCCGCTTCCAGTACCCGGACACGACCGCCATCCCGGCGCCGTCCGCCGGACCCTGCTTGGCGAGCGTCAGCGGCGCGACGTTCAGGCGCGTCTTGATCGAGGCGTACGTCTCGTTGACCTGGTACACGATCATGTCGGTCTTGGTCATCGTGCCGAACAGGATCTTCTCGGCACGCACCGTACCGGCCCGGCTCGCATCGGGTTTGAGCAACGTGATCGACCGTGACGACGCCGTGTTCACCAGTACCTGGCCGGGTTGCAGGAACCCGCCTTCGTAACAGTGCCCGTTGGTGAGTACCAGGGCCTTGTCGGTGGCGGCGGACTCGGCGTACCGGACCAGGGACGCGGAGCAGTTGCTGAGCGCGGCGATCCCGGTGAAGTCGGCGCCTGGCGCGGCCGCCGGTTTGACGTCGGCGACCGGCGCGGCCTGGGCGGTGGTGCTGCCGAGGAGGGTGGTGGACGCGACCGCGGCGGCGGCCAGCAGCGTACTGAAGAGTTTCATGGGGGCGGTTTCCTCACTGTTTGTACGTGCAGCACTTCGTAACGCATTCACCCCACGGCCACCATCACAACTCGATCAAAGCGGCCGTACCCAGGGTCAGTGCAGGGGTTTTCCTGCGCTCCGTGCCCGGACTGCTACTCTTCGTCTCCGAATCCGCCTCCGCCCGAACCATCTCCCCGCCCGGCACGTCGTACCGGATGACGGTGCGGGACAAGGTACGGTCGGCATGAGCCCGCCGGTGGAGAACGGAAGGATGTCATGCCGCAGGAGAAGCCAGACCTGCGCAATCTCCGCGAACCGGTTCGGTTCAAGCGGGCGCTGACGCTGCTGTTGATGACGCTGGTCCTGCCCGGATCGGCCCAGATCGTGGCCGGGAGCAAACGGGCCGGCCGGTGGGCCTGGCGGGTCGTCGCCGGCCTGGTCGCGATCATCGTCTTCCTGGTCGTCCTGGCCCTGATCTGGCGGGCCGGCACGATCAACTTCCTGGCCCGGCCGGGCACGCTGCGGCTGGTGCAGATCATCCTGATCCTGCTCGCGGTCGGCTGGGCCGCGCTGTTCATCGACGCGTACCGGATCGCGCAGCCGCTGACGCTGGAGCGCAACCACCGGCTGATGACCAGCATCCTCGACGGCGCGCTGATCTTCGTCGTCGTCAGCGCGCTGATCTACGCCAGCGTGTTCGTGAACACCCAGCGTGACTTCGTCGCCAGCGTGTTCGGCAGCGGGCACTCGTCGAAGGCCGAGAAGGGCCGCTACAACGTGCTGCTGATGGGCGGCGACTCCGGCGCGGACCGGGTCGGCACGCGCCCGGACAGCATGACGGTGGCAAGTATCAACGCCGACACCGGCCGTACGGTCCTGATCGGACTGCCCCGGAACCTCTCGAAAGTGCCGTTCCCGGAAGGTACGGCGATGGCGAAGCAGTTCCCGGACGGCTTCCAGTGGAAGAACTGCACCCCGAACTGCTGGCTGAACGGCGTGTACACGTACGCGACCGGCCACAAGGACCTGTTCCCCGGCGATCCGAATCCCGGTGAAACGGCGACCGCGCAGGCGATCGAGGCGACCACCGGGCTGAAGATCAACTACTTCGTACTGATCGACCTGGCCGGCTTCCGCGACCTGCTGAACGCGGTCGGCGGCATCACCCTGGACATCGGCGTCCGGGTGCCGATCGGCGGCGGCAGTTCGCCGATCAAGGGCTACATCGAGGCCGGCAAGAACCAGCACCTGGACGGGTACCACGCGCTCTGGTTCGCCCGGTCCCGGGCCGACTCCTCGGACTACGCGCGGATGGCACGGCAGAAGTGCGTGATGTCGGCGATGCTGAACCAGCTCTCGCCACAGACCGTGATCACCAAGTTCCAGGGCATCGCTTCGGCCAGCAAAGAAGTGGTCAAGACCGATATCCCGGCCGGTCAGCTCGGTACCTTCACCGACCTCGCGCTGGACGCGAAGAAGCTGCCGGTGTCAAGCTTCTCCGCGGTCCCACCGCTGATCCACACCAGCAACCCGGACTTCGCGGTGATCCGGGCCAAGGTCGCGGAGGCGATTGCAAAGTCGGAAGCGCTGGACAAGGGCGGCTCGGGAGGAGACGGTAAGACCTCGAACAC
Source organism: Kribbella solani (assembly GCF_014205295.1). NCBI lineage: Bacteria > Bacillati > Actinomycetota > Actinomycetes > Propionibacteriales > Kribbellaceae > Kribbella > Kribbella solani. Next base: position 4,214,812 of record NZ_JACHNF010000001.1, read on the forward strand.
TCCGAGTAGCACCGCCAGCCACCCGAGCAGCAGTACGAGCAAGAAGCCGAGCAGCACCAAGAAGCCCTCGGCCACACCGACAACACCCGCCGCCGGCGTCGACGACGTCGCCTCGATCTGTAAGGCCTGACCTGATATGCCGCTGTCCCCCTGGCCACCCGTCTCCGTCGTGATGCCCGTGCTGAACGAGGAACGACACCTCGAAGAGGCGGTCGGCCGTGTCCTCGAGCAGGACTACCCGGGTGAGCTCGAAGTCGTGCTGGCGATCGGCCCGAGCAAGGACCGGACCGAGGAGATCGCGGCCAAGCTGGCCGAGAAGGACCACCGGATCACCATCGTGCCGAACCCGACCGGCAAGACGCCGGCCGCGCTGAACGTCGGCATCGCGCACGCCCGGCACGACATCCTGGTCCGGGTGGACGGGCACGGCGCGCTCACCGACGGGTACATCACCCGCGCGGTCGAGGTGCTCCAGGAAAGCGGCGCCGACAACGTCGGTGGCGTGATGGCGGCCGAAGGCCGGACGCCGACCGAAATGGCGGTCGCCTGCGCGTACCGCTCCCGGCTCGGGCTCGGCGCGTCGACGTTCCACCAGGGCGGCAAGGCCGGGCCGGCCGACACCGTGTACCTGGGCGTCTTCCGGCGGGCCGCGCTGGAACGCGTCGGCGGTTTCGACGAGACCATGCACCGGGCGCAGGACTGGGAGCTGAACTACCGCATCCGGAAGACCGGCGGCCTGATCTGGTTCAGTCCGGATCTGTCCGTCACGTACCGGCCGCGGTCGTCGCTGTCAGCCGTCGCCAAGCAGTTCTTCCACACCGGCCAGTGGCGCCGCGAGGTAATCCGCCGCCACCCCGAAACCGCCAGCAAGCGGTACCTCGCACCGCCGGTCGCGGTCATCGGCCTGGTAGTAGGCACCATCCTGGGCATCATCGGCCTGGCCACCGGCATCAGCTGGCTGGACCTCGGCTTCGTGGCCCCCCTCGGCTACGCCCTCCTCCTCATCTTCGGCTCCGCCATGGAAGGCCGCTACCTCCCCTGGAAAGCCCTCTTCTGGATGCCCCTCGTCTGCGCCACCATGCACATCTCCTGGGGCCTGGGCTTCCTCATCGGCCTCCGAGAACACCCCCAACCCACCTGACCCGCCTGCCGCTCGGCACCCTCCACACAAGAGTGGATATCCACCGTTGTTGTGGGTTCTCCACCGGTATGCGAGTGGAGAACCCACAGCAAGAGTGGAGAAGCTCCTCAGCGGCGGCGGTTGAGGACGCGGAGCATGTTGGTGGCCAGCTGGGCGGGGTGATCGAAGTCGGTCCAGTCGGTGCGGATGACGATGAGGCCGAGTGCGCGGAGGCGGTCCTCGCGCCGCTTCTCGCGGATCAGTACCTCGGGCGACCCATCGCCGTACTTCAATGCGCCGTCGAACTCGACAGCCGTGTCGTACCCCTCGAAGTCGAAGTCGACCCGGCCGATGAGTCCGAACCGATCGCGGTACTCGGTCTGCAATCGTGGTCGCGGCAGCCCATGCTCGTACATCAGCACCCGCATGCGTGACTCGCCAACCGACTCGGACAGACCGTTTCCGAAGCTCAGCGCTTTCCGGGCGGCGGCGGAACCAGGCCAGTACGCGATCACGGATCGCAGTCGTCGTACCTCGTCCTCGCCGAGCCCGCCGGTACGAAGCGCGGCGTCGACGCCGATGACGCCCACGTCGAACGACGCCGTACACGCGGACTCGAGGCTCGCACGCGCGACGCTCGTCACGAGCAGGCCGTCAACCACGCTCAGGTCCGCGTCGGTCAGCACACCGAGGTGATGCTGTACGCCGGCCACGACCCCACCGGATCGCCCGTCCAGGCAGGCCTAGCCGGTGCGGGTGGAGGCGATGTAGGCGGCGACTACCTCGTCTACCGGGCCGTCTTGTTTCAGGGTGCCGGCGTCCAGCCAGAGGGCTCGGTTGCAGGTTTCCTGGACTACGTCGAGGCTGTGGCTGACCAGGAAGACGGTGCCGGCCTGATCGCGGAGTTCCTTGATCTTGCGTTCCGAGCGGACCCGGAACTCGGCGTCGCCGGTTGCCAGGGCCTCGTCGACGAGCAGGATGTCATGGGTCTTCGCGGACGCGATCGCGAACTTCAGCCGGGCCTGCATACCGGACGAGTACGTCGACATCGGCAGGTCGATGAAGTCGCCGATCCCGGAGAACTCGACGATCTCGTCGTACCGGCGGTCGACCTCGGCCGCGGACATGCCCATCGCGAGGCAGCCGAGCACCACGTTCCGGTCGCCGGTCAGGTCGTTCATCATCGCGGCGTTGACGCCCAGCAACGACGGCCGCCCACCGGTGTACACGGCGCCGGACGCCGGCGGCAGCAGACCGGCGATCGCCCGCAGCATGGTCGACTTGCCGGAGCCGTTGCGGCCGATGACGCCGATCGCGTCACCTTTGTACGCCGTGAAGCTCACGTTCTTCACCGCGTGCACCTCGCGGATCGTCGGCCGGTCCTGACGTTTGATGATCCGCCGCAGCGCGGTCGCCGCCGTACCTTTGCCGCCCTGCCCGGCGATCACCTTGTAGATGATGTCCAGCTTGTCGGCGATGACTGTTGGTTCAGCCGCGTCCATACCGGTCCTCCGCCCGCCAGAAGTACACGAACCCGACGACGAGCATCAGGAACGACCAGACGATCGCGATCGTCCACGCGTGCGGGAGCTGGTTCTTCTGGTGCTCCTGCAGCAGCGACCGCCGGATGATGTCGATGTACGCCGAGATCGGGTTGAACGCCAGCACCTGGACAACCCAGCCCGGCGCGTGCAGCTGGGACAGCTTGTACGGCAGCGAGAAGAAGATCCCGGACGCGTACAGCCAGGTCCGCGTGATGAACGGCAGCAGCTGACTGATGTCCGACACGAACGTACCGATCCGGGCGAAGACCAGCGTGATGCCGATGTTGAACATCACCTGCAGCAGCATCGCCGGTACCACCATGAACCAGCGCCAGGCCGGCCCGTCGGTGAACCCGACCACGGCGAACAGGATCGCCATCGAGACCATCATCTGGTTCAGCTCGTTCAGCACGTACGCGAGTGGGAGCGTCGCGCGCGGGAAGTGCAGGGTCCGGATCAGCGACAGGTTCAGCGCGAGCGAACGGGAACCTTCGGTCATGCAGCGCTGGGTGAACGTGAACACGAAGATCCCGCTGAGCAGGAACGCGACGTAGTTGTCGATCCCGTTCCGGGTGCCCAGCAGCACCCCGAAGGCCAGGTAGTAGACCGCCGCGTTGAGCAACGGTGTCAGCACCTGCCAGACCGAGCCCAGCCGGGCGCCGGCGTACATGGCGTAGGTGCGTGCGGTGGCGTAGCTGAGGACGAACTGACGACGGCTCCACAGCTCACTCAGGTACGTACTGAGCGACGGGCGGATCGAGCTCTTGGAGAGTCCGTAACGTTCGGCCAGCGCTGCCGGCTGTGCGGGGTTGGCCACCCCGGTCGGCTCTGCGGCGGTCGGCATTGCGCCAATCTACTGCGCACCGTGATCCCCCCATGACCGAGGTCAGCCCACTAAGCACTCTCTCAGCTTCCTGAGGTCCGTCAGCGGTCCTGCGGGCGGTCGGGGTTGGGGCCTGGGTTGTAGGGCTGGGACGGGAAGTTTTGCCCGGGGTTCGGGGGCTGGGGATGAGTAGGAAAGGTGCTGCCCGGGCGGTTGCGGCGGTGGTTGCGGATCAGGCTGATGACGAGGAAGACCACGCCGAGGCCGACGAAGATCAGGAACGAGAGGATCGTCGCGAGGATCGACACGACGAAGGCGACCACCGAGGAGCGGGGACCGGCGGCGTACGTGGCGCTGCTCTCGGTGTCCTTGCAGGAGATGGTGTAGTCGCCGGCCGGTACCGGACGGACCGAGCGGGCGACCACGTACCAGGAGTCGCCGTTGATCGTGATCGTCTCCGAGCCGCTCGGCCCCTTCAGCGGGACATCGTTACCGGCCGCGTCCTTCGCTTCGCAGGGTGGGCGGAGCGCCGGCACGGACGCGTACACGGTCAGACCTTCCTTCTTCAGGTGCACCGTGCCGCCCGCGATCGGTTGTGGTGATCGCGGCGCGGTGACGACGATCCGCCAGGCGAAGAACCCGGTCACGATCACCGCGAGCGCGAAACAGGCGATGGCGATCCAGGTAAGGGTCTTCTTCGGCGCGGCAGGCTGCCCCGGGTACGTGCTCATGCCCGCACGTTATCGCTCCGACGGGTACCAACGACCGCCCCGCGAGCGACGGGTCACGTTCTCCGGCTCACGCTCTACGGCTCATGCGCTACGGAACGCCGAGGAGGCGTAGTACGGCCGCGGTTGCCGCCGCGCCGACGACGATCAGGACGAACGGCACCTTCCGCCACGCAAGGATCCCACCGACCAGTACGCCCGCCGGCCGCGCGATCCCGGCCGGACCATGACCCGCGGTCAGCGCGGCGGTGGCAACCAACGCGGTCAGCAGCACGATCGCGGCCGCCGCCAGCAGCTTCTGCGCCCGCTCCGGCACCTCGACCCGGCTCCGCAACGCCGGTCCGGCGAACCGCATCGAAAAGGTGCCTACGGCAAGCACCCCGATACCGGCCAACAGCAAAGGCGTGTTCGTCACGACGTCACCTCTTCCAGCGCGGGCTTCTCGGCGCGATAGAACAACATTCCGACGAGCGCAAGCAGAACCGGCAACCCGGCCGGCAAGAACGGTGTCGCGGCCAGCGCGATCACCACGCCGACCAGTGCCGCCGTACGCGTCGAGCGATCGCGCAACGCCGGCAGCACGAGCGCCAGCAGAACCGCCGGGAACGCCGCGTCCAGCCCGAACGCATCGGTATCGGTGATCACCGACCCGGCCAGGCCACCAACCACGACACCCAGGTTCCAGCTGACAAAGATGCCGGTCCCGCACGCCCAGTACGCCGCGCGCTTCTGCCGCAACTCGTCCTGCCCCATCGCGAACGCCACGTTCTCGTCCGTCATCAGGTGACTGCCCGCCCACCGGCGCCAGCCGCCGCCGATCACGTCACTCACCGCGAGACCGAAAGCGATGTGCCGGCTGTTCACCAGCAGCCCGGCGATCATCGCCGCGATCGGGCTGCCGCCGGCGGCGACGATCCCGACGAACAGGAATTGCGAGGCGCCGGCGAACACGATCAGCGACAGCACGATCGGTACCCACAACGGCAGCCCGCCGCCGACGCTGATCGCGCCGTACGAGAGCCCGACCACACCGTCGGCCAGACATACCAGGGCGATGTCCCGGGCCAGTCCCCGGTCGAGTGTTCGCCAGATCGAACGCATGGGCATTATGATGAACAACGCGACACCTGTTCGTCAAGCCGAACGACCATACCGATGGAGCGAACACCGATGGACAGCAAGGCACCACTGGACGTGATCGCCAGTTCCCTGCGCCGGCACCGGGCCCGGTCCGGCCTGTCGCTGACCGAGGTCGCGAAGCGGGCCGGGGTGGCCAAGTCCACGCTCTCCCAGCTCGAGTCCGGCACCGGCAACCCCAGCGTGGAGACGCTCTGGGCACTCGCGGTCGCGCTGGACACGCCGTTCGCCGCGCTGGTCGATCCGCCCCGGCCGAAAGTCCAGATCATCCGCGCCGGCGACGGCCCCGCGATCTACTCCGAGCGGTCCGACTACAGCGCCACCCTGGTCGCCTCCTGCCCACCGAACGCCCGCCGCGACATCTACCGCATCGTCGCCTCCCCCGGACCCGGCCGGAAGGCCGACCCGCACATGCCCGGCGTCGTCGAGCACGTCATCCTCGGCTCCGGCCGCGCTCTGGTCGGCCCGAGCGACGACCCGGTCGAGCTCCGCCCCGGCGACTACATCGCGTACCCGGGCGACCAGGCGCATGTCTTCCAGGCGCTCGAGGACGGTACGGCGGCAACCCTCGTCTCCGAGCACATCTGAAACAAACAGTTGCCCGGAGCAACGTACGCTCCGGGCAACTATCAGATCAGGAGAGTCAGAGCTTGCGGCCGACCGCGCCGACGATGCACTCCTCGACCTGGTTCAGCGGCTTGAGCCGCGGGCCGTCCGGCCACCAGTCGTCGCACAGCACCATGCCCGGCGCGACCAGCTCCTGGCCGGGGAAGAACTCCATCAGCTCCTTGCGGGTGCGGAACCGGCCGCTGCCCATCGGGCTGTGGATGAACTTGTCCTCCATCTTCTGGGCGACCGCGGAGTGCTCCGGCGTCTCCGGGTCGTAGAAGTGCGAGATCACCGTGTACGACCCGGGCACCACCGCGTCGACGTACTTCTGCATGATCTCGGCGCCCTCGGTGCCGATGTAGTGGTGCAGCGTGCCGGCCTGCATCACGGCGATCGGCTGGCTGAAGTCGAGGAACTCGCGCACCTCGGGATGGCTCAGCACCTCGTCCGGGTCGAAGATGTCGGCGCTGACGAACAGCGTGTTCTCGTTCTCCTCGAGCAGCGCGCGGCCGTGCGCGAGCACCACCGGGTCGTTGTCGATGTAGAGCACCTTGGCCTCGGGCTGGATCCGCTGCACGACCTGGTGGGTGTTCTCGGCGGTCGGCAGGCCGGAGCCGCAGTCCAGGTACTGCGTGATCCCCGCCTGGCCGGCGAGGAAGCGGCAGGAACGGATCAGGAAGTTCCGGTTCGACCAGGCCAGGTCCTGGGCCTGCGGCGCGGCGGCCTGGACACCACGTAAGACCTCGCGGTCGACCTCGAAGTTGTCCTTGCCGCCCAGGAAGGCGTCGTACACCCGGGCAATGCTGGCCCGGCTGGTGTCGACGCCGACCGGGATCGAGCTTGGCGCGTTGGCAGCATCGACCATTGGTGAACCTCGCAGAGAGTGATCGGGAGTTCTGTTTGCCCGACTCTACTGACTGTGAGGTGCGCTGAACACACCGCGTGTCCGGGTGATCATGCACTGGTTCCTGATTCGTTGTGGAATGATCAACTGTTACCTGGGCATGCGTCGGGACAAGCTGTGGGAGGCGAGACGTGACCGAGCCAGGCGCTTACGGCGGTCCGACCGCCTTGCGCATCATGCTCGGAGTCCACCTGCGGCGGCTCCGGGAGGACGCCGGTGTCACCCGTAGCGACGCCGGCTGGGCGATCCGTGGCTCGGAGTCGAAGATCAGCCGGCTGGAGCTCGGGCGGGTCGGCTTCAAGGTTCGCGACGTCGACGACCTGCTGACGCTCTACAAGCTCGACGACCCCGAGGAGCGCGACCGGCTGCTGACGCTGGCCCGCGAGGCGAACAACCCGGGCTGGTGGCAGCGGTACGACGACCTGACGCCGGCGTGGTTCCATTCCTACCTCGGCCTGGAGATGGCGGCCGACCTGATCCGTACGTTCGAGCTCCAGTTCGTACCCGGCCTGCTGCAGACACCCGAGTACGCGCGGGCGGTCGTCCAGCTCGGCCAGCAGGATCAGCCGTTGTCACGCGCCGAGCAGGACCGTCTCATCTCGCTGCGGATGAGCCGCCAGGAAGTGCTGACCCGGCAACGGCCGGCCCGGCTCTGGGCAGTCGTCGACGAATCCGTGCTGCGCCGTCCGATCGGCGGGGTCAAGGTACTGCGCGCGCAACTGGAGTTCCTGCTCGAAGCATCGCGCCGGCACAACGTGACACTGCAGATCATCCCGTTCGAGAAGGGCGGGTACACGTCAACCGGCGGCGCGTTCACCCTGCTCCGCTTCAACGACGCGGACCTGCCGGACATTGTGTACATCGAACATCTGACCAGCGCGGTCTACCTGGACAAGCGCGAGGAACTGGACACGTACGCGGTGACAATGGACGCGGTATCGATCACAGCCGCCCAACCACGTGAAACAGAAACCCTGATCCGCCGCGCCATCGAAGCCACCGACAACTACTAACGGCGGAGTACGCACCGCCCGCACGATTCCGCTGACACCGGGCGCACGGTTCCGCTGACGCCGGGCTGCAGTTGCGCCGACGCCAGCGCGCGGTTCTGCTGACGTCGGGGTGCGGGTCTACTGGCGGCGCTCGGCGCCGGGGCCGGGGAGCATGGCTACCTCGCGCGGTGCCGGTTCGTGGCCGGCCTCGCAGTGCATGGTGACGGTGACGCGTTCACCGCATTCGCCGCGGTGCCGGGGCTCGATCGGCGGGCCGGCCGCGAGTGGCAGGTACTGGTCGCCCCACTGGATCATCGCGACCAGCACCGGGTAGAGATCCAGCCCGGCGGTGGTCAGCCGGTACTCGGACCGCTCCCGCTGACCGGCCAGCCGGTACGGATGCCGGCGGATCAGACCGCGCTCGATCAACCCGGCGAGCCGCTCGGTCAGCATCTGCCGCGGAATCCCGGCCCGGGACCGAATGTCCTCGAACCGGCGAACACCGACGAACAACTCGCGCAGAACGTGAAAAGTCCACTTGTCACCGAGGATCTCCATGATCCGGGAAATCGTGCAGTTCTCCGTCGACCAGTTCATCGCCTCCGGAACCTGCTCGTCCAGTACCGTGCCCATCTCACCAGGATAAGTCCGCTTGACAGACTCAGCCAACCCAGCAACGCTGAATCCGTGAACCAGACTCAGACGGACCCGCCAGCCGTCCGCCGCACCGGTGAACCCGACATCCGCCGCACCGGTGAACCCGACATCCGCCGCGCCGGTGAATCCGACGCGGACCAGCTGGCCACGATGCTGATGACGCTGACCGACCTCAGCCGCTACTTCCGGTTCCAAACCGCGATCGGCCACCCACCCCGCCCCGCCGTACTGCTTCGAATGCTCTGCCCAGCCGGCGCCGCCTTCGTCGCCACCCGAGGCAACACCATCGTCGGCCACACCATGTGGGCCTGGACCCACAGCAACACGACCAACACAAGCGGCGCGAGCAGCACGAGCGGTGCGTGTCATGCAAGTTATGCGGGTGGAGCTGGTGGAGCGAACAGCGCGGGCGGAGCGAGCAGCGCAAACGGTGCAGGCGAAGCGAGCAATGCGGGTGGAGCGAGCAGCGCGGGCGGCGCAAACGGTGCGGGCGAAGCGGGCAGCGCAAACGGTGCGGGCGAAGCGGGCGGCGCCGGTGACGCGAGTGGCGCAGGTGGGGCGGGTGGAGCGAACAGCGCGGGCGATGCGGGTGGAGCGAGCAGCGCGGGCGGCGCAAACGGTGCGGGTGAAGCGGGCAGCGCAAACGGTGCGGGCGAAGCGGGCGGCGCCGGTGACGCGGGTGGCGCAGGTGGGGCGGGTGGAGCGAGCAGCGCGGGCGATGCGGGTGGAGCGAGCAGCGCGGGCGATGCGAGTTGCGTGGGTGGAGCGAGCAGAGCGGGCGTACCGGGCGGCGCGCGTGACGTGGGTGGTGCGGGTGGAGTGAGCAGTGCGGGTGATTTGGGTGATGCGGGTGATTTGGGCGGAGCGAGCGGTGCGGGTGATTTGGGTGGGGTGGGTGGTCGGGTGGTTGTTGAGCTTGCGGCGGTGATCGGGGAGGACGAGCAGCGGCGCGGGCTCGGTGTACGGATGCTGTCGATCGCCGCCGCGGATGCGATCGCCGCCGGCGCGACGCACTTCCTCTTCGTCGTCAGCGCCGCCAACGAACGCTCGATCCGCATGATCCGCCGCCGCTGGCCGAACGCCACCGTCGAACGCGACGGCACCCTCCTCAACCTCCTCGCCCCAGCCCAAGTACCAGCCAAAACACCACCCCACCAACCGAACCACCCAACAAAACCCGCACCAACACCCCCGGCCCCGGCCCCGGCCCCGACACAACCCGCGTCAACACCCACCGCGCCAACAGAACCCGCGCGAACAGCCCTCGCCCCGTCCGCACCCGCCCCAAACCCGGCCGCGCCATTTGAGAGGTTCACCTCTGAAGTGGTGCGTTGACACCCGGCATGCGGGAGGTGAAGCGGCCACCTCAGCGGTGAACCCCTCCCGTTGCCGGAGTGGCGATGCCGGGTCGGACGGCATCTCCCGGGGCGTACGCGGGGAATACCGGCGCGGCTGCTGGTGGTTGCCGGATGGCATGATCCTTGTGACGGGCGCCGGTGGGAACGTTGGACGTGAGCTGACCGGCCTGCTCCCGGATGCCAGGCCGCTTGATCGTGGCACGGGTGCTGATCTCGCGAAGCCGGACACCCTCGACGCCGCGCTGCGAGAGGCCGACGCGGTCTTTCTGGTCTGGCCTTTCCTGACCAGGGCTGGTGGCACGGCGGTGCTGGAGAGGATCGCCCAGTACGCGCGGCGGGTCGTCTATTTGTCGTCGTCGGCCGTGCGGTTCGGCGCGGACACCGATCCGATTACCCGGCTGCATGCCGGTCTGGAGGCGGCTGTGCGTGAGTCCGGGGTCGAGTGGACGATTCTGCGGGCTGACACGTTCGCGTCCAACGCGCTCGGCTGGGCCGGGCAGCTCCGGTCCGGTGACGTCGTGCGTGGGCCGGACAGCGCAGCCACCGCGGTGATCGACCCGGTGGACATCGCGGCCGTAGCGGCTGAAGTGCTGCGCGAGCCGGCCCCCGGCACAACCCTCACGTTGACCGGACCGGAGGTGGTCAGCCGGTCGGATCAGGTGCGGATTCTCGGCGCCGCGCTCGGCCGGGAGCTCACGTTCGAGCCGACCCCGTTCGAAGCGGCTCGCGCCCAACTACTCGCGGACGGCAGACCGCCGGAGCTGGTCGAGGCACTCATCGGCAGCGCTCAGAACCGCCCGGCATCCGACCTGATCACAACCACCGTCCAGGCCCACACCGGCCGCCCCGCCAGCACCTTCCACACCTGGTCCACCCGAAACGCCCCCGCCTTCCCCTGACCAGCCCCGAACCTGCACCACTCACCAACCTCGCACACGACGAGGAACTGAGGCCCGAGCAAGCGCCGCACCCGGCAACCGGCGCCGGTTGGTGAGTGGCGCACGTCCGCCCCAGTCAGTCCTCCACACCAAGCCAACTTCGCCCGAGCGGTCCTTCAAACCCAGCCAGCTTCGCCTGGCCGGTCCAGCGGGCCTGGCTGTTCTCGGCTGGGGGGTTTCTGTGGGGCGGAGTCAGAGGTTGTGGGGTCGCTCGTGCAGGGGTTCGTACAGGCCGACGGTGCCGCCGCCGGGGAGCCGGAATGCGGTGAGTACGCCCCAGCGCTGCTGCTGGAGCGGCTGGATGAACTGCACGCCCAGGTCGGTCAGCTCGCTCATCGTTCGGTCGAGGTCGTCGCACATCAGCAGCAGCTCGTGCGACGCGGCGTCGGCGGGGTGTACTGCCACTTCGGCCGGCGGGAGCTTGAAGATGAGCCATCCGTGGCCCGCGTCCACCGACGGATACCGCAGGACATCCCGGAAGAACGCCCGGTCCGCCTCGGCGTCCGTGCTGTAGATGATCACGTGCGCTCCGTTGATCACCTACAGCACTCTAGACATGACGACTCTTGGCGTCGACGCTTGTGCCCTGGTCGACGCCGCGGAACAGGCCGAGCATCCGTGCAGTCCGTCGCGGTCAGTCCTCCACGACGATGGCCAGTGCCGGGCAGACCGCGGCGGCCTGGTGGACGTCGGCGGAGAGGTCCTCGGACGGGTTGTCGGTGAGGAGGACGACGACACCGTCCTCGTCACGCTGGTCGAAGACGTCGGCGGCCGCGGTCACGCACTGGCCGGAGGCGACGCATTTGTCCTGGTCCACGATGATCTTCATGCGAGTGTCCTTTCACCAGGTCACGGGGAGCGAGTAGACGCCGTACACGGCGCCGTCGTGCTTGAACGGGATCTCGTCCAGTCCGACGGCGCGGCGCAGTGCCGGGATGCGGCGGTAGAGCGTGCCGTACACGACCTGCAGCTCCATCCGCGCCAACGGTTGCCCAAGGCATTGATGTACGCCGAACCCGAACGCGATGTGATGCCGCGCGTCGCGGCTGACGTCCAACCGGTCCGGGTCCGGGAAGGCGTCCGCGTCCCGGTTGCCGAGGTCGTTCGGGAAGATCACCCCGTCACCGGCCTTCAGCACCTCACCGGCGAACTCGATGTCCTCCAGTACGGCCCGCCGCCGCCCGTTGTGGGTGATGTTCAGGTACCGCAGCAGTTCCTCGACCGCGCCGGCGACCAGCTTCGGGTCCTCCGACTCCCGCAGTACGGCGAGCTGATCCGGATGCTCCAGCAGGGCGAGCGTACCGAGCGCGATCATGTTCGCGGTCGTCTCGTGACCGGCGATCAGTAGCAGTACGCCGATCCCGGCCGCGTCCCGCCGGGTGAGTTCACCGGCCTTCACCCGCTCGGCCAGCCCGGACAGCAGGTCGTCCTCCGGGTTCGCCAGCTTCGCACCCATCAGCTCGTTCAGGTACCGGCCGATGTTGTTCCGCGCCTCGGTCCGCTCCTCGATCGACGCGCTGGTACGGATCAACGTCTTGCTGTTCTGCTGAAAGAAATCATGGTCCTCGTACGGAACACCGAGCAACCGGCAGATCACCAGCGAAGGCACCGGCAACGCGAACGCCGTAACCAGGTCGACCGGCTTCGGACCGGCGAGCATGTCATCAATCAGATTGTCGACAATCTCCTGTACCTGTGGGCGCATCGCCTCGACCCGCTTGATCATGAACGGCGCCGTCACCATCCGCCGCAGCCGCGAGTGTTCCGGATCGTCCATCAGGATGAACCCGATCCCGGTGTCCTCGTCGGACTGCACCGGCCGGGCGACAGAGTTCGGGTACCCCGGTTTGCCGACGTCGGAGCTCAGCCGTCGATCGGCGAGCAGCTTGCGCTGGTCCGCGTACCGCGTCACCATCCACGCGGTCCGGTCGAAGACCCGCACCTTGACCAGCGGCGCCTCGCCCTGCAGGTCACGCAGCTGCGGCGGCGGATCGAACGGACACCCTGTTGCCCGGGTCATCGGATAAACAGGAACACTCATTGCGATTCCTTCCCCAGAGATGTGTGCGTCACGCCGGCCCGAGGTGCTGCCCCCGGTGCAGGCGAGTCTGTTTCGGCAGGTTCCAGCCGAGCACCGCGACGACCCGGCCGCCCCGCCGGTAGTGCGCCACGAAACGCCCGTCCTCCAAGTTGCCCTCAGCAACCACCACCTCGGCATCAGCGGCAGGCCGGCCGTGTACTTGGAGTTTCGCGGCGAACTGGTCGGTCCAGAAGTACGGCACCGGTGCGTACGGGCGATCCGCGCCGAGGAAGTTGTCCGCGACACACAGCGCTTGTTCGGTCGCGTTCGTCCGGTTCTCCAGGCGGATCAGCACGTCCTCGTACGGCCAGCGCGCGACATCACCGACCGCGTACACACCATCGGCCGCCCGGCAGCACGCATCGCAAACCACGCCGTTGTCGATGACAAGACCACTGCCTGAAAGCCATTCGGTCGCCGGTGTAGCACCCAGAGCGACCACCACGACCTCGGCCGGGAGTACGTTGCCGTCGGCAAGTTGTACGCCGCTCACCCGGCCGTCGCGATCGGTCAGACCGATCACCGCTGTACCCAACCGGAGCTCGACGCCCTCCGACCGATGCAACTCGGCAAGCAGGCCACCGATCATCGGACCAAGCTGGCTCTCCAACGGCACCGTCTGCGGCCCGGCCATCGTCACCGCAAGGCCCATTTTCCTTGCCGTAGCGGCGATCTCGGCACCAAGCACGCCGTCACCCACCACGACGAGACGCTTCGCCGCCGCGAAGTCCTTCCGCAGCGCGGCGGCATCATCGAGCGTACGCAGGACATGTACGCCGTCGGGCTGTACTCCCGGCAGCCGGCGTGGCGTGAGGCCGGTCGCGATCACCACCGCGTCAGCCGTCAGCGTCCGTCCGGAAGCCGTCGTCACCGTACGCGAACCGGAATCGAACGCGACCGCAGAGTCACCAAGGACAAACGAGGCGTCCAGCGCCGACAACATCGCCTCCGGCCGCAGCCGGGTCCGGTCCTCGTCCCAGTCCCCGCGGAGGAACTGCTTCGACAACGGCGGCCGGTCGTACGGCGGATGCCACTCCGCGCCGAGCACCGTGACCTGGTCCCGGAATCCCTTGCGCCGCAGGGCTTCTACGGTCGTCAACCCGGCCGCGGACGCACCGACCACGAGTACGCTCATCCGGTTACCGGTGCGGTCAGTAGGCCGACGATTCCGTCGATCAGGCCGTCTGCCATCTCCTGCCAGCTGGCGCGTGCGGTCGGGCGGCCCTCGGCCAGTGCTCGCTCGAACTCGGCAGTCATCTGGATGATCAGGTGCCGGGCCATGTCGCCACGCTCGATCCGGACCGCCGGCGGCAGCTCGGCGAGATGCTCGCCCAGGCCTTCGACGACCTGCTGCAGCATCGGTGCGCTGAGGGACTCCTGCTGCTGGATCTCGCGCAGTGACGGGTCGTTCATCAGCTGCGCGCTGAACCGGGCCAGCCAGCTCGGCGTACCCAGGCTGTCCATGTGGTCGGTCGCCGACCGGACCAGGATCGTCACCCAGTCGCGTACGTCCGGCTCGGCGCCGAGCTCGGCGATCAGCTCCCGCCGCCGTTCCTCGACCGGTACGGCGTGTTTGTGCACGATCGCCCGGACCAGATCGGTCTTGGTGCCGAAGTGGTACCCGACCGCGGTGTTGTTGCCCTGCCCGGCCGCCTCGCCGATCTGCCGGTTGGACACCTCGTGCACGCCACGCTCGGCGAACAGCCGCTCCGCCGTGCTCAGGATCAGGTCGCGGGTCGCGTTCACCCGCGCCGACCGCTCCGGCCGCTCCGTTTTCGCCATCATCACCTTGATTACCTCCAAACCACTGGTACTTCCCGCAATCCGCCGACAAGCAGCCCTTCGACCAGCGGAAGGTCCGCTGCCGGACCAGCCAGTGCCAGCGTCGGCAGGCGCCGGAGCAGGACCTCCAGCACTACCTGCAGTTCCGTCCGGGCCAGCGACTGACCGATGCAGGAGTGCGGTCCGGCGCCGAAGGACAGGTGCACGTTCGGGCTGCGCGTCAGGTCCATCTCAGCAGGCTCGGCAAAGATCCGCTCGTCCCGGTTGGCCGAGGCCATGCTGCAGATCGCGGTGGTTCCCGCGGGCAGCACGCCATCCGACAGTTCGAGCTCCTCGGATACGTACCGGATCATGCCGAAGCCGGCGTTCGCGTCGTACCGAAGCGATTCCTCGACGGCCGTCCGTACCAAGCCGCGGTCGGCGACGAGCCGCTCCCATCGGTCCCGGTCGGCGAGCAGCATCGCCATCATCTTGCCGATCATGTTGGTGGTCGTCTCGTGCCCGGCGATCAGCAGACCGGTGCCGGTCGACACAAGCGCGTCATCGCTCAGCGACTCCCCCGCCGAATCGGTGCCGGTGATCAGGTCGCTCAACAAGTCGGTGCCCGGGTTCGCCCGCTTCGCTTCGACATGCCCAGCCATGTACGCCCTGAACGCGGACTGTGCCGCATCCATCTCGGCCGCCGAGTAGCGACTCAAGTTCAGGAACGTGTCGGACCAGTGGGAGAACCGGTCGCGGTCCGAGGCCGGTACGCCGAGGAGCTCGCAGATCACCCACACCGGCAACGGAAAGCCCAAGCTCGCCTTCAGGTCGGCCGGCTGCCCGTGCGCGATCATCTCGTCGACCAATTGGTCGGCCATCGCCTCGATCGACGGCCGCATCGCGGCCATCCGCTTGGCGGTGAACCACTTGGTCATCCGCCGCCGCCAGCGCTGGTGCCCCTCCCCGGACCGCGGTACGTCGGCCCGGCGCTGGTCGAAGATGCCGGAGCCCTCCGCCGACACCCGCGCCGCCCCTTCGGCGTTCCGGGTGAACCGTGGATCGGAAAGCACCTGCCGGACGTCGTCGTACCGCGTCAGCAGCGCGGCCTGGTCGCCACTCGGGAGCCGAACGTGCGCAACAGGGCACTGCTCCCGCAGGCGCTCCCACTCGGGCGGCGGCTCGAGCGCATCGACGGGCGGGATCGGGTACTCGGCGAGCTGATCACTATCGGTCACAGATCATCACCTCCGTGTGTTCTTTTCCCCAGCTTGCCTCGCGGACTTGTTTAAGTCAACTGCCTGACTTAACGTATGGTTGCAGAAACCAACTATCTATCTCCGCCTCGGAGGCAACTGATGTCCGCAGCTCCACCCGTGCGTACCGGCGCCGTCGTGCCGGTGCTCGCCTCGGCCGGTATCACGGTCGCGCTGATGCAGACCCTGGTGATCCCGCTGGTCCCCGAGCTGCCCCGGCTACTGAACGCCTCGGCCGCCGGCACCGCGTGGGCGATCACCGCCACGTTGCTCGCGGCCGCGGTCGCGACGCCGATCATGGGCCGGCTCGGCGACATGTACGGCAAACGCCGGATGCTGCTGATCAGCGTCGGCATGCTGGTCGCCGGTTCGGTCGTCGCCGCGCTGAGCAGCTCATTGGTGCCGATGATCGCCGGCCGCGCGCTGCAGGGCCTGGCCGCCGGCGTGATCCCGCTCGGCATCAGCATCATGCGCGACGAACTCCCCAGCGAGAAGCTGGGCACCGCGACCGCGCAGATGAGCGCCTCACTCGGCGTCGGCGGCGCGCTCGGCCTGCCCGCCGCGGCGCTGCTCGCGGAGAACTTCAACTGGCACACGCTGTTCTGGCTGTCGGCCGGGCTCGGCGTGGTCGTCTTCGCGCTGATCCTGCGCTTCGTACCGGAATCGTCGGTCCGCTCCGGCGGCCGGTTCGACCTGCTCGGCGGAGCCGGGCTGTCGGTCGGCCTGATTTCGTTGCTGCTGGCAATCTCTCAGGGCGCGAGCTGGGGCTGGACCGGTGGACGTACGCTCGGCCTGTTCGCGCTCGCGGTGATCGCGCTGCTGGCCTGGGGCTGGTGGGAGACCCGGATCGACGAGCCGCTCGTCGACCTGCGGATCACGGCCCGCCCGCAGGTACTGCTGACGAACCTGGCGTCGATGGTGTTCGGCTTCGCGATGTTCGCGATGTCGTTGGTACTGCCACAGCTGTTGCAGATGCCGAAGGCAACCGGTTTCGGACTCGGTCAGTCGATGCTCGCGTCCGGTCTGGTGATGGGCCCGTCCGGGTTGATCATGCTGATCACGGCACCGTTCTCGGCCAAGATCTCCAAGGCCCGTGGGCCG
The DNA here is from genome assembly GCF_014205295.1 of Kribbella solani. Classification (NCBI taxonomy): domain Bacteria; kingdom Bacillati; phylum Actinomycetota; class Actinomycetes; order Propionibacteriales; family Kribbellaceae; genus Kribbella; species Kribbella solani. Next base: position 4,231,820 of record NZ_JACHNF010000001.1, read on the forward strand.
AAGGTGACGCTGATGCTCGGCGTGGTCGTGGTCGCGGCCGGGTACGGAGTGGGCAGCGTGCTGATGGGTTCGGTCTGGGAGCTCGTCCTGGTCTCGCTGCTGATCGGCGCCGGCATCGGCCTGGCGTACGGCGCCATGCCGGCCTTGATCATGGCCGCCGTCCCGGTCTCCGAGACCGCCGCCGCCAACAGCTTCAACACCCTGATGCGCTCAATCGGCACCTCGGTCTCAAGCGCCGTAGCCGGCGTAATCCTCGCCAACCTGACCATCTCCCTTGGCGGCTACACCCTGCCCTCCCAATCCGGCTTCCGCACCGTCCTCCTGATCGGCGCCGGCGCCGCCCTGGCCGCCCTGGCCATCGCCGCCTTCATCCCCCGTGGTCGGCAGCTCGACAGTACGTATACGCCCACTGCCGAGACGACCACGCCTGAACGCGTCGCCAACCGGGCCTAGTGGACGTATACGTACTGTCCTTACGCAAGAAAGTCGAGGGTGCGCTGGAGGAGGAGCTTGGCGGCCGGCTCGTCGTAGCCAGGGAGGGACGAGTCGGCGAAGAGGTGCGCCTTGCCGGGGTAGAGGAACAGTTCGGCTGACGGGACGGCGGCGGTCAGGGCGCGGGCGGCGTCCAGGTCGCCGCCTTCCTCGGTGAAGAACGGGTCCTGATCCATCCCGTGCACCTGCACCGGTACGCCATCGGGCCAGCTGCCGAACTCCTCCACCGGCAGGCACGAGTAGTAGAACAGCGCGCCGGTCGCGCCCGGGCGGGTCTGGGTCAGCTTCTGCGCGGGCATCACACCGAGCGAGAACCCGGCGTACACGACCTGCTCCGGCAGGCCCTGCGCCGCCTGCACTCCGCGCTCCAGGATCACCCCGAAACCGGTACTGCTCGCGTACTCGATGCCCTCCTCGAGGGTCACGTACGTGTTGCCCTCGTAGAGGTCCGGCGTGTGCACGGTGTGACCCGCCTGCCGGAGTTCCTCGGCGAACGCCTTCACCCCGTCGGTCAGTCCCTGCGCGTGGTGGTACAGCACAACCTCGGCCATCGTCAGCTCCAATGATCCAAATATCTCGAACAATCGGCGATGTTAGTCTAATCGGACCATGCCGATCAATCCTTCAGTGCCCGACTACGAGCTCGCGGAGACGGTCGAGCTGACCACCGTCGAGCAGGTGCGGGCGATCAGCGACCCGTTGCGGACGACGATTCTCGGGCTACTGCACGAGCGGGCCGCGACCGTCACCGAACTGGCCACCGCGGTCGGGCGGCCGAAGAGCACGGTCGCGCACCACGTCAAGGTGCTCGCCGACGCGGGCATCCTGCAGGTGGTCCGGACCCGCCGGGTGCGGGCGATCGAGGAACGGTTCTACGGGCGCGCGGCGCGGATGTTCTACGTCGGGCTCGGCCGGCAGGACGGGCAGTTGCCGCCGGACTTCAACGACTTCGAGGTCGCGGCCGGGGAGTCCAAACCGGCGTACGACGCGGGGCAGCTGCGGTCGTTCATCCGCCATGCACGGATTCCGGAGGAGCGCGCGGCGGAGTTCTGGCAGCGGGTGGACCAACTGATCCACGAGTTCGACCGGCTACCGCGGGCCGGCGACACGACGTACGGCTTCACCGTCGGCCTCTACCCGATGACCGGCTACCCAACCTTGCCCCCAGCCGAAGACGAGGACCAAGCCCCACCGCCCCCGGCCTAACCGGCTCCCGCCTAACCGCCGGCTCCGGCCGCGTCGGTTCCGGCTGCATCGGCGGCCTCGGTGTTGGCTTCGGTGGTTTCGGTGGCGTAGCGGTCCAGGACGGCGGCGACCCGGGCGAGTACGTCACGCGCCACCGCGTACTCCTCCGGGCCGAACTCCGCCGCGAACCGCCGTTCGAGCTGGATCAGGTACCCGAACCCGTCCCCCGCCACTTCCAGCCCGTGCTCGGAGTAGGTGACCACCTTCGCGCGCCCGTCGTTCGGGTCCTCGCGCATCTCCAGCAGATCGAGCCCGACCATGTCGCGGATCACCTCACCCATCGACTGCCGGGTGATCCCGGCCCGGGTCGCCATCTCCGCGGCCCGCGCCCCCTCGGCATGCAACGTGCCGAAGACCGAGTTGTGCGCCATCTTCACCTCGGTGTGCCCGTCCGCGTGCGCACGGCGAACCATGTCGGCCTGCAGCGCCCGATGGGCCCGGTCGACCAGCGCGATCAGCGGGCGTTCGTCCGGTCGGGGGAGCTCAGCCCTTGACATGTCGTAAGGATACCTTCCAATATTTTGACAGGAATCCTTACGGTATCAGGGAGGGACCGATGGATGCCAAGGAGCTTCACCCAGTAGTGGCCGGGCTGTTCGCCCGGGGCGGCCGGACGGTACGGGTCGCGATCGAGCAGGAGTACGTCGTCGCCGGCGCGGATGGGGGCGTGGTGCCGATCGGTACGGTCCGGCGGGCGGCAGCGGATGCGCTCGCGGCGCGGTACATCAGCTTCGAGCCGGGCGGGCAACTCGAGTTGAGCCTGCCGCCATCGGCCGAACCAGTACGCGATCTGCGCGCGCTGGCGGCCGACCTTCGCAGTCGATTGGCGGCGTACGGGATCACGCTGCACGAGACGCCCGTCGATCGGCGGCCGGACGTACCTTTGCAACTGACCTCGCCGCGGTACGTCGCGATGCAGCAGCACCTCGACCGGATCGGACCGGCCGGTCGCCGGATGATGCGCCGGACCGCGTCCACACAGGTCTGCCTGGATTGGTGGCCCGGTCCGGACGGCATCGAGCAATGGCGCGTACTCAACCTGGCCGGTCCGCTTCTGGCCGCGCGTTTCACTCGCGATCGTGAGCGGCTGGCGATCTGGCTGGCGGTCGATCCGGCGCGTACGGGGTTCGACGATCGACTGCTGCGCGGTACCGATCCGGTCGCCCCGTACGCCGCCTTCGCCGCGGGCGCCGAGGTCTTTGTGGAGGGCGGCCCGGCGGAGCATGTAAGTACGCTCTTCCCGCCCGTCCGGCCGCGCGGTCGCTACCTTGAGGTCCGTTTCCTCGACGCCCAACCGCCGGAAGCGCTCGATGAGGTCGTGGGCGCGCTCGAGCGGTTGATGTACGACGACGCGCATCGGCGCAACGTACTCCGGTCGCTGGAAACGGCTTCCTTGCGGGAGTCGTGGGGTGCGCTGGATCGGGTGGTGGCGGCATGAACGGGCCGGCTCGGTTTGTGGAGGGCACCGCTCCCCGACGACCCGCAACGCGAGCTCGTGGTGCGCTGTTCGTCATCGATCCGCTGGCCGGGTTGCAGGCCGAGGTCGACGCGAGCATCGGCTTGATGAGCGCGACGCAGGACCTCGGGCTGGAGGTCTGGTGCTGCGAGCCGGAGGAGCTGGCGTTCGCCAACGGGCAGGTCCAGGCGTACGCGCGGCGAATCCGCCTCCGGCCACGATCCGCGCGGCGCGGCCCACACCTCGGCAACCAGGGCGGTGATCATCGCTGGGTTGTTGATGCGACCTGGTGGGATGAGCTCGAGCGTGTGGTCGTGGAGGTCTCGTCGTTCGGGCTCGTGCACTTGCGGATCGATCCGCCGGTCGACGCGCGGTACCTACACACGACGTATTTGCTCGACCTCGTGGAAGGCCCGCGGGTGATCAATCGGCCGGAGGGGATTCGGGCGATGCACGAGAAGCTTGTCGCGCTGCGGTTTCCGGAGCTGTGCCCGGCGACGTACGTCGGGGCCGATCCGGTTGCGCTGCGATCGTTCGTCGCGGCCGTCGGTACGGCGGTGGTGAAGCCGGTCGACGGGTTCGCGGGGCACGACGTCTGGCTCGTACCGGACGATCGCGGCGCCACGGCTTTGTTGCAGTCGGCAACCCAGGGTGGGCGCCAGGTGATTGCCCAGGAGTACCTGTCTTCGGTTGCTGCTGGCAACAAACGGTTGTTCTTGCTGGACGGCGAGATCGTCGGCGCGGTGCTGCGGCGGCCGTGCGCCGACGACTTCCGGATCGGTCCACCGGTGGCGGCGGCCGAGATCGACGAGCAGGACCGCGCGATCGCCGCCGCCCTCGGGCCGGTCCTGCGCGGGTACGGCCTGGTGATCGCCGGCGCCGACGTGATCGACGGCCGGCTGATCGAGGTCAACGTCACCTGTCCCGGCGGTATGCACAAGACCGACGCGCTGCTCGGGACGCGACTCAGTCACACCATCGTGAGCAGTTTGTTCGAAGGAGCACTCGCATGAACCTCAGTACAGTCACCGTGATCAGCATCGCCCTGCTGGGCATTCTCTTGTTCGTACTCGGCGCCAACGTGACTCGCAATCGTGCGTTACGCGGAACCGGCAACCAGCTCCCGACCGACCCGAGCGACCGGCTGCTGATCGCGGTACGCGCACATGGCAACGCGGCCGAGTACATCCCCACCATGATCGTGCTGCTACTGGTTTGCTCGGCGTTGTCGGACAGCCCGGCAATCGGCGTACTCGCGGTGGCCGCCGTCGTCGTCCGCTACGTCCACGCCGTCGGCATGCTCACCTCGTCGACCCTTGCCAGCCACGGACCGATCCGGGACATCGGTGCCGTCGGCACCTACCTCGTCGGCATCGCCCTCGGCGTCACCGCGATCGTGACGCTCTGAACGCGGTCGGCGTAGTGCCGGTGTGCTGCCGGAACACCCGCGCGAAACGCTGGCTGGAGCTGAACCCGAGGCTGATCGCGAGCGCCGTGATCGCGATATCACTCGCCTCCAGCAACTGTCGCGCGCGGTCGATGCGGCGTTCGCCGAGGTACCGGTGCGGCGGCCGGCCGAGCTCGCCGGCGAACAGCTCGGCCAGGTACACCGGCGCGAGCGGCGAGCGGCGAGCGGCGAGCTCGCGGAGCGTCCAATGCTCGTGGAACTCCTGGTCCAGCAGGCGTTTGACGGTACGCACCGCCGGATGGAAGCCGCCGGGTGGGGTGGCGCAGGTTGGCTGGCATACCGATCGCCAGTACTGGCAGTCGTGCAGCTCGGACGACATGCTGACCGCGTGGGTCGGGTTCCACGATGTCGACGAGGTCAACGGGGCCGTCGCGTTCCTCCCAGGCAGCCATCGCTGGGACATCACCGGCCTGGACTTCCTCTCCCAGGACGCCGCCGCGCTGGAGGCGTCGATCGTCGCGCAAGGGTTCGATCCGGCGCCGTTCGTACCGCGAATGAAGCGCGGCCAGGTCAGCTTCCACAACTGCCGCACCGTCCACGGCAGCTCCCCCAACCTGAGCTCCACACCACGCCGCTCGATCGTCATCCACCTACAACCCACCACCAACCACTGGCGCCCCGGCCCCGCCCACCCCAACGACACCCTCGTCCCCCACAACCCCACCCCCGACTACACCGACCCCACCATCCAGCCCCACCTCTGGCCAACCCCGCAGTAACCCCGCTCCCTACCCCAGCCCATCACCCCCTCCCCGGCCTCCGCCCGCCGGGCGCGGGGCGCGACGGCCACCGTCGGTGATTAGGATCTGGTTTGAAACCGACGCCGATCGAGGAGCCGTGGATGACTGCTGATCCGACCATCGCCCGGATTGGTGAAGGTGTCGATCTTCATCATCGGCAAGGAAAACGGGACGCGGCGCGGGAGCTGTTCGCGCGACTCTGGACGGACATCGGCGCCGAACAAGGCGAACCGCTGCACGTTTGCGTCCTCGCACATTCGATGGCCGACGTACAGGACGAGGTCGCCGAAGAACTCGCGTGGGACTTGAAGGCGCTGGCCGCGGCGGAGCGGATCACCGATGAGGAGGTGGCCCAGGCCGGCGTACCGCTGTCGGTGGCCGGCTTGTATCCGTCACTGCACCTCAACGTCGGCGAATGCTACCGCAAACTCGGAGACCTCGACCGCGCCCGTGAACACCTCCAACATGCCCGCGACACCATCGACAACCTCGCCGACGACGACTACGGCCGCCTGATCCGCACCGGCCTCACCGACCTCACCAACCGCCTGCAGGAAGCCGGCTAGGCAGGCACGGCAATCAGCCGTTCAGTACGGCGAGTACTGCCGCGGCGACGTCCTTTGCGGAGGCTGGGTTTTGGCCGGTGACCAGGTGGCCGTCGGTGATGGTGTGGGGTTCGAAGTTCGGGGCGCCGGTGTGGGTCGCGCCTAGGGACTCCAGGCGGGATTGGAGCAGGAACGGGACCACGTCAGCCAGCCCGACGGCTGCTTCCTCGGCGTTCGTGAAGGCCGCGACTTGCTTGCCCTCGACAACTGGCCGGCCGTCGACGCCGTACAGGCCGACCAGCGCCGCCGGACCATGGCAAACCGCCGCCAGCACCCCGCCGGCCGAGTAGATCTCGACCGCGACGCGAGCCAGGTCGGGGTCGTTCGGAAAGTCCCACATCGTCCCGTGCCCACCGGCGAACAGGATCGCGTCATAGTCCGCCGCCTGTACGTCCGCGAACCGCGGCGTCGCCAGCGTCTTCGCCGCCATCTCCACATCTTCGGTGTACTCACGCTGCACCGGATCGTTCAGATCGGCACCATCCACCGGCGGCTCACCACCCGCGACGCTCGCCAGGTCCACCGTGTACCCGGCCGCCGTGAACACCTTCCAAGGATGCGCCACCTCCGGCAGGTAGTACCCCGTCTTCCGCACCCCGCCCAGGTCGTCGTGGCTAGTGAGCCCGATCAAGATCCGCCGTGTCGCCGTACGTTGCATCGTCGTCCTTTCGGTCCAGCCGCCATCCGGCAGCAGGGCCAACCTTCGCGGACCACGATCACCACCCACCAATAGCCAAACCGACATCGAACCATCGGAAAGCTGATGACTACAGACCGTATAGTCACTGAATGGCCGTCTCCCTGGATCTGCTGAAGACCTTCCTGGCCGTCCATCGAGCCGGCACCGTCACCGGCGCCGCCGAGGTACTCGGCCTGTCGCAACCGACCGTGACAACACATCTGAAGAGCCTCGAACGACTCCTCGGCCGGCCCTTGTTCGTCCGCCAGGCCCGCGGCGTACGACCGACCAGCGCCGGCGACGAACTCGCCCGCCGGATCGGCGAATCGATCGACGCGCTCCAAGGCCTGATGGACGACGAACTCGACGCCCCGGCCGTCGCGACCGTCCATCTCGGCGGCCCGGCCGACTTCCTGTGTACGAAGGTCGTGCCCGCGCTCGCCCCGCGCCTGTCCAAGGGCCTGCAGGTACGAACGACTTTCGGCATGCCCGACGACCTCCTGGACCTGCTCCTCGATCGAAGCCTCGATCTGGTCGTCAGCTCAACCCGTCCACGCCGTGCGGGTCTCCACGTGACACCTTGCTACGACGAGTTGTTCGCCCTGGTCGCCGCGCCGCAATGGTCCGTCGGCAAACCAGCGACCACACCGGAACCGCTGCGCGGCATTCCCCTGGTCGCGTACGCCGAGTCCGCGCCGATCATCCGCCGGTACTGGCGCAGCGTGTTCAACACCCGCTTGACCCGGACCGCCGATCTCGTGCTCCCGGATCTTCGCGGCATCCTCACCGCCGTACGCGCCGGTGCCGGAGCGACCGTACTTCCCACCTACCTGTGCGGCGACAGCCTTGCCAGTGGCGAACTGATCCTGCTGGCAGACCCGGAACTGCCGCCGCTCAACACGCTCTACCTGGCCACCCGCGCCGACTCCGGCCCCCGCAGCGCCGCCGTCCTGGTCCGCGACCGCCTGCTCCGCGTGCTCTGAAAGACAGCGTCGCGCCCGAGCCGAAGCTCGGGCGGGACGGCTAGCACATCAGATAGCTCAGTGCTGTCGGCTTGCGCGTCGTTTCCGGCTGACAAGCAGGAGAACGGCGCCCGCGGCGAGGAGGAACCCGCCGAGGATCAGGAAGATCGGCGGCACGTCCGCGCCCGTGGCGGCCAGCGAACCGCCTGGCTCCTTCGGCGGACTTGACGGCGATTGTGACGACGTCGGCGACGCGGTCGGGGTGGCCGAGGGCGTCGTCGACGGGGTGACCGTCGGCGACGGTGTCGGCGAGGCCGTCGGTGTCGTCGGCGGCGGCGTGGACGGGGGCGTCGGCAGCGGGATGTAGACGCCGGCGTCGATGGTGTGATCGACCCCGCCCGCCACTGCCGGCGCGGTCACCGGGGCGTACCCCTTGCAGAGCTGCCCGCTGGTCGGTGGCGTGACGTTCGAGTCGTGCGCGCGATCACTACCCGCGACCGGGAGCGTGAACCGAAGGTCAGTGGCAGCCGGTGTTCGCGGCACGTTGCTCGTGTCGGCAGTACACACGTTGAACTCGACCGTGTACTTGGCGCCGCGCGTCAGCTCGTACTCCGCGCCGACGCCACCGAAGTAGTACTCGCCCGCGGCGTCCGTCTTCGTGGTCGCGACCTGCTTGCCGTCGGCATCCAACAGGTTGACGGTCGCGTCCTTCAGCGGCACCTCGTCCTCGTGGTACGGGTCCTGGATACCGTTGTGATCACCGTCGAACCAGACGATGTTGCCGATCTGGATCGGCGCGTTCGCGGCCGCGTACGCGATGTCGCCGAGTCCGCCCGCCTTGCCGAAACTGTTGGTCGGACCGACGAACTGGTACCCGTGCGCCGGGGTGTCGTGCCCCGGGCCGACCCCGGTGTCCACGTTGTACCAGCCGGTGCCGTTCGAGCTGACGTCCCGGGCCGGGTCCAGCTCGGTGCTGATCACCCATTGCTGCTGCGGGATGTAGGCGACCGATCCCTGCGAGCCCTCCTGGTGCAGCCCGTTGCCGGAACGGTTCGGGTCGAAGAAGTCGCCGTGGAAGTACTCCTTGACATCGCCCACCTCCCGGCCGTTGGTCTCGAACGTCCCGTGGTTCGGGCAGATTCCGGTACCTTCCCAGTCGTACCCGCCACCCGGCTTCGCACAGGCCATGTTGATGTCACCGCCGGACATGCCGGCCTGGATCGTGTTGTTGCCCGGCCGCGGGTCCATCCCGTTGCCGATGACATCCATGAACCGGTCCCGGAAGCCCAGGATCATCGACCCGTTGCGGCTGAAGGCCAGAGTGGCCAGCTCCGGCTGCGGGTTGACGTACAGGGTGGGGTTGATCGAGCGGCTCTCCCAGTTCAGCAGGCTGCTGTCCCACGGGTTCCAGTGGTTGGTGGTCTGCGTGGTCCAGCCCTGCAGGACCTGGCCGCGCTCGAATCCGAGACCTTGCGTGAGGACCGGCGTGAACGTCGTGCCGTCGTAGCTGTAGACGACCGCCTTCAGATCACTACGCTGCTTGGTGCTTTCGGCGGAACAGACGCCACCCACGTACAGCTTGCCGTCGTGGGCCGTCAGCGCGAACGGCCGCCAGTCGCCCGCGAACGCGCACCCCGGGTCGGGAATGCGGACGGACTTCGCCGGGCGCGCGGAGTCGCCGGTCGCGTCGAAACTGACCAGGCGCCGGGTCAGCAGGTTCACCGCGTACAGCGTCTCGCCGTCCTCGGACAGAGCCAGCCCGCCGATACTTTCCTTGCCCGGGGCATCGATGAACCCCGGGTCCTTGCGCATGTCGCCAGGACCGTGCGGAGTCAGCGCGACGCCAGGCACCTTCGCGAACAGCGTCGGCGCGCTCGAGCCGTCCAGAGCGGTCGTGTAGATCGCGCCGGCGCCTTCCGGACCGTACTCGGTGAAGCGTTTCGCGAACGCTGCCTGGAAGATGCGCTTGCGGTACTTGTCGTACGCGAGGCCCCAAGTCGTACCGACCTGTGCCTGGGTGTTGATCACCTTCGGGCAGGCCAGCTGGTCCGGGCACGTACCGCGCGCGTCCTGGCCGAACGACACCAGAGCCCGCAGGTTCGGGTCCGGCGCGGAGCCGTCGGTGTTGACTGCCGGACTCTGCACCGGCACGTAGTACTTGGAGTCGGGCAAGGTGTAGTCGGCCGGGTTCCAGACCGCGGTGATGACCGAGTCGTCCTTGCCGTTGCGTACGTCGACGAACGACGTGAAGCTGTCGAAGTGGTTGTCGGCCGTCGACGCCGGCGCCGCCCGCAAGTACCCGTCGTACGGCGTGGGGATCGAAACGTCCACCCGGTACTGCCCGCCGATCAGCGTGGCCGTCGGCGCGACGACCACCTTGCCGGTCGAGTCTGTCGTACCCCGGACGTGATGGCCGGCCGTGTCGGTGACCTCGACGACCATGCCCTGCTGTGGTGTGTCCATCGCGGCGTTGATCACGCCGGTCCCGAAGAAGTCGCGCAGCACCTGGACCGTCAGCGTTCCGTCGGCGGTCGCGGCGCCGGCCGCGCCGCTGGTCGCGACCATCGTGCCCGCGGCGCTGCCGGTCAGCAACAGGCCTGCCAATACCGCCCGCAGCACCCGCCGATCCCCCGGTCTGCCGCGCCGTGTTCTACCGGCTCTGCTCATATTTGCCGATGTCCCCTTTAAGTTCCATGCGCTCAGCGTGGTCGGCCGATCGCAATCAGCTTCTAAAACGCCTCAGCCAACCAGAACACTGAGTAACAAAGACCTACACGCCGGGTGAAATGCTGGGTGAATCTGACCGCCTGTTAGCGTCCGGCGCCATGCGAAACCTGAATCCGCGAAACCTCACCCGCCGGAGCCGATGGCTGGTCGCGGCCGGTGTAACTGCCGGAGCAACTGCCGTCGCAGTGGTCGCCGGGTTGCTATTCCTCGATTCAGGCTCCGGTCCGGACAAAGCCCGCGCATTGACCGCTGACGAAGCGAACCGGCTCGCCATCACCCGGTTCCGTAATTACGAGAGCGGTGGGCGGTCGGTGCGGATCACCGTCCCCGATGTCGCGGGCGGGCTCGTGGTCACCGCGTCGGTCGATTTCCGGGCCAAGCTCGCGTACGGGGTGATCCGGGGCGAGGGGCGTAATTCGTCGAGCGACGGGCTGGTGCAGTGGTCGCCGACGGTTGTCTCCGTCGCACCGCTGGCGGATGCGCCGGATCAGGCGCCGGTGACGCCGCCCACGACCGGGTGGAGCAGCCGGCCGTTGCAGGCGAACGGCAGCGCGCTGGACAGCGCGTTACGGATCGCACTGGGGTTGGGCAACGACCGGCCCGACAACGCGCAGTTGCTGCCACAGAACGGTGCGAGCTGGCTCGGGCAGGAGACGCTGAACGGGCACGAGGTCGTACGAATGAGCGGCCCTGGCGCCCGGGACCGGCCCGACACGAAGGACACCGTCCACTACTGGATCGGCACGGACGGCACGATGTACCGCGTACAGGTAACCGTCGCGTCCGATCCACAGCCGGTGGTCATCGACTTCGACACGCAGCCGTTCACCCCCGTCAAGCCAATCCCACACGCCGGCTAACCGGCGCGCCGCAGGGCACACCAGCCAGCTCGGCGACCACGGCCTCCGCGGCGTCCACGGCGTCCACGGCGTCCACGGCGTGCGCCGGGAAGGCCTGCCGGCCTGCATGGCGTGGACCAGGCGCGGTTGGCGGGCCTACTTGGTGTGGGCCAGGGCTTGGTTGGTGAGGAGGGTGGGGGCGGGGATCGCCAGTTGGGTGAGGCTTGGCAGGGTGGGGGTTGCGGGGACGGTTGTGGCGCCGGTGGTTGTGGCGGCTGGGTACTGCGGTTGTGCTGGTGGGGCGACGACCTCGGTGAATGGGATGCCGCGGGGCGGGATCGGGCCCTTCCAGGCACCGGACGGGGAAACCACCCGGCCGCCCGACGCACCGGACGACGGGTTGGACGGTGTGCCGGACGACGGGTTGGACGATGGGTTCGATGGCTCGCCGGACGGCTGGCTGGATGGGGTGTCTGGGCAGGGGGTGGTGGTTGTGAGGTTGGTGGGAATGGTTCGGGTGGTTGGGCCGGATAGGCAGTTGTCGTGGCCCTTGGTGGTGGTTGGGAAGGTCCAGCCGACGTCCAGCGCGTTGCCGGTGAAGGTGTTGTTCTGGATTCGGTTGTTGTTCGGTGGAAGGTCCTGGGTCGCGGTGAGAACCACGCCCGCGTTCACATTGCCGCTGATCCGATTGTTGACAATCTGATTGCCGCTGCCCCCATCGATCCCGACGCCGATCCCCCACCCGCCGTCGGCCTGCTCCGGCGTGGCGGATTGCTGATTGTCTGCAATCAGATTGCCCGCAACCACCGCGCCCACCTGGGGCAGCAGCTTCTCCTGGTGATCCGATCCGGTGGTCAGGCCGACCCGATTGCCGACAATACGATTGCGGACGAAATACATCTCCCCGCTCGCATTCGTACCCTCGATGCCGACCGCGTTGTACTCGGCCACGTTGTCGCGCACCACCACGTGACAGGGCTTGCACTGACCGACGTAGATCCCCGAATCAGCGCCACCGGACGCGTACGACTGCTCGATCACCCCGTTCCGCGCGGAGAACGCGTAGATGCCGTACAAACCGTTACGGGTTGCGGTCACATGCGACACCAGGAACGACTCCAGGAAGCGCACCGGCTCGTCGCCGGTGTCGTACCCGCCATCGCCCGGCTGGCCATCCGCCGCCTTCACCGAACCGGTGACGAGTACGCCGTTCTGGGTGTTGCCGCGAACGGTCAGGTTCTCGACCGCGACACCGGGTGCCGTGACCACGATGCCGTTCGGCTGCTGCAGTTGGCCGTCGATGATGACCTTGTCGCGCGATTCGCCGCGGACGGTGACCTTCGGCGTCGTGATCCGCACCGTCTCGTGGTACGTGCCGGGTGCCACCAGGACCAGATCTCCTTGCTGGGCAACGGATACCGCTGCCGAGATGGTCGGGGCGTCGGCGGGCACCCGGATGGTGACCTTCTCGCCCGGCGGCCGCCGCGCCGATCCGGATTGCTGACCCGAGCCAGAGCCAGCTCCCGAACCGGATCCCTGGTCCTGTGACTGGCCGGCTCCCCCGCCGCACCCCGCCAATGTGATGACACTGAGTACCACGATCAACACCCCACGCACACGTGACATGGCGGCAGTGTGGCACGATCCCCGATTCGCCCGTACCGCGGGTGATGTGGCACTCTCACTCCGTGCTCGCCGACAGGACGCCGTCCGCGCAGAAGCTCCGAGCAGACCGCCCGTCGCGCCGTACGCTGCTCGGCGCCGCGACCGCGGCCGTCCTCACCGCGGGCTGCGACACGACCACCGACCAGCCCCAACCCGCGCAATCCGAGCCGTCCGCGCAGTCGCAGCCATCCGGGCAGACACAGTCGTCCGCGCAGTCACAGTCGTCCGCGCAGTCACAGTCGTCCGCGCAGTCACAGTCGTCCGCGCAATCCGAGTCGTCCGGGCAATCGCAGTCGCCGGCAGAGTCAGCGTCCGCACCGTCGGCCGTCCCGCCGACCGGCAAGTACCAGGCCGGCGTCACGACCCCGCGAGCTCCACAGCCGAACCTGCTCGCCGTCGTCGCCGATGTGACCCCGTCCACCCCCATCGGCCCGCTACTGGCCGGCCTCGGCGACACCATCCGCGCCCTCACCGCCGGAACCGCCCCACGCCTGGCCGGCCTGGCCCCAGGCGACCTCACCGTCACAGTCGGCATCGGCCCACGCCTGGTACGCACCTCCGGCACCGCGCTGCCCGGCGCGACCGACCTGCCACGGTTCGCGAACGAGCGGATCGACCCAACCGCACGCGGCGGCGACGTACTGCTCCAGATCTGCGCGACCGACGCGCTCCTGCTCTCCGTCGTAGCCGCCGCGCTTCTGGACCACCCCGGACTCAAGGAACGCTGGCGCCAATCAGCCCGCCGCGGCCCGTCCGTACCGGTCGCCGAGAATCTCACCGCGCCCCGCAACCAACTAGGTTTCGTCGACGGAATCATTGGTCCACACACCGAATCCGAGCAGGACCGCAACCTCTGGCTGGCCGGACCCAAACAAGTTGCCGGCGGCACCATTGCCGTCGTCCGCCGGATGGAACTCGACCTGCGCCGCTTCACCGCGCTGTCCAAGGCGGACCAGGAAGCGGTCATGGGCAGGCACCGCGACACCGGCGCCCCACTCTCCGGCGGAAAGATTGCCGACGGCCCCGACCTCGGCGCCAAAACCCCCGACGGCCGCTACCTGGTTCCGGCCGGCGCCCACGCCCGCCGCGCGCATGCCACCGCGATCGGCGTCGGCCTGATGCTGCGCCGTTCGTACAGCATCGACGACCCCGCGCCCGGCCTGCTGTTCATCAGCTTCCAGAACGAGCTCCGTACGTTCACCGCGACCCTGACCCACATGGAAAGCGGCGACGCCCTGCTCCCGTTCACCAAAACCACCGCCGGCGGAACGTTCCTCATCCTGCCCGGCTTCGACGACCAGCATCCCCTCGGCAGCACGCTGTTCTAGAGCAATCCGAGCTCGTACGCGCGCATCAACGCATCCTCACGACTCGACGCCCCGAGCTTCCGATAGACGCTTTTCACCTGCGTACGCACCGTGTTGACCGATACAACCAGCTTCCCGGCAATCTCCGGCGTACTCCCACCCGCGTCCAACTGGCTCAGCACGGCGTGCTCCCGCGTGGTCAACTCCACCAAGTTCAACCGGTCAGGAAACACTTCGCGCGCTTTCGAAAGCCGCTCCCGCGCCTCGTCGGTCAGCGGAAAGTCCTTGATTTCCAGCAGATCCGCCCGATCGGCCGGTGACAGCGCGGCCAGTGAAAGCACCTCGTCCGGCGTACGCAACCGCCCGGCCAGGTCGGCGGCCTCGCGCGCCTCGCTCCGATCGCCCATCCGCAACGCGGCGATTGCCTTGAGCAACAACAGTTGCCGCAGATCCCGGTGCGACGTCACGGTCCCCCAGGACAATCGCGACGCGAGCGCGCGGACGGATTCGTACTCACCCTTGCACAACCGGATTCGTGCGGTCGGCAGGGTGAGCCACGGTTCCTGGGCGCCGGCTTCCTTGATCAGCCGCAACGCGCGCGTGCCGTGACCGTTCGCGATGAGCAGATCGATCCACGCCCGCCGCAGCACCTGCGACGCGGTCTTCAGCTCGGTCAGCTCGGGCGCGTGGCTGAGCCGGAGCGTGCTGAGGTGTACGAGCGCCGACGCCTGGTCACCGCGGTACACCGCGTTCGCGAAGACCAGCGCGGCGACGAACGGCCAGACCTCAACCCGTTTCGTGCCGTCGCCGATGAGGTCCAGGGAACGCGTCACTGCCGCGTCGTCGTACCGGTCGAGGGCGTCCCATCCTTCGGCGATCGATCCGCCGACGGTGAGCAGGTACCGGACTCGCTGGGACGGCGCTTCGACTTCCCGCATCCGATCCAGCCATTGCCGCGCGTACGCGCCGTGGCCGAGGTTCGCGAAGATCATCGCGAGGTTCGCGGCGGCGTTCAGCGCGGCGGCGGCGGTCATCGGTTCGGCGGCCGCGAGCTCGTACGCGTGCCGGTACTGCTCTACCGCGGTCGGCAAGTCATCCATCAACGTCCGGGTAAGTCCACGCTGCAAGGGCAACCAGCCCGGCCGCCAGACACCGTCCGCGCCGGGCAGCGGGCTGAGTTGCGCCGCCCGGTTGGTGAGCCGCTGCCCCAGCTCCTCCGCTTCGGCGCACTTTCCCTGGGCGCGCAACGCGATCATCGCCGCGACGCCGACGGTCGTCAGCGTCGCGACCGACGTTTCCCGATCGACGTCCATCGACGCGACCAGGCGCGTACCGAGCTCCATGTAGTGCCGGAGGTACGGCCGCAGCTCGCCGGCGTCCGGCTGGGTGGCCGCGTAGTACGCGCTGGTCCACGACAACATCAACCGAGGTCGCGCGCGCAACTCCTCGTCCGGCACCTGCGTCAGCACGGCCAGCAACTGCCCGGCCAGCTCACCCTCCACCGCCAGCAAGTGCTGATCACACAGCGCCTGCAGCGCATCCCAGTCCCGCTCCGCCGCCACCCGCGTCAACTCGGCCGGCAGCTCCGCCACCCGCGCGAGCCGGCCACCCCCCACGTCCAAATCCAGGTCCTCCCACCGCCAGATGTAACCCAGCGATCATATTCGCTCTCAGTGAGTAAAGGTCTTGGTCGGCATGTCTCGCGAAAATATGTAGACTGGTCTATATTCAACACATGAGCCCCACGGAGCCAGTACGCAAGGGAGCAGTACGCAAGGGAGATGCGGTCAAGAGCCGGATGGCCGTCTCGATGCTCGAGCTGATCCAACGGCAGGGGTACGCGGGCACCGGGCTGAACGCCGTCCTGGAACACGCGGGCGCGCCGAAAGGCTCGCTGTACTTCCACTTCCCCGGCGGTAAGGAACAGCTCGGCGTACAGGCCATCGCCCTCGCCGCCGACCAGTTCACCGCCCTGATCCGCGAATGCCTGACCACCGACCCGGCCACGGAGCTCGGCGAAGCGATCGAGTCGGCGATCGACGCGCTGGCCGAGCTGATGGCCGCCAGCGACTACACGTTGGGCTGCCCGGTTTCGGTGGTGACGCTGGAGATGGGCAACGCGAGCGAGGCCCTGCGCACGGCCTGCACCGACGCGTACGACTCGTGGGCCGCGCTGGTCGAGGAGTTCCTGGTCGCGCGGAAGGTTGCACCGGCCGAGGCGAAGCTGCTCGGCTCGGCGGCGGTGAGCCTGATCGAGGGCGCGCTGATCATTTCGCGGGCCCGGCGATCACCGCGGCCGTTGCGTGATGCGGGCGCGAGTTTGCGTTCGCTGGCCGGGGCGGCCGCGACGCCGAAGGAGTCACGATGACCACCGGGCCAGTGTCAGCAGCCGAAGCGGCAGTCGCGGAGCGATCCTCGCGGCGTACGGCACTGGTCTTCGGATCGACCGGCTTCATCGGGCGCTGGTTGGTGGTCGAGCTGGTGGCGCAAGGTGTGCCGGTGATCGCAGCGGTACGTACCCAGGCGTCCGGCGAGACCCTCCGGCGCTGGCTCGGCGCACACGGCGTCGACACTGGTGTCGAGTTCATCGAAGCCGATTTCCAGGCGGCCGATCTCGGGGTGGACGACGCTGCGCTGGCCGGTACGACCGAGATCCACAATCTGGCCGGCGCCTTTCGGTTCGGGATGCCGGAGCAGGAGGCGTACGACGGCAACGTGGTGACCGGCCGGCGGATCGTCGAACTCGCTGCCCGGCTACCGCGGCGGCCGCGCGTCGTACACGTCTCGGGGTATCGCGTCGGCAGTCACGGCGACACGGTGCTGACCGGCGAGGCGCGGGCGGCGGCGTACCGGCGGCTGGGCGCGTACGAGGCATCGAAGATCGAGGCCGACGGTGTCGTCAAGCAGACCGCGACCGAGCTCGGCGTCCCGTACACGATCGTCAATCCGTCGACGGTGAGCGGCCATTCAGGCACTGGTGAATCCGAGCAGCAGATCGGGCTGGCGGCGACCGTACGCGACCTGTGGCAGGGCCGTTTGGCCGCGCTGCCGGGGAACGCGGAAACGTTCGTGCCGGTGGTCACGATCGACTATCTGGCCAAGTTCATGGCGCTCGTGCCGACCCTCGACGAAACCCGCGGCAAGTCGTACTGGGTACTGGACGACGACACACCGGGACTGCGGGAAATGCTGACGCTGATCGGAAGGCACTACCGCGTACGCGAGCCGAGGTTGTCGCTGCCGGTCGGGGTCATCCGGAAGCTTCCGCGAGGGCTGACAAAGGCCGACCCGGAGACGTTGAGCTTCCTGGACAGCGCCCGGTATCCGACCGCCGAAGCCCAGGAGCTCGCGGTTCGGCACGGGCTCGTACAGCCGGAAACAGTTCCGGCGCTGCTGCGCTGGGCCGACTATTTGGCCGCGCACCGATTCGGTGCGGTCCGCCCAGGTGATCCCGTACGCCGCTTCATCGACGTCGCCGGTACGCGTACGTTCAGTCTCGGCAATCCGGACGCCGACACCGTCGTACTGCCTCCGCTGCCGCTCAACGCGGACAGCTGGGCCGAGATCGCGAACGCGTTTCCGGACGACTTGCAGGTGGTCGACCTGCCCGGTCTCGGTCTGAGTTCGGGCGATGTCTCCAACTGGACCCGCTGGCTTGAGGACTTGCTGGCACATCGTCCGAGCGTCCATCTCATCGGTCATTCGATCGGCGCCGCGTACGCGCTCGAGTACGCCGCCAATCACCCGGACAAGCTCAGCCGACTCACCTTGGTAGCACCGGCGTTCTTGCAGCCACGCGCCGGAGCACTCGCGCGTTCCCGCCTCGTGGCGACCCTCTGGCTCCGCCGCACCAGCCCCGAATCCCTTGCAGCACGCCTGTTGGGCGACAAGGACCTGGCTCCCAAACTCACGTCATCCGTCCAGGACCTGCGCCGCCCCACGACCGCGCGCCGAATCGCCAACCTCCTCCACCACGGCGCCAACCCAACCCGCCGCGCCGCACTGGCCCAAACCCTCGCCACCTATCCCGGCCGAGTCCACCTAATCACCGGCGAACAAGACCCCCTAACCCCCGCAGCCACCGCCGCCTTCCAAAACACCCTCACCACCATCCCGAACGCCGGCCACTACCCCCAACTCACCCACCCCACCGAGCTCCTCCGCCACCTGACCTCAGCAACCGCAGCGCTCTGACGTCAGCTGGTTGTAGCGAAGGTGGTGGGTGGGACGGTGGGGTCGGCCAGCAGGGTGGGGTCGACTGGGTGGTGGCTGCGGATCAGGTCCTCGATTGGTTCGAGGCCGGATTCCCAGAGGTTTACGTGGAGGCCGGCGACCACCTTGTCATCGGTCAGCCAGAAGGCCTGGAAGGACTCGGCTGAGATGTCGCCTCGGATGACGACGCGGTCGTAGCCCTCCGGGCCGATGCGGCCGGTGAACTCCATTTCGGCCTCGTACTGTTCGGTGCTGAAGTACGGCAGCCGGTCGTACCCGACGTGCCGGCCAAGCATGGACTGGGCGACGACCGGGGCGCAGTGCAGGGCGTTCGACCAGTGTTCGGTCCGCAGATGCCGTTGGTAGAAAGGGCTGTACGAACTCGCGACCTCGCCGATGGCGTAGATGTCCGGGTCCTCCGTACGCAGCGCCTCGTCGACCAGCACGCCGTCGTCGCACGCCAGGCCGGCGCGTTGGGCCAGCTCGACGTTGGGTACGGCGCGCGCCGCCACGATCACCGCATCCGCCGCGAACTCACCGCCGTCGTCGGTCAGTACGCTGCTCACCTCGGACGTTCCGCCGAAGCCGCGTACGGTCCGGCCGAGTTGTAAATCGACGCCGTGGCGAGAGTGCAGGCCCGCGAAGTACGCGCCCATTTCGGTGCCCAGGGCATCGTCCAGCAAGGTCCGGCGGGAGTCGACGATCGTGACGTCACAGCCGTACTCACGCGCCGCGGCCGCGGTTTCCAGGCCGGTCCAGCCGGCGCCGACGACGACGATCCGGCCGCCGTCGAGGATGGTCTCCCGCAGCCGATCGGAATCCGCCGCCCAGCGCAGGTCGTGCACGCCGTCCAGGTCCGCCCCGGGCAGGCCGACCCGCCGCGGCGACGCGCCGGTCGCCAGCAGCAGCTTGGTGTACGCGATCCGCTCACCGGTGGAAAGCTCCACCTCATGCGCGGCGCGGTCGATCGACACCACGCGCTCACCGAGCCGCAGCTCGACCTCACGGGCGACGTGCCAGCGCCGCTCGTGGACGAAGACCTTGGTGCGCTCGTCCTTCCCCAGCAAGTACCCGTTCGACAAGGCCGGCCGCTCGTACGGGCCGGTGGTCTCGTCGCCGATCAGAACGATCCGGCCGGCGAAGCCGTGTTCGCGCAGAGCCTGAGCCGCTCTGGCGCCCGGCAGACCCGCACCGGCGATGACGTAAGTGGCTCTCATTCGCGTGTCACCTTCCAACCGAAGCCGCGGTGTCCTGGGGGGCGAGTGAGCTGGCGGCGTTTTCCGAGTGTCGCAAGCACCGCCAGGTGACAACCACACGACTGTTGCCCAAAACTGGTACTCAGATAGCGCGCCCCAGCTGTCGGCGGATGACCGAGTACGCGCGGGCGACGAGAGGATCACGCGATGAAGCCGCGGCACGAACAACCAGGGATCATCCCGTACGGGATCACGTTCAGCTGCTTCATGCTGCGCCAGGAGTCGTTCGACTTCGCCTGGCAGTTCCACGAGGAGTACGAGCTGGCGTTGATAACGAAAGGCACGGGCACCCGCTATGTGGGTACCACAGTTGCCCCGTACCACCCCGGCGATCTGTTGCTGCTGGGGCCCGATCTGCCGCACACCTTCACGTCGGCGGCGGACCCGGACCGGCCGGCCGAGGCCGCCGTCATCCAGTTCCACCAGGACTTCCTCGGCGCGGGATTCTTCGACCTGCCCCAGTTCTACGAGATCGCCAGATTGCTCGCCGGCGCGTCGCACGGTCTGCTGTTCAGCCCCGCGCCCAGGGTCGCGCGAGACATCCTGACCGCGCTCCCACAGCTCGACAGCGCGGCCGCGCAGACCGTCCGGCTGCTGGAGGTCCTGCACGTGCTCTCCCGCTGCCGGGACGCCCTACCCATCACCGGGCCCGGCTACACCCCGGCCCCCGACGCGTCCGTGCGTGAGCGCATCGACAAGGTCTGCAGCCACTTGGAAGACGTACACACCAGGCACGTCGAACTGGCCGAGATCGCGGCCCTGGTACACATGTCGCCGACGTCGTTCAGCCGCTTCTTCAGCCACGCCATGGGCCGCACCCTGACCGACTACATCAACCAGCTACGGATCGACACCGCTTGCCGGCTGCTGACGAACAGCAACTCGCCGGTCACCGAAATCGCGGCCCGCAGCGGCTTCGTCAACCTCTCCAACTTCAACCGGCGCTTCCGCGAACTCGTCGGCACGTCCCCCCGCGAGTACCGCAACGCACACCTCCGTAGCTGAGCCGACCGACCGGTCGGCCCAGCTGACAACGTAGGCGTCAGGAGCCGGTCAGCAGGTCTGCCGCCGCGTCCAGTAGGTCCGCGCTGATCCCCCGGGTACGGACCGTTGCCGACTGCCCAGGAGCCGGCCAGCCGGTCTCGACCGTGACGGCGCCGGAGCGCTCCGCAGCGGCGCTCAGCAGATGCTGCTGCCACGGGTGCCGGTGTGGATCGCGGGTCACCACCACTACGGACAGCGTCGACGCGCGGAGCTCATGAGCGGCCGCGGTCGCGGTTGCCTCGTCGTCGACCTTGATCAGCGTCACGTCCGCGCCACGCTTCGCCAACGGCCGCGCCAGCGACCACTCGACCTCGCCGACCGCGAGGTTGTGCGGGCTGTGGCATTCGACCACCAGCAGCTTCTTCCCGAGCCTGAGCTCGGGCGACCGCTCGATACTCCGGGCCGCGGCCGACGCGACCAGGTGGTCGGCGGCCGGTTCGGCGTGTGCCCCGTCGAGCGTCGCCAGCGCCGCGGTCCGCGCGGCCGCGTCGCGCAACCGCTCCACCGACAGCCGCCCGAGCACAACGGCGTTGTACACGGCGGTCGGGATCGCCTTGAGCACGTCCACGTGTTCTTCGAAGCCGAGCTCGATCGTGTCGGTCCCGGCGATCAGCGCCTCGACCGTCCCCTCGACGATGCCGAGCCCACCGGACAGCGGACGCATCTCCATCGCGTCACTGACGATCGTCCCCTCGAACCCGAGCCGCTGCCGCAGCAGCGCCTGGTTCACCACTGGGCTGATCGTCGTGAAGAGCTCCGCATCCAACGCCGGTACGGCGAGATGACCGGTCATGATCGCCCGCGCCCCGGCCTCGATGCCGGCCTCGAACGGCGGCAGCTCGTACCGCTCCAGGTGATCGAGATCGGCGGCGATCGTGGGCAGGTCGTAGTGCGAGTCGAGCGACGTGTCGCCGTGTCCGGGGAAGTGCTTCACGCAGGCCGCGACACCGGCTCGCTGCAAACCACGGACGGCCGCGCGTACGTGCCGCGCGACGAGCGCACTGTCCGCGCCGAACGAGCGGACACCGATCACCGGGTTGTGCGGGTTCGAGTTCACGTCCGCCACCGGCGCGAGGTTCATGGTGATCCCGCACCGGACGAGTCGTTCGCCGATGCTCGCGTACACCTGCTCGGTCGTCTCGACGTCGTCGAGGTACCCCAGCGCCGCCTGGCCCGGGCTGTTGCCGGCCGGCAGCCGCGGCAACCGGGTGACTTCGCCGCCTTCCTCGTCGAGCGCGATCACGATCGGCCGCCCGGCCGCGGTCCGCAGCTGGTCGGTCATCGCCCGCGTGTACGCGTCGTCGGCGGCCAGGTTGGACTCGAACAGCACGACACCGCCGAGACCGTCGCCCAGCAGGCGCTCGATCCAGTACGGGATGGACGGCCCTTCCCAGGACGCCAGTACGCACCCGAGCGCCAGCCTGCGGATCTCCGCCTCGTTGACGCGGATCGGTGGAGGTGTCATGGAGTTCCCTTCCCGGAAGTGGCTGCGGTACGGCGGATCGCGTCGACGAGAGCCAAGGTCCCGGCCGCGTCGCCGGCCAGCTGGTGGCGAGGAGCGGTCGTACCTGCCAGGACCGCGTGGATATGGTCGAGCTGATCGCTGAACAACGGACGGTTGCTGCCCAGTCGCTCGACGCGTGGTTCCTGTCCGGCGACCAGGATTTCGAGCTTGTCCTCCGGGTCGGTCGCGTACGGGCCGGAGACGCGTAGTTCGCCGAGCTCACCGACAATACGGGCAGCCGGCGCGTACTCCGTACTGAAACTGGCCTCGAAGAAGAGGCGTGCGCCGCCGGCGAAATCGACCTCGGCCGACGACGCGAGGTCGAGCCCGGACGAGGTCAGCTGCTGACTGGCCCGGACGACCGAGAAGTCGGAACCGAGCAGCAACCGGGCGAGCCGCAGCGGGTAGACGCCGACGTCGAGCAACGCGCCGCCGGCCAGGGTGGGGTCGTTGCGGATCGTGCCGGTGTCGTCGTTCGGCGAGTGATAGACCCCGTGTACCTCGCGGATCGCGCCGATCGTGCCCTGCTCCACGAGCTCCAGGACGCGCCGGGTCTGCGGGTGGTACAGGAACGCGAACGCCTCCCACGCGTACCCGCCGGTCCGCTCGGCGACCGACGTGACCGTATGCGCCTCGGCCAGGCTGGTCGCGAACGGTTTCTCGCACAGCACCGCCTTGCCGGCCCGGAGCGCGGCGATCGTCCATTCCGCATGCAGCGTGTTCGGCAGCGGGATGTAGATCGCGTCGATGTCCGGATCGTCCACCGCCTGCTGATAGCCCGCGGCGTACCGGTCGATGCCGTACTCCGCCGCGAAGTCCTTCGCGCGTTGCCCGTCACGGGCCGCGATCAGGTGTACCCGCCCACCGCCCACTTCCCACAAGCTCGGAATGAACTCGCCGGACGCGATCTGCGCGGTGCCGAGGATCGCCCACCGCACCACGCTCATGACAACCACCCGGTGTCGCCGGTCGGTACGGCGCCGACGAGACGCTGCGTGTACGCGTGCCGTGGCTGATCGAGAACGGCATTCGTCGTACCCGCCTCGACGATCGTGCCCTGTTCGAGTACGACGATGTCTTCGGTCATCTGGCGTACGACGGCCAGGTCATGAGTGATGAACAAGAGTTGAGTTCCCCCTTCACTGACTTCACGTAGGACCTGCAGTACCTGTCCTTGAACTGATACGTCGAGAGCCGCGACCGGCTCGTCACAGAGCAGAACCTTCGGCGCGACCGCGAGCGCACGGGCGATCGCGACGCGCTGACGCTGACCACCGGACAACGCCACCGGCCGGCGGGTGGCGTAGTGCGCGCCCAGTCCGACCCGTTCGAGCAGTTCCTCGGCGCTCGGCGCCGGCCCCGCGGTCGCCGCGCGACGGCTCAGGGCCTCGCGCAGGATGAACCCGATCGTGTGCGAACGATTCAGCGACGAGTACGGGTCCTGGAAGACACACTGGATCTGCCCGTGGATCTCACGCAACTGCTTACGACCCAGACCGCGATAGCTGGTGATGTCGGTGCCGAGCAGCTCGATCATGCCGTCGGTCGGCTCCTCAAGCCCGAGCAGACACCGCGCGAGCGTCGTCTTGCCGGAGCCCGATTCACCGACGATGCCCAGGCTCCTGCCCTCGCGTAGCGTGAAGTCGATCCCTTTCAGGGCCCAGCTGGACCGGTCACGCTGATAGCTCTTGCGCAGCCCGCTCACCCGCAGGATCTCGGCACCGGTCAGATCGTCGTCGGCCGGTTCCGCGTCCGCCGCCTTGGTTTCCTTGAGTGCGGTACGCAACTCATGCGCGATCTGATCTTGCCGACGGCAAGCACTCGCATGTGTGTCGGTCACCGGAAGCAAAGCCGGTTTGCCGACCTCACAGTCCGGCGTGGCCCAGGCACATCGGGCCGCGAACGCGCACTGATCGAGGACGGTCTCCACAGCCGGTACCTGACCCGGGATGCCGTCGAGCTGCTTACGCCGCCGATCGGTCGGCGGTTCGGCACTGAGCAGACCGACCGTGTACGGGTGCGCGGGACTGTCCGTGAACTCGGTCGGACGTGCTTGCTCGACGACACTGCCCGCGTACATCACGTACACCCGATCGCTGATCGAGAACGCGACGCGCAGGTCGTGGGTGATCAGCAGCACGCCCATACCCCGCGCTTGCTGGACCGAGCGCAGCAATCGCAACACTTCGCGCTGCGTAGTGGCGTCCAGCGCGGTCGTCGGCTCGTCGGCGATCAGCAGCGCGGGATCTTTCGCCAGCGC
Source organism: Kribbella solani (assembly GCF_014205295.1). Classification (NCBI taxonomy): domain Bacteria; kingdom Bacillati; phylum Actinomycetota; class Actinomycetes; order Propionibacteriales; family Kribbellaceae; genus Kribbella; species Kribbella solani. Next base: position 4,256,281 of record NZ_JACHNF010000001.1, read on the forward strand.
GCACGCCAGCGCGACCCGTTGCCGCATCCCGCCGGAGAGCTCGAACGGGTACCGGTCGCCGACCGCTGGATCGTCAATGCCGACCTCGGCCAGCCGGCGCGCCACCTCGTCGGCCGCCTGAGTCCGGCTGAGGCTCCGGCCAGTTGCCGAGCGCAACGTTTCGATCAGGTGCGTACGGGTGCGGGTGAGCGGATTGAGAATGGTGAACGGGTCCTGCAACAGCATGGCGACGCCGCCACCACGCAATGAGCGGGCCGACTCCTCGTCCATGCCGACCAGGTCCGAGCCCTGGAAGCGCACCTCACCGGAAACGTGCAGGCCAGGCGGTACGAGCTTGATGGCCGCGCGCGCCGTCAGCGATTTGCCGGCGCCGGATTCCCCTACCAGCGCGACGGTTTCGCCGCGCAGCAGTTCGAGATCCAGGCCGGTGACCAAAGGCGGGCCCTTGATCCCGCGGGTGATCCGCAGGTCGTGCATCGACAACAACGGCGTACCGTTCGCCAACTCACCGTCGGCAGGAGAGTGGAGCACTGCGGGATCAGTCATGGGTGATCGCTTCCTCACTCACGCGGTCATAGGCCCAGTCACCGAGCAGCGTCACCGCGGCCGCGGTCGCCATGATCAGCACGGCCGGAACGAGCGCCGCGTTCGGGTTGTCCGCCAGCAGCACCCGGTTGTCGGCCAGCATCCGGCCCCATTCCGGCGATCCGGCCTCGGCGCCCAGCCCCAGGTAGGACAGCGACGACAAGGCGATCAGCCCGTACACGAAGTCGAGCAGCAGGATCGCCATCGCGGTCGGCATCACGTTGGGCAGGATGTGCACCGCCATGATCCGGCGGCGGGACAGGCCGAGCGTCTTGCAGGCCTCGATGTACGGCAGATGACGTTCGGAGAGCACCGCCGCCCGGACCACTCTGGTGTCCGCGGGGACGGACAGCAGGATGATCACCCCGACCGCGAGGTAGTAGCCACCGCCGAGGACGCCGACCACCACGATCGACACCAGGATCGCCGGCACCGAGTACATCAGGTCGCCGACCCGCATCACGATCGCCTCGATGATCCCGCCGCGGTACCCGGAGATGATGCCGAACAGCAGGCTGAAGAAGGTGGTGACGACCGCGATCAGCGCCGGGCCGACGATCGCGTCCCGGGCACCGGCCATCACCCGGGACAGGATGTCGCGGCCGAGGTGATCCGTACCGAGCAGATGCTCGCCGCCGGGACCGACGACTCCGGTCTGCAACGACTGCGCGGCCGGGTCGTGCGGGGCCAGCAGCGAACCGAAGAGCGCCAGCACGATCACGACCAGCGCGAAGGCGGCCGCCAGCAGTACGCTGACCGGCGGCAGTTTCCGGCGCCGCCGGCCGCTCGTCGTACCAGCTTCGAGGCTGATCGCGGCACTCATCCGATCACTTCCTTGCGCAGCCGGGGATCGATGGCGAGATTGATCAGGTCCACCCCGAGGTTGACCAGCGTCACGGTCACCGCCGCGAACGCCACCAGGCCCTGGACGACCGGAATGTCCTTGCTCTGAACCGCTTGCAGCATCAGCGAACCGAGTCCTTCGCGAGAGAACGTCACCTCGACCAGCACCGCGCCGGCCAGGGTGTACGCGAGCAGCAGGCCGCTCGCGGTGACGATCGGGAGACTGCTGTTCAGCAGCGCGTACCGGCGCCAGATCAGCGATCGGCCGAGACCACGCGAACGCGCGAACGTCACGTAGTCCTGGCCGTACACGCTGAGCGCCGCGGCCCGCGTCTGCCTGGTCACGTAGGCGATCTGGGTGACCGCCAGCGCGATCGCCGGCAGGACCAGGTGCTGCAGCTGGCCGCCGAACCCTTCACCGTTGCCGAACACCGGGAACCAGGCGAGCGCGACGCCGAACACGTACAGCAGGAGCACACCGACCGCGAAGGTCGGCGCGCTCATGCCCAGCAAGGTGAGCATGCTGACCAGCCGGTCGCCCACCTTGTTGCGTTTGGCCGCGGCGTACATGCCGGCCGGAACCGCGATGATCATCGTCAGCACCAGACCGGCCACCGACAGCGCCAGCGTCGGCAGGCTCCGCTCCGCCAGCACCGTGGTCACCGGCTGGTCCGTGACGATCGACTCGCCGAAGTTGAACCGGATCGCCTCCAGGAACCAGCGGAAGTACTGGACCAGGAACGGATCGTCCAGGCTGTACTTCGCGCGGATCGCGGCCATGATCTCCGGCGTCGCCGGGCGGCCACCCAGCAGGATCTGCTCGGGCCGCCCGGGACTGATGTACAGCAGGCTGAACACGAAGAACGACGCGATCACCAGGAGCAGCGCGCCGACGCCGAGCCGCCGCAGTACGTACCAGCCGAGCCTCACGACTAGGACCCCGCAATCCGGACCCGGGTGGGCCAGTTCGCGAACGACCAGATGCTGAACTCGCCGTCGATCGTGTACTTCCGGTTCAGCGCGATCGGGAACGGCAGGAAGTTGATCCCGATGTACGCGGCATCCTCGGCCGCCAGCTTCACCAGATCGGCACCCGCCCGGACCCGCTTCTGCAGATCAGGATCGGTTTCCTGTACGCGCATCAGCTTCTCGGACTCATCGGTGTAGAAGTTCGCGAAGTTGAACGCGTTGGGTACGGCCTGGCTCTTGGCCATCATGTAGAACGTGTACGTGAACGGGTCCGGGTACGTGGCGCCGAAGTAGAACAGCTGCATCCCGAGCTTCTGGTGCCGGTACAGCTCCGCGAAGTACTGCGTGTCCGGAAGACTGCGGTACTTCAGGTTGATGTTCAGCTGCTTCAGGTTCTGCTGCACGGTGGCGAGGATGTCGCGGTCGACCGTCTGCGACGCCTGGAACGGCATGTCGATGGTCAGTCCGCCGTTCGGGTACTTGGACTTCGCCAGCTCGGCCTTCGCCTTGTTCAGGTCGTAGTCGTACACCGGCACCGAGTTGTACCACTTGTCGGTCTCTTCCTTACCGAAGAAGACCTCGAAGATCTCCGGCGGGATCACCCCGCGGGCCGGCTTGGCGGTTCCGTTGAAGACCGACTTGGCGATGCCTTCGCGGTCGATCGCGTGGGCGATCGCGCGGCGCAGGTGGATGTCGTTGAACGGCGCCGACTTCGTGTCGAAGCTGAAGATCTTGGTGTTGCCGCCGGAGCCGTACGCGACCCGGGTGTTCGGGATCTGGTCCCAGGTCTTCGCCTGCTCGAGCGGTACGTCCAGGGTGGCGTCGATGGCGCCGGACTGCAGCGCCAGCCGGCGCGACTCCGGATCGGGGATGACCGAGAACTCGAGGCTCTGGACCGCGGGCTTCTCACCCCAGTAGTGCGGGTTCTGGACCAGGGTGCCGCCGGAGGCCGGCGAGTAGCTCTTCGGCAGGTACGGTCCGGTGCCGATCGGGATCGCCGTCGGCGTACCCAGGTCCTTCGCGTGCGCGAGGGCGAACTTCTTCTGGATCACCGTCGTGGCGATCGCGCTCGCGTACCGCCAGTACGGGTCGGGGCGCTTCAGCTTGACCGTGATCTCGTTCGGCCCGGTCGCGGTGACCTTGTCGAAGGCGGTGTAGTAGACCCCGTACGGGCTTGCCACCGCGGGATCGACGTTGCGGTTCATCGAGTAGATGACGTCCTCGGTGGTGAGTGGCGTCCCGTCCCAGAACTTCACGCCGTCACGCAGTTCGTAGACGTACGTCGTCGGCGACGTCTCCTTCCAGGACTTCGCCAGCGACGGAACCAGCTCCCCCTTGCTGTTCCAGGCCAGCAGCGCGTCGTACGAGTTGACGACGATGGCACTCGAGGTGGCCAGCAGGACGTCGTAGCGGCCCTGCCCGGAGGCGAGCCCGATCTTCAAGGTCGCGATGTCACCCGACGTGGCCGGCGGGAAGTCGGCGCCGAGCGTCTTGCTGCCGCTGGACTTGCTCGCTCCGGTGGGTGAACAGGCCGCGATCAGCAAACACGCGAGCGCCGGGGCGAGGTAGCGGATCGTCCAGCTGCGCTTCGAGCGGGTCGAGCGCGCCGAGGAATGGGTCATGACGCCTCCAGGTAAGGGGGTCCCGGCTCCGGGACCTGACCGGCCACTCAGGTGGCCTAGGCCACCTATAACTTGGCAAACGCCGAACGAGCTGTCAATACTTGGGAAAACAGAAAGTGGACTGGGCCACCTGTGATACGTTTCCGCGCATTCACCACCACGAGAGGCAGCCGACGATGTCCCAACAACACTTGCTCGAAGCCCACCGGGTCGTCTTTCCGGACCGCGGCCAGGTCGAACTGGAGCAGTTCGACGTACCCGCGGCCGGGCCGGGACAGGTCCGGCTGCGCACCGAGTTCTCGCTGATCAGCACCGGCACCGAGACGACCGCGTTGAGCGGCTCCTTCGAGCCCGGGTCACACTGGGATTCCTACGTGCAGTACCCGTTCCTGCCCGGGTACACGGCGACCGCGGTGGTCGAGGAGCTCGGCGCGGACGTCGACGGCCTGCAGGTCGGCGACCGGGTGATGTCCCGGATTCCGCACGCGTCGCACGCGGTCGTGGACGCCGTCGAGTGCTTCCCGATCCCGGCCGCGATCCCGTCCGAGGTAGCGCCGTGGGCAACCCTCGCCCAGGTGGCGTACGTGGGCGCGGTCGCCGCCGAGCACCGGCTCCGGGACAGCGTGCTGGTGATCGGCGCGGGCCCGATCGGGCAGATGTCGGTACGGTGGGCGGCGGCCGCGGGCGTCGAGAGCATCGTGGTCGCGGACATCGCCCCCCGCCGCCTCGAACTGGCCCAGTGGGGTGGCGCGACGGCGATCGTGACCGGCGACCCGGCGGACCACGCCGAGCAGATCGTCGAGGCCTGTTTCGGGGAGTCGCCCCGGGTCGTGATCGACACCACCGGCCGGTCGGAGATGCTGCCGAAGGCACTCGGCCTGGTCCGTGACCGCGGCACCGTCGTACTGCTCGGCGACCCCGGCAGCCCGTCGGAGCAGCACCTGACCATGGACGTGATCACCCGCGGCCTGCAGATTCGCGGCGCGCACGGCCCGCTCCTGCTGGACGTCGAAGCCGAAACGTACCGGTCGTTCTTCGGCCTGAACATCTCCGGCCGGCTGTCCCTCGACGGGCTGAACACGCACCGGTTCGCACCGAAGGACTGCGCCGAGGCGTACCGGCTGGTCAGCACCCAGCGCGGGGAGACGATGGGCGTGATCTTCGACTGGACCGACTGAGATGACCACCTGGTCGCGGCGCCGGCGGCCGTCCTCGTACACGCGCGGCGCCGCCCCGCGGTGCCGCCGACCGGTAGATTGAGGGCCGCCATGCGACGATCCGCGAATTCCTGTCCGAACGGTGGCTGTCCCCGATGAGCCGCGCCCGCTCCAAACCGGTCGCCGGTCTGATGCCGGAGAGCCTCACCGGCGGCACGTCCAAGGGCCGCGAGCTGCGCCGGCTGCTGGAGGAACTCGTCGGCACGCTCGAGCCCGGCTCGCTGCTCCCGTCCGAGCGCGTCCTCGCCAGCCGGTTCGGCGTCGCCCGGCAGACCGTCCGCGGCGAGCTCGAACGAATGAGCGCCGAAGGCTTCACCTACCGCGTCCAGGGCAGCGGCACCTTCGTCGCCGACCGCACCGTCAGCGTCGCGCAGGCCGCGGCCGTCGCCTCGTTCTCGGACGAGATGCGCAGCCGCGGCATGCGCCCCGGCGCCGAGGTCCTCAGCAACAGCGTCGTCCCCGCCATCGGGGTGATCGCCCGCCAGCTCAAGATCCCCGTCGACGCCCCCATCGTCCAGATCGACCGCGTCCGCACCGGCGACGACATCCCGATGGCCCTGGAACGCGCCTACCTCCCGGCGGACCGCTTCCCCGGCCTGGAAGACGAAGACCTCACCGACACCTCTTTGTACGAGGTCCTCGAAACCCGTTGGGGCGTCCAACTATGGGAGGCCGACCAGCGCATCGTCGCCGTCCTCCTCGACGACTTCCACGCCCGCCTCCTGGAACTGGGCGCCGGCGACGCCGCCCTCCGCTTCCGCACCACCGGCCTGGACGAACTGGGCAACGTAGTCCACTACACCGACGCCGTCTACCGAGGCGACCGCTACGAAGCCCACCTCCACCAGGACCGCAACGCCTAACCACCGCCCCAACACCGCATCTCAGCCGTCCCGACGCATTCAGTCGTGACCTGTAGCGCTGTGTAGTCTGCACAGGTCGTTTGCGATAACGCCGGCGCAGGGTCAGCGCCGCTTGCGCGGACGACGAAACTGCTCGTTGGCGCGCCAAGCTTGGAGGGCATCGTGGCCGATAAAGCCGAGGGAGGCCGCTCGGGTAACGGCGACGGATTCTGCGGGATCAACCCGGTCACCCTGGACGGTGTGATCAAGGACCTGGCCGCGGTCGAGGCGGCGATCACAGCCGAGGTACCACGGTTCAAAGCCGAGTTCGACAAGGTCGGAGTACCGACCGGGCCGGTCACGGATCTCGCCGGGGTTGCTCGTTGGCTGCACGAGCAACTTCCCATGCTGCGCCGGCGCCAAGCTGCCGCTGCCTTGCTGGCCTCCCAAGGGCTGAGCTTCACACCGAACACCAGCCTCCTGTCCATCCCTGAGGACTCGGACGCCGCGATCGAGCAAGCGGCCGACCTTGCGGCTCAACATACAAAGGCGAGGCTGGACGGCAAGCCCGACGGCCACAACGGAATGATTTCCGCTGTCACCGCGATCGAGCGAATCTCCAATACCAAGGGCCTGCTCAGCCCGGACGATGTTCTGTTCCTCCACGCGTATTACGGGCGCCTCGGCAAGGACGTGTACAAGCTGCCCGGTTACCTCAGAGATGACAACAACTGGGCCGCGCCGACCCGGACGAGTTACTCCCTCGGCGAGGTGATACGAACCAGCCTGGACGCCAAGGCCCGGGACCGGCTGGCGGCAGCAACCGTCAGCGGTTTGCTGGCGCTGTCGGACGAGCGCCGAGGTGGCAACTGGAACCGTCTCCCGGACTACGTCCGCAAGGCCGCCGCGGACAAGCTCACCTTTAGCGTGATGCCAGACAAGGGAACTGTCCAAGGCAGCGGTTTCGATGCCCAGGACCTGGCGAAATTCCTGGCGGACCCAGCTGTCTCCGATCGCGCCGGCCTTGTCTTCAGCAAGCGGCTCGCGATCACAGCAGCGCAGTCTGTCAACGCGTACCGGCTGATCCGTGAATCCTCCCCGTCGACGTCGCCGATCGATGACGAGACTTCGCTGACGTTCTTGCAGGTCGCCAGTCGCAACGAGCAGGCAATGCGCGACCTGCTCACCGGGAAGGGTATGGAGCAGCCCGCGGGCGTCTCGACCCGTGTCTATGACGGATACAAGCATCCGGAGGACTTCCTGGTACCCATCACCACCAACTTCTGGAGCGACGACGGTAAGGCCGCATCCGAAACCATCGGATGGATCGCTGATGCCGAGCGGTCCACAAACCCGGTCCGCCACCAACTCGCCTTGGAAGCGTGGCAGGGGCTCATCAAGACGATCACCGATCCGGCTGTCCTTCAAGCAGAGCTGGACGTCGTGACACGCAAGATAGCGGGCACCATCGTCCCCACGGGGCCTGAGCTGGGCGTCGTCAATCCGATGATCACGCGCGCGCTCGCCCGCAACGCCGCGGGTCTGCTGACCGCGCTGGGCGGCGAGAACGAGGAATTGTCCACCGCTCGGCTGTTCACTCTCATCGGGACGGACACCGAGTCCGCCGAAGCGCTGGCCGGCGCAATCTATCTTCACAATTTGGCAGGCATCCACAGCAGTCTCAAGGATCCGAACCGGGTACTCAGGGACGCGGACCCCGCCGGCCGCCTCCAAGGGCTCCTCGATGCGGCATTTCACAATGTCGCAGTTGAGCGCAATGAAGATGTTGCCCAAGCACAGGAGAATGCCGACAAAATCCGCGGACAAGTCCTCGGCATCGCTTCAGCGATCATCACGAGAGGCTGGAAGGATGCTCTCGACAAAGAGCTCCCGGACTTCCCCGGGCTGGATCCCGTCGACCTGCTGGACAGACTACTCGGCCGCCTTTTGTCAAAGCAGAATGAGAACGTCGAGCCGTACGCCGTGGTCGTTGCCGGCGTCAACCCGGCAGGCTCTACCGGCGGGCCGACACTCGTCCGGTACAACTTCACCAAGGCCCTGCTCGACTCCGGGCAACTGACGCTCAACGACCTACCCAAGGCACTGTGGGCGTCGGGCAACCCGCCGCAGCTTCTGTCTCCCGCCGATGTCTCCGACCTGCAATGGCCCGGCCTGCAGGATCTCTACAACAAAGCCGTGGAGCAGGTTCCTGGCGCCCGGCCGAAGTTGGAGGAATACGTCATCACGTACACGCGGACCGCGCTAGCCGCATCGAACAGTCACCGTGCGCGTGATCGGAACGAGTTGCACGAGAACTTCCTCGAACCCAAGAACGGCAACTGATTTGCTTACGTCGAAGTGGAAGCAGTACTGCAGAACAGCCATCGCCGCGCTGCTCTTGCCGGCGGTCGCGGGGTGTTCCGGGTCCAATGGCAACAATTCTCAGTCAGTGCCGACAGGGCTTCCACAGTCGTGGATCTGGGCGACTTCACCCGGCGTGGTGATCGATTCGCAGAATGCTCGGACCGTTCGTGGATGGGTTGAGTCCTATGCGCTCTTTCGGAATTCCCAGGTCTCCTACCCAGGATTCCCGCAGGCAACGTCAACGGACCTGCTCACTGAGATGATGGACCGTAACAGCAGCGACCAGGCCGGCGGGACCGAGCGTCTCCTCGTCCGATCGATCACCGTGACCGGCAATGAGTTACGCGCGAGCCTCTGCTCTGACGGCTGGGACGTGTTCTACTTTGCAGCCGACGGAACCTACCACGGCGAACAGAGCGAGCTCGCGCTCCGAACACTCGTGATGCGCAAGAGCGGACCTGTTACCACCCCAGATACATCCACCAGCCACACACGACCAGCTGCACAAGAGTTGGTCGCGGACACCAAGCCATCACCCAGCCTGGCTGGCCGCACGCCGTACGACATTTGGCTCAAGGGCCCTCGGGACAACGTCTTCAACAACTGGATCGCCACCAGTTGGGATGTCAGCAGCCGACCCCCGAACGACTGCGTCACCTGGTTCAAGCAAAATCACCCGACTGTGCGGTATCCGTCGGACTACGCGTACGGGCAGCGGCCGAACCACCCCGTATCACCGCCGCCACCAACCCTGCCGAACGACCCCGGCTGGTAGCCCGCCGCACCCCGACCCGTTGAGTACCACGAGTCCGGCTACACCCGGGTGGACGGTTGGATCGAATCTTCACATCTTTCCGCGGTTGGGCGGTGGATGTGAATGCGGGTTTCGGGCCTGCACCGGAGGCGCCGAAGGGACTGTCGCCGCCGGAGGCGGTGTCCTTTGGGTTAGGCGAGGCCTTTTAGGAGTTGGCGGGCCATTACGATGCGTTGGACCTGGTTGGTGCCTTCGTAAATTTGGGTGATTTTGGCGAGGCTCACGCGCTCAACCGTGACAACAAGCCCAACCACAACCTGACCTGCGGTTTCACTCTTCAACAGTTGCCACCCCTAACCACCGCTTGGTTGTGTCTGACTTGCCAAGTTGTCGTACTGATGGCCGAATCTTCCCGTGACCTGCGGAAACGTCTGTGAGAATGTTGCTGTTACTTCGCAGTCTCAGTCGCTGCCTCCGCTCATTCCGGTCAGCTAAGCGGTCAGTGGATGGTGGCTGGACCCAGTGAGGTCAGGGGTTATTGCCCGACGTCAAGTCATGCGATGCCTCCACACCCGCCAAGGCAGAGGATGAATCTCAACCGGGCCCGAGCGAGGGACCCGGTGGGTGCGGCGAGGGATGTCGCCGCATCACAGGCGTTGACTACTTTCCGCGACCACTGAACCGCGGGATGGGAGTTCCTGCCTTTCTGTTCCACCTGTCGGACCGCGGGCGTATGTTGTTGGGCATGTGAGTCCGGTACACCGGGCCCCGACCTTTTCTGGAGGTGCGCGGTGCGCATCCTGCCTCCGGTCATTCCGACCGCAGAGCAACTGTCCATCCTGGCCGAACACCGACCGGGTCATGTCCTGATCAAGGGCGCCGCAGGCAGCGGCAAGACGACCACTGCCCTGCTGCGTCTGGAGCACCTGACGCAGCAGTGGCTGAGCCGCCGTGGCCGTCTGGGTCTCCACGACCCAGTCCGCGTGCTGGTCCTGACCTACAACCGGACCCTTGAGGGCTACATCTGGGAACTCGCTCGCCAGAAGGTTCCCGATACGCCGGGCCTGATCCTGGAGGTGTCAACGTTCGGTAAGTGGGCCCGCAGCCTCGTCGATGTAGAGGCCGCCAACGAACTCGACCCGGACACGGCCCAGGTTCAGCTGAAGAGGCTGGCTAGGAAGCTACCATTGGACACCAATTTCGTCGTGGACGAGGTCGAGTATCTGCTGGGCCGGTTCGCGCCGGGCGAGCACGACGAATACCTGACCGTACGCCGCGACGGCCGTGGGACGTCGCCGCGGATCGAGCGACCGATGAAGGAACGTTTGCTGGCCGAGGTTGTCGAGCCCTATCTGGACCATAAGCAGCAGCATGGTCTGATGGACTGGAACGATCTGGCCGCAGAGGTGATCGATACCGCGCCCGACGTGCGCTGGGACGTCGCGATCATCGATGAGGCGCAGGACTTCTCAGCCAACCAGGTGCGGGCGGTCCTGACACGACTCGCCGAGCCGTTCTCGTTGACGTTCGTAATGGATGCGACTCAGCGGATCTATCCGCGCTTCTTCACCTGGAAGGAGGCTGGCGTCGACAAGTTCACTAAGGTCCACACGCTGAAGACGAACTACCGCAACACTCGCCAGATCGCAGCGTTCGCACGAAGCCTGGTGGAGGACCTGTCGGTCGACGAGAACGGTGCGCTGCCCGACTTCGACGCGTGCAAGACCAACGGCGCGCTGCCGGTACTGGTACCCGGCCGGTACAGCACCCAGGTGAACTACGCGCTGAAGCGGCTGTGCGGGATCGACCTCGAGAACGACTCGGTCGTGTTTCTTAAACCAAAGGGCGGGGCCTGGTTCGCGGAACTAAAGAAACGCTTGACTGAAGAGGGCGTCGACTACGAGGTCTTGACTCGGTCGAGCACCTGGCCGACCGGATCGAAGACGGTGGCACTGTGCACACTGCATTCGGTCAAGGGCCTGGAATTCGACCACGTGTTTATGCTCGGCCTCAATCAGGAAGTCACCCCCCACGGCAACGAAGACGGCGATGCGCACCTCGAGGCGCTGCAGCGCCTGATCGCGATGGGCGTGGGACGTGCCCGTAAGTCCGTTGTCGTCGGCTACAAGCCTGATGACCCGTCGACCATCGTCGATCTGTTCGACCCATCTACCTATGAGGTGGTGCGGCCGTGACGACTGCACCTGCGATCGACACCGAGATCGCCGCCTTCACTCTGGCGCGCTCGATCACCGACGTCTTGCACTTCACCACTCACCAAGGGCTGCTCGGGATCTTGGCGACCGGTTTGCTGAAGTGCCGCGACGAACTAAGCGAGGATGAGTACCTGGAACACATCTACACGCCGAACTGCTCAGACAGACTCAAGGACGCGGATTGGACCGGTTACGTGAACCTGTCCATCAGCCGGGTCAACGCGGACATGTTCAAGTCATCCAAGAAGTGGCACCTGGACGACGATGGTGTGTGGTGGGCAATCCTGGTCTTCGACGCGACCTTGCTTGCTCACGCCGGCATCACCTTTGCCACCACGAACAACGTCTACCCCGTGGTGCAGCGCGGTACCGGGCTGGCTGGTCTGCAGGCCCTGTTCAACGATGTGGTGCCATGGGGCTACTACGGAAGCAAGAAGTACCGCTCTGCTCAGCTGCCGGATCACTACACGACCGATCCTCAGGCAGAAGTGCTTTATCCGCGAGCGTTGCCGGTGGAGTCGCTACGCGCGATCTATGTCTACGAAGAGGAGGACGTCGACGCCGTGGAAGCCTTGCTGGGGATGTTTCCTGTCGGACCCCAGGTGAACGTCGAGCATCGGCCAGAGGTGTTCCAGTGACGCCCGCATCCCGGCGTGACCGGGAGGTCACGGCGCGAGTCCGCAGTTCAATGCTTTGGTCTGCATGGGCCGACGCACTGGGCTTCATCACCGAACTCACCGACGAACGCGGAGTGAAGCGCCGCGCTGGGGCACCGGTAGTAGCCGAGGCGATCGCCTGGAAACGTCGTGTAGGCGGCAGGTTCGGCGTACAGATGCCGCTGCCGGCAGGCTGCTACTCCGATGACACCCAGCTGCGCCTAGCCGTTGCCCGGGCAATCACGCCCCGCGGGTTTGATGTCGAGGCATTCGCGCGGGTCGAGCTGACGGTATGGCCGGCGTACGCTCTCGGCGGCGGCCGCGCAAGCAAAGCCGCGGCGGCGAACCTAACGAAGGTGAGCACGCCCTGGTTCGGAAACTTCTTCGACGGATGGCACGCGGCCGGTGGGAACGGTGCGGCGATGCGGATCCAGCCGCACGTGTGGGCTGCGGCGCGACCGGATCGAGCAGATGCGCATTTGCTGGAGGTGATCGCCGACGCCGTGACCACCCATGGGCATCCACGAGCGCTCGTCGGTGCTGTGTTCCATGCGTTGTGCTTGGGGCACGCTCTGCGACATGGAGAGGTTCCCCAGCCCGAAGTGTGGCCAGCTCTGCTGGACTCCACCGATCATGCCGTCAAACTGATCGACGAGCACCCGCAGCTCGCATCGGTGTGGCGGCCCACGTGGGAGCAAACCACCGGTAGCCCACTCGACCTGGCATGGCGGGAAACAGTCGAGGAGTGCCGTGAACTGCTGGAGCCGGCTCGGGCGGTCAGTATCGATCTGGGGCTGTGCAGCGGCGACCGGGAGGCTGCTCGCGAGGTCTACGCGGCGTTTGCCCGCCAGACAGGGCTGGCCGATCCGGCGACCCGCGGCAGCGGAACCGCAACCGTCTGCGCTGCGCTCGCTCTGGCAGCGGGCTTCAGGGGCGACCCGAAGGGTTGCGCGATCGTGGCGGCTAACGAGCTCGGCACGGACACCGACACGATCGCTACCATGGCCGCTGCGCTAGTTGGTGCGGCCTCGGCGTCGCCCTTCACTGAAACAGCCCTCGACACGCCCTACCTCGAGCACGTGGCGGCACGGCTGGCCGACATCGCATGCGGGGGAAGCGGCGAAGATGGATTCGGCTATCCCGACCTGTTGGAGTGGACGCCACCTCGCGCTCAACTCGATGCTGTCGGATTAGTTAACGGGCAGCTTGGTCTGGCTGGCATCGCGCTACTGGACGTCGCCCCAGATGTGGTCTCGGACGGCCGCGGGGGCTACTGGCGCTGGACCCACAGCAGCCTCGGGGCCTCGTTCTTGGTGAAGCATCGTGACCAGCCGAAGCCCCTGGCTGACAGTCAGCGACCAGTCGATCCGGGCCGACGCCTGCAGCCGATCAAGATTTCATCGAAGCGACGCGCCACCAGCCCCGAAAACAGTGACAGTCAGCCAATGCTGTACGAGACTGACAAGGTGAGCGCCGCACAGACCGCTACGCCTGAAGCAGACCACGTTGCGGACGGGTCCATGTCCGGTTTGCCATTGGGAGACCGGTCGATGCGCGGCGGCAGTCCGGTTGATGTCGACCAAATCCTCAACTGGGTGGTAGCCCACGGCAACGACAAGGACCAGGTCGTTCGAGACCAGGCTTTGGGCTATGCAGTAAGGCGGATCATCGAGACTGGCACGCTCGAGCAATTGATCGCGTTCACGACCGCACTACGCAACCGACACACGCATCGTTAAGGTCCGCCGCTCGCTCGATGCCAGCCCCGGTTTCAGGTCTACTTCACCCCAACTTCCGGCTCCGGCTGAACCTGGTCGAGGTGTGGTTCTCAGTCATCGAGAAACAGACTATCCATCGCGGCGCCTTCGGCTCCGTCAAAGTCAACAACGCCAAGGTCCGGGCCTTCATCACCGGCTGGAACGACCGCTGCCACCCCTTCGTCAGGACCAAGCAACCAGACGAGATACTCAAGAAAGCGACCGCCCACAGCCCTCAGAAAGGGGCCACTAGAACGGTGCAAGTAGAGCTATATTCATACTCTTGTCGATTATACGATCACGCAGGCCCGTTGTAGATGCAGTCCCATTTAGATCATCCATGATCAAGACGAGCATTGTCCTCTTGTCGATGTTTGCGTGACTAACGATAGCTGCCGCCGTATTCCGGTTCTCCATATCACCGGCGATGCCCTGACTGGCAAGTAGAAGTCCATCGCTGGTCGCACCGAGGCGCATTTTCCAGTCAAACCATGAAGCAAGAAGCCAGCGTCGCTGCGACCGTAGCCGGCGGCACTACATGCCGGCGGATGCAAGCCTTCGCGCCGCTGCGGAACAGAAAAATCGTGGCCATGGACCCGGAAAAGCCTGGTCTCTGAGCGGTACCCGCTGTTGGTCAGATCGTGATCTCGGTCGGCACGCCGATCTGCTGGGCGACCGGTGACCAGATGTCGACGTCTTCCCGAGGGGTTTGGATCGACACGACCAAGGCGTACCGGGCGCCGTTGTCGCTGCGGTCACGCGTCGGGTTCTCCTTCCACCAGCCCGTGACCGGAAAGACTGCCAAGGCACCGCGCTGAGCGAGGTCGGCTGCGTTACCCGTCCAGATGTCCGTGTGCAGGGACTCCGGCGCGCGCTGCTGATCGCTGCCAAACAACCATTTTCCTGACTCGCCGATCGAGGCGGGACGTCGTTCCTCCTCGGCCACGGCCTTCTGGTTGATCCGCTTCTCGAAGTCCGCGTTCGATTCGGCTGCTCGTCGTACGTCGAAGCGCAGACCGTGGGATGCGTAGCTGTAGCGCCGTTGCCATCCGCGCCGCCCGGGGTTCGGCTCAATGAAGTAGGACAGCGTGACTCTGAGACGGACCTGGGTTGAGCCCAGGTCCGCCAGGATGTCGCAGGGCCACGGCAGGTTGTGGAAGTGGATCTCGCGCATCTTGCCGCTCGTGAAGGGGTGAATGACATCATGTGTGATCAGCGTCAGCGCATCGCCTGCGCTGCGAGCCGCTCGGGCAAGACTTGGAACTCCCATGCCGTAGCGTTGTAGAAGTGCCGCCCGGCCTCGCTTCCGGGACTCGTCATGGAAACGGCTCAGCATGGCGGGGGTCCATTCGGCCGAGTGCACGACCAAGGCTCTGACCGCCTCAGGCCACAGGCTCGGGTAGTCGGACTGAACACCAGCAGCGAGTGCGGCACCTTGTGCGGTTGCCGCGCTGGTAGCTGCGGTGACTGTGAGTAGCCGGTTTCGTCGCAGCGGAGCTGAAGTAGTCAGCAGTTGCAGGTTGGGTGGCGTATCGAAGTCGGTACCGTCGGGGGAGCGCGCGAGGTTGCCACCTTCCAGCACCACGTCGGGCTTGACCGGCCACATCCGGCTGAAGGGCACAGACGTTCGACTGAACGGCGACAGCTCACCCCGCGCTGCGACGGGCGCCCAGCCAGCGAACCCTGAGGGTGCCTCGACCATGGTGTCGAGCTCCGTGTAGGCGCCGACGGTGAGCGCGTTCCAGGCCTGCGCCGGATCCTGCACCGCTGAGAGGTCGCTGCGCGTCAGATGATCTGACTCCCATCTGTGGATGTTGCCCGCAGATACCACGAACAGTCGGCGGGCAGCGTCCGCGCCGTCATCGAGAAGAACGAGGCCCTTGTCGTCGGTGATGACGCTTCGGCCAGCCGCGAGAGCATCCAGCGTCGCAGACCAAGCGGTCGGGCTGACCGAATGCTGCTCCTCGCGATTCAGGATTCTCGGTCGTCGGCGCTGTCACGGCAAGCGAGAACACGCGTGACCGGAATGGCGCCTCGATCTCGACAGTGCTTGCTGCCGCCGCGGTCAGAGCGCCGTACAGGTCGGGTGCGTTCTCGCCAGGCGGCGGAGGGAGGAGCTTGGCCGACTCGAGCCGATGGCGCAGATGAATCTGCTGCTGGGAGGCGAGGGCTTCGCCCAGGTCGTCGTACAGCGCCAGGCCAGCCATCTCCGTACCATGCCCGCGATCGTCGTGAACCGGCCACGAGGCGTCGGCAGCGTGGCAGTCGCTCGGGCTCAAGGATCCCTCGATGAGCGGATGCTCGCGGAACACGCCACTGTCGACGACGCAGACTGCAGGCGCGTCCGCACCGGCGGGGTTCAACCGGCTCGCCAGCTCGGCCACCCACTCCTCCTGCTCGCGGGCATCACAGCCGGTGAGGAACTGCGCGGGTCGCGACGGACGCCGGAGCTCGGCAAGATCGTCGAGTACGTCGATCGCTACGCTCAGCTGCTCTCGGGTCGCCTCCAGGAGCGTCACGGTGCGATCGCCGAAACCGAGGCTTTGACGACCCGTCCTGAGGTCGGACGCAGCCGCGAACTCCTGTAGACGTTGAGCTTCTTGCCCATCACGCTTGCGCAGCCACACCTCCCACCACACCAGTTCGCCCGCGCCGGGGAAGTCGGCTGGTGGGTCGGTCCACAAAGCTGCGATCGTCGCCGTTTGAACCGACTGGATCGAGTCGACGAGCTTCCGGTTCTTGGGGCTCGTCTCGTCAGCTGTCTCGAGGTAGGAAGTCACTCGACGGAGGAAGTAGTCGATAGTGCCCCGGGGTATGAACACAGTCGCTCGTTCGGTCGTCGAACCGTCTGCGGCCCGCGACTCGTGGACCGACATGAGCTCTGGATGCGTCGCGCCCTGACGTGGGTCGAGGCTCTCCAGCGCGAGTCGGACGCCCGGGAAACTCTCGAAGGTCGCGTAGACGCCTTCTACCGCTCCCTCGATCGAGATCGGGCGCTCCTGCCGATCCGCTGCTCGCTCGACCAGCTCAAGCTCGTCTCGCAGGCGGCTCCCGTGTCCGTGACGGTCCGCGGGAACTACGGAAGTGGTTGGTTGCACCGCTCGGCTGGGCGGTTGGTACTCGGTCGACTGGGCAGGACGCTGGATGATCAGGTGTGGCTTGTCGCGATCCAGCATCGAGTCCTCGGTCGGTCAGGTCATGGCATCGACACGACGCCCCAGCAGGGCGTCGATCAGGGTCGCGGTGGAGACCTGACCCTGATCGCCAAGGATAGCTTCCTTTGCCGCGACCTCTGTAGCAGCTGTGATTTCGTCGTGGCTCAAACCTGAGGCTGCTTCGACGATCTTCGGCCAGGTCAGCCGGCCGGTGGAAACACCAGCAAGCCGGTTCCGGATCACGGTTCGGATGACCTCGTCGTTCGGCAGCGGATATTCGATGAGGGAATCGAACCGCCGAAAGACAGCCCGGTCGAGTAGTTGCGGATGATTTGTCGCGGCGACGATCAGACTGTCGGAGTCGTCCAGCTCCAGGAACTGCAGGTACGAGTTCAACACCCGGCGGATCTCGCCGACATCGTTGGCGGCTGCGCGTTCTCCGGCCAAGGCGTCGACCTCGTCGAACAGGTAGACGCCGCGAGTCTCCGACAGTGCCTCGAAAACCAGACGCAGCTTGGCGGCCGTCTCGCCCATGAACTTCGTGATCAGGCCATCGAGACGGATGACGAAGAGCGGGAGCCGGAGCTCACCGGCCAGCATGTGGGCCGACAAGGTCTTACCGGTCCCAGGCGGTCCGACGAGCAATAGCCGCCGAAGTGGGGAGAAACCGCGAGACCGCAGCAGGTCACCTTGGCGTTGCTCCAACAGCACTCTTTGGAGACGCGCCCGAACGCTCTCGTCCAAGGACAAGTCGGTGAGCAGGTTGTCCGGGTAGACCACAGTGAGCAGCTGAGAAAGCTCACCGCGAGGTTGTGCCACGGGTACGACGCGCCCGGCAGGGCCTGAACCTTGTCGTGATCGCAGATCGTCTACCAGATCGCGGAGGTCCTGCGCGAAGCGATTCTGCCCGTTGCGAGCCGCGCCGGCGGCAACCTGGAGCGCGACGCCGTAGAACCTGGTGTCGTCACCATCGGCATGGCTCTTCACCAGTGCCTTGACTTGATCGGCCGTTGCCATGCGTCGTCACCTCCCTCGCGGACGCGGACGTGCTTCCATAATTGACGATAACCGTCTGGCGGGGGCTCCCCCACCCCTTCGACGGCGGTTCCTCATCACACCCGTCTCACAAGGACGTCGTGTCCCGCGAAAACGGCCACTTCGGGCCGACCTGCGGAGTCGGTGGGGGCGCGGAGTGAACCAGATTTCCACTTTTATCGTCATGTCGCTCCACTCTTCTCCGGTCCAGAAACGGCCGGTGCCCGGCATGTATTGCGCATCTGGGTCCGCGTACCAGCCCGTGGGAGGAGCCTCGGTGGTCCAAGGCGTAGCGCAGAGTGGATCATGCAGGGTCGCAAACGGCCTGCTGCTAGGCCACTCGCTCCGAGCGAAGCGGTCGCTCAGCTAGGGAGGAGCCTGGCAATCATCCAGACGCACGAGGCGGTCCGAGGCACAACCCGGACCACCTCTTGGAACAACCACTCTCAAGGCCGTCGAGAA
The DNA here is from genome assembly GCF_014205295.1 of Kribbella solani. Lineage (NCBI taxonomy): Bacteria > Bacillati > Actinomycetota > Actinomycetes > Propionibacteriales > Kribbellaceae > Kribbella > Kribbella solani. The sequence continues at coordinate 4,274,758 of NZ_JACHNF010000001.1, forward strand.
CGGAGTTCACTTGGGCTGCCCCCTCTGGGCGATGGAGATGCTGCAGGCGCGATGGGTGCCTGGGACGTCGTTGGATGCGCCGATCTTTGCGAACTCCAAGGGTGGATTCCGGGATCCTTGCGAGTGCTTACAAACTCAGCCGGCCGGATCGGACCGGTCTGCTGGACCTCGCGGAGCTGGCTGGACTGCGGTCCTTGGCGGACGATCTCGACTTGGTGACCGCGCACTCGATGCGGAAGTCGACGGCGACGATTCTTGAGGATGCCGGACAGACGCCGCGACAGGTCGCGGATCAGCTTGGCCATGCGCAGACATCGACGACGGTGGACGACTACTTCGGCGGCGTCGGCGCAATCCGGAGGGCGCTCAGCATCTTGAGGATGCGCTTCGGGATGTGCACGAGCGGTTTCCGGGGCGGCAAGAACCAGAGCTGTGAGCGCGGCTGAGAAGTGCTGCGATCTAGCCCCGTCATCGAGTGCTGCGGTGCTAAACCTTGAGTATTGGCCGCCGGGATCATAAGCAGACGCTTATGTTATCTGGCCTTGGAGTCGACGAGGGTGTTCCGACGAAGGGACTCGAACCCGTTGCCGTTGGAGAAGGTCGACGGCGACCCGCACACCGTCAAGCTGCTCTTCCGTTGGACGGACGACAAACACATCCGGGCGCGGAACTACGACGAGCTCGCGTGGAATCCGGCCCTGTTCCACGCCCGCGTCATCCGCGAGCCGACGAGGGATGCTCGTGGACGGAAGCAGTACGCCACTCGTCGAGAGAACGGCATGCACGGGCTGCGGCACTACTACGCGAGCATCACTCTCGCTGATGGGGTCAACATCAAGAACTCGCCGAATACCTCGGCCACGGAGACCCAGGCTTCACCCTCCGGATCTACACCCACATGCTGCCGTCATCGCACGAGCGGGCGCGGAAGGCTGTCGAATCCAGTCTGGCCCGTCTCGTCTCCTTCAGATCTCACGAAGCAGTGACGGAGCAGGCCGCCGCGCGCTCCCGTAGTACCCGGTGGGAGCCGGACAGCAACCTGCCTGCTGAAGGCCTCAAATCAGCCTCTGACCTGCGAGAACACTGCTCAGTTGAGGCCTTTCAGTAATTGGCGGGCCATTACGATGCGTTGGACCTGGTTGGTGCCTTCGTAGATTTGGGTGATTTTGGCGTCTCGCATCATGCGTTCTACTGGGTAGTCGTGGGTGTAGCCGTAGCCGCCGAGGAGTTGGACGGCGTCGGTGGTTACGGCCATGGCCACGTCGGAGGCGAAGCATTTGGCGGCGGCGCCGAAGTAGGTGAGGTCGGGGGCGTTGCGTTCGGAGCGGGCGGCGGCGGCGTACGTGAGTTGGCGGGCCGCTTCGATCTTCATGCCCATGTCCGCGAGCATGAACTGCAGGCCCTGGAACTCGGCGATCGCCTTGCCGAACTGCTTGCGTTCCTGGACGTACCCGAGCGCGTAGTCCAGTGCGCCCTGGGCGATACCGAGGGCCTGGGCGGCGATCGTCACGCGGGTGTGGTCGAGGGTCTGCATCGCGGTCGCGAAACCGGTGCCCGCAGGCCCGATCAGCCGGCCGGCCGGGAGCCGGACGTTGTCGAAGTACACCTCGCGGGTCGGCGAGCCCTTGATGCCGAGCTTCTTCTCCGGCGCGCCGAAGGACACGCCCTCGTCGGACTTCTCGACCACGAAGGCGGAGATGCCACGGGACCGGGCGTCCGGGTCGGTGACCGCGAAGACGGTGTAGAAGTCGCTGACGCCGGCATTGGTGATCCACCGCTTCACGCCGTTCAGCACGTACCCGTCGCCGTCGGCGACCGCGCGGGTCTTCATCGCCGCGGCGTCCGATCCGGCTTCGGGCTCGGACAGGCAGTACGAGAACATCGCGTCGCCGGCGGCCACCGGCGGCAGGTACTGCTGCTTCACCTCGTCGGACGCGGCCAGCAGCAGTGGGAGTGAGCCGAGCTTGTTCACGGCCGGGATCAGGGAGCTCGACGCGCAGGCGCGGGCGACCTCCTCGATCACGATCACCGTCGCGAGCGCGTCCGCGCCGGCGCCGCCGTACTGCTCCGGGATGTGCGGCGCGTGGAAGTCGGCCGCCTTCAGCGCGTCGTACGACGCCTTCGGGAACTCGGCCTGCTCGTCCACGTCACCGGCGTGCGGGGCGACCTTCGCGTCGCAGACGTCGCGGACGGCCGCGCGGATCGCCTGGTGCTCTTCGGGCAGCTCGTACAGCTCGAATGAGTTACTCACGAGTCACATGGTACGACGAACTTCCCCGCGATGGGGTGCGTCGTACGCCGGAAGTGAGCAACCGGACATGAGCCGGTCACCGAGTGATAACCACGATGGGTAGAGTCCCGGCCATGAGTGAAGCGACGTCCCGACCGCTCCGGATCGCCGTGATCGGCACCAACTACCTCGGCGCGAACACCGCCGCGGGGATGGCCGAGTTCGGTTTCGACGTGATCGGGGTCGAGATCGACGAGCACCGGCTGAAGCTGCTGAACGACGGCAAGGCCCCGCTGTACGAACCTGGGCTGGACCCGCTGCTGAAGAAGCACGTGGATTCCGGCCGGCTGCGGTTCAGCAAGGACTACACCGAGATCGCGGACTGGGCGGACGTGCATTTCGTCTGCGTGGGTACGCCGCAACTCGAGGGCAGCGAGGCCGCCGACCTGTCCCAGGTGCATTCGGTGGTCGACATGCTCGCGCCGCTGCTGACCAAGCCGGCGCTGGTGGTCGGCCGGTCGACGGTCCCGGTGGGTACGTCGACCGTGGTCGAGCAGCGCTTCCACAACGAAGCCCCGGCCGGTACGGCGGTGGAGATCGCCTGGCAGCCGGAGTTCCTCCGCGAAGCGCACGGCGTGGAGGACACGCTGCACCCGGACCGGCTGGTCTTCGGCGTGCAGTCGGACAAGGCCGAGGCCCGGTTGCGTGAGGTGTTCGCGACCCCGATCGGCGAGGGTACGCCGGTGGTGGTCTGCAACCTGCCTACCGCCGAGCTGGTCAAGGGCGGCGCGAACGCCTTCCTGGCCACGAAGATCTCGTTCATCAACGCGCTCGCCGAGATGGCCGACGCGACCGGCGCGGACGTCACCCAGCTGGCCGAGGCGCTCGGGTACGACAAGCGGATCGGCCGCGGCGCGCTGAACGCCGGGCCCGGGTACGGCGGTGGCTGCCTGCCGAAGGACCTGCGCGCGTTCATGCACCGCGCCGGCGAGCTCGGCGTCGAAGAGGTGATCACGCTGCTCCGCGAGGTCGACGACATCAACCAGCACCGCCGCGCCGGGATCGTGGACCTGACCCACGAAATGCTCGGCGGCGAGTGGTCCGGGAAGAACGTGACAGTCCTCGGTGCCGCCTTCAAGGCCGGTACGGACGATGTCCGTGACTCGCCCGCCCTGGATGTGGCCGGCCGAATCCATCTGCACGGCGCGAACGTCACCGTGTACGACCCGGAGGCGATGGAGAACGCGCGCCGGGTGCGCCCGACACTGCGGTACGCGTCGAGCGTGCTGGAGGCCTGCCGGGACGCGCACGCGGTGCTGCACCTGACCGAGTGGCCGGAGTTCCGTGAGCTCGACCCGAACACGTTGAAGGACGTCGTCGCAACCCCGGTGGTGGTCGACGCCCGGCTGACCCTGGACGCGGCCGTGTGGCGCGCCGCGGGCTGGACCTACCGCGCCCCAGGCAAGCCCTGAACGGTCAGGAGACCGTCGCCGCCCTGAGCACTGGACGGGTCAGGAAACTGTCGCCGACCGCAGCACCGGGCGGGTGAGTACGACGAAACCGGTGAGTGCCGAGGCCACTGAGATGGCCAGGCACACACCGGTGATCCCGACGCTGCCCACGTCGGACAGGCTGCCGAGGATCGGGTTCATCACCACCAGCGCGATGCTCTGGCAGAGCACCACGATGGACTGCAGCCGCGACTGGAACTCACGCTCCACCGAGTTCATCAGCAGCGGCAGTACGTGGCCAGTGAACGTACCGACGCCGATCCCGCTCAGTACGCCCGCCGCGAACGTGAGCGGCAGCGGATCGAAGACCGAGAGCCCGAACAGACCGACCGCCGCCACGAGTAGACCGACGGCGGCGAAGATGCCCGGCCGCGGAAACGCGCCGCGCATCAGGATCCGCAGCGCGATCACGCCGACGCCGAGACTGCGGCTCGCGACCAGCAGACCGGCGGTCGAGGCACTCCAGCCGTGCGAACGGGCGAGCAGCGGGAACAGCAACGCGTCGAGCGGCATCAACAGACCGGCCGCGACCGTCATCGTGATCAGCAGCGCGCGGGTCAACGGACGGCCGAAGGCGACCTGAATCCCGGCGACGATCGACCGGATCATCCCGGTCGGCATCCGTCCGGGTGGCGCGATCGTCTTCCGGAGCAGGACGAGTACGACGATCATCGCGCCGAACGTCAGCGCGTCGAACCCGGCCGCCGCGGCCAGGCCGGACCACGCCACCAGTACGCCACCGACCGCGGTACCGCTGACGGCGAAGACGACGCCGGTGACCTGGAAACTCGCGAGCGCTCGCGGTACCTGCTCCGGCGGTACGAGCAGCCGCGGCATCGACCGCGACGACGGCAGGAAGAACGCGTCGATCACGCCCACGACCAGCGCGAGTACGAGCAGCAGTCCGACCGGTTCGCCGATCGCCAACGTGGTCGGGACGAGTGCCGCGGTGACGGCGAACATCGCCGCGCAACTGGCCATCAGCACCCGCGGCGCACCGAACCGGTCGCCGACCGCGCCGCCGACGAGCAGCAGCGCCGCCCGGGGCGCGGCAGCAAGCAGCAGAACCAGGCCGGCCACCCGGCCGCCGTGCTGACTGGCCGACCATCCGATCCCGAACGTCATCGTCAGGTCGCCGAGCAGCGACACCGCCGCGCCGAACAACCAGATCCAGTAGCGGACCGGTATGCGCTGCGTATCCGGATCAGTGGGCGGAGTCACGATCGACGACCTTAGACGACAACCAATGGGATCTCACGACTACCCGCCCCCGTCCTGTGGAAACCCGAGCCGCGCTCAGCCTTTACGGAGCTCTGCCGCGCCGTCACGCACCGTGCTGCCCTTGCCGCGGGCCAGCTCGGCCAGGGATTCCTGGAAGGCGACCATCCGGTCCCGAAGACCGTCGTCGGAAGCCGCCAGGATCCGGACCGCGAGCAGGCCCGCGTTCCGAGCGTTCCCGATCGAGACGGTCGCAACCGGAACTCCGGCCGGCATCTGCACGATCGAGAGCAGCGAGTCCATCCCGTCCAGGTACTTCAGTGCTACCGGTACCCCGATCACCGGCAGCGGAGTCACCGACGCGAGCATCCCGGGCAGGTGCGCGGCGCCGCCGGCACCCGCGATCAGTACCTTCAGGCCGCGCGCGTGCGCTGACCGTCCGTAGTCGATCATCTCGGTCGGCATCCGGTGCGCCGACACCACATCTGCCTCAAAGGGCACGTCGAACTCGGTACACACCTCGGCCGCGGCCTTCATCGTCGGCCAGTCCGAGTCCGACCCCATCACGATGCCAATCATCAACAGTCCTATTCGTCGATCGTGCCGGTCAGGTACGCGGCCGCGTGCCGGGCGCGTTCGCGGGTCTCGTCCAGATCAGCGCCGTACGCGGTGACGTGGCCAACCTTGCGCCCGGGCTGCACCGACTTCCCGTAGAAGTGCACCTTGAGCTCCGGGTCGCGCGCCATGCAGTGCAGCAGCCCGCGGTGCATGTCCTCGACGTCACCACCGAGCACGTTCACCATTACCGTGTACGGCGCCCGCGCGGCCGGCGAACCGAGTGGCAGGTCGAGCACCGCGCGCAGGTGGTTCTCGAACTGGGACGTGACCGCGCCGTCGATCGACCAGTGCCCGGTGTTGTGCGGGCGCATCGCCAGCTCGTTGACCAGCAGCCGGCCGTCCCGCGCCTCGAACATCTCGACCGCGAGAATGCCGACGACGCCGAGCTCACCGGCGATCCGGAGCGCGGTCTGCTGGGCCAGCGCGGCCCGCTCCGGCGCGAGGCCGGGGGCCGGCGCGGTGACCTCGACGCAGATCCCGTCCCGCTGCACCGATTCGACGATCGGGTACGCGACCGCCTGCCCGTGTGGCGAGCGGGCCACGATCGCGGACAGCTCGCGGACGAAGTCGACCTTCTCCTCGGCCAGGATCGGAACGCCGGACCCGAACGCCGCCGCGACCGCCGCGTCGTCCGGTCCGTCGACGAACCACACGCCCTTGCCGTCGTACCCGCCGCGGGTGGTCTTCAGGATGATCGGGAACCCGCCGACGCGTTTGGCGAAGTCCGCGACGTCGGCCGGGGTCTCGACCACCTGGTGAGCCGGGGACGGCGCGTCGAAGCTGTCCAGCCGGGCCCGCATCACGGCCTTGTCCTGGGCGTGCACGAGCGCGTCCGGACCAGGCCGCACGGCGATCCCGTCCGCCTCGAGCGAGTGCAGCAGGTCCGTCGGTACGTGCTCGTGGTCGAACGTGACCACATCACAACCGGCCGCGAACCGCCGCACCGTCTCCGGGTCCTTGTAGTCGCCGACGGGGGCATCCGCGACCGCCTGGGCGGCCGACACCGTAGGTCCTTCGGCGAGCACCCGGAGCTGGATGCCGAGCGCGACGGCCGTTTCCTGGGTCATCCGGGCCAGCTGACCCCCACCCACCATGCCGACCACGGGCGTACCGACGGGCAGATCTTCTCGATCGAACTTCACAACCCGGAGCCTAATGTCCATACATCATGAGCCAGACGGCGGCCACCGCGGCGCGCGGGGGATTTCGGGGTAGGACCGGTCGCCGGGTACCGTGGGAGGCTGACCCCGTTGTCGCTGTCCGATCACAGAAAGTTCCGAACCCCGTTGAAGCTCGTCACCACGCTGTACCGCCAGTTCCAGCACCTGGTGCACGAAGTGGCAAAGTTCGGACTCGTCGGTCTGCTCGGTCTGGTCGTCGACCTGCCGATCTACAACTGGCTGGTCTTCAACAACCCGCTGGTGCTCGCCGACTCCGGTGAGGGCATGCTGCACCACAAGCCGCTGACCGCGAAGCTGATCTCGACCACGGTCGCCACCGTCGCCACGTACTTCGGCAACCGGTACTGGACCTGGCGGCACCGGGAGCGCAGCGGCCTCCGCCGGGAGTACGTGCTGTTCTTCGTACTGAACGGGATCGGGCTGCTGATCGCGGCCGGCTGTCTGGCCTTCTCGCGGTACGTGCTGGACCTGCACACCTGGCTGTCCGACAACATCGCGGCGAACTTCGTCGGCCTCGGACTCGGCACGTTGTTCCGCTTCTGGTCGTACCGGAAGTTCGTCTTCCGCGAGGAGATAGCGCTCGACGAGGTCGAACACACCCCGGCACCGGACTCGCCGGCCGAGCTCGACCCGGACACCGGGGATCTGCCCACCGTTCGCTGATTCTCCCCACCTCACCACGCATATGTGAGGATGCGGAGGTGAGTGAGATCGAGATACGTACCGCGCAGGCGAGCGAATACGAGACCTTCCGGACCGTGTTCGCCGCGGCGATGATGTTCGAACCGTCCTTCGACGAACTCTCGGCCGAGTTGTTCGAGCCGGAGCGGGCACTGGTGGCGACCGACGACGGCAAGGTCATCGGTACGACGCGGGTGCTGACGCGGGATCTGTCCGTCCCCGGCGCGGTGGTCGACGCGGCGCACGTGACCAGTGTCGGCGTACTGCCGACGCACCGGCGGCGCGGCGTGATGTCCGGGCTGATCGGGCGGCAGCTGCGCGAAGTACCAGAGGCGATCGCGGTGCTGTGGGCCAGCGAGCCGGCCATCTACGGCCGGTTCGGGTACGCGACCTCGTCCTGGAAGGTCGGCTATGAAGCGGACCTGCATCGTGTTGGTCCACCCAACGATCGGCTGCGGCCCGGTGAGCTCGGTGAGCTGACCACCGAGGACGCGCTCAAGGAGCTGCCGCCGATCCTGCGCCGGCTGCAGGAGCAGCGGCCGGGCGTGTCCAGCCGGACCGAGCCGGCCTGGCGGAAGCACCTCGAGGACAAGCCGGAGGACCGCCACGGCTGGAACGCCCTCCGCATCCTCGTGCACCGCGACGAGAGCGGCACCATCGACGGGTACGCGCTTTGGCGCGGCAAGATGAACTGGACCCAGACCGGTCCGTTGAACGAGGTACTGCTGGAAGAGCTCGCCGCGCCCGAACCGGCCGCGTACAAGGCGATCTGGCAGTACTTGCTGACGATGGACCTGAGCGGCAAGCTCGGCTACGGCTTCGCCAGCGTCGACGAGGCACTGGTGCACCTGGTGGCCACGCCGACCGCGCTGGATCGGCGGCTGGGCGAGGGGTTGTGGGTGCGCGTCACCGATGTACCACGGGCGCTGAGCCAGCGACGGTACTCCGTACCGCTCGATGTCGTGCTCGAAGTGACCGACGACCTGATCGCGGCGAACACCGGGCGGTTCCGGCTCACCGCTGACGGCGCGGCGGTGACCTGTGTACGTACGGAGGACGCGGCCGATCTGAGTTTGTCGGTGACCGAGCTCGGCGCGACGTACTTGGGCGCTCGGTCGCTGGCCGAGTTCGTACCGACCGGACGGGTGGTCGAGCACACGCCGGGCGCGCTCAGCCAGGTGAGCGCCGCGTTCCGCTGGGCGGTCGCGCCAGTCAGCCTGGAGATCTTCTGATCGTCAGCGACGGTCGTCGTCGTCTGAGCTGAAGATCGTTTCGCCGTCGTCCGCTGAGCGTGGCCGTTGCTGCTGGGCCTGCTCCGGGCGGCGGCGCATGTGCTCCGGCGGCTCCTCGTCGTCCAGAATGCCGTCGCCCATCTTGCCGTCCGGGCCGCCGAAGAGCAGGTCGGACATCTGCAGGTGGACGTGCTCGACGTGCGGCACGTCCGGCAGCTCCACCTGACCGCGTTCGCCGGCCGACTCGATGTGCAGCGTGCCGCAGCCGAGGATGCGGTCGATCAGGCCGTGCTCGTACGAGACGTCGTTGACCCGCATCAGCGGGATGTCCCGCCCGGTCCGGGTCAGGATGCCGTGCCGGGTGATCAGCCGCCGGTTCGTCACGGTGTACGTGGAGAAGTACCAGTTCAGGACCGGCTTCAGCGCGAACGCCGCCAGCAGCACCACCCCGACCGCGAGGATCGCGATCCGGGCCGGCGTCTGCAACGAGCCCGACGGCACGATCGCGGCCAGGAACCCGCCCGCGCCGGCCACCACCAGCAGCAGGAAGACCGGCCCGATCAGCGCCTTCCAGTGCGTCCGGGTGCTGACGACGATGTACTCGTCCTCACCCAACAACTTCGCCGAGATCGCCATACCCCCAGTCTCACAGGTGCCGGGTTCGGTTGTCCTGTCCCGACACGAACCCGTCCGAAGCGGTTCAACTCTTCACAAGATGCATACAGTGAGCAATGATGCGCGAGGGGTTACCAGCCGAGGGAGCCGGGATGGCCGTCTTGCCGATACTCGACCGCGAGCACACCGTCGCACCACCGGGTTACAGCCGCTGGCTGATCCCGCCGGCCGCGCTGGCCGTACACCTCTGCATCGGGCAGGCGTACGCGACCAGCGTCTACAAGACCTCGATGGTCAAGCACTTCGGCAGCAGCCAGACCGCGGTCGGCGTGGTGTTCAGCATCGCGATCGTGATGCTCGGTCTGTCCGCCGCGATCGGCGGCACCTGGGTCGAACGCAACGGCCCGCGGAAGGCAATGTTCGTCGCCGCCTGCTTCTGGTCGGCCGGATTCCTGGTCGGTGCCCTCGGCATCGGTACCGGTCAGCTCTGGCTGGTCTACCTCGGGTACGGCGTGATCGGCGGGATCGGCCTCGGCATCGGGTACATCTCCCCCGTCTCCACGCTGATCAAGTGGTTCCCGGACCGGCCCGGGCTCGCGACCGGCCTGGCGATCATGGGCTTCGGCGGCGGCGCCCTCGTCGCCAGCCCGCTGTCCCGGCAGTTGCTCGGGCTGTACGACTCCGGTTACGACCCGAACGTGAGTACGTCGGTCGCGGGCGGCGGCGCGCTGGCCGGGCTGTTCCTCACCCTCGGCATCGGCTACTTCGCGATCATGATGTTCGGCGTCTTCACCATCCGGGTCCCCGCCGACGGCTGGACACCGGACGGTTTCGACTCGGCCGCGGTACGCCAGAAGACCCTCGTCACCAGCGCGAACGTGTCCGCGGCGAACGCGATCCGGACACCGCAGTTCTGGTTGCTGTGGATCGTGCTGTTCTGCAACGTGACCGCGGGTATCGGCATCCTCGAACAGGCCAGCCCGATGATCCAGGACTTCTTCCGCGGCCAGGACGGTATGTCAAGCGTCGCGGTCGCGGCGGCCGCCGGGTTCGTCGGGCTGCTGTCGATCTTCAACATGGGCGGCCGGTTCGGCTGGTCGTCCACCTCGGACGTGATCGGCCGGAAGCCGATCTACGCGCTGTACCTGGGCATCGGCATCATCGCGTACACGTTGCTCGCCACGGTCGGGCACACCAGTACGGCGGTGTTCGTACTGCTCGCGGCGGTGATCATCTCGTTCTACGGCGGCGGATTCGCGACCGCGCCCGCGTACCTGCGGGACCTCTTCGGTACGTATCAGGTCGGCGCGATCCACGGCCGGCTGCTGACCGCGTGGTCGGCGGCCGGGATCGCCGGGCCGCTGATCGTGAACGGCTTCCTCGACCGGGAGGGCAAACCCGGCACGCTGACGGCATCGGCGTACCGGCCGGCGCTGTTCACGATGGTCGGCGTACTGGCGGTGGGATTCGTCGCCAACCTGCTGATCCGCGCGGTCGCCGACCGGTTCCACGAACAGCCCGCGAGTACGACGGAGGCAGCCCGATGAACCAGACCGCACGCCTGGTGATCTCGTGGCTCCTGGTCGCCGTACTGCTCGGCTACGGGATCGTCGAAACCCTGATCACCGCGGCGAAGATCTTCACCGCGTAGCACGCGGGTGCGTCACGTCGCCGGCGGCGTCGTGCGCAGGTGGGTCACGTCGCCGGCGGCGAGCTGGTGTACGCCGTCGCGGGTGTCGACGATCAGCCGGCCGTCATCGGCCAGGTCACGGGCGGTACCGGTCAGGAACGTACCGTCCGGAAGCTCGACGCGTACCTGCTGACCGAGGGTCGCGGACAGCTCGCGGTACTCGGGCAGGATGACGCCCGGGTCACCGTTCGCCTCGACCCACGACCGATAGCGATTGGCGAGCTGCCTCAGGACCGCCGCCAGTACGGTCGCGCGGTCGGTGGTGGCCGCCTGCTCCAACGCCAGTGAGGTAGCAGCCTCATGCGGCTTCTCCGACTCGCGGAGCGTCACGTTCAGACCGATCCCGATCACGGCGGCCGGCCCTCCGACAGGTCCTCCGGCCGGTCCTTCGACGCGTTCGAGGAGGATGCCGGCCAGCTTGCGATTCTCGACCAGTACGTCGTTCGGCCACTTCACCTGCGCTGGGATCTCCGCGACCTCACGGACAGCCGCAGCCACAGCTAGTGGCACCAGCAGGCCAAGCCACGGCCAGCGGGACGCTTCCACCGCTGTCGGTCGCAGCAGAACAGACATGAGCACAGCTGACTGCGCCGGTGTCGTCCATGTCCGGCCCAGTCGGCCACGACCGGACGACTGGTACTCAGCAGTGACTACCAGCCCCTCTGGCTGACCGGCAGTGGCCGCGGCTGCCACGACCGCATTGGTCGACGGTGTCTCGGCCAGTACATCGATCTGCGTCCACAGCGAACCGGGACGCACCAACCGGCCCCGCAGGAACTTCTCGTCCAGCGGGGGCCGGTCCAGGTCGTTGAACATCAGCCGGTGTTCTGCAGGCCGGCTGCAACACCCGAAACGGTCAGCAACAACAGCCGTCGGGTACGGATGACCTGCTCCTCGTCCAGTGAGTCATCGGTACGCAGCGTCCGGAGCGCCCGCAGTTGCAGGTAGCTGAGCGCATCGACGTACGGGTTGCGCAGCTCGACCGCACGGCCCAGTACACGCCGCCCCTGCAGCAGCCGCTCCTGGCCAAGCACCTTCAGCACCCACTCGGTAGTAAGTGCATGCTCGTCCAGCATCTGCTGCGTCAGCTCCGGCCGGTCACCCAGCTCGAGGTACCGGCCGAGGATGCGCCGATCCGTCTTCGCCAGCGACATCTCCGCGTTCTCCAGCATCACCTGGAACAACGGCCAGTTCTGGTTCGCCTCCTGCAGCAGAGGTACGTCACCAACTGCAGAGAGCGCTGTGCCCAGCCCGTACCAGCCTGGTGCGTTGACGCGCGCCTGCGACCAGGCGAACACCCACGGGATCGCCCGCAGGTCCTCCAGCGACGAAACCGCCACACCACGCCGGGCCGGACGTGAACCCAGTGGCAGCTGCCCCAGCTCCTCCAGCGGAGTCACCGTACTGAACCACTCCGCGAACCCGTCCGCCTTCACCAGCCGGTGGTACGCCGTCCGCGCAGCCTCGTCGAGCGTCTTCTCCATCACCGCGAACCGCTCCGCGGCCACAGTGGCCCGCTCCTCGATCGCAGGGGTCGACGCCAGCAGCGTCGCCGCAGTGACCTGCTCGATGTGCCGCTGCGCGATCGGAGCGTTCCCGTACCGAGCCGGAATCGCCTCACCCTGTTCAGTGAGCTTGAACCGACCAGCAACCGAGCCAGGAGCCTGTGCAAGTACTGCGCGGTTGGCCGGGCCACCACCACGGCCCAGTGCACCACCACGACCGTGGAACAGCGTGAGCCGGATGGCATTGCGCTGCGCCCAGGCAGTGATCCGCGCCTGCGCGTCGTACAGCGCCAGCGTCGCCGACACCGGTCCGACGTCCTTGGCGGAGTCGGAGTAGCCCAGCATCACCTCGAAGCGCCGGTCGTTCGCAGTGAGCCGATGGCGTACGCGGGTGAGCTGGATGGCGTTGTCCAGCACCTCCACCGAGTTCTGCAGGTCTTCACCGGTTTCGAACAGCGGCACGACATCCAGCTCGATCGGACGGCCGTCAAGCGCGGCGTCCGCCAGCTCGTACACAGCTGCGAGGTCACCGGCGTTGCGGGTGAACGACACGACGTACCGACGGCAGGCCTCCGGGCCGAAGCGCTGCTGGATCTGTGCGATCACCCGCAGCGTCGCCAGCACCTCTTCGGTCTTGTCCGACAGCTCACCGCCGCCCAGCACCTCCTCCAGCGCCTTGGCGTGGACGGAGGAGTGCTGGCGGATCTCCAGCTCGGCCAAGTGGAAGCCGAACGAGTTCACCTGCCAGATGAGTTGCTGCAGCTCGCCGTACGCCTGGCGTGGCGCACCAGCGGTCACCAGGGAGTCCTGCAGCACCTTCAGCTCGTGCAGGAAGTCAGCGGAGCGCGGGTAGCCGAAGTCAGCGTCCCGGGACCGAGTGGCCGCCAACCGGCGCGCCGCGAGCAGCAGCAGCTGCCGGTGTGGCTCGGAGGGCGAACGGGACTCGATGTCCCCGATCAGCTCCGGGTTCACCGCACGGGCGTCCTCCAGCAGCCGACGGACCGGCGCGGACGGCGGCGTGGTCGCGGCGTCCAGCGTCAGCGAACGGCCGAGTTGCTCAGTGGCCCGCTCCAGCGCCCGGAGCACGTGGTCGGCCTGGATCTGCATCGCCTCGCGCGTGATCGCGGCGGTCACGTTCGGGTTGCCGTCGCGGTCACCACCGATCCACGACCCCAGATGCACGAACGGGGCCACCACCGGCGTACGCGTCCCGGCCGCGTCTCCGGCCAGCGCGTCGTCGAGCCGCCGGTACACGTTGCCGACGACATCGAACAGCGTCTCCTCGAAGACCGCCATCGCCGACCGGACCTCGTCCAGCGGAGTCGGGCGGCTGGTGCGGAGCTGGGACGTACGCCAGAGGACGTCGACCTGCTCGACCAGCCGGCGACGGTTCCCGGCCAGGTCGCTGTCACCGGCACGCGGGTCGTGCCGCTCGTCCAGCAACGACGAGATGCGGCGGATCGTCGCCAGTACGGCACGGCGCCGCGCTTCGGTCGGATGCGCCGTCAGCACCGGGCGGAACTCCAGGCCGTTCAGCAACGCCCGCGCCTGCTGCTCGCCGCTCTCCTTGGTGATCTGCTCGACCGCCTGGGCCAGCTCCGAAACCACCGCCTCGCTGCCGGCCCGATCACGCTCACGCAGCACGCGCGCGCGATGCAGCTCCTCGCTGAGGTTCGTCAGATGGAAATAGCAGGTGAAGGCACGGGCCACGTCCTCGGCACGCTCGTGCGGCCAGGAGGCCACCAGCGCCTCGGCCGCGGCACCGTCGCCGGCGATGGTCAGCTCACGCAGCTTCTCGACGTCGTCGAGCAGCGGCTGACCGGCATACTCGACCAGAACTTTGCCGAGGATCTCGCCGAGCAGGCGGACGTCGGCCCTGAGTTCCTCAGGCACCTCGAACCGCGCGCGGGTACGGGTCTCACTTCCGGTCTCGCTCACGTTCGCCCACCCTATCGGCGGACGCGCGTCGCCGCCGCCGAGTCCATCCACTGGAAGCCGATCGTGACCGACTGCTCAGCTACCCCACAGTTTTGACCACTCTGCGTCACCGGTCCGCGCATTCGTCAGTACTTGACAAAGCCACGGCCACATAGGAAATTCCTACGGTCTGGTAGGGAAGCTGCCGCGGGGGTGGTCGATGACCGAACGAGGCAGTGCCGGCTGGCTGGAGTCCGAGGGTGTCGCCGCCCTGGACGCGAGCGAGCTGGCCCGACTGGTCGACCGGACGTCGGAGCGGGAGCTTCGGCATCGACTCATCGGGGGAGTACGAGAGATCGCGTTGCGCGAGATCTTTCGCCGGATGCCGGAGTACCTCCGACCCGCCCGGGCCGCCGGATTCGAAGCTGTCATCAGCTGGCAGATCACCGGCGCGGGCGGGTCCGCCCGGCCCGAAGCCGTCACCGAGTACTGCCTGCACATCCACGACGGCCACTGCACCCTGAAACCACCCGGCGGCGCCGCGGACATCTCCATCCGCACCGACCCCACCACCCTGCTCCGAGTAGTCACCGGCAACGAGGACCCGATCACCGCCGTCCTCAAACAACACCTCACCGTCCAAGGCGACCTGGTCCGAGCCGCCCGCCTAACCAAACTATTCGCCGCCGGCCCCAGCTAACAGCCGGCGCTCGGAGTCAGCCGGCTCGGATGGTCGGTGGGCTGAACAGACGGGGGATGGTGGATGGTCAGCGGGCTGGTGGTTCGGTGGAGCGGCCGGTCGCGGGGCCCGAGTTCGGGCCGCCGGAGCGTCCGTCCCCGCCCTCCCCCTGCCGAACCCGCACCGCCTCCGAAGCCGGCAACTGAGCCCCGAACGCCGCCCGCAGGTTCACATCATGTTCTTGGTCTTGGTCCGGCCACCCACCCGTCTGCTGATGGCCACGCTGTTCCTGCCGCCCCCGGCTCTGTTGCTGCTGTTGCTCGGGACCGGAGCCGTAGTACGCCTCGGCGCTGCGAACGATGTCCATCGCGAAGTCTGCGAGCTCCATACCTGTCTGCCTGGAGACCGACCGGCGATTGACCGCGGGATCGGCGTTGTCCTTCAGCTCCATCAGCCCGGCGAACCCATGGTGAATCTCCCCGGCAAGCTCCTCCCGAATCGCCTCCTGCTCCTTGACCGGCACGAGATTCGGCAGCTGCGACGCATCGAACAACAGATCCGCCGCCACCCACGGCTTTCCGTCGCGCTGCTGCCCGGCCATCTGCCGCAACACCTCGTCACCGTCGAGACCGGTCTCGATCCCGACCTGGTCGGCGAACGCGCGGGCGGCGGGCTCCCACGCGGGGTACGAGTGCGGCCCACGCTGTTTCTGCACCGCCAGCACGCCCTCGACCAGAGCTCGGGGCAGGACCTGACGGGCGACCCGGTCGACCACGGCCTGACTCCAGGCCTCGGTGACCCCTTCCTCGATCGCCTTGGATTCGGGCACCTTCATGGCTTCGAGCCGATCGCGGTGCTTGACGCCCTTCGGCGCCAGCAAATGCGTGTACTCGTGGATGACGGTCTTGAGCGCGTTCCGGAACCGTATCCAGTCCCGTACGGTCGCCCCTTGCCCGCCGGTCGCGAACATCCTCTGCAGGGGCTCGATGACCGAGTCCTGATCGAAGCTGATCCGGCCGGCCGGATCGGCCCTGCCCCGCAAGCCTGGCTGGTCGGTGTAGCCGATCCAGCCGTTCCACAACGACTGGGCGGCGCCGGACTCCCGCAGGACCGCCTGCTGGATCCGTTCGAAGAGCCCGTTGCCGATATCCGGAACCGGGCTGTCGTGCCGTCTGCGGAGGGCCATCTCAAACCTCGGTTTCCAGCTCGATGATCTCGGCCAGTGACTCGTTCAGCTCCAGCACGGCAGCACATTCGGCAGGCGTGGGTGCGACCCGCGCGATCCGGTTGATTTCGGCCATCGCGGTCGCCGCGCGAACCCGGCGTTCGACCGGCGTACCGTCCGGGGCGAGGGCACGGAGCAGTACGTTCGAGGCTGCTCGCAAGGACTCACTCTCTGGGGTACGGGCCTCGATGACGAGGTTGTCGAGGGTGGTCAGGTAGCGGCGTGCCTTCGCCCGCTCCGCGTCGTCCCGGATCGTCTCGGCATCCGCCCGCAACCGCTCCACGGCGGCCGCCAAAGCTTCCGGCTCAACGAGCTCCCGGCCCCAGGAGCGCAACACCCGGCGTCGCGCAGCGTCGAACTCCACGTACTCCACGTGAGCATCATTCCATCGGCGAACGCACTCCAGCCCGCAGCCGCGCGGAGCCGACGCTCCGAATCCCCCCAACCCACCGGGTCCACCAGCACGCCGGACACCCCGGCTCGGATACCAGGTACGCACCGGGTGCCGAGTACGAGCCAGGTCCCGGGTACGCGCCAGGCGCCGGGGGCGAGCGCGGCGGTCGCGTCACGTGCCTCGACGACGACCGGGTGATGGGCGCCGGGTGATGGGTGATGGGTGCGAGCCCGGTGTTGGGTGCGAGCCGGGTGCCGAGCCGGACCGGGGCGGGTGGCTTCTCAGAACTCGCGGCCTGGTGCCTTCGGTGTGCTGCCGGTGGTCGGCCGGGCCGGGGCGGCGCCGGAGCGTTGCCCGGGAAATTGTCCTGGCCGGCGCAGTGCCGGGTCGTTGGCGAAACCCGCGGTCCGATCGTCGACGCCGGTCTCCTCGACGCCGGACTCGCCGACGCCGGAATCACTGATGCCGGACTCGCCGACGCCGGATCCGTCGACGGCGGACCGTGGCGCGATGATGGAGGGGCCGTCGGCCGCCCTGGCGACGCCTGGGCCGGCTTCGGGCTGATCGCCTTCGGCGTCCAGGAGGTCGAGGGTCTCGGCCAGCGTTTCGATGTGTTCGAGGGCGGCGTCGTGCTCCTCTTGGGTCGGAGCGGTGGCCGCGATCCGGGTGATCTCGGCGATCCCCTCCTCGGCACGGAGGCGGCGCTCGGCAGCCGTACCAATGGGTGCGACCGCCCGCTGCATCGCATCGGAGGCCCGCTGGACGGTCTCACTGCCGGGAGTACGTGCCGCGTCCACCAGAGCGTCCAGCGTCTCGAGGTAACGGTCAGCTTTGAGCCGATCTTGTTGACCAGGGATAGTCGCTGCCTGCCGGCGCAGGTTTTCGACCATCGTGCGCAGTACGGCCGGGTCGGTGATCTCCTCACCCCAGGCGTTGGTGATCCGGCGGCGTTCGGCGTCGAACTCGGCGTACTCCACGTGCCTAGTTTGGCATCCTCGGTGTCAGCGGTCGTGGATTTGGCCGGGCTTGTTCGGCGAGCCCTTCCCGGGTACCGCCCGCGAATCCTCCGTCCCGGCACCAGGCCCACCCGCCGCACTCCCCGGCGGCCGAAGCGCCGGATCACGCCCCGGCACAAACCGAGTCAACTCACCATCAACACCAGCCCCCTCCCCCACCTGCTCCGTCCGGTCAGCCTGCTCCGCCAGAACGACCTGTTCTGCCGGAGGTGGCTGAGGGGTGTGGGCTGCTTGCTCGGTGGCTAGGAACCAGGCTTCGTCTTCGAGTTGATCTGGGGGTACCAGGCCCTCCGTGGCCGCGTCGTGGGCCTCGGCGAGCAGGCGTTGCTCGATGGCGCGTTCCTCCTCGGCGATCTGTTCGGCGAGGGCGGCTGCCTCCTGTTCGGCGCGGGCGGCTGCCTCGGCCGCGCGGGCTTCTACGTGGGTTTCGACGATCTGGTTGGCGAGGCGGCCGGTCTGATGTCCGTACCGGAAAGGATCGGCAACGGACTGGTCGTGGACGAACGTCTGCTCACCGCCGGCCCACCGATCCAATTCGCCGGGCAGCGCGTCGAACCTCTGGTCGATCTGCTCCGCGATCTCGTCGGCAACGCGCAACCGCTCGGTCGGCTCGAGCCACGGCTCGACCAAGGGCCCGGTCACCAGCGCGTCCGCCACCGTCTCGCTCATCCGGATCCGGTCCTGCCCGGTCATCAGCCGCAGCGTCTCGCCGTCCTGCCGCCGGGCGGCGACATCGATCGCGCTGGCAAACCCGCGCGCCGCTGGTGCAAGCCGCTGATCCGCTGCCGGCGCCTCGCGTACCTGCCGCGCCTGCTCCGACGGCAACGACAGGTCGACGATCTTCGCGTAGTTGTCCTCCGCGAACGCCTGACCGACCGCCTGGTCGATCACCGTGTACCGCGGCGCGAACTCGACCGCCGCCGCCTCGAGCGTGGAACTGTAGTCATCCGGCACCGCCATCCGCGCGTACGAAGCGGCCACCACCTGGAGCGCTTCCCGCGCGGTCGCCGCCTGCTCCGTGGTCAGCGGGTGCTCCGAACTGCTTTCCATCAACGCGCTCAGGGCCATGATCTGCGTCGCGCTCAATCGAAGCGTGGCGTCGGGAGCCTGGCCAAGCTCAATCTGGATCCGGCCGTTCCACCGGGACCCCGGCGCCTCGGAGAGTTCACCGACAACGTCCTGGACCTGCCGGCACAGCGCGTCGACCGACTTCGGCCGCGGTTCCTCGGGCCAGCCGAATTCGTCGAAGCTGCGGTACAGGTCCGACATCGTCTCGTTGCCGAGCTTGCTGGCGGTGGTGATCGCGTCCGCGCCAAGGTTCGCCGCTGCCCGCCTGGCCCGGAAGTTGGCCACCACGTCGGTACCCGGCCGCTGCCGCTCCGCGCGCTCGAACTGGGACTCGATCTGGTGCGCGAGGTCTTCGACGAGCGTGTCCCGTTGCCGCGCCGGCAGCGCCTGGTACTGGTCCCGTGGTTCGAGCAGCATCCGCGCGGCCGCCGGTGCGACCGCGCTCCGGCCGGCCGCGACCAGGTCCCGCAGTACTTCCCGCTCGCTGCCTTCGGTGCGCGCGATGATCGACACCACCACCGCCCGCGCGGCGAGTACGTCGCCCTCGTGCTGCCGCGGTTCGAACTTGCCGAGGTACGCCGCCTGTCCCTCCGGCAGCAGCTGCGCCATCAGCCGCGGCATCGCGGACTCGGCGTACGCCCGGCTGATCCCGGCCTCGAAGCGGTCCCGGCCCAGGTCGTAGATCTCACCGAGCGGCCGCTCGCGGGCCACCAGTACTCCGGCGCAGGCCGCGACCGTCTCGGTCAAGGCCTCCCGAAGCGCTGGACGTACGTCCACCTGCCCCAGCGCCGGTCTCAGCTGGTCCGGGTGGTGCAGGTTGTCCGCGAGCGGTCGTAGGTAACGCTCGATGGTCCTCGTCACCCGGTCGGCGATCTGCTCGCCGACGGCGAGTGAGCGGGTTCCGGTGTCGGCGACCACGAGCTCGTTGATTCTCTGGACCAGAGCACTGACCGTCGCGTCTGCCATCACCGCAACCTACCGCCGCGGAGGGTTGCCGACCGGTCGGCAACCCTCCGCCGCCATCCGCCCCAAACCGGTTTGGGGCGGATGCCGACGTAGAGCGGGGAGGGTTGTGCCCCTGCAATGGGCAGTTAGGCACCCCAAACCGGTTTGGGGGGGGTAACGGGTGGGGGTGCCGGCTACGGCGGCTGGGGTCGCGGAGTGCTCGGTTTGCGGGCCGGGCTGCCGGGGTGTCCCGTTTGAGCTGGCCGGCCGATGGCCGGGGCGTCACGTTTCGGGCTAGCGGGTCGGGCCGCCGGGGATGTCGCGTCTGGGGCCAGCGCCTCGATCAGTTCTTGCCTGGTCGCCGGCTCGTCCGGGCGTGGTTTGGACGCCGCCCGGTCGCGGGATCGCCGGGTCGTTCGCGAACCTCGCGGCCGGATCGTTCGCGACGGATGCGGCCGGATCGTTCCCGGCGGACGCGCCCTGCTCCGGAAGCAGGTCCGCCGGGTTCGGCGGGTTCACCTCGAACGTACGGACCGCTGCCATCGTCTGATCGCCCAGCCCCGCCCCGAACCGCTCCGCCTCGCGACGCACGTGGGCGTCGGCGCCTTCGAGCCGCCAATCGGCCAGCCGGGCAGGAAGTTCGTTGAAACCCTCGGTCAGCATCGTCACGATCGCTGCCTTCGCCGCGGGCCGGCTCTCCGGCGGGATCGACGACCGCGCCATCATCGTCTCCGCGGCCGGCCCCATCACGGCGTCCGGCGACCCCAGCTGGTCGTTCCGCAGCCCGGTATCGGTGTCGGCATGGTGCTCCACCCGGTCCACGAGCCATCGCGCCACGATCGCCTGGATATCGTCAAGCCGTTCATCTGCCACGAGCGGCAGCGTAGCGGCCGGGCGAGTCAGCGGCGTTGCGGCCGACGTCACAGGCAGCGAGGCCTACTGACGCGTAGGCTGCCGGTTCATGGGAGAGACGGTGAACATCCACACCACCGCCGGGAAGCTCACGGACCTCGAGCACCGGCTGGACGAGGCCGTACACGCCGGGTCGGAGCGGGCGGTCGAGAAGCAGCACGCGCGCGGCAAGAAGACCGCCCGGGAGCGGATCACGATGCTGCTGGACGAGGGTTCGTTCTCCGAGCTGGACGAGTTCGCCCGGCACCGGTCGACCAGTTTCGGCCTGGACGCGAACCGCCCGTACGGCGACGGCGTGGTGACCGGCTTCGGCACCATCGACGGCCGTCAGGTGTGCGTGTTCGCCCAGGACTTCACCGTCTTCGGCGGCAGCCTCGGCGAGGTGTTCGGCGAGAAGATCGTCAAGGTGATGGACCTGGCGATGAAGATCGGCTGCCCGCTGATCGGGATCAACGACTCCGGCGGCGCGCGGATCCAGGAGGGCGTGGTGAGCCTCGGCCTGTACGGCGAGATCTTCCGCCGCAATGTCCGTGCCTCCGGCGTGATCCCGCAGATCTCGCTGATCATGGGCCCGTGTGCCGGCGGCGCGGTGTACTCCCCAGCGGTGACCGACTTCACCGTGATGGTGGACGAGTCGTCGTACATGTTCATCACCGGCCCGGACGTGATCAAGACCGTCACCGGCGAGGACGTCAGCCAGGAGGAGCTCGGCGGTGCCCGGACGCACAACACCAAGTCCGGCAACGCGCACTACCTGGGCAGCGACGAGGAGGACGCGATCGAGTGGGTGAAGGCGCTGGTCGCGCATCTCCCGCAGAACAACCTCGAGGACCCACCGGTGTACGACGCGCCGGCCGATCTCGAGCCGAACGAGACCGATCTCGCGCTCGACACGCTGGTACCGGATTCGCCGAACCAGCCGTACGACATGCACGCCGCGATCGAGGCGGTCGTCGACGACGGCGACTTCCTCGAGGTGCACGCGCTGTTCGCGCCGAACCTGGTCGTCGGTTTCGGCCGCGTCGAGGGCCGCCCGGTCGGCGTGGTCGCGAACCAGCCGATGCAGTTCGCCGGCACCCTGGACATCGACGCGTCCGAAAAGGCGGCCCGCTTCGTCCGTACCTGCGACGCGTTCAACCTGCCGATCCTGACCTTCGTCGACGTCCCCGGCTTCCTGCCCGGCACCGATCAGGAGTGGAACGGCATCATCCGCCGCGGCGCGAAGCTGATCTACGCGTACGCGGAGGCGACCGTGCCGATGATCACGGTGATCACCCGGAAGGCGTACGGCGGCGCGTACGACGTGATGGGGTCGAAGCACCTCGGCGCGGACATGAACATCGCCTGGCCGACCGCCCAGATCGCGGTGATGGGCGCGCAGGGCGCGGTGAACATCCTGCACCGCCGCGAACTCGCCGCCGCCGAGGACGTCGACGCGCGCCGCCAGGAGCTGATCACCGAGTACGAGGATCACCTGGCGAACCCGTACGTGGCGGCCGAACGCGGTTACATCGACGCGGTGATCAAGCCGAGCGAAACCCGCGCCGAAATCGTCCGCGCACTACGGCTCCTCCGCACCAAACGCGACACCCTGCCGCCGAAGAAGCATGGGAACATTCCCCTGTGAAGATCATCAAGGGCGATCCCACGCCGGAGGAGCTGGCTGCTCTGGTCACGGTCCTGGCTGCCCGCGCCGGCACGCCCGGGCCCAGCCCGGATCCGCAACGGGCCAACAACTGGGCCACCTACTGGCGCAACGCCCGCCAGCCGCTCCACCCCGGGCCCGGCCAATGGCGCGCGTCCGCCCACCCGTAGGCCAACCGACCCCTACCAGGCCCCCGGCCAACCGTCGCTCGCCGCATTGCCCCGCCCGGTCCAGGTGCCCCGCCCGGTCCAGGTGGTTCGGCCGGTCCAGGTGGTTCGGCCGGTCCAGGTGGTTCGGCCGGTCGAGGTGGTTCGGCTAGTCGAGGTCGTTTGGCTCGTCGAACCAGAGGTCGGCGGGGACCCGGTCTTTGAGCTCGCCGAGCAGTTGGTCGGCGCCGCGGAACATGGCGGCGCCTAGCGGGATCGCGCACCCGTTCAGACCGAACACGACAGTGGGTTCGTCGCCCTGGCCGCGCATCACTCCGGCGACCTGGTCCCAGCGGACCTCGTGCACGCCGTCCTCGTCCCGCAGCACCAGCGCGTCGTTCGTACGCACCCACTGCATCGACCGGCTCGCCTTCACGAAGGCGCGCGCGACCATCGGCGGCTTGAAGGCGCGGCCGGGCGGAAGCTCCGCGATCACGGGACAGGTGGACGCGCGCGTGAAACCGGCGTCCGCCCAGAGCTCCGCGGCGCCGTCGAACGCATACCCGATCGCGGTCGGCAACGCCTCCTTCAGTACGGCGGCGATCTCCCCCGCTGCACGTTCGCCAAGCGGTCCCTGTCGAGCGGCGGGCACTCCGGTTCGCCGAACCTGCTGCCCATCTCGTTGGCGAACGTCCTGCGCAACTCCGGATCACCGGTCGCGAGCTGCTCGCCGACCCGGTCGAAGTGGTAGCTGAGCTCCGCCGGCGTCGGTCCGTTCTCCGCGAGGTCGGTGAGCGCCTCGACGACCGCGCGCGACACCGCGGCCTCGCTGCCGTCACGTGCCTCGGCGTACACGACCCAGTCACTCGTACCGTCCGGACCGGCAATCAGGTCGGCCGCGACCTCGTAGCTGTGCCCGCCGACGTGGCGGCACTGCTCCTCGATCCGGTGCTGGAGCACCTCCATCGCCAGGGTCGGCAACCGTACGTCGCCGTCGGGCGGCATCGTGAGCAGGACGCCGGCCGCGGGGATCGCGAACTCCACCACTGCCGGACCGTCGAAGGACCGACCCGCCGGCAACACCCGGCTCGGCGCCGGGCCGGACGGCAGCTCCAGCGCGAGGTTGTCCGGGAGCGGACCGCTCACCTGCAGCACCGCGTTCGCCGGTACGAACCACTTCCGCGCGAATGCGATCAGGTGCTCCGGCTTCAGGCCGTCGTACCCGGGTCCTTCCAGCCACTCGAGTCCGGGACCCTTGGCGCCGTACCGCACGTTGAACAGCATCGCGACCACCGGGTGCGCGGCTGCTCCCTCCTCGGCGGTCAGCACGCCGGCCTCCAGCTTCAGCCGGTCGATCGGTGGGTCGGCGAGCCCGCGACATACCCGGTCGAGGAACTCGCCCACGCGCGCCGCCGAACCCGAGGCGACGAAGGTGGTCGTCATCAGGTCGACCTCGGCGTTGACGTCGATCGGCAGGTCACGGACGCCGTGCATCACCAGATGCTCAAGCGCGTGCGCGACACCGATCGTACGCAGCGTCTCGTCCCGGGCACCGACGGCGAACGTCAGGGTGACGTCGGTGTGGTCCTGCTGGCCGGGGTGCCGCAGCACCCGCACGCCATTGATGTACTCGCTCACCCGCCGAACGCTAGCTGGTCAACCCCGTCGACAGCACCACGGTCACTCATCACGCCGCCCCGGCCACCCGACGCTGGACAACTCACCCCGGTCAGCCTTGCCCGACGGCTCGCCCGGTCCGCCCCGCTGGACGGCTCGCCCGGTCCGCCCCGCTGGACGGCTCGCCCGGTCAGCCCTGCCGAACAGCTCGCCCGGTCAGCCTTGCTGGGCGGCTTGTCCCGGTTGGGCGTTGCCGGCTGATCTGGACTGTCCGGCCCGGTCCACCTGCGCAGCCTGCGCGCCGCCACCCGTCGGCGCGGCATCTGCCGGGCCTTGCCCGGGCTCGGCGACCCCGATCCGTGGGTCCATGATCCGCGCCTCAGGCGCCCGCTCCGGCTCAACCCGCGCGTCGAGCGCGAGCTCCTGATGCGCGATCAACTCCGCCGCCAGCGTGGCCACCCGGCGCCCACCATCGGCCGATTGCGCGGCAGTATCGACGTCGTGCGTATGCACCATCCCGGTCCCCTGCACCTGCCGCAGCCTCGCGAACTCCGTACGTATCAACTCGGACACCTCCCCTTCAAGCGCGGCGTACGCGCCGGGATCGTCCTCGAACAGCTCAACCATCCGATCCGACCCGCGCATCATCAGCCCAGCAGCAACCTCAGGCGTCTTGTGCGGCGGCGCGTTGTTCAACCAGTGCAACGTACGCTCGCCCGACATCCCCGCCCGCCGGCCAACCTCCTCCGCGAACGCGTACCCGGCAGGCGCCTGATCATCAACCCGCGCCAGCAACTGCTGCCGCTCAGCCGAATCCGCCTCCGCCCACCCCAACGCGAGGTACTCGGCAGTCCCACCAGGCACTTTCCCGCTGCCTTCCAGATCACGAAGTACGCGGTCATAATGCGCGGCCGTCCACGCGGCCGCCACAGCCGTCTTCATCCCGGCGTCCCGTACCTCACGCACGGCCGGACCGTTCAGGTAACTCCGGGATTCCGCCAGCTCGGCCACGGCCCGCAACGCACCGATCATCGTGCCCCGCCGGATGTTCCGGTAGTCGTACTGCTCCTGGCGCCGCGCCTCGTCACCACGCGCGCGCAGCCCGATCCGCTTCCCCACCCCCGGCGCGATCAGATCCTTCAGCGCGCGATGCTCCTCCGCGCCGAACACCGGAATCCCCGGCCCACCCGGCCCCGACGTGATCACCCCACGCCGCTCGGCATCAACCCGGGCCCGATCCATCGTGGTCCGATCCGGCTGCCCACCGCCGTAGAACTTCCCGACCTCACGCATCGAAACCTGCAGTTGCCGCATCAGCTCGTCCACCTTCTGATGCACGAACGGCAACCGACTGACGCTCAGCCCACGATCCATAACCCAACGCTTCCAGCCAACCAGCTCACTCCCCCAGCCCAGAGCTCACCTCACCAACAAATTCACCCACCGTTCAGCCCGGCCTTGGTGCTCATACCCGGCGGAAGCGGATCAGTGGGTACAGCGGGGAATCGCCGGTGTTGCGGGGTGGGCCTTGGAAAGTGGTGGCGCTGTCGAGGGCCAGGTCGTGGCGGGCGGCCGCGGCTACCAGGTGGGTGAAGGCGTCCTGGGAGCGACGGTCGTCGGAGCCGCGGCCGTCGGCGTAGCGGGTGGCGTCGGATTTTTCGGTGGTGGTGATGAAGACGCCGTCGGTACGAAGGACGCGGGCGGCCTCGGCGATCACCGGCTCGCTGTCGTCCAGGAGGTGCAGCAGCCAGACCGCGACGACCGCGTCGCAGCGGCGGTCGTCGATCGGCAGCCTGGCCGCGTCCGCGGCGGCGACGTGGCCCGGGAGGCGTACGTGGGCGTGCTGGAGCATCGCCGGTGACAGGTCGACGCCGTGCACCAAGTTGCCCATGGCAACCAGCTCGGCGCCGACAATGCCCGTACCGACAGCGAGTTCGAGTACGCGGCCGCCCTTGGGCAGCAGCGCGTCGACCGCGCGGGCGGCGGCTTCGGCGCGGGCGGAGCCGCCGCGGGTGTCGTCGTACGCCGCCGCGACCGCCTCGTCGTACCGATAGGGCGCCGTGGTTGTCCACAACTCCGGCCAGGCGATGCCGACCTCGGCGAGCATCCGGCGCAGCAGCGGCAGCGACAGGCCGACGACGTTGTGGTAATCGCCTTCGATCGAGCTCACGAACGGTCCGCCGAAGCCGTCGACCGTGAACGACCCGGCCACCACCAGTGGCTCGCCGGTGGCCACGTACGCGTCGATCTCCGCGTCGGTCATCTCCGCGAAGTGCACCGTCGTCGATGCGAGCTCGCGCAGTTCCTGCTTCGACGCGGTGTCGATCAGGCAGTGACCGGTGTGCAGTACGCCGCTCCGCCCGCGCATCATCCGCAATCGCTCGCGGGCAACCTCCGGCGTACCAGGTTTGCCGTACGCGACTCCGTCGAACTCCAGCACCGAGTCACAACCGAGCACGGTCGCGTGATCGGTCAGGTTCGCGATCACGGCCCGCGCCTTCAGCGTGGCGAGCAACCGGGCCAGCTCGCCCGGGCTTTCCGCGGTGATGTGGTCCTCGTCGACCCCGGACACGATCACGATCGGCTCGATGCCCGCGCCGCGCAGCGTCTTCAGCCGCGCCGGGGACGCCGACGCCAGGACGAACCTCACAGCTTCGCCAGCGCCCGGCGCAGTGGGTCCAGACCGATCGACCCGAGGTTCAGCGCGTCCCGGTGGAACGCGCGCAGATCGAACGCCGATCCCTTCCGCCGCACGGCTTCCTCGCGCGCCTGCAGCCAGATCCGCTCGCCGACCTTGTACGCCGGCGCCTGCCCCGGCCAGCCGAGGTACCGGTTCAGCTCGGCCTGCAGGAACTCGGTCTCCATCCGGCAGTGCGCGCGCAGGAACTCGAAGCCGAGCTCGGCGTTCCACCGCTCCCCCGGCCGCCAGCCGAACGGATTGTCCCGCGGCACTTCCAGCTCCAGATGCATGCCGATGTCAACGATCACCCGGGCCGCCCGGAACCCCTGCGCGTCCAGCATGCCGAACCGGGCACCCGGGTCGTCCAGGTAGCCCAGCTCCTCCATCAGGCGTTCCGCGTACAGCGCCCAGCCTTCGCCGTGGCCGGACACCCAGCAGGCGATCCGCTGCCACCGGTTCAGCAGGTCCGTACGCAGCATGGTCTGCGCCACCTGAAGGTGATGCCCCGGCACGCCCTCGTGGTACACCGTGGTGACCTCGCGCCAGGTGGCGAACTTCTCCACGCCGGCCGGCACCGCCCACCACATCCGGCCCGGGCGGGTGGTCAGGTCCTCGCTCGGCTGGGTGTAGTAGATCGACCCGTCGGAGGTCGGGGCGATCATGCACTCCAACGTACGGATCTCGTCGGCGATGTCGAAGTGCGTACCGCCCAGCTCGACCACGGCCGAGTCGGACAGCTGCTGCATCCAGTCCCGGAACGCTTCCTTGCCGTGGATCGTCCGGTCCGGATCGTCGTCCAGCAGCGCCGCGGTCGCCTCGATGGTGCGGTCGCCACCGTTCAGCCCGGCGGCGATCTGCTCCATCTCGGACTCGATCCGGGCCAGTTCCTCCCAGCCCCAGGCGTACGTTTCCTCGAAGTCGATGGACGCGCCGAGGAAGTGCCGCGAGGCCAGCTCGTACACGTCGCGGCCGCACGCGTCCCGCTCCGGCGCGCGCGGCGCCAGGTCGGTGGTCAGCCACTCCCCGAACTGCCCGAACGCCTTCCGCGCCGACGCCGCCGCGGCCTCGACGGCCGGCTTGACCGGCCCCTCCGGCGCCTGCGCGGCCAGCCCGGCGAAGAAGTCGTCGCCGTCGGCACCGGTCCAGCTGGCGATCCGCTCGGCCAGCCCGTGCACCTGCCGGACCGCCGAGACCCGGCCGTGGTCCGCCTGGTCGAGCAGGGTCTCGCGGTACCCGTCGAGGGTGGTGCCGAGCTGGTTCAGCCGGATCGCGACGTTCTCCCAGTTCTCGGCGGTCGCGGTCGGCATCAGGTCGAACACCTGCCGCAGGTACGCCGGGACCGACGAGATCGCGTTCAGCTGGTACTGCGGGACGCCCGCCTCGTGCCGCTCGAGCTCCAGCCCGAGCCGCTCCAGCAGCGCGTCCTTGGCGACCTCCTCACGCGGACTGCCCGGCTCGATCGTGCCGGCCTCCGCGACGGTCCGCCGGATCAGCTCCGCCGGCGCCTCGAATCCGGCCGGGGTGTAGTCCGGCAGCTCGTGGTCGTGGCCGGCGACACCCATCTCGGTCGCCGCGATCGGGTCGAGGACGAAGGACTGCTCGAGGTACCGGTCGGCGAGCTGGTCGATCGGGCTGGTCGGCGTACTCGCCGAGCTGTGGACATCGGTCACCTGGCCGACCCTACCTGCCGGGCCGTCCGGAACTGACCTGATTGTTGCCGATACTGTGGCGGTCGCGGTATCGCACTTTTGCTTTCGCTGTTGAGCTATGAGAGGACCGGCGTTGAGCCAGCCACCCTTCGGGCCCCCCGGCCAGAACCAGCAGTACCCGCCGTACCAGCCGGGGCCGCAACAGGGTCAGCCCGCCGGCCCCTACGGTCCGCCACAAGGTCAGTACGGGCCGCCACCGCAGGGTTCGCCGCAGCCTGGGCAGCCCCAGTACGGACCTCAGTACGGACCGCCTTCGCAGGGCCCCGGCTTCGGCTGGGGCCCGAGTTTCGGTGGTCCTGGCGGACCGGGTGGTGCCGGTGGTCCTGGTGGGCCGGGGTGGCAGCCGCGGCGGCCGCGGAAGAAGTCCAAGGCCCCGCTGATCGTGATCCTGTCGCTGGTCGGCGTCGCGGTCGTCGGCGCCGGCCTCATCGGGATGCTCCGCCAGGCAGCCAAGAGCGAGACGCACCCGCCGGTGATCCCGACCCGGTACACGCCGAAGCCGACCACCGAACCGACCGGCGCGCCGACCGAGGAGCCGACCTCGACCTCGACCGAGTCGCCGACGTCCGAGCCGAAGGTGAACGACGCGACCGTCGTCTCCAAGAACGCGATCTACAAGGTCGGCCAGATGCGTACGGCGAACTGCCGCGAGCCGAAGGTGCGGCCGACCAACGCCCGCAACGCCGCCGCGTACTGGGCCGCGATCAAGCCGTGCCTGGACCGGTCCTGGGGGCCGTTGGTGACGAAGGCCGGCTACAAGTTCCAGCCGCCGTCGATGTCGTACTGGTCCGGTAGCAGCACCACCACCCCGTGCGGCAGCGGCGTGGTGAACGTGCCGTTCTACTGCTCCTCCAACAACAACCTGTACATGAAGGTCGACGTCTTCGTGAAGTCGTACACCCAGTACCCGGACGCGGAGTCCAAGGCGTACGCGCGGATGTGGTACACCCGGTCCGTCGCGCACGAGTACGGCCACAGCGTGCAGAACATGACCGGCATCCTGCAGGCGTCGGACAACCTGCGCTACGAGCTGAGCGACTACGACGACCGGCAGCGCCAGACGCGCCGGATGGAACTCCAGGCGAACTGCTTCGCCGGTGTGTTCCTGGCGATGAACAAGAAGAGCTACCCGATCAGCGGTGAGCTGCTGTACGTCTGGAACAAGTGGGTCGTGACCGCGGGCGACAAGCCGGAGGACGGGGACCACGGCAGCGTGGCGAGTCAGCAGCGGTTCATGGGTACGTCGTTCAAGACCGGGAACCCAGCCAGCTGCAACACCTTCGCGGTGTCGCCGAGATACGTCAGTTAGCTAGCTCCGGTGGCGCCACCTGGCGCCAGGAGTCGGCCAGGATGTCGTGCAGTTCGTCGGCGTCCTCGAGCGCGGCGAGGCGGGCCCGAACCCAGTTCGAGCCCGCCTCGTGCTTCGGTACCCAGAACTTCTCCGGCTCCGCCGCGATCAGCTCGTCCCGCTCCAGCCGCGGACAGCGCACCGCGAACGAGCTCTGGTCGTCCGGCACCGTGACGAACATCCGCCCGGCCACGTCGAACGTCGGGTGTCCCCAGCGCTTCTTCTCCACCGTCTCCGGGAAGGACAGGGCGATCCGGCGTACGTCGTCTGCGTCCAGCACGGTCACACTGTAGATCGTCCACGTCCGGGCAACAGCAGGGCGACCAGTGCACCGACGGCGACCACCGCCGCGCCGGTCCAGACCGCGGGTACCAGTCCGTCCGCGTACTTGGCCGGCGACTCGTACGACCCGGCCGACGCGAACACCGAGGCCAGTACGGCGACACCCATCGCGACACCGACCTCGCGGATCGTGTTGTTCGTACCGGATGCGACACCGCGATCAGCATCGGCCGCACTGCCCATCACCACGCTCGCACCGGGCGCGAACGTCAGGCCCATGCCGACACCAGCCAGTACGAACGGCACGACCAGGTCGGCGTACTGCATCGTGGGCGAGGTGATCAGTGCGATCCAGCCGAGTGCAACGGCCAGTAGTACTTGTCCGGCCGTGATCAGTGTGCGCGCACCTACGCGGTCGACGATCAGTCCGGCGATCGGTGCGACCACCAGCGGCGCGGCGGTCCACGGCAGCGTACGTACGCCGGACTGGTACGGCGAGTAGCCCTGCACGACCTGGAAGAACTGCGCGAGCAGGAACACCGAACCGAACACACCGACCGCAAAGGTGAACGAGACCACGTTCACCACGCTGAACGAACGGACCGAAAACAGCCGCAGCGGCAGCATCGGCGCGGCGGTCCGGCGCTCCCAGCCGATGAACGCGGCGAGCAGGACGACACCGGCGACCAGCGTGCCCAGTACGCCGGCGGAGGTCCAGCCGTCGTCGGCGCCGTGGATGACGCCCCAGACGATCGACAGTACGCCGCCGGCCGCGAGTACCAGGCCGGCCAGATCCAGCTTCTTCGCCGTACCCTTCGACTCGGTCAGGACGCGCGCGGCGAGCAGCACGGCGGCCACGCCGACGGGGACGTTCAGCCAGAAGATCCACTGCCAGTTCAGCCCGTCGACGACAGCGCCACCGACCACCGGGCCGACCGCGACGCCGAGGCCGGAGATCCCGCCCCAGATGCCGATCGCCGCGCTGCGCTGCTTCTCCGGTACGGCGCCCGCGAGCAAGGTCAGCGACAACGGCATCACGGCCGCCGCGCCGACGCCCTGGACCGCCCGGGACGCGATCAGCATCCACGACTCGGTCGCCAGCGCGCAGGCGGCCGAGGCCAGCGTGAACAGCGCGATGCCGGCCAGGAACATCCGCCGCCGGCCGAGCCGATCGCCGATCGCGGCCGCGGTCAGCAGCAGCGCCGCGAACGACAGCGTGTACGCGTTCACGAACCAGGCCAGGTCGCCCAGCGACGCGTTCAGTTCGGACTTGATCACCGGCAGCGCGTTCGTCACCACCAGGTTGTCCAGCGTGACCATGAAGGTCGGAATCCCCACCGCGGCGAGCACCACGCCCAGCCCACGAGGCCCACGGCCCGGCTTGGGTTGCTGCCCCACGTCCCTGCCGCCGAGAGCGGTCGCTGTCATCTCGCACCCCTTGTTGTAATTGACTGATAACAAGCTCGATCACGAGAGTATGCATCGACTGATAACATGTCAAGGGACGGAAGGAGAGCGGATGGCGACCAGGGTCAGACTGACCGCGAAAGAGCGTGGCGACGAGGTACTGCGGGCGGCCGTCCGCGCCTTCGCCGCGACCGGCTACGAAGGCACCAAAACCGACGAGATCGCCCGGCTGGCCGGGGTCTCGCAGCCGTACGTGATCCGGCTGTTCGGCAGCAAGCAGCAGCTCTTCCTCGCCGCCGTCGAGTCCGTCTGCGCGCGGATCGAACAGATCTTCCGCGAGGCGGCCGAGGAACGCCCTGACCTGGAAACCCTCGGCCGCAACTACGACCGCCTACTGGCCGAACCCGAACTGCTCCGGGTCCTCCTGCACAGCTTCTCCGCCAGCAGCGACCCCATCATCGGCGACTGCGTCCGGCACCGCTTCGGCAGCATCTACGCCCTGGTCCGCGACCTCACCGGCGCCACCCCTACCCAAGCCCGCGAATTCCTCTCCGCCGGCATGCTCCTCACCGTCATGTCCGCCATGCAGGTAATCGGCCCCAACCCCATCCCCCTCCCCTGGTCCCAAGAACTAACCCAAACCTTCGGCAACGGCTAGTCGTGGTTGGGGGATTGGGTGGTGGTCAGCCAGATGGTGGTGGCTGTCAGGAGGGTGGCCGTGGTGGTTATTGCCAGGGAGCCGGGGAGGTTGGCGTGGTGGATCAGGGCGGTTGCGAGGGCTGTGGTGGGGGCTAGGACGGCGGCGATTGTGGTGGGGAGCCACCAGCGGCGTAGGGACTTGGGGGTCAGGCGGGCGTAGGACGGGAGTTGTGCGGTGAAGGCGGTTGCCAGGTGGAGGACTACTAGGGCTACCGCGGTGATGGCCACGCCGGCGGTGAGGGTGGCTGGGGCTCGGATCAGCCAGCCGATGGCTACTACCAGCAGGAACATCAGGCCGGCGAAGGAATCCGGTAGGACGACGGTGGTCAGCAGGAGAGGGACGCCGAGGATCGGTACCAGGTCCAGCTGGTCCCAGGGTTGGATTGCGGGTACGACCAGCGCGATGGTGCCGGTCGCCGCGATCACCAGGCGTGCGTAGACGACGGCACGACCGGATGAACGTACCTGCGCCAGCCAGACCGTGATCTTTTCTGATGCTGTCATGAGCGGATCCTCGGGGCGGCAGAGAGGCGGGCGGCGTCGCGGAGGACTTCGTCCAGGGTGCCGGAGCCTTGCCAGGGGACGGTGGGGACGCCCAGGTCGCTGAGGCGGTCCAGGTCGCGGCGGCGTTCCAGTAGGCGCAGGCGCCAGGCGAGCGGCCAGGAGCGGGCGTCGTGGGCTGCTGGGTCCAGCACTGTGGCGATGTCCGGTGGAAGCGTGTCGACCGCGATCACGGTGCAGCCGGAGTGTACGAGCGTGACGATGTAGCCGAGCATCGCCTGTCGTAGCAGTGGACTGAGTACGAGCACCAGGCTGTCCGAGCGGACCCGGTTCCGCCGCGCCAACTGCTCTTCGTCCTGCTGCCGGCTGCGCCGATCCGCGTGTACGAGCGTGTCCAGGATCCGGCGCAGGTGCCCGCGCCCGCTGCCGGAGCGTACGCCCCGGAACACGCTGCCCGTATCGATCAGCCGCACCCGGTCGCCGTTGCGCAGGTAGTGTTCGGCGATCGCGGCGGCCGCGCGGACCGCGGTGTCCAGGCTGCTGGATCGCCCGTCGATCCCTTCGCTGATCCCGATTTCGCCGCCGGTGTCGACCAGGATCACGACCTCGGTGTCGCGGTCCGACCAGGTCGAGGTGACGTGCAGTTCGCGGGTCCGCGCCGAGACCGCCCAGTTGATCCGCCGCAACCGGTCGCCGGTACGGAACGGGCGTACGCCGGCCAGCTCGGTCCCCTCACCCGGACGCCGGGACCGGTGCAACCCGACCAGCCCGGCCGGCCGCGGCACGGCATCGACCGCTTCGAACCCTTCCCGCAACGGCAGCGTCGTCACGGCTTGCGGCTGCGCGGACAGCACCGGGATCCGGTACGCGCCGAGCGCCGACGTCGCGACAACCGTGGGTCGCTCCAACGACCGCAGTCCCCAGCGTTGCGACCGGACGCCGACTTCCAGCGTCACCTCGCCGGCGGCGACCGGCCCCGCGATCGCGGCCTGCGGTGGGTCGTACTGGAACCAGGCCGTCCGCGGCAACGCGGCCACGATCAGATCGATATCCGGATCAGCACCCGAAGGAACGCGCAGCCGGTACGTCGTCGCCTGCCCTTCGAACAACACGTCCGCGTCCAGCTCGGTGCGTACCTCCGGTTGCTCACGCGGCCGGAAGAACCGGCCCCACGCCGCCAGGAACGCCAGCGGCAACCCGAACACGGCCGCGTCCGGCCGTCGCAGCAGCACGGCGGCGCCCAGCAGCACCGCGGCCGCGCAGATCGCACGGATCTGCGCGTGCGTCGGACGCCACTTCATGCTTGCGCCGCACCGACCACAGTGGGCGGCGCGGCGACCGTACCGAGCACGGTGCGAACGACCGTCGCCCCAGTGACCTCGTGCAGCCACAACTCCGGCCGTACGGTGATCCGGTGCGCCAGCGCTGCAACCGCTACCGCCTTCACATCCTCCGGTACGACGTAGTCGCGACCGTTGATCACTGCGTACGCCCGCGCGGTCAACAGCAACGCCAGCGAACCGCGCGGAGACGCACCTACTAGTACCTGCGAGTCCCGGCGAGTAGCGGCTGCGAGATCAACGCAGTACTGACCGACTGTGTCGTCGACTGTCACTGTCTCAACAGCACGTTGCGCAGCAAGCAGTCCGGCGGCGTCAGTCACCGCGTCTACTGTCTGGTCCTCGCTACGACGACTCATCCGGCGGCGCAGCACCTCCCACTCCTCTGCAGGCGTCGGGTACCCGAAGCCGATCCGCAGCATGAACCGGTCGAGCTGAGCCTCCGGCAGCGGGTACGTGCCCTCGTACTCCACTGGGTTGGCTGTAGCGAGTACGTGGAACGGAGTGGGCAGTGGGAACGTCTGGCCCTCCACGGTGACCTGGTGCTCCTGCATCGACTCCAGTAGAGCCGCCTGCGTCTTCGGTGGCGTCCGGTTGATCTCATCCGCCAGCAACAGCCCGGTGAAGATCGGTCCGGGCCGGAAGACGAACTCCGACTCCTTCTGGTCGTACACGAATGCACCGGTCACATCCGACGGCAGCAGGTCCGGAGTGAACTGCACGCGGCGGAACTCCAGCCCGAGCGCCTGCGCGAACGATCGCGCGGCCAGTGTCTTCGCCAGCCCTGGGTAGTCCTCCAGCAGCACATGCCCGCCTGCCAGCACTCCAGCCAGTACGAGCTCCAGTGCCTCGGCCTTCCCGACCACTGCCTGGCTGACGCGGTCCAGCACCCGCCGGCTCAGCTCCGACACCTCAGCCAGCGTCAGCTCGCCATCAGTCACAGATTCCCTCACAGGTTCTCGATGGTGTGGATCGCGGCCTCGATGTCGCTGAGGGACGCGGTGCGTTTGTCGTCGCTGGTGATCAGCTCCCAGAGCCGGTCGCCGGTGATCGCCCGTGCCCGGTCCGGCTCGCGCTCCGGGTCGACGCCGTGGCGGTGTACGAGCCGGTCGGTGGCCAGCTCCAGCAGCAGCGGCCGGACTCTGCGGACGAACGTCTGCGAACCCTCACCGGCTCGTCGCTCCCGACCGGCCTCCTGCACCCAGGTGGCAAGGAACTGGGTGCGGTTGTCGTTGGTCCGCGTCCGTAGCGCGGCCAGCTTCTCGTCGTGCCGGCCGGGCCAGCTCGTCTCCATTACCTCCGGCAGTACGAGCCGGATCGCCAGCGACGCGATGCCGATGCCAAGCGCGGCCGCCACGAACCACAGCGGGCGCGGCGCCATCCCAGCCAGTGCGAAGATCACGACCAGCGCCAGGCTGACCAGTACGGCGATGCCGACGTGTTGCAACAGCAGCTTGTACGGCCAGGGCGAGCGCTTCTTCTTGACCTCCGGCAGCGGTCCCTTCTCCTCCAGCGGAGCCCACCGGTACGAAGTCATCGCACCGTCTCCGCCCCGGACTCCTGCCCGCCCGGCGCCGCCCGTTCGGCGCTAGCCGCCAGCTCGTCCCGGAGGCTTTCCAGGGCGGCCCTAGCTTCGGTGCGAGCCTGCTCGGTGGAGCCGTGGGTCGAGTAGCGCGCCTCGCGGTACAGCTCCCCCAGCCGGACCAGCTGCGGCTCCGAGATGCCGCCGATGCCGAGCACCCGCACGGTGAACTCGGCCGGCGTCTCCGACGCTTCCCGCGGTACGCCGGCCGACGCGGCGGCATCCTCCAGCGCGACCCAGCACGCAATCACCGCATCGGTCGCCGTACCCGTGTCGATCCGCGCGAGCCCGCTGTCCACTGCCTCGGCCAGCCGCTCGGCCTTCACCCGCTCCCAGTCCGTACCCTCAGGCTCTGCCTGTGGAAGCTGCACCTTCCGGATGAGCCGGTAGAGCAGGAGGCCGAGCAGCACCGCGGCAGCCGCGATCACCAGGTAGATCAGCGCCTGCCACAACGACCTCAGCCAGCCCGGCATCTCGGTCTGCTTGATCGGTCGGCCGGACCGTACCGGCGGTGGCGTCTGCGCCGACTGGGTCGGCGTGAACGTCGGCAGCGGTTCCGGGCCGGCTTTCAGCGTGCTCTCGCTGACCGGCCGGACCGGTCCGCTCGCGGACGCGAGCACGACGAAGCCGGCCGCCACGACCCCCACCAGCAGGACGGCGGCCACCGTCAGCGCGCCCCGGCGCTGCGTCTGCATCTCGGCAGGCTACCCCCTCAAAAGCCCGTGTCGAGGAAGGGAAGCCGGATTGTGGAAAACGCTTCCGACGCGACCGCCAGCGCACCCGCCGTGTGCTCGTCGACCAGACCGGCCCGGCCGAGCCCGGCCAGCGACGGCCGGCCGAGGTACACGGCGGCCAGGTCGCGGACGTGCAGCGTGAGGTCGGCGTCCCGCGAGGCCTGGGTGCAGGCGGCGCCGTCCGGCCCGCCGATCAGGTGCCAGCGACCCGCGTTCCAGGGCAGGAAGTCGTCGATGACCTCGATGACCACGTCCACGTCTCGCGCGTACGTACGCCCGGCGAGCGCCGCGGCGACGTCGACCGTCCGGAGCCACAGACCGTCCCGGGTGGTCGCCGACGGCGCCCGCGGGTCGAGCAGCAGGTCCAGCAGCGGGTCGTCCGACGGGAGCGTGTCGCAGCGCGTCTCGCTGAGCAGGTCCGGCTCGAGCAGGTAGCGCCAGAGCGCCGCATGCGAGGCGAGATCGGCCGCGTGCACCCGCTCCACGTTGACGTACGCCTTGTCCGCGCGCCGCGTCCGGTAGTACGCGAAGCCGGTCAGCTCACCGTCACGCTCGGCCACGACACAGCGCAGCTTCGAGGCGTTCCCGGCGTTGCTGGACATCGACGTGCCGATCTCGGCCTGCTGCCAGGTCTCGTTGTGCTGGAACATCCCCGGCTGCTCCAGCGCCAGCTTGTTCCGCAGTCCGGCGCAGCGGGCCAGGTACTCGCGGGCGTCCACGAAGCGGATGCGTACGTCGTCGATGCCGGCCACTGGCCGCAGCGCGCGGGATGCCTTGGGTACGACGACGGCCTGGTGATCCGTCGCGAGCCCGTACCCGAACCGGGGGTAGATCACCGGCTCGCTCGCGGTCAGCCCCGCCAGCGGTTCACCGGCCTCGTGCAGGTCGGTCAGCTGCGTATGCATCAGGTCGCGCAGGATGCCGCGCCGGCGGTGGGTCGGCCGGACCGAGACCATCGACACGCCCGCCATCGGCAACTGACCGCCGGGCACCGACACCTGGAGCGAGAACGAGCCGGTGTGACCGACGAGCTGGCCGTCGTCGACCGCGGCTGTGCTCCGGTCGAACTCCATGACGCCTCGCACGGCCTCGTACTGCTCGTCCGTCCAGGGCGCCGCGAACGCCAGGTCCAGCAGCTCTACCAGCTCTTCCCACTCACTTTTGAACCGCTCGATCTCGATCGTCATGTGCACTGCCTATCAGACGATCGGTGTCCGGCACCTCCGACTTTCGGCTGGCCGATCGGCGGCGCGAGGACTGGACTGATGAAAATCGTTTTCATATACTGTGGCTATGACCGCCCGAGCGAAAACCCCGTTGTCCTTGCTGGTGGGGCTGTCCACGACGTTGCGCGAGCCAGTACTGGAAGCGATGACCGACGCCACCACAGTGGTTGTGTCAGTGGACCAGGACGAGCTGCCCGGCCGTGGCGTACTGGGCTGGCGCGTGTCCGACAGCTCTGGTCCGATCGACGCCGGCGAATTCACGGTCGGCGACAACTGCGGTGCGTGCCAGCTGATCGAGTCACTGATGCCATTGCTGGAGACACTGGTCGACCGCGGGCACTGGGACCACCTGGTGCTCGCAACACCACCTGCGATGGAGGCGCGGCCGCTGGTCAGCACACTGGTCTCCGTACTGCCTGAGATCGTCGTAGACACGGTTACGTGCGTTGTAGATGCAGTACTACTGGTCGAGCAGTTGTCCGGTGACGAGCTACTGGCTGAGCGTGGTCTGGCACTAGGCCTCCCCGATCGGCGGAACGTTGCGGAACTGACCGCTCGCCAGATCGAGTACGCGGACGTGTGCGTACTCGCCAACGCGCACCGCACGACCAAGCTCGAGCGGCTGGAGCACCTGTTAGTACATCTGAACCCACGGACCAGTGTGGTGACAGCGGACGCTACTGGCGTACCGACTGGAGCTGTCGCGCGCACTGCACGGTTTGACTTCGACGCTGCCGAAGCGTGGGCCGGTGAGCTAGCGCCGTCCGACCGCGTACAGCCGAGTGACGACGGTGTGACCACGGTGCTGTGGCGGTCGACCAGACCGTTGCACCCGGCGCGGCTGAACGACGCGCTGGAAGACATCGTCGATGGAGTAGTGCGCAGCCGCGGCGTGGTCTGGCTGGCGAACCGCCCGACCCAGCGAGTGCGGTGGGAGTCTGCCGGCTACAGCGCGTCCCTCGGTACGCTCGGCGAGTGGTCGGACTCGAACCACCTTGCCGAATGCACTGTCGTCGCAACAGGCATGGGACTGGACCCGGCCCGGCTGCAAGCAGTCCTCGACGCGTGTCTACTCACCGAGTCCGAGCTGGCCACTCTCGACTGGAGTAACCTGGACGACCCGTTCGCCGGAGTGTTCTGACCGACCGGAGCGTTAACCGAACAGTGGGAGCCGGCCGGCGTGCGGGCCGAGCATGTCCAGGTCGTCCTCGTCCAGCGGCAGGCGGCCGGTCGCCTTCAGTACGTACGTGGTGGTGTCCCAGCCGATCACGTCCCACGCCTCCGGACCGAACAGGCCGTCCAGCGTCCGCGCCGTGACCTGCAGACCCTCCGGGTCCGGCTCGGGCGCATCCGGCAGCCCGACGATCAGGTCGAGGTGATGAACGGTTGCCTCCAGCACCAAAGTCGCGACGAAGTCGGACGCGTCCAGGACATGGCCCTGGGTCTCGATCCGGTGCCCGTTCGCGGACGTACCGGCCGCGGCGGCCCGGACTGCCGCCTCGGACACCTCCCGCCAGTGCTGCACGAGCACACCGGGCCGGCGGTACGCGGCGGCGATGTTCTTGACGAAGCTCGTGTCCGACTCCGGTCCGGGCGGGAAGTCACGCCAGTACGAGACGAAGTCCCGGTCCGGCTCGGCAACGGCCGGGCTGGCGAAGGCGATCAGCGCCCGCTGCGCGTCGTACAGAAGATGCACCAGCAGCGGCCCGACCGGCATCCCCGGGCAGCGCGTCTCCAGCGCGAAGTCCGCGTCGCTCAGCCCCTGCACCGTCTGCGTCAACCGCCCGTAGACCCGCCCCAGCGTCGCCGCCAGCCCCCGCGGCAGCGCGCCGCGTTCGGGTGCCTTCATTCCCGGCCTCCTCGATGTGCTCCTCCCCGAAGGTAGTCCGCACCCGGCCGGGGCACCAACCCAGGATCTAGACCGGAGGTACGCCGTGGCGCTTGTGGCTGAAGGTGCGGTCCTTGGACTGGGCGGCGGCGAGCCGGGCGATCAGGTCGGCGCGCAGGTTCTCCGGCTCGACGATCGCGTCGATGACCAGGTCGGCGGCCAGGCGGAGGATGTCGATGTCGGTCTCGTACTCCTCCCGCAGCTTGGACACGTACTCGACCCGCTCGGTCTCGTCCGCGATCTCCTGGATCTTGTTGTAGTACACGGCGTTGATCGCCGCCTCCGGGCCCATCACGGCGATCTTCGCGGTCGGCAGCGCGATGCACGCGTCCGGCGAGAAACCGGGTCCGCACATCGCGTACAGCCCGGCGCCGTACGCCTTGCGGACGATCACCGACACCGTCGGCACGGTCGCCTCGGAGACCGCGGTGATCATCTTCGCGCCGTGCCGGATGATCCCGGCCCGTTCGACCTCGCTGCCGATCATGAAACCGGGTACGTCGCAGAGATAGACGAGCGGCACGTTGAAGGCGTCGCACAACCAGATGAACCGCGCCGCCTTGTCCGCCGAGTCGACGAACAGCACGCCGCCCTTCACGGCCGGCTGGTTCGCGACGATGCCGACCACCTGCCCGGCGAGCAGGCCGAACCCGACCACGAGCTCGGGCGCGTACGCCGGCTTGATCTCGAAGAACGTGTCCGCGTCCAGCACCGCGTCGATCACGTCGTGGATGTCGAACCCGACGCTCTCCTCGGCCGGTACCAGCTCGCGGGTGAAATCGCGGCCGGCGTCCGTGGCGTCGTACGACGGTGGGCGGGACCGCCACGAGCCGGGCAGGTAGGAGAAGTACTGCCGGGCCAGCTCGATCGCCTCGGTGTCGTCGCTCGCGAGCAGATCCCCGCAGCCGGACACGCTGGTGTGCATCCGGGCGCCGCCCATCTCCTCCAGCGTGACCTTCTCGCCGACGACCATCTCCGCCATCCGCGGCGAACCCAGGTACATGGACGCGTTCCCGTCGACCATGATCACCAGGTCGCAGAAGGCCGGGATGTACGCGCCACCCGCCGCCGACGGACCGAACAGGCAGCAGATCTGCGGCACCTTGCCGGACAGCGCGACCTGGTTGTGGAAGATCCGGCCGGCGCCGCGACGGCCCGGGAACAGCTCGACCTGGTCGGTGATCCGGGCGCCGGCGGAGTCGATCAGCCAGAAGATCGGCAGCTCGTCGCGGAGCGCGACCTCGGTGATCCGGACGATCTTCTCCACCGTCCGGGCACCCCAAGAGCCCGCCTTCACGGTCGGGTCGTTGGCGACGATCAGCCCCGGCCGGCCGTCGATCAGCGCCCGGCCGGTGACCACGCCGTCCGCGGGCAGCCCGGGGTTCAGCGCGTTCGCCAGCTGCGCCTCCTCGACGAAACTACCCTCGTCGACGAGCAGCGCGATCCGGTCCCGTACGTACAGCTTGTTCTGACTCTTGAGCTTCGCCGCGGCCTTCTCCGGCGGAACCAGGGTCGCCTCACGGGCAACCTTGACCTCGGTCCAGTGGTCGTGGGTCATACGGTCATCATTCCACTGGGAGGCCGAGTGACCGGGCAATCAGCATGCGCTGTACTTCGGAGGTGCCCTCGCCGATCTCAAGGATCTTGGCGTCGCGGTAGAACCGGGTCACCGGGTATTCCTCCATGAACCCGTACCCACCGAACACCTGGGTCGCGATCCGCGTCGCGGTCACCGCGGACTCGGTCGCGTACAGCTTCGCCACCGACGCGGCCTGCTTGAACTCGGCCACCGACGCGCCGGCGTCCTTCAGCGCGGCGGCCCGGTAGATCAGCAGTTCGCTCGCGTCGGCCATCACCTTCAGGTCGGCGATCTGGAACGCGACACCCTGCTTGCGGCCGATCGGTCCGCCGAAAGTCTGCCGCTCGCCCGCGTACTGGACCGACAGCTCCAGGCAGGCGCGGATGCAGCCGAGCGCGACCGCCGCGATCGCGACCCGTCCGTCGTCGAGGGTCGCCAGGAACTGCCCGAAGCCCTTCCCGCGCTGACCGAGCAGGTTCGCTTCGGGTACGCGGCAGCCGACGAACGACAGCGGGTGCGTGTCACTCGCATGCCAGCCGAGCTTGTCGTACGCCGCTTCCGCCGTGAATCCGGGCGTACCGGCCGGGACGATGATCGTCGAGATCTCCGCCTTGCCGTCCGGCTTCGTGCCGGTCCGGGCGGTCACCGTCACGCACGACGTCATCGCCGAGCCGGAGTTGGTGATGAACTGCTTCGACCCGTCGATCACCCACTCGTCACCGTCCAGCACCGCGCGGGTCCTGGTCGCGCCGGCATCCGATCCGGACTCCGGCTCGGTCAGCCCGAACCCGGCCAGCCGCCGGCCCGCGACCAGGTCGGGCAGCCAGGTGGCCTTCTGCTCGTCGGTGCCGTAGGTGAGGATCGGGTTGATGCCGAGCCCGACCGCCGCCTCGAGCGTGATCCCCATCGACTGGTCGGCCCGGGAGATCTCCTCGATCGCCACGCACAGGCTGGTGAAGTCACCGCCGGCGCCGCCGTACTCCTCCGGCGCGGTCAGCCCGAACAGGCCGAGCGCACCCATCTTCCGCACGACCTCGACCGGGAAGTAGTGCTTGCGGTCCCACTCCGCCGCGTACGGCGTGATCTCCGCCTCGGCGAACTCCCGGACACTGTGCCGGAACTCCCGATGCTCCTCGGACAACTCGAACATGCCGCACTCCTCCGTGCTTGACGCTTACGTAAACGTAAAGCACGCTGGCAGCATGCACAAGGCTGCGCGGACCTGGTCGATCGCCGAACTGGCGGCCGAGTACGAGGTCACCCTGCGCACCATCCGCTTCTACGAGGACCGCGGGCTGCTCACCCCCGAACGCCGCGGCACGGTCCGCGTGTACCACCCCCGCGACCGGATCCGGCTGGCGCTGATCCTGCGCGGAAAACGCCTCGGCTTCTCGCTCGACCAGATCGCCAAGATCGTCGACATGTACGACGCCGAGCCCGGCGAGGAGGGCCAGCTGGTCTACCTGCTCGACCAGATCACCCACCGCCGCGCCGAACTCGAACAACGCCGCCAGGACATCGACCAGACCCTCGCCGAACTCGCCGAAGTAGAGTCCCGCTGCCACGCGGACCTCCACACCCTCCGCACCACCCAACCACCCACGGAGGCGTGAACCTCCCCCACCACCGCGGCACCCCCGCACCCCCGCCGACCGCCATTTCAGAGGTGAACGTCCCCGCTTGCCCGTTCACCCCCGGCATGCGGGTGGTGAACGGACAAGCGGGGAGGTTCACCTCTCAAACGGCGGCGGTGGTTGGGCCGGACAGGTCGGCGGTCGCCTCGGACGCCAGCTGGCTGTCCGGCTCGTACGCGGTGACCGTGTAGGCGGACGGGATCGCCCGGCCGGCCGGACCGGCGACGCGCTGCCGGT
This sequence comes from Kribbella solani, assembly GCF_014205295.1. Taxonomy (NCBI): domain Bacteria; kingdom Bacillati; phylum Actinomycetota; class Actinomycetes; order Propionibacteriales; family Kribbellaceae; genus Kribbella; species Kribbella solani. Next base: position 4,317,649 of record NZ_JACHNF010000001.1, read on the forward strand.
ACGTCACCCCTGGACCGATCGGGCCCCCATCGAAGAACCGGCTACGTGCGCTTGCGGCGCCCGTACACCCAGTAGGCGATCGGCGCGGCGCCGACCGAGTTCACCAGAGTGATGACGACCGCCCAGAGAGCCTTCGGGCCCTTGACCCCGGCCGCCGGCCGACGGGCCAGATCCACCAGGGCAGCCACCTTGAGTACGCCCTCGACGGCCGCGCCGATCACGATCAGCCGCTTGTACCTGGGGCTCAGGTCGGCCCACTTCTTCCCGCTCACCCCACCACGATGCGCCCCGGCGGCCGGGATCCGCAAGCACCCACGCTCACTGTGCGTACTCGCGCCAGTTGCTGTGCTTCGTCGAAGCGGTGGAGGGCGAGGGTTGCCAGGCGAGGGTCGGCGCCGAGCGGGGCGGCGACCGGGTACGGGCCGGCCAGGCGGCGGGTGCGGTCGGCGAAGAAGCCGGGCGCGAGTAGGTAGGTCGCGACGGCGAGGCGGGGGCCGGCGCCGGCGTGGCGGGGGTTGGTGTTGGCGAGGCGGGGGTTGGTGTTGGCGAGGCGGGGGTTGGTGTTGGCGAGGCGGGGGTTGGTGTTGGCGCGGTGGTGGTTGGTGTTGGCGCGGTGGGTGTTGGCGCGGGCGAGGACGGATTGGAGGGGTTCGCCGGCGCCTGAGAGGTAGCCGACGGTGACTGGGCGGTTGATGCGGGCGCTCAACAGCTTGGCGGTTTGCTCGCAGTCGCGCAGGGCGCGGGGGTCGGAGGAACCGGCAGCGGCGAGCACCACCTGCTCAACAGGCAGCTCCTGATCAACAGGCAGCTCCTGATCAACAGGCAGCCCGGCGACATCAGGCAGCTCGGTGGCATCAGGCAGCTCGGTGGCATCAGGCAGCTCGGTGGCGGGGTGCTTGATGAGGCGGGTGGTGAGGCGGTCGGCCAGGATGTCCGCGACGACTGGGTCGGGTCCAAGGGCTGGGGCGGTGTGGATGCGGTTGTGGCGGTCGGCCTCCGCAGCTATGTCGACGTACACGTGATACCCGGCACTCAGCAGCAGCGGCACCACAACTGCTTCATCAGCATCGGTGCTGATCCGGCGTACGAGAGACGGCAGCGCTGGTTCGAGCAGATCCACGAACCCCAAGGAGATCGCCAGCTCCGGCCGCTCCACCGCCATCATCCGCACCAGCTCATGCACCACCCGGATACCAGCCGGATCAGCAGTCCCATGAGCAACCGCAACCAGATCCGCCGTGGAGGTCACGTGCGTACTCCGGCCGGCTCGGTGGACAGGCGGTAACCGCGACGAACAACTGTCCGGATCAGTTCTGGCTGCCCGACTGCCGTGCGAAGCCGGTTGACTGTCACCTCTACCGCGTGGACATCCTCCGCGCCAGGGAGAACAGCCAGGAGCTCTGGCCGCGAGACCACATCACCACCTGCCGCGACCAGTGCAGCCAGTACGGCACGCGGTCCGGGACCGAGCGGGAGCACAGCACCGTCCAGCACCGCGGCCCCGCCCCGGATCACCAGTAGCCCGAACTCGGTCTCGATCGACCGCGCGTTGTCAGCCGTCAACCGGTCGGTGACGATCCGGATCAGCGCACCCAACCGGTACCGGTCCGGCACCAACGGCTCCAACCCCAACGCGACAAACGGTCCGGCGGTCACCGGTCCGACACACGCGTTCAGCACCCGCCCAGTACGCAACGCCGACACCAGTGCGTCGTACTGCCCGCCCAACGCCGCCGCGTCGAGCATCGCCTGCGCACCCGGCGCGGACGTGTGTACGACGGCATCGACCGTCCCCGCGCAGAGCTGACCGATCATCCGCTCGACCACCACCGGGTCCGGCGCCGGCCCCCATCGGTACACCTCCAGCCCGCGTACGGACGCGCCCGCCGCCCGCAGCGCGTCCTGCAGCGCCGGGTCGGACAACCCGTGCAGCTGGACGACGATCTTCCGTCCACGTACGCCCTGCGCGCGCAGCCAATCCACTACCTCGGCCGTCGTCTCGGACCGCGCCGACCAGTGCTCGACCAGCCCGGCGGCCCGGATCGCGCCGCGTGCTTTCGGGCCGCGAGCGAGGATGCGGGACTGTTCGAGCGTGCCGAGCAGCTCCGCGGCCAGTCCGGCCGTGTCGGCCGCCTCGATCCAGCCGCGGAATCCGACCGCGGTGGTGACCACGACGTCGTCCGGCGGATTCGCGATCACCCGCCGGGTCGCCTCGATCAGCGCCTGGTCGTCCGCGACCGGCACGATCTGCAACGTCGGCGCGTGCACGATCTTCGCCCCACGCCGCTCGAACGAGGCGATCAGATCCTCCGCGCGCCGATGCGCCGTGACCGCGATCGTGCAGCCGTTGAGCGGTCCGGACCTGGTCATCACCGCGACCGTACCAAACCGTTTGGTATGGCTGGTGCGGTATCACAACGTAGGACGACCACCTGCCCGTCGACCAGTTCCACCGGATACGCCGGCAGCACCACGTCCGGATCGTCCAGACACACCCCGGTCCGCAGATCGAAGACCTGCTTGAACATCGGCGACGCCACCGTCGGTACGTCGCCCCGGCTCCCGACGATCCCCCGGGCCATCACGTTCGCCCCACTGAACGGATCTTGGTTGCCGACAGCAAACACCTCCCCCGCGTGCGTACGGAACAAGGCGATCTGTACGTCCCCCAGCAACGCGGCGGCACCGCGCTCCGGCAACAGCACGTCGTACGCGCAGACCGTGGTCCGGCCAACCGCCGTGATGCTCATCCGCGAACCTCCAATCGGGGACCGGCCAGCAGGACCGGCTCGAGCTGGTCGCGCTCGGACGACGAGGCCGGGCGCGGCTGATTGCGCTCGACCACGTACCGCAGGTCGGCGTCCGGCTGATCCGGTGCGTTCACGAACGACACGAACCGTGCCAGTTTCGCCGGATCGTTCAGCGTCGCCTGCCATTCGTCCACGTACGAGTCGACGTGCAATGCCATCGCGGCATCCAGATCGGCCGCGATGCCGAGGCTGTCGTTCAGTACGACGTCGCGGACCTGATCGAGCCCGCCTTCGAGCTCCCGCATCCACACCGACGTACGCTGCAACCGGTCGCCGGTGCGAATGTAGTACATCAGGAATCGGTCAACGGCCCGGAACAGCTCTTCGTCGGTCAGGTCGGACGCGAGCAGCTCGGCGTGCCGCGGCGTCATCCCGCCGTTCCCGCCCACGTACAGGTTCCAGCCCTTCTCGGTCGCGATCACCCCGACGTCCTTGCCGCGCGCCTCGGCGCACTCCCGCGCGCACCCGGACACGCCGAGCTTCAGCTTGTGCGGCGAGCGCAGCCCGCGGTACCGCAGCTCCAATGCGATCGCCATCCCGACCGAGTCCTGCACGCCGTACCGGCACCAGGTCGACCCGACGCACGACTTCACCGTCCGCAGCGCCTTGCCGTACGCGTGTCCGGACTCGAACCCGGCATCCACCAACCGTTTCCAGATCGCCGGCAGCTGCTCGATCCGCGCGCCGAACAGATCGACCCGCTGCCCGCCGGTGATCTTCGTGTACAGCCCGAAGTCGCGCGCCACTTCGCCGATCGTGATCAGACCGGCCGGCGTGATCTCACCGCCGGGGATGCGCGGTACGATGGAGTACGTCCCGTCCTTCTGCAGATTCGCCATCACGTGGTCGTTGGTGTCCTGCAGCGCCGCGCGCTCGCCTTCGAGGACGTGACCGGCCGGGTCCAGACTGGCCAGGATCGACCCGACCACCGGCTTGCAGATGTCACAGCCGCGCCCGCTGCCGTGCCTCTCGACGATCTCGCTGAACGTCCGCAACCCGGTGACGCGGACGACGTCGAACAGCTCGGCCCGGGACAGCGTGAAGTGTTCGCACAACGCCTTGCTGACCTCGACCCCGGCCTTGCTGAGCTCGGCGTTCACGAGGTTCTTGACGATCGGCAGACAGGAACCACACGAAGACCCGGCCTTGGTCCGGCCGCACACCGACTTGAGGTCCGTGCACCCTTCGTCGCGGACCGCACACCGGATCGTCCCCGCGGACACGTTGTTGCACGAGCACACCGGCGCATCGTCGGGCAGCTCCAGCCGCACCGGCGCGGCGCCTTCCGGCAGCAGGAAGGCGGCCGGGTCCGCGCCCAGCTCCCGGCCGACCATCGGCCGCAACCCGGAGTACGCCGACGCGTCGCCGACCAGGATGCCGCCGAGCAGCGTACGGGCGTCGTCGGACAGCACCAGCTTCTTGTACACGCCGGCGACCGGATCCGCGTACACGATGTCCAACGCGCCTGCGGTGGCACCGAACGCGTCGCCGAAACTCGCCACGTCCACGCCGAGCAGCTTCAACTTGGTCGACGTGTCCGCGCCCGGGAAGGTCGCCTCGCCGCCGAGCAGCCGGTCCGCGACGATCTCGGCCATCGTGTACCCGGGCGCGATCAGGCCCCAGACCCGCCCTTCGATACAGGCGACCTCGCCGATCGCCCAGACGCCGGGGACCGACGTCCGGCAGGCCTCGTCCACCACGACGCCGCCGCGCTCGCCGAGCTGCAGACCGGCGGCGCGGCCGAGGTCGTCGCGCGGACGGACGCCGGTCGCGAACACGACCACATCGGCCGGCAGATCGGGGCCGTCGGCAACAGCCATCGCACGGGCCGCCCCCTGGGAAGTGAGTTTGACCCGCTGGCACTGGGTCGCGGTCAGTACGTCGACGTCGAGTCCTTCGATCAGCCGCGCCAGCGCGGAGCCGCCGCCCTCGTCGACCTGCAGCGGCATCAACCGTGGCGCGAACTCGACAACCTTGGTCGCGGCACCGAGCGCCCGGAGCGCGCCGGCCGCTTCCAGACCGAGTAGACCGCCGCCGACCACGACCCCGTTGACCTGCTTGCCCTCGGACCTGAGACGCTCCACGTACACACGGAGTGCTGCTACGTCATCAACGGTCCGGTAGACGAAACAGCCTTGTGCGTCGTTGTTCTTGACCGGTGGGATGAAGGCGGACGAGCCTGTGGCCAGTACCAGTTCGTCGTACGCGACCTGTTCACCGCGGGCCGTGGTGACTGTTTTGGCGGTGGTGTCGATCGCGGCGACCTGGACGCCCTTGCGGAGGTTGACCGCCGGGTCGTTCCACAGGTCGGGGTCGCCGAGGGACAGGTCCTGTGGGTCGCGACCGGAGAAGTAACTGGTCAGTGCGACCCGGTCGTACGGCAGCCGCGGCTCCTCGGCGAACACCGTGATCCGATGGCTGGTACTGGTGTCGCGCTGGCGGAGGGCCTCTACCAGCCGGTGGGCGACCATGCCACCGCCGACCACCACCACGTGCCTGGCCTTGCTGAGCTCTGCCATCGTCGCCCTCCTGCTGCTCGGGACTGGTTCGGTCTCGCCACGCCGGAGGCGGTCGAGCAGTTCACCGACGGCGCCGGTGCAACTGCCGCACCCGGTCGTCGCCCGGGTGGTGGCGGCGATGCCGTCGACGCTGTCGGCACCCCCACGCCAGGCCGCCTCGATCGCGGCCCTGGTGACCCCGTTGCACCTGCACACGGTCCCCACTCGCTTCGTCGGTACGACCGGCGGCGCAAGCAGCCCGTCCGCGACAACCGGGGTCCCCCGGTCCGCCAGCAGCACCAGCTCGGCCGCTACGTCCGGTGCGCCTACTACGACCGCTGACTTCACCACACCGTCCCGCAGCACGGCCCGTACGTACCGGTGCTCGTCCTCGAGCCGCACTACTTCCCCGGCCTCGTCCTGTGCGCCCAGCACCAACACGTCCATCCCACCTGCTGTAACGCGAACCACCTCGACCACCGGCACCGGTGTGGGCAACTCAGCGGTCGGAGCGGGCTGGTTGACGGTCAGCTTCGGCTGGTTGCCGGTCGGCGTGGGCTTGGTAGTCAGCGTGGGCTTGGTGGTCGGCGTGGGCTTGGTGGTCGGCGTGGGCTCGGTGGTCAGCGTGGTTGCCAGGGCTTCGGCGTGGGACCAGGCTGCAGCGACTGTCCCGGTCCGGCGACCACCTACTTCGGCGCAGTCGCCTATCGCATGCACTCGCGGGTCATCCGGACTGGTAAGTGTTTCGTCCACCACAATGCCGTCGCGGACAGTCAGACCATCCGCCAAACCAGTCCGCGCTCGTACGCCACATGCGACGACCAGCAGCTCCCCGTACACCTGTCGCCTGTTCTTCAGCTCAGTGTTGAGCAGTACCTCCACGCCGAGCTGCCGGACTGCCCGGGTCACTCGCCGCCCGGCGGAAGCCCGGATCGTCTTGTCCAGCAGGGTTTCCCCGTCATGTACCAGCGTCACCGCGACACCACGCTCTCGCAGCGCGCAAGCAGTCTCGACTCCCAGTACGCCGCCGCCAAGCACTACAGCTCGCCGTACCTGCTTGACGGCAGCGACGATCGCCTGTGCATCCGCTGCGGACCGCAGTACACACATCCCATCCGCCGCGACCAGCTCGGCGGGTACTACTGGCGCGGCGCCGGTCGCGAAGACCAGGTGGTCGTACAGATGCTCACGGCCGTCCGCATCGGTCACCACCTGTCGTACGCGGTCCACTGCAACCGCAAACGCGACCGGCTCATCTCCTAGTACCACCTCGCTCCGGCCGGCGATGTACTCGGTCAGCCGACTCCGGTTGTACGACGGCTCGTCGCCAAGCACAGTCACCTCGTACGAGGGCAGCAACGAAGCCAACCGCCGGCCGGCCATGCCACCGCCGATGATCACCACCTTCACGCGGACACCTCCGCCACCGGCAGACTCGCCGCACTGACCTGCACCGCGCAGGCCTTGAACTCCGGCATCCCCGACACCGGGTCCAGTACGTCGTTGGTCAGCTCGTTGACCGCGCCGACTCCACCGAAGTGGAACGGCACAAACACCGTGTCCGGGCGTACGTCAGTAGTGACCCGCGCAGGCAGCACCATCGAGCCACGCGCCGTACGCAACCGCACCGGGCGACCGTCCGCGATCCCCAGCTGTGCCGCGACCCGCGGATGCAGCTCGGCGAACACCTCCGGCTCCGCCTCCACCAGCTCCGGCACCCGACGCGTCTGCGCCCCACTCTGGTAGTGCTGCAGCAGCCGCCCGGTCACCAAGTACATCGGCGCACCCGCGTTGAGATCATCCGCCACCGGCCGGTGATCGACCGGAACCACCTGCGCTCGCCCGTCCGGCGTAGCGAACCGATCCGCGAACAGGCGCGGCGTACCTGGATGCTCTACGTGCGGCACCGGCCAGAACAGCGCCTCACCGGCGTCCAGCCGATCCCAGGTGATCCCCGAGTAGTCCGCCCGCCCACCAGCACTCGCCAGCCTGAGCTCCTCGAACACCTCCTGCGGGTCTTTCGAGAAGCCCGCCACCCCTAGCCGATCCGCCAGCCCAGCGAACACCGCGAGATCACTGCGTACCTGGCCGGGCGCTGCTACTGCGGTACGACGCCGCAGCACCCGCCCTTCGAGCGATGTCATCGTGCCGTCTTCTTCAGCCCATTGCGTCACCGGAAAGACCACATCCGCGAGTAGCGCGGTCTCCGACGGTACGACGTCAGCCACCACCAGGAGGTCCAGTGCAGCCAGCCGATCCCGTACCGATGCGAGGTGTGGCGCGGACACGAGTAGGTTGCTCCCGTGTACAAGCAGCGCCTTCGGGCCGGCGTCCGTGCCTAGGGAGTTGATCAGCTCGACCGCACTCTTCCCAGGGCCAGGCAGGTCCTCCGGGCGTACGCCCCAAACCCCTGCCACGTAAGCACGTGCGGCCGGGTCCGAGATGCTCCGGTAACCAGGGAGCTGATCGGCCTTCTGACCATGCTCCCGACCGCCCTGACCGTTCCCCTGCCCGGTGATGCACCCGTACCCGCTGCCGAGCCGCCCCGGGAGGCCTAGCGCCAGTGCGAGGTTGATGCAGGCAGTGACCGTGTCGGTGCCCTTGCTGTGCTGCTCTGCACCACGTCCGGTCAGGATGAACGCACCAGCGCCGCCGTGCACCGGAGCGGCCGCCGCCAAGACCCGTGCGGCCCGGCGGATCGTTGCTGCGGGTACACCGGTCACCCGCTCCGCCCGCTCGGGCCACCAGGCGGCTGTGGACCGGATCAGTGCATCCGGATCATCGGTACGCTCCCGCAAGTACGCGGTGTCGGCCAGGCCCTCCTGCAACACCACATGAGTGAGTGAAAGCACCAGCGCCAGGTCCGTACCCGGCGTCGCCTGCAGGTGGAGCGCACCGGACAGTGCCGCTGTCGCCGAGCGGCGCGGGTCGACGACCAGCAGCCCGCCTGCGTCCCGTGCACTCTGCAGATGCGCTACGGCCGGCGGCATCGTGTCGGCGAGGTTGCTACCAACGAGCAGCACCGCACCGGCACCACCCAAGTCCGCCAGCGGGAACGGCAGGCCCCGGTCGATGCCGAACGCCCTGTTCGTCGCAGCCGCCGCCGACGACATACAGAACCGTCCGTTGTAGTCCACATTCGCCGTACGCAACGCCACCCGCGCGAACTTGCCGAGCGCGTACGCCTTCTCGTTGGTCAGTCCACCACCACCGAACACCGCCACCGAATCACGCCCGTACGCCAACTGCAGCGACCGAATCCGATCAGCTACGAAGTCCAGTGCGGTGTCCCAGCTCGCCTCCACCAGTACGCCGTCAGCGTTGCGGACCAGCGGCGTGGTGAGCCGGTCCGGCGCTGTCAGTACGTCAGGAGCTGTCCAGCCTTTGCGGCACAGTCCGCCTTGATTGGTGGGGAAGTCGCGCGGCCGTACCTGCAACGCCCCTGGCTGCTCAACCAGGTGCGTTGCGCACTGCAGCGCGCAGTACGGACAGTGCGTGGCTACTGGAGTCACACGCGCTCCCGGCTGAGCGGGCCACCCTTGCGCAGGTAGCAGAAGTACGTGACGAGCAGACAGAGCACGTAGAAGCCACAGAAGACGTACAGCGCCGGGATCAGTGAACCGAAGTGGCTGGTGGACATCGCGAACCCACGCGGCACCAGGAAACCGCCGTACGCGCCGACCGCCGACGCGATCCCGATGCACGCCGCCGCCTCCCGCCGCGCCCGGCCCGGGTCGTCCGGCGTGGTGAGCCGGAAAACAGCCGGGATCATCCGGTACGTCGACCCGTTCGCGATCCCGCTGGCGACGAACAGGACCAGAAAACTGCCCAGGAACGCCGCGAAGCTCTCCGCCTTCAGCGCGAAAACGGCGGACAGGATGCCGAGACCCATCACCACGAACGAGCACACCGTCACCCACGCGCCGCCGACCCGGTCGGCCAGCTTGCCGCCGAACGGCCGCGCGACCGACCCGACCAGCGCCCCGAGGAAGGCGTAGTGCGCCGGCGTGACGTCCACGAAGGTGGTCTTGATCAGCAGCGGAAACGCCGCGCCGAACCCGATGAACGAGCCGAACGTGCCGATGTACAGGAACGAGATCACCCAGGTGTGCGGCCGCTTCGCCGCCGCGATCGACGTGCGGAACGACGAGTTCGCCACCGACAGGTTCGCCATCGCCTTCCAGGCCCAGACCGCGGCCAGCGCGATCAGCGGCAGCCACATCAAGCCGGCCCGGTTCAGCGTCAGACCGGCCCCGGCGACGACGATGATCGGTACCAGCAATTGCACGACGGCGACACCGAGGTTCCCGCCGGCCGCGTTCACGCCGAGCGCGAAGCCCTTCTCCTTCTCCGGGTAGAAGAAGGAGATGTTGGTCATGCTGCTGGCGAAGTTGCCGCCGCCGACGCCAGCCGTCGCCGCGACCAGCGCCATCAGCCAGAACGGGGTGGCCGGCTGCGTCATGAAGTACGACAGCCCGACCGTCGGTACGAGCAGCAGCAACGCGGAAACCACCGTCCAGTTCCGCCCACCGAAGCGCGGTACGGCGAACGTGTACGGCAGCCGCAGCGTCGCGCCGACCAGACTCGGCAACGCGACCAGCCAGAACAACTGGTCGGTGCTGTAGGTGAAACCGGCTTTCGGCATCGACACCACGACGATGCTCCACAGCTGCCAGACCGAGAAGCCGAGGAACTCGGCGAAGATCGACGGCCACAGGTTCCGGCGCGCGACCGCCCGGCCCTTACCGGCCCAGAAAGCGCTGTCCTCCGGATCCCAGACGTCGATCCAGCGCCCGCGCCGCGGCGCCTCGACCGTACCGACCGCGCCGCTGCCGTCGCGGTGCGCGACGGCGGCCTGTCCTGCCTCGAGCGTCATCGCAAGTCTCCGATCATCCGGCCCCACTGATTAGGCCTGGAACGTATGACCGGGGTGTTTCCGCGTAGTCATCTTGTTGTTACGCCGCCGAAACGGCTCCCGCACACCGGTCGCGGATGAGTGAGAGATCAACCGGTAGTGTCGTCGTACCGACGGCGAGGGGACGATCGTGAAGCGGTGGATGTGGCGGACGGGGATCGCCGCGGTACTGATCATCTGGCTGGTGCTCGGCTCGCTCGGCGGCCCGGCCGTCGGCAAACTGAGCGAGGTCCAGCAGAACGACAACGCCAACTTCCTGCCGAAACAGGCCGAGTCGACCCAGGTCGCGAACGAGGGGGCCAAGTTCACCGACTCCAAGACCCTGCCGTACTTCGTCCTGGTCGAGCGTGACTCCGGGATTACCGCCGCGGACCGGGCCAAGGTCGCCGCGTTCGTCGCGAAGATCCCGGCGCTGGACCTCGGCGCCGGCAAGAAGCTCAGCGACTACCTGGTCGCGCCGATCGGTCCGCCGGTGCCGTCAAAGGACGGGAAGGCGTTGCTGATCACCGTACAAACCAACAGCGACCGCGCCGACGAGGTGATCAAGCAAGGCGAGACCGCGCTGTACGCCGTCGCGGACTCATTGCGCACCGACATCAAACAGGACCTCACCCCGACCGGACTCCAGGTGTACGTGACCGGTCCTGGCGGTGTGTTCGCCGACTTCGTGGTCGCGTTCAGCGGGATCGACGGCATCCTGCTCGGCGTCGCGCTGGCCGTGGTGTTCGTGATTCTGCTGATCGTGTACCGGAGCCCGATCCTGCCGATCGCCGTCCTGCTCACCGCCGTGTTCGGGCTCGCGCTCGCCGCCCTGGTGGTGTACCCGCTGGCGAAGCACGGCGTGCTCCAGCTGAACGGGCAGAGCCAGGGCATCCTCTTCATCCTCGTCGTTGGCGCGTCCACCGATTACGCGCTGCTGCTCGTCTCCCGTTACAAAGAGGAACTGCACGACTACGAGAGCAAGTACCAGGCGATGCGGGTCGCTTGGCGGGCATCGATCGAGCCGATCGCGGCCAGCGCGGCGACCGTCATCCTCGGTCTGCTCTGCCTGCTGCTCTCCCAACTCGGCAGTACGAAGGGCCTCGGACCGGTCGGCGCACTTGGTATCGCCGGAGCATTCGTCGCGGCGATGACGTTCCTGCCGGCGATCCTGCTCGCGTTCGGGCGACGGATCTTCTGGCCGGCGATCCCGCGCCTCGACCACGTACACACCCGCGACCAGGTCGGCGGCCGGCGGCTCTGGGGCCGCATCTCCGGTCTCGTCGGGCGACGCGCCCGCCGGGTCTGGGTCGTGACCGCGCTGGCGTTGCTGGCCTGCGCCGCGTTCCTGCCGACCTTCAAGGCCAGCGGTACGTCGCAGGAGGACCTGTTCCTGAACAAGGTCGAATCGGTCACCGGGCAGGAGCAACTCGGCAAACACTTCGACGCCGGCGCTGGTACGCCGGTGGAGATCCTCACACCGGTCGCAAAGGCCGACCAGGTCGTACAGACCGCGACGAAGGTGAACGGGGTCGGCGCAGCGTCCGCTTCGGCGGCTCCCGGCGTACCGCCGAAGGTTGTCGACGGCAAGGTTCTCGTCCAGGCCACCCTGACCGTACCGGCCGACTCACCAGACGCCACGCAAGTGGTCAAACACCTGCGATCCGAGCTCGACAAGGTCAGTCCGGACATCCTGGTCGGCGGCAACACCGCGATCAACCTCGACGTACTGGACGCGTCGCAACGCGATCTGCGCGTCATCATCCCGACCATTCTCGCGGTCATCTTCGTCGTACTCATGCTGCTGCTGCGCTCGCTCGTCGCCGCCGTACTCCTGGTGATTGCCAACGTGCTGTCCTTCGGCGCCACCATCGGCGTCAGCGCACTGGTCTTCAACCACCTCTTCGACTTCCCCGGCGCCGACCCAGGCATCCCGCTCTACGCCTTCGTCTTCCTGGTTGCCCTGGGCATCGACTACTCGATCTTCCTGATGACCCGGGTCCGCGAGGAATCCCACACCGAAGGCACCAGACCCGGCATCCTGATCGGCCTCGCCGTCACCGGCGGCGTCATCACCTCCGCCGGCGTCGTACTCGCCGCCACCTTCTCCGCGCTGGCCGTCCTCCCGATCCTGTTCCTGGCCCAGATCGCCTTCATGGTCGCCTTCGGCGTCCTCCTCGACACCACAGTCGTCCGCTCCCTGCTGGCCCCCTCCCTCGCCCACGACCTGGGCCGAAGAGTCTGGTGGCCCAGCAAACTCAGCCGAGCCGGCGACTAGGCACCCTATTCTCGATGGATGGAGACATTTCAGGGCACCATCGAGGTCAGTGACAGTGGCGGGGCGTGGGTCGAGGTTCCGGGCGAGGTGATCGCGGCGCTCGGCGGTGGCGGGCGGATCGCGGTACGAGCCACGTTCGACGGAATCGAGTACCGCGGGTCGATCGCCTCCATGGGTGGATGTATGGCGCTCGGAGTACTGAAGAGCATCCGGAGCCAACTGGGCAAGGCCGGCGGCGATCCCGTGACGGTCACCGTGGAGTTGGACGGCGACGCCCGGACCATCGACGTACCCGACGACCTCGCCGCGGCCCTGTCCACCGCCGGCACCCGCGAGACCTTCGACAACCTGAGCTACAGCCACCGCCGCGAACACGTAAACGCAATCAACGCCGCCAAGAAGCCAGAAACCCGCGAACGCCGCATCACCAAGCTGGTAGAGACACTGACCAGTTCTTGAGCCTTCAGCCCGTCCGGCGTACCTAAGAACAGGTAGTGGTCACCCCCCGAAACCTCCCCTAGGCGCAACCACCCGACGAAACCGTCCATAATTCAGACCACTACCTGTCCTTAGGTACATGAGAGCGGTTCGACGGAACGCGGCCGGGCGGGTTGTTTCGTTGGTTGGTAGTTCGATGGGTCCGGTGGCGCTGGCGTTTGCGGTGTTGGAGGCGGGTAGCCCGGGTGGGCTCGGTGTCGTGCTGGCCGCGCGGATGGTTCCGATGTTGTGCTTCTTGTCACGCACAACTACAACCTGCTGCTGATCGGCGTGCTGAGCGCCGCGAACGGTGTGCTGGATGCGTTCACCTCGCCGGCACTTCGCGGACTGGTGCCGGAGCTTGTCCCGGTGGACCAGTTGCGCAAGGCAAACGCGCTCGTCAGTTCAGTGCGGAACGGGACCAAGATCGTCGGCCCGGCGCTCGCCGGCGTACTGGTCGCCACGGTCGGAAGCGGCACGGCGATCGCCATCGACGCCGTCAGTTATGTACTCGCGGCAGCGCTCCTCGGACGGCTGCACGTGTCGACGTCAATCGCACCGCGGCGGCCGGGTGTACTGGCTGAGGTCCGGCGCGGCTGGAAGGAGTTCCGGCGTATCCGCTGGGTGTGGGCGGTGACCGTATCGTCCGCGCTGATGAACCTTGCCCAGGTCGGTGTCTGGCAAGTCCTCGGTCCGGAGCTGACCGGTCAGTCCGAATTGTGGGGCGCTGTACTGAGCGTACGCGGCGCCGGTCTGCTCGTGATGAGCGCGCTGATGTACCGGTTGGTCATCCGGCGTCTCCTGGCTACCGGACAGCTGTTGAGTGCGCTCGGCGCGCTCCCCCTCTTTGCGCTCGGTTTCGGTGTGCAACCGGGTTGGTTGCTGATCGCGGCGTTCGTGGCCGGCGTCGGGTTCTCGATCTCGGGTGTCGCATGGGAGACGTCGTTGCAGGAACACGTCGACCGGGGGATGCTTTCCAGGATCTCGTCCATCGACGAGTTGCTGTCATTCGTGGCGATTCCGGTCGGGATGGTGGTGGTTGGGCCGTTGGCGGCAGTGTTCGGGGCCGGGCGGGTCGCGGTGGTTGCCGGGGGCTGCTATCTGTTCGCGGCTTGGAGTTCGCTGCTTTCCAAGGAGGTTCGTGGGCTCAGGGGCGTTTGAGGTTTGCGAGTTCGGTGCGGTTGGCAACTGAAAGTTTGGTGTAGATGTGGGCGAGGTGGGTTTTGACGGTGCCTCGGCTCATGAAGAGGCGGTCGGCTATTTGGGGGTTGGTCAGGCCTTCAACAGCTAGGTCCGCGACCTGGTGTTCGGTGGGGGTGAGGCTGGGCCAGCCAGAGGACGGGCGGCCGCGGGTGCCCCGGGCCCGGCGAGCGTAAGCGACCGCCTCGTCGAGCGAGAGCACCGGCACTGCGAGCGGCGGAGCGGGCGCCAGGGGCGGAGCGGACGTCACGGGTGAGGCGGAGGTCACGGGCGGAGCGGATGACAGAGGCGGAGCGGATGTGACGGGCGGAGCGGATGTCAGGGGCGGAGCGGATACAAGGGGCGGGGTGGCGGTGGGGCTGGGGAGGCGTAGGGTTCGGCGGGCCTCGCTTGCGGCGATCGACAGGCGGCTGGCGTCGGTTGGGCGGTTGGTGTGATCCGCCAGCAAGGCGAGTGACTCCAGGCTGTCGATCAGGTACGTGCGCAACCCATGCTCCACCCGGATGGTGAGTGCCTGGTGGAGAAGGTCCGCCGCGTGATCCGGCTGCTCCTTGATGGCAGCACGGCCCTGCTGGTCGAGGGCGTCGGCGAGGATGCGCGGCAGGTCGTACCGGCGGGCTTGTTCGACGGCGCGTTCGAGTAGTTCGGCTGCTTCGCTCGTACGCCCGGTGGCCTGCAGCGCGGCGGCGACGGTCGGCATCAGCATGGTGGGTGCGAAGGTCCCCGCGAGCGGGCTGTCCGGCGCGGTGTCGCGGGCCATCCACTCGATCGCGGTGTCGTACTCCCCGTCCCAGAAGGCGATCAGCCCCATCACCTGACCGAGGTTGGGTACGACTGCCCCGGCCGTCTCCGCCAGCTCGAGCAACGGGCGCATCAGCTCGCGGGCATCGTCGAGCCGGCCGACGCGTGCGAGCACCGTCGCCAGCTGACCACGTGCCACCCCGACGCGATGGAAGTCGGCAAGCGGTTCCGCAGCGGCGAGTGCCCGCTCGGCGGTCGCGACTGCCTCCTGCGGCGAGCCGGTGCTCAGCAGGCTCTCCGACCACACCGTCAGCACGGTCGACGCGATGCCGCGCTCGCCGCTCGTGACCAGGCCTTCCGCGACCAGATCGAGCAACGGCCGCAGCTCGTCGTGCCGGTCGCGAAGCGCGAGGAGTACGCATTGCAAGGCGAGGTTCGCGTTCCGGGCCGGTTCGTCGCCGATGCCCGCTGCCAACCGCCGGCCTTCGGCCGTCAGCTCCCACGCCTTGCCGAAGTCGGTGAAGAACTCGCCGACCGCGACCAGCGCGAGAAACAGTGATCGCAGTCGACCATCACCCAGCTCGGTCGCGAGCTCGAGTCCGCGACCGGCCGCGTCGTACCCGAACGGATCGACGGTGTCCGCGACCGTCGCGTACCCGTACAGCAAACGGGCCTGCAGCAACGATCGGTCAGTTGGCGCGCGTTCGATCGCCCGGCGCAGGTACCCGATGCCTTCGTTGCCGGTCGCTTGCAGGTTCCACAACCAGCGCAGCGCCGCCGCCAACCGCCGGCCGCGCTCGGGATCGGCCGCCGCCAGACCGTGTTCGAGAGCGGCGCGGAAGTTCTCCCGGTCCGGCTCGATCAGGCCGCGCCAGGCGTCACGATCCTTGTCCAGCAAGGGTTCCGTGGCCTCGGCGACCCGCAGGTAGTGGTCGAGGTGCCGGTCCCGCGCCGGGCCAGGATCGGTCAGCCGCGTACCGGCGTACTCGCGGATCGTCTCCAGCAACCGGTACCGGCCACCCTCCGCCACCACAAGCGATTTGTCGACAAGCCGCGCGAGGACATCGCGTACGCCGCCGCAGACCGCCGTCGCTGCTTCCAGCGTGAATCCGCCGGCGAAGACCGATAGCTGCCGGAAGACCGCGCGCTCGTCGGCGGCGAGGAGATCGTGACTCCAGTCGATCGACGCGGCCAGGGTCTGCTGCCGGGCCGCGACGCCGCGAACGTTCCTGGTCAGCAGGCCGAACCGGTCATTCAGGCCGGCCTCGATCTGCTCCGGGGTGAGCGTACGCACCCACGCTGCCGCCAACTCCAGCGCGAGCGGCGTACCGTCCAAGCGGACACAGATCGAACGAATCGCCTGCTCTGATTGGGGAAACTCCACGCGGGCACGTTCGAGGAACAAGGCGCGGGCCTCGTCCGGAGCGAGGGCGGGTACGCGCCAGATCGCCTCGCCGGGGAGGTCCAGTGGTTCGCGGCTCGTTGCCAGTACGGAGATCTCGGGGCAGCCGGTTTGCAGCGCGAGCACGAACTCCGCGACGCCGTCAACGATCTGCTCGCAGTTGTCCAGGCAGATCAGGGCGCGGTACGTACGCAGCTGGCCGAACAGCAGGCGGTCGCCGGGCTCGACGAGCAGACCGATGGCGGCGGCGACTGCTTCCGGGAGTTGGGCGCTGTCGGTGATACCGGAGAGGTCGACCCACCAGACGCCGTCGGGCCAGCGTTCAGCCAGTTGGGCGGCAGTCTGGGCGGCGAGGCGGGTCTTGCCGCTGCCGCCCGGGCCGGTCAAGGTGACGAGGCGGTTGGCGGAAAGTTGGGTACGGAGGGCCGCGACCTGGGTCTGGCGGCCGACGAAGCTGGTGAACATCACCGGTAGGTTGTTCGGAACACCGTCGAGCGAACGCAACGGTTCGGCGGTCGCGGTCAGCTCGAAGATCCGCTCCGGGGAGCCCAGGTCCCGCAGCCGGTGCACACCGAGATCGGACCTCGCCGGAACGGCTTCCGGGTCGCCGGCCTCCTTGAGGGCGGCGGTTGTGGTTGCGGTGAGCAACGTTTGGCCGGGGTTCGCGACCGCCAGCAGGTGTTCGGCGTGGCGGATCGCGAGGGTCGCCGTCGGCGCGGTGTGTAGCGCGATTCGCAGCAGTTCGCCGGCCGGTACCTCGGATGCTGCCGTACGAAGCTCCCGCGCCGCGCCGATCGCGGCCACCGGGTCGTCGAAGACGAGAACCGGCCGACCAGCTTCCAGCAGCTCGCCCGGCAACTCCGCCAACAGGCCGGCCAGCCGCGCGTATGCCGGCGCACTCGCCGCCCCGGCATACGCCGCCACCAGCACCGTCACGCCACCCACGTCATCACCCAACCCGCGTCATCACCCAACCCGCGTCATCACCCAACTCGCGCACCCCGCTCACGCCACCACCCGATCCAACCCGCGCACCCGGCCCACGTCGCGTACCTGGTACACCCCGCCTATGCGCGTCAGTGTGCCACTCGCCGGTGTGGGGTCGCCGTTGTCGACTGTATTCGCTACCCTCCGGGGCAGGGGGTCGAGGAAGTGAGGAGCCGATGGCAGACACCGCACAAACCGACCACGGACGATTCGCACTGCCCACGAAGAACCTGCCCGCGCCGCAGGTTCGCGACCTGCCCGAGCCACCCAGCAGCACCTGGAAGATCATCGGCCCCGGCATGGTCGGCGCCGGCGTCGGCCTGGCCTCGGGTGAGTTCATCCTCTGGCCGTACATCTCCAGCCAGGTCGGCCTGGTGTTCCTCTGGGGCGCCGTCGTCGGCGTCGTGATCCAGTGGTTCCTGAACATGGAGATCGAGCGGTACACGCTGGCCACCGGCGAGACAGCGCTGACCGGCTTCAACCGGTACGGGAAGCACTGGGGACTGTTCTTCGCGATCATGACGTACTTCGCGAACCTCTGGCCCGGCTGGGCGACGAGCTCGGCGAGCATGCTGACCTACCTGTTCGGCGGCGGCGACCCGCGCTGGATCGCGATCGGCATGCTGCTGCTGATCGGCGCGATCCTGACCCTCGCCCCGGTCGTGTACGTGATGCTGGAGCGGCTGATCGCGGTGAAGATCGCGGCCGTCGCGCTGCTCGTCATTCTCGCGCTGGTGTTCGCGATCCGCGGCAAGACGTACGGCGCGCTCGGTGACGCGGTGACGAATCCGCAATTTCCCGCGGAACAGCTCGGTTTCGCGCTGGTGATGGGCGCGATCGCGTACGCGGGTGCCGGCGGCGGCCAGAACCTGGTGCAGAGCAACTGGATCCGGGACAAAGGGTTCGGCATGGGCGTGCACGTGCCGCGGCTGACCTCGCCGGTGACCGGTGAGACCGAGGCCGATCCGACCGCGAACGGCTACACGTTCACGCCCGACGACGCCAACCTGGCCCGCTGGAAGCGCTGGTGGAAGTTCGCGAACATCGAGCAGGCGGCGACCTTCGTCGCGATCACCGTGCTGACGATCGCGTTCACCTCCATGCTTGCCCACGCCACCTTGTTCGGCGACCCGAACGTCAAGAACAACATCGGCTTCCTGAAGATCGAGGGCACGACGCTGCAGTCCCTGGTCGGCGGGTGGTTCGGTTACCTGTTCTGGGCGATCGGCGCGTTCTCGCTGTTCGCCGCGGCCGCCGGGATCGTCGACTACACGTCCCGGCTGACCTCCGACATGATCAAGGCCCGGTACCTGCGGACGTCCCGCGTCACCGAGTCCAAGCTGTACTTCTGGCTGGTCTGGGGGCTGGTTGCCTTCGGCATCATCGTCCTGCTCGCCGGGGTCACCCAGCCCCTCGTCCTGCTCGTCATCTCCGCCTGCACCGCGGGCACGATGATGTTCGTCTACTCAGGTCTGCTCTGGTGGATGAACTCCCGGGCGCTCCCGCACGCGATCCGGATCCCGGCCTGGCGCTCGGCCGTGCTCTGGTTCGCGTTCCTGGCCTTCGGCTGCCTGGCCGTCTTCACCATCATCGACCAACTGAAGAAGCTGTAGGCGTCGCCGACACTGCCCGGCCCTGGCGCAAACCGCTCAGGGCCGGGTTGGAGCTGTTCAGGGCTGCGGTGTGGCTGCCTGTAGGTACGCGACCGTGGCGTTCTCGGCGTCCGTGCGTCGCGTGATCGACGCACCGGCGCGGTCGCGGACCGTGCGGTACACGTCGACCGACGCGTTCAGCGCGCGCAGGCAGTCGGCCTGGTCGGCGGTCGCGACCGTCGCGCGCAGTTCCGGTACGAGCTCCGGAACCAGCGTTTCGAGGCGGCGTACGCCGGCCGGGCGGGACGTACGCCCGTACCCGGCGAGTGGTGCGATCGCGGCCGATCGGATCATGCCAAGGGCATCGATCGCCTCGAACAGTTCGCCGCGCTGGATCTTGACGGCGACGTAATGCACCCACACCCAGATCCGGTCCTCGATCCACTGCGGATCGACCTGCGGCCACCGCGCGGCCGACTCCTTGAACACCCGGTCGACACCGTCGTCGCGCTGCCACAGTACGACGCCGTCCTCGACGCGATCGTGCAGCTCGTCCATCGTGACGAACTTCAGATCCACATGCGCCAACGGCGGGCCGTACAGCGCGATCAGCAGCCGCGGTTCGCCGACGTGCTCACCGGTGAAGCCGGCCAGCAACTTCCCGGCTCGCCCGGCAAACTCCTTGGCCTCCGCGAGGCACCCCGCCTGTCCTTCCGGTGTGCACACCAGCACCAGATCGAGATCCGAGTACTCGTCGCCGGTGCCGGTCGCGACCGAGCCACCGGCGATGACGGCAACGATCCGCGGATCCCGCTCGGCCTCGGCCAGCACGCTGTCCGCCAGTCCCCGCAGGTGCTCCGGCACCTGAACGCCGACCATGTTCATACATCCTCCTTGGATCAGGTCAGCAGGCCAGCGTCGCACATCAGGTGCTCCGAAAGCGAACGAGTTACCGGCGCGGGCCGTACGCCTCGGGGGCGCCGTTGGCGGTGGTGAAGAGCGAATAGACGGAAGTGGTCGCGGTGAGGAACAGGCGGTTGCGTTTCGGGCCGCCCCAGGTGAGATTGCTGACGGTTTCGGGGACGAGCAGCTTGCCCAGCAAGGTGCCGTCCGGGTGGTACACGTGCACGCCGTCGGCGGCCGACGCCCACACCCGGCCCTGGGTGTCGAGCCGGATACCGTCGAAGAGACCGTTGCCGCACTCGGCGAACAACTCGCCGCCGCTCAGCCGGTCGCCGTCGACGGTGAAGACGCGGATCGTCGCCTCGGCGGAATCGGTGATGTAGAGCAACGATTCGTCCAGCGAGAAGGCAAGACCGTTCGGGCGGTTGAAGTCGTCCGCGACGCGGGTCAGCCGGCCGTCCGGCGAAACTCGGTAGACGTGGCAACCACCGGTCTCGATCTCGCCTTGGTACCCCTCGTAGTCGGAGTCGATCCCGTACGCCGGGTCGGTGAACCAGACCGAGCCGTCGCGCTTCACCACGACATCGTTCGGGCTGTTCAGCCGCTTGCCGTCGTACTCGTGGGCGAGCACGGTGATGCCGCCATGGTGCTCGGTCCTGGTCACGCGGCGGTTGCCGTGCTCACAGCTGATCAGGCGGCCCTCGGTGTCGCGGGTATGGCCGTTCGTGTTCCCGGCCGGCTGGCGGAAGACCGAGACCTGGTACGACGTCTCGTCCCAGCGCAGGATGCGGTCGTTCGGGATGTCGCTCCAGAGCAGGTACCGGCCGGCCGGTGAGTACACCGGACCCTCGAGCCAGCGCCCGCCGGTCCACAACCGCTCCAGCCGGCTGTCACCGTGGACCCCGTCGAATCGGTCGTCGAGCTTCTCCCAGACCGCGGGTGCGGTTCCGGCCAACGGCTCGGGAATTCCCGTCATCACGACTCCTCGCGAACTCGGCTGCACGCTTTCCCGCCGAGCCTATGTGTTCACCGTTGAACTCGCCTCGGTTGGACCTCTGGGTACGGGAAGATGTGCGCGGCGCCGCAACGGGGGCGCTGAGTACGGCGCCTCAAGTGATCGTGATGTGGAGACATCCCCTTGAAGCTTGACACCGTTCGTGAACAGAAGGCGATCGAGAACCTGACCAACAGGCTGACCGAACCTTTGCCGACCTACATACTCCCGAAGACATCGAAACCGCGATCCGCACCGCCCAGAACACCTTCGAGGGCGATCCGGTCCGCGACTACGTACCGATCCTGATCGAACGCATAGTCCGTGCGGAGCTCGCTCCCAAACCCACCCAGGAAACCCCCGAAGCCCGAAAAGCCAAGTGGACCAGACCGGCCGTCACACTGGGGGCAGGTGACGGACAGAGTGAGTCGGGCGGCACCGCACTCCCCGAGGCGCATGCACAGCGCGCTGATGAAGGGGGTGAGGGCCCAGCCGACGCGAAGGCAGCCGGTGGTGGGGCGCAGGCAGCCGGTGGCGCGAAGGCGGCCGGCGGTGGCACGGAGGCGGCCGGCGGTGGCACGGAGGCGGCCGGCGGTGGCACGGAGGCGGCCGGCGGTGGCACGGAGGCGGCCGGCGGTGGCACGGAGGCGGCCGGCGGTGGCACGGAGGCGGCCGGCGGTGGCACGGAGGCGGCCGGTGGTGGGGCGTTTGGTGCTTGGCGGCGGCGGGTGGGGGTGATGCCGGTGGTTGTGACTGGGGTGTTGGTGGTGGCTGTGGTGGCGACTGTGGTCGTGGTGCGGAGTGGTGGGGACGTGCAGGCGCAGCCGGCACCCGGAGTGGTGACTGTTGGTGGGGTGGTGGGGTCGGAGAAGCGGGGGTTCTTCGCGGACCCCGACGTGCAGGCGGCGCTCGCCAAGCACGGGCTCGCGGTGAAGATCGACACCGCCGGATCGCGTGAGATCGCGACCTCGGTCGACCTCGGCAAGTACGACTTCGCGTTCCCGTCCAGTACGGTCGCGGCCGAGCGCATCCTGCAACCAGCGTCCGGCCGCCCAGCGGTCACCGGCAAGAAGTACGCGGTGTTCTCGTCACCACTCGCGATCGCCACCTTCCAACCGATCGTCGACCTGCTGTCCGCCGCCGGCATCGCCCGGCAGGTGAACGGCACCTGGTACTTCGACGTCCGCAAGTACGTCGACCTGGCGAAGGCCAACTGGCGCTGGACGAACATCCGCGGCAACACCACCTACCCGGTGAACAAGCGGATCCTGATCACCACCACCGACCCGCGCACCTCGAACTCGGCGGCGATGTTCCTGTCGATCGTCAGCTACGTCGCCAACCACGACACCGTCGTCCAGAGCCCGGCGGACGAGCAGAAGGTACTGCCACTGGTCGCGCCGCTGTTCGTGAACCAGGGTTACACCGACAGTTCGAGTGAGGGCCCGTTCGACGACTACCTGGCGCTCGGGATGGGCAAGTCGCCGATGGTGAACATCTACGAAGCACAGTTCGTCGACGCTGCCGTACAGCACAAGCTGAAGCCCGGCATGGTGCTGATGTACCCGTCGCCGACCGTGCAGTCCAAGCACACGCTGATCTCGCTGAACCCGAACGGCGAAAAGCTCGGTGACCTGCTGTCGACCGATCCGGAGTTGCAGGAGCTGGCCGCGAAACACGGTTTCCGTACTGCCGACGAGACCCAGTTCGCGGGCGTCGTCAGCCGGTACCAGGTCCCGGTCGCGAAGGACGTGATCGACGTGGCCGACACGCCTACGTACGACACGCTCGAACGACTGCTCGACGCGGTCTCCAAGTCCTACCGCTGACCCGGGCAGGCGTGCAGTTCGACAGGTAGTGTCCGGCAGCTGGGTAGTGCACCTGAGCGTGAGATCACGCACGTGTACGGCGTCTCGCCGGTGCACTACCTGTCCGGCGGTACGGCAATGTGAGGAACACCCTGTCCTCCTGAGCGGCCGGTTGACCCTAGACTCGGGCCAGCCGAAGGGAGCAGTCGTGTCCGACCGCAAGCAGATCACCAAGGTGCTGGTGGCCAACCGGGGCGAGATCGCCGTCCGGGTGGTCCGGGCCGCCGCCGATGCGGGGCTGGGCAGCGTCGCCGTGTACGCCGACCAGGACCGGGACGCCCTGTTCGTCCGGCTCGCCGACGAGGCGTACGCGCTGGACGGCTCCACCCCGGCCGACACCTACCTGAACATCACGAAGATCCTGGACCTGGCGGCCCGCTCCGGCGCGGACGCCGTCCACCCGGGGTACGGCTTCCTGGCCGAGAACGCCGAGTTCGCCCAGGCCGTACTGGACGCGGGCCTGATCTGGATCGGTCCGCCGCCGTCGGCGATCGACTCGCTCGGCGACAAGGTGAAGGCCCGGCACATCGCCGACAAGGTCGGCGCGCCGCAGGTTCCGGGTACGCCGGACCCGGTCGCCGGCGCGGCCGAGGTGGTCGCGTTCGCCGAACAGTACGGCCTGCCGATCGCGATCAAGGCCGCGTACGGCGGTGGTGGCCGCGGCATGAAGGTGGCCCGGACGATCGCGGAGATCCCGGACCTGTTCGAGTCGGCGACCCGCGAGGCGGTCAGCGCGTTCGGGCGCGGCGAGTGCTTCGTCGAGCGGTACCTGGACCAGCCGCGGCACGTCGAGACGCAGTGCCTGGCCGATGCCCACGGCAACGTTGTGGTGGTGTCGACGCGGGACTGCTCACTGCAGCGCCGGTACCAGAAGCTGGTCGAGGAAGCGCCGGCGCCGTTCCTCACCGACGCGCAACTGGAGACGCTGTACTCGGCGTCGAAGAAGATCCTCCGTGAGGCCGGGTACGTGGGCGCGGGCACGTGTGAGTTCCTGGTCGGGCAGGACGGGATGATCTCGTTCCTCGAGGTGAACACCCGGCTGCAGGTCGAGCACCCGGTGTCCGAGGAGGTCACCGGGCTGGATCTGGTCCGGGAGATGTTCCGGATCGCCCAGGGCGAGGAACTCGGGTACGACGATCCGGTGGTGTCCGGGCATTCGATCGAGTTCCGGATCAACGCCGAGGACGGTGGGCGTGGGTTCCTGCCCGCGCCCGGGACGCTGACGCGGTGGCACGCGCCGTCCGGGCCGGGGATTCGGCTGGACGGTGGGTACGACCAGGGCGAGACGGTGCCGGGCGCGTTCGACTCGCTGGTGGCGAAGCTGATCGTCACCGGGCGGGACCGGACCCAGGCGCTGGAACGGTCCCGGCGGGCACTCCGCGAGTTCGTGGTGGAGGGGATGCCGACCGTGATTCCGTTCCATCAGGCAGTGGTTTCGGATCCGGCGTTCGTCGGGACGGACGGGTTCCGGGTGCACACGCGGTGGATCGAGACCGAGTTCGACAATCAGCTCACGCCGTACGACGGGCCGGTCGCGGAGACGGCCGAGGAGGCCGAGCGGGAGAAGGTGACGGTCGAGGTCGGCGGGAAGCGGCTCGAGGTCGTACTGCCGGCTGGCCTGGGCGCGCTTGCCGGCGCCGCTGGTGGCGGGGCCGGTGGCGCGGCGCGGAAGAAGCCGGCCCGGCGCGCCGGTGGGTCGAAGGGTTCGGCCGCTTCCGGTGACTCGCTGACGTCGCCGATGCAGGGCACGATCGTGAAGATCGCCGTCGAGGAAGGCGCCACGGTCGCCGAGGGCGACCTGATCGTCGTCCTCGAGGCGATGAAGATGGAGCAGCCCCTGAACGCCCACAAGGCAGGAACGGTCACCGGCCTGACCGCCGAAGTAGGCGCCACCGTCTCGGCCGGCGCCCCCATCTGCGAAATCAAGGACTGACCGAAGCGGGGTGCCACGGTCGCGTGGCACCCCGGCTCTTGATCAGTAGCTCTTGGTCAGTAGCTCTTGGTCAGTAGCTCTTGGTCAGTAGCTCTTGGTCAGTAGCTCTTGGTCAGTAGCTCTTGGTCAGTAGCTGAGCGTGCCCTTCACCGAGTAGCCGCCGTTGCCCGACTTCGGGTGCAGCAGCATCACGAAGCACGTCCCCTTGGGTACGTCGGTGGCGAGCTTCTGGGTGGACGCCTGCTTCGTGAAGACATGCCCGTCCCCCAGGTCACGCCCGCTGTCGCACTCCTCGATCAGCACCTCGGTGGCCTTCGGCAACGTACTCAGCTGCAGCGTCACGTCCCCACCCTGCGCAACGTACGCCCCGCCGGTGCTCCAGTCCTTGCTGGTCAACAGATGCGTGTACGGCTGCCCACTCTTGACCGGCGCCGCCTGCGCCGCCAACGGCGAGACCACCAGCGCCGCCCCACCAACCACAACCGCCCCAACCCGCATCCAGCTCTTCATCATCCATCCTCCATTGCATACTCGGTATGTGGATACCGAGTATGCCCGAACGGAGGGTCACCAGTCCAACGCCCTCAGTCCTGCCCACGGTCATTTGAGTGGTTAACCCCCGCGCACGCCCCTTCACCACCCGCCTCCCACCGGTGAAGGGACACGCGCGGGGGTTAACCACTCAAATGGCCCCAAGCCGGGAGTACCTCCAGCCGCGGGGGGGGGCGGCGATTCTCCGCCGCGGCGCGCGGGTTAACAGGTAGTTCTCAGGTTGACGCTGTAAGTTCCGTCCAGGCATTCCGGTGAGGAGGGTTCCTGCATGTCCAAGAAGACCCATCAGCAGCAGTTGGCGGCGCGCAAGGCCAAGCGGCAGGCCGAGCGGGACGCCGAGCACCGCCGGCAGCGGCGGAATCTGGCCATCACCATCACGGCGGTCGCCGCGGTGGTCGTGGTGATCGTCGGGGTCTTCGTGGTGGTGGGGAACGGTGACGGCAACAAGCCGGCCGCGGCGGGGCAGCCGTCGAACACGCCGTCGGCCGCGGACCAGTCGGCAGCCGGGCCGGACAACAAACCGGCCAGCATCCCGACCGCGCTGGCGCCGGCTCCGAAGCGGCCGAAACCGCTGGCGGCCGAGGTGAGCTGCACGTACAAGAAGTCCACCGAACCGGCCAGCAAAAAGGTGAACCTGCCGGCCGACGGGATGACGAAGGCGTCCGGTACGACGAAGGTCAGCATGAACACGTCGATCGGCGATCTTCAACTCACGCTGGACAGTTCGCTCGCACCGTGCGCGGTGAAGAACTTCCTCAGCCTGGTCGGGCAGAAGTACTTCGACAACACCAAGTGCCACCGGTTGACGGTGGGCGAGGGCTTGCAGGTGCTGCAGTGCGGTGACCCGACGGGCACCGGGTCGGGCGGGCCGGGCTACAGCTTCAACGACGAGGTGTTCCCGACGCTGAAGTACGGCCGCGGCACCCTCGCGATGGCGAACGCCGGCGCGAACACCAACGGCAGTCAGTTCTTCATCGTGTACGGGGACGCGTCCGGGTTGACGCCGCAGTACACGGCCTTCGGGACGATCGACGCGCCGAGCCTGAAACTGATCGACAAGGTCGCCGAGGCAGGCGTGACGCCACAGAACGGCCCGCAGGACGGCACGCCGATCATCCCGGTAGACATCAAGACAGCAACCGCTGCCGCCTGAGAACAGGCTCAGGCGAGCAGGTGGTACCTCGAACGCGGCCAGGCGAGTAGGGCGTGTACTTGGGTGATGCCGGACTGCTGGAGCAGTTCGACCGAGCCCTCGTGGAACTTGTAGAGGTTGGTCGACGGGTCCCGCAGGGTGGTCCAGGTGGAGTCGGCGTACGCCTGCATCGCCTTGCGGTACCTGGAATCGGGAGCGACCGAGTCCAGGATCAACAGGTTCTTGAACCAGATCGAGTTGAACGCCGCGCCTTGTTTCGCAAGGATTTCCGGGGTGTTGTAGAACGCCAGCGACGCGTTCGCCACCGACTTCGCGTCCCGCAGGTACTTCGCGTCACCCGTTGCCTTGAACAACAGAACACCGGCCCCGAGCATCACGCCCTGGTTGTAACTCCACTGCGTCTTCTCGACCTTTCCGGCCAGGTCGATGTGGTCCCAGTACAGACCGTTCGGCGCGAGCATGCAGTCCTGCGCCCACTTGTACATCCGCTGCGCCCAGGTCAGGTACGACCGGTCGCGGGTCAGCAGGTACAGATGTGCGCCGAGCTCGGCACCCGGCCCGTTCGAGATCGTGTTCCGGTCCTGGCTCCACGGCGCCTGGGTCCAGTACACGCCGCCGGCGCACGGATGCGACGGGTCCGTGTCCCAGCCGTGCACGACCAGCGCGAAGATGTCCTTGGCGCGGGCGAGCGCGGCGCGATCACCGGTCCGCTTGTACCGCTGGATCAGGTTCAGCCCGATCCACTCGTTGTCGTCGTAGAACTTGTCGCCGCCTTGACCGTTCGGCGGCCGGACGTACGAGTCGTACCCGGTCGGCGTGGTGCCGGCGTTCCAGTAGTACTCGTACGCGGCCAGCCGCCGATCGGCCTCCGCGGCACCGGCCCGGCCCGCGCCCGGTACGCCGGCCAGGTCCTCCGCGGCGATCGCGGCCTGCGAGTACGGCCAGACGTACGAGTACGGGTTGGACTGTGTGTTCGGGTACTCCTCGAGCAGCAGGCCCTTCCCCGCGTCGAAGTACTTGTTGATGGCGTCGTACGACGCGCGCGCCCGCGCTGCCGCGGTCGGGTCGGTCCCCGAACCGGCGTCGGCGGTGGCCACGTTCAGCGTCCCGAGAACGGCGACCGCGAGTGCTCCCGCGGCCAGACGAGTTGATATACCAAATTTCCTGCGCATCGACCTGCTCCTCCTGGGCGGTGGCGGTTGACAGCGATGTCAAGGTTCTAACCGGCCCAGCGATGCGGCGTCAATGGCTCAGCGAGAAGCCGCTTCGTCAACATTAATTGGTATATCAAGTGCGCGCGGCGGGAAGCTGATCCAGCCGGACCGGAGGTGCAGCCGAATCCGTACCTGGTCCGCGCTCAGCACCCGCGTCCCCTTCGAGCCGACGGCCTGGATGGTCAGCGCCCGGCCGCCGCCCGGACCCACGCCGGTCCGCTTCAGCACCCGCAGACTGCGGATCGATCCGACGTCGAACGTCGCCCGCAGGTCGGCCGCGGACCGGGTCACGGTCCAGGTGACGTTCGGGTTCCCGTTCCGCGGGTACGCGTCCCAGCCGTCCGCTTTGAGCAGTTGGTACGGCGCGTCGCCGGGCGCCGTCGCGCCGCCGTTCGAGGACGAGAACTCCGCGATGATCGGCTTCCCGTTGTACAACCGGATCTGGCCGGCGGTGGCCGCGATCGCCTTGTTCGTCGAGGTTTCCTCCGAGTCGTACCCGCCGTACACCTGGCAGGACGTGGTGTCGCACAGGTCGTACGCCCGGCCGGACGCGCGGTTCCGGTGGTACACGGAATAGGTGCGCGCGGCAACGGACTGGGCTTGCAGCGCGGCCGGTTTCCAGCTGGTGATGGCTTCGCGCGGGACGACGCCGCGCAGGTACAGCTCCAGCGGCAACACGTTCACGGTGTCCAGATGGTTGCCGGAAACATCGATCGCGCGAAGGGCGCCGCGATACTTGCGGACGGCACCACTCGGCAGTACCAGGCCGATCACCGGCGCGCCCTCGAACTGCGCCATCCCGGTGAACGTCTTGTAGAGCGTCCACTTCTTCGTCTTCGCGTCGTACGAGCTGAGCCTGGTCCCGTGCTCGCCGTTCGGGTCGATCGACCACTGGTCGCGCGTAGTTGCTCTAGGCAAAGGATAGACCTTGCCGGTGGCAAGCGATCGGACCTGCAGGCCGCTGACCGCGCCGACCCGGACGCCGTCGGTGGTGTCGGCGCTGATCCGGACCCGGATACCGCCGGTCGCCTTCGCGGTCGTCGTGCCCGGGTAGTAGAAGTCCAGGATCTGCTTGACCGACTTGCCGGCGATCGCCGCGCCCTGCGCGCCGTACTGCGACATCCCACGGCCGTGACCGAACCCGCGGCCCGCGATCGTGGTCGCCGGGTCGGCGGTGGCGGCCGGATCGATCTCGCGGGCCTGCGCGGTCGCACTGATCACCGTGGACGACAGGACGACCGCGGCGATCGCACTTTTCCTCATGATGCTCTCCCGTAAACAACGCTGACTTGGCGGCTACCGCGGTCCCAGACGAGCCAGCCGCGCTGGAACTTCTGCCGGGAACCGCCCGGCACCCGGTACGCGTCGGTGATCGGCAGTCCGAGCCGGGCACTGCCCGCGCCGAGCCGCCGGTACCTGGTCCGGAACGCGCCCTCGGTGGAATGCGGGCCGGTGGCAACGGAATGGAAGACGTCCCGGGCGGCGAAGTATGTCGCCCAACCGGTACGCGTCGGATGCTCGCCCCAGAACGGCTGGCCGACGGTCCGGAACCCGATCCTCCGCGCGTACTGGTAGATCGGGGTACTGAAACTGCCGCTCATCAACGTGTTCACGCGCTGCTTGAGCCAGCCGAGTTTGTTGTACAGCTGGGTTCCCGGGCAGTCGGTCGCCTTGGTGTCGCGATGCCCGGACACGGTGTGCAGCCGGCTGCCGTCGAGGACGATCGTCGCCAGCGGCGAGCGGTAGTTCGCATCGAGCTTCCAGGCGATCAGGCGCGCGGTGGACTCCAGCATCACCGGCGGCGGCGCGGCCTTGTCGAAGTTCCCGATCAGCGCGACACCGAACGAGTCGGCATTGAAGGACGCCGTGTGCGCGCCGAGCACCGGCCACTGCGCGCCGCCCGCGCGACCCTCGAAGATCCGGCCGAACCGGTCGATCAGGAAGTTGTAACCGACATCGCACCAGCCGCGGCTCTTCACGTGGTACGCGTAGATCGCGCGCATCATCGCGGCGACCTGCGTACGCGTGTAGTCGTTGCGATCGGCGGTGTGGTGGACGAAGGCCGCCTGGACGGTGGTCGTGTACTTGGGTCGTACGCAGTCCGCGCCGTTGTGCGCGCGGAGCCGCTCGTCGGCACCCCAGCGGCGACGGCTGACCATCAACGGCATCGGGTACGGCGCCCGGCTCGCCTCGGGCCCGATCTCCTGCGACCGCGGTTCGCTCGATTGCGCGGCCAGGTCGTCCTCTGCATCAGTTGCCAATACACCTGGCTGGATCAGGACCACCTTCGCGCCCTCGACCGTCGTACCGGCGGTGGTGACCGCGCTCGCCTCGACCCCGGTGGCGTCCCCGACCCATAACGGTTCGGTACCACCACGCTGGATTCCTTCGGAAACCAATGGATCTGGGCCGTGCCCGTCCTCGACGTGCAGGTCCTGCCAGCCGGTCCACTTGCCGCCGCGCTCGACCCGAACCTTGGCGACCACGCCTTCTGCACCTTCGGGCCAGGTGACGCCGACCATTCCATACGGTTTGGTATGGGCCTGCACGGATGGTCCGTCGAGCGGAATCTCTTGGTACGAAGGGATCTCGCCGGTTTCCGGCGGTGCGGCCGTGGCGGCCGGGGCGTGCGGTGCCGGGACCAGAGCAGCCGCCGTGAGTACGAGCGGGAGCAGTCGCGCGGTCTTGCCCATGAACAGCCTTCCGGCGGGGGACGGACGGACGCTGGGCGGCGCGACTCCTCGATTATGCGTTGCCCAGGACCGCTTTCCCGGCATTTCCGGCCGATCGGTCACCCTGCGTGGCGTCCGCACCTTGAGGGATTGGATAGGCTCGGTCCAAAGAGCCCCCGAGAGAGGCCCGACATGACACTCATCCTGATCATCGCCGTGGTGGTGATCGCGGTTCTGGCGTACCGGTCGTACCGTCGGACCCAGCTGCAGAGCAAGCAGCAGCACGAGATCACCGCTGCCGAGCTGGAGGCGGTGAAACGGACCGCCGACGAGGACATCACCCGGTTCGGCGAGGAACTGCAGGACCTCGACCTGGAGATGGTCGGCAAGGACCTCGGCGACGGCGCGCGGCAGGACTACCAGCGCGCGCTGGACGCCTACGAGTCCGCCAAGCAAGCGGTCGGCGAGGTCACCCAGGCCGACCAGATCAAGCACGTGATCGAGATCCTCGAGGACGGGCGGTACGCCGCGGCCTGCGTGAAGGCCCGGGTGAACGGGGAGCCGCTGCCGCAACGCCGGCCGGCCTGCTTCTTCAACCCGCAGCACGGCCCGTCCGTCGTCGACGTGATGTGGTCACCGCCCAGCGGCGCGCCGCGGGAAGTCCCGGCCTGCGCGGCCGACGCCGAGCGGGTCCGGGCCGGCGCCGAGCCGGACGTCCGCAAGGTCATGGTCGGCCCGCAGCGGGTGCCGTACTGGGAAGCCGGCCCGGCCTACTCGCCGTACGCGCAGGGCCTGTTCGGCGGTCTCGGCGGCGTGATGACCGGCATGTTCATCGGCACGGCGCTCGGCGGCATGTTCGCCGGCGGCGGGTACGGCGACTACGCGGCCGGCTACCAGGACGGGATGGCCGACGGTGGTGACGGCGGCGACGGTGGTGGAGGCGACGGCGGAGACGGCGGCGACGGGGGCAGCGACTTCAACCCGTTCGACGGCGGCGACGGCGGCGGCTTCGACTTCGGCGGCGACTTCTGATTGATTGACCCGTAACTGACGCGGCCCCGGTAACCAGGTGGTTACCGGGGCCTTGTCATGTGGTCACTCGCCGAACAGCGGCGGCTGACCCTCGGCAGTACTGAGGAAGTAGACCGGGTCCTTGAACGTACCCGGGACCTGGCCGAGCCCCTTGATCACGGTGGCCGTTCCGTTGGCGTGACCCACGGCGTACAAGAAGGCCGTGCCGGTGTCCTTGTCGATTGCCGTCAGCAACGTACTTTGCGTACCGCACTTCTCGGCGACCAGCGACTCGAACTTCTGCCAGGTGGACGTCCGTACCTGCTTGACGATCGGCTTCATCGGCGACGTACGCGGAATCCGGATCGTGTACAACGCGCCGCCGCGGGTGTTGGCGAGGAACGTGTCGTAGGTCTGCGTCTCGCTGATCAACGCCATCGTCTTGACCGAGGCGAAGCCGGACGCGACCTCGCGGTGCCCCTTGACCCAGCGGTACAGGTCACCGCTGCCGCCCTTCAGGCCGTACAGCGCGCCGGCCGTCACCGTCGAGCCGGGCGCCTTCTGCCAGAGCGACTCCTCCACCGTGATGAAATTGCCCCAGCCGGAGCCGATCTTCTTCAGGCCCTTCGGGGGTGCGCCGGACAGGTCGGAGTAGAACGCCGAGTAGAGCGTGTCGTTCAGTACGACCAGACCGGTCGAGGTCGAACCGGCCGGTACCTCAAGGGCCGTGGTCCAGGTCGCGCTCGCCTTCGCGATCCCCGGCGTGAACAGGTGCGGCCCCTTGCCGCGCGTCGCGGTCGGCGGCGTGGTGGCGGTCGCCGTCGTACCCGCGAAGTCGCCGGCGGCGGTGATCGATCCGGCGGTCACCCCGCAAGCGGCGGTGGCCGCGGCACCGGCCGTGGTCTTAGTGGTCGCAGTGCCCGCCGTGGTTGTGGTGCCCGCCGTGGTTGTGGTGCCCGCCGTGGTTGTGGTGCCCGCTGTGGTTGTGGTGCGCGCCGTGGTCGTGGCGATCGCCGGGCCGCCTGGCGCGGCGGCCAGGCCGCCGAGCAGCAGCGCCGAGGCCGCGACCGCGGACCCTCGTTTGAGCTTCGATTGCCGTCAGCAACGTGCTCTGCATACCGCACCGCTCGGCCACCAGCGTCTCGAACCCCTGCCAGGTCCCCGCCCGCACCTTCGTCACCGTCGGCTTCAACCGGGTGTCGGCCGGAATGCGGATCGTGTACAGCGCCCCGCCCCGGGTGGTCGCGAGAAAGGTGTCGTAGGTCTTCGTCTCACTGATCAACGTCATCGCCTTCACCGCGGAAAACCCGGCGTACTGACGCGGGTTCTTCCAGCTGGTCCAGCGAAACAGCACGCCGTCGTTCCGCATCCCGTACCGGGCGGTGCGCAACGTACGCCCCGATCCCCAGACGGACTGCTCGACCATCGTGAACTTGTCCCAACCCCCACCAACCGGATTCGGATACACGTACAGCTGGCCGGTCATCTCGTCATACCCGTACGACACTTGGTAAAGCCGCGATCCCAGCACGACGTACGCATCCGTCGCCCCCGCATCCCACCGCCAGGTAGAACTGATCCGCGCCGCCCCCGCCGCAAACAAATGCGCCCCACCCACAACCTTCGAACCAGGCGGCGCCCCCGCCGAGATGTACGTATCAACCACATCGCCCCGCCCCGAAACCCCCTCCAACTGCATCTTGCAAGGCCCCGCAACCCCAGCCCCCACAGCCCGAGGCCCCACCGCCCCCACCGCCCCAGCCCCCACCACAGCCAACACAACAGCCCCGGCCCCCACCAACCCCAATAGACCTTTCACACCACCCCCGATGCACCCCCAACCCCAAAAGTTGCGGCCCGATGATCGACCGGGCACTCCGATCTTGACCTCATCGTCGCTGTCAGTGATAGTCAAGTAACCGGCGAGATTCGACATGAGGAGAAATTTCATGCAAACTCCGCTGACGTCCCCCGACCTGGCCGTACGCTTCTGTTGCAAGGACCCGGGATCGAAGAGTTCAGACGACTGCCCGAGCTTCTACTCGACGAATCAGGGGAGCTGGGTCGTCCAAGGACAGGCACTGGGAGCCGAAGTCGGGGCTCAGCTCAGGGGCCTGAAACCAGAAGAGACGTTCCTGGAGGTTCCGCAGGCACTCGTCGACCGGTTCGTGCACATGTACGTCGAGGAGAACTATGGAATCGATCTCCGTTCAGCAACGCCGGAAGCTGATCACGCAGACGCGCCGTCAGCTCAAGCTGGAACTGCGGGATAGTTATCAGGTCGACCAACAGGACCTCGAAGCCTGGCGCGCGGGCGACCACGCCGCACTCGAAGCCTCTTACGGCACCTGGCGAGACGAGGTCGCTGCCATGACCTCGGCCGGCCGTACGCTACGCCGGCTGCGGGTGGTGTCCGAGCCGCTGTCCGAGTACCAGCAGATGGCGGTTCGATTCAGCGGCGCCGCGGTAGACGCCGGCGAGAACCTTCGCTGGCTCCCGAGACGCCTCACCTCGACCGTCGCCCTGCCTGGAAACGACTGCTTCGTGCTGGACGAGAAGCTGGCGATGTTCAATGTGCTGGACGGTGACAACGACCGATTCGAAATCCAGCTCTACGACGACCCCAGGGTCGTCGCCTTCTGTCTGAACGCCTTCGAAACGGCATGGTCGCTGGCCACCCCACATTGCGAGTACCGGGCCGAGGAAGTGTCACGGCTGCGTTGAGCGACGGAGCATCGGGGGCCCGCAAGTCGTTCGGCCTCAAACTACGAGACCTGCGACGGGACGCCGGCCTGAGCGGCCGGGAGTTCGCCCGAGCGACCGGGCTGCACAACACGAAGATCTCCCGGATCGAACACGGCCGGCAGTACCCGTCGGAAGAGGACATCCGCCGGTGGTGCATTGCCTGCGGAGTCGCCCGCCGGATCGACGAGTTGATCGCGATCCATCGCGAAGTCGAGCAGATGTGGAAGGAGTACCGCCGCGATCTGCGCAAAGGTCAGCGGCATGTGCAGGAGCGTAGCGGCGAGCTGTACGCCCGTACTGGACTCCTGCGCGCATACGAGGCGATCGTCGTGCCTGGCATCCTGCAGACAGCCGGGTACATCCGTGCCGTGCTGACCATCAACGCCGAGCTCCACGATCTGCCGCTGGACGAGGTGGCGGGCGCCGTCGAGGCCAGACTCTCACGCCAGGGTCTGCTGACCCGTGGTGATGGCACCAACAACTATTCATTCGTCATCGAGGCCAGCGTTCTGAGCAACTGGTTCGGCGGCGCCGATGTGATGCGGGATCAGCTGAATTTCCTCGAGGCCGCCACTCGCCTGCCCAACGTCGCACTGGGGCTGATCCCGCCCGGTCATCGAACCATCTGGGGCGGTGAGTGCTTCTACATCTTCGACGACGAGCTGGTCCGGAGCGAGATGTGGACAGGGTCGTTCAGGACTTCTCAGTCCACCGACATCGCGTTCTTC
This sequence comes from Kribbella solani, assembly GCF_014205295.1. NCBI lineage: Bacteria > Bacillati > Actinomycetota > Actinomycetes > Propionibacteriales > Kribbellaceae > Kribbella > Kribbella solani. The sequence goes on from NZ_JACHNF010000001.1 coordinate 4,352,301, forward strand.
GAGCAAGCATTCGAGCGGCTCCGGAGCAACGCCGTGTACGGCGATGCCGCGCGCCAACTCATTGCCACCCAGCTCGAGAATCTGCAAACTTCAGAAAACCCCTAGAAGCTCTCGCGCGCTGCGAACGAAGGTTGTCATCTGGCCGAGTTCCACAAGGAGTTCAGATGACTGATCCGGCGGCAACCGCCGAGTGGTTTGCGCGGGAACCCTCGTCCTTGATCCTCCAGCCCACCACGCTGTGCAACCTGAACTGTGTCTATTGCTACCTGCCCGAACGGGCGAAGAAGCGGGACATGACGGTCGAGGTGGCGGCCGCGATCGCCGATGGAATACCCGCTGGCTGGCCGTCTATGGGAGCCATCGACGTCGTCTGGCACGGTGGCGAGCCGTTGACTGTCGGGCCGGAGAGTTTCCTGAAGCTCATCCGGCCGTTCGAACAACTCCGCGTTGCAGGTCGCGTGAAGCAGGTCATCCAGACCAACGCGACTCTTGTCACCGAGCAGTGGTGTGATGTCTTCTCGGCGTACGACGTCGCGGTCGGCGTGAGTATCGATGGCCCGCCGGCCGAAAACATCGGACGAGTCGACTGGCGGGGACGGCCTGTATTCGACCGGATCGTAGCGGGCATTGAGCGGCTCAAACGACACGGCATTTCTTTCACCGTCATCGCCGTGGTCGGCAAGTCGCAGATCAGCCAGGCGAAGATCATCCTCGACTTCCTGAGGGATCTGGGCTGCGCGCAGGTGGGGCTCAATCTGGAGGAGCAGGAAGGTGTCAACACCCGTGCGGGGACGCCATCGGCGGACCAAGCGCGCCGGTTCTGGCGCGACACCATCGAGTGGGCACACGCCAACCCCGAGGTCAGTGTCAGGGAAATCGTCCAGCTCCTCGACTTCCTCACCCTCACCCCCGACAGACGAAGCTCCGACACAAAGCACGACCTGATACCGACCATCGGTGTGACCGGCGACGTCGTGCTCCTTTCACCGGAACTGCTCGGCACGCAGGCTCCGGCCTACGGGAACTTCATCGCCGGCAACGTCACTCAAGAGCCATTGTCGTCAATCTTGGACCGGGCACCCGGCCTGCGCTATGTAAAGGACTTCGCCCGTGGCATCGAGAACTGCAAGTCGACCTGCGAGTTCTTCGCCGTCTGTCAGGGCTCGCACGCCGGAAACCGGTACTTCGAGCATCGCGACTTCACCGTCACCGAGACCGAGCACTGCAAGACATCGACCCAGGCCCTCGTGCTGGCGATGGCCGATCTGACGCTTGAACGGAGCCGGGCATGCTGACCCTTCTCGAACGACTCGCCAACGGTACGGAGCCGATCCTTGCCGACTTACTGCAGCGCCGACGCGCCGAAACGGAATCCGCGCCCGATACGATCGACATCGTTGATTGGAACAACAAGCCAGGCTGGGACAACTGGAACCAGAAAGCACCAGCCTGGAAGAAGAAGCGCGTCTACTTCACGAAGAAGAACTAGAGGCCGCCAGGTGCAGACCACGACGTACGGCAGGACGCGGATCGTCCTGCCGCATGTGGAGGACGAACTGCATCCGGCCGGCACGGTTCCCACATCGGGCAAGCTGGCAGACTTCGTGTTCACCACGCCACAGGTTCGTCACCTGGCGATGTCCGACGGCCGCCTACTGGGCGGCCGCGTGACGGGCTCCGAAGCGCAGCGCGTCACATTCGATCGGGTGCGGCTCGAGTCGCTGTTCATCGAGGACGTCAGCTGGACCTCTGCCCAACTGACCGATTGCACATTGTCCCGGGTTGTGTTCCGTCGCTGCAAGCTCCTCGGTACTCGCTTCGTCGCCACCCGGTTCAGCAATGTCGTCTTCGAAGACTGCCGGCTCGAGTACGCGGATCTCGACCGGGTCGTCAGCGAGGGACCGGTGGTCTTCGTCCGCACGCTGGTCAACGAGACGACGTTCAGCGACTGCCGATTTCCCGGCGGTGCAATGACCGAGTGCGAGCTGAAGTCGGTCACGTTTGCGGGCGGCGACTACGTGGACTTCGACGTACGTGGAACCGACCTGACTACCGTGCGGGGAGCCGCCAGCCTGAGCGGGACGCTGATCACGCCCGAGCAGCGATACCAGCTCGCGGAGGCTTTGGTGAATGAGCTGGATCTGCGGTATCCGGAGGATGACGCGTGACGGACGACGCGGCGCGCCGAGGATGGATGGACCGCCATCTCAGCTGGTTCGCTGACTACTTCGGCGTGCTGATCGTCGGCCAGTCCGTACACACCGATCGGTTTCACTCCGTCGGTGCCAAAGTCGAGCTCGACGGTGGCCCCGCGTGGCTTCGGGTGGTGTACGCCGATCCGGAATGGGGTGTGGGCGAATACCTTGACGGCAATGTGACAGCCGGCGAACTCGACTTGCCCAGGCCGCACGTGCTTCGGTGGCTGGAGCGGGAGGATGAAGGCCGCCGGCTGCGTGCCGAGCTGCAGACCTACATCGCCGCCCGCCCGATCGCGCCGGGAATGATCCTTACCTCCGAACCGGAACTGCCTGAGCCCTGGTTCGACAGGCTTCGAGAGATACTCGACCAACTCGCCGCTCACCCGTCGCCGCGATCCGGATTGGATCCCGACGACCTCGACCACGGCATTCGTGCCTTCTTCGGGGTCGGCATCTCCACCCGATCAGTACCTTGGACATCCGCGCACTGCGATCTCCATTGGAACAATCTGACGGCTCCGGAGCTTTTCCTGCTCGACTGGGAGATCTGGGGAAAGGCGCCGGCTGGATACGACGCCGCGACGCTGTACTGCGCGAGTCTTTTGACGCCAGATGCCAACAGCAACATCCAGCACACGCTTGGCCGGCACCTCCAAACCACCGCCGGCCGAATCGCAACCTTGGCCGCCGCCGTACGCTTCCTGCGATTTGTCGACGAAGGCCAGTACTCACCTCTGGCGGCCCCGCTCCACGCGGCCGCCCACTCGGCGCTCATCAACCTCTCACCAATCAATGGGCTCAGTTGACCACGAGTAAGCCGATAGACCGGCGCCCGCCAGGCAGCCGCTGAACTCTTCTCTGTCTTTGTCTTTCCTTATCTTTTCTGTGCCTTTGTCTTTTCTGGTTGTTTTCTTGTTTGTTGTTCTTGTTGCTTTTCGGGGCTGTGGGGTCCGGTTAGTTGCGGAGGTGGAGGCGGCGGGCGGCTTCGGCTATGGAGCCGGTTATGGAGGGGTAGACGGTGAAGGATTGGGCTACCTGGTCGACGGTGAGGCGGGCGCCTACGGCCAGGGAAATGGGGTGGATGAGTTCGCTGGCTCGGGGGGCTACTACTACGCCGCCTACGACGATTCCGGTGTTGGGGAGGCAGAAGAGTTTTACGAAGCCGTCGCGGACGCCTTGCATTTTGGCTCGGGCGTTGTCGGCGAGGGGGACCTTGACGACGAGGGCGGTGCTGCCGCCGGCGTCGACGGTTGCCTGGGTCAGGCCGACGGTGGCGATTTCGGGGGCGGTGAAGACGTTGGCGGAGACCGTTGACTGGTCCAACGGTGTGACGGCGTCGCCGAGCGCGTGCGCCATCGCGATCCGGCCCTGCATCGCGGCCACCGACGCGAGCATCAGGACACCGGTGCAGTCGCCGGCCGCGTAGACGCCGCGGGCGGTGGTACGCGACACCCGGTCGACCTGGACGAAGCCGCCGTCGGTGAGCGACACGCCCGACTCGACCAGGTTCATGTCGTCGGTGTTCGGGAGGGAGCCGACGGCGAGCAGCGCGTGCGAGCCCTCGACCGTACGGCCGTCGGTGAGCGTCACCACGACACCGTCGCCGCGGCGCTGGACCGACTCGGCGCGGGACTTGCTCAGTACGGTCAACCCGCGCCGCTTGAACACGTCCTCCAGCACCGCCGCCGCGTCGGCATCCTCCCCGGGCAGCACCCGGTCCCGCGAGGACACCAGGACCACATCGCTGCCGAGCGCGTCGTACGCGCTGGCGAACTCGGCGCCGGTGACACCTGACCCGACCACGATCAGCCGCTCCGGCAGTTCGGAGAGCTCGTAGACCTGCTCCCAGGTAAGGATTCGCTCGCCGTCCGGCTCGGAGCCCTTGAGGATGCGAGGCCTTGCACCGGTGGCGATCAGCACCACGTCGGCGTCCAGCCGCTCGTCGCCGACGACCACGGTTTCGGGTCCGTCGAGCCGGCCCCGGCCCTGGATCACCCGCACCTTGTCCCGGTCCAGCCGGCGGCTGATGCCGGTGGACTGGGCGGCGGCCAGCGCCTTGACCCGTTGGTTGACGACGGAGAGATCGACACGCACGGAGTTGGCCGGATCGTCGTCGCCGTCGTCCAGCCGGACGCCGAGCTCGCCTGCCTCCTCCACCTCGGTCATCACCTCGGCGGTGGCGATCAGCGTTTTGCTCGGTACGCAGTCGGTGAGCACCGCTGAACCGCCGATTCCGCCGGAATCGACAACTGTCACCTCCCCGCCGAGCTGGGCAGCCGCACTGGCCGCTTCGTACCCGCCTGGACCGCCTCCGATGATCACAACTCGCGCCACGGGAGGCCATTGTTCCGTATCCTCTGATTCCGTGAACCTGTACGCCGCGTTTGCGTCGAATCTGGACCCGAACCTGATGGCCGACCGGTGCCCGTACTCGCCGCTGCGTGGGACCGGCTGGATCACCGGTTGGCGGCTCACGTTCGGTGGCGAGGAGCTCGGCTGGGAGGGCGCGATGGCGACCGTGGTCGAGGACCCGGCCGACCCGTCCAACCAGGTCTTCGTGGCGCTGTACGACGTGCACCCGAAGGACGTCGAGCGGCTGGACGAGTGGGAGTGGATCGACCAAGGCGTGTACCGGAAGATCCAGGTCCGCGTACAGACGCTGGACGGCGAGCAGCTGGCCTGGATGTACGTGCTGAACGCCTACGAAGGCGGGCTGCCCTCCGCCCGCTACCTGGGCGTCCTCGCCGAGGCGGCCGAGGCCGCCGGCGCCCCGGACGACTACGTCGCCGACCTGCGCGCCCGCCCGTGCCAGTCGTCTGGTCACTAGGCGTGGGATCACCAGACAGGGCCTAAAGTGCATGTGTGACAGATGATTTGAAGGCTGCCGCCGAGGCGTGGCTGCGTGAGGACCCTGACCCCGATACCCGCGCCGAGCTGGAGCGGCTTTTGGCTGCCGGGGAGACTGCTGAGCTGGCCGATCGCTTCGCCGGCACCCTCGAGTTCGGTACGGCGGGACTGCGCGGTGCCGTCGGCGCCGGCCCGAACCGGATGAACCGGGTGGTCGTGATCCGCGCCGCCGCCGGCCTCGCGGCGTACCTGAAGGCGCAGGGTCGTACGGATGGCCCGGTGCTGATCGGGTACGACGCGCGCCACAAGTCCGATGTGTTCGCCCGGGACACCGCTGCCGTGATCCGCGGCGCCGGCCTGGACGCGGTCCTCCTGGATCGCCCCGCGCCGACCCCGGTGGTTGCCTTCGGAATCAGGCACTTGAAGGCCGTCGCGGGCGTGGTCGTGACCGCGTCGCACAACCCGCCGCAGGACAACGGGTACAAGGTCTACCTGGGCGACGGTTCGCAGATCGTGCCGCCGGCCGATGCCGGGATCGCGGCCGCGATCGCCGCGGTCGGACCGCTGGCCGAGGTGCCGCGCGGTGACGACTGGCAGACCACCGGCGACGACCTCCTGAACGCGTACCTGGACCGGATCGCCGAGCTCGTCCCGGCGGACGCGCCACGGGACCTCAAGGTGGCGTACACCCCGCTGCACGGCGTCGGGCGCACTTTGGTCGAGGCGGCCGTCGCCCGGGCCGGGTTCGAGGCACCGCGGGTGGTGCCGTCGCAGGCCGACCCGGACCCCGACTTCCCGACCGTCTCTTTCCCGAACCCGGAGGAGCCCGGCGCGATCGACGCCGCGCTCGACCTGGCCCGCGAGATCGGCGCCGACATCGCGGTCGCGAACGACCCGGACGCGGACCGTTGCGCGGTCGCGATCCCGGATCCGGCCGCCGCGGACGGCTGGCGGATGCTGCGCGGCGACGAGCTCGGCGCCCTGCTGGGTGAGTTCCTGCTGTCAAAGCGCCCGGACGGTGTGGCCGCCTGCTCGATCGTGTCGTCCTCGTTGCTCGGCAAGATCGCCGCCTCGTACGACGTGCGGTACGCCGAGACGCTGACCGGATTCAAGTGGATCGGCCGCGTACCGGAGCTGGTCTTCGGCTACGAGGAGGCACTCGGGTACTGCGTGGACCCGTCGGCCGTGAAGGACAAGGACGGCGTGTCGACGCTGGTCCGCGTACTGCAACTGACCGCGCAAGCGAAGGCGGCGGGGCGTACGTTGCTGGATTTGCTGGACGATCTCGCGATCAGGCACGGTCTGCACGCGACCGATCAGCTGTCGGCGCGGGTCGAGGACCTGTCCTTGATCGGCGCGGCGATGGACCGGCTCCGGGCCACGCCACCGGCGACGCTGGGTACGTACACGGTCGAGCGGATCGACGACCTGAGTCAGGGGTCGGCGGCACTGCCCCCGACGGACGGGCTGCGGTACACGCTGTCCGCGGGCGCACGCGTGGTCGTACGCCCGTCGGGGACGGAACCCAAGCTGAAGTGCTACCTGGAGGTCGTCGTGCCCGTGACCAGGGACGTGGCCACGGCGCGCACCACGGCGGCGGCAGCGTTGGCAGCCATCAAGACCGACCTGGCTGCCGCGGCAGGTATCTAGAAACGGAACACCTGGCGGGTGGTTCCGGTCCCGGATCAGCGGGCGGCGGCGGCCGCCTCGGCTGCCTCGGCGTGCAGAGAGCTCTGCAGCGACGAGTGCAGGATGCGGAGCGTGCTGGTGGACTGCATCAGCGCGTCCCGCTCGTCCGGGTTCCGGTTCGCCAGCGCGGTGATGTCGTTGATGCTGGCCTCGATCCGGGCGATCCGGTCCGCGACCGTACCCTCCTGGCTGCTGGCCTTGCGGATCGCGTCCGACGTGACCGTCCAGACGTCTTCCTTGTCGTTGGTCCGCCGGGACATGTCCACCATCTGGCTGAGCGCGGCCAGGTCGTGGTCGACCTGGGTCCGCTCGACCGGTGCGGTGATCCCGACGGTGGCCTGCCGCAGCCGGGTGACGTGCCCGGACAGCTCCGACCAGGTGCTCCGACCGCTCTTGATCTTGTCCAGCACCTTCGCGTACTCGGTGTTGAACTCGTCGTAGTTCACTTTGACTCCTGCTCGTTCGACGATCGACTCAGAACTCTAGGGCGTGCGCACCGAAAACTTGTAGCCACACGATCGCAGATCGTGCAGGTGTCGCCAAAACGCAACAGCCGCCCGGTACGCCAACGCGTACCGGGCGGCTGAGTTACGTCAGGACTTCAGCGGGGTTCAGGAGACCGCGCTGGAGGCCGCGTTGAAGGTGTTGCAGCGACCCGCGTAGGTCTTCGAGCTGGCCGCGTAGAAACCGGCCTGCGACCACCAGCCGTGGTTCTTCATCGAACCGTGGTCACGCGCACCGCCCGGCTGGTCGCCAGAGTGCTGCACCAGGTAGACCCACTGCTGGTACAGGCCACCGCTCATCGGGTAGTAGCGCTTGTTCGCGCCGATGTTCGCCGAGCCCAGGCAGGACGCCTGCAGCTCACGGCGACGGCTCTCCTCCATCTGGCCCGCGTAGGTGCTGATGGCGCGCTGACGCTGCCAGGAGGCGCCCAGGATTCCGGTCAGGAACTGGACGTGGTGACCGTACTCGTGCGACAGCGTGTTGGTCGCGTACGCCCGCGCGAACGTCGGGCTCTGCTTCCAGAAGTTCGTGACCGTGTAGGTCGGGATGTACAGCAGGCCGTTGCCGTAACCGCAGTAGAACGCGGTCCCGCCCCGCACCACGCCACACGGCGAGTTGACCGCGCTCGACTGGTGGAAGATCAGCTTCGGAGCGACCTTGTACGCCGCGCCGGCCTGCTTCAGCGGCAGCGCCCAGGACGCGTAGAGGCACTTGAACAGCTGGGTGTCGTACGCCACGACGCCGGCGTGGGTACGCAGGGAGACGTTGACTTCCTTGCACTTCGACGCGGTGATCGGACCGGTCTTGTACAGGCGGTTGTAGCGGACGACGTTGGTCGTCGAGGACTTCGTCGTCAGGCCTTCACCGGCCGGCGGCGGGCCGGCGACCATGCCGGTGCCGTCCAGCAGGATCGGCTTCGGGGTCGCGGCGGCCTGGGTCGCGGCGGTGCTGACCGAACCGGCGGTCGCGGCGGTGGCCGCCGAGCCGGAGGTCTGTGCTGCCTGGGCGGGCAGCGCCAGCGTGGCGGCGAGGCCGGCCAGGGCACCGGCCGTGGCCAGGCCACGCAGGGTTGTGCGGGAGAGGTTGACCATGAGCTCCACTCTCGATGTGTCTTCAGGGACCTGTCAGCCCAATCCTGGGTGCACAAAGGTTCACCCGGGGCCGAACACGACGTGAGACGCGGCGATTCTCGCCACAGTTCCCGTCAGGACGGAAGTTTCGCACCCAGGAATCGCAGGTGGTCAGGCAGCATGCGCCGCCAGTAACCGGGGGTGTGCCGGCCGGCCTGCTGACCACCCGCCGCCCGCAGCTCGTCGCGCAACTCGAGCGCGGCGTCCGCGAACGGATCGTCCCGGCCGCAGTCGATCCGGACGGCGACGTCGCGGAATCCGTTGGGGCGCCCGAAAACCTGGCTGCGTTCGAAGTCGCCGGCGTCGTCGAATGCGCCCGGCTGCGCCTCTCCGTACGTCCGCCACAACGCCGGACTGAGCGCGCCGACCGCGACAGCCTGGACCTCCGGCCGTACCCGCCGTTGCCACGACTGCAGTGCGACCCAAAGCAGTGCGCCGTACCCGCCCATCGACCAGCCGAAGACGCCGTACCGGTCGATCCGCAGACCGCGCTTGGCCAGCAGCGGGAGGAATTCCTGATTGAGCATGTACCCGGTGTCGTTGCCGTCCGTCCGGTGATGCCAGTAGCTGTCCTTGCCGCCGTCCACCGTGGCGATCGCAAAAGGGCGTGTACCACCCTGTACGGCCGCGGTCAGGTACTTGTCGATGCCGAGGTCGTTGACCGCCGAAGTGTGGTCGCCCCCACGACCGTGCAGGACGATGACGACCGGAAGCTCGGCCGACGCGGCGTACCCGTCCGGGTAGAGCACGCGGTAGCCGACCCGGGTGCCCCGGCCGTACGACTCGAAGCTGCCGGACACCGCCGGACCAGCTGGTACGTCAGGCACTACACCGTCCGGCCCGGTCAGCCCGAGGGCCTCGTGTACGCGCGCCCGTCCTGGGATCACACCGGTCTCCAGCGCAGCCACTCCCGCGACACCAGCCGCGCCGGCCGCGACACCGGTCCGGAGCAGCGCCCGTCGTGTCAGCACTGACTTAGCCCAGCGCCGGCTCAGCGGACCAGGGCCGCGACGATGGCGACGACGGCCAGTACCGCGACGATGATCAGCTCGGGCCGCGCCCAGCGGGTGATCACTTCGCCGGTGGACTGCTCGGCGTACTGGTCCTGGTGGGTCTCGATCCGGTTCACGACGAAATCGGCCTTGGAGATCGAGCTGTCGGCCGCCAGCTTGCGGCCGCCGACGCGCTGTTTGCGCATGTCCCGCATCACCAGCTGGACGCCGGGAGCGCGGAACTTGGTGTCGCCGGCGTGCACCCGGAGGATGTCGGTGATGTCCACGCCCGACACCGCCGACCAGGGGATCTCGTGGTCGCGGAGATGGTTACGCAGCAGCAGGTTCTCCGGGCTGAGGGTGACCGACGGGCGCATCAGGCCGACATACGCCAGCACCATGAAGATCCCGATGATGCTGCCCACCAGTAGCCCACTGGCGGTCCGCCACTCCAGGATCACGTCGAGCAGGCCGAGCGCCCCGATCACCAGCACGATGCTGCCGGTGATCCGGTTCGATGCCGACATGTAGTGCTCGCTCTCGGGCGACTTCGACTTCACCCCGACAACGTAACCGGCGACCGGTACTACCACTAGCGGCGGTGACCGGAACGTCACCTGCGGCGTCGGCACTAGACTGCCGTGGTGACCACTCTCGACAGCGGCGTCGACAGCCTGGCCGACGTGACCTCGTCCGAGGACCGGCTGCGCCGGTTCCTGCTCGGGCTGCCGGGCGTCGACCAGGTCGGCGCCGAGGCCCGCGCCGCCACTCTGAGCACCCGTTCGATCAAGACCAGCGCCAAGCAGTACGCGCTGGACCTGGCGATCCAGATGATCGATCTGACCACGCTGGAGGGCCAGGACACCCCTGGCAAGGTGCGCGCCCTGTGCGCGAAGGCGAAACGGCCCGACCCGGCCGACACGACCGCGCCGCGGGTGGCCGCGGTCTGCGTCTACCCGGACCTGGTCGCGACCGCGAAGCGCGAGCTGCAGGGCTCCGGGATCAACGTCGCGAGTGTCGCGACCGCCTTCCCCAGCGGGCGTTCCAGCCTGGCGATCAAGGTCCAGGACACCAAGAACGCGGTCGCCGACGGCGCCGACGAGGTCGACATGGTGATCGACCGCGGGGCCTTCCTGTCCGGGCGGTACGCGATGGTGTTCGACGAGATCGCCGCGATCCGCGAGGCCGCCGGTGACGCGCATCTCAAGGTGATCCTGGAAACCGGCGAGCTGGTCACGTACGACAACGTCCGCCGGGCGTCCTGGCTGGCGATGCTGGCCGGCGCCGACTTCATCAAGACCTCCACCGGCAAGGTGTCCCCCGCGGCCACGCTGCCGGTGACGCTGGTGATGCTGGAGGCGGTCCGCGACTATCACGAGGCGACCGGGCTGCACATCGGCGTCAAGCCGGCCGGCGGTATCCGGACCGCGAAGGACGCGATCAAGTACCTGGTCACCGTCAACGAGACGGCCGGACCGGACTGGCTGGACCCGGAGCTGTTCCGCTTCGGCGCCTCCAGCCTGCTGAACGACCTGCTGATGCAACGCACCAAGCTGGCCACCGGGCACTACCCCGGCCCCGACTACTTCACCCTGGACTGACGGCATGAGCAGATTCGAGTACGCCCCCGCGCCCGAGTCGCGGGCGATCGTCGACATCAAGTCGTCGTACGGGCTCTTCATCAACGGGCAGTTCGTCGACGCTACCGACGGGAAGCCGTTCAAGACCGTGTCGCCCGCCTCCGAGGAGGTGCTGGCCGAGGTCAGCGAGGCCGGTCCGGCCGACGTCGACAAGGCAGTACGCGCCGCCCGGAAGGCGTTCGACAAGGTGTGGGGCCCAATGAGCGGGAAGGACCGGGCCAAGTACCTGTTCCGGATCGCGCGGCTGATCCAGGAACGCGCCCGCGAGCTGGCCGTGCTGGAGTCGCTGGACAACGGCAAGCCGATCCGGGAGTCCCGCGACGTCGACATCCCGCTGGTGGCGGCACACTTCTTCTACTACGCGGGCTGGGCGGACAAGCTCGAGTACGCCGGCGTCGGTGACGACCCGCGGCCGTGGGGCGTGGCCGGCCAGGTGATCCCGTGGAACTTCCCGATGCTGATGCTGGCCTGGAAGATCGCGCCCGCGCTGGCGGCCGGCAACACGGTCGTGCTCAAGCCGGCCGAGACCACGCCGCTGACCGCGCTGGCGTTCGCGGAGATCTGCCGGCAGGCCGATCTGCCGCCGGGTGTGGTCAACATCGTCACCGGCGCGGGCCACACCGGTCAGGCGCTGGTCGAGCACCCGGACGTGGACAAGGTCGCGTTCACCGGCTCGACCGATGTCGGCCGGGCGATCGCGCGCTCGGTCGCCGGCACCCGCAAGGCGGTCACGCTGGAGCTCGGCGGCAAGGCGGCGAACATCGTCTTCGAGGACGCGCCGATCGACCAGACGATCGAGGGCATCGTCAACGGCATCTTCTTCAACCAGGGCCACGTCTGCTGCGCGGGTTCGCGGCTGCTGGTCCAGGAGAGCGTGTACGACGAGGTGCTCGGCCGGCTGAAGCGGCGGATGGAGACCCTGCGGGTCGGCGATCCGCTGGACAAGAACACCGACATCGGCGCGATCAACTCGGCCGCCCAGCTGGCGAAGATCCGGGAGCTGTCGCAGATCGGCGAGGACGAGGGCGCCGAGCGCTGGTCGCCGGAGTGCGAGCTGCCGGCCAACGGCTTCTGGTTCCCGCCGACCGTGTTCACCGGCGTCTCGCAGGCGCACCGGATCGCCCGCGAGGAGATCTTCGGCCCGGTGCTGTCGGTGCTGACGTTCCGGACCCCGGCCGAGGCGGTCGAGAAGGCGAACAACACCCCGTTCGGGCTGTCGGCCGGGATCTGGACCGAAAAGGGTTCCCGGATTCTCTGGATGGCGAACCAGCTACGCGCCGGCGTGGTCTGGGCGAACACGTTCAACCGCTTCGACCCGACCTCGCCGTTCGGCGGGTACAAGGAGTCGGGCTACGGCCGCGAGGGCGGCCGCCACGGCTTGGAGGCCTACCTTGCCCACTAACGAGACGCCGAGGCTGGAAGTGCGCAAGACCTACAAGCTGTACGTCGGCGGCGCCTTCCCACGCAGCGAATCCGGCCGGTCCTACGTGGTGAACAATGCCAAGGGCAAGTTTCTCGCGAACGCGTCCCAGGCCTCCCGCAAGGACGCCCGGGACGCGGTGGTCGCGGCCCGGATGGCGTTCGGCGGCTGGCACGCGCGGACGGCGTACAACCGTGGCCAGGTGCTGTACCGGATCGCCGAGGTGATGGAGGGGCGGCACCAGCAGTTCAGTACCGAGGTGGCCGCCGGTGAAGGGATCTCGATCGGCAAGGCCCGCGCGGTCGTGGACGCGTCGATCGACCGCTGGGTCTGGTACGCGGGGTGGGCCGACAAGCTCGCCCAGGTGGTCGGGTCGTCGAACCCGGTCGCGGGCCCGTACTTCGACTTCTCGTTGCCCGAGGCAACCGGCGTGGTCGCGGTACTTGCTCCGCAGGACTCGTCGCTGCTCGGTCTGACCAGCGTGATCGCGCCCGCGATCGTCTCCGGCAACACGGTCGTCGCGGTCTCGTCGTACGAGCGCCCGCTGCCGGCCGTGACGCTCGGCGAGGTGATGGCGACCTCCGACGTACCGGGTGGTGTGGTCAACATCCTCACCGGCTCCGCGTCCGAGATCGGGCCGTGGCTGGCATCGCACCAGGACGTGAACGCGATCGACCTGTGCGGCGTCGCGTCCGAGGACGAGGCCCGCGACCTGGAGATCGCCGCCGCCGGCAACCTCAAGCGGGTACGCCGTCCGGCCGACGAGGACTGGACCGCGGACCAGGGACTGTCGCGCCTCACGCAGTACCTCGAACTGAAGACCGTGTGGCACCCGATCGGAGTCTGAGCAGCGAACCGCTGCAGCCAACTCAGCGCCCTCCGAGAGGCTCCCCAAACCAGTTCGGGGAGCCTCTCGAGCACGACCGGGGAGCGCAACTGCCCGATTCGGGAGGGCACGACTCCCCAAACCGGTTTGGGGAGTCGTGCCGCACGGCGGCGGGTGCAGGGCGGGTGCAGGGCGGGTGCAGGGCGGGTGTGCAGGGCGGGTGCAGGGCGGCGGGGTACTAGCGGACAACTGTCCTGGTCAGGGCCGGGTTGGGGTTCGGGAAGCAGGCGACCGGCGCGGTGGTGGTGATGAACTTCCATTTGATCTTGGCCTGCAAGGTGAGGCCGGGGTCGTCGTAGCTGCTGCCTTTGAGCCGGGTCTCGACGGCCGTGCCACGGCCGCCGGATCTGAGCCGCACGCTCAGTGTCGGCAGTTCGTAGTTGGCACCGCCAGGAATCGGGCCGGCCACTTTGACGACCACGACGTTCCCGTCGCGCTGGATGCTCGGCGTGGAGTTGAGCCCGGAGCCGCCGGACAGGCTCGCGCTGAGGTAGACGGAGTTCGCCGGGACCGGCACCCGCAGCGCCAGGTCGCGGACCTCCTTGAGCTTGAAGCCCTTGACCTCGCTCGGCAATGCGCCCGGCTGGAGATCGACGGCGATGGTGAAGCGGGTGTTGGGGCGTACGGTGGCCGGCGCCTTGGCGTTGACGCCCTGGCGCAGGGACAGAGTGTGCTGACCGAACTTGGTGTTCGCCCGGCACGCATAGCTGGCAACCGGCTGCGCCGCCGAGGCGGCCTGCGCCGGCGGGAGTTGGACGATGAGAAGCGGAAGAACGGCGAGCACCACAAGACTGCGGTAAGTAGCCATGAAACTACTCTATGCAGTCACCTTGTGAAGAGGAACCAGCCGCCCACGCCCGCCGCTACGAACACCACGGGCAGCGCGAGCAAGTACCATGCGCGCATCCGCCGCCGGCGCCGTACCGGTGGATCGGTCGCGACCGTCGTGTCCAGGTCGTCGTCCGTGATCGCGGTGCGCTCCCCGGCCCGCAGCGGCGCCTCCTGCTCCAGCCGGTACGCCTCCGCCTCCAGCCGGTCGGCCAGGGTGTCGGCGCGCTCCCAGCGGTCGGCGACCCGGTACGCGAGTGCTCGCCCGAAGACGTCATCGAGCTGGCCGACCGAGTCGTGCAGTACGGAGCGCAGGCTCGGCGGCGGGAGATCGGGGTCGCGGTTGAGTACGTCGCCGATCGAGCCCGCGGTGTACGGCGGATGGCCGGTGAGCAGCGCGTACGTCACCGCGCCGACCGCGTAGATGTCCGCCCGCTCGTCGAATCCACCGTCGCCGCGACCCTGCTCCGGCGCCATGTACGACGGCGTGCCGACCGCCTGGGTCAGCCCGGACGCCTCGGCGGCCCGTTTCGCCAGGCCGAGGTCCGCAAGCACGATCCGGTGCGTACCGCCGCCGGCTTCGGCGCCCGCGCGGAGCAGCAGGTTCGCCGGGGTGACATCGCGGTGTACGACACCCTCGCCGTGCAGCGCCGCGACCGCCCGGGCCAGGTCGGCGCCCCACCAGAGCGCGTCCACGGCGTCCAGGCGACCCTGCCGAAGGACCTCGGCCAAGGTACCGCCGCCGACGTAGTCCATCACGAAGTACGGCCGGCCGTCGTCGAGTTTGCCCAGGTCGAAGACCCGGACCACCCGGTCGCTGGCGATCCGGCGCATCAGCCGCGCCTCGGACAGGAAGCGTTCGCGCACGTCGGCGCGGGACGCCCAGTTGTCCGCGAGGATCTTGACGGCGACGTCGACGTCCAGGTCGTCGTCGTATCCCCGCCACACCGTCGCGAACGCACCGGCGCCGATCTTGTCCCGCAACCGGTACCGCCCGATGACATCCATCCCGGCTATTGTCGGTCACAGCGAGCTCATCCAACACTGGGGGACGATGAACGACGAGCTGGAGGTCCTGGCTGCTCGCGCGGCGGCCGGTGATCAGGCTGTGCTGCCGGAGCTGCTGCGGGCGATCCGGCCGCAGGTGCAGCGGCGGGTGGCCAAGTTCCTGCCGTACCGGGAGGACGCCGAGGAGGCCGTCCAGGACACCCTGCTCCAGGTCGCGAACAAGGTGCACACGTTCAAGGGCACCGGCAGTTTCGCCGGGTGGGTGACGATCGTCGCCACCAACCAGGCCCGGCAGACGTACCGCTCGCTCAAGCGCCGCTCGGTCGAACAGTCCGCCGAGCTGCTGCCCGAGTCCGTCGACCCGCGGACCACCTCGGTGATCGCGGGCTCCCGGCTGGACCTGCTGGAGGCGCTTGAGGCGCTGGAGTCCAGTCACCCACAGCTGGTTCAGCCGCTGGTACTGCGTGATCTCGGCGCGCTCACGTACGCCGAGATCGCCGACGAGCTGGATGTCCCACTCGGCACCGTCAAGGCCCGCATCCACCAGGCCCGGAAGGCCGTCGCGGAGCGGCTCACCGTCCGCTGAACGCCTGCCGGACCGCGAGCGTACGGCGCAGGTCGTCGAGGAAGTCCGCCGTCTGCCGGCGGATGCCCGAGACCACCTCCGCGTTCCCGATCAGCGCCTCGGCCGGGGCGATCAGCGCCGGATCGATCGCGTACCGGGGCGCGATCCGGCGTACGGTCAGGCTGACCACCATCCCGGCCCGGATCTCGCCGGTCCGCGGGATGTCGGTGAAGTAGCGGTCGACGTACGGAGCCGTGACTCCGGACTGCATCGGGTGCCAGAAACCATCGGCCGCGGCCAGCAGTTCCTGCACGCCCATCGACGGGTCGGTCATGATCCGCGTCCAGGCCGCCTCTTTGCCGTCCGGCAGCGCGGCGCGGCAGCGGGCCGCGTGGTTCACGCCCTCGGTCGACTTGTCCCGGCCCAGCTCGGCGTCGATCTCGGCCGCTCCGAAGGCGCCGAGCCGAACCAGCCGCAGGGTGATCGACCAGCGCAGGTCCTGATCGATCGCCAGACCGTCAGGGCCCGCCGAACCCTCCAGCCAGGACTGCAGCAGGCGCGCGTCATCGGTGGTCGCGACGACGCCGCGGGCCGTGATCAGCTGCAGGCTGCTGCCGGGCTCGGTCGTCGCCAGTTTGTTGCTCAGGGCATCGGCAATCGGGCCGCGGGCCGCTTCGTACTCCAGGTAGCCGCCGAGCACCCGGTTCTCGAGCCAGCCGATCAACGAGCCGACCGCGATGTCGCTGTCCTCGGCCGGCAGCGCGGCGCGGAACAGGTCGAGCGCCTGCCGCGGGTCGAGCTCGGCGTCGGCGACCGCGTCCCGGATCGAGTTCCAGATCACCGCGCGGGTGGTACTGTCCGCGATCGTTGGCAGCACCCGCGGCAGGACGGCGAGACTGGCCGGATCGAGGCGGATCTTCGCCCAGGTGTCGTCACCGGCATCCGGCACGACAACCGCGACATCCTTGCCCAGCGCAACTTCCACTGAATCAGAGTCCAGTACGACGTCGGCCAACGTGGCCGATCCGTCCGCGGCGTACCCGCCGACGCTCAGCTTGTGCAACCGGCGCGACGAGTCCGGGCTCTTCCGGTGCAGGACGGCGCCGGAGTCCGTACGCTCGACCGTGATCGTGTCCACGCCCGCGGTCCGCAACCATTGGTCCACCCAACCGTCAAGCCCTTGCGCGCCGGCCTCGGTGAGCTTCGCGACGAACTCGTGCAGGTCGGCGTTGCCGTACTCGTGCGCCTCCAGATGCGCGTTCACGCCCTTCAGGTACACGTCATCACCCAGGTACTTCGCCAGCTGCTTCAGCACCGCCGCGCCCTTCGCGTACGAGATGCCGTCGAAGTCGTCGAGCGACTGGCGAGCGTCCTTCAGGCTGTCCGGTGCCACCGGGTGCGTCGAACTGCTCTGATCGGTCTGCAACCCCCACCACTTCCGCACGAACGCGAAGTCGGTCCAGTTGCCGCCGTAGCTGGTCGCGTCCTCGGTCACGCGGTGCGCCATGTACTCGGCGAACGACTCGTTCAGCCACATGTCGTTCCACCACTTCATCGTGACCAGGTCACCGAACCACATGTGCGCCATCTCGTGCACGACGATCCGCGCGCGGGTACTGCGCTCCGCTTCGGTCGCCTGCCCGCGGTACAGCAGGCCGTCGGTGAAGGTCACGCAGCCCGGGTTCTCCATCGCGCCGAGGTTGAAGTCCGGTACGAACACCTGCCAGTACTCGCCGAACGGGTACCGCGCGCGGAACAGCTGGTGGTACGCGTCGAACGCTTCTCCGGTGGTGCGGAACAGATCCTCGGCGTCGCGGTCCAGGTACTCCTTCAGCGACTGCCGGCAGGCGAGGCCGAGCGGAATGCCGTCATGCTCGTCCCGGAGCTGGTGGTACGGCCCAGCGACCAGCGTGACGAAGTACGTCGACAGCGGCTTGGTCTCGGCGAGCGTCCACTCCCCCGGCGCGGTCCGGGTGGCGGCACCGTTGCCCAGGACGATCCAGTCCTCGGGACACTTCACCGCGACCGTGTACGGCGCCTTGAGGTCGGGCTGGTCGAAGCACGGGAAGTATCGCGGCGCGGACTCCAGCGACGACATGCCGTACGTGTAGACCCGGCCGTCCGCGACGTCGACGGATCGCACCAGACCCTCACCGTCCGCGGAGTACTTCAGCTCGGCCGTGACGACCAGGTCGTTCTCCGCCTGCAAACCGGTCAGCGGGAACCGGCCGCCGTCGAGCGCGGCCGGGTCGAGCGACTGCCCGTTCAGGAAGACGGCGATGAGCCGCTCGGGCTTCACGTCCACCCAGGTGCTCGTACTCGTCGCATCGAAGCGAATCCGGCTGCTCGTCACGAACGTGTCGCCCTCGCCGGTCAGGTCGAACGAAACCTCGTACGACCGCAGGCTCAGGTCTGCCGCCCGCTGCCGGGCCTCTTCCACTGTCAACGCACGCATGGGTGAACGCTATCCCTCGCCGCCGGTCACCTTGCGACGCGCGGTGTCTGCTGCCAGCGCCGTGTTCGCTGCCAACGACGCGACGGCCCGGATCTGCTCGTCCTGGGTACTGTCCAGCACCGCGGCGATCAGGTCGGCGTCGGCGGGCTCGGCGAGCGTGGTGAGGACGTTCAACGCGCTCAGGTGGTCGAAGCCGGCCTGGATGTCGTCACTCGCCTCGACCGGCGGCCGGGAGATGATCTCGCGAGCCACCTGCCGTACGTCGTCGGCCATCGGTTCGAGCGGGTTGCCGCCGCTCAGCTGGGTGTACGCGGCCGCGACCTGGTACATGTTCAGCGCCCGGCAAACGGTCGGGATGTTCGCACTGTGCAGCAGCGCGCCGAACGCCTGCAAGGGAATGTCCACGCTCATGTAGGCACGCTAGCCGCCAGATGCAAGTGCTCGGCCAGCAGGTGCACGGACTCCGGCGCATCGGTGGCATAGCAGAGTAGGTGCTCGCGTGTGGACCAGGCGTCCTGGAGCGGGCAGATGTCCACGTCGGCGTTGGAGTACACGGCCCGGCGGGGTACGACGGCCAGCCCGGCGCCCGCGGTCGCGAGCGTGATCAGGGCGTGCAGCGTCGGGACCAGCGTGCGGTAGCGGGGCGCCGGCGCGTGCCGACCTAGGCGTTCGTCCATCCATTGACTGAGCGGTGAGTGCCGGTCCAGTCCTACCAGCGGGTGCTCCGCGACCTCCGCGTACGCGATCGAGGCGCGCCCGGAGAGGATGCCGCCCGCCTGGCCGATCACGACCAGGGAGTCGTCGGCGAGCGGTTCGGTCCGGAGCTGGGTGGGTTCGTCGTCGAGGATCACGCCGAGATCGGCCTCACCGGCAGCCAGCAGCCGGACGCTGCGGACCGTCCGCCGCTCGGCCACGTTCACGTCGTACTCGGGGTGGTCGCGGAGGAACGTCGCGAGGGCGAGCGGGACGAGCTGGTGCATCGCGGACCCACCGGCGACCAGCCGGATCGGGGCGGTACGGGCGACCGCGTACGAGGCGACCGCGCTGTCCAGGCGGATCGTTTGGGCGAGTACGTCACGGGCGTGCCGGGCGAGCGTGGCACCGGCCGGAGTGAGCCGTACGCCCCGGCGCTCGCGCACCAGCAGGGGTACGCCGGCCTGCGCTTCGAGCGCCCTGACCCGCGCGCTGGCCGAAGGCAGACTGAGGTGCATCATGCGCGCGCCGCCGGTGATCGAGCCTTCTGCCGCGACGTTCGTGAACAGGCGGAGGTCATCCAGGTCGTAGCGCATGAACCCAGCCTACGCCTCAGCCTTAGGCTGGCTACGGGGATCGCGCATTGTGACTGCCCGGCCGAACCCTGATCCTCGAAGAGTGCTGCTGATCCTCCTGGCCGGTGTCGTGGCCGGCGCGCTGAACGCCGTCGGCGGTGGCGGGAGTTTCGTGGCGCTGGCCGCGCTGGTCGCGACCGGGATGCCGCCGGTGACCGCGAACGCGACCACGACGGTCGCGATGCTGCCGGGGAACGCGACCAGCGCGTGGGTCTACCGCCGCGAGATCGAAGGGATCGGGCAGCCGTCGCGGACCCGGTTGACGCTGGCGAGCGTGCTGGGTGGGGCGCTCGGTGCCGGGTTGCTGCTGTGGTTGCCGTCGGCATCTTTTGACGTGGCGGTTCCTTGGCTGCTGGCGTTCGCGACCGTCGTGCTGGCGTTCGGAAAGCGGGTGAGCGCGGCACTTCGGCTGGGCCGGCCGGGGCCGGCGGTGATCTTGGCCGGGCAGTTCGTGCTGGCGATCTACGGTGGGTATTTCGGCGGCGCGGTCGGGCTGATGATGCTGGCGTTCTGGACCGCGACGACCTCGCTGGACCCGGCGCGGGGGAACCCGCTGCGGGTGATTCAGGTCGCGGCCGTGTACTTGACGGCCGGCGTGGTGTTCGTGTTCGCCGCTGACGTGTTGTCGCGGCCGGTCGCGTTGGTGGCGATGCTTGGTGGGGCGATGGTTGGCGGGTACGCGGGTGCACAGCTGGTCCGGCGGATGCCGGCGCGGGTCCTTCGTACGCTCGTCCTGACGACCGCGGTGCTGATGACCATGGTGTTCTTCGTCCGGGCGTTCGGATGAACCGCGCCGAGCTGGCGATGGCGTATCAGGCCTGCGAGGTGGCCGATCTGGCGGCCGCGTTCGTACGCGACCCGGGGGAAGCAACCGAGCAAGCCGCCCGGGTACTAGCCGCCGCCAAGGCGCTGGTTGCCGCCGCCAACCGCCTGACCACGGGTGAACCGCCGACCGATCCGCTCCAGTTGTTCGCGTACGAACATCCGGAAGAGGCAGCCGCCGACATAGCCAGCTGGTTACAGCGGACTACTTGAGCTGCTGTTGCTCACGTTCTTTGCGGAGGTAGAGGCCTGCCGCGGTGGAGACGCTGGTGAGGAGCCACACGCCTACGCCGGCGTCGTCGGTGACGCCAATGATCGGGAGCAGGTCGGGGATGATGTCGATCGGCGAGACCAGGTACACCAGCGCGAGCAGCCACAGGAACGTGCGGCTCTTCGGCAGGTCCGCGTACGTGCCGCGGCGGACGTCGCGGAGCAGTCTCGGCAGTGCCTGCGCCCGCTCGATCACATTCCCGACCGGTACCGGCTCGCCGCGCGCGATCTTCCGCCGCCGCACCACCCGCCGGCGTACGACCCCGAGCGCGCCGACCCCGACCCCGATCACCAGCAGGCCGGCCCCAAGTCCAACCGCGGGCACGCCAAGCACGTCACCGTCGCGGAACACCAGCGTCAGCAACCCGATCAGCGCGATCAACCCACCGAAAGGCACCATCCAGCAACTGTAGGCGGTCCCAACCCGAACCGTCAGCTCACCGGGCTGAGGGCGCCCAGACGGTTCAGGTGGTCGGTGGTCAGGTTCAGACCGGTGGCGGCGACGTTCTCCGCCAGATGGTCCAGTGAGCTGGTGCCTGGGATCGGGAGCACGACCGGTGAGCGGTGCAGGAGCCAGGACAGCGACAGCTGGGCGGCGGTCGCTCCGAGTTCGGTGGCGATCATCCCGAGCAGTTGGGACGCGGCATGTTCGCCGTGCGCGATCGGCACCCACGGGATGAACGCGATCCCTTCGGCGGTGCAGTAGTCCACGACCGCTTCGTGCTGCCGGTCGGTGAGGTTGTAGCGGTTCTGCACGCTCACCACATCCACGTACTGGCGAGCCGCTTCCACCTGTTGCACCGACACCTCCGACAGCCCGATGTGCCGCACCTTGCCCTCGGCAACCAGTCCGGCCAGGGCGCCGAGCTGATCGGCGAACGGTACGGCGGGATCGACGCGATGCAGTTGCAGGAGGTCGATCCGCTCGACCCGCAGCCGGCGCAACGACAGCTCGGTGGCCTGACGCAGGTACTCGGGCCGTCCGCACGGTACCCACTCACGTGGTGACGGGCGGGTGTGCCCGACCTTCGTGGCGATCAGCACGTGGTCGTACGGATGCAGGGCTTCGGCGAGTAGTTCCTCGTTGGCGCCGACGCCGTACGCGTCCGCGGTGTCGATGAAGTCGACCCCCAGCTCGACCGCGCGACGGGCGACCCGGATCGCTTCGGTACGGTCGGCGGCCGGACGGTACCCGGTCAGGCGCATCGCGCCGAAGCCCAGTCGGTGGAGGTCGAGTTCGCCGATCTTCAAACGCAGGTTGTTCATACCGGACAGAGTCCGGCCGACGGACGGCGTCCCGGAAATGATTTAGGCTGAGCTGAATGCTGACGATCACCTTCACCGTGCCGGACCTGGCCCGGACGCGACTCGCGATGTCGCCGCTCTGGGAGGCCGTGGCGAGCATCCGGCTGCTGAAGGCGGCGCGGCCGCACCCGTTCCATCGCCGCTGGGTGTCGGCGGCGTGGGCGCGGCTCGCCGGCGCGGAGCTGGGGCTGCTCTTCGATCTGGTCGATCCCACCGCCTGGTACCTGGCCGACTTCCTCACCCCGCCGCCGAACAGTCCGCTGCCGGACCTCGAGTCCGACCTCGGCGCACTCCGCCGGGTACCGCCCGAGCAGGTCCGCGCCGACCTGGACGTTCTCGCGTACGCGCGCCGTACGCCGCTCGGATCGCTGGCCGAGGTGCGGGTGCCACGCCGGTTACGGCGGCCGCGGCCGGGCGAGCTGCCGTCCACGGCGGTCGTCGAGCTGTACGCCGACCCGAGCGCGGGCATCGCACGGCTCGCGGACCAGGTCGAGGTGTACTGGGAGCTCGCGATCGCGCCGTACTGGGGACGGATCCGCGCGCTGCTCGACGGCGATCTGCTGTACCGCGGCCGGCGGTTGGGGCAGGCCGGGCCGGCCGGGTTGTTCGAGGACCTGGCCGACGGCGTGCGGTGGCGCGACGGGACGCTGACGATCCGGCATCGGCGGTTCCAGGGTGAGCGGAGGCTGGCCGGTGAAGGGCTGCTGCTGATTCCGTCGGCGTTCCTCTGGCCGACGGTGTACTCGACCACGATCCCGCCCTGGCAGCCGACACTCACGTACCCGGCGCGTGGTGTCGCGGGGCTGTGGGACGAGTCGAGGCGCGCGACCCCGGCGGGGTTGGCCGGTGTGCTGGGCAGGTCACGCGCCGAACTGCTCAATCAGCTCGACGGTCCGCTGTCGACCACCGAGTTGGCGCGGCGCACCGGGCTCACTCCGGGTGGTGTGTCACAGCACCTCACGGCTCTTCGTGACGCCGGGTTGGTTGTCTCCCACCGCGTTGGGCGGGTGGTGCTGTACGCCCGTACGCCAGCTGCCGAGACGCTACTCGCCGCTTCCTCGTGATTACTGGTTGTAGGGGGTGGAGAGGAGTGGGCGGGTGTTGGTGAGGACCTGGTGGTAGTTGGCGCGGATGGCGGGGGCGTCGACGGTGATCGCGGGCTCGGGTTTGCCGAGGGGGACGTGCCAGGTAGGTGGGGTGGCGGCGCCGGACAGCGCCCAGGCGGCTTGGCGGGCGGCGCCCAGGGCTACGTACTCGGCTGGTTCAGGGAGGACGATCTCCGCGCCGAGCAGGGCCGGGGCGAGGGCTTGGACGGCGCGGGAGCGGGCGCCGCCGCCGAGGAGCAGGACGCGGTGTACGGGGACGCCCTGGTCGCGGAGGGCATCAACAGCGTCGGCCAGGCCGCAGAGCAGGCCTTCGACGGCCGCGCGGGCCATCGTGGCGGGCTGCATGGTGGCGCGGGTGAGGCCGTAGACCAGGCCGGTGGAGTGCGGGAGGTCGGGCGTACGTTCACCGTCCAGGAACGGGAGCAGGACCAGGCCGTCGCTGCCGGCTGAGGTGATGGCTGCCTCGTCGAAGGCGGACAGGTCAAGGCCGAGGAGTTGTGCGGTCGCGGACATCACGCGGGCGGCGTTCAGGGTGCAGACGAGCGGCAGGTACTCGCCGGTCGCGTCGGCGAAGGCGGCGACCAGGCCGGAGGCGTCCTTCGTCGGGTGCGCGGAGCGGGCGAACGCGGTGCCGCTGGTGCCGAGCGAGACCGCGACGTCGCCGGGTTGCAGGTCGAGCCCGAGCGCGGCGGCCGCGTTGTCGCCCGTACCAGCCGCGATCACCGCGCCGAACGCCGTCTCCCCCACCACTTCACCTGGTCCGGCAACACGCGGCAGAACAAGCTCCCGCCCGAACGCAAGCTCCACCAGATCAGTCCGGTAGTCGTTGGTCGTCGGCGACCACCACCCAGTACCCGACGCGTCGCCCCGGTCGGTGGTGATCCCGTCAATCCCGGACCGATCCACAGCCAGCCGATGCGTCATCCAGTCATGCGGAAGCACAACCGCCGCCGCCCGCGAAGCCGCTTCCTTGTCGCGTACCCAACGGAGTTTGGTGACGGTGAAGGACGGGACGGGGACCGAGCCGATTGCTTCGGCCCACGCCGCTGGGCCGCCTAGCTCCGCGATCAGTTCGGTGGTGGCATCCGCCGAACTGGTGTCGTTCCACAGCACCGCCGGGTGGACGACCTCGCCGGACTCGTCCAGCAGGACCATGCCGTGTTGCTGCCCACCGACCGCGATCGCCCGCACGCCGTCCAGCAGACCGTTGGACGCGGCCTCCCACGCCTTCCACCACTCGGCCGGGTCCACCTGGGTGGCATCCGGATGCGGCGCCCGCCCTTCGCGAACGACCGCCCCAGTCTCGGCGTCGCACACCAGAACCTTGGTCGCCTGGGTCGAGCAGTCCACCCCGGCAACCAGCCTCAGCTCAGTCATAGCTCCCAGACTAAATGGACTCGGCGGAAGGGGCTTCGAGTGTGGCGCGGGCGCCGATCTCGTGGAGCGACTTCAGGGCGGCCGTGTACGGCGCGGCGAACCGCTCGTCCGCGGCCAAGTCGCCGAACAGATCCGGATCCGAGATGAACTCCAACGGGTCCTCCCGGTTGTGCCGCGCGCGTTCGACCAGTTTGTCGCGCAGTCGATCGACAACCTCGATCGGCTCACCCTGCTCGTCGACGGCCTCCGCGTACCGTGCCCAGGACGCGACTACGAGCACTGACCGCGTGATCTCCCGCCCGGCCGCCAGCTGCTCACGCACCACCGGCAGCAACCACTTCGGGATCCGGTCCGAACTCTCCGCGCACAACCGCGCCAGCGTGTCCCGCACCTCCGGGTTCGCAAACCGTTCGATCAGCTGATGTTTGTACCGATCGAGATCCACCCCAGGCACCGCCGGCAGCGTCGGGGTCCCTTCGTTGTCCATGTAGCCCAGCAAGAACTCCACGAACAACTCGTCCTGACACACCTCATGCGCGTACCGGTAACCAGCCAGGTACCCGAGGTACGCCAGCGCCTGATGCGAAGCGTTCAGCAACCGCAGCTTCATCAGTTCGTACGGCTCGACATCCTCGACGATCTGAACGCCGACATCCTCGTACGGCGGCCGTACGCCCCCGAAATCATCCTCCAGCACCCACTGCGTGAACGGCTCACACACCACCGGCCAACCGTCCTCGACGCCGAACCGCTCCGCCAGCGCCGCCCGATCCGCGTCGGTGGTGACCGGAGTGATCCGGTCGACCATGCAGTTCGGGAAGCGGACCTCCGCCGCGATCCAGTCGGCCAGCGCCGGGTCCTTCAACCGGGCGAACGCCACCAGCATCTTCCGCGCGACGTGCCCGTTGCCCGGGATGTTGTCACAGGACATCACCGTGAACGGCGGTACGCCCGCTTCCCGCCGCCGGCGCAGCGCCTCGACGACGAACCCGAACGCGCTCCCCGGCGTCGCGCCCGGCTCCAGATCGGCGGCCAGCGCCGGGTCCGAGGCGTCCAGCTCCCCGGTCACCTGGTTCACGTGGTAACCACCCTCGGTGATGGTCAGCGACACGATCCGGGTCGCCGGGTCGACCATCCGCGTCAGCACCGCCTCGCGGTCGTCGGGCGCGAACAGGTAGTCGACGATCGACCCGATCACGCGCGGTTCGAGTGTCCCGTCCGGGTGCTTGATCACCAGCGTGTACAGGTGGTCCTGCGCCGACAGCACGTCGTACATCCGGCGGTCCTGCGGGAGTACGCCGACGCCGACGATGCCCCAGTCGAGTGCCTTCCCGTCCGACATCAGCCGGTCCAGGTACATCGCCTGATGGGCCCGATGGAACCCGCCGACGCCGAAATGCACGATCCCCGGCGTCACGGTCGCCCGGTCGTACGCCGGCACCTCGACGTCGTTGCCCAAGGCATCGAGAACCTCGGCTGACAACTTCTTCACTTGACCGCCCCCAGCGACAGGCCCTGGACGAGTTTGTCCTGGGCAGCGAACCCGGCGATCAGCACCGGCAACGACACCACGATCGACGCGGCACAGACCTTGGCGAGGAACAAACCTTGGCTGGTCACGAAACCGGTCAAGAACACCGGCGCCGTCTGCGCCACCGTACCGGTCAGCACCCGGGCGAAGAGCAACTCGTTCCAGCTGAAGATGAAGCAGATCAGCGCGGCCGACGCGATCCCCGGCGTCACCACCGGCGCGACCACGGAGCGGAGCGTACGGGTCAGTGACGCGCCGTCGACGGATGCGGCTTCGAGGATCTCGACCGGTACCTCGGACAGGAAACTGCGCAGCATCCAGACCGCGATCGGCAGGTTCATCGACGTGTACAGGATGATCAGCAGCCAGATGTTGTCCAGGAATCCGGTCTTCTGCGCGAACAGGTAGATCGGCAGCAGCCCGGCCACCACCGGAAGCATCTTCGTGGACAGGAAGAAGAACAGCACGTCGGTCCATTTGCGCACCGGCCGGATCGACAGCGCGTACGCGGCCGGGAACGCGAGCAGGATGACCAGCACCGTGGACAGGATGCTCGCGGTCAGCGAGTTCGCGATCGAGGGCCACGGACCGGTGTCGAAGAACGACTTGTAGCCGGCCAGCGTCAGCGGCGCGGCGACGTCCGGCGGGTTCTTCGCCGCGTCCTCCTCGGAGTGGAACGAGGTCAGCAGCATCCACAGCACCGGCAGCACGAACAGGATGCCGACGACCCACGCCACCCCGCTGAGCACGAACCCGCCGCCACGCTTCTTCTTCCCGGTCACGATCGTGACTTGGCCGCTCATCGACCGGTCTCCTCTCGGAACAGCGTGGACACCGACCGGAGCGCGAAGGTCGCGATCGCGATGGTTCCGATCACCACGATCACGCCCGCGGCCGACGCCCGGCCGTAGTCGTGCGCGGTGTAGAAGGTCTGATAGATCGTGTACGGCAGGTTGGCCGTCCCGAGTCCGCCGGAGGTGATCGTGAACACCGCGTCGAAGTTCTGTACCACGTAGATCGACCCGAGCAGCGCGGACAGTTCCAGGTACTGACGCAGGTGTGGCAACGTCATGTACCGGAAGATGCCCCACTGGTTCGCGCCGTCGATCCCGGCCGCCTCGATCACGTCCAGCGGGCGGCTCTGCAACCCGGCCAGCAGGATCAGCATCATGAACGGCGTCCATTGCCAGACCAGCGCGAAGATGATCGACCACAACGGCTGGTTGCTGATCCAGTCCGGCTGTGGTGCGTTCTCGCCGAAGATCCACTTCAGTACGCCGTTGAACAGACCGTACGTCGGGTTGTAGAGCGCGTGCTTCCAGAGCAGCGCGGCCGCGACCGGTACGACCAGGAACGGCGTGATCATCATCGTCCGGACGACACCACGTCCACGGAACTTCCGGTCCAGCAACAGCGCGATCAGCAACCCGAGTACCAGGCTGAGCAGGACCACGCCCGCGGTCAGCAGGATCGTCACCCAGATCGCGTTCCGGGTGTTCGCGTCGGTCAGCACCCGGCGGAAGTTCGCGAACCCGGCGAAACCGCGCTCGTCCGGGTAGTACGCGTTCCAGTCCATGAACGACGTGATGATCGTGACCACGAACGGCAGCTGGGTGACGATGATCATGAACACCAGCGCCGGCAGCAACGGCGCCCGCCGGGCCCAGTCGCCGGCCTTGCGCAGCGCCGTGCCTTCCGAACCGGGTGGTGCCGCGGGCCGGTGCTTGGCCTCGGGTTTCGCGTCGACTGACATGTCCGGCACCCCTTACTTCGCAGCGCGCGAGCGGTACCGCTCGGCGACGTCGTCAGCGAGCACCTGCCCGCGTTTCAAGGCCTTGTCGACGCTCATCCGCCCGGCGATCGCCGAACTGACGTCCTGGCTGACCTGCGTACCGAGGTCCGGGAACTCCGGGATGTCGATGAACTGGATCCCCGGCGCCGGACGTGGTTGCGTACCCGGGTTGTTCGGGTCGGCGTGCTCGATCGCGCTCTTCGTCGGTTCGGCGAACGCGGACGCCTCCTTGAGGTAGTCCGGGTTCGCGTACGTCGACGTCCGCTTGCCGGCCGGTACCCGGGACCAGCCGAGTTTCTCGCCGACCAGGTTCTCGTAGCCCTTGCCCGAGGCCCAGGAGATGAACTTCCAGGCGTTGTCCTTCTTCTTCGAGGCTTCCTGGATTCCCCACGCCCACGCGTACAGCCAGCCGGAGCTGTCCGTCTTCACCACGGGCGCCGGCGCGTAGCCCATCTTGCCCTTCACCGGGGAGTTCGGGGCTTCGAGCGAACCGGCAGCGGAGGTGGCGTCGTACCACATCGCGACGTTGCTCTGGATGGTGTTGTTCAGGCATTCGGTGAAGCCGGCCTGCGGCGCGCCCGCCTCGCCGTGCGCCCGGACCAGGTCGACGTAGAACTTGGTCGCCTCGGTGAACGCCGGCGAGTCCACCTGCGCCTGCCAGTCCTTGCTGAACCAGGTGCCACCGAAGGTGTTCACGACCGTGGTGAGCGGGGCGAACAGCTGACCCCAGCCGGGCTGGCCGCGCAGGCAGATGCCGCGCATCCCGGGCTGGGCGTTGTCGACCTTGGCCGCGATGTCCGCGACCTCCGGCCAGGTCGGCTTGGCCGGCATCGTCACGCCCTTGGCGGCCAGGACGTCCTTGCGGTACATCAGGAACGACGACTCGCCGTAGAACGGTTCGCCGTAGATCTTGCCGTCCGCGCCGGTCATCGACTGGGTCATCGGCTTCAGTACGTCGGCCTGGTCGAACGCGGCGTCCTTGCCGATGTAGTCGGACAGCGGCGCGATCCACTTGCTCTTCGCGTAGATCGGGATCTCGAAGTTGCTCAGCGACGCCACGTCGTACTGACCGGCCTGGCTGGAGAACTCCTGGCTGATCTTGTCCCGGACGTCGTTCTCCGGCAGCACGGTGAAGTTGACCTTGATGCCGGTCTGCTTGGTGAAGTTCTCGGCGGTCAGCTTTTGCAGGTCGACCATCTGCGGGTTGTTCACCATCAGCACGTTGATGCTGTCGGCACCGCCGCCACCACCGCCGCCACCCCAACCGGCACAGCCGCTGACCGCGCTCAGCGCGAGCACGGTCCCGACCGCCACCAGCCGTGTCCTCAACCTGCCTCGGGGCACGAGCCGCTCCAATCCGCTCAAACGAGCAACAGCCTGCTCAGGTTACGAGCTAACCGGGAAGGCACTTGACCTGTCAAGGGGTTGTGCAACACTTGGGTTCGGTGGTGCTCATATGAGCGGGGAGGCTGCAATGGAATCTAGTCCGGGTGCCGTCGGGCCGGCTCAGCTGGTGCTGACCGCGTCGATCGCGCGGCGGTACTACGTCGACGGGCGGTCGAAGGTGGAGATCGCCGACGAGTTCCGGCTCAGCCGGTTCAAGGTCGCGCGACTGCTCGACCAGGCTCGCAGCAGCGGTTTGGTACGGATCGAGATCAGCCATCCGGGCGCCATCGACCTGGACCTGTCCGCCCGCCTGCAGGAGGCGTTCGGCCTGCGCCGCGCGATCGTCGTCGACACTCCCGAGGTCGACGACCCGGCGCTCCGGACCCAGCTCGGCAAGGCCGCCGCGGACCTGCTCTCGGAGATCGTCACCGCCGAGGACGTACTCGGGCTGGCCTGGGCGCGGGCGGTGACCGCGATGACCGAGCAGCTGACCGCACTCGCACCCGTACCCGTCGTCCAGCTCACCGGAGCGCTCACCCGGCCCGACGTCGAGGCGAACTCGGTCGAGCTGGTCCGGCACACCGCGCGACTCTCCGGCGGCCCGGCGTACCTGTTCTACGCGCCGCTCGTGGTTCCGGACGCGGCGACCGCGCGGGCGTTGCGGCAGCAGCCCGAGGTGGCCGAGGCGATCAGCCACTTCGACTCGGTGTCGAAGGCGGTCGTCGGCCTCGGCTCCTGGTCGGCCGGCCAGTCCACGCTGTACGACGCGATGGACCCGAAGGCCTGTGCACAGCTCGAAAAGGGCGGGGTCGTCGCGGACATCTCGGGCGTGTTCGTCGACGCCGACGGTGTACCCGTACACAGCCGGGTGACAGATCGGGTGATCGCGATCAATGCCGAGCAGATGGCCAAGATCGACGAGGTGATCGCGATTCCGTACGGTCTGGCGAAGGTCGGCGCGGTGCGGGCCGCCGTACGCAGCGGACTGGTGAACGGGATCGTTACCCACGCACCCCTGGCGAAGGCGCTGCTGAACGAGACAGACTGATCGGCGATGCTCTCGGACGCTGAGACGGTGCTGCTGGGTGGGACCGCGAACCGCGGGTTCGTTGTGCGGATCGGAGACACCGTCCGGCGGCCGCTGCGTGCCAGCAGCGGGGCGACGCATGCGCTGCTGGAGTACTTGGAGCGGGTCGGCTTCGAGGGTGCGCCGCGGTTGCTGGGCGTCGACGAGCACGGGCGGGAAGTGCTGTCGTACCTGCCTGGGGAGACGGTGCAGGCGCCGTACCCGGCCTGGTCGATGACGGATGCGGCGCTTGACAGCGTGGCCGTGCTGCTGCGGGACTATCACCAGGCGGTGGCGGACTTCCGGCCGGTTGGGCTCGAGTGGGCCGAGCCGGTGCCGGACGCGTACGTGGACGGGCTGATCGGTCACAACGATCCGAACCTGGACAACGTGGTGTTCCGGGACGGGGTCGCGGTGGCGTTGATCGATTTCGATCTCGCCGGACCGGGCTCGGCGCTGTGGGACGTGGCGACCGCGGTGCGGCTGTGGGCGCCGCTGCGGCCGGACGCGGACATTCACGACGTACGCCGGGGACGCTCGCCGGAGCGGTTGCGGCGTTTCGCGGACAGTTATGGACTGTCGGAGCCGGATCGCGCGCGGTTGGTGCAGGCGGCGGCGGAGAATCACGTGTGGTGCATGGACTACGTACGCCGCGGGGCCGAAACCGGGCATCCGTGGTTCCACCAACGGTGGACGACCGGCGAATCCGAACTCACCGACCGGACCAACACCTGGTTCACCCAGTCGGCGCGGACCCTCCACCAGATTCTCGTGCGCTGAGCTCCTGCTCCCCTTCGGCGATGCCCTCGTAGTACTTCTCCTGCAGCTTCTGAATGCCGCGCGGGATGAAGATGGCGACGGCACTCGGCGCGATCAACGGCGAGGAGCCCCCGGCGAACGGGCCGCCGGTCTGGTCGTAGATGAATGCCAGCACAATCTCCACAGCCACCAGGCCGAGCACGAAAGCCCAGCCGCGGCGGCAGATCCATAGCCCCTCCGTGGCGATCAGCCCGCGCCGCGTCACCGCACCGATCACGT
The DNA here is from genome assembly GCF_014205295.1 of Kribbella solani. Classification (NCBI taxonomy): domain Bacteria; kingdom Bacillati; phylum Actinomycetota; class Actinomycetes; order Propionibacteriales; family Kribbellaceae; genus Kribbella; species Kribbella solani. Next base: position 4,383,484 of record NZ_JACHNF010000001.1, read on the forward strand.
ACAGCACGCCGGTGAGCGCGACCGCCGTCGCGGTAGCGATCAGGAACCAGCGGTCGGCGCCGGCGTAGTCGCCGTACCCACGGAGGATCAGCGCGGCGGACACCAGCCAGCCCACCGCGACGAGCGCGTAGACCGCGGCTCCCAGCTTCAGTTTCGGCACACCTGGTTATCGCCGCTCGGGATTGGGCGTTACGACGAGCGTGGCGGAGAATGGCCGGATGCGTTCACGGGTGGTGTTGCTGGCGGGTCCGTCGGGGGCCGGGAAGTCCCGGCTCGCCGAGCACGCCGGACTGCCCGTGGTCCGGCTGGACGACTTCTACCGCGACGGCGACGACGCCGCGATGCCGCGCTCACCGCTCGGCATCGTCGATTGGGACGACCCACGCTCCTGGGACGGCGACCGCGCCGTCGCCGCGCTGGAGCAGTTGTGTACGAGCGGCGCCGCCGACCTGCCGATCTACGACATCGCCGCCGACGGCACGGTCGGTCATCGCCCCGTCACCACCGGCGGTTCTCCGCTGATCGTTGCTGAAGGCATCTTCGCCGACCAGATCACCGGCGCGCTCCGCGACCGGGACCTCCTCGCGGCCGCGATCTGCGTGTACCACCACCGGATCGTCACGTTCGCGCGCCGGTTCCAGCGTGATCTCCGCGAACACCGCAAACCCCCGCTCACCCTGCTCCGCCGCGGCCTGCTCCTGCTCCGCGACGACCCGAAGGTGATCCGCCGCTGCGTCGAGGCCGGCTGCGAACCGCTCCGCCCGAAGGCCGCCCGGGCCCGGATCGAGACGCTTCTCACTGAGGTCGAATCTCAGTAATACAAGGTTGTTCGCCTGAAGTTCACCAAGATCTGATGCCATCAACTCCGGAATATCGGGAAGCGCGCGGGGGCGTATGACCGGACGGAGAGGAACCGTGACGCGAACTACGCCAGGCGTTGCCGTTGGAGTGATCGCGCTGCTGCTGGGCGTGACCGGCTGCGGAAATGAGGATGGCTCATCGACCGGGGCCGGACCGTCACCGGTCGCCGATCATTCGGCGCTCACCGGTCCGGCGGAACGAACACCGAAAAGCACGCTCGCCGCGTACGCCGTACTGCCGCGTGGTTTTGTCGCCGACGCGCGGAAAGGAACCGGTCCGTTCACCGCGACCGCGTTCCTGAACACCTGGTCCGCGGATCCCGCGCTGGATCGGGCGCTGCTGCTGAACGCGAGTTTCGCCGAGGGCTACCGGGCGACCCGGCTGAGCCCGGACAAGAAGAAGCGCTACACGCTGCAACTGTTCAAGGCCGGCTCCCCGGCGAAGGCGAAGACGCTGCAGCAGGGGCGGTGGTCGCAGGACCGCCGTCAGCACCCGTTCGCGGTCCCGAACGCGCTCGCCGACGCCCACGTCGAGTACGACGGCGCCGCCGACCAGTCGGTCGCCATCGCCGAGGCCAGCCTGACCGTCGGTGCGATCGTCGCCGAACTCACCATCCGCGAAACCGCACCCCTGGGTACCACCCTGACCCCCGACACCACCCTCCTCACCACCCTCGCCAAAGACCAACACACCCGCCTCACCACCACCACCTCCAGCTGACCCACCCCCACCCCCATCCCCCATCCCCGCTTCCCCGCCCCGAACCATTTCAGGGGTTCACCTCCGCCCCGCCCCGAACCATTTCAGACGTTCACGTCCCGCCCCGCCTCGCACCATTTCAGGGGTTCACCTCCCGCCTTGCCTCTTCACCACCCGCATGCCAGTGGTGAACGGTCCATTTCAGAGGTTCACCTCTGAAATGGACCGGGGCGCGGCGGGGCTCCCGGGAAGGCTGGGGGTGCCGGGTGCCGGGTGCCGGGTGGCGGGTGGCGGGTGGCGGGTGGCGGGTGGGTGGGATGGCGGGATGGGTGGGATGGCGGGGTGGGTTAGCTGATGCGGTCTATTACGAGGGGGCCGGGATTGTGGGTGGGGCCTACGGCGAGCGCGTTGGTGAGGGCGTCGATGGCGCGGGGGATGCGGGTGGGGTCGTCGGTGTGGAGGGTCAGCAGGGGCTGGCCTTCGACGACGTGGTCGCCTGGTTTGGCGTGGAGCTGGACGCCGGCTACCGGGGAGACCGGGTCTTCCTTGCGGGCCCGGCCGGCGCCGAGGCGCCAGGCGGCTACGCCGACCGCGAGCGCGTCGAGCTTGGAAAGCACACCAGAACCAGGCGCGGGTACGACGTGCTGCTCCGGCGCGACCGGGAGTTCGGCGTCCGGGTCACCGCCCTGCGCGGAGATCATCGCCCGCCAGGCGTCCATCGCGCTGCCGTCGCGGAGCTTCTCGGCCGGGTCGACGTCCGTGACACCCGCCGCGGCGAGCATCTCGGTCGCCAGCGCCAGCGTCAGCTCGACGACATCGGCGGGGCCACCACCGGCCAGTACCTCGACCGACTCCCGGACCTCGAGCGCGTTGCCCGCGGTCAGACCGAGCGGCACGGACATGTCGGTGAGCAAGGCAACGGTCTTCACTCCGGCGTCGGTGCCCAGGGCAACCATGGTCTCGGCGAGCTCACGGGCGTTCGCGAGATCCTTCATGAACGCGCCGGAGCCGACCTTCACATCCAGCACCAGCGCGCCGGTGCCCTCGGCGATCTTCTTGCTCATGATCGAGCTGGCGATCAGCGGAATCGCCTCGACCGTACCGGTCACGTCGCGCAACGCGTACAGCTTCTTGTCGGCCGGAGCCAGCCCGTCGCCGGCCGCGCAGATCACCGCGCCGGCGTCCTCCAGCTGCCGCATCATTTCGTCGTTCGACAACGCGGCGCGCCAGCCCGGGATCGACTCCAGCTTGTCGAGAGTGCCGCCGGTGTGGCCCAGACCGCGGCCGGACAGCTGCGGTACGGCCACCCCGCACGCGGCCACCAACGGTGCCAACGGCAACGTGATCTTGTCGCCGACGCCACCGGTCGAGTGCTTGTCGGCGGTCGGCCGGGACAGCTTGCCGAAGTCCATCCGCTCACCGGACGCGATCATCGCGGCCGTCCAGCGAGCGATCTCGCGCCGGTTCATTCCGTTGAGCAGGATCGCCATCGCCAGCGCGGACATCTGCTCGTCGGCGACGTCGCCCTTGGTGTAGGCGTCGATCACCCAGTCGATCTGCCCGTCGCTCAGTTCGCCCCGGTCGCGCTTGGTACGGATCACGTCCACCGCGTCGAAACTCATCTATTCCTCCAGAAACTCGGGCCCGAACGCGTCCGGCAGCAACTCCCGCAGCGGCCGGACGCCGGTCGCCGTCTCGATCAGCATGGCCGGGCCGCCATGCTCGTGCAGCAACTGCCGGCACCGTCCACACGGCGTCAGCAGGTGCCCGTGCCGATCCACGCAGGTGAATGCGACCAGCCGGCCGCCGCCGGTCCGGTGCAGCTCCGACACCAGACCGCATTCCGCGCACAACGTCAGCCCGTACGACGCGTTCTCGACGTTGCAGCCGGCAACGATCCGGCCGTCGTCGGCGTACGCCGCCGCACCCACCGCGAACCCGGAGTACGGCGCGTACGCGCGATGCATCGCGTCGACGGCCGCCGTTCGCAACGCCGGCCAGTCGACCTCATTCGGTGACGTAGGGCTCACCATCGGCCTTTGGAGCTCTGACCCGGCCGACCAGACCGGCCACCGCGATGATGGTCGCCAGGTACGGTGCCATCAGCAACAACTGGCCCGGGATCGGGGTGTTGATGATCTGCAGCTGGGACTGCAGCTGGGTCGCGAAGCCGAAGAACAGCGCCGCGACGGTCGCGCCGATCGGGTGCCAGCGGCCCATGATCAGCGCCGCCAGCGCGATGAACCCGTTGCCCGCGGTCATTTCCTTGCTGAACGATCCGGCGTACCCGACGGTGAAGAACGCGCCGCCCAGGCCGGCCAGGATGCCGGCCGCGAGCACCGCCGAGTACCGGATCCGCTTGACCTTGATGCCGACCGTGTCGGCCGCCTTCGGGTGCTCGCCGACCGCGCGGATCCGCAGGCCCCAGCGGGTCTGGAAGAGCACGAACGTGACCACCACGACCGCCAGGTACATCAGGTACACCAGGATCGTCTGGCGGAACAGGATCGGCCCGATGAACGGGATGTCGCCCAGGCCCGGGATCTTGATCGCCGACAGCACGGCCGGCGTGTTCAGCTGATCCGCCTTCGGCTGCATGAACTGGTCGAACAGGAAGCCGGTGATACCGGTCGCGAACACCACCAGCACGACCCCGAGGACGACCTGGTTGACCAGGTACTTGATCGAGAACACCGCCAGCAGCGCGGCCATCGCCACCCCGCTGACGGCGGCGGCGATCAGTGCCGCCGCGGCGCTGCCGGTCGTACTCGACACGATCGCCGCGGTGAACGCGCCGACCAGGAACTGGCCCTCGATCGCGATGTTGATCACGCCGGCCCGCTCACACATCACCCCGGCCAGCGCGCCGAGGATCAGCGGGGTGGCGAAGTTCAGCGTGCCCTGGAACTGGTTGGCCAGCGGGAAGGTCTTGCCGGCCGCCGCCCAGCACAGGAACGCGCCGATGAAACAGATCCCGAGCGCGGCGGCGAGCCAGCCGGAGTACCGCTGCGGCACCCGGCGGAGTACGTACGCGACCGCCGCGCCGACGCCGAGGATGCCCAGGATCAGGCCGACCGCCTGCGCGGGCAGACCGAGCAGGTTGTTCTCGAAGTCCCCCGACACCAGCTGGAACGTCGCCTTGCCGCTCTTGGTGAAGATCGCCAGCCCGAGACCGAGCAGCGCGAACACCACCATCAGACCGCCGACCCGCAACCGCCGGGTCCGCTCCGCCGGCGCCTCGATCTGGCGCACGGCCGGTGCCGCCGCCGGCACCGCGTCCGGAGTCGTGTCGCTCATCCGTTCCAACCCTTCGCGAGGACGGCGCCGGCGCCGCGTTCCTTCGGGAGGAAGCGGAAGATCGAGCGCACCAGTGCCGGAGCCGCGACGAACAGCACGATCACGGCCTGCAGAACAGTGGTCAGGGTCAGCGGCGTCTGCGTGATCAGCTGCATCTGCAGACCGCCCGCGTTCAGCGCGCCGAACAGCAACCCGGCAAGTACGGTCCCGAGCGGCGTACCGCGGCCGAGCAATGCCACCGTGATCGCATCGAACCCGACCGACGCCGCGACCCCATCGGTCAGCGGTAGATCAGTTCCGAGCACTTGTTGGACACCGGCCAAACCGGCCAATGCCCCCGCAACCACCATCGCGATCACGTACGCGCGACCGACCGACATCCCGGCCGTACGAGACGCGTCCGCGTTCGCGCCGACCGCGCGCAGCTCGAAGCCGATCGTGGACTTGTTCAGCAACCACCAGACGAACACGGCGGCCAGCAGCGCGAGGACGAACCCGAGGTGCAACCGGGTGCTGCCGAACTTCGGGAACTGGGCGTTCGCGTCGACGATCGGCGAGATCGGGTCGGTCCGGCCCGGCCGCTGGAAGGTCGTTGTCGTCAGCAACCACTGCAACAGGTAGATCGCGACGTAGTTCAGCATGATCGTCACGATCACCTCGTGCGCGCCCGTCCGCGCCTTGAGCAGGCCGACCACGCCGCCCCAGATCGCGCCGCCGACCAGACCGGCGACGATCGCGAGGACGAGGTGCAGTACCGGCGGGAGGTGCCAGGCGAAACCGACGTACGCCGCGAGCACCGCGCCCATGATCAGCTGACCCTGCGCGCCGATGTTGAACAGCCCGGTCCGGAACGCCAGCGACACCGCCAGGCCGCCGCAGATCAGCGGCGTGGCCTGGGTCAGCGACTCACTGATCGGCGTCCAGCCGCCGAGCGCGCCGGCCGCGAGCGACTTGTACGCCTCGCCGACCGCGCTCAGCGCCGCCGACACCGTGTCCATCGGCGCGGCACCGAAGTACCCGACCGTGGTCTGCACCTTGTCGTCGCCGACGATGATCAGGATCGCCCCGACCACCAGCGCCAGCACGACCGCGCTCAGCGACACCAGGCCCTGGACCGCCCAGGTGGGCAGCCCGGACCGCCGCGGCTCCGTGGCCGGAGCTGGCGCCGGAGCTGGGGCCGGCGCCGGCTCGGCGGGAATGTCCGTGTTGTTCTCTTCGGGCGTCATCTAGATGGTTCCCAACGTGGTCGGGTGCTCGATCGCCTCGTCGTGCGCCTCGGACTTGGACGCGCCGGCCATCATCAGGCCGAGCTCGTCGCGGGGGGTGTCGGCCGGTACGACGCCGACCACCTTGCCGCGGTACATCACCGCGACCCGGTCCGCCAGCGCGGCGATCTCGTCCAGCTCGGTGGACACGATCAGCACCGCCGTACCGTTGTCGCGTTCCTCGACGATCCGCGTGTGCAGGAACTCGATCGAGCCCACGTCCACGCCGCGGGTCGGCTGCGAGGCGACCAGCAGCTTCAGCGGCCGGGACAACTCCCGGGCCAGCACGACCTTCTGCTGGTTGCCGCCGGACAGCGACGACACCGGGAGGTCGATGCCCTGCGTACGGATGTCGAACTCCCGCACCCGGGCGGTCGCGTTCTTCTCGATCTCGTCCGTCCGCAGCGACAGCCCGTCGCCGAACGGCGCCTGGCGGAACAGGTTGAGGACCAGGTTCTCCGCGACCGAGAACGAGCCGACGAACCCGTCGTGCCCACGGTCCTCGGGCACGTACCCGATGCCGGCGTCGAGCCGGTGCCGGGTGTTCCGCGTGGTGAGGTCCTCGCCGTCGAGGGTGATCGTGCCCGCCGCGACCGGCGTCAGCCCGAGCAGCGCCTCGGCGAGCTCGGTCTGGCCGTTGCCCTGCACCCCGGCGACCGCCAGGATCTCACCGGCGCGTACCTCGAGGTCCACGTCGTCGACCGCGGTGAAACCACGCTCGTCGATCACGGTCAGCCCCTCGACCCGCAGCACCGCGTCCTTCGGCTCGGCCGGTCGCTTGTCCACGACCAGATCGACCGCGCGGCCGACCATCAGCTCGGCCAGCTCCTCCTCGGACGCCGACGGCTCGGCGTTGCCGACCACCTGGCCGCGGCGGATCACGGTGATCTTGTCCGCGATCGCCTTCACCTCTTTGAGCTTGTGGGTGATGAAGACGATCGACGTACCGCTCTCCTTGAGCTGCCGCATGACCCCGATCAGCTCGTCGATCTCGGCCGGGGTGAGGACCGCGGTCGGCTCGTCCAGGATCAGTACGCTGGCGTCGTTGGTGAGCGCCTTGATGATCTCGACCCGCTGCTGGACGCCGACCGGAAGGTCCTCGACCAGTGCCTCCGGGTCGACCTGCAGGCCGTACCGGTCGGACAGCTCGCTGACCAGGGCGTGCGCTTTCTTCCGGTCCAGTACGCCGCCGGGGTGGGTGTTCTCCCGGCCGAGCATGATGTTCTCGGCGACCGTGAACACCGGGACCAGCATGAAGTGCTGGTGCACCATGCCGATCCGGTGCCTGATCGCGTCACTCGGCGAAGTGATCTTCACCTTCTCGCCGTCGATCAGGATCTCGCCCTCGTCGGGCTGCAGCAACCCGTACAGCATGTTCATCAGCGTGCTCTTGCCGGCGCCGTTCTCACCGAGCAGGCAGTGGATCTCACCCGGCTCGATGACCAGGTCGATGTGATCGTTGGCGACCAGCGAGCCGAAGCTCTTGGTCAGCCCGGACAGCTCGAGGTGCATGCGGGGACGCCTCCCTCTCAGACGGCGAGCCAGGAAGGCGGGACCTGTAGGTCCGCCCTCCTGGCTCGCACCGTACTCCTTGTTCGGTACCGCGGTGGATCAGGACGCGCTCTTCGGCTGAGCCTTCGACGCGATGGTGATCTTGCCGTCCACGATGTCCTTCTTCAGCTGCTCGATCTCCGACTTCAGGTCGGCCGGGATCTTGCTGTCGAACTCGTGGTACGGCGACAGGCCGGTGCCGTTGTTCTGCAGCGTGCCGACGTACGCGGTCGGGTCGAACTTGTTGTCGACCGTCGCCGTGATGACGTCCTGGACCGCGACGTCCATGCCCTTGAAGACGCTCGACAGCAGGACGCTGCAGTACTCCGCGGCGCTGACGCAGCCGTCGGTGTCCACCCAGATCGCGTTCACCTTGCCGCTGCTGGCCTTCGCCGCCTGAAGCGCGCCGAGACCGGCCGGGCCGGCGACCGGGAACAGGATGTCCGCGCCCTGGGTGACCAGGTTCTGCGCGGTGGTCTGGCCCTTCGCCTTGTCCTCGAAGCCGCCCGCGAACAGGCCCTTCTGGGTGCTCGCGTCCCAGCCGAGGACCTGGACGTTCTTGCCCTTCGCCTCGTTGTAGTGCTTGACGCCCTCGGCGAAACCGTCCATGAAGATGGTCACGGTCGGGATCTGCACGCCGCCGAACGTACCGACCTTGCCGCTCTTCGACATCCCGGCGGCCAGGTACCCGGCCAGGTAGCTGGACTGGGCGGTGTTGAAGGCCAGCGGCTTGACGTTGGCCGCCTTCGGCAGCGTGGCCAGGTCACCCGGGTCGACCAGGGCGAACTTGATCCCCGAGTTGGCCGCGGCCGCCTTGTAGGTGGAGTCGTTCAGCTTGAAGCCGACCCCGACGATGATGTTGCACTTCTGGGACACCATCGCGGTCATGTTGGTCGGGTAGTCGTTGTCCGACTTCGACTCGACCTTCGCCTCGTTGATGTTCAGCGCCTTGACGGCGTCCTGCATCCCCTTGTACGAGGTCTGGTTGAAGGACTTGTCGTCGAAACCTCCGGAGTCGGAGACCATGCACGCCTTGAAGTCCTTCTTGGCGCCGCCGGCGTTGTCGCTGGTCGTCGGCTTGCTACCGCATGCGGCAACGGCGAGCGTGAGTACGCCCGCAACTGCCACTCCCCGCAGGTACATCTTCACCGGAGGTCTCCTTAGTCCCGGAAATCTTTTCGCGACACGCCGGATTCCGGCGTACCGCATCGCAGACTATAAGCGTCCGGACGCATTCGCAGAACCGTGCAGCGACCCCGATACCTGATAGTGACCAGCCATCCCGGCCGATCGACTTTCGGTGACGAGTCAACCTCGATGTGTGATAGACCACATTGCAGGTTGTTGCAGAAGGCATCGACCTGGTCGCGGACGGCGACCTATGTTGTGACTCTCAGCAACCATTCCGGGCGGCTCCGGCCACCGGGTCAACTGTTCGGGGGAGCAACAGATGAGTTCACGTTTGATCAAGGCCGGTGCCGCCGGCCTGACCGCCACCCTCGCCGTCGTCGGCCTGAGCGTCGTCCAGGCGCCGACCGCCTCGGCCGCGACCTCCTGCAAGTCGGGCTACAACTGGCGCGCCTGCAGCACGATCGACAAGCGGATCCCGGTCTCGTTCACGGCCGGCTACCGCGACTCGGTCCGCAACCTGCGGAACTACCCGATCACGGCGTCCTGCCAGGCGTCGGTCAGCAAGACCGTCACCTGGGGCGTGAGCGTCGGCGTGAAGGCCGAGCTCAAGGCCGCGATCTTCGCCAGCGTCGAGGCGTCGGTGACCGCGAACGTGCAGACCTCGATGGCCACCGGGTACGTGACCTCGGCGAACTTCACCGTGAAGGCGAAGGACACCGTGTACTGCGACCGCGGCATCTACCAGGAGAACGTCCGGGGCCACAGCACCCTGTCGTACTACGGCGGCGGGGCCGGCACGATCCGGCAGTCCTGGACCGCGCACGCGCCGAGCCGGGCCCAGTGGCTCATCTACTGAGCCGGGCACGCTTTTCGGCCCTGGGGGTGGGCGCGGCGGTGACCGTGCTCGCCCTCGCGGCCGGGTGCGGCCAGGACTCCGGCACCACCGGGAGTACGCCGGCAAGCCCTGTCACCGAGCCGACGTCCGGCGAGCCGACCGCGACTGGGGCCGGCGCCGTGGGTTCCGCGGGTGATGTGTCGCTGACGACGCTGCCCACCGATGTCGCCGTCGTCACACGCAGTGGCCAGAGCTCGCTCAAGGCGCCGATCGCCGGAACCTTCGGTCCCGATTACGTTCTGTATGCACGCTGCCGGGGCGCCGGCCTGCGGGTCGAGGTCACCGGCAGTGATCCGTGGGACGTCAGCTGCGACGGCGTACCGGCCCGGCTCCGGATGCTGACCGAGTCCAAGGCCACCTCGTTGCGGCTGACAACGACACCCGGAACGCACTGGACGTTCATCGTGGCGAAGGAGAAGCAACCGGCGAATTAGCGGTTTCCGGACCGGAATTCACCGTCTGCCACAATCGCGGGATGACTCACCAGTTACTGGTCGCGGACGTGCTGGCGCGCGTCGAGGCGGTGCGCGAGGAGATGGTCGACGTACGGCGTGACCTGCACGCGCACCCCGAGCTCGGGTGGCACGAGGTACGGACGACCGAGCTGCTGGAGAAGCGCCTGGTCGAGGCCGGACTGTCGCCGCGGGTGCTGCCGACCGGTACCGGGCTGATCTGCGACATCGGAGCGGGTGACACCTGCGTCGCGCTCCGGGCCGACATCGACGCGCTGCCGGTGCCCGATGGTGTGGTCGAGCCGTGGCAGTCGACGATCGACGGAGTCGCGCACGCGTGCGGGCACGACGTACACACCTCGGCGCTGCTCGGCGCCGGACTGGTACTGGCCGGGATGGCGCGGGACGGGCAGCTGGACCGGCGGGTACGGCTGATCTTCCAGCCGGCCGAGGAGGTCATGCCCGGCGGCGCGCTCGGAGTGATCGCGGCGGGCGGGCTGGACGGCGTACGCCGGATCTACGGGGTGCACTGCGACCCACGGCTGCAGGTCGGGCAGGTCGGCCTCCGCGTCGGCGCGCTGACGGCCGCCGCCGACAAGCTCCTGGTGCGCCTGACCGGGCCGGGTGGTCACACTTCCCGACCACATTTGACTGCTGATCTGGTGTACGCGCTGGCGACGCTGGTTTCTCAGCTGCCGGCGGCGCTGTCCCGGCGAGTGGATCCGCGGGCGGGCATGTCGCTGGTCTGGGGCCGGATCACTTCAGGTTCCGCCGCAAACGCCATCCCGTCCCGCGGCGAGGCCGAAGGTACGCTCCGCTGCCTGGACGTGAACGCGTGGCGCCTCGCCGAGGAACTGATTCCCGCGCTGGCCGCCCAGATCACCCGCCCGTACGGCGTGGAGGTCGACACCGAGGTCACCCACGGCGTACCACCCGTGATGAACGACGCCACCGCGATCACAATCCTTCAGAATGCCGTCCACCAAACACTGGGTTCCAGCGCGGTAGCCCCCACCGATCAGAGCCTCGGCGGCGAGGACTTCGCCTGGTACCTGGAACACGTCCCCGGCGCCATGGCCCGCCTCGGCGTCCGGCCCCCCACCCTCGACACCACCGGCGACCTCCACACCCCCACCTTCGACCCCTCCGAAGAAGCCATCACCGTAGCCACCACCCTCTTCACCTCAACCGCCCTGCTGGACTAGAGGGCGTTTGAGTCAGAAGGTGTCGGCGGGGACGTACGCGCCCCACACCTCGCGGAGGGTGTCGCAGACTTCGCCGACGGTGGCCTGGGCTTTCAGGGCCTGTTTCATGGGGTAAAGGCAGTTGTCGGTTCCCTGGGCGGCTTTTTTCAGGGCTGACAGGGCCTCGTCCACGGCCGCCTGGTCGCGGGTGGCGCGGAGGGTGGCGAGGCGGGCGGTCTGTTGAGACTCGATGGCGGGATCGACGCGGAGTGGCTCGTACGGTTCCTCGGCGGTGATCGTGAACTTGTTCATGCCGACGACCACTCGTTCGGCCGAGTCGATCTGCTGGGCGATGCGGTACGCCGAGCGTTCGATCTCCTGTTTCTGGAAACCTTGCTCGATCGCGGCGACCGCGCCGCCGTACTCCTCGACCTGCTCCATCAGCTCCAGCGTCGCGGACTCGACCTCGTCGGTCAGCGCCTCGACCACGTACGACCCGGCGAACGGATCCACCGTCGCGGTCACATCGGTCTCGTACGCGAGCACCTGCTGCGTACGAAGGGCCAGCCGCGCCGCCTTCTCGGTCGGCAGCGCGATCGCCTCGTCGTACGAGTTCGTGTGCAACGACTGCGTTCCACCGAGTACGGCGGCCAGGCCCTGCACCGCGACCCGGACCAGGTTCACCTCGGGCTGTTGCGCGGTGAGCTGGACGCCGGCGGTCTGGGTGTGGAAGCGGAGCATCAGCGACTTCGGGTTCAAGGCGCCGAACTCGTCCCGCATCACCCGCGCCCAGATCCGCCGCGCGGCCCGGAACTTCGCCACCTCCTCCAGCAGCGTGGTCCGCGCCACGAAGAAGAACGACAGCCGCGGCGCGAACTCGTCCACGTCCAGCCCGGACGCGATCGCCGCGCGCACGTACTCGATCCCGTTCGCCAGCGTGAACGCGATCTCCTGCGCGGGCGTCGCACCGGCCTCGGCCATGTGGTACCCGGAGATCGAGATCGTGTTCCAGCGCGGCAGTTCGGCCTGGCAGTACGCGAAGATGTCGCTGATCAGCCGGAGTGATTCCTTCGGCGGATAGATGTACGTACCGCGGGCGATGTACTCCTTCAGCACGTCGTTCTGGATCGTGCCGGTCAGTTTGTCCCCGGAGACGCCCTGCTCCTCGGCGACCAGTTGGTACAGCAGGAGCAGCACCGAACCGGGCGCGTTGATCGTCATCGAGGTGGACACCTGGTCCAGCGGGATCTTGTCGAACAGCACCCGCATGTCGTCGATCGAGTCGATCGCGACGCCGACCTTCCCGACCTCACCGTGCGCGATCGGGGCGTCGGAGTCGTACCCCATCTGGGTCGGCAGGTCGAAGGCGACCGACAGTCCCATCGTGCCGTGGTCGATCAGCTGGTGGTACCGCTGGTTCGACTCGGCCGCGGTCCCGAACCCGGCGTACTGCCGCATCGTCCACGGCCGCTGGGTGTACATGGTCGGGTAGACGCCCCGGGTGTACGGAAACTCGCCCGGCGCACCGAGCTTCGCCGCCGGATCGAACCCGTCCAACGGCCCGTACACCGGCGAGAACCCGAATCCCGACTCACTGCGATGACCCATCTCCCCACGGTAATCCGAACCACGCCCGCACTGGTACGCACCGCCAGGTGACATCCAGCACCTCCGCGAGCGAACCCGGGCGGTTCGCGGCCGGTCAACCGGCGACCGCCCGGTGGCTACCTGAAGGACACTTCAATGTTCTGCAGCCGTCGCCAGGGGATCGACGCGGGGTCATGGGAGCGTCGCCGAGGGTTCACGCGCGGTGCGGAACCTTCGAAGTGTGCGAATCGTGATGGTGGCCGAGACCTTCCTGCCGCAGATCAATGGCGTGGCGAACACGGCTCGCCACGTCGCCGACCGGCTGCGTGCCCGCGGGCACGAGTTGCTGATCATCGCCCCCGGACCCGGCCCGGACAGCTACGGCGACGTCCAGGTGATCCGGGCCCGCAGCTTCCGCACGCCCGGGTACAAGGAGTACCCGGTCGGCCTGCCGGACCCGTCGATCGAGCGCGCGATGGCCGGCTTCCGCCCGGATCTGGTGCATCTCGCGTCGCCGTTCATCATCGGCGCGTACGGGCTGCGGGCCGCGCGCCGGCTCGGCGTACCGACGGTGGCGATCTTCCAGACCGACATCGCCGGCTTCGCCCGGCAGTACCCGTGGTACGCGGCCGCGGATCGCGGAATTTGGCGCTGGGTGACCCGGACGCACTCCCGGGCCGATCGCACCCTTGCGCCGTCGTCAGCCGCCGTGGCCGCGCTGGTGCAGCGGGGCGTGCCGCGGGTACACCTGTGGGGGCGCGGGGTGAACCTCGACCTGTTCGATCCCAAGCACCGTGATGAGCAGTGGCGGCGGGAGCTCTCGCCGGACGGGCGGCCGATCGTCGGGTACGTCGGCCGGCTCGCCGCGGAGAAGAAGGTCCGCCGGCTGGCCGAACTGACCGACCTGGGCTGCCGGATCGTGATCGTCGGGGACGGGCCGGATCGGGCCGCGCTGGAGCACGCGTTGCCGACGGCAACTTTCCTCGGGATGCGCCGCGGCGCTGACCTGGCGTCGATCTTTGCCGGGCTGGACGTTTTCGTCCACACCGGTGAGCACGAGACGTTCTGCCAGACCATCCAGGAGGCGCAGGCGTCCGGGGTCGCGACCGTTGGTCCGGCCGCCGGTGGTCCGCTCGACCTGATTCATCCGGGTGAAAACGGTCTGCTGTTCGAGCCTGGCAAGCCCGGGTCGTTGCGCGGGGCGGTCAAGACGCTGCTCGATCATCCGAACGCCCGCGGCCGGATGGCGGCGAGCGGCCTGCGACGGGTCCAGTCGCGCACGTGGCCGGCGGTCGTCGACGATCTCGTCGACCGGCACTACGCAGAGGTACTCCGGGAAGCCGCCTACATCCGGCGGGTCGCATGACCGGGCTGCGGATCGCTCAGTTGGCCAACTTCGTCGGGCCGACGTCCGGTGGGATGCGGACCGCGATCGAGCATGTCGGGCGTGGGTACGTCGAGGCCGGCGCCGAGCGGATCGTGATCACGCCGGGTGCGAAGGACGTGATCGTCGAGACCGAGTTCGGCACGATCGTCCGGGTGAAGGCGCCGAAGGTGAGTGGCGGGTACCGGCTGATCACCACGCCCTGGACGGTGATCGACCTGCTGAAGAAGTTCCGGCCGACCACGGTCGAGATCTCCGACAAGTCCACTCTGCTCCCGGTCGCGCGCTGGGCCCGGCGGAACGACATCGGCACCGTACTGTTCAGCCACGAACGGCTGGACGCGATGCTCGCGCTCGGCGCGGCCCGTCCGGGGCAGCTCGGCGGGAACGACGTACTCCGGCCGGGCCGGATGCTCGGCGCGGTCACGCAGCGGGCGAGCGACAGCAGCCCGCGGCCGTTGTGGTGGGGCTCCGACGGCGTGAAGTACAGCCAGCTCGGGATGGTTGCGACGGTGGCCGCGCTGTACAAGCTCCTCGGGCGTACGTACGACGCGGTGGTGGTCACGTCGCGGTACGCGGCGGCCGAGTTCGACGAGGTGACGACGCCGCTGGTACGGATTCCGCTCGGGGTCGACCTGGACACCTTCCACCCGTCACTCGGCACGCCGGCCGACGACGGCGTACTGAAACTCGTACACGCCGGACGGTTGTCGCGGGAGAAGAGCCCGCACCTCGCTGTCGCTACTGCCGCCGAGCTGCACCGGCGGGGCGTGAACCTACGGCTGGACGTGTACGGGACGGGTCCGCATCTGGATGAACTGGTCGAGATCGCCGGTGACGCGCCGGTGACGTTCCATGGCTATGTCGACGGTCGGCAAACGCTCGCGACCCGGCTCGCCGAGGCCGACATCGCGCTGTCCGTCTGCCCCGGCGAAACCTTCGGTCTGGCGGTTCTGGAGGCGCTCGCCGCCGGCACCCCGGTCGTCACCGCGAACACCGGCGGCGCCCGCGAGCTGGTCGACGAAACCTGCGGCCGCTGGGCGCCCGCCAACCCCACCGACCTCGCCGACGCCGTCCTGGCCCTGGCCGCCCACCCCAACCGCCGCGCCGCGGCCCGCCACCGAGCCGAGCGCTACCCCTGGCAAACCTGCACCGACCGCCTCCTCGCCCTCCACCACCGCCTGGCCCACGCCCGCCTGGCAGCCTGACCGTCTAACGACAGGAGGTAGTCGCCGCTGAGCCGGAGTTCGCGCTCAGCACGACATCGCCGGTCCAGCAATCCAGCACTACCTCCTGTCGTTAGCCGCACGCTCAGGTCAGATGGTCGTAGTCGCCGCGGGTCCAAGCGGCGTGGCGGTCGGCGGAGCGGCGGACCACGGCCTTGGCGTCCACCGGGATGGAGGCGCCGAAGTTGTTGTACAGGCGGTCGTACTCGAACGGGTCCAGCGACCGCGCGACCCGATCCACGACCGCGCCGGACAGCGGGATCCGGTTCGGGTAGCTGCGCATGAAGCTGACCGACGTCCGGTCGGGGTTGGCGAAGATGGTGTCGCCGGACAGGATCACTCCCTTGCCGTCGGCACCGTTCGCCCAGTGCACCACCGCGCTCCCCGGAAAGTGACCGCCAGGTTGAAGAACGGTCACGCCTGGTAGCGGCTTCAGCTCACCGGACCAGGTACGAATCACCGCGTCGGGTCGTGCCACCCACTCCTGATCGGCCTCCGCGACGTACACCGGGACATCGCCGAGCCGGTGGCTCCACTCCACCTGCACGCCGTACATGTGCGGGTGACTGGCGATGATCGCGACCACCTCGCCGAGCTCCCGGACCCGGCGGACGGCATCGTCGTCCAGGTACCCGATCGGATCCCAGAGCAGGTTGCCCGCGGTCGTTGTCACCAGCATCGACTGCTGCCCGATCCCGACCGGCGGCTTCGAGCGGATGCCGTACAGGCCGGGCTCGACCTCGTCGATGGTCACCTCGGTGCCGGCCAGCTCGTCGAGGGTGGTCCAGTGCTGACCGTCGGCGGGGACGTACTGCCGCTCGTCGGCGCAGATCGCGCACACCTCGACCTGGTCGGCGTGCTCGACCGCGCAGGTCGCACAGATCCAGAAACTCACCGTCGTTCTCCTGTCGTTCGGCTGCCTGCCAGTCTTTTCGTTCAAGCTCAGTTGAAGTCAAGTGCATCGACAGGCACGCCGTCGAGGGCCACTCCGTGGCGGGTGTGATGGGCCACCGACGCGACCGATCTCACACCTGTCAGGACATTTCCGGGGCGGTGGCGGGACTAGCATCGAATCGGCCTGGTGTCCGCCAGGTTCGGAACCCCGATCGGAGGATCGGTTTGCCCAGCAAACCAGCCGGTACGCTCTACCGCGGCCGGGAGGGCATGTGGTCATGGGTCGCGCACCGGATCACCGGTGTGGGGATCTTCTTCTTCCTGCTGGTGCATGTGCTGGACACCGCACTGGTCCGGGTCTCGCCGCACGCGTACAACGAGGTCATCGGCACCTACAAGAACCCGATCGTCGGCCTGCTCGAGGTCGGGCTGGTGGCGGCGATCCTGTTCCACGCGTTCAACGGCATCCGGCTGATCCTGGTGGACTTCTGGGCCAAGGGCCCGCGCTACCAGCGGCAGCTGATGATCGGTGTCGGCGTGCTCTGGGTGGTGCTGTTCGTGCCGTTCGTCATCCGGCATCTGACCCACGTGTTCGGAGGCTGAGATGTCAGAATCCACTCCTGCCATCGCCGCGCCCCGGTCCAGCAGCCGTGGCCGCCGGCTCAAGGGCGGCGGCCGGAACCGGTCCGGCCAGACCAACTTCGAGCTGTACAGCTGGCTGTTCATGCGGCTGTCCGGGCTCGCCCTGGTGATCCTGGTGCTCGGGCACCTGTTCGTGAACCTGATGCTCGGCGGCGGGATCACCGCGCTGGACTTCGGTTTCGTGGCCGGCAAGTGGGCCAACCCGCTCTGGCAGGTCTGGGACCTGCTGATGCTGTGGCTGGCGATGCTGCACGGCAGCAACGGGCTGCGCACGATCATCAACGACTACGCCGAGAAGGACCAGACCCGGTTCTGGCTGAAGGCGCTGCTGATCACGGCCGCGGTCGTGATCGTCGTCCTCGGCACCCTGGTGATCTTCACCTTCGACCCCTGCCTCGACCCCAACTCCACGTTGTCGGTCTGCACCAACAAATAAAGGACGTCATGCAGGTCCATCAGTACGACGTAATCATCGTCGGCGCGGGCGGAGCGGGTATGCGCGCCGCGCTCGAATCCAGCAAGCGGACCCGTACCGCCGTACTCACCAAGCTGTACCCGACCCGCTCGCACACCGGCGCCGCCCAGGGCGGGATGTGCGCCGCGCTGGCGAACGTCGAGGAGGACAACTGGGAGTGGCACACCTTCGACACGGTCAAGGGTGGTGACTTCCTGGTCGACCAGGACGCGGCCGAGGTGATGTGCAAGGAGGCCGTGGACGCGGTTCTCGACCTGGAGAAGATGGGCCTGCCGTTCAACCGGACCGCCGAGGGCAAGATCGACCAGCGGTTCTTCGGCGGGCACACCCGCAACCACGGTGAGGCCGTCGTCCGCCGGTCCTGCTTCGCGGCCGACCGTACCGGTCACATGATCCTGCAGACGCTGTACCAGCAGTGCATCAAGCAGAACGTCGAGTTCTTCAACGAGTACTACGTTCTGGACCTGCTGATGACCGACGGCAAGGCCAGCGGCGTGGTCGCGTACGAGCTGGCCACCGGCGAGCTGCACGTGTTCTCGGCGAAGTCGGTGATCTTCGCGTCCGGCGGCTTCGGCAAGGTGTTCCGGACCACGTCGAACGCGCACACGCTGACCGGCGACGGGATGGGCATCGTCTGGCGCAAGGGCCTGCCGCTGGAGGACATGGAGTTCTTCCAGTTCCACCCGACCGGCCTGGCCGGGCTGGGCGTACTGCTGTCGGAGGCCGCCCGTGGCGAGGGCGGCATCCTGCGGAACAAGGACAACGAGCGGTTCATGGAGCGGTACGCGCCGACGGTCAAGGACCTGGCGCCGCGCGACATGGTCGCCCGCGCGATGGCGAACGAGGTCCGCGAAGGCCGCGGCTGCGGTCCGGACGGCGCGTACGTGATGCTCGACCTGACCCACCTCGAGCCGGCGCACATCGACGCCAAGCTGCCGGACATCACCGAGTTCGCCCGCACGTACCTCGGGGTGGAGCCGTACACCGAGCAGATCCCGGTGTTCCCGACCGCGCACTACGCGATGGGCGGCATCCCGACCAACATCGCGGGCGAGGCGCTGGCCAACAACGACGAGGTGATCCCCGGCCTGTACGCCGCGGGTGAGGTCGCCTGCGTGTCCGTGCACGGCGCGAACCGGCTGGGTACGAACTCGCTGCTGGACATCAACGTGTTCGGCCGGCGCGCGGGCATCGCCGCCGCCGAGTACGCCGCCACCGCGTCCTTCGAGGAACTCCCGGAGAACCCGGAGGCGTACGTCGTCGACCTGGTCGAAGGGCTGCGCACCTCCACCGGCGAGGAGCGGATCGCGGCGATCCGGTCCGACCTGCAGGCGACGATGGACCTGAACGCGCAGGTGTACCGGACCGAGGGCTCGCTGAAGCAGGCCCAGGTCGACATCGCGGCACTGAAGACGCGCTTCGCGAACGTGGCCGTCCAGGACAAGGGCAAGCGGTTCAACACCGATCTGCTCGAGGCGGTCGAGCTCGGCTTCCTGCTCGACCTGGCCGAGGTACTGGTGGAGGGCGCGCTGGCCCGGAAGGAGTCCCGCGGCGGGCACTTCCGGGAGGACTACGACAAGCGCGACGACGTGAACTTCATGCGGCACACGATGGCGTACCGCGAGGTCGATGCCGAGGGCAACGTCAGCATCCGGCTCGACTACAAACCCGTCGTCCAGACTCGCTACAAGCCGATGGAGCGGAAGTACTGATGGACGCTACAACTGCCCTTGCGGGGGTCTGGGGGTCGTCCCCCAGATGAATGTCACTGTCAAGATCCTCCGGTACAACCCCGAGGTGGTCGACGAGGCCGAGTGGAAGACGTACTCGGTCACGCTGCAGCCGACCGACCGGGTGCTGGACGCGCTGCACAAGGTCAAGTGGGAGCAGGACGGCACGCTGACCTTCCGGCGGTCCTGCGCGCACGGTGTCTGCGGTTCGGACGCGATGCGGATCAACGGCCGGAACCGGCTGGCCTGCAAGACGCTGATCAAGGACCTGAACCCGGAGAAGGAAATCACCGTCGAGCCGATCAAGGGCCTGCCGGTGCTGAAGGACCTGGTCGTCGACATGGAGCCGTTCTTCGAGGCGTACCGGGCGGTGATGCCGTTCCTGGTCACCTCCGGGCACGAGCCGACCCGGGAGCGGATCCAGTCGCAGGCCGACCGGGACCGGTTCGACGACACCACCAAGTGCATCCTGTGCGCGGCGTGTACGACGTCGTGCCCGGTGTTCTGGTCGGACGGGCAGTACTTCGGGCCGCAGGCGATCGTCGGGGCGCACCGGTTCATCTTCGACAGCCGGGACGAGGGCACCGAGCAGCGGCTGGAGATCCTGAACGACAAGGAAGGGGTTTGGCGCTGCCGGACCACTTTCAACTGCACCGACGCCTGCCCCCGCGGCATCGAGGTCACCAAGGCAATCCAGGAAGTAAAACGAGCCCTGATCTTCCGCCGGGTGTGATCCGGGTCGGGCGTGACACAGCCCCACCGCTCGCGTTCCGCCGGGTGTGACGCGGCTCGGCCGCGCGCCTTCCGCCGGGTGTGAGGTGGGTGGGCCTGGGGGCAGATAGGATTCTCCCGCCGACCTGATCCCTGACCTCGCCGGGGACCTATCTGACCCCGGGGGGTGAGCGTGCAGCGCCTGCGTGAGGTCCTCGACCGCGTGTACCGCCGGCTGGTGGACCTGCTGGAGCGCTGCGGCCTCCCCCGGAGCATGCCCCCGCTGCTCGTCCTCGGGGTGCTCGCCGTGGTCACCTCCCTCGTGCTCGCGGTACTGGCCGCGACCGGCCACCGGGGCGAGACCGGCGCGGACCCGGTGGTGATCTCCCCGGCGGCGGCCGGGCGGCCCGGCAACGCCGTGGTGAACGCGTCCCGGGCGCAGGTGCTGTCGATGACGATGGTGACCCGGAACCGCTGGGCGGCCGGCTGGTCCGACTGCACCAGCGGCCCGAACTGCAAGTACGCCGCGGTGATCGACCGGGACGGCGCCCGCGCGACCGCCCCGGAGTGGCCGGTTCCGTACGTGACGCTGAAGTCCGGCAACGAGGCGATCGCGATCGCCCCGCCGCGCGAAGGCACGCTGACCGGCGACACCACGATGATGTACCAGCTCACGTACGACGGTCCGCTGCTGACCCGGATGCGGTACCGGCTGTCCACCTCCACGTTCCAGCGCGGCGAGATCCTGTCCGACCGGATCGTCCCGGGCCGGATCGTGGTGGTGAACCCGCAGGAGTCGTCGGTGCGGATGCTCGACACCCGCGGCACCCGGTCGCCGGTCTGCGACCGGACCAGCCGCTGCTGGGTGCTGGGCGGGATCGGCCGGACGGACGTGCTCTGGACCGACGACGGCGGCCGGACCTGGGGTACGCGGGCGCTAGACAGCCACAACCAGCTCGGCCAGCTCGCGGTCAGCCCGAACGGGCGCACGCTGGTGATGACGGCGGTCACGGTCGGCGACAACGGGCAGACGGTCGCGTCGATGCGGATCTCCACCGACCGCGGCGGCAGCTGGCGTACGGTCGACCACCCACCGCCGGCCCTGAACACCCCGCCGCTGGCGTTCGACGACGGCACCGCGCTGATGCTCGGCGGCCGCGGAGGAGAACGCCCACGGCTGTACCGGGTCCGCGACGGCGCCGCCAACCTGGACCGCGGCTACCCCGGTGACCTGGCCGACCTCGAAGGCGACGCCCAGTTGATGTACGGGTTCGAGGTGCCGAAGCGACGCACCACCGAGGTGGTTCTGAGCACCGACCAGGGCAAGACCTGGACCAAGTTCGCGCCGCGCTGAAGCCCGGCCGCCCGAGCTGCGGCCGTTCGCGCCGGAGCGATACCTGGTCAGGGGTGCTTGGTGGCACCCTTCAGGACCTTGTCGACGGCGTTCTTGGGGCCGTAGAAGGCGATGCCGACCAGGTCCAGCCCGGCGGTATGGACTGCCTTGACGGCCGCCCGGTTGTCGCGGTCGTTGCCGGTGCTGAACAGGTCCTGGGTGAAGATCGCGTGCTCGAGCTGCCGCGTCAGCGCCCGCTCGTGCGCGGTCGTCATGAACTCCTTGGACCCCTCGAACACCATCACCGGCTGGCGGAACATCGGCAGGTACGCCGTACCGTCGGCGTCCTCGTAGGGCGCACCCACGACTTCCGGATGCGTACCGGCGATGCCGCTGACCAGGAAGGCGGTCACGTTCAGCCGCTGCCAGCCGGCCAGGTCGTCCCGGAGCAGCACGGCAATCTTCGTGTCGAACTTGATCGGATCATCCACGGCACCGATCGTCACCCACGGCACGGGCGCGGGTCTTGTACGTTCCTAACCTGCTAGCAGTAGGGCGGGTTTGAGGTGACGGATGAACAGACCCGCAGGAAGAGGTTGAACAGCCGGTAGAGCTGGAGGGTGTCTGCTTCCACTACGACCGTGCGGTCGTCGCGGCGGCTGACGCCTGGGATCGCGGTCAGGTGGGACGCCACCGACGCCGACTGCCAGCGTACGGCGAGCGTGTGCTGACCGGGCTCGTGCTTCGCCAGCCTCAAGTCCGTGAGTGCCGCGGCGGTCGTGGTCTCGATCGCCTCCCGCGCCTCGCCGACCGGTACGAGCTGCGCCGCGAACCGGTCCTTGGCGAACTTCACCGGCACCGTGGCGATCGCCGGATCCCACGCGGTCGCCTCGTCACACGCCGCGTCGTCGCCGGTGAGCAGCGCGAGCGGTACGCCATACGCGGCCGCCGCGGCGTGGAACATGCCGATCTCCCCGGTCACCCGGTCGTCCAGCCACATGTCCTCGATCTCGTGACCCATGTAGCTGTGACTCAGTACGCCGAGGACGCCCGCCCGCGCGTGGAAGCCGACGCACAGCGCCGCGTCGTACTCGGGAGTCAGGCCCTCCATCATCCCCATCGGCTTCGGCCGGCCCTTGATCAGCCGGGCCCGCGGATCGAGCAGCTCCGGGAGCAGGTTGCGCATCGGGCCGTGCGCGTCGTTCACCAGCACGGCGGTCGCACCGGCCGCGTACGCGCCCCGTACCGCCGCGTTGACGTCCTCGGTCATCAACACCCGGCCGCGCTCGTAATCCCGCCCCGGCGGCTGCACGTCCTCCGCGTCCACGACCCCGGTGACGCCTTCCATGTCCGCACTCACATAGACCTTCACAGACAGGAGCGTATGTTCTGACTATGAGCGGTCGCGCCACGGTTCGGGCGTGGCGGCCCGGGGTGGCCGGGGTCGTCGAGGTTCTGCATGCGCATTTTCCGTCGCATACGTACCCGAGTCACACGCACGACGCCTGGACGGTGCTGATCGTCGACGAGGGCGCGGTGCGGTACGACCTGGATCACCGGGAGCACGGATTGGCTCAGGCGCAGGTCTCGTTGTTGCCGCCGCATGTACCGCATGACGGGCGGTCGGTGCGGCCGGAGGGTTTCCGGAAGCGGGTGCTTTACCTGGCGCCCGAGCGGCTCGGCGACAACCTGATCGGCGCCGCGGTGGACCAGCCGGAGTACGTCGACCCGCTGTTGCGGCACCGCATCCACCAGCTGCACGGCGTACTGGAGAACGGCCAGGAGGATCTGGAAGCGCAAAGCAGACTGACGCTGATCGAGGAACGTCTCGGACAGCACCTGCGACGGGACGTGATCGCTCCACCCGACCGCTACGACGCCGGGGTGGCCGTACGGCTCCGGGAGCTGTTGGACGCGCATGTCACCGAAGGCATCACCCTGGAAGCGGCGTCCAGGCTGGTGCGCGCGCATCCGGCGCATCTGGTGCGGGCGTTCAGCCGCGAGTACGGACTGCCGCCGCACCGGTACCTGACCGGCCGACGGGTCGATCTCGCCCGGCGGTACCTGCTGGACGGGCATCCGGCGGCGGAGGTCGCGTCACTGGCCGGGTTCTACGACCAGTCGCACCTGAACCGGCACTTCAGGAAACTGCTCGGTGTCACACCGTCGACTTTTGTGAAGTCTTAGCCGCCTTGTACGCGCGGACGCCCCACGTACCGAGCAGTGCCGCGATCAGCAGGTTCACGATGATCAGGATCGTGTGGGCGACGTAGTACCCGGTCGGGCGGTCCTCGGTGTCGATCAGCGCCTTGATGAAGCGGATGTACGTGATCACGTTCCAGGCGGCGATACCGAGCAGGACGAAGGCGTGTTTCTTTTCGAGCTTCACTCAGCCATTGTTACCGGGCCGGTCGACCGTGCGGAGCAGCTGGGTGCGGTTGGCGACGCCGAAGCGGCGGTACAGGCGGGTCAGCTGGGACTCGACTGCCTTCACCGACAGGTACAGCGCGGCGGCGATCTCGCGGTTGGTGGAGCCGTCCCGGACCATCGCGACGATCTGCTGCTCGTTGTCGGTCAGCTCGGACGGCTGCCTGGTCCGGCTCGGAACGTCCAGCCGGGCCAACTCGGTCTCGGCCACCTCGCGCCAGGCTGGCGCGCCGTACGCCTCGAACTGCTCGATCGCGTCCAGGAACGCGGTTCGGGCGACCGAGCGGCGGCGGGCCTGCCGGGCGACCCGGCCGCGGGTGAGTTCGCAGCGGGCCAGGTCGAGCGGGTACACCCGGTCCCCCGCCGTCCGGATCGTTTCTTCGAGCAGGTCCAGTGCGGCGGCCGGGTCGCCCTGCTTGGCAATCAGCAGCGCCTCGGAGCGGGCCAGACCGATCAGGATCACGGCCCGGTCCAGGTTCCGCGCGCGAGACCGGATGTCGGCGATCAGCGCGGCCGCGTCGTCCAGCCGGCCGGCCGCGACCAGCGCCTCGGCGTAGTCCGCGTGCCACGGGATGATCGCCGGGTCGTACGGCATCGCTGCCTCGCCGGATGCCGCGATCGCGTCGAACGCCTCGACCGCCCGCTGCGGATCGCCGGTCAGGACGCCGATCATGCCGAGGCTGGCCAATGCCGGGCCGGTCCACTCGTCGTTGCCGGCCTGGCGTACGCCGTCCAATGCGGCTTCGGCGAGCTGCCGCCCGATCACCGCCGTACCGCCGGCCCACTCGGCACGGGCCGCCGCGACCAGGCCTACCTCCGGCTCGTCACCGATGTCCTGCATCAGCTGGTAGCACTCGTGTCCGGCGGCCAGCGCGTCCGCGCCACGACCGCTGCGCTCGTAGATCGCCGTCGCGGAGATCAGTACGGAGGCCAGCCAGCGCATCGCGCCGTGCTCACGGACCTCATCCACCAGCGCGTTGATCGCGGCGATCGCGGGTGCCGTACGCCCGTGGAACAGCTCCTGCATCGCGGCCATCTGCCGCGCGTTGACGACCGACCGGGTCAGCGGCAGGCCCTGCGCCAGCTCGGCCGCCTGCTGCAGCACGGCATCCGCGGACTGACCCGCGTCCCGGGCCATCAGCACCGAGCTGAACGCGCTCAGCGCATCCACGACCGCCTCGGTGTCGCCGGCCGCCCGGGCGAGCTCCTCGGCGGTCCGCGCGTCGTCCAGCGCGTCATCGAGACTACGGTCGAAGTACTGGCTGTGGCTGCGCTCGATCCGTACCCGCGCCTCCAACCGCTGATCGCCGACGGCCGCCGCGAACGCTTCTGACAGCAGCTCCACCCGGCGATCCCGCTCCGGCCAGACCGCGTCCGCGCACAGCAACAGCGCGGGCACCTTGGTCTCGGCAGTCGTCGCGGTCTGTACGGCGAGCCGCGCCATGTCGGCCGACTCGGCGAGATGACCGGCGGCCGCCGCATCGTCGGCGGCCCGGGTCAGTCGGCGGGCACGCTCATCCGGTTGCGTTCCGGGCGTACGGTCCGCGCTCAGCCGCCAGAGCGTCGCGGCGGCACCGGGCGCACCACGACCGGCGGCGACGGTGGCCGCCTCCTCGATGGTGCCGGCCAGCTCCGCGTCGGCTTCCTGGGTGGCCAGCGCCCGGTGGGTCGCGTTCTCCACCGGTTCGTCGACCACGGCCGCGAGTTGGGCGTGCGCCTGGCGACGGGCGGCCGACGTTGCTTCGGCGTACACGAACTCGCGCAGCAACGGGTGGGTGAAGCGGAGCCGCTCGGCCGAGATGTCGATCAGCCCCAGCGTCTCGGCCTCGACCAGCTCGGCGTCGATCGGGCGGCCGAGCGAACCGGCGAGCTGGGTCGTGGTCGGGCGCGGCGATGACGCGGCGTGCAGGAGCAGCTCGTGCGCGCACGGCGTCAGGTCGGAGAGCCGTTCGCCGAGCAGGGTCTTCAGCCGGCTCGAAACCGGGAGCGGGTCGTTCGGCGAGACGTTCTTCGGGTGCCGCAGGACGGCCCGGCCGAGCTCCAGGGCCATGAACGGGTTGCCGGCGCTCGCGGTGAAGATCCGGCGGGCCGTACGCACCGGGAGCGGGTCGGACAGTCGCTGGCGGAGCAGCCCGAGCACGTCCGGTTCGGTCAGCGGCGGGACCTCAAGCTGCAGCGCGGGCTCCGGGCACGCCTCGGCCATGACCGGGAGGTCACCGTCCGCGACCTGCTCGGTCGCCAGCATGTGTACGCCCTCGGACAGCCGGCGCGCACAGAACGTGAGCACCTCCAGGCTGGACGGGTCGACCCACTGGATGTCGTCGACGACCAGCAGGACCGGCCCGGTCGTGGCGAGTCGCCGAAGCACATGCAGGACGGCGAGACGTACCGCCAGCTCGTCACGCACCGTGTCCGGCGCGCTGGCCTTGAGCAGGGCGACCTCAAGCGGCTGCCGAAGGTGGTCCGGCAGTACCTGCCAGCAGAAGTCGAGCTGGCTGGACAGCAGATCGAGCAGCGTGACGTACGGCAGGCCGGCCTCGGAGTTGGACGGCGCGGCGCTCAGGATCCGGCAGCCCTTGCGCCCGAGATCCGCGACCAGCGCGCGACCGAGCGCCGACTTGCCGATGCCGGTCGGGCCGTACAGCAGCACGCTGCCACTGGTCTCGAGCTGCTTGGTAGCACGCTCGGCCAGCGCTGTACGTCCGACCAGCTCGTCAGTCATCCAGTCTCCTCGAAGGCCACTCCTTCATGATGCGGCCCTCGCCGAATGTCACAGCTTCTGACCGTTCGACACGGCGAGTGTCACATGAGGAAAGTTTCCGGTCACCATCCTGTCATCGTTCGCTGCTCAGTTCCGAGCAGTCAGCGCGGCACGATCGTGCCGGGGCACCGAACGGTCTCCCGGCGTACCAAGGGTCAGATCGACTCCAGATCACGCTCGATCGCGGCCAGTTCGGCCTCCGTACCCTGCACTTTCGGGCCGGTGAACCAGTGCCGGGCCGAGATGAACCAGTACGCCGCCGCGAAGCCGAGCACGACCAGTACCGCGACCGGCGTGTAGTTGAACGTGCTACCGGTCACCGGGCTGACCTGCGGCAGCATGAACAGGATCGTGATGAAGCAGACCCAGACGATCGCGACGATCCCGATCGGGCGGCTCCAGCGGCCGAGATGCCACGGTCCCGGCTGGAAATGGTCACCCTGCAACAGCCGGAGCAGCGTCGGCAGTACGTACGCGATGTAGAGGCCGATCACCGCGATCGAGGTCACCGCGGCGTACGCGGTCGCGTTCCACAGGTACGGCAGACCGAGGACGAAGGCGCCGCCCGCGGCCAGCCAGATCGCGTTCGTGGGTGTCCGGGTGCGGTGGTTGATCCGGTGCCAGAGCTTGGAACCGGGCAGCGCGCCGTCGCGGGAGAACGCGTAGATCATCCGCGAGTTCGCCGTCACCGAGGACATCCCGCAGAACAGCTGCGCGCCGATCACCACCAGCAGCAGGATCTTGCCGGTCACCGATCCGACCGCGTCGATGAAGATCTGCGCGGGCGGTACGCCGGTCTTGCTGCCGAGCGCCCCGTCGTAGCTCTGGATCGCGAAGGTCAGGCCGATCAGCAGCACCCAGCCGGCCACCAGCGACACGATGATCGACATCACGATCCCGCGCGGACCGGAGCGGGCCGCGTCCTTGGTCTCCTCGGTCATGTGCGCGGACGCGTCGTACCCGGTGAACGTGTACTGGGCGAGCAGCAGGCCGAGCAGCGCGACGTAGAACGTCGATCCCCAGCCGGTGTTGTTGACGAAATGGCCGAACACGAACGAGGCCGACTGGTGCTTGTCCGGCACGATCACGAGCGCGCCGACGATGAACAGTACGCCGAGGATGTGCCACCAGACGCTGATGTCGTTCAGCTTGGCCACCAGGCGTACGCCGAGTGAGTTCAGCAGGGCGTGCACCAGCAGGATGATGCCGAACAGCAGGATCGTGTGGCCGGGCGTCGCGCTGAAGCCGAACTGCAGGTCCAGGAACGCGTTCAGGAAGAACGCCGCGCCGAAGTCGATCCCGGCCGTCACGGCGACCTGACCGAGGAAGTTGAACCAGCCGGTGAACCAGGACCAGGCCGCGCCGTTGGACGGGGCGAGTTTCGCGGCCCAGTAGTACAGACCGCCGGCGGTCGGGAAGCTGGAACACACCTCGGCCATCGCGAGCCCGACGAACAACGTCATCAGCCCGACCACCGGCCAGCCCCAGACGATCAGCACCGGGCCGCCGGTGTTCATGCCGAAGCCGTAGAGGGTCAGGCAGCCGGACAGGATCGAGATGATCGTGAACGACACCGCGAAGTTCGAGAACCCGGACATGGTCCGGGACAGTTCCTGGGCGTAACCCAACTGGTGCAGGCGTTTCTCGTCGTCGGTCATCGGGGCGGATGCGGACAGTTCCTCGCTCACTGGGGCCTCCTCGGCACAGCCGTACGCCGCAATGGTCTCCCCGCAGACCTTTAACTCATTGAGGCATGGGTCACATCGGCTGTCAAGAATCAGCGCGCTTCCAGCTCCCACCCGATCAGGCCAGACCAGCCCGATCAGGCCAGGAAGGCACGGAGCAGGGCGGCCGTACCCGACAGGTGTTCCTGCATGGCGCGGCGGGCGGCGGCCGGGTCGCCGGTCAGGATCGCGGTGACGATCACCGCGTGCTGCACGTTCGAATGCGCGATGTTGCGTTCCAGCAGCGGGATCGCGTCGAGCAGTTCGTTCAGGCGCATCCGTACATCGGCGACGGCCGACGTCAGGGACGGTGATCCGGTCACCTCCGCGACCGCGAGGTGCAGGCGCGAATCCAGCCGGCGGTAGTCGGTCAGGCTGGCGGCGGCGTTCTCGTCCAGGCAGCGCCGGAGGTGGTCCCGCTCGGCCGTCGTCAGCTCCCGGGCCGCGGCGGCCTCCGCGGCACCGGTCTCCAGGACGTTGCGCAACGTGAGCGCGTCCTCCAGGCCGTCGGCCAGGTCACGGGCGATGCGTTTGGCCGGCGTACGCGGTGGTTTCGGCAACTCGGCGTTGACGAACGTGCCGCCGTACCGGCCGCGGCGGGACTCGACGTACCCGGCCTCGGTGAGCGCGTGGATCGCCTCCCGGAGGGTGACCCGGCTGACGCTCAGCCGGGCCGCCAGCTCACGCTCCGGCGGCAACCGGTCGCCCGGGCCGACGACCCCGAGCTTGATTGCCTGCAGCAACCGCTCGACCGTCTCCTCGAACGGGTTCCCGGCCCGCACCGGCCGGAACACCGCTTCGTCTGCCTGAACGACCATGCCTCAAGACTAGGCGCCACGCCGAGCGCGCCGCGGGAGGCGACGACGCCGGCCGCGCCCACCCGCCGCGTGGACTAGAGCGGGGTCACGTAGGCGCCGGAGATTCCCCCGTCCACCAGGAAGGTGTTCGCGGTGATGAAGGAGCTGTCGTCGCTGGCCAGGAAGGCGACGGCGGCGGCGATCTCCTCCGGTTCGCCGAACCGGCCCATCGGGACGTGGATCAGGCGGCGCTGGGCCCGCTCCGGGTCCTTCGCGAACAGCTCGGTCAGCAGCGGCGTGTTCACCGGGCCGGGACAGAGCGCGTTCACCCGGATCCCCTGCCGGGCGAACTCGACGCCGAGCTCCCGGCTCATCGCCAGTACGCCGCCCTTCGACGCCGAGTACGAGATCTGCGACGTGGCCGCGCCCATCACCGCGACGAACGAGGCGGTGTTGATGATCGACCCCTTGCCCTGCCGCTGCATGTACGGGATCGCGGCCTTGCAACACAGGTACACCGAGGTCAGATTTACCTCCTGGACCTTCCGCCACGCCTCCAGCCCGGTGTCCAGGATCGAGGCGTCGTCCGGCGGCGAGATGCCCGCGTTGTTGAACGCGATGTCCACCGCGCCGTACGTGTCGAAGGCCTGCTTGAACAACTGGTCGACCGCCGCCGGATCGGTGACATCGGTCGGCACGAACAACCCGCCGACCGCGTCCGCGGCATCCTTGCCCGCGACCGGGTCGACGTCGCCGATCACGACCCGCGCGCCCTCCGCCGCCAGCCGCCGAACCGTCGCCAGGCCGATCCCGCCGGCGCCGCCGGTCACCACCGCGACCCGGCCCTCGAGCCGATGCGCATTGCCACTGATGTCAACAGGCATTCAGTCCTCCGTGGAGATGAAGATGTTCTTGGTCTCGGTGAACGCGGCCGGCGCGTCCGGGCCCAGCTCCCGGCCGAGGCCGGACTGTTTGTAACCGCCGAACGGCGTCGAGTACCGGACCGACGAGTTGGAGTTGATCGAGAGATTGCCGGCTTCGACGCCGCGACCGGCCCGGATCGCCCGGCCGAGGTCCCTGGTCCAGATCGAGCCGGACAGGCCGTACTCGCTGTCGTTCGCGATCCGGAGCGCGTCGGCCTCGTCCGTGAACGGGATCACCGCGACGACCGGGCCGAAGATCTCTTCCCGCGCGGCGCGTACGGTCGGCGGCGCGAGCACGGTCGGCGGGAACCAGTACCCGTCCCCCGACGGCGCGGTCCCTTGAAACGCAGGGTTCTCGACGTACGCCGCGACGCGTTCCAGCTGCTGCCGCGAGATCAACGGACCCATCTCCGTGGCCGGATCATTGGGGTCACCAACCTTGAAGTCGCGGACCGCCGGTTCGAGCAGTTCCATGAACCGGTCGTACGCGGTCCGTTCGACCAGGATGCGACTGCGCGCGCAGCAGTCCTGCCCGGCGTTGTCGAACACGCCGTACGGCGCCTGCGCGGCCGCCTTCTCCAGATCCGCGTCGGCGAACACGATGTTCGCGGACTTGCCGCCCAGCTCCAGCGTCACCCGTTTCACCTGGTCCGCGCACCCGGCCATGATCTGCTTCCCGACCGTCGTCGACCCGGTGAAGACGATCTTCCGGACCGCGGGATGGGTGACGAAACGCTGCCCGACCACAGTCCCCTTGCCGGGCACGACTTCGAGTACGCCGGGTGGCAGACCGGCTTCCAGCGCGAGTTCGCCGAGCCGGATCGCGGTCAGCGGAGTGAGCTCGGCGGGTTTGAGTACGACGGTGTTGCCGGCCGCGAGCGCCGGGGCGAATCCCCAGCCGGCGATCGGCATCGGGAAGTTCCACGGCACGATGACGCCGACCACGCCGAGAGGTTCCTGGAAGGTCAGATCGATGCCGCCGGCAACTGGGATCTGCTTGCCGAACAGGCGTTCCGGGGCGGCCGAGTAGTACGTCAGCACGTCGCGGACGTTACCGGCCTCCCAGCGGGCGTTGCCGATGGTGTGGCCCGCGTTCTCCACCTCGAGCGCGGCCAGGTGCTCCAGGTCCTGGTCGACCGCGTCGGCGAACCTGCGCAGCAGTCGGCCACGGTCGGCCGGTGCCACGTTTCGCCAAGTTTCAAAGGCGTTCGCGGCCCGGGCGATCGCGGCGTCGGCGTCGGTTTCCGAGGCGAGCTGGACGGTCCGGATCACCTTCTCGGTGGCCGGGTTGATCACGTCGTACGTCATCTGGTGCTCCTGATCAGGGCTGTGAAGAGCCGCAGGTCATCGCGGGTCTCTTCCGGGTGCCACTGGATGCCGAGGGCAAAGGCGCGGTCCGCCACTTCCGCCGCTTCGATCGTCCCGTCGCCGGCGCGGGCGGTGACGGTCAGGGCGGGCGCGAGTACGTCGATCGCCTGGTGGTGGTAGCAGCTGCCGGTCGCCTGCGCGCCGAGGATGCGGTGCGTCAGGGTACCCGGCTCGACCTTGATCTCGGTGCTGCCGAACGCTGCCGGCGCCGGGCGATGGTCGTCATGGGCAACTACTTCCGGCAAGTGCTGGTGGAGGGTGCCGCCGAGGGCGACGTTCAGTACCTGCAGGCCGCGGCAGACCGCGAGCAACGGCAGGCCAACTGGTCGGCCAGGACGCTCCCATTCCAGGGCCGCCTGGATCAGCGTGGCGTCGTGCTGGTCTCGGCCGGGACTGGTGCCGATGGTCTCGGGATGGGGCGTCGCGCCGTACGCTGCTGGGTCGACGTCGCATCCACCGGCGATGACGAGCCCGTCGAGTACGCCCAGGACCGAGGGGTCCGTGCCGACCGGGGGCAGCAGTAGTGGCGTGCCACCGGCCGCGACAACCGCGTCCAGGTAGACGCGCGGAAGCAGAGCTGCCTCGCGTTGCCAGATCCCCCAGATGGCCGGTTCGAGGTACGTGGTGATGCCGATGCGCGGCCGGTCAGAGGCGTTCGAAACCACGGACTCGCTCCCAGTCGGTGACGGCGGCGTCGTACGCGTCCAGCTCGACCCGCGCCGCGTTCGCGTAATGGTCGACCATTTCGTCGCCGAAGGCCGTCCGCGCCAGTTTTGAGCCGGTGAAGAGCGCGGCCGCTTCGCGCAAGGTGGCCGGCACGTGCTCCTTGTCGGACTCGTACGCGTTGCCTTCCAGCAGCGGCTCGAGCTCCAGTTCGTTCTCGATGCCGTGCAAGCCGGCCGCGATGATCGCGGCGACCGCGAGGTACGGGTTCACGTCGCCGCCGGGGACGCGGTTCTCGACCCGGAGCGAATCGCCATGGCCGACCACGCGCAGCGCGCAGGTGCGGTTGTCGAGGCCCCACGCGACCGCGGTCGGCGCGAAACTTCCCTTCGCGAATCGCTTGTAGGAGTTGATGTTCGGGGCCAGCAGATAGCTGAACTCGGTCAGGCAGGCGAGCTGACCGGCGATGAAGTGCTCCATCAGCCGGGAGAACCCGTGGTCGCGATCACCGGCGAGTACGGGCGCGCCGTCGGTGGACCGGAAGCTCAGGTGAATGTGGCACGAGTTTCCTTCACGTTCGTCGTACTTGGCCATGAACGTGAGGCTCTTGCCATGTTTCGACGCGATCTCCTTCGCGCCGGTCTTGTAGATCGAGTGGTTGTCGCACGTCGCCAACGCTTCGGCGTACCGGAAGGCGATCTCGTGCTGACCGAAATTGCACTCACCTTTCGCGGACTCGACGTACAGGCCGGCACCGGTCATGCCGTTGCGGATGTCCCGGAGCAGCGGCTCGATCCGGGACGTACCCAGCAGCGAGTAGTCCACGTTGTACTGGTTCGCCGGCGTGAGGTCGCGGTACCGCTTGTCCCAGGCCGCTTCGAAGGTGTCGCCGAAGACGATGAACTCCAGCTCGGTCCCGACGTACGCGACGAGATCGCGCTCCGCGAGCCGGTCCAGCTGCCGCCGCAGCACCTGCCGAGGCGAGGCGATCACCGGCGTACCGTCCAGCCACTCCACGTCGCACATCACCAGGGCCGTGCCTTCGAGCCAGGGCAGCAGCCGCAACGTGTCTAGGTCCGGAGCCATCACCAGGTCGCCGTAGCCTCGCTCCCACGACGACATCGCGTACCCGTCCACCGTGTTCATGTCCACGTCGACCGCGAGCAGGTAGTTGCACCCCTCGGTGCCGTCCTTCAGTACCTCCTCCAGGAAATACCGAGCGCCGCACCGCTTTCCCTGCAACCGCCCCTGCATGTCCACGATCCCCACCAGCACCGTGTCGACCACACCCCCCTCAACCAGCCTGCGCAACTCGCCAACACTCAGCACGACCACTCCCGGAGTCTATTGGTCTACGTACAGTCCATTGACGCAGGCCGGGCCGACCGGTGTCAACGGCAGGCGCGGCGGTGCCGTGGCACTGAACTGTCAGTGAACGGGTTGGCACTGTGCGGAATCACGGCGAAAATCTCCGGATTCGGCCGCACCGCCCAAGCGGCCCGATCCTGGAGGACCGCCATGCAGTCTTCAATACCTTCCCCGCCCCACCACCCCGGTCGGTTCATTACCCGCCCCCGTGTACTGGCTGTCATGCTGGCCGGTACGGCGCTGGTGTTCAGTCCGCTCGGAGGGCAGGCCAACGCGCAACTGCCTGCCGATCAGACCGGGAACCCAGCCTGTTTCACGCCTGAAGAAGGAGCCGCCGCCCGCGGTGGGTTCGGCGCCGATCACCGGGACCTGTCGGTGACCGAGCAGAAAGCGATCGAGGCCCGGACCGCGCAGATCCTGAAGGCCAAGCAGGCGCGTGGACTCGCGCCGAAAGCCGGCAAGCTGGCGGCCGCGACCGTGCCGGTGTACGTGCACGTGATGCGGAGCGCGAGTGGTGCCGGGGATGTCACCGCCACCCAGATCAGCAACCAGATCGCCGAGCTGAACCAGAACTTCGCGGGCGGTGAGTCGTCACAGGCCGCCAACACCGGGTTCAGCTTCACCCTGGCCGGCACCTACCGGTACAACAACGACACCTGGCACCGCGACGGCGCGAGCACCACGTACCGGTCCCAGACCCGCAAGGGCGGGAAGAACGCGCTGAACATCTGGCTCGTCGACTTCTCCTACCTCGGGATCGCGACCTTCCCGTGGGACTACGCGAACAACCCGTCGATCGACGGCATCCGGGTGCAGTACACCTCGCTGCCCGGTGGTTCGGCGACCAACTACAACCTCGGCAAGACCGCCTCCCACGAGGCCGGGCACTGGTTCGGGCTGTACCACACGTTCCAGGGCGGCTGCACGAGTACGAACGACTCGGTGGCCGACACGCCCGCCCAGAGCAGCGCCTCCAGCGGCTGCCCGACCGGCCGTGACTCCTGCTCACTGCCCGGCCTGGACCCGATCCACAACTACATGGATTACTCGTACGACTCCTGCTACAACCAGTTCACCCCGGGACAGTCAACCCGGATCAGCAACATGTGGACTGCCTATCGCGCATGAGACCCGTTTGTGACATCTGGACCATCGGCCAACTAGAGTGCGGCCGATGCGTTTGCTTCTGACGGCTTGCGCGACCGCCGCACTGGTGGCCGCCGGGCCCGTGACAGCGACCGCCGCCGGCCAGGGCTCACAAGGCCCGGTCGGCGGCGACCTGCTGACCGCGAAGCCGACGGTGGTCGCCACGGGGGCGTCGCCGCCGGCGGTGCAGGCGTCGGCCTTCGTGGTCGCCGACCTGGACACCGGTCAGGTACTCGCGGCCAAGGCACCGCACGCCAAGCTCCGCCCGGCCAGTACGCTCAAGACGCTGACCGCGCTGGTGCTGCTGCCCCGGCTGAAGAAGACCGATCCGGTGATCGGCTCGGACGCCGACGCCCGCATCATCGGCAGCAAGGTCGGGGTGTACCCGGGCCTGCACTACACCGTCGACCTGCTCTTCCAGGGCATGTTCCTGGCCTCCGGGAACGACGCCGTGCACGCGCTCTGCGCCCACGACCAGGGCGGCGTCCCGGCCACCATCCAGCGGATGAACGCGAAGGCCAAGGACCTCGGCGCGCTCGACACCACCGTCACCGACCCGACCGGCCTCGACGCCGACGGGCAGTACTCCAGCGCGTACGACCTGGCGCTGTTCGCGCAGGCAGGACTGTCCCGGCCCGACTTCGCCAAGTACGCGTCGACGAAGTTCACGAACTTCCCGAATGCCGGCAACAAGGGCACGTACCAGGTCGCGAACCAGAACAAGTTGCTGTTCAGCTACGACGGAGCGCTCGGCGTCAAGACCGGGTACACGACGCTGGCCCGGAACACGTTCGTCGGCGCCGCCCGGCGGAACGGTCACACCCTGGTGGTGACGATGATGAACGCGCCGCACGGCATCACCGAGGACGCCGCCAACCTGCTGACCTGGGCGTTCGCCAACTACGGCAAGCTCCAGCCGGTCGGCACGCTGGTCAGGCCGGCCGCCACGCCGCCGAAGACCACGACCGACCACAAGGCCACCACCACCGGCCCGGAACCAGGCCCGGACCGGCCCGACCGCAGCCGCACCGTACTCAGCCCCGGCCAGGCGATGCAGTCCCTCGCACTCCGGATCCCGATCTGGGTGTACGCGGCCCCGCCCGTCCTCCTACTCGGCCTGTTCCTCCGCCGCCCCCGAACCCTCCGCCGCGGCCGCCGCCACTAAGCGCTAACGCCTACGCACCGACCGGGCAGCACGTACGGCACCAACGGCCAATGTAGTCAGAGTCGCACCGAGTACCGCGCCGGCTGCTACCGCGACCGTATCTGCCTTTCGCTCCGGGATCGGCACCACCTTGTACCGCTTCCCCGGCGGCCCCAACAGCAACGGCTCCTCGGCCGCCTGTGCCGCCACGGGAGCGTCCTCGGCCTCCTCGGCTGTTCGGGCATCCAGGGTTGCTTCCTTTGCCCAGGCGGCGATCAGCATGATCACCCGGGTCATCAGGTAGATCCAGACCAGCAGCGCCAGCGGAAGCGCGAGGGCGCCGTACGCGGCGTTCGAACCGATCACGTGGTCCACGTACACGTTGCCGAGCTTCTGAGCCAGGTAGAACACGACCCCACCGGCCGACGCGGCGATCAGCGCGACCTTCCGCGGCAGGATGATCCGCGGCAGAGCCGTCTCCAGGTACAGGAAGAGCACCGCGCCGGCGCCGATCCCGACGACCACGCTGATCAGGTCGAAACCCCAGTTCGCCAGCCAGGTACCGGACAGGTCGGTGGCCTCGACGATGCGCTTGGACAAACCGGTCAGCACCGACGACGCGCCGGTCGCGATCAGCCCGATCAGGCCGAGGCCGATCATCGCGGCCAGGTCCGCCAGCTTCAGCTTGATCGCGTTCCCGGGCTGGTCGTCCAGCTCGTGCATGGACCGGATCGACGCCCGCATCGAGTCGATCCAGCCGAGACCGGTGAGCAGCAGCGACACACCCGAGATCAGCCCGATCGTGCCGGCGTGCTGGATCAGCCCGTCGATGTCGATGTTCTTGCCGATCCCGGGCAGGTTCTGCTGGATCGCGTCCTTCAGCGCCGCCACCGCGTGCTCGCCGAGCAGCGGCCCGGTGATCGCCGCCGCCAGCACGATCAGCGGGAACAGCGACAGGAACCCGAAGAAGCTGGTGGCGCCGGCCAGCCGGTTCCCGCGCCGGTCACCGTACCGGTTCCAGGCCCGCCACAGCCGCGTACGGCTGAACCGTTTCCAGGCGGCCTTCAGCGTCTTCATCGTTCTCCTGTACCCGTGCCGAGGAGAGTCAGCCTGCCAGCGGGAACGATCGTTGCGGCCGCCACACGCCGTCGGCACCGTGTTCGTACCGGCTGAAGTACTCCACGTCGAAACCACAGTCGTACTCGGACAGGGCGTCGTACGCGCGGTCCAGCGCGTCCTTGCCCAGGTCGTGCGCGACCGTGACATGCGGGTGGTACGGGAACTTGAGCTCGACCTGCAACGGGCCGGACCGGACCTGCGACTGCAGCACCTCGCAGGACGAGATGCCCTCCGCGAGCGGCACGAACACCACCGGCGAGATCGGCCGGAAGGTCGCCGTACCACGCAGCCGGATCCGGAACCGCGGGAACCGGGCCGCGACCGCGAGCAGGTGCTCGTCGATCGCCGCCAGGTCGTCCGCCGCGATCTCGGTCGGCGGCAGCAGCGTCACATGGGTCGGGATCGACGCGGCCATCGGATCACCGAAGTCGGCCCGGTACTTCTGCAGCTCGCTCCCGTACGGCTCCGCGATCGGAATCGCGACACCGATCGTGGTCATGCGGTGGCCGGGCCTGGTACGAAGCCGAGGCGGTCGTACACCTTGGCCAAAGTCGGCGCGGTGACCGCGCGGGCGCGCTCGGCGCCGGCGGCCAGGATCGCGTCCAGCTGGGCCGGGTCGTCCAGGTACGACAGCGCCTTCTCCCGGAACGGCGTGACGAACTCGACCACGACGTCGGCCAGGTCCTTCTTGAAGTCGCCGTAGCCACGGCCCGCGTACTCGTCCTCGAGCTCGCTGATCTTCCGGCCGGTCAGGGCCGAGTAGATGGTCAGCAGGTTCGCGACGCCGGGCTTGTTCTCGACGTCGAAGACCACGTCCCGGCCGGAGTCGGTGACCGCGGAGCGGATCTTCTTCGCGCTCGCCTTCGGCTCGTCCAGCAGGTCGATGATGCCGGCCGGTGACGAGCTGGACTTGCTCATCTTCGCCGTCGGGTCCTGCAGGTCGAAGATCTTCGCGGTCGCCTTCACGATGTGCGCCTCGGGCAGCCGGAACGTCTTGCCGAACCGGTGGTTGAAACGCTGCGCCAGGTCGCGGGTCAGCTCCACGTGCTGGCGCTGGTCCTCACCGACCGGGACCCGGTCCGCCTGGTAGATCAGGATGTCCGCGGCCTGCAGGATCGGGTACGTGAACAGGCCGACGGTGGCGCGGTCCGCGCCGCCCTTCGCGGTCTTGTCCTTGAACTGGGTCATCCGGCTGGCCTCGCCCATGCCGGTGATGCAGGACAGCGCCCAGGCGAGCTGAGCGTGCTCCGGCACCTGCGACTGGACGAACAGGGTGGACCGCTCCGGGTCGATCCCGGCCGCGAGCAGCTGCGCCGCGGACCGGCGGGTGCGCTCGCGGAGCGCCTTCGGCTCGTACTCCACCGTGATGGCGTGCAGGTCGACGACGCAGTAGAACGCGTCGTGGTCGTCCTGCAGAGCCACCCACTGCCGCAACGCGCCGAGGTAGTTGCCGAAGTGGAAGGAGTCCGCCGTCGGCTGGATCCCGGAGAGCACGCGCGGGCGTCGCTGGGAACCGGCTGCGGAGGGGTCAGACGCAGCATGGGACATGGGCCCGATTCTGCCAGCGAGGAGAGATCACTCCACACCCGGGCGGGTCTATGCGTCCATAAGCCAAGAACTATGCCCGCCTCGCTCCGCTCGGCGGGGTTGTTATGGGGGGGGCAACCGGGCGGAGGTGGTGCCGGGCCGACGCGCACCCCTCGGTGCGAAGTGACGCCCAGGCGTGGGGTTACCAGGTCCAGCCGCGGGCGGAGAGTTCTTGTTCTTCTTGCCAGCGTTTTTGTTCGGAGTGGGGTTGGGCGGGGGTGGTGGGGACGCCGGCCAGGCGGCAGGCTTCGTCCAGGAGGTCGTCGTAGGCGGCCTCCAGTGCCATCAGCCGGTGCGCGCGGGCGTAGATGTGCGGGGTGGACTCGACCGTGCGGATCTTGCTGGACAGGCAGGTCAGCCGGGTCTGCAGGCGCAACGTGTCGAACGGATCAGGAACCGGCACCGGCGGCGGGCGCAAGCGTGCAGGCAACCGGGTACGCAGGCGGGCGTGCAGCCAAGCGCGGGGGCGCTTGAGGCGTCGGGTGATGCGGTCCTGCAGGTCGCGGCGCCGGCGCGAGGGTGGTGGGTTCGGCAGGATCAGGCCGAGCAGGACGCAGAGCACCAGGAACAACCCCAGTGAGAACAGCCACGCCATCGCACTCACTCTCCACTTCAGAGCGTACGGCGCCAACCGCCCGACCGCGACGGCAAATCAGCCAGTCGTCGCCGGATTCCCGTCCGCCGCGGCCGCGAGCTTCGGTACCAGGTCGTCGAGCACGATCGGCAAACTGAGCACCGAGACAAAACTGATCGCGCCGTACAGCGGGTCGTCGTAGTTCTCCTCGACGAACACGTCCCGCCGCTCGGTACGTACCTTCAGGTTCCGGTAAAGCGGATCAGCTTTCAGCTTCGCCGTACCGCCCTTGGACGGGAACCACAGCAGCACCTCCTGGTCCAGCAACGTGATCCGTTCAGCACTGAGATTCCCGCCGAACTTGTCCCCGATCACCTTGTCCAGCCCGGCCGGCAACGTGAACCCGAAGTCGGTCAGCAACCGCGACCGCGGATCCTGCGACCCGAACACGAAGAACCCCTCGTACGGCGAAGCGATCAACGCGCTCTTGCCCTTGAACTCAGGATGTTTCGACCGCACCTCCGCGAACCGCTGCTCGATCCCCCGCACCAGGTCATCGGCCTGCCGCGCCTTCCCGACGGCCTGACCGACCGTCCGCGCCACCACCTGCCACGACACGCCATAGTCCGGTACGCCGACCGGCTGCGCGACCGTCGGCGCGATCGCGGTCAGTTTCTTGTAGTCGTCCGCGGAGATCCCGGAGTACAGCCCGACGATCAGATCCGGCCGGAGCGCGGCGATCTTCTCGAACTGCAGTCCGTCCTTCTCGCTCAGCACCTGCGGCAGCGCGGCGTCCCCGAGCTTCGCCTTCGCCCACGGGAACAGCGCCCCGGGCTTCTCGCCGAACCACTCGGTCGTCGCCACCGGTACGACACCCAGCGCCAGCATCGCGTCCTGCTCGACCAGCCCGACCGTCACGATCCGCTTCGGCGCTTCCTTGACGACCGTGTCGCCGTACTTGTTCTTGATCGTGACCGGGAACCCACTGCCCTGGTCCGCCGCGGCTTGTGGCGCCTCGTCGGCACCGCTTCCGCACCCGGTCAGGGCGAGCAGGAGTACGGCCAGGAACACCAGCGGACGCATGCGGACCTCACAGATTCGAGTTAGGTTGCCCTAACCTAACCCGAAACTCATCCCCGGCGGTACTTGGTGATCGCGTCGTCCGCTTTGAGCTTGTCGGCGGCGGCCTGAATCCGGGCGGTCCACTCGGACTGCTGCAGTCCGCCGGCCAGGTACTGACCGGTGGCCGCCGCGGCCTCGTTCGCAAAGGCCGGGTACCAAGTGTCGAAGTACCAGGCGATGGTCTGGTCGCCCGCGGCCGCCAGCAGATCCCGAGCCGACCGAAGCGCCGAGCCGATCTCCAGACCGTCCGCCGCGCCCCGCACGATGGTGAGCTGATTGGACTCCGAACTCACCTGCGCCGCGACGTCCTGGGACAACTGCGCCCGCAGGTACTCCAGTCCACCGGCCGCATTCTTCGCCTTCGCCGGCACCAGGAACGGCGCGGTCGCCGCGACATGCAGCCCGCTGACCAGCGCGGGCGACGTGTCCAGCGCCGGTACGGCGAACATCGTCAGCGCGAAGTCGGCCGGGATCTGGCCCTTCATCTCGTTCTCCAGCCAGTTCCCGCACGGCAGCATCCCGGCCTTCCCGGCCAGGAACCGTTTCTGCGAGCCGAGATGGTCGTACTTCGCACTGCCCGGCGCGATCAGCCCGCGCTTGGCGAGCTCACCCACCGCGGCGATCGCCCGGGTGACGTGCTCGTCCTTCCAGGCGCCCGCCTCCAGGTTGTCGATCCGCTTGAGCACGTCCGCGCCGCCGGACTTGGCGGCCAGCGTGAGTACCAGCTCGAGCAGGTAGTACGGGTGCGTGCCGGCGTAGATGAACGGGCCGATCCCGGCCGCCTTCATATCGGTGCCCAGGGCAAGCAAATCCGGCCAGGTCCGTGGTACGTCCCAGTTGTGCCGCTGGAACAGGCTCGCGGAGTACCACAGCCCGTACACGGTGACGATGTAGTTGAGCGTGCGCTGCGTACCGTCGTAGCGCCCGGCATTGAGCAACGGCAGGAGCTGGTCCTTGACCGTCTTGTTCGGATCGTCCCAGGACGGTGCGGTGAGGAGCCGGCTGAGATCGCTGAGCTGGTTGTCCTTGACCAAGCGGCCGAGATCCAGCGCGCCATCGCCGCTGCTCAGCACCACATCGGGTGGCGTACCGGTGGCGAAGCGGGGCAGCAACTCCTCCGGCAACTGAGCGGTCAACTTCGGCGTGACACTGGCCCCGGCGTACTTC
This sequence comes from Kribbella solani, assembly GCF_014205295.1. Lineage (NCBI taxonomy): Bacteria > Bacillati > Actinomycetota > Actinomycetes > Propionibacteriales > Kribbellaceae > Kribbella > Kribbella solani. Next base: position 4,424,691 of record NZ_JACHNF010000001.1, read on the forward strand.
TTCCGGTACGCGGCCGCGCCGAACCCGCCGTACTCGTCACCGATCACCACGTCGACCGCGGCGGCGCCGTCGACCTGGAACGGGTTCTGCGGCGACACGGTCGGAGCCGTCGTCGACGGGCCCGACGAGCAGCCACTCAGGACCGCGCCGCCCAGCACTCCCTGCAACAAGGTCCGCCGTTTGAGCACCACCGCAGGCTAGTCCTTCAGAGTGCCGCGGCGGCCGGCATCATGCCGACCGCCACGGAACGAATCTTTCAGGCAGTACGCCGGATTCGGCCTTCGTACCGGGCTTCCAGGGCGTGGTTGTGCTCGTCGCCACCCGGGATGTTCGCCGACAGGTACACCGGCGGGGTCTCGCCGGCCTCGGTCATCCGGCGCAGGACCTCCGCGACCAGCATCTGCGCGATCAGGGCCGCGGTGATGGACGAGACCGCGCAGACCTTGCCGCCACCGTCCGGCAGGTCCAGCACCGAATCGCCGAACGGCGCGTGGTTGTCGAGCACGACGTCCGCGAAGTCGATCAGCTTCTTGCCGGACGGGTGCCGGGACTCCATCCCACTGGTGTGCTGCATCGAGGTGATCGCGATCAGCGGGTGGCCCTTCTCCTTCACCACGCTGGCCAGTTCGACGATCGAGCCGTTCACGCCGGAGTTCGACGCGATGATGAACAGGTCGCCCTCGCGGGCCGCGGACAGCTCGTAGAGCTTCCGCGAGTACGCCGGGTCGCGCTCGAGTTCGGCGCTGCGGAGCAGTTCCTTCGGCTCACCGCCGAGCAGGACCAGGTCGCGCAGCGCGATCCGGTTGCTGGCGATCAGGCCGCCGGCCCGGCCGGCGATCTCCATCGCGAGCGCCTCCGAGTGCCCGGACCCGAAGGCCTGGATCACCCCGTTCGCGCGCAGCGACGTGGTCATCAGGTCGGCGGCGGCCTGGATCGGGCCGTCGATCTGCGCGGTCACCGCGGACAGCACCGGCATCAATGTCCGCACATAAGCCTGCGCGCTGACGCCCGAAACGCTCGCGCCGTCCCCCGAAACACTGCTGGCCATCAGCGGCCCCACCCCTCGATTAATCTGTTCACTTCGGCAGGCTCGATGCCGACAAGTGCGCAGGTTTGCGGTTTGCTGGACAGAACTTTTCTCAACTGACAGCTAAAGTCAAGGCTCATCTAGAGGATCTCCTCAGATCGGGACCGTTGCGTGACCTTGTTCTATTGTGCTTGTTAATAAGCTCTTTTGAGCAGTTTGGAGCATTGAGTATGTCGGTAGAACGCCCTCTGCCGGACCCTGCCGACACCGCCGCCGGCCAAGTGGTCCAGGCGCCGGCCGGTCCGCTGGTCCTCGGCGGGGACCTCGGTGGCACCTCCACCCGAATCGTGATCGCGGACTCCGAGGGCAACGTAGTCGGTCGCGGTGCCGCCGCGGGCGGAAATCCGACCAGTCATCCGGCAAGCGCGGCGGCCAACTTCGGTCAGGCGCTTCACATCGCCGTCACCGGGCTGGACCCCACGACCGTCCGCGCGGCGGTGGTCGGCATGGCCGGCGGCGTGGCGCTCGCGCGGCCGGACGTGGCGGCCCAGTTCGAGGCGGCGTGGACGGGCGCCGGGCTGACGGTTCCGCCGCGGTACATCGGTGATCTGGAGGTCGCGTTCGCCTCCGGCACGCCGGAACCGGACGGCACCGTGCTGATCGCGGGCACCGGCAGCAACGCCGGCCTGATGCGCAACCACGAGCTGGTACGGATGGCGGGCGGGCACGGCTGGTTGCTCGGCGACGACGGTTCCGGCTTCTGGCTCGGGCGCGAGGCGGTACGCAGTGCCTTGAAAACGCTGGATCTCCGGGAGCCGCTCGGGCCGCTCGGGCAGTCCGTCGTGCTGGCGATCCTGCCGGAGCGGACCGCAGAATCGATTGCACAGGGTGAAGGATACGATACTCTGCGTGACGATTTGGTGCGTACGGTGAACGGGCGGCCGCCGGTCATGCTGGCCGAACTGGCGCCGGCGGTGATCGCGGCGTACGCGGCGGGTGATGAGACCGCTCAGGCGCTGGTGAAACGCGCAGCCGAGTTGCTCACGGAAACCGCCGCGCGGCTGCAGACAACGTCGGACACCGGCCCGATGGTGCTGGCCGGCAGCGTCGCGGGCGAGTCCTCGCCGGTCGGGCAGCTGATCCGGAAGTTCTTCGACGGCGACGTCCGGACCGCCCGGGACGGGGTGAGCGGCGCGACCTGGCTGGCCCTCGACCGCCTCGACCCCGCCCTCGCGACGGAACAAACCCACTCCCGCCTGGTCCTGTCCTAGAACCCGGTCCTGTCCTAGAACCCGGCCCTGTCCTAGAACCCGGCCCTGTCCTAGCACCGGTCCGATCCTGGAACCGGCCTTGTCCCCAGGACCGGACCTGGCCTGGAACCGGCTCAGTCGAAGACCGACACCGGCCGGACCTCGACCGCGCAGAACTCGGCCTCCGGAATGGTGGCCGCGATGTCTTCGGCGCGGCCGGGTCCGGCCACGTCGATCAGGAAGACGCCGGCCAGTTGCTCCTTCGTCTCCGAGTACGGGCCGTCGGTAGTGGCCCGGACGCCTTCGCGGACCCGGACCACCCGGGTCTTCGCCGGCGGGTCGAGCGGGACCGCGCTGATCAGCTCACCGGACTCCTGGAGCTCGCCGAGCAACTTCTCGAGCTGCGCCGACAACGCGGCCCGGGCCTGCTTCGGCAGCGCCTTTCCCCGCTCGGTGTTGAGGAACGACGGGTGCCCCCAGGTGACCGGGTTGCTGTGAATGAGCAGCAGGTACTTCATGGTCGAACTTCCTTTCGGACAGCGAATCTTTCGCAGCAGAGGTCGGAAGCGATCCGGGCCACTCGACATTTCGGCACTTAGAGGGTGTCTGAGGACACCCTCTTAGGCTGGCCGGCATGGATGAGATCGATTTCCGCCTGGCGGATGGACGGATTCTGCACGGGTACGACAGCGCGCCGGGTGACGACAGCCGGCTGGTCGTGGTCTGGCATCACGGCACGCCCAATCTGGGTACGCCGCCCGCGCCGCTGGCCGACGCGAGTGAGCAGCTCGAGATTCGGTGGATCGGCTTCGACCGGCCCGGGTACGGCGGATCGACGTCCGCGCCGGGCCGCACGATTGCCTCGACGGCAGCCGATCTGACCACCGTCCTGGACACCCTGGGGATCGCGACCTGCGCCTTGATGGGGTACTCCGGCGGCGGCTCGTTCGCGCTCGGCGCCGCCGCGGTACTCGGTCCGCGCGTCACCGCGGTCGCCACTCTCGCCGCGGTCGCGCCGTACGACGTACCCGGCCTCGACTGGTATGCCGGGATGATCCCGTCCGGCGTCGCATCACTCGAAGCGGCGGTCGCCGGGCGGGACGAGAAGCTGCGGTACGAGACCTCGGGCGTCGAGTACGACCCGGAGTTCACCGAGTCGGACGTGGCGATGTTCGGCGGACCGTGGGGCTGGCTCGGCTCGGTCGCCGGAGAGCCGGCGATGCCGAACGGCCCGGACGGCCTGGTCGACGACGACTGCGACTACGTCCTGCCGTGGGGCTGCGACCCGGCAACGATCACCGCCCCCGTACACCTGATCCACGGCACCGCCGACCGAATCATCCCCAGCACCCACTCCGAGTGGCTGGCCGCCAACCTCCCGAACGCCACCCTCGACCTACACCCCGGCCTAAGCCATGTCTCGATCCTCACCCACGCTACCCCCGCCCTGACCTGGCTCCGCCAAGCAGTACCGAAGAACAGGTAGTCCTTCCCCAGTCCCGGCGTGCCGCCGCCCATCCGCGGCGTGTCGGGCGACTTGGGCCTACCACTACCTGTCGTTCGGTGCGCGGCTCCGATTCCAAGCAACAGCTTGACATCTGACTGAGGCATGCCGCATATTCCAAGCATGTCTTTGGAGAATGACCCGCGGCGTACCCGGTTGCTGAACGATCCGCTGGCGATTCGTGCGATGGCGCACCCGGTCCGGCTGGACCTGCAGGCGTTGCTGGGCCGGGAGGGGCCGATGACGGCGGCGGACGCGGCCCGGCGGCTGGGGATCAGCCAGGCGCTGGCGTCGCATCACCTGCGGCAGCTGGCGAAGTACGACTTCGTCGAGCCGGCGCCCGGGAAGGACAACCGCGAGCGCCCGTGGCGACTGGTCTCGACCTCGCAGTCCTGGCGTGACGCCGGCGCCACTCCCGAGGGCGCCGCGGCCGCCGAGGTACTGGAGCAGTTGCTGGCCGAACGCGCCCTCGACTCACTCAGCCAGTGGCAGCAGCAACGCCCGACCGAGGACGCGGTCTGGCGGGACAACTCGGGTATCGGCCAGAGCGGCTTCTACCTGACCCGCGACGAGCTGGCCGAGCTGGTCACGCAGATCGACGCGCTGCTGCAGCGCTGGGTCGACGAGCGCCCGATCGACGACAAGTCCACCCGCCCGCCGGGCAGCCGGCACGTCCAGTTCACCCAGATCGTCACCATCTCCCCCGAAGAGGAGTAGCCATGAAGGACTTGTGGGGCGTCCTGGTTCGGCAGCGTGACTACCGGCTGATGCTGAGCGCCGGCCTGATCTCGCTGACCGGCGATTGGCTGCTGCGTACGGGCCTCGCCTTCCAGGTGTACGTACTGACCGGGTCGACGCTCGCCTCGGGCGGACTGCTGCTCGCATCGTTCCTGCCCGCGGTCGTACTCGGTTCGCTGGCCGGTGTCTTCGTGGATCGCTGGGACCAGCGCACCACGATGCTCGTCACGAACGTACTCAACGTGGTCGTCCTACTGCCGCTACTGGCGGTCCACGGCGCCAGCACGATCTGGATCGTGTACGCGGTCGTGCTGGCGCAGAGTTGTCTGCAGCAGTTCTTCACGCCGGCCGAGCAGTCACTCGTACCCGTGCTGGTCAGCTCCGAGCAACTGGTCACCGCGAACGCGTTGAACAGCCAGATCCGCGATCTCGCCCGATTGATCGGCGCGGCGCTCGGCGGACTGTTCGCGGCCATCGGCGGCCTCACGATGCTGGCGATCGGCGATGCGGTGACGTTCCTGATCGCGGTCGCGCTGGTCGCGGCGATGCGGTACCGGCGTACCCACCCGAACCAGGCCGAAGAGACAACCTCGGAAGAGACTGCAGGCGGCGCGATCCGGCGGCTGAAGACCGAGTGGACCGAAGGTTTGCGGCTCTGCGTGGCCGGGCCGGCGATCCGGTTGCTGTTCGTCTTCTCCCTGGTCACCGGGGTTGGCGAGGGCATCATGAGCACGCTGTTCGCGCCGTTCGTCAGCGCCGAGATCGGCGGCGACGGCAAGGTGTACGGCCTGATCGTGTCGTCGCAGGCGATCGGTGGCATCGTCGGCGGCCTGATCGCGGCCGCGATCGGCTCCCGCTGGCCGGCCGCGACGCTGTGGGGACTCGGCGCGTTCGCCTTCGGCGTGATCGACGTCGCGCTGTTCCTCTACCCGTTGGTCTCGGACAGTACGTTGCCGGCGTTCGTCTTCATGATCGTCGTCGGCCTGCCCGGCGCGCTCAGCCTGGCCGGGATGATGACGGTCTTCCAGCACCTGACCGCCGACGGCACCCGGGGCCGGATCTTCGGTGCGATCGGCGCCGCCGAGAGTGTCGCCGTCCTGGTGGGGATCACCTCGGCCGGTTTCCTCGGCGACGCCGTCGGCATCATCCCGGTCCTGGTCGTCCAGGGTCTCGGGTACGTGGTCGGCGGGCTGGTCGTGTTCAGCCGCCGGCGGGGGCTGCTGCCTCAGAGGGCGGTTGCTCCTCCGCTGCCGGCGTGACCCGGTGCAGCCGGACCCGCGCGACCCGGCGGCCGTCCATCTCGGTGACGGTCAGGGTGTGGGTACCGAGCGGGACCTCGTCGCCGGTGGCCGGGACCTTCCCGAGCGCGGCGGCGAGGAACCCGCCGACGGTCTCGTACGGACCGTCGGGCAGCTCGATCGTGGTCGCGTCGGCGAAGTCGTCCAGGTTGAGCAGGCCGTCCACGACCAGGTCGCCGCTGCCCAGCCGGGTGGTCTCGGCCGCTTCCTCGTCGTACTCGTCCTTGATGTCGCCGATCAGTTCCTCGACCAGATCCTCCAGCGTGACGATGCCGGCGGTGCCGCCGTACTCGTCCAGGACGATCGCGAGGTGGGTACTGCGGCGGCGCATCTCGGTCAGCGTCGGCAGCAGCTTCGCGGTGTCGGGCAGCATCAGCACTTCGCGGGCCAGGTCGCCGACCCGGACCGAGCGGGTCGCGACCGCCGGGTCGAACAGGTCCCGGACGTGGACGAAACCGGCGATGTCGTCCGCCGAGCCGTGCATCACCGGGTACCGCGAGTGTGGCCGCTCGGCGGCGAACTTGACCGCCTTGTAGGCCGGCATCTCGGCGTCGACGAAGTCCACCTCGGTCCGCGGCAGCATCACCTCGCGGAGCTGCCGGCTGCCGGCCTCGAAGACGTCGTCGACGATCTTCCGCTCCTCCTCGCCGAGTGACTCGTGCCCGGAGACCAGGTCGCGGAGCTCCTCGTCGGACATCACCTCGCGGTTCGCGTTCGGGTCACCGCCGAGCGCGCGGACGACCAGGTCGGTCGACTTCGACAGCAGCCAGATCACCGGCCGGGCGCCGGAGGCGATCCGGTCGACCATCGGGCCGAGTACCAGCGCGAACCCTTCGGCCCGCTGCAGCGCCAGCCGCTTGGCCGCCAGCTCGCCGACCACGATCGAGACGTAGGAGATGCAGATGGTGATCAGTACCAGCGCGACCGTGTTCGCCACCGAGGCCGGCAGGCCCAGGGCGCGCAGGTGCGGCGCGAGCGCGTCGGCCAGGGTCGCGCCACCGAAGGCCGCGGACAGGAACCCCATCAGCGTCACGCCGATCTGCACGGCGGAGAGGAACCGGTTCGGGTTGGCGGCCACCTTGGCGACGATCTCGCCGCGCCGGCCGCGGTGCGACAGGGACTTGAGCTGGCTCTCCCGGAGTGAAACCAGGGCCATCTCGGCGGCGGCGAAAACGCCGCCGATCAGTACGAAGACCAGAATCAGAACGATGTTGAACAGGGTTTCGTTCATGGGTGGGATGTCCTAGCGCCCTCTCGTCAGACCACGAGAGGGCGGGCGTTGGGCGTAATCGTCGTCCATTTCCCAATCGTACCGGCAGCGCGACTGTTCGACTTTGTTGGTTTATGCTGATTCCTGGCCGGACACGTCGAACGGCCGGGAGGGCCACACGATGAACACACCCCGCGGAGTACGCCGGACCGGTACCACCCTGTCCGACGGACGCGAGCTGATCTACTACGACCCGGCCGACGCGCCGGTACGAGTACCGCTCGAGGACAGCCGTGGCCTGCCCGCGCCCCAACCGCAGGTGGAGCTGCGTACGGACCCGCTGACCGGCGACGTGATCACGTACGCGACCCACCGCAACACCCGGACCTACCTGCCGCCGGCCGATCAGTGCCCGCTGTGCGCGAGCAAACCCGGCAACCCGACCGAGATCCCGGACCACGACTACAACGTGGCCGTGTTCGAGAACCGGTTCCCGTCCTTCGCCGGCCCCGGCCGGACCGAGGTGGTCTGCTTCACCAGCGACCACAACCGGTCCTTCACCGACCTGTCCCAGGGCCAGGCCCGGCTGGTCGTCGACACCTGGGCCGACCGGACCGCCGAGCTCGGCGCCCGCGACGACGTCGAGCTGGTCTTCCCGTTCGAGAACCGCGGCCGCGAGATCGGCGTCACGCTCAGCCACCCGCACGGCCAGATCTACGCGTACCCCTTCGTCCCGCCGCGGATGCGGAACCTGCTGACCCAGGCGCGCAAACACCAGGAAGTTGCCGGTAGCAACCTGTTCGCCGATGTCCTGGCCGCGGAGCGCAAGGAGGGTACGCGCGTCGTCGCCGAGAACGGGAACTGGACCGCGTTCGTGCCGGAAGCCGCCCGCTGGCCGGTCGAGGTGCACCTGTACCCGCACCGGCAGCTGGCCGGGATCGACGAGCTGTCGGTCGGCGAACGCGACGACTTCGCCGAGCTGTACCTGGACGTCCTGCACCGGCTCGACGGGCTGTACGGCGAGCCGCTGCCGTACATCGCCGCCTGGCACCAGGCGCCGGTACGCGTCGACCGTGAACTCGGATACCTGCACCTGGAGGTGTTGTCGATCCGGCGGGCCGCGGACAAGATCAAGTACCTGGCCGGTTCCGAGTCCGGGATGGGCGCGTTCATCAGTGACACCCGGCCCGAGGACGTGGCCGAAACCCTGCGGAAGGCCGGTTCGTGAGCTCCTTCGAAGATCTTTTCGGCAAGCCGGCGGACGGCAGCTGGCGGGCACCCGGCCGGGTCAACCTGATCGGCGAACACACCGACTACAACGACGGCCTGGTCCTCCCGATCGCGTTGCCGAACCGGATTCTGGTCACCGCCGCCAAGCGCGACGACGGCCGGATCGCGGTCTCGTCCGCCGGGCGGCCCGGGGTGATCGAGTTCGGGATCGACGAGCTGGCGCCTGGTTCGGTCGGCGACTGGGCCGCGTACCCGGCCGGGGCCGCGTGGGTGCTGCGCGAAGCCGGCTACCCGATCGGCGGCGCGAACCTGCTGTTCGACTCGGACCTCCCGTCCGGCGCCGGACTGTCCTCGTCCGCCGCGTTGCTGTGCGCCACGTTGTCCGCGTTACTCGGCCTGGCTGAGGCCGAAGTCGATCCGGCCGAGGTCGCGCGGCTGGCGCAGCGGGCCGAGAACCAATATGTCGGGGCGCCGGTCGGGCTGATGGATCAGATGGCCTCGATGTGCTGCACCGCGGGGCATGCGCTGTTCTTCGACATTCGCGCGATGGCCACCGATCAGATCCCGTTCGATCCGCCGGCCGATGGTCTCGCGCTGCTTGTGGTCGACGTGAAGGCGCCGCATCGGCATGTCGACGGCGAGTACGCCGCCCGCCGGAAGAGCTGCGAGCAGGCGGCGGCCGAGCTCGGCGTACCGGCGCTGCGGTCGATCGCGTACGCGGACCTGGACGATGCGCTTGCCCGGCTGAAGGACGAGGTCGTACGAAAGCGCGTACGCCATGTGGTCACCGAGATCCGGCGGGTCGAGGACGCGGTCGCGTTGATGCGGGCCGGCAAACTGCGCGAGGTCGGGCCGCTGTTCACCGCGTCGCACGCTTCGTTGCGGGACGACTTCGAGATCACCGTGCCGGAGCTGGATGTCGCGGTCGACACCGCGCTCGCGGCCGGTGCGCTCGGCGCGCGGATGACCGGCGGTGGTTTCGGCGGCTGCATCATCGCGCTGACCGAGGCGGACGCGGCCGAATCCGTCCTGGCCGCGATTGAGAAGGCCTTTGCCGAGCACGGTTTCAGCGCCCCGAGTTCGCTCGCCGCGACACCGTCAGCCGGCGCTTCCCGCCTCAGCTGACGCCTTCCCGGGATCAGCTTGTGGTTCCCGGGATCAGCTTGCGGTTCCTGCCTCGGCTGCGGCCGTCGTGGGGGCTGAGGCGCGTACCTCGCGCCGGATCAGCGGTGCGGACACGGCCGTGGCGACCAGTTGCAGCACGCCGAGGGCGAAGTACGGCGTCCGCAGGTTGGTGGTGTGGGCGAGGAAACCGGCGCCGACCGCACCCACCGGCGCGGCGCAGAACGCGACCATCCGGTAGACCGCGGTCACCCGGCCGAGCAGCTCGGCCGGGACGATCCGCTGCCGCAGGGTGATCGACACGACGTTCCACCAGGTGCCGCCGAAACCGAGCATGATCGACGCGCCCGCGACCACCGCGAACACCGGAACCAGGCCGAAGACGATCGTCGCCACACTGCCGATCACCATCGCGCCGACCAGGTTCACGGTGATGCCGAACCGGCGCGACAACCGCGGTGCCAGGAACGCGCCGGCGACGCCACCGACCGCGTAGATCGCGACCAGCCAGCCGAAACCCTGCGCCGGCAAGTGCAGCACCTCGAGTACGTACAGGACCAGGATCGAGATGATCCCCGCACCGACACCGTTGACAACGGTCAGCAGCAGGCAGAGCGTACGCAGCAGTTTGTGCTGCCAGAGGTAGACAAGTCCTTCGCGAAGTTCACGCCCGAGATGCCGGTCGGGCGCGCGTACGCGGGCCGGCGCCGCGCGGCGAACCGTCCACACCAGCAGGGCCGCGAGCGCGAACGAGATCGCGTTCAGCAGCATCGGCAGCCCGTGGCTGAGGACGAACAACGCCGCGCCGAGCGGCGGGCCGATCAGGTTGCTCAACAGCAGCAGGGACGCCTGGTTGTAACCGTTGGCGCGTTCGAGGGCGGCCGGTGCCACGACGTCGATCACCACCACCGATGCCGCGTTGTCGAAGAACGGCGCCAGCATGCCGAGCAGGAACGCGGTCACCAGCAACAGCGGGATCGTCACCAGACCGGACAGCACGGCGGCCGCGAAGACCCCCGCGAGCACGGCCCGGACCGCGTCGACGATCCACATCGTGCTCGTCCGCCGCCAGCGGTCCACCATCACGCCGGAGATCAAACCGAGCAGCAACCACCCGACGTTCCCGGCCGCTTCGCTGAGCGACACGATCCGCGGATCCCGGGTGATCGACGCCGCCAGCAACGGCAACGCCCCGAACATGATCCCGTCCCCGGCAAACGAAACGGCACCAGCGGTCCAGAGAATCCAGTAGGACCTGCCGAGCTTCATGAAGCGACGACTAGGTCACATCCGGTGTCGCGCATCGCTTTGCGGGCGGCCGTGGAGAGGCCGTTGTCGGTGACGATCACGTCCAGGTCGGACCAGGTCGCGAACGTACTCAGGCCGACCGTCCCCCACTTGGTGTGGTCGGCGACCACGACCACCTCACGGCTGGCGGCGATGAACGACCGGTTCGTCTCGGCTTCCATCAGGTTCGGCGTACTCAACCCGTGCTCCGCGTCGACACCGTGTGCCCCGAGGAACAACAGGTCCAGATGCAGCGATGCCAGCGCGGCGGTCGCGATCGGGCCGACCAGAGCATCCGACGGCGTCCGGATGCCGCCGATCAGGACGACGGTACGGTCCGAGCGGCCGTTGCCGTGGAACACGTCGGCGATCCGCGCCGAGTTCGTCACGACGGTCAGGTTCTCCACCCGGAGCAGCTGCCGGGCCAGCGCGTACGTGGTGGTGCCCGCGCCGATGCCGATCGCGCTGTCCGGTTGGACCCGGGTCGCGGCCTCGGCGGCGATCGCCTGCTTGGCCGCGGACTCCTGCGTCAGCTTGGCGTCGAAGCCCGGCTCGTGCGCGCTGCGCAGTCCGACCGACGTCGCGCCGCCGTGCACCTTGTGCAGCAGGCCGCTGGAGTCCAGCGCGTCCAGATCGCGCCGGATCGTCATGTCCGAGACCCCGAACCGGTCGACCAGCTCGGCCACCGTGATCGCGCCCCGGCTGTTGACCTCGGCAACTATCGTGGCCTGGCGCTGGGCGGCCAGCTGGCCACCGCGGCCCCGTGGCGGTTCTGCTCCGGCTCCGTTCACAGCAGCCACAATAGCCCCGCGAGCGGTGAAACGCGTTCAAATATGTTGCTTGCCCGGGGGCAGCGGGTCACCCTGAAGCATGCGATTTCCCGAAGATGTCCCGGTCCTGACCGACGGCGTGGTGACCCTGCGTGCACACTCGGCGGACGACATCGACACCGTGTTCGAGATGTGCCAGGACCCCGTGATGCAGCGCTGGACCACCATCCCGGTCCCGTACCTGCGCGAGCACGCGGTCGGCTTCCTGACCGAGCAGATCCCGGCCGGCTGGCGGGAGAACACCGGCTGGTCCTGGGCGATCGAGTACGACGGCGCGTACGCCGGCACCGTCGGCCTGCACGACGGCGAGGGCGGCGTCGGCGAGATCGGGTTCGCGGTCGGCCCGGCGGTCCGGGGCCAGGGTGTGATGACCCGGGCGGCACGACTCGCGGTGCGGTACGCGTTCGACGAACTGGACTGGACCCGAGTGATCTGGCGCGCGTTCGTCGGCAACTGGGCGAGTCGCCGGGTGGCGTGGAAGACCGGGTTCCGGGACCTGGTGACGATTCCGGACGGCGGCCGGGCGCGCGGCGTACGCGAGGACGAATGGGTCGCGTCCGTGAGTCGCGGCGACGAGCTGGAACCGCAGGGCAACTGGTGGACCGTGCCCGTACTTGAGGACGGTGGCGTCCGGCTGCGGCGGTTGCGGGAGACGGACGCACGGCGCGTACAAGAGGCTTGCAGTGACGAGCGGACGCAGTACTGGCTCACGGGCATGCCTTCGCCGTACGAGCTGAGCGACGCCGAGAAGTTCATCGCCGGGGAAACGGCCGGGCAGGCGAGCGGACGGGTCGTGTCCTGGGCAATCGCCGATGCCGTCAGCGACGAACTTCTCGGCAACGTGAGCATCTTCGACCTGGACAACCGGTTCGACCCGACCAGCGGCGAGATCGGGTACTGGGCGCACCCGGATGCCCGCGGCCGCAAGGTGATGACAACGGCGGTCCGGCTGGTCATCGCGCACGCCTTCACCCCGATCGCGGACGGCGGTCTCGGCCGGCGTCGCCTGGTCCTGCACGCGGCGGACGGGAACACCGCCTCCGCCCACGTCGCCGAAGCCACCGGCTTCACCCTGGTCGGCACCGAACGCCTCGCCAGCCCGCGCCGCGACGGCACCCACAACAACCTCCTCACCTTCGACCTCCTCCAAACCGACCACGCCACCGATCCGCCGGCCAAAACCATTTGAGTGGTTAACCTCCGGCGCTGTCCCTTCGCCCCACGCATGCGGGTGGTGAAGGGACAACCGCGGTGGTTCACCTCTGAAATGGCGTGGGGTTGGGGGTTGCGCGGTGGTGTGGGGCGGGGGTAACGGTTACCGGGTGGAGGCGGAAATTTACGGCGGGTTGGTGAGATGCGACACCGGTTCCCCTCGCCGTGCGGGGATCGGGCTGCTTGAATCGACGGGTGAGAGATCGTGAGGAACTCGTCCGCCGTTGGCAGGCCGGGTGGTCCGTCTCGCGTGGCTGGACCACGGTTGAGGACGACAACGACGGCATTCTGACCGTCCGCGCAGGTGAGGAGAGCCGACCGACGGAGTACGTCGTACTGGACGCGGACGACAAGCCTGAACGGGTGGAACGAGCGGCGCAGCTGGCCCTCGCCGACGGCGGAGGCCGCGGCGCCGGGTGGATCACCCTGGCCACCGACGACAAGGAAGCCCGGATCGAGCAGTTGGAGGATCTCGGTCTGGAGGTCCAGCAGGATCAGGACTGGCTGATGACCATCCAGCTGTCCGAGCAACCGGCGCTCAAACTGCACGAGCGGTACGCGTTGCACACCGAGCTCGAGGACGACCTGATCATCACCCGGGCCACGTTGCACGGCGGCGTGGTGTCGAGCGGCCGGATGGCGGTCGTCGGCGAGGACGCGGTCGCGGACCGGATCGAGACCGACCCGGCGCACCGGCGGCGCGGACTGGGCAGCGCGGTGATGGCGTCGCTGGTCGAGGCAGCGGCGGCGAAGGGCGCGAAACGCGGCATCCTGATCGCGTCGATCGACGGCCTGCGGCTGTACCGAAGTCTGGGCTGGAAGGTCATCGCGGACATCGTGATCGCCCGCTCGACGGCTTGATGCTCCGGCCGTTTGAAACGGTTGCGATAGTCAAAGGTTCGTGAAGGGGCCGGGTACGGCGGCATCGGCAACCGCGTGCCCGGGCAAGGCTGCACGACATGACGAACCACCGACGGTCCCGGGCAAGTGGTGTGGCCGGGCCGCTGATCGCATCGTTGTCGGCGCTGGTACTGCTGGCGGGGGTGGGGTGGTTCGTTCTGCGCGAGTCCCACCCGGGCAAGGTGGTCAGCCAGGAGGGTCTGGTCACCTCGGTGACGCCGGCTGGCGACGACGCGACGACGAGCGCCTCGGCGCGGCCTTCCGCATCACCGCCAGCATCACCGTCCGCATCGGCACCGGCCTCGGCGTCCGCGTCGGCGTCGGCGTCGGCGTCGGCGTCGGCCAAGCCGCGTGTGACGCCGGGGCGTACGAGTAGCGCGCCGAGTCGCGGGAGTACGCGTACGCCGAGCCCCACCAAGACGACGTCCACGCCGACCCACACTCCGACGCCGACACCCACGGCGAAGAAGACGAAGACCAAGGCGCCCAAGCCCGATGGCGGGTCAGGGCCGGCGGAGGCGCAGGTGCTCGCGCTCACCAACCAGGAACGCGCCAAGGCCGGCTGTGGTCCACTGCGGACGAACAGCGCACTCACCAAGGCCGCCGCGGCGCATGCGGCCGACATGGTCGACGAGCACTACTTCGCGCACGACAGTCTGGACGGGCGCAGTCCGTTCGACCGGATGAAGGCGGCCGGGTTCGGCGGGGGTTCGATGGCCGAGAACATCGCGGTCGGGTACACCAGTGCGGCGGCCGTACTGAAAGGCTGGATGAACAGTCCCGGTCATCGCGCCAACATCCTGAACTGCGCGTACTCCATGATCGGGATCGGCTACGACAGCGGGCGGGTCAAGGACGACTGGGGCAACGGCAGCTGGGTGCAGGACTTCGGCGGCTGAACATCGGCCGCCGAGCCGCAACACGTTCAGTCAATCGTTTTCTTCAGGGATTGTTAAGAGGGTTCTCGGGTTTGTAACGATGACCTCGCGCGTCGGTTAAGGTCGCTGTTCGGTGACCAGGGGGGGACCTGGCAGGACCAACGGGGAACGACGCGCACACGGTACGACGAAGAACAAAGGATTCGCCCAGCCATGACGGATTCGCCTACCCCCCGGCGGCACCGCGGCAGCAGACGAGCTCCCCGGCGGAGCCGTGGCCTGATCGGCCCGATCGTCAGCGCGCTGTCGGTACTGCTCGCGATCGGCCCGGTGGTCTGGCTGATGTCGCGCGACACCTCGCACACCAACGACGCCACCACCGTGCTGAACGTCGCCGAGAACAGCCGCGTCGACGGCGGGTCGAGCGAAGGTACGTCCGGTACGCCGCTGATCACCATCACCAAGACACTGCCGGACGGGCGCACGACGACCGCCGTGATCGGTACGCCGGCGCTCGGAACCGGGACGACCTCGACCTCGACGTCGACGACACCGGCCACGACCGGTACGCCGAGTGACAGCCCGAGCAGCTCACTCACCACCCCCACGGTGTCGACTGTGCCGACTGTTGGGGTGACGACCGTGACCGTGCCGCCGACCCCGGGGCGCACAGACCACGGAGCCGGGAAACCGCGGCCGACCCGGAGTACGAGCAGCACGCCGCGGGACACGCCGACCAAGACGAAGACGACCGAGCCGAAGCCGAGCGATACGCCGGAACCGCCGCCCAGCGGAGGCGGTACGAACGCGCAGGAGCGGCAGGTGCTCGACTACACGAACCGGATCCGTGAGCAGCAAGGCTGCGGACCGCTCCGGCTCGACAGCGCGCTGGTCGAGGCGGCCGGGCGGCACGCGTCGGACATGGTCCGGCGGCACTACATGGACCACAAGAATCCCGACGGCGAAGGGCCGGGCGACCGGATGGCGGCCGCCGGGTACCGGGGGTCGGGCTGGGGCGAGAACATCGCCGCCGGGTACGACTCCGCGCAGAAGGTGGTCACTGCCTGGATGAAGAGCGACGGCCACCGGAAGAACATCCTGAACTGCCGGTTCACCTCGATCGGAGTCGGGTACGACCCCGGCCAGGTGAAACCGGACTGGGGACCGGGCAGCTGGGTCCAGGATTTCGGCCGGAGCTGACCGGTGCCGCTTGTTCAGGTTGTACCGGCTGTCACTGTTGTCCCGGATGTCACTGTGCTGAAGACACCGAGTGTTGATGAAACGTTGTGTCACGCTCACAATGTCCGGCCGATTCGCGGCCGGTCGTGGCGGGTAGATCCGTCCTTGTCCTGTCGCCGGGCGTACCTGGGGGGCACCGGTGAGACGGCTGATGAGGCACGTCTTGGGGGCGCGACTTTGAGAGGAACAACGAAATAATGTCCGAGTCCGGCAACGGCCGGTACAAACCGCGCCGGAAGGCGACCCGAGCGGCGACCCGCTCGTCGCGCTCCGGCAACCGGTCCACCCCGCCCGCGGAATCAACCCCGCCCGCACCACCCGAACCACCACGCTACGCACCACGCTCCACCGACGACTCACCGTTCTGGGCCCAGAACACGAGCACGTCGAACGAGTCCCCGTTCTGGGCCGGAAGCACCCAATCCCGCCCAGCCACCCCGCAGTACGCACCCCGCACCGCCCTACCCAGCTACACGGCCCCAGAGAACAACCCCCCGGCCTCAACCGCCGACGCCGGGTCGTCCGATGGGTCGGCTGCTGGGCCAATTCCTGGGTCGTATGCCGGGTCGTCCGGTGGGTCGGTTGCTGGGCCGATTCCTGGGGTTGGGTCTGGTTCCGGGTTGGGGCAGCGGGCGGCGGGTGGGAATCCGTCGTGGGTCGCACAGTCAATTGCCGGCGTGGACCCTGAGCCGACGCCGGCCACTCCACCACCGAGCCGAGCCCGCCGCGCGGCCCGCCGCACCCCGGCACCAGACCAGCCGACAGCCAAACCTCCCGCCGGCGCCACCACTGGTACGACCGCCGGTGCCGCTGATACTGCCGCTGGTACTGCCGCCGGTGCCGCTGGTACGACTGCCGCCACCACCGCCTGGTCCTCCCGCCAGGTGGCCGACGACTGGGCTTCCCTCGGCGACGCACCAACCACCCCGGTCACCACACCCACGAACACCAACCACCCCGCCCACACCACCGGCGCGGGCGCTGCAGGTACAGGTGCTGCCGGAGCAACCGGTGGCCTGGGTGCTACCGGGTCGACGGGCCGGCCGGGCGCTGCGGGGGCAGGCGCGGCCGGT
Organism: Kribbella solani; assembly: GCF_014205295.1. NCBI lineage: Bacteria > Bacillati > Actinomycetota > Actinomycetes > Propionibacteriales > Kribbellaceae > Kribbella > Kribbella solani. The sequence goes on from NZ_JACHNF010000001.1 coordinate 4,441,489, forward strand.
GTAGGTGCTGCCGGTGCGACCGGTGGTGCGGGTGCTGCCGGGTTGACCGCTGGTGTTGGGTCGATTGGGGGTGTTGGGGTCTCGAGCAGTGCCTCTGGTGAGCGCGTCGTTGGCGCGGGAGTTGGTTCGTCGGCGGCTGCTGCCGGTGACTCGAGTGCTGCCGGTGCTGCCGGTGGCTCGAGTGCGGCGGGGACGAGGGCTCTTGGAGGGGCTCGTACTTCAGGGCGTAGTGGATCCGGTGCTGGTGGGTCCGGGGCTGGTGGATCCGGCGCTGGTGGTTCCGGCGCTGGTGGATCGGGTGCTGGTGGGTCCGGGGCTGGTCGGTCTGGGGGGCGTGGGGGTCGGGGGGAGCGGCCGGTTGGGCGGGGGCGGCGGGCGGTGGTTGCTATTGGTGCTGTGGTGGTGGTGATTACGCCGGTTTCGTGGATCTTGTTGCATCAGCCGCAGAACGACAACGCGGATGCTTCCGTGCCGGTTGTGACGCGGACGGATGACACGTACATCACGCCGAGCACCAAGGCGGCGAAGTCGACTCCGTCGGCGCCGGTGAGTACTCCGCCGAGCGCGACGCCCACCGGTACGCCGACGGTCACGCCGAGCGCCACGCCGACCGCGACACCGACGGGTACGCCGACCAACTCGGCGTCGCCGACCACGGTGCCGACCGGTACGCCGACCGACTCGCCGACGGATGGACCGACGTCCGCTCCGACCTCGACGGAGCCGACAACGGGACCGACCTCGCCGGGACGCACGATCACCACGTCGAAGCCGACGCCGACGAAGACCACGACGTACACACCGCCGCCTCCCCCGCCGGTGGACGGCCGGATGACCAGCACCGAGAAGCAGTTGTTCGATCTGATCGACAACGCGCGGGTGGACAACGGGTGCGCGCGCCTGAAGCAGGACCCGAGCCTGACCGGCGGCGCCCGGTCGACCGCCTCCGACCGCGCCGCGTCAGGCCAAAACCTGAACAGCGGCACCGGAGCCGGCGGCAACAAGATGACTGCACAGCAGGCCTACAACCGGTTGATGAAGAACGCCCAAAGCACCGTGCTGAATTGTGGGCTGACCACTCTTGGTGTCGGTTTCGATTCCAAGCAGACATGCACGTTGCTGATCATTTGCACCGACCGCAACGCGTGGGTGGCGAAGTTCTCGTAGGTGGGTTCGGTTGTTTCTCGTGGGTTGGTGGGACCATGGGCGTAGGTGCCTGGTTCACCGACCTGCGGGAGGCTGGATGTTTTTCGAGCGGGACGATGTGGATCGGGCCGGGCCGGCGCATTTCGGGATTCATCCGGACGCGTTCGCGGCGGAGCGGCCGGATCGGCGGCCGGAGGAAGCGAAGCGGATGGGGTTGAGCCGGCACACCGAGGAGGGCGCGGTGCTGTCGTTCGCCTCGTCGCTGGACCGTGGCAAACCGGGGCACCGGATGATCGCCTGGGTGCTGCTCGTGACGTTCGCGGCGCCGGCGATCTACACCCTGTTCGCGCTGCTGTAGAACTCCTGCCGGTGCCGTTGGGGTGTCGTTCCGAGCACCGAGTGGAAGTGGTGCCGGAGCGTGTCCGCGCTGCCGAAGCCGCTCTCGGACGCGACCCGCTCGACCGGGCGATCGGTTGTCTCCAGCAACAATCGGGCCCGGTCCAGCCGCTGCCGCAGTAGCCACGCCTGCCCGGAGCTCCCGGTCCGGGCCCGGAACTGCCGGGTGAACGTCCGCCGCGACATCGCCGCCACCCCGGCCCACTCGTCCAGCGACACCGGCCGGTCGAGCCGTTCGCGGGCCCACACCATCGCCTTCTCGATCGGGTCGTCGGCCGGGTCCGCCGGTACGGGCACCGGGATGTACTGCGCCTGCGACCCGCTCCGGTGTGGCGCGACGACGATGTCGCGGGCCACCTGCTGCGCCACCTCGACGCCATAGTGCGTACGCACCAGGTGCAGGCAGCAGTCCAGCGACGACGCCGTACCGGCCGAGGTGATGACGTCACCAAGGTCCGACCAGAGCACATCGGCGCGAACCGCGAGGCCCGGATAGCGCGTACGCAGCTCGTCCGCGAAGCGCCAATGCGTACACACCTCCCGGCCGTCCGCGATCCCGCTCGCCGCGACCAGGAACGCCCCGATGCACAGCCCGACCACGGTCGCCCCGCGCGCGTGCGCCCGCCGGATCGCGGTCAGCAACTCGTCCGATGCGTCGAGGCCTGGTTGCCAGCTGGGCAGTACGACGACGTCGGCCTGGTCCATCGCGTCCAGGCCGTGCGGGACGCTGATCCCGAAGCCGGCGTTCGTCCGCAGCGATCCCGGTTCCCCGGCGCAGACGCGTACGTCGTACCGCTCCGCCGGCGCGCGTCGTTCGCCGAGCACCAGGCACGGTACGGACAGGTGGAACGGGCTGATCCCGTCGAAGGCGAGGACCGCGACTTTACGCACCCGTCCAGTATGCGTCAGGTTGGCCCGATCTTCGGCATCCATGACTCGCGGGCCACTGTTGGAGCGTGCTCGCGGCGGCGAGGATCGTGGTCATGAAGATCACGCACATCGGCGGCCCGACCGCCGCCTTCGAGCTCGGTGGCCTGACGTTCCTGATCGACCCGGCGTTCGACGAGCCGCGCGAGTACCAGCTGCCCGGCCGGGTGATGCGGAAGCTGACCGGCCCGGCGGTACCGTTCGCCGAGCTCGGCCGGGTCGACGTCGCGCTGGTGTCGCACGACCAGCACAAGGACAACCTCGACGACGCCGGCCGGGAACTGCTGCCGTCGATCCCGACCGTCCTCTCGACACCGGACGCGGCGACGCGGATCCCCGGCGTACGCGGCCTGGCGAACTGGGAGTCGATCGAGCTCCCGCGCCCGGACGGTGGCGTACTCACGGTGACCGGCGTACCCGCGCTGCACGGCCCGGAAGGCGCCGAGGCAGTACTGGGTGTGGTGACCGGATTCGTCCTACAGGGCGACGGTCTGCCGACCGTGTACGTGTCCGGCGACAACGCGAACGTTGGCCTGGTCAAGGAAATCGCCGACCGTTTCGCCCCGATCGACGTCGCCGTCCTGTTCGCCGGCGCGGCCCGCACCACGCTCTTGGACGGCGCCAACCTCACCCTCACCTCAACCGACGCGGTCGAAGCAGCCCGCCTACTCGCCCCGGCCACCATCATCCCCGTACACACCGAAGGCTGGACCCACTTCTCCGAAGGCCCCGACACCTTCGTCGCCGCCTTCGAAGCAGCCGGCCTGGCCGACCGAGTCACCCTCCTACAGCACGGAGTCACGGCAACCCTGAAATGACCCCTTGACGAGCACGGAGCGTGACAGCTAGCGTGTGCGTCCGCCGGGGGGAACCGGCAGCTTTCACTCATCGGGCCGGGGGGACATCGGCCCACTGCCGAAGGGGATTCCGTTGTCCGTACGACGCTTCCGCACGCTCATTTCCGCTGCCACCGCCGCGGTTGTCCTGGCTGGGTCGGTGGCGATTGCGCCGTTGACCGCGTCGGCGGCGATCACGGTGGTGCTGAGCGGCATCCAGTACGACCCGCCGGGGCCGGATGTGCGGACGAACGCGCAGTTGAACAACGAGTTCTTCACCGTCCGGAACCTCAGCAGCCGGCCGATCAACCTGTCCGGGTACCGGGTGCTGGATGCGGCGAACCACAAGTTCGTGTTCCCACGGGGGTACGTGCTGCCGGGGCGGACGACCGCGATCGTGCGGACCGGGAAGAACCGGAACCGGGCGCAGACGCTGTACTGGAACCAGGGCAACTACATCTGGAACAACACCGGCGACACCGCCCGGTTCCAGACGCCGGCCGGTAAGACCTTCGACACCTGCACCTACAAAGCAGTCAGCGGTCGCGCGCGGGTCGGCTGTTAGCTACAGGCGGCTGTTAGGTACGAGTAGCCGGGGCGGGGTCCGCGCCCTCGGCGATCCATTCGTGGACGGTGATTTCGTCGCCTACGTGGAGGGTTCCGGGGGTCAGCACGGCGGCTTTGATGCCGAAGCTGACCCCGCCGCCGTACGCCGGTTCGCGCCGGTACGTCGCCAAGGTCCGGGTCGGTTCGGGGCCGGACTTGGTGCCGGTGGCCTGATCGACGGTCGGTACGGCGCAACGGATGCCACGCGCGGAGTACCCGATCTCGACCGTCCCGGCGGTCATCCGGAGCACCTGGTCCTCGGTGTGCGGCTCCGGCCAGCCACTGATCACCAGGTTCGGGCGGAAGCGGTTCATCGGGATCGCGGCGCCGCCGTGTTCGAGGATGCGCGCGTTCAGGCCGTCGAGTGATGCCAGCGACGTGACCATCAGCGCGTGCGCGTCGCCGAAACCGGTCAGCCCGCGGTGCGCGCCCCAGCCGGGCCGTTCGTGTTCGGGCGTCACGCGGACCAGCGCGGCGGACGTACCGAGCCGGGCACTGAACCACTCGTCCACGGCCGGCTCCTGTACTACGCCCAGGCCGAACCACTTCCCGAACAGACTGACATCCCGCCGCTTGCCGTCGTACCGGATCGGCACTTCCAGGTCAGGGGCATCGGCGGCCGACAACCGGAGCCGGTCGCCGGCCAGCTCGGCGCGCAGCGTCGCCATCGCGGGCAACTTGCGCTGGCTGAGGAACGTGCCGTCGGGCTCGACCAGCATGAAGTTCCGGTCGTCGAGCAGACCCGTCGGGCCGACCTCGGCCTGCTCGACGGGGATCCCGGCCAGACCTTTCACCGGGTAATAGGCCAGGGCGGAAACCGTTGCGACAGACACGTCCCCAAGCCTAACCGGCTTCTTGATCTGTTGAATGATGTTGAGTTATGTTTAAACGCGTGGATGACTTCGCGGCTGCCTTGGGTCGGGTCCGCCGGCACGCCGGGCTCACGTACCGGCAGTTGGCCGAGCGGGCGCACTACTCGCATCCGCAGCTGATCCGCGCCACCAGCGGGAAGCAGCTGCCGACCTGGGCGGTGACCGCGGCGTACCTGACCGGTTGTGGCGTACCGGCTGATCTTCTGCCGGTGTGGCGGCGTCGTTGGGAGCGAGCGTCTCGTGATCCGCGCGACCTTGTGCAACTGCTGGAGAACGCGGAGAGCCTGACTGACCTCGGTGCCGCTGTCGCCGCGCTGGTGCGGCCGCGATCGTCGAGGACCCTCGAACAACTGACGGGCATCCCCCGCACGACCATCCAGGCCTGGCTCCAGGGCACGCGCCTACCGGGTCGTGACCGGCTGGACCACCTGATCCAAGCGACCGGCGCGACGCATGCGGAACGATCAGCCGCCGCCCGCGCCGTCGACCGAGTCAGCTCGGCGCGAGCAGACGCCCGCGACCAGGAACGGCTCAGGCCCGGAAGCCAGGACGAGGTCAGGTGCGGAAGACAGCGGGTGGTGCCTGCGGTGTGACGAAGCCTTCGGCGTCGGTCAGCGGCGCTGCCTTTCCGGCCATCTCCCCCAGCGGCTGCACGTCGTACGGCGGTTGTGCCCGCCGACCCGCGTCAACCAGCTCCGGTACGGGTTGCGCCGACGCGACCATGATCACGTTGCCAAATCCCTTGCCTCGCAAGATCTTCCGCTCCGCGAGTACGACCCCCGCCCCAACCACCGACTGCACGGTCGCGGCGGTCCGCCGGATGAACGGCAACCCGGCCTTCCCGTCGATCAGATTCGCCACCAGTACGCCGGTCGGCCGCAGTACGCGCCTGCACTCCGCGAAGAACTCGGCGGTGACCAGATTCGCCGGTACTGCCTCGTGCTCGAACGCGTCCAGGATCAGCAGATCCATCGAGTCGTCGTACAGTTCGCCGATCCCGGCACGGCCGCTGACCGGCCGTACCTTGATCCCGGCCCGCTTCGGCAGCGGCAGCGCCTCCCGGACGAAGTCGGTCAGGTCCTCGTCCGGTTCCAGCACGATCTGCCGGGATCGCGGGCGGGTCGCGGCGACGTACCGCGGCAGGCTGAGCGCGGCCCCGCCGATATGCGCGACCGCGACCGGCTGCCGCCGCGGCGCGACCGCGTCGACGACGTCACCGATCCGGCGCATGTACTCGAACGGCAGGTGGGTGGGATCGGCGAGATCGACCTGGGACTGAGGCGTGCCGTCGATCCGCAGTACGAACGTACCGTCGGCCTGTGCTTCCACGCTCGCGATCCCGGAGCCGACCTGTCGTTCCACCCACCCATCCTGTCAGCTACCTACTTGCCGTCGCGCTCCTCGGCGACGGCGATGTCGGTGTTGTCGGTGAACAGCCCGTCGATCCCGGCGCGCCGGAACGCGGCGATCTCGCCGAACAGGTTGCCGGAGTCACTCGGGTTCGCGGAGCTGTCGTACTCGGCCGGCAGGAAGGTGTTCTCGACCCGGAAGGTGTACGGGTGCACGACCAGGCCCGCCCGGTGCGCGTCCGCGACCAGGCTGGTCGGCTTCCCGAGCTTGCCGGCGGCATCGAGCGGAATGACCTGGTCCTTGCTCGGCCCGACCCCGGCGGCGTACGTCGCGACCTCGCGCAGGCCCAACGCGGTGACCACATCGGCGTACGTGCGCTTGTCACCGGCGACCACGAAGTCGTACGGCGCACCGGACGCGCTGGTCAGCTGCACCAGCGGGACGCGAAGCTCCTTGTGCAGCGCCTTCAGGTTGGACACCTCGAAGGACTGGACGTACACCTTGGCGTCCTTCTTGTTCAGGTTGTTGCGGTTCAGGGTCTTCACCAGCGCGGGCTCGAGCGCGAGGCCCTGCTGGCGGAAGTACGTCGGGTGCTTGGTCTCCGGGTAGATGCCGATCGGCCGGCCGAGCTCCTTGGACAGGCGGCGGCTGAGGTCGATCACTTCCTGGAAGGTCGGCACCTGGTAGCGCCCGTCGAAGACGGTGTTGTGCTGACGGGTGGCGGGAATCCGCTCCTTGGCGCGCAGCGTCTTCAGCTCGGCCAGCGTGAAGTCCTCGGCGAACCAGCCGGTGACCGCGACGCCGTCGAGCTGCTTGGTCTTCTTCCGGGCCGCGAACTCCGGGTGGCTCGCGACGTCGGTGGTGCCGCCGATCTCCGGTTCGTGCCGGGCGACCAGGACCCGGTCCTTGGTGGTGACCAGGTCGGGCTCGATGAAGTCGGCACCCATCCGGGCGGCCAGCTCGTACGACGCCAGGGTGTGCTCCGGCCGGTACCCGGACGCGCCGCGATGACCGACGATGACGAAGTCGTCGTGCTTGCTCGCGGCGGCGCTGTCAGCGCCACCCATTGGGGCCGGCTGCCCGGACGGTAGTGCCTGCGGGACGATGGCGGCCGCGGCGACCGCGAGGGCCGAGGCGGCGACCGGCACCAGCCGGCTGGACAGCTTCATGGGCTTCTCCTTACAAGTCAGGGGACTGCGAGCCACCCTCGGGTACGGCATCGGCGCCGCGACGTACGCCGGATGACCGATCGGTGAACGATGCATTGGGATGTGAGCTATTCGGCTCCCCCCAGCGTTGGTCGGCAACGTACGGCTTGCTAGCGTCCGAAGCACACAATCGGATGAGCTAGGAGCGTGTCGTGAGCACTACACCGGTGAAGGTGGCCGTCACGGGGGCCGCGGGGAATGTCAGTTACGGCCTGCTGTTCCGAATCGCGAGCGGCGCGCTGCTCGGGCCCGACACCCCGGTGGAGCTGCGGCTGCTGGAGATCACCCCAGCGCTGAAGGCCCTCGAGGGCGTCGTGATGGAGCTCGAGGACAGCGCCTTCCCGGGGCTGGCCGGGATCGAGATCGGCGACGACCCGAACAAGGTCTTCGACGGTGTCAACGTCGCGCTGCTGGTCGGCGCGCGGCCGCGGACCAAGGGCATGGAGCGCGGCGAACTGCTGGCGGCGAACGGCGCGATCTTCACCGGCCAGGGCAAGGCGCTGAACGACCACGCCGCGGACGACGTCCGGATCACCGTCACCGGCAACCCGGCGAACACGAACGCGCTGATCGCGAAGACCAACGCGCCGGACATCCCGGCCGAGCGGTTCTCGGCGCTGACCCGGCTGGACCACAACCGGGCGCTGGCGCAGCTCGCGAAGAAGGCCGGCGTCCACGTCACCGACCTGAAGAAGATGACCATCTGGGGCAACCACTCGGCCACCCAGTACCCGGACATCTTCCACGCCGAGGTAGCCGGCAAGAACGCCGCCGAGGTCGTGAACGACCAGGCCTGGCTGGAGAACGACTTCCTCCCGACCGTGCAGAAGCGCGGCGCCGCGATCATCGAGGCCCGCGGCGCGTCCTCGGCGGCCTCGGCCGCGGCCGCCACCATCGACCACACCCGCGACTGGCTGCGCGGCACCGCCGACGGTGACTGGGTCTCGATGTCGGTCGTCTCCGACGGATCGTACGGCGTGCCGGAGGGCCTGATCTCGTCGTTCCCGGTGACCACGAAGGACGGCAACTGGGAGATCGTGCAGGGCCTGGAGCTCAACGACTTCTCCCGCGGCAAGATCGACGCCTCCGTCGCCGAGCTGGGCGAGGAGCGCGCCGCGGTGAAGGACCTCGGCCTGATCTGAGCCAACGAAAACAGCAGGTCCCCGGGGCGAGCGGGGGCCTGCTGTTTCGTTGTGGGGCGGATCAGCGGCTCGACAGGAGGTGTCCGGCGGTGACCTGGTGCACCTGAGCGTGATCGCTCTTCCGTGTACGGTGTTTCGCCGGTGCACTACCTGTCGAACTGCAGATGGTCACCGCTGGTTGTAGGCAGCGATGACGGTTTGGGTGGTGGTGTTGCCGGCCGCGTCGGTGGCGGTTGAGCGCAGGGAGACCGACTTGCCGGCGGGGGTTGGGAAGATCGCCTTGCCGCCGGTGACCGGCGCCTGCCGCCAGGTGACGCCGGCGTCGCCGGAGTACTCGATCTTCAGCTTGCTCACCGGGCCGCCCTGCACCTGAACGGGCAGGACCGTGACCGGCTTCCGGGCCATCGTGTTGGTCCCGTCCACCTCCGGCCGGAACCCGACCGTGTGGATCGCGACTCCGGGCTGATCTGCCGACGAGGTGAAGGTTGCCTCCAAATCGATCCTGGTCGAGAACGGCAGCACCGCCTGCGTCCCGGTCGCGACCAGCTTGTACGACGCCTTGCCGGCCGGCAGACCACTGGCAACCAGTTCGTAGAACGAGTCGGCCGAGGCGATCTCCGTCCCTTCCCGGTAGAGCTTCATGCCCCCGGAAGTCGTGTCCACCCAGCCCACATGACCGTCGGCATCGGCGAGGTTGGACACCGACAGCGCCAGCGCGTCCGCGGACCGCTTCGCCGTCCGTACCGACGGCACGAACGTGGCCGCGTTCCACCGCTCCTGGTACGACCGGCCGGACCGGTAGTTCACCGGAGCCTCGTCAAGCCGCCAGGCCGGGATAGGAATCGGCAGGTGGTCGGTGTCCGGTTCGATCGCGCCGTTCCAGCCGTCCGCGATCTCGTCGAGGTAGTACCGGATCGTTCGCGGCGCGTCGACGCGAATGACGCGCGCATACCCACCGCTGCCGTTCGGGGCGTTCGGGAACATCAGCTTGAACATCCGCGCCCCGTCGGTCGCGTTCACGGTGCTGTCCACGGTGGCGAGGTCGGACTGCTTGACCTGCCGGTGGAAGCCGGTCGGCAACTCGCCCGGGATGTAGTCGGCGATGCCGTACAGGTACGGCGTGTTCGAGTACAGTCCGTCGGCGCCGGGTACGCCCCACTGGGACGTGATCTCTCCGTTCAGCTCGGCAGCGGACAGCTTCGGTCCGGTGCTGTACGTGAACATCGTTCCGGACTTGAACCCGGCCGCTCCGTACGAGTACGGCGCACCCTGGTCGACGACCCGGGTGTACCCGATGAAGCCGTTCGCCTGCTGGGCGTCGGCGCGTGGCACCGTCGTCGTCACGGGCTTCGCCTTGCGGGCGTCGAGGACCACTGTCCGGTCGGAGGTCAGCTCGATCTTCGGGGCGGTCAGCACGAAGAAGATCCAGTCCTCCGGTCCCCGCTCGAACTCCTGGAACTGGTCGACCAGGTACTCGCCCTGCGGCAGCCGAAGCGTCACGGTACCGGTCGAGTCCGGCAGGTACCTTTCCGAGACGTCCTTGTCGATGCCGAGCAAGTGCACGTCGTAATCGGTGTTCGGCTTGCCGTCAGCCTGAACCGTCTTGACGGTCAGGTTGTAGACCGGACCTTCCTTGTTGACACCCGCCGGGACGACAACCGTCTGGCCGCCGCCGGTTGCCGTGATGCGGCCGCTGTACAGACCGTCCGCACCGCCCAGCGAGGTGTCTGACATTGCCTGTACGGACGCCGTGCCGCCGGCCGGGACAGTCACCGAGTCGGCGCTCAGCTTCAACGCACCGGCCGGTGCCGGCGACCCGCCTGGAGCAGTGAGCTCCGAGGTCAGCGACAGTGTGACGGGGTCACCACCCAGGTTGCGGAACGTCACCGCACGAGTCACCGGCTGGTCGTCGGTGTGGGGAAACAACGCCTTGCCGAAGGAGATGCTGCCGGGCTCGGCGACCACGGTCTGCTTGATCGCCTTGGTCAGGTCGATCCGGCCCGCGCCCTGCTGGAAGGAGGTCTGATCGGCGACCACCTTGGCCGAGCCCATCAGTGCGGACTTGACGTCGGCCGGCTTCCAGGACGGGTGCTCCTGCAGCAGGATCGCGGCCGCGCCGGCGGTGTGTGGCGTCGCCATCGATGTTCCGGACAGTTTCAGGTACTTGTCGCCGACCGGCTCACCGATCGACGAGTCCTTCGACTTCGCCGCGACGATGTCCGTACCCGGCGCGGTCACATCCGGCTTCAGGGCACCGTCACCAACTCGCGGGCCACGACTGGACGTCTCGTTGAGGGCATCCTGCTTCGTCACGTTGCCGACGGTAAGGGCGGCGTCGGCGCTGCCGGGCGAGCCGATCGTGCCGTCACCCGGTCCCTCGTTGCCGGCCGAGATCACGAACAGCGTGCCGGTCTCGGCGGTCAGCCGGTTCACCGCTTCTTCCACCGGGTCCAGCTCCGGGGTGTCCGTGCCGCCGAGACTGAGATTGACGATGTTCGCCTTGACGTCCTTCGCGGCCCACTCCATCCCGGCCAGGATGGCGGAGTCCGCGCAACCCCGGCCCGTACAGACCTTGCCGTCGTAGATCTTCGCGTCCGGCGCGACACCCTTGTACTTACCGCCGGACGCCGCGCCCGTACCCGCGATCGTCGAGGCGACATGCGTCCCGTGGCCGATCAGGTCGTCGGTCGACTCGGTCGACTCGGTGGTGAAGTTCTTCGCGCCCGCGATCTGGGTCGCGAGGTCCGGATGGGTCGCGTCGACACCGGTGTCGAGGACCGCGACCGAGACGCCCTTGCCGGTGTACCCGGCCTGCCACGCGACCGGACCACCGATCTGCGGCACGGACTGGTCAAGGGTGAGCTTGCGCTTGCCGTCCAGCCAGAGCTTGCTGAAACCGGCCGTGCTCAGGAAGGTTTTCGCGTTGTTCTTGCTGACTTTCAGGGCCGCGCCGCCGATCGACGGCAGTTGCCGGGTGAGCTTCGCGCTCTTCGGCACGGCACGTTTCGCGGCTTTGGCGTACGTCGTCAGCACCGGAATCGTACTGGTCGACGTGTCGTCGTAACCGTCCTTCACCAACTGCGTCACGTCGAAGAGCCGGCGATCGATCCGGCCGGCGCCGACGTCCTTCGTCACATCGGCCGGGATGAAATACGTGTGATCCTTCAGGCTGTAGGTGGTGAAGCCGACGTTCTCCCGGCCCGCCGCCGGCTCGACGGCCACCTTCTTCGTGTCCCCGCCCGGCAGCCGCACCTTGTCGCCGGTGATCAGCGTGACGCTGACGTCCTTGCCGGACTTGGACGTTTCTGCCGCCGGGGCGGAAGCCGCCGCGGGTGGTCGGGCCGTCGGTTCGGCCTGGGCGGGTGCTGGTAGGGCGGCGGTGAGGCCCGCGATCGCCACGGCGGCGATCGCGGGCCTGCCTCTACGCACGGATTTCGGACTCAAGGCCACTGAAGGTCTCCCAGGAAGTCGGATTCGTCGACGTACTGCCAAAACGTGACGACCGATCTCCCTGGTTGCACCGTCAGCGAAGGTTGTACGCGGTGATCACCGTTTGGGTAGTGGTGTTGCCGGCGGCGTCGGTCGCGGTCGAGCGGAGCGACACCGTCTTTCCGGCCGGGGTGGTGAAGGTGGCCGTCTTGCCCTTGACCTCGGCCTTCTTCCAGGTGCTGCCGCCGTTGTCGGAGTACTCGACGGTCACCTTCGTCACCGGACCACCCGCCACCTCGAACGGGATGCTCGTCATCGGCTTGCGCGCGACCGTGTTCTTGCCGTCCACGTCCGGCCGGAACGCGACGGTGTGCAACGCGATCTCCTGCTGATCCGCGGCCGAGCTGAACGTCGCTTCCAGATCGATCCGGGTCGAGAACGGCACCAGCTTCTGCGTACCCGTCGTCACCAGCCTGTACGTCGTCTTGCCGGCCGGCAGGTCCTTCGCATCCACCGTGCCGAACGAGTCCGAGTTACTGACTATGGTGCCGCCGCGATAGAGCTTCGTACTGGCTGACTGCATCCGTACGCCACCGAGATGACCGTCCGCGTCGGTCAGGCTGGCGATCACGATCCCGAGCCAGTCGGAAGTACGCGCGATCCGCCGCACCGCCGGGCCGAACACCGCCGCGTTCCAGCGTTCCTGATAGTGCCGACCGACCTGGTAGCGCGTCGCCGGGCTTTCGATCGTCCAGTCCGGGAACGGGACCGGCTTACCCGTGATGTCCTGCTGGACCGCGCCGGACCAGCCGTACGCCGTCTGGTCCAGGTAGTAGCGGATCGATCGGGGCGCATCGAGACCGATGACCCGTGCCCACCCGGTGTCGCCACCGATCAGCTCCGGCGCCATTGTCTTGAACACCTTCGCGTCGGTCGCGTGCACGGTTTGGTCCACCACGGCGAAGTCCGACAGCTTCGCCTTCCGGTTGAACCCGGTCACGACCGCGCCGGGCTTGAAGTCGGCGGTCCCGTACAGGTATGGCGTGTTGGTGAAGCGCCCGTCCGCACCCGGCACACCCCACTGTGAGGTGATCCGCCCGACCAGTTCCTTCGGGCTGAGCGTCGGTCCGGTGCTGTAGGTGTAGACCTGGTTGAGCGCGGTGGCCGTCGTCGACCCGTCGCGGTAGTCGGCTCCGATCTTTCGGTTGTACCCGATGTCCAGATTCGCCAGCGCCGCGCCGGCCGTCGGTACCGTCACGCTGACCGGCTTCGCCTTCCGCGCGTCGAGGACGATGGTTCGGTCGGACGTCAGCTTCACGCTGGGTGCCAGCAGTTTGTAGAACACCCAGTCGTCTTTCTTCCGTTCGAACTCCTGGAACTGGTCGAGCATGTACTCGCCCTGCGGCAGCCGCAGCGTCGCCGTGCCGGTCGCGTCCGGCGTGTAGTCGTTCGAGCTGGCGTTGTCGATGCCGAACGCGGTCACCGGGTACTGCTTGTCCGGCTTGCCGTCGGGCCGGATCAGCTTGACCTTCAGGTTGTACGTCGGGCCTTCCTTGTCGAGCCCGATCGGAACGGTGACGGTCTGGCCGCCACCTGTCGCGGTGATGCGGCCGCTGTACAGACCGTCCGCGCCGCCGAGCGTGGTGTCCGAGGTCGCCTGTACGGACGCCGTGCCGCCGGCCGGGACCTGCACCGAGTCGGCGCTCAGCTTGAACGCACCCGCCGGCGCCGGCGAACCATCCGGAGCTGAGAACACGGACGTCAGGGCGAGCGTGACCGGCGCGGTGCCCAGGTTGTGGAACGTCACCGGACGAGTCACCGGCTTGTCGTCGGTGTGCGGGAACAACGCCTTGCCGAACGACACACTGCCTGGCTCGGCGACGACCGTCTGCTTGATCGCCTTGGTCAGGTCGATCCGGCCGGCGCCCTGCTGGAACGACGTTTGATCAGCCGCGATCTTGGCCGATCCCATCAGCGCGGACTTCAGGTCGGCCGGCTTCCAGGACGGGTGCTCCTGGAGCAGCAGCGCGGCCGCGCCGGCGGTGTGTGGCGTCGCCATCGACGTACCGGACAGTTTCAGGTACTTGTCGCCAACCGGCTCACCGATCGAGGAGTCCTTGGACTTGGCGGCCACGATGTCCGTACCCGGCGCGGTCACGTCCGGCTTCAGCGCGCTGTCGCCGAGGCGCGGGCCGCGGCTGGACAGCTCGTTGAGGGCATCCTGCTTCGTCACGTTGCCGACGGTGAGGGCGGCGTCGGCGCTGCCGGGCGAGTTGATCGTTCCATCGCCAGGCCCGTCATTGCCGGCCGAGACCACGAACAAGGTGCCCGTCTCGGCGGTCAGGCGGTTCACCGCTTCTTCCAGCGGATCGACCTCGGGCGTGTCCGCGCCGCCGACGCTCAGGTTGACGATCTTCGCCTTGACGTCCTTCGCGGCCCATTCCATCCCGGCCAGGATGGCGGAGTCCGGGCAGCCGTCCAGGCCGCAGATCTTCCCGTCGTAGATCTTCGCGTCCGGCGCGACACCCTTGTACTTACCGCCGGACGCCGCGCCCGTACCCGCGATCGTCGAGGCGACGTGGGTGCCGTGACCGACCAGATCGGCGGTCGACTCGCTGGTGAAGTTCTTCTCCCCCGCGAGCTGCGTCGCGAGGTCCGGATGAGTGGCGTCGACACCGGAGTCCAGTACGGCGACCGAGACGCCCTTGCCGGTGTACCCGGCCTGCCACGCGACCGGACCACCGATCTGCGGCACGGACTGGTCAAGGGTGAGCTTGCGCTTGCCGTCCAGCCAGAGCTTGCTGAAACCGGCCGTCTGCAGGAAGGTCTTGGCATCCGGCTTGTCCACCCTCAGCGCGGCGCCACCGATCGCCGCGAGCTGCCGGACAAGCTTCGTGCCTTCTGGTACGGAACGCTTCGCCGCTTTGGCGTACGTCGTCAGCACCGGAATCGTACCGGTCGACGCGTCGTCGTAACCGTCTCGCACCAACTGCGCCACGTCGAAGAGCCGGCGATCGATCCGGCCGACGCCGATGTCCCGCGCGACATCCGCCGGGACGACGTACGCATGGCCCTTGAACCGGTACGTGTTGAAGCCGATGTTCTCCCGGCCGGCGGCCGGCTGGATCGACGCCTTGCCGACGTCCCCACCCGGCAGTAGCACCTTGTCGCCGGTGATCAGCGTGACGCTGAGGTCCTTACCGGTCTTCGCCAACGCGGCGGGCGCTTGGGCAGGTGCTTGGGCGAGCGTTTGGGCGGGCAGAGCCGCGTGAACAGGCGCCGGCACGGCGGCGACGAGACCCGCGACCGCCAGGGCGGCGATCGCGGGCACTGATCTTGGTAACACAGCCACTCGGGCCTCCAGAAGTCGGTTGTCTGCGCACGTTCAAGACGGAACACCCGACTTCCGGGGTTGCATGCCCAACGCAACGAATAGGCCCAGATCACGCTCTGGTCCGTTCCGGTACGTCAGGCAGGCGGGGCGACGGTCGCGTCGGCCTGGCCGGAGGTGGCCAGGGACGTGGCGATGAAGCCTGAGGACTTGAGGTCCTCGATCAGGGCGTGCAGGTACGCGACGGTGTCCGGGTGCTTGGACTTCGCGGTGCCGACGGCCTGCTGGATCTGCATGAAGCGTTCGTCGATCAAGCGCAGGTCCGGGTGCTCGGCGACGTACCGGGTGATCGGCTGCCGGATGCCGGCGGCCACTTCCAGTTTGTCGGCGCGGAACACGTCCACGCCCTCGGCGCCTCGGACCACCGTTGCCTGCTGCAAGGTTCGGGTCAGGTACAGGTCGTACGCCGAGCCTTGTTTCACGCCGATCCGTACGCCGGCCGCGTCGACGTCCGCGACCGTCGTCAGCGCGGACTCACGCGGTACGGCGAAAACGCCCTCGATCACGACGTACGGCGCGGTGAACGCGACCTCCTCGGCCCGGGCCGGGTCGACGGCGAGGAAACAGAGGTCGGCCCGGCCGGCCGTCATCGCCTCGAAGGACTTTCGGGCCGCGTCGAAACAGACCAGCTCCAGCGGAAGCTCCAAGCGGCGGGCCAGCTCGCGGGCGAGGTCGACGGTGACTCCGGCCGGCGCATCCGGCGTACCCTGCGCGAGAACCGGATTACCCAGATTGATCGAGGCCCGCAGGACACCGCCCGGCGCGAGATCAGCTGCAACTGTGCTCATACCGGCGACCCTATCCACCACCGCGCCCGATGCCATCGGGCTGACTGATTCCGTCAGTCCAAAATGCCGGGGCGGCTTCCGGTGCGGCGTCGTAGGCTTCGGGAATGGATCTGACGGCTCTCCAGGAGCAGTTCGGCGCGTCCGGGGCCGAGGTGGTGCGCTTGGGATGCTCGGACGCGACCGTGGTGCGGCTGGAGCGGGGGCGCGAGCGGCTGTTCTACAAGCATGGCTCGGAGGTGGGCGCGGAAGCGGACCGGCTGGCCTGGCTCGCGGGTACCGGGTTCCCGTGCCCACAGATCGTTGATCGGGCCAACGACTGGCTGCTGACCAAGGAACTGCCCGGCGTGGACGCGTCGCAGCCCTGGCCGGCGCGGGACCGGCCGGCCGTACTCGCGGCGATCGCCGCCGGGTTGCGCGCGCTGGACGAGCTGACGGACTGCCCGTTCCGATCCCCATTTCCGGGCACGGCCGACGCGGTCACGCACGGGGACGCGGTCACGCACGGGGACGCGGTCACGCACGGGGACTACGCGGCGCCGAACGTGTTCGTCGATCCGGAAACCCTTCGGTTCACCGGCGTCCTGGACCTCAGCCGGCTCGGCCGGGGCGATCGGTACCTCGATCTCGCGCTGATGTTCAAGAGCCTGCGCGGCAATCTCAACCCGCAATACGGCGGACCGCCCGCGGCCCGGCGGTTCGTCGAGTTGTACGGCGCCGATCCGGACGACCCGCGGATCGAGCACTACATCACCCTCGATGACACCGAGGGCTACCTGCCCTGATACGCCCGGCGGTAGGCGCTCGGCGTAGTCCGGACCGCCGCCCGGAACCGCCGGCGCAGGTTGGTTGCCGAGGACAACCCGACCTTCAGCGCGATGGTTTCGACCGAAAGGTCGGTTTCCTCAAGCAGGGCACGAGTTCTGGCGATTCGCTGGGCCAGCAGCCATTGGCCGGGCGCGACAATCCTGTGGACAACGCGATGACGTCCATCAGCCCGGGCCGGAGGAGGTGTTCGTCGTGGATGGCGTGTTCAACGACGGCGACCGTGACTACCCGGCCGGTTCGTCCATCCACGCCCCGGCCGGGGCGTCGCACGTGCCGCGGTCCGCTACCGGCTGCACGTTGTTCTTGTTCTACCCACAGGGTTAGTTGGTGCTGCGGAGCTCGGTGGGCGCGCCGTGGACGGCGGGGATGCTGCCGAGCTTGCCGGCCTGGAAGTCCTCGAACGCCTGGATCACCTCGGCGCGGGTGTTCATCACGAACGGCCCGGCCATCGCCACCGGCTCCCGGATCGGGCGGCCGCCGAGGACGAGGACATCCAGGTTCGGCTCGGCCTGCGGCTGGGTCGGGCTCGCCGCCGTACGGACCGTGTCGCCGGGACCGAAAACGGCCAGCTGACCCTTGCGGATCGGGCGGCGGTCGGCGCCGACCGTACCCTGACCGGCCAGCACATAAATGAGCGCGTTGTACTCCGGCTGCCACGGCAGCACCAGCTCCGCTCCCGGGCTGACCGTTGCATGGACCAGCGTGATCGGGCTGTGCGTCGTACCCGGACCGTCATGACCGTCCACCGACCCGGCGATGACCCGGATCAGCGAGCCGCCGTCGGCCGTGGACAGCAGCGCGGAATCGCCACCCCGGATGTCCTGGTAGCGCGGCGGTGCCCACTTGAGCGCCTTCGGCAGGTTCACCCAGAGCTGGATGCCGTGGAACAGGCCGCCACTCGTGACCAGCTGCTCCGGCGGCGTCTCGATGTGAAGGAGCCCACTGCCGGCCGTCATCCATTGGGTGTCGCCGTTCGAGATCACGCCGCCGCCACCGTTGGAGTCCTGGTGCTCCATGATCCCGTCGAGCATGTACGTGACGGTCTCGAAGCCACGGTGCGGGTGCCACGGGGTGCCCTTCGGCTCACCCGGCGCGTACTCCACCTCACCCATCTGGTCCATGTGGATGAACGGGTCCAGGTCACGGAGATCGACGCCCGCGAACGCGCGCCGGACCGGAAAGCCCTCGCCCTCGTACCCGCTCGGCGCGGAGGTCACCGAGCGGACCGGGCGCTCGTGCGCGACGACCGGATCCGGCGTGGTGATGCGGGGCAGGACGGTGATGTCGCTGACGGTCACGGCGGGCATGGTGGGCTCCTCGCTGGCTAGTAGTTCAAGAATAAACTATCTGCTGGAACCACGGCAAGCCGGGCCGCATTCCCGGCTCCCAGCGACCTCCCAGCCGACCCGCAGGGACGCCGAAGGCCCAGTTGCCATCGTCACCAGTGGAAGCCATCCGCGAACTGGAGACGATCATGACGACGCTGCTCGGCCGGCCGCCCGGAACCCAAGAGTCCGCCGTACCACCGCCCCGCCCGCCCGGCCGGCTCCGGCGGCTGGTCCGCGGACCGTCGGCCCAGGCCGCGTACGTCCGGCCGGCGGCGCTGGTGATGCTGGCCGCGACAGCCTTCCTGTACCTGTGGAACCTGACCGCGTCGGGGTACGGGAACAGCTTCTACGCGGCCGCTCAACAGGCCGGGACGAAGAGCTGGAAGGCCTGGCTGTTCGGGTCGCTGGACGCCGGGAACGCGATCACCGTCGACAAACCACCGGCGGCGCTGTGGGTGGGGACCGCGTTCGCGCGGGTGTTCGGGTTCAACAGCTTCACGGTGCTCGCGCCGCAGGCGTTGATGGGAATCGCCGCGGTCGGGCTGCTGTACCTGACCGTGCGCCGGATCGCGGGACCGGTCGCGGGACTGATCGCGGGGAGTGCGCTTGCACTCACTCCGGTCGCGGTGCTGATGTTCCGGTTCAACAACCCGGACGCGTTGCTCGTCTTGCTGATGGTCGCGGCGGCGTACTGCGTCGCCTGTTCGCTGTCTCGCGCTTCGGCTCGGTGGTTGATGCTGGCGGGGGTTGCGATCGGGTTCGCGTTCCTGACCAAGATGATGCAGGCGTTCCTGGTACTGCCGGCGTTCGGGCTGGTGTACCTGATCGCGGCGCCGACCTCGTTGCGGCGACGGGTACTGCATCTGGCCGGGGCGCTGGGAGCGGTGATCGTCAGTGCGGGCTGGTACGTCGCGCTGGTGGAGCTGTGGCCCGCGTCGAGCCGTCCGTACATTGGTGGGTCGACCAACAACTCGCTGCTGGAGCTGGCGCTCGGGTACAACGGGCTGTCGCGGCTGCTCGGCGGGGCAGGCAATGGTGGCGGCGGCGGCGCTGGTGGTGGCGGTGGTGGGAACAGTGGGTTCGGTGGGAGTACCGGTATCACCCGGATGTTCGGTGCGTCGTTCGGTACCGAGATCTCGTGGTTGCTGCCTGCTGCGCTGATCGCGCTGGCCGGCGGGTTGTGGGTGACGCGGCGAGCGGCGCGTACGGATCTGTTGCGGGCCGGGTTCGTCCTGTGGGGTGGCTGGTTGCTGGTGACGGCGGGTGTGTTCAGCTTCATGAGCGGGACGATTCATCCGTACTACGCGGTCGCGCTGGCACCTGCGATCGCCGGGTTGGTGGCGCTTGGGGTCTGGGTCGGACGTCAGCACCGGTGGTTGCTGGCGGCAATGATCCTGCCGACGGCGGTGTGGGATTACGTACTGCTCGAACGCACACCGGAGTTCGTGCCGTGGGCGAAGTGCGTGGTGGTCGGCGCGGGCGTGCTGGCGGTCGTACTCCTCCTCGCCGGTCGGCGACTGCGCCGGATCCTGCCTGCTGTTGTCCTCGCCGTCACTGTCGCGCTGGGGCTCGGCAGCACGGCGTACGCCGCCAGCACCGCCGCTCAGCCCCACAACGGCTCCATCCCCGCAGCCGGTCCCGCCGGCACAACCACCGGCGGCAAACTAGGCGCCCCAGGCAACGGAATGGGCGCCCCCGGCAACGGCCTGCGCGCTCCGCGTGGAGGTGTTTCCAGCAGCAGTGAGTTGACGGCTGTGTTGGAGAAGACGAGCAGCACGTGGGCCGCGGCGACCAGCGGGGCTCAGTCGGCGGCGTCGCTCGAGCTCGCCACCGGGAAGTCCGTGATCGCGATCGGTGGCTTCAGCGGGATCGACAACGCCCCGACCCTTGCCCAGTTCAAGCAATGGGTCGCCGAAGGGAAGATCAGTTACTACATCGCCGCGGCGCAGGGCGCGGGCGGCGGGCGCGGTTCGTCCGCCGCGACCGAGATCCAGTCCTGGGTCGAATCCACCTACAAGGCGACCACCGTCGGCAACACGACCGTCTACAAGCTGACCAGCTGAGCACGGAAGAACGGGTAGTGGTCACGGTACGGTGCCCGGCGTGGCAGACTCTGGAGTCGTGACGGCGCAGATTCTGGATGGCAAGGCGACGGCGGCGGCGATCAAGGACGAGCTGAAGGTCCGGGTCGCGAAACTGGCCGAGCAGGGCGTGGTGCCCGGGCTCGGCACGATCCTGGTCGGTGACGACCCCGGCAGCCGGGCGTACGTGGCCGGCAAGCACCGGGACTGCGCCGCGGTCGGGATCTCCTCGATCCAGGTCGAGCTGCCGGACACCGCGACCCAGGACGAGATCGCGGCGAAGGTCCAGGAGCTGAACGAGAACCCGGACTGCACCGGTTTCATCGTCCAGCTGCCGCTGCCCAAGCACGTCGACACGAACACGATCCTCGGCCTGATCGACCCGGCCAAGGACGCCGACGGACTGCACCCGGTCAGCCTCGGCAAGCTGGTCCTCGGCCAGGACGGGCCGTTGCCGTGTACGCCGAAGGGTTGTGTGGAGATCCTCCGCCGGTACGACGTACCGATCGCCGGCGCGCAGGTCGTCGTGGTCGGGCGCGGCGTGACCGCGGGGCGGCCGATGGGGTTGCTGTTCACTCGCCGGAGCGAGAACGCGACGGTCACCCAGTGCCACACCGGTACGAAGGACCTGGCCGCGGTGGTTCGCACCGGCGACATCGTGATCGCGGCCGCGGGTTCGGCCGGGCTGATCACCGCGGACATGGTGAAGCCGGGCGCCGTCCTCCTGGACGTCGGCACCAGCCGCAACGCGGAGGGCAAGATCGTCGGCGACATCGACCCCGCTGCCCGCGAACAGGCAGCCTGGATCGCCCCGATGCCCGGCGGCATCGGCCCGATGACCCGGGCCATGCTTCTCACCAACGTAGTGGAAGCTGCCGAAGCGGGTCTGGGCCAGTGAGCACGTCCGCGGCGGTCGTACGCTCCTCGGAAACAGGTGAGACGTGCTGATGGCCGGTGAGGTGCAGCGGCCGCCACGCCAAAGTCAGTGGCCGCTGGCGTTGACGATTCTGGTCGGGCTCGGCGGCCTGGTCGTGCTCTGGTTCTACAACTGGCGCAACGGCGTGCTCATCTTCGCCGGCAGCGTAGCCCTGGCCGGCCTCCTCCGCGCCGCCCTCACCGACACCGCCGCCGGCCTCCTCCACGTCCGCGGCCGCATGTTCGACACCACCTTCCTCCTCCTCACCGCCGCCGCCATAGCCATCCTCGGCCTGATCGTCCCGAACTAGCCGAACAGAAAGGCCCTGGACAAGCTGCCTGCTTTGTCCAGGGCCTTTCCGTTGTTCTGAGGGTCAGTGGAAGAAGTGGCGGGTGTTGGTGAAGTACATGGTGATGCCGGCCTTGGTGGCTGCCTCGATGGCGGCTTCGTCGCGGATGGAGCCGCCGGGCTGGACCACTGCCTTGACGCCGCCTTCGATCAGGACCTCGAGGCCGTCGGGGAAGGGGAAGAAGGCGTCCGAGGCCGCGACCGAACCGGGGGCGCGGTCGCCGGCGCGGGTGACGGCCAGGCGGCAGGAGTCGACGCGGTTGACCTGACCCATGCCGACACCGACCGAGGCGCCGTCGGCGGCCAGCAGGATCGCGTTGGACTTGACCGCGCGGCACGCCTTCCAGGCGAACGCCAGGTCGGCCAGCACCTCGGGTGACGCGGCCGCGCCGGCAGCCAGCGTCCAGTTCGCCGGGTCGTCGCCCTCGGCCTGGAAACGGTCCCGGTGCTGCATCAGCAACCCACCGCTGATCGCCCGGATCTCCACCGGATCGCCGGCGTCGACCGCGGGAGCCACCAGCAGCCGGATGTTCTTCTTCGCCTGCAGGATCTCGGCCGCGCCGTCCTCGAACCCGGGCGCGACCAGCACCTCGGTGAAGATCTCCGCGACCTGCTTCGCCAGCTCCACCGTCACCGGGCGGTTCGTCGCGATCACACCGCCGTACGCGGAGACCGGGTCGCACTCGTGCGCGCGCCGGTGCGCTTCGGCGATGTCCTTGCCGACCGCGATCCCGCACGGGTTGGCGTGCTTGATGATCGCCACCGCCGGCTCGCCGAAGTCATAGGCGGTACGCCGGGCCGCGTCCGCGTCGACGTAGTTGTTGTACGACATCTCCTTGCCGTGCAACTGCTCCGCGGCCGCCAGACCGCCCCGCCCGTTCAGGTACAGCGCGGCCGGCTGATGCGGGTTCTCCCCGTACCGCAGCACGGCCGACTTGTCCCACGAAGCACCCACCCAGGCCGGGAATCCGGTGCCAACGCTGGAGTCCGTGAGCACATTGCCCATCCAGGACGCGACCGCGATGTCGTACTCGGCCGTGTGTACGTACGCCGCCGCCGCCAGCTGCTGCCGCTGCTCCAGCGAGAACCCGCCGTCACCCAGCGCCGCGACCAGGGCCGGGTACTGGGAAGGCGAGGTCAGCACGGCGACGTTCGCGTGGTTCTTCGCGGCGCCGCGAACCATCGACGGGCCGCCGATGTCGATCTGCTCGATGCACTCGTCGACCGACGCGCCGGACGCGACCGTCTCGGTGAACGGGTACAGGTTGCTGACCAGCAGCTCGAACGGCTCGACCCGCATCTCCTTCAGCTGCTCGAGGTGATCCGGCTTCCGCAGGTCCGCGAGCAGGCCCGCGTGAACGAGCGGATGCAGCGTCTTGACCCGCCCGTCGAGGCACTCCGGGAACCCGGTCAGCTCCTCGACCTTCGTCACCGGCACCCCGGAGGCCGCGATCCGGGCGGCAGTGGAGCCGGTCGACACCAGCTGGACACCGGCGGCGTGCAGCGCGGCCGCGAGCTCCTCCAGACCGGTCTTGTCGTAGACGCTGATCAGCGCCCGGCGGATCGGCCTGCGGTCGGTGCTCACTTCAGTCGAACCTTTCGTCCGGTGATGGTCCAGCCGTCGCGGACCAGCCGGCCGACCCACTCCACCAGCTGGCGGCGTTCGACCTCCTTGATCCGCTCGGTCAGGGTTTCTTCGGTGTCGTCGTCCTCGACCGGGACCACGACCTGGGCGATGATCGGCCCGGTGTCGACGCCGCCGTCCACGAAGAACAGCGTCGCGCCGGCCACCTTCACGCCGTACGCGAGCGCGTCCCGCGGCCCGTGAATCCCGGGGAAGGCCGGCAGCAGCGCGTTGTGGGTGTTGAGGTACCGGTCGCCGAACGCGGCCAGGAAGTCGTCCCCGACCAGCTTCAGGAATCCGGCCGAGATGACCAGATCGGGTTTGTGCTCGGCCACCGACGCGGTCAGCGCCTGGTCCCAGCCGGACCGCTCCGGGAACTCCTTGACCTTGTGTACGAAGGTCGGCACGCCGGCCGCCGCGGCCCGGTCCAGTCCGGCGATCCCGTCGCGGTCGGCGCCGACGGCGACCACCTGGGCGCCGTACGCCGGGTCCGCGCAGGCGTCCAGCAGGGCCTGCAGGTTCGACCCGGACCCCGACACGAGCACGACGAGACGTGCGGGACCGGGATCTGCAGCAGAAGTCACGCCCGGAGCTTATCGCCCACCGTCACCTGTCCCGTCAGCCGGGCGCGGGGACGCTACTCGGCCGGGGTGGCCGCTGGGTCGGGCCGGCGGCGGGACGACACGACGGCGGCCGTGATCGCGGCACCGATCGCCATCCCCGCGGCCAGTACGCCGGCCGCCGGCAGCGCCTGCGGTACGCCGACCGAAGCCATCCGCCCCGGTCCGGCCGACCCACCGGCGAGCGCCATCAGCGCGAACAGCACCACGCCCGCGAGCAGCGCGGACATCCCGCCGCGAAGCGCGTACGCATCCCAGCCGAGCGCGTCCGCGTCCTGCGCGGCCAGCCCACGGCGTACGACGATCAGCCCGGCGACCACGCCCGCGAGCAGCGGAACGACCGCGGTCAGCACCAGCAGGTACGAGGGCGTCGAACCGTCGGCGGGTACGGCGGCGAGGAGCGGAAGCGCGGGCAGGTTCCCGACGTCCACGCCGGTCGGCGCGACCGTCGTGCCGGTGCCGAGCTGGAAACCCGGTCCGGCCAGAAACGCGACCACGTACAGGATCATGTTCGGCATCAGCATCAGGCAGATCGCGAACAGTACGACCGACCCGATCACGCCCGCGTCGAGGAGCTCGAGCATCCCGGTGATCCGGGAGAAGTGGATCGCGAGCAATACGGCGTACAGCACCGCGGCGAGCGCGATCACCGTCAGTACGGCGGCCAGCGCGGCCGGTACCGCGTCCCGCAGCCCGGGCGGGGTCGCGTCGGCAAGATCCTCGGCGGCACCGGACTCGACCAGAATGCCCGCGGACCCGGCCACCAGCGCCAGCGAGAACGCGCCGAGGAACGCTCCCAGCGCCGACACCTTCAGCGAACCGTCCGCGACGAACAGCGCGACGATCAGGGCGCCGAGGCCGTACACCAGCGCGTACGCCCCGGACAGCGCGAGCAGGTCCTTGGTCCGGTCGGCCGCGCTGGAGCGGGCCGCCGCCTTGCCGCCGCGGTACAGGCACCAGGCGAAGAACAGGCTCAGCCCGAGCGGCGCGATGGAGATCCGGCCGGTACCAATGGTGACGCCGGCCTTGTGCGCGACCAGCCAGGCGGACGCGCCGGCCCGGACCGCGCCGGAGGCACCGCCGAAGGTGGCGCCGAGCCAGCCGATCACCGCGACCGCGGCGCAGGTCAGCAGACCGGTGAGCAGGCATGCTCCCGCGGAGATCACGGCCGCCACGACCATCGGTTTGGTCTGGGCGTCGATCTCCGGCGCGCCCGATTCACCGTCCCGGGCGTTGGGTCGGCTCAGCATGTCGGTCATCTGACCCCCATCGTCTCCCCGCACCCGGACCCCACTCGTCCTGACACGCCGGATGTGCGAGACTTCAGCCCGCCTGTTCACCCTCAGTTGCCCTGCGTTCGCATGCTGGTGGCTGGGTTGGGGGCGACATGGGTCCACCCGGTACTGTCGGGTGGAATCAGTCAGGAGGTCGAGCTTTGGCCGGTTCCCACCGTGCATCGCGCGGCGGCGGTCGCGCCGCTGCCCGGGAAGCGCGTCGGCAGCAGACGCGGAAGCGGAACCAGACGATCGCCGCCGGAGTCGCGGTCGTGGTGCTGGTCGGCGGCGGCGGTGTCGCCGCGCTGAACGCGTTCGGCGGCGACAAGGCGGCCGGGCCGAAGGCAGGTAACAGCCCGTCCGACGACAAGCCGTCGCAGTCGAAGGTGCTGGCCGACGACAAGACGCTGCTGGACGCCGCGGGCGCGAAGTCGCTCGGCGCGGCCGGCGCCTGGGCGGTCGCCAAGACCACCGACGGCGAAGCGACCCCGAACAGCTCCTTCGTCTGCCAGCCGCAGCGCTACGCCGACCCGTCCGGCCTGCGTACCTGGGTTCGTACCTTCCAGAACCCGGCCACCAAGGAGACCGCGGTCCAATACGTCGAGGTCTCGAACGACCAGCCGACCGCCGCGAAGACGTACAACGCGGTGGTCCGCTGGCTGAGTCAGTGCAGCACGCCGCAGACCCGGCTGTCGGCCGGCTACCTGACCACCGGCGTCGGCCAAACCGGCGTGATCGCGGTCTTCGGGCAGACCCCGGGCGTCACGACCAAGTACAAGACGGTCGCGGTCACGCTGGTCGGGCAGGCCACGATGGTGGTCGAGCACGACACGGTGGCCGCCAAGCCCCCACTGCCGGCCGCGGTGCTGGCCACCGCGAACACCGCGGCGAAGAAGATCTGCGCCGAGTCCGGCGGCTGCGGCACCGGCGCGCCGGTCGCGAAGCCGGCCCTGCTGCCGAACACCGACAGCCCCGGGTTCATGGCACCGGTGGACCTGCCGCTGCTGCCCGCGATCGACAAGCCGTGGGTGAGCGCGACCGCGAAGGCGGCCGGCCCCGGTACCGGCTGCGAGAAGCTCGACTTCAAGAAGGCGAAGGCGGCGAAGTACGGCAGCGTGACGTACGTGACGCCCGACGCGAAGGTACCGACCGAGTTCGGCCTGGACGACACGGTGGCCAAGTTCGCCAGTACGAACGCGGCGGCGAGCTTCGTCAGCCAGATCCGGAAGAACGTGGACAGCTGCGAGAAGAACGTCTCGAACGCGAAGGTGGAGTCGACCGGGACGCTACAGACCAGCACGATCAAGGGCGAGAGCTGGAAGGCGACGTACGCCACCGGCGACGGGAAGAAGTACGTGTACCGGATCGGAATCGCCGGATCCGGGGACCGCGCGGTGTACCTGCTCTTCCCGGTGCTGAAGTCACTCGACCTGACCGATGCCGCGTTCAACGAGACGCTGGCGCGGGCCGTCGACCGGTCCGCCGCCTACAAATAGCAACGGGACCTGCCCCCAGGTAAGAGGGCAGGTCCCGCGCCGCGAGACTACTTCGTCAGGTCCTGCATGATGCCGCGCATCAGGTTGGCGGTCTCGGTCGGCGTCTTGCCGACCTTCACGCCGGCGGCCTCGAGGGCCTCCTGCTTCGCGGCCGCCGTACCGGATGAACCCGAGACGATCGCGCCGGCGTGGCCCATCGTCTTGCCCTCCGGCGCGGTGAAGCCGGCCACGTAGCCGACCACCGGCTTGGTCACGTTCGCCTTGATGAACGCGGCCGCCCGCTCCTCGGCGTCGCCGCCGATCTCGCCGATCATCACGATCGCGTCGGTGTCCGGGTCGTCCTGGAACGCCTGCAGCGCGTCGATGTGGGTGGTACCGATGATCGGGTCACCGCCGATCCCGATCGCGGTGGAGAAGCCGAAGTCACGCAGTTCGTACATCATCTGGTACGTCAGCGTGCCGGACTTCGAGACCAGCCCGATCCGGCCCTGACCGGCGATGTCGGCCGGGATGATGCCGGCGTTCGACGCGCCCGGGGTGATGATGCCGGGGCAGTTCGGGCCGATGATCCGGGTCTTGCCGGACGCCTGCGCGGCGGCGAAGAACGCGGCGGTGTCGTGGACCGGCACGCCCTCGGTGATGACGACGACCAGCGGCATCTCGGCCGCGATCGCCTCCAGCACGGCGTCCTTGGTGAACTTCTCCGGGACGAAGATGACCGACACGTTCGCGCCGGTCTCCTTGATCGCGTCCGCGACCGAACCGAACACCGGGACGGACAATTGTCCACCATCGAAGGCTGCGCCCTCAAAAAGAATGCTCTGCCCGGCCTTACGGGGGTTCACGCCGCCGACGATGTTGGTACCCGAGGCAAGCATCCGGGTGGTGTGCTTGGTGCCCTCGGAGCCGGTCATGCCCTGGACGATGACCTTGCTGTCCTTGGTCAGGAAGATAGACATTTCGGCGATCCCTTACTTCGCTGCCAGCTCGGCGGCGCGCTTGGCGGCGCCGTCCATCGTGTCGACCCGCTCCAGACCGGCGAGGCCCGCCTCGTCGAGAATCCGGCGGCCCTCCTCGGCGTTGTTCCCGTCCAGCCGGACCACCAGCGGCTTCGAGACGGCCTCGCCCCGCGAAGCCAGCAGCTCGAACGCCTGCACGATGCCGTTCGCGACCGCGTCACAGGCGGTGATCCCGCCGAACACGTTCACGAACACGCTCTGTACCTGCGGGTCCGAGATGATGATCTCCAGCCCGTTCGCCATCACCTCGGCGCTCGCGCCACCACCGATGTCGAGGAAGTTGGCCGGCTTCTGACCGCCGAACTCCTCACCGGCGTACGCGACCACGTCCAGCGTCGACATGACCAGACCCGCGCCGTTGCCGATGATGCCGACGGAGCCGTCCAGCTTCACGTAGTTCAGGCCCTTGGCCTTGGCCGCCGCCTCCAGCGGGTCGGCCGCGGTGACGTCCTCGAACTCGGCGTGGTCCGGGTGCCGGAAGGACGCGTTCTCGTCCAGCGAGACCTTGCCGTCCAGCGCCTCGACGTTGCCGTCCTCGAGCTTGACCAGCGGGTTCACCTCGACCAGCGAAGCGTCCTCGGCGATGAACACCTGGTACAGCTTCACGATCTCCGGGACCACCGCGTCGATCACGTCGGCCGGGTACTTGGCCGCGGTCGCGATCTCCCGCGCCTTCGCCTCGTCCACGCCGGTGGCCGGGTCGATCGAGATCTGCGCGACCGCGTCCGGGTTGGTGTGCGCGACCTCCTCGATCTCCATCCCGCCCGCCGCGGAGGCGATGCAGAGGTAGTTCCGGTTCGCCCGGTCGACCAGGAAGGAGAAGTAGTACTCCTCCGCGATCGCCGCGGCCGGAACGATGTTCAGGATCTTGACGACGTGGCCCTTGATGTCCAGCCCGAGGATCTCGCGGGCCTTCTCCTCCGCCTCGTCCGGGCTGCTCGCCAGCTTCACGCCACCGGCCTTGCCGCGGCCACCGGTCTTGACCTGGGCCTTCACGACCACCCGGCCGCCGATCTTCTCGGCCGCCGCGCGGGCTTCCTCCGGAGTCGTGACAACCGCACCCACGGTCGTCCGCACCCCGTGCTTGGCGAAGACCGTCTTCGCCTGGAATTCCATCAGATCCACGAGTGTGGTCCCTCTCTCGCCTGTACGGATTCCTGACACTAGCCACCCTGGTGTCGCGGGCAACAGCCGGGGTACTCGCTGAGACGACTGTCACAGCCGCTCCCGGCCCCGTGCGAGGCTTGTCCGCATGACTGATTCTGAGACCAGACCAGCTGCCGACTGGTGGCGTAGCGCGGTCGTTTACCAGGTGTACCCGCGGTCGTTCGCCGATGCGGACGGTGACGGCACCGGTGACCTGAACGGCATCCGCGCCAAGCTGCCGTACCTGGCCGAGCTCGGCGTGGACGCGCTGTGGATCAGTCCCTGGTACCCGTCCCCGCTGCTCGACGGCGGGTACGACGTGGCCGACTACCGTGACATCAACCCGGAGTTCGGCACCCTCGCCGACGCCGACGCGCTGATCGCCGAGGCGCACGCGCTCGGCCTGCGGATCCTGATCGACCTGGTCCCGAACCACTGCTCCTGGGAGCACCCGTGGTTCAAGGCCGCGCTGGCCGCCGGCAAGGGCTCGCCGGAGCGCGACCTGTTCTGGTTCCGGGACGGCAAGGACGGGCAGCCGCCGACCAACTGGCCGGCCGCGTTCGGCGGCCCGGCCTGGCAGCAGCTCGACGACGGCGACTGGTACCTGCACCTGTTCGACATCTCCCAGCCGGACTGGAACTGGGACCACCCGAAGGTGATCGAGGAGTTCGATTCGATCCTGCGGTTCTGGTTCGACCGCGGCGTGGACGGGTTCCGGATCGATGTCGCCGACTCGATGGCGAAGGACGCCGGCCTGCCGGACGTACCGCTGGAGGACGGGCAGCCGACCCGGGAGAAGTACGTCGGGAACCCGTTCTACGACCAGCCCGGCGTACACGCCATCCACCAGCGCTGGCGCGCGATCGCGGACGAGTACGCGGACACGCCGCAAGGTCCGCGGGTGTTCGTCGCCGAGGCGTGGCTTTCGCCGGCCGAGCGGCTCGCCCAGTACGTCCGGCCGAACGAACTGCACTCCGCGTTCAACTTCGACGCCCTGCGCGCGGCCTGGGACGCGAAGGAACTGCGCGAGGTGATCGACCACACCACCGAGAACCTGTGGGCGGTCGGCGCGCCGGCGACCTGGGTGCTGAGCAACCACGACACGATCCGGCACCGCACCAGGTTCGGGCGGGACAAGAAGGACGCGCTGGAGGGCGCGGGGGTCGTACCCACCGATCTCGCCCTCGGCCTGCGCCGGGCCCGGGCCGCGGCTCTGCT
The DNA here is from genome assembly GCF_014205295.1 of Kribbella solani. NCBI lineage: Bacteria > Bacillati > Actinomycetota > Actinomycetes > Propionibacteriales > Kribbellaceae > Kribbella > Kribbella solani. Next base: position 4,471,475 of record NZ_JACHNF010000001.1, read on the forward strand.
GGAGCTGGCGCTGCCGGGCGGCGCGTACGTGTATCAGGGTGACGAGCTCGGTCTGCCCGAGGTGGAGGACCTGCCCGAGGACGTACTCGACGACCCGACCTGGGAGCGCTCCGGCCACACCGTCCGCGGCCGCGACGGCTGCCGGGTACCGATCCCGTGGTCCGGCTCGGAGCCGCCGTACGGCTTCGGCCCCGGCACCGAGCAGCCGTGGCTGCCGCAGCCCGCGGACTGGTCACCGCTGACCGCCGAGGCGCAGACCGACGACCCGGACAGCCACCTGAACCTGTACAAGTCGGCGCTCCGGATTCGCCGCGGCCACGCCGCGCTCGGCGAGGGCCGGCTGGCCTGGGACCAGGACGCACCGGAGGGCATCCTGTCCTTCACCCGCGACCCCGGCTTCCAGTGCGTTGTGAACCTGAGCGACGCCCCGGTCCCGCTGCCCCCGCACCAGAAGATCCTGCTCACCAGCGCCCCACTGAGCGCCGGCGAGCTCCCGCCGGACACCACGGTCTGGCTCGAGAGCTGACACAAAAGAACGGCCGGGGCGAGCGCCCCGGCCGTTCTGTTTGCTGCCTGCAACTGTTACCGGAACCGCGAGCGGTCCTCACGGTCCCGGCGGTCCCGCTCCCTGTCCTCGCGGTCCCGCCGGTCGCGATCTTCCCGATCGCGGCGGTCCCGGTCGGCCTGCGCCCGGCGGTCGCGCTCGTCGCGCTCCCGACGGGCCCGGTCCTCCGCGTTGCGGCGGAACAGGCTCACTTCACGCCGCCTGCCGTCAGGCCGGCCACGATCCGGCGCTGGAACAGCAGCACCGCGATCACCAGCGGGATCGTGACGACCACACCGGCGGCCATCTGACTACCGAACGGTTGGTCCCGTCCGGTCGCGCCGGTGAACTGCGACACGATCACGTTCGCGGTCTGGATCGACTTCTTGTTCGTCATGCTCAGCGCGATCATGAACTCGTTCCAGGCCGCGATGAAGGTGATGATCGCGGTGGTGAACACGCCGGGCGCCGCCAGCGGGATGATGACCTTGCGGAACGCCTGAGCCGGCGTACAGCCGTCCACCATCGCCGCCTGCTCGAGTTCCTGCGGCATCTGCCGGAAGAACGCGGTCAGGTTCCACACCGCCAGTGGCAGCGCGAACGACAGGCTGGGCACGATCATCGCCTGGTACGTGTTGATCCACTTGATGTCGACGAACAGCTTCAGCAGCGGCACGACCAGCGAGATACCGGGGAACATCGAGGTGGTGATGATGATCGCCAGCACCAGGTTCTTGCCCTTGAAGTCCAGCCGGGCCAGCGTGTACGCCGCCACCATGCCGATGATCAGCGTCAGGATCGTCACCGACCCGGCCACGATCAGGCTGTTCAGCAGACCCCGGCCGAAGCCGTTGCCGCTGGCAAACACGTCCTTGAAGTTCTGGATCGAGAACGGCAGCGGGAGCGGCGCGTTCGAGAACTGGTCGGACGGCCGGCGGAAGGCCGAGACGACCATCCAGTAGAACGGCGCCAGGCAGTACAGCACGATCACGACGATGCCCAGCAACGGCAGCCAGCGCTTCAGCGCGGCGTTCTCACCGGCCCGGACCTGCGGAATGTCGGCGGCCATCAGATGTTCCTCCCAGATCCGGACGCGGCACTCACGGTGACCGCGGCACTCGCGGACGCCTTGACCGCGTTCGACCGCTTCCAGCGACCGCCGCCCTTGCCACCACCTGGTTTCTTGGCACGGGCCTCACCGATCACGTCGGCGCCGAGAATCTTCACGAACAGGTACGCGACCAGGGCGATGTAGACGAACAGCACGGTCGCGTACGCCGCCGCCGGCCCGAATCTGGTGTTGAAGGCTTCGTCGTACGCCAGCATCGACAGCGTCTCGACCGAGTCCTTGTGCGGACCGACGAGCACGAACGGCAGATCGAAGATCCGCAGCGTGTCGAGGATCCGGAACAGTACCGCCACCAGCAGCGCGGGCTTCACCAGCGGCATCGTGATCCGGGTGAACGTCTTCCAGGCGTTGGCACCGTCGACCTTCGCGGCCTCGTAGACCTCGGCCGGGATGGTTTGCAGCCCGGCCAGGACCAGAAGGCCGATGAACGGCGCGGTCTTCCAGGTGTCGGCCAGCACCACCGAGAGCTTCGACTGCCAGCCTTCGGTCGACCACAGTATCTGGGTACCGAGCAGGGCGTTCGCGACGCCGTCGGCCTGGAAGATCCACTTCCACAACAGCGCCGAGATGACGGTCGGGATCGCCCACGGGACCAGGATGCTGGCCCGGACGATACCGCGGCCCTTGAAGGCCTTGTGCATGATCAGCGCCATCGCGACGCCGAGCACGGTTTCGAGGACCACACAGACCACGGTGAAGAAGGTCGTGTTGTAGAAGGCGTTCCAGAACCGGGTTCCGGTCTCGCCACGGAAGATGTCGGCGTAGTTCTGCAGTCCGACGAAGGTTTCGCCCTTGACCACGAACCCGTTCGCATCGAGGTGCTGGCCGCTGGTGAACAGCGACTCGCGCAGCGCCGAGATGATCGGGAAGAGAACCACGACGCCGAGCACCAGCAGGGTGGGGGAAAGCAGGGTAGCGGCCAGCCGGCCGGTGCCCTCGTCGAACCGTTGCTTACGCTTCGGTTCCGTCGCCGGCGCGGTAACCGGCGTTGTTGCAGTCACCTGAGACTCCTTTGCTCCCCGGGCAGTTCCCGGGCAGGGACTGGCCGGGGCCGGTGCGTGGCGACGTATTCACCACTCACCGGCCCCGGCACTCGATCATTGCGTGATGAGCGACTGCAGCTTCGTCTGCAGGTCGGACAACGCCTGGTCAGGCTGCGTCTTCCCACTCAGGGAGTCGTACGCGGCCTGCTGGATCGCTGCCGTCACGTCGCCGTACTTGACCACTCGCGGCCGCGGCTGGGCGTTCTGGATCGACGCCTTCAGCGGAGCGAGGTACGGGAACTGCTTGTTCAGGCCCGCGTCGTCGTACAGCGACGCCCAGGTCGGCGCCTGCGAGGTCTTCTCGACGTTCGCCTTCTGGCGCTCCTCGCTGGCCATGAAGTTGATGAAGTCGATCGCGGTCGCCTTGTTCTTGGCGAACGAGCTGATCGCGTAGTCGTGCCCACCGAGCGACGAGACGCCCGCGCCGGTCTTGCCCGGCAGCGGCGCGACCGCGAACTTGCCGGCCACCTTGGAGGAGCCGTCGGTCTTGTTCGCCAGCGCGTACACGTACGGCCAGTTGCGCAGGAAGACCAGCTTGCCGTCCTGGAACGCGCGCCGGCTCTCCTCTTCCTTGTAGGTGATCGCGGCCTTCGGGATGACGCCGGTCTTGAAGTCGTTGACCAGCTCTTCGAGACCGGCCTTGGCCTCCGGGGTGTTGACGTTCGGCTTGCCGTCCTTGCCGACGATCTCGCCACCGGCCGAGTTGACCGCCTCGGAGAAGTTCACCGTCAGGCCTTCGTACTTCTCGAACTGACCCGAGTAGCAGCTCATGCCCTTGGCGGCCGGCAGTGCCAGCACCTTGGTGCAGGCGGCCTTCATCTCGTCCCAGGTCTTCGGCGCCTGGTTCACCCCGGCCTGCGCGAGCAGGTCGTTGCGGTAGTAGAGCAGGCCACCGTCCGAGGTCATCGGCACCGCGTACAGCTTGTCGCGGTACTTCGCCGTCTCGACCGTTGCCGGCAGCAACTTGCCGAGGTCCGGCACCTTGTCCTCGGGGATCTGGGTGATCCACTGGTTGGCGGCGAACTCCGACGTCCAGACCACGTCCATCACCAGGACGCTGTACGAGTCCGACTGGGCCTGGGCGTTCTGGACCATCTGCTGCCGCTGCGCGTCGGCGTCCTCCGGCAGCTCCTTCAGCTCCACCTTCTCGTTCGGGTGCGCCGCGTTCCAGGCGTTGAGCTGGTTCTGCAGGTTCCCGGAGGTGTCCTTGCCGCTGGCAAGCGTGATCGGCCCTCGGCCGTCCAGCGAACCGGCCGAGCTGCCCCCACTGCTGCTGTTTCCGTCGTCGCCACTACCACACGCGGTGGCGAGCAGCGCGAGGCTGCCTGCCACGGCCACGAAGGCCGTCCTGCGTGCGTGTGATCGTTCAAACCTCATCGTTCTACCTGCCCTCTCCGATGGGACATCCCTTGGGTCCTGCGTCCGCGGGGTCGCAGTCCCCCACCACGCTGCGATCCGCACTGTCCGGACAGTAACCGAGAACCGGGCGATGTGTTCTGAACCACACCCGCCGAGCTCGATCTGTACCGCACAGCCGCATGGCTGTATGCGACCGCGTTTGGGAACCCCGCACAACCGGGCATTTCCTAACGATTCGGTGCTACTGATTAGTAACGTATCTGAAACGGGCAGGTGTGTTCAGATCCGGTTAAAACCGCTCAGGCCGGGGAGGCGGAGGCGTCGCCGACGTGGCCGCGGACCCACTCGACGATCTCGGTGGTGGTCGCGCCCGGGGTGAAGATCTTGTCCACGCCGAGCTCGGCCAGCGGCTCCAGGTCGGCGTCCGGGATGATCCCGCCGCCGAACACCACGATGTCCTCGGCCTCCCGCTCGGTGAGCAGCTCGCGGACCCGCTTGAACAGGGTCATGTGCGCGCCGGACAGCACCGACAGGCCGATCGCGTCCGCGTCCTCGGCGATCGCGGTCTCGACGATCTGCTCCGGGGTCTGGTGCAGGCCGGTGTAGATGACCTCCATCCCGGCGTCCCGCAGCGCCCGGGCGACCACCTTGGCTCCCCGGTCGTGACCGTCCAGACCGGGCTTGGCGACGACGACGCGCAACGGGCTCGTAGCAGGCATATCCGCAGGCTAACCGCTCCGTCAGGCACGGATAAGACACGAAGCAGTGTGTTCCCCCACACGCCGGATGGGAACCGGTTACCGTGAGAGCAGAGATCGGACCACCGGGGGGTCTGGTTCTGTGAGGAGGCGGCCCATGGGCAGCTGGCAGGACGACCTCCGCGGCGCGCTGGACGGACTCGCGTACGGCGCCCGCTCGGCCTTCACGCCGAGCGTCATCCACGGCGCGGCCATCGAACTCGGCTGGCTGACGACGCACCTGGCCATGTACCCGCTCGGCGTCGTCAACCGGGCCGGCAGCGCGTTACCGGCCCGGCTGAACCTGGCCGGGCTGGGCCCCGCGCAGCGCGGCCTGCTGGTCAGCAACGTCCGCGCCGCCGGTACGCCGATCCTGCTCGCGCACGGGATCATCGACAACCACACGATCTTCGCGCTGCTCCGCCGGCATCTGGTCCGCCGTGGCTTCGGCAGCATCCACACGTTCTCGTACTCACCGTTGACGCTGGACGTACGCAGCACCGCGGAGCGGATGGGCCACGAGATCGAAGCGATCTGTGCGGAGTCCGGATCGGATCAGATCCATGTCATCGGGCACAGCCTGGGTGGGCTCATCGCGCGGTACTACGTGCAGCGACTGGGCGGTGATGCGCGCGTACACACCTGCCTCACGCTCGGTACGCCGCATCAGGGCACCGTCGCGGCCAAGCTGCTGCCGTGGCCACTGGTGAAGCAGGTCCGGCCGGACAGTGACCTGATGACCGAGCTGGCCGAACCGGCGCCGGGTTGCCGGACCAGGTTCATCTCGTACTACAGCGACGTCGACCAGTTGATCGTGCCGCAACGGCGGGGCCGCATCCGGCACCCGGATCTGGTCGCGAATAACGTGCGGGTGCACGGCGTGGGCCACCTGTCCCTGCCGTTCCACAGCGACGTCGTCCACGGGATCACCGATGTACTGACCGAGCCGGACGACCAGCCCAAAACTGCCTGATCGGGAAGCTTTCTGGGCTCTTTGAGCAGATGCACGTGCAGGCGCGCATGCAAAAGTTTCGTGAAGTAGCCCGGAAAAAGTGGGTGGCGGGGTTTGTCACCCCGTGACCCTTCCGTTATGGTCTGTGAGTCCTCCCGGGGAACAGAACCTCCGAGAGGGCGGACTGAAGCCCCTCCCCTGTGACCGAAAGGCCACGTTGTGTCCCAGCACCGTGCCGCGGGCGACCGCGTCACGCCCGGCAACGCTGCGCGCAAACCCGGCGCAGGACGTCATAGTGCCAAGCATCGCGTCGCCAGGCGTAACACCCCGAGCAGTACCCAGATCGTCGGACTGACCGCCGCGCTCGCCGCGGCCGCCGGAGCTGTCGGCTTCAGCCACAGCTCATTGGCGTCACCGACCCAGGCCAACACCGCGGTCAACCTCGCGGCCCTCAGCCTGGACACCGGTCAGCAGCTGTCCGGCATCACCACGGCGCGCATCCAGGCCCGCCAGCTGGCCACCCGTGACTCCTCCCGGGTGCAGCTGGCCGACACGACGACCTCCACCAAGAAGCAGGCCGCGGCCAACAAGCTGGCCACCCAGCGGGACGCGAAGATCGCCGCCGCCCGGTCGCTGACCGCCAAGCAGGCGACCGCGCTGGCCGCCGCGAAGGCCAAGGTCGAGGCGGCCGAGAAGAAGGCCCGCGAGTCCGCCAGCCGCTGCCAGATCATGCTCACCGGCTACCACATCACCGCGACCTTCGGTCAGGGCGGCAGCCGCTGGGCCCACCAGCACACCGGCCTCGACTTCGCCGCGCCGGTCGGTACGAAGATCGGGTCCGTGATGAAGGGCGTGGTGATCTTCGCCGACTGGGCCGGGCCGTATGGCCGTCAGGTCCAGGTCCGGCACGAGGACGGCACCGTCACCTGGTACAACCACATGTCGAAGTTCAGCGTGTCGGTCGGCGAGACGGTGTACGCGGGTGACCAGGTCGGCGCGGTCGGCATGACCGGCAACACCACCGGCCCGCACCTCCACTTCGAGGTCCGCCCCGGCGGCGGCAGCCCGATCGACCCGGCCCCCTGGCTCCGCAACCACTGCGGCCTGGACCCGTACACCGCCGGCTGACCACCCTTCGAATCGCACCGCGACTAGGCTGCACGGCATGCGGCCGGCGGTGGGCGAAGTACTCCACTTCTCCGAAGACCCCACGATCGAGCTCTTCCGACCACGTCTCGCCAAACCGGACCACACCACCGCGTACGTCTGGGCAGTCGCCCACGACCGCGCCCCTGACTACTGGTTCCCGAGGCAGTGCCCCCGCGCGATGGCGTGGGTTGGCCCTTCGACCACCTCCGAAGACCGCGACCGAATCATCGGCGCCGACTCCGGCACCCGCGTACACGCCGTCGAGTACGCCTGGCTGGACGCGATCCGCTCGGTCGAGCTGTACGCCTACCGACTGCCCGCGCACCCCTTCACCCAGCATGACGCCGCGATGGTCACCACCACCGTCGTACGCCCCCTGGGCCCGGCCGAACGTGTCGACGACTTGTTCGCCTTGCATGACGAGGCTGGTATCCAGCTGCGGGTGCTGCCACGGCTGCACGACTTCTGGGCCGAGGCGGTCGCCAGCACGCTTGAGTGGAGCGGGATTCGGCTGCGGAACGCTCGGCCGTGAGTCAGCGTTGCCAGACCTCGGCGGTGGTGAGGAAGGCTGAAGAGCCGGGGCGGTCCGGGGAGCCGTCTACCTGGACGAAACCCGGGACGGACGCGCCGCCGATCGAGACCGTCGCGGAGCGGACCGGGGCGATCACCAGGCTGAGGCTGTGGTTGCCGTCGGCAAGCTGGAAGTTGTCGGTCGCGAACAGCCGCCGGTCGAGTACGCCGCTCATCTCGATCTGGATGTCGGCCGCCTTCGCGCTCAACCCGTTGGCCAGGTTCATCGAGACCTGGACCAGGTCGCGCTCGACCGCCGGCTCGTGCCACGGCAGGCCCTGCACCTCAAGGAACGAGCGAACGAAGTACCGCTCCAGCCACGCGGCCAGGTCGACGTCCTCGGACACCACCCGGACGATCCCGTCGAACCACAGCACCACCGCCGTACCGGCGCCGCGGACCGACCAGTCGACCATCCAGATCGACGCGTACGCGGTCACCTTGCCGCGCTCGTCGAACAGCCGCAGCCCAGGATTGGCACCCGCCAAAATGATCCGGCGGTGACTTGCCGAGGACTTGGTGGGCATGGGAGGAAGCTTCCGGGAAGGGGCCGAAGATGCTTGATTGTCTCAATCTCCGGCCCAGACGCAACGTCAACTGTCCAAAACTTGACAAATCTCTCGGCAAATCTTCGTTTGAGCGGGTCTAGATCTTCTCCACCGGCGCGTACCGGAGCAGTAGTCGCTTCACGCCCTCGGAGCCGAAGTCGATGTCGGCCTGAGCCTGCTGTCCCTCGCCCCGAACCACCACGACGGTGCCCATGCCGAAGCTGTCGTGGACGACGCGATCGCCCGGGTTCAGGTTGATCACTGCCTTGTCCGAGCTGGTCCGGCGGGACGGCTCGTACCGGCTCGGGATGCCGCTGCCGCGGGTCGTGCCGCCGCCGCTGCTGGTACCGGTGCCCGACCAGCGGGTGATCGCGGACTCGTCGCGGCGCCAGTCGAGCAGCTCCGCCGGGAGCTCCTCCAGGAACCGCGACGGCGGGTTGTGCTGCGGCGCGCCGTACGCGGACCGGACCGCCGCGCGGGAGATCGCCAGCCGCTCACGCGCGCGGGTGATACCGACGTACGCGAGCCGGCGCTCTTCCTCCAGCTCCTTCAGATCGGTCAGCGACCGGGAGTGCGGGAAGACGCCGTCCTCCATCCCGGTCAGGAACACCACCGGGAACTCCAGGCCCTTCGCGGTGTGCAGCGTCATCAGCGTGACCACGCCACCGTCGTCGGCCGCGTCCGGGATCTGGTCCGCGTCGGCGACCAGCGCGACCCGCTCCAGGAACGCCTGCAGGTCGGACGGCTCACCCGCCGCGGTCCGCTCCTCGACGAACTCGCGGGCGACCGAGATGAACTCGTCCAGGTTCTCCAGGCGGGTCTCGTCCTGCGGGTCGGGCGACTTCTGCAGCGTCTCGTAGTACCCGGAGCGGTGCAGCGCCACGTCGAGGATGTCGTCCGGCGGGGCGCCCGAGTCGACCATCGCGGTCAGCTCGTCGAGGATGTCGACGAAGGCCTGCACCGCGTTCACCGAACGGGACGCCATCGCCGGCGCGTCCTCGGCCCGGCGCATCGCGGCCGCGAACGAGATCCGGTCCCGGGACGCCAGCGCCTCGATCGCCGCCTCGGCCCGGTCGCCGATACCGCGCTTCGGCTCGTTCATGATCCGGCGCAGCGAGACAGTGTCCTCCGGGTTCACCAGCACCCGCAGGTACGCGAGCGCGTCGCGGACCTCCTTGCGCTCGTAGAACCGGACGCCACCGACCACCTTGTACGGATGGCCGGTCCGGATGAACACTTCCTCGAACACCCGGGACTGCGCGTTGGTGCGGTAGAACACCGCCACGTCCGACGGTTTCACCGTGTCCGCGTCGGCCAGCCGGTCGATCTCGTCCGCGACGAACTGGGCCTCGTCGTGCTCGTTGTCGGCGACGTACACCGCGATCTGCTCGCCCTGGCCCTGGTCGGACCAGAGGTTCTTCGCCATCCGGCCCTCGTTCCGGGCGATCACCGCGTTGGCGGCGGTCAGGATGGTCTGGGTGGAGCGGTAGTTCTGCTCCAGCAGGATCGTCTCGGCGCCGGCGAAGTCCTCCTCGAAGGCGAGGATGTTCCGGATCGTGGCGCCCCGGAACGCGTAGATGGACTGGTCCGAGTCGCCGACCACCATCAGCTCGGCCGGCGGCGCCGTCGGACCCTCCTGACCGGTGGCGTCCTCACCGCACAACTCACGGATCAGCGTGTACTGCGCGTGGTTGGTGTCCTGGTACTCGTCGACGAGCACGTGGCGGAAGCGGCGCCGGTAGTACTCACGCACTTCCGGGAACGCCTGCAGCAGGTTGACCGTCGTCATCAGCAGGTCGTCGAAGTCCAGCGCGTTCGCCTGGGCGAGCCGCTCCTGGTAGATCCGGTAACACTCCGCGTACGTCTGCTCGAGATGGTTCTCGGCCTTCGCGGTCGCCGTCTCGTGGTCGATCAGCTCGTTCTTCTGGGTGCTGATCCAGTTCAGTACGGCGCGCGGGTTGTACCGCTTGACGTCCAGGTCGAGCTCGCGGCAGACCAGCGTCATCAGCCGGCGCGAGTCGGTGTCGTCGTAGATCGAGAACGTCGAGCTGATCCCGAACCGCTTGATGTCGCGGCGCAGGATGCGTACGCACGAGGAGTGGAAGGTCGAGACCCACATCAGCTTCGCCCGCGGCCCGACCAGGTCCACCACCCGCTCGCGCATCTCCGCGGCGGCCTTGTTGGTGAACGTGATCGCCAGGATCGACCCCGGATGCACGTCCCGGGCCGACAGCAGGTAGGCGATCCGCCGGGTCAGCACCCGGGTCTTGCCCGACCCCGCGCCGGCGACCACCAGCAGCGGTTTGCCCGCGTGCACGACGGCCGCGCGCTGCTGCGGATTCAGCCCCTCGAGCAGCGCGTCCGGGTCGGGACGGGACGTCTTGGACTCCTCCAGCGGCACCGGAAGCTCATCAGGCGAAAACAGCGTAGTCATCACTCAACACCTTAGGCGCTCCCGCCGACAGTTACCGAAACCCGAGCAGCCCCATGCCGATCAGCCGCTGATTCGCGGCACTTCGTTCGGCCAGCGGACCGGGCGCGAACACCGGATCGTCCAGCGTCGCCGCCAGCACCGGCTCGAGCAGCATCGGCCCGAGAGTCAGGAACAGCGCCTGGTACGGGGCCCAGCGCGCGTCTGCCTCGTCGATCGGCTCGGTGCGTAATGCAGCCAGATGCCGGCGAGCGCCTTCCAGTAGCTGCTGGAACACCGCGATCCCAGCCGGACCACCCTCCAGCAGCACCCTGCGCAGGTACTTCCGCCGCAGCTCGTCCGAGCCGAACAGCCGTGCCGTCACCTGACCGAGCGCGGCCAGATCCGCGGCGTCGAGCTTGGCCAGGCCTTCGTCGAAGGTGTTCAGCACGTCCTCGTCGACGGCGGCCCGCAGCCCGTCCTTGGAGCCGTAGTGGTGCCGCAGCAACGCATGCGACACGCCCGCCTCGGTGGCGATCGCGCGTGTCGACGTCGCCTCGAACCCGTGCTCGGCGAACAGCTTCAGCGCCGCCAGCCGCAACCGTGCCCGCGCGGTCAGGTCCGAGGATCGTGCGTCAACCATTCAGGCTCCAACCCAGGCTCGGAGGTACGGGACGCGGCGCAGCCCCGCCGCCAGGATGAAGCTGACCGGCAACGCGACCGCGCCGACCAGCAGGAACTTCACCAGCGGCGCGGCGGCCAGGTCGCGGACGAACAGCTGCAGTACGACAACCACCGGCACATGCACGATATACACGGTGAACGACGCCGCCCCCAGCCGGGCCAGGAACACGTTCGGCCGGTTCGCGTACTCGCGGAAGAGCACCACCAGACCGACGCACAACGTCACGCACATCGCGCTCTCGACCGTCGACCACACCAACGAACGCACGCCCGTACCGCCCGGTGCATAGAACCGCGACAACGCGGGCAGCGCGGCGTACTGCGCTGCCGCGAGCCCGCCGCCGATCGCCAAGCAGGTGTACCCGACCCGCCGCGTGATGCCGGTCAGCCAGCCGTACCGGTACGCAAGCAGTCCGGCGACGAACAGCCCGCCGTACTGGACCAGGTCGGACGGCTCCGCCTGGATGAACTCGAGGATGCCGATCCAGGTGTCGACCGGCCACTTGATCCGGATCGCGTACGTGCCGAGCGCGATCACCGCGGTGCCGGCGACGATCATCCGGGTGGTCAGAGGGCGTGGCTCCTGGACGACCGGGCGGCGGTGGATCACGGTGCGCCAGGCGGCGTACAGGATCGCGTACACCAGCAGGTGCTGAAGGAACCAGAGGTGGGCGAAGGAGAACTCCGGATACTCGCCGTACGTGCGGTGGTGCAGGTACATCAGCAGCGGAACGATCACCGCGACACCGAACAGGAACGGCGCGCCGATCCGGCGGAAGCGGTCGAGCAGGAACCGGCGGCCGCCCTTGCGCTCGTACGACCGAGGCAGCAGGTACGCCGAGATCGCGAAGAACAGGCTCATGAAGAACGCCCCGTTCACCACTGTGAACCGCTCCAGCGGCTCCCACCGCTCGGTCCCCTGCACGTACCACCAGTCCGGCGGCCCGTACGGCTGCGCGACGTGATGCAAAACCACCAGCACCACCAGGCCGAGCTTGAGGCGGTCCAGGTAGTGCAATTGGGTTGACTGTCCAGTTGGATTATTAGCTGTCCACATGGACAGCATGTTACGAACGAAAGCGCCGTGACCCAACGGTCACGGCGCAGGTTCAGGGTGTTCCCAGGGTCAGGAGGTCTGCCGGGTGAGGAGGAGTTCGACCGGCGCGGTGCTGCCAAGCCAGTGCAGCTTCGCGACCTGGTCGGTGCTGGAGATCAGGCGGAGGCCGGGGACGCCCTCGACCTCGCCCTCGTGGTCCTTCGCGGCCAGGTGGGTCACTACCTCGGCGATCTCCGGACCGTTCATCCACTCGATCCGGGCCCGGTCGGGGCGGGCCTGCCACATGTCCACCCAGGCGACCGGGTCATCGGTGAACAGGGTCGTCCGGAGGATCATCGACACCGCGCCGAGCAGGGTCGCGGCGGGGGGTGGCGGTCAGCTCCAGCAGGGCGCGCTCCGGCCCGGACAGTTCGTCCGCGACCAGGGTCGCGTCGGCACTCGAATTCACCCGGCGGAGCTTGCCACACCGACCGGCTTTGCTCTGGGCAGACTTGCCGTCAGCAGAAAAGGTGGGATGCGACGTTCCGCCCGGTCAGGGTTGATCACATGGCAGAAGACATCAAACCGCCGATGTTCAACGAGACCGCGCGGCAGCGGTTGCTCGGACAGCGGATCGTAGTACTGGACGGAGCCCTCGACGACGACAACGGGACCTTGCTGGCCACCCAGATCCTGACTCTGGCGGCCGAGGACCCGGACACCGACATCGCCTTCTGGATTCACTCCCCCGGCGGCTCGGTGCCGTCGATGCTGGCGATCCGGGACGTGATGCGGCTGGTGCCGTGCGACGTGTCGACGCTGGCGATCGGGCTCGCCTGCAGCGCCGGTCAGTTCCTGCTGTCCGCGGGTACGCCGGGCAAGCGGTTCGCGCTCCGGCACGCCCGGATACTGATGCACCAGGGCTCGGCCGGGATCGGCGGCTCCGCGGCCGAGATCGAGATCCAGGCGAACGACCTGCGGCAGATCCGCGACACCGTCCTCGGGCTGATCGCCACCGACACCGGGCAGCCGTTCGAGGTCGTGCACGAGGACTCGCTGCACGATCACTGGTACACCGCCGACGAGGCCCGCGAGTACGGATTCATCGACCACATCGTCGAGTCCTTCGACCAGGTACTGCCCAGGAGGTCCGCCGCATGAGCAGCTACACCATTCCGAACGTGATCGCCCAGCACCCGCGCGGTGAGCGGATCATGGACGTGTACTCGCATCTCCTCAGCGAGCGGATCATCTACCTCGGTACGGCGATCGACGCCGGGGTCGCGAACGCGCTGATCGCCCAGCTGCTGCACCTCGAGGTCGACAAGCCCGACCAGGAGATCAACCTCTACATCAACTGCGAGGGCGGCGACATGACCGCGATGCTCGCGATCTACGACACCATGCAGTACATCCAGTCGCCGGTCGCGACGTTCTGCGTCGGTCAGGCGATCTCGGCCGGCGCGGTGCTGCTGGCCGGTGGCGCGGAGGGACGGCGGGCCGTCCTTCCGCACGCTCGGGTCGTGCTGCACCAGCCGGCCGCGCGCGGCCAGGGCACCATCCCGGACCTGATCCTGCAGGCCGACGAGGTGGTCCGGGTCCGCGCGCAGGTCGAGTCGATCCTGTCCCGGCACACCGGTCAGACCATCGAACAGCTCCGCCACGACACCGACCGCGACCACGTACTGACCGCGGAAGGCGCGCGGGCGTACGGGCTCGTCGACCACGTGATCACCGAACGGGTTCCCCTTCCGGCGCTCGCCTAGTGACCCAGGACGTCAGGTGGCCGCGCCGAGGATCTTGTCCGCGACGGCCGCGTGATGGGCGAGGTCGAGTTTCGGGTTGCCGACCCGGTTCGTCAGGTACGCGTACGCGATCTGCCGGTCCGGGTCGGCCCAGCCGATGCAGCAGTTGCTGCCGTTGTGACCGAACGTACGGGGGCTGCTGAGCGAACCGAGCGACGTCGGCGCGCCTTCCAGCCAGCGCGGTCCGCCGAGCTGGAAGCCCTGCGACCACCGGATCGGCGCCCGCGCGGTCCGGTCCAGCTCGCCTTCGCTGCTCGGCTCCACCGCGATCGCCAGCGTCTCCGGATCGAGCAACGCACCGACCAGCAGCCCTTGGTAGAACGTGGCGAGATCCCGGGCCGTCGTCGAGATCCCAGCAGCCGGTACGACGGCCGCGCGCGTACTGCGCCGGTTCAGCACCGACTGCACCACCGGTCCGGCCGCGCCACCGGCTTTGATCGGTACGCGCCGGTTCCACTGCTCCGCGGGCAGTCCGAGGTACGTGTCGGTCAGGCCGAGCGGATCGAGCACACCACGCCGTACCAGCTCCTCGATCGGGTGGCCGCCGCATCGGCGCGCGACCTCGGCGAGTACGAAACCGAACGCCAGCGGGCTGTACGCGACGGTCTCGATCGGCCAGCGTGGTTTGGCGTCCTCGATCCGGCGCAGCGCCCGCGCCCAGTCGGTCATCGCGCGCGCCTCACCGATGAACGAGCCGGCGTTCGACAGTCCGGACCGGTGCCGGAGCATGTGCCGGACGGTGATCTCGCGTTTCCCGTTCCGCCCGAACTCCGGCCAGTACGCCGCCACCGCATCGTCCAGGTGCAGCCGGCCGGACTCGACCAGCTGGTGGATCACGATCGCGACGAACGGTTTGCTCGCGGAGAAGATCCAGAACAACGCGCTCGGCTCACACCCGAAGGACAGGTCGACCGCCACCCGCCCGTTGCGGACCACGCAGAGCTGCGCGACCGCGCCCCGCGCTCGCACCAGCTCGACCGCGGCGGCCAGCCCCGCCGGGTCCAGCCCGGCCTCCCCCGGCTCGCACGTACCACCGAACTCCATGAATCCCACTGTGCCTGCCGCAGCAAACAGTTGGGGCGTCGGGCGGGCAGAATTGCCCTAGTGTCGAACGGTGAGTGTTCCTGAGGCCAGGCCGCGGCCTGACAACGAAGTTGAGCGGGTACTGGCGGTGGTCGCGCATCCGGACGACATCGACTTCGGCGGTGCCGGCTCGATCGCATTGTGGACCAAGGCCGGAATCGAAGTGCACTACTGCATCGTCACGGACGGTCAGGCCGGCGGGTTCGAGCCGGATCGCGACCGGGCCGAGATCCCGGCCGTCCGCCGCGCCGAGCAGACCGCCGCGGCACAGCACGTCGGCGTCCACGACCTGCACTTTCTCGGCTACCAGGACGGTGCCGTGGAGGCGACGCCGCAGCTGGTCCGCGAGCTGAGCCGGCTGATTCGCAAGGTTCGCCCGCAGCGCCTGCTCAGCCAGTCGCCGGAGCGCTGGTGGTCACGGCTGCAGGTATCCCACCCGGATCATCTCGCTGCTGCCGAGGCGACCGTGCGCGCGTTCTACCCGGCGGCCGGCAACCCGTACGCGTACCCGGAGCTGTCTGAGGAAGCCTGGGATGTCGGCGAGTTGTGGATGATGGAACATCCGGAGAGCAACCACTACGTCGACATCACCGACACCTTCGACCAGAAGCTTGCGGCGCTCAGGTCACACGCCAGCCAGCATCGCGACCCCGACGGACTCGCGGCCGGCATGCGTACCTACTCCGGCGAGCTCGCTGCCGCCGCCGGGTTCCCCGCGAACCACTACGCCGAATCGTTCGCGGTGATCCGGCTCGGCTGACAATTGTTTTGCTTCTTCGGTACTTGAGCAGTCAGGGTGCGGGCATGACGATTTCTCATGCGGTGGTTGGGGACGGGCCGGACGTACTGCTGGTGCACGCCGGCGTGGCCGATGCGCGGATGTGGGCCGGCCTGGTGGACGAGCTCAAGGGCGACCATCGGGTGATCACGGTGGATCTGCGCGGCTACGGAGAGACACCGCTGGAAGTTGGCGCGGACTATTCCGACGCTGGCGACCTGCTCGCGCTGCTGGACGAGGTCGGGGCCACTGCGGTCACCGCGGTCGGGGCCTCGTACGGCGGGTATGTCGTCCAGCAGGCGGCGAGCCGCGCCCCGGAGCGATTCGCCCGGTTGGTACTGGTTTGCGCGCCGACCGACAACGTGGAACCCGACGAGGACCTTCGCGCGCTGTGGACCGAGGAGAACGAGCTCATCGAGGCCGATGACATTGCCGGCGCGACCGACTTGAACGTACGCAACTGGATCGGCCCTGACGCCGACGACGATGCCCGCGAACTGCTCCGGGCCATGCAGCAGCGCGCGTTCGAAGTACAGATCGCGGCCGGTGACGTGAACAACGAGGAGTACGCCATCGAGCCGGAGAAGATCACCGCGCCGGTCCGGTTGATCACCGGTGGCAACGACTACCGGTTCTTCGCCGACAGCGCCGACTACCTGGCCGAGCGCCTGCCGAACCCGGAACGCGTGCACCTGCCCTGGGCCGGCCACCTGCCGACGCTCGAACGCCCGGCCGAAGCGCTGAAACTTATTTCCTGAGTATTGCCTGAGCAGTTACCGAGCTGAGCGGACGCTGAGTTTCTGTTGACCGGCGGTTCTACAATTTTGCTATGCGCGAAACGGCCGCGATTGCTGTCGCCTGGGGCACCGCCACGCTCAGCCGCCGGCTCGGCCGCGGCGGCCAGGCACTCCCCGGCGCGATCGTCGACAGAATCGCGCCGGAATTACCCCGGAAATTAGCCGCAGAATTACCGCACGGCTGCATTCTGGTGACCGGTACGAATGGCAAGACGACGACCACGAAACTGATCGTCGCGGCGCTCCGCCGGGGCGGCGAGACCGTCGTCACCAACGCCAGCGGCGCGAACCTGCGCGGCGGCGTCGTGTCGGCGCTGGTCTCGGCGGCCGATCTGCGCTGCCGGAGCCGCGCGACCATCGGGGTGTTCGAGGTCGACGAGGCGAGCCTTCGCCTGGTCGGGGCGGAGT
The DNA here is from genome assembly GCF_014205295.1 of Kribbella solani. NCBI lineage: Bacteria > Bacillati > Actinomycetota > Actinomycetes > Propionibacteriales > Kribbellaceae > Kribbella > Kribbella solani. The sequence continues at coordinate 4,488,507 of NZ_JACHNF010000001.1, forward strand.
TGCAGCCACGGCACATCGTGGTGCTGAACATTTTCCGCGACCAGCTCGACCGGTACGGCGAAGTCGACACCACCGCGGACCTGCTGGCGGAAGGCATCGCCGCGACGGGCGCGCGGCTGTACCTGAACGCGGACGATGCACGTGTCGCGAGTTTGGCCGGAGCAGCGGCGGAGCCGGGCCGGGTCAGCTATTTCGGGATCGATCAGCTGCCGGCCGGTCTGACCGCCGAGCGGACGGCGGCTGATTCGGATCGCTGCCCGAAGTGCGGCGAGCGGTTGACGTTCGGCCGGGTTTTCTACAGCCATCTCGGTCATTACAGCTGCCCGAACGGTGATTTCGCGCGGCCCGATCCGGATGTCGCCGTCACCGGGGTTTCGCGGGCGGACCTGGACGGTACCGAGTTCAGCGTGACCGCGGGCGGTTCGGTGCAGCGGATGCGGTACGGGTTGTCGGGGACGTACAACCTCTACAACGCGCTCGCGGCGGTCGGGCTGGCGACCGGGCTCGGGCTCGACCCGGCGGTGACGGCGGAGGCGGTGCGGACGACCGAGGCCGCGTTCGGGCGGGTGGAGAAGACCGAGTTGCAGGGCCGGACGCTGTGGTTGCTGCTGATCAAGAACCCGGCAGGGTTCGCGCAGGTGCTGGACACGTTCCTGGTCGGGCGGTCGCATCCGCGGGTGCTGATCGCGGTCAACGATCTGCCGGCCGACGGGCGGGACGTTTCGTGGTTGTGGGACGTACCGCTGGAGGGACTGTCGCGCGGCGGGCCGGAGGTGGTCACGGCCGGGACGCGGGCTGCTGAGATGGCTCTGCGGCTGCACTACGCCGGGACCGAGGCGTCGGTGGCGTCGAGCGTCGACGACGGGATCTCCCGGCTGTTGGCCGGGGTGCCGCGTGGTGGGGACGCGTACATCCTGCCGACATACACGGCGATGCTGCAGATCCGGAAAGCGCTGCGGCGGCGGGTGCACGAATGAGATCGCTGCGGGTTGCCCATCTTTATCCCCGGGACCTCAATGTGTACGGGGACCTGGGGAATGTGATCACGCTCGCGAAAAGACTGGAATGGCGTGGATACCGGGCCGAGGTATTGCCGGTCGAACCGGGCCGGTCATTCGATTTCGGCGGGATCGATCTGGTTTTCGGCGGCGGCGGGCAGAATTCCGGGCAGCTGGCCTGTGCCAGCGATTTGTTGCGGTACCGGGACGAATTGTGCAAAATGTCCGCCGCCGGGGTGCCGATGCTGCTGATTTGTGGGAGTTATCAGCTGTTCGGGCGGGAATTTATCGATCTGGCCGGGCGGCGGGTGCCGGGGCTGGGGATCTTCCGGGCCGGAACCACCGCGAACCGGGAGCGGATGATCGGGAACATCGTGATCGACAGTCCGTTCGGGCAGCTGGTCGGGTTCGAGAATCATTCCGGCCGGACGGTGCTGGAGGCCGGGCAGGACGCGTTGGGCACGGTCCGGCAGGGATTCGGGAACAACGGCGGGACCGGCGACGAAGGGGCCGTGTCCGGAAACACGATCGGCACGTACCTGCATGGGCCGGTGTTGCCGAAGAACCCGGCCCTCGCGGATCACCTGTTGCGATGCGCGTTACGGCGGCGGTACGGGATCGACGAGCTGGAGCCGCTGGACGACGAGCTGGCGGTGCGCGCGGCACGGGTCGCGACCGATCGCCCACAGGGCCGGAAGATCGTCCTCCGGCCCAGGCGACGTCGCCTGCACCGCCTCGCCGCCGTCGTCCGCGGGCTGTAGGCAGACCACCGCCGCAACGTCAGCCAGCCGCCCGGCGACGGGTGGGCAGTTCGTGGACATGGCACGTCCCGGGAGCCCGTCGGGGTCCCGGGACGTGTGCGGTGGATCAGTGCGCGAGGGCGCCCATCGGATCCCAGGCGGGCAGGACGATCGGCTCGTCGTTCAGCCGGGCCTGCAGCTCGGCCGGCAGGGCCGAGCGGCGGACGGCGATCTCGAAGACGTGCTCGCCGTACCAGGAGTCGTTCATGGTCCAGAAACCGCTGTCGGCCTTCTCGTCGCCCCAGCTGTTCTCGACCCGCCAGCGGCGCGGCTTGCCGTCGACCACGTCGACGCCGGTGAACAGCATCGCGTGCGTCATCAGGGTCTCGTGGTGCACCAGCCGCTCGGCCTTGTCGAGCGTGAACTCGGTGTCGTACACGGCCTCGTAGTCGTACAGCTTGGCGTCCCAGAAGCCGAGGTCGGCGTTCATCTGCTTGCCGACGTCACAGCCGAACCAGACCGGCTCGCCGCCGACGATCGCGTCCTGGGTGAGCTGCTTCATCAGGTCGATCTCGACGTTCAGGTACACCACCGGCGGCGCGTCGACGATGTTGCCGAGGAAGTCGACGGTGAAGGTCTTGCCGACCGGGCTGGTCGAGCGCGGGTCGTGGACCAGGCAGACGTACTCGTCGACCGGCAGCTGCACGTACTCGGCCGCGAACTCGGCCGGCGTGGTCCAGCCGTCGCGGTGGAAGCCCTTGTCGGTGTCCTTCCACTGCCAGAGGAACTTCTGCGGCGGCGTCCCGAGGTGGATGCTCAGCGCCCGGTGCACGCCGACCAGGATCTCCCGCTTGCGCTCGCGGCGCGCCTCGGCGCCGTCCAGCGCCCGCAGGTCCCGCGCGCCCTGGCGGAGCAGCTTGCGCAGCACGTCGTTCAGCTGACCGGTGGACGACGAGCTCTCGGTCTCCGGCATCGCCGACTTCGGTACCAGGCCGTGCTTCTGGACCAGCGCGACGAACATGTTCCACTGTCCGCCGTCACCGATCGGGTCGGACAGCAGGTGCGCGACCGTACGGTCGTCGGCGTCCCGGTCCGCGGTCTCGATGATCGCTTCGAGGAAGAAGTTCGACCGCTCGAACTTGTCCCAGAACAGCAGGTAGTTCTGTGAGAACTCGAAGTCCTTGACCCCGAGCTTCTCGGCGGCGCCGGCCCGGAGCAGGTTCAGCCCGGCGAACAGCCAGCACCGGCCGCTCTTCTTCTGATTGGTGACCTTCCAGTCGTCGAGCAGGTTCGAGACCGAATGGTCCATCGACGTGACCACCTGGCGGTCCAGCGCGATGCTGTTCACCGAGGTCTGCGTGACGGCGTTCTGCATCACCCGGTACTGCGGGTTCGACGCGAACTCCTTCTCGAACAGGGCAAGCTGGTCGGCAGTGAGATTCCGCTCCATAAGAGTCGACGGTATAACAGCCACCAAGCCCGGGCCGCCGGCACGGGGTGGCGTATCCATGCCCTGGCCGAAACGCGCCACAGTCGAACGCTTGCCCCACCCGCCGGGTGACTAGACCAGTCGGCGGTCGGTGGCCCAGCGGGTCAGTTCGTGCCGGTTCGACAGCTGCAGTTTGCGCAGTACGGAAGAGACGTGCGTCTCAACGGTTTTCACCGAGATGAACAGCTCGCGGGCCACTTCCTTGTACGCGTAACCGCGGGCGATCAGCCGGAGCACCTCGCGCTCCCGCTGCGACAACCGGTCCAGGTCCTCGTCCACCGAGGCGATGTCGATCGCGCCGGAGAACGCGTCCAGTACGAAGCCGGCCAGCCGCGGCGAGAACACCGCGTCGCCGTCCGCGACCCGGTTGATCGCGTCGACCAGCTCGGTACCGGAGATGTTCTTGGTCACATAGCCGCGGGCACCCGCGCGGATCACACCGATCACGTCCTCGGCCGCGTCCGACACCGACAGCGCCAGGAACTTGATATCCGGGTGCCGCTGGTGCACCTGCTTCATCACCTCGGTGCCACCACCGCCGGGCAGGTGGACGTCCAGCAGCACGACATCCGGCTCTGCTCCGACGATCGCCTTCACCGCGGTGTCGACGTCCGAGCCCTCCCCGACGATGTCGACCGCGGTGCCGATCTCGCTGCGTACCCCGGCCCGGAACATGTCGTGATCGTCGATGACGACAACGCGCCTGCTGCTCATCTATCCATCTCCAGTCGCACTTCGGTCCCTGTCTCCGGATCGGACCGCACCGTCGCGCGGCCGCCGTGCCGTTCCATTCTGCCCATCACACTGTGCCGCAGGCCGAGCCGGTCGTCCGGCACGTCGTCCACCACGAAGCCCTTGCCGCGGTCCCGGACGAACATCTCCACCCGGTCGCCGTCCACCTCGACGAACACGTCGATCTTCGCAGCTCCGGAGTGTTTCGCCGCATTCACCATCGACTCCCGCGCGGCCCGGACCATCGAGGCCAGCTGTTCGGTGAGGTCGCAGTCGCCGACCGTGACCACCTCGATCGGTACGCCGTGCGAGTCCTCGACCTCGGCGGCGGCCTGCTTCGCGGCGCCGGCGATGGTCTGGTCCGCGTCGTGCTCCTCGTCGTACAGCCAGGACCGCAGCTCGCGTTCCTGCGAGCGGGCCAGCCGGGCGACCGCCTTCGGGTCGTCGGCCTGCTTCTGGATCAGCGCCAGCGTCTGCAGCACCGAGTCGTGCAGGTGCGCGGCCATGTCGGCGCGCTCCTGCGAACGGACCCGCTCGGCCCGCTCCGAGTTCAGGTCGCGGGTCAGCCGGTGTACCCACGGGCCCGCGATCACGCCGATACCGACCACGGCGAGCAGCAGCGCGATCAGTACGTCGCCGACCATCGAGAGCCGGCCGTTCTGGACCAGGAACAAGGTGACCGCGGTGCCGATCAGGACCAGGCCGACGGCGATCCGGACCAGCGACTTCCAGCCGCCCTTGCCGAGCACCAGGCCGAGGATCGGCACCCGGATGTCCTGCGCCCACTTGTCCTTCTGGTTCTCGTCCGCCTGCCGCCAGATCAGCGCCAGACCGGCCGCGGCGAACACCAGCGGCCAGAACAGCTTGCCGGCGATGCCGAACCCGGCGACCTGGAGCAGCAACAGCACGCCGATGCCGATCGCCACCAGGGCAGGCAGCTGACCGCGGCTCTTCTCCCGCTTCCGCCGCTTCGCCTCGGTCACCGGTGGCGGCGGCTCGTCAGAGCGCAGCCCGCTGCGGGTGTGCGCCGCCAGGCCGGGCGCGTTCGGCAGGGTTTCCGGCGCGAGCGGCATCAGGAACCAGAGCGCCGCGTAGATGAGGACGCCGAACCCGCCGAAGACCGTGGTGCCGATCAGTACGAGCCGGACGATCGTGTCCGAGACGCCGAGGTGATCCGCGATACCACCGGCGACACCGGCGACGACGCGGCCTTCAGTACGCCGGTAGGCGCGACGCGGACCGTCGGTGTGCGGCCGCGGCGCCGCGGCCGGCTGCCCGGGGAACGGCGGCCCGTAGATAGGTCCACCAGCTCCACCAGCTCCGCCTGGTGCGCCTGGTGCGCCTGGTGCGCCTGGTGGCGTACCTGGCTGGGCGCCCTTTTGGCCGGCCATCCGGGCGGCGTACGCGGCGTACGGGCCCTGGTACTGCTTCGGGCCCTGCGGTCCCCAGCCCTTGAACCGCCATTGATCCTGGTTCTGCTGGTCCTGGTTCTGGTTGTTCTGGGTCTGGTTGTTCTGGGTCTGGTTGTTCTGGGTCTGGCCGGCGTCCGGGCCGGGCGCCTGGTTCTGGCCGGGTGCCTGGTTCGGTGCAGGCGTAGGCTCGGGCCGGCCGGCGCTCATGGCTGGCCCACCCGGCGGCGCTGCTGCTGGCTGGCTCATCACCACGATCGTCACATGTGGACCGGCCGGACACCAGCAGGCTTGTCCCGGGCCGCCTCCTCAGCACCGGCGCGGCCCGCTCAGGGTCGGCTCGGGGAGAACCCCGAACCCCCGGCCGGATGACCCCGCCGGGTGATCCGACTCCGGGGCGCCTCAGGGGGTATCCCCGATGTGATCAGGGCCGGGACCGAGCGACCATCGGTGTCATGGACCAGAACCAAAGTGGACCCACGGGGTTCGACCGCAACGGTCTGCAGAACCCGCAGAGCTGGCGGCGCAGCCGGTCGGACCGGTGGCTCGCCGGTGTCTGCGGCGGCATCGGCCGCGCGCTGAACATCGACCCGGTCCTGGTCCGCGTGGTGATGGCCGTGCTGATCGTCAGTGGCCCCGGCGTGATCTTCTACATCGCCGCGTGGGTGCTGATGCCGGACGAGGGCAGCGACCGGTCGGCCGCGCAGGGTCTGCTCGGTGACCGGGTCCGGCCGGACCACCCGTGGCTGTGGCCGGTGGTGGTCGCCGCCTGCGTGTTCGCCGGGATCGCGATGATGTCGTCGTTCGACTTCGGCCGGCTGATTCCCGGGCCGCTGATCGTGGTGGCGATCATCTGGCTGGTCGCCAAACACCGCAAGGGCAACGGCACCCGCCCACAACGCCCCACCTGGACCAACCACCCCGGCCAGCCCGGCCAGCCCGGTAACCCAGGCCAGTTCGGCCAGCCCAGCCAGCCTGGTTCCCCCGCTCAGCCCGGTTACCCCGGCCAGCCCAGTTCTGCCGGTCAGCCTGGTCAGCCGGGCTACACCGGCCAGCCTGCCTCCCCCGGCCAGCCTGGTTACGCCGGTCAGTCCGGGTACGGCGCCCAGCCCGGCCAGCCCGGGTACGGCGGCCAGCCCGGTTACGTCGGGCAGTCTGGCTATGCCGGCCAGTCCGGGTATGGCAGCCAGTCCGGGTCTGCCGGGCAGTCCGGTTATGGGCAGCAGTACGGCGCGGGGTACGCGTCGTCCCAGAGCGGTCCGTCCGGTTCGCCGGCGGGCCCGTCGTCCTCGGCCACACAGCGACCCCAGGACCGCACCGTCGAACCGGTCCAGCCTGTGTGGACCGAGGACGACCCCCTCGGCCTGTACGTCGACGAGCCGGCCGGCGCGCGGTCGACCACCCAGCCGGTGGCCTCGAAGCCCGCCGAACCGCCGGCGAAGGGCGTCCGCGGCATCAAGTCGATCATCGTCGTACTGACCGGCCTGGCGATCGGTATCGCCGCGCTCGCCGGTGCCCCGACGGCGACCATGCTGATCGTCGGCCTGGCCACGCTCGGCGCGGGCATGCTGCTCGGCGGATTCGTCGGCCGGACGCTGGCCCTGCTCCCGCTGGGCCTCCTGCTCGCGGTCGGCGCGGTCGCCAGCTCGGTGTTCCCCGGCGTACCCCGCAACTTCGCCGACACGAACTACGTGGCGCCGGCCGGGCAGACCGTCACCGCGACCGGGACGAGCTACCAGTTCGACGCCGGCTCGGTGAAGCTCGACCTGACCAAGGCCACCTTCGCGCCCGGCGCCAAGGTGGAGGTCCACGGCGGTGTCGGCGAGGTGGTGGTCACGCTCCCGCCGAACGTGGACGTGAAGGGCGACCTGACCACCGAAATGGGCGACGTGGCCTTCCTGAACGAGAACCACAGCGGCCATAATGCGCAGCTGAAGCTCGACGACCTCGGCGCGGACGGCAAGCCCGGCCCGCAGCAGGTCACCCTCGACCTGGACCTCCGGGTGGGCAGTATCAAGGTGGTGCGCGGATGAGCCAGAAGCAGAAGGCACGGCCGGACGTACCCGGCGTGGTTGCCGGGACGGTGCTGGCCGGAGGTGCCTCGATCTGGATGCTGACCGAGAACGGCGTCCTGCAACCCGACGACCTGGGCGTGACCAGCGCACTGCTGCTGGTCACCGCGGGCGTACTGGGTCTCGCCGCGTCCCGACGCGGCTAACTGAGTGGCGTGACTAACTAAGTGGCATGGGCGGACGGCGTTCTCTAAGCTGAGCGCCATGTCCAGCCCGGAGGCGAACAGACCGTAACCACCGGCCGTTCCAGGTGACTGCCCGGAACCGCCGGAGACGACTCACGGCAGGCGATCCGTCCTGCCGCCGTCTTCCTTTGGTTGCGGAGCTTCCTGATGCCATTCGTGCTGTATCTGCTTGGCCTGGCCGTGTTCGCCCAGGCAACGTCCGAGTTCATGCTGTCCGGGCTCGGCCCGGAAATCGCCCAGGACCTGGGCGTCTCGATCCCCACCACCGGCTGGCTGACGTCGGCCTTCGCGCTCGGCATGGTCGCCGGCGCCCCGGCCGTCGCGGTCCTCGGCGCCCGCTGGCCGCGGCGCCGGACCCTGCTACTGACACTGACCGTTTTCCTCGCCGTCCATGTTGTCGGCGCCCTGACCACAAGCTTCACCGTGCTGCTGATCACCCGCGTCCTCGCGGCGCTCGCCAACGCGGGTTTCCTGGCGATCGCGCTGGCCACCGCCACCAGCCTGGTCCGCCCGGACGCCAAGGGCCGCGCGACGGCGGTCCTGCTCGGCGGCACGACGCTCGCCTGCATCATCGGCGTACCGGCGGGTGCTCTGCTCGGCGAGGCGTTCGGCTGGCGGTCCGCGTTCTGGGCGGTCGCGATCATCTCGTTCCCGGCCTTGCTGGGGATCGTGCGCTCGGTCCCGCCGGTGCGTACCGAGCCGGTCCTGGTCGGGCGGTTCCCCGTCCAGCGGCGGCTGACCGTGCTGCTGGTGCTCGGCGCGCTGGTCAACGGCGCGACGTTTTGTTCGTTCACGTACCTGTCGCCGGTCGTCACCGACGTGACCGGGCTGGGATCCGGATGGGTACCGGTGGTGCTGGCGCTCTTCGGGATCGGGGCGTTCGCCGGCGTGACAGTTGCCGGGCGGTACGCGGACCGGCGTGATCACCGGCTCACGTTGGTTGCCGGAGGCATCTTGTTGCTCGGTTGGTGCGGCTTCGGTCTCACCGCCGGCCAGGTCGTACCGACTGTCGTGTTCGCCCTTGTCCAGGGCGCGTTGTCGTTCGCGGTCGGCTCGGCCTTGATCGCGTACGCGCTCTATGCCGGCGCCGGCGCACCGGTACTGACCGGCGGTCTCGCCACCGCCGCGCTCAACGTCGGAGCAGCCGCCGGACCGCTGCTCGGCGGGCTCGCGATCGGCCTGTCCGGCTTCCGTGGACCGCTGTGGGTCAGCGCCGCGCTCGTGGGTACGGCACTCTGCGTGGGAACCGTCTCGGTTAAACTTGTCGATCGCGAGGGGCCTGGGTGAAGCGGGTCCCGTGGTCTAGGAGTCTCGATGGTGCGCGGCACCGTGAAGTGGTTCAACGCCGACAAGGGGTACGGCTTCCTGGCCGTCGAGGGCGGCGCTGAGGTGGACGACGTGTTCGTGCACTGGAGCAAGATCGTCTCCGACGGGTACAAGACCCTCGAGGACGGCCAGCCGGTCGAGTTCCAGATCATCGACGGCCCCAAGGGCCGCGAAGCCGACTCGGTGACTCCCATCTGACCCAGCGGAGTGGACCGGTTACCGGTAATCTGACGGCTCATCGTGTGAGGGGTTGAGACGTGGCAGAGCCGGTACCGGTGATCCGTAAGCTCGAGCATGCGCTGGCCGACGACGACTTCGCCTGGTCGTTGCTGCTGGTCGGCGAGGATCAGACCGACAAGCTCGTCACGCTGACCAGCGATCTGCGCGGGCCGTTCTCGACGTCCGGCAACGGCAAGCAGATCACGTCCGGGTTCTCGTACTGGGGGATCGGCCCCACGATCGCCTGGGCGAACGCGACGAACGACCCGTTCTACCTGGTGATGAAGGCCGGCACCGAGTCGTTCCTGCGGCACTGGCGGAAGATCCGGCCGCATGTCGAGAAGGGCGGCTTCCACCTGGTCAGCCTCGGCGTCGGGACCGGCGTCAAGGACCGGACCATTCTCACCGACCTGCGCCGGCACAACCGGGACATGTACTACATCCCCGTCGACATGAGCTCCGAGATGCTCCGGATGGGCCCGTTGGAGCCGGTTCAGGCCGGCTTCCCGCGTTCCCAGGTGCTGCCGGTCCAGCTGGACTTCTCGATCGCCGACAACATGGACGAGCTGGGCGAGATGCTGGCCCGGCTCGTCGGCGCGGAGCCGTTGCTGTTCACGCTGACCGGCAACACGCTCGCCAACTTCGACAACGACGAGGAGCTGCTCGGTACGTTGACACGGGTGCTGCGGCCGCAGGACCGGTTGTTGCTGGAGGTCGCGAGTACGACCCGGCTCGACCAGGAGACCGCCGACGCGGCCGCGGACGAGTACCACCAGACCAGGGCGTTCGCGGAGTTCGTCACCAGCACGCTGCGGTACAACACCGACCTGAAGATCAGCAACGACCTGGTCAAGTTCGTCGGCGAGGTCGAGGACGACGACGCGCTGCTGGTGAAGATCCTCTGGCAGAACGACACCGGCGAAGAGGTCCGGATGGAGCTGCCGGACCACACCGAGGTGGTGCTTCCGATCGGCGACACGATCCGGCTGTACACCACCCGCAAGTACTCGGCCGATCGGCTGAAGCGGCTTACCGAGGCGTGCAAGCTGACGCCGGTCGAGGCGATCCAGTCCCAGTTCAGGTACACCCGCCGCCCGAACCCGTTCGGTCTGGAGCTGCTGCTGCTCGCACCGGAGGCGGCCGGCGAGGAGGCGCACACCCTCGCCGACGACATCTGGTCGACGTGACCCGGCAGACGGTCTCGGCCTGGGTCGCGTACCGGCGGACCGTGGTCAGCGTGGTCACGTACGGCCTGCTCGGGCTGGCCTTCGTACTCGGCGTGATCTGGTTCCTGTTCCCGGGCAACTCCCGCTGGGAGCCCGCGGTCAACTCACTCACCCTGGTCGCCGGGCTGACCGGCATCTTCGTCGAACGGCTGACGACCGAAGCCGAGCGGCGTACGGAAGTACTGCGCGCCGTCGCCGACGAACTGCACGAGAACACCCGCCTGATCAGCGACCCGCGGTTCTCGCCGGAAGCACCCGGCACTCGTCAGGTGTACCCGCGACTGGTGGTTTCGGCGGTCGACCTTGCGCTGGTATCGGGCGCACTCGGGCTGCACCGCGACGCCGAGCTGGTCGGCATGCTGCACCGCTGGCGGGACACCGTGCACCTGTTCAACCGGCGGCTCGACCTGACCGAGATCAGCACCTTCTCGAACACCATCACCACGGCCGAGCTGGCCGCGTTCCACCGGGCGCTGCACCGCGAGGACAGCTACTTCGCCGAGACCCGGAAGATGCTGAAGAACCTGCTGGACAAGCTGCCCGCGGCTTAACGGCCGAGGCCGAAACCATGGCTCTTGCTGCCAGTAGTGGCAAAATCCGCCGAGCCGTTGACTTGGCCTCGCCGCGAGCGTTTCACTTTCGGACAGGACCGTAAATACGGCACCCCGGAGGCATCGCATGCGATCAGTCCGCTCGCTCATCGCGGTGGCACTCGCCGCCGTTCTCGTCAGCACCCTGGCCAACCCGGCCGGCGCGACCCCCAAACCGCCGACCGCCAACGTCGTCTCCCTCGGCGTCCCACTGTCCGACGTGCTCCTGATCGGCGGCACCGTCGCACCCGGACCGGGCGGCAAGACCGCGATCTGGAACGTGTCCACCGGCAGCCCGGCGTACCTGAACGCCATCGACCCGGCCACCGGCGACAGCCTGCTCTCCGCGGCGCTGCCCGGCGCGGACGGCAGTTACGCGGTCGCGGCCGCGCCGGACGGCACGATCTACGCCGGCACCTACAACAACGGCCACCTGTACCGATTGCGCCCTGGCGAAACCACCGCCGAGGACCTGGGCCGGCCGCTGCCGACCGAGACGTTCATCCTGCGGATCACGGTCGACGAGCAGGGCAACGTGTACGGCGGCACGTACCCGCACGGCAAAGTGTTCCGGTACGACCATCAGACCGGCGCGATCCGCGATTACGGCACGATCAAAGCCGGTCAGGGGTATGTGAAGAGCATCGACTACGCAAACGGCAAGCTGTACGCGGGTTCCCAGCCGGACGCGTACATCTCCGAGATCGACGTGAACACCGGCGCGGTCACCCAGCTACCACCACCGCCCGGTCTCGGCGACCCGAAGGACCAGGTCGTGTACGACCTGAACGCCCGCGGCGGCCGCGTGTACGTCCGGATCAGCACCGCCTTCCCCGGCCCGTTGTACGTGTGGGACATCGCGTCCCGGACCTGGGTGGACGAGATCCCGAACGCGCACGGCCTGGACATCTCGCCGATCGGCGCGGACGGTTCGCTGTACCTGATCCAGAGCAGTGAGCTGAAGAAGTACGACCCGGCGACCAAGACCCTGACCGGTACCGGACTGACCTTCACCGGCCGGATCCAGAACGCCCGCTCGATCGGGTACGCCGACCTGAACCTGCCCGACTACCCCGGCACCAGCGTGGTCGGCACGCTCTGGCGCGGCGAGGAGTTCCGCTACAACCCGCGGACCGGCAAGTCCGAGATCTTCCAGACCAAGGTCCGCCGGGAGCCGATCGAGATCCTGTCAGTGGCCGGCGGCAAGACCAACATCTACGCCGGCGGCTTCCTGAACGGCGGGATCTCGGTGGTCGACCCGGTCACCGGCGCGGCCACTTTCAACCGGTTCTCGCAGGTCGAGGCGCTGCTGGAGGGTTCGGCCGGCAACCTCTGGGTCGGCGCGTACCCGGAGGCGCGCCTCTACTCGTACGACCCGGCCAAGCCATGGAGCAGTCCGGAGTACTCCCCCGGCCCGCCGGGTACGCCGGACAACCCGGCCAAGCTGCTCAATCTCAAGCCGGACATCTTCCAGACCCGCGCCCGCGCGCTGGTCGAGGTGAACGGCAAGATCGCGGTCGGCACCATCCCGGACGGCGATCGGCTCGGTGGCGCGCTGGTCATCTACGACCCGAAGACCGGCAGCACCGAGAAGTACCGGAACGTGGTCCAGGACGAGTCCGTGTACGGCCTGACCGCCCGCTGCGGCATCGTGTACGGCGGAACGTCGATCGCCGGTGGCCTGACCACCACCCCACCGACCCGGGCGGCGGGCACAGTGTTCGCGTGGGACGTGACCGGGAAGAAGAAGCTCTGGGAGACCGTGCCGGTGCCGGGCGCGGCTACCGTCTCGTCGGTGACGATCGGCCCGGACGGGCTGCTCTGGGGCGTGGCCGGAAAGACCGTGTTCGCGCTGGCCCCGGACTCCGGCAAGCTGAAGAAGTCCTTCACGCTCGGTACCACCACGTCCAGCGGCGACATCGTCGCGACCTCGGAGGCGGTGTACGTGAGCATCGACCTGAACAAGATCTACCGGATCGCGCCGGGAAAGAAGGCGGTTCCGACCGTGTTCGTGACCCATCCACACCGGCGGCTCGGCGTCCGCGGCAACCATCAGTTGCTGATGACCAGCGGTTCCGAGCTGTTCCGAGTTGATATCAGCCGTTGACAGCCGAAATTCACCCCGACTACTTTCGGTCCTGACCGTTATTAGGTCGACAACCATCCGGCCCTGCTTCCGGACCCACCCTGGGGGTGCGATGAAATCCACCGTCCGCCGCATCGCGGCACCACTCACGGCGCTCGTTCTCGCCGCCGCGCTCAGTTCCTGCGGCGGTGGCGACTCCGGCTCGTCGAGCGCGAAGAAGAGCGTCACGCTCTGGATGTACCCGGTGATCGCCGACCAGGCGACCAGCGACACGTACTGGAAAAAGGTCGAGACCGACTTCGAGGCGGCCAACTCCGGGATCGACCTGAAGATCGAGATGCAGCCGTGGGCGAACCGCGAGGAGAAGCTCGCCGCCGCGTTCTCGGGCAAGAAGGGCCCGGACGTGCTGCTGATGATCCCGGACCAGATCCCGCAGTACGTGAAGAGCGGCTCGCTGGCGCCGGTCGACGACGTGGTCGATCCGGAGAAGGACAAGTTCCTGCCGGCCGCCGTTCCCGGTCTGACCGTCGACGGCAAGATCTACGGCGCGCCGATCTACCACACGGTCACCACCACCATGTACAACAAGACGATCCTGACCAAGGCCGGGATCAGCAAGCCGCCGGAGACCTGGGACGAGATCAAGGCGGCCGCGCCGAAGATCAAGGCCGCCGGGTTCTCCACGCTGGACTACGCGGCCTCGCCGGAGGCGACGCTGAACCTGAGCTTCTACCCGCTGCTCTGGCAGGCCGGCGGCAAGGTGTTCGCCGACGACGGCAAGAGCGTCACCTTCAACCAGGCGCCGGGTCTGGAGGCGCTGACCTTCCTGAAGGGCCTGTGGGACGAGGGCGCGATCTCGAAGACCGCGCTCGGCAGCGTGAACACGGTCGCGGACTCGGCCCTCGGCAAGGGGCAGGTCGCGATGGCCTACACCAGCGTGCCCTCCGACGCCGCCACGGTCGCGAAGACCTGGGGCGCCGGCAACGTCGAGATCGGGTCACCGCTGACCGGTAAGAAGCAGGTCGGGTACGGCATCCCGGGCGGCCTGGTGATGAACGCGGCGAGCGGGAACACCGACGCGGCGAAGAAGTTCCTGTCGTTCATGATCCAGCCGGCCCAGCTGGACGCGCTGAGCAAGGCCTCCGGGTACTACTCGCCGCGCAAGGACGCCACGTACGCGTCGACCGACCCGAACGCGGCGAAGTTCAAGGACGCGCTGCAGTACGCCGTACCGGGTGAGGCGAACCCGTCCGCGCGGCAGATCATGTCCTTCCTGAGCACCGAGATCCAGGCGGTGCTGACCGGTAAGAAGCAGCCGCAGCAGGGCCTGGACGACGCCGCCAAGCAGGCCAACGACCTCCTGTCGAGACAACGTTGACCTCCGTCCTCCCGCGGTCCACGTCGCGCGCCGGCCGGCGTGGACCGCGCCGGCGCCCGTGGGTCGGCCTGTTGTTCGTCGCCCCGATGCTGGTGCTGTTCCTGCTCTTCCGGTTCCTGCCGGCCATCGGCGCGCTGCTGCTTTCGCTGACCGACTACCGGATCAGCGGCAACTGGGATTTCATTGCCTTTGACAACTACACGCGGTTGTTGTCGGACGGCGTGTTCCACGAGGCGTTGCTGGTCACGGTCACGTACACGGTGATGTTCGTACCGCTGACGGTGCTGCTGTCACTGGGTACGGCGGTGCTGCTGCATCAGGTGGTGTGGAAGCGCGGGTTCTTCCGGGGCGTGTTCTTCCTGCCGTACGTCACCAGCATCGTGCTCGCCGCGGTGATCTGGAAGTGGATCTACGACGCGCAGGACGGCCTGCTCAACACGCTGATCGGGCTCGTACACCTCGGGCCGATCGACTTCCTTAACCAGTCGAACACGGTGCTGCCGTCGATCGCGGTGACCTCGGCGTGGAAGGGCTTCGGGTACTCGATGCTGATCCTGCTGGCCGGGCTGCAGGCGGTACCGAAGTCGTACCTGGAGGCCGCGATGATCGACGGCGCGAGCACCTGGCAGCGGTTCCGGTACGTGACGCTGCCGCAACTCCGGCCGGTGCTGTTCTTCGTCCTGGTGATCGAGACGATCGGCGCGTTCCAGGTGTTCGACGCGATGTACGTGATGACCGGTGGCGGACCGGTGCGGTCGAGCTACTCGCTCGTGTACTTCCTGTACGACAGCGGGTTCAAGTACTTCGACTTCGGTTACGCCAGTGCGATCGGCTTGGTGCTGTTCCTGATCGTGCTGATCGTCTCGCTCGTACAGCGCCGGCTCGTCGGGAGGGACGACTGATGGTGAACGTACTCGAACGCCCGCCGGTGCGGGAAGTCACCGAGTCACGCGCCGCCGGGCGGCGTGGGCCGGCGCGGTTGACGATGCCGACGCTGCTGATCCTGACCGCGATCGTCACCGTCGTACCGTTCGCGGCGATGGTGCTGGTCGCGTTCGCGCCGCCGAGCGGGAAGACCTTCCCGGGCGCGCTGAACCCGGCGAACTTCACCATGGAGAACTTCCGGAACGTGCTCTCCAGCTCGGACATCCCGCGCTGGACGGTGAACTCGCTGCTGTACTCGCTGGTGTCCGTCGTGTGCGTGCTGCTGTTCGCGTCGATGGCCGGATACGCCTTCGCGAAGAAGCGCTTCCCGGGGCGGGAGATCATGTTCTGGGCGTTCCTCGCCACGCTGATGGTGCCGTTCCAGGCGACGCTGATCCCCTCGTACATCCTGGTGTCGAAGCTGGACTGGGTGGACAGCTACTGGGGTCTGATCGTGCCTACGCTGGCGAACTCGCAGGCAGTTTTCCTGATGCGGCAGTTCATCCTGCAGCTGCCGGATGAGTTGTTCGAGGCGGCGGAGATCGACGGTGCTTCGGAGTGGCGGATCTTCACGACGATCGTGGTGCCGTTGATCCGGCCGGTCCTCGCCACCCTCGGCATCTTCGTGTTCCTGTGGCACTGGAACGATTTCCTGTGGCCGTTGGTGATCGGGCAGTCCGGTGAGATGCAGACGCTGACCGTCGGGCTGGCGACGTTGCAGACGCAGTCGGTGCCGATCAACCAGGTGATGGCCGGGGCGACCATTACGGTCGTCCCCAGCCTGCTGGTGTTCGGGTTGCTGCAGCGCTACCTGACGGACTCGATTGCGATGTCCGGCCTCAAGGCTTGAGAAGTTCTCCGTAGGCCTCGATCGACTTGAGGGCTTCGGATTGCGGCATGCCCGGCGGCTGGATGCGGAGGATGATGCCGTCTGCGCCCATTTCCTCGTAATGGGCCAGGCGGTCCGCGCACTCGGCGCTGGAACCGATCACGCTGCGGTTGACGATGTCGTCCCAGCCTTGGGTGTAGCGGGCGGCATCGGTGGACGTACGCTTCCAACCCGTGTACGCGTCGTACAGGTCTCGCAACGGCTCTTCGAGCGCTTGGCGGGCGGCCTGTGAGGTCGGGGCGCAGTAGCCTTCGCGGCAGAGGATGACTTCCTGGCCGAGCGATTCGGCACCACGTGGGTACGACAGGTACTCGGCGATCTTTTCGGGCAGGTCGGCGTCCAGTTCGTTGAAGGACGTGGTCCAGCCGTCGCACATCCTTGCCGTACGCTCCAGGACCGCTGAGACCCGGCCGCCGTTCCACAGCCGCGGGCGTGGCGACTGGACCGGGCGTGGCGACAGGTACGCGTCCTTGATGCTGGTGAACTTTCCTTCGTACGTGACCTCGTCGGACGTCCACAGCCGGGTCAGGATCTCCAGGCCCTCCTCGAAGCGCGCGACCCGCTCGGACTGCTTCACGCCGTACAGCGCGAACTCCTCCGGGCGGTACCCGAGGACGAACCCGGCGGTCAGCCGGCCACCGGAGAGTACGTCGATGTGCGCCAGCGTCTCCGCGAGCACGACCGGGTCGTACAGCGGCGTGACGATGCCCGCGGTGGCGATGCCGATCCGGGACGTGTGCGCCGCCAGCCAGGTCATCGAGGTGAGGATCTCGTGGTAGCCAGGGCGGTGCAGATGCCGCTCGCCGAGCACCACCCACTCGAAACCGGCCTGCTCGGCCAGCCGCGCCTGCTCGACCGCGTCCGCTAGTCGCGGGCGCTCGCCGGGGGTGCCGTAGAGGTTCAGATAGAGACCCAGCCGCATCGGGGTGCCACCTTCCGTTGACAGAGAGCGCTCAGGGTATTTACGGTCTTGACCGTAAATGCTTTGCGCCCAGATTGCGACCCTTAGGAGCCGGAATGAGTCTTGCAGCAGAACCGGCCGGGTTGCCGGCGGGGGGATCCGCGTCCGAGGTCGCGCCGATCAGCGCGGTGAAGACCCGGGTGGTGAGCGCGCGGTACCGGCGGCCGTTCCAGATCAGCAGCGGGGTCAGTACCGAGCTGATCAGCCTGGTGGTCGAAGTGCACACCGCGGACGGCGCCGTCGGTATCGGCGAGACCTCCCCGATGACCGCGTACACGGGCGAGACGCTGTCCGGGGTCACGGCCGCGATCGAGGAGCACCTCGCGCCGGCCCTGATCGGCCGGGACCCGCTCGACCGCGCCGGCGCCCACGTGGTCATGGACGCGGTACTGCGCGGCCAATCGGTCGCCAAGTCCGGACTCGACATCGCGCTGTACGACCTGGCCGGGCGGCTGAGCGGCTGGCCCGTCCACGCGATCCTCGGCGGCAGCGTCCGCGACCGGGTCCAGACCACGTGGGTGGTCGGGCTCGGGACCCTCGACGAGATGGCGGCGGAAGCGGCCGAATACGCCGATCGTGGTTTCCGGCACCTCAAGGTGAAGGGCGGGCACGACCCGGCCAAGGACCTGGAGCTGATCCGCGCCGTCCGCGCCGCGATCCCCGCCGACGCCGAGCTGTGCCTGGACGCCAACGAGGGGTACGACGCGACCACCGCGTTGCCGTACCTCGCCAAGATGAGCGCGGCCGGGCTCACCCTGCTCGAGCAGCCGCTCCCGCGCTGGGACCTGGCCGGGCTGGTCCGGCTGCGGGACCGGCTCGACGTACGGCTGATGGTCGACGAGAGCATGCACTCGCTGCACGACGCGCTCGAGATCGCGCGTCGCGGCGCCGCCGACGTACTGAACATCAAGATCCTCAAGGTCGGCGGACTGCACCGGGCGCTGCAGATCGCGAACGTCGCCGAAGCCGCCGGGCTCGCCGTGAAGGTAGGCTCGATGCCGGAGCTGGGCGTGGCGACGCTGGCCGCCGTACATCTGGCCGCCGCCGTACCGGGCGCGACCGTCGCCGCCGACCTGGTCGGGCCGCTGATGGTCGACCAGGACCCGCTCGCCCCGACCGTGTTCGCGGACTGCGACGGCTGGATCGACGTACCGAACCGGCCCGGTCTCGGGCACGACGTCTGAGAGGTGATCATGCACCCACTGGTTTCCCGACTGCGCGGAACATTACTGCCGGCTGTCGTCACGCCGATGTCCGCTGACGGGGTGGTCGCATATGACGACCTGGCGGCGTACGCCACGTCGCTGGTGACACCGGCGGTTGGCGGGGTTGCTGTTTGGGCGCATACCGGGCGCGGGCTGTACTTGTCGGCGGCGGATCGGGCGAAGGTACTGGAGACGTGGCGGCAGGCGACCGACGTACCGATCGTGGCTGGGGTCGGCGTACCGAAGTCGCCGGATGGTTCGCCGGCGGGCTCGGCGGCGGGGTTGCGGGAGGTGGTTGATGCGACGGTGGAGATGGCTGTTGCCGCCGCGGCCGGTGGGGCTGACGCGGTGATGGTGTATCCGTTGGCGGTGCTGAACGAGCTGCCGGACGGGCACGCCCAAGCGATCGCGCTGCACGAGCGGGTCGCGGCCGAGAGTGGGCTGCCGCTGGTCGGCTTCTACCTGCATGGCGAGGCGGGCGGGTACCCGTACTCACCTGAGCTGATCCGGGACCTGCTGGACCTGGACGCGATGCTCGGGGTGAAGACGGCGACGCTCGACCGCGCGATCGGCTGCCAGGACGCGATCTGGGCCGGGCGCGGCACCGGGAAACTGCTCATCACCGGCGAGGACCGGATGTACGGCCCGTCGTTCATGTGGGGCGCCGACACCGCACTGGTCGGGATCGCGTCAGCGCAGGTCGAGCTGTCGGCCGCCGTACTGCGAGCGTGGACCGCCGGCGATCACACTGAGTTCCTGACGGCGTCCGACCGGCTGGACCGCTTCGCGGCGGCGACGTTCTACGCCCCGATCGAGGGCTACGTCCAGCGCATGTTGTGGGCAGCCGCGTGGGAGGGCCTGATCCCCGCGGCATCAGCCCACGACCCGTACGGCCCGGAGCTCCCGGCGAGCGAACGAGACCTGGTCATCCGCTGCCTCGAAGAGTTGCGCTAGGCACCGGCTGTGGGTGGAGCGCTCCCTCCACGCTCCACCGCACCGCGCCCGATCCGGCCCCGCCACCAGGGTGGCGATAATTGTGGTCTTGACCGAAACTAGGAGAGCAGGGCCGGAACGTCAAGATCTCGCCGGTCACTGCGCTATTCTGCGAGTTGAGGGCCAGGCCAGAAGTCGCCGGAGGACTGTCGTGAGGATCTGCTCAGCTCTGGACACGGTGGACTGATGGCGCTTTCGGTCGGTGTGGTGGGCCCGGAGGACCTGGTGCAGCGGGTGACCGCGGTCGGCGCACCCAGTGGTACGACGCTGGTCCCGCTCCCGTACCGGCACGAAACCGAGGCGATCGGCCTGGTCGAGCAGGCCCACTCCGAGGTCGACGCGTTCCTGTTCACGGGCGTCGTCCCGTACACGATCGCCACCGAGGCCGGCGTGATCGACCGGCCGGCGATGTACGTCTCGTACGACGGCGCGACCCTGCTGCGCGCACTGGTCGAACTGCTGCGGCTCGGGCACAACGTCACCCAGTTCTCGATCGACACGCTGCGCCGCGCCGAGGTACTGGAAACGCTGATCGAGGCGAAACTCCCGACCGACCGGATTCACGTACTCCCGTACCGCCCCGGCCTGACCTCCGACGACATCGTCGAGTTCCACCGCACCGCCCGGGAGAAACACGGCGCGCTGGTCGCGATCAGCTGCCTCGGCTCCGCGTTCCACCTGATCGAGAACGAGATGCCGTCCGTACGCCTCGCCCCGTCCCGCTACTCGATCCGCTCCACCCTGCAGGCCCTGATCCTGACCACCACCGGCCAGCACGTCGGCGACGCCCAGGTAGCGCTCGGCGTCATCGACCTGCCGGAACCCGACGACGCCCTCGCCGCCGACCTGATCACCCTCGGCGGCAGCCTCGCCGCCCTCCCCGACGGCCGCCACCTGGTCGTCACCACCCGCGGCCTGCTGGAACAGGCCACCGAACAGTTCACCCGGATGCCCCTGCTGGACCACCTCGCCGCCCGGCACAGCACCGCGTACGTAGGCTTCGGCGTCGGCCGCACCGCCGCCGAAGCCGAAGCCCTCGCCCGCCGAGCCGCCGCCCGAGCCACCTCCATCGGCACCGTAGCCGGCGTCGTCTCGATGTCCGACGACGTAGAAATCGTCATCGAACCCACCGGCGACCACCCGACCACCCCCCGCGTCCCCGAAAGCCTCCCCCTACTCGCCCGCCGGGTAGGCCTGAACACCCAAACCCTCGCCCGCATGCGCGAGTTGACCGCCACCCTCCCCGACGGCCTGACCACCCAAGACGTAGCCGACCACCTGGCCGTCCAACTCCGCACCGCCCGCCGAGTCCTGAAACGCCTGGAACGAGCCGGCCTAGCAGCCCCCACCGGCACCCAACAACACGGCCGAACCGGCCGCCCACCCACCATCTACCTGATCCACCTGTAACCCCGCCCCCTGGGTGGGGCGTACTGCCTAGGGGGTGATGATGGTGACGCCGGGTGGGGTGCCGGTGGTGAGGGCTGTTAAGGCGGTGGGGGTTTCAGTGAGGGGGATGGTGCGGGTTACCAGTTGGGCTGGGTTTAGGTTGCCGGTGGCAACTAGGGCGAGCATTTCGGGGTAGGCGTGGGCGGGCATGCCGTGGCTGCCCAGCCAGGTTAGTTCCTGGGCGATGAGGCGGCCGGCGTTGAGGGTTACGGCTGTTGGGAGGAGGCCGATCTGGACGTGGCGGCCGCGGGGGCGTAAGGACTCAAGAGCTTGCTGGGCTATTTCGGCGGAGCCCAGGGCGTCGATGGTGACGTGGGCGCCACCCAGGTCGTTGATCGCACCAACAACTGGAGCGGCCGGAGTCAGGGTGTGTACGGCGCCGTAGGAGCGGGCCAGGTCGAGTGCGGCCTCGTTGGTGTCGATGGCTATTACCTCGGCGCCCAACGCGGCGGCGATCATGACTGCGGACAGGCCGACGCCGCCGCAGCCGAAGATGGCTACGCGTTCACCGGCGGCGACCCGGGCGACCTGGTGGACGGCGCGGAACGAGGTCGCGAAGCGGCAGCCCAAACCGGCGGCGGTTGCGAAGGTCAGCTCGTCCGGCAGCCGCACCAGATTCACCGACGCGTACGGCACCGCAACGTACTCAGCGAAAGAGCCCCAATAGTTGAACCCAGGTTGCAACTGATTGGGGCAGACCTGCTGATTGCCCTCAAGGCACTGCTCGCATTGCCCGCAAGCACAGATGAACGGCGTCGTCACCCGATCACCAACAGCCCACCCGGCAACGCCGGCACCAACAGCCGCGATCGTGCCGGCGAATTCGTGCCCGGGGACATGTGGCAGCACGATGTCAGGGTCGTGCCCCATCCAGCCGTGCCAGTCGCTCCGGCACAGTCCGGTCGCTTCGACGCGGACCACCACGGAGCCGGCGTCCGCCGAAGGCTCCGGCACGTCACGGACCTCCGGCAGTACGCCGTACTCAGAAACTACAACCGCACGCACACAGCGGAGTTTAAGCTCGGATCAGCCGCCGGCGACAGCGGGGATGATGGAGATCTGGCCGCCGTCCTTGACCTCGGTCTGCAGGCCGGAGGCGAACCGTACGTCGTCGTCGTTCACGTACACGTTGACGAACCGGCGCAGCTCGCCGGACTCGTCCAGTACGCGGCCCTTGATCCCCGGGTACGAGGTGTCGAGTGACTCCAGCACCTCCAGCAGCGTGGCGCCCTCGGCGGACACCTCGGAGACGCCCTGGGTGTAGGGGCGGAGGATGGTCGGGACGCGCACACTCACACTCACTGCAGGCCTGCCTTCACGAAGGCGTCGTACGACGCGGGGATGGTCACCTTGGGGCCGACCCGGTCGGCCACGGCGTCGAGCGTCTTCAGCCCGTCGCCGGAGTTGATGATCACGGTCTCGGCCTCGGGGTCGAGCTGCCCGGTCGCGATCAGCTTCTTCAGCGTCGCCACCGTCACGCCGCCGGCGGTCTCGGCGAAGATGCCTTCGGTACGGGCCAGCAGCTGGATGCCCTCGACGACCTCTTCGTCGCTGACGTCCTCGATCGCGCCACCGGTACGCCGGGCGACGTCCAGCACGTACGGACCGTCGGCCGGGTTGCCGATCGCCAGTGACTTGGCGATCGTGTCCGGCTTGACCGGCTTGACGACGTCATGCCCGTCGCGGAACGCCTGCGCGACCGGAGAGCAGCCGGTCGCCTGCGCGCCGTACACCTTGTAGTCGGTGGCGTCGACCAGCCCGAGCTTGCCGAGCTCGGTGAAGCCCTTGTCGATCTTGGTCAGCTGCGAACCCGAGGCGACCGGAACCACGATCTGCTGCGGCAGCCGCCAGCCGAGCTGCTCGGCGATCTCGAAGGCCAGCGTCTTGGAGCCTTCGGAGTAGTACGGGCGGACGTTGACGTTCACGAACGCCCAGCCCTCTTCCTCACCGGCGATCTCGGAGGCCAGCTTGTTCACGTCGTCGTAGTTGCCCTCGACGGCGACCAGCGTGCCGCCGTACACGGCGGTGGTGATCACCTTCGGGCGCTCGAGGTCGTGCGGGATGAACACGACCGAGCGGATTCCGGCCCGGGCGGCGGCCGCGGCGACGGCGTTGGCCAGGTTGCCGGTGGAGGGGCAGGCGAAGACCTTCATGCCCAGCTCGCGGGTCGCGCTCAGCGCGGAGGCGACGACGCGGTCCTTGAAGGAGTGCGTCGGGTTTCCGGAGTCGTCCTTCACCCACAGCTTGCGCAGTCCCAGCTCACGGGCCAGGTTCTGGGCGTCGACGAGGCGGGTGTACCCCGGCTCGGTGTTCGGGAAGCCGGCCACGTCCACCGGGACCGGCAGCAGCGGCTGGTACCGCCAGATGTTCTTCGGTCCGGCCTCGATCTGCTCACGGGTGATGGCCGGATACTCGTACCCGACTTCGAGCGGACCGAAGCACTCCATACAGGCGTAGAACGGGCCGAGCGGCGACTTCGCCCCACAGGCGCGACAGCTCAGGTGCGTACCGTTGCCGAAGGCACCGTCCCGGATCGTGTGGGTGGTGGCGGTCAGGCTCATGAGTGAGGTTCCCCTCTCATCTTCCCCGGCACCGGATCTCGGTGCCAGGACGGATTTGGCACCGTTCCACCGCGAGGCGCCCCGGGCGGGGGCTCGACGGGGAGGGTTGCCGGGACGTCAACGGGCCGTTTCCCTCAGTCCCTCTGGATGAGCTGCCCCCGAGATTACCCAATCGGGTCCATATTGTGTCCTGCGTTCCCGCCATGTGAGACAGGCGATCTCAGCTCAGCGGAGCCGGTGGGTGGCTCCCGGGGTGTGCGTCGGCAGCGATTTGCGCGGCCCGAAGCGGGGGTGACCGATGCCCGCGAGCTCGATCAGCCGCTGGACGCGGAACCGGTGGCCGCGGTACGGCTCGATCAGCTCGGCGCACCCGTCGTCGTCCAGTTCCTCACCGATCAGCGCGTACGAGACGTTCCGCGAGACGTGATAGTCCGCGAAGGAGAAGGCATCCGCGTCACCGTGCGCGCGCTGCCGTACCTCGGCCGCCGTCCACACGCCGACCCCGGGCAGCGACCTGAGACGCCGCTCGATCTCCGCGGAATCGGTCAGCTCCAGCGTCCGCTCCAGCGCCTTGGCCCGGGTCGCCGCGGTCGTCACCACGCGAGACCGCCGCCCTTCGACACCCGCTCGCAGCCACTGCCAGGACGGGATCAGGCGCCACTCCTCGGGCGCCGGCGGCACCATCAGCTGCCGCCCGTCCGGCGGCTTCGGCCCCGGCGCGGGCTCGCCGTACTCACGCAGCAGCAGCCGCCACGCCCGGAACGCCTCCTTGCCCGTAACGACTTGCTCGATCCCCGCCGCGGCCATCGCCTCGAACACCGCCCGCGACCGCGGCACCCGGACATCCGGGAACCGCCGCGCCGCGTCCACCAGCACCCGATGCTCCGCCAGCGGCTCGAACCCGTCCCAGCTGTCCCGCTCCCCCAGCAACTCCGGCACGCCGTCCAGTGCCCACGCCGCGCCCGGCCCCCACGCCTCGGCCTCGACCTCCCCGGCGCGCGCCCGCAACCGCAACGTCACCGGCCCGTCCGGAGTCCGTGTCGCTCGCCACACGGTCCGCGACCCGGCATCGAACACGTACGCCGGATCGCCAGGCCCTTTCCGGAACCCACCGATCACCGAATGCGGATCGACCACCCGCCCAGGCCGCCAGACCCGCACCACCGAACTCACCCCCAAGTCTTACCGCACCCCACCGACAGAACCCATACTGATCCGCATGACCGCCTGGCAGTGGGTGAAGGTGATCGGCAACTTCGTCAATCTGTCCACGCTGAGCGGCCTGTTCGCCGGCCTGCTCGGCCGGGCGACGTTCACGCGGGGACCACGCGGACTGATCTTCGCGAACGGGTACCAGCTCGGCTTTCCGATCGCCGGCGCGTTCACGATCGGGAACGTCGTACTCAGCAAGCACGACCGGGCGTACTTCGGCAACGCCGCCCTGGTCCGCCACGAGGAAAGACATTCCTGGCAGTACTTCTGTCTGATCGGCCTGCCGATGCTCCCGTTGTACGTGATCGGGGTCGTCGTGTCGTTCCTGCTCACCGGTGATCCGGCCTCGCGAAACCCCTTCGAACGGCTCGCGAACCTCGACGACGGCGGGTACGTCGAACGTCCGGTTCAGCCGATCGGCAGGACCGTGGCGCAGGCGTTCAGCGGGCGGCGATCGCGTCCGAAAGGGCAGTGAGCACGGTCACCGCGCCACTCGGGTCGTCCACCACGACATCGGCGGCATCGATCAGTTCGGTCGCGTTGGACGAGCGGGTCGCGAGCAGGACGGCGCGTACGCCGGTCGCGC
This sequence comes from Kribbella solani, assembly GCF_014205295.1. Classification (NCBI taxonomy): domain Bacteria; kingdom Bacillati; phylum Actinomycetota; class Actinomycetes; order Propionibacteriales; family Kribbellaceae; genus Kribbella; species Kribbella solani. The sequence continues at coordinate 4,513,737 of NZ_JACHNF010000001.1, forward strand.
GCTGTTCCTGGATCGCCCGGAACGCGGCGAGATCGCCAAGGTCGTCCCCCGCGTACAGGATCGACCGTGCGCCGGTCGACTCGAGCAGGTGCCGAACCGCGACGCCCTTGTCGATCCCGGGCGGCCGCAGCTCCAGGACCAGGTTGCCCGGCTCCAGCCGAAGCTCGGTCTCCTCGGCGAGCGCGGTCAGCGGGCCGCGCAGCAGCTCGAGCGCACCGGTCGGATCGTCCAGCCGACGGGTGTGTACGGCCAATGAACTGTTCTTGTCCTCGACGAACGCATCCGGTACGCCGGCGTCGCTCAGCAGCCCCGGCAGCCGGTCGCGCGCCGTCGTGACACCTGCCGGCACCGGCTCGCTGGTGACCTTCCCGGTCGCCGCGTCCCACCGCTCCAGCCCGTAGTGCCCGAGCACGACAAGCCGCCCGAGCCCCGGGTACCCGCTCACGCCGGACAGCTCGGTCGCGACCAGCGCCGGACGGCCCGTGACGATTGCTACCTGGTTGACGGACCGCGCCAGCCGGGCCAGCGCGTCCAGTGCGCCTTCGACCGGCCGGGAGCGCGCCGGGTCCTCGACGAGCGGCGAGAGTACGCCGTCGAAGTCGGACGAGATGACCGCGGACGCCGGGTCGGTGACGATGGCTTCCCAGCCGTCCCGGCCGACCTCGGTCTGCAGGACCGGAGTGCTCATCCTGCGTAGTCCGAGGTCAGGATCACGGTCAGGCGGTCCTTCTTCATGTTGTCCAGCGCGCCCTTGGTCCGGCTCACGCCGAGGTCGTGGGCGAGCTGGTTGGCGGCGTCGAGCATGCCCGGCGGGTAGTACACGGTGCTCTCGGCGACCTTGCCGTGCCAGTTGTCCGGCGAACCGGACACCGTCCAGCCGGCCTGCCGGGCCCGGTTCGCGACCGAGTCGGCGAGGCCCTTGCGCGGGGTGTTGTTGTAGACCTCGATCGCCGGCCGTTCCTCGGCCGGAATCGTCGCCGGCTGGGTCGGCCGTGGCGGCTGGGTCGCGCCTTGAGTTGGCTGGCCGGTCGGCTCGTTGGTCGGGGGTTCACTCGGTGGCGCCGGCGGCGGCACGGTCGACGACGCGGCCGGCGTGGACGGCTTCCCGGTCGGCTTCTCAGTCGACTTCTCGGGCGGCCGCGGCACGCTGGCGCCCACGGTCGACGGCCCGGCCGACGGCTGCTTCTCAGCGGTCTTGCCGGCAGGCGTACTGGCAGCGGCCGGCTTCTCGTCGGCGTTGCTGTTGTTCCCCCTGGTCCCGAACAGCACCAGCAGACCGGCAACGATCGCGACGACGGCGGCCACGGCGACCAGCGACGACAGCACCTGCCCCTGTTCGCCGCCACGGGTGCGGCGCGGCAGGCGTGCGGACGCCGGCCACGCCCTGAGGCGGGACATGCTCAGACCTCGATACCCAGTCGGCGAGCGGAGCGGGCGCGCTGCCGGGCGGCGCGGAGGCGGCGCAGGCGCTTGACCAGCAGTGGGTCGTGCACGAGGGCCTCGGGCCGGTCGATCAGCGCGTTCAGTACCTGGTAGTACCGGGTCGCGGACATCTGGAACTGGTCCCGGATCGCCTGCTCCTTGGCACCGGCGTACTTCCACCAATGCCGCTCGAAAGCAAGAATCTGGCCGTCCCGCTCGGTCAACCCTTCGACGACCGGCGGCGCAGCTTCGGCGGGGCCGGGAGAGCTGGCGTTGGCGCTGTCCATCTGCTGCTGACTCCTGTGCGGTCGGTGATCGTCCGTCCGCCTGCCACTGTACGTGCTGAACAACAGCAATGTCATTCACCCGTGACACGACACGAAGCGTGTCGGACGCGGACGGCCGGACCCGGGCAACTCTGGCAGGATCTTTAGGGTGAGCTCAACTTCTTCGAGCCGGGGTGACGGGGTGGGGAACGAATTCGGCGCGGCGGCGCTGGTGGACCAGCTGCAGACCCGGATGCGTACGGTCGACCCGCTCATCAACGCCATCTGCACCCCCAACCCGAACGCGCTCACCGAAGCCGCCCGCCTCGACACGGAGCGTGACGAAGGCCGGGTACGCGGACCGCTGCACGGCGTGCCGGTCCTGGTCAAGGACAACATCGACACCGCCGACCTGCCGACCACGGCCGGTTCGCTGGCGCTCGCCGACCAGCCGCCGCCACTCGAAGACGCCCCGCTGGTACGCCGCCTGCGCGACGCCGGCTGCGTGCTCCTCGGCAAGACCAATCTGAGCGAATGGGCGAACTTCCGCGGCTCGGCTTCGTCATCCGGCTGGAGCGCGTACGGCGGGCTGACCCGCAACCCGTACGCGCTGAACCGGTCCGCCGGCGGCTCGTCCAGCGGCTCCGGCGCCGCAGTGGCCGCCGGCCTCGCCGACTACGCGATCGGTACGGAGACGAACGGGTCGATCGTCTGCCCGGCCGCGCTGAACGGCGTGGTCGGGATCAAACCGACCGTCGGCCTGATCCCTCAGCAGGGCATCGTCCCGATCTCGCACTCGCAGGACACCGCCGGCCCGATGACCCGTACGGTCGAACAGGCCGCCGCGCTGCTCACGGTCCTCACCGGCAGCAGCACGGAGTACGCAGACAACTGCCGCGGCACCGACCTCAGCAACGTACGCATCGGCGTGCCGCGCGGACCGCTCTGGGGCTACTCGACCGGCTTGGACCAGGTCAGCGAGCGGGCGCTCGAGCTGCTCAGCAGCTGCGGAGCGACCATCGTCGACCACCTGTCCCTGCCGACGCCCGGCGGTGACGAGGACCAGCTTCAGGTCCTCGCCCACGAGCTCAAGGTGGACCTGGAGGCGTACCTGGCCACCCGCGCGCCGGGCGGACCGCGCACGCTGGACGAGCTGATCGCGTTCAACAACGACCACGCGGACGTCGAGCTGCGATGGTTCGGTCAGGAGCTGTTCGAGCGCGCCGCGGCCACGGAGGGTCTGAGCTCACCGGTGTACGTCGCCGCGCGCCTGACCGCGCTCCGCGCCGGCCGGGACGGGATCGACAACCTGCTCCGCGACAACCAGCTCGACGCGATCGTCAGCCCGGCGTACTCGCCGGCCTGGGCGATCGACCTGGTGAACGGCGATCACGTCCTCGGCAGTTCGTCGTCGCACGCCGCGCTGGCCGGGTACCCACTGATCTCGGTGCCGTCCGGAACCGTCGCCGGACTGCCGGTCGGGCTCACCTTCGGCGGCACGGCCCGAAGTGAGGTCACGCTCATTCGCTTGGCGCACGCCTTCGAAACAGCGAGAATCGTTGCGGACGGACCGTTCCCGACCCCGGAGTTCACCCAGTGGGCATAGATCGTGTCAGATGGGGCATCGTTGCTACCGGCAACATCTCGACCCAGTTCACGCACGATCTGGGGCTGCTGCCCGACGACGCCGTCGCCACCGCGGTCGCCTCTCGTACCCAGGACAGCGCCGACCGGTTCGCCGCCGCGCACGGCATCCCGAACGCGTACGACGACTACCGGAAGCTGATCGATTCCGGCCAGGTCGACGTCATCTACATCGGTACGCCGCATCCACGGCACTACGCGATCGCGCGGACCGCGCTGCGGGCCGGCGTCGCCGTCCTGTGCGAGAAACCCGTCACGCTGACCGCCAAGCAGGCCCGGGATCTGATCGCGGTCGCGACCGAGCACCGGACCTTGTTCGCCGAGGCGATGTGGATGCGTACGAACCCGGTGATCCAGGCGCTGTTCCAGGACCTCGAGCGCGGCGTGATCGGCGAACCGCAGCAGGTGGTCGCGGATTTCGCCTTCCACAAGGCTGAGCTGCCCCATCGCCTGCTCGACCCGGCGCTCGGTGGCGGCTCGCTGATGGACGGCGGCATCTACCCGATGACGTTCGCGTACATGGCGCTCGGCCGCCCGGCGGAGCTGAAGGCGGTCGGCTCACTGAATGACGACGGCGTCGATCTGAACGTGGCAATGGCCTGGCGGCACGACAGCGGTGCGGTCGCGGCGCTGACCTGCGGCCTGCGCTCGCAGAACCCGTGGGTCGCGTCGATCAGCGGCCCCGAGGGCAGTCTGCGGCTCCCGCACCGGTTCCACCACCCTGACCACTATCTGCGTACGACTGCTTCCGGAACGGAGCGGATCGACGTCAGTACGCATGGGCGTGGGTACCACTATGAGGCAAGCGCGGTGAGTCAGGCGCTGCGTTCGGGGCTGATCGAGGTACCGGCTCTACCCCATCTCGCCACCGTCGAGATTCTCGGCCTGCTCGACGAAACCCGGAGACAGATCGGGGTCCGCTACCCCGGTGACGACGACGACCTGAGTGGATGACGCTGAAGATGCCGAACGGTAGGAGTTCCTTCGTAGTGGTGGCCAACCGGCTGCCGGTCGACCGACTCGAGATGCCCGACGGCAGCACCGCGTGGCGCCGCAGCCCCGGCGGGCTGGTGACCGCGCTGGCGCCGGTCATGCAGTCCCATCAGGGCGCCTGGATCGGCTGGACCGGCAGTGCGGACGAGAAGCTGGACCCGTTCGACAACGACGGGATGCACCTGGTCCCGGTGATGCTGACGGCCGAGGACGTGCAGCTGTACTACGAGGGGTTCTCGAACGCGACACTGTGGCCGCTGTACCACGACGTGATCGTGGCGCCGGAGTTCCATCGCGAGTGGTGGGAGTCGTACGTCGCGGTGAACCGCCGGTTCGCGGAAGCGGCCGCGGATGCCGCCGACGACAACGCGGACGTCTGGGTGCACGACTACCAGCTGCAGCTGGTGCCGGCGATGCTCCGGCGACTACGTCCGGACGTACGGATCGGGTTCTTCCTGCACATCCCGTTCCCGCCGACCGAGCTGTTCGCGCAGATGCCGTGGCGCCGGCAGATCCTGGACGGGCTGATGGGCGCCGACCTGGTCGGTTTCCAGCGGCCTGGCGCGGCGTCGAACTTCGCCCGGCTGGCCCGGAACCGGATGGGCCTGCGGACCCGCGGCGACCGGATCCACCTGCCCGACGACCGGATCGTCCGGGCGAAGGCGTTCCCGATCTCGATCGACGTCGGCGAGCTGGAGCAGCTGGCCCGCCAGCCGGAGACCACGGCCCGCGCCGCCGAGCTGCGGCAGGAGGTCGGCAACCCGCAGCACGTCCTGCTCGGCGTGGACCGGCTGGACTACACCAAGGGCATCCGGCAACGGATGCGGGCGTTCGGTGAGCTGCTGGACGAGAAGCGGGTGTCGGTGGACGACGCCGTCTTCATCCAGGTCGCCACGCCGTCCCGGGAGCGCGTCGAGCAGTACCGGGTGCTCCGCGACGAGATCGAGCTGCTGGTCGGCCGGATCAACGGCGAGCACGGCAAGATCGGTACGCCGGCGATCAACTACCTGCACACGTCGTACTCGCGGACCGAGATGGCCGCGCTGTTCCGGGCGGCCGACGTGGCCGTGGTGACACCGTTGCGGGACGGCATGAACCTGGTCGCGAAGGAGTACGTCGCCTGCCGGTACGACGACACCGGCGCGCTGGTACTGAGCGAATTCGCCGGTGCGGCGGACGAGTTCCGGCAAGCTTTCCTCGTGAACCCGCATGACATCAACGGTATGAAGGACACCATCGTCGACGCGATGAACACCGACGACCGCCAGCTCGGCCGCCGGATGAAGGCGATGCGCAAGCACCTCGCCGCGCACGACGTGAACATCTGGGCCCAGACCTTCCTGCGGGCACTGCATGACGAAGACTGACGACCGGGTCCTCGCCCTCGACCTCGGTACGTCGTCCGCGCGAGCGCTGGTGCTGTCCGCCGCCGACGCGGCCCCGATCCCCGGCGCGCTGGCCCGGCACAAGATCTCGCCGACGTACGGTCACGACGGCTCGGCGACGCTCGATCTGCACGAGTACGTCGAGGGGCTGCTCGGCTGCCTTGACGAACTGCAGCAGAACGGTCAGCTGGACGAGATCGGCGCGATCGTGCTGTCCTCGCAGTGGCACTCGATCGTTGCCCTGGACAACAAGGGCGGCGCGCTCACGCCGGTGATCACCTGGGCCGACACCCGGACCGTCGACCTGGACCTCGGTACGGCCTTCGACGAGCCGGCCTTCCACACCCGGACCGGCGCCTGGCTGCACCGGCTGTACTGGACCCGGCGGATCCCCTGGCTGCTCGCCTCCGAATCCCCGGCCGCCTTCGCCGGGTTGCCCGATCTCGTCCTGGAGCGGCTCACCGGCGAACGCGTCACCTCGGTCTCGATCGCCTCCGGCACCGGGACCCTCGACCTCGCGACCGGCGCGTACGACGACGAGGCGCTCGACATCGCCGGGGTGAAACCCGATCGGCTCCCTTCGATCGTCCCGACCGGCTGGACCGGGACATTGCGGGCCGAGTACGCCCGGCGCTGGCCTGGTCTGGTCGGCGTTCCCGTGCATCCGCCGACCGGCGACGGCGCCGCCTCGAACGTCGGGACCGGCGGGTACGACATCGGCACCGCGGCAGTGACAGTAGGGACATCGGCCGCCGTGCGCGTCGTACACCCGATCGACGACGCGCCGGAGCTGCCGTGGGAGCTGTGGCGCTACCGGGTCGACGACCAGCGTGCCGTGACGGGCATGGCGTTCTCCGCCGCCGGGAACCTGCACGCCTGGCTGACCGGCCTGCTGCAGTTGGAGTCCGACGAGCCGACCGGCGTAGAGATCGGCGCGTCGCACGCGATCGCCATCCCGTTCATGGCCGGGACCCGGCCGCCCGCGACGGTGCCTGGCGGCTCGGGCGTGTACTTCGGCCTGTCCTTCGATGACACCGCGGCGGATCTGCTCGCCGCGTCGCTGCAGGGCGCGTCGCTGGAGATCGACCGCGGTCTGCGGCAGCTCGACGCGCTGTTCGGCCGGAAGCTGGATGTGGTCCTCGGCGGCGGCGGGATCGACGCGTCGGAGTGGTGGCGGCGCTGCCTGACTGCCACCTTCGACCGTCCGACCACCGTCTGCGCCGAGCCGGAGGTCGGCGCCCGCGGCGCCGCGGCAATCGCGCTCGGCCTGTCGCCGTCGCCAGGCGGCGAGCACCTCACCCCGGTGCCCGCGGACGCCGAACGGGTAGCCGGGCTGCGCGACAGGTACGAGACGCTCCGCGCGCTGGCTGTGCAGGCCTCAGCGATCTAGTACCGCGGCTGCGGTACGGCTCGGATACGGCCGGAGGACGACGCGGAACGCCGCAGTGTCACGTACTGTGAATGGCATGGACGCGGTGTCACAGCGGTGGCGGAACCTGCGGGTGCCGCCACTGCTGCTGGATGCCGTGCTGGCGTTCGTGATCATGATCATCAACGGGATCTCGCTCAGTGAGCGGCAGCACGGACACGTCGCGCTGACTCTGTCCGGGACCGTCTTGATCACCGCCGGCGCGGTGTTCATGATGCTGCGGCGCCCGTTCCCGGTGATCGCGCTGGCGCTGACCAGTGCGGTCGGGATCACGTACACGATCACGCAGCAGGCCAAGAGTCCGATCGGGTTGTTCATGGCCTGCGCGGCGTACACGGTCGTGATGCGGACCGAGCGGCGTACGCGGGCGGTGGCGATCGTCTCGGTGATGGCGGTCACCGTCGTAGCGGCGGCCGTGTACACGAACGGCGAGCTGTTCGCGAACCTGATGAACGGGATCGTGGTGCTGTTCGGCGCGGCGATCGGCGAGGCGACGCGGTACCGGCGGGCGTATCTGCGTGAGCTGGAGGAACGTGCGGTCCGGGCCGAGCAGTCCCGTGACGAGGAGGCGCACCGCCGGGTCACGGAGGAGCGGCTGCGGATCGCCCATGAGCTCCATGACGTGATCGCGCACCACATCGCGTTGATCAACGTGCAGTCCGGCGTCGCGGCGCATGTACTTCGTACCCAGCCGGCTGAAGCGGAGCGAGCGCTCGCCCTGGTCCGTTCTGGCGGTCGCACTGTCCTGCAGGAGCTGACAGTGCTGCTGGGCGTGCTGCGGCGTTCTGGTTCGCCACTACCTACCGCACCGGCTCCATCGCTGCATGACCTGGATGCGCTGATCAAGTCGTTCACTGCGGCCGGGCTGAAGGTGGAGTGGAACCCACCGGAGGCGCTCGGTCCCCTACCGGACGTCATAGAGCTCACTGCGTACCGCCTCATCCAGGAGTCGCTCACCAACGTGCTGAAGCACGCCCCGGGCGCCACGGCTCAGGTCACCATCACCCGCAGGCCCGGCACGCTCAACCTGACAGTCACCGACACCGGTCGCGGACTCACGTCGGCAGGCGCTGCAGTCGCGCATGTGGGAGCTGGGCATGGGCTGGTTGGCATGCGGGAGCGGGTTGCTGCTGTTAGGGGCCGGTTGACGACCGGACCGGAACCGGCAGGCGGGTTCGCAGTACGTGCAACGTTGCCTTTGGAGACAGGAGTGATGAGTGACGATCAGGGTGTTGCTGGCGGACGACCAGACGCTGATCCGGAGCGGGTTCCGGGTGCTGGTGAGCTCGGCGCCGGACCTACTGGTCGTCGCTGAGGCGTCGAACGGGCAGGAGGCGGTCGAGCTGGCCCGGAGCGAGCGGGCCGACGTGGTGTTGATGGACATCCGGATGCCCGAGCTGGACGGGCTCGCGGCGACCCGGCTGATCACCGCCGACGAAGCGCTGGCCGGGGTGAAGGTGCTGATCCTGACCACGTTCGAGGTGGACGAGTACGTGTTCGAGGCGATCCGGGCGGGTGCCAGCGGGTTCCTCGGCAAGAGCGTCGAACCGGCCGAACTGATCGACGCGATCCGGGTGGTCGCCCGCGGCGACGCGCTGCTGTCCCCGAAGGCGGTGCGCGGACTGATCAACCGTTTCCTGGCCGAACCCACGCCCAGCCGGCCGACCGGGCCGACGGTGCTCGACGTACTCACCGAGCGCGAACGCGAGATCGTCGGCCTGGTCGCGCTCGGCCTGTCCAACGACGAGATCGCCGAACGGCTGGTGCTGTCGCCGTCGACCGCGAAGACACATGTCAACCGCGCGATGATGAAACTCGACTGCCGCGACCGCGCCCAGCTGGTCGTGCTCGCGTACCAGACCGGCCTGGTCCGCCCGGGCGTACCGCAGTCGTAGGTACCAACCCGCGCTGTATGTACCACCGGTGCGGTTCCGCGCTGTATGTACCGCCGGTGCGGTAGGCGGGTACGGCGATCGTGGTACGGGCAGGTGTCCGCGATCGGGCGACGCGGAGGACGGGGTCGCGCCGGGAGCATCGATTGCATGGCTACGTACCTCTACCGGCTCGGCCGCTTCGCCTTTCGTAGGCGGCGGCTCGTCGTCCTGATCTGGCTCGGGCTGCTCGCGGCCGGCGTCACCGGGGCGGTCACCCTCTCCGGCCCGACCGCCGCCGGCTTCTCCATCCCCGGCACCGAATCACAGCGCGCCGCCGACCTGCTCCACGACCGCTTCCCGCAGTCCGGCGCCGACTCCGCGAGTGCCCGGATCGTCTTCCAGGCACCACCCGGCCAGAAGCTCGCCGGCAACCCCCAGGTGCGGCAGACGCTGGACCGGCTCGCCAAGGCGCCACAGGTCGCGCACGTACTCGACCCGTTCGCCGCGAAGGCGATCTCGCCGGACGGCCGCACCGGGTACGCGCAGGTGACGTACACCGTCCGCGCCGCCGAGATCACGCCCGAGGCCAAGGACGCGGTGGACGCCGCGATCGCACCGGCCAAGGCTTCCGGTCTCACTGTCGAGTACGGCGGGGAGGCGCTGCAACCCAGTGGCGCGCAGCACCTGACCGAGGTGATCGGCATCGGCGTGGCCGCGGTCGTGCTGCTGATCACCTTCGGCTCGCTCGTCGCCGCCGGACTGCCGTTGCTGTCGGCAATGATCGGGGTGGGGATCGGGGTGACCGCGATCTCGGCCCTCAGCGGGTTCGTCGACATCGGTTCCGGGACGTCGATCCTGGCGATGATGATCGGTCTCGCGGTGTCGATCGACTACGCGCTGTTCATCATGATGCGGTACCGGCACGAGTTGGGTACCGGCCTCGAAGCCGAGGAGGCGACCGGACGGGCAGTCGGTACGGCCGGGTCCGCGGTGGTGTTCGCGGGGCTGACCGTGGTGATCGCGCTGGCCGGGCTGTTCGTCGTCGACATCCCGTTCCTCACCCAGATGGGGCTGGCGGCCGCGTTCACGGTGGTGATCGCGGTCGGGATCGCCCTCACCCTGCTGCCCGCCCTGCTCGGCTTCGCCGGTCCCCGGGTCTTCTCCGGGCGCCTCGGGCGCCTGGTAACGGCGCGCCGCACCGGCCGGGCCACCGGCACCGGCGCGGCCGGAGTAGCCGCAGTAGCTGGAGCAGCTGGAGCAGCTGGGCAGGCGGATGGGACTGTGCCTGAGCGGGTGACTGCTGGGCGCCGGTGGGTGCGGTTCGTTACCAAGCGGCCGCTGGCGGTGCTGCTGGTCACCGTCATCGGTCTCGGCATCGTGGCGATCCCGGCAACCGATCTCGAGCTCGGCCTGCCCAACGACAGCACCGCCGCCCCCGACTCCACCCAGCGCAAGGCGTACGACCTGCTCACCGAAGGCTTCGGCCCCGGCTTCAACGGTCCGCTGATCGTCGTCGTCGACGCCGGCAACACGCCCAGCCCGCCGAACGCGGCCAGTGCCACCGCGGCCGCGATCCGCGCTCTGCCGGACGTGAAGCTGGTCTCCCCGCCGCGCTTCAACCCGGCCGGCAACACCGCTCTGCTGACGGTCATCCCGGACAGCGGCCCGAGTACGACCCAGACGAGCGACCTGGTGAAGTCGATCCGCGCGCTGCCGAAGCACGACGGCGCCGAGATCGCGGTGACCGGCGCGACCGCGATCAGCATCGACGTCTCGGACAAGCTGGCCGGCGCGCTCGTGCCGTACCTGAGCCTGATCGTCGGCCTGGCGTTCCTGCTGCTGATGCTGGTGTTCCGGTCGCTGCTCGTCCCGCTGAAGGCGACGCTCGGGTTCCTGTTCAGCGTGGCGGCGACGTTCGGCGCGCTGGTCGCGGTGTTCCAGTGGGGCTGGCTGGCCGACCTGTTCGGGATCACCGGGCAGACCGGTCCGGTGATCAGCATGCTGCCGATCTTCCTGATCGGCGTCGTGTTCGGGCTGGCGATGGACTACCAGATCTTCCTCGTCACCCGGATGCGCGAGGAACACGTCCACGGCGCGGAACCGCAGGCCGCGGTGGTCGACGGGTTCGCGCATGGCGCCCGGGTGGTGACCGCGGCGGCGGTGATCATGACGGCGGTGTTCTCCGGGTTCATCCTGTCCGACCAGGCGCTGATCCGGGAGATGGGCTTCGGGCTCGCGCTGGCGGTCCTGATCGACGCGTTCGTGGTCCGGATGACGCTCGTACCGGCGGTGATGGCACTGCTCGGCCGGCGCGCCTGGTACCTGCCCCGGTGGCTGGACCGGCTCCTGCCGCGCGTCGACGTGGAAGGCGACTCGTTGCGTACCCGGCAACCGAGCGTGCCGCGGGAGCCGGAGCTGGTTTCCGGCGGCCGTGATGACGGCCACTGACAAAGTTGGCACTGCCGCCGGATGATGACCCGCATGTGGCGGCAAATGATGAAGTCGAAGGTGCACCGGGCGACGGTGACGCAGGCCGATCTGAACTACGTCGGTTCGTGCACGCTGGACGCCGAACTGATGGCGGCGGCCGATCTGTTGCCCGGTGAGAAGGTGGACATCGTCGACATCACCAACGGTCACCGGCTGTCCACGTACCTGATCGAAGGCCCGCGTGGATCGGGTGTCGTCGGCATCAACGGCGCGGCGGCACACCTGATCCACCCGGGCGATCTGGTCATCCTGATCGCGTACGGGATGTTCGACCCGGCCGAGGCCAAGGTCTTCGAACCGAGCGTAGTCTTCGTGGACGAGCACAATGCGATCACCCGCATCGGCTCGGACCCCGCCGAAGCACTGCCCGACACGGATATGCGCCGCGGCGACGAACTGGACACCAGCGTCTCGCACGCGATGTAGCTTGCGAGACACTTAGGGCTGAAACGAGGACTGGTCAAGGATGACCGACACCACCGCGCACACCACCGCGAACGCCACCGCTGCTTCCACGTCCGCTTCCGCCGACGCTGCCGTTGAGACCGGCGGTGGGGAGGCGGGGAATGCCGTGCCCAAGACGGCTTCGCATGACAACGAGCCGAGTCCGAAGCTGCGGGCGTTCATGAACTCCGGCTGGGCCGACTCCGAGCGGCACGACCTGGCCGTGGCGGACGTCGCCGACTGGGCGGCGAAGCGGCGGGACGCGTTGTCGCAGGCGTTCCCGGGCGAGCGCCTCGTCATCCCGGCCGGCACCTACAAGGTCCGGTCCAACGACACCGACTACGTCTTCCGCCCGCACACCGACTACGTGTGGCTGACCGGCAACCAGACCTCCGACGCCGTCCTCGTCCTGGAGCCGAACGGCACCACCGGCCACGACCCGGTGCTGTACTTCCGCCCGCGCGCCGACCGCAGCCAGGGCGAGGAGTTCTGGCGCGACCGGATGTACGGCGAGCTGTGGGCCGGCCGCCGCCCGTCGCTGACCGAGACCGCCAAGGAGTTCGGCATCGAGACCCGGCACGTCGACCAGCTGGCCGACGCGCTGAAGGGCGACGTACCGACCCGGGTCCGGCGCGACGAGGACCAGTCGATCGCGTCGCTGCTGACCGGCGCCCGGATCGATGACCTGAAGGACAACGAGCTCGCGGCGGCCCTGTCCGAGCTGCGGCTGGTCAAGGACGCATACGAGCTCGAGCAGCTCCGGGACGCGGTCGCGATCACCCACCGCGGCTTCTCCGATGTCCTCGCCGAAATGGACCAGGTCCGGAAGTACGGCGAACGCTGGATCGAGGGTACGTTCTGGCGCCGCGCCCGGGCCGAAGGGAACGACGTCGGGTACACGTCGATCGCCGCGGCCGGACCGCACGCGACCACGCTGCACTGGATCGAGAACGACGGCACGGTCGACGACGGCACGTTGATGCTGCTCGACATGGGCGTGGAGAACCGGCAGCTGTACACCGCCGACATCACCCGTACGCTGCCCGTGAACGGTGAGTTCACGCCCCGCCAGCGCGACCTGTACCAGCTGGTCCTGGACGCGCAGAACGCCGGGATCGCGGCGCTCAAGCCCGGGGCGGCGTTCCGCGCCGGCCACGAGGCCGCGATGGAGGTCATCGTGCACGGGCTGGACGCGATGGAACTGCTACCGGTGTCCGCCGAGGAGGCACTCGACCCGGAGAGCCGCCTGTACCAGCGGTACACGCTGCACGGCGTCAGCCACATGCTCGGCCTGGACGTCCACGACTGCGCCTCGGCCCGCAACGAAACCTACCGGCAGGGCACCGTCCAGCCCGGCTACGTCCTGACCGTCGAGCCCGGCCTGTACTTCCAGTCCGACGACCTCACCGTCCCCGAGGACCTTCGCGGCATCGGCATCCGGATCGAGGACGACATCCTGATCACCGAAGCCGGCCCGGAGAACCTCTCCGAAGCCATGCCGCGCACCATCGAAGACATCCAAACCTGGATGGCTTCCTAGCCCCCACTTAAGCCGGCCGCCCCTGCATAACCCGGCGCGAGACCACATCCCCATCACCCACCCATCCAGCGCACCGCACACGGCACAACCGGCGCAGGTACGGCTCCGCACAAACAGCACGAGCGAGCTGCACCCAACGAGAGCACACACCCGATGCCGGTCCCCGCCCCACGCGGGTACACACCCCGCGCCGGTCGACGCCCCGCGCGGAGCAACCGTGGTGATGCGGTGTAGCCGGCACAAGCGCGGGGACCCGCCCGGCCGCCGGTGGATCCCAGCCCTCGGGCGGTGGATGGCGGGTTGTTTGGCTGGTGGCGTCCTACAACGTGCCAGCGGTGAAACAACCCGGCAGCCGGCTCGTCCGCAGGCCATTTCAGGGGTGAACGTCTCGTCGTGAGCGTTCACCGGCCGCATGCGCGAGGTGAACGGGCAACTTCGGGGGCGAACGTCCGAAATGCAACGGAGGCGGGGCGGCCCGGTGCAGCCCGGGTAGGCCCGGCGCGATGCAACCCCGGGCCGGCGTCGTACAACCAGCGAAGGTGCGGCGCGGTGCAGCCCAGGCGGGTGCGGTGCAGCCCAGACGGGTGCGGTGCAGCCCAGACGGGCCGCACCGCAGGGGTAGAGCTACCAGATGCGGACCCGGTCGGCCGGATCCAGCCACATTGCGTCATCGGCGGTGGTGCTGAAGGTGGTGTGGAACTCGTCGATGTTCTTCACCACCGCGTTGCACCGGAACTCCGGTGGTGAGTGCGGGTCGATGGTAAGCCGGCGAGCGGCTTCCTCCGGGCGGGTCTTGGTGGCCCAGGCGTGCGCCCAGGCGGCAAAGAACCGTTCGCTGCCGGTACGCCCGTCGATCGTCTCGTCCTCGGCGCCGTTCAAGGCCAGCTGGTACGCGACGTGCGCGATCGACAGTCCGCCAAGGTCGCCGATGTTCTCGCCCAGGGTGAGCTTGCCGTTCACCTTCTGCCCGGGGGTTTCGGCCGGCTCCAGCAGGTCGTACTGCGCGACCAGCTTGTCGGTGCGCTGCTCGAAGGCGGCGCGGTCGTCGTCGGTCCACCAGTCGTTCAGGTTGCCGTCCCCGTCGTACCGGGAGCCCTGGTCGTCGAAGCCGTGGCCGATCTCGTGCCCGATCACCGCGCCGATCGCGCCGTAGTTGGTGGCGTCGTCGGCGACCAGGTCGAAGAACGGCGGCTGCAGAATGCCGGCCGGGAAGACGATCTCGTTCATCCGCGGGTTGTAGTACGCGTTCACCGTCTGCGGCGTCATCCGCCATTCGTTCCGGTCGACCGGCTTGCCGAGCTTCGCCAGGTCGCGCTCGGTCTCGACCGCGACCGAGCGGCGGACGTTGCCGAACAGGTCATCCGGGGCGACCTCGAGCGCCGAGTAGTCCTTCCACTCGTCCGGGTACCCGATCTTGGGCACGAAGGTGCCGAGCTTCTCCAGCGCCCGCTGCCGGGTGTCCGGACCCATCCAGTCCAGCGCCTCGATCCGCTGCCGGTAGGCAGCGACCAGGTTCTGCACCAGGTCGACCATCCTGGCCTTGGCGTCCGGTGGGAAGTGCTCGGCCACATACAGCTTGCCGAGGGCCTCGCCGAGCGCCTGCTCGACCGTGCCGACCGCGCGCTTCCACCGGTCGCGCAGCTCCGGCGCGCCGGTCAGGGTCTTGCCGTAGAAGGCGAAGTTCTCGTCGACGAAGGCCTGGCTGAGCAGCGGCGCGGCGCTGTGCACGACCCGCCAGGTCAGCCACTCCTGCCACCGGCTCGGCTCGATCTCCCGCAGCGCGGCCGCGGCGGCGGTCAGGAAGTCCGGCTCGCGGACGACAACCTGCGCGAACGCGCTTTCCGGTACGCCCGCGCCGGCCAGCCAGGTCTTCCACTCCAGGCCGGGCGTGAGCTCCTCGAGCCCGGCCCGGTCGAGCTTGTTGTAGGTCAGTTGGACGTCACGGTCCTTGACCCGGTCCCAGTGCGCGCTCGCGAGCCGGGTCTCCAGCTCCAGGACGCGCGCGGCGGCACCGGCCGGATCGGCCGCACCCGCCAGCTCCAGCATCTTCGCGACATGCGCGACGAACGCCGTCCGCAGCTCGGCGAAGTTGTCCTCGCGGTAGTACGACTCGTCGGGCAGGCTGAGGCCGCCCTGGGTCAGATGGACGATGTTCTCGTCGGACTTCTTCGCGTCGGCGTCGACCCAGTAGTGGAAGACGCCCGGCACGCCCTGCAGCTCCAGCTGCCCGAGGACGCCGGCCAGCGCGGAACCGTCGGTGGCGCTCCGGACCAGGGCGAGCTGATCGGCGATCGGGGCCGCGCCCAGCCGCTCGATCGTCTCGGTGTCCATGAAGCTGGTGTAGAGGTCGGCGATCTTCCGCGGCTCGCTGCCGGCCGGATGCCCGGCCGCGACCGTCTTCTCGACGATCGCGCGGACGTCCTGCTCGGCGGTGTCCCAGAGCGCGTGGAACGCGCCGTGGATCGCCTTGTCCGCGGGAATCTCGTGCTCCGCCAGCCACGCCCCGTTCACGAACCGGTACAGGTCGTCCTGCGGCCGCACCGCGCCGGACGCCTCCGCGCCGTCGATTCCTGCTGTCATCCTGACCCCTTGCTCCGTGTCGAGTTGCTGCCAGCGAACATACCCGGTTCGCCACGGCCGGGCCCGAACTTATCCACAGCACCTCGTCACATCGGCACTACTCAGGAAGACTGGGGTACCTTGCCGCGAGCCGCCGCCTTGAGCCGGCTCCCGCACGACAACCGCACCGAGTAGCCGGCCGGAATGGACAACGGCTCACCGGTCTGCGGATTGCGACCGGTGCGCGGGGCCCGCAGCACCCGCTCGATGCTGAGCAAACCCGTCAGCGACACCTTCTCGCCGCGCTGGACCGCGTCGGTCACGACGTCACCGAGGGCGTCGATCACCCGTTCGGTCTGGTTCCGCGGGATGCCCGCCTTCTCCGCCACGTCACTGATCAGTTCGTTCCGGTTCACGGCACTCCTCCGACTCGGGTTCAAGGTCCGAGCGGCATCTTAAACGAAATGATTGTCGTTTGCGAGAAGCGTGCCCGTCAGAGTCCGTCCCGGTCATGCCAGTGGTGCTGCCACCGGGCGTCGACGGCGTCGTCGGCACGCTGGTAGCGGATGTCGGTCGACAGCCGCATCTCCGTCGACACATTGTCCAGTGCGGCGTGGATGGTGTGCGCCGTGTGGATGACGACGTCTCCCGCCGCGTAGTTCGCGACGAGCCAGTTGGCGTCATACTCAGTTGCCAGCGCGGGCAGGTCAGCGGTCATAGATGCCGCAGGCCGTTTCAGTCGACCGGCGGCTTCGTCCGCGAGCACCCTGTGGTGGCTGCCCTCCAGGTACGCCAGTCCGCCGCGACTGACCGGGCAGTCACCCAGTGGAATCCAGGCCGACAGCACCTGGTCGCTCCCCTCTCGCAGGTACACCAGGTCGTAGTGCGCCTGGGTCGCCGTACCGATGCCGTTCTCGCCGGGCGCTGTCTGCCGGATGATCTTCCGCCGATGCAGGAACGGTTCACCACCCAGGAACCACTCGAACCAGTCCTTCAAAGCCGGCTGCGCGCAGAAGGCGGCGTACTCCGGCCCCGGCACGATCTCCTCGAACAGGACCTTCCGGTACGACGCCCGGTCCGTCGCAGCGCCCGTCAGCCGGAAGTAGTACTCGCGAAACTGTTCGACCACTGCAGCGTCCAGTAGTCCGGTCAGGTACAAGTACCCGTCGCGCATCAGCCGCGCGCGTAGTACGTCGCGTTCTGATCGCTCCGGTTCCGGTACGACCTGCAGTACGCCCAACCGTTCTTCGTCGAGCACGTATCCATTCGAAGTCAGCACATCTCAATGACACCGGCGTACGCCACCGAACGGAATGGACACGGCGCCGTACTTCTTGGACTCTTGTACCGTGCCGAACTGGTCGATCTACCTGACTCCAGGGGTCTTCGAGCGTGAACTTGGACTCTTCTGCTTAGGCGCCGGTGAACAGACACATGGTGCACTACCAGCCCCGGAACGCGCCCTCGGCTGCCATGCACTCGTCTGGCTCAAGGAAGGCCACGGCCACCTACTCCACGGCCCCGACCGCCAGTCGTACGAAGTACGCGCGCCGGCACTGCTGACACTCTTCCCCGGCGTACTACACGGCTACCGCCCCGCCACTCGCTGGCGACAGGCGTGGACGCTGTTCAGTGGCTCAGCAACCGATGCGCTCACTGCACTTGGTCAACTCGATGTCAGCCAACCAGTCCGCCAGTACAGCGATCCACGCCCACTGGACCGTGCGTTCACTCGGCTACTGCGCATCAGCGGCCAGCACAACCCCGTACAGCTCACCGGTGCTCTCTACGACCTCATCGGTGAAGCTGGAACAACGACGGGCGATGGAGTGGCCGCGCAGCTCGCTGACCTGGCATGTACGCCGATGAGCGTTCAGGACTACGCCAGTGCGCTCGGACTGACCGTACGCGAACTCCGCGATGCGGTACGCCGTACCACAGGCTCAACTCCACAGGAACTGATCCTGAGTACCAGACTCAGCTATGCAAAGGTTCTGCTTGCTGAGGAGGACCTGTCCGTCGCCGCGGTCGCCCGGCGGGTCGGGTACGACGATCCGGCGTACTTCAGCCGCCTGTTCGCCACCAGGGTTGGGATCTCGCCGGTCGCGTTCCGGCGATCTGGTTCGCTCTCCGGGCCGATTTCCTCCCTTTGAGGGAGGCGGCGGCTACTTTCGGACGTGTAAAACCATTCACTGGGGTGACGTGTCCGGGGTCCGGCACCGATACGGTCGTGGCATGAGTGAAACGCAGCCCATCGACCCGCGATACGCGGACCGGTCGCCACGGCCTTCGGCGCGGAAGCCGAAGAAGCGGCGCAACTGGTTCCTCCGGACCGTCGGACTGATCGTCCTGCTGTTCGTCCTCATGCTGATCGCGGTCCCGCTGTACGCGTGGAGCCGGATCGACAAGATCGAGGCGATGCCGACCGGCACCCGGCCGGCCGAGACGCCGGGGACGACGTACCTGATGGTCGGATCGGACGCCCGCGAGAATCTCAGCCGCGCGGAGCGGGCCCGGCTGCACACCGGCGGTGACGCCGGACCGGCCCGGACCGACTCGATCATGCTCATGCACGTACCGAAGTCCGGCCCGACCGTGCTGATCAGCATCCCGCGGGACAGCGCGGTGAACATCCCCGGCGTGTCCGGCCGGCAGAAGATCAACGCGGCGTTCAACAAGAGCCCGGCGCTGCTGATCCAGACGATCGAGAACACCACCGGCCTGCGGATCGACCACTACGTCGAGGTCGGCTTCGGCGGCTTCGCGTCGGTGATCGACAGCGTCGGCGGGATCAACATGTGCCTGCCGAAGCCGATGAACGACAAGCTGGCGCACATCAACCTGCCGGCCGGCTGCCAGAAGCTCGACGGCGTCAACGCCCTCGGGTACGTACGGTCCCGGCACGCGGACGGCCAGAACGACTTCGGCCGGGTGCAGCGGCAGCGGGAGATGGTCGGCGCGATCGCCAAGAAGGCCAGCTCGCCGTCCACCTTCCTGAACCCGTTCCGCTACTACGGCGTCGCTACCAAGGGCGTGGACGCATTGACCGTCGACAAGGACATGAGCCTGTTCGACTTCATCCGGTTCGCCCGTGGCATGCGAGCGATCTCCGGTAGCGGCGGAGTCACGCTGACTGTCCCGATCAGCAACGACAACTACCACCTGAGCAACGGCCGAGGCGTAGCCGTGAAGTGGGACACCGCAAAGGCGAAGGCCATCTTCGACGCGATCAAGGCCGACAACACCTCCGGCCTCAAGAGCAGCTAGCGAGTCCGATGAAGCTGGAAGACCTGGCGGACCTGCGGTTCAACTACGACGCCGTAGGTTCGACTCGGTACAACAAGACGCCGCAGGGCTACCACCGGCTCAAGCATCGCGTTCTGCTTGGTGCTGGGGACGACGTGTTCCAGCTGGCCAGTGACGGGCTGCTGCAGTGGCGCATGCACCGTGGCGCGGGGCTGCCGGTGCGGGCGACGGACACGCCGCCGCGCATCGGCACCAACGCACTGGCCAGCATGACCGCCGGCCTCCTGTTCAACCGGCTACGTACGCTGTCTCCGCTGAACCGGTTGGGCCTGCCAGTGCCCTGTCGCGTCGTCTGGACAGTCAACGAACCAGACCGCATCGGCTTCGCGTACGGAACGCTGCCAGGCCACCCAGCATCCGGCGAGGAGTCATTCGTCGTCACCCGGGACACCGACGGCGTACACCTCACCATCCGCGCCTACAGCCGCGCCGCCACTTGGTACACCCGCCTGGGCGGTCCGCTCACCCGGCAGGTGCAGCAGTACACGGCACGCCAGTACGCGGCTGCTCTCCGTCGCCTGGCATGCTGTGGCGGGTGACTGCTAAGGGTTTGGCTGAGTTGGTGGCTCCGGACTGGGCCGAGGCGTTGAGTCCGGTTGAGACGACCGTCGCGCGGATGGGCGAGTTCCTCCGTGGCGAGATCGCAGCCGGACGTTCGTACCTACCGGCCGGTGAGAACGTTCTGCGCGCCTTCCAGCGGCCGCTGGGCCAGGTGAAGGTGTTGGTGGTCGGCCAAGACCCGTACCCGACGCCGGGACACCCGGTGGGACTCAGCTTCTCAGTGGCCCCGGACGTACGGCCGATCCCGCGCAGCCTGGCCAACATCTACCGCGAACTGATGGCCGACGTCGGCGTACCCGCGCCGTCGAACGGTGACCTGACGCCGTGGTCGGACCAGGGCGTACTGATGCTCAACCGAGTACTGACCGTGCAGCCGGGCAAGTCCGGTGCGCACCGGGGCAAGGGCTGGGAGTCCGTCACCGAGCAGGCCATCCGCGCGCTGGTCGAGCGGGGCGGTCCGCTGGTCGCGATCCTCTGGGGCCGAGACGCCCAGACGCTCAAGCCGATGCTGGGCAGCACTCCGTACGTGGAGAGCGCCCACCCGAGCCCGATGTCCGCGGACCGCGGTTTCTTCGGCTCCCGCCCGTTCAGCCGGGTCAACGCCCTCCTGGAGCAGCAGGGCGCCGCACCGGTCGACTGGCGCCTCCCCTAGGTAACTCGCACGCCTCTCCGCACTCCCACCTGACTGTAGATACCTCCGCTTCCCACTCCCGCCTGGCTGTAGATCTTGTTCTAATGATCCATTGCAGGATCGTTGAACAATCCTTATGGTGAACGGAACATCTCTCCCCGTAGCTACACCGTTCCGTCCCCGGGAGGAACCATGTGGGTTCTGCTCGCCATCGCGGTGGTGGTCGTCGGCTTCGCACTGCGGATCAACTCGATGCTGGTCGTCACGGCGGCCGGCATCGTGGCCGGACTGATCGGCGGGTTGTCGCCGGTCAAGATCCTGAACGCCTTCGGTGACGGCTTCGCCGGCAGCCGGTCCGTCACCGTCTTCATCGTCACGCTGCCCGTGATCGGGCTGATCGAGCGCTACGGCCTGCAGCATCAGGCCCGGAAGCTGATCAGCAAGCTGGCGGTCGTCACCACCGGCCGGCTGCTGGCCGTGTACCTGCTGATCCGGCAAGGCACCGCGGCCCTCGGCCTGACCAGCATCGGCGGTCCCGCGCAGGCGGTCCGCCCACTCATCCACCCGATGGCCGCCGGCGCCGCGGAGCGCCGGTACGGCAAGCTGCCGGAGAAGGTCCAGGAGAAGATCAAGGCGTTCGCCGCCAGCGCCGACACGGTCGGGCTGTTCTTCGGCGAGGACATCTTCGTCGCGATCGGTTCGATCCTGCTGATCACCGGCTTCGTCGACGCCACCTACGGCCTGCACCTGGAGGCCATCGACATCGCGGTCTGGGCGATCCCGACCGGCATCTGCGCCCTGCTCATCCACGGCACCCGCCTGCTCCTGCTGGACCGCAAGCTCGACAAGCTGGCCGCCGAGCTCAAGGCCGAGAAGGAGACCGCGCGATGATCAAGGTCGAGTGGTTCTACTGGCTGTGCGGGCTCTTCTTCGTCGTGATCGCGCTGCAGGTGCTGAACGATCGCAGCAACCCGAAGCGGCTCGGCAGCGCGGCGTTCTGGGGCATCCTCGGAGTCTCGTTCGGCTACGGCACGTTCGTGGTGAACAAGCAGGCGCCGTCCTGGCTGCTCGGCATCGCGGTCATCGGTCTCGCGGTCCTGGCCGGATCGGGTTTCCCGGGCAAGGGCGCGGAGCGTACGACCACGCCGGCCGAGCGCGTACACCTGGCCGATCGCTTCGGCAACAAGCTGTTCCTGCCCGCGCTGGTGATTCCGATGGTCGCGGCGCTGTTCGGCGCCTGGCTGGCCAAGGTGAAGCTTGGTGACGGCAGCCTGCTCCTGCAGTCCGGTTCCGCGACCATCATCGGCCTCGGCGTCGCGTCGATCCTCGCGCTGATCGTCGGGATGACGCTACTCAGGCCGAAATCCCCTGCGATCCCTATGCACGAAGGGCGGCGGCTGCTGGAGCACATCGGCTGGACCGCGATCCTGCCGCAGATGCTGGCCACGCTGGGGCTGCTGTTCAACGCATCCGGTGTCGGCAAGGCGGTGGGCCGAGTCACCGATCACCTGGTACCCAAAGGTTCGCTCATCGCGGCGGTCGCGCTGTACTGCATCGGGATAGCCGTCTTCACCATCATCATGGGCAATGCGTTCGCCGCGTTCCCGGTGATGACGGCCGCGGTAGGTTGGCCGCTCCTGGTGCAGCAGTTCCACGGCACACCGGCCGTGGTGTTCGCGATCGGCATGCTGGCCGGCTTCTGCGGCACGCTGTGTACGCCGATGGCAGCCAACTTCAATCTGGTCCCAGCGGCTCTGTTGCAGATGAAGGACCAGTACGGCCCGATCAAGGCGCAGATCCCGACCGCTGTCCCGCTGCTGGGCTGCAACATCGTCCTGATGTACTTCTTCGCGTTCTAAGGAGAGTCATGGAGTACGCGGCCTGGGCGCGCATCGCCTGTGAGGTTCTGGACACGCGGTACCCGTATGGCAGCGCGCATGCGTCACGGGGTCCGGACGACGTCGATGTGACTCCGGAGCGGCTGCACCCTGCCTTCCACGGCTCGTACGACTGGCATTCCAGTGCGCACATGCAGTGGTCGCTGGTCCGGCTGCTCACGCTGGCGCCGGATCAGCGCTCGATCGACCTACTCAACCAGCGGCTCACGCCTGAGGCGATCGCTGTCGAGGCTGCGTACCTGCGCGAGCGGCCTGGGTACGAGCGCCCGTACGGCTGGGCGTGGGCCGCCATGCTCGTCGCTGCTGCCCGCGACACCCACTGGGCGGCAGCACTTGCTCCGCTGGGTGCGGTGATCGCGGACCTGGTCATGGCGTGGCTACCGAAGCAGGCGTACCCAGTACGTCACGGCGCACACCTGAACTCGGCCTTCGCACTAGCACTGCTCCACGAGGCGTACGGCGAGCTGGGCCGGACAGATGTGGTCGAGGCGGTCCGGGCGCGGGCGTTGGACTGGTACGGCGGCGACACCGCGTACGACACCCGCTTCGAGCCATCTGGGACAGACTTCTTGTCGCCAGCCCTGTCAGAGGCTGAGCTGATGCGGCGCGTACTGCCCGCTACAGCGTTCGCCAGCTGGCTGACTGCCTTTCTCCCTGGCTTGGGCAAGGAACAGCATCTGCACCTGCTGGAGGTGCCGGTGACGGATGACTCAGGCGATGGTCAGTTGGCGCATCTGGCCGGGCTGGCGTTGTCACGCGCCTGGCAGCTCCGCACGATCGCACCGGCGCTGCCGGACGTGGCCGACGTACTGCGGGCCGGTGCAGACCGTCAGGTCGCGGCAGTACTGCCGACTGTCACCGGCGGGGACTTCATGTCGACGCACTGGCTGGTGTCGTTCGCCCTGCTGGCTGACCAGGCGTAGCAGTACCCGTCCAGCTCGTCCACAGTTGCGCGTACCGCCCACCGCTGGCGAGCAGCTCCGCGTGGGTACCTGACTCGACCACGTGCCCGTGGTCCATCACGACAACCCGGTCCGCCTGCTCCGCTTGTGTCAGTCGGTGCGCGACGACCAGCGTCGTACGCCCTGCCGTAGCCGCCGCACTTGCCCGCTCCAGCTCACGTGCACCCGCACTGCCCGCTTCAGCAGTCGCCTCATCCAGTACGGCAACAGGCGGGTCCGCGAGTACCAGTCGAGCGAAGGCGAGCTGCTGTGCCTGCGCACCGGTCAGCTGATGACCGCTCTCACCCACCACTGTCGCCAGACCGTCAGGCAAGGCCCGCACCCACGCCAGTGCGCCAACACACTCGAGCGCGTCCTCGATCTCCGCATCGGTAGCGTCGGCGCGAGCGAGCCGTACGTCATCGACCAGCAGTCCAGAGAACACATGCACTTCCTGACTGAGCAGAGCGACCTGCCGCTCCGCCAGTGCCTCCAGTTGCACTCCACCAAGGCGTACGGCGCCGGCAGACGGCCTGAGTACACCTGCCGCGATCGCTGCCAGCGTGGTCTTCCCGGCACCGCTCGCCCCGACCAGTGCGACGCGTTCTCCTGGTTCCAGCCGCAGTGACACGTCACTGACGACCTCTGGTCCGTCGTAGCGGTGACTGATCTGCCGCAACTCCAGTGACGAGTCCGCCGGGTCCAGACGGACCGCCGGCGACGGTTCCGGTTCGATCTCCAGTACGCCCGCCAACCGCGCCATGCCCGCGGCGGCAGTCTGGATCTGGTCGAACTCCATCAGCACGATGTTGACCGGGTTGAACAACCGGTGGAAGTACAACGCGGCCGCCGTCACCGCGCCGATGCTGACCGAGTCCGCCCTGACCAGGAAGAACCCTGTCACCAGGATCGCTGTCAGGCCGGTGAACTCGGCGTGGTTGATCCGCGCCGAGAAAGAGCTGAACAGCCGGAACACACCGATCGAGATGTCCCGCGCGGCCCCGGAAGTCGCGTCGATCTTGCCCAGCTGCCGACCCTCCAGCCGGTACGCGCGGACGGTCGCACTGCCCCGCAGCGACGCGATGATCGCTTCGGACCGTTCTCCCATCGCGATGCGTTCCTGCTTGTAGTACGGCGCCGATCGCCGCAGGTACCAGTGCAACGCGAGGAGGTACATCGGTACGGCGAGCAGCCCGGCCAGACCGAGCCGCCAGTCGAGCGCGAACATGCCACCCACGGTCAGCACAATCGTCAACGCCGCCCCCAGCACGGACGGACCCACCTCGGTCAGCGCGGACGCGACCGATGCCACGTCGTCACCGACCCGTGAGAGCAGGTCACCGGTCCGCACCTTCTCCAGCATCGGTGCCGGCAACCGCAGCACCCGGTCCAGTACACGCTCCCGAATCCGCGCCAGTACGGTCTCACCGACCCGCGCCGCCAGTGTCACGCCAAGTGCAGTCAGGACGCCGGACAGCAGTGCAGCCAGTCCGATCATCAGCACAACGCGTACGATCGCGTGCTTGTCGCCACCGCCCGCGATGGCATCCACCAGTGCACCGAGCGCCCATGGCGCGACCAGACCGGCCGCACTGGCTCCAGTGATCACCAGAGCCGCCAGCGAGGACAGCCACGGCTGCCTGCGCAGCTCTTGCCACAGTACGGACCACGTCGCGCGCGGACCGGCAACAGGAAGCAAATTCATCGCAGTACCGCCTCCTGGTACGCCGGATCGGTCTCAGCCAGTTCGGAGTGGATGCCTTCAGCAACCACTGCGCCATCGGCGATCACGACCACACGATCCATCTTGCCCAGCAGGGCGGGGCTGCTCGTCAGTACCAGCGTGGTCTGACCAGCGCGCTCAGCGGCCAGCCCTTCCGCCAGCAGTTCCTCAGTCACTGCGTCCACTGCCGTGCTCGGATCATGCAGCACTAGCAGCGGCGGTTCAGCCAACAAGGCACGCGCCAGACCGAGCCGTTGCCGCTGCCCACCAGACAGCGACTGACCACGGTCAGCCAGCGGCCGGTCCAGTTCGTCCACCAGATCAGCAGCGCCGGCAGCCACCATCACCCGTTCCAGAGCCGGAGTCTCTACCAGTAAGTTGCTGCGCAGCGTCCCCTCGAACAGGTCCGTCTCGTGCCGCTCCAGCAGTACGGTCCGCCGCACCAGCTCGACGTCCAGCTCTTCGAGCACCGCGCCACCGACCCGCACCGATCCGGTGTGCTCAGGCGCGCGCCCACCCACGACTGCCAGCAGTACATCCGCATCGCGCGGGTCGTAGCAAAGCACGCCCACCGACTCCCCCGGCCGAACAACCAGACTCAGCGACGCCAGCGTCCCGTGCGACACCCCTTCCAGCGCAAGTGGCGGCTGATCCGCGTCAACGGCCGTACCGGTGCCGGTAACCATCAGTGGTGGCGCGGAAAGCACCCCAGCGAGTCGCTCCGCCGAAGCGCGCGACCTTGCAATCACCTGGCTGACGTACCCAAGCGTCGCCACCGGTTCGGCTACGAACTGCGCCAGGCCGACCACCGTGATCAACTCACCGATCGTGATCCGCCCGTGCAACGCGAACCAACCGGACACACCAGCCACCGCAGCCAGCAGCAAACCGCTCAGCGCGGTGGTCACACCGTCCTGCAGACCGTTGGTCGACGCAGCACGCAGTGTGGCCCGCAGAGTGGCCTGACTGGACCGCCGGTACCGCTCAGCCGCGTTGTGCTGCGCTCCGATACCCCGCAGCGTCCGCAGTCCACTCACCAGATCGGTCGCCAGTGCAGTCGTCTGCGCGACCGCCTGCTGCTGGCTCGACGTACGCCGGGTCAACAGCGGGGACAGCGCCTGGATACCCAGCACCAGCAGTGGTACGCCAATGAGTACCCCAAGCCCCAGTGGTACGTCGACCAGCAGCAAGGACACCGACGACACGACCAGCGCCGTACACGCGGCTGCTCCGATCGACACACCCCGCATCACCAGCGCGGCCTTCTCCGCATCGGATGTCGCGATCGACAACAACTCACCCGACCGGAGCCCGGTCCGATGACCACGCGGGTCGAGTACGCGTTGTGCGATCTCCAGCCGGAGCAGATGCGTCTCGTACTCGATCGCCCACACCACCTGTCGCGCGCCGGCCTTCCAGGCGTTCGACAGCACGGCGAACAGGACGACCATCATCAGTACGCACCACAGCAACGGCTGGACCCGGCTGGTCGCGACGGCGCGGTCCACGAAGATGCCGATCGCCACCGGGACCGCCGCCTCGGTCGCCTGGTGCAGCGAGAGCATCAGCACCCCGGCGACCATCCGGCCCCGATGCCGCCGGACGGCCCGCCTCAACAGCTCCCCAGTCGACATAGTTAGGTAACCCTAACTCAGCCGAACCGATTGACACCCGGGCCGGTCCACCGTACGGTCTCGCGTTAATAGGAAACTTTCCTAACAGTTCGCGTGATCCGCGCGGCGAGTACCCGCGAGCGGCGAAGGGAGGCAGGGTTGGCCCATGGCAACGACACCCGGAACGCCGCGCCTGCTGCGCGCGATGAACGACCGCGCCGCCCTGGACCTGCTGCTCAGCCAGGGCCCGCTCTCCCGCACCACGCTGGGCAACCTGACCGGCCTGTCCAAGCCGACCGCGTCGCAGCTGCTGGCCCGGCTGGAAGCGGCCGGCCTGGTCCGCCCGAGCGGCACCACCGAGGGCCGGCCCGGCCCGAACGCGCAGCTGTACGAGATCAACGGCGGCATCGCGCACGTCGCCGGGCTGGACGTCACGCCGACCCGGATCCGGGCCGCCGTCGCGGACCTGACCGGCAACGTGATCGGCCACTACGAGCTGGCCACGCCGGGCCGCAGCGCCAAGGGCACCGTCGACCGGGTCCTGAAGGCGATCGAGGGCGCGGCCGGCGACGCGGGCCTGGACCGCGAACGGCTGCGCCGGGTCTCGATCGGTACGCCAGGTGGGTTCGACCCGACCACCGGCCGGCTGCGGTACGCGACCCACCTGCCCGGCTGGCACGCGCCGCATCTGCTCGACGAACTGGCGGCCGCGATCGCCGTACCGCTCGAGGTCGAGAACGACGTGAACCTGGCCGCGATCGCCGAGCAGCGGGTCGGGCACGCCGTCGGCAGCGACAACTTCGTGCTGCTCTGGGGCGAGGAGGGCATCGGCGCCGCGATCGTGGTCAACGGCCGGCTGCACCGTGGTGCGACCGGTGGCGCGGGCGAGGTCGCCTTCATGCCGCTGCCCGGTACGCCGCTGGTCCGCGACGTCGGCCGCAACAACGCCGGCGGTTTCCAGGAGCTCGCCGGTGGGGAACCGGTCCTCGAACTGGCCCGTGAACACGGCCTGAAGGCGCGTACGCCGGAGGCCGCGATCGTCGCCGCGCTGCAGACCGAGGGCGCCGGCGACGCCGTCCTCGCCGAGTTCGCGCACCGGCTCGCGGTCGGTCTGGCCGCGATCGTCGCGGTCGTCGACCCGGAGCTGATCGTGCTCGCCGGTGGCGTCATCACCGCCGGCGGTGAACGCCTGCGCGGCCTGGTCCAGGACGAGCTCGCCGACCTCGCCGTCCCCCGGCCGCGGTTGCTGATGACCGCGATCAGCACCGACCCGGTGCTCTCCGGAGCGCTGCAGTCCGCCCTCAGCACCACCCGAGACGAAGTCTTCGACACCGCAGGTCCACCGATCACCTAGGAGAACGAACGGATGCACTCCCTGACCCGTGCCGTCATCGGCACCGCCGCGGTCGCCCTCTTGGCGACGGCCTGCACCGGTACCTCGAACGCGCCGCAGGCCACCGACGATGCCACCAAAGACGTCAGCATCACCTTCTGGCACGGGTGGAGTGCCCCGAGCGAAACCGCGGCGATCGCCGCCAACGTGAAGGCCTTCGAGGCCAAGCATCCGAACATCCACGTCAAGGTCGTCGGGAACATCAACGACGACAAGATCAAGCAGGCACTCCGGGCCGGCGGCACGAACGCCCCGGACGTGGTGTCCTCGTTCACCACCGACAACGTCGGTACGTTCTGCGCGTCGAAGGTCTTCAGCGACCTGAAACCGTTCCTGGACAAATCCGGGATCGAGCTGGACAAGACGTTCCCGAAGCCGCTGCAGGACTACACGCGGTTCCAGGGCAAACGCTGCACCTTGCCGCTGCTGAACGACGCGTACGGCCTGTACTACAACAAGGATGCGTTCAAGGCCGCCGGAATCACCGCGCCGCCGAAGACGTTGTCCGAATTCGACCTGGTCGCCAAAAAGCTGACCAAGCCCAACGGCGACACGTACGCCCAACTCGGCTTCATGCCGAACTTCCACGGGTACGAATCGACCACGTCGCACTTCGCGGCGCTGTGGAATCCGACGTACTTCACGCCTGACGGCAAGTCCAATCTGGCCAAGGACCCGGCGTTCGCGAACATGCTGAGGTGGCAGAAGGGCCTGGTCGATCAGCTCGGTGGGTTCGCGAAGCTGGAGAAGTACCGCGCGACCTTCGGTGACGAGTTCGGCGCGAAGAACCCGTTCCACACCGGTCAGGTCGCGATGACGATGGACGGCGAGTGGCGGCTGGGCATGGCCCGCGACGCGGGCGTGAAGTTCGACATCGGCGTCGCGCCGTTCCCCGTACCGGATGACCAGGCGGACAGCTACGGCAAGGGATACCTGTCCGGCACGGTGATCGGGATCGCCAGTACCAGCCAGAAGCAGAACGCGGCCTGGGAGCTGGTGAAGTTCATGACCACCGACACCGACGCCGTGGTCAGCTTCGCGAACGCCATCCACAACGTGCCGTCCACACTGGACGCACTCAAGTCCCCCAAGCTCACTGCCGACCTGAAGCCGTTCCTCGGCATCGCCCAGCACCCTCGGAGCAGCACCACACCGGCCAGCCCGAACGGTGGGGCGTACCAGTTGACGTTGCAGGACTTCGGTTACGCCTACGAGGCCGGCAAGGTCACCGACCTGGCCGCCGGCCTGGCCAAGACCGACGTGCAGATCGACAAAGACCTGGCGCAGGCGAAATGACTCTCCGGCAGAAACACCGCCGGGAGACGCTGCGCAACCTCGCTTTCCTGTCACCGTGGCTGATCGGTGTCAGCGTCTTCTTCCTGTACCCGCTGGTGTCGACCGTCTACTTCAGCTTCATGAAGTACGACGGCTTCACCCCGCCGACCTGGAACGGCCTGAAGAACTGGCAGTACGTCTTCACCGACTACCCGTTCTTCTGGCCGGCGCTACGGAACACACTGTGGCTGGTTGTCGTGATGGTGACGCTCCGGGTGCTGTTCGGTCTTGGCATCGGCATGCTGATCACCAAGGTGAAGACCGGCGCCGGCTTGTTCCGTACCGCGTTCTACCTGCCGTACCTGGCCCCGCCGGTGGCTGCGACGATGGCGTTCGCGTTCCTGCTCAACCCGGGCACCGGTCCGGTAAACAACATCCTCGGCAGCATCGGACTGCCACAGCCAGGCTGGTTCAACGACCCGAACTGGTCGAAGCCGGCGCTGACGATGCTGGCGCTGTGGGGCATCGGCGACCTGATGGTGATCTTCATGGCGTCGCTGCTCGACGTACCACAGGAGCAGTACGAGGCGGCCTCGCTGGACGGAGCAGGTGCCTGGCAGCGGTTCCGGTTCGTGACTCTGCCGAACATCTCGCCGATCGTACTGTTCGCCGTCGTCACCGGTGTCATCCAGACGATGCAGTACTACACGCAGCCGCTGGTGGCAGGGAAGGTCGCCAGCGGCGTGATCGGCAGTTCGGGACAGCAGTTCGAGCCCGGGTACCCGGAGAAGTCCACGCTGACACTGCCGCAGCTGGTGTACCACCTGGGCTTCCAGCGGTTCGACACCGGCGGTGCGTCCGTGATCGCACTCGTGCTGTTCGTACTGGCGATGGTGTTCACCGGGTTCCTGATGCGTTCGATGAGTGAGAGGAGTACGGCATGACCGCGACAGCTATCACCTCCGCTGT
This sequence comes from Kribbella solani, assembly GCF_014205295.1. Taxonomy (NCBI): domain Bacteria; kingdom Bacillati; phylum Actinomycetota; class Actinomycetes; order Propionibacteriales; family Kribbellaceae; genus Kribbella; species Kribbella solani. Next base: position 4,544,093 of record NZ_JACHNF010000001.1, read on the forward strand.
CCCGTTGACCTCGGCGGCCCGCACTGCACGCCGTACGCGTTTCCTCCAGTGGGTTGGGGTGCATGCACTCGCTATCGCGGCGGCGCTGTTCTTCGTACTCCCCTTTGTGTTCATCTTCCTCACCGCGCTGATGAGTGACCAGCAAGCACTCACCCGCAACCTGTGGCCGGACAGCTGGCACTGGGAGAACCTGCGTACGGTCTGGGAGACACCGGGCTTCCTGACCTGGTGGAAGAACACTCTGATGTACGCCGTACTCGGCACCGCGCTCACGTTGGTTTCGAGCATCCCTGTCGCGTACGCGCTCGCCCGGTTCAGCTTTCGCGGCCGGAACGTCGTACTGATGCTGGTGATCGCCACGATGATGCTGCCGCCGCAGGTGGTGATCGTGCCGATGTACCTGTTCTGGGCGAAGCAACTGCACCTGTCCGGGACGCTGTGGCCACTGATCATCCCCATGGCGTTCACCGACGCGTTCTCAGTGTTCCTGCTCCGTCAGTTCCTACTGACGATTCCGAAGGACTACGTGGACGCCGCGAAGGTGGACGGGTGCGGTGACTTCACTGCGCTGCTCCGGATCATCCTGCCCATGGCCAAGCCGGCTATCGCGGCAGTAGCGCTGTTCCAGTTCTTCTACTGCTGGAACGACTACTTCGGACCGCAGATCTACGCCAGTGAGAACCCGGCCGCCTGGACGCTGAGCTACGGCCTGGAGTCCTTCAAGGGCGCGCACCACACCAACTGGAACCTCACCATGGCAGCCACGTTGCTGGTGATGGCACCGGTCATCGTCCTGTTCTTCTTCGCGCAAAAGGCCTTCATCGAAGGCGTCACACTTACAGGGGTCAAAGGATGAAACTCACGGTCGTCGGTGGGGGCTCCACGTACACACCCGAGCTGGTCGACGGGTTCGCCCGGCTGCGGGACACGTTGCCGGTGTCGGAGCTGGTGCTGGTCGACCCAGCGCCTGACCGGCTGGAGCTGGTTGGTGGACTGGCGCGGCGGATCTTCGCCAAACAAGGCCATGCGGGCCGGGTGGTCACCACCTCCGATCTGGACGCGGGGATCGACGGCGCGGATGCCGTACTGCTCCAGCTGCGTGTCGGTGGACAGGCAGCACGCAACGAGGACGAGACCTGGCCGCTGGAGTGCGGTTGTGTCGGTCAGGAGACGACCGGCGCAGGTGGTCTCGCGAAAGCGCTGCGGACAGTGCCCGTCGTACTGGACATTGCTGAGCGAGTGCGGCGTACCAATCCGAACGCCTGGATCATCGACTTCACCAACCCGGTCGGCATCGTGACCCGGGCGCTGCTGTCACACGGGCACAAGGCAGTGGGGTTGTGCAATGTGGCGATCGGCTTCCAGCGACGGTTCGCAGCGATGCTGGGCGTACAGCCAGAGGAGGTGTCACTCGACCACGTCGGGCTGAACCACCTCACCTGGGAGCGCGCCGTCCGCGTCAACGGCGAGGACAAGCTGCCGCAATTGCTGCAAGAGCACCTGCCGGAGATCTCGGACGACCTGCACATCCCGTCTGGCGTAGTGCAGCAGCTAGGCGTCGTTCCGTCGTACTACCTGCGCTACTACTACCAGCACGACGAGGTGGTGCGGGAGCTGCTCACGAAGCCTTCACGAGCTGCTGAGGTCGCTGCACTGGAGAAAGAGCTGCTGGACATGTACGCCGATCCGCAGCTCGACGAGAAGCCCGCTCTGCTCGAACAGCGCGGCGGCGCCTACTACTCGGAGGCGGCCGCCGCACTCGCATCCTCGCTGCTGAACGACACCGGAGACATACAGGTTGTCAACACGCTCAACAACGGCGCCTTCCCGTTCCTGCCCGATGACGCTGTCATTGAAGTACCGGCAACGGTCAACGCACAGGGCACAACACCGGAGCCGGTGTCCCCGCTAGAGCCCCTGTACGCCGGGCTGGTCACACATGTGACGGCGTACGAGGACCTGGCGTTGGAGGCTGCCGTGAAGGGTGGATCAGAGCGTGTTTTCCAAGCGCTGCTGGCGCATCCACTGGTCGGTCAGATCTCTCTGGCGCAGGAGCTGACGGACAAGCTGCTGGCGCACAACAAGGCGTACCTGCCGTGGGCGCGCTAGTACCGGGCGGCGTGCTCGCCTTCGACGCCGGTAACAGCAAGACCGACGTCGCGCTGGTCGCCGCGGACGGCACAGTGCTTGGTACGGCACGAGGGGGCGGGTTCGAACCACAGAAGGTCGGTGCGGAGGCCGCAGTGACCGGACTGGCGCCGCTGGTACAGGCAGCCGCCGCACAGGCCGGACTGCGGGTCGGGGACGTGCCGCTGGTGCAGCAGCTCTCCGCCTGTCTGGCGAACGCTGACCTACCGGTTGAGGTGGAGGAGCTGACCGGTGTGTTCGAGCGGCGCGGCTGGGCGGAGTCTGTGTACGTCACCAACGACACGTTCGCGCTACTGCGGTCCGGAGTGGACGAACCGCGTGGTGTCGCGGTGGTATGCGGTGCGGGGATCAACTGCTCCGGCATGCTGCCAGACGGGCGGACTGCTCGGTTCACTGCACTAGGAACGCTGACCGGTGACTGGGGCGGCGGTGCGCAACTGGCTGAAGAGACGTTCTGGGCAGCGTCCCGTGCCGAGGACGGACGAGGCCCTGCGACCGCACTGCTCACTGCACTCCCCCTGCACTACGGGAAGCCGTCGCTGAGCGCGGTGATCGAGGCACTGCACTTCGGTGAGCTGTCAGCCGATCAGCAACTGGAGGCCGCGCCGGTACTCTTCCAGGTCGCGGCCGCTGGTGACGCCGTTGCCCTGGGCATCGTTCAGCATCAGGCCGAAGAGATCGTTGCGATGGCAGTCAGTGCGCTCAACCGCCTCGACCTACTCGGCGAGCGCGTCACCGTGGTTCTGGGCGGTGGCGTACTGACAGCAGGGCATGCCGTTCTGCTGGATCGTGTCACCCGCCTGCTGGCCGAGTACGCACCAAAAGCAGTGCCTCGGGTGGTGGATGTACCTCCTGTAGTAGGTGCCGCGCTACTTGGCCTGGACCACACTGCTGCCGGCGCAACAGCTCAGGCCCGGCTACGAGCCGCGTTCGCACCTCCACCAGCAGCCTGACGCGAGTGACGGCCCGGTACACACCGGGCCGTCTTTGTGTTGCGACCCTGTTTCAGCTCGAACTCTCGCCGACCAGGTGGCGTCCCACGAGTAGCAGCACATTTACTCGGGAGGTCGATGATGATTCGAAAGATTATGGGTCTCGGCGCTACCACGGCACTCGCGGTCACCGGACCGCTGGTACTCACGGGCGCCGCGCCGGCCAATGCCAGCACGACTGCAAGCACATGCAACCGCATGGCACCTGTGACGAACCTGTCAGCCGTGGCGTACGCCGACCGACTCGTACGCGCATGGGGCAGCGGTGACACCGCGGCGGCAAACTGCTACGCGTCTGCGACGACGTCACGCGCGCTGTTCGGTCAGGCCTCACCTGGTGGCATCCACTGGCGTCGCGTATCCACTGAAGGCGCCGCCGGGACGATCTACGTGACGTACCACGACGATGCGCGTGGCGGGAACCTGACAGTCGGCGTACAGAACGTCGGACTGCGGTCAGCCGGTGGCTGGCACGCCGCGTCCACAGCCCGGTTCAGCAACGAGCCGAAGGCGTGGAACGCGGTGCAGTGGTCCGACAACCTGGTCCGGGCCTGGGGCCGCGGTGATGCGAAGTGGACGGCGTACTACGCGACGCCGGCTGCTGTCCGCACGCTCCACGGCGTGCCGACGACCAACAGTGCGCACTGGACCCGGATCGGCTCCGAAGGCGCGGCCGGCACCACGTACGTGACCTATCGGAACGACGTCACCCGGCACACGCTGGTGATCGGCGTATCGAACGTCGGCCTGTCGCAGGGCGATGCGCACGCCGCGTACACCGTTCGGTACCACTGACCGACTTGAGTAGATTCCGTTTCGGTGTAATCATGATTACATGAGTACGAAGACCGAGCAGGAAAAGGTGCGGGGCTGGCTGACCGGGCGGTTGCCGGGCGACTGGTTCGAGGGTGAGACCGAGCTGTCGATCGACCGGGACGAGATCCTGATCGTCGGCCGGATCCCCGCACCGAAGCAGGACAAGGATGTCAGCGCCGCCGAGCGCTCCGCGGCCGAGGCCGGCCGGATCAAGCAGTTCCGCGAGGACACCCGCGAGCACCGGATCGACATCGCCCGCGAGCTCGAGCACGCCGCCCGGCGAAAGGTCGCCTGGGGAGTCCAGTGCGGTGAGACCACCACGGTCTTCACCTCCCTCTCCGCCCCGGTGATGACCCGCCTCCGCCAGCCCGAGCGCCAGGTCCTGGACACCCTGGTCGACGCCGGCGTAGCCCGCTCCCGCAGCGACGCCCTCGGCTGGTGCGTAAAACTCGTCGCCCAGCACAGCGAAACCTGGCTGGCCGACCTACGCGAAGCCATGACCAAGGTCGAAGACGTCCGCCGCGCCGGCCCCGACGGCACGCCGGACAAGGCGGAGTAGCAACAGGCGACGGGCGGCAACCCGATCGGGATTGCCGCCCGTCTTGAGGAGAGACGTAGTGCTGGTTACTGGCCCTGTTGCCAGTTGCCGTTCTGCTGGCTGCCGTTGGACCACTGACCGGAGCTGTGTGCCGGGTGCTGCTCGGGCTGGGTCGGCTGCTGGTAGCCGCCCTCGTAGTTCCCCTGGTAGCCGCCCTGCGCCGGGTACGCGGCCGTACCGTTCGAGCCAGTGGCGTTCGCACCGGTCCCGTTCGAGCCCGTTCCGTTCGAGCCGGTTGCCGGCTTGTTCATCGTTTCGCGGGAGAACACGTTGTTCAGCGCGCGGCCGGCCATCTCGCGACCCCCGAGGCCGAAAGCGAGACCGAGCGCGAGCGCGGCACCGGCGAGCACGATCAGCAAGGTGTTGCCGGTCAGCTGAACCGCGACGCCGAGCTGGGTCAGCGCGGCGAAGGCGGCGTACACCAGGATCGCGTAGCGGCCGACCTTTGCCAGTGTCTCGTTACCGGTGGCACCGCGGATGATCGCGGCCAGGAAGTTCGCGAACAGCGCGGCCAGGCAGACGATCACGATCGCCGCGAAGATCCGCGGGATGTACGCCAGCATGTCGCTCATGAACGTCGAGATCTCCGGCACCCCGAGCGCGGAGGCGAACATCGTGAAGCTGATCAGGAAGACGAACCAGAACACGACCTTGCCCAGCATCGCCGACGCGGTCAGCCCCGTGCCCGACCGTTGCAGCACGCCGGAGACGCCGGCCCGTTCCATCCACTGGTCGAATCCGACCCGGCCGAGCAGTTTGCCGACGAGTTTCCCGAGCACCTTGGCGACGAAGTAGCCGATGACCAGGATGACCAGTCCACCCAGCAGATTCGGGATGAACGACAAAAGTTTGCTGAAGGCATCTTCGAAGGGTTGAGTGAAGTTGATAGCTAACGCTGTCATCGGATGACCTTTCCGGACTGGGCCCGCATCCGCTGCCGCGCAGGACTGCACACGACCCCGGCACACGGGCGGATGCAGTGGTGTCCAGTATGACCCGTACCCTCCGATGCCGGAGGCAAACAGCCGGTGACGGCGAGGCGGACTACGAAAGGTGTTTGCGTAAGGCAATCACCGTTCCCCTGGATAGCTGATTACCCCGCCCGCTGAACCGATTCAGCGATTTGCGATGCTTGCCCCGTGAACAATCTGGACATCCGCCGCGCCACCGCCGGCGACGTGGCCGGGATCGTCGCGATGATCGCCGACGACCAGCTCGGCGCCACCCGTGAGTCGACCGACGACCTGGCCCCGTACCTGCAGGCGTTCGACCGCATCGACGCCGACCCGAACCAGCTGCTGGTAGTTGCCGAACGCAACGACGAGTTGGTCGGTACGCTCCAGCTGACGATCATCCCCGGCCTGTCCCGCCGCGGTTCGTCCCGCGGCCTGATCGAAGCGGTCCGCGTCGCCGCCACCGCCCGCGGCGAAGGCCTCGGCAGCACCCTGATCCGCTGGGCGATCGACGAGTCCCGCACCCGCGGCTGCACCCTGGTCCAACTCACCTCGGACAAGACCCGCACCGAAGCCCACCGCTTCTACACCAACCTGGGCTTCGAAAACACCCACGAAGGCTTCAAACTCAAGCTCCGGTAACACTCTTGGCCGGCGCCGCCCAGGTCCTGCACCCACCCGGCCCGGCCGCCCGGAACGCCTGCCGCAACCACCGATCGAAGTTGCTCAGCTCGGGATCCGACCTGTCATAGCCGCCGTGCCCGTAGTGATCCAGCCGCTCCCCACGAATCCGCAACGACGCCCGGTTCGCACCGAAGAACGCCGCCGCGAAGCAGTGCGCCTGCATCTCGCTCCGGTTCACCTCGGTCTGCCGCGCCGCCTCCGGCACTACCCCGTACCGAACGGCATAGTCATCCGAGATCCCGGTCAGCCACTGCACGTGGTGGCCGTACTCGTGCGCGATCAGGTACTGCACGGACGCTCGGCCGGCCTCCTGACGGTACGACTCCTTGACCACATACTCCGGCCAGTTGAAGTAGATGCCGCGATCGTCGTCGCAGTAGACGCCGAAGGTTCCCTCCTCCATCACCCCGCAGGCGGTTTTGCTGCCGGTCGGGGACGAGTGCACCGCGCCCGGTGGTACGAAATCGAAGCCCGCCCGGCTGATCACCGGCGCCCAGGCTCTGTCCAGACAGGCGACGAAGGCGGTGGCATACCGGATCATGGTTCGCTGATCCACCAGCTTCGCTGTCGGCAGAGAGCAGGTGACAGCGGCGATTCGGCCGGCCCGGTAGAGGGGGTTGTGCAGCAGGAACTCGTCCTTGATCGGCTCCGGACGCCGAACGGTCCGCCCAGACGGCTCAAGCGGCGGCGCGTACGTAGGCACGGACGTCGGCGTGGTCGACGGACCCGAATCCAGGCCCGACCGCGTACATCCACTGACACCCAGCATCGCCACCACACCGGCAAGCACCAGCACGCCACGCACCTGCGCAGCGATCACCTCAACTGACCCGTTCGGCCGACGCGGTGAACGTGTTGCAGGAGCCGGGGTTGGTGGTGTTGAAGGCAGGTTCGGCCCAGACCCAGTGGTTCTTCCGGGAACCGTGGTCGCGCACCTTCTTCGGGTTGTACTCGTCGCCGCTGTGCTGCACCTCCCACTCCCAGAGATCCAGTTTCCGCCCGGTCAGGCCGAGCGCCTTCTTGTTGGCGCCGAGGAAGGCGGCACCGAAGCAACCGGCCTGGAGCTCCAACCGGCGGCTCCACTCCAGCTCCTCCGCCTTCGTCTTCGCCCATCCGGCGCGGGAGTCGGCGGCGGTGAGCATCTCGGTCAGGTTCTGTACGTGGTGGGCGTACTCGTGCGCCATCGTGTCGATCATCCACACCCGCGCGGCGGTCGGCTCGTCCTTGTAGTACTTCAGGTCCTTCTTCCAGCTGACGTAGATGCTCTCGTCGGCCGGACAGTAGAACGCGACGTTGAGTTCACCGGTACAGCTGGACGAAGTGGACTGGTTCGTCTGCAGAACCACCTTCGGCGCCCGGAACGGATAGCCGGACCTCTTCAGCACCGGTGCCCAGGCGTTGTTCAGGCAAGGCAGGAGGGCCTTGTAGTACCGCAGGATCTCGGACTGGGACTGTGGTTTGATCGCCGGTTCCTGGCAGCTGACCGACGCGACCTTGCCGGAGGTGTAGATCTTGTTCTTCTGCAGGCGGACCAGGTCGGGGATGCCGGGGACGGTTACGGTGACGGTGGGGTCGGGGAGGGTGGGGATGGGGGCTTGGGATTTGCGTACGGAGGGCTGGGCGAGGGGGTTGTCGACGCGGCTGCCGTAGGAGTCGATGAGTTTTACGCCGGCGAAGGTTGCGCCGGTGAGCATGATCAGGACCAGGGCGGTGAGGGCGCCGACTACCTTGCGGGAGTGGTGGCGTGGGGGTTTCACCGGTGGTGGTGTGGAGCTGTACTGGGCGCCGGCGCGGGCGCGGTCGGTGGGCCAGGCGGCGGATCGGGACGGGTCGGCCGACCAGGTGCTGGACGGCGACTGGCCGGTCTGCCAGCCAGTGCGCCCGGACGGGTCGGTTGGGCGGGCGCCGTTGCGGGCGGCTGTGGTGTGCCAGCCGGTTGGGCGGGCGCCGCCGGCGCGGCGGGTGCCGGTGAGCGGGGTCTGCGGGGCATCCGTCAGCGGCGCGACCGGCGGACCGGTGTACTCGCTGGTGGTACCGGGTTCGGTCGGGAGCGGTCGCGCTTTGCGGCGGACCGGCGAGTCCTCCACCGCAACCGAACGCGCCCGCCCGAGAGAACCGGCTTGACCACCACTCAGAACAAGCGGCTGCGACCCAGCAGACGACGACCCACCGCCAACACCGGCACCGCCGGCACCGACATCAGCACCAGCACCAGCACCAGCACCGCCGACCCCAGCACCGCCGGCACTGACACCAGCACCAGCACCGGCGCCAACACCGGCACCAGCGCCGGTGTCGGCGCCGGTGTCGGCGCCGGTGTCGGCGCTGGTGTCGGCGCCGGTGTCGGCGCTGGTGTCGGCGCCGGTGTCGGCGAGGGAGTGGTCTGGTGCTGGTGAACCGTCCTCGGCGACATCCTCAGACACCGGCTGCTCCCATCCTTCTCAACTTCATGTGGTTCAGCTGACTTTCGTGGGGGCGGCGGTGAAGGTGTTGCAGGCGGCTGGGTTGGTGGTGGTGAAACCCTGGTTGATCCACGCCGCCAGGCTCTTGCTCGAACCGTGGTCGCGGACCTTGTCCTTGGCGTGTTCGTCGCCGCCGCGCTGGATCAGGCCGTTCCACTGGTTCAGCAGTTCGCCCTGGAGCGGGAAGCTGGCCCGGGCCGCGCCGAAGAACACTCCGCCCAGGCAGTACGCCTGCAGCGCCGCGCGCCGATCCTGTTCCAGCTCGGCCGCCTTGTTCGCCGCGGTGTCACCGAGGTTGTCCGACGCCGCCGCCATCCCGGCCAGATTCTGGACATGGACGCCGTACACGAAACCGAACGACTGCGCCATCTCCGCGCGGACCGCCGCCTTGTGCTTCGGGTAGTCCTCGACCACGTTCTGCCAAGGCATCGTCGCGCTGCCGCCTTCCTCGTCCTGGCAGTACAGCGCGAGGTCCTTCTGTACGCCGCACGCCGTCTCCTCGCCCTCGTCGAAGACGATCAGCCGCGGCGAGCGGAACTCGAACCCGGCCTTGACAACGATCGGCTGCCAGGCCTTGTCCATGCACGCGATCAGCGCCTGGTAGTACGAGCGAACATTCTCCTTTGACGTCGGCCGGAACGCCGGTTCCTGGCATTTCATCACCGGCATCTTCCCGGCCGCGTACAACGGGTTCCTCGCCACGATGTCGGCGTCCGGGGTGGCCTTGGTGGCCGGCTCGTCGGTCTTCGGCGCGTCGCTGGAACGGACCGACGGCGTACCCAGCGGGCCGGCGATCGAGCCGTCGTAGTTCGACAGCATCTTGACGCCGAAGGTGACGCCGCCGCCGACGAGCAGCAGCGCGGCGACGACCATCATCACGATCAGGCCCTTGGACCGCTTCCGCGGGTCGAAGGGAATCGGCTCCGGGTGGAACACCTCGCGGTACGCGGCCGCGGCCCGGTCGCCGTCCGGCGGCGGGCCGAGCCGGCTGCCGGAGAGCGTCGTCCGCTTGGAGTCGATCCGGGTCCCGGTCAGCTGCGGCGGCGCCGCCGGCGCGTCCCCACCCAGCCGCGGCGTCGGCGCCCGCAACGGAGCCGACCCACCACCAGTCCCGCCGGTGGCGGTGCCGCCCGGCTGCCGCGTCCCCGCCGGGCCCTGCTCGCCCCCAGGAAGACCCGCGTCTCCCGAAAGACCTGCGCCTCCTGGAAGGAAGTGTCCAGGCTTGGGTGCCGGCTTGTCCGCCATGACTTTCCCGTTTCTCCCCAGTACCGGTCGGTCGCCGGTCCCACCCATCACCAGAAAGGCCGGTACACCCCCAGTGCCGGCCGAGCCAGATATTACGGCCTGGACCGGCATCCGAAAACCGGGTTGCAGCTATTGACACCGTTTCGCGACCGCGCTCGTACGCACCGCGTCCGCCCGGCTACCCGATCCGGCACCGTTGGCTGGCATGCTGGACCCCATGAGCTGGGCTGTCTATGCGGTGCGTGGGCCAGGGGGCGTTCGGCGCCTCGACGATATGCCGGTCGACTACCAGGCGCCTTCGGTCGGGACGGTGGCCGACGTGGTGGCGACGGTACGGGAAGTAGTGCCGGAGGTGGACACCAGCCGCCCGTCCTGGCTGACGTTGCGGAGTCCCGAGTACGACGTCGAGATGACGATCGGCAAGGGGGTCGAGGTCCGCGACATCACCTTCTACCTGAACGACGGGCCGCGGTCGATCCCGATCGTGATGGAGATCAGCCGGCGGCTCGGCGTCACGCCGTACGACACCGAGTCCGGCGACTTCCTGACCGAGGAGTCGCGGCCGCCGGTACCGCCGCCGATGACGCCGGACGAGATCAAGATGAACAAGCCGAAGTGGTGGAAGTTCGGCCGCAAGTAACCCCGGCCGGGTTGCTCGGCCGTTTACTCGCGGAGTACGATCAGGACGATCGTACAGGACGATCGCCCTGGAGGATTTCGAATGGCTCCGACCGCACAACATGGTCAGGAAGTACGGCAACGGTTGCTGGCCGCCGCGGCGGAGCTGATCCCGGAGCGCGGCTGGACAGCCGTCAGCACGCGCGTCCTGGCCGATCGCGCCGGCGTGACCCCGAGCGTGGTGCACTACCACTTCAGCTCGATCCAGGACGTACTGACCGAGGCCGCCGTCGGCGCGATGCATCAGGTGCTCGCGGCGACCGATGAGCTGTTCACCGCCGCGATCACCCCGGCGGCCGGTGTCGACGCGATGCTGGCGTCGGTCGAGCAGTACGACGGCAGCGATCCGATGTCGCTGCTGTTCACCGAGACGTACTTGGCCGCGACCCGCGACGAACAGCTCCGGGAGGGGATCGCCACCCTGGTCACGGACTTCCGTGCCCGGGTCAGCGACTGGCTGACGATCCATCAGGTCGCCGAGCCGGCCGCGACCGCCGCGGTCCTCGCGGCGACCATCGACGGGCTGCTCCTGCACCGAAGTCTGGTGCCGGAGTCGCCTGCCCTGACCACCGTTCTCCGAAGGTTGGTGAGGTGAGATGCACGCGATCATCTGCGGTGCCGGGATCACCGGGCTGGCGCTGGCGAACCGGTTGTCCACGCTCGGCCACGACGTGACCGTTCTCGAACGCAGCCCCGCGCCGCGCGCGCAGGGGTACATGATCGATTTCTTCGGTCCCGGGTACGACGCGATCCGCGCGATGGGCCTGCTGCCCGCGCTCGAGGAGGTCGCGTACCACGTCGACGAGGCCGTCTTTGTCGATGAACAAGGCCGGCGCCGTGGGGCGATCGGCATCAGCGAGTTCGCGTCGGGCGATCTGGCCAGCGTGATGCGCCCGGACCTCGAACAGCTCCTGCGCGAGCATCTCCCCGCCGGTGTCGACCTCCGGTACGGCGCGACGCTCACCACAGTCACGCCCCGCAGGAAGGGGACGAGGGTCACGCCGGTCGACGACGTGCGGGGCGGACCGGTGGACGGGGTGCGGGTTGGACTGGCGGACGGCTCTGCCTTGGAGGCGGATCTGTTGATCGGTGCCGACGGCATCCATTCCGCTGTTCGCCGGCTGGTGTTCGGGCCCGAGGACTCGTACCTGCGGTTCCTCGGTTTCCACACCGCCGCGTACAGCTTCGACGCGCCCGGCATTCATGACGCGGTCGGCGGCCGGTTCTGCATGACCGACACGATCGGCAGCCAGTTCGGCTTCTATGCGTTGCGCGACGGCCGGGTGGCGTCGTTCGCCGTGCACCGGACACCCGACCCGACCATGCCTACCGATCTGCAAGCGGCGATCAAGTCGGCGTACGCGGGCCTCGGCTGGGTCGTACCCGAAGCGCTCGCACACTGCCCCGGCGACGAGAACATCTACTACGACCAGGTCGCGCAGATCGTGATGCCGCGGTGGAGCTCCGGCCGGGTCGTACTGACGGGGGATGCGTGCGGCGCGGTGTCACTTCTTGCCGGGCAAGGCGCCTCGCTCGGCATCGCCGGGGCGTACGTGCTTGCCGACAAACTCACCAATGCACCGACAATCGAGGACGCTCTCCGCGAGTACGAGCAGGTGTGGCGTCCGGTCGTCGAAGAGAAACAGAAGACCGGACGGTCGGCGGCGCGCTGGTTCCTCCCCGGCTCGCGCACCGAACTCGTGGCCCGGCGGTTGTTACTCCGGGTCCTCCGAACACCAGGCCTACGCAGCCTGCTCCCAGCCGCAATAGGCGGCAAGCCCACCACCCTGATCCACGACCTCGAACCGGCGCGTTAACCCCAGGTCAAGGGGTCGAGGAGGCGGTGGAAGTGGAGGCGGCGGTCGTCGGGGCTGGGGAGGCCGTACGCCTCGAGGAACGGCGCTGGGTCGATTGACCATTCGTCCTGGAGCTGGATGGTGGTGAGGGCGAGGTCGACGTAGCGGTCGGCGACGCCGAGTCGGCCGAGGTCGATCAAGCCCGTGACTTCGAGCGTGTCGGGGTCGAAGAAGATGTTCGGGAGACAGGCGTCGCCATGGCAGACAACCGGTTCCGAACGACTCTCGATATAGGGGCGCTCAGCAACTACTTGGGCGAGCAGCTCGCTGGGTTCGAGCAGGCGCCATTCGTCGGTCAGAAAGTCCGGGTTCACCGCGCCCCGGCGGACCACGTCGGTCGCTGTCGCGACGATCGAATCCAGAGGCCGCTCGAACGGGCAGCCGGTCAACGCGTGCAGATCCCGAAACACCCGCCCAAGACTCACCATCGCACGCTCGTAAGAGGCCGGTGGAAGGGCATCACCCGGCACACCTGGCACGGCCGAGGTGACCAAACACGCTCCACCGGTGGTAGCGAGGGCTCCGCGCGAGGATGACGTCGCAGGTTCCCCGAGCGCGGGCGCGGGCGCGGGTGGTGCGGATTCCAGCCAGTCGACGACTGTTGCTCCTGGCAACCCGGTGCCGGACAGCCAGCTGGTTCGGTCTCGTTCGGCGACCAGGTCGGCTACTCCGGACGGGTCGCAGCACTTGGCGAACAGGTTGCCGCGACGGTAGACCTTCGTGGCGGACTCGCCGACTTCGACGAGGGTCCAGTCGTCACCTGGTGGCGTCTGCAATTCGTCTCCTGGTGTGTTCGAGGATCGCGGTGACCGGCCGCCCGGTGACCAAGTCTCCGTCCGCGACGAAACCTTCCTCGCGCCCGGTCAGGTCCTGGATCAACCGCGACCGCCACAGCTCGCGGAGGTCCGGCCGGGCGGAGACCAGGTTGTGCAGCTCGCCCGGATCCGCGTCGAGGTCGAACAGTTGCTCAACCCCACGCGCCGACCCCCACACGTACTTGATCTTCCCGTCAGTCACCCACTGTAGAGACTGCTCAAAATGCAGATGCTCGCCGTGCAACCACTCCCGCACCGGCCCATCGGCCGAGCCGCGCAGGTACGGCGCCAGCGACTGCCCGTCCACCGACGAAGGCACCGGCACCCCGGCCAGGTCCAGCAACGTGGGCATCAGGTCCCGCAGTTCGACGACATGATCGACCACCTCGCCTCGCGAAGCACCTCCGGCAGCAGGACGATCCGCGACGATGAACGGCACCCGCGCCGACCCTTCGTACGGCACCGACTTCCGGAACATCCGGTGGTCGCCCATCATCTCGCCATGATCGGACGTGAACGCGATGATCGTGTCGTCGTACACCCCGAAGTCGACCAGCGCCTCGCGAATCCGGTTGATCTGCAGGTCGATCTGCGCCATCAGCCCGTAGTACCCGGCCCGGGCCCGATGCACGACCCGGTTCGGCAGATCGCCGATCGACGCCTGATAGTCCCCGTCGTGCCGGAACTCGTCCCAATCACCTTCCCAGTCCCCGAGCTCCCGTTCGTACGCCGGCAGCGCGTTGTACTGGTCGTACGCCCAGGCCGGCGGATCGTACGGCGGGTGCGGCCGATGGAACGACAGGAACAAGAAGAACGGCCGGGACGGATCCCGCCGGTACAACCATTCGATCGTCTGGGTCCCGATCCAGGACGTCGGATGCAGTTCCTCGGCCTTGTCCCACGGTCGCGCGACCACGGAATTGCAGTTCACCCCGTGATCGAAATACTCCGCATCCGGCGAAACCCCAGGCTGCCGCCGCAACCACGGCACATAGTCGTCGAAGAACCCGAACTGCTGCCGATGCGACCGCCGGGCGTGATGCAGAAACCCGTCGTGCAGAACGACGTCGTCGAACCCGAGCCGCGCCCGCTCCGGCCAGACATGCATCTTCCCGATCGCCTGCGTGTGGTACCCGGCCCGCCGGAACTCACCCTGCACGGTCACCGGATGCGCGTCGTCGAACGGCACTCCGTCGGTGTACCCGACCCGCCCGTGCCGTTCCTGCGACTGCCCGGTGAACAAGGCAACCCGCGCCGGTACGCAGGTAGGCGTCGCCGAGTACCCGCGGCTGAACCGCACGCCGTTCCGCGCCAGCTCGTCGAGATGCGGCGTCTCGACGTACGGGTGCCCGGCGCACGACATCGCATCACCGCGCCACTCGTCGACACAGATGAGTACGACATTCGGCCTGGTCATGGGGCCTCCCGGCCTGGACTGAGGAGTGGAGGGAGCGAAGCGACTGGAGTGACGAGGGAAGGCCGGGAGTCACAGCCCCATGACCCGCGGCGCCGGAGGCGTCGCATATGTACAGGCTCAAGAGGACTCCCGGACGAGTAGTTGCCATGGGAAATCGAAGACTTCGCCCGGCGCGCCCTCACGGTCGGTCAGTCGGCCGACGATGATGCCGGCCAGCGCGTCGTTGAAGTCCACCGGCCCGACCGTAGACAACGACGGGTCGAGCCGCTCCCCCTCCGGCGTGTTGCCGACGCCGATGACGGCCAGCTCCCGCGGTACGTCGATCCGCAGCCGGTGCGCCGCCCGGACCGCGGCGATCGCGGCGAAGTCCGTCGTGCAGTAGATCGCGGTCGGCCGATCCGGCCGGGTCAGCAGCGCCATCGCCGCCCGGTACGCGCCCTCCGGATGCTGCTCGAAGATCTCGATGTCCTCGGCCCGGACCGGCCGGCCGGCGGCGCGGAGCGTGTTCACGTACGCGTCGAAGCGGGCGAACCCGTTGGTGCGGGAGGTCAGCGCGCCGACCCGCTCGTGCCGTTCGAGCAGGTGCTGTACGGCGAGATGGCAGCGCGGCTCGGCGCCGGACCGGATCACGTCGAAACCCTGCGGTTCAAGGGTTTCGCTGAACGCCACGATCTGCACGCCCTGCGCCGCGAACGCTTCCAGCTCGGCGACCTGTTCCGGCTCCGGCTTGACGCTGTCGATGAAGATCACGTCCGGCGTCCGGTTCGCCAGCACCGTACGCCAGTCGCCGTCCGCGACGATCAGCGCGGTCTTGCCGAGCGGCGACACGGCCGTACTGACCGTGGCCGCGACCGCCTGCGACCACGGGTCGGCGAGATAGCTGAGCGACAGCAGCACCAGGTCCGACTTGCCGGTACGGATCGCGCGCGCCGCGTCGTTCCGCCGGTAACCGAGCCGGGAGGCAGCCTCCCGGACCCGGTCCGCGGTGGAGTCCTTGATGGTGTGACTGCGATGCCGTCCGGACAGCACGTACGACACGGTCGCGACCGAGACCCCGGCTTCCTTCGCCACCATCCGCAGCGTCGGCCGCTCAGCCAAAGGTGAGGACATGAGCAGAGCTTACGGCTTAGCCCTTGACGGCGCCGGTGATGACGCCCTTGGTGAAGTGCCGTTGCAGGAACGGGTACACCATCGCGATCGGCACCAGCGCGACGACCACGACGGCCATCTGCAGGGACTGCGGTTGCGGCAGCGGTTCCACCCCGAGCTGGTCCGCCGACAGCGACTTGCCCTGCAGTACGTACGTCCGCAGGATCACCTGGACCGGCCACTTGGACGTGTCGTTCAGGTACAGCAGCGCGTTGAAGAACGCGTTCCAGAACCCGACCGCGTAGAACAGCCCGACCACCGCGATCACCGCCTTCGACAGCGGCATGATGATCTGCCGGAGGATGGTGAAGTCGCTCGCGCCGTCGATCCGAGCGCTCTCCAGCAACTCACCCGGCACGTTCATGAAGAACGTCCGCAGCACGACGAAGTTGAACGCGCCCAGCGCCCCGGGCAGGATCAGCGACCACAGGCTGTCCAGCAGTCCGAGCTGCTTCACCACCAGGAACATCGGGATGATGCCCGGCGCGAACAACAGCGTGAACAGCACCATCAGCAACACCGGCCGCCCGAACAGAACGGGCCGCGAGGTCGCGTACGCCAGGGCGATCGTCACCGCGAGCGCGATCGCCGTACCGACCAGCGTGACGAACACGCTGACCATGATCGCCCGTCCCATCAGGCCACCACTGAAGAGCGTCTGGTACGCCTTCAAGGTCGGATGCGACGGCCACAGTACGTACCCACCGGCGTCGATGATGTCCTTGTCGCTGGCCAGCGACGTGGAGATCACGACCAGGATCGGTACCACGATCACCAGCGCGAACCCACCAAGGATCACCGCCTTGATCGCCTGGTACCCCGGCGACGGATTCTCTTTCCATACGGGTCTCATGAGCGCCTCTGGAAGATTCCCGGCTCACCGAGCCGATGAGCGAGCGAGTTCGCGCCCCACAGCAACAGCGCGCCGACCACACCCTTGGCCAGTCCGGCCGCGGCGCCACTGCTCCAATCGCCGCCGACCACGCCGGCGTAGTACGTGAACGTGTCGAGCACTTCGGCCGCGCCCGGTCCGACCGAGTCGCGTTGCAGGATGAACTGCTCGAAGCCGACGCTGAGGATGTCACCGATCCGCAGGATCAGCAGCAGCACGATGACGGTACGCAGCGACGGCAGGGTGATGTGCCACATCCGCCGCCAGCGCCCGGCGCCGTCCGCCGCGGCCGCCTCGTACAGCGAGACGTCCACGGTGGTCAGCGCGGCCAGGAAGATGATCATCGCCCAGCCCGCGTCCTTCCAGATCAGCTGCGCGACCACGAGCAGCGGGAAGGTGTCCGGGTTGGTCATGAACGGGATCGGGTCCAGCCCGGCCTGCCGGAGCAGGTTGTTGATGAACCCTGCCCCGCCCAGGGACTGCTGGAACAGCGTCACCACCAGCACCCAGGACAGGAAGTGCGGCAGGTACGCGATCGTCTGGAACCACCTGCGCAGCCGGTTGCTGACCAGCGAGTCGACGATCAGCGCCAGCCCGATCGGTACCGGGAAGAACAGCAGCAGCTGAACTCCGGCGAGCAGCAACGTGTTCCGTAGCGCATCCCAGAAGTCCGGGTTGTCGTACAGGCTGATGAAGTTCGTGAAGCCGTTCCACTCGCTGTGCATGATGCCGAGGTACGGCTGGAAGTCCTGGAACGCGACCACGTTGCCGAGCACCGGCAGGTAGAAGAACGCCAGCAGGAACAGCACGCCCGGGATCATCAGCAGCACCATCTGCCAGTCCCGCCGCCATTTGGCGGCGAGGGGCAGACCGCTGCTCACCTGCTTCTTCGAAGCGGTTCGTTTCAGCATCACTCAGGACCCGGTGACCGGAACGCTCGACGGCAGCACGGCGGCGAACTCGTCGCGCATCTTGTCACCGCCACCGGACTTCCACCGCTTCAGCGCGGCGTCGTACGCGTCCAGCTTCTGCCGGCCGGTGACGATGTCGATGATGGTGTCCCGGAACGCGGCGGTGATCTTCGGGCCGAGCTTGCTGCTGGTGTCGGAGTACGTGCCCGCGGTCGGATTCCGCATCGCGTACTTCAGCAGCTCCTGCTCGGTCGCGTAGATCTTCTTCGTGTCGTCCGGGAAGGCCGGGTTGAAGATCACGCTCTCCGGCGCGTTCATGATCTGCAGCGCGCTGACCAGACCCGGCGCCTGCTGCGTACCCGCCTTGGTCAGCACCGGGTTCTTGTTCGCGTCCAGCTGGTACTGCTGCCCCTGCACGCCGAAGTTCTTGACCAGGTACTCCTTGGTCCCGAACGGCGCGGACAGGTAGTCCATCAGCGCGAGCAGCTCGCGGATCCGGCCCTCGTCCGCCTTCTTGAACGGGGTGAACCCGACGGTGCCGTAGCCCATGTCGTACACCGGCTTGGCCTTGCCGTCGTGACCGAACGGGATCATCGTGTCCACGAACAGCGTCGGGTCCAGGTTGCGGAAGTCGGCGGTCCCACGCGGACCGACCACCACCTGCGCGGCGATCTGGCCGTTGACGGTCTTCGGGGTGGCGTCGGCCAGGTTCAGGTCCGGGTAGAAGACCTTCGCGGCCCAGAGCTTCGCGGCGTACTCGACCGCGGCCTTGTAGTTGTCGGTCTCGTACAGGTGGGTGAGCGACCGGTCCTGGTTGACCCGCCAGGTGTTCGGCGCGCCGAACCATTCGCCGAACATGTGCAGCATGTTGATGATGGCCGGCTCGAGCGCGTAGTTCGTACCGTTGCTGAGCTCCTTGCACTTGGCAAAGAACTCGTCGGCGGTCCTGCACTGCAGGCCGCCGACCTTCGCCCAGGTCTTCGGGTTGCCCATCATCACCTGGCCGAACGGCGTGGACGGGATCGGCGCGCCCCAGATCTTCCCGTTCACCACCGCGGTCCGCCACGAGGCCGGCTTCAGCGCGGCCAGGTTCGGGTACTCCAGCACCGCGTCACCGGACAGGTACGTGGTCAGGTCCTGGAACTTCGCCTCCAGCATCGGCCCGATGTTCGGGATGCCCTGGTTCGGCGGCAGCCACATCAGGTCCGGCAGCGAGTCGCTGGCGAGCAGCGTGGCGAACTTCTCCGGGTAGCCCGGGTCGGTGCCGATGGTCAGCCGCAGCTCGGCGCCGAGCGCCTGGTTCAGTGACTGCCACATCGGGTTGCTGCCCATCGGTGGCGGCGGCGTCGCGAACGTCTCCGTCAGCGCGGTGACCGCGTTCTTCAGCGGGGGCGCCTTGACGCTGGCGACCGCGTCCGCCGGGAACTTCAGGAAGCCGGGCTCCAGACCGGACTCGGCCCCGGGCAGATCCGGGCGCAAGCCCTCGAACGCCTTGTACGTCGGCAGCTTGAGTTCGCTGGATGCCTTCGCGCCTCCGCTCGACGCACCGCCGTCACCACAGGCCGCGAGGGTCGAACCCGCTACCGCCGCACCGGTTACCTGCAGAAACCGCCGCCGACTGATCATAGCTGCTCCAAGTTTCGAAGAAGTGCTCACTAACACTCACTTAAACGTTAACCCGGACGGTAAACCGAGGCTGCCACTTGGCGCAAGACACAGCCCACACCTGTACCGATTTTTTGGCTCCGCCAAAGGAACCAGCGACCGCGGGACTCGAGAACCCGCGGCCGCCGGCCGTCTTGCTACTTCGCTGCTAGTCAGCCTGTGGTCAGCACCGCACGATCAGCCCGGTGAGCGCGGTACAGGTCCGGCTCGCCTTGTCGTTCGTTGCCACCGGGTCACTCGGTGAACTCGCCGTCCGTTGCGCCGTACCCGTCAGCGCACCCACCGTGAGCAGACCGGTGTCGGCAGTGATCGTCCGGGTCGTACTCGCACCACTCGCCAGCGACGCGATGTCACAGTTCACCGACCTGGACGTCCCCACCCGGGTACACGTCGTGCCCGCGTAGGTCAGGCCGGCCGGGTACGCGCCGACCACCCGGATCCCGGTCGCGTCGGCCGGGCCGTTGTTCTGTACGGTGATCGTGTACGTGATCCGCGCCGTGACCGTGCTCCGGACAGCGGCCGTCATCGATACCGCGAGGTCGGCCGCGGGCGGCGTGACCGGGGTGATCGTGATCGTCGGCCCGGAGAGGATCTCGAACGCGTAGTTGTCGGCCAGGAACTGGTGCCGCAGGATGAACGGCTCCGGCTTCGGGTTGTCCTTCACCCGCAGGGTCCACACCACCGTCCGGCTCTCCCCGGCCGGCACGTCACCGAACGACGCGCGGAAATGCGCTCCCTCGGCAACAAAACAGTTCGCGCCCGTACAGCTGACCAGGTCCAGCCAGTCGGTCAGCGTCTGATCCTTCGCGTACAGCGCCGCCTTGGCGCCCTCGAAGGTGAAATCCGCGATGTTCGTCACGGTCTGCGTGACCGTGAACGTCTCCCCCGGACTCAAGGTCGTCTGACTGACCTGCACCGTGGTACTCGGCGGATCGTCCGCCGACGCCGCCACCGGTACGGCCAGCGACGCGCCGGCGATTCCCGTGATCAATGCAGCACGAAGCAACTTCCAGGCATGCACGGCAAGCCCCCCATCCCCATGAGAATTGTCCCCACAACAACTGCCCCCACAGCCCGCCGACGGCGGTGCCAGCAGTATGTAAGTCCTCGCGGTAGGTGGTCAACCACTCGCCCATCTACACGAATCCGTAATCAACCTTTCCCCGGGCCAGGCTGTCTCAGGGTGTGTGCCGCTCAACCGGAGCGGTACACCGATCAAGGGGGAAACACGGCATGAAGCGGTTCGGAATGATCACCGGGATGGCAGCACTGGCCGGCGCGGGCGCGCTGATGGTCGGCGGTGCCGTACCGAGTCAGGCGGCGGTTGCCTCAAGCAACAGCGTGAGCAGCTCTTCGGTGACGTACAAGACGCGCTACTTCAACCACTCCAGCGAGGGCTACCACGCGAGCGCGGTGCTGCCGTCGACTTGGCGATCGGTCGTACTCGGTCCGTGGCAGCAGCGTTTCGACGACACCACGCACAACCGGATGATCCGGTTCAACACCTCGTACAACCCGAACCTCAGCACCGTGACCGCGCTGAACCGGAAGATCGCCGCGCTGAAGAAGGGCACCCGCGGACTGCACCTCGTCGGTACGTCGACGGTGACGATGAAGTCCACCACCGGGCAAGGCCCGATGCGCGTCAGCACCGTCGTCTACACCTACCGCAGCGGCAAGGACACCCGCTGGGTCGCGACCCGGTACGTCGGCGTGGCCGGCACCACGACCGCCGACACCGAGATCTCCACGGCCGGTTCGACCCGCGACGCGAAGCTGCTCGGCACCGTACTCAACAAGGCGACCGTTTCGCTGGCCCTGGCAGGCTGACGCCCTTCAACTGCTGACGCCAGTCGTGCTTTGAGGCTGAACAGAGCCTCGAGGCCGACTGGCGTTTGTCATGCCCGGGGACGAGATGTGCCGGCTAGTGCAGCGCAACCGAGAGCAGGATGACGGCCGCGGTGCGGGCGTGGACGTCGTGGCGTTGAGGTGGGACCGCGACCAGGTCGCCGGCGTGCAGCTCGGCCTCCGCGTCGGCGGTTCGGAGCACCACCTCGCCGCGGAGGCACAACAGCGACGCGTCGCCCGGACTCTGGTGCTCGCCCAGCGTGCGGCCGGCGTCCAGGGCGATCAGCGTCTGCCGCAGTCGCGCGCCGGATCTGCCGTACACGGTCGTCGCGCTGCGGCCGCTCTCGCTGGCCGCCGCCGACTCCAGGTGACTCGCCGCCAGCTCATCGACTCGCAAGATCTCCATCAATCGATGATGACACGGGCTCCCAGCGGAAACCGTCCGGGTCGGTGAAGTTTCCGCCGTCCGCGCTGAGCGCGATCCGGTGCGAACCGCTCCCGTCGGCCGGTACGCCGGCGTCCTTGGCCAGCGCCTTCCGCCCGTACAGCGCCAGCTTCACCGGACCGGTGCTGTCGAACTCGACGTACTTGCGCCCGAAGCTCTTCGCTACCGTCAGCCCGTGCTCGACGTAAAACTTCTTGCTCACGGCAACATCCGTGCAGCCGAGCAGCAGCACGACCGAGTCGATCGCCCGCGTCGCCGGTCCGGTGTCCTTCTTCTCCGAGGTGGCGATCTTCCAGATCGTGCCGTCGGGCGCCTGCAGCGTGCCGCCGTAGCCCCAGAACGACTTGGTGACCGGCTTGATCACGGTCGCGCCGGCACCGACCGCGCTCTCGAACAGGCTGGTCACCGTACTCGGCTGACCCACCGTCAGCGACAAGGTGAATCCCCGGAAACCGGACGCCTCCGCGCCGGACTCCCGTACCCGAACCTGCTCCGCCAGCCCGAGGGCAGCTGACAGGAACCGCTCCGCCGCTGCCTTGTCCGCTACTTCCAGAACCACGCTGTCAAGAGTTGTCATGTCTTCAAGTTAGGCAGTCGCGGCGGCCGCCGCTTCTCGATTCCTGACCGCTTCAGCAGGACAGGGTCGCGAACCCGTATCCGCGTGCCGACAGCTTGGTCAGCGCCTGGTCCAGCCCCGCGACCGTCTGCGACCGGTTGCCGCCGCCGTCGTGCATCAGGATGATCGCGCCCGGCCGCGCACCGGCCACCACCCGGTTGGCGATCGTCGTCGCGCCCGGCCGCTTCCAGTCGTTGGTGTCCACGTCCCACAGCACCTGCTGCATGCCGTCCCGCTTGATCTCCGCCTTCACCCGCGGGTTGGTCGCGCCGTACGGCGGCCGGAAGCACTTCGACTGAATCCCGTTCGCGACCTGCTCGTGCAACCGCGCCGGCGACAGCTTGGTCAGCTGCGGGTGCGAGACCGAGTGATTCCCGATCGCGTTACCGGCCGTACGCACCTCGTCGACCAGGTCCGGATGCGCGTCCGCGTGTTCCGCGAGCATGAAGAACGTCCCGTGCGCGTTGTGTTTCGCCAGCACCGCAAGCACTTCCGGCGTCCAGCGCGGGTCCGGCCCGTCGTCGAAGGTCAGGTACACGACCTTCCCCTTCGCTTGCTCGACGGACTTCGTGCTGGCCGGCGTACTCACCGTCGCGCTGGGCTTACCCGACGCACTGGGCTTACCGGACGCACTGGGCTTACCGGACGCACTGGGCTGGCCGGACGAGGCCGCCGACGGGCTGGCCGAAGCGGTCCGCGGCGCCTGGGCCGCGCTGGCCTTCGCGCCACCGCCGGAAACGGCCGCATGCAGACTCCAGATCGCCACCGCGGCGCCGAGCGCGAGCACAATCGGCAACCTGATCTTCGTCCACATCTCCGAACCCCCAAGCTCGTCCCAGCAGCGCCTCTACAACCACACAAGACGCACTAGAGCTGAGGAAAGTTGGTTTGGTGGTGGATGGGGCCGTCGAGGGTGGAGAGGGGGCGGCCGGCGCCGCCCCAGGTGGTGGCTATTATTTCGGCGGCGATGCTGATGGCGGTTTCTTCGGGGGTGCGGGCGCCCAGGTCGAGGCCGATCGGGCTGGAGAGGCGGGTCAGCTCCTCGTCGGTCAGTCCGGCTTCCTGGAGGCGTTTCAGGCGGTCGTCGTGCGTACGCCGGGAGCCCATCGCGCCGACGTACGCGACCTCGGGCAGCCGGAGCGCGACCTCCAGCAGTGGTACGTCGAACTTCGGGTCATGAGTGAGTACGCAGATCGCCGTCCGCCCGTCGATCCGGCCGGCGGCTGACTCGGCCGCGAGGTAGCGATGCGGCCAGTCCACGACGACCTCATCCGCCGACGGGAACCTGGTCGCGGTCGCGAACACACCGCGGGCATCACAGACCGTCACCCGGTAACCAAGGAACGACCCGACCCGGGCCACCGCGGCAGCGAAGTCGATCGCGCCGAAGACCAGCATCCGCGGCACCGGCGCGTACGACGACACGAACACCCGCATGCCGGCACCACGCCGCTGCCCGTCCGGACCGTACTCGAGCGTCTCCGACCGCCCGTTCGCCAGCAACCCGCGTACGTCATCCACGACCGCGTCATCCATCCGGTCCGAGCCGAGCGTCCCGGTGATCGCGGCGCCTTCCGGGCGTACGACGATCCGGCGACCGACCCGCGCCGGATCCGGATGCGCCACCACGGTCGCCACCGCGACCGGCCGCTGAGCCTCGATATCGGCCGCGATCTCACCCAGTTCCGGGTACGAGGAACGGTCCACGCGCTCCACGAACACGTCCAGGATGCCGCCGCACGTCAGCCCGACCGCGAACGCCGACTCGTCACTCACGCCGTACCGCTGCAGCACGGGTTCACCCGAAGCGACGACCTCCTCACCGAGCTGATACACCGCCCCCTCGACGCACCCGCCGGACACACTGCCGACGGCCTCGCCGTCCGGCCCCACGAGCATGGCCGCGCCCGGCAGCCGCGGCGCGGACTTGAACGTCGCCACGACCGTTGCCATCGCCACCGGCTGGTCGGCGTTCCACCACTCCAGCAGCCGGTTCAGTACCTCACGCATCGCGGATCACTCCCTCAAACGGCTTCGGTCGCGCATAATGGCTGCTGTTCGGCGCGGTTCCTTCGCCTTCGCGAGGGCGCGCCGCCCCCGGCCGGGGCGTGGGTTCGGAAGCGCGGGCCGGGAGGAACTGTTCGAGGTTGCATCCATGACCAACTCCGCGGCCGTACCGGTTCGCACCAGCCTGTGGCGGCTGCCCGCCGTCCGCCAGCTGGCCGTCCTGACCACGCTCGGCTTCTCGAGCTTCTTCCTGACCCTCGCGTCGCTGCCGTCGTACGCGGTCCGCGGCGGCACCGGCGCCGGATCGGCGGGCGCGGTGACCGCCGTGATGCTCGGCTGCACGGTCGCCGTCCAGGCGGTCGTGCCGTGGCTCGAACGCCGCCTGGGTACGCCGGTCCTGCTCGTGATCGGCCTGATCGCGCTCGGCGCCCCCGCGCCCCTCTACCTGCTCAGCGACAGCCTCGGCTGGCTGGCCGCGGTCTCGGCCGTACGCGGCGTGGGCTTCGCGATCCTGACCGTGATCGGCGCCCTGCTCAGTACGTCGGTGGCACCGGCCGATCGACGCGGTGAGGCGATCGGCGTGTACGGGTTGTGCATCGCGGTACCCAACCTGATCGCGATTCCGGCCGGCGCCGCGCTCACGTCGTCCGGCCGGTTCGGCTGGGTCGCCGTACTGGCCGCCGCGCCGCTGCTGGCGATCCCGTTCGTGCTGCGGCTCCGCCGCCGGACCGACGATTCCCCGCAAACCAGGTCCGCCGCCGGACCGGCCGTACGCTCCGCGAGTGGACCGGCCGTCGTGCTCCTGGTCGTGATGCTCTCCGGCGGCGGCCTGCTGACCTTCCTGCCGATCGCCCGCCCGGACGGCTCGCTCGCCACCATCGCGCTGCTCGTACTCGGCCTGTGCGGCACCGTCAGCCGCTGGCGGGTGGGACCGATCCACGACCGGTTCGGCGGTCGCGGGCTGCAGCCGGCCATGCTTGCCGCCGGCATCGTTGGACTGGCCCTCGTTGCCATCGCGCTGCACGGTAACGGGCGTACGGCCGTGCTGCTGGCCGGCGTCGCGCTCTTCGGCATCGGCTACGGCGCGACCCAGAGCCTGACCCAGATCGCGGTGTTCGAACGGACGCCGCCGGAGCAGGCGGTGACCGCGAGCGCGGTCTGGAACACGGCCTTCGATGCCGGCACCGGGATAGGTGCCTACGGCATCGGATTGCTCGCCGCGACCAGCCTGGAACTGCCCGGCACCTACCTGCTCTGCGCCGCCCTGCTGGTGCTGACCATCCCACTCACCAGGCGTCATTAGAACGGTACGTCCGTCGTGGTGACCGTTTGTGCCACCAACTGTCCGCGGTGCCAGACGAGCCGATCGCCTGGCGCCCGGGCAATGGCATCACCGAGATCATCGGCGCCAAGGGCAACCAGCTCCGCGGGCGCACCGGCCACCAAGCCGCCGGCCGGCAGGCCCATCACCGTACGCGCCTCGGACCCGACCATGCCGGCCGCGTGCACTGGTTGCTGATGGCCCGCGGTCACCAGCAGCGACGCGATCTCCAACGGATCGCAACGGCCGACCAGGTTGAACGGGTCCCGCACGTTGTCCGACCCGGCCGCGACCTGAACCCCCGCGGCCCGCAGCGCGTCGATCGCGGTCAGCCCGCGCGGCTTGGCGCTCAGGACGTCCCGGCCCTGCAGGAACAGATTCGTCATCGGCAGCGTCACCACCGACATCCCGGCCGCGGCGACGGCGGCGGCGATCTCCTTGGCCTGCGAGTCAGGCAGCACACCAAGCGACACGCAATGCGCAGCCACCACCCGGACACCACTCTCCAGCGCCCGCGCCGCGACCCGATCCAGCGTCACCGAGTCGAACGACTCGTCCACATGCAGATCGAGCTCGACCCCACGATCGAGCGCGACCTCCAGGCAGGACTCCAGCGCAAGGTCCGGATCGTCCTCCGAGAACGGATTCCCGCCAAGCTGATCCGCGCCCGCATCGAGCGCCCGGTGCAACAACGCCCGATGCCCGGCCGCGCCACCATCCGGTACGCCGACATGCGCCACGATCTGCAGGTCGACGTACGCCGACACCTGCTCACGTACTTTCGCCAGCGCCTCGATCGCGGTCACGCCGGACAACCGCCCAGCGCCGATCTGACACCGTACGGCCGTGGTGCCGGCGGCAACGAACAACCGCAGCGCGCGCATCGCCCGGTCGGCGATCGCGTCGCCCTGCCGCATCGACGCGACCGCCGAGTACGAGGCCATCGCCCCTTGCAGATCACCGGTCTGATTGGCGGCCAGCCCGGCCGTGAACGCCTTGTCCAGATGGACATGTGGCTCGGCGAACGCCGGCAGCACCAGTCGGCCGTCCAGGTCGACCACCGCTTCACCAGGAAGCGGTGTCAACGTACCCAGCTCGCCGATCAGATCGTCGACAATCCGAATGTCCACCCCTTGACCGTCGGCGCCCCGGCCGCCGCGCAACAGTTCGGTCATCCCTTCACGCCGCCTCCCGCGATCTGGGTCAGGTACCGCTGCAGGAACGCGAAGATGATCACCACCGGGATCGTCATCACCACGCCTCCGGCAAGCAACTGGCCCCAGTCCGTCGTGTACTGGCCGATCAGCGAGTTCAGGCCGACCGACAACGTCCGGTTCTCGTCACTGTCGATGAACGTGTTCGCGTACAGGAACTCGTCCCACACGTTCACCACGCAGAACGCACCGGCCGCCGCCGCGCCCGGCAGCGCGGGCGGCAAAGCCACTCGCCACAGCGCGGTGAACATGTTGCAGCCGTCGATCAGCGCCGCTTCCTCGACCTCGATCGGGACGGTCAGGAAGTAGTTGCGCATCATCCAGATACAGAACGGCAGCGCCAGCGTCACGTACACGATGGTCAGGCCGGTCCGGCTGTTCAGCATGTCCAGCTCACGGAGGATCTTGTACAGCGGGACCGCCATCAGTACGGCCGGGAACATCTGCATGTTCACCACCGACAGCAGCAACAGCCGATTGCCCGCGAACTTGAACCTGGCCAGCGCGTACCCGGCCAGGATCGCGATCAGCAAGGACAGCGTCGTCGTCACGACCGCGACCACCAGGCTGTTCACCAGGTACACCGGGAAGTTGCTGGTCCGGAACAGGTTCGTGTAGTTCTCGGTGTAGAGCGTCCCGGGCAGGAAGTTCTTCTCCACCCCGTTCAGCTCCGACGGCTGTTTCAGGCTGGACAGGACCGCGTACAGGAACGGCCCGACGAAGACGACCAGGGCCACCAGCATCCCGCCGTACAGGCCCAGCTTTCCGAGTCTGCGTTTGGTGGTCACAGTTTGCGCCCCTTCCGTCCCTCGACGCTGAAGAAGTAGGCCGTGCTGACGACGAACAACCCGGCGAAGAGCACCACGGCGACCGCCGCCGCGCTGCCGAAGTCGAATTCGGTGAACGCCTTGCGATAGGCGAACGTGGTAAGCGTTTCGGTCGCGCCGATCGGGCCGCCCTGGGTGAACAGCCAGATCCCGTTGAAGTTGTTCACCGAGTAGCCGATCGTGAGCAGGCTCGCCAGCGTCAGCGAGGTCCGGATACCCGGGACGACGACATGCAGCAGCCGTCCCCACAGACCGGCCCCGTCGATCATCGCGGCCTCGTGCAGTTCCTCCGGGATCGCCTGCAACCCGGCCAGCAGGATCACCGCGACGAACGGCGTCCACTTCCACACGCTGAGCAGGATCACGACCGGCATCGCCGTCGCCTGGTTCGCCAGCCAGAGCACCGGCTCCTGAGTCAGCCCGGTACTCATCAGGAGCTGGTTCAGCGGACCGGACGTCGGGTCCAGCAGGTACCGCCAGATCACCGCGACGACGACCGACGGCACCACCCACGGGATGATCACCACGCTGCGGAACAGCGCGCGGCCGGCCAGCTTCTGGTGCATCAGCAACGCGAGGCCGAAGCCGATCGTCAGCTGCAGCACCAGGTTCGCGAGCGCCCACAGGCCGGTGTGGCCGAGGGCGGTCCAGAACGCGCCGTTGCCGAAGATGGCGCGATAGTTGGCCAGCCCGGTGAACCGGTCGGCGGACGGGTCCGTCGGCACACTGTGCTTGAGACTCGTCCACACCGCGTCGAGCACCGGGTAACCAAGGACTCCTGCCAGCGCCACCAGCGCCGGCAGGAGGTAGAGAAACGGTGACAGAGCGGTCAGACGCTGTCGCAAAGGTCGCACCGATGCGGCAGCCGGTGACGGCCCTGCCGGAGTGTGCTTGACCTCGGTCAGAGTCATCGGTCCTCTATTTCTTGGTCAGCTTCGCGGTCGAGTCGGTCGCGGCCGCCTTCAGCGCGTCGGCGGGGGCCTTCTTCTTCTGGATCACCGAGTCCCACGCGTCGGCCATCACACCCCACTCGATCGCGCCCCAGTTCGGTACCGGCGGGCGGGACACGGCGGTCGCCGCCTGCTGGACGAACACGGCCCGCGCCGGGTCCTTGCCGGCGAACTCCGAGCCGGTGATGTCGGTCCGGGCCGGAATCCGCTTGTAGCCCTCCTCCAGCACCTTCTCCTGCTCGGCCGAGGTCAGCCAGGAGGTGAACTTCCAGGCCAGGTCGGCGTTCTTCGCCGCCTTGGTGACCGCGACCGCGTTGCCACCGAGGACGGTAGCGCTCTGCACCTTCTTGGGCATCGGCGCGACCCCGTACTCGAGCTTCGGGTTGCCCTTGGTGAGCGGCGCGATACCGAAGTCACCCATCGGCATCATCGCGACCGTCTCGGTCATGAACGGCTGCAGGAACTGGTCCCACGAGTCGGTCACGCCGAGGAAGGTCGGCGGGACGACGTTGTCCTTCAGGTACAGGTCGGCGTAGAACTGCCACGCCTCCAGGCCCTCCGGGCTGTCGAACGTCGCCTTGGTGAAGTCCGGGCTGGTGACCTGGCCACCGTTCTGCCACAACCACGGCCAGTACAGGTACGAGCCGTAGCCCTTCGCGCCGAGCATGTAGCCGTACTTCCCGCCGCCGGTGAGCTCCTTGGCGGCGGACCGCAGCTCGTCCCAGGTGGTCGGCGGCGCGCTGATGCCGGCCTTCTCGAACATCTTCTTGTTGTAGAACAGCGCGACGTTCGAGGTGTCGTACGGGACCGCGTAGATCTTGCCCTCGGAGGTCGCGGCGGCGATGTTGCCGGGGAAGAACTGGCTCTTGATCGGGGTGACCCGGTCGGTCAGGTCGGCCAGCAGCTTGGCCGCGGCCAGCTGCGCGACCTGGGAGACGTCGACGATGACCAGGTCCGGGCCGCCGCCACCGCTGAGCGTGGTGGTGATCTTGTTGATCAGGTCGTTGGCCGCGAAGCCCTGCACCGTGACCTTGACGTCGTTCTTGGTACCGAATTCGCCGGCCGCCTTGCTCAGGGCCGAATCGCCACCGGGGACGAACGTCGTCGACGCCCAGATGGTCAGAGTGCCGTTC
Source organism: Kribbella solani (assembly GCF_014205295.1). Lineage (NCBI taxonomy): Bacteria > Bacillati > Actinomycetota > Actinomycetes > Propionibacteriales > Kribbellaceae > Kribbella > Kribbella solani. The sequence continues at coordinate 4,573,735 of NZ_JACHNF010000001.1, forward strand.
TTGCCCGAGCCACCGGAACCGCCGGAACCGCAGCCGGCCATGGCCGTGGCCAGGCCGATACTGCCGGCACCGATCAGGAACCCTCGGCGGCTGGCCTTCGCCTGCAGGAGTCCGGGGAGCCTGCCTTCGACGCGTGGACGCATCTTTCAGCCTTCCTCATTCATGTCGCGAGCTTGCGACAGGTCGGTCTTTCACTGCTGTGGGTGCTGGCCGTAACGGGGCGCCGGCCGGGAAACGTCAGTTCTGCTGCCAGTTCCAGTCGGCCGGCACCTCCTTGCCGGTACGCTCCGCGATGCCGCGAGTCGCCTTCCAGGCACGCTCGGTCAACTCGGCCAGATCGGCCTTGACCAAGGCGCCGTCGCGTACGACGAGCTCGCCGTCCACCAGCACATCGCGTACCTGCGGACCGGAACCGCGATGTACCAGCGCCTGCACCGGGTCGACGAGCGGCGCGAGCCGTACGTCGTCCGCGGCCACCGTGATCAGACCAGGATCGTTGTCGCCGATTGCCGCGGACCCGTCGGTGGTCCCCATCCGCCAGGCGGATTCGGTGGTCAGCGCGCCCGGACGACCGGCGGCCGATCCCTGCGCGTACACGGCCTGTCGCATCTCGGTGAACAGATCGGTCATCCCGTCGATCCCCAGGCAAACCCGGACACCGGCGTCACGCATCGCCAGTACCGGCGCGAAGCCCTTCGCGAGTTTCAGGTGGTTCGACGGGCAGTACACGACCGACACCGAGTTCTCCGCGAGCAGCTCGATCTCTCGGTCGTTCACCTGCACGCAGTGGACGAGGACCGTGCCGGGGCGCAGGAAGCCGATGCCGTGCAGCAGCTCGATCGGCCGCAGACCGTGTTCGGCCTGGCAGCGTTCGACCTCGTCCAGTGTCTCGGCGATGTGCGTGTAGAGCCGGAGCCCGGTCCGCTCGGCCGCCGCGACCGAGGCCCGGTAGTCGGCCACGGAGGTCTGCCGCAAGGACACCGGCGCCAAGTACAGCCGTTCGGCGGGTACGACGTCGTCCGCGGCGGCGGCTGCTCGGTCAAGATCGATCGCCGAGCTCACGCCGTACGCGATCTGCCCGCGCAAACCCGCCTCCGCATGCCCTTCGGCCACTGCCCGCAGCATGGCTTCGTCATGCAGCGGATAGACGTGATCGACAGCGGAGACGATCCCGGACAGCACCTGCCGCGCGGACGCGAGCGCCGTGAGCGCGCGGTAGTCCTCGGCCGTCGCGGCCGTTCCGGCGAGCCGGCCGGCCTCGATCAGGTCGGCCAGCGCGCTGGTGTCGGAGCGCCGGGTGAACGGCAGCAGCGAGCGCAGGTGGTCGTGCCCGTTCACCAGGCCGGGCAGCACCACCTTTCCCGCCACCGAAAGGTCCGCCGGGAGGTTCAGGTCGTTGGCCTCGGCAACGGTCCCGTCCCGGACCGTGGTCACCACCAGCCGTCCCTTGCGGCCGCGAGCAGGCCCTCCTTGCCGGCGCCGGCCAGACCGAGATCGGCCAGCGTCCGGCCGACCTTCCAGAAGTCGGTCTCGGTCGCGATCCCGGCAAGCTGGATCAGGCTGTCGATCGTCGGCGTCCGCACGCCCAGCTCGTCGCCGAGCGACGACAACGGCACCAGCGCGTACGGAACGTCCTCGGTGATGTACCGGCTGTTCAGCGCGGTCGGCCCGGTCGCGATCGTGCTGCTCGCGAAGGCCGACGACTGCAACGTGTCGTGCAGCGTCTCGCCACGCTCGGCCGCGAAACCCTGCTCGACCAGGTAGTCGGCGTACCCGGCGCGGTCCTTCAGGCCGAGCGCGGCCCGGATCGCGAGCAGTTCCGCGTCCACGTACTCGATCACCCGCGACACCGCCGGGGTCGAGCCTTCGCCCCACAGCAGGTACGGGGCCGTCCGGCCTTCGACCGCGCCGAGGTTGCAGATGATCGGCGCGACGTGGTCGATCGCGTTGAAGTTCAGCAGCATCGTCTCCCAGACGTTCTCGGCCGGGCTGAGCCACGGCCAGATCGTGGTGACGACCTCCACCAGCCCGTTGCCGGCCGGCAGCCCGGCGACCCGGGTACCACCGGCTTTGCGGGAGGCGGTGATCAGACCCGGCGCGCGCACCCGGGCGCCGTACGGGAGGCTGTTCGACTCGGCGATCTGGAGATCGAGCTTCCGGTCCGCCCGCCGGAGCGCGGCCGCCAGCGCCAGCGCGCCGCCGCCCTCGCCCATCCAGATCACCGACTGCCCGTCGACCAGTACCTCGGCCAGCAGCTCCGCGAAGGTCTCGTGCCCGAACGCGGGCACCGAAACCAGGATCAGCTCGTTGTCACGGGCCGCCTGCGCCGGGCTGGTCGACGTACCGGCGATCGGGGCCTCGTCGACGCCGTGCCACGGGCACTTCAGCTTGATCACGCCGCTGTCGGCGAGCGCCTCGATCCCGCTCGCGAACTGCGGGAAGTCGGCAACGGTCACCTCGATCCCGGCGAGCGACATCTCCATCGCACAGGACAGGGCACCGGCCCCGGAGCCCAGTACGGCGGCGGTTTTCGGCATGTTCATCGGATCACTGCTTTCGCCAGTTCGGTCAGGCTGTTCGTGGTTTCGTCCAGGCCGCCGGCCGCGGTCGAGAGGATCACCTCGTCGACACCGAAGCTCGCCAGCTCGGACAGCCGTTCCGCGACGTGTGCCGTCGGCCCGGCGATGGTGAAGGCGTCGACCATTTCGTCGGTGACCAGCGCGGTCGCCGCGTCCCGGTCGCCGGAGCGGACCGCGGCGCGCAGCCGCTCGACGTCCGGCCGGTTCAGGCCGTAGATCTCGATCAGTTCGTCGGCGTACGAGCCACCGGCCATGTTCAGGCAGCGTGGGCGCAGCGCGTCCAGCGCCCGGCCGCGGTCCTCGTCGACCTGCACGTCGAGCATCACGACCACCCGCGGGCGGTTCTCGGCCGCGGACACCTGGTCGATCACGTACTGGATGTGGCCCGCGCTCAGGCCGTGCGTGATCACACCGTCGGAGATCTCACCGGCAAGGCGGAGCATCTTCGGTCCACGGGCAGCGAGGTAGACCGGTGCCGGCGGCGCGTTGAACTTCAGCGCGGCGTTCTGGGTACGGAACGTGTCGCCGGGCTCGGTCGTCGGGCCTGCCATCAAACCGCGGATGATCCGGACGGTTTCCTTGGTCAAACCCAGTGGCCGCTTGACCGGCGTACCCAGCTCGGTGGCGAACTCGTAGCCGCCCGGACCGACACCGAGGACGAGCCGGCCGCCGCTGATCTCACCGATCGACCCGGCCAGGCTGGCGAGCAGGGCGGGGTGGCGCAGGAGCGGGCTGGTCACGGCGGTGCCCAGGGTGACGCGGGTGGTCGCGGTGGCCATCAGCGACAGCGCGGCACTGGCGTCGCGATGGAAGTAGTGGTCGGCGACCCAGACACCGTCGAATCCCAGGTCCTCGGCACGCCGGGACAGCTCGGCCGCGTCGGTGACCGGCTGATCGAGCCGGATCGTGGCGGATGTCTTCACAAAACCTCCAGTAGATGAGCACCCAGCGCCTCAACCAGCACGCCGGCCAGCGCCGCACGCCGATAAGCCGCGGTGGCGCGCAAGTCGTCAATAGGCGAAATATCAGCCTGCAACGCCGCCGTCACAGCAGCTGCCGTAACAGCCGCCGCGGCAGCCGGGGCGGACACCCCGGTCGCCCCGGTCGGCCGCCGGGCGCCGGTAGTCGGCTGCTTGGCGCCAGTTGTTGGTTGCTTGGTGTTGAGCAGTGCTTCGGTTTGCTTGCAGCGGATGACAGTTGGTGCGACGGCGCCGGCGGCCAGCCGGACATCCTGCAACCCGTCCGGCGTCTCCCGCCAGGACCACGCCAGGCTGGCGACCGAGATTGCCAGCGCGCGCCGCCCGGCGAGCTTCCGGAAACCCTCGACCCGGTCACTCAGGTCCGGCACCTCGACCGCGTGCACCCACTCACCCGCCTGCAGACACGTACGCCGCGGCCCCTGCGCGAAGTCGTCAACCGGCACCCGCCGAGTACCGGCCGCCGACCGCAACACCAGCACCGCCTCGGCAGCGACCAACGGCGGCACGCAATCAGCAGCAGGCGAGGCATTCGCCAGGTTCCCGCCCAGCGTCGCCCGGTTCCGGATCTGCTGCGACGCGAAACAACCGATCGCCATCCGCAACCCCGGCAACGATTCCCCCAGCTGCCGATCGAGCTCCGCGATCGGCGCCAGCGCGGACAGGATCAGCAAACCGTCCCGCCGCTCGACCACGGCCGGCGCGTCAGCCAGGTTCGTGACATCCACCAACGTCCCGAAGTCCCGCCCGTCCCGCCGCTGCACCAGCACATCGGTGCCTCCGGCAAGCAAACTCCCGGCACCCGGCAGCGCGGCCAGCTCAACCGTGGATCCCGGCGAAATCATCATCGGCGTACGCTCCGGAGCGCCCGCGTGATCGCGCCGTACCCCGTACACCGGCAGATGTTTCCCTCCAGCGCGGCGTGCATCCGATCCTCGTCCGGATCGGCGTCCTCGGCCAGCAGCGCGGCCGCCGAAACGACGATCCCGGCCGTACAGAACCCGCACTGCACCGCTTGATTTTTGATCAACGCGTCCTGCAACGCCGGCCCGAGCGGATGCTCGGCGATCCCCTCGACCGTGACGACCTCAGCCTCCGCAAGCTGCCCGGTCAGCACCAGGCACGAGCACACCGGCCGACCGTCGATCAGCACGGTGCAGCTGCCGCACTCGCCCATCCCGCAGCCTTCCTTGCTGCCGGTCAGACCGAGGTCGTCGCGCAGGTAGTCCAGCAGCCGGGTGTCCGGCTCCGGCGAAGTCACCACGTGTCCGTTGATCTTCATGACGCCCGCGCCATCAGCAGCATCTCGGGCGTGATCGGCAACCGGTCCGGCCGTACGCCGACCGCGTCCGCAACCGCCGCCGCGACCGCCGCGGCGGTCGGCACGATCACCACTTCGGCCATTCCCTTCGCGCCCATCGGGCCGCTCGGCTCGTCCCCCGCGATCAGCAAGGTGCGGATCTCGGGTACGTCGCGGATCGTCGGGATCAAGTAGTTCTCCAGACTGCGTGTCACCGGCTGCCCATCCGCGAGCCGGTAGTCCTCCATCAGTGCAAAGCCGAGTCCTTGCGCGACCCCGCCCTCGGCCTGGCCGATTACGGCGCCGGGGTTGATCGCCGTACCGCAGTCGACGGCACAGACGACACCCAGTACGCGGATCTCGCCGGTCAGTTCGTTCACTTCCAGCCGGACCACCTGCGCCGAGGCGCCGTAGACGAGATGCGGCGCGTACGTGCCGAGCTCTTCCGGATCGATCAACCCGGTGTCGGACACGTCCGGCAGGTGAAAGGTCGCCTCGAACTCGGCGCGTTCGTCCGCGACCAGCTTGGCCGCGAGCGCGGGCAGATCGTCCAGCGAAAGCTCACCCGCGGCCTCCAACAACTGCCGGCAGACCGCGCGAACAGCGGCACCACCGGCGTACATGCTGCGCGAGGCCGCGGTCGCGCCGGACTCGGGAACGAGTTGGGTGTCGCCGACCACGACCTCGATCTGGTCGGCGGGCAACCCGAGGGTGTCGGCCGCGACCTGCCGGTACGCGACGTCGATCGCCTGCCCGGTGTGGTTCGGCCCGGCCCAGATGTGGATGCGTCCGTCGAGCGAGATGATCAGCCGGGCGCGCGCCGCGTCGCCGCGACCACTGCCCATGCCGACGCCCTTCACCGCCAGGGCGATCCCGGTGCCACGCCGCCACGGGCCCTGCGCCTTTGCCTGCCAGGCTTTCCGGCCGGCCCACCATTCGTCGTCGGCCGCCGCCTGCAAGGTTTCGGCGGCACGCAGGCCGGTGGTGATCACATGCCCGTACAGGCCGTGCCGCTCACCGCCGCGGAGCAGGTTGCGCATCCGCAGCTCGACCGGGTCCACGCCGAGCCGCTCGGCCGCCTCGTCGATCGCGGTCTCCAGCGGGAACGCGACCTGGGGTACGCCGTACCCGCGGAACGCGCCGGCATTCGCGTTGTTGGTGTGCGCGACCCGGCCGTCGTACCGGGCGACGCCCATCCGGTACGGACCGACCGACATCTCCGCGGACGTCTTCAGTACGAACGGACCCGACGTCAGGTACGGACCGGTGTCGGCGACCGCGGTCATGTCACTCGCGACAAATTTGCCGCCGGCATCGATCCCGAGCCGCAGCCGGGTACTGAACGGGTGCCGCTTGGCGCCGGAGATCATCGTCTCCTCGCGGGTCATCCGCATCGCCACCGGCTTCCCGGCCGCCTTGGCGAGAACCGCGAGCAGCGTCGGCATCGGGTCGTCGTTCCGGGCGCCGAACGCGCCGCCGACCGGGCCGGCGATCATCCGGACGTCCGAGACCTCGACGCCCATCGCCCGCGCCACCTGCCGGGTGTGCAGCCCGGGGTTCTGCGAGCCGCACCAGATCGTCACCCGGCCGCTCTCCCAGACCGCGACGCCGCCCGGGGTGTCGATCGCGACGTGTTCCTGGGCGGGCGTGAAGACCTCACGCTCGATCACCGTGTCGGCGGTGTCCAGCGCGGTCTCGACATCGCCGGACGCGAAGGCGATCCGGCCGGCCTCGTTCCCGGTCGGGTACAGGAGCGTCGCGCCCGGGCTGAGCGCGACGGCAGCGTCGGCCACCACGGGCAGCGGTTCGAGCTCGACCACGATCGCCTCGGCGGCGCGGCGGGCCGTACCCTCGTCGACCGCGGCCACCAGCGCCAGCGGGTCGCCGACCTGCCGGATCGTGGTCGCGGCCAGCACCGGGCCGTTCGCCTCGCTCGGACCGAGCAGGTTGAACGGGACGTCCGCGGCCAGCACGACCGCGTGTACGCCGGCCATCGCCCGGGCGGCGGTGGTGTCGATCCGGAGGATCCGCGCGTGCGGGACCTTCGCCCGCAGTGCGGCACCGTGCAGCATGCCAGGCAGGCGGCGATCGGTCACGTACTCGAGCCGGCCGTTGACGGCCGCCCGCGCCTGGTCGCTGGGGACCGAGCGCCCGACCATCCGCGCTGCCTTGTCCCCTGCTCGCCGGACACCACCGCCCGCGGCGACCGCGAGCGTCGGATCTTCAGGCACTTGACGTCACCTCGGGTTCGGGTTGAGCCTCGATGTTGAGAGTGTCAACACTGTAGCCTGATCATCCGGCTTTTTGTACACCTGCTGAACAGATCTATTTTCGAGGTGACAGTGTGAGGATCTCCGGTATCCGCTGCGTCGAGTACGTCGGCGCGCTGCCTGCCGACCGGCCGTTCTGGGACCAGCGCCTGCGCCGCCCGGTCGACCTCTACCCGGAGTACGCCGATCGTGGCCCAGAGCAACTGGTACGCCGCGACGACGGCACGCTCGAGGTTCGGCAGCTGTTCCTGCACGTCGACACCGACGAGGGCATCACCGGCACCACCGCCGTCCTGTCGAGCGACCAGGCCCACCTGCTGCGGACCACCTTGCGCAACACGGTCGTCGGGCTGGACCCGCTCGCCGGCGCCCGCGTCTGGGACATCGCCTACCGGTCGATGATCCACGGGCGGGCCGGCGCCGGCATGCTCGCGTTGTCCGCGCTCGACTGCGCGTTGTGGGACATCCGCGGGCAGCACTTCGGCGTACCCGCGCACGTACTGCTCGGTGGACCGACCCGCGACGCCGCACCCGCGTACGCGTCCACGCTGGGCGACTCGCTGGAGCCGGACGCGGTCGCGGCGCGGACCAAGGAGCTCCGCGCGCTGGGCTTCCGCGGGCTGAAGTGGTTTCCGCGCTGGGGACCGAACGACGGGCGGGCCGGGGTCCGCAAGGTGGTCGAGCTGGTCGAGACGGTCCGCGCGGCCGGTGGCGACGACCTCGAAATCATGCTGGACGCGTGGAACTCGTGGGACATCCCGTTCACGGTCGCGGTCGCGCGCGAGACCGAGCACCTGCGGCTGCGCTGGATCGAGGAACCGCTGCTCCCCGACGACACCGCCGGGCTGGCCGCGTTGCGCGATCTCGTTGCCGGTCGCACGCAGCTCGCGGGCGGTGAGCACGAGTACACGCACTGGGGTGTCGCGCGGCTGCTGCGGCACGCGCCGCTCGACCTGTACCAGGCCGATCCGCACTGGGGCGGCGGGATCAGCGAGATGAACCGGATCGGGGCGCTGATCTCGGCGGCCGGGCGGCAGTTCATCCCGCACGGACAGTCGCTGCAGTGCAACGCGGCGCTCACCTTCTCGGCGTCGCCCGGGCTGATCCCGGAGCTGGAGTACCTGCTGCGGCTCGGTCCGCTGTACCAGCACTTCCTCGCCGATCCGATCCGCCCGGTGGACGGCGTCGTCCACGCACCGACCACTCCCGGCCTCGGGATGCGACTGAACGAGGAGGCGATTCATGACGTACGCGAACTCTGATCCCGTCGTCGCGTGCTTGTCGGCGTACGACGAGGCGCTGGTCCGCGAGTTGGCCGGGACCGATCAGCTGCGGATCCGGATCGCCTCCGGCAGCGGCGACCGCGACGAGCTGCACGAACTGGTCCGCGACGCCGACCTGGTGATCGCGGACGCCGCCCGGCGGTACCTGCTCGACCGGGACGCGATCGCGGCGATGAAGCAATGCCGCTTCATCCAGCAGCCGGCCGTCGGGTACGACTCCATCGACGTCGCCCAGGCCGCCGCGCAGGGCATCCCGGTCGCGAACACCCCCGGCGCCAATGCACCCGCGGTGGCCGACTGGGTACTGATGGCAATCCTCAACGTGCTCCGCAACCGCACCGGCCTGGCCAATGAGCTTGGCGCGTTGCGGGTCGGGCTGGTTGGCATGGGCGCGGTGGCGCGCGAGGTTTCCAAGCGAGCGCGGGGCTTCGGGGCAGAGGTGATGTACGTGGCGCGCCGCCCGCTCGACGTACCCAACGCCCGCGCTGTTCCACTCGACACCGTGCTCGCCGAAGCGGACGTGATCAGCCTGCATCTGCCGCTCACCGCGGACACCCGCGGGATGTTCGGAGCCGCGGAGTTCAAGCGGATGAAGCCGGGCGCGATCCTGGTCAACTCGGCGCGCGGCGGCCTGCTGGACACGGACGCACTGATCGCCGGCCTCCGCGAGGGCCGGCCGGCCGCCGCGGCCCTCGACGTCTTCGACCCCGAGCCGCTCGACCCGGCATCGCCGCTGCACGACCTGTCCAACGTCTACCTGACGCCGCATATCGCGGCCAACTCACATCAGTCCCGCGCCCGCGTACGCGCCATGGTCGGGGAGAACCTGCGCCTGGTCCTGGCCGGCGAGGCACCACTCAACGTGGTGAACTCAGTGAGTTAGGACATGCAGCGGGGCCAGGTCGCGGCCGGGCTACCAGGATCGACCTAGCCAGTCCAGGGCGACCGCTGCCGTCCAGGACTGGTTGCGGCTGCCCAGGGCGGCTCCGCTCAGCGGGTGGTAGTACTCGGAGAAGCTGCCATCGCTGAGCTGCCGCAGCGACTCCCCCCGCAGCAGGCCGGCCAACTCGTCATCCCCACGTTCGACGGCAGCGCGCGCGAACAGCCAGTTGATCACCGGCCACTGCGGGCCCCGCCAGTACCGCCGCGGATGGAACGCCGCATCCGCCGGCGAGGTCGTCGGCGGCACCGCATACCGAAGCTCTGGATGCCCGCACCACTCCGGCCCGAGGAACAGCTCCCGCTGGGCCGACACGAGCCCGGGATCGCCGCCGCACAGCAGCGGCGCGAACCCGCCGACGGTTGCTGTCGACAACCACTCCCCGGTCCGTACGTCGCGATCCCGCGCCAGGCCGGTGGCCGGCGAAACCGAGGCCGCGACCCCGTCCCGCGACCGCTTGGCGATCACCCGCAAGCGGTCCGCGGCGTCCGGCCGGCCCACGGTGTCGGCCAGCTCCGCCAGCACATCGCTGGACAGCGCGAGCAGCGCCGAGCTGAACACGTCGCTCACCCGGAAGTCGATCACGCGTTGCACGTCGGCATCGTCGTACCGCACCGAGGCCATCTGGTCGACGAGCCAGATGTACCGGCGGTAGTCCAGGTCGGTCGGGCGCTCGGTCGCATCCTCGACGTGGGCGAGATCCCGGCGTACGAACGGCGCCATCACACCGGGCGTGACCCGCGTGTACGGCGCGTCCCATCGCGGCGAGTTGTCCATCCCGGACTCCCAGCTGTGATGGATCTCGAACAGGCCGGTGCGGTCCGGATCGCGGACCGTCGCGAGCCATTCGTGCCAGGCCAGCCACTGGTCGAGCGTGTCCCGGACGAACTCCGTCGCCGCGCGCCGATCCGCGGCACTGCCGTGACGGGCCGCCTCGACGATCGCCGCCAGCGCCAGGCTGTGCACCGGCGGCTGGCAGATGCCGGACGTCGGCGGGGTGGCCGGACGATTCGGCGACAGCTCGGTCCGCCAGCGCTCCGGGCCGGGGAAGTACCCGTCGACGGCGTCGAAGACGATGTGCGGAATCATCCCGGTCTGCCACTGCGCGCCGAGCAGCCAGGACAGCTCGGCCAGCGCGCGCGGCACCGACACCCGGGCCAGCCCGACGGTGATGAAGGCGGCGTCCCAGCTCCACTGGTGCGGGTACAGGCTCGGGGCAGCGACCAGGATCACTCCGTTGTCGTTGTCCCGCAGCACCTGCGCGGCGCCCTCGGCCAGGGTCGCGTCGACGGTCATGGCGGCGACCTCTCTCGTCTCGGGGCTTTGGAAGATCCCTGGACTTTAGTATGCTGACTGAACGTAACTAGGGTAGCCGTCGTACGTCAAGGCACACCATCGAGGGGACCGATGCGCGCGTGAGCTCCGAACCGCCGGAAGCCGTAGCTGCCGATTCCCAGGGTGCCGATTCCCAGCATGCGGGTGGGTCGGCCGCCGGGTCCGCACCCGGTGGGTCGGCGTCGGCCGGGCACATCTTCGCGCTGATCCGGAGCCGGCCCGGCTGGACCAGGCAGCAACTGCTGGCCACGACGGGCGTTTCGCGGACCACCCTCTTCGAGCGGCTCGACCAGTTGTTCCGGGCCAATCTCGTGTACGAAGCGGGCGCGGCCAACTCGGACGGCGGCCGGCCCGCGCAACTGCTGCGCTTCGACGATCGCGACCGGGTGGTGCTGATCTTCGACCTCGGTCAGCTCCGCGGCCGGATCGCGGTCGCCGACCTGGCCGGTCGTACGCTCCGGATGGAGACGTTGCGGCTCGACACCTCCCAGCCGCCGGACCAGCTGATCCCCCAGCTGCTCGACCAGGGCGATGCCCTGTTGCGGACCGACGGCGCGGCCCGGCTGGTCGGCGTCGGGATGGGCATCCCGAGCCCGGTCGACCCGGCCACCGGGCGGCTGCTGGAGGGGACGACGATGCGGCACTGGGAGGACTACGACCTGGCCGGGCACCTCCGCGACCGCTGGGGCGTGCCGGTCCTGATCGAGAACGACGCCCGCGCGCTGGCCCTCGGCGAGGCCGCGGCGACCGCGGACGACGGGATTCTGCTGGCGGTCAAGTACTCGCACGGCATCGGCGCCGGGATAGTTGTCAACGGCAACGTGATCGACGGCGCGAACGGGGCGGCCGGGGACATCGGCCACATCCGCGTCACCGACGACGGCCCGCGCTGCAGCTGTGGCCGCTCCGGCTGCCTGGCCGCCTGGGCGTCCGGCCGGGCGATCCTCCGCGACCTCGGCCTGCACGACCTGGACGACGTGGTCCACGCCGCCCTCGACGGCGACCCGGTCGTCCTGGACGCGCTCACCGCGGCCGCCCGGCGGGTCGGCCGTACCGTCGCCTCGATCGTCGCGACCGTGAACCCGGCGCGGCTCGTCCTCGGCGGTTCACTCGGCCGGCTCGACGTCGTCGCCGGCGTGATCGAGGCGCAGGTACGCGCCGACACCGTCGCCCGTGCCCTGCAGGACCTGCGCGTCACCCCGACCCGGGTCGCCGACGAGAGCAGCACCATCGGCCTCAGCCGGCAACTCGTCCGCGGCGCGTACTCGGCGGAGGCGGTCGACGCGCTGCTCGCGGGCGCCGCCGCGCCGGTCGTGCCGGTCAAGCCCGCCAAGCCTGCCAAGTCCTCGGGGCCCGGCCAGCCCACCCGGCTCGCCGTCACCCGGGCCCCGGGCCCGTCCCGATGAGATCGTTGGGTGCGCGTGAGGACCACGGGAACGGTGCGGCGAGCTGGACGGAGCAGGGCGCGAGATGAACTTGAAGGACGTGGACGTTCAGCTGGGCACCGCGATCCGGCAACTGCGGCACCGCCAGGGCCGGACCCTGGTCGAGGTTGCCGAGGCGACCGGCCTGTCACACCCGTTCCTCAGCCAGGTGGAACGCGGCCGGGCCCGGCCGTCGATGCGATCGCTCTTCCTGATCGCCGAAGCACTGGGCACCACCCAGCAATCCCTGCTGGCCTCGGTCTCGCCCATGCCCGAAGCCGCCGAGCCGCCGCTGCTGGGCGAAGGCACCCGGCTGTTACTGCATCAAGAAGGCGTCGACGTCACCGAGTTCAGCGAGATCGGCACCGAGTACGAGGAATTCTTCAAACACGCCCGGCCCGAATTCCTGTACGTCGTCACCGGCCACCTGGAACTGGAAACCCGTGAACCCGGCGACGCCACCAGCACCTTCACCACCCTCGCGCCCCGCGACTCCGCGACCTACCCCGGCAACACCCAGCACCGCTTCCGCCGCCTGACCCCGGAACCCTGCACCGTACTGATGATCCACGGCGATCACCACCCCTAATTTCGTGAAGGCTTTTCCAAGAACTGCCTTTTCACTTGAACCCGCAATTTCCGGCTCCGTCGATATCGCCGGCCGAGTATTAAGAAAGTCGCGGCGGCATTGACGGGAATCGGGGTCCGGCTGGACGATGTCGAACATTCCGCCCCGGATTTCGCATTCCCGCCGCCTCGAGGAGTTCGCCGATGCCGCCGTTCCGCGAGCTCACCGCGCCGCTGCTCCGGCAAGCAGTGGACCGCCTGTCCGATCCGGTCCGGATCGTCGCGCGCTATCACTTCGGCTGGTGTGACGCAGCTGGCCGGCCGACCGAACCCGGCCCAGGCACGGGCCTCCACGGCTCGCTGGTACTGGGCAGTGCACAGGCACTGGGAGCCGCGCCGGAGGACGCCATCCGTTCCGCGGTCGCGGTCGAACTCGTACACCACTCGACGGTGCTGAACGACGAGCTGATGGACCGGGACCACCTCCAGCACGGACGACCCGCGGCCTGGAAGGTTTTCGGCGACGCCCGGGCGGTCCTGGCCGGGGATGCCTTGCTGACCTCAGCCATGAGCGGCCTGACGCACGGGCCTGATGCTTGTCCGAACGCCGCCCGGGAGATGTGCCGGACATTGCTGGCGCTGGCCGCTCGGCAGGACGCCAAGCTCGCCTTCGAGAGCTGTCCGGATGTGACGGTGGACGAATGCCTGGCCATGGCCGCCGGCAAGGCCGGCTCGCTCTTCGCCGGGGCCTGCGCGCTCGGCGGGCTCGCCGCGGGCGCGACCAGCTTCCAGGTCGACTGCCTGCGCCGGTTCGGCAACCACCTCGGCCTGGCGTTCCAGCTGTTCCGGTATGCCGCCGGGGGTTGCCACTGGGCCACTCAAGAAGCCACTCGCCAGCAAACCAAGGCCCTCACCCACCTGACCAACGCCAACCCGAGAACCGTCGATCCCCTCTTTTGCCTGGCCACCCAGATCGGCCACCGCCCCTACCTGACATCAGCGTGATTGGTCGGCATCGATTGCCTCGCGAACCTGGTCGAGGGCGGTGCGGAGGGTGGCGAGCGGGACCGAGCCGAGGGCCAGGCGCAGAGCTTGTGGCGGTGGGGGTACGGGCGCGAACGGCTCGCCGGTGGAGACCGCGATTCGCCGGCCGGCCAAGGCCGCGGCGATTCGGTCCGGTCGCGCGTCGGGCGGCAGCGGGAGCCAGCGGAAGTACGACGACGGGTGGCGTACTGAAGGCAGCCCGGCGAGCACCTCGTCCGCGATCGCCTGCCGCGCCTGGGCATCCAGCCGTTTCTCGTCCTCCAGCCGGTCGACCGTACCGTCGTCCATCCAGCGGCAGGCGATCGCCGAGTTCAGCGCCGACGTCTGCCACGTAGTCACCCGGATGACGCGTTCGAATCCGGGCACCAGCTCCACCGGCGCCGCGAGGAAGCCGATCCGCAGACCACTCGCGACACTCTTCGAAAGACTGGAGACGTACACCGTGCGCTCCGGCGCGAAGGTTGCCAGCGGCGGTGGAGGATTCTCGGCCAGGTACGCGTAGGAGGCGTCCTCGACGATCAGTACGTCGTGGTCGCGGGCGATCGCTGCCAACCGCGTACGCTGCGGCTCGTCGTACACCAGGCCGAGGGGATTGTGCATCGTCGGCATTGTGAAGATCGCCCGGACGCGGCGGGATCGGCACAGGCTTTCGAGCGCATCGAGATCGGGCCCGCGCCCGCTGATCGGCACCGGCGCCAAGTCGAGCCCCAGCGTGCGCGCGAGCACGATGAATCCGTAGTAGCTGACGGCGTCGACCGCGATCATGTCACCAGGCTTGAACAGCGCCATCGCCGTCACCGCAAGCCCGTGCTGAGCGCCGTTCACGAGCAGGATTCGCTCGCGGCCGACGTCGAGTCCACGCCGGCGCAGATGCCGCGCGACCGCGGCGCGATCCTGGCCGCGACCGCGATGCGGCTGGTAGCGCAACAGCGCGTCGAGATCACCGGCTCCGGCCAGGTCGCGCAACGCCTGCCGCAGCAGCTCCGCCTGGCCCGGCACGGACGGCGAGTTGAAACTCAGATCGATCGCGTCGGCCGCGACCTCCCGTTCGGAGATCCCTTCGCCGGGCGTGACGACAAGGTCGCGGACGAAGGTCCCGCGCCCTTGCTCGGAACTGATCAACCCCATCGCCGCCAGCTCCGCGTACACCCGGGAGGCCGTGACGAGCGCGATTCCTTCGGCCGAGGCGAGCCGCCGGTGGGTCGGCAGCCGGTGCCCGGCCGGCAACCGTCCGGTCCGGATCTGCTCGGCGAGGGCGTCCACCAGCGCCTTGTACTTCGGTGCTCTCACACCCGCGATTGTATGCATGACAATTCTTGGACAGTCATGAACAGACCTCCTTAACCTGCCGGTATGCACACCGCGATCCTGACCTTCGACGGCTACAACGAACTCGACTCGCTGATCGCCCTCGGCATCCTGAACCGGGTCAAGGCGCCGGGCTGGAAGGTGTCGATCGCCGCTCCGGAACCGCGCGTGACCTCGATGAACGGGGTTACCATCGACGCGACCATCGACCTCGACGAGGCCTGCGCCGCCGACGCGGTGATCGTCGGCAGCGGTTGCCGGACCCGCGAAGTGGTCGAGGACCCCGCCATCATGCGGACCTTGCGCCGGCTCGACGTCCGCCGCCAGTTGCTGGCCGCGCAGTGCTCCGGCACGCTCGTACTCGCGAAACTCGGCTTGCTGGCCGATGTCCCCGCGTGTACGGACGTGACCACGAAACCCTGGGTGATCGCGGCCGGCGTGAACGTACTCAATCAGCCGTTCTTTGCCCAAGGCAACTTGGCCACCGCCGGCGGCTGTCTCGCCTCGACCTATCTGGCCACCTGGACGATCGCCCGCTTGCAAGGCCTGCCCGCGGCCGAGGAAGCCATGCACTACGTGGCGCCCGTCGGCGAGAAGGAGGAGTACGTCGACCGCGCCCTCCGAAACGTGACCCCTACCTGGAGCCGGCCGCCGTCTGACCAGAACGGCCCATCGCAAAACCAGTTCAGCTCTTCTGTTACGTCCTTGTCGTCCCTATGATGCGGTGCAAGCTAAACCGGTATATCTAGGAGCGTGGGGCGATGACGGATCCACAGCAGGTCTCCCGGCGGACGGTGATCACGGTCGGCGGTGCCGGGCTTGCGGCGGCACTTGCCGGGATCACCGGTACGGCGCCGGCGGCCGCTACCGTCGGCGGGACCTCAGGCGCGGCCGGGACAACCGGTGCCGCCGCGGCCAAGCCGGGGTCCGGCGGGATTCCACCAGGGCCGTCGACGTACGGGTGGAACCCGGCGGACCTGCTCGCCTTCGACCCGGCCACCCATCCGTGGGCGCGGCACCTGCGCTGCCTGGTCCCGCTGGCACCGCGGATCGCGCCGTTCACGCCGACCCAGGCACACCCGAACCTGGACCCCGGCGTACGGCTGTCGACGCTGACGATCGACGACTCCGGCTCGATCTACGAGGGCCGGAACCAACCGATCGGGCTGGAGGGACAGGTCTACACGCAGCGATTCTGGCCGTACATCGACGTTTGGGGTACGTGGCACGGGCAGGTGCTGCCGTCCGTACCGAGTGACGTGGTCGCCACGCCAGGCGCGCCGGGGCGGACGTACGGCGTCATCGACATCCCCAACCCGGGCTGGACCGAGGCCGCGCACAAGAACGGCGTGAAGACGATCGGCGGCTGGTTCTGGCCGCGCACCGGCGTCGACTTCGGCGAGTTCCTGGTGCAGGCGGCGGACGGATCGTTCCCGGTCGGCGACAAGCTGATCGAGATCCGTCGGTACTTCGGGTTCGACGGCCTGTTCATCAACCAGGAGGCGGCGATCACCGCCGCCCAGGCCGGAAAGCTGCGCGACCTGTTCCGGTACATCAAGGCGCAGGATCCGGACTTCTACCTGCAGTACTACGACGCCGACCTGCCGAACGGCAACCTGAACTACCAGAACATGCTGAACGAAAGGAACGTCGGCTGGCTCGGCACCCCCGGCGATCCCACCGTGGACTCGATCTTCGTCAACTACGGCTGGCCGTACACCGACCGCGACCTGACCGCCAGCGCCAAGACCGCGACCACCGCCGGATTCGATCCACGCGCGGTCGCGTTCGCCGGCGTCGAGCATCAGCAGGGCGGTTTCAACCCGGCGGAATGCTTCGCCGACTATTCGTACCCAGGGCACCCGGGACCGGTCTCGGTCGGGCTGTTCGTCGAGGACGCGTTCTGGAACGGGACCGCCACCGTGACGCCGGACGGACGGGCGAAGTATCGCGACCTCGAGCAGCGGTTCTGGTCCGGTCCGACCGGCAACCCGGTCAGCTCCGGGCGGCAACTGCCGCGCAAACCGCCGTACCGTCAGGATGTCCTGAACTACAAGAAGTTCGACGGTGTCGCGCACGCGATCGCCGAACGGTCGCCGTACGGCGCCTTCCCGATCGTGACCAGCTTCAACCTCGGCGTCGGCAGCACGTTCTACCTCGACGGCAAGCAGGTCCGCGACAGCGGCTGGGACAACCAGGGCTGTGCGGACCGATCGCTGACCTGGCAGTACTGGACCGACGGCCTGACCGTGACGCTCGACGAAAGCATCGCGTACGAGGGTGCGCACAGCCTCGCGTTGTCGGGCAGCGGCATCATGCACCTGTTCAAGACCGACATCACCCAGTCCGCGCACACCAAGCTCCAGGTGCTGGCCGCGGGCCTGGCCACGGTCGAGGTCGGCATCACCCGGCGGTCCGCACCCAACACGATCACGTGGACCAAGCTCGTACCCGGCAAACCGCGCGACGGCTGGACCGAGTTCCGCGGCATGATCCACAAGGACAAAGACCGGATCGCGCGGATCTCGTTGCGTACCAGCGGAACCGGCCACCTCGGCAAAGTACTGCTCGACGACGTCAACGCCATCCACGGCAAGCCCGGGAAGGTCCGTGCCTTCGAGGTCGCGGACGCCGGGCCGGGCGCCGGTTCCACCCGGCACCTGACCTTCGCCTGGTCGTTGCGTTCGGACGCCTCGGCGTACGACATCCTGCAGACGTCCCGCGACAGCATCCGCTGGCTCGGTCGGGTCCATCGCGACGTCTTCTTCGCCGAGTCGGTCGACCTCACCGCCGGCCGAAGCTTCGAACTCGTCCCGATCGGTGCCAACGGCAACCGTGGCACGGCCGCCACGGCCACTCTCTGACAACCGCGCCCGCTCCCTGGAAGAGCAGGGCCGCTGAGACGCACCGCGACCGCCCCTCCCCTGACCTCGCTCTCCAGCACCGATTTTCCGAACGGAAAGCCGATCGGTCCTTGAGGTATTGGTGCAGTCATAAGACGACCCTCGGAGCCTTCGTTTGCGCATGGTGCCGGTCGGCTTTGCTGTCGACAATTAGGGCATGACTAGTTCGACCGACGCCGGTCCGGGAGGACCCGCGCGGACCGTGGAGCGAATGCCACCGCACCTGTACTTCGTGGTCAGCGCGGTGTTCCACTACCTCGGGCCGGCACTGGCGGTGCTGTTGTTCGCCCGCATCGAGGTGCTCGGGGTGGCATGGTTACGGATCGCGACCGCCGCGGTCCTGTTCGCCGCGTGGCGGCGGCCATGGCGTGTGTGGCAGCGCCTCGACCGGCCCACTCGCCGGCTGCTGCTCGGCTGGGGCGCTGTACTCGCAGTGATGAACAGCGTCTTCTACCTCGCGATCGACCGGTTGCCGTTGGGCACGGTCGCCGCGATCGAGTTCCTGCCGGTCATCGTGCTAGCCGCGGTCGCCGCCCGGACCCGCCGGAACATCGCCGCGCTGATCGCGGCAGTCGGCGGGGTGTATCTGCTCACCGACGTCCGGCTGGTCGCTGAACCACTCGGCATGGCGTTCGCTGTCGCCAATGCCGTGCTGTTCGCCCTTTACATCGTGCTGGGGCACCGCGTGGCGCGCAGCCGGCACGTTTCCGGCATCGACGGCCTGGCGATGTCGATGCTGATCGCCGTGGTGATCGCCCTGCCGATCGGCATCCGCCAAGCCGTACCGGCCTTCCTTGACCCGGTCACACTTGCCGCCGCGGCTGGGGTGGGTATCTGCTCCTCTGTCATCCCTTATGTCACCGACCAACTCGCCATGGCGCGGCTGCCCCGTGCCACCTACGCCCTGATGGTGTCGTTGCTACCGGCAACAGCCACCGTCATCGGCATCCTCGTCCTCACCCAGCTCCCGACCGTCGTGGAAGCGTTCGGTGTGGCGCTGGTTGTCGCGGGCGTCGCCCTCCACCAGCAACGCCCCGCGGCTTCCGAGCAACCGAAACCCACTTCGTCTCGCCACGGCCCGTGAGCTAGGTTTTCCCAATGGGTCTGGATGTTCCTGGGTCGTTCGCCGTGTCGTACGTGAAGATGTTCGGCATTGAAGGTGAGGAGTGGATTGCCGGGCTGCCCGCGCTGGTTCAGGGTTTGCTGGATCGGTGGGAGCTGAAACGGGACGGGGATGCCGGCGCCGGGGAAGCGTCGCTGGTGTTTCCGGTGGTGCGTACGGACGGCTCTCGCGCTGCCCTCAAACTCCAGCAGCCCCGCGAGGAAACGACCGCCGCGCTGATCGGGCTCCAGGCGTGGAACGGCGACGGCATCGTACGCATGCTCGACCACGACCCGCAGAGCAGCGCCATGCTGCTGGAGCACCTGGACAACTCACGGACGCTGGCGTCCCTCGAAGACGATGACGTGGCCATCACCACCTTGGCCGGAATCATGGCCCGGCTGCACGCCGCACCAGCGCCCGAGGGCTTGCGTGGTCTCGGCGACATCGCGTACGAGATGCTGGCGTCGGTTCCGGCGGCAGTAGCGGCCCTACCGGACCCCGATGACCAGCGGCGGGTGCAGGACTGGGCGTCGGCCGTCACCGAACTGGTAGGCGAGCCGGGCGACCGGATGCTGCACTGGGACCTGCACTACGACAACATACTCGCTGCCGATCGCGAACCCTGGCTGGCCATCGACCCGGAACCTCTCGTCGGCGACCCCGGCTTCGACCTCTGGCCGGCACTGGACAGCCAGTGGGACGACGTCGTCGCCAAGGGCAACCCGACGCGGGTGGTGAGACGCAGGTTCGACCTGCTCACCGAGGTTCTCCGGCTCGACCGCGGCCGGGCCGCGGGCTGGACCCGCGGTCGGCTGCTGCAGAACGCCCTGTGGGACATCGCCGACGGCAACACCGCCCTCGCCTCATCCGCCATAACCCTCTCGGAGTCCTTACCCGACCATTCCTGATACGGATCCCGGCTACGAGTACGGGACGAGGTGAAGGAGCACCGCGGCGAGCGCGGCGACAGCGAGTGTCAATGACAGGATCACGATCCGGGCATTGCGGCCGGCCAGCCGCGTCGCGTGGCCACTGACCCCGGTGATGCGGAGCGCGGGCACGATCCGATCGACAGTGTGGAGTCCGGTGGCCACGACCCAGACGGCGGTGGCGACCTTGTGCAGGGCCAGGAACCCTATTTCCTGCCCGCCCAGAACCAGCAGCGGGTTGGTGGCCGCTTGCGAACCGACCGCGACAAGAGCGAGTCCGGTGCCGAGTAGACCCAGCGTGGACCCGACGACTACGGGCCCGAGAACGCGCAGGGGCATCGGCGGAGGGCCGGCCTGCCGATAGGTAGGTCGGCCGGTGTAGTAGCGGAGAATGCGCCAGCCGGTGGTCGCAGTCTTGACCAACGCCGGCGGCACCAGCAGCGCTCCGACCGCGATGTGCCAACTGATGAGATCTTCGAGATCGAGCAGCGTGACGATCTCGGCAAGGAACAGCACCAGCAGGACCAGCCCGGTCCAGGCAGTCAGGCGGGCGTTTCCGGCCGGTCCGCCGGTACGCGGTTCCTCTGGGTCAACCCGGAGGCGGCGCCCGGTCGCCTCCGCGAGCGTCTCGGCCGCCCATCGCCGCCAACTCCCCCGCCGCGCCCGGTCGCGGAGCCGCCCCGCATCCCCACTCATCCATCTCCGCCCTTACTTCACCATTTGATGAGGAATACCGTACGACACCCACGCACCGAACGCCACCAGCCGATGAAGAAAGGCGCCACCGGCTCAACACCCGCCGGGTCGGGGAGGGCAAACACTGACATGAGATGTCAGTACACCTGGCTTACCGTTCGAGTCATGACCGACCCTTCGACGCGCGCTGACCGCGACCACCCCCAGGCCAGTACCCGCGCCACCGTCACCGAGTTCCTCAGCCGGGTGGCCGAAGGAGATCCCGACCGGATCGCCGAACTGTTCGCCGATCGCGTGGACTGGCAGCTCAACTGGCCGGACGAAGGCGACCCCTCGGTGCCCTGGATCCGGCCCCGCTCGACCCGCGCCGATGTTGCCGAACACTTCCGCGAGTTGAACGCGGCCCATGTCCGCGAGAACAGGGGCGGCATGCAGCCGCAGATCCTGATCGACGGCCAGAACGCCGTCGTCCTCGGCGACATCCGCCAAACCGCCCGATCCACAGGCCGCTCGTACCGTGCCCTCATTGCCCTGCATCTCACCATCGCCAACAACCAGATCACCCGCTACCACGTCTACGAGGACAGCCTCACCGTCGCCCAAGCCCTCACCCCAAGCCGATGACCACAGCCGCGGTCGGCGCCTCGGTGGCAGCGACGCGTACGCACGTATCCTGCCGCCATGGAGACATCCGACCGCGCGGCACGGACCGAGACCGCGACGCGGCTTGCGCGCGGGGCGGCCGACTGGTTGCTCGGCAACTTGGGCGACCGCGAGGATCCGTCGCTCTACCACGGGCAGGCCGGCATTCTGCTTGCCTTGCACGAAGCCGCGCGGCACTTCGACGACGATCGCTATGACCAGGCGGTTGCAGCCGGCGTGGCCGCGCTGGCCACGAGCGTCGACAGTCTCGACGACTCTTCGTTGTACTTCGGCTTGGCCCGCGTCGCGGCCGCCCTGGCCGCACTTGGGAAGCCCGATGCGGCGAACCGAGCGCTGACCCGGGTCCGGGATCGCTTCGACGGCCAACGCTGGAGTCCGATGTTCGAACTCCTGGCCGGCAACGCGGGCATCGGCCTCGGCGCACTGTCTGCGGGTGACCTGGATCTGGCCGTGACCGCGGTGACGCCCTACCTCACGACGGCGGACCAGACACCAGGCGGTGTGAACTGGCCGGTCCGCCCATCGCCGCCCCGGTCCCATCACATCGCGCACGGCACGCTGGGCATCGCGTACGCGCTGGCCGCCGTCGGTCGGGCCGCCGACCGCAAGGACCTGATCGACCTAGCTCTCGCCGGAGCGGCGGACGTCGTGAGCCGCAACGAAGCCGGTCCGGCCGGGTTCCTCGTACCGCACTCCGACCCGCCGCACCGACCCGAGCTGATCGAGCGCTACAGCCTCGGTTGGTGCAACGGCCCGGCCGGCGACGCGCAAGTCTTCCGCCTGCTCGCTCAGGTCACCGGAGATCCGGCCTGGGTACACCTCGGTGACTGCTGCTGGCACACGGTCACCGAGTCCGGGTTGCCGCGCCGGATCCGCCCAGGCTTCTGGGACAACCACGGCCGATGCTGCGGAACCGCGGGCGTACTCGCCCTCGCCTGCGATCGCATCGTCGAACGCGCCGACGACTTCACCTTCGCCGACGTACTCGTCGACGACCTCGCGACGCACGCGATCATCGACGAAACCGGCGTGCGCTGGTCCAACCACGAGCACCGAGCACCCGTACCAGCCCTCGAACCCCGCCCCGGCTGGGCCATGGGCAACGCAGGCATCCTCCGCGAGCTCCTACGCTACGTCCGCCTGAACAACAACACCCCCAGCACGTACGCGATCCCCTGGCCGGACCACCCCGCCACGTGAACGCGATCCCCGTCGCCCCGATCAGCCGATCCGCCGCTCATCCGAGTCAGTACGCGGACTGAACCCGGGGAGTCCCCCGTACGGGTGACTCGGAGCAGGGCAATCTCTGGCTATCGTCACCACTCCTCCCAATGTCCCCGCTGCCGCCGTCTCTCGTACCTCCTCCGGCGGCAGCGGGGTCGGGGTGTCCTGGCCGCCGAGGAGCGCCCTGTCACCGGATGGCCTGCTCAATCGCGGGTCTGAGGAAGGCGAGGGTCAGCTCGGCCCGGTGGGTGAGCCACTGTTCGGTCGCCGGGTCGGGTACGCCGTAGCGACGCTGTCTGATGTCATCCACGACGTCGACGGGTGCGCCCAGTTCGGTGAGTACGTCAAGAGCATCGGCCTTGGTGATCAGCTTTCCGTACTGCAGTGTCGCCGTCGCTCTGGCCAAGGTCAGCAGGCCGAGGTCGACCCAGATGTCGCGCAGCCAGCGCTCCGGGTGGTCGAGGGCCGGCAGCCAGAAGTTTTTCAGGTCCGCGACGACAAAGTCAGCGAGCTGCCCGTCAGTCACCGGTGGAAGCAGGTCCGCGGGCGGCTGACCGTACAAGACAAGTCCGAACTCGTGAAGTTCTCGCCTGGTCACCGGTGTGACCGGCCGATGCATCAACTCCTCGTGTGCCCAGGTCAAGTGCGGGTGTACTGAGTCGTCCAACTCTGCCACCACGGGATAGCTGCAATGCAGCTTCGACGCCAGCGGGGTGACCTCGCCCAAGTCCTGATGCACTTCGCCGAGTCGCTGTTGCTCCGCCACCGTGCAGGGCCGGTCCAGGACAGCGATCAGGTCGAGGTCGCTACGCCCCGGCTGATAGTCGCCACCCGCGAGTGACCCGTGCGCCCAGACCGAGACCAGCGGCACGACCGGCCGTAGTGCGAGGACGAAACGCTCGATGAGTTGCTCAGTGTTCTGATCCGCCATAAGGAAATTCTGAGCCACGCACCGCCCGTTGCCGACCCCGCACCCGCGGGCCGTAGCTTCCGGTCAGTAGATGCGCGCCCGAGTGACTGCTATCCGAATGACCGAGGTGTAGTCGGCGAAGAAGTCGGCGGGGGTCAGCTCGGCCCAAGTCATCGAGTCGAGGTGCTTCGCCAGGTAGGCAGCCGTCTCAGCTTCGGTCAGCTGAGCGGCTCCACCGGGTGGCGCATGCGTCACCTCGGCGCGACCTTCGATCGTGAGTACGCTCCCTTCAGCATCCAGATCCAGATGCAGGGCGACCCGAGGATTCTTGCTCAGATTCCTGATCTTCGGAGTATCCGGCCGGCTGACGATCAAGATCGTCGTCCCGTCCCACACATACCCCACCGGCGACACCTGCGGCTGCCCACCCGGACTGACCGACGCCAGCCACACAATCGACCCGTCCCGCAAACGCCGCTCGGCCCGGTCGGCAGCCTCATCCTTCAAATCAGGAAGCATTCCTCATTCTAGCCAGGGAGATTGCCGTAACGAAGAGGAAGGCGTTCGGCACCGACGGCGATCGAAGCGCTCTGTCTCGGGGCCGTCCGTGGTCACAATGAAGTGAAAACAGCCGTCGTCGTTCTGACGAATGTGCGTGGACCGTGGTGTGGCGCGTTCCTACCATGACTCGCAGGTCAACATCTGGAGTCAGGGAGGCGTCATGGGAGTTGGAGTCCGGCAACAGCGGCGACAGGCGATCAGGCGCTTCCGTTCAACAGGTGTCGTGGGCGTCGGCCTGGTGGTCGTCGCTACGGTACTGGCCGGTTGCGGGGCAGCCGCGGCTGAGAGTGACACGACGAAGATCGAGTCCGTTGGGACGATCACGGTCGATGCCGAGCTGGCCCGGGCGGTTCCGGAGAAGGTGAAGGCTTCCGGGCTGCGGGTCGTGACCTCGGCGCCCTATCCGCCGTGGGAGATGATCAACAACGGCGTGCTCGAGGGGGTTGACATCGACATCGCCCACGCGATCGGGGCGCGCCTCGGTCTCAAGGTAACCGTCGAGTCCGTCGACTTCCAGGGGCTGGTTCCGGCGGTCCAGGCTGGAAAGTACGACGTCGCGATGGCGGGCATGGGCGACAGCAAGGAACGCCAGCGGGTCTTCGATTTCGTCGACTATGCCCAGAGCGGTGGGGTCTACGTCATCCGGAAGGGCAATCCCGAAGGACTGCGGACCTTCACGGACCTGTGTGGAAAGGTGGTCGGCTTCGAGCAGGGGAGCACCCAGAGCCAGGCCATCGAGAATCGGCAGTCCCTGTGCACCGACGCCGGCAAGCCCAAGGTACGGCTGGCGCCCTACCCGAGCTCGTCGATAACGCTTGCCTTGCGGAGCGGCAAGATCTCCGCCTACCCGACGAACCTCTCCAACGCGCTGCCGCTCGTCAAGGCTCAGGGCAACGTGTTCGAGCTGCTGCGTGATCCCGAGGCGCCCAGCGGCTATCCGGAGAAACCCGGCGGCCAGATCCCGTACACCGGGATCGCGGTCTCGAAGGGCGTCGCGCACCTGGCCGACTCGATCTATGCCGCGATGGTGTCGCTCGGCAAGGACGGGACGACCAAGAAGATCTTCGAAAAGTGGGGAATCGGTGACGTAGCGGTGGTCCCACCGCTACGCAATCAGGCGAACTACTGACCGGGCGGGAGAGCGCGAGATGGGCTTCAACCAGCGGAAGCTGTCATCGAGGACGGGTGTGATGAGTTCTGCCCCAGCCACACCGCACGAGAGCGCCGGGCGACCGGAGTCGGGTGCGCCGTTCGCCGGCATGCCGATCCGCCCCGCACCCCGGTACAGCACCACGGCGTTCGCCGCGCTCGCCGCGATTCTCCTCGCCAGTCTGCTCTGGTCACTGGCGACGAACCACAACATGGAGTGGCCGGTTGTCGGTCAGTACCTGTTCTCCGGCCTCACGCTGCGCGGTGTCCTCGTCACGCTCTATCTGACGGTGATCGCCGTTGTGATCGGGTTCGCCGGTGGTGTGGTACTCGCGTCGATGCAGCTTGCCGACAATTGGGTCCTTCGAGCCATCGCCGGGCTGTACACAACGATCTTCCGCGGGGTTCCGCTCCTGGTTCAGATCCTCTTCTGGGGCTATCTGGGAGCGCTGTACCCAACGCTCGCCCTCCGCATCCCGTTCACCGGGATCACCCTCGTCGAGCATGACACCAACTCCGTGATCGGCGCGATGACCGCGGCGATCCTGGCGCTGGGACTCAACGAGATCGCGTACGCCGCCGAGATCATCCGTGGCGGCATCCTGGGCGTGGACACCGGCCAGACGGAAGCGGCCTATTCCTTGGGCATCTCCCCTCGGTCCACCATGAGTCGCATCGTCCTGCCGCAGGCCATGCGCACCGTCATTCCCCCGTTCGGCAACGAGGTGATCACGATGCTCAAAACCACCTCGCTCGTGTCCGTGATTGCCGGAAACGACCTGCTGACGAATCTCCAGACGGTCTACGGGCAGACCTATCAGGTCATCCCGTTGCTTGTCGTGGCCTCTATCTGGTACTGCGCGCTCACCACGATCCTCGGTGTGCCGCAGCGTGCTCTCGAAAGGAGGTACGGCCGTGGCTTTGCCACTGTCCGCTGATCGGATCGGTCCGTTGACCCAGGACGCTGTACGCATCGTGGGTGCGTGCAAGTCCTATGGCAGCTTGAAGGTTCTCAAGGATGTCGACCTCGCCGTACACCCGGGCGAGGTGGTGTGTGTCATCGGCCCCAGTGGCGCCGGGAAGAGCACGCTGCTGCGGTGCGTCAACAGGCTGGAGCGGCTCGATGCCGGGCTCGTACTGATCGACGGCGACCCGATCGGACTGGTAGCCCGAGGCAACCATCTCCGGGAACTGCCGGAGGCCAGGGTCGCCGCCCAGCGTGCTCGCGTCGGCATGGTCTTTCAACGGTTCAACCTGTTTCCCCACATGACCGTGCGAGACAACATCACCCAGGCGCCCGTACTCGTCAACAAGGAGACGA
The DNA here is from genome assembly GCF_014205295.1 of Kribbella solani. Classification (NCBI taxonomy): domain Bacteria; kingdom Bacillati; phylum Actinomycetota; class Actinomycetes; order Propionibacteriales; family Kribbellaceae; genus Kribbella; species Kribbella solani. The sequence goes on from NZ_JACHNF010000001.1 coordinate 4,600,223, forward strand.
AGACAGCCGCCATCGCCGAGGCCAGACGGCTCTTGGCCCAGGTGGGCCTGGCCGAAAAGGAACTGGCTTACCCGAACGAGTTGTCGGGCGGCCAGCAGCAACGAGTCGCGATCGCTCGCGCTCTGGCCATGCGGCCGAAGATCATGCTGTTCGACGAACCTACCTCCGCGCTCGATCCTGAACTCGTCGGCGAGGTCCTGGCCGTGATGAAGGGCTTGTCCGACACGGGTATGACAATGATCGTGGTGACACACGAGATCGGCTTCGCGCGCGAGGTCGCGGACACGGTGGTGTTCATGGCTGACGGGCAGATCATCGAGGCGGGCCCACCGGAGGCCGTACTCGACGAGCCTCGTCACGAGCGCACCCGCGACTTCCTGGCGCGCGTACTGTGAGCCGCGGAGCCGGCTCCGACCCGGCCGGGCGGCAGGAGACGGGACTCACCGGGTGGCGCGACTTCGACGGTTACGCCCAGATCCACGCCGCTCAGGACCGTGAGCGCAGGATCAGTGCAGCGGCGGCGACGTTGGTGCGTGAGTCCGTGCTGGTGGACATGACCCTGCCCTCGGCCGAGGGCAACATCACCAAACATCAAGTACTGGAGCGGGCCTACGGCGCCGGCTTCGACTTCGTCTCGGTAACCGTGAACGACCTCGATGTGGTCCCCGCGTCACTTGGCGCTCTGCGCACCATCGCGCGAGTCCAGAGGTACGTGTCCGAGCACGAAGACAAGTTCGTGTACGCGCGAACGCTCGGCGATGTGGCCGCGGCACGGCGAGCGGGACGGATGGCGGTAGGCGCGCATTTCCAGGGCACGGATCCGCTCGAGGATGACCTTGATCTGCTGACGACGTACCGAATGCTCGGCGTCAGCCACATGCTCTTGGCATACAACAACGGGAACCGCATCGCGGGCGGTTGCGCTGACGCCGTCGATCCGGGCCTGAGCCCGTTGGGACGGCGCGCGATCATCGAGATGCGGGCAGCAGGCATTCTCTGCGACGGATCGCACACGGGCAGGCGGTCGACCCTCGAGGCGATGGAGCTCTACGACGGACCTTTCATCTTCTCGCACAGCAATTGCGCCGGCCTGGTCGGCCACTACCGCAATCTGACCGATGAGCAGATCCGCGCTTGCGCGGCGACCGGGGGCGTGATCGGGCTCAATGGTTGCGGAGAGTTCCTTGACGACCCGATGGCACGTGCCGAGTCGCTCTTCCGGCACCTCGACTACCTGTGCGAACTGGTCGGCCCCGAGCATGTCGGGCTCGGTCTCGACCGGATCGCGGACGCGGATGCATCGCATGAGGCGGTGCTGCGCAATCGCCTCAGATGGCCGACCGGCGCGGACGAGGAACCGAAGTACTACAACTTCGCGGCGCCCGAGACGGCCGGCGAGCTGGTTGACCTGATGCTCGAGCACGGCTACGACGAGACGGCCGTGCGCGGGATTCTGGGCCAGAACTGGATGCGGGTTCTCGCTGAGGTTTGGAGGGATTGACGAGATGCGGATAAGTCAAGAATCCCGGGCTCTTCACGACTCATCGATTGTGGTTGACGCGCACAACGATCTGCTCCTGCTGTGTTCGAGGCGCCCGGCGGACACCCAGGCCGCGTACTTCGCCGCCACCTGGCTGCCGCAACTGCGCGCCGGCGGGGTCAAGGTGCAGGTCCTGCCGGTCTTCATCGAGGACGACTTCCGGCCGGAAGGGGCACTCCGGCAGACACTGCTGATGATCGAGACGGCTTGGCGGATCGCGAAGGGCTGCGGCGACGCGGTCCAGATCTGCCTCACCGGCGCTGAGGTCGACGCGACCGTGCGGGAGGGGCGGTTGGCGCTCGTTCTCGCGCTCGAGGGTTGTGAGGCCGTCGGGACCGACGTCGGGATCTTCGAAACGCTCTTCCGTCTCGGCGTCCGCGTTGCTTCCTTCACGCACTTCGGTCGCACGATGCTGGCCGACGGATCGGCTGAGGACGACGCGGGCGGGCGGCTTACGCGCGCCGGAGTCGACGCGGTCGCGGCCTGCGAGGAGATCGGGATCATGCTCGACGTTTCGCACCTCGGAGCGTCCAGTACCGACCATCTTCTGGAGCTGGCAACCCGTCCGGTGATCGCCTCGCACTCATCCGCGTTCGCGGTCCGGGCACACCACCGCAATCTCACGGACGAGCGCATCCGCGGGCTCGCCGACGGCGGCGGGGTCGTCGGCATCAACGTACTCGGCGAGTTCATCGATCCTCACGAGCACTCGATTGCTCGCGTCGCCGACCACATCGAGCATGTCGCCGCGCTCGTCGGCGTGGAGCACGTGGGGCTCGGGCCGGACTTCATCAAGGAAGTTCTGGACGGAACTACCCGGCCCGAGGAACTGACGTGGAACGACGACGCCCGGCTCGATTACGTACCCGGTCTCGAAGGACCTGCCGGGTTGCCTCTGATTACGGATGAGCTGGCCCGTCGAGGCTGGCCGGCCGAGGCAGTTGCCCGGGTCCTGGGTGGAAGTTTCCACCAACTGATGCTGAGCCAATTGGGTCTCAGCCGCAGCGAGGCGCTCGAGCTCTCGGAGCGAGCAGAAGCCTGAGGTCTGGGGCTCCCGCAACAAATCAAGGAGGGAGCGCTTTCGAGCGCGCCAGCATGAACATTGTCGTGTGCGTGAAGTATGTACCCGACGCGACCGCCGATCGGCGGTTCGCGCCGAACAACACCGTCGACCGCGAGAGTGTCGACGGTTTGCTGTCCGAGCTCGACGAGTACGCCGTCGAGCAGGCGCTGCGGATCAAGGAGACGTCCGGCAACCCCGAGGATGTGCGGGTCACCGCGCTGTGTGTGGGACCGGAGAAGGGCATCGACGCCGTGCGCAAGGCGCTGCAGATGGGCGCCGACATCGGCGTGCACGTCACAGACGAGGCGGTCGCCGGCTCAGACGCGATCGCGACCTCATTGGTGCTCGCGAAGGCGGTCGAAAAGATCGGTTCGCCGCAGCTGGTCATGTGCGGCATGTCCTCCACCGACGGCGCCATGGGCGTCGTTCCGGCGATGCTGGCAGAGCGGCTTGACCTACCGCAGTTGACCCTCGCCTCGGTGATCGAGGTCCTGGACGACCAGGTTCGGATCCGGCGCGACGGCGACGTCGCGACCGAAGACATCGGTGCGACGATGCCGCTGGTGCTCTCGGTGACCGACCAGTCCGGTGGCGTCCGCTACCCATCGTTCAAGGCGATCATGGCGGCGAAGAAGAAGCCGCTGGAGACCTACTCGCTGTCCGACCTCGGCCTCGACGCCGACGAGGTCGGGCACTCAGCCGCGTGGAGCGAGGTCGTCGGCACGACCGAGCGGCCACCGCGGACCGCCGGGGCGATCGTCAACGACGAGGACGGTTCGGGCGCGATGGCGCTCGTCGGGTTCCTTGCCTCGAACAAGCACATCCGAGGAGCTGTCGAGCATGTCTGAGGTACTGGTTCTGGTCGATCACGTCGACGGCGCGATCCGCAAGCCCACCGCCGAACTGCTCACTGTCGCGAGGCGTCTCGGCGAGCCGTCAGCAGTGTTCATCGGCCGTACGGACCACTCCGCCGGCGCGGTAGCAGCGGTCAGGAAGTACGGCGCCGCGAAGGTCTACCTGGTCGACGACAGCGAGATCAGAGACTACTTGGTGGCCCCGAAGGCCGAGGTGCTGCAGCAACTCGCGGTGAAGGTGTCGCCCGCGGCGATCCTGGTGACCTCGTCCTTCGAGGGCAAGGAGATCGCCGGCCGGCTGGCCGTAAAGCTCGGCTCCGGACTGATCACCGACGCGGTCGACGTACAGGAGGGCCCGGTGACCACTCAGTCGGTGTTCGCCGGCAACTACACCGTACGGGCGAAGGTCACCAAAGGCACTCCGATCATCGCGGTCAAGCCGAACTCCTCCGCACCGGAGGAGTCTGACGGTGCCGGCGCGGTGGAGGAGTTCCGCGCAACGATCTCCGAGTCGGCGAAAAGCGCGCGGATCCTGGCCTCCGAGCCGCGGCAGGCCACCGGCCGCCCCGACCTGGCCGAGGCCGCGATCGTGGTCGCGGGCGGTCGTGGGACCGGCGGCGACTTCACCCCGGTGGAGAAGCTGGCGGACGCCCTGGGCGCGGCCGTCGGTGCTTCCCGCGCGGCGGTCGACTCGGGCTGGATCTCGCACGCCTTCCAGATCGGCCAGACCGGCAAGACGGTCTCGCCGCGGCTGTACATCGCCGGCGGCATCTCCGGAGCGATCCAGCACCGCGCCGGCATGCAGACCTCGAAGGCCATCGTGGCGGTCAACACGGATGCAGACGCCCCGATCTTCGAGTTGGCCGATCTCGGTGTTGTCGGTGACCTCCGCGTCGTGTTCCCCAAGGTCGTCGAGCTACTCGCGGGCACCGCAGGTGGAATCTCCGCGTCTGTCGGAACGAGTCAGCCCGAGGCTTGACGTTTGTGAGCAGACCGGAACGGTACTCGGCTGGGAAACTCGTCCCGTCAGAGATGCAAACACCTGTAATTGCAGGAGTCTGGGGAGCGCGATGACCATCATCTTCCGGGCAGCCGACCTGGATTCGGCCGACGACTACGAGCACGCCCTGTTGGGGCAGCCCTCCGCGCAACCACTCAGTGGTGACATCGAGGTGGGGAGCTACCTCGCCTTCGAATCGACCGACGGCCGCATCGAGTCCGGTTCCTGGGAATCGGCGCCGGGCCGATCGCGGTGGGAGTTCGCTGACCGAGGCGAGTTCATCCAGGTGATCAGCGGCAGGATGACGGTCGAAGAGGACGGCGGCCATCCGGCGACGCTGACGGCCGGCGACAGCGCCATATTCCCCGTCGGCTGGAAGGGAACCTGGACCGTCGAGGAGCACCTCCGCAAGGTCTTCGTTGCCTTCAAGTCCTGATGATCGGCGTGGATCTCTTGGCTGGTAAGGGATCTGGTGACGCGTGACACGGCCGCCCCGTCAAATGTGAAGTCGGACCGGCACCTGTTGCGACATGTGCTTGTCGACTACGCGGCGCACGGCCAAGAGGATTGACCTCAGGCTGAACAGAGACCGGTCGCTCACCGAGTACGACGTCCTGTTCGCCTTCGTGAACTCGGCCGGTGCCACGAGCGCCGAGCCGCAATGGCATGAGAACTTCCCAGGAGGCCGACGTGATTCGTTCGGACAAGCGTGCGCTCGTTGTGGGGGCAGGCGTCATCGGCAGCGCGATCGCGCTGGAGCTGAGCCGCGCCGGGTGGGCGGTCACGGTCATAGACAAGTTCGCCTCCGCCGGCGCGGGCTCGACCAGCGCTTCCTCGGCGATCGTGCGTTACCACTACAACCACCTACCCGAAACCGCGCTCGCGTGGGAAGCGGGCAAGCGGTGGATGGACTGGGGTGGCTATCTGGGATCGGCCGACCCGCGCGGACTCGCCAACTTCATCCGATCGGGTGCGCTTGTCCTGGATGGCGCGCTGATGGATCGCGAGGTATGCCTGGAGAATCTCCGCGCGCTGGAGATCCCGGTCGAGGAACTGACGCCCGAGCGGCTCCGCGAGCTGTTCCCTGCTCTCGACATCTCCGAGCTCGGCCCGCCGGCACGAGTCGAGGATGACGCCTTCTGGCGCGATCCGGCCGGCGAGCTCGGCGCCTACTGGGTGCCCGATGCCGGGCACGTGGACGATCCGCAGCTCGCTGCCCTGAACCTCGCGCATGCCGCGGCGGCGAACGGTGCGGTCTTCCGGTTCAAGGCGACCATGCGGGAACTGGTCGTTCGCGACGGCCGGGTCGGAGGGGTCGTCCTCGAGGACGGTACGACGCTCGAGGCCGACGTTGTCATCAACGCCGCGGGACCGTGGTCACAGCAGGTCAACCGCATCGCCGGCGCGTTGTCCGACTTTGCGGTGTCCACCCGCCCGCTCGAGCAAGAGGTCATCTCGCTACCGCTTCCCGAGGGCTTCGAGCTGGGTGCTTCGGGCACCTGCATCAACGACGCTGATTTCGGTACCTACTTCCGGCCGCACGGTCACACCCTGATCGTCGGCGGCATGGAGCCGGAGTGTGATCCACTGGTGTTCCTCGACAGTCCCGAAGACGCGCGTGCGAGCGTACGTGCGGACACCTGGGAGGTCCAGAGCCTTCGGATCGCCCGCCGGATCCACGGCGCCAAGGTGCCCAGTCGCCCGAGCGGCATCGTGGGCGTGTACGACGTCACCGAGGACTGGATCCCGATCTACGACCGGACTGCGATTCCAGGGTTCTATGTGGCCATCGGAACGAGCGGACACGGGTTCAAGCAGGCCCCGATCGTCGGCGAGATCGTTGCCCGCCTCGTTGATGCCTGTGAGAACGGCCATGACCACGACCGGGATCCGCTGACGCTCAAAGGGTCCTACTCCGGCGCCGAGATCGACCTCGGACACTTCTCCCGCCTTCGCACCGCGGTGCCGCAGTTCGGCATGAGCTGAAGCGGCGAGCCAGCGATCCCGTTCGCGGTGGGGCGCGGTTAAGCTCGTCTCGTGGCTGAAAACCTCCAGAAGCTGGTCGACGGCTTTGCAGCCCGATTCAATCGATCAGTCGCAGTCGACGACGCCGGCATGAACCTGCTCGCGTACAGCGCGCACCAGGGCGACGTCGACGAGGCTCGGATCACGTCCATCATGCAGCGGACTGCCTCGAAGGGGGCGATCGAGTACTCGATCGAGCGCGGCGCGATGGAAGCCACGGACATCTTCCGCGACCCACCCAATCTCGACATCGGCCAGACGATCGCGCGGATCGCCATGCCGATCCGGTACGAGAACCGAGCCGTTGGATTCATCTGGCTGATGGAGTCGGACGGCCCGGTCACGCCGGAGCTGCACGCGGCATTGCGGGAGATGGCAACGGAGGCAGCCTTCCTGCTGCGCCGGGCCAACGCCCTCACGGCCATGCGCCGTGACCGTGAGACGGACTACTGCCTCGGCCTGATGTCCAACGATCTGCGGGTGCGGCGGGAAGTGGTACGCGACGTCGGTGAGGAGCGGGTGCTCGAACCCGCTGATCCGGTCGTTGCCTTCTACCTCTACACGACCGGAGTCACCGTCGGCAGCGACGCGGAACGGCTTGCGATCGCCGTCAGCGTTGATGCCGGCCGAGCCTGCACCGCGGGGCGCAAGGCCATCACCATGACGACCGAGCGGCACGGGCTGCTGCTCGTCAGCTGGCCGGCCGGATCGACCGACGACCTGCTGCGCAAGATCGGTGGCTGCATCCACGAAGCCGCGGTAGGCGTGGGTGGAACGGCAGCGGACTGGTGGGTCGGGGTCGGACGTCCGACGGACCTGGAACACGTCCCCGCGACGCACTCGGGTGCTCGAAGAGCTGCCCACGTCGCCGGCGCGCTTCGTTCGCTGGGCAGCGTCGTCACGGTCGACGAACTCGGTATCTACGGGGTGCTCTCCGAGGTGCCCGAAGACCGGCTGCGCTCCGCGCTGGATCCCAGGTACGTCCAGTTGGCCGATCACAATGGTCACGACAGCGTCCTGATCGACACTCTCGAGATGTATCTCGACAACGCCGGCAGTGTGCAGGCAACGAGCAAGGACCTGCACATCGAGCGAGCGAGCCTCTACTACCGGCTCCGCAGGATTCAGGAGATCGCAGGCATCGACCTGACCGATGGCCGTGACCGGCTGTCAGTGCACTGCTCGCTGAAGGTCGCCCGCCTGATCGGACTGCGTTCAGCCGGCAACTGAGTCCTCGGAAGGCGATTCACCAAATGTAGGACTGGTGGCTTCCGGACCCTCGCCAAATGTGCATCGACCGGCCTGAAGGGGCGCACCTACTCTCGGTTGAGCGCCCACGGTCCCCAGATGTTTCCCGGACCGTCGCAGCTCGATCCTCAGGAGGAGCTCATGGTCAGATACCGCCTGCAACGAGTCGTCGGTGTTGGTGCTCTAGCGTTCATGTCTGTCGTTGCCGCAGTCGGCTGCAGCCAGTCCACGCCCGGGAACGTGGCGAGTCGAGCCGTCCGGGTGGTGAGCAGCCAGATTCCGGTGAGCCTGGACCCCGCGAGGGCGGTGGCCGCCGTCGACTCCACCGCGGGATCCAACTTCTACGTCGCGCTGACCCGATACGGCACAAGATCCGGGCCCGACGGCACCAAGGTCGAGGACCCGACGAAAGTCGAGCCGTACCTGGCCGGCAGTTGGCAGATCTCTCCGGACGGCAAGACGTACGACTTCAAACTGAAGCCGGGGCTCAAGTTCGCTTCAGGCGCACCTGTCGACGCCGCTGCCGTCGTGTATTCGTTCAAGCGGCTGCTCGCCTCGCCGGGAGCCTATTACATCACCGCCGGCATCGATGGGCTCATCAAAGCCGTGACCGCGACCGACGACTACACGGTCCGGTTCGTGTTGTCACAGCCCCAGCCCGCGGTCCTCAAGGCCTGGGGCACCGCTGTCGCCGCGATCGTCGACCCGACCGTTGTCTCCAGCAAGCCGAAGGACTGGCTGAGCAACCACGAGGCCGGCTCCGGACCGTTCCAGCTCAAGTCCTACCAACCGGGGCAGTCCTTGACGATGGTGCGCCGCCCTGGGTTCGAGGAGTGGGCCGGGTGGACCACCGACGCCGAAGAGGTCGACATCTCCTATGTGGGCGACGATTCCTCGCTTTTGCTGAAGGCACGTTCGGCTGCCGATGTGACGGTAGGGCTGAGCAACCAGGCCGCCGACTCGCTCCGTACCGGGTCCAAGGCGATTCGTGTCGTCGGCTTCGATGCTCCGCTGTTCGAGAGCCTGCTGCTGTCATGGAGCCGTCCGCCGTTCAATTCGCTCGCCGTGCGTCGGGCGCTGACCCTTGCCGTTCCGTACGACGACCTGCTGAAGGGCCCGGGGGCGGGGCGGGGGCAGCGCTTCTACGGACCGATCCCGGCCAACATCCCGGGCTACGACCGGGCGTTGGGTGCTCCGGCCGAGACGAACGTTGCCGAGGCGAAACGGATCCTGGAGAAGGCCGGCGTATCGATTCCCGTCAAGGCTACGATCACCGTCGACCAGGGCAGTACGACTGAACAACAGCTGGCGCAGATCATCCAGTCGGAGGCCAAGGAGGCGGGTTTCGACTTCGAGATCCGGGTCCTGACCTCGTCACAGTACTCCGAGGTGATCTACGGCGACGGATTCGAGGCTGTCCTCCGGGTCGATTCACCAGCAGTCGCTGATGCCGGCTTCTTCCTCGGGTACTCGATGGCCTACAAGCAACCCGGTGGGTTCAGCAACCCGGGGCTGATCAACATCCCCAAGGCCGACGAGCTCCTCGCTCAGGCCCGCGCGACTCAGGACAAAGAGAAGCAGAGCAGGCTGTACAGCCGGATCACCGAGCTCTGGAATGCCCAGGCGCCGGCCGTGCCGCTGTTCACCGTCGGTCAGTCGGTCGCGCTGAGCAACTCGCTGAAGTCCTTCAAGTACACGCTCGGCAACACCATGGCAATGTACGAGTGGGGGTTGAAATGATCCTCGGGCGCAGTCCGGGCGAAGCCACCAGGGCGTTTGGCAGTACGCCGCGGATCGGCATCCGGATCGTACGGTGGCGGCCGAGCCTGAGTTATGCGGCCATCGTGATGCTCGTGCTGGTCGGAGCAAGCTTGACCGCCGGCTGGTGGTGGAACGGCTCCGTTTACGGCACTGATCCGAGTGCCGCGCTGCACGCGCCGAGCCTCAGCCACCCGATGGGAACTGACACGCTGGGCCGGGATGTCATGGCACGAGTGTTCGCGGGCGCTCGCGTATCGCTCGGAGCAGGTCTCGTCACTGCCGTGGCCGCAACCGTGGCCGGCAGCCTTCTCGGTGTTCTGGCCGGACTGCGCGGCGGAGCCCTTGATTTCGTGGTGTGCAGGGTCTCGGACGCGCTGATGGCCTTCCCGCCGCTGATCCTCGCCGTCGGTGTCGCGGCCGGCCTCGGAGCGGGCCTGCTGCCGGCGTGTTTCGGGATCGCCTTGGGCTCGATGCCGTACGTCCTGCGGATCTGCCGCGCGGACGCCATCCGGGTCCGGGGCAGCGGCTTCGTGGCCGCCGCCCGCGCGCTCGGGGTGCCACCGCCGCAGATCGTACGCCGGCACGTCCTCCCGCACGTCCTGCCCTCGATCCTGGTCCAAGGAGCGGCCACCTGCTCGTTCGCCGTCATCGCGCTCGCCGGACTGGGCTTCATCGGACTCGGTGCGCAGCTCCCGACTCCTGAGTGGGGAACCATGATCACCGAAGGCTCGGCGCCGCTTGTCGCCGGGCAGTGGTGGATCAGCATCTTCCCCGGTGTACTGCTGCTGATCGCGACCGTCTGTGTCAACGCGATGGCCGACGAGTTCCAGGAACGGCTCGGTGGCACTCGGGAGATGGCGCTATGACGTCGTTCAAGAAGCATGCGCTGCGCGCGTTCGCGCTGTCTGTCTCGTCGATCTTCGGCGCTTCGATCCTGTGTTTCGTGATCACCCGGGTCGTGCCGGGCGATCCCGCCCGCCAGGCGCTCGGCCAGTTCGCATCACCCGAGCAGATCAGCCAGTTCCGCGCCGACAACGGGCTCGACCAGTCTCTGGTGTCTCAGTACTGCACCTTCATGGTTCATTTCGTCCGCGGCGACTGGGGCTTCTCGTACTCCTCGGGGGCTCCAGTACGGGACCTCATCACGACTGCCCTGCCCGCCACGATCGAGCTGGCGCTGTCTGCCTTCGCGTTTGCCGTGCTCGCGGGCCTCGCGCTCGCCCTGCTGTCGACCTACGAGCGTCGCCGCTGGGTCGACCGGATCGTCAACGGGATCGCCTCCTTCGGACTCGGCGCACCTCCGTTCTGGGTTGCTCTCCTGGTGTTGCTGGTGTTTTCCGAGCGGATCCCGATCCTGCCAGGCGTCGAGGGACAGGTCGGCCCGCGGTTCGACATACCCCGGCGGTCCGGCTTCATGACGATCGACACCCTGCTTGCTGCTGATCCGGCGGCGTTCTTGAGTGCGCTCGCGCACCTGGTGCTGCCGACTTTCGCACTCGGCATCGCCATGTTGGGCTATCTCTTACGGGTCATGCGCGTCAGCCTGATCGAGGTCTCGCAGGCGGCGTACATCCTGTCCGCGCAGGCGAAGGGCCTGAGCAGGTGGACGGCGTTCACCCGCCACGCACTCCACAATTCGTTGCTGCCGGTGCTCACGGCGAGCGGGATGGTCCTGGGCCAACTACTGGCGGGATCAGTGCTCGTCGAGGCCGCGTTCCAGTGGCCGGGAGTAGGCAATCTTGTTGTCAGAAGCATCAGCCAGCAGGACTTCCATCTCGTCGACGTGTACGTGCTGATTTCGGCGACCGCGTTCGTGCTCATCAACCTGGTCGTCGACGTACTGCATGCGTGGATCGACCCTCGGATCCTCACTTCGGAGGGAGCACGGTGATGGCGAGTGACAAGGTGCTTGCAGTCTCCGGCCTGGGCATCGCATACGGCCGGGGCCCTGACACCGTCTCCGGCTTCGACCTCGACATCCTGCCAGGAGACCGGGTCGGGATCATCGGCGAGTCCGGAAGCGGGAAGTCCACTGTTGCCCTCGGCATGTTCGGACTGCTTCCACCGCCTGGACGCATCACGAAGGGGACGGTCGAGGTCCATGGTGTCGACGTCGCCACGATGACCCCACGCGGCCGCCGGCAGATCCACGGAAGAACCATCGGGTTGATCTACCAGGACGCCTCGACCTCACTCGACCCGTTGAAACGCGTGGGATCCCAGGTCGCCGAGGCGATCCGCGCGCACCAGGACGTGCGCGGCAAGGCATTGACCCGGATGGTCGCTGCCGCGCTCGAAGGCGTCAATCTCCTGGAACGTCATGCGCGGAGCTATCCGCACGAGCTCTCCGGAGGGATGCGTCAACGTGCGGCGATCGCGATCGCGCTGGTGAACAACCCGGACCTGGTGATCGCCGACGAGCCGACCAGCGCTCTGGACGTCACCACGCAGGCCACCGTCCTGAAACTCCTCGACGAACGGGTAACGACCCAAGGGTGCGCACTCGTGCTTGTGACCCACGACCTGGGGGTCGTCGCTGACCACTGCGACCTCACGATCGTGATGCATCAGGGCCGAGCCGTCGAGCGAGGGGACACCGATGCGGTACTGACGAAGCCTCGGCACCGCTACACCCAATCGCTCGTGGACTGCTATGCCGCGCTCGACGACAACGATCTCGAGCGGCTGCCCACCGACCTACTGGCCACCGCCGAGGACTCGGCGGCGAGCGACAAGGAGGTTGGCCATGCCGGATAGCCGAACCGTACTGCTCGAGGCAAAAGACCTGAGCGTCGCCTTCCGGGCCCGGGGCGGGCAACGCGGAGAGTTCAAGCACGCCTTGAAGAACGTGTCGCTGGAGGTACGTCGAGGCGAGCGGGTGGGCGTGGTCGGGGAGTCGGGAAGTGGCAAGTCGACCCTCGGGACGGTGCTTGCAGGTCTGAGGCGGCCAGACGAAGGCACGGTCCGGTTCGACGGAACCGACCTCGCGACGTTGTCGAGCGGTGCGCTGCGAGCTTTGCGATCCAGATTGCAGATCGTTCTCCAGGACCCGAGTACGTCCTTGAACCCCCGGATGAGCGTGGAGCGGATCATCCGCGAGGGTCTCGACGTCCATACGCGGCTGAGCGAAGCGGACATCGCACAGCGGGTGAACTCGGCGATGTCGAGCATGCGGCTTCCTCGCCTGCTCGCGCCCAAACGGCCGCCCCAGCTCTCTGGCGGTCAACGGCAGCGAGTGGCGGTGGCAAGGTCTCTGGTCCTCCGGCCGGATCTCGTCATCTTGGACGAACCGGTCTCCGCGCTCGACATGTCGGTCCAGGCGCAGCTACTCAACCTGCTCCTGGATGTGCAAGAGGCAGCGGATCTGACGTACGTCTTCATCGTCCACGATCTGCGCGTTGCCCGGTGGTTCTGCGATCGGATCCTCGTCATGCACGAGGGAGAGATCGTCGAAGCGGCGGACAGCGAGACGTTCTTCGAGCGCCCCGAGCACCCTTACAGCATCGGGCTGCTCGCCGCGGTTCTCAACCAACCACCAGCACCCAAGGGCAGGACACAATGACCGCAGCGAAGTCCCCAGGCCTGGTCGGCACCCGAGTCGCCGTGGATGTCGGCGGTACGTTCATCGATCTCATTCAGTACGACCCACTGACCGGGCAGGTGGCGGTCGAGAAGCAGCCGTCGAATCCGGATACGCTCGCGGACGAGGTCCTCGCGGGTCTGCGCCGGCTTCCGGTGTCCACTGCTGACGTCGCGCTCCTGATCCACGGCTCGACGGTCGCGGTCAACACGATCGTGCAGGAGTCCGGCGCCCGGGTAGGCGTCGTCACGACACGCGGGTTCCGCGATGTCACCGAGATCGGCAGCGGCGCGCGGCTCGAGATGCTGAACTGGGTCTACCAGCCGCCGCGCCCCCTGGTGCCCAGGCACTTGCGCCTCGAAGTCGACGAGCGGATGGACGCGGACGGCGTCGAGATCCAGCCACTGTCACAAGACCAGTTGCTCCAAGCCGTCGACCAGTTGGTCGACGAGGGCGTCGAGGCTGTCGCCGTGTGCTTCCTGCACTCGTACCGCAACCCGGTACACGAACAGGAGGCAGCGACGGCGATCTCGGAACGCTACCCCGACCTCCGCGTCACCATCTCTTCGGACATCTCGGGTGAGTGGAACGAGCTCAACCGGTTCTCGACCGCAATCCTCAACGCCTACGTCCAGCCGCGGTTCGGCAGCTACATCACCGAGCTGCTCGGCAAGCTACGAGCAGAGGACTACGAGAACCGCCTGCCTGTCATGCAGTCGAACGGTGGGGTCATCGACGCCGCCCGCGCGGCGGAGCTGCCGATCCGGACAGTTCAGTCGGGCCCTGCCGGCGGGGTGATCGGTGCCGGCCTGATCGCGCGGTCACTCGGCCTCACGGACGTGATCTGCGGAGACGTCGGTGGCACTACGTACGACGTAGCCGTCATCCGGGACGGTGCCGCCGAGGAGCGGTCGATGATGGTCCTGAACGGGCGACCGGTCCTGTCGGCGTCGATCGACATCGAGTCGATCGGGTCCGGCGGCGGGTCGATCGCATGGCTCGATCCCGCGGGAGCCCTTCGGGTCGGCCCGGAGAGCGCCGGCGCCAGACCCGGCCCGGTGAGTTTCGGCCTCGGTGGAACGGTGCCGACCGTGACAGATGCTCAGGTCGTGCTCGGATGGCTCGACCCGGACTCCTACCTCGGCGAGCGGATGCGCCTCGACGCGGAGGGCGCGCGGGCCGCCATCGATCGTGACATCGCCAGTCCGCTGGGCATCACCGTCGAGGACGCCGCTGCCGGGATCCTGACGATGGCAGTGTCGAAGATGGCCGACGCCATCCGCCGCGTGACCATCGAGCGGGGCGTGGACCCGCGCGACTTCACGATGCTCTCCTACGGCGGTGGCGGCGGACTCTTCGCGGCAGCGGTCGCCGAGCAGGCTCAGTGTCCTCGGGTCGTCGTGCCGCTGAACCCCGCGGTCTTCTCCGCCTGGGGTCTGCTCTCCGCCGATTTCCGTGAGGACAAGTCGAAGACGATCGCGGCCGCGCTCGAGGAGGCGGTGGCCGGCGACTTCGTTGCCTCCGTCACCGAACTCGAGGCGGACTGTACGGCCGTACTGACCGCGCTTGGGCTCGCTGACTCCGAGGTGGCGGCGCGGTCAAGGGCCGACCTGCGTTTCGCCGGTCAGGAACACACCGTGACCGTCGAGATCGACCCGGCCTGGACCGAGTCCGACCTGATCCGCGAGCTCAGCGCGCGGTTCAGTGCCCGTCACAAGCTGCTTTACGGGCACGCCGACGACGGTGCGGCCGTGGAGCTCGTGACGCTGCGAACGACAGCGATCGCGCACAACCCCAGGCCCCGACGGTCGTTGGTGCAGCCGCAAGGCGCGATGGCGCCCGTACGGCACCAGAGCGTGGTCTTCGCCAAGGACCGTGGTGCCGAGCAGGTCCCGGTCTACGCCCGGGCTGACCTGAACCCCGCCGAGCCCGTTCCGGGCCCGGCGATCATCACCGAGTGGAACACCACGATCCTGGTACCGCCCACCTGGACCGCGGTCGTCCTCGAACACGGCGAACTGTCGTTGGAGAAGGAGTCAGTGTGAGCATCGACAAGGTGACAGCGGAGGTCATCCGCAACGGACTCGCGGCCGCAGGGGACGCCATGTTCGTCACGATCGAGCAGACCGCTCGCAGCCCCCTGCTGTACGCGTCGCACGACTTCGCCGCCGGGATCGTATCGGCTGCCGGCGAGCTTTGGGGCAGTGCTCCGGGGGTGGGGAACTTCATCAGCGCGCTGTCGGACACCATCAAGAGCGGAATCCGGGAGATCGGCCTTGCGTCGATGGGCGAGGGCGACGTGTTCGTCGTCAACGATCCGTACGAGACCGGGACGCACATCTCGGACACCTCCATCTACGCTCCGGTCTTCTTCCAGGGCGAGCTCGTCGGGTTCTCCATCGTGACCGCGCACTGGTCCGACATCGGCGGCAAGACGCCGTCGGGTTGGTGCGCGGACTCGACGAGCGTGTACCAAGAGGGCCTTTGTTTCAGCCATCAGCGGATCGTCCGGGCCGGCGAACGCGACGCCGACTGGTTGCGGTTCGTCGCGGCCAACGTCCGGTTCCCGGAGACCGTACTCGCGGATCTCGACGCCCAGTTCGCAGCCTGCCACCAGGGCGCCGTCCGCCTACGGGCCTTGTGTGAGCGCTACGGTGCCGACCTGGTCCGGCAGTCCATGGACTATGTGATCGAACGCAGCCGGGAGTCGATCCGCGCCCGGGTGGCGGCGCTTCCCGACGGCATCTACGCGGAGTCGCTGCAACTCGACCATGATGGCGTGGATCCGGACTCGGCGCCGGTCGTGAGCGTTCAGGTCACGATCGCGGGAGACTCGCTGGCGGTGTCGTTCGACGGTTCGTCCCCCGCGACCAAGGGCCCGATCAACAACCCTGGTGCCCAGCACGACACGTTCTGCGCATTGAAAGGATTGCTTGCGCCGGAGGAACTCGACAACGAAGGCTACCGCCAAGCCTTCGACCTCCGGATCGAGCCCGGACTGATCGTCAGTCCGCTGCGTCCGGCCGCGGTGGATTCCTATGGGTACGTCGGCATCGCCGTGATCGAGCTGGTGATCCGTGCGATGGCCGGCGCCCTGCCGGGGAAGACTCCGGCAGCCGGGTTCCAGATCTACAGCGGTCAACTGAGCCGCGCCGACCCGAGCCACGGCTCGACGTTCTCGATGAACGACTTGTGCCCTGGTGGAGCTGGTGCGCGACCGGACGGAGACGGCCCTCAACTCGTTTTCGTCGGGAACGGCGATACGCCGGTGACGCCGGTCGAGGTCATCGAGGCGACGTACCCGGTGAGGTGTCAACGTGCGGAGCTCATGCCCGAGTTGGCCGGGCACGGAAAATGGCGGGGAGGGGCGGGTACGCGTCGTGACTACGTGATCCTGGAAGAAGGGATTTCGCTGGACGTGAGCAACCAGAACGTCGAGCACACGCTCGCCCAAGGCGTACACGGAGGTGGCGACGGCCTGCCGAGCCGCACCGTGATCAACCCGACGACGCCGGACGAAGTCGTCATCCCCGACCGGATCCACATCGAATCCTTGAAAGTCGGCGACGTCATCAGCAGTCAACGCGGCGGAGGCGGCGGCTACGGAGACCCGAAGGACCGCGACCGCGACCGGATTGCCGACGACATCAAGCAGGGGTACCTGACTCCCGAGGTCGCACGAGACGTGTACGGCTACTAGCGCGGGTCGCGGAACTGCCGACTGTTCCGCACAACGTGATGTCCGATTGCCGCCGGCGAGATCCCCTTGTGGAGACCACGCCGGCGGCAATCGTGTGAGGCGATTGATGCCCGGCTCAACACCCAGCCGGGCAGGGCGCGCCCTGCCCAACCATCGCACCGCGGGCGGGAAGATGGATCGTCGCGATCATGCAGCGCACGGAGCCACCCGCCAGCTCGACAGTCGGGACGGAGATGGGCATCAGTTCGAGGTAGCGCTCGAGATGGCGACGCTGGTGCGCCGTGAGTGTCTTGACGGCGCGGGCGGAGATGACCAGGTAGCGGCCCGCTCGGCCCGTCAACTCGATCGTGTTCCCCGCGAATTCGTCCAGCTGGGCGCCGCCGAGCGCGACGATGTCCCGACCGGACGCCTCCAATGAGGTCCGTACGGCCCGCCGCTCGCCGGCATCGGCGATCGACTCCAAGGCGACGAGGGCTACGTCGGTTCCGACCGACATCATCACGTTCGTGTGGTAGATCGGAGTTCCGCGCAGGTCCTGGGTCGAGAACAGGATCGGCCGGTAGCCGAGGTCACGACACACCATCTCAACCGCTCGATCGTGCGAGCGGAAGGACCGCGCGACGTAGGCCGTGCGCTGGGGATGATCCAGCACCATCGACCCGGTGCCCTCGAGGAACAGTCCGTCGTCCTCCAGCACCGAATAGTCGTGCACCACGTTCACCCGGAACTCGGTGCGCAGCGCGGCCAGGACGTCGAGCCGGCGTTCCGTCCGCCGGCTTGGTGAGTACATCGGATAGAGCGCGATTCTTCCGTCCGGATGAGTGGAGAACCAGTTGTTGGGGAAGACACTGTCCGGCCGGTCGGTCTCGTGATCGTCGAACAGGTGGACGGTGACACCGACCTCCCGGAGCTGCTCGGCCATCCGGGTCACTTCGGCATACGCCTTGGTGGCGAGGCCGGCCGAGGGCTCGATCGGTTCGCGGGGCTGGAAGAGGTTGTCGGCAATCGTTGCTGGGTTCGGGGTGAACTTCGTTGGGCGAACCATCACTACGGCGTGGGGGGCCTGGATACTCATCGCGATCCTTCGACTGGTCAGCCGACCGCGGCATTGGAGCGTGCCACGAGAGCAAACAGGTTCTTGGGGTCCGCTGGGTTCGCGATGAGGTCGGCGGTCGTCGCGTACGCCGTCCCCGAAACCGATTCGGCGAGGTAGCGCAAGGCCGCGAAGTCCTCGATCGCGAATCCGACCGAGTCGAAGACCGTCACGGACGACCGGTCACGGCGGCCGGGACTTCGGCCGCTGAGCACCTCCCACAGTTCCGTGACCGGGAAGTCGGCCGCCTGTCGCTGGATCTCACCTTCGATCCGCGTCTGCGGCGTGTACTCGACGAACACGTCGGCTTCGGAAACGATCCCCGGATCGAGTTCCGTCTTGCCCGGGCAGTCGCCGCCGACCGCGTTGACGTGCACGCCGGCCTGCACCGACGCCCCGCGCAGGACGACGGCATTCGCCTTGTCCGCGGTACACGTGGTGATGATGTCGGCGCCGGCGCAGGCGTCGTCGGCGCTGCCGGCGCGATGCACGGTGAAGCCAAGCTCGAGGGCGTTCGCCTCCAGCTTGTCCATTGCCCGGTCGTCGACGTCCCAAATGCGCAGTTCGTTGATCCCGAGTACGGCGCGGAACCCAAGTGCCTGGAACTCTGCCTGCGAACCGCAGCCGATCATCGCCATCACCGACGAGTCGGGGCGGGCCAGCGCCCGAGCGGCGAGCGCCGATGTCGCCGCCGTGCGGAGCGCGGTCAGGATGGTCATCTCGGCCAGCAGGGTGGGGTATCCGTTGCTGACATCAGCGAGCATGCCCAGCGCGGTGACGGTCTGGAATCCGCGTTCGGGGTTCTTGGGGTGACCGTTGACGTACTTGAACGCATAGGTGCGCCCGTCGCTGATCGGCATCAGTTCGACCACACCATTCGCCGAGTGACTGGCGACGCGCGCGGTCTTGTCGAATTCGCGCCAGCGCAGGAACTCCGTCTCGATGGCGTCAGTCAGCTCCCGAAGGATCCGTTCGACGCCGCGGTCGGTGACCCATCGGGTCAGGTGTGCCACATCTACGTACGGAACGCTCATGAGCGCAGCTCCAGGGTGCAGCACTTGACGCTGCCGCCGGACTTGAGGAGTTCGCTCATGTCGGTCGTGATCGGATGGAAACCGGCCGCCTCGAGCTGCTTCGTCAGACCCGGAGCGCGATCGGACATCACGACGTTGCGGCCGTCGGACATCGCGTTGAGCCCGAAGCCACAAGCGTCTTCTTCGGTGGCCCGGATCGCGCCGGGGAACAGCTGCTCGATGACTGCCACGGCGGCCTGCGAGAACGCGCCCGGATAGTACGCCACGGTCCGCTCGTCCAGAACGGACATGGCGGTGTCCAGGTGATAGAAGCGAGGGTCGACAAGCTCGAGCGTGATGACGGGTACGTCGAAGAACTCGCGGAGTTCTTGATGCGACGCGCGTGCGGTTCGCGGGCCGACTCCGGCCAGCATCAGGCGACCGACGGTGAGCACGTCGCCCTCACCTTCGTTCCGCGTGGCGGCGATCGAAGCGGGCCGGAAGCCGGCCTCGCGGAACCAGCCGAGGAAGCCTTCACTCTCCGGCTGTCGCTCCGGGTGGGTGAAGTTGGAGACGAGGGCGCGCCCGTTGTGGACCACTCCGGCATTGGCGGTGAAGACCATGTCGGGCAGCCCGGGCAGTGCCGCCATCACGTCCACCCGATGGCCGAGTTCCTCGTAGATCTGGCGCAGGCGCTCCCACTGACGGTTCGCCAGACCGTGATCGACCGCGACGTCGACATTCATCCATGGGTTGATTTCGTACCTGACGGTGAAGTGTTCCGGCGGGCACATCAGCAGGTGCCGTTTGGTAGCGACGCGCGCGGCTGCGGTAGCGGTGGTCGTCATGATCTCAATCCTTCAAGTTGGTGGTCAGCGGAACGCCAAGGTCGATCTGAATGCCCTCTGTGCTGACAAGGACGGCACGGGTGGTGGGGCCGAGTCCGACGGCCTGCGCTCCCCCGGACAGGCCTGCGGCGGCCTGAAGCCCGGCCAGAGCCGCCGCGCCGCACGGTCCGACCGACAGGCCATGCTGCTGGAGGACTCCGAGCGCGGCCATGGTCTCGGCATCGCTCACGCCGATCCCGGCATCGAGGCCGCGCTCGATGACAGGCCACGCCGTGGACGACACCGTGCCGCAATTGAGGCCGGCCATGACGGTCGGCGCCGCGGTGTCGACCGACACGGGCTTGCCGGCCCCGAGCGAAGCAGTGACACATGCGGCGGTCGCCGGTTCGACGGCGAGGATCGCCGTTCGTCCGTCGCGCCCGGAGGCTCGGTAGTGCTCGATCGCGGCCTGCAGGAGTGAGCCGACGCCGGTCGGTACGACGACCAGGCCAGGGCTTGTACCGAGTTGTACGTCGATCTCCGCGAACAAGGTCGAGTACCCGGCGACGATCCAGCGAGGCACTTCCTCATAACCGGTCCACGCCGTGTCCTGGATCAACAGCTCCGCGTCGGTGCACGACTCGTTGGCGATCCGTACGGCCTCGTCGTACACCTGGCCGGTCTCGACGACCTGGGCACCTTCGTCTCCGATCGCCCGCAGCGTCCCGGCCGGCAGACCGGCCGGGACGTAGATGCGGGCGGTCAGGCCGAGAAGCCTGGCGATGTGGGCGAGAGCACGGCCGTGGTTGCCGTCCGTCGCGGTCACCACCGTCAGCGGTGCCGGTCGGGTCAGCAGTGCCGTAGTCGCGGAGAGTTCGGCGAACGTCCGGGCCGGCGGCCGGCCCGCCCGGGCGCTGACCGCCAGGTTGGTCGCCCACGACGCGCCGAGGACCTTGAAGGCCGGCAGGCCGAAGCGGTCTGACTCGTCCTTGATCCACACCTGTTCCGCACCGAGGGACTCGGCAAGCGCGGGCACCGCGACCAGCGGCGTGGGCGAGTAGCCCGGGATGCTTTGGTGGAACTCCAGCGCTGGTGCGGCCAACGTTGGTGCAGCCCACGAACCTGCCATCGGGTTGGTGGCCCAGGGGCGCCGGCTCACTCGGCGGCCAGACGGAGGACGGTGTTGGCCAGGACGGTGATCCCCGCGGCGCAGTCCTCGGGCGTGGAGTACTCCCGCGGGTTGTGACTGATGCCGTCGTACTGACCGCGGACGAAGATCATCGCGGTCGGCGTGATCGCGGCCATTTCCTGAGCGTCGTGTCCCGCGCCCGAGATCAACCGCATCGTCGGGATGTCCAGGCTGCCGGCGGTCGCGGCGATCGCGTCCTGTACCCGCTCGCTGAACGGCACGGCCGCGGTCTTGGCCATCCGCTTGGTCTCGACCCGAAGCACCGGCAAGGTCTCGAGGTACGTCGCGAGGTCGGCTTCGGCCTGGGTCATCAGCGCATCGTCGGGGTTACGCAGATCGACGGTCAGCTCGGCGCGGTCAGGGACGACGCTCGGGATGCCCGGGAAGGTCTGCAGGTGGCCGACGGTGGCACGCAGCTGCCCGTACTCGCCGGAGTCGACCATCTCGCGCAGCCGAACCACGAGCTGCGCGGCAGCGAGGCCGGCGTCGACGCGCAACTCGGTCGGGGTGGTGCCGGCGTGCGCGGCCCGGCCATGCAGGGTGATCTTCTGCCAGGAGATGGACTGCACCCCGGTGACGACCCCGATCGCATAACCCTGGTCGGCCAGCACCGGGCCCTGCTCGATGTGGCACTCGACGTACGCGTGCGGCGGGTCCAGGCGAGCCGGACGGTCGCCCTTGAAACCGATCCGGACCAGTTCGTCGCCGAGCCGCAGTCCGGCGGCGTCGACCAGTTCGTAGGCGTAGTCGAGTGTGAGGCGGCCGGCGGCAACGGCCGAACCAAGCATGTCGGTGCCGAAACGAACGCCCTCCTCCTCTGTCCACGCGGCGATCACCAGCGGACGGCGGGTGGTGAGGCCGGCGTCGTTGAGCGAGCGCACGACTTCCAGCGCACCGAGCACTCCGAGGCAGCCGTCGAACGCACCGGCGGTGGCGACGCTGTCGATGTGGGAGCCGGCGATCACCGGCGCGAGATCCGGCTCGAGCCCTTCGCGACGCCCGAAGATCGTGCCCAGCTCGTCGATCGTGACCTCGAGGCCGGCGTCCTTCATCCACCCGATGACGAGCTGCCGGCCGGCCGCGTCCTCGTCGGTCAGCGACTGCCGGTCGACGCCGACGAGCCCGGTCGCCGTGTCGTCGTACGCGCCGATCCGCGCCAGCTCCATCAGCGCGGACCAGAGGCGGTCGGAATCGATGGACAGGTGCGTGCTGCTCGTCATCGTCACAGGGCTTCTCCTCGATCGGTTGACGCCACGCTACGGGCGGCGACCGATGACGTCGATACGATGGTTGACAGCAGTACACATGGAGAAGATTCATGAATCGGGGTGCCGGGATGTACAACGTGAATCGGCTGCGGCTGCTCCGCGAGGTTCAGCTGCGTGGCACGCTCGCGGCGGCCGCGGCGGCGCTCGGCCTGAATCCGTCGTCGGTCTCGCACCAGCTGTCGATCCTCGAGCGCGAGGCCGGGGTGCCGCTGCTCGAACCCGTCGGCCGGAAGGTCCGGCTGACCGCCGAGGCGCTGATCCTGGTCGAGCACACCGAGCACATCCTTCGCCACCTCGAAGAGGCGGAGGCTGACATCGCGGGCGTCTCCGGCAAGGTACGCGGACTGGTTCGGGTCGCGACGTTCCAGACCGCTGCCCATCAGGCGATCCCCGACGCCGTACGGGCACTCGCCGCGGCACACCCCGCCCTACAGGTGCAGGTCAGCCACATCCCCGTCGAAGACGCGCTTCCCGCCCTCATCGCCCGCGACTACGACGTCGTACTCCAGGAAGACTTTCCCGGCCACCCGCAACGAAAGCTCGAGAGCGTCGAAATCACGCCGGTCGCGCGAGACCCGCTGTGGCTCATCGCGGCGGCCACGGCTCCGGTGAAGTCAATCGAGGACGCGGCAACCCGCCCGTGGGTGATGGAACCCGTCGGGACGCTCTCCAGGCGCTGGGGTACCGCAACCTGCCGACGAGCCGGCTTCGAGCCAACGGTCGCGTACGAGTCGTCCGACGTGCTCCTGCACGTGAGACTCGTCGCCGAAGCAGCTGCGGTTGCCCTCGTACCTGGGCTGGCACTCGCATCCTGCGACACCACCGGCGTGCAGCAACACCCGCTTCGGGACAGCCCGGCCCGCACCATCTCTCTCGCGGTGCGACGCGGCAGCGGTCACGCGCCGGCAATCACCGCCGTCCGCGACGCGATCGCGGCCCAACTTCGCCGGCCGTGACCTCGGCGCGCACGTCAGAACAGCCCTTCAGCCAGCTCGGTCGGCGAGCCGAACCGATGCGCGGTGACCGTGACCGACTGCTCACGTAGGAACGTCAGCAACTCGATGCGTCCGGCCTCGACGACGGGATGAGCGTAGAGCGCCACATCCGGCCTGCCGGCACTCGCTGCGGCAAACTCTTCCCGGCGGCCGCCCAGAAGACGGACTCGCGCGGGAGGCGAGTCCCGCAGCACCTGCTCCCACGCGATCGGGTCGTCGACGCGGCACTCGATCCCCAATCCGGCAAGCGATTCGAGGATCACCGGATCGAGCGGCTTCGCGGTGGAAACCGTCACGGCCGCACCGGCCACCGCTCCAGCACCGACGACGCGGAGCAGAGGCGCCACGCCGACGTCCTCCGCGCGTACTGTGACCGGGAGCGGAAGGTAGCGGAGAACGTTCTTCTCTGCCATCAGCGCGGACACGTCGCGGGCGACACCGAACTCCCTCGACCAGGCCAGGGCATCGGAACCGTACGCGCGCTCGAGGAAGTCGAGTTCGTGCTGCCCGAGCCCGAGGCGCCGCGCCGCGCCGAGCAGCCCGCTGACGGCCGGAGAGATCGGTGCCGTGGCGGTCGCGGGCGCAACCCGCCAATCGCTCAAGCCGATCAGGTAGTTCGGCCCGCCGGCCTTGGCGCCGGCACCCACTGCGGACTTCTTCCAACCACCGAACGGCTGACGCCGCACGATCGCACCGACCGTGGACCGGTTCACGTACGCGTTGCCGGCCTCGACGCGGTCGATCCAGCGCTCGATCTCGGTGCGGTCCAGGGAGTGCAGACCGGCAGTGAGTCCGTAGTCGACCTGGTTCTGCAGGGCGATCGCGTGGTCCAGGTCGTCGGCCTCGATCAGCCCCAGGACCGGACCGAAGTACTCGGTCAGGTGGAACTCCGAGCCGGGCCGGACACCGGCCTTCACCCCTGGCGACCAAAGCCGGCCGGTGTCGTCGAGCTGACGGGGCTCGACCAGCCACTGCTCCCCCGGAGCCAGCTGAGTCAGCGCCCGGCGCAGCTTGCCCTCGGCGGGCTCGATGATCGGGCCCATCTGCACGGTCGGGTCCGTCGGGTAGCCGACCTTGAGCGAGGCGACCGCGTCGACGAGTTGGTCGCGGAACCGCGCCGACCGGGCGACGGATCCGACCAGGATGGCCAGCGAGGCAGCCGAGCATTTCTGGCCCGCGTGCCCGAAAGCCGAGTAGACGACGTCCTTGACCGCCAGGTCGAAGTCGGCATGCGGGGTGACCACGATCGCGTTCTTGCCGCTGGTCTCGGCGAGCAGCGGCAGGTCCGGCCGGAAGCCGCGGAACAGCGCGGCCGTCTCGAAGGCGCCGGTCAGGATCAGCCGGCCGACCCGTTCGTCGGAAACCAGCCGTGTCCCGAGGTCGCGCTCGCTCAGGTGCACCAAGTGCAGAACCTCGCGCGGGACGCCGGCGTCCCAGAGCGCCTGGACCATCACCGAGCCGCACCGGCGGGCCTGGCCCGCGGGCTTGATGATCACCGGGCTGCCGGCGGCGAGCGCGGCCAGCACCGAGCCGGCCGGGATAGCGACCGGGAAGTTCCACGGCGGCGTCACCACGGTGAGTCCTACCGGTTCCGCGATGGCGCCGTCGACGTGATCGAGCTCCTCGGCCTGTGCCGCGTAGTAGTTCGCGAAGTCGACGGCCTCCGAGATCTCCGGATCGCCCTGGTCCAGCGTCTTGCCGCACTCGGAGGCCATGACCTCGAGCAGAACCGGACGCGCGGCCTCGAGAGTCCCGGCAGCGCGGCGCAGGATCGCGGCGCGCTCGGTCCCGGACATCGCGGACCAGGTACGGCCGCCGTCGACCGCGCGCGTCATGACCGAGTCGAGCGCGGAGACGTCCTGGACAGTGTGCTCGGCGACCTGAGCGGCACCCGCCGTCGAGGTGGCGATCCGCTCGGTGATCGCCCGCCCCCAGGCCCGGTTGGGCGGCAGGGACGGGTCGGTGTCCGGAACGTTCGCGAACCTGCCGGACGGCCGCACGACGGCGGTGGGGTCGTCGCTGCCGCGGTCCTGCCGGCGATTCGGCTCCGGCACAACGCTGTCCAGCTGCGCCAGCGAGCTGACGAACCGATCCTTCTCCCGCTCGTACAGCTCGGGGTTGTCCTGCAGTTCGAAGACCGCGGACATGAAGTTGTCCTGGCTCGCGCCTTCCTCGAGCCGGCGCACCAGGTACGCGATCGCGACGTCGAAGTCCTTCGGGTGTACCACCGGTACGTAGAGCAGCAGGCCACCGACCGTACGCCGCACGGCTTCTGCTTGCCCCTCGGCCATGCCGAGCAGCATCTCGAACTCGACCC
The DNA here is from genome assembly GCF_014205295.1 of Kribbella solani. Lineage (NCBI taxonomy): Bacteria > Bacillati > Actinomycetota > Actinomycetes > Propionibacteriales > Kribbellaceae > Kribbella > Kribbella solani. The sequence continues at coordinate 4,625,696 of NZ_JACHNF010000001.1, forward strand.
GGTCGCGTACGCCGCGATGCCCGGCGAGGGTCCAGGCGTACGCGATGTCGAAAAGGTTGTGACCGGCGACGCCGAGCCGCACGTTCTCGACGCGGTCGGGTCGAAGTGCGTAGTCCAGCACCCGCTTGTAGTTGGTATCGGAGTCCCGCTTGGTCGACCAGGTCGCCAACGGCCAGTCGTGCAACGTCGCGTCCACCTGCTCCATCGGCAGGTTCGCACCCTTCACCAGCCGGACCTTGATCCCGGCACCGCCGCGGTCTTTGCGCGCCTTCGCCCAGGTCTGCAAGCGCATCATCGCGCCCAAAGCGTCCGGGAGGTACGCCTGCAGCACGATGCCGGCCTCGAGGTGAAGCAGCTCGGGCCGGTCGAGCAGCCGGGTGAACACCGCGATGGTCAGCTCCAGGTCGCGGTACTCCTCCATGTCCAGATTGATGAATTTGGGGGTCTGCGAGCTCGCGGCCAGGGTGAACAGGGGAAGGAGGCTGCGCTCGATGTGGTCCACCGTTTCGTCGAACGCCCACGGCGAGTGCGGCGGCACCGTCGCCGAGACCTTGATGGACACGTAGTCGACGTCGAGTCGCGAGAGCAGGCGCTGGGTGCCCTCGAGGCGGCGGGCAGCCTCGGCCTGGCCCAGCACCGCCTCGCCCAGCAGGTTGAGGTTCAGCCCGACACCGCGCTTCCGGAGACGTGCGATCGAACGGCCCAGACGCGCGTCCGTCGCGTCGACGAGCAGGTGCCCAACCATCCGGCGCAGCTCCCGGCGCGCGATCGCGATGACCCCGCCGGGTGCGATCACCGAGAGCAGCGCACCCAGCCGGACCAGTTGGCGCAGATGCCAGGGCAAGAAGCCAGGTGCGCGCCGGGCCAGGTCGCGGAGGTTGGCCGCGGCGACCCGGACATCTTCCGGACGGATCACCCGGTCGACGAACCCGACAGTGAAGTCAAGGCCGGCTGGGTCGCGCAACACATCCGCCAAGCGGCGCGCGGCCGGCGCGACCGGTTGCCCAGCGGCATCGTCGAGCCACCGCCGAACCAGGGTCTCGACTTCCGTCAGCACGCCGTCCTCGGAACTCAGCTGGGTCATGGTGCTCATCGTGGCCCAAGCAACCCCTGGGATAAAGTGATCATTACCGAAGTCAAACCGTAAGTAGAACTGATGAAACAGCATCCCGATCTTCTCGACGTCCGCCGGCTGCGGCTGCTGCACGAGCTGAGCCTGCGTGGCACCCTGGCCGGAGTCGCCGAGGCACTGCACCAGAGCCCGTCATCCGTGTCGCAGGCGCTGACCCAACTGGAGCGTGAGGTCGGCGTCCCGCTGCTGGAAAAGGTCGGCCGGCGGGTCCGGCTCACGCCGGCCGCCGAGGTACTGGTCGAGCACACCGCCGTCATCCTGCAGCGCCTCGAATCGGCCGCCTCCGACGTCGCCGCGCAAGGTGACCAGGCCTCCGGAACCGTACGCCTGGCCGTCTTCCAGTCGGCTGCCTCGGCGTTCATGCCGCAGATGCTCACCGAACTGGCCGCGCGTCATCCGAGGCTTCGGGTGACGATGTCGCAGCGTGAGCCCGAGCAGGCCTTGTACGAGACGTGGATGCGCGAGTTCGACCTGGTCATCGCCGAGGAGTACCCAGGCCACACCGCCCGCGCGTACCCCAATCTGCACCGGCAACCACTGACCACCGACCTGCTACGGCTGGCGGTTCCACCGTCGGGCGACCCCTGGGATGCGATCACCTCGATCGCGGCCGCCGCCGGCGTCCCCTGGACGATGGAGCCCACCGGTACCGCATCGCGCCGCTGGGCCGAACAGCTCTGCCGCGAGGCCGGCTTCGAACCCGACGTTCGATTCGAGACCGATGACCTGGAAGCACAGATCGCGTTGATCGAGAGCGGAAACGCGGTCGCGATCCTCCCGGATCTGATGCGAGTCCGGCGCAAACCACAGGCGCGCATGATCGACGTGGACCCCCGACGCCGCTCGGTGTTCACCGCGACCAGGACCGCAATCAGTACCACACCGGCGATCCGGGCCTGCCGAAAAGCGCTCGCGTCAGTGGTGCCGAGGCAGATCCTCGTACCCTGATCACGGTCGAGCTTGCAGCAGTTTGCCGAGGATGCCGGAGAGCTGACCGCGCTCCGCAGGGGTCAGGGCGTGGAAGGTTCCGTCCAGGAACTCGGGCACGGCATCCTCGGCCTGGGCCAGGAGTTTCCGGCCGGATTCGGTGATGGTGACGGCATCGGCGCGGCGGTCCGTGGCGTCTCGTTCGCGGCGCACGTGGCCTGCCTGTTCAAGTCCGTCGCAGATGCCGACCATCACTGTGCGATCGATGCGCAACTCGTGGCTCAGGACCCGCTGCGAGCAGGGGCCGACCTCGGCGAGCATCTTCAGCACAAGATGCTGGCCGACGCCGAGCCCGAGCGCACCGGCCTGGGCATCCGCGGCACGAGCAACCGCGGTCGAGGCCCGGCAAAGGGCGATGTCCAACCGCTCCGCGGCGAGCAGAGGGAAATAAGCGGTGGTCGCGCGGTCCGTGCCGTACGCAAACGCTTGGACCTGGATCGTCCGGTTCCACGTTCCCTGATCTACGAGTGCGTCGACCTGGCCACACAGGCTCCGACAGGGCGCAACCGGCAGCGCTGGCACTTCATCGTCGTCACCGACCGCGAGCGGCGCCGCCTCGTCGGGGACATCTTCCGCCGCGCGCTGACGACCGGAGGTGGACAGCCTCCGACCGAGCGGGACCTGCCGCGCATGTTCGCCCACCCCGGCTCAATGGAACGGATCTCGGACGGCCTGCGCCACCTGCACGACAACATTCACCGTGTGCCCGCCTTCGTGATCCCAGCCATCGAAGGGCGCACCGAAGGCGCCTCCGTACTCGACCAGTCCATGACCTGGGGATCCATCCTCCCGGCGGCGTGGAGCTTCATGCTCGCCGCCCGCGCCCGCGGGTTGGGCACCGTCTGGACCACCGCACAGGGCCCCCTGGAAAGGGAACTCGCCAAAGCCCTCGCAGTGCCCTACGACGAGGTGATGCTCGCCGCCTTCATCCCGATGGCATTCACCATCGGCACCAACTTCAAACCGGCCCACCGAATCCCCCGGGAGCAGGTACTGCGTTGGGAGCGGTGGTAACACATGACCATCCACGCGAAACCCGGTCACGATCCTTGGTGGCGGCACTACGTGAGGCAGTTGGATTCGTAGTAGTCGTCCTTGACGACGAGGTAGTACAACGGCGTGATGCAGGCCAGGAATATGAGGATGATGGCCGGGATAGCGAGCGGAACGATGTCGTAGGCGAGCCAGGAGCCGGCATGGCCACCACGACGTCGAGGGACATCGGCGAGGTTGTCCTCGCGCGGGCGCAGCGGGTTGTTGACGCTATACCTTCACCTACGCATACATTTTCGGGCGCAGCGCTTTCACCGCTGCTGGATTTTGACGCCTGACCCTGCTGACTGGTTCACTGCCGTCGCATGACCGAGCTCATCCCCGCGCCACAGCCGATCAGCACGCAGGAACGCGAGTTCATCGCGTCGGTCGAGGGCACGATGCGTCCCGCGTTCCTCGACGCCGTCATCCAGGACCTGGGGCCGTCAGGCCGGCCCGCGGCCGAGCTGGCAGGACAGATGGCGTCCGCTGCGCCAGGGGAGCGTCTGCAGAGGGCCGTCGAGGCGACCATGGATTCCAGCCGCCACTTCGATCGGGTACCGGCCGAAGAGCGCCCAGCAGTCGCCGAGCGGGCCGCGCTGGCCATCGCCACCCGGATCGATGCGCGATTGACCGTCGAGGCCGGTGAGGGCCGGCTCGGGCAGATCGCCGGCCGGGCGGCGGATCACCTACTCCGCGGTCAGTACGAGACCATCGCGCACGAGGCCGGCAACGACGCGCGCATGGTCCTGAGCGGCGCGATCAACCGCGCGCACTTCAAGCAGCTGGAAGAGACCCAGCGCCACGCAGGCGCCGGCGTCACTCCGCCCACCACCCGACCCGCTGCCCAGTCCAGCACCACGGCCGAGACCACCACCGACCAGTCCGCGACAGCCACCCGGCCACCGGAGAGCCGTCCAAGGTCCTCCGGCGCCCAACCCCACCAACGCGACTGACGCGCACCACCACCCGACCCCGCACGTACGACTACACCCGCCGCCGAGTCGTGGTTTCGATTGCTCCAGGCAACCATAATCCACGACGCGGCGAGCGTACGCCGAGCCGTTCGCCGCAACCGGATGACACGACCACGGATCGCCGCTGCCACGCGACAACGGATGGACAGTGAGAGAGTTCGGCGCCGACAATTTCTTCGGCAACGTTCCGAGTCCGAGGATCTTTGCGCCGATCAGCCGGCGATCGTCTCTCCATACCGATCGGAAGTTGGCGCACCCCGTTCGTCGACACATCCACAACCCGCGCGGCCAGGTCTGCGCCGCTGGATCGTTCCCCTGCTTGCCGACAGCCTTGGATCGGGATTCCCGGACCTTCACCGGGCTGTCAGGCCGGCGACGATGTTCACAATTGCCATCCGCGATAGCCGACAGCGTTCGCAATAGACAGCGGGAGCCACGTCAGGTTGGCTAGGCGGATGGCGATCGGGGGCTGGGGAACTCGTGGTGAGCGTGTCACAGCCGTCGTCGCCTGGTTGCTGTTCACGGCCATGGCGGCCGGCGTGCTTGCCGGTGGTGTCGCCATTGCGATGCTGGGGCGGCGGGCGCTGCGAGACGTCAACTCGTTGGGTGCACATCATGAGCAGGCAGTTGGGCGGGTCGTGGCCAAACATTCGTACCCGAACGGCCCACAGTCCGGCGACAAGACCGAGGTGACGATCGGCTTCACCGCTGCCGACGGATCGTGGCACACGACGACCCGGACGCTTCAGCTGTGGAGCAAGGCAAGGAACGTCGGCGACACCGTGACGGTGAGCTACGACTCCGGGAATCCGGCGGACTTCGTCACCGGCTCGATCGGCTGGAAACGCACACGGGAGATCCTGACCATCGCGGTCGGAGTCGTCTTGACTCTCGGTACGCCGGTCGCGTACGTCGCGACGGTCCGCGACACCTTCGTCGGAGCTTGCGGGAGGCCACGTTCCTCGGGCGCTCGGCAGCGGAGGCGGTAAAACCACCTTCCTCGATGCCGATGGAATCCTTCGCTACGGTTGCCGAATGAGCCGCATCTTCACCGTCACGTTCGCATCCGTGTACCCGCTGTATGTCACGAAGGTCGAGAAGAAGGGTCGTACCAAGGCCGAACTAGATCGCGTGATCGAATGGCTGACCGGGTTCGACGCCGCGGCTCTGGACAAACACCTGACCGCCGGCACCACCTTCACCGAGTTCTTCGCCGCTGCCCAGCTCAACCCACGGGCCTCCGCCATCACCGGAACCGTGTGCGGCGTACAGGTCGAGAACATCGACGATCCCTTGATGCAGAAGATCCGCTATCTCGACAAACTCGTCGACGAACTCGCCGCCGGCAGGCCGCTCGACAAGATCCTGCGCGCCTGACAGCTCTCCCGCGTTCAGTCCGTCGTACGCAGGTAGGCCGCAGGGCTTCAGCGGCGGTATCGCGCAGCAGTACCAGGCCCCCGTCCGGTACGAGTAAACCTGGAGTAGCCGCCCTGCGGGAAATAAGCGGCTACTTATCTTCCCAGGTCGGAGAGCCGGTGAGGGGACTTGAACCCCTAACCCCCGCTTTACCGTGCCAGCTCTGTCAATGGTTCGCATCGGTGTCCGAATGTTGCCGTTGACCTGGTCGCTCTCCAATAGAGAGCACTCGCTGTGAAGCACCGTTCCTCGACCCATCCCGCTCATTCCGGTGAGTAATACGGTGAGTTGATGACGCCGTCGGGGAACCCCTGGCGCTGCCCGATCAAAGCAGCGCGCGGTTAGGCTCCATCGGATGCCACAGCCGCCACCCGTCCGGGAGGTTCTTCATCGCTTCCCAGCAGGCCCGAGCCGTGCCCGTCGAGGAGTCGCCGACCAGCATCGCGATGCCGCTCGGCCCATCCGATGCCGCAGCGACCATCGCATCCAGCCGCTCGTCGAACTCCCGCCGGACGTAGGCGGGGAGCCCGCCGAGCCCGTCGTCGGAGCCGGCGGCGAGGGCCGGGTGCACCTCCAGGTCGTCAAGACGAGTCGGTCGTCGTACTCGGCGATCGGCCGGCCAGCGAAGGTGTGCATCCTGGCCTCGATCCACAGATCACGCACTCGCGTGGCCAGATCTTCCTCGTTCCAGGCAGCACGGCGGGCGAGCACGATCGCGATGGAGACGGCGTCGGCCTGGCTGGGCGGCAGGTTCGGTGATCTGATGCAGCGGTGGATGGTGTCCCTGCTCGGGGCCCCAGTCACCTTGCGGTCTTCGGCATCGACATTGGTCATGTCCGCGGCGATCTCATCCAGACTCGGCGCAGCCGCTGTCCAGGTAGGCCTCGTACAGCAGGTCCTTCAGTTCCCGTAGCGGGCGGGGCCATCCCACCTGCGCCCGCTCCAGCTTCCGCGGCCGCTTCACCGGGCCGCCTCGTCGCAACACACCCCACGTCTCGTCGATCCCGTTCCAGACCTCCCGTATCGGCGGGAAGTCCCCCGCGCTCGCTACAGCCTCGACGACAGCCAAAGCCCATGACCTGGCACGAGCTCGGGCGACCGGTGGTCTTGGCGATCGATGCGGACGTCAACGACAGCACGACCGCACCCACCGACCTGGCGCTGCTGGTGCGCGCCCTGCAGGACTCCGCACGCCTCGCCGATGTCACAGCGCCGAAGAGTCCGTGGCTGCCTCCCCTCGCCGATCGTGTCACCCTTGCCCAACTCGACGCCGTCGGGCGCGGCGACGACGGCCGTCTGCCGGCGATCCCGTTCGGACTCAGCGATGTTCCACATGGGCAGGCGCGCGAAGTGGCGACGTACGACCTCAACTCGTCCGGCCCGCTCGGCATCATCGGCGCACCTCGCAGCGGCCGCTCGACCGCCCTTCGAGCGATCGCCGCGTCGATCGCACATCTCACCGAACCGAGGGACGTCCACCTTTACGGGATTGACTGCGGAACAACGCGCTGCTCCCGCTAGTCAGCCTCCCGCACACCGAAGCGGTGGTCGCTCGTGACCAACTCGATCGACTGACCCGGCTCACCACTCGCTTGCAGGCGGAGATCGGTCGCCGCCAGCAACACCTTGCCTCAAGCGGCTACGCGGACATCGCCGAGCAGCATCGCAGAGGTAGGTTCGATGAGCGGCTGCCGTACATTGTCGTCCTGCTCGACCGCTGGGATGCGTTCAAGGTCCCCTTCGAGACTGTCGCCGGGGCAGGTCTACGATGCGTGGTTCCACATTCTGCAGGAAGGCGCCGCCGTCGGGGTCAAGGTCGTCCTGACGGCTGATCGCACCGCGATGATCGGCCCTATCTCCGCGCTCCTCGAATACAGGCTTGTACTCCGTATGACCGATCCGACGGACTTCCTGACGATCGGGCTGCCTTCCAAGGACGTACCTCAGCACTTTCCGCCCGGCCCGCGGCTTCCGCGCCCGCGGACTCCGCGAGACACAGGTAGCGTTGTTGACCGAGGACGACGAAGGAATGGCGCAAATCGCGGCGTTGCACGAGATCGCTGCCCAGGTAACTCCTCTCACCGAGATCCCGAGTATCCGCCGCCCGTTCCGGGTGGACCCTCTGCCCGCGTCGATCGACGCGACCGACGCGGCCGCCCAAGGCAACGAACCGCTGCGGACCACCGAGATCCTTGTCGGGGTCAGCGGAGATTCGCTGAGCTCGCGAGCGTTTGACGCGCAAGAACATGGTCCAGGGATCGTCGTGGTCGGCCCCGGGTCCGGTCGCAGCACCCACTCTGCTCACCATGACCCAGTGGATGGTCTCGCGCGACTGGCAGGTGGCCGTAATCACCCCGCGACGGAGCCCTCTCCAGGACCTCGCTGGCACAGACGGCATCGTCGGCGTCTTCCAGGCAGGTGCTGACAGCAACGAGATCGAGAGAGTCCTGGACAACCTGGGACGCCGTACGCCATCGTCGTTGACGACCTCGAATTGCTCGGCGAGGACGGTCCGCTAGCGGGCCTAATCGTGGATCGTGTCGCGTCCTTGCGGGACACCGGGAATCTCGTCATCGGCGCAGGCACGACGGGAGACCTGAGCCGCATGATCTATCGCGGTCCGGTCGTCGCCTTGACCAAGTCGCGCGCCGGGATCGTGCTCTCACCGGAAGAGTCCGACGACGCAGAGATCTTCGGGATACAGCTGCCTCGAGACCTTCCCGCCGGGGCACCGCTCGGCCGCGCTCTGATGGTCACTGCAGGCCAATGGAACGCATCCAGGTCGCCAAACCCGCCGAGTGAGGTCAACCTACTAGCAAATTGCTGCGACAGCTCGCATCCAAGACCTCTGGACGGTCGGAGTTCGGCGCACCAGATCTACCGGCCCAGTAGCATGACGGCCATGAGATGGCGCCCGGCACTGACGCTCGCAGCTGCGCTCACGCTCCTCCTGAACGGCTGCCACACGGAACAAAGCAAGGCGCCGGCCGGCGAACAGGTCGCGATCGTCGCAGGTGGCGGCGCGGAGACGACAGCAACGAAGGCCCTCGATCTCAGCCTGAGCGGGGTTCCGAACGACTTCGAGGTTGGCCGCGACGGCGTTGCCAGGTTGATGGTGACTCAAAGCGGACGTGTGCTGATCTGGACGTTCAAGCCCGATGGATCTGCGACTCGCATCGATGTCGATCCGAAGATCACCGATGTTTCGCAGCTTGCGGTCGCCGACGACGGCAACCTGTACATCTCGCACCTGGCGGGCCGTGTGTGGTGCATCTCGAAGGTCGATAGAAATGGCCGAGCGACGCCGGTTATCGTCAACGGGCAGCCGGCTCCAACGGCAGGCGCTCAGAACGGTCGAGGAGACGTTCGGATCGATGGCATCGCGATCGACCGTCAAGGGCGGCTCGTGTTCGTCGAAGATGCGTACAACGTGGCGCTGCAGCAGGCAATCAACCTCGTTCGCCGGGTCGAGGCGAACGGACACATTACGACCATCGCCGGACGTGCCGGAGTGCTCAGCCCGAAGGAGTACGCGGAGGCCATCGTCGGATCGGTGGCGCCCCCGCCAGGGACCAGAGCGACCGACTGGCCGCTTCCGGGGCTAGGAGAGTTGGACAGCCTGGCCGTAGGCGAGGACGATACGATCTTCGTCCAAGCACATCGTGGAGTGCTGGCGGTCGCTCCTGACGGAACGATTCGCGCCATTGCCCGGCGTCGCGACAACACCGCCGCGCTAGTGGCAGATCGCCCGTTCACGCGCGAGGGTGAGGCACTCGATGCCGATCCCAGGTTCATCGATCACGCTAGCATCACAGCGGACCGCGGCTTCCTGACGATGCCCGTCACACATACTCAATCCGAGGAGTCGCGTTCGATCCCAGCGGCTTTCCGCTGGGTGGGTGAATACTCCGACGGTCAGCGGGCCATCATCGAAGCGGCTGGCAGACGAGCCAGCAAGGACCGCTTGCAGCAGATCCTGCGGATCGTTCGACCTGACGGGTCTGTGACCACGGGCGCCTGGGCAGTAGACGGAGGTGCAGTACGAGGCGGCAACCTCTACCTGCTTATCCGGGGGGACAACAACCAGTTGATGATCGGCAAGATCGAACTCCCGAACTGATCGGCCGCTGCGTCACTTACCTTCGGCGCCCTGAAAACCGAGAATGTCCGGGTAGGCCTGGCTCCAAACCGCTTGCTGTACCGCAGGATCCTGTAGCCATGCAGCATACGCACGCAGCTGCGCTGTTGACATTTCGTTGACGGGCATGATCGGCGACGTGTGGCTGCCCGTGGTGAAATGCACGCCGTACTTCTTCTCGTAGACGCGCGGATCGCCGGTCCATCTGGTTCCGTCTCTGGTCGTCACCGGCCGAATCCGCTGCGGCGGAATAAGTTGATCGGCCGCCTTGCTCTGCCAGACTTTGCTGTCGTCAAGCCAATCGAGGTCCGTCGTGTAGCTCGGAGGCTTCCGTTCGAACCAAGCAGCCACCATGTCCTTGACTGTACTGGTGCCCGTCGACTTGAGCAGATCTACCACAGCCTTTCCTGCCGCGGCCGCAGGACCTGCCTCGGCGAACAAGGCAGCCTTGGTCGGGTCGGCCAGATAGCCGATCCATTCCTTCACCTTCGCGTTGTACGTCGCGGCATCCTGCGCCGTATCGGTCTTGACCGCGTTCAGTTGGGCCAGGAACCAACCCCTGACCTGTCCATTCTGCCAGTTCGAGAAACCAGTCGCATCCGGAGCTCCGTCGAGCTTCCGGCTCGAGATCTCGTGTGAGTTCTCCTCGTACTTCATCCTGAAGACTGCACTGAGCAACGCAGCGTTCTTCGGATCCCACATGGCTTGCTTGACGAGAGCTCGCCAAGCCGCGTCCGGTGCCTCGATTCCCGGTCGATCTGGATCCGGGTTGTCGAAGTATTGAGGGACCGGTGGACCCGCGATGGCGGCTTGAAGGTCGTCGAAGTACGCCGTCGCGATCGACGCGTATGCGCCCTGGACGCCGCTGAACACCGCGCGCTGCGGATTGTTCATCAGATCCATCAGAAGTTTGCGCGTCAATGTATCGGCCGGATTTTCCGACGATTTCGAGCCGTTCGGTCGTAGGCCTTCGTACAACGGCCGGGCATCGACGGTCGCAGCGCGGATGAAGTCCCCCAACGGATCGCCAAGCTCGGAGTCCGCGCCGATCGTCCACCCCGGGGAACGACCTCGTGACATGGCTTGGATCCGATCAAAGTGGTCCTGATACACCCTGCTGGCGGCAAGCGGCGACCGGGCAATCGCAGCCAGCACCTGCGCGGTGCGCTCGTTGTCGATACCGAGCCGATCCGGACGCAACGCGAGGTTGCCGACATGGACGAGCAAATCGTTGTCCCAGTTCCCGAACTGCATGAGCGGCAGCAGACCTGGTACAGCGGGGAAGTTCGGAAACCATCTGTCGTCGAACACCCGGCGGTGGCTCGCCGTTGCGAAGAGGTTCGCAAGTGCCGGAAGTCTGTCCGACTTCATCGGATCGGCTCCCAGCCCGGCGACGACATGACGTGCTGCGTCCGGTCCGAGAGCCTTGACGAACGCTGCCGCGAAATCCGGGTCATTCTGATTCTGCTGCACCTCGGCCCAGACATCAGGAGGCAGCTTGCCGTCCTTGTACTTGGCTGCCAGTTGCTTCGCCCTGGCCACGGCGGCAGCTGTACTCGTGAAGTTCCCGGTCCACTCAGTCCGCACCATGGCCGGCTTCTGCCCGAGTTGCAGCGCCTCGTGCTGGAGTTGCTCAGCCATGATCTGCCTGCGTTGCAGGCTCGGCAGTTCCGCTTCGATCCACCGGCTCACGGAGAGGATCCGATCGATCGGGCTGGTGTCCAACTGCGCCGTGCTGAACGATACCCGGATCTTCGGGAGGAGGGCATGCACCAGCGCGTGTGCGATCGCCAAGTCCTTGTTCATGGCCTTCAGAGCCGCGGGATCGATCCCGACGAAGGCCTTCTCCCGCGGCTCAGCCATTGTTCAGACGACGCTTCCAGCTCAATGCTTCCGCCTCATCGCACGTTGGTGGGGTGGATGCCAGCCGGTCGGACACGACAGCTTCGAGCATCTGCAGCTGGGCGTTGTAGATGCCCCTCTGCTCATGCAAACGATCGCCCCACCGTTCGGCGGTCGGACCGGACCAGACGTTGCCTGTAGCAAAGTTGGCGAGCGGGCGATCCAGCTTGCCCTTCAACTGGTCCTGTTTGTCCCGCACCACGCTCTGCAGCTCACGCAGATACTCGTAGAGCGGATTCGGCACATTCCCCATGAATACATCGTAAGGGGCTGAAGCTACCAAATCGGGTCTCGAGAGCACTGTTGCAGCTTCATGCAGTGCACATCATGGATTCGATGCTGCCCATCGCCTCACGGTTCTTCTGGATTGCTGCGGCGGCGCTAGAGGTCTGCTTCGATGTTGGTGAGATTCTTCTGGCACTGCACCCACGAAGCGCGGAACTTGTCGGCGTACCCGCCTGTCCACTTGGTGCTCGCGACAACCTTCGTGGAGGCGGGTGGCGCTGGCCGCCTTCTGGCCGACAACTTCTGACGATCCCGGCCGACGCGTCAGCGACTGACGACCTGAATCTCGTTCACGGTGATGGCTGCGGTTGCGGTGTTGTCGGGGCCCTCGATATCGCCCTGCGGCACACCACCAAGCCACCATTGGACGGTCCAACTGACTGTCGCGGTCATCGTGTACCGTCCGGACTTGGCGTACGACACTGTGCACGCACCGGCAGGATCGGCGGACTGTGACCACGGCACGCCGATCCCAGTGCATGAAGGAGCCGCGCCGCCGTCACCGGGATCGATCGCGATCCTGGGCACGATCTGCCACCGCAACGGGTAGCCGAACAGCCTGATCTCCTTCGAATTCACCGAGTAAGCACTCGGCTCGTACTTGCCGTCCTCATTGGTCAGCCAGATCCAAGTCGGCACATTGACGACGTTGGCGGTTGGCTTCGGACTCACCGCGATGTGCGTATCTGGGAACGGCAACGTTCCCGCGACCCAATACATGACCTGCTCGGCACTCGGTCGGGTGGGGGGCGGCGTCTTCCAGAAGCGGTACTCGATTCCCGCGCGACGCATCAGGTCGGTGCGCTTGATGCTTCCCGTCTCGTCCCAGCCAGCCGTTTCGGCCTCAAACTGCTCAAGCGTTGCGAACCTCCCGAACTTGCAGAACCGCGCATACCACTGACCGTCCTTGCCCGCCTTTGGCTCGCCCGGCCCCGGAACGAAGCCAGGCTGCACAACCCAAACACACAAAGGCGGCTGCCCACCTTTGGTCCAAGTGCTCCTGTGCTTCCCACCGGGGTCGCTGCTACCGCCCGGGCACTGCAGACCGCCATTCGACGTGTTGAATCCCGACGTGATCGAGCCCGTCGGGACGCATGTGGGCGAGGCTGCTGCCGGCCCGGCAACAGTCGTAAGACTGCTAACCAACGACAAGACGATGACGAGTGGACGGGCGAGCTTCATCTCGTGCATCCGTACGACTTGTCTTGGGTTTCAGTCAAATACACCATCCAGCGCCCCTTGACCAACTTGAGTCCGTCCCGCCTGGAGATCTTGCCTGCCGGCTTGGCGATGACCTTGCCGTTCTTGTCAACGGCGGTCAGGTTGTCGGTCACGCAGGCCACGACGGTTGCCGTCGACGACTTGCTCGACACTCGAATGTCGCTGACCTTCGACTCGAGCAGTCGACCGTCGCCGCTGATCTTGGCCCGCCGGAGTCCCTTGTAGTAGGTCTGGTTGTCTTTCGCGGCGGTAAGCGCTGGGTCGATCATGAATTTCTCGTACGGATAGGTGACGCCGCCGTCCCGCAAACCATTGATGACCTGCGTATAGAAGACCGCATACGCGGCGAGGACCTGCTGCCTGGCCGCGGTCGTCGGATCCACCGGCGTCGGCGTCGCACGTGGGGTTTCGGTCGGCACCGTTACCGGGGTGCTCGGGATGATCGGCGTTCGGTTACTCGCGGCAGCAGGTTTGTCGCTGCCGCCACAGGCACCGAGGGCCAGCAGCAGACCGATCGCTGCCAGCGTCGCGCCGTACCTGTTCACTCAGGCCTCCCCGTAATTCTGATACAAACACCTGATTGTAAGTGACAGCCGGTTCCGGATCGATCGCGAAAAGTTGCAGGAAGTTGCAACTCGGGTGATCGAGAATTGAAATGCGGCTGGTCGAAGCAAGCACGCCTCGCGTCAGCGGCGTGATCAAGGCGATCAGGGACGAAGTTGGCGCCGCCACTGCAAAGACCTGCAAGAGCATCCTGACCAGTACCTTCGCGCTCGCCGTCACACACGGCGCGCTGGCAGCGAATCCGGTATGAGAGATCAAGATCCGAGCGAACTCGAAGAAGCGGCTACCGCGGGCGCTGGAGGCCGATGAACGGGAGCAATGGTTCGACCTGCTCCGGCAGGACGAGCAGGCGGCAAGGGCCGACCTCATCGATTTGAGCAAGTTCAGGCTGGCAACGGGCGAACGCATCGGGGAGAGCCTGGCGGTGACCTGGCAAGACTTGAATCGCGAGACCGGTGAGATCGACTGCAGCCATCAGATCCAGCGGATCAAGGGCAAAGGCTTGATCCGGCGACGGGTCAAGTCATCAGCCGGTGATCGCATCGTCGGGTTGCCACCCTGGGCGCTGGAAATGCTTCTGGCCCGTTGGACACCAGGAACATCCCTGGACGCCCCAATCTTCCCCGACAGCAACGGCGGATTCCGCGATACCCACAACGTCCAGAAGGCCCTGCGCAACGCACGCCGACCGGTCGGAAGCCAGCGGCGGCAGCAGTTGGGCAAGATGCTTCGCGATCACCGCCGCGACGCCGGCTTCACACAGACCCAGGTCGTTGCAAAGCTCGGCTGGCGCAAGACTCGAATCAGCCTGATCGAGACCGGACGCGTCCGGCTGACGCCCGAGGAGTCAGCCACCCTCGTCGACGTGACAGCCTCACGCGGAGCGATCGGACGGCCGTCCTCAAGCTAACGGAGTTGGCCGGTATGCGCTCGTTGGCCGACGAGCTCGAGTGGGTGACGGCCCATGTGTTCCGGAAGACCACCGCAACTATTCTCGAGAATGCTGGACAGACACCACGCCAGGTCGCCGACCAACTAGGGCACGCTCACACCTCAACAACAGTCGACGACTACTTCGGCCGCAGACGCCGAAACCCCGAAGCCGCCGACCACCTCGAAGCCGCCATGAGACACATACACGATCGGGACCGCGACGCACCAGCAGGGCCCGAACCCTAGTTCGAAACGAGAGTGGTGAGGTCAGTCTGGTCCTGAGATGTCGAGGACATAGACATCGACGGTGGCCTGAGAGGCGAGTTGGGCAGCTTGTGCCTCGAGGCGAACACGAAGTGCTGCGCGGTCGTCGTGCGTCGACTTCCAGGTCTCCGGACGCTTCGTCGCGTTCACCCAGTAGACGATGTAGATGCCACGGCTGAGCCCAAGCGGCTTGAGATACTGATCAACCAGTTGGTTCCGAAGCGCGGTCATCAGATCTGGGTGTTCGACACGCTTGGCCTCAAAGATCACGCGTGCCTCGGTGCCCGACCCAGTTCTGGTAACCGTGATATCCATACGCCTGCCGGTGCCGGCGCCTTTGTGATGCGTAGCCTGGAGTTCTCGATCAGCGACGAGATGTGGCTTCAAGCGTTCGTTGATGCGCCGGACGAGCCAGTCAGAGATAATGTCCTCGGCCTCAGGTGCCGCGTTAGCCTGACCGGGGTAACCGTTCCAGATCTCCTTGAAGCCGTCCTGGTCCACGAGGTACCGCTGGATCCGATCGAGCTCCTCCATCAATGCGGCGGCAAGCCCGGCCTCATCTCGTACGATCCGCGCATCTGCATCGCTTGCAAGCCGTATCAGGTCAGTCGGTGTGATCGGCCCGTGCGCGAGCTCGGCTGCTCGAATACGGCTGTCCTGCATGAAATGCCGGAGGTAGTCAGCCTCTTCAGGCGATCGGCCCGACAGCAGCGATTCGAGAGAGGAGGTCATACCTGCCTCAGCCAGGCACTGAAGCACCCGATGCAGGACCGATCCAACCGAGGAGAACGGACTTTCTTCATCGTCCTGCGGTACCTGACTCTCCTCGAACAGCAGGCCGGCGAAAGGCTGAAGAAGCTCCAGGGCAAGCTCTGTCACCTGGAGATCGACAAGAGCCTGCGGTTCGGTGATCGCGCCCGCGCCAAGCCAGGCACCAACCAAGATGTCTGGCTTCAGAGCAGCAAGGACCCTGCTCGCGAGCCAAGGCTCGCCGGACAAGCGCGGCATCCTTTCAGCCAGCTCGAGCGCTTTCTCCGGATGATTCTTCTCGAGAACCCCCATCGCCTGCTTGCGGCGGTCCACCGGTAGATCGTCGGCGAGCGCGATTGAGGCAATCACCTCAACAAATCTGGGGTTGCCAAGCTCAGCTAACGGATGGACAAGCGTTGTCGATGATGTGTCTCTCGCGAGATCGATCACAGCGAGATCAATCGCCGCTTGACCAGCCTCAGGAGCTATCTCGCGAACCTTCTGGAACGCACCTCGTGCTCCATCCCGCAGAACCGCGCGAACCATCGCCGGCGCCCATTTCTGCCAATCTCCGTCCGGCAGGTTCCGCAGCAGGTCGGGCCGGTGGCTAGCCAGCGTCAAGATCAGATGCGCACCGGACCAGTCGGGAAGGACGAGGTCCAGCGGCTTCGACTCTAAGCCGACCCACTCATCTACCTTCGGCGTCCACTGACGGAGGAACGCAACCCCGCTGCCAACCACTCCTTGCTGCTCGTCGAGGGTCAGAGCATGCCAGTACTTGCGCTCGGTCAGATCGAAGGAGAACAGTTCTTCACCCGGGTGATCTGCCAACGCCACCGCTGCACGCCACCACTCGACGGCTTCGCCGTCCGCGGCGTTGATGCGTCGGCGCACCTCTTCGATCCTCTCCGCGTCCTTGGCGCCTTCGGCCTGCACCATCTCCCGGCCGGCCGCCGCCAGGTCAGGGTCAAGAGCGCATACGCCGCGCAGCCCTTGCGTCGCCTCAAATGCAGGGTGGTCGCTGGAGAGATCCAAGATCCGATCCGCGGCTCGCGCGTCGGGCGGATTCCCGGCGAGATGTGCGACGGTCCGAGCCGCCCCATCCCTCACATCTCCGGCAAGAGTTGGCAGAATGTCCAGCAACCAATCAACATCAGATCCGACCAGCAACCCGCACTGAGTAACTGTCAAGTAGCCGTGCTTCTGGTCGGCGTGAAGGACCTCTATTCCAAGTTGTCGCCGCTGGCCAGATGCTGCCGTAAGCCACGGCAGCTCGGCCCGTCCTCGTAGAGATGGGCAGGTCTGAGGTGCACAAGAAGGCGAGCTAATGCAGCCGGGATACCCGGCTGATCCCAATGTATCCACGCCGCGTCGATCAGACTTCGGGTGTATCGGCTCAGATCCGAATCGAGAAGGTCTCGATCCATCTGCCCAGCCGCAGCCAAGAGATGGATCAGGTCCTCTGCTCGAACCAGCGTGGGGATCCTTTCGAGCATCTGGGCATAGCCGATGTAGCGTCGCCGCCGCGTCGGCCTGATGCTTGCCGCGATGATATCCGCGGGCACGTGGTCCGGAAGAACAGCACGAAGAGTGGCACCCAGTACCTCATCGTCTGGGTCCTCCGTGGCGCTCAGGCTCAACAGCGGTTCCAGGCCCGCCAAGGTGGCACCGTCAGCCGTTACGGCCAGGGCAGCAACGGCTTCGGACCGAACCATCGTCGGCCACGCATTATCGAAAGCGAGGCTTCGAAGCTCCGGCGTCACATCTCGAACTACACAGTCGCGGGCGATGCGGCACAGCCATAGCGCCTGCCATTTGTTGGCTGGACTAGCTACTGCAGCGCGAATCTCGACCGCCAGGCCAGGATGCGCAAGTCCCGACAGATCCATTCCCCATGGCTCAACGAGCCAACCGGCGGTGGTACCTCGCAGCACTGCCTTCGCAAGGTGCGCCTTCAGCTCGTTGTCGGCGACCTCCACGATCGTGGACTGCAGAAGACCCTTGGCATTGCGTTCGACCAACTCGGGGTCGATATCTGAAGACTTGGTCAGCAGCCATCCGAGAACCGGAAGCATTGCTCCCGGGACAACGCCATCCGGATCGCATCCAAGCAATGATCTGAGCCTGGCGCCGCCGATCCTCCGATGGACCAGATACTCAGCCGCAAGAAACTCTGCGTACGCCCCGTGCGCGAACGCCAACACATCCGCAGTCCCGGACGTGAAGAGCACGGTCCCAAGAACCTCTTTGTACGCCTTCAGATTGAAGTTCGCCGTCGAGCCAGGCTCGGCATCAGACGGGAGATTCTGTACCGGCAACGCACCCGCATGGTCCTTCGCACCGAGGTGAAAGCGACCGTTGCCGCAGAACATCGCGAACGCGGCCAGCCTGCGAGCTACCACCAGCATCTGGTCCGGAAGCTGGACAGGCGCCTCACGAAAGGCACCTTCCTCCCTCATGAGCCGCACGACCGAGTAGGCCATCGAGTCGCCGACCTTGGCCGGAACGTCGCCGTGCTCCTGCCAATGTCGGAGAAGATCGAGCATCTGCAACGGGCTGCCCAGAAGCGCACCGAGCCCCGCGGTCCGCACCTTGAGCAGGAACGCGTCCGCGTCTGCCTCGCTGAGGCCAGCAAGTGTCCGCACAGCTTCTTCGTCCAACGCAAGCAGCTTCAGCTCCCGAAGGCCCGCCAACGAGGACTTCAAGCTGACCGCGAGGTCGGCATCCCAAGCCGCCGGCCGACAGACCAGACGCCACCGGACCCGACTGTGCTCAACGGTCAACAGGCGACTCCTGATAGTTGACCTGAGAACCGGCCGCGACCGCTTCGTCGATCGCGTCGACGTATACGACGTCAGCGTTCGCGACTGCTCGCTCGAACATGGCCGGCAGGCCCTCCGGCCCGGCCATCTTCAAGTCGACCGAGACAGCGCCTGGCTCGCGGGATCTAAGTTCCTCGATCACAGTGGTCTTACCTGCCCCACCAGGAGCCAGCAGCACGAACGAGTCGGGGGTGTTGGCCAGCTCATCAACCGAACGTGGGCGGTCGCCCGCGTACCACGGCCCCATCATCCCGTCGGTGTCGAGTAGACCCTCCGAGCTGTACCTAAGGTCGTCGTCGACACCCGCTACCCAGCGGTGCACTCTCGTCGTACTGATCATCACCCCAATGATGACACCGACATCCGTCGCTTGGTCGACGCCGAACGATCATCCGGCGGCGACTCACGGGCACGCGTAATCAGGATCGCGAGGCGTCGAGAGTACGTGCGACTCAACAGCAACCCAGAGCACTCTCGACGGCAAAGCAGTGAGTAAACAGTGAGTTGGAGCCAAAAAACCATCACTCTTGGCTTATATTCCCAGGTCGGAGAGCCGGTGAGGGGACTTGAACCCCTAACCCCCGCTTTACAAGAGCGGTGCGCTGCCAATTGCGCCACACCGGCGGGTGTGCGGGAAACATACTAGAGGTGGGGGTGGGGGTGGGGCGAATTCTAATCGGGGGTTGGGGTGGTGGTGGGGGTTTTGGTGGGGAGGTGGTGGCGGAGGGTGTGGGCGCCGGGGAGGGCTAGTAGGGGGATGGCGGCCATAGTCAGGAAGGCGGCTGTGGGGTGGTGGACCAGGAGGCCTACGGCTGTGGCTACCAGGAGGCCGCCTAGGTTGCCGGACATCCAGATGAGGCCGGCGGCGGTGCCTTCTGCTTCGCCGGTTCGGCGTTCTACCAGTTCCAGGACTATGGGGAGGGCTGGGAGGAGTAGGAGGCCGATGAGGGTGATGGAGAGGTAGCCGGTGGCGGTGCTGGGGGCGACTGCGAGGAGGGCGCAGGCGGCTGCGGTGGTGGCGAGGCTGGTGATCAGGAGGCGGGATTCGGCTTTGTGGCGGGCTACGAAGATGGGGATGGTGGCGCTGCCCAGTACGCCGGCTATCACGTTGAGCAGGAGGATGGTGCTGGCGGTGGTGCCGGAGACGCCGGCTGGTTCCAGGAGGGCCTGGGCGAAGGTGCTGATGGCAACGAAGACGCCGAAGGGGAAGATCGCCAGTACGCAGAGGCGGCGGATCAGCGGGTCGCCCCAGGCGGCGGCCAGGTTTCCGCGGGTGGTCGGGGTGGTCGGGGCGGGCGTGGTCGAGGCGGGCGTGGTCGGGGTACTTGCCGGTGCGGCGGGCGCAGGCGGGCTTGGCGGAGCGTCAGGTGCGGTGGGCGAAGGCGCACCTCCCGAAACCTCGCGGGCGGCGGACGGCTGTGGGTGGGGTGTGGGGGCTGGGGTGAAGGGGCCGGGGGTGCGGAGGGCGAGGGTGAGGATCGTGGCGGCCGCGATCGAGAAGATGGCGGTCAGGAGGAGCATGGTGGGGAGGGTGGTGGCGGTGGGGAAGATTGCTGAGAGCAGGAAGGCGATCACCATGCCGGCGAAGATGCTGGCGGTGCCGGTGGCGATGCCGGTGGGGCGGTGTTTTTCGGTCAGGTAGCGGGCGGTGATGCCGGTGACCGCGTTCAGGACCAAGGGCTGGGCGATCGACGCGATGATCTGGCCGGCCAGCAGCCAGGCGTACGTGTCGCCGGCCAGGCGGATGGTGGCGCCGAGGGCGGTGAGGACCGCGCCGGTGATGAGGGCAGGGCGGAACCAGCGGTCCAGGGCCAGGCCGCAGGGGATTGCCAGTACGACGTACAGCAGCGGGAAGACCTGGGCGAGCCAGCCGATCGCGCTTTCGGAGACGTTGTAGCGGGTGGCGGCGACGGTGGTGACGCCGGCGAAGTTGAGCCAGACGAGCTGGGTTGCCGCGCCGGCCAGGGAGTAGCCGACGATGGCCGACCACCGGCTCCGGATTTGCATGGCCGCACTGTACTCCTGGGTAGCTTCGGTGGCAGCCGGGCGGGAAGTCAGCACCTCGGCAGCGGCGGGGCAGGAAGTTCGGGGGCGTGTCGATTTCCGTGGGGGTCGATCGACGCTGGGGTGTAGGACAACAACTCAGGAGGAAATCAGCATGTCGTTTCAGGCTTACCTGGACAAGATCGAGGAGAAGACGGGGAAGACCCCGCGGGAGTTGGTCGAGGAGGCCAAGGGGCGCGGGTACGACGCCAAGGACGTGAAGGCCGGCGTCATCACCGACTGGCTGAAGGAGGAGTACGACCTGGGCCGCGGGCACGCGATGGCCTTGGTGCACGTGATCAAGAACGGGCCGCAGATCAGCGACAAGCACGTCGGCGGCAAGGGTACGCATGCCGATGCCACCAACATGCTGTGGCTGGATGGGAAGGCGACGAACCCGGCGCTAACGTAGTCGGGTGGATTCGAAGAAGTCGCCGCGGGACAAGTGGATCACCGTGTACGGGCGGAAGCCCGTACTGGAGGCACTGCAGGACCCCGGCCTGTCGGTGGCGAAAGTAGTAGTGGCAGACAACGCGACCGGTCACTCGCTGCAGGACATCCTGCGCGCGGCGGACCGGTACGGTACGCCGGTCGAGCGGGCGACGGCCAGCCGGGTGAAATGGCTGGCCGGGAACGGGAAGCACGACCAGGGCGTGGTCGCGGACGTGAACGCGCCGCGGATGACGCCGCTGGAGGAGTTCGTCCGGGAGCGGGGGAAGCGGCCGACGAACGTGTTCCTGCTCGACGGCGTCACCAATCCCGGCAACGTCGGGATGATCCTGCGGACCGCGACCGGCGCCGGGTTCGACGGTGTCATCCTGCCCCGGGCCGGTACGCCGCACGTGGGGCCGCTGGTGATCAAGGCGTCGGCCGGCGTCGCGTTCCAGGCGCCGATCGTGAACACGCCGACCGCGAAGGCGGCCGTGGAGCTGCTCCGGACCGCCGGGTACCACGTGTACGGGCTGTCCGCGCGGACGAAGGATTCGCTGTTCCGGACCGAGCTCGCACCGCGCGCCGTGTACGTACTCGGTGGTGAGACGAACGGCATCACCGTCCGCACCGACTCCGACCTGCGCATCCCGCTCAACCCCGGCGTCGAGTCGCTGAACGTCGCGGTCGCGGCCGCCGTGGTCGCGTTCGAGGTCACGAACCGCTGAACTCGCGGGCAACCTCGAGCTGGCGAACCGGTTGCGTACGGGTGCGCCGGCCGTCGAACTCGTGGCCGCCGTGCGCCAGGTAGCCGCGCTGATCAGCCGACGATCTTGTTCACCACGCCCTCGGCGTCGGCCCGGGTGAACCCGCCGGTGATCTCCACCTTGCCGCCGGCGATCGCGGACATCACTGTCGGCGCGGTCACCACCTGGCCGCGGACGAGGATCGCGAGCTGGTTCGCGGGCGGGTTCTGTTTGGCCAGTCCCGCGGTCAGCTGCTCGAAGAGTTTGGCGCCCTCGGCGTCGAGGGTGACGGCGATCAGCCAATCGCCGGTGGTTTTCTGGGTGTCGAGCTTCACGCCGGACACGTTGCTGCCGTCGAGTTCGACCTTGCCGAGGGTGTAGCGGTTGCCCTTCTCGTCGCAGGCGGTTCCCTTGGGGGCCGGCGTGGGGCAGGTGCCGGGTTGGCTGGTGATCACGCGGCGGAACTCGACCGCGGTCGGGGCGGACGGTTTGCTGGGCACCACGGTCGGTGGGGCGCTGCTGATCGACGGCTCTTTGCTGCGGTTGACGGCGATGATCACGCCGGTGGCGACGAGGGCGACCAGCACGACGGCAAGGCCGATGACGAGGGCGAGGGTGCCGCGGGAGACCTTCCGGGGCACCGGGGCGTACGGCTGCTGCCCCTGGAAACCGGGCTGAAACGGCGCATTACCGTGCGGACCGGGCGGGTACGGCGGCTGGCCGGCCGGATTCGGCGGGTAGGACTGCTGGCCCGGCGCACCCGGCGGCTGGTTCTGTGCGCCCAGCTGTTGGTTCTGGGGTGGGGGTGGTTGGTTCGGGGTGTGCGGCTGATCCTGCGGATTGTTGGAATCGTTCGGCGGGACCGGCGGCTGTGTCATGGGTCGAGTTTAAGTAAGCAAGATGTCACCCGTTGCGCAGACGTGCCGCCAGTTCGGCATTGCGCCGCGCGAGAGCACGCCACAGTTCAGGTGTCGACGCCACCCGTTCGCGAGCCGTCGCCGCACTCATCGCACGTTGCGTCCACGTACACATCCGCCCGTCGCGTACCTCGAACCGCACCAGCACCCCATCCGCCCACCCGTACACTTCCGCGTCCACCGCCCCGAGCCAAGCGACCTTCTGCTCCGAGACGATCCAGTCCAGCGCCTCCAGCTCCGCCTGTACCTTCGCCGCGAACTCGTACCGCAACTCCCCCGCCGCTCGGTCGCGCCGGCGGATCAGTTCGTCGCGCAGCGTACGAACCGCTTCCGCATCGCGTTGCAGCACGGCGATCGCCGTACGAGCCAACGCCGCGCGATCGCCCGGCCCGATCCCGAACAACCGGCCGAACTCTTCGGCCGACGCGTCCCCGGCAACCGTGTACTGCAACGGCAGCACGCGATACAGTCCCGAGATCGCCTGCCGAATCCGCAAACCACCGAGGTACGGCCCGAAATGCGGCGCCGTCCCGGTGATGGTGTGCTCGAACCGCAGCCCTGGCCTGGCACCGTCCGCGAGCCGGATGTACCCGACGACTTCCGCGCCACCCTCGACCCGGTTCCATCGTGGCTTCGAATGCTCGAGCAGGTTGCGTTCCAGCCAGGCCGCCTCGTGCTCGGAATCGCACCAAACCCCTTCCACGCGGGCGATCTGCCGAACCATCCGGCGCAGGTGCGGACGGTCGCCGACGTTCACCCAGTACGAACGCACCCGCCGCCGCAGGTTCCGCGCACGCCCGATGTACAGCACCTTCCCGGCGTCGTCGCGGAACCGGTAGACGCCGGGCGCCGTCGGTAGCTCGCGGACGCTGCTGATCATCAGCCCAGTGTGCCCGCTCTGACCCGGCGCGTGACCAGCCGGTGGCCGGTTGGCGGCAGCTTGACGGCGGCTTGGCCGCGAATGCCGGTGAGGTCTTGCGCGGCGGGGCGATGACGGTCGATCCTGACGGGCGATCCGAGTACCCGTAGGGGGCTGTGCGGGCGGGTGCCGGGGATCGTGCCGTGGGGGCTTCGTGAGGATTTCCGCCAAGTGGCTTCGTCCTGTCCTATTGTTCACAATCGCCATGCTGTGCGTACTCGCGCTGCTGCCGATCGCCGTCACGCCAGCACGCGCCGCTGTCGCACCGAGCGGTTTCAGTGAGCAAGTGGTGTTCAGTGGCCTGACCGATCCGACCAACGTCGCGTTCTCGCCGGACGGTCGCGTGTTCGTCGCCGAAAAGAGCGGCCTGATCAAGGTCTTCGACTCACTCGACGACCCGACCCCGAGTGTGTACGCGGACCTGCGCACCGAGGTGTACAACTACTGGGACCGCGGTTTGCTCGGGCTCGCGCTGAACCCGAACTTCCCCAAGGACCCGCGGATCTACGTGCTGTACACGCACGACGGGCTGATCGGCGGACCGACGCCGAAGTGGGGTACGCCGAACACCGACGCAGACCCGTGCCCGACCCCGCCCGGTCCGACCGGCGATGGTTGTCAGGCCAGCGCGCGGCTTTCCGTACTGAACGCGAACGGCGCCGAACAGGTGCTGATCGAGGACTGGTGTCAGGTGTTCCCGAGTCACTCGATCGGATCGATCGAGTTCGGCCCGGACGGGATGCTGTACGCCGGTGGTGGCGAGGGCGCGAGCTTCACCTACGTCGACTACGGCCAGGACAGCTACCCGGCGTCCGATGTCACGCCGGACAATCCCTGTGGTGACGGCCCCGCTCCGGTCGGCGCGACACTCAAACCGCCGGCCGCCGAAGGTGGTGCGCTGCGCGCGCAGGACGTGCGTACGCCGGGCGATCCGACCAGCCTGGACGGCTCCATCATCCGGATCGACCCGAACACCGGCCAGGCCGCGCCGGGTAACCCGATGGCCTCCAGTACGGACGCGAACGCCCGCCGGATCGTTGCTTACGGCCTCCGTAATCCGATGCGCTTCACGTTCCGCCCGGGTACGAAGGAACTGTGGATCGGCGATGTCGGGTACTCGACGTGGGAGGAGATCGACCGCGTCATCGACCCGACCGCGAAGGTGACGAACTTCGGATGGCCTTGTTATGAAGGCTCCGCGCGGCAGCCCGGGTACGACGCGATCAACGTGAACCTGTGCGAGAACCTGTACGCGGCCGGACCGTCGGCGGTCGCATCGCCGTACTACGCGTACAAGCACACCGACCACATCGTCCCGGGTGAATCGTGCACTGTCGGCAGCTCCTCGATCGCCGGAATGTCCTTCTACAGCGAGGGAAACTACCCCGCCGGGTACGACGGAGCGCTGTTCTTCGCGGACTACAGCCGACGTTGCGTGTGGGCGATGATGCCGGGCGCGAACGGTCTGCCTGATCCGGCGAAGACGCAGGTGTTCGCATCCGGGTACGGCGCGACGCGGTTGCAGACGGGCCCGGGTGGCGACCTGTTCGCGGTCGACTACGACAACGGCCGAGTCCTGCGGTACGTGTACGACGCGACGAACAACCCACCGACGGCGGTGATCCAGGCCGATCCGTCCAGCGGTCCGACGCCGTTGACCGTGACGTTCGACGGCACCGCATCCAACGATGCCGACGGCGATCCGCTCACGTACGCCTGGGATCTCGACGGTGACGGCGTGTACGACGACTCGACCGCGGCGGTTGTCCAGCACACGTACACGACGTCCGGCGAGGTGACGGCACGATTGAAAGTGTCGGACGGCCACACCACCAGTACGACGTCGAAACAGATCAGCGTCGCGAACACGGCGCCGACGGCAACGATCACCGCGCCTGGTCCGGCCACGACCTGGAAGGTTGGTGACACCATCAACTTCTCCGGTACGGCGACCGATCCCGAGCAGGGAACCTTGCCCGCGACGGCGCTGACCTGGGCGTTGATCATGCACCACTGCCCAAGTGATTGCCATACGCACACAATCACCTCGATGACTGGCGCGCGGGGGTCGTTCACCGCGCCGGATCACGAGTATCCGTCGTACCTCGAACTGCGGTTGACCGCTACGGACGCGCAAGGACTCACCGACATCAAGAGCGTTCGGCTCGATCCGAAGACGGTCACGATGAAATTCGGTACGTCGCCCGCCGGGTTGCCGGTGACCTACAACGACAAGAGCGGAAAGAGTCAGCTGACCGGCACGACGATCGTCGGATCGAGTGTTTCGGTGTCGGCAGATCCCTTGCAGACGGCAACGAACCAGGTGTATCGATTCGGTTTGTGGTCGGATGGCGGCGCCCGGGATCACAACCTGGTAGCGCCGGCGACGGCCACCACGTACACCGCGATGTACGGCGCGAAACGCAATCTCGCTCGCGGTCGACCTGCCGTTGCCTCCAGCACCTATCTGGCCGGGCGCGAGGCATCGAAGGCGGTCGACGGCGCGATGACGACCGCCTGGTCGAGCGCACGCACCGATCCGCAGTGGTTGCGCGTCGATCTCGGCTCGGTACAGCTCGTGAACCGGGTACTGCTGAACTGGCTGTCGACGTCCTACGCGAAGGCGTACCAGATCCAGGTCTCCGGGAGCGGGCGGACCTGGAAGACGGTCGCGTCGACAGTGAGCGGCGACGGCGGTACGGACAACGTGATGTTCTCGCCGAACTACGCGCGCTACGTACGGATCAACGCGACCAAACGAGCCGTTGCCGGAAGCTACTATTCGCTCTGGGAGTTCGGTGTCTTCCAGGACACCGGCGCGGCGACCGGGATCGCCGGGAAGTGCATCGACGTGTACCAGGCCGCGACCGCCAACGGTACGCCGACGACGCTCTACACCTGCAAGGGCGCGGTGAACCAGCAGTGGACGCCGTCGGTCGACGACGGGACAGTGCGCACGATGGGCAAGTGTTTGTCCGCTCGTGGCACTGCCCTCAAGACGCCGACTGTGCTGTGGACTTGCGACGGCTCACCGGGGCAGCGGTGGATTCCGCAACCGAACGGTTCGCTCGTCAACGCCGCCGCGCCACTCTGCCTCGACGCCAGCGGCGCGTCTTCGGCCAACGGCACCCGACTGATCCTCTACACGTGTAACGGCGGGACCAATCAGAGGTGGGCGCTGCCCTGAAGCAGGTCGCCGAGGCGGCGAAGGACGTGGCTGCGCCAGCCGCCGTTCATGAAGCGGCGGGCCAGCTGCTGGGTCGGGTCGTCCGGATCGAACCCCGAATGTTCCAGAAACAGCCGCGTTCCTTACCTTCGGGCTGGAGCGTCCAGGCGACCTCGGTTGCCATGCCGTCCGGGTCGGCGGCGTCGGCCCAGCTGATCCGCAGCCGCTTCTGCGGTGTCAGCTCCAGCACCTCGCAGGCGATCGTGCCGGAGAACCCGGTCTGCCCGACCGGCCGCGCCTGGAAGGTGAACTTGTGGCCGATCGCCGGCCGGAAATCGTTCGGCATCAGCCATTCCGCCATCAGCTCCGGCGTGGTCAGAGCACGCCAGAGCTTCGCCGGTGGATGCGGGAAGTACTGATCGACCTCGATCGTGGTCAGGTCGTCACTCGTTGCCATCAGCATCCATCCGGTCGAGTACGCCACCGAGCGCGGCCATCCGGTCACGCCAGAAGCGCTCGTACGGAGCGAGCCAGTCGATCAACTCCGCCATCGGCGCTCCGGTGACGCGATAGAAGCGATGCCGCCCGTCGAGCCGTTCCTCCACCAGGCCACTCTCCCGTAACGCGCGGAGGTTGCTCGGAGACGCTCGGGCGCGCCATGTCGAACTTCCCGGCCAGCTCGCCGGCGGTGTGCTCGCCGATCAGCAACGCGTCCAGAATGTCGCGGCGCGTCGGGTTGGCGAGCGCGCCGAACACCTCGTCCAGCGGCCCGCTCTTGACCCGTCGAGGCACGGTTCCTCAGCCCTGCAGCACGTAGCCGTTGCCGTCCGGGTCGGCGAACGTTGCCTGCTTCCCCCACGGCATTTCGTTGGCACCCTCAACGATCACGCCGGCCGCCTGCAGCCGCGCGATGTCCGCGTCGAGATCATCGGTGTTGATCGCCATAGCTTCACTATAGGTAGGAATATTCCTACACGTCGAGATTGGCCAGCGCGGCCGTCGTGGCCGCGTCGTTGGGCGTGTAGATCTCCAGCCGGTGGTCGGGGCTGTCAGGCTGCAGCCAAACCTGGTACGCGACGTTGGCGGGGCCAATCGTCGGGTGCTGGAGGTACATGTCCCCGGTGGTGCAGTCGGCGACCTCTCCGGTGGCCCACAGCTGGGCGAATCGGTCGCTGCGCATGGTGAGTTCGCCGATCAGGTTCGCCAGCCGGGCGTCGGTCGGGTACCGGCCGGCGGTCAGCCGCAGGTACGCGACGTGGATGCGAGCGAGTTCGTCCCAGTTGCGGTGCAGTTCTCTGGTCAGCGGGTCGAGGAAGAACATCCGCGGGATCGAAGGACGGGCACCGGCGTCGTACGGCGCCTCGTGGTCGACGTGTTCGGCGAGCAGCGCGTGCCCGGCGCGGTTCCACGCGAGTACGTCGCCGCGCCGGCCCAGCAGGATCGCGGGCGTTGTCTCGGCCAAGGACTTGAGCAACGACAGGACCCTCGGATGCGGCTCCTCGGGTGGCGGCTCGGCCAGGCCCGAGTGCACCGGCTGCCGGGCGAGGTTGTGCAGATGCGCGGTCTCCACGTCATCCAGCTCCAGTACTCGTGCCAGCGCGCCGAGTACCTGCTCGGATGCCGTCTCGGCCTGTCCTTGTTCGAGTCGCGTGTAGTACCCGGCGCTCATGCCGGCCAGGTGGGCGAGTTCTTCGCGGCGCAGTCCTGGTACGCGGCGGGCGGACCCGTACGTACGCAGGCCGATCTGGTCAGGGGTGACCCGATCCCGGCGGCTCTTCAAGAACGCTCCGAGGCTTTCCACATCATCGAGCGTACGCAACCACGCACGCCGGCTGGGTGTACCTGTCAGGTGTACCCACGACAGGTGGCTGGTTGCCGACGCTGCGAGCTCCGATGGTTGCCGTATGTCGCAAACCACCGCATCCACGACGAACCTGCGGGCCTGGCTTGGTCTCCTGGTCGTCCTCGGTCCCGTCCTGCTGGTCTCGATGGACGGCTCGATCCTGTTCCTCGCGCTGCCGCGCATCAGCCAAGCCCTCGATCCGTCCGCTGATCAGGCGCTCTGGATTCTGGACGTGTACGGCTTTGCGGTCGGCTCGTTGCTGATTGCTTTCGGCAACATCGGCGACCGGTACGGGCGGTTCAGGCTGTTGCGGATCGGGGCGCTGTTCTTCGGGCTCGGGTCCGCCGGTGCCGCCTTGGCCCCGTCGCCGGAGCTGCTGATCGCGGCTCGCGCGGTGATGGGGATCGCGGGCGCGACCCTGCTTCCGTCCGCGCTGGCGTTGCTGAGCGAACTGTTCGCCGATCCACGCCGCCGGGCACAGGCGATCGGGATCTTCGCGGCGACGTTCGCGGCCGGGTTCGCGATCGGGCCGGTGATCGGTGGGGTGCTGCTGGAGCGGTTCTGGTGGGGGTCGGTGTTCCTGGTGAACCTACCGGTGATTGTGGTGTTCCTTGCGGCCAGTCCGTTCCTGCTCAGCGAAGTACGCGCTACCCGGCGAGGGCGGGTCGATGTGCCGAGCGTGGCCGCGTCGGCGATCGGTCTATTGTTGACGATCTACAGTCTCAAGCATGCCGCCGCCGATGGGGTGTCCGGTGCGGCCGTGATCACGATGGTTGCGGGGCTGGCCGTGCTGGGCTGGTTCGGCGTACGTCAGCGGCGGTTGGAGCATCCGTTGATCGACTTCACGCTCTTCCGTGACCGGGTGTTCGGGATCGCTGTCATCACCGGGTTGCTCCCGCTCGCCGCGTGGTCCGCGACGGCGTACCTGGCCGGGATCTATCTGCAGTCCGTGCTTGGGATTCCGGTGCTGCGGGCGGCGCTGCTCGCGCTGCCTGGCGCGGCGGTGCTCACCATCACGTGCGTTGTCGTGCCGGCCGTGGTCGATCGGATCGGGAAGCGGAACGCACTGCTGATCTGCCATTTCACGATCGCCGGCGGGTTGCTGTTGTTGCTGCCGATCACGGTCAGTGGTGGGGCGGGCTGGTACGTGGCGTCGACCGCTGTCGCGGGGGTTGGGTACGGGATTTCGTTCGCTGTGGTCGCGGACACGGCGGTCGGCGCGGTGCCGCCGGAGCGGGCCGGGTCGGCGGGCGCGATCGCGGAGACCAGCAATGAGCTCGGCAACGCGCTGGGGATCGCGTTGCTGGGGTCGCTGGCGGCGCTGTTGTTCCGGCTGTACGGACCGGACCTCGCACCGACACTGGATGCGACGCTCCAGGTTCCTGGTCTGGCGGACACGGTCGTCGCCGACGCGAAGTCAGCGTTCGTCACCGGCCTACAGGTAGTCGCCGCCACGGCAAGCGCCTTACACCTGCTCCTCGGCGCCGTCACCCTCCGCCGGCTACCCCGAACCACCGGACGCTAGAAGTGCCTGCCGGCCCCGCCCACCGCCGCCGACCCGGGAACTGAAGGTGCCTGCCGGCCCCACCCACCGGCCCCGACCCGAAACTGGAGGTGCCTGCATTTTCAATCTATAGCTGATGGGGGGACTTGCCGCAAGCCCCCGATTGTGGTGGATGATTGCCGACCGCAACCAGAATTCCGGACACCTTGGGGGAAGTTGAGATGCGGGTTTTGCTGTCGACCTGGGGCTCTCGCGGCGATGTCGAACCGCTGGCGGGGCTCGCGGTCAAGCTTCGGCAGCTGGGCGTGGACGCGCAGGTGTGCGCCCCACCCGACGACGAGTTCGTCGCGCTGCTCGCGCGAGCCAACGTACCGATGATTCCACTCGGACCGAGCGTGCAGTCGGTCGTGTCGCGGCCGAAACCACCAACCGCGCAGGATGCGTTCAAGCTCGCGCCGGAGCTGGTCGCGGCGCGGTTCGAGACGCTGACGAGGGCAGCGGCGGATGGCTGCGACGCGATGCTGGCAACCGGTTTGATGCCGGCCGGCGTGCGTGATGTCGCGGAAAGGCTGGGCATTCCGTACGTGCTCGCCTGCTTCCACATCCTCGGTCTGCCGTCGCAGCACACCAGCCCGGGAAAGCGCCCGGGTACGCCGCCGGCCACCGGCCCGACCGATCGGCGCGCGGAGTGGGCCCAGGACGCCGAGCGGGTGAACGCCCTGTACGCGGAGGCGCTCAACACGCACCGCGCCGCGATCGGCCTGCCGCCGGTCGGCAATGTCCGCGATCATGTCTTCACCGAGCATCCGTGGGTCGCGGCCGATCCGGTCCTGTTGCCCGCGGCCGGGCAGACCGAACTCGACATCGTCCAGACCGGTGCGTGGATTCTGCCGGACGAACGCCCGCTGCCGGCGGACCTCGAGCGGTTCCTCGATGCCGGGGAGCCGCCGGTGTACGTCGGTTTCGGCAGCATGGCGTCGTACGCCCCGCAAGACATCGCCCGCGCCGCGATCGAAGCGAGCCGGGCGCACGGTCGGCGCGTACTCCTCGCGCGTGGCTGGGCAGGATTGTCAACAATCGACGATGCTGCCGACTGTTTCGTGGTCGGCGAGGTGAACCAGCAGGCGCTGTTCCCCCGCGTCGCAACCGTCATCCACCACGGCGGCGCCGGCACCACCGGAACCGCGGCCCGCGCCGGTGCTGCGCAGCTGATCGTCCCGCTGATCGCCGACCAGCCCTTCTGGGCCAAGCGCGTCACCGAACTCTCCATCGGCACCTCCGCCCCTGATCCCACCACCGAGTCCCTAGCGACCGCCCTGGCCACCACCCTGTCCCCCACCACCCAATCCAAGGCCAGGTCCCTCGGCCCCACCCTCCAAACCAACGGCACCGAAGTAGCCGCCAATCTCCTCCTCCAAACCATCAACAGCTGACCCAGCCCCGCTTGCCCGCTCAACGGGAGGGTTGCCCCCTGGAAATTCGAGGGGGCAACCCTGTACCCGAAGGGGCAACCCCTGTCAGCGGATCGGTTCCCAGGTGAAGGAGGTGGCGGTTCGGCGTACACGGCCGAGGCCTGGGAACGGGAGGTGGTAGGCGTGGAGGAGGACCTGCTCGTCCGCCGCCCAAGCGAGGATGCGGCGGCGGGTGGCGACTGAGGCAGGGTGGTCGAGGTCCCACGGCGTTGCCCAGCCTGGGTTGGTCACCTGTAGTGGGTCGTAGAACGTGTCCCCCACGCACAACAACCGCTCCCCAGCCGACTCCAGCAAGATCGCGGAGTGCCCCGGCGTATGCCCAGTGGCCGGTAGTGCCCGCACCCCGGGAAGAATCTCGTCGTGATGCTCGAAGGACCGGAGCCGTTCGCCGTACAGCCGGATCGTCTCTCGCGCCGCCGCGCTGTGCGGCAACGCGGATTCCTGCTCGATCGGCCCTGACCAGTACGCGACCTCGGCCACATGCGCGTACGCATCCGCCACCGGAAACGTCGGCTCCCCGGACCAGATCGCCGTGTCGACAACCGCCATCCCATCCACCGTGCTGACAAACAGACAGTTGTACCCACAGGTGAGACCGGACCGCTCCGTCGCGGCGCGTAGCTCCCGGCGGTCACGTACAGAACGACCGGACGAAGCGGCGGTGGGTTTTGTGATGTGGGGTAGCTCATGTCACATCGGTCGCCGTGGCGGCGTCAGGTGGTCATGAGCATAGTGATCGAGGGTTTTGCCGGAAAGATCGTTGGGGCGGGCGATGAGGCGTACGACGGCTTGAGCGGGAGCGTCCTGGTCGGCGGAAGCCCGCTGGGCGTACTACAGCCGGTGGACGTGCCGGACGTGCAGAAAGCCGTGCGGTACGCCGCGACGAGTGGTCTGAAGCTTGCGGTTCGGGGTGGTGGGCATGCGTTTGCGGGGTTCGGGACCAACGACGGCGGGCTCGTCATCGATCTCGGGCTGTTGCACACGGTCGAGATCATCGACAAGGAGCAGCACCTGGTACGGATCGGTGGCGGCGCGAACTGGGGGCAGGTGGTGGACGCGCTGGCGCCGCACGGGCTGGCGATCTCCTCGGGCGACACCAGGAGCGTTGGCGTCGGCGGCCTGACGTTGTCCGGCGGGATCGGCTGGAAGGTACGGAAGTACGGCCTCGCGCTGGACAGCCTGGTCGCGGTGGAGCTGGTCACCGCAAGCGGCGAGCTGGTACGGGCATCAGCGGACGAGCGCCCCGAGCTGTTCTGGGCGGTCCGTGGTGGTGGCGGGAACTTCGGCGTCGTGACCGCATTCGAGTTCGCGGCGCACCCGACCGGCGAGATCCACTTCGGCAAGATCGTGTTCGCGGCCAGTGAGATCGCGGACGTCCTGCCGCGGTGGGCCGACTACCTGCGGACCGCGCCGGACGACCTCACCTCGATCGCGTCCTTCGCGAACCCCTTCCTCGGCGGGCCGGAAGCGCCACTGGAGATCCAGGTCGCGTACGACGGCAGCGACCCCGCGGAGGCGCTCGACCCGATCCGGAAGCTCGGTACGGTGATCGCCGACGACGTCACGCCGACCCCGTACGCCGAGGTACTCGTGAGTGGTGCCGTACCGCCGCCGGGTATCCAGCTGGTGACCCGAAGTGCCTTTGTCGACAAGGAATCCGTCCCGGACGTGCTGCGCATCCTCGCCGAGGCGGGTACCGCGCAAGGCGCCCCGGTGATCGCCGTACGCACCGTCGGCGGAGCGGTCGCCCGGGTCGCCGACGACGCGACGGCGTACGCGCATCGCCAGGCCGAGCTGATGATCATCACCACGACCATCGGCCCACCGCCGGTGATCGAGGCGACCCGCCCGGGCCGGCAGCAACTGTGGGATCGCCTGTCCCCACACGTGCACGGCGCGTACGCGAACTTCCTGTCCGACGCCGACGACGCCGATGTGGCCGCGGTTTACCCGGCCGGAACGTACGAACGACTCGCGGCGACCAAGCGCGACTACGACCCGGCCAACCTGTTCACCGGCAACCACAACGTACGCCCGGTCTGACCCGGCTACTCTTTCAACTGCTCCGCATAGACGTCCGGCGACCAGCTGGCCGCGGTTTTCGTGACCAGCTTGGCGCCGAGGCGTTCGTAGAAGCGGTAGCCGGACGTGTTCTCGACACGTAGGCCCCAGCTGATCGGGAGGCGGTCCGGCAGCGCGTGCCGGGCGAGACCCAGCATCAGCTGCCGGCCAACTCCGGCGTCGCGGTAGCGCTCCCGGACGTACAGGTCGTCGAGCGCGAGCAGATCTCCGCCGACCCAGAGGTACGGCCGGCGCAGCGCGGACACGTACCCCGCCGCGTCGCCGTTCACCTCCGCGATCAGCACGACCACCTCGGCCCGCGCCAGGAACCCTTGCCAGTCCGCGACGCTCGCGGTCAGGTACTGCCCTTGGTCCTGGTAGTCGGCCAGCTCACCCATCAACGTCAGCACGGTTTCGGCGTCCGCGACCGTCGCGCGCCTGATTTCAGTGGACATGTACTCCTCCGGTCGAAGGTTTCAGCGCCGGCACGGTCACCAGCGCCAGCACCGCGGCGAGCGCGGCCGTGACCGCGGCGAAGGTGAATCCCCGGGTGAACCCGGTCGTCACCGTCCCGGCCAGGCTCGCGGCCGCGACACTCGACACCACCGCGACCCCGATCGACGCGCCGAACTCGTGGAACGTGCTCAGGATTCCGGATGCCAGCCCAGCCTCGTGCGGCGCGACGTGCGCGAACGTCGTGGTCGACGCGCCGACGAACGCCGCGCCGAGCCCGATCGTCCCGACGGTCATCCCGATCACGATCATGGCAGCACCCTCCCAGACGGCGGGGACAGTCACGCCGGCGGCGGTGATCACGAACGCGGTCAGCACCACCGGTCGGGCGCCGACCCGGCTGACGAGCTGTCCGCCGAGGTGCGCGCCGGCGATCGCGGCCAGTGCGACCGGAAGGAAGAGCAGTCCGGTACGCAGCGCGCCGTACTGCTTGAAGTGCTGCAGGTAGAACGAACCGAGGAAGAACATCGAGATCATCAGCGCGGTCGCGACCAGCAACATGAAGGTGCCGGCGGCAACGGTTCGCCGGGCCAGGATGCGCAGGTCCATCAACGGTGACCGGACCGAGCGCTGCACCTGGGCGAAGATCCCGTACAGCACCAGGGCGCCGGCCAGCGTACCGAGAGTTGCCGCCGACAACCAGCCGCGATCGCCCGCGTTGATGAGCGCATAGATCGCCGTACCGGTTCCGGCCGTGACCAGCAGTGCGCCGGGTACGTCGAGGCGGCCCTGTTCCACGCGCGGACCATCGGCCGGGAGCATCCGCAGCAACAGGGCGAAGACGATGACACCGATCGGCAGGTTGATGTAGAACACCCACTGCCAGCCAGGTCCCGCGGTCAGCAGACCACCGAGCAGTACGCCGATCGCCGACCCGCCGCCACCCATCGCGGACCAGATGCCGAGTGCTTTGTTCCGTTCCGCGCCGTCGAACGTCTTGGTGACGATGGACAAGGCGGCCGGCGACAACATCGCGGCGCCGACACCCTGCGCGACCCGGCCGCCGAGCAGCAGCTCCGGACCGCCGGCCAGGCCGGTGGCGAGCGAAGCGAGGGTGAAGACGGCCAGGCCGGCCAGGACGATGCGGCGCGAGCCGAACAGGTCGGCGGCGCGCCCGCCGAGCAGCATCAGGCCGCCGAACATCAGCGTGTACGCGCTGACCACCCAGGTCAGGGTCTCGCGCTGGAGTCCGAGGTCTGTTTCGATGTTCGGCAGTGCGATCGCGACCACTGTCACATCCAGGATCAGCATGAACTGCGCGACGGCGAGCAGCCCCAGCAGCCGCCACCGCCGGGGGTCCGGTTGGGTCATGGTTCCATCCTCAAGTCGAACACGTGTGTACGGTTTACAGCGCTACCGTAACTCGTACACTGGTGTTCGACAAGAGGAACTCGTACAACCGTGTTCGGAATTGAGGAGGGCGGATGACCGAAGGTGCACGACGGGCCGACGCGCAGCGGAACATCGCGGCGATCCTGGCCGCGGCGGCCGAATGCCTGGCCCGCGACCCGGGCGCGAGCACGTCCGAGATCGCGAAGGCGGCCGGCGTCGGCCGGGTCACGCTGTACGGGCACTTCCCGTCCCGCGCCGAACTCGTCGACGCGGTCTTCGTCCAGGCGATCGCGACCGGCGAGGAAGCACTCGGGCAGGTCGACCTCACCGGCGATCCACGGGCCGCGCTGTCCCGGCTGATCGAGTCGAGCTGGCAGCTGGTCGATCACTTCCGCGCGTTGCTGCTCGCGGCGCAGGAATCACTGCCACCAGGTCGCGTACGCGAACTGCACGCCGATCCGATGACGCGCGTCGAACGACTGCTCGAACGCGGGCGTACGCAAGGGGTCTTCCGGAGCGACCTGCCGTCGTCGTGGCTGGTCAGCGTGATGCACAACGTCATGCACGGCGCCGCCGCGGAGATTCAGGCCGGTCGCATCACGTCCGAGCAGGCCGGGCCGTACATCAACGCGACCCTGCTCGCGGCGTTCACTCCGCCAGGTACGGAAGTTCCCCAGTAGTCACTCCAGCCAGATGGTTTCGAAGGTCGGGTTGGCGTGGATGTGCAGCGCCTCGTACCCACCGGGGCCGGTGCGGAACTTGTGCGGGGTGTCGGCCGGTACGACCAGGATCTGCCCGGCTTTGCCGATCAGCTCCTCGCCGTCGACGGTGAAAATCGCGGAGCCGCGCCGGATGATGAACGTCTCGGCGTACGGGTGCTTGTGCAGCCGCGGACCGGAGCCCTCCTTCGTGGTCGACTCCAGAATCAGCGAGACGCCGGCACCACCGGGGAGCTCGGTGTAGTTCTCGGTCCACTCCTCGCCGTCGTCCCGCCCGTCCGCCCGATTGATCACCACGGCGCCGGATTTCGCGATCTCGGTCATGCGATCCCCTCCTGGCTAGGTCCTGCCACCGTAACCACGCCCGGGGACAAATCGGAAGGTCGGCGACGGGCACCGGGCCGGAGCGGACGGTCAGTGGGTCGGGACGTCGGTGGCACGGGGGCCGGCGATGCGGGCCGCGACGGGGGCGAGGGCGGCGACCACCACCGCGAGTACGGCGACCGCGCTGAGTGCGGTCGGGAGGGTCCACAGTGAGGCGGCCGCGCCGACTGCCGCCGGGCCGAGCAGGAAGCCGAGGTACGCGATCGTGGTGACGACGGAGATCGCGCCCGCGCGCCGCTCGGGACCAGCCCAGGCGCCGGCCATCCCGATGATCGTCGGCGCGCAGACCGAGGTCCCGAGACCAGCGACGCCGATGCCGACGAGCGCCGACCAGGGCTGGTCCGCGAGTGAGGCGATCAGCGAGCCGACCGCGGCGATGCACCCGCCCGCGACGAGTAGCTGAACCGGGCGGACTCGTTTCAGCAGCGCGTTTCCGGCGAACCGTCCGGTGGCGGCCGCGGCGGCGAACACCGCAGGCGCACTGGACGCGAGACCTGGCGCGGCATGCAGCGAGGTGTCGAGATGCACCGCACTCCAACTCTGCCAGGCGTTCTCCACCACATAGGCCAGAGCACACAACACACCGAACATCAGCAACGCCCCTTCCAACCTCCCTAACTTTCGTCGGGTTGGCTTCTCCGAAACAGCTTTCACGGTTTCAGTAGGTCGGGTTGTGCTTGTACCGCGTGGGATCAGGACCGTGAGGGCCGCGATGATGATCACGACGGCGGTGCCGGCGAGGACAGGTAGGGCGGCGGCTCCGGTCGCGCGGAGGGCTGCCGTGCTCAGGCTTGCTACGACGACGGCTACCGAGAAGAGACCGTGGGCGAGGTTCATGACCGGTCGGCCCGCGACGGACTCGGCCTGGGAGCCGGTGGCGTTGATTGCCACGTCCATCGCGCCGGAGGTTGCCCCAAGCAACAACAATGCGATGCTCAGCGTCACGGCCGAACCAGCGAGCGCCGGCAGTACGCCGCACAGCGCGAACAGCACTGTCACCGCGGGCAGTACCACCGCGCCGTACCGGTCGATCAGGTATCCGGTGAACCGCATCGACACCAGTGCCCCGAGCCCGATCATCAACAGCGCGACCCCGAGCCCCGCGTCGCTGACACCGGCACCGGAACGCACCGCGGGCAGGATCGCACCCCACGCGCCCCAGAAGAGACCGAACACCGAGAAACCGATTGCCGTTCTGAGCATCCGCGCACCCTAGTACACGGCAACCCCGATCTCGCAGCGTTGTTTCCGCGTCACTTAGCCTGCCGTCATAGCGGCCCGGAGCGTCTCGAAATCCGTTGTGGACAGTGGTATCAGACCTCGCCGCAGCTGGTATCCCCAGTTCGGCCCGGAAGTGAGTTGGAGCTCAACTTCCCGCAGCCCCGCACGGCGTACCGGCAGGAACTCGACCCGCCGTCGCCACGGCTCGACGATGCCTCGATCACCCATCGACATCGGTTCGCCTTGGTACGGCGCGTCGTCCGCGACCATCCCGAGCGCGGTGAACGCGCGGAGCGGTTCCTTCCCGCCGCGCTGTTCGGTCGGCGAGTAGATCGCGAAGCCGTCGCCGAGCCGTAGCCGGGCCACGCCGTGCCGCTTGCCGTGGTTGAGTTGGATGAAGCCGCCTTCGACCGCCCGCTGGGTGTGCTCCGCGGAGATCACACCCAGCCAGGCTCGCTGTAATTCAGTCACCGGACTACTGTCCAGCGGTATATGCGACATCCTTTGTCATCATTTTCCGGCGCAACCGGGCGATCAACGGCCAGGCGATCATCAGCAGGATCACCACATAGATGACGTACGCGACCGGTCCACCGATCAGGCCGGACGCGTCGCCGTTGGACAACTGCAGTGCCATCCGGGCCTGGCGTTCCGCGATCGGGCCGAGGATCACGCCGATGATCAACGGCAGCACCGGCAGGCCGAACCGCCGCATCCCGAAACCGAGTAGTCCGAGCAGCAGGAGCAGCAACAGGTCGAGCGGCTGCGCGTTCACCGCGTAAGCACCCATCGAGGCGAAGAAGATGATGCCCGCGTACAGGTACGGCCGCGGGATCTGGAGCAGTTTCGCCCAGGCCGGAGCGAGCGGAAGGTTCAGCAACAGCAGGAACAGGTTGCCGATGAACAAGCTCGCGATCAACGCCCAGACCAGCTTCGGTTCGCGCTGGAAGAGCAGCGGCCCGGGCTGGATGCCGTACGAAGTGAACGCGGCCAGCATCACCGCGGCGGTCGCGTTCGTCGGCAGACCGAGCGCCAGCATCGGCACGAGCGTCCCGGCTGCGGACGCGTTGTTCGCCGCCTCCGGTCCGGCGACACCCTCGATCGCGCCGTGCCCGAACTCCTCGGGATGCTTGGACAGCTTCTTCTCGGTCGCGTACGAAAGGAACGTCGGAATCTCCGCGCCTCCCGCCGGGAGCGCACCGATCGGGAACCCGAACGCCGTACCACGCAGCCAGGGTTTCCACGAGCGGCGCCAGTCCGACTTGCCCATCCACGGCCGGCCGACCGGGATCACCGTGCCCGGGTTCCGGCGCAGGTGCGCCGCGACCCAGAGCGCCTCACCGACCGCAAAGATGCCAACAGCAACGACAACCACATCGATGCCATCGGCAAGCTGTGGTACGCCGAACGTCAGCCGCTGCTGGCCGGTCACCTTGTCGATACCGACCAGCCCGATCACCAGACCGAGCAGCAACGCCGCGAAACCACGGATCCGCGACGACCCGAGTACCGAGGTGGCACCGGCGAACGCGAGCAGCATGATCGCCAGGTAGTCCGGCGCGCCCAGGCTGATCGCGAACTTCACCACCTGCGGCGCCACCAGTACGAGCAGCAGCGTGCCGATCGTGCCGGCGACGAACGAACCGATCGCCGCCGTCGCCAGCGCCTGCGCGGCCCGTCCGGCCCGGGCCATCTTGTTGCCTTCGATCGCCGTCACCACCGATGACGACTCACCCGGCGTGTTCAGCAGGATGGACGTGGTCGAGCCGCCGTACATGCCGCCGTAGAAGATGCCGGCGAACAGGATGAACGCCTGCACCGGCTCGAGGCCGTACGTGATCGGCAGCAGCAGTGCCACCGTCATCGCCGGGCCGATCCCGGGCAGCACGCCGACCGCCGTACCGACCGTCACGCCGAGCAGCGCGAGCAGCAGGTTCAGCGGACTGAGTACGTCGCCGAACCCGTTCATCAGGTTCATCAGGTTGTCCATCAGAGAATCCCTTGCAGTACGCCGGCCGGCAGGTTGATGCCCAGCCCGATCGCGAACGCGTAGAACGTGATCAGCGACAGCGCGACGGCGATCACCAGATTGCGGACGTAGTGGCGGTTGCCGAGCGCGTACGCCGAACCCCAGAACAACAGCGATCCGCTGATCACCCAGCCGAGCGGTTCGATGGTGGCGAGGTTGAGCACGAACGCGCCGATCAGCAGCAGGACGGTGCGCCAGTCGACGGCTGACGTCACGTCGACGTCCTCGCCTTCCTCGGCCGCGCCGGTACCGCCGCGGGCGACGTCGACCGCGTACAGGACGGCGATCAGCAGCAGCAGTACGCCGAGCACGATCGGTACCGGCTTCGGGCCGATCGGATCGTTGCTGGTGGCAATGTGCGGGAGCCGGGCGGCGTCGGCGATCACCAGACCGCCGACGACCGCCAGTACCGCGCAAACCCCGTACTGCGCCTTGTCCCGCCGAGTCTCAGCCTGAGCCTCGGCGGCGGTCACGAGGTCAGACCGAGCTTGGTGAGAACGTCCGCGACCCGCTTGTCCTGCTCGGTCAGGAACGCGCCGAACTCGTCACCGGTCAGGAAGGCGTCGGTCCAGCCGCGCTTGTCCAGCTCGGCCTTCCATTCCTTCGAGTCGCGCATCTTGGTCAGCGCGTCGATCCAGACCTTCTTGTCCGCGTCGCTGATCTCCGGCGGCGCCACGATGCCACGCCAGTTCGTGAACACCAGGTCGATCCCGGCCGACTTCAGCGTCGGTACGTCCTTGAGCGCCTCGATCGGCTGCTCGCTGGTGACCGCGAGCACCCGCACCTGACCGCTCTCGACCTGGTCCAGGAACTCGCCGAAACCGCTGGCACCGAAGGCGATCTTGCTGCCCAGTAGCGCCGGCAGCAGCTCACCGCCACCGTCGTACGAGACGAAGTTGACGTCCTTCGGGTCGATGCCGACGGCCTGCGCGAGCTGCATCGGCAGCAGGTGGTCCGGGCCGCCCGGCGACGAGCCGCCGCCGACCGCGAGCTTCTTCGGGTTCGCCTTCCAGGCCGCGACCAGGTCCTGGATCGTCTTGTACGGCGAGTTCTTCGGCACCACGATCGCGCCGGCCTCCTCGATCAGCTTCGCCAGCGGCGTGGTCTGGGTCAGCGTCGCCTTCGACTTCGACGTGTACGTCGCGCCGACCACGCCGAGGCCCATCTGCATCGCCAGCTTGCCGTTGCCCTTCTCGTTCACGGTCCGCTGCAGGCCGACCGTCCCGCCGGCGCCGGGCAGGTTGAACACCTGCACGCCGGTGGCGATCTTGGCGTCGTCCATCACCTTCGCGGCGACCCGCGCGGTGGTGTCGTACCCGCCGCCGGCCGTGTTCGGAACCATCAGCCGCAGACCGGTGGCCGGCTTGCCGTCCGTACCGGTGTCGGCGGCGTCCTTCTTGTCGGCGGTCGCACCGCAGGCGGTGGCGCTGACGAGCGCGAGTAGCGCGGTGGTGACCCAGAGCATCGGCCGTGACCTCATCGGCGGAATCCTTCCGTGTTGCAAGCGGATCAAGTGGCGACGATGCTGGCGTCCCGGCGGTCGTGGCGTCTGCGTTCTGGCCGCAGCGGTGGTTGAGTTCATTGTGGTCACAGGCAGAATCCGGGTGAAGTGTGGCACTCCGGCGCCGGACCGGTGATCATGCGGCAGGACCAACGGGTTTGTTTCGAGTACGCGAGGAGGTGGAGAGATGGCGATCGGGTTGCCCCCGAGAATCGGTCAGCTTGGGCGAATCGGGCGGCCGACGCTGGCCGGGCAGTTGCTCGTACTGCAGCTGGCGATCGTGGTCGTCGTACTCGTTGCCGTCGCCGCCGTCTCGCTGGCTCAGTCTGCCGCCACGTTCAACCGGGTGGAAGGCCGCCGGGTGACCGCGCTGGCCGAGCAGCTCGCCGGCAACCAGACCCTCCGGTTCGGTATCCGGAATCCGGCGCCTGCCGAGGTGCTCGCTCCGCTGCTGCAGAGCACGCTGATCCAGTCCGGCGTCACCTCGATCACCCTTTCGGACGCCCGCGGCAGAATCATCGCGGCCACCAACCTGACCACGATCGGAACCAAGCTCACGCTGGGTGATCCCGGCGTGGCCGACGGCCGCGGCTGGTCCGGTGAGCTGCGGGTCGATCGCGACAAGGAACTCGTGTCCCAGGTGCCCGTGCTGAGCCAGGGCACCGACGCGGAAGGACAGTTGGACGGTACGCTCGGCGACCGCATCGGCACCGTCACGGTCGGTGAGAGGTCCCCTTCGGTACTGCAGCGGCTGCGCGGCGCGTCCTCGTACCTGGCGATCTATCTCGGCATCGCCTGCCTGCTCGGGCTGCTCGGGTCGTGGTTGCTGGCGCGCCGGATCAAACGGCAGACGCTCGGCCTGGAGCCACGGGAGATCGCCGGGCTGGCCGAGCACCGGGAGGCGATGCTGTACGGGCTCGCCGAAGGTGTTGTTGCCCTGGACCCGCAACTGCGCGTGACGCTGGTGAACGACGTCGGCCGGCGGCTGCTCGACCTGCCCGAGAACGCGGTCGGTCGCAGCCTGAGCGACCTCGGCATCGAGGGCCGGTTGCGTGAGGTACTCGCCGGTGAGGACGACGCGCGGGACGCGGTCGTCGTCCGGCGCGGGCGCGTCCTGGTGATGAACCGGATGAGCGTCACCAAGGATGGGCGGTCGCTCGGATCGGTCACCACGTTGCGCGACCGGACCGAGCTGGCCCAGCTGGAGCGTGAGCTCGGGTCGTTCCGCAGCTCCGCCGAGCTGCTCCGGGCGCAGACGCACGAGTTCGCCAACCAGCTGCACACGATCTCCGGGCTGATCCAGATCGGGGAGTACGAGGAAGTGGTCACGTACGTCGGCGCGCTGAACCGCTATCGTGAGTCGCTCGACCTGACCGTGACCCGGCGGGTCCACGATGTCGCCGTCGCTGCCCTGCTGATGGCGAAGTCCTCGGTCGCGGCCGAACGTCGCGTCGAGCTCCGCGTCTCCGAACGAACCACGCTGCTCCGGCTGGACCCGGCGCTGTCCGCGGACATCGCGACCGTACTCGGGAATCTCGTCGACAACGCGGTCGACGCGGCGGCACAGTCCGGTACGCCGCTGTCGCCCGCCTGGGTGGAGGTCGAGTTGCGGCAGGATGCCACCAGCGTCGAGATCGTCGTTCGCGACTCCGGTCCCGGGGTGACGCCCGAGCTGGCGCAGGAGGTGTTCGCGCACGGGTTCACCACCAAGGCCGCCGCCGAGGGCGAGCGTGGGATCGGGCTGGCGATGACGCGGCTGATCTGCCGCCGGCGCGGCGGCGAGGTGGCGGTCACCA
Organism: Kribbella solani; assembly: GCF_014205295.1. Taxonomy (NCBI): domain Bacteria; kingdom Bacillati; phylum Actinomycetota; class Actinomycetes; order Propionibacteriales; family Kribbellaceae; genus Kribbella; species Kribbella solani. Next base: position 4,668,714 of record NZ_JACHNF010000001.1, read on the forward strand.
ACAACGCCGACGGCGGCGCCGTGTTCGTCGCCCGGATGACCACGAACCAGGCCCGGCGTACGCCCGAAGGAGCCCGATGATCACCGTCCTGGTGGTGGACGACGACTTCATGGTCGCGCGCATCCACCGCGGCTTCGTCGAACGCATCGACGGGTTCGAGGTCGTCGGCACCGCGAACTCCGGCGATCAGGCGGTCGCGGCGCTCACCGGCCTGCGGCCCGATCTGGTGCTGCTCGACCTGTACCTGCCGGACGTGTTCGGCCTCGACCTGATCGCGCGGCTGCGGGCGGTCCGGCCAGAGGTGGACATCCTGGTGATCACGGCCGCGCGGGAGGCCGAGGCGGTTCGCGGCGCGGTCCGGCAAGGGGTCGTCAACTACCTGCTCAAACCGTTCGGTTTCGAGGATCTGCGGGCGCGCTTGCAGGAGTACGCGCGGCGGCGCGCGAGCGTACCCGAGCAGGTCACGTCGCAGGCCGATGTGGATCGGGTGCTGGCGCCCGCGCGGCCGCACGTGAACCGCCTGCCCAAGGGCCTCAGCCAGGAAACCGCGGACCTGGTCGCCGCGGCACTGCGCACGACCTCCGACAACCTCTCCGCCGCCGAATGCGCCGAGAAGGTGGGCATCTCCCGGGTCAGCGCGCGCCGCTACCTCGAGTACTTCTGCACCCGCCACCAGGCCGAAGTCGCCCTCCGCTACGGCACCACCGGCCGCCCCGAACGCCGCTACCGCTGGACCGCCTGACCCGCGCGAGTTGGGTTAAGAGGGTGTCTGAGCACTCTGCGCCGTAGCGAGGAGGTGCTCAGTGCGGTAGCTCGGCGCGCGGGAGGGAAGGCGTCGATGTGGTTTCATCGTTGCCTTTCCTCCCGTGCGGCGAGGTGCCGCACTGAGTGCCCCGCAGTAGGTGCAGAGTGCTCAGACGCCCTCTAAGGTGCCGGGTATGCCTCTGTATTCGTTCGAAGGTAAGCGACCGGTCGTGCATCAGGATGCCTGGATCGCGCCTACTGCCACGCTGGTCGGTGATGTGGTGATCGAGGCCGGCGTCTCGGTTTGGTACGGCGCCGTGATCCGTGCCGACCTGGGCACGATCACGATCCGGGCCGGCGCGAACATTCAGGACAACACCGTGATCCACGTCGGCCACAACGGCTGCGAGATCGGGCCGAACGCGACCATCGGGCACCAGTGCCTGATCCACGACTGCACGATCGGCGAGCAGGCGCTGGTGGGGAACGGCGCGATCGTGCTCGACGGCGCGGTCGTCGGGAAGCGCTCGCTGGTCGCCGCCGGGTCGACTGTGACGCCCGGAGTGACGATCCCGCCCGAGTCGGTCGCGATGGGCAGCCCGGCGAAGAAGATCGTGCCGCTGGACGGCACGGCCAAGCTGTTCGTCGACCACAACGCCGCCGTCTACCACGCCCTCGCCAAACGCCACGCCACCACCGTCGAACTTGTCGAGGACGAGTAACCACCCCCCTCTCCTCCCCACACACCCAGCCAGTCCCCATCCCGTCCGCCCCAAACGCGAGTGGATATCCACCGGTGTTGTGGGTTCTCCACCCGCATACCAGTAGAGAACCCACAACACCGGTGGAGAACCCCACCGCGATGGTGGGTCGGGAGGTGCGGCGCGCGGCAGGCGCTGCGCCGCGCCGGGCGCTGTAGGTTCGGTGCATGGTGGCCCTTGGTGACGAGGTTTCGGTGGGGAGTGCGCGGCGGATGGCTCTGCGCGCGCAGGGGTTCGGCGAGCTGCGCAGGACCGGCGAGACGCCCGGCGCCGGCGGACGCCGCGCGGCGGGGCGGGCGCGTGCGGCGGGGCGGGTGCGTGCGGCGGGGCGGGTGCGTGCGGCGGTTGAGCGGACCGGGGTGCTGCAGCTGGATTCGGTGAATGTGTTGTGCCGGTCGCATTATCTGCCGGTGTTCGCGCGGATCGGAAACTACCCGCGGGAGACGCTGGATCACCTCAGCTGGGGAACAAGCCGTGAGCTGTTCGAGTACTTCTGGGGCCACAAAGCCGCTCTCCTCCCGCTAAGCGTCTGGCCGCTGATGCGCTGGCGGATGCTGGCCGCCGAGCGGCAGGTCTGGGACGAGGAGCTCAGCCCCGACGTCACCGCCCCGTGGTCCGTGGTGACGGGCATGCGCCGGCTGACCGCCGAGCGGCCGGGGTACGTCGACCAGGTCCTCGAACGAGTCACCGAGCTGGGCCCGCTGACCGCAAGCGAGGCAAGCCCCGACGGCGTACGCCGGAAGCGCACCGATCCGGACCCGGACCCGACCACCGGCGCGATGTGGAACTGGCAGGACGCGAAGATCGCGATCGAGTACCTATTCTGTACGGGCCAGGTGACGATCGCCGGCCGCCGGCATTTCGAGCGCGTGTACGACCTGACCGAGCGCGTACTCCCCGCCGACGTACTCGCCGCACCGGAACCGACCGCCGCCGAAGCACACCGCGACCTGGTCCGCACCGCAGCGCGTGGTCTGGGTGTCGCGACCGCCAGGGAACTGTGCGGCCTCAGCGGTCGCGGCCATTTTCCATTGCCTGCGGCAACCGCTCGCAAGGTGGTCGGCGAGCTGGTCGACTCCGGCGAGCTGATCCCGGTCCGGGTCGAGGGCGTGAAGCAGCAGGCGTACCGCTGGCACCAGGCGAAGGACAAGCCGGTCGACGTACGGGCGTTGCTGTCACCGTTCGATCCGCTGATCTGGAACCGCGACCGGACCCACCACCTGTTCGGCTTCTTCTACCGGATCAGCATCTATACCCCGGCCCCGCAACGCGTCCACGGGTACTACGTGCTGCCGTTCCTGCTCGGTGATCAACTGGTCGCGCGCGTCGACCTCAAAGCCGATCGCGCGACGTCAACATTGGTCGTACCCACGTTGACTGCCGAGCCGGGCGCACCGGACTTCATCGAGCCGCTGGCGGCGGAGCTGCGACTGATGGCCGGCTGGCTCGGTCTGGAGCACATTGCCGTCCGGGCCCCCGGGAAACCCGCGGCTCAGTTGACCGATCGGATTCGCGTCACGAGTACGCCGGCCAGTACGGTCACGAACGACGCCAGGAAGTAGAGCACTGGGTACCCACCGAGGTGTTTGACGATCGGCGCGGCGATCGCGGGCGCCAGTACTTGCGGGAGTGAGTTGGCGATGTTGATCATGCCAAGATCCTTGGCGCGGTCGCGGGCATTCGGCAGTACCTGGGTGAGCAGCGCGAAGTCGACCGACAGGTACACGCCGAACCCTGAGCCGAGGATGACCGCGCCGACGATCGCGCCCGGCCAGGTCGGCCACAGCGCGAGGACGACACCGGCGATCGCCATCACCCAGCCGGATGCGGTCACGAACACCTTGCGGCGCGCGATCCGATCCGACCAGCCGCCGACGCTGATCGCGGTGACCAGCACGCAGAGGCTGTAGATCGCCGTCAGGACGAGTACTCCGGTGTCGGGGTCCTCGATACCGACCTTGTCCTGCAGGTAGTAGAAGAGGTACAGCGTGCCCAGCGCGTTGCCGACGTTGAACAGGAAGCGCGTCAACCACGCCCAGCCGAAGTCCGGGTACTGACGCGGGTCGATCCAGAACCCGCGCAGGAATTGGCCGAGTACGAACGGCGGCCGCGTCGCCAAGCGCGTGTCATGACTGCGCAGCAGGTACGGCACGACTGACAAGAGCAGGAACGCCGCGCAGGCGATGTACCCGAGGGTGTAGTTGTCGAAGGCCGCGGCGAGTGCGGTCCCGACCAGTGCGCCGAGCACTTGCGAAATGGCGACCCAGCCGCCGACCGCTCCGCGTTGCGCGACCGGCACCCGGTCCGGTACGACGGCCGTTGCCGCGGCCAACAATGCGTTGCCGAACAGTTGCATCAGGCACCAACCGAGCAGCATCAGCCCAATCACCCGCGCACCTGACAATACGAACAACCCGACCGCCGCGCCGACAGCGCCGGCCAGTACCCACGGCACCCGGCGTCCGTACCGCGACGCGGTCCGGTCGGAGATCGCGCCGAACGCCGGGTTGGCGACCACGGACACCGCGGCGCCGATCCCGGTCACCAGCCCGAACACGAACTCCTTGTTGCCCGGCGCAACCGCCTCGGACTGCTTCGCGAGCAGCACCTGGATCGGCCCGAGCCAGGCCGCGAACACGCCGACGTTCGCGAGTACGACCGCCGCCGTCCAACCCGGCCGAACCCGAACCGTTGGCTCGGTCAACGCCGCTGACACGGACGGCCGGGCGGACGTCATCACCGGCTCTGACTGGGCGTTTGCGCGATCACATCACGCAACCAGTGATACGAGGCCTTGGGCGTACGGACCTGGGTCTCGAAATCGACGTGGACGAGACCGAACCGCTGCGAGTACCCGGCGGCCCACTCGAAGTTGTCGAGCAACGACCATTGGAAATACCCACGGACGTCGATGCCGTCGTCGATTGCCGAACGCAACGACCGCAGGTACCCGTCCAGGTAAGCGATCCGGCGCTGATCGTCCACCACGCCGTCGACCGGGCCGTCGTTGATCGCGCAGCCGTTCTCAGTGATGTAGATCGGCGGCAGGCGGTCGCCGTACCGGTCCTTGAAGATCCGCAGGATCTCGCCGAACGCGTCCGGCACCACCGGCCAGCCGAAGTCGGTGGTCGGGTAGCCGGTGATTGTCCTTGGTTCGAACGGCAGGCCCGGCGGAAGCAGTACGCCGTCGGTGGCCGCGGTGTCCGGGTTGCCGGTGGCAACACCGACCGAGACCGGCGCGTAGTGGTTGATGCCGAAGAAGTCGAGTGGGGTCGAGATGACGGCCAGGTCGTCGGCGACCGGGCCGGGCATCGCTGCCTCCAGACCGGTCGGGTACGAGCCGAGCAGGATCGGGTCGGCGAACATCCAGTTGATCAGGTTGTCGTACAGCCCGGCCGCTTCCTTGTCCTCGGCGCTGTCGCTGGCCGGCCAGGTCGGCGCGTGGTTGGAGGCAATACCGATCTGCTGGGCGCCGGCCGCTCGCAACGCCTGTACCGCGCGACCGTGCGCGAGCAACTGGTGGTGCGCTACGGGGAGCGCGTCGAAGAGCAACTGCTTGCCTGGCGCGTGGGCGCCCAGCGAGTAGCCCATCAACGTCAGCACCATCGGCTCGTTGATGGTGATCCAGAGCGGTACCCGGTCAGCGAACCGCGCGCCGACGATCGCGGCGTACTCGGCGAATCGGTCGGTGGTGTCGCGGGACAGCCAGCCGCCGGCGTCTTCGAGCGGCTGCGGGGTGTCCCAGTGGTACAGCGTCGGCGCGGGCTGAATCCCGGCGCCGAGCAAGGTGTCGATCAGGCGGTCGTAGAAGTCCAGGCCGGCCGCGTTGCCCGGCCCGGTGCCGTCCGGCTGAATGCGCGGCCACGCGAACGAGAACCGGTAGGTGTCGACGCCCAGGTCACGCATCAGCGCGACGTCGTCGGCGTACCGGTGGTAGTGATCGCACGCGATCGCGCCGGTGTCGCCGTTCAGTACGCGGCCGGGCTCGGCGCAGAACGTGTCCCAGGTGGAGGTGCCGCGACCGTCCGCGGCCACGGCACCTTCGATCTGGTACGCCGAGGTGGACACGCCCCACCGGAAGCCGGCCGGCATCACCACCGGCGCATCGGGGTCAGCTGTCATTCGCATCATCCTCATCGGGTTTGCTGTCCTGGACCCTCGGTGGCTCATCCTTCTGGACCTTTTGGACCACGACGGCGGTCCCGTACGCGGCCACCTCACTCATCGTGTTCGCGATCTCGTTGCAGTCGAACCGCATCGCGAGCACCGCGTTCGCGCCCATCTGCTGCGCCATCTGGCACATCCGCATCACCGCGACGTGCCGCGACTCGGCCAGCATCTGGGTGTACTCCGGCACCTCGCCGCCGCCGAGCGACCGGAAGCTCGCGGTGAAGTTCGAACCGAAGTCACGGCTCCGTACGGTCAGCCCGAAGACCTCGCCGAACACCTTCTCGGCGGTGTATCCGGGCAGATCGTTCATCGTCGAGACCAGCACCGGGTACGGCGAACCCTGCGGCGCCACGTGCGGTGCGTTCTGCCGCGCCGGCTGGTAGTTTCCCGGCGCTTGCCCGTACCCCGGCCCTGGCTGTCCGTACCCCTGCGGCGGCGGACCCTGCTGGTACCCCTGCTGCTGCGGCGGCGGGCCTTGGTACCCGGGCGGCGGGCCCTGCTGGTAGCCCTGCTGCGGCGGGTACGGCTGGTTCGGAGGAAAGTTCTGATTCATACCCCACATCCTGACAGGCAGTAGGGGGTCATGATCCGCGGCGGGCTGGGAACTCGACCACCTGCTGGTAGGTCGGCCGGTTGACCCAGGCGATCCGATTCTGGGTGATGCCGCCCATCGGATTGTGCACAATCTGATCCGCGCAGAACTGGTCACCCGCCTTGCAGTCCGCGGTCGCCGGGTACGTCGTCGCCGCCGGCACTTTGGTTGCCGCCAGCAAGGTGTCGGTGAGTACGGATCGGCACGACGCCAGCGAACCGCCGCCGCAGTACGTCACGGGTTGTGAAGCCTTGACCGGATCGCCGAGGACCTTACGCAGGTCACGCTGGACGAAACCCCACCAGCCGCTCTGGAACGCCGAACCCTGCGAACTCGGCCGCTCGTCGATCTTCAGGTTCGCGGTCAGCGCGCCGTACAGATCCGGTCCGAGGTCCTTGAACTCCGCCGGGACCAGCAGCGGCCACCAGGCATCCAGCAGCCGGATCGCCTCCGCGTTGTCGTAGCTGCGGGATGAGGCACTGGGTGTCTTGCGGTGGGCGCCGGACTGCTGCCAGACGGTCAGTTTGGCGACCGCGTCCGCGACCGCCGGATCGGTGATCGGCGCGCTCTTCAGCACCCGGAGCAGGTACGGGAGCACCTGATCACCGCGCAGGTCGACCGTCGCCGCGTCCTCCATCGCCTCGACCAGCTTGCCGCGGGTGAACTTCTGCCCGCTCCCGATCACCGCCTTGATCCGGTCGTCCAACGGCTGACTGCGGTAAACCGAGTTGTAACCCCATTGACCGTCGGACGCGGAGTACCCGGGTGCCTGTTTGTTGTTCCAGCTCGTCAGGTAGTCCTGGTTGACGACCTGCGGATGCTGCGCGGGCGGCGTGTAGATCGCACGATTGTCGACCGGGTTCCAGCCCTGCCATTCGTAGCTGCTCCAGGTCGGCAGGTTCGGGTCGGCGCCGGCCGCGCGCACCGGGTTGTCGCCGGAGTTGAAGTACGCGATCGAGTCCTTGTCGGTGTAGAACCAGTTGAAGGTGTATCCGATGTTCGCCGCGGCCTTCTGGAAGTCGGCGGCCGAGTGGATCCGATCCGGGTCGTTGAACTGCATGAACCCGAGCGCCGACCCCGCCTCGTTGCCGTACGTCGACCTGTTCTTGGTGAAGAGCACCGGCTTGCCACCGACCGTACCGCGATGCGTCACGATGCCGTACTTGGTGCGCAGGGCAACCAATGTGTACGACCCGGCCGGCTCGGACGAACCGAGACTGGCGTACCAGGCGTTGTGCCGTTCGAGTCGTTCGATCGGTACGCATTGGCCCCGGAAGACGTAGTACTGCGAGGCTTTCGTCGGGGTTCCGCCGTTCGGCTCACACAGCGGTACGGCGAAGGTGTCGGTGATGTCCTGGCCGGCCGACGTGGCACTCCACGAATAGTCGGGTCCGCGACCGATCAGCGTGTAGAAGTTGAGACCGGCGAAGGCGATACCGCGCGAACTGACACCCGGCCCTTGCAGTTCCTGGCGGAGCAGTAGTTGTGGCGCGAAGTATCCGGTTTGCGGTCCGTACACGGCGATCGGGTTGCCGCTCTGGGTGTGCGCGCCGGACACCAGCAGCGCGTTCGACATGGCCTTCTTTCCGAACCCTTCCGGGAACAGGCCACCGTTGAAGATGCCTTTGAGTTTCTCGGCACCCTTCGGCGCGGGTTTGGCGGCGGCCGTCTTGTTCGCGGTCTGGTCGATCACCTCGGGCTCGGCGGTCACCGAGCCGCGGTCCGGCAGCGCGCGTCCGGCCGGGTTCGGTCCGGTCGTCCCGTACGGGAAGGTGGCGCCGTTGTGCACGGTCGTACTGGCCTCCGGATCGTTCTGCGAACGGAACGACTCCCACACTTTGGTGCCCTGGGCAACGCCGTACTTCGCCTGCGCCTCGATCAGCGCCAGCGCGGACGCGACCTCGGCACCACCGCCGGTACCGAAGATGCCCGCGACCACGGCCGCGGTGGCGACCACATCGGTCACCTTCCAGTGCGGGGTCGGCCAGGTCAGACCGAGCGCGACGTACTCACCTGGGTACCCGATGCCGACCGTGTCGATGTAGTGGTTCACCCCGTCGACCCAGGCCTGGATGTCTTGTTGCATCTTCACGCCGTCCGCGCCGTACAACTCGTCCGCGTCGTCGAACTGGCGTTGCAGATCCGCCTCGGTGTACGGCGCCGTACGCCAGAACTCCTGCTCGAACTCCCGGTTCGCCGCCGCGCCACCCGCGAACGGCGTCAGCTGACCGCGGCCGAGATGCCGGAACACGTCCATCACGAACAGGCGGTCCTGCGCGCCCGCGTACCCGGCGCCGAACATCGTGCCGAGCCGCGTCGTGCCGGTGATGTGCGGGATGCCGCGCGACCTGTCCCGGACGATCGTGACGTCGCCGCGCGGGTGGATCGTACTGGCGATGTCGTTCGGTTTCACTCCGAACGACGCGTCGTCGAAGTACGGCGCGAGGCCGTCGTCGGTGATACCGCGCGAGTTCCAGACCAGGTCCTGGTACGGCTTGACGGTGTCGCTGAAGTGCGCTGGACGTACGCCCAATGTCTTGAAAACAAGGAGGTCCGTGAAGGTGGCGTTGCCGTTCTGGCCCGGTGGGAGGATGTCACGACATTGCTGCCGGCAATAATCTTCAGGGCTTGCGGCAACGGTCTGAGCTGCCGCGCGCGACGCTGCCTGGGTCGGGGCGGGCAGGGTCGCGAGGACCGCGGTGGCGGCGACGGCGGCGACCGTCGTCCGAAGCCGGGTACGGAGTGCGGGGCGGGGCACGGTTCCCTCCTCGGGTCGATGAAAGTGAGAATGACTCACTAGTAGCTTTCGGTCAAGAACTCACCGCCAGACTCTCGCCAATTGCTGTCCGTGACCACTACGCTCGGCAACACCATGAGCATCCATGATCGTTACCGCTTGAGTGTGGTGATCAATGCCAAGGGGACGTACACGCCGCTCGGCGTGTACCGGAGTCCCGACGGAGTGGCCGCGGCCGTCGCCCAGGCGTTGCCCGAATTCTTCGTGATGGACGAGCTGGGCGACCGCGCCAGCGAAGCCATCGCGCAGGTCACCGGCGCCCAGGCCGGCGCGGTCGTACACTGCACCGCGGCCGGTGTCACCCTGTCCGTCGCGGCCACCATGACCGGCGGCGACCCGCGCCGGATCAGTACGCTGCCGGACACCAGCGACCTGCACAACCGGGTCGTCCTGCCGGCATCGCACGTCGTCGACTACGGCCACACCAACCTGCAGGGCATCCGGCTGTCCGGCGCGCAGGTCGATCTCGCGGGCTCCGCGGACGGGTGCACGATCGCCGACCTGGAGGCCGAGCTCGACGGGCCGGACGTCGCCTGCCTGATGCTGGTCGCGTCCCGGCTGACCCGCGGCGAACCGATCGACCTGGTGTCGGCGATCCGGGCGGCGCATCGCCGTGGCGTGCCGGCGATCATCGACGCGGCGGCGCAGTTCCCGCGGATCGCGGACCTGCTGGCGACCGGTGCCGATCTGGTGCTGGTGAGCGGGCAGAAGTACCTCGGCTCACCGACCGCGGGCATCGTGGCCGGCAGCTGGCCGCTCGTACAGGCCGTACGCGCCCAGGAGAAGGGCATCGGGCGGGTGATGAAGCCGTCCAAGGAGGCGATCGTCGGCGTACTCGCCGCACTGGAGGAATGGCAGGCGTTCGACCGGGTGAAATGGGAAGCGGACGAGCTCGCCAAGGTGGACGCCTTCGTCGCCGCGGCCGGGCGGATCCCGGACCTCACCGCCGAGGTCGTACCGGACCCGACCGGCCTCCAGGTGTCCCGCGTACTGCTCAAGGTCCCCGACGCCAAACGCCTCGCCACCGAACTGGAAGCCGGCACCCCACCCATCTACGTGATGACCGACCGCATCGACGACAACGAACTCATGCTCGAACTAGTCCCCCTGTCCCCCGACGAAACCGCCACCATCCTCGCCCACCTCTGGACCGCCCTCACCTAACCCACCCATCCTCACCACCCACCCCGCTCCCACCCCGCTCCCGCCCCGCGCTGCCCCGCGCTGCGCTGCGCTGCCCCGCGCTGCGCTGCCGGGCCGCCCCCACGCCGCGCTGCCCCCGCCCCGCGCCATTTCGGGGGTTAACCCATGACAACGCCCCTTCACTTCCTGCCTGCAGGGGGTGAAGGGGCGTGTCGAGAGGTTAACCACTCAAATGGATCCGGGCATCCAAGCGGTCGACCGGGGTGCTGTCGGGTGGTGCAGGTGGATCTGTGGTGCAGGTGGATCTGTGGTGCAGGTGGATCTGTGGTGCAGGTGGATCTGTGGGGCGGGTGGGTTAGTGCTGGTAGGACTTGCCGTCGGTGCGGCGGGGGCCGTTGCCGCGGCGGGGGCCGTTGCTGCCTCGGGAGTCGTGGCCGCGGCCCGGGCGGGTGCCGCCGAAGCGCCGGCCGCCCTTGTTGTTGCGCGGCTTCGGGGCCGGCAGCTTCACCGGGTACCCGGACGGGCGGCTGCCGCCGGTCAGCCCGGTGACGACCTCGTCACCCGGACGCGCCCGGACCGGCTCGACGTCCACGCCCGCGGACTCGGCCAGCCGGATCATCCCGCGCCGCTGGTGCGGCAGGACGAGCGTGACGACCGCGCCCTCACCACCAGCGCGAGCCGTCCGGCCGGCGCGGTGCAGGTAGTCCTTGTGGTCCGCCGCCGGGTCCGCCTGAACCACCAGGCCGACGTCGTCGACGTGGATACCGCGGGCCGCGACATCGGTCGCCACCAGTACCGGCACCGAACCGTCCTTGAACTGCTCGAGCGTACGGTTCCGCGCGCCCTGGGTCAGACCGCCGTGCAGCGCCGCGGCCATCACGCCACGGTCCCGCAGCTGGGTGGCGACCCGGTCCGCGCCGAGCTTGGTCCGGACGAACACGATCGTCCGCCCGTCCCGGCTGGCCAGCTCGGCCGTCAGTGACTGCTTGTGCGCCGGCTCGATCACCAGCAGGTGGTGCTCCATCGTCGTGACGGCCGCCTGCGCGGCGTCGGTCGAGTGGATCACCGGGTCCTTCAGGTACGTCTTCACGATCGTGTCGACGTCGTTGTCCAGCGTCGCGGAGAACAGCAGCCGCTGACCCTCGGACGGGGTCATGTCGAGCAGCGTGGTGACGGCCGGCATGAAGCCCATGTCGCACATGTGGTCGGCCTCGTCGAGGACCGCGACCTCGACCGCGCCGAGGTCGGCGGCGCCCTGCTCACACAGGTCGATCAGCCGGCCGGGCGTGGCGATCAGCAGGTCGACACCACGCCGGAGCGCGTCGATCTGCTTCGGGTACGGGAGTCCGCCGGCGATCAGCTTGAGCGACACGTTCATCACGTGCGCGAGCGGCTCGAGGGCGTCGTGTACCTGCATCGCGAGTTCACGGGTCGGTACCAGGATCATGCCGCGCGGGCGGCGGGACTCGGTCCGGCCGCCGGACAGGCGCATCAGCGTCGGCAGGCCGAACCCGAGGGTCTTGCCGGAGCCGGTCTGACCGCGACCGAGTACGTCCTTGCCGGCCAGCGCGTCCGGGATGGTCGCCGCCTGGATCGGGAACGGCGCGGTGATGCCGTCCCGGGCCAGCCGCTGCACCAGCCGCGGCGCCAGCCCGAGGGCGGCAAACTGGTTGTCGTCGGCAACGGTTCCCAGGTCGGCCGGGGCCACCTGCTCCCGGCGGTCGTCCCGCTGTACCCGCCGGTTGTCCTGCTCCACTCGTCGATCGTCCTTCCGGAAGTTCTTGTCGTTCCGCTCGAACCGGGACCGGTCATCCCGGTTGTACTGCTGCTGCTCATCGCGGTCGTAACGCGGCCGGTCGTCCCGGTTGTACTGCGGCCGGTCGTCGCGGTTGAAACGCGGACGCTCGTCGCGATCGAACCGGGGACGCTCGTCCCGGTTGAAACGCGGACGCTCGCCGCCGTTGTACTGCGCCCGGTCGTCGCGGTCGTAACGCGGCCGCTCGTCCCGGTTGAACTTGGACCGCTCATCGCGGTTGTACTGCGGCCGGTCATCCCGGTTGTAGCGAGGACGCTCGTCACGATTGAACTTCGAGCGGTCGTCCCGGTTGTACTGCGGCCGGTCGTCGCGGTTGAAACGCGGCCGCTCGTCCCGGTTGAACTGCTGGCGGTCGCCACCGTTGTACTGCCGGCGGTCGTCCCGATTGAACCGCGGACGCTCCTCCCGGTTGAACTTCGAGCGGTCGTCGCGGTTGAACTGCTGTCGCTCGCCACCGTTGTACTGCGGCCGGTCATCGCGGTTGAACCGCGGCCGCTCGTCCCGGTTGAACTGCGGCCGATCGCCACCGTTGAACTGCTGCCGATCGCCACCGTTGAACTGCTGGCGATCCCCACCGTTGTACTGCGGCCGGTCGTCGCGGTTGGGGCGGCGGGTTTGGCCTCGGTCGGGGCGGGGTTGTTCGGAGCGGTAGCCCTTGACCTCGGGGCGCTCCTCGCGACGCGGCTGGTACGCGGACTCCGCCGCCATCCGCTCGCCGTACGACTGGTTCTGATGCTTCTTGTGCCGGGGCTTCTTCGCCCGCCCGTCGGCGGACTCGGGGTCGTGCTGGGTCACGCAAACTCTCTCTCGGATTCACGGACGATTTGCCGGTTCGCAGCAGCACGCGTGAGCGCCGGTCACGAAAATCATGACCGGATCGTGACGTACTCAGCAGGAGACGGGCATCGACCTGCGGGTGCTATCGCGTTGCACCCATGTCGCCGGAATGTTTTCAGCCGGATGCTGAAACCGACGGGTCGGAGCGCCTGGAACATCTCTGGTGACGCGACTCGCGCACCGACACCAGAAAAGTATAACCGATCGTGACGGCACCTCCGACCATCCAGACCACCCCCACCACTGGTCTCCCAAGCTGAAAGTCACCCTCCGGCACTGGCCCACCACGTGCCCTACCATCCTGCGATGGTCACGATCTGTATTGCCTTCAAGCTACCTCCGCGGTACGACCAGGCAGCTCGCACGATCAGCCGGCACGTGGCGCGGCAGAGCCCGTCCCAGTTCGTTCTCGGCGAACGGTTCGCCCGCGAGGACGGCGAGATCCCCGTCGCCCATTCGACGGTCCTTCAGGTCGAGATCGATCCCGCAGACATACCTGCCATGTGGGACGCCGTCCAGCAGAAGGTCGCCTCGCACTCCTCGCTACGGATCGACAACGCCGTCTACCGCCACAACCCGTACGGCGCGGTCGAGGCGCACTGGGATGCGTCGCCGGAGTGGACCGCTCTCCAGCAGGATGTAGTGGACGCCGCGCGCCCGTTCTGCAGAATGGCCGACAAGGACCCGTCCGGAGTCTCGAACGAAGAGATCCTGAGCTTCTGGCAGCAGAACCCGGACAACCGGGATCGGATCGAAAAGTTCACGCAGGATCATTTCGCCGAGACGGGCCCCTGGTACAGCCCACATGCGACGTTCACCTGGCTGGACACCGAGTTCGAGGCGCACCCCGACGGACTGCACGACTCCGACGGCGTGGTCACGAAAGAAGGTTTCCCCGACCTCGAGCCGCTCCAGGCCGAGTACCCGGCGGAGGCGTTCAACGGCGCCGAACTCGGCGAGCTCTGCTGCTTCCGGCGGGGCGGCCTCGGGACCTGTCTGGACGAGCGCGCGGATCCCATCACCCTGCCCTCCCGCCAAGAAGCACGGGCGGTCCGGGCAGCAACCGCTGGAATCACGTCGCCCGCGGCGGCAGCCGGCGAGCCTCGCCCGGAGTCCGACAGCGCACACCGCTCCACGATCGACCCGGAACGCGGGCGCTCAGGCCGCTGACCCGTCAGGCCTTGGACCGATGACTGTCCTGCCCTCACTTCAAGCGAGGTTGAGTTTTTGGGGTGGGGATCTAGGGTGTCGGTATGGGAGAGGAGAACGTCCCGAGCAAGGAGCACTGGCTCTCGATCGGGGAGATCGCGCAGCGGTCCGGAGTGGCGGCGTCGGCGTTGCGCTTCTACGAGGACCAGGGTCTGATCGATTCGCGGCGTACGGCCGGCAACCAGCGCCAGTACCAGCGCAGCACCTTGCGGCGGATCGCGTTCGTCCAGGCGGCGCAGCGGGTCGGTCTCGCGCTTGCCGAGATCAAGGAGGCACTGGACTCGCTGCCCGAGGACCGGACGCCGACGCGCGCCGACTGGAGCAAACTCTCCAAGTCCTGGCGCAGCCGCCTCGACGACCGGATCGCCGAGCTGGAGCGCCTGCGCGACGACCTCGACACGTGCATAGGTTGCGGCTGCCTGAGCCTGCAACGCTGCAACCTCTACAACAAGGAAGACCGCCTCTCCACGCGCGGACCCGGCGCCCGGCTGCTCAACGTCGGCATCCCCGGCGAGGCCTGACACTCAACAGCTCAGGACAGCAGGCCGTTCTCCACCAAACCAACCAACAGCTCGGCGGCGGCGGACGCGTCGTACGCCGGATCGCGTAGTGACTCGGCCACGATCGAGTCGATCCCGCCACCCAGTATCAACGCTGCCGATCGCAGGTCGAGCTCCCCGGCAATCCCCCGAGCATCCCGCGCCGTCGCCAGGAGATCCGCGACAACCCTCCACCTCTCCGCGGAATCAACCGCCGACTGGGTGGAGGTGACTGCTTCTATCAGCATGCGTACGTGGTGGGGGTGGTCGTGCAGGTGACTGATCATCGTGCGGATGTACGCGGCGGGCGCCTCGGCCGGCCCGGCAGCTTCCACCGCGGCGCCGACCTCGGCCACCACCCGCGACACGACCCGCGCGTGCGCCGCCGAGACCAGCGCCTGTTTGGACGGGAAGTGATACAGCACGCCCGCCTTCGTGATCCCCGCGCTTTCCGCGATCCGTCCGAGCGACGTCGCGGCGTACCCGTGCTCGGCGACCAACTGGATCGTCACGTCGACCAGCTGCGCCCGGCGGGCTTCCTCGGTGAAGGTCAGATTCCGGCCCCGCGCTGACGGCATGGCCTCAACTTACCGTATGGTCGGATCACTTACCGATCGGTTAGGAGACGTCATGCCGAAGAAGCGCCTCGGACACTGGAACAGTCCGGCTGGGTACGAGGACTACCGCGCCAAGTACGCGGCCGCGATGCGCGACGTCCCCGCACCAGACGCGACCCACGACATCCAGACCGGCTTCGGCACGGTCCGCACGTACCGCTTCAAGAGCAGCGCCGCCAGCGTTGACCCACTCGTCCTGCTCCCGGGCACCTCATCCGGTACGCCGGTGTGGGCCGGCAACCTGGACTCACTGCTCACGATCACCGACGTGTACGCGATCGACCTCCTCGGCGAGCCTGGGATGAGCGTCCAGACCGAACCCATCACCAGCGACGAAGACAAGGCGGCCTGGCTCGACCAAACCCTCGCCGCCCTCCCGGAGCAGAAGTTCAACCTTCTCGGCCTGTCGATCGGCGGCTGGACGGCGATGAATCTCGCCGTCCGCCGGCCGGAGCGGATCGCGACGGTGACCACCCTGGACGCGGTGAACGTGTACGACGGCATCCCGTTCGCCATCATCGTGCGCTCGCTGCCGGCCACGATCAAATGGCTGCCGCGTTCGTGGCGGGACAGCTTCAACTCGTACACGGCCGGTGGCAAACCGGTGGCGCACGTCCCGGTCGCGGACATGATCGAGTCCGGAATGAAGAACTACACGATCCGCCAGCCACCACCGCACCGGATCACCGAGCAGCAACTCGGCGCGCTGCCGATGCCGGTGCTCGCGATCATCGCCGGCCGGTCGGTGATGCACGATCCGGCAACGGCCCGCCGGACCGCAGAGCAGGCGCTGCGTACGCGGACCGTCGCGTTCTACCCGGACGCGTCGCACGCGATCAACGGCGAGTACCCGGACCGGATCGTGGCGGATCTGCGGACCTTCCTGAACCCATAACCATGTAGTTATGTCCGGCATAGAACCGGCCGGCTGCCGCGCGGGTTAACCCCTGGCTTTCGGGTGATGGGGTGCGGAAATCCGGGCCGCTTGCGACGATCCGATGGTGGCGATCGGTAATCCGCCCGTCGCTTTCCGCCACCGATTTCGGAGTGAGGCCTCCATGTCGCATCGTCGTATCCTGTCCGGTTTCGCAGCGCTCGCCGCTGCCGCGCTGGCTGTCCCCGCGTTCGCAGCGTCCCCCTCGACTGCCGCGCCGGCCACCAGCCCGAACGTCTCCACCACCGCCACCCGCGCGGCGTACGTCGGCTCGCCGCAGGACGAAGCCGCCACCAAGGCGTTCTACGACGCCGTGATGAAGTCCGCCCGGGCCAAGTTCGCCCAGCAGGCGAAGAGCGGTCGCAAGGTCACCGCGGTCACCGTCACGTACACCGTCGACGCACCGACCTTCCGGTCCCAGATCGCTTCCAGTACGTCGATCTGGAACTCGTCGGTGAGCAACGTGAAGCTCGCCGAGGGCAGCAACTACGACTTCTACTACACCGAGGGCAACGACTCGCGTGGTTCGTACGCGTCCACCGACGGTCACGGCAGCGGGTACATCTTCATCGACTACGCGCAGTCCCAGCAGTACGACAAGACCCGCATCGTCGCGCACGAGACCGGCCACGTCCTCGGCCTGCCCGACCACTACTCCGGCCCGTGCTCCGAGCTGATGTCCGGCGGCGGCCCCGGCCCGTCCTGTACCAACGCCTACCCGAACTCCACCGAACGCTCAAAGGTCAACCAACTCTGGGCCAACGGCAAGGCGACCCTCCCCCAGGCCGCCTTCCACGTGGCCAAGTAAGCCGACTTTGTGTACCCACCGCGCAGAAATCCGCTCTGAAAATGCGCGGTGGGTACACAAAGTGCGGGGGTCAGGCGGGGCCGGTGGAGCCGCGGACTACGAGTTCGGGGCGGAAGAGGAACTCGGTGTGGGGGGTGACGTGGCCGCGGACCTCTTCCAGGAGGGACTGGACGGCGGCCAGGCCCATGGCTTGTACCGGCTGGCGGATCGTGGTCATCGGCGGATCGGTGAACTCCATCATCGGCGCGTCGTCGTAACCGACCACCGAGATGTCACCAGGGACCGACAGACCGCGCTGGCGGGCGGCCCGGATGACGCCGAGCGCCATCATGTCGGAGCCGCAGACGACCGCCGTGACGCCGGCGTCGAGCAGCTGACGGCCCGCCGCTTCACCGCCCTCGACGCCGAACATGCTCAATGCCACCAGCGGTTCGAGGTCGTCGTCGGTCAGCCCGAGCTGCGCCTTCATCGACGTCCGGTACCCGGCCAGCTTCCGCTGCACGACCAGGAACCGCTCCGGCCCGGACGCGAACCCGATCCGGCGGTGGCCGAGGGCAACCAAGTGCGAAACGGCGAGCTCCATCGCGGCGTACTCGTCGGAGGAGACGAACGGTGCCTCCACTTCCGGCAGCCAGCCGTTCACGAACACCACCGGCAGCCGCCGCTCGACCAGGGCCTGGTACCGCCCGTGGTCCGCTCCGGTGTCGGCGTGCAGGCCGGAGACGAAGATGATCCCGGAGACGCCGCGCTCCAGCAGCATCTCGACGTACTCCTCCTCGGTCGCGCCGGACGGTGACTGCGTACACAGCACTGGGGTGAAACCGCGCTGCGACAGCGCCGACTCGATCACCTGGGCGAACGCCGGGAAGATCGGGTTGATCAGCTCCGGCATCACCAGCCCGATCAGGCCCGCGGACCGGCGCCGCAACCGCGACGGCCGCTCGAAGCCGAGTACGTCGAGCGCCGTCAGCACCGACTGCTTGGTGTCGTCGGCGACACCCGGCTTCCCGTTCAGTACCCGGGACACCGTCGCCTCGCTGACCCCCGCCTTGGCCGCGATGTCCGCCAGCCGTGCCCGCCCACCCGCGCCACTACTCACGCCCGGCACTGTACCGAGCCACCTCTGACTTTTCAGCAAGATCCTGCAAGAACTTGCAAGATGCGCACAGGTGTCCAGTCCGTGAACAGAACGGACACATCACACCCCGGATACCTTGTCAGGAGCTGCTGCTCAGGCGAGGATGGGCGGACTCCCCCGCCTGGGGGTGCCTTTACTCGGATCGTCCGGCACGTTCCTGCCGGTGAAGGGAAGTACAGTCATGGCTACTGTGTCGTTCAAGGCGGCAACCCGGGTCTACCCCGGTGGTGACAAGCCCGCCGTCGACAAGCTCAACCTCGAGATCGAGGACGGCGAGTTCATGGTGCTCGTCGGCCCGTCGGGCTGCGGCAAGTCCACCTCGCTCCGGATGCTCGCCGGCCTCGAAGAGGTCAACGAGGGTTCCATCTACATCGGCGACCGCGACGTCACGCACCGTCCGCCGAAAGAGCGGGACATCGCGATGGTGTTCCAGAACTACGCGCTCTACCCGCACATGTCGGTCGCCGACAACATGGGCTTCGCGCTGAAGATGCAGGGTGTCTCCAAGGAGGACCGGGCCAAGCGCGTCCTCGAGGCCGCCAAGCTGCTCGGCCTGGAGGAGTACCTGGACCGCAAGCCGAAGGCGCTCTCCGGTGGTCAGCGTCAGCGGGTCGCGATGGGCCGCGCGATCGTGCGTAACCCGCAGGTCTTCCTGATGGACGAGCCGCTGTCGAACCTCGACGCCAAGCTGCGGGTCCAGACCCGTACCCAGATCGCCGAGCTGCAGCAGCGCCTCGGCGTCACCACCGTCTACGTGACCCACGACCAGATCGAGGCCATGACGATGGGCGACCGGGTCGCGGTGCTCAAGGACGGTCTGCTGCAGCAGGTCGACACTCCGCTGAACCTGTACGACAACCCGAAGAACAAGTTCGTCGCGGGCTTCATCGGTTCGCCGGCGATGAACCTGATCGAGGCCGACATCACCGATGGTGGCGCCAAGGTCGGCGACTACACCATCCCGATCGCGCGCGAAGTACTGGCCAAGGCCGGTAGCGACAAGACCCTGACCGTCGGCGTTCGCCCGGAGGCCTTCAAGGTCGCCGACGAGGGCCTGCCGGTGAAGGTCGCCGTGGTCGAGGAGCTCGGCGCGGACGCGTACCTGTACGGCACCGCCGAGCACGGCGCGAACCAGCAGATCGTCGCCCGCATCGACGCCCGCCAGGTCGTCGAGAAGGGTTCCACGGTCCGGCTGCAGGCGCTGCCGGAGAAGCTGCACCTGTTCTCGGCCTCCACCGAGGAGCGGCTGTCCGTCTGACCCGCCCGTAGTACCTCTATCGGCCCCTGGTGGTTCTGCCACCGGGGGCCGATGGCTTTTCCAGCCGGTTGGCGGGGTCCATGTTGGTCTGCTTGAGCAGGTAGTGCGGGCGCTTCTTGGCCTCGTAGTAGATCCGGCCGATGTACTCGCCGATCACCCCGAGCATCACCATCTGCAGTCCGCCGAGCCCGGTGATGGCCGCGATCAGCGTCACGTACCCGGGCATCTCGACGCCGTGCACGATCGCCGCGACGATCACCCAGATCGCGTACCCGGCGGCGACCGCGGTGAGCAGCAGCCCGACGTAGATCGCCAGCCGTAGCGGCTTGTTGTTGAAGGACAGCAGCCCGTCCAGCCCGTACTCGAGCAGCCTGCGGAACGTCCAGCGGCTCTTCCGGTCCGGCGGTGGTTTCACGTTCTCGTACTCGAACAGGATCGACTCGAAGCCGATCCAGGCGAACAGGCCTTTCGAGAACCGGTTGTACTCGTTCAGCTCGAGCAGGCCGTCGACCGCGCGCCGCGACAGCAGCCGGAAGTCGCCGACGCCGTCCATCAGCTCCACGTCGGCCCACTTGTTGATCAGCCAGTAGTACGCCCGCGCGAACAGCGTCCGGGTGGCCGGGTCGCCGGTCCGGGTACGCCGGGCGATGACCTGGTCGAAACCGCGCTCGTACTCGGCCAGCATCCGGCCGATCAGCTCCGGCGGGTGCTGCAGGTCGGCGTCCATGATCACCACGGCGTCGCCGCTCGCGTACCGGAGGCCCGCGAGCATCGCCGCCTCCTTGCCGAAGTTGCGGCTGAAGGACAGGTACCGGACCGATTCGTCACCGGCTGCCAACCCAACCAGGGCCTCGAGCGTCCCATCAACGCTGCCGTCGTCGACGTACACGATCTCGTACGGACGGCCGGTGGCGGCCAGGTCGCGGCTCACCGCCTGATGGAACCGGGTGATTACCTCGATCTCGTTGTAACACGGCACCACCAGACTCAACCGCATCGTTGTCCCCATCCGCCCTGTGTACCGACTGTGATGCGATTCTTGTCCAGACCAGAACTACCCGCTAGCTTGAGCGAGCGAACCACCGGAACGAAGGGGCGGCCAATGGGTTCCGAGGACGGTACTGTCCGCCGGCGATCGGCGGTGTTACCTGCCGTCGTCGCGTTCGTCGTGGTGGCGGCGGTGTTCACCGCCTCCGGCATCATCCGCGGTACCTATCCCTTCGGTTCGCTGTCCCGCAGTACCAACGATCTTGGCACGCAGTACATCCCCTTCTTCGCCCACCTCTGGGACGTCCTGCACGGACGGGCCCAAGGTGACTTCCTGTTCAACTGGCAGAGCGCGTTCGGCGTCGGCTTCCTGGCCGATGCCGGCGTCGACCTCGGCAGCCCGTTGTCGTTGCTGGTCGGGCTGTTCCCCCGCGACCGGATCGACCTGGCCGTGTACGTCATCACCACTCTCAAACTCGGCCTGGCGGCCGCCGCGATGGCGGTCGTCCTGCTGAAGCTGCGTCCGGGCCCGCGCTGGGTCGCCGCGATGCTGGGTGCCTCGTACGGCGTCTGTGGCTGGGCCCTCGACGACGGATCGTACGTCCCGATGTGGCTGGACGGACTGATCGCCCTGCCGATGTTCTTCCTGGTGGCGGAGTGGTCGTTGCGGCGTACCAATCGGGTGCTCAGCGTGCTGGTCGTCGCCGTCTTCTGGCTGTCCAACTTCTACACCGCCTACATGGCAACGTTCGCGGGTGGGATCTACCTGCTCGCCCGGCTGCTGACCAGCGACCTGAGCTGGTCGCTGCGCCTCCGGTCGGTCATCCGGCACGGCATTTCGTTCGCGCTCGGGATAGCCTTGGTCGCGCCCATCCTGCTACCGATCATCACCGCGAACCGGGCCGCAACGCCGTCACCGTCCGGGATCTTCCGCCCGTCCGCGCTGGACGTGTTCCTGTCCCGGCTGCTGCCGCTGTCCGAGGGCGTCGGCAAGACCGCGAGCCTGTACGTCGGCACGGTCGCGCTGCTGCTCGCGCTGACGCTGCCGTTCAACCGGTTCGTGCCCTGGCGGAGCAGGGTGATCTGGGTGATCACCATCGTCGGAGTGGCGATGTCGTTCCGGTGGGCGCCGACGCAGGAGTTCTGGCACGCGTTCGACACCCCGAACGGCAGCCAGTACCGCGAGGCGTTCGTGCTGTGCGGCCTGCTGGTCGCGGCCGCGTGGGTCGCGGTCGCGCATCGGCTGCCTGGTCCGCTCGCGTTGCTCGGCGGCGGCGCGCTAGTGGCCGTGATCGCCGTACTGTCCGACGGCAGCCGGCTGCTGACCCGGCACTCGATGTTCGTGCTGATTGTGTCCGGAGCCGTCACTTTGGTTGCGTTCGGCACCATTTGGCTGCTGCGGCGAATGCCCGCCACGCGGCGGCTGAAGCTGCCGGTGGCGGCAGCTTTCGCGGTACTGCTCGCGGTCGTGACGGTCGAGACGACCTGGACCGCGATCATCACCGACGAGTACCGGGCGAAGGCGCTGACCCCGTCCGCGCCGGCCTGGACCGGCAAGGAGACCGACCAGCTGAACGCGATCCGCGCGGCGGGCGACTGGCCGAAGTACCGGACCGAGCCGGGTACGACGCTCACGCCCAACGACCCGATGCTGCTCGGCGGGCAGGGCGCCGGTCTGTACAGCAGTTTGTTGCCGTCGACCACCAACCAGCTGCTGACCGGCCTCGGCTTCGGCTGGTCCGGGTACGGGCGGGCGTCGCGCACGCTGGACAACCCCGTGACCGATGCGATCTTCGCGGTCGGAGCGCGGATGCGGCCCGCGGACGACGGCACGCCACACATCAGCCGCTCCGAGGCGCCGCCGCTCGTCACGGTCCAGCGCCGACTCGCGCCGGCACCCGCCAGTACTGACAGCAACGCACCGAACCCGTACGCCGCGCAGGATCAACTACTCGGCTCCAAGGTCTACGAGGTCCCGGAGTACAAGGGCACCCGATTCGCGACCGGCGAGGTCAAGCTGGTCGCCCAGTGCACGCCAGGTACGACCGCTTACCTGTTCATGCCCCGCGTCGGCGGGCGCGCCCGGCAGCCCGGCGGTAGTTGGCACGAGCTGAGCTCGACGCGGCGGCCCGGCATCAACACCAGCAGCGCGATGATCGACCTCGGCACGGTGCCGGCGACCGGCAACCTACTGATCGAGGTCAACTTCGGCGAAGCGCCGCAGGGCATCCCGCCAGAGAACGCGATCGGCTGCCTGGACGAAAAGGCGCTGGCCGGCGCGGTCAAGGGACTGCGGGCCACCGGCGCCAGCGACGTACAAGCCGGCGGGCATTCTCTGCACGCGACGCTGCGCCCCGGCAGCAAAGGCTGGGCAGTGCTCTCGGTACCGAAACTCGACGGTTGGACCTGCTCGGTCGACGGCGCGAAAGCCCAAACCCCACGAAACTTCGGCGGCCTGATGGCAGTACAACTCACCAACCCAGCCAAACGCGTCGACTGCACCTTCACCCCAGCCGGCCTCCGCCGAGGCCTCGCAATCGGCGCCGCCGCCGCCGTCCTCACCCTCGCAATCGCACTGACCGGCGCGGCACGCCGCCGCCGCACCCCCAGCTGACCCCCGCGACCCCCGCGATCCGCCCTACGCCCGCTACACAGCCGCTCCCCCCGTCGCCACCTCCCCGGTCGCCACCTCCCCGGTCGCCACCTCCCGGTCGCCACCTCCCCGTCGGGCACCTCCCCGTCGGGCACCTGCTCGTCGGGCACCTGCTCGTCGGCACCTCCTCGTCGCGACGAGCGGAGTACCTGCATGGGGCGCGTGGGATGGAGCACATTCTCCGGAATACCCCCAGCAGGTATGGCGTGGGGGTTGCGTGGGATACCCATAGGGGGTAATTTATTGGTCGTGGAGATACCCCCTAGGGGTAGTTAGATGGGAAGAGGAGCGCGCGATGGCCACCGATGAGGCAGCTGAGGTGCATGGCTACACCGCTGAGAAGACGAGTCATTTGAAGCGGTTGCGGCGGATCGAGGGGCAGATTCGTGGGCTGCAGCGGATGGTCGAGGAGGACAAGTACTGCATCGACGTCCTGACTCAGGTGTCCGCGGCCACCAAGGCGTTGCAGTCGTTCTCGCTGGAGCTGCTCGAGGAGCACCTCGCGCACTGTGTGGTCGAGGCCGCGCAGCGTGGTGGCCCGGAGGCCGAGGAGAAGGTCCGCGAAGCCTCCGACGCGATCGCCCGCCTCGTCCGCAGCTGACTCCACTTCAACCGCACACACAGCAGTACCTGGAAATTCTTTCGAGCTAGGAGCATTGATATGGCTACCACTACCTACTCCGTTGCCGGTATGACCTGTGGGCACTGCACTGCCTCCGTCACCGAGGAGCTGAGCAAGCTTGTCGGTGTGCAGGACGTGAAGATCGACCTCGTCGCGGGTGGCACCTCCGCGGTGCACGTGACGAGTGAATCCCCGCTCGACGAGGGCGCCGTTCGGGCGGCCGTCGACGAGGCGGGTTACGAACTGGCGGCGTCGTGAGCCGGGCCGTCGCGCTCCGGATCGGCGCGTTCGCCGGTGCGCTCGCGCTTGCCTTCGGGGCGGCGTACGGCGTCGGCTCCGCGGTCGATCCGATCGCGGCGGCCGACGAGACCTCCGCGGCCGCGGGGCACGGAGAGGAGATGGGTGGAATGGAGCAGAACTCACACGGCGGACACGGCGCCGGCAGCGGACAGCTGCCTGGGCTGGCGGTGTCCGACGCCGGCTACACGTTCGCACCGGCGGCGACGTTCTTCAGTCCTGGTACGAAGAACGAGTTGCGCTTCACGATCCAGGGACCGGACGGCAAGCCCGTCACGAAGTACACGAAGACGCACGAGAAGGACCTGCACCTGATCGTGGTGCGGCGGGACATGTCCGGGTTCCGGCACGTGCACCCGGAGCGGGCCGCGGACGGTACGTGGAGCATCCCGTTCACGTTCACCGCGGGCGGTACCTGGCGGATGTACGCCGACTTCCAGCCGGCCGGGTTCGACAGCACGATCACCTTGGGTACGGACGTGAACGTGTCCGGACTGTACATCCCGGTCCCGCTGAACGACCCGGCTCCGGTGACCAACGTGCACGGGTACGACGTGACGCTGGCGGGTACGCCGATCGCCGGCAAGGAATCCGAACTGACTTTCAAGATCAGCAAGAACGGTAAGCCGGTCACGGATCTGCAGCCGTACCTCGGCGCTTTCGGGCACCTGGTTTCGTTGCGGAGCGGCGATCTCGCGTACCTGCACAACCACCCGGCCGAGCATGCGGAGCCGGGTACGAAGGGCGGGCCGGCGATCAAGTTCGGGACAACTTTCCCGACCGCCGGAACGTACAGCCTGTTCCTGGACTTCCAGCACGCGGGCGCCGTACACACCGCCGAGTTCACCGTGAAGGTCGACGCGACCGGTACGGCGATCGTTCCACCGGGCACACCACCAAGTCACGCGGAGGAGGCACACGAACATGAGCCAGTCGGTTGAGCTCATCATCGGGGGGATGACGTGCGCCTCCTGCGCGGCGCGGGTGGAGAAGAAGCTGAACCGGATGGACGGGGTGACGGCGACCGTCAACTACTCCACCGAGAAGGCGAAAGTGACTTTCCCGGAGGGCGTTTCGACCGATGAACTGGTCGCGACGGTCGAGCAGACCGGGTACACGGCGGCGCTGCCGTCGCCGGCCGTCGAACCGTCCGCGACCGAGCCGGACGAGCTGAAGCCCCTGCGGGACCGGCTGACGGCGAGCATCGTGCTCGCGGTTCCGGTGATCGCGTTCGGGATGATTCCGGCGCTGCAGTTCGACTCGTGGCAGTGGGCGTCGCTGACGCTGGCGTTCCCGGTGGTGACGTGGGCGGCGTGGCCGTTCCACAAGGCCGCCTGGACGAACCTGCGGCACGGCGCCGCGACGATGGACACGCTGATCTCGCTGGGCGTGGTGAGCGCGTTCCTGTGGTCGCTGTACGCGCTGTTCTTCGGCTCGGCCGGCGCGCCGGGGATGAAGATGCCGTTCACGCTGATCCCGTCCCGGGGCGGCGGCGCCGAGGAGATCTACCTTGAGGTCGCGGCCGGCGTGACCACGTTCATCCTGGCCGGACGGTACTTCGAGGCCCGGGCGAAGCGCCGGTCGGGGGCCGCGCTGCGGGCCCTGCTGGAGCTGGGCGCGAAGGATGTCGCGGTTCTGCGGGACGGCACCGAGACCCGGATTCCGGCCGACCAGCTGGTCGTCGGTGACGAGTTCGTGGTCCGGCCGGGCGAGAAGATCGCCACCGACGGGATCGTTGTCACGGGCAACAGTGCGGTCGATGCGTCCATGCTCACCGGCGAATCCGTACCGGTCGAGGTCGGTCCGGAGGACGCGGTCGTTGGTGCGACCGTCAATGCGGGCGGCCGGTTGGTCGTACGGGCGACCCGCGTCGGCTCGGACACCCAGCTTGCGCAGATGGCACGGCTCGTGGAGGACGCGCAGAACGGGAAGGCCGCCGTACAGCGGCTGGCCGACCGGGTGTCGGGCATCTTCGTACCGATCGTGATCGGGCTTTCGCTGATCACGCTCGGTTTCTGGCTGGGCAACGGTTCACCGCTGACGGTCGCGTTCACGGCCGCGGTCGCCGTACTGATCATCGCCTGCCCGTGTGCGTTGGGACTGGCGACACCGACCGCGCTGATGGTCGGTACCGGGCGGGGCGCTCAACTGGGCATCCTGATCAAGGGGCCTGAGGTACTGGAGTCCACGCGGCGGGTCGACACGGTCGTACTGGACAAGACCGGCACTGTGACCACGGGCCGGATGGATCTGGTCGACGTACTGCTGGCTCCGGGCCAGGACCGGGCCGAGGTACTGCGGTTGGCGGGTGCGCTGGAGAATTCGAGCGAGCACCCGATCGCGCAGGCCGTCGCCCGCGCCGCGCTGGAAGCCGGGAAACTGCCGGAAGTCGAGGACTTCGGGAACGTCGAAGGCCTTGGCGTCCAAGGAATCGTCGACGGGCACGCCGTACTCGTCGGACGAACCCGGTTGCTGGAGGAGTGGAGCCAGTACCTGCCGGAGGAGCTCGCACATGCCAAGGAGCACGCCGAAGCCGAAGGCAGTACCGCGGTCGCGGTCGGCTGGGACGGTCAGGCGCGGGCGGTGCTCGTCGTCGCGGACACGGTGAAACCCACGTCCGTGGAGGCGATCGCTCAACTGAAGTCGCTGGGGCTGCGGCCGGTGCTGCTGACCGGGGACAACGAAGCGGTCGCGACGAAGGTGGCTGCCGAGGTCGGTATCGACGAGGTGATCGCGGAGGTCCTGCCGGCCGGCAAGGTCGACGCGGTGAAGAAACTGCAGGACGAGGGCCGCGTGGTCGCGATGGTCGGCGACGGCGTCAACGACGCGGCCGCCCTGGCCCAGGCCGACCTGGGCCTGAGCATGGGCACCGGCACCGACGTGGCGATCGAAGCCAGCGACCTCACCCTGGTCCGAGGCGACCTCCGCGCCGCCGCCGACGCCATCCGCCTCTCCCGCAGCACCCTCCGCACCATCAAGGGCAACCTGTTCTGGGCCTTCGCCTACAACGTAGCCGCCCTCCCCCTCGCCGCCGCCGGCCTCCTCAACCCCATGCTCGCCGGCGCCGCCATGGCCTTCAGCTCAGTCTTCGTAGTAACCAACAGCCTCCGCCTCCGCCGCTTCAAACCGCTGTCTTAGACGGAGATTGCAAGAATCTGACTATCGACGGCAGATTATTTGCGAGCGCTAGCCGCGGGGGCGGGTGGTGGAGGCTCGGACGATCAGTTCGGGTTCGAAGAGTAGTTCGTCGGGTGGGACGGTGGCTCGTTCGATCAGGGCGGTGAGGAGGGCTACGGCGGCTTGGCCCATGGCGTTGATCGGCTGGCGGACGGTGGTCAGGGGTGGGTCGGTGCAGTTCATCATCGCGGAGTCGTCGTGCCCGATCACCGAGACGTCCTCGGGTACGGAGAGGCCGGTACGGCGGGACGCTCGGATCGCGCCGAGGGCGAGGGTGTCGCTGGCGCAGACGATGCCGGTGACGCCGCGATGCACCAGTTTGGTCGCGGCCGCGTGGCCGCCTTCCAGGGAGAACATCGCATGCTCGACCAGCTCCGGGTCGGCGTCGGCGGTGGCCAGGAAGGCGGCCAGTTTGCGTCGCGACGGGATGTGGTCGCGGGGGCCGAGCACCATCCCGATCCGCTGGTGGCCAAGGGCCCGCAGGTGACCGATCGCGATCTCGGTGGCCACCTGATCATCCGACGAGACCTGCGGAAACCCGAGGTGGTCGACGGCCGCGTTGACCAGTACGGCCGGCAGTTTGCGCTCCTGGATCAGCTCGTAATGCTGATGCGGCGCGTCCGCCTGCGCGTAGTACCCGCCGGCGAACACGACGCCGGACACCTGCTGCTGAAGTAGCAGGTCGACGTAGTCCGCTTCGGACACGCCGCCGAGCGTCCGCGTACACAGCAGGGACGTGAAGCCCTGTTGCGCGAGCGCTCCCGCGACCACCTCGGCGAACGCGGGGAAGATCGGGTTCCGCAGCTCGGGCAGTACCAGGCCGACCAGCCTGGCCCGGTCGCCGCGAAGCTGGGTCGGGCGCTCGTACCCGAGCACGTCGAGCGCGGTCAGCACCGACTCCCGGGTCACCTCGGACACGCCCGGTTTCCCGTTCAGGACGCGGCTCACGGTGGCTTCGCTGACGCCGACCTTCTTGGCCACCTCTGCGAGCCGTCGTGTCATGCCGCAAATTCTATGTCTGATCACGCAAGTTCTTGCAAGAGGTTGCGGCACCCGGCGCCTGACGTTTCGCGGTGCGGATGCGCTGCCTGAGAGGTCAGGATGCTGACAGACTGGTACCCGTGCCCCGATTCGTCGCCACCCGCCCCGACACCGGACTGCTGTCGCTGCCCTGGGACGTCCCGCTGGAGGACTGGCCCGAGGACCAGCTGGTCGCGCTGCCGCGCGGTATCTCGCGGCACGTGGTCCGGTTCGTCCGGGTCAACGGCAGCGTGTACGCGATCAAGGAGGTACTCGAGCATCTCGCCATGCACGAGTACCGGCTGCTCCGCGACCTCGAACGGCTGGAGGCCCCGGCGGTCGAACCGGTCGGCGTGATCACCGACCGGGTGGACCGCAACGGCGAGCCGATCGACTCGATCCTGATCACCCGGCACCTGCAGTTCTCGCTGCCGTACCGCGCGCTGTTCTCCAGCACGCTCCGGCCGGACACGGTGAACCGGCTGATCGACGCGCTGGTCGCGCTGATCGTCCGGCTGCACCTGCTCGGCTTCTTCTGGGGCGACTGCTCGCTGTCGAACACGCTGTTCCGCCGTGACGCCGGCGCGTTCGCCGCGTACCTGGTGGATGCCGAGACCGGTGAGCTGCACCAGGACATCTCCGACGGACAACGCGCGCACGACCTGTACACGGCCGAGATCAACCTGTTCGGCGAACTGCTCGACCTGCAGGAGGGCGGGCTGCTCGACGAGTCGATCGACCCGCAGGAGACGGTCGAGTCGATCCAGAAGCGGTACGAGGCGCTCTGGGCCGAGCTGACCGCGCCGGAGGAGTTCGCGGGAGACGAGATGCACCGGCTGGACTCCCGGATCCGGCGGCTGAACGAGCTCGGCTTCGACGTCGCCGAGATCGACATCATCACCGACTGGGACGGCAGCCAGGTCCGCATCCAGCCGAAGGTCGTGGACGCCGGCCACCACTCCCGCCGCCTGCTCCGCCTCACCGGTCTGGACGTCGAGGAGAACCAGGCGCGCCGGCTGCTGAACGACCTGGACTCGTTCGCCGCCGCCACCGACCAGCAGAACGAGGACGAGGAGATCGTCGCGCACCAGTGGCTGACCGACGTCTTCGAGCCGGTGGTCCGCTCGGTCCCGCGCGACCTGAACCGCAAGCTCGAGCCGGCCGAGATCTTCCACGAGGTCCTCGAGCACCGCTGGTTCCTGTCCGAGGAGGCCGGGCACGAGGTCGACACGATGCAGGCGGCCCGCTCGTACGTGCAGGACGTACTGGCCGCGAAACCCGACGAGAAGCTGGCGCTGCCGACACCAGGTGCCCCCGAGCTGGACTGACCCGCGCGCCGCGCCGACCCTTAGGGTCGAGACGTGAAAATCGTCGGATACGAAACCTTCCTGGTGGCGCCGCGCTGGCAGTTCCTGCGGATCGACACCGATGCGGGCATCAGCGGCTGGGGCGAGCCGATCGTCGAGGGCCGGGCGGAGGCGGTCCAGGGCGCGGTCGCGGCAATGATGGAGAACCTGGTCGGCGCCGATCCGCTGCGGACCGAAGAGCACTGGCAGGTGCTGGCCAAGGGCGGCTTCTACCGCGGCGGCGCGGTGCTGTCGAGCGCGCTGGCGGGCATCGACCAGGCGCTGTGGGACATCAAAGGCCGGTTCCACGACGTGCCCGTCCACGAGTTGCTCGGCGGCCCGGTGCGAGATCGGGTACGCGTGTACACCTGGGTGCACGGCGCGGACAACGCCGAGCTGGTCGACCAGGCGCAGGCCAAGGTCGCCAAGGGCTTCACCGCGATGAAGCTGAACCTGTCCGAGGCGCTGCCGCCGATCCCGTCGGCCGCGCAGCTGCGCGCCGCGGTCAGCCGGGTCGAGGCGCTGCGCTCGGCGCTGGGTGACGACATCGACATCGCCCTCGACTTCCACGGCCGGTTCAGTACGGCGGCGACCCGGCAGATCCTGCCCTTGCTGGAGCCGCTGCTGCCGATGTTCGTCGAGGAGCCGGTCACCCCGGAGTACTCGCGGGACCTGCGCCGGATCACCGAATCCACCAGCATCCCGATCGCGGTCGGCGAGCGGCTGTTCTCCCGCTGGGACTTCCGGGACGTACTACCGACCGGGATCGCGGTCGCCCAGCCGGACATCTCCCACGCCGGCGGCATCTCCGAGCTGCGCCGGATCGCCGCGATGGCGGAGGCGTACGACGTGAACGTCGCGCCGCACTGCCCGCTCGGCCCGATCACCTTGGCGGCGAGCCTGCAGATCGACTTCGCCATCCCGAACTTCCTGATCCAGGAGCAGAGCCTCGGCATCGAGTACGGCGGCGGCAACGAGCTGCTCGACTACTTGGTCGACCCAACGGTCTTCGCCTTCGCCGACGGGCACGTACGGCGGCCGACCGGCCCCGGGCTGGGGATCGAGGTCAACGAGGAGGTCGTCCGCGCGGCAGCCGCCGAACCGCATCGCTGGCGATCACCGGTACTCCGGCACGACGACGGATCATTCGCCGAGTGGTGAAGCCGGGATGACATAAGCAACTCGACAGGAGGTGTCGCCCGGTTCGGGACCCACGCACGCGGGAGTAGGTGTGCGGGGCCTGCGGAGCCGGCGATACCTCCTGTCGAGCTGCCGATCAGAAGGTGGTGCTGTGCAGGTCTACCGGGTTGTTGGTGTTGCCGGTGGCGACGCTGTAGACGGCTACGAAGGACTTACCGGTGGAGACCAGGCCGGTGTAGTCGCCGAGCATTCGGCCGGAGCTGGTTGCCGGTACCTTGCGTGCGTCGAACGGTCCTTCGAGGTGCTTCTCGGTCCAAGAGCCGGCCGTGGTGCAGGCCGACTTGCAGGTGATGGCCCAGAAGTCCGTCGGCAGGCTCGAGTCGGCGGTGTTGTTGCGGAAGTCGTAGTACGTGATCGCGGCTGTCCCGTCGGACGAAACGGCGATTGCCGGTACGGCCGCCGAGCCCTTCGGGGTCTTGTCCACACGCGCCGGAGCGGACCAGGTCTTGCCGCTGTCGGCTGAGCGGGCGTACGCCACGTGGAACGTACCGTCGGCGGCTTGGCTCTGCCAGGTGGCGTGTACGACCTTGGTCCCGGGTTGAGCAGCTAGCAAAGGCAAGCTGGCATTGCGGATCGGGTCGCTGCCGCCGTCCGGGTCCGGGATGCGGGTGGTGACTGCGAGTGGGGCCGGTGCGTTCAGCGTCGGCTTCGACCAGGTCGCGCCGCCGTCGGTGGAGCGGATCACCTGCGTGGCGCCTGCTGTCGCGGTGAGGTAGTGCATGCCGATCAGCAAGGTGCCGTCCGCGAGCGGGGTCAGCACCGTGCCGATGGTGCCGGTGTTGTCCGGTACGTCGTAGATCTTCTTCGCTTTGGACCAGGTACGGCCGTCGTCGGTCGACTTGGACAGGTAGACCGGCTGCACCGAATGCTCCGCGCTGTCGGTGGAGGTGTCCTCGACGCGGTCCCACACCGTGTACACGACGCCGGGGTGGTACGGGTCCGCGGTGACGGCCGGGCGGTCGTTGAACAGCTTCGAGGTGGTGTCGCGTTGCAGGGTCACCGCGTCGGCCCAATGCTCGCCGCCGTCGCCGGAGCGGGCGACCTGCATCGCGGTGATCTCGCCGTCGCGGGACAGTGAGAACGAGGCCGCGATCGCCGCGCCCGATGGTGTGATCGTGAGCCAGTGGTCGGTGGTGACGTCGTACGCCCCGCCTGTGCAGGCAGAGAACGGGGGCAGTGCCGCGGACCGGTGCCAGCTCGCGCCCCCGTCGTTCGAGACGGAGGTGACCGCGCCGTTGCTGCCGTACCGGTTCCAGCGGTCCTGCTGGTACGCGGTGACCAGATGCGACGGGTGTTTCGGGTCGACGGCGAGGTGCGGCTGGACCTCGGTGTTCGGGTAGAGCGTGTAGCCGTCGGCCGGGCCGGCGCCACAGCCGGCCTGCAGCGGGCTGGTACCGGAGACCGGAACCGCGGCGGAAACACCGGTCGCGCTGGACTGCGCGACGACGGCGGAAGTAGCCAGGATGACCGCGGCCGAAAGCAGCAGCCGAGAACGGGTAGTCGTCAAGTGAGCCTCACAGTCTCCGGACAGCCGAACAGGACAGTGCGTTCCCCCAGGGTGCGCGCCATCTTGACCCAACCCGCGACCATCCCGCCACGTTCACTGCCCAGCTAGCTACCGCCTCAACAAGTTCCTCCCAAACCACCCAGAAACCGGCACTGGCCCGCACTCAGCGTGGGGGCATGCGGAGGGCTCCGTCGAGGCGGATTACCTCGCCGTTGAGGAGTTGGTTGTCGAGGATGTGGCGGACCAGGGCGGCGTACTCCGACGGTTTGCCGAGGCGGGACGGGTGTGGGATCTGCTGTTCCAGGACCGTGCGGGTTTCCTCGGGGAGGCCGGCCAGCATCGGGGTTTCCATGGTGCCGGGGGCAATGGTGACGACCCTGATGCCCTTGTCCGCAAGGTCGCGGGCGGCGGTGAGGGTGAGGGCGACGATCCCGCCCTTGCTCGACGCGTACGCTGCCTGCCCGACCTGGCCGTCGTACGCCGCGATCGACGCCGTCATCACCACGACGCCGCGGTCACCGTCAGCGGACGGGTCAGCGGCGAGCATCCGCTCGGCGGCCAGCCGGAGTACGTTGAAGGTGCCGATCAGGTTCACCTCGATCACCTGCCGGAAAGTTGCCAGCGGCAACGGACCTTTCCGGCCGACGACCCGGCCGGGGGTCGCGACCCCGGCGCAGGTCACCAGCACCCGCAACGTCCCGAGCGCCGCCGCCGCGTCCAGCGCCGCCGTCACCGCGGCCTCGTCGGTGACATCGGCGGGCGCGAACACCACCCGATCTCCCAGCTCGTCCGCGAGCGCCTTGCCCGCGGACGACGGCAGATCGACGATCACCACGCCGAGCCCGTCCGCGGCCAGCCGCCGGACCGTCGCCTCCCCGAGCCCCGATCCACCACCGGTGACCAGAGCGACATCGGACGGGCTGAACTCCATCACAGACTCCTCAACAGTCGACTCACACACTGCACGACAGATCACGCGGCCCACACGCTTCACACCAGATCGCGCGACTCACACGCCCCGCAACAGGTCGCGGCTGATGACCAACCGCTGGATCTGGTTCGTACCTTCGAAGATCTGGGTCACCTTGGCCTCGCGCATGTACCGCTCGGCCGGGAACTCCCGGGTGTAACCGTACCCACCGAGCACCTGGACCGCGTCGGTGGTGACCTTCATCGCGGCGTCCGTACAGACCAGCTTCGCGATCGCCGCCTCCCGGGTGAACGTCCGGCCGAGGTCCCGCCGGCGCGCGGCGTGCAGGTACGTAGCGCGCCCGGACTCGACCGCCGCGGCCATGTCCGCGAGCAGGAACTGCACCCCTTGGAACTCGGCGATCGACTGCCCGAACTGCTGCCGCTCCCGCGCGTACGCGGTCGCGAGGTCGAGCGCCGCCTGACCGAGACCGATCGCGCACGCGGCGATCCCGAGCCGCCCGGAGTCGAGCGCGGACAACGCGATCCGCATCCCGTCGCCCTCGGCCCCGATCCGGTTCGCCGCCGGAATCCGTACGTCGTCGTAGTTCACCAGCGTCGTGGTCGACCCGGTCAGCCCCATCTTCCGCTCCGGCGCGCCGAAGCTCAGCCCGGCCGTACCAGCGGGCACGTGGAACGCGGAGATCCCGTGCTTCGGATCATCCGACGTACGCGCGAAGGTGGTGAAGAAGTCCGCGTACGGCCCGTGGCTGATCCACGCCTTGGTCCCGTTCAGCACGTACGAATCACCGTCCCGGACCGCCCGCGTGGTCATCGAGCTGATGTCGGAACCCGCCTGCGGTTCGGACAGCGCGTACGCGCCGAGGAGCTCGCCGCCGACCATGTCCGGCAGCAGCCGCGCCTTC
This sequence comes from Kribbella solani, assembly GCF_014205295.1. NCBI lineage: Bacteria > Bacillati > Actinomycetota > Actinomycetes > Propionibacteriales > Kribbellaceae > Kribbella > Kribbella solani. The sequence goes on from NZ_JACHNF010000001.1 coordinate 4,702,721, forward strand.
TGTTCGTCGCTACCGAACGTCGCCAGCCCGTAGCTCGTCATCGTGTGCACCGAGACGCCGACCCCGACCGACATCCAGGCGGACGCGATCTCCTCGAGCATCTGCAGGTACACCTCGTACGGCTGCTCCGCGCCGCCGTACTGCTCCGGGTAGGGCAGGCCGAGCAGACCGGCCTTGCCGAGCGTACGGAACGCGTCCCGCGGGAAGGTCTCGCTCTCTTCGGCCTTCGCCGCGTACGGGGCGAGTTCGTGCTCACACAGGTCACGCACCAGCGCGAGCAGATCAACGGATTCGTCAGTGGGCAGGAGTCGGTCGACCGTCATCAGGGGCCCCCTTTCGACAACTACCAAAATGATACTCAGAACGATACTGGCGCACCTAATTTAGTATCGTTCTATGCTGTCTCGATATGACAACAGTCGTTCCGGGGCGGCGTACCCGCCGACAGTCCGAGCTCCTCGACCGGCTCCTGTCGCTGTTCCTCGAGCAGGGGTTCAGCCGGTTCACCCTGGATGACCTGGCCGCCGAGCTGCGCTGCAGCAAGACCACCCTGTACGCGCTCGCGCGGAGCAAGGAGCAGCTCGCCGTCGAGGTGGTGAAGCACTACTTCAAGAATGCCACCGCCCAGGTGGAGTCGGCGGTCGCCCGGCAGACCCGGCACGACCGGCGGATCGCCGCGTACCTGAACGCGGTCGCGGACGCGCTCCGGCCGGCCAGCCGGACCTTCCTCGACGACGTGGCCACGTTCGCCCCGGCCCGGTCGGTGTACGAGCGGAACACCCGGATCGCCGCCGAACGGGTCCGGCAGCTGATCGAGGACGGGATCAACAGCAAGACCTTCCGGCAGGTCGACATCGCGTTCGCGGCCGAGATGATCGCGCACACGATGCAGGCGATCCAGCGCGGCGACATCGCCCGTCGTACCGGGCTGAACGACGCCGAGGCGTACCGCGAGCTGGCGTCCTTCGTCCTGCACTCCCTGCGCCTCGACTGAACCACCTGTCCCCTTAGGGTGGGTGACCGTCCTCTTGCTGCCACACCGTGCATCAGAGCCGTACGCCCCGGAAGGCTGATGACCTATGAGATCTCTTCGACGCGCCGCGGCGCTGGTGGTGGCCGCCGGTCTCACCCTGGCCGCTGCCGTACCGGCCAGCGCGGACCCGGTGAAGCCGCCCAAGCTGTCCGCCCGGGCGATCACGGCGACGCTGAACGACCAGATCCACACCGCCGGTACGGCCTGGATGACCAAACCGGACGGCACCGTGGTCGTTTCGTACGATCCGACCGTCACCGGCACGAAGCTGACGAAGCTGACCGGTCTGACCAAGCAGCTCGGTTCGAACGTCACGCTGGAGAAGCTGCCGGGCAAGCTGCAGAAGTACATCAGCGGCGGGATGGCCACGTACGGCGGTGAGTACAAGTGCACCGTGGGCTTCAACGTGCAGCGGCGCGGGAAGTACTACTTCCTCACCGCCGGTCACTGCGGCGTTGACGCGGCACGCTGGTACCAGGACCCGAACCACCGGGTGTACGCCGGCGCGGTGCACCACGCCAGCTACCCGTGGAACGACTACGCGCTGGTCGTGTACCGCACCGACATCAAGATGAAGACGCCGGGCGGCAGCGTGTACCTGTACAACGGGCGCTCGCAGGACATCACCAAGGCGATGACACCGGGTGTCGGACAGCTGGTGTACCGCTCCGGTGCGACCAGCGGCCTGCACAGCGGGCGGGTCACCGGGCTGAACGCGGTCGTGAACTACGGCGACGGGCGCGTGGCCGGCCTGATCCGTACCAACGTGTGCGCCGAGCAGGGCGACTCCGGCGGGCCGCTGTTCTACCGGCAGTGGGCGTTCGGGCTGACGTCCGGTGGTTCGGGCGACTGCAAGAGCGGTGGCGTGACCTACTTCCAGCCGGTGGTGGAAGCCCTCAACGCGTACGGCGTGTACATCTACTGACGCAGGATTCCCCACTCTCCGGATTCACCTGAATACTCAGGGCGAGAGTGGGTAGGACCCCTCACGGTTGAAGTCAAGGACGCCCCGCCCCGGGCGTCCAACTCGTGAGGAGGCTGAAACCATGAACCTGTCCCCACTCCGCCGTACCACCGCCCTCCTGGCCGCGGCCGGGCTGGCCGCCGCCGGACTGCTGGCGTCGCAGGCGTCGGCCGCACCGGTCAACCCGTCCGCGCTGTCCGCGGCGGCGATCACGTCCACGCTGAGCAAGGACGCGACCATCCCGGGTACGGCCTGGGAGACCGCTCCGGACGGCCGGATCATCGTGTCGTACGACGACACCGTGACCGGTGCGAAGCTGTCCAAGCTGACCGGTGTGACCAAGCAGTTCGGTCAGCGGGTCACGCTGGAGAAGATGAAGGGCAAGCTGACCAAGTACATCGCCGGTGGTGACGCCATCTACGGCGGCCAGTACCGGTGCTCGCTCGGTTTCAACGTACGCAGTGGCAGCACGTACTACTTCCTGACCGCTGGTCACTGCGGCAACATCGCATCCAGCTGGTACTCGAACTCCGCCAAGACCACGCTGCTCGGTACCACGTACGGATCGAGCTTCCCCGGGAACGACTACGCGATCGTGCAGTACAGCTCGTCGTACACGAACCACCCCGGCACGGTCGACCTGTACAACGGCTCCTCGCAGGACATCACGTCCGCCGGCAACGCGACCGTCGGCCAGGCGGTCAAGCGCAGCGGTAGCACCACCGGCGTACACAGCGGCAGCGTCACCGGCCTGAACGCCACGGTGAACTACGCCGAAGGCACCGTCAGCGGCCTGATCCGCACCAACGTCTGCGCCGAAGGCGGCGACTCCGGCGGCGCGCTCTTCGCCGGCACCGTAGCCCTCGGCCTCACCTCCGGCGGCTCCGGCAACTGCACCTCCGGCGGCACGACCTACTTCCAGCCCGTAACCGAAGCCCTGTCCCGCTACGGCGTCAGCGTCTACTGACCCGGCGCCCTGCGAAACGAAACGCCCGGTCCGGGGCTTCCCGGCCGGGCGTTCCCGTCAGCTCTCGGTGGCGCGGCGGCGGGAGATTTCGTAGAGGGTTACGCCGGCGGCTATGCCGGCGTTGAGGGATTCGGTGGCGGTGGTCATCGGGATCGAGACGATCAGGTCGCAGTTCTCCCGGACCAGGCGGGCCAGGCCTTTGCCTTCGGAACCGATCACCAGGACGATCGGCTCGGTCGCCGCCTCGAACTCGGGCAGGTCGACGGCGCCGTTCATGTCCAGGCCGATCACCAGCAGGCCGGCGTCCTTGTAGGACTTGAGCGCGCGGTTCAGGTTCCCGGCGCGGGCGACCGGGATACGGGCGGCGGCGCCGGCGGACGTCTTCCAGGCCGACGCGGACATCGACGCGGTCCGGCGCTCGGGTACGACCACGCCGTGCGCCCCGAAGGCAGCCGCCGACCGGGTGATGGCGCCCAGGTTGCGCGGGTCGGTGACACCGTCGAGCGCGACGATCAGCGGCACCTCGCCCGCGTCGTACGCCCGCTGCAGCAGGTCGTCCGGATGCGCGTACTCGTACGGCGGGATCTGCAGCGCGACGCCCTGATGCGCGCCACCGGCGGTGACCCGGTCGAGCTCCGTACGCGGCACCTCGAGCACCGAGACACCGGTCTCGACCGCGACCAGCAGCGCCTCGCGCAGCCGGGCGTCCCGCTCGGTGCCCTCGGCGACGTGCAGCGCCGACGCCGGTACGCCGGCCCGCAGCGCCTCGACCACCGGGTTCCGCCCGTAGACCCACTCGACGCTGGCGTCGTTGTCCTTGCGGGCCGGGCGACGGCCGCGCTGCTCGCGATCCTTGGCCCGCTCGGCCGCCTTGGCCCGCTTGTGCGCGGGGTGCTTGACCCGGTCGACCGCCTTCGGCGTCGGGCCCTTGCCCTCGAGACCGCGGCGGACCCGGCCCCCGGACCCGGCCGTCGGGTTGCCCCGCGGCTTCTTCCGGATGGCACCCTTGCGCTGGCTACTGCCTGGCACGTCAGCTTCCTTCGTCTGTAGTTGCGAGGGACCATCGCGGCCCCTGCGGGGTGTCCTCGACGACGACGCCGAGCGCCTTCAACCGGTCGCGGACGGCGTCCGCGGCGGCGTAGTCCTTGCGGCCGCGCGCGGCCTGCCGCTGCTCCAGCAGCGCCTTGACCAGCCCGTCGACCACCTCGGTGAGCTCGTCGCTGCCACCGGCCCGCGAAACCCACGGCTCCGACAGCGGGTCCAGCCCGAGCACCACGAGCATGCCCCGGACCGCCGCCAGCGCCTCGCGCAGCGCCGCCGAGTCACCGTCGGCGACCAGTTTGTTCCCGTCGCGGACGGTGTTGTGCAGAACCGCGATCGCGGCCGGCGTACCCAGGTCGTCGTCCATCGCCGTGACGAAGTCGGCCGGCAGCTCGCCCGCGGGATCGACCCCGCCGGTCACCTCGGCGGCCCGGGTGACGAAACCTTCGATCCGCTGGAAGCTCTTCGCCGCCTCCTCCAGCGCCTCGAACGAGAACTCCACCACCGACCGGTAGTGCGACTGCACCAGGTAGTAGCGCAGCTCGAGCGGGCGGACCCGCTCGACCACGTTGCGGACGACGGCGCTGTTGCCCATCGACTTCGACATCTTCTCGCCGGCCGTGGTGACGAGCGCGTTGTGCATCCAGAACCGGGCGAACTTCTGCCCGACCGCGGTCGACTGGGCCAGCTCGTTCTCGTGGTGCGGGAACCGCAGGTCCAGCCCGCCGCCGTGGATGTCGAACTCGGTGCCGAGGTACTTGCCCGCCATCGCCGAGCACTCCAGGTGCCAGCCCGGGCGGCCACGGCCCCACGGGGTCGGCCAGGAGGCGGTCCGCGGCGTGCCCTCGACGTAGCCCTTCCACAGGGCGAAGTCGCGCGGGTCGCGTTTGCCCCGCGGGTCGGCGTCCTCGGCGGCTTCCATGTCGTCGATCCGCTGGTGCGACAGCGCGCCGTACTCCGGCCAGGACCGGACGTCGAAGTACACGTCACCCGAGCCGTCCGGCGCCACGTACGCGTGCCCGCGCTCGATCAGCTGCTCGATCATCTCGAGCATCTCCGGGATGTGCCCGGTGGCGCGCGGCTCGTACGTCGGCGGGCGGCAGCCGAGCACGTCGTACGCCCAGTGCAGCTCGCGCTCGAACTCGTACGCGTGCGCCCACCACGGGACGCCGCGCTCGGCCGACTTGGCCAGGATCTTGTCCTCGATGTCGGTCACGTTCGCGATCACGGTGACCTCGTACCCGGACCGCTCCAGCCAGCGGCGGAGGACGTCGAAGACCACTTCCTTGTAGATGTGCCCGACGTGCGGCGCACCCTGCACCGTCAGCCCACAGTGGTAGATCCCGACCTGGCCCGGCTGGACCGGCACGAAATCTCGCACTGCTGCTGTCGCGGTGTCGTACAAGCGAAGTGTCACCGGTCAAGGGTAACGGGAGGCGACGCCGGTAAATAACCACCGAACTCTACGGCCGAGGGGTTGATTCTTTCCAGAGTCGGGTAAGAATCGGATCAGAGCGCTCTGTCCGCCCCTCATCGCTCTGGAGGAAACCGTGAAGTCCGCCCTTTTCACGGGTGCCGCCGTCACTCTTGGCCTGATCCTGGCCTCGATCGGCTCCGCCCAAGCAAACGCCGCAAGCCCTGCCGACGCAGGTAGCCGTGCCGCCGCCCACCAGCCCACCGCCCAGGCCCGTCAGCACGGGATCGAGAAGGCCGGCGACGCGTACATGGGCTGGCTGGCCAACAACTCCATGACGCCCGCTGCCGCCGCCCCGGCCGTGATGGCGCCCGCCGCGACCGTCGAAGGCATCGACGTCGCGAGTCACCAGGGAAACGTCGACTGGACCGCGCAGTGGAACGCCGGCCGGCGGTTCGCGTACGTGAAGGCGACCGAAGGCAACTACTACACGAACCCGTACTTCGCCCAGCAGTACAACGGGTCCTACAACGTCGGGATGATCCGCGGCGCCTACCACTTCGCCACCCCGAACGACTCCAGCGGCGCCAACCAGGCCACGTACTTCGTGGCTCACGGTGGTGGCTGGTCCAGGGACGGCAAGACCCTGCCCGGCGCGCTCGACATCGAGTACAACCCGTACGGCGCGACCTGCTACGGGCTGAGTGCATCCGCGATGGTCAGCTGGATCAGGGACTTCGCCAACACCTACAAGGCCAAGACCGGTCGTGACGTACCGATCTACACCAACCTGGACTGGTGGACCCGCTGCACCGGCAACAGCACCGCGTTCAACACCACCAACCCGCTGTGGGTGGCGAAGTACGCGTCCTCGCCGGGCACGCTGCCTGGTGGCTGGGGCTTCCACACCATCTGGCAGTACAGCTCGACACCGATCGACCAGGACAGGTTCAACGGGGACATGTCCCGGCTGCAGGCACTGGCCAACGGCTAATTCGGTTGCAGAGGTCGCATAGTCTCGATCGGTGAGCTACTCGCTGCCGATCGAGACCGACCGACTGACTCTGCGCCGGTACGTCGAGGACGACTATGACGACCTGCTGAAACTGCAGTCCAACCCTGATGTGACCCGTTTCCTGCTCTACGACGTACGTACGCCAGAGCAGGTGAAACAAGCACTCACCGGCCGGCTGGCCGACGTCCCGATGGACACGGACGGACAGGCGCTCACCGCTGCTGTGATCCGGCGGGACACCGGTCAGCATGTCGGTGAGGTCACGCTGTTCGTGAACAACGCCGAGCAGCGCACCGGCGAGCTCGGGTACGTGTTCCACCCCGAGTCACACGGCCACGGGTACGCGGCCGAGGCTGCGGTCGAGCTGCTCCGGCTCGGGTTCGAGGAGCTCGGGATGCACCGGATCATCGCCCGGCTGGACTACCGGAACACCGGCTCGGTGAAGCTGCTGCAGCGCCTCGGCCTGCGCGAAGAGGCGCATTTCGTCCGGAACGAGTACCTGAAGGGCGAGTGGACCGACGAACTGGTCTTCGCCATGCTCGCCGACGAGTGGAACAAACGCTCGTAAGTATTTTCCGCGCCACGCCGTCCCAGTGACAGCGACTGCCGTGCGGGCTAACGTCGAAAATATGACCACCGCCCGTTCCGTCATCGCGCTGTTTCTCGGCGCGTTCGTGCTCACTGCCGGCGCGTTGCCGAGCCAGGCAGTCAAGGTCGCGCCCGACCGGCAGGTCGCGTACCGCGGTTGGACGTCGGCCAGTGACTTCCTGGCCGGCGAACAGTCCGGTACCAGCGTCACCGGCGACGCGCTCACCATCGGTACGCCGACCGGCACCAGGTCGTACGTCGACCCGTTCGGCGACGGCACCGCCAAGACGTACGACCAGGCCAGCTGGATCTCGCCGCATGTCAGCACCGGCTTCGGGCTGACCGAGCTGATCGCGTCCTGGAACGCCACCACCCCACCTGGTACCTGGGTGGAGGTGTCGATGGCAGGTACTACCAACCTGGGCGTTGCCACCAAGTGGTACGTACTCGGCCGCTGGTCCAGTGGCGACAACACTGCCGCCGGAGACATCCACCGCACGTCCGTACCGAGCCAGGGCGATGCCAACGGGTCCGTAGCCGTCGACACCTTCCAGGCCGCGTCCGGAGGCTGGCTGGACCGCTGGCAGCTCAAAGTCACGCTGTACCGGCTCAGTGGTACGACGCAGTCTCCGGTGGTTCGTTCTGTTGGTGCCATGGCCTCCCGGCTGCCGTCCGACAAGAAGGTTGCCGCGAGCCCCCTTGGCGGCGCGGAGGGCATCGTTCTCGACGTACCGACGTACTCCCAGGAGACGCACATCGGCCACTACCCGCAGTGGGACGGCGGTGGCGAGGCATGGTGCTCCGCCACCTCGACTGCGATGGTGCTGGACTACTACGGCGCCGGACCGACACGTACCGAGACCGCATGGGTCGATCCGTCCGACGCCGACCCACAGGTGGACCACTCCGCCCGTTCGGTGTTCGACTACTCGTACGACGGTGCCGGCAACTGGCCGTTCAACACCGCGTACGCCGGGAGCCGCGGGGTGGATGGCTTCATCACCAGACTGCGCTCTCTGACCGAGGCGGAACAGTTCATCAAGGCTGGTATCCCACTGGTCGCTTCGCTGTCGTTCAAGAAGGGTGACCTGCCCGGAGCGGGCTACGGAACCAACGGACATCTCATGGTGATCGTCGGCTTCGACAAGGACGGCAACGTAGTCGTGAACGATCCGGCGTCACACCTGATCCCCAGCAACGACCAGGTGCGTACGACGTACGACCGGACCGCGTTCGAGAACGCCTGGGTACCGCACTCGGGCGGACTGGTTTATGTGATCCACCCGGAAGGGCTGCCGCTACCAGCGCCGTCCGACCCGCAGCACAACTGGTAAGAGACGACAGAGCCCGCCACGCCGGGGCGGCGTGGCGGGCTCTGTTTGTCCGACTACTACTACCGGGCGAACAGCGCGCCGGTCAGGCTGGTCGTCAGGTTGCGGAGCGAGTCCGGCAGGTACTGCAGGTGCCAGCCGCGCGGACCGCGGTACCAGGGGAAACCCTCGTCCGCTTCGCCCGGTGTGGTGTCAGTCGCGACCAGTGCGTCGATCCAGCGTTCCGAGCCGCCGAGCACTACCGCGTACGGCAGGGCGCGGGAGCACAGCTCGGCGTGCTGGTCGGTCGGCAGCTCGCTGACATCCATCTCCAGCAGCTCACCGCGGATCGCAGCGACCTGACCGAGTACGCGGCCGGCCGCGGGTGCCTTGGCCGGCATGTAGCGGCCCACCACGAGCAGACCGACACCGAGCAGGGTGATCGCGATACCGAGCAGACCCCAGGTCGACAGCAGTGCCAGCAGCACAGTCGCCACCACCCCGACCACGGTGGTCGCGATACCGATCGTTGCCCACAGCGACCGAGTCCGGTCCGGGCGCTCGGTGAACCAGCCACGCTTGACCACGCCGTCGTACAGCGCGTCCTGGACCTGCTCGAGGTTCTCGCGGACCTGCCGGCCCAGCTCGGACACAAGCACCGAGTCGGAGTCACCGAACAGCGCCCGGATCAGTACGTTCTCGTAGCGGTGCAGCTCCTCGGCCGGCGCGTTCTTGACCCGGCGCAGCTCCCAGTCACCCCGGGCGAACTCGCTCTGCCGCTCCAGCTCGGTGATCGTGATGTGACCACGGACCGCCAGGTCGATGATCGTCGCGGTCACGTCGACCGGGTCGATCACCTCGTCGATCAGCGTGCCCACCTCACCCGGTCGCAGATCCGACGGCGGAGTGAAGTCGATCCGCGCATCCGTACCCAGGCTGAACAGCGATGCCGGCACGACGCGACTCGGGTCGACCTGATCCCGGCCACGCAGCCGGTACAGCACGAACAGCGCGATCGCGCCGAGCAGCAGCAGCGCCAGCGCGGTGATCAGCTGTGCCGCATCGGTGGAGAACGCGCGCTTGAAGGTGTGGCGGTACTCGACGATCGAGTTCGCCGCGATCTGGCCCTCGGGGAAGCCGACCGACATCTTCACCGTGTTGCCCGGCGGCAGACCGGTCTGCTGGAACGTCGGGCCGGACGTCTCACCGATCTGCGCCAGCGTGCACGGGGTGTTGCTGTCCAGCGCACCGGCGAAGCAGGAGACGTGCGTTACCTCGGGGACACTGAAGACGATGTTCGCCTGCTGGACCGGGAGGTTGATCCCGGTCAGCGGCACGAACTCCACCTCGGTGCCGTTCAGCGACTTCGACACCGCGCCCTTCACGGTGTAGCTGAACTCCAGCTGGGTGGTGCCGCTGGTGACATCCGGTACGGCGATCGAGGTGACGTCGCCGTCCACCTTCAGCTCGGCCTTCTTCTCCTGGCCGCCCGCCTTCACCTGCAGGTCACCGACCTCCTGCACGTGGTCGACGTCGTTCGGCAGGTGCTCGCGGGTGACGATGAACCGGTTGAAGGTCCCGTTCACGTTGCTGAGCTTCCAGGTCTCGGCGACCCGGAGCAGGCCGTCCCGTTCCACCCGGACCTGGCTGTCGTAGTTGGTCACCACCGGATCGGCGGCAGCGCTCGTGACGGCCGCGCCGGCCGGTACAGCGGTCAGGCCAAGCAGGCCGAGGGCACACAGGGACAGCCCGAGGAGACGTAGACGCATCGCCCAATCACACCGTAGAAAGAGGGTCAGGTTGACACCGGGCACCCTAGCCGCTGCTCAGTTCAGCCCAGCACCCGCCCGTATCTTGAGCCAACGCTCCGGTAGCGTCCTTCATGTGTCAGGCAACCAATGGGGTCCTCCGCCCGGAAACCAGTACCCGCCGCAACAGCCGCCTCCACCCTGGCAGTCCGGCCCCGGGTACAACGGCCCACCCCCTGGCCAGTCCGGCCCGCCGTTCCAAGGGCCTGGGCAGCCGTTTCGGGGGCCGTACCAAGGGCCGCCGCCGCCAGGTCCGGGGCCGCAGTTCGGCTGGGGCGCACCTCCAGGTGGACCACCTCGGCCGCCGAAGAAGGGCGGCAAGGGCGGACTGATTGCCGTGTTCGTCATCCTCGGCGTACTCGTCGCCGGTGCGGTCGGCCTGAAGATCGTCTCGTCCGTACTGAAGGGCCACGGCGACCCGTCGTACGCCGAACCGACGACCACCTCGTCGTACAGCCCCACCAACGAGCCGAGCACCGAGCCGTCCGGTCAGCCGACCAGCGGGGCGACCACCCGGCCGACCGCGACGCGGACCACCCAGCAGCCAGTACCCACGGTCACCCGCTCCACGACCACCAGCAAGCCCACGACGAAGCCAGGTCCGAGCGACAGCGACCTGGTAGTGCGTAACAAGCTGTACACGGTCGGTGCGATGCGCGCGGTGAGCTGCAAGGAGTCCGACTCGCGGCCCAGCTCCGCGGCCGGCGCCCGGGCCAACTACAAGAACCTGTGGGGCTGCCTGAACAAGGCGTGGGCACCGATGGTGGCGAAGGCCGGCGGCCGGTTCCGCCCGCCGAACGTGGCGACCTTCACCGGTACCGTCCAATCGCCCTGCGGATCGATGCGCGACACCGGCCCGCCGTTCTACTGCGGCACCAACGACACCATCTACATGAACCTCACCCAGGACGTCGGCAACTACAACCGGTACCAGCAGTCGTACAGCAAGGTGTGGGCGCGGATGTGGATGCTGCACCAGTTCGCCCACGAGTACGGGCACCACGTGCAGAACATGACCGGGATCCTGTCGGCGTACAACCGCATCCGGTACGAGCGGGCGACGTACGCGAAGGGGCTGGAGGACAGCCGGCGGCTCGAACTGCAGGCGTCCTGCTTCTCCGACATCTTCATCGGGTCGAACCGGCGGACCTACCCGATCACCGGGAACTCACTGGTCCAGTGGAAGTGGCTGATCGCCAACACCATCGACCTCGGGCACGACCACGGCGCGCCGCCGATCCACAAGTACTGGGCGCAGCGCGGGTGGGACGCCCGGAACCCAGTGGCGTGCAACACGTTCGCCGCGTCCCCGAGACAGGTGCAGTGAGGCCTGCTCGACGCTCGTGGTGGTCTACTTCGCAACGACTGGCCGGGATAGCTGGCCTGGCCGGTCCGGATCGCGCAGAGTATGCCGCAAGATATGTCAGGGGGAGGCAGCTTCGGCACCTCACCAGCCTGCAGCTACACCCAGCAAGGTCGTGAGGAGCATTGATGTCGGACAACTGGAACCAGCCCCCGGGAAGCGAACCGGCTGACCCCCAGCCACCCCGCCCCCCGGAAGCGGGAACCGGGCAGGGTGAGCCGGACCCTGGGCAGGGTAGAGCCGGGCAGGGCGGGCAGGGTAGAGCCGGGCAGGGCGAGGCCGGGCAGGGTGGGGCCGGCGCGGAGCGGCCGGCGACGTGGTGGACCGGTGAGACCGAGGCGAAGCGGGAGTTCCAGAACCCGGCCCAGGGTGAGCCGCCGGCCAACAACTGGTTCGACGGCGGCTGGGAAACCAACCGCCGCGAACACCCGGACCAGACCCCCACCCAGCAACCACAACAATCAACCCACCGCCCCCAACCCACCTCCGCCAACCCCCAACCGCCCCAGCCCACACCCGGCAACTTCCAGCCGTCCCAGCCCACACCTGGCAACCTCCAGCCGTCCCGGCCCACTCCCGGCAACCTGCAACCGTCTCAGCCCACACCGGCCAACACCCCGCCGTCCCAGCCCGCCTCCACCAACCCGCGGTCCAACCGGCCGCAACCCACGCAGCCCCAGCCTGGCCAGCCACAGCCCGGCCCGGGTCGTACGAGCCAGCCACCACAGGACTCCTGGCAGTCAGCGCCTGCCCAGCCCAGCCACCCCCAACCGGCCCAGCCCCAGCCGCCTCAGTCCCAGCCGGGTCAGCCCCAGCCGGGTCAGTCGCAGCCGGGTCAGACCCACCTGGGTCAGTCGCAGCCTGGGCAGTCTCAGTCGGGTGGTCCGCAGTCTGGTGCCGGCCGCCCAGGGCAGCCGGGCCAAGGCTCCTGGCAACCCGGTCCGGCGCAGCCCACCCAGTGGCAACCGGCACAGCAGCCGAGCCGCACCGGACAATCGGGTCCCGCACAAGCAGGCGCTGGGCCGCGGCAGGGTGGGCAGTCTGGGTCTAGTGCTTGGCAGGCGGGGCCGTCGCAGGCTGCGGCTCGGCAGCAGAACGGGCCGCGGTCCGAGGACTCATATCTGTGGGGTACTCCCGGTCAGGCACCGCAGTCGGGCCAGCAGTCCGGTGGGGAGCAGTCGCCCTGGAGCCAGGCACTGGGCGGACAACAGAGCGGACAACAGGGCGGCGGACGCCACGCGGCACCCCAGGTCGGCCACGGCGGCCCAGCCGGACCCGGCGACCCGAGCGGCCGCGGGCCAGCCGGACCAGGCGGCCAGGGCCCGGCAGGCGGACCCGGCGGCCAAGGTGCAGCAGGCGGATCTGGGCCTGGTGGGCCCGGTGGGGGTGGGCAGATTGGGCCGATGGGGCAGCCGGTGCAGCAGGCGGCTGATTGGCAGTATCCGCCTATTCCTATTCCGCAGCCGCCGGGTGGGCGTCGGCGGAAGCCCAAGAAGGTCTCCCGCGGGTTGCTGATCGGCCTGGTAGTGCTCGCGGTTCTGGTAGTCGGCTCCGGCGTCACCCTGCTGGTACGCGGCCTGAGCGGCGACAAACCGGAAGCCAACCCGGCACCCACGGCCCCGGCATCCGAAACCCCGTCGCAGACCCCGTCCGAGACTCCGAGCACGCCCAGCGCGCCGCGTGGTCCGACGGCTGACGAGGTGGTGAAGGGCAGCAAGCTGTACTCGATCGGCCCGGTCGCGGCCTCCAAGTGCGTCGAGCCGCCGTTCGCCCCGGTGACGGTGCCGGCCTCGCAGGCGTACTACACCCGCCTGCTGCGCTGTCTGAACTACACCTGGTACTCGGCGCTGAAGAAGCAGAACCTCCCGTTCCGCGTCCCGAAGGCGGTCGTGTACGCCGGCAACGCCCCGTCCCCGTGCGGCATCCAGCGCAGCGTACGAGCGGCGTACTGCGCGGCGAACGAGACGATCTACCTCCCCTTCACCGTCGACGCCAAGTACTACAAGTCGAACCCGGGGTATGCCCGCGCGATCATGCTCAACACGTTCGCCCACGAGTACGGGCACCACGTACAGAAGCTGACCGGGATCCTCAGCTCGTCGATGACCCGGCAGAAGAGCATGACGCCGAACCAGAAGCTGACCGAGAGCCGCCGCCGCGAACTGCAGGCGACCTGTCTCGGCTCGGTGTACCTCGGCGCCAACGCGGCGTTCACGCCGATGAGCGGCGCGCTGCTGACCAACTGGCGGTTCCTGATCGCGCACTCCGGCGACGACTACGCGCGGCCGCGGGTGCACGACCACGGCAACCGGGTCAGCAACTACCAGTGGTCGATCGCCGGCTTCAACGGCAAGAAGCCGGACTCCTGCAACACCTTCACGGCGGCCGACGTCCGCGTCAACTGAGTCGGGTCACGCCGGCCACCGCCCTCAGCCGAACAGGCGCCGGGCGGTGGTCAGCGTCCCGCCGAACGTGGTGACGAAGTTGCTCAGCGACTCCCCGATGTCGGACAGGTGCCAGTTCTCCGGTCCGGAGTACCAGCCGATGCCGGCGTCGGGGTCGTCGTCGTCATCGGTCGCCGCGATCTCCAGCGCCCACTTCTCGGTCAGCCCGAGCACGGCGGCGTACGGAAGGCAGCGCGACGCGAACTCCAGCCGGTGGCTCTCCGGCAGGTCGGCCGAGCTTTCGTTGGCCAGGTAGTGCTGCAGACCAGCCACTCGTCCCAGCACCGCCGCACCACGCGCCGTACGCGCCGGCGCCGCCTGGCCGATCAGTGCGAGCACCACACCGGCAGCCATGACCGCGAAACCAACCAGACCGAACTTGCTGACGATGGCCAGCACGATGGTCAGCACCACGCCCGCACCGAGCAGTACCAGACCCGCCGTGGTCCAGCGGTTCCGGTCGGCGTCCGGTCGGCTCGTGAACCAGCCCTGCGTGACGACATCCGAGTACAGCTCTTCGCGGACCACGTTGAGCCGCGGTCGCAGCGCCGGTCCGAGTGCGGAGACAAGCACAGCGTCGCCGTCCGCGAACACCGCGTCCAGCAGCGCCTTCTCGTACGGCAGTAGCTCCGGACCGCCCTGGTGCAGTCGCTGCAGCTCCCAGTCCAGCCGGCCGAAGTGCGAGTCGCGTGGCTGTTCGACGATGGTCAGGTAGTTGCGTACGGCAAGGTCCAGCAGCGTGGCGGTGATGTCGACGACGTCGGCGCTCTCGTCCACCACAGTGCCGACCTGCCCCGGCCGGATACCGTCCGGCGCGGCGAACTGCGGTCCGTCCGTACCGTCCAGCACTGGTCGCTCCGGTCCACCAGGACCGACCTTCGCGGCGTCCCGGCCACGGAAGAACCACATCCCGACCGCACCCAACAGGCCGAGCCCGAACACGATCACGGCCAGACCGGCGGTGCTGGAGTCGACCGTGAACGCCTTGCCGAGCGACCAGTGGTTCGCGTACTTGGCGTTCGGCTGCACGGTGGCGCGGTCGCTCAGCCCGGTCAGGAAGGTCACGCGGCCACCTGCCGGTACACCGTTCTGCTCGATCTCCAGCTCGGCCGACTCGGCCAGTTGCGACGACGTACACGGCATGCTCGACCCGATCCGGCCGGCGAAGCAGGTGACCCAGGTGGCGAACGGTACGTTCACGTTCAGTTTGGCGGTCGGGATCGCCGAGCTGAAGCCCTGCACGACCGGCCAGCTCACCTCCCGGCCCTCGATCGAGTCGGCGACCACGTTGTCCACGGTGTAGCTGTAGACGATCCGCGACTTGCCGGACACGTTCACCGTCAGCTTGCGGCCGTCGTCGGTGCTCTCGTTCTTGAAGCCCTGGGCCGGCTGACCGTTCACCGTCGCGGACACGTCCTTGAGCCCGTACGTCCGGTCCCGCTCGGAGTCGGACCGCACCTTGGTGGCCAGCGTCCGGCTGAACGTCGCACCCCCGGCGGCCAGGTCCACTGTCTCCTTGACCTGCAGCGCACCGTTCTTGGTCAGCGTCGCGTCCGCCGTGTACGCCGTGATCTGGTCATCCGCCTGACCGGCCGCGTACGCGGGCACCGGGCCGGCAGCAACAAACCCAGCGGCAACGAACAGGGCGGCGACCGGGGCGGTCAGGGGGATCAGCAGGGCAGCCGGAAGGAGGCGGCGCTTCGGTGACATGGGTCGAGAGTAGTCTCGTGCCGGTTCGTGCAGTGAACCCGAGGGAACTCGGCAGCACACGACAGACCGGCAGGTACGACCACACGGAGGCCAAGAGCTGTGAGCAGCCCGTACGGCTACGGTGGCCCCCCACAAGGCCCACCACAAGGTCCCAACCAAGGGCCGTATCCACAGCAGGGCCCACCGCAAGGCAGACCGCTCGGCCCGCCGCCCGGTGTCCTACCACCACCCCAGGGCGCACCCTGGCCACCACAGCAGGGCCAGTACCCGCCGGGACCGCCAATGCAAGGGCAGTACCCGCCGCAAGGGCAGTACCCGCCGCCGCAGGGGCAGTACCCAGGTCAGTGGGGTCAGCCCTACTACGGCCCCGGTCAGTTCAACAGCTTCCACCCACCGCGCCGGCGCGGCGGCCCGCTCCGCCTGGTCCTGCTCGGCTCGGTCCTACTTATCTTCATCGGCGTGTCGGTAGCAGTGCTGGCAGCTCTGCTCGGCAACCAGAGCACTGACGACACAGCTGAGCCGGAGGTGTCCGGTCCGTCGATCGTCCCGACCGCGACGACGACACCGGAGAAGGGCACCGCCGAGGACTTCCTGCTGAACGCCGACATCTACCGGACCGGCTCGCTGGTGGAGCAGAACTGCAAGGCGGCGCCACTCGGCAACGGCAGCCTGGCCGCGCAGAAGGTGTACTACACCAAGCTGTTCAAGTGCCTGAACGACGGCTGGCGCCCGATCTTCCATGACCTCGGCCAGGACAAACCGGACCCGGGCCTGGTCGTGTTCGACCAGCCGGTCAAGACCCCGTGCGGAAACTTCGAACCGCTGTCCGGCCGCGTACTGGCGTTCTACTGCTACGGCAACCAGGTCATGTACGTGGACGTGAAGCAGATGAACCGTGCCTTCGGACCGAAGCAGGACCTGGCGTACCTGATGACGATCGCGCACGAGTACGGACACCACGTCCAAGGCGTGAGCGGGCTGTTCTACGCCCGGATGGCGTACCTGCAGGATCACCCGGAGCAGAAACTCGAGAGCTCCCGCCGGAACGAGGTGCAGGCGTCCTGTTTCGCCGGGGTGTTCAGCAAGTCGGTCGAGAAGTCGTACCCGCTGACCAACCGGCTGGACGAGTTCAAGCAGCAGTCCAGCAACAGCTTCGGCGATTCACCGGACTCGCCCGCGGACGAGCGCACCCACGGCCAGGCCACCACGCAGGGCTTCTGGATTCAGAACGGCTTCAACATCGGCGCCAACAAGGCCTGCGACACGTACGCGGTTTCGGCCGACCTGGTGAAGTAACAAGCGATTGATGGACTGTCCCGCGCGTTTGCTTCGCGTTATCGAACTGGTAACTGGGCGGCGTATTATCCGCCCGTGACGTTGCGACGCGGGGAGTTGGCGACGGGCGCGCGGACGTTGGTGCAGGTGCTGGAGGAAACAGCCGACCGGTACGCCGACGAGCCCGCGCTGGATGACGGCAGCGTCAGCCTGAGTTATCGCGAGCTGCTGGTGCAGACCGGCAAGTTCGCGCACCGGCTGACCGCGGCCGGGATCGGGCCGGGTGACCGCGTCGGCATCCGGATCTCGTCCGGCCACAACGACCTGTATGTCGCGATTCTCGGCACTCTCCAAGCCGGCGCCGCGTACGTACCGGTCGACGCCGACGACCCGGACGAGCGCGCCGAGCTGGTCTTCGGCGAGGCGGCCGTCGCGGCGACGGTCGGTGACGACCTGACCCTGACCCTGACCCGTTCGCAACCGGCGCCGATCACGGACAACGACGCTGCCAACGGCACGTTCGACTACCCGTACTCGGCCCGGATGGACGGCAGCAGCACCACGGGTTCAGTACGCGACACGCCCGGCCCGGAGCCGACCGACGACGCGTGGATCATCTTCACCTCGGGCTCGACCGGCGTACCGAAAGGTGTCGCGGTCACGCATCGCTCGGCGGCAGCGTTCGTCGACGCCGAGGCGCGGCTGTTCCTGCAGAGCGAGCCGATCGGTCCGGACGACCGGGTCCTGGCCGGCCTGTCGGTCGCGTTCGACGCTTCCTGCGAGGAGATGTGGCTGGCCTGGCGGCACGGTGCCTGCCTGGTCCCGGCGCCCCGCTCGCTGGTCCGTACCGGGATGGACCTCGGCCCGTGGTTGGTTGCCCAGGGCATCACTATCGTCTCCACCGTGCCGACGCTGGCCGCGCTCTGGCCGGCCGACGCGCTGGACCAGGTCCGGCTGCTGATCTTCGGTGGCGAGGCCTGTCCGCCGGAGCTCGCCGAGCGGCTGGCGATCGACGGCCGCGAGGTCTGGAACACGTACGGCCCGACCGAGGCGACCGTGGTCGCGTGCGCCGCGCGGCTGACCGGCGAAGGACCGGTTCGGATCGGTTTGCCGTTGGACGGCTGGGACCTGGCGGTAGTAGATGCTGCCGGCAACGAAGTCGGCGACGGCGAGATCGGTGAGCTGATCATCGGCGGCGTCGGGCTGGCCCGGTACCTGGACCCGGTCAAGGACGCCGAGAAGTTCGCGCCGATGCCCACCCTCGGCTGGGACCGCGCGTACCGCAGCGGTGACCTGGTCCGATCCGACCCGTTGGGCCTGCTCTTCCAGGGCCGCGCCGACGAGCAGGTCAAGTTGGGCGGTCGCCGGATCGAGCTCGGCGAGGTGGATGCCGCGCTGCAGGCCCTGCCGGGCGTCACCGGCGCGGCGGCCGCGGTACGCAACAGTGCCGCTGGTAATCAGCTTCTGGTCGGGTACATCGTGCCGGACGACCCTGCCGCTTTTGACAACGCGAAAGCGACCGAACGGCTCCGGGAAGCACTGCCCGCGGCTCTCGTGCCGCTGCTCGCCGTCGTCGACACGTTGCCGACCAGGACGTCCGGCAAGGTCGACCGCAACGCGCTCCCCTGGCCGCTGCCCGGCATGGACAGCGACGGCCCAGCAGCCGAGCTGAGCGGTACCGCCGGCTGGCTGGCCGAGCGGTGGACGACGGTCCTCGGTGCCAAGGTCACCGGCCCGGACAACGACTTCTTCCTGCACGGCGGTGGCAGTCTGGCCGCGGCTCAGCTGGTCTCGGTGCTCCGCGAGCGGTACCCGGAGGCGACGGTCGGTGACATCTACGAGTACCCGCGGCTCGGTGCGCTCGCCGAACGGCTCGACGAGTTCCGGCCGGCCGCCGTCGAACCGGTCGAGTTGCGCGAGATCCGGCCGACGCCGAAGAGCACCCAGCTGCTGCAGACCGCGCTCACCCTGATCCTGCAGACCGTCGTCGGCGTTCGCTGGCTGGTCTATCTGTTCACGCTGAACAACCTGCTCGCCGAGCTGGTCGATCCGCTGCCCTGGGCGCGGACCGTCTCCTGGTGGTGGATTCTGGTCGGCTGGCTGTTGCTGATCAGTCCGGCCGGCCGGATGGGCATCGCCGTCGTCGGTGCCCGGATCCTGCTGCGCGGCCTGCAGCCCGGAACGTACCCGCGTGGTGGCAACGTGCACGTCCGGCTCTGGGCAGCCGAGAACCTCGCCGACGCGGCCGGCGCCGCGAACCTGGCGGGCGCGCCCTGGATCGCGTACTACGCCCGCGCGCTCGGCGCCAAGGTCGGCCGCGGCGTCGACCTGCACACACTGCCGCCGGTCACCGGCATGCTGACGATGGGCCGTGGCGCCTCGATCGAGCCCGAGGTCGACTTGGCCGGGTACTGGATCGACGGCGACCAACTGCACGTCGGCCCGGTCATGGTCGGCGCCGAGGCCGTCGTCGGTTCCCGCAGCACGCTGCTGCCCGGCGCCGAGATCGGCCGGAACGCCGAGATCATGGCCGGCTCCGCCGTCTCCGGAAAGGTCCCGGCGAGCGAGCGCTGGTCCGGCTCGCCGGCGGCCCGGATCGGCCGCGCCCGGCACCCGTGGCCGGACCACCGCCCGGACCGCGCGCCCTGGTGGGTCGCCGCGTACGGAGCGCAGTCCGCGCTGATGTCGTTGATCCCGGTCGCCGGCGCGGCCGCCGCGTTCCTCGTACTCGGCCATGCCCTGCGCGGCACCCAGACGCTCGGCGACGCCGCGCTCAAGGCGCTGACCGCGATCCCGCTGATGACGCTGGTCGGCTTCGCCACGATCGCGGTGCTGACACTGGTCGGTGTCCGCATTCTCGGGATCGGCATCAAGCCCGGTCATTACCCGGTCCGGAGCCGGATCGGGTGGCAGGTCTGGGCGACGGAGCGGTTGCTCGACTCGGCCCGTACGCTGCTGTTCCCGCTGTACGCGAGCCTGCTGACGCCGTGGTGGCTGCGGGCGCTCGGCGCGAAGATCGGCCGCGATGTCGAGGCGTCGACGGTGCTGCTGCTGCCGAAGATGACCACGGTCGGCGAGGGCGCGTTCCTGGCCGACGACACGATGATCGCCTCGTACGAGCTCGGCGGCGGCTGGCTGCACGTGGCCGGCGCGAAGGTGGGCAAGCGGGCCTTCCTCGGCAACTCGGGGATGACCGCGCCGGGCCGTGCGGTACCGAAGAACGGCCTCGTCGCGGTGCTGTCCGCGGCACCGAAGAAGTCGAAGGCGGGGACGTCCTGGCTCGGCTCGCCACCGGTGAAGCTGCGCCGGCAAGCGGTGTCGGGCGACCAGAGCCGGACGTTCAATCCGCCGTTCAAACTGAAGGTGGCGCGGGCGCTGGTCGAGCTGTGCCGGTTCGTGCCGATGATGTGTACGGTGCTGATCGCGCTCGGCGTCCTGTTCGCGCTGCAGGCACTCGACATCTGGCTCGGTCCCTGGCTGACCGTACTGCTGTCCGGCGCGGTGATCCTGGCCGCCGGCGCGGTCGCGGGCGGGATGGCGACAGTCGCGAAATGGCTGATCGTCGGTAGGACGCGCGCGGTCGAGTACCCGCTGTGGAGTTCGTTCGTCTGGCGCAACGAGGTCGTCGACAGCTTCGTCGAGCTGGTCGCCGCGCCCTGGTTCGCGAACGCGGCCGCCGGGACGCCGGTGCTCGCGCTCTGGTTGCGCTCACTCGGCGCCAAGATCGGCAAGGGCGTCTGGTGCGAGACGTACTGGCTGCCGGAGGCGGATCTGATCACCCTGGGCGACGGTGCCACGGTGAATCGCGGTTGCGTGCTGCAGACGCACCTTTTTCATGATCGAGTTCTCTCCATGAACACAGTCACCTTCGGCCCCGGAGCGACCCTCGGGCCTCACGGCATCGTCCTACCGGCCGCCGGCCTCGGCGCGGGGGCTACCATCGGCCCGGTGTCTCTGGTGATGCGTGGCGAAGGTGTTCCGGCGGGGACGCGGTGGGCGGGAAACCCCATCGCACCCTGGCAAGACAGGGCACCGTGGCAGGGCTGATGGTTGATCCGTATGTGCCGACCCATGGAAACGCCGGTTACAAGGTCGAGTCGTACGACCTCGAGCTCGACTACCGGGTCAACAGCAACCGGCTGAACGGCAAAGCGACGATCACTGCCGTCGCCGGCCAGGCGCTGTCCCGGTTCAGCTTCGACCTGTCCGGTCTGCGGGTGTCGAAGGTGACGGTGAACGGCCGCCGCCCGCAGCGGTACACGCAGCGGTCCGGCAAGCTGTACATCACCGCGAACATCGCGGACGGCTCCGAGTTCTCGGTCGACATCCAGTACGGCGGCAATCCGAAGCCCGAGGACAGCCCGTGGGGCGAGCTCGGCTGGGAGGAACTGACCGAGGGCGTGATCGTCGCGAGTCAGCCGAGTGGCGCGGCCACGTGGTTCCCGTGCAACGACCACCCCGGCGACAAGGCGCATTACCGGATCGCGATCACGACCGACTCGCCGTATCGGGTGGTCGCGAACGGGCGGCTCGTGTCGCGCCGGGTGAAAGCGAGCCGGACCACCTGGGTGTTCGATCAGGCGGCGCCGATGGCCACGTACCTGGCGACGGTCCAGATCGGGCCGTACGACGAGGTGCAACTGGCGACCTCGCCGGTGACGATCCGGGGTGTACTGCCCGGCCGGCAGGTGCGGGAGTTCCGGCACGACTTCGCGCGGCAGCAGGACATGATGAAGCTGTTCTGCCGGCAGTTCGGGCCGTACCCGTTCGGTGGGTACACGGTCGTGGTGACGGACGATCCGCTGGAGATTCCGCTGGAGGCGCAGGGCATCTCGGTGTTCGGCAGCAACCACGTGGACGGCCGGAACGGGTCCGAGCGGCTGGTGGCGCACGAGCTGGCGCACCAGTGGTTCGGGAACAGCCTGACCCCGTCGAGCTGGCAGCACATCTGGCTGAACGAGGGTTTCGCCTGCTACGCCGAGTGGTTGTGGTCGGAGGAGTCGGGCGGTCTGTCCGCCGACCAGCAGGTCTCGAAGGCACACTCGCGGCTGAAGGGCCTTCCACAAGATCTGCTGCTGGCCGATCCCGGTCCGGAGCTGATGTTCGACGACCGCTTGTACAAGCGCGGTGCGATCACATTGCACGTACTCCGCAAGCACCTCGGCGACGAGGCATTCTTCAACTTGCTGCGTACGTGGACCAGAACCCACCGCCACGGCTCGGTCACCACCGCCGAATTCATCGCCCTGGCGGCAACATTCAGTCCGGACGAGGATGCGCTCGGGCGCCTGTTCGGAGCCTGGCTGGACTCCTACGAGCTACCGCCACTGCCCAGGAAACGCTGATGAAGTACGCACCACTGGTGTTCTTCCTCGGGGTCGCCGCGATCCTCGCGATCGTGATCGTCGCCGGGAAGCCGCTCCGGCGGCGCGGGTCGCCGCACGGGCCGATGTGGCGCTACATCGCTCTCGGTGCGGTGCTCTTCCTGCTCGCGGGCGTGCTGTACACGTTCCCGCCGCATTCGACCCTGTTTGCCTGTCTGGTGATGGTGCTTGGGGTCGGGTTCTTCTGTGTCGGCATCGCGATTCTCGGCGGCGGGTACTACACGTACCTCGGTGCGGTCGCGAGTGGCTTGGCTGCGGTGCCGTTCGTGATGACTCCTACACCGGTCGGGCTGTCGCGAGTCGGTCAGACGTTGACTTGCACGATCCGCGACTACAAGTCGTACGGCGTCTCGGAATTCACCGCGGACTGCCCGAACGGGCACAGCTATCCGTTCACCGTGCAGGGGCTGCGTCAATTCCCCGCTGGGAAGTTGCAGGTCATCGTGGACCCGCATGGGCTGCTGCGAGCACAGTTCGTCGGGCAGGCCCACGTACGCATCGATCTGATCGCGGGCATCCTGTGCCTGCTCGGCGCGACGGCCATCGTGATCGCGGCCCCTCTGCACCGCCGGAAGCTGGGCGGCCAGGTCAAACCGGCGATGAATCCACGGCCGTTCTCGGGCCGCTAGCCGTTACCTGTTCGCGGCTCGGTGCGCGCGGCTCGGGCGACCTCGGCGGCGGCTTTGACGAAGCGTTCGGTGAGCGGCGTGCGGGTGGACCAGGCGACGCCTGTCCACCAGGTCGCGGCGCGGCCGGGTAGCGGGACCAGGCGGACCTCGGGTGGTGCGATCCGTTCCGCTGTTGAGGGTACGACGGCCGGTGCCACGCCGGCGGCGACCAGCGCCAGTACCGTCTGCAGGTCCCCGGACTCCTGGAGTACTTGCGGACGGCAACCAAGCTCCGCGTACAGGCTGTCGATCTGGGCAGTCAGCCCGGGGCCCCGGGCCGGGGTCAACCGCACCAGCGGGCGCGCGTCGATCCAGCGCGCCAGGTCGCGGGGGACGCGCTGCGCGGCCGGCACCGCGAGTGACAGCCGATCGCGCCGCAGCCGGTGGTGCTCGAGACCGGCCGGCACCGGCAGCCGGACGAACCCGATCTGCAAGCCCCCGGTCAGCAGCCGCTCGAACTGCACCGCCGACGGCAGGTCTTCGAGCGAGACCGTCACCCCCGGCCACCGGCTCCGGAACACCGCCACAGCCCGCGGCGCCAGCTCGATCCCGGACAGCCCGAACCCGATCGCCAAGGATCCCTCGGCGCCGGACGCGACCTGATCGGCACGCCGGTCGAAGGCCTCGGACCGCTCCAGCAGCTCCAGCGCGTCCGGGAGCAGCAGCTCACCGGCCGGGGTCAGCCGGGCACCGTGCCGGCCTCGGTCGAACAGGACCGCACCGACCCGTCGCTCCAGCACCTGGATCTGCTTGGTGAGCGCCGGCTGACTCGTCGACAGCTCCGCCGCGGCGGCACCGAAGTTGCCCAGCCGCGCCACCGTGACGTACGCCCGGAGCAATCGAAGATCCATAACCTCAGGATATGGAAGCTGAGCAAACAACTATTGGACGCCATGGATGCCCCAGAGTTTTCATGGGCCCATGACGTCCTTTCGCGCCGCCGTCGTCCAGTTCGAAGCGACCCCTGATGACACCGCGGCGAACCTTCGCACCGTCGAGCGGCTGGCCCGCGAGGCGGTCGGCGACGGTGCGCGCCTGGTGGTGTTCCCGGAGCTGTGCCTGCTCGGGTACTGGCACCTGCGCCGGCACACCGCCGCGCGGCTGCACGAACTCGCCTCGCCGGCCGATGGGCCGCTGATCGGCCAGGTCCTCGCACTGGCTCAGAAGCTCGGCGCCGGGATCGGGGCCGGTTTTCTGGAGGAGTCCGGCGGTACGTTGTTCAACTCGTACGCGGTGTGCTTGCCGGACGGTCAGGTACACGTCCACCGGAAGCTGCATGCGTTCGAACACGAGGCGATCGCGAGCGGCTCCACGTACACGGTGTTCGACACGCCGTGGGGGTTCCGGGCCGGGGTGCTGATCTGCTGGGACAACAACCTGGTCGAGAACGTCCGGATCACCGCGTTGCTCGGGGCGACGGTGCTGATCGCGCCGCATCAGACCGGCGGAACGAAGTCGCGCAGTCCGTACGGGATGAAGCCGATCCCGCTGCCGGTCTGGGAGAACCGGGAGACCGATCCGGCGGGCGTTGAGGAGGCGTTCAACGGGCCGAACGGGCGCGGCTGGCTGATGCGGTGGCTGCCGGCGCGGGCGCACGACAACGGTCTGTTCGTCCTGTTCAGCAATGGTGTCGGGCGGGATGACGACGAGGTACGGACGGGGAACGCGATGATCCTCGACCCGTACGGCCGGATCGTGGCCGAGACGCCCGTACCAGCCGAGTCGGTCGTGACCGCCGACCTGGACCTCGACCTGGTCCCCCTCTCGACCGGCCGCCGCTGGCTCCGCGGCCGCCGCCCAGACCTGTACGCGCCGCTAACCCACCCCACGGGCACAGAACTGGACCCCAGAGCCGCCCGCTTCTCCCCCGATCCGGTGCAGGTGGAGGGACTTGCGGATCAGCAAGACCCGCTCGCCCCCTCCCGCATCCTGTGGAAGGTGGATCAGTAGATGAGAGCAGTCGCGAAGGCTGCGATGCCTTCGCCTCGGCCGGTCAAGCCGAGACCATCGGTCGTCGTCGCGCTGACGGACACATCCGCGCCGCAAGCCGCGGCGAGTGCCTTCTCCGCTTCCTCGCGGCGGGCGGCGAACCGCGGCCGGTTGGCGACGATCTGCACCGACACGTTCCCGATCTCGAACCCGGCGGCGCGTACTCGGCGCGCCGCCTCCGCCAGCAACGCGGCACCCGACGCGCCGGCCCACTCCGGCTCGGCGGTCCCGAAGTTCGACCCGAGATCACCCAACCTGGCCGCGCTCAGCAACGCGTCACAGATCGCATGCGCCGCGACATCACCGTCCGAATGCCCCGACGGCCCCGACTGCTCCTCCGGCCAATGCAAACCAGCCAGCCACATCGGGCGGCCTGCTTCCAACGGGTGCACGTCGACCCCGTTGCCAACCCGTGGAACCTTCACCCGGCCTGTCCTCCGCCCGACCCGTCACCCGGCCACCCGCTTGGCTGACCGATCACTCGCTCTTCCCTTTCAGGCGCAGCTGCCGGTCCGGTGCCGGCGTTCGGCTGCCCGCCCAGTTGCTCCCGCTCGCGGCGGGCCAGCAGCGCCTCCGCCAGGACAAGATCCTGTGGCCGGGTCACCTTGAACGCGTCCGGCGAACCCTCGACCGTCTGCACCGTCACGCCGAGCCGCTCGCACATCATCGCGTCATCGGTCACCGCCGCATCGGCACCAGCGGCATGCGCGCGCCGCAGCACCTCAGGACTGAACCCCTGCGGCGTCTGCACGGCAACCAGCGTCGACCGATCCGGCGTGTCGACCACCTCGCCGTGCGGACCGACCACCTTGATCGTGTCGGTCACCGGCACCACCGGCACGACCGCATCAGCACCGGCCCGGACCGTCGCGAACACCCGCTCGATCACCTCGGCAGGTACGAACGCGCGCGCCGCGTCGTGCACCAGGATGCAGTCGATCCCGTCGACCGGAACCACGTCCAGCGCGGCTCGTACCGAAGCAGGTCGCTCCGCGCCACCGGCGACGACGAGCAGCCGGGCGTCCCCGACGTACGGCGCCAGTTCTTTGCCGACCGTCTCCTCGGAACCGGGCGGCACCGCGACCACGAAACAGACGAGGTCGGCGGCGGACGCTGCCCGCAGTCCACGCACCGCGTGAACCAGCAGCGAATCGCCACCGACCTCTCGAAATGCTTTTGGTGTCTCACCACCCAGCCGCAGCCCGAGCCCGGCCGCGGGAATCACGACCGCGCTACTCATGCTGGGTTACTTCGGACAGGTTCGCCCGAAGTCAGGAGGCGAGAACCTCGTCAAGGATGGCTTCCGCCTTGTCCTCGTTGGTGTGCTCGGCCAGGGCCAGCTCGGAGACCAGGATCTGGCGAGCCTTCGCCAGCATCCGCTTCTCACCGGCGGACAGTCCACGGTCACGCTCACGGCGCCACAGGTCGCGAACGACCTCTGCCACCTTCAGCACGTCACCGGAGTGCAGTTTTTCGAGGTTCGCCTTGTAGCGTCGCGACCAGTTGGTCGGCTCCTCCGTGTGCGGTGCGCGCAGCACGTCGAAGACGCGCTCCAGGCCGGCCTGATCCACGACGTCACGCACGCCGACAAGATCGAGGTTGCACGCGGGAACCCGAACGACCAGGTCGTTCTGAGCGACGATCCTCAAGACCAGGTAGGTCTTGTCCTCACCTTTGATCTGACGGGTCTCGATGTCCTCGATGACGGCCGCTCCGTGATTGGGGTAAACAACCGTCTCGCCGACTGTGAAAGTCATGTGTGAAGTGCCCCTTTCCGAGATCCATACTACCACGTGACGGATGGTCCGGTCGGGGCGTTTGCGCTGGTCAGGGCCCACTTCGTGCCTTGACAAACGCTCGGTGCCGTGCCTCGTGCGCGCGTACACCGTTGCCCTGGACATCGCTTCGAGGATCGCACCGGACGGCGCCGGTGGCATCCCGGCGTCCGGCCCGGGTTCGCCGCGGGCTACGCTGTGGGGCGCCGGAGGCCGCTGCCCGACGGTGTTCGCAGTTGCCGAATCAGCTTTGCACGAGAGGGATTCCAGTGCCGATCACGTTGTCCTCGCGGTTCGCCCGGCGCGCCGCGCTGGCTGGTGCCGCCGCCACTCTCAGTCTCGCGCTGGGAGCGTGCAGCGCGAGCTTCAATGCGCCGACCCTGCAGCCGTACCAGGCCGCCGAGGGCACCAACCTCGAGTCCGGTCAGCTCAAGCTCCGGAACCTGCTGGTCCTGGCCGACGCCCAGGGCAAGGGCGAGCTGCACGGCGTGATCGTGAACGACGGGGACAACGCCGACACGCTGGTCGGCATCGCCCAGGCCGCGGCCGGTACGCAGGACGGACAGAGCGGCGGCTGGCAGCCCGGCGAGGTCACCTTCGCCGGCATCAAGGGCCCGATCGAGCTGCAGCCGAGCGCCGCCCTGCTGCTCGCCGGCACCACCGCCGCCGAGGCCGCCGGGACCGCCACCACCCAGCCGGCCACCCCGAGCACCCCGGCGACGTCCGGCGCCCCGTCGACACCGGCCACCCCGAAGACGTCCGGCGCTCCGTCGACCCCGACCAGCCCCGCGGCGACCGAGACCCCCTCGGCCTCGTCCCCCGGCGCCGAGAACAACGGACCGGCGATCACCGTGACCGGCGCCAAGCCCGGCCAGATGGTCAACGTGACCATCACCTTCGGCCAGGCCGCCCCCATCTCCGCCTACGTCCCCGTCCTGACGGACGACCACTACTCCCCCACCCCGCTACCGGCCGGCTAGGGGTTGCGCTCCGGCCGGCCGGAGCTTGCCCCCTCAATTGACCCCATGCCCCCTCGAATTCCGAGGGGGCAACCCTGCACTGAACTGGTCCCCGAAAGTTGGACTGGCTGGGTAGGGAGCCTATGCCGTGAGGGTCTGGGTGCGGTATTGCACTGGGCTCAGGCCCTTGAGTGTTGTTGAGGTGCGGTGGTTGTTGTACCAGTGGATGTAGTCGGCGAGTGCGGTGGTGAACGCGTCGGCGCTGGTGAAGGTGGTGTGGTGGAAGAGTTCTTCTTTGAGGTGTCCGAAGAAGTTCTCGATGATGGCGTTGTCGTAGCAGTTGGCTTTGCGGGACATCGACTGGGTCGCGCGGGCGGTGGTGAGTAGGGCCTGCCAGGAGTGGTGCTGGTATTGGAAGCCTTGGTCGGAGTGGACCAGCAGGCCGGGGCTGGGGCGCTGGGTGGTGAGTGCTTGTTGCAGGCTGGAGTTGGTGAGTTGCAGGTTAGGTGAGTCGCTGGTTGTGTAGGCGATGATCTGGCGGTCGAACAGGTCCATGACCGGCGACAGGTAGAGCTTGCGGCCGGCGATGGCGAACTCGGTCACATCGGTGACCCACTTGCGGTTCGGAGCGGTGGCGGTGAAGTCACGGGCCAGCAGGTTCGGTGCGGTCTTGCCAGTCGCGCCGGTCGTGCTGGTCTGGCCTTTGAACGAGTTGTAGCGGCGGCGGCGCCGGACCAGGCAGACCAGCCCGAGGCGCCGCATCAGCGCCAGGACGGTCTTCTTCGCGACCCGCCAGCCGGCGGTCACCAGTTCGCGGTGGACGCGACGATGCCCGTAACGGCCTTTGTTGTTCTCGAACACTTCCCGGATGGCGGTCTTCAGGGCGGCGCGTGGGTCCGGCGAGGCGAGGCGGGCCTGGTGGTAGAAGAACGTCGACCGGGCCAGACCAGCAACCTCCAGCAATACCTCGAGGCGGTGGTCAGCCTTGAGAGCGGTGACGGCCTGGGCCTTCAGCGTCGTTGCTGGGCTCTCAAGGCACGCAATTTTCCCAGGTAGGCGTTTTCGGCCCGCAGCCGCTCGTTCTCGCGACGCAACCGCTCCAACTCACTCACCTCACCCAATTCACCCGCAGACCGGCCACGATCACCACCACCGGCACCCGGTGGGCGGCCCGGACGTTTCGGGCGCAACCCGTCATCACCCTCGTCGCGGTACTTACGGGCCCAGTTCTCGATCAATTTCGGCGACGACAACTCGAACTCCCGCGCGAGCGCGACCTTCGTCTCGCCCGCGAGAAACCGCCGGACCACCTCGCGCTTGACCTCGAACGAGAAGACCCGTTTCCCCGGCATCGCCACCAACGCTCCCGTACCTCGAACACGCCACCGGTCGTACAACCGGTTCACCGCTGAAGCACTCCCACTCAGCCGCACCGCGACCGCCTGCCGGCCCCAGCCAGCCTCGAACAACGCTACCGCCTCACACCGCTGCTCCTCAGACAACGAACTACCACCACGCATACAACCACTCCCCAGAATCAGAACTGAATTTCTCAGTCCAACTTCTGGGGAGCAGTTCACACTTCAGGGGGCACCCCTTGAAGTGCAGGGTTAGTTCTTCGCGGCCGCGGCGGCCTTGGTCAGGCCGGGGAGCATCTTGTCGAGGACCCAGGGCACGCTCAGTACGCTGACCGCGCTCATCCCGGAGATCACCTGCTGGTCCTGCAGGGCGTACGCGCCGCCGCTCTTGACCGCGTGCAGCGAGGAGTAGACCGGGTCGGACAAGAACTTCCGCGTACCGATCCCGTCCACGTACGCGATCAGTACGTCCGCGTCGACGTCCGCGACCTTCTCCTTGCTGATCGTCAGCGAGAACTCCTTCTTGGTGTTCGTCTTCTCCAGCGCGTCGACGCCGGGCGCGTTCTTGAAGCCCATCTCGTTCAGGATCCGTACCCGCGGATCGCCCGGCATGTAGATGTAGTTCTCGGCGCCGAACGAGCCGACCGTGACGGTCTTGCCCTTGAATTCCGGGTGCTCGGCGGCGACCTGCTTGATCTTGTCCTGGATGCCGGTGATCAGCTTCTCGGCGTCGGCCTTCTTGCCGAGCGCCTCGCCGACGAGCAGGGTCTGGTCCTGCCAGGTGGTCTGCCACGGCGCGCCCGGGTACGCGACCGTCGGCGCGATGTCGCTGAGCGTCTTGTACGTGGCCGCGTCGAAGCCTTCGTACGGTGCCAGGATGACGTCCGGGTTCAGCGCGGCGATCTTCTCGAACGGGTACTTGTCGCCGGTGTCGAGCAGCGTCGTCTTGGTCTTGTCGAACTTCGCGGCGTCCCAGGCGGTGACACCGTCGGCGGTCTGCCCGTAGGTGACCTTCGGGATCGCGACCGGGGTCTCGCCGAGCGCGTAGACCACGTCCTGCGCGTTCCAGCCGAGCGTGACGATCCGCTCCGGCTTCTTGGTGATGGTGGTATCGCCGAACGTGTTCTTCAGGGTGACCGGGAACCCCGACGACGATGCGTCCGCCGGGCCGGCGGACTCCTTGCCGTCGCTGCCGCAGGCGGCCAGTGTGGTCGTGGCGAGCAGCACGGCGGTGACCGCGCTGACGACCTTCGGACGGGACCAGGACATGGTGAACTCTCCTCAGACGATTGCCTCAACTAAGGAGAGCCTAAGCTAACCCGAGCGGCCGTCGCGACCTGCCCGGATGTGAGTCAGGACTCGAACTTGTACCCCAGACCACGCACCGTGACCAGATGCGCCGGGTTCGACGGGTCCTTCTCCAGCTTGGAACGGAGCCGCTTCACGTGCACGTCCAGGGTCTTGGTGTCGCCCACGTAGTCGGCGCCCCAGATCCGGTCGATCAGCTGGCCGCGCGTGAGCACCCGGCCGGTGTTCCGGAGCAGCATCTCGAGCAGCTCGAACTCCTTCAGCGGCAACCGGATCTCGGTCCCCGCGACGGTCACCACGTGCCGCTCGACGTCCATCCGGACCGGCCCCGCCTCCAGGGTGTCCGGCAGCAGCTCGACGTCCTGCCCCCGGCGGAGCACGGCGCGTACGCGGGCCAGCAGCTCCCGCGGACTGTACGGCTTGGTGACGTAGTCGTCCGCGCCCAGTTCGAGCCCGACCACCTTGTCCACCTCGGTGTCCTTGGCGCTGACGATGATCACCGGTACGTTGCCCCGGCTGCGCAACGCCCGGCAGACCTCCGTACCGGACAGGCCCGGCAGCATCAGGTCGAGCAGGACGATGTCCGCACCGGCGCGGTCGTACTCGTCCAGCGCGTCCGGCCCGGTCTCCGCGACGGCGACCTCGAAACCTTCCTTGCGCAGCACGTACGACAGCGCGTCGCTGTAGCTCTCTTCGTCTTCGACGACCAGCACTCGGGTCACGAAGCTGTCTCCTTTGCAATCCAGCAGCCTGCATCGCAGGATGCTTCAGTAGCGGCGGTGTCCAGGCGGGTGCATCGCAAGGCGGAGGAGGTGCCTCGATGCGGGTTTCATCGTGGCTCCTCCTCCAACGCGGCGAGGTGCCCGCCTGGGCGCCGCCGCTGCGAAGGATCCTGCGATGCAGGCTGCCTGCCTGACGGGGTAGGCGTCAGGTTTACGGCCGTCTCCTCCTGGCTGGTGGAGCCGGTCTGGCCCGGCGCGGGTTCGAACCGCAACGGGAGTCTCACGGTGAAGGTCGAGCCCTGGCCCTCGACACTCCAGACCCGTACGTCGCCACCGTGGATGGAGGCGATGTGCTTGACGATCGACAGGCCGAGGCCGGTGCCGCCGGTCTCCCGGCTGCGGGCCCGGTCGACCCGGTAGAACCGCTCGAAGATCCGCTCCAGGTCACCGCTCGGGATGCCGACGCCCTGGTCGGAGACGGTCACCTCGACCAGGTCGCCGATCGGGTGCGCGGCGACCGCGACCCGGGTGCCGTCGGGGCTGTAGTTGATCGCGTTCTCGACCAGGTTGCCGATCGCCATCGCCAGCTGGTCCTGGCTGCCCAGCACCTCGAGCTCCGGCTCGGTCTTGACCACGATCTTGATGTCGCGGTCCTCGGCGTCGATCCGGCAGCGGTCCACCGCGGTCTCGATCACCGCGTTGATGTCGACCGGGCCGGGGTTCTCCAGCGGGTCGTCGCCCTGCAGCCGGGACAGCTCGATGATCTCCTTGACCAGCCGGCTCAGCCGGGACGCCTCGACCCGCATCCGGTCCGAGAACCGCTGCACCGCCTCCGGGTCGTCGGACGCCTCGGAGACCGCGTCGGCGAGCAGGATCAGCGCGCCGACCGGGGTCTTCAGCTCGTGGCTGACGTTGACGGTGAAGTCCCGCCGGATCGCGTCCAGGCGGCGCTCCCGGGTCCGGTCCTCGACCAGTACGAGCACCAGCTGGCTGCCCAGCGGCGCGACCCGGGCGCTGACGTACTGGGTGGCGCCGAGCCGGCCACGGACGATCTCCAGGTCCTGCTGGCGGATCTCACCGTCCCGGCGGACCTGGCGGACCATGATCAGGATGTCCTCGACCACCAGCCGCTCACCGCGGACGATACCCAGTACGTGCGCCGGCGCGCTGGCCTGCAGCACCTGGTCCTCCGGGCCCATCACCACCGCCGACGACCGCAGCACCGACAGTACGGTCGCGACGCCGGACGGAACCGCCGGCTCCGGGGACTCCGGGATCTTGCGCTGGGCCCGCTCGGACAGCATCATCGCGCCGAGCGAAAGCAGGGCCAGGGCCGCGCCGATGACGCCGCCCAGCACCGCAGCCAGCGTGGGGTCCACGGCATCGATGCTACGCGGGCAACCAGCAGGGAAAGACCGAATGAGCACCGGATGACCGGGACGCGTCTCAACTGTTCATCGGGCGTTCACCACTCGTCGCCGATCGGCAACCTCGACGGCATACGGTCACCGCAGGGCGGGTACCGTGCTGGTGCCCCGCCCGGCACCGGACACCACAGATCGGATTCGAACACCATGCGTGACAGCTACCACGAGCAGCTCGACGACATCCTCGCCGAGCTGGAACGGATGACGCGGACGGTGTCCACCGCCGTACGCCGCTCCACGGCGGCGCTGCTGGAGGCGGACATCCGCAAGGCCGAAGAGGTCATCGCGGCCGACATCCAGCTCGATGCCGCCGGCGAGGGTGTCGAGGAGAAGGTCTTCGAGCTGATGGCCCGGCAGTCGCCGGTCGCCAACGAGCTGCGGATGCTGGTCGCCGGGCTGCGGATGGTGGCCGACCTGGAGCGGATGGGCGACCTGGCCGCGCACGTGTCGAAGATCGCCCGGATGCGCTACCCGGCCCCGGCGATCCCGACCGAGCTGCACGACGTGATCGAGTCGATGGGGTCGGTGGCCGGCAAGATGGTGGACGCGGCCGGTGACGTGATCGCCACCCGCGACGTCGAGGCGGCCGGCAAGCTCGAGGCCACCGACGACGAGATGGACAAGCTCCGGTCGAACCAGTTCCGGCTGATGATGGACGCCGACTGGCCGCACGGCGTCGAGGTGGCGGTCGACATGGCGCTGCTGAGCCGTTACTACGAGCGGATCTCCGACCACGCGGTCGCGATGGCCCGCCGGGTCGTCTACCTGGTCACCGGTGAGCTCCCGGTCGCCGTCGGCGGCACCGCGGCCGGCTCGGGCGCGGGCGCCTCGGCCCCGAACCCGAACGGCAACTGACCGCACTGAGCCCGACGCCCGATCCGCACCGCCCGAGCCCGCCCCAAACCGGTTCGGGGAGGCCTACCCGCCCAAAACAGGCAGTTGCCCGCCCCAAACCGGTTTGGGGCGGGCTCGGCCCCGGGCGATTGGTTGCCGGGGGCGCCTGTTTGTTCTGCTGATGCTCAGCGGGCGATGTCGATCGCCGCGGTCAGCGGTTTGTCGGCGGTCAGCGTCCAGGCCGACCGGTTCTCGAAGCCGGTGTTGTGGATGTCGAGGTTGATCCCTTCGATGTGGTCGAAGTTGACGAACAGGCCGGGGCTGGTGGCCGCCTGCCGGGTACAGATCCCGAACTGGATCGACACCGAGGACTTGCCCTTCACCAGGTCCGTCACATCGATCCCGCCCTGGTGGTCGGACGCGTTCATGTAGAACCACGGCCAGTAGTCACCGGCGTCCCGGCTCCAGATCAGCTGCCCATCGACCCACAACTGCTTGAACATCTCGCCGAACCGCGCCTGTTCCGGATCCGCGTGCCAGAACGACACCTCGTACCGGGACTGGCCCGGTTTCACCCGCACCTGCTGGCTGGCGGTGGCACAGGTGTTCGCCGGGATCGGCCCGTTCGGAACCGTGAATGTGAGCCACCCGTTCCCGTACATCGCCCGGTTGGCCGGTTCGATCCGTACCGAACTCGCGCGCGGCCCCTGCACCGGCCAGTACGACTGATGCTGGTACCGGGCGTACGCGGCGCCGATCGCGTTGAAGATCCGCGCCGGGCGATCGACCGAGTAGATGTCGATGTACGGCTGCATCGTCGGCTGGTTGCGGGTCAGCGTCCAGTCCCGGTCCCGCTCGAAGCCACCGTTGCGTACGACCACGCCACGGCCCGTGACGTCGTCGATGCTCCAGTCCAGCGGCCACCAGCCGACCCCGCGCTGATGGAACAACCGGAACGTGACCTTGGCGGAGGTCTTGCCCTGGAACGCAGCGGTCAGGTCGACCGTTGTCGTCTCCCAGGTCTCCTTCGGATCGACCTCCACATCGCTCTGCCACACCACCTGGTCGTCGACCAGTACCTGTTTGAACTGATACCCCTGCAAGCCACCGACGTCCGGATCTCTTTGTTTGAAGGTGATCGATCGCGGTCCGTTGCCGGTGACAATCATCTGTTGCGATGCGGCGGCGTAGCTTCCGTCGACGGTCGGCGTGAAGTTGCCGACGCTCAGACTCAACCGCCCGTTTCCGGTGTGTCCCCAGTAGTCCCAGCTCGGCTGTTGCAGATCGATCCGCACCGGGGCGCCGTACGCGATGACGCCGTCCAAGCGACCATCGGCCAGGTACGGCGTGGCGCGCCGCAGTACGTCGGCCACGTACCGTTCGTCCGGATGGATCATGCCGTCGAGGAAGCGGCCGGTGTACACGAGTAGCGCCAGGCTGAGGCCTCTTGGACGCAGGACGTCGAGCGAGGCGTCCAGCCGTGGTTCCAGCCAGGTCGGGTCGATCGAGCTGTTCGCGTAGCCGGTGTACGGGTAGATCACGCCGTCCAGAGCGCCCTTGATCTTGTCGGCGGTCGCGGGCGTGATGTCCCAGGAGTACAGCGTCACGTACCACTTGAGCCGTGGGTTGACCGCGTCCTGCGCGGCCCGGACCTGACCGAGGTACTCCTTGGTGAACAGCGTGCTGTTCGAGCCGACCAGGAAGTCGTCGATACCCCACGACTTCACGTTCGGGTACGTCAGCGAGAGCTTGGCGAGCTCGGTCGCCCAGCGGAGGTAGTCGGTGTCGAAGGGTCGTGAGCAGCGCCCGTCGAGGTACCGGACCGGGTTCCGGAAACACTCCGACGGCGGCACCAGGTACACCATGATGTCGATCCCGGCCCGCGCAGCCGCCGGCGCGAACTCCAGCCGGAGGTCGTCCCAGTCGGTCGCCTTGTCCCAGATCCCGAACGTGTACATGGTCGCGTGCATTTGCCGGAGCCGGCGGATCGTGGCCGGCGTATCGATGTGGCGGAAGCCGTCCGCCCGCGGTCTGGTCTCGCGAATCTTCGCCTCGACCGTGTTCCCGCCCTCCATCGCGGACAGGAACGGTCGCTTGGCCACCTGATCGGGCGGACCCGCCGAGGGCGGACCCACCATGGGTGGCCCGGCCGCGGCCCGCGGCACCACCACCATCGGGATCAGCAGGAACGCCAGTAACAGGATCCGGGCACGTCGCATCATTCCGTCCTCCAGAGCGGTGGAATACGGATATCTTCGAAATACGGGAACTATATCCCGTAAATAAGAGATTAAGACGCGATTCGCCCACCGGCAAGACCTCGGCCCGGCACGAAAAAACGCTCCCGGCCGAAGCCGGGAGCGTCAGTGCGGTTTTGGTTTGGTCAGCGGCCCTGGTTCTTGACTGCCTCGATGGCGTTCTTGGCGGCCTGCGGGTCGAGGTACTCGCCGCCGGGCGTGACCGGGTTGAAGTCCTCGTCCAGCTCGTAGTACAGCGGGATGCCGGTCGGGATGTTCAGGCCGACCACGGTCTTCTCGTCCAGGTTGTCCAGGTGCTTGACCAGGGCGCGCAGCGAGTTGCCGTGCGCGGTCACCAGCACGGTCTTGCCGGTCCGCAGATCCGGCACGATCGCGTCGTACCAGTACGGCAGCATCCGCTCGACGACGTCCTTCAGGCACTCGGTCGCGGGCAGCAGCTCCGGCGGCAGTCCGGCGTACCGCGGGTCGCCGGCCTGGTCGTACTCGGAACCGCGCTCGATCGCCGGCGGCGGGGTGTCGTACGAGCGGCGGAACAGCATGAACTGCTCCTCGCCGAGCTCGTCAAGGGTCTGCTTCTTGTCC
This sequence comes from Kribbella solani, assembly GCF_014205295.1. Classification (NCBI taxonomy): domain Bacteria; kingdom Bacillati; phylum Actinomycetota; class Actinomycetes; order Propionibacteriales; family Kribbellaceae; genus Kribbella; species Kribbella solani. Next base: position 4,738,917 of record NZ_JACHNF010000001.1, read on the forward strand.
TTGCCCTGCAGGGCGCCGTAGTGCCGCTCGTTCAGCCGCCAGGACCGGCGGACGTCGATCCACTGCCGCTCGGCGACCTCGAGGGCGATGTTCGCGGTCCGGATCGCGCGGCGCAGCAGCGAGGTGTGCAGGACGTCCGGCAGCAGGTCGCGGTCACGGAGCAGCTCGCCACCGCGCTGCGCCTCCTCGACGCCCTGGGCGTTCAGGTCGACGTCGACCCAGCCGGTGAACAGGTTCTTGGCGTTCCAGTCGCTGTGGCCGTGGCGGAGCAGGATCAGGCGATAGGTCATGGCGGGATTCTATCGAGGCTCCAGCCAGCCCTTGAACGCGTCCAGGTTCCGGGTCGATTCGCCGCGGGACAACCGCCACTCGTACTCCTTGCGGATCGAGGACGCGAACCCGAGTTCGAGGATGGTGTTGAAGGACGTGTCCGCGTACTCCAGCACCGCGCCGAGCAGCCGATCGACCTCGGCCGGCGTGATCGCGTGCAGCGGCACCCGGCCGTCGAGGTGGATGTCGCCGAGATGGTCGACCGCGAACGCGACGCCGTACATCTTCAGGTTCCGCTCCAGCAGCCAGCGGTACACGGCGGCGTGGTTCTCGTCCGGATGCCGGGCCACGAACGCGTGCACCTGCACCGCCTGCGCCCCGACCGTCAGCGTCACGGTCGTCTTCAGCTTCCGTTCACCGGGCAGATCAGCGGTGAACGCGCCCGGCGCCGATTCGGTGAACTCGATCTCGTTCTCGGTCAGCACCTGACGGATCACGTCCGCCGCCGCGACCCTCACAGCACTCTCACCCAACTACCTCCATGACTCTCACCCGGCCACCTCGGCCGCGATCTCCGCCGCCATCGTCTCCGCGGCGGTCCGGTACGCCGCCAGCGTCTTCCGCGCGGTCAGCTCCCAGCCGAACCGCCGTGCATGCTCGACCGCCGCGTGGCTCATGCTCTCGCGGACGGCCGTGTCCGTCGCGATCCGGGCCAGCGCGTCGGCGAAGTCGTCGACCCGGTGACCATGCACCAGGTACCCGGTTCGCCCGTCCAGAACCGCGGTACTCAGACCGCCGACCGCCGCGGCCACCACCGGCGTACCGCAGGCTTGTGCCTCCAGCGCGACCAGCCCGAAGGACTCCGAGTACGACGGTACGCACACCACCGACGCCGCCCGGTACCAGTCGGCCAGCCGCGCCCTTTCCATCGGCTTCACGAACCGGGTCACCTCGCCGATCCCGAGCGCCCGCGCGAGCTCGGCGTGCGATTCGGGATGCTCCATCCCGTTGCCGGACGGACCGCCGATGATCGCCACCACCAGGCGGTCCCGGAGCGCCGGGTCGCGTTCGAGCATCCGCGCCGCGGCCCGGATCAGCAGGTCCGGCGCCTTCAACGGCTGGATGCGGCCGACGAACGCGAGTACGACGGCGTCTGCCGGCAGCCCGGCTGCTTGACGGGCGGCGCGCTGGTCACCGGGGCCGAACAGCTCCAGATCCACACCCGGATTGACCACGCCGACCTTCGCGGGCAGCGCGCCGTACAGGTCGATCAGCTCGCGCGCCTCGTCGTCGGTGTTGGCCAGCAGCCGATCCGCGGACTCCACCACCTGCTCCTCACCGAGCAAGCGGGCCGGCGGTTCGGGTACGTCGTCCTCGGCCAGGCTGGCGTTCTTCACCTTCGCCATCGTGTGCATCGTGTGAACAAGTGGGATCGCCCAACGATCGCGGGCGAGCAGACCGACCTGGCCGGACAACCAGTAGTGCGAGTGGATCACGTCGTACCAGCCGGGCTCGTGGATCGCTTCGGCCCGAAGGACGGCGCGGGCGAACGTACACAGCTGGGCCGGCAGTTCGTTCTTGGTCAGTCCCTCGTACGGGCCGGCGGCGACGTTGCGTACCGTCACGCCCGGCAGCAGCTCGACCCGGGCCGGCAGCGCCGACGCGGTCGCCCGGGTGAACACGTCGACCTCGATGCCCAGACCGGCCAGCTGTTTGGACAGCTCGACGACGTAGACATTCATCCCGCCCGCGTCGCCCGTACCCGGCTGATCCAGCGGCGAGGTGTGCAGGCTGATCATCGCGACCCGCCGAAGCGGACGCTCAGCGGCGGTTTCGGTCACCTCGTCAGGGTAGCTCCGCAGTGTTCTCGGGGTGGGTCTACCACCACCTGCACTGGCGGACTCGGCCCACTGTGCCGGCGGCCGTCCGGCGAAAGCATTGAGTCATGCGAACAGTCCTCGAAGAAGTGAAGTCCTGGCACCGGCCGTTGATGCTGATGGTGCTGGCGATGGCCGGTCTGGTCCTGACCGCCGGCGTCGGGCTGCTGGTCGACCACCGCGAGATTCTCAACGAGTCGGTTTGGCTCAAGCCGTTCAAGTTCGGCATTTCCTTCGTCATCTACGGCGCCACGCTCGCGTGGTTGCTGTCCAAACTGCGCAAGGCGCGACGGCTCGGCTGGTTGACCGGCACGGTGTTCGCGCTGACCGGCATCGTGGACGTCGGCTTCATCGCCATCCAGGGCGCCCGGGGTACCTTCAGCCACTTCAACACCAACACCGACACCTTCAACCAGGTCGGTCAGAAGATCTTCGCGAGCGGCGTATTCGGACTGTTCGGCGCCAGCCTCGTGGTGGCGATCATGCTGCTCTTCCAGCGCATCGGCGACGCACCGCTGAACCGCGCGATCCGGACCGGGATCGCCCTCGCGACGGCCGGCATGGCGCTGGCGTTCTACCTGGTCGGCGCGAACCAGGACAAGTACCAGGTGTCCGACGCTTCCGGCCACCCGGTCACGCTGGCCGGCAGTCACGGCATCGGCGTCGAGCCCGGCGGTCCCGGAATGCCGTTGACGAACTGGAGCACGGTCGGCGGCGACCTGCGCATCCCGCACTTCGTCGGTCTGCACGCGATTCAGGTGCTGCTGTTCACCGTACTCGCGCTGAGCCTGCTGGCCGCGCGGGTCGAGTGGCTGCGTCCTGAGCGGGTCCGTACCCGGCTGGTCGGGGTCGCCGCGTTCGGGTACACCGGGTTGATGGTGACCGTGACGGTGCAGGCGTTCCGGGGTCAGTCGCTGATTCATCCGGACGGGCAGACCTGGACGATGTTGGGTGGGTTCACCGCGCTCACGCTCGCGGCATTGGCGCTCGTCGTCGCGACCGCCCGGCGGCAGGCCCCCGTACCCACCGAGCGGGTGGAAACTCGCCGGCCGGTCGGCGTCTGACCAGCTCGGACCTGAGGTGCAAGGCAGCCCGGTCGGGCGCAGTCTGAGACTGCCCGGCCGGGCAGCTGCACGTTTGAGAGACTCGGAGCATGACTTCGAGCGCGCGTCCTCTTGCCGTCGTGACCGGAGCCAGCAGCGGGATCGGGGCCGCCTCCGCGCGGCACCTGGCCCGGGCCGGCTTCGAGGTGATCTGCGCCGCCCGGCGGCTGGACCGGATCGAGGCGCTGGCGAAGGAGATCGACGGCCGCGCGGTGCAGTGCGACGTGACCTCGGCCGAGGACGTCGCCGCCCTGACCGCGGCCGTCGGCGGCAACCTGCAGGTGCTGCTGAACAACGCCGGCGGCGCCTTCGGCCTGGAGCCCGTCGCCGAGGCGGACCTGGACGCCTGGCGGCAGATGTACGAAGTGAACGTGATCGCCGTCGCCGCGGTGACAAAGTCGTTGCTTCCGGCCCTTATCGCCGGACAGGGCACCATCATCGTGATGGGTTCGACCGCCGGCCAGGTCGCGTACGAGGGCGGCGGCGGGTACGTCGCGGCCAAGCACGGCGCCAAGGCCGTCGTCGACACGCTCCGCCTGGAGCTCTACGACCAGCCGGTCCGGGTCACCGAGATCGCCCCCGGCATGGTGCAGAGCGAAGGCTTCGCCCTGACCCGCTTCAAGGGCGACCAGGCCAAGGCGGACGCCGTGTACGCGGGCGTCCGCGAACCCCTCACCGCCGACGACATCGCGGACATCGTCACGTACGTCGCCACCCGCCCCGCCCACGTCAACCTGGACCGCATCACCGTCCGCCCCCGCGCCCAGGCCGCGCAGCACAAGGTCTTCCGGCAGCCCTGACACGGAGGTCCTGACACCGGCCGGCGGAGCTGGTGAGCGGGGTCACGGGGTGGGTGCTTGCAATTGCAAGCAGGTGCAAGCAGACTGGTGTCATGGCCAGGTTGAGTGACAAGGCGGCTGGGGCGGTGGGCTCCCTCGGGGAGTACCTCGCCGAGCAGCGGCGGCACGCGCAGCTGTCGTTGCGGCAGCTGTCGGACCTGGCCGGCGTGTCGAACCCGTACCTCAGTCAGATCGAGCGCGGCCTGCGGAAACCGTCGGCGGACGTACTGCAGCAGCTCGCGAAGGCGTTGCGGATCTCCGCGGAGACCCTCTACGTACGGGCCGGCATTCTCGATCCGGAAGACAGTCCGGACGGAACTGGGCGTACTTCCGGGGGCGTGGTCGACGCCGTCCTGCTCGACCCCGCGCTGAACGAGCGGCAGAAACGCGTCCTGCTGGACGTGTACGCGTCGTTCGTCCGGGAGAACACGTCCGACTGACCTCACACTGCTGAAAACCCTCCGAGGAGAAGCCTGATGGCTACCCGTACGCCCGTTACCCCGTTCTACGCGATCGCCGGCGCCGGCGACCTCGCGGTGGAGAAGGTTCGCGCCACCGCCGGGGACGTGTCCGCCCGGTTCGCGAAGCTCGACCAGAAGACGCTGCAGGCCGAGCTGACCAAGGCGCAGGGCGAGCTGACCAAGCGCTTCGAGGCGATCGTCGCCGACGCCCGGACCGCTCCGGCCCGGCTGCGCGAGCTGCCGAAGACCGCGTCCGCCGGCTTCACCACCGTGCTCGGCCAGGCCGAGGAGACGTACGAGGACCTGGCCGGCCGTGGAAAGGAGCTGGTCGAGCGGATTCGCCACCAGCAGGCCACCGAGGACCTGGTCGGCACCGCGAAGACCACGGTCAGCAAGGCGAAGGCGACCCGGACGTCCGCCAAGAAGACGGCCCAGAAGACCGCCCAGACCGCGAGCCGGAACGTGAAGGCGACCGCGACCAGCGCCCGCAAGACTGCCAAGGCCGCCGCGAAGGCCGCCGAGTCCGCCGCCGACAAGGTCGGCGACTGACTTCCGTCACCACACACGGTGACGAGTGACTGACCTTTGCGTGAAGGGCGGTCCACAGCTGCCACTCGGCAGAGGTGGACCGCCCGGTCCGTCGGCTAGGCTCGTAACATGATCACCTTCCAGAGCCTGATCCCCGGGTTCACAGATCCGCTGTCGGTCATCTGGTGGGTGCTGCTCGGGTTCAAACTGGTCGCCCTGCTGGACGCGGCGTTCCGGCCGCGGGCGGTGTTCATCGCCGCCGACAAGCTCACCAAGCCCGGCTGGGTGCTGATCCTGGGCGTGTTCACGCTCAGTCAGTTCTTCCAGGGCTGGCTCAGCTTCTTCGGCCTGATCGGCATCGTCGCGTCGGCGGTCTACCTGGTCGACGCCCGCCCGGCGCTGCGGGCCGCGACCGGCCGGGGCCGGGGCGGCTGGGGCGGAATCCGCCGCCGCCGGGGTCCCCGCCCGCTGTAGACAAACCGCCCCAAACCGGTTCGGGGCGGACAACTGTCCTTTTCGGGCGGGCAGGCCTCCCCAAACCGGTTCGGGGAGGTTCGGGAGGGCGGCGAACTGGTTACGAGCGGTAGACGATGACCTTGTCGCCGACGTGTACCTCGTCGAAGAGGACCTTGATCTTGCCCAGGTCACGGACGTTCACGCAGCCGTGCGACGCGCCGTTGTACCCGCGGGCGGCGAAGTCCGACGAGTAGTGCACCGCCTGGCCGCCGCTGAAGAACATCGCGTACGGCATCTTCGAGTCGTACAGCTTGGAGACGTGGTTCCGGCTCTTCCAGCCGACCGTGAAACTCCCCTCGCGGGTCGCGGTCTTCACGGCGCCGAACCGTACGTCCAGTTGCATCTTCACCACGCCGTCGACCACGTACCGGAGTTTGCGGGTGCTCTTGTCGATGCACAGCGCCACCCCGGTCGCGCAGCGCGCGTCGAGCTTCTTGCCGTCCACCACCGGCGCCGGCGGGTACAGCTCGGTCTGGGTCGGCTCGTGGGTGACCTTGGCGAGCTGGTCCAGGGTGTTCTGGTCCACGTACCCGAGCTGCGGGATGTCCTTCGACTTCTGGAACTTCTTCACCGCGGACCGGGTCATGGTCCCGAAGTCGTCGTCCAGGTAGCGCTTCTCGAGCAGTTTGAGCTGGACGAGCCGGGCCTCGACCTTGCGTACGTTCGCGCCGCTGGAGCCGTTCTTCCAGAGCGCCTTCGGGTAGATCGGAAGTTCACCGCTGATCTCGAACGGCACCGCCTGCACGTCGGCCGGAGCAGCATCCGCGCTGGTGCCTGCGGTCAGCAGGCCCGCGAGTACGCCACCGACGACCAGCCCACCGACCAGCTTCCGAACAAACAGCCCACGCATCGGACACCCCTCCGTCGCCCCAGACCTACCTTGGTAGGACGCCCCAACCCCGCCATTAGTTGACTTCCCAGCGTACCGGACGCTCTACCAGGCGTGGCGGGAACGCAACAGCGGCCGAGGGTTGAGCCCCCGGCCGCCGGTGATCAGCTGATTCACTTGCTGTAGACGAGGACCTTGTCGCCGACGCGCACCCGGGCGAACACCCAGGCGATCTTGTTCTTGTCGCGAACGTTGACGCAGCCGTGCGAGGCGCCGTTGTAGCCGCGGGCGCGGAAGTCCGACGAGTAGTGCACTGCCTGGCCGCCGCTGAAGAACATCGCGTACGGCATCTTCGAGTGGTACAGCGTCGAGACGTGATTCTTCGACTTGCGCTGGATCTTGAAGGAGCCGTTGCGGGTCGGCGTCTTCATCGCGCCGAACCGGACGTCCATCACCTGAACGGCCTTGCCGTTCACCAGGTACACCAGCTTGCGGGTCTTCTTGTTGATGCAGAGGACCCGGCCCTTCGTCATACAACGGCTGTCCAGCCGGTACTTGGCCATCGTCGCCTTCGTGGACGAGGCCGGAGTGGCCTTCTTCGCCGCGGCTGCCCGCGGCGGCTGGCCGACCGGTGCCGGAGCCGTTGCCGTTTTCTGCGCCGCCCCCACGACCTGTGGCGCGGCCTCAGCAGATGTGGTCGCCGAAAGCGCCCCGACGCCCACGAACGCGGCGGCCGTCAGAGTCGCGCAGACCTTACGCAGAATGCCCATGATTCCCTTGTCCTTCCCCCAAAGAGTGCTTCCACAAGACAGACGTCGCTACTGAACGTCTGGTTGGTAACGATCCGGAACTTCTAAAACAACCTCTTGCCCCCGAGACCGGCCGAAGAATGGTGTATCACATAGCAGAGCGATGTATCTCATCGGCCGGACGACCGTTTCCGGTTCGTGCCCTTAGCTGTTGCCGTCGGACCCGTTCTGCTCCGGGCCGATCAGCGCGCGCAGCCGGCGCAGCACCTCGGCCGCGCCGAGCGCCTGCGCGGTCGCATGCAGGTCCGGACTGCGGGTCGCCCCGGTGATCGCGACCCGAACCAGCTGAGACGCCTCCCGGATCGAGCCCACGTACGCGTCCGGGTTCTTCTTGTACTCCTTGGCGTTCGGCGCGAAACCATGCGCACCGGCCAGGGACCTGATCTGGTTGAACCACTCCTGCGAATCGTCACCGTGCTCGTACCCGGTGACCAGCTCGCGCGCGAAGGCCGTGACGACCTCCGGCGCGACCCCCAGCGGCACGAGGCGATCGTCGGTAGGACCATCAACCGGTACGAAGATCTCCGGGAAGAAGAAGCCGTACTCGGCCCGGAAGTCCGACCACTTGCGCAGGTCTTTGCGCGGGTTGTCGACCCCTTCGCGCTCGACCGCGAGCGCCCGCAGCGCGAGCTCGTTCTCCTTGTCCAGCACGGGTACGAGCTCGGCGTCGTACTCCGTGGCCCACTCCCGTACCGCCGCGAGGATCTGCGGACCGCTCAGCGTCGCGATGTGGTCGGCGCTGATGTCCTCCAGCTTGACCAGGTCGACGAGCGGTCCGGCAACGCCGCACTGACTCAGGTCGAGCGGTGTCGCCAACGCGGTCTCGAGCGGCATTTCAGCCAGCCGGCCGTTGGCCAGACCACGCAGGTAGTACAGGACCGCGGCGGCCGGGTACCCGGCGCCGATGTAGAAGTCGACGCTCGCCTCAGGGTCCTTGCGCTTCGACAGCTTGCGCTTGCCGCCCGGGATCTGCTTCATCAGCGGCGCGATGTGCGCGTACGTGATCGGGTCGAACTCGAGCGCCGCGAACAACTGCTGGTGCAGCGGAACCGAGGAGATCCACTCGTCGCCGCGGATCACCAGGTTGATCCGCATCAGGTGATCGTCGACCGCGTGCGCGAAGTGGTACGTCGGCAGCCGCGGCGACTGGTCGGACGCCTTCAGGATGACCGCGTCGTTCCGGTTCGCCTCGTGCTCGAGCCGGCCCCGGATCGCGTCCACGAACCGCGCCCGCTGCCCGTCCGCGTCATCGGGCGCGCGGAACCGCACCACGTACGGCGTACCCGCGGCCAGCTTCGCCGTCACGTCGGCCGGGTCGGCGTCGCGCCACAGCGCCCAACGGCCGTAGTACCCGGTCGGTACTTTCGCTGCCTGCTGCCGCGCGGTGATGTCGGCCAGCTCGTCCTTGGTCGCGAAGCACAAGTACGCCTTGCCCTGCCGCAGCAGGTGCCGGACGTACGTGAGGTAGATCTGCTCACGCCGCGACTGCAAGTACGGCCCGTACGCCCCGTGGTCATCGCTCTCGTCGGCGTTGATGCCGAAGTACCCGAACCCGCGCGCGAACTGCTCCCGTGCGCCCTCGACCTCGCGGGACTGGTCGGTGTCCTCGACCCGGACCAGGTACACGCCACCGGAATGGGTGGCGATGTCCCGGTCGATCATCGCCGCGTAGATGCCGCCGATGTGGATGAAACCGGTCGGCGAGGGACCCAACCGCGTGACCTTCGCGCCGTCGGGCAGGTCACGCCGCGGATACTGCTGCTCCCAGTGCGCGGGCTCCGGCAGGTCGCTCGGGAACAGGTCGTCGATGACCGCACGGTCCAGCATGGTTCGGTGTCTCTCGCTTCCGGTTTCAGTTGTCGGCGGTACGGCCGGTGCCCGGCCTGGTACTCAGCTCTTGGACTTACGGCCCAGCTTGGCGCGCTCGATCTGGGTCAGCGCGACCTTGCGCATCCGGATCGCGTCCGGGGTGACCTCGACGCACTCGTCCTCGCGGCAGAACTCCAGCGACTGCTCCAGCGAGAGCTTCCGGGCCGGGACCAGCTTCTCGAACTCGTCCGCGTTCGAACGGACGTTGGTCATCTTCTTTTCCTTGGTGATGTTCACGTCCATGTCGTCGGAGCGCGAGTTCTCACCGATGATCATGCCCTCGTACACCTCGGTGGCCGGCTCCACGAACATGGTGCCGCGCTCCTGCAGGTTGATCATCGCGTACGAGGTGGCGGCGCCGGCCCGGTCCGAAACCAGCGAGCCGGACGGACGCGTACGCAGCTCGCCGAACCACGGCTCGTACCCCTCGAACACGTGGTGCGCGATACCGGTACCGCGGGTGTCGGTGAGGAACTCGGTGCGGAAGCCGATCAGGCCACGCGCCGGGACCAGGAACTCCATCCGGACCCAGCCGGTGCCGTGGTTGGTCATCTGCTCCATCCGGCCCTTGCGGACCGCGAGCAGCTGGGTGACGGTCCCGAGGTACTCCTCCGGGCAGTCGATGGTCAGCCGCTCGACCGGCTCGTGCCGCTTGCCGTCGATCTCGCGGGTGACCACCTGCGGCTTGCCGACGGTCAGCTCGTACCCCTCGCGGCGCATCTGCTCGACCAGGATGGCCAGCGCCAGCTCACCACGACCCTGCACCTCCCACGCGTCCGGACGCTCGGTCGGCAGCACCTTCAGCGACACGTTGCCGACGAGCTCGCGGTCCAGCCGGTCCTTGACCAGGCGCGCGGTCACCTTGGTGCCCTTCACCCGGCCGGCCAGCGGCGAGGTGTTGGTACCGATCGTCATCGAGATGGCCGGCTCGTCCACCGTGATCAGCGGCAGCGGCTTCGGGTTCTCCGGGTCGGTCAGGGTGTCGCCGATCATGATCTCCGGGATACCGGCGATCGCGACGATGTCACCCGGGCCGGCCGAGTCGCCGGGGACTCGCTCGAGCGCCTCGGTGACCAGCAGCTCGGTGATCTTCACCTTCTGGATCGAGCCGTCGTGGCGGCACCAGGCGACCTGGGCGCCCTTCTTCAGCGTGCCTTCGTGCACCCGGACCAGGGCGAGCCGGCCGAGGAACGGCGACGCGTCCAGGTTCGTGACGTGCGCCTGCAGCGGCGCGTCCTCGGTGTACTCCGGGGCGGGCACGTTCTTCAGGATGGTCTCGAACAGCGGCTCGAGGTCCTCGGAGTCCGGCAGTCCGCCGTCGGCCGGCTGGTTCAGCGAAGCGCGGCCGGCCCGGGCGGACGCGTACACGACCGGGAAATCCAGCGCGCTCTGGTCCGCGTCGTGGTCGAGCAGGTCCAGGAACAGTTCGTACGTCTCGTCGACCACCTCGGCGATCCGGGCGTCCGGCCGGTCCACCTTGTTCACCACCAGGATCACCGGCATCTTCCGGGCCAGCGCCTTGCGGAGCACGAACCGGGTCTGCGGCAGCGGGCCCTCGGAGGCGTCCACCAGCAGCACGATCGCGTCCACCATCGACAGGCCGCGCTCGACCTCACCACCGAAGTCGGCGTGGCCGGGGGTGTCGATGATGTTGATCGTCATCTGCTCGCCGTTCGCCATCTTGTGGCGGACGGCGGTGTTCTTGGCCAGGATCGTGATGCCCTTCTCACGCTCCAGGTCACCGGAGTCCATCGCACGCTCGTCGACGTGCTGGTGGGCCCCGAACGCGCCGGACTGCCACAGCATCGCGTCGACGAGAGTGGTCTTCCCGTGGTCGACGTGGGCCACGATCGCGACATTGCGCAGGTCGTTACGGACAGGCATGAGGAAGCGCTCCAAGCAGTCAGTGGGTTCTGGCGGTGGCTACGGCTGGTTTCACGTGCCACTCGACACAGGGCGCAGCCCCGTCATCTTACCTGTCACCGTCCGTGTCCAGAAAACGGGACGGCCTTTGACTTTGGTTGACTGGACGTCCAGTCTATAGACGGCGCCTGGGGAGGGGCCGAAAAACGGGGGGTCAGCCCGAAGCGCCGGGCACACGATGGGGGTTGCCCGGCGCTTGGGGCCAGGACCGGAAGAAGGGGACAGTGCCGCGTTCGGCCACCGTCAACCAGGAATTACGGGAACGTTCCCGGGAACGCATCCTGACCGCGGCGCTGGAAACCTTCGCCGCCAAGGGCTACGAGGCCGCGTCGATCTCCGACATCACCGCCGCCGCCGGCGTCTCCCGCGGCCTGGTCGCCTACTACTTCGGCACCAAGGAACAACTCGCTGCCGAACTCCTGGACCGCTGGCTCGACGGCATCGCCGCCCTGCTCACCCTCCAGGGCACCCCCGACGAACGCCTCGCCGCCATCATCGACGCCACCCTGCTGGCCGCCGCCACCACGCTCCCGGTCCAGCGCCTGGCCATCACCCTGATGATGCAACCCACCACCCACGCCGTCTTCGCCCGCGTCGAACAGGCCAAGACCGCCCGCCTGACCGAGGTCGAAGACACCCTCCGCGACATCTTCGCCGCCCGCGGCGCCCCCGACCCGGCCACCGAAGAAATGTTGCTAAGAGCAACCTTAGAAGGAATCACCGTAAAACTGGCGATCTACCCCGAAACCTTCCCCCTGGAAGCAATCCGCCACCGCCTGTACACGTCCTATGCGCTACCGGCACCGCCCACGCCCCTCCCGATCCGGTCCCCCGCGGTCGACCGCCTCCGGGCCAGGTAGCGCTCTACGGAAAAGAAACCGTCACCAGGCGGCTGAAGAGTTCCGGAAAGCGTTGGGTTCAGCCGAAGAGCTCGGGGTTCGGGCGGGTTTCGCCGACGCGGACGCCGCCGCCGAGTACCGGCAGGCTGATGTGCCGGTCGATCACGTCACCCGTGATCCCGAGGCGCCGCAGCGTGGCGGCCAGAACCACCTCGCGGGCACGCTTGCCATCACCGTCCTCGACCTTGATCGCGATACCCCTGCCGTCGGCGAGCCCGGCCGCGTACACGCCTTCCGCGCCGACCTTGCAGAACAGACCGTCGACCTGGCGGATGAAGTCCGCCTCGTCGCGCCTGGTCCCGCTGGCGTACTCCGGGTGCGCGCGGAACGCGTCCGCGATCCGGCCCTCGTCGGTGTCCGGTGCCGCTGCCGCGAACAGACCGAAGGACCGCGCCAGACCGGCCAGACTGATCGCGAAGATTGGGGCACCACAGCCGTCCACCGCGACGTACGAGACCTTCTCGCCGGCCGTGTCCTCGACGGCAGTACGAATCGCCTGCTGCAACGGATGACCGGGCGAACGGTAATCGTCGGCACCCCAGCGCGCCTGCGGGTCGTTCTCGGTCGCCGGATCGTGGATCTGCCAGCCGTTGAGCGTACTGGTCAGAATCATCGCCGCGTGCTTGCCGGAACAATTCATCGCGACCTGCCGCGGTTCACGATCCGCCCGGATCCAGGCCGCGTGCGCATCCTCGTCCAGCGGGTACGCGACCGGCGTACGCAGCGCGGACTCGTCGAGGTCCGCCTTCGCCAGGATCTCGCGTACGCCGTCCAGGTGGAACTGTTCGCCGGAGTGGGAGGCGGCGGCGAGGGCCAGTAAGTTGGCTTCGAGGGGGAGGCCGTGGCGGAGCATGGCCAGGGCCTGCATCGGCTTGTTGGAGGAGCGGGGGAACATCGGCTCCGCCACGATGCCTGCGGACCAGCTGACGGTGCCGTCGGGCTCGGTCACCACGACGGAGCCGCGGTGGTGGCCTTCGACGAAGCCGTTGCGGACGACGTCGGCCAGGATCACAGGTTCGGTCACGGCTGAACTGTACAGGTGCAAAACCGTCGGACGTGAATGATTCTGGGCAGCTCATCCGCGGCTGGAGTCGCGGTGAAACAGGTCACAGTTGGGTCGTCGGGCGTGAGGATAGCGGGGGCGGGCGGGTCCAACTCACGGACCGCATCAGCCCCAGGCGCAGGTGGCCGGTGCGGCACGTCGGCGGGCGTTCAGGGGCGCCCGCCGACCCACCTTCGGCCAGGTGCGCGTGGTGCGGGTGTGCCGGCGGTGGGCACGGGCCGGTTACAGGCGGGCGCGGACGTGTAGGCCAGCTTCGGGGTCCACCAGGAGTTCTTGGGTGGCGGTGACCGTGGGCTGGTCGTCGGCGGTTACTTCCAGCGTCGCGCTGGGGTCGACGTTGCGCTTCACGACGGCGAGGGCGATCGGGCCGAGCTCGTGGTGGCGGGCCGCGGACCCGATGAAGCCGACCTGCTTGTCGCCGACCCGCACGGCGTACCCGTGCGCAGGCAGGTGGTCGACCGAACCGTCCAAGTGCAGCCGAACCAACCGACGCGGCGGCCGGCCGAGGTTGTGTACGCGAGCCACCGTCTCCTGACCGCGATAACACCCCTTGTTCAAATGCACCCCAACCCCGAGCCAGCCCAACTCGTTCGGGATCGCCCGCTCGTCGCTGTCCAACCCGAACCGCGGCACGCCGGCCTCGATCCGGAGCGCCTCGTACGCCCAGACGCCCGCCGCCGGACCCGCCAGCCCAGCTAGGTCCGCCCGCGGCAGAAACACCTCAAACCCGCCCAGCGAATCCGCGCCACTACGAGTCAGGTACTCACCGCTCGGCGCCCCGAAGCGCCAAACGATCGCGTAGTCGTCGGTCACGTCAGCGATCTCGACCCGCGACATGAAGACCATCTTCCGCAGCCAGTCGATCAGCGCCTCGGCCGCACCCGGCTCCGTGTGGAACCAGAACGTTTCGCCGTCGTCCACCCCGTACATCACATGCTCGACGTGGCCGGTCGGCGAGAGCAGCAGCGCGGTCGTCGACGTACCAGGTTTGAGACCCTCGAAGTACTGCGTGGTCAGCGCGTGCAACCAGGTCAAACGGTCCGGCCCGGTGATCGTGACCACGTCGCGGTGGGACAGATCGGCGAACGCCTTGCCGTCGATCAGCGCGCGCTGTTCGCGCAGGTCGGAGCCGTAGTGCGCCGCGACCCCGGCGTCGAGTCCGTCGGCCTCGACCGCACCGGGCCGGTCCAGCAGGGGGCTGCGGTTGCGTGACATGTCACCAGAGTACGTCGGCCGGCGTACGTGGAACGCCTCCCGTCGTGGGATGTGGACAACGCCACGAATCCGCCACTCTGGAATCAACACACGACCGAGGGGACGAATGATGAGTGACAGGCGATTCCGGTTCGGCATTGTCGGGAGTCCGAGATCCGGCGCGGAATGGACCAAGACCGTCCGGCAGGCGGCCGACCTCGGCTACACGACCGTGCTGATGCCCGACGGCCTGCAGCTGCCGTCACCGTTCCCGTCGCTGGCGATGGCCGCTGCGGTCGCCGATATCAGGGTCGGTACGTTCGTCGCGGCGGCCCCGCTGCGTACGCCCCGCGCCGCCGCCTGGGAGGCGCACACGCTGACCGTACTCACCGACGGGCGGTTCGACTTCGGTATCGGCACCGGCCGGCCGGTGGCGGAGCAGCAGACCGCGGAGCTCGGACTGCCGTGGGGTTCGCCAAGAGAACGTCGCGACCAGGTTCGGGAGACGCTCGATCACCTGGTAAAGCTCGACGGCGAGCAGCGTACGCCGATCATGCTCGCCGCCGGAGGCCCGCGAGCACTCGCGCTCGCCGCGGCCCGGGCCGACATCGTCTCGCTCGCCAAGGACGCGCTGACGCCGCGGGCCGAGGTCGCTCAACTCGTCCACGACCTGCGCGAACTGGCCGGTCCGCGCGCCGACGACATCGAACTGGCGATGAACCTGTTCGCGGCCGGCACGCGGGAGCTGCCCCCGTGGACCAAGCAGGCGGCCGGCGTCGACCCGGACGTACTGGAGGCAACCGACTCGCTGATGATGCTCCGCGGCACCCCGCAACAGATGGCCGACGAGCTGCAACGCCGCCGCGACGAGTTCGGCACCTCCTACATCACCGTCAACTCCACCTTCCTGGAAGACCTGGCCCCCGCGGTAGAGCTCCTGCACGGCAAGTAGATCGGCACAGCGCTGCCCGCCGGTCTGTGGCCCGGCGGGCAGCGCCTGGAGGGGGAAGGTGGCTAGTGGGCCGCGCCGGCCGGGGCGGTGGTCTGCGCGGGCTCGCTGCCGTGGGTGTCACCGGCGGCGAAGGCGACCTCGTCGAACGGATCGTTGCCCGCGAACACCTTCCGGGCCTGTTCCTTGTCGAACTCGCCGACCCAATGCCCGACCAGCAGCGTCGCCACCGCATTGCCGGCGAAGTTCGTCAACGCGCGGGCCTCCGACATGAACCGGTCGATACCGACGATCAGGCCGACACCATCCACCAGCTCCGGCCGGTGCGACTGCAGACCGCCCGCCAGGGTGGCCAGCCCGGCACCGGTGACGCCGGCCGCGCCCTTCGACGCGACGATCATGAACAGCAGCAGCGACACCTGCTGCCCGAGCGAGAACGGCGTGTTCATCGCCTCCGCGATGAACAAGGACGCCATCGTCAGATAGATCGCCGTACCGTCCAGGTTGAACGAGTACCCGGTCGGTACGGTGATGCCGACCACCGACTTGTCGACGCCGAGGTGTTCCATCTTTCCGATCAGCCGGGGCAGGGCGGTCTCCGACGACGAACTGGACACGATCAGCAGGAACTCACGGCCGAGGTACCGCAACAGCTGGAAGATCGACAGCCCCGTGACCAGCCGCAGAATGGTGCCCAGGACAACGACCACGAACAGCAGACAGGTCAGGTAGAAGGCGAGCATGATCTTGCCGAGGCTGATCAGCGCATCCGTACCGGTCGCGCCGACGACCGCCGCGATCGCGCCGAACGCACCGACCGGCGCGACCCACATGATCATCGACAGGATCTTGAACACCAGCCGCTGAATGTGCGCGATCCCGGTCAGGATCGGCTGGCCCTTCGTACCCATTGCCTGCAACGCGAAGCCGACGAGCAGCGCGACCAGTACGGTCTGCAGCACCTCGCCCTCGGTCAGCGAGGAGAGCAGTGACTTCGGGATGATCCCGATGATGAAGTCGCTCGTACTCTCGTGGGCGCCGGCGGCCTGCTTCTGGCCGGCCTCCCGGAGCTTGTCGGTCAGGTTCAGGCCGGAGCCGGGCTGGACCAGGTTGCCGACCAACAGGCCGATGGCGAGCGCGACCGTCGACATCACCAGGAAGTAGACGAGCGCCAGACCGCCGACCTTGCCGACGCTGGCGGCCTGCCGGACCGAACCGATACCGAGCACCAGCGTGCAGAAGATGATCGGGCTGATCAGCATCTTGATCAGGTTCACGAAGCCGGTACCGAGCGGCTTCAGCTCGGTCGCGAAGTGCGGGAACAGGAACCCGACACCGATACCGAGCAGCACGGCGACGATGACGGCGATGTAGAGGAAATGGGTCCGGTCGTTGCGGACCGGCGTGGGGCGGGGTTCGGTCGGGCTCGACATTGGTGGGACTCCTGTATCGGCCGGGCGGAGGGGTGTTTGGGGTACTTGGTGGGCCTGGTCAGTAACTGTGACGTGACGCACAGGAGAAGTGAGCATTTCGTTCATATCGTTCGCCGTGCAGACTGTTCGCCATGAAGCATCGACCGTGGGAGCTGCGCCGCCAGGTGTTCTGGCTGCAGACCGTCACGGTCACCGTACTGATCGCGATGGCGTGGATCACCATGGTCAGCCGGACCCGGGCCCAGGCGCTGCGGGACGCGGCCGCGAGCGGACTGCCCGCGCCGACCTGGTGGGAGCTGGTCCGGCTCGACCTGCGCTCGATGCTCGGGATCGCCAGCCTGATGCTCGGCATCGCGATCGCCGGCAACGCGCTCGTCACCTGGCGGGTCCGCCGCGCGACGCGCGGGATCGGTACGCAGTCGCTGGCCCGGATGCTCGACTTCTACGAGGGCGTACTGCACGCTGCCCGCGAAGGCCTGATCCTGCTCGACCTGGACGGCCGCGTCCAGCTCGCGAACGACGAAGCGCTGACCCTGCTCGGCCTTCGCGAGGTCGCGCCGGGCACCCCACTCGAGGAACTGCACCTCGGCGCACCCCTCGCGGAACTGCTCGCGACCGGCCGGACCGCGTACGACGAACTGCACCTCGGCGCGCGCGGTGTCGTGGTCGTGAACCAGCAACCGTCCGGACGCGGCCGGATCGTCACCCTGCGGGACCACACCGAGCTGCAACGACTCCTCGGCGAGCTGGACGCGGTACGGAGTTTGGCGGAATCCCTGCAGGCACAGAATCATGAGGCGTCGAACCGGCTGCACACCGTCGTCAGCCTGATCGAGATCGGAAAACCGGAACGGGCACGGGAGTTCGCGGTGTCGGAGTTGCAGTTCGCGCAGGCGATGACCGACCGGGTGGTCGGTACGGTCGGCGACCCCGTACTCGCCTCGCTGCTGCTCGCGAAACTGGCTCAGGCCCAGGAGCGTGGCGTCGTACTGTCCCTCGATCTCGGCCACGAAACGCTGAACACCCGGCTGCCGGCCCAGGACGTGGTCACCGTGGTCGGAAACCTGCTGGACAACGCGATCGAGGCCGCGCGCGGCGGTCCGGCACCGCGAAAGGTCGAGTTCCGGGCCGCGACCACGCCGGACGCCGTCGACCTGATCGTCACCAACACCGGCGCCGAGCTCGGTTCGGTGGAGCTGGCGCACATGTTCGAGCGCGGCTGGACCACGAAGGCGGAGCCAGGTCACGGGCTCGGGCTGGTACTCGTACGCGGCACGGTCGAACGATGGCAAGGTTCACTGATGGTCGATCCCGATTCCGAGCTGGACGAGGTACCGGCGCTGACCGTACGCGTCCGCCTGCCCCGAGCGGTGAGCGCCAGTGCCTGATCTCCGGGTCCTCGTCGTCGAAGACGATCCGGTCGCGGCGGAAGCCCACCGTACGTACGTGGACCGGCTGCCGGGGTTCGTCTGCGCCGGAATCGCCGGCACCGCCGGCCGGGCCCTCCAGGTCCTTGCCCGCGGCAACATCGACCTGGTACTGCTCGACATGCACCTGCCGGACGGTCACGGCCTCGACGTCGTCCACCGAATGCGGGCCCTGGGCAACCAGGTCGACGTGGTCGCGGTGACGTCGGCGCGCGAGGTCGCCGCGGTCCAGGCCGCGGCACGGATCGGCGTGGTTCAGTACGTGCTGAAACCCTTTGCTTTCGAGACATTGCGCGATCGGCTGTCCGCGTACGCCCGCCGGCGCCGCGCGGCCGAATCCGGCCAGGTGGTGGCCGATCAGGACGAAGTGGACCGCTTGTTGCACCCAGCAACTATCTCGTCGGTCCCGAAAGGGCTCGCCGGTCCCGTACTCGATCGGGTGGTTCAGCTGTTGGGTAATCGTGAAGGGTGGACGGCCGAGGAAGTGGCGACGTCGTTGGGTACGTCACGGATCACGGCGCGCCGGTACCTCGAACACCTCGCGGACCAGGGGCAGGCGCTTCGTACGCAGCGCTATGACGGGCGCAGCGGGCGGCCGAAAGTGGAGTACTCCTGGGTCGCGGAAAGCTGACCTTCGCCGGTCAGGACCGGACGAGGGTGGCCCAGAGGTGCGGCTGAAGCGCCTGGCCCTCGGCTGCCATGTCGTACGCCCAGAGCAGCTCGCCGTTGACCAGCCCGTACAGGCGGTGTCCGGCGGTGACTTCCTTCGCCGACACCGTACGCGCGACCATGTCCGTCTGCAGCTCGATCTTCGCGCCGTCGATGTCGCCGTACCAGATCTCCGCGAACCCGGTCGGATGCGCCAGGATCACCTCGATCTTGTTGTCCGGCCGCGGCCGCCAGAACCCGGTCTCGACCGCGAGCGGACGCTGCTTGGTCCCATCCTCGCCGACCACGAACGTCTGGCTGACATAGTGCAGGTACGGCTTCCCGTTGTGGGTGAAGTCGATCTGCTGCCCGAACTCGAACTTCTCGATCGTCGGGTAGTCCCCGTGCCCGCGTCCCTCCCAGCGCCCGAGCAGCCACGCCAGCGGCACCAGGTCCGGATGCAGATCCTGCGGGATCTCGAACGCCATCGAACCCCTCAGCTCGCGTTCCGGCCGCGGTACAGCCGATAGACGACAAACGCCGAGAACCAGCCCATGAACACACAGACCAGCACCAGCAACGAGGTAAAGACGACGTGCAACACGTTGGCCAGTCTAGAGGATGCCGCCCCTCCCCCGAGGCCCCCACCGACGTGACCTCCCGCACCACCTGGGTTCCCGCACGACCGTCAGCCCGCGTGGGCTCACGCGCCATCGTCAGCCCGCGTGGGCCGCGCGCGGCCGTCAGTACACGATCGCCTGGGCGCCGTCGGCGAGGATCTCCTCGACGAAGGCGGGCGCGCCGGCGATCCGCGTACCCGGGATCAGATCCGCCTCGGTCAGCTCCCGCCGCTTGGCGCACTGCGTACAAACCGTCAGCCGGCCGCCCTCCAGCACCGCCGCGACCAAGTCCGCCAGCGGCGCGGCGTGCGGCAACTCAAACCCCTCGGCCCGCCCCGGCACGGCGAAGAAGACCGCATCCCCGGTCAACCAGAACGACACCGAGGCCCCCGCCGCAACCGCGCTGGCCCCCACCGTGAACGCCTGATTAACCCGCTCCGCCTCGCCGGCCCCCGCCGTCAACTTAATCACCAAAGCCCGCTCCACCCCACAACGCTAACCGACCTCACTCCTCCCCAGGTACGCCCCGACACTTCGGCTCGAAGCGGGCCCCGCTCTCCGGCTCGGGGCCGGCCCCGCTCTCACGCTCGACGGAGCCGGCCCCAGCAGTTACTTGTGGTGACCGGCTCCCAGGAGCGCGGTCGGGAGGCGAAGCCGAGCGCCGGCCGCGAGCAGCGGGCTCAGGGTGGCGGTAGCCACAGCACCCAGCGTCCCGTCCGTCGCCAGAATCAGCCGAACCGTTTTCATGGCAGCCGTGAGCACCTCCGCACCACGCTGCCGCGCCTGCTCCTCGTACCGACCGACCGCCTCCGGAATGGCTTCGTGCGTACCCAGCTGGCCAATCAGATCGGCAGCATCCTGGATCGCCGCACCAGCGCCCATCCCCGCGGTCGGCGGCGTGGCATGCACCGCATCACCCAGCGCGGTGATCCGACCAGCGGACCATGGCGCGAGATCAACCGCACTAGTCGAGGCAGCATTGAACCGGAACGCCGCCACGCTGCCCGGATCGGCGCGCGCGATCACCTCCAGCGTGTGATCGGCCCACCGATGCTCCCTGAATCGATCGACCAGCGCGGTCTGCAGCGCGGCACCATGCAGGTCGCGCAGCGAAGCGGTCCGTTCGGACTCAGGAAACATCGCCCCCCAGATGTACGTCGGTCCAGTGGTGACCGACCTGCTCAACTCAGGAGCATCGAGCGCCGCGTTCCCGACCGGATCAAGGAACCCGACGTACATCGCGGCACCCCGCGGACCGATCCCCATCGACGAACGCGTACCGAGACGGTCCACCTCAGCCGTACTCAGGTCCGCCCGCACGGTACGACCGGAGAACCCGATGATGCCGACCGGACGATTGGTCCGCGCTCCCGCCAGGTGACGAGCGACGATCGAATGAGTCCCATCGGCACCAACCACCAAGTCCGCCGAAACCGACGTGCCATCGACAAAGCTGACCTGCGGCGTACCGCGTCCGTCAGTACCCACACTCGCGACGGTCTGCCCAAGCCTCAGGTCTTCACCAGCAGCCTCAGCCAGCAGCGTACGCAAGGTAATGCGGTCAACATCGATGCTCGAACTACCGGACAGATCTGGACCATGCCCGAGCACGCGGCCGCGGTAATCCCAGAACACGTCGCGATCCCTCGCGCGCAATGCCGACGCGGAAGCCAAGAGCCGGCGCATGGTCTCCGGTTCGACCAGCCGTCCCAGCGCCGACTGGGCTCGCTGATCGAGGGTGATGTGGTACCCGCCGGTTGCAGTGACGTCGGTATCGCGGTCATACACCGTCACCTCGTACCCGCTCCGCCGCAACCCCGCCCCCAGAGCGAGCCCGCCGATCCCTCCGCCAACCACGACAACCTGCATTCCCAACCGCCTTTCGTCCACTGCCCGTCGAGTCCGACTCTGACACCAGTACTGGCCATCGAGTGACCAGTACTCCTGGCAAGATGAACTAATGGCGACCACGTCACACCGCGCGCTACAACTGCTGTCGTTGCTCGGAACCGGCCGGACCTGGCCGCTACGCGACCTCGCCGCCAAGCTCGAAGTCAGCGAACGCACCGCGCGCCGCGACCTCGACACCTTGCGCGAGCTCGGATACCCGGTCGCGACCGTCCGCGGCCCACACGGCGGCTACCGCCTCGGCACTGGCCACACCCTGCCGCCACTGCTGTTCGACCACGAGCAGGCACTCGCGATCGCCATCGCGCTACAAACCGCCCCGCGATCCGTGTACGGCCTGCAAGACGGCACCGCCCGTGCCCTGGTCACCGTGCAACAAGCCATGCCCGCCACACTCCGCGCCGCGATGGAATCCCTGCGCCTGACCAGACTGCGCAACTACTGGGAGTTCCCCGGACCCCCGATCGACCCCGCCGCACTGACCACCGTCGGCACCGCCGTCCGCCTCCACCACATCCTCACCGCCGAAGTCCTACGCCCCGACGGCACCCGCATCGCCCCTGATAAGGCCGACTTCGCCGCCCCACACCGCCTCGAGCCCCACCACCTCGTCGTCTGGACAGGCCGGTGGTACCTCATCGCGTACGACCTGAACGACCAGTGCTGGCGAGTAGACCGCGTAGACCGCCTGCACCCACGCCCCACCGGCCGCGCCTTCACACCCCGCGAACTCCCCGGCGGCGACCTGGCCCACTTCGTCATGACCAGCCCCGACCGCGGCGACACCCCCGCCGCCGACTGGCCCTGCACCGGCAGCGCCCGCCTGAACCTCCCCGCCCAAGTAGTCGCCCACTGGGCCCCCGGCGGCTCCGTAGTAGAGCACCTCGACCCCCACCACAGCCGCCTAACCCTAGGCGCCTGGTCCTGGGCCGGCGTAGCCGGAATCCTCGCCACCTTCGACACCGACCTAACAGACCTACACCCACCCGCCCTAACCCAAGCCTGCCAACAAATAGCCCACCGCTACACCACCCTCCAACCAACACCCCCACCGACCTAGCCCCACCCGCACCCGCCCCACCGACTCGCCCCGCCTCACCCGACGCCAAACACACCCCGCCACAGCTCTGCTCCCATACCGCCATCCATCACCTACCCACGCGCCGCGCCACACCGCCGCCCGCAACCAACCTCTGACCCCACCCACACGCGCTCCACGCCACCGAACACGCACCGTCACGACGGTTCGGCTCTCCACCCGCCGCCGGGGCACCGCAGGGCACCCCGTGCCCGCCCGGCCATACCGGGCCACCCAAGCCCCACCAAGGCAACCCGGGGCAGACCCACTCCCCACCAACACCAGCACCCGACCGCGCCGGACCACACGCCACCGCCCTTGGTGGGGGCAGCCGATCCACCCCGCTCGGACAGGCCCTGCCCTTCCCAGCCCCGTCAGGCCCACTCCTACCGATCAGGCCAGTCCGCGTACGGCACACCGCCAGCCAGAACACCCTCCGTACAGAACAGATTGGTGAGGGCAGAACCGGCCTACCCACATCCTGGGGCGGGCACGGCGTACATAGATCTCGGCCAGGCGGCCGACGTACCGAACGAGTGCAGACGCGACCTACGCCTGCCAGACGACGTACCGCACAAAGCTCGCCTGGGGCAGACGACCTACACCTCGGACCTCGACTGAACACTCGGCGTACCCGCCCGCAGCCCCGCGCTGATCGAACCGGCCCGAGACGCGCTACGCACCTGGAGTGCTCGACGGGGCAGCCCTACCTCAGTCCAGGGCAGATGTTGCGCATCGGGGCAGCTCATCCAGACGGCTAGCGACCCGCACTTCCGGCACGAGCAGAACACTCGGCGTACTACGCGGGGCTGAGCCGGCCACCCGGCCCACAACACACGGGCAGCAGGCGCGTCGAACCCGGCCAGGGATCGCCGCGCGCCGCCCTCGACGGCTGGGCCTGGGCGGCGTACACCCTGCGGGGAGAGCGGGCCACGCCTGACGGCTGGGCCGGGCAGGGCACTGGGGATTGGCCTGTATGTAGCAACGGACCGGCCAGATCGCGCGGACAGGAAGTAGACGCGTGCCAAGGCAGAGCTGCACGGATGCACCTGCCGGGCGCGTACGCAGCGCAGGCGAGTACGCAGCGCAGGCGAGTACGCAGCGCAGGCGAGTACGCAGCGCAGGCGAGTACGCAGCGCAGGCGGGTACGCCGCGCAGGCGGGTGCGCGCAGGACGGGGTGCGCATCGCAGGCGGGTGTGCGCAGGGCGGTTGTGCGCCCGCCCGGGGTGGGCGGTCAGCAAGTCGAGCGCCAACGTACGCGGATGGCCAGCTGAGTCGGGCAGAGGCTGTGCATGAACGGCAGCTGACTTAGGCGGGCATGTGCCGGACACCGAATGGTTAGCTGGCCCGCGGCCGGGGGCGGGAAGACCGAGTGCTGCATGGAGGCCGTCGCTGCGCGTTCCGTCAAGCCGTGGTTGGACTTGGAGTTGATCGAGGCTTGCCCCCTCAATGACAGGGTTGCCCCCTGAATATTCGAGGGGGCAACCCTGCATCTAAGGGGATGCCCCTCAAGCGGACGGCTGGCCGGCGGGCGGCGGCGGGGCAGCCGCGGGGCGGCGGGCAGCGGGCAGCCGACGGCGCGCGGGTCTAGCTGTTCGCGGCAGGACACCAGCTCCTCGCGGCGGGAGGTTTGCCGCGTAGGCAGGGATGTTTGGCCCGTTGTGCAGGTCGTTTGGCGCTTGGGGCAGGCGGTGGGTGGACGGGCCTCGGTGAGCGGGCCTCGGTGGGGCAGGCGGCGGGTGGGCCTCGGTGAGCGGGCCTCGGTGGGGCAGGCGGCGGGTGGGCCTCGGTGAGCGGGCCTCGGTGGGGCAGGCGGCGGGTGGGCCTCGGTGAGCGGGCCTCGGTGGGGCAGGCGGCGGGTGGGCGGGCCTCGGTGGGGCAGGCCGGCGGGTTGGGGTGGGCAGCGTACTGGGCCGGGCGGGCGGGCGCTGGCGGCGTGGTGGGGTGGGTGCGGTGGCGCTCGGTGAGGGTGTCCGCGTACGCGGTGGGCGTGGGCGGCCGACTGGTTTGTCGGGCGGCGTGCTGGGTGGGAGTGGAGGGCGCACTCGGTTGCGGGCAGGCGCGTACTCCGTGGGAGTGGGCGCGTAGTGGTGAGGGTGGGCGCCGAGTTGGTGGAGTGGCTGAGTACTCGGTGCGGCGCGGCGTACCTGGCGGGTGGCGTTGGTCGGGCGCGCCGGCGGGCGGACTCGGTCGGAGGCGCCCCCGGGCGGAGTTCGGGGGCGCCTCCAGTGAGGTGCCGGGGCGATGTGGCGCGGTGCTGCTGAGTGATGCGACGCGGCGTGCCTCGCGGGTGGCGTTGGTCGGGCGCGCCGGCGGGCGGACTCGGTCGGAGGCGCCCCCGGGTGGAGTTCGGGGGCGCCTCCGGTGAGGGGGTGGGGCGATGTCGTGCGGTGCTGCTGGGTGGTGCGGTGCTACTGAGTGGTGCAGGCCCGCTGAGTGGTGCAGGCCCGCTGGGTGGTGCAGGCCCGCTGGGTGGTGGGGGCTGCGGGTTGGGGGCCTGCGGGTGGTGGGGGCCTGCGGGTGGTGGGTTACTCGCCTCGGCCTCGGCCGGTGTCTTGTTGGGGGGCTCGGGGGGAGGCGGTTCGGGTGTCGCGGAGGTGGTCGGGGCGTTCGCCGGCGGCGCTGGGGGTTGTGCTGGGGGCGTGGCTGGGGGCGGCGGAAGCGCTGGCGAGGCCGTCTTGGGTGCGGTGTCGCTGGGCGTCCTGCTCCTCGCGGGTCATGGTGGAGGTTCGGCCTTGTTGACCGCCGTTGCGGGCCGCCTGCTGGGCACGTTCTTCGCGATGGCCGTCTAGGAGCGGCTCTTCTGCGGCGCGGACGGGTTGGGTGTTCTGGCCGGATGGCTGGGCCGCGCCGTTCTCACCGAAGTTGATGTCGCCGCCGTCGGCCTGGATCGCCGGGCCCGGCTGATCGCTGACTTGGGTCGGTCCCTGGGTGTCCTGGTCCTGCGCCAGGCTCTGGGTGTCCTGGCCTTGAGCCAAGCTCTGGGTGTCCTGGGCTTGTCCCGGGGCCTGGGTGTCTTGGGCCAAGGGTTGGGCGTCGGGGCCTTGAGTTGGGCCTTGGGCGTCTTGGGCTTGGGCCAGGGTTTGGGCGTTCTCGGTTTGGGTCGGGCCTTCCAGGTCCTCCGGATCGGCCTCGAGTTCCTGGTCCTGGTTCAGGGTTCGGGTGGTTCCTGGTCGGTCTGGGGATTCGAGGTCTGGGGATTGCTCGGCCTCGGCTGCCGTGTCGGTGACGTACGGGTTCGACTCTGGCTGCTGCTCGGCCTCGACCGCCGTGTCGGTCACGTACGGATCCGACGCCGGGACCTGCTCAGGCTGCTGCTCTGCCTCGACCGTCGAGTCCGTCACGTACGGGTCCGACGCCGGGACCTGCTCAGGCTGCTGCTCTGCCTCGGCGGCGGTGTCGGTGACGTACGGGTTGGGCTGGGTGTTGTCTGTTTCTAGGGGTGGGTTGTCTTGGTCGAAGACCTCGTTTGTCAAAGGGTCGTTGTAGGAGTCCCACGGGTTGACCTGCTTGGCCTCGGGGTTCGGCGGGGCGCCTTGTTCTTCGACGGCGGGGATGGCTTCGGTTTGTTCGCGGAGGGGGTCGGTGGTGTCCTGGGCGGTTGCGTCGACCGCGTCGGGACTCTGCGGGGAATCGCCGCTCACGACGTTGTAGCCAAAGCGAGAATTTCCGTCGCCACTGATGACTTGAGTATTGTCGCCAAAGGTCATATTGACCGTACCCTGTTGGTCGACGCTGTCGGTCAGCTCGCCGGTCTCGGCGTTCGCCGCGGTGTCGACGCCGGGCTCATCGCTGCCTGGCTGGTCGGCATCGGTGCCCTCGTCCAGCCGGTCCTCGACTTCTTCGGCTGCTACCGCGGCACCAGCCGCTGTTCCGGCCGCGCCGGCAGCGTCGGCGGCGTCGGGGCCCTCGCGACCTGACTCCTTCTTCTGCTTGGCGTCCTCTTGGCGCTGCTGTTCGTCGTGTTCACGATCCAGGCTGTCGACCACGCCGTTGTTGTCCAGGTCGCTCGCATCGGCGTTCTGCTGCACCTGCGCATCCCGGACGCGGTTCTGCTCATCCGTCCGGACGTCGGCGTCACGATTGTCGTCGACACCGTTGTGGTTGCCATCGGTCCGATTCAGCTCAGCGTTCTGATCGGCAAGCAGTTGTTCCTGCGCCCGCAGTCGCTCCTCGGTGACGGCCTGTTGCGCCTGCAGTTCCGCGGTCTGGCGGCGCAGGTCGTCGTTCTGAGCGTTCACGCCCTCGAGCTGCCGGGCCGTGCGGTCCAGCTGGCCGTACAGCTCGCGCTCATCGACGTTGGCGGTCTGCTGCTGGACCGGGGGCTCCCATCGTCTGCCGTGGGCCACGCGTTCGGCCGCGGCACGGCGCATCTGGGTCCGGTTCAGCCGGCCCCGCAGATACTTTCGCAGGATCTGGTAGATCTGGCGCACCTGACCCGCGACCGTCATCAGCATCTCGTCCGCTTGACCCTCAGTTGCCATCAGGCCACCTCGCTGGAGTAGACGGAGTAAGCAAACCCGGCTGCGGTGTCTTCCGGTCCGGGCTGGGACGCGAACAGGTGGATCTCGGCGCCGGGCCGGAGCCACACGGCCAAGTGCCGGCGGCGGCCGCGCCACTCGGGCGGAACCCGCAGGTCGTTGCCTGATCCGACGAAGACGGGTGGACCCCAGTAGCGGCGGCCCAGCGCGAGTTGCTCCGGCCAGTGCGCGTCCAGGCCTTCCTCGGCCTGGGGCAGCTCGGCCGCGGCGATGTCGTACGCCGACCAGCCGCTGCGCGGGCTCTCCGGGATCACCGCGTCCGGAAGCACCAGCATCACGGTCTCGCGCTGCGTGACCAGACCCCAGGTGTACCGGTCAGGATCGATGTCGCCCGGCGCCCAGGGGCGCCAGCCGGTGGCGGCTGTGACGCGGTTGACCAAGGCGCGGATGGCGTCCATGCCGGTGGCCGGCGGTCCCCAGACCGGCCGCCAGTCCACGACCTCGGCCAGATCCGCCATCGCGCGCTCGTCGTCCTCGGACGACCGCTCCTGCGTCTTCACTCCGCCACACTCCCTTCGTCAAGTTTGCACAGAGTATGCCCCGATCGGTGCCACCATCTCCTGTACAGACGCAAACCTGTGGACAACGGCTCCACCCAGCCGTTCGCGACCAGTAATCGGCTCTCGCCGTCCACAGGTCTCCGGTTGGGCTGTAGTGGAAACATGAAGCTGCCGGAGGCTCCGACGGAGAAGTCGTTCCGTTCCGCTCTGCACCATCCACGGGTGGCGACAGTGCTCGGGCGCTGGCTGGGGACAGCCGTGGCGGTCTGCTTCCTGACCGGCCTCTACAGCCATTTCCAGCAGAACACGCCCGGCTGGCTGCACCTCCCGAGCCGTCCTGCCGAGTTGTACCGCGTGAGCCAGGGACTGCACGTCCTGAGCGGAACCATCGCCGTTCCGTTGCTGTTGGCAAAGTTGTGGACGGTCTACCCGAAGCTGTTCGCGAAACCACCCTGGCCGCCGAGCCGAAAGGCCGTCCGCATCCTGCTCGAACGAGCATCGATCCTCGTCCTGGTGTCCGCGCTGGCCCTGGAACTCTTCATCGGCTTCGTCAACACCCTGCAGTGGTACCCGTGGCCGTTCCCGTTCCGCCAGACGCACTACGCGCTGGCGTGGATCATCATCGGCGCGCTCTTCGTGCACCTCGCCGTCAAACTCCCGTTGGTCAGGGCGCATTGGCGGCGTACGCCGAACGCACGTCCGGAGACACTGCCCGCGGGGGTCACCGGGCTCACCCGTCGAGGCCTGTTCCGTACGGTCGCCGGCTCCGCCACGCTGGTCGGCATCACCTCGGTCGGTCAATCGGTACCGACGCTGGGCCCGATCGCCGTACTCGCGCCCCGCAAACCCAACATCGGCCCGCAAGGCGTACCCGTGAACCGTACGGCGGAAGCGGCCGGCGTCACCGGAATCGACGTGAACTGGCGCTTCACCATCAACGGCCCTCGGCAACTGTCGTACACACTCGACGAATTGAGAGCCCTCCCACAGAGCCGCTCCGACCTGCCGATTGCATGCGTCGAAGGGTGGAGTCAAGGCGCCAACTGGGAGGGCGTACGCATGCGCGACCTGCTCCGCCTCTGCGGCGCCCCGCCGAACGCCAGAGTCCGTGTCGTGTCAATGGAACAAGGCGGCTTCTACGCGACGAGCGAGCTCCCGCCCGAGTTCGCCGCCGATCCGCTGACTCTGCTCGCGCTCCGCCTGAACGGCGCGGAACTCGCACTCGACCACGGTTTCCCCGCCCGGATCATCGCGCCGAACCGGCCCGGCGTACTGCAGACCAAGTGGGTCCACCGCCTCGAGGTGATCGAATGAAGACGCGGGCGGCACTCGCGACGATCGGCGTCGGCTTCGGACTTTGGGGACTGTGGCTTCTGCTCACGGCTGTGGATAACCACGGTCTGATCCGGCTGCCGATCTGGCTGGCGGGCGCTGTAATCGCCGACGACTTCATCCTCGTACCGCTCACGCTGGCGGTCAGCTGGCTGCTCACCCGCTGGTCGACCGGCCCCGATCGGCACCGAACAGTGGCAGCCGTACGAACCACGCTGCTCTCGATCGGGATCACCACGTTGCTCGCGCTGCCGCTGCTCATCCGGCAGGGCAAAGGCGCCAACTTGACCGTGCTCCCGCGCGACTACCTCCGCGACTGGTTATTGCTGGAAGCAACAATCATCGCGGCCGGCGTCGCGGCGTACGTAGTTCAGCGATCGCGCTTCACGTTGAGCAGGTCACGGGCCTCGTCCGGCGACATCGGCGGCCGCTGAGCCAGCGTCGCGAGCACGGCCGCGCGTTCGACCAGTTCGGCGTTGTGCGTGACCGGCTGACCCTTCGCCAGCGTGAGCGTGTCTTCCATGCCGACCCGGAGGTTGCCGTCCTTCGAAAGCGCGGCCATCGCGACCGGGAGCGCCGTACGCCCGATGCCGGTGGCTGACCAGGACGTGACCTCGTCCGGTAGTGCGTTCACTGCGGCGACGAGCGCATCCGTCGTACCGGGCATGCCGCCTGGTACGCCCATCACCAGGTCGCAGTGCACCCGCCCGCCGTACGGCAGACCGTACTTGTCCAGCAGCCGATGCAGCGCGGCCACCTGACCGAGATCGAACAGCTCGAACTCAGGCACGACCTCGCGCTCCTGTGTCAGCTGGTAGAGCTCCGTGACGAACGGCCAGGGGTTCATGAACACGTCGTCGCCGAAGTTCACCGTGCCCATCGTCAACGAGCAGGAGTCGGGTACGGCATCCAGTACGCGGAGCCGATGCTCGTACGGATCCGTGACTGCTCCGCCGGTCGAGAGCTGCACGATCAGCGCCGTGTTTTCCCGGACCGCGGCGACCGTGTCGGTGAGCCGGTCCAGATCGAGCGTCGGCCGGTGCTCGCCGTCGCGGATGTGAATGTGGATCATCGCCGCGCCGGCTGCCTCGCAGCGTTTCGCGGTCTCGACCAGCTCGTCGAGCGTGGTCGGCAACGCCGGGCAATCCGCCTTCGCGGTCTCGGCACCGGTGGGAGCAACTGTGATCAGAGTCGACGCCATGGATGAATCCTGCCAGATCGCATCTCGAAACGGATATTTGCCTGTCCACAGCACTGTTCACCGGACGATCTCCGGTACGCGAGGATGTTGTCATGAGAGCCGTAGTACAGCGAGTCAGCACCGCGTCGGTCACCGTGGACGGCGAGGTGGTCGGGGCGATCGAGGAACCGGGACTGCTCGTCCTGGTCGGCGTCACCCATGACGACACCCCCGAGCAGGCGGCCGCGCTGGCCGCCAAGATCTGGACCCTGCGCATCCTGGAGGGCGAGCGCTCCGCCGCCGACGAACAAGCGCCGATCCTCGCGATCAGCCAGTTCACGTTGTACGCGGACACGCGCAAGGGCCGCCGTCCTTCCTGGAGCGCGGCCGCTCCGGGCCCGGTGTCGGAACCGCTCTACGACGCGTTCTGCGCCGCCCTGACCGGGCTCGGCGCCAAGGTCGAACGCGGCCGCTTCGGCGCCGACATGCAGGTCGCCCTCGTCAACGACGGCCCCGTCACCCTCATCCTCGACGCCTGACACCCTCACACCCCGCGCCCGAGTCGGCTTCGAGAAGCCACCGCGCAAAAATCCGCTCCGGAAACGCGCGGTGGCTTCTCAAAGTGGGAGGCAGGCCGGAGAACAGAAACGGCCCCCGGTTCCGTGTGGAACCGGGGGCCGGATTCTGGAGTCGGTGAGGTTCGACTCAGACCGTGCCTACTGCATTCAGCTGACGACGCCGGCGGCCGAGTGGCCGACGATGACCTTCGTGTTCAGGCTGTAGACGTCGATGACCAGCGCGTTGACCTCGATGTAGCGCTTCTGCCGCATCACCTGGTTGAAGGTCAGCTTGGCGACACCCGGGATGTCCAGGGTGGCGTTCTCGCCGGTCTTCACCGGGTAGGTCTTGTTGCCGACCTTGATCGACGCGATGCTCGAGGACGAGCTCACGCCGGCCTTGCCGTCCTTGGTCTTCCAGGCGGAAGCCGCGGACTCGATGGCGCCGATGGACAGGTTGCCCACCTTGACACCAGCGACGTGCGAGGTGAAGTCGATGTACGACTTGTCCTCGCCGATGGCGCCCTTCTTGGTGGTGTAGACACCGCCGACGTAGGCGACCTTCGGGATGTTCAGCTCGCCGACGGCGACCTTCACGGTCTTGCCCTCAGTCCCCTGGCAGGTGGTCTGGAGCGACGTCGGGCCGGACACGACCAGCTTGTCGGCCTTGGCCTGGGTGCCGTACGCCGACCCGATCACCAGCGCGGTGGCCGGCTTCGAGATCTCCGCACGGGTCTTCAGCACCGCGACGTCGACGCCCTGCGGGATGAACTGGTTCTTCACCGTCGCGTGCAGCACGACCGCCTGCGCGTACGAGTAGATGCCCGACGCGGTCTTCACGCCGCCGACGCGGTTCAGCACGATGTAGCCCAGGCCCGGAACCGCGACCTTGGTGTTCGGGCCCGGCTTCAGCAGCGACGGAACCGCGATGTTACCGATCTTCACGCCGGCGAAGCTGGTGTCGCCGGTGTAGGACAGCTGGCCCTTCGAGTACCGCGCCGTGGTGGTGGTCTTCACACCCGTCAGCGTGAGCAGGTTGCCCACCTTGACGTCGGCAGCGGTCGCGGTGCTGGTGACGCCCGTACCGCTCTTGTCGTTGAACGCGTGCGTGTCGGTCTTCACCGTCCGCGCGATCGCCTGCTGGTTCACGTTCGCCGTGGCCAGGTCGTTCTTGTCAGCCTTGGTGGCGTCCGTGGTGCAGCCGAACTTGCTGACCACCTGCGGGCCGCTGTTCGCCAGACCGGTTTCGACGTCGGTGCCGTACGAGTAACCGCTGTATCCGAAAACCGGCGAGGCGGATGCCGAACCCGAGGTCAGCGCGATCGTAGAAGCCACGCCGACTACCGCCGCAACTCCGACGGCGGCGAGCTTCTTGTATCCGATGCGGGGTCGCATTGACCCCTCCTCCCTGAGTGATGACGTGACCCGAAGCGCGGGTCAGGACACAGACACAACTTGGCCGATTGCGGTAGGTAACGAGAAAATTCCGCTCCGAGACCAAACCGTTACATTGGCAGTTCGTTGCCCGCGACATCAACGTCACCCGGTAACCCCGGAGCGATGACCGGAACCCATGCCAGGCAAGGCGGTTCCGGACATGCCGAAGGGTCCGGACGCGCAAGGTCCGGACCCTTCGGTGCTTACTTCAGGGTGGGCCACCTCGGGTGGTGGTGGCACCTTGTGTAACGAGCAACCACTCAGACGGTGACGGCCACTTCCGCGACTTCGCCGTACTGCGCGACTACTTCGTTGTCGACCGGCTGGGCCTTCGGCGCCAGCGTGCGCAGCGTCCAGTTGCCCGGCGCCGCGAAGAACCGGAAGTGCCCGGTGGCCGAGGTGGGTACCTCCGCCGTGAACTCACCGCTGGAGTCCAGCAGCCGCACGTACGCGCCGCCGACCGGCTCCTCGCCGCGCAGCACCTGGCCCTGGATCACGGCTTCCTTGTCGACGTCGACGCCCTTGAGGTCGAGGCCGCCCTTCTTCGCTCCGCACATGGTCAGGCCTCCCCGGGCTCGTCGCCGAGGGCAACGGGTACGCCGACCAGCGAACCCCACTCGGTCCAGGAACCGTCGTAGTTCTTCACGTTCTCCTGGCCGAGGATCTCGTGCAGGACGAACCAGGTGTGCGCGGAACGCTCACCGATCCGGCAGTACGCGATGGTGTCCTTGCCGAAGTCCACGCCGGCGTCGGCGTACAGCTGCTTCAGCTCGGCGTCCGCGCGGAACGTACCGTCGTCGTTGGCCGCCTTGCTCCACGGGATGTTCGCCGCGGTCGGGATGTGACCCGCGCGCTGCGCCTGCTCCTGCGGCAGGTGGGCCGGGGCGAGCAGCCGGCCGGCGTACTCGTCCGGGCTGCGGACGTCGACCAGGTTCTTCACGCCGATGGCTTCGTTGACCTCGTCGCGGAAGGCGCGGATGTCCAGGTTCGGGTCCTTGGCCTGGTACTCGGTGGCGTCGCGCTTGACGACCTCGTCGGTCAGTTCGCGGCTGTCCAGCTCCCAGCGCTTGCGGCCGCCGTCGAGCAGCCGGACGTCGCCGTGGCCGTAGAGCTTGAAGTACCAGTACGCGTACGCGGCGAACCAGTTGTTGTTGCCGCCGTACAGCACGACGGTGTCGTCGTTCTTGACGCCCCGCTCGGACAGCAGCGCGCTGAACTGCTCCTGGTTGACGAAGTCGCGACGGACGGCGTCCTGCAGGTCGTCCTTCCAGTCCAGCTTGATCGCACCGGCGATGTGGCCGGCGTCGTACGCCGAGACGTCTTCGTCGACCTCGATCAGGACGACGCCGGCGTCGGACTTGTGTTCCTCGACCCAGTCGGCCGAGACGAGAGCGGATTCCCTGCTCATGTGTGCTGCCTCTCAGTTGGTAGCGGTTGTTGGCGTACGAATGCGATGGATCAGCAGATAGGCCTCGCAACCGAGGCAGAGCCCGACCGCGGCGTTCACGAACGCCGCGACCAGGGCGAATCCGGTGGCAACCACGCCGAGCACGGTCGCACCGGTCAGGTACCCGACCAGCCCGACGACCGCGAAGACGAGGCCGACCAGCTGGGCGAACCGCGGTGGCGCCGCGTCCTCCAGCTCCTTCGGCGGGGCCAGCCGGGGCCGGACCAGCCGCTTGAACAGCCACCCGTACGGCGACGCCTGGACGCCGAACGCGACCGAGACCGCGAACACCACGGCCTGTACCGCGAGCGGCCAGGGGCTGTTGAGTACGAGCGTCAGCGCAAGAACGACGGAGGTGATGCCGGCCGCGAACCGGAGTCCGCGCGGATCGACCTGCCGCACCGCCTGTTGTTCGGACATGACAACTCCAGGAGTTGGAGGATGTCGAGCCGGAACCCGCCCGAATCCGCGGGAGGCGACGTACGCGAAACCGTGCTCAGCGACCGGTTCCGCAGCGCTCGGGACGCCGCCTGGTCAGCGGCGTCGACACAGGGACGAGCGCACCCGGCAGTTGTCCACTGCCCGGCGCTTCGTCAGCCATGTCCGGTAAACCACGCATCGAGCGTACGGAACGTAGGCGGATGCGCCGGCCGTTGTCCCATTGAGTGAGACAACTGATCATATTATGGGATATCTACTTCCGGACCACGTTGGTGGCTGCCACCTTGTCGTGCAGTGCCTGCTTCTTGTCGTCCCAGAGCGGCCACAGGTAGTCGAGCAGCGCGGCGAAGCCGGTCAGCGTACCGATCAGTGGAATCAGACCCAGCACGCTCAGCCCGATCTGGAAGCCGTACCGCTTGGCGACCGCGGAGCCGGGCGGGTTGCCCGGTACGTCCCGGAGCCGGACCGCGATACCGAGCGCCATCTTGCCCGGAGTGGCGCCCTTCTTCGTCACGAACAGGTACTCGTACACGAACGAGACCAGGAAGCCGATCAGGACCGCCGGGATCATCCACTTGTAGACCTCTGGTGGCAGCGTGGTCGTGGTGGCCGGGTTACCGGCCTCTGCCTGGTCCAGGGTGTTCCTGAAGTAGTCCCAGAGCACCTGGGAGTACTGGTAGTAGAAGTAGCCGGTCAGCGGGAGCCCGATGATGCCGACGATGATCGAGTCGATGATCCGCGCGAACACCCGCCGCCACCAGCCGGACAGCATTTGGCCATCCGGAGTGGTGTGTGGGCGCTGCCCCGGATAGCCATAGCCCTGCTGGCCCGGCTGCTGACCCGTGTACTGGCCGTACTGCTGCTGGCCGTACTGCTGTTGGCCAGCCTGCTGTTGCTGCTGGGGCTGTTGTTGCGCGTACTGCCCGTACTGCGGTTGCTGCGGCTGGGCGTACTGGCCGTACTGCGGTTGGGCCGGGCGGCTCTGCTGGGTCGGTGCGGGACCGCCGTACACCTGCCCGTGCTGTGCCGCTTGGCCGTACTGGCCCTGGTACGGCGGCGGGGTCTGCTGGGGGCGGCGCTGATCCGTCCAGGTGCTGCCGTCCCAGTACCGCTGCTGGGTCTGGTCCTCGGGATCGTCGTACCAACCGGCTGGAGAGCTCACCCGGAGAGTCTTACTTACGCAGCGGTGATTCCGCCATCCGGTGGCACTTACCGGACGCCGGTGGGCTCGATCGCGGTAGCCAGCGCGGCAATAACGTCCGGCTTCCGGGGCGCACCGCTGGCCCGCTTCACGACCGCTCCGGTGCTGTCGAGCACCAGCGTGGTCGGCGTACGCAGGATGTCCAGCCGCCGGACCAGCTCCAGATGTGACTCGGCATCCAGCTCGACGTGCCGTACGCCGTCGACCATGCCCTCCACCTCGGCGAGCGTCCGCCGGGTGGCCCGGCAGGGCGCACAGAACGCCGACGAGAACTGCAGCAGCGTCGCCCGCTCCCCCAGCTCCGCACCAACCTCAGCCGCCGTCACCCGCTCCACGCCGACCTCACTCTTCCCCCGAAACCGTCCGTCCACCCAGGCCTTGAGCACACTGAGCACCGCACCGACGACCACCGCGCCGGCCAGCACCCACAACCCAAGACTCACAATCACCCACGGTACGACTCCCCGTACACCTTTCAACCACCCGTTTCACCCACTGAGAACCGTCTGACTTAATAGGGGTGTGGACAGTGGGCTGGTGGTGCGGGAGGGGGTGGTGGTGCCTGAGGGGGAGTTGATGTGGCGGTTCTCGCGGTCCGGTGGGCCGGGTGGGCAGTCGGTGAACACGACTGACAGCCGGGTGGAGTTGAGTTTCGATGTGGCCGGTACGGCGGCGTTGAGTGACGTACTGAAGGCCCGGGCGCTGGAGCGGCTGCGGGCGCGGCTGGTCGACGGGGTGGTGACGATCGCGGCGTCGGAGTACAAGTCGCAGTGGCGCAACCGGGAAGCAGCACGGGAGCGGCTGGCTCAGCTGTTGCGGGAGGCGATCGCACCGCCACCACGGAAGCGCCGGCCGACCAAACCGAGCAAGGGCTCGGTGCGGCGCCGGCTGGACGACAAGAAGCGCCGCGGCCAGACGAAGCGCCTCCGCGGCCGTCCCGACGACTGAGCGACCACCGCAGGCCCGATCAGCGCAGCGGGCGGCCCTCTGGGTGGTTACGCTGCGGGCGTGCAGGAAACGGGGACCGGGGGGTCTGAGCAGGAGGAGCCGGAAGAGCTCCCGGAGCTCAAGGATCTGAAGGTACGGGGCCGAACGCTCCGTACCTGGGTCATCGGCGCGGTCGTACTGCTCCTCGCCGTCTCCGCGGTCTTCGGCGGACTGAAGAAGGCCGGCGAGGAAACCCCACAGGTGGCAGCCGGTGACGCGATCGACGCGGGCCGGTTCGACGTCACCGTCCAGCGCGTCGTCGCCGTGAAGGACCTGAAGCCGCTGTTCACCCCCGACCAGGGCGGTGCGCTGATCGCGGTCGTGACGAAGCTCAAGGTCACCGACGCCACCGGTACGACCCCACCGCTCGATCTGATCCGCCTCGTCGGCGTACCCGGCGTCGACGAGACCGCACGGCCTCTCGGCACCACCAACCTCCGCGACCAGACGATGAACCCGGTCCTCACCCCGGACGCGGCCGAGGACGTCGCGTACGTCTGGAAGCTGCCCAAGGCAACCGATCTGCCGACCGAGGTCCACCTGACCGTGCAGGGTTACAGCTTCGGGGAGTCGATCCTCGACCACCACGACAAGTGGTCGCAGGACAAGCTCGCCGCCGAGAGCACGGTCCCGGTGAAGGACAACGTCAAGTGACCGGCCGCAGACTGCTGAACGTCGGCCTCACCCTGGCCGTCCTGGTCGCGATCGTCGGCCTGTACCGGCTGACGCCGACGCAGAAGGACATCCAGCAGCCCACTCCGGTCCGCGGCATCGTCGGCCGCGCCGTACAGACACCGCGCTTCGACCTGACCGTCGACAGCATCCGGATCGGCAAGCAGCTCCGGATTCCGCACTCGACGCCGGATCGGGACACGCTGACCGATTTCGTCGTCGTCGACGCCTCCGTCACCGCCAACCGTGAGCCGCTGCACATCGCCGACGTCCGGATCCGGTCCGCCGACGGCGTCACGTACCTCGGCTCCAACCGCAACGGTCTCGACCAGGTCGACCTGACCGGTACCGAGTTCGCGCCGGACATCCCGGTCCGCGGCTCGTTCGTGGTCGAGATGCCCGCCGACAAGGTGCCGGGGGCAACGTTGCTGGTGATGGAGAAGCCGATCCTGAACGACCTGGAACCACAGGTGACCGTTCCGCTCGGCTCCGACGCCCCACCGGTACAGGACGTGGTGGCACTGACTGCTGCGAGTGACACGTGACCGGCGCGCGCCGCGCCCGCCGCGGCTGGTTCCAGCGAAACCGCGTCGCATTCGGCGTACTGGTGCTGGCGATCCCCCTGGCCGGCTGGTGGACCACCCGGAGCGACTACACCTCCTGGTACGACGCTGAGCCCCGTGACGCCGTGACGGTGTCATCCGGTGGTACTGCGTACAACGGCGCCACCTGGTACGCCACCAGCGTCGAGGAGAACCCACAGCCCAGTGAGAGTGGTCAACAGGACGCACTGCCACAAGGAACTACGCGCATCCGCGTGTACTACCGGCTGCAGGTAGACAAGCTGTCCGCACTGGATGGACTGGGCGGTTGCCAGCTGCACCTACGTGCACCGGACGGCAGGGTGTGGGATGAGACGCAGGTCGCGGATGCCTTCCAGGACCGTCCGACCGGCTGCACAGGTGGTTCCGATGACAAGCCGGCCAGCTGGCGTGGGGCGGCCGGGCAGTACTACTTGAAGCCCGTGGCCGGTAAGCCGTTCGAAACAGTGGCGATCTTCGTCGTACCGACATCCGTGGCCGGCAGCGTGCAACCGACGATCACGTGGGCTACGACGCTCCCTCAGTATTTGGCATTCCCGAGGTAGCCGCAGTCAGGTCCGTGACGCCCTGGTCACCTGCTGGTTGGCTGTGTACCGCACGCGTCCTGGGACTCAGGTAGCCGGCCAGTCCGCCGATCATCCGGTCGTACGCGGCCGCCAGCAGGCTGACTTGCAGCATGATCTTCAGTCCGTCGGTGACCAGGTTCAACGGCTCGTCAATAACCAGCCAGAACTGCAATGTGTGCGGTCCGAGCACCCAGAGCTTCAGAACGATCCAGACTGCACTGGCGGCGAACGTGACAACCGCCCAGGCCAGGAAGTACCCCAGCATCGGTCGCAGGCCGGACCGAACGACCAGCCGGAACGCATCCATCACCGGAGTCCAGCGGTCCTTCCAGTCGGCCACCACAGAGTTACCCGCGACCCGTACGATCCGTGGCGTCTGCTGCCACCGGTTGGTGAACCGGTCGAACCGCCAGCGTGGTTTCTCCAGCTTCTGCAGGGCTCTGCCGTAGATGACCGCGGTCATCGTGATCCACATCAGCGGAAGTACAGCCGCACTCCACAGGTCGCCGATGCCCGCCGCAATGAACCCAGTGACCGCATCCCACACCTCACGTACCTGGTTGACGCCGAGGACGTGGTCCAGCACCCAGTTGTACCCGTCGTGCAGCCACTGCCAGGCCACACGTTCCTTCAGCCAGGTCATCGGTGGCGGAATCACGGACGACGCCTGGTACGCGACCACGAAGATCCAGAGCGCCTCCAGGTACGTGATGAACAGCTTCCGTACCGGGCCTTCCTTCTCCTTCTTCCACTTCTTGAACACGAAGCGGAGCAGGTACGCGGTGACACCCAAACCGAGGAACAGCCACGCGGACAGCGACTGCAGTCCTTCCGACTGCTGTGGAACAGTCCCGCCACTCAGTACGGTCGCGGCGGTCTCATTCGCCTGGTGTGCGGCGAGTCGGTACTCGTAATCGAGTGCCTCGTTCTGCAGGAACTTGTAGGCCGCGTAGAACGCCAGGAACGGCAGCATCGCCGCAGCGATCGCGTCCAGCGGCTTGTGCTCGTTACCTGGCTCGACACCGTCCGGTGCGAGTACGCCCTCGGACACGGCCCGCCGGTGGAACGGCAGCTCACCGCGCAACACCAGGAACATGCCGACGTACATAGCGAGCGACACAACGACGAGCAGCGCCAGTACCGCGATACCGGCTGCCTCCGCCTTGGCTCCTGCTTGTACCGCTACCCACTGCAAACCCCGGTGCACCAGTTGTGCGACCAGGAAGACCGCGAGGAGGCGTGGCCAGGCCTTCCCGAACAGAACCCCCGCGCGCCCCACTGTCGTGAGCAGCGTCCCCGACTCCATCGCCACGCGAGGAATCTACCTCTCCGGAGGTATCACCCGGGTCGGTGAAGTCAGCCGCCGGCGAACGGCGGCAGCGCGTCCACCAATGCGCCCTGCGTGAGCGGTGTGCTCGACTCGGCCCGCTCCCCATCCATCAGGAAGGTGCAGATCGACAGCACCCGCGCCAGCTCCGGACGGTCGACCGAAACAGTCGTCACCAGGTCACCGATCGACCTGGCCTCGGCGGTCGCCGACGACTCCCCGGCCGCCGAACGCGCGGCAGCGAAGTACCTGATGGTCACTTCCGGCATCTGGTCCGCGCCTCACTCATCGGTTACGTCATCCGCTATTATGTCAGCTTGCTGTTACTACCCAGTGTGTCCCAGACCCCCGGCAACGACGCCGTCGGGGCCTGACGTGCACGAGGACCGGGTCACATCGCCAAGATCCGATGATCAGCACCGGGAGACGGCGTGAGCACGTTACTTCTGCTGACGAATGCTTTGCAGGCCTCCACCGAGGTGCTGCCCTCGCTCGCCCTGCTCCCGCACCAGATCCGGATTCTGCCACCTGAGATCTCCGCGCTCGTCGACGCGCCCGAGGCGGACGCGGTCCTGCTGGACGCCCGCCGCGACCTGGTCGCCGTCCGCGCCGCGTCCCGGCTGATCCGCACCACCGGCATCGACGTACCGCTGATCCTGGTCGTGACCGAGGGCGGCCTGACCGCGGTGAACGCGGACTGGGGCGCCGACGACGTCATGCTCGACACCGCCGGCCCGGCCGAGATCGAGGCCCGGCTGCGGCTGGTGATCGGACGGCTCGCCGCGACCCGCGACGTCGAGCCCGAGTCGACGCTGATTCGCAGCGGTGACGTGGTGATCGACGAGGCTTCGTACACCGCCAAACTGAACGGGCGCGCGCTGGACCTGACGTACAAGGAATTCGAGCTGTTCAAGTTCCTCGCGCAGCACCCCGGGCGGGTCTTCACCCGTGAACAGTTGCTCCAGGAAGTGTGGGGGTACGACTACTTCGGCGGTACGCGGACGGTCGACGTGCACGTACGCCGCCTGCGCGCGAAGCTCGGCCCGGAGCACGAATCGCTGATCGGTACGGTCCGCAACGTCGGCTACCGGTTCGTCGTACCGCCCGCGCCGAGCACCCGGGAGCCGGCCGAAGCCAAGTCCTGAGGCGCTTGCCCCAGGAATCCCGCGCCCCAGAAATCCAGGAATCCTGCTCAGAAGAAGAACTTGAGCAGGGTGAACGCGAGCCCGGCGCCGGCCAGCAGCGCGGCCTTCCAGGAGCCGAGCCCCTGCCGGAACCCGGTCACGAACGTGCCGATCGTGACCGGAACCAGCATCACCAGCAGCGTCACCCCGGCCGCGTGTACGCCGACATGCGACTGCGCCGTCAGGATCCACCCGACGACGAACGCGAACGCCAGTCCGAGCCAGCTCGTGATCCGGATCGATCCGTCATCGCTGCGATGTCCGCGGTGCGACGCGCGCGCGGGGCGTCGATGCGAAGTCGGAGCAACGTGGGCCATCGCTCACCTTCCGTAAATACTTGAGTACGCAAGGTACCAGCATCCCCGTCCGGAGCGAAAACCCTCCGGGACGCCGGGCGGACGGCCCGCCCAGCGCCCCGGGAGCGGCTACGAACCGATCGAGATCCGGTCGGTGGCGACCGGCGTGTACGGGTCGTGCGCGGTCAGGTAACTCGCGAACGCGTCGATGTCGAGACCGCCGAACACCTTGTTCGTGGCGGTGGTGAAGGCCGGGAAACCGTCACCGCCGTCGGACAGGAAGTTGTTCGTGACGATCCGGTACGACGTACCGTCCACCAGCGGCTGGCCGCCGATCTTGATCGAACCGGCCACGATCTTCGAGCCGGCCGCGGCCGCCGGGTTCCAGGTGTAGGTGATACCCGCGACCTGCAGCACCTTGAACTTCGCCGCCTCCGGACCGTTCACGCCGGAGAACTGCTGCTCCAGCAGGGCCTTCAGCTGCGTACCGGTCATGTCCATCGAGACCAGGAAGTTGTTGAACGGCTGCACCGTGAACGCCTTGCCGAAGGTGACCTCACCGTTGTTCGACGCGAGGTCGGCGCGGATACCGCCCGGGTTCATGAACGCGACCACCGGCTTCTTCCCGCCGGACACCACGGACGGATCGGCCAGCTGCGCGTCCGCGATCAGGTTACCCAGCGGCGATTCCAGCGAGTCATCGTTGGTACGCACAACGGACGGCGTGGTGAGATGACCGATCACCTTGCTCTCGATCGGCGCGACCAGCTTCTTGTACTTGTCGATCAACTTCGTCGTCTGCCGGTCCGGCACCACGTCCTGGGTGACGATCTGGTTGTTCGCCAGCGTGTTCACCCGGTCGACGTCACCGGTGGCGTTGTCGATGCTCAGCCGTACCTCGGTGATCAGGCGGCCGAACGACGACGCGCTGGTGATCAGCCGCGGCTTGCCCGCCTTGTCCGGCAGCGAGCAGTTGTACGCCTGGTGGGTGTGACCCGAGACGATCGCGTCGATCTCCGGGTCCAGGCCGGCGTTGATGTCCACGATCGGGCCGGAGATCCCGGGGCAGCTGTTGTACGCCTTCGGGTCGGCCGGGAAACCACCCTCGTGCAGCAGCACGACGATCGACTTCACGCCCTGCTTCTTGAGCTCCGGGACCAGCGCGTTCGCGGTCTCGACCTCGTCCTTGAAGCTGAGGCCCTTGACGCCGGCCGCGGTGACGATGTTCGGCGTGTTCTCCAGCGTCATGCCGATGAAGCCGACCTTCTTGCCGTCCTTGAAGGTCTTGATCGTGTACGGCGCGAACAGCGTCTTGTGGGTGCTCTCGAGGAACACGTTCGCGGACAGGTACTTGTACTTCGCGCCCTTGAACGGGTGCTTCGGGTCCGGGCAGGAGTTCTGGTTGTTCTGCCCGTCGCCGTCCGGCAGGCAGCCGCCGGTCTGCATCCGGAGCAGTTCCTTCCAGCCCTCGTCGAACTCGTGGTTGCCCACCGACGCAGCCTCGAGGCCCATTCCGCTCAGCGCCTCCACCGTCGGCTCGTCGTGGAACGCGGCCGACAGCAGCGGCGACGCGCCGATCAGGTCACCGGCAGCGACCGTGACCGAGTCCTGGCCCTTCGCCTTCGCCTCGGCGCGCAACTGCTTCAGGTGTGTCGCCAGGTAGGCCGCGCCGCCGGCCGGGATGTCGTTGATCTTGCCGCCTGAACCGGTGGCCGGCTCCAGGTTGCCGTGGAAGTCGTTGATCGCCAGCAGCTGGATCTGGGTGTGCGTCGGCTTCGGCTTCTTCGACTGGTCCGCCTGGGCCTGGGCCGCCTGGCCTGTCTGCTCTGCCTGTGCTTGAGCTGCCTGGGCTGCCTGGGTCGCGGCTGCTTGCTGGGTCTGCAGCGCCTGCTGGGCCTGCTGGGTCGCAGCGGCCGTCCCCGGCGCGGCTCCTGCCTGGCTCACGGATCCCCCCGTGGCCAAGGCGAGCGCCACGGCGGATCCGGCAGCGAGCAGTCCGACCACTCGCCGACCCCCCAGCCGCGCTCCGTCTCGTCCTGTCAGAGCCATGTCTTCTCCGTCGTCCTCTCGGCACCGCGGTAGCGGTGGCCTCTCGGCACCGCCGTCAGGGTCGCCTGTCGGCCCTGCGGTCGCGGTGGCCTCTCGGCGCCGCGGTGGCGGTGGCGCGGAATCATCCGCGGTTCCGGGCAAGGTACCGGCGGCGACGCGACCTTGCCAGGACCTGAGCATGAACTCGACCGGACCTTTTACGGTATTCGAGTGACTCTCGAAGCCGTACCCTCACCGTTGCCCCCGGCCACCGCCGCCGCCGTCACGGAGCTCGCTCACGCCGCCGCTCAGAGCGACGGCGTCCACCCGCTCTCCGAACGCACCCTGCTGCACCTGGACGGCGAGCACCCCGACGACGTCCACGTCCTCGCGTACGTCGGCGACCCTGGCACCATCGAGGTCTCCGGCCTGCAGAGCGCCCGCAACCTGGCCGGGTACGCAGCACTCGCCGCCGACGGCTCAGCCGAACTGTTCGTCGCGCCCACCTACCGCCGCCAAGGATTCGGTACGGCGCTGTTGCGCATGCTCCTGGACCACGGCGGCGCCCGTACCCGGGTGTGGGCCCACGGCCGCCTGCCCGGCTCCGACGAACTCGCCCAGCACCTCGGCCTCGAAGTGACGCGCGAGCTGTACTTCCTCCGCCGCACCCGCGCCGACCTACCAGATCCCGTCTGGCCGGACGGCATCACCGTACGCACCTTCGTACCCGGTCAGGACGACGCCGCCTGGCTAGAACTCAACGCCCAGGCCTTCGCCGACCACCCCGAACAAGGCAGCTGGACCGCCAAGGACCTCGCCGAACGCCGCCAGCAACCATGGTTCGACCCCGAAGGCTTCTTCCTCGCCGTCGACCCCACCGGCACCCTCGCCGGCTTCCACTGGACCAAAGTCGAAGACGGCGTCGGCGAGGTCTACGTAGTAGGTGTCTCCCCCACACACCAAGGCATGGGCCTCGGCAAAGCCCTAACCCTCCAGGGCCTCCACCACCTACAAACCACCCGCGCCCTCAACACCATCGTCCTCTACGTAGACGGCACCAACACCCCCGCCCGCACCCTGTACACCCACTTGGGCTTCCAAACCGCCACCCTGGACGTCCAATACGCCCCCACCACCCAACCTCCGACATAACCCACCTACACCCGCCCCCTGCACAGCCACCCTCCACCCAACCCGACCCAGCCACCCCTCCGCCGACTAGGCCCAGCCACCGCTCCACCCGAGCACCTCGCCGCTCAGCTCGGCACAGGCACTCCCGGTTAGCTCCACGCGAGCACCCCTCGGGGTCTCGGCCTGAACACGCCCCCGCGAACCGGATGTGACAACGCCCGACCCAACCCCGGCACGACCACACCCAACCCAAGTTGGAGTGACCTTGCCCCGCCGAGCCCAGTCCGGGCACGCCCTTCGGCGGCTTGGCGCATCCGCGGTCACCGGGGCGATCGGCCGTGCGGTCAGCAGTACGAGCGAATGCGCAGGTCCGCGCCTCCACCTGTGAACGACATCACAGCGAATCCACCCCCTCACCCCGCGTCATAACTCCCCACCCCACCCGTCCC
This sequence comes from Kribbella solani, assembly GCF_014205295.1. NCBI lineage: Bacteria > Bacillati > Actinomycetota > Actinomycetes > Propionibacteriales > Kribbellaceae > Kribbella > Kribbella solani. The sequence goes on from NZ_JACHNF010000001.1 coordinate 4,783,039, forward strand.
ACCACCAACCAGGAGCCGCCCGAGCCTCTAACCCCCCAGCCGGACGGCTCCTGGTCCCATCACCTCGCACAGCGACTCGCGCCGCGCCCACACCGACACCTGGTTCATTCCCCAGCGGCACCCCTCCCCGCCCCCAAGCACCCGCCGATGTCCTCGATGTCGGCGACGATCGCCTCGAGCTCCCCCAACCGCTCCGATCACCCAGCCCACCAAGCCGCAGCACTCAACCACCGCCCCGCACCACTCGACCACCGCCCCCGCACCACTCGACCGCCGACCGACCCCGGGGTTATCCACAGCCTGCACCTTTTGGCATCGACCCACCCCACCCTCCCGATACGATCAAATCGACTACGGAGGGCAGACACCCGTGACATTCCGCAACATCCCCACCCAGGCCCTACTACTAGCCTGCCTAACCACCACCCTCCTAACCGCCTGCACCCCCAACCCCAAAGCCGGCCACCCCAACCCAGCCCCGCCACCGTCCACGTCGGCGAGCACGTCGCGAACGCCTGTGTCGCCAACCGGTTCTGCCACACCAGGCAGCCCCGGGTCAGGCACACCAGGCACCGCTCCACAGCGACCGAAGACAGCGACAGGTCTGAGCCTGTCGGCTGGCGAAGCATTCGTCAGGTACTACGTCAGCCTTCTGAACTACGCCTCCACCACTGGCGACAGCGAGCCGATGATGTCGGCGGCAACAGGTGAATGCAGCCAGTGCAAGCTGTACGCGGACTATGTGTCGAAGGTCAACGCCGCAAATGGGGGTCTGACCGGGGACTACTTCGAGCGCGTGAATGACGTTCCGGATCTCTTCCGCGGAGAAGGTGGGCTCCTGGGTGGACACGCAACCGTGACAATTGGCGCGTATACGTCGAAGGACTCCCCATCCGCGAAGCCTGTGACGAGCATGGTGCGGAAGTACAAGCGCGAGTTCACGCTGTCTCCCCAACAGGGGTCCTGGGTCATGTCCGCCATGCGATTGGTACCGCAGTGAGATCGCATCCGCGCTCGGCCGGTCTGATGCTGGCAACGGCCGCAGGCCTGATAGCCAGCACGTGCGCTCCAGCGAGCGCACAGGATCATGCACCTGCCACCAAGCCTTCATCGCCGGTGGTGATCGTCAACCCGATCCGTGAAGGCATCCAAGCGAGCTCGAAAGGCATCATCAGACGTCACGGAACAAAACCTTCAGATACGTCGCAGGCCAGCGGCGGCAAGCGCCAGCGTGACAACAAGCAGGTGCGGGACAATCGGCCACAGACGGTTGAAGACGACCTCAAGCTGAATATTGGTATTTGTGGGCGTGTGCTGGCTGATGGGACTGTGCCTGGGCCTAATCGGTGTCAGCCGGTGGTGCCGGGGGAGACTCGGGGGGCGGTGCGTTCGTTGCCGCCGGGGGTGGTTCGGGTTCGGGCTCGGGATGTTACTTGGGAGCAGGTGCTTGCGGAGACCAAGAGTGTGGTTTTTCCGGGGCTTACCGTGAAAGTGCAGCCGAAGGATCGTACGTTGGTGAATTTTGAGAACAACGTTTACACCGACGACAGCAAGGTGTCGGATACGACCGTCACTTTGCTGGGGTTTCCGGTGGAAGTTCAGGCCACGCCGATCAGTTATACCTGGCGCTTTGGCGACGGGACGCCCGCGCTCACCACCAGTACGCCGGGCAAGGCGTCCCCCGGAAAAGAGATCATCCACAAGTACCTGAAGCGCGGCAATGTCAGACTGACGGTCACGACCAATTACGCCGCGCGCTACAACGTCGCCGGGACCGGCTGGCAGTACGTACCCGGCACCGTACCGATCACGGGCCCAGCCACCCCGCTCGCCATCCACGAGGCAATCCCTGTGCTCGTCGACCCCGAACGCTGATCGGTCGACACCAGCGCCTGGTTCTGCTGGGTGTCGGCAGTCAGCACGGGACGCAGGCGGAGTACGTAGCCACGGTCGACGCCGCGTACGGGCTGCTGAGCTGGGACGACGTCCCGGTCATGCGCTCAGGGAACGGACAGGTGCTGGGTCAGGATCGCTGACTACGGCGACTGCCTCGTCGCGCCAGCGAGGTGCGGCTCAGTGCGGCGTTCTGTTCGGCGGGGGAGGTTTCCGCACGCGTTGCGCGGAGGTCGGCTTCCTTGTTGTGGGAGGCGCGGTTGGCTATACCAGGTGCGGTGAGGGGCTATTGGAGGGTGGTGCGGAGGTGGTTGGTCAGGTGTTGGTGGGCTTCTTGGGTGGTGCCGGGGACCGTGCGGAGGTTGGCGTGGCCGTGCGGGAGGGTGGGGTGGAGGACGTGGGTGATGGCGTTGCCGGCTGCTTTGAGGGCCTCGGCGTACTCGTTGCCTTCGTCGCGGAGGGGGTCGAAGCCGGCGGTGGTGAGGTACGTCGGGGGGAGGCCGGTCAGGTCCCCGGCGCGGAGCGGGGAGACGATCGGGTCGGGGCGGAGGGCGGGGTCGGGGGTGTAGTGGTCGCGGTACCAGATGATGTCAGCCTCGGTGAGGATGAAGCCGTCGGAGAAGAGGTCCCGGCTGGGGCGGCGGGCGACCAGGTCGAGGGACGGGTAGATGAGGACCTGGAGCGCGGGCAGCGGGAGGTCGCGGCGTACGCACTGCTGGGCGACGACCGCGGCCAGGTTGCCGCCGGAGCTGTCGCCGCCTACTGCGACGAGTGAGGGGTCGGCGCCGAGGTCCTCGGCGTGGTCGACGGCCCAGGTGAAGGCGGCGATCGCGTCCTCGGCGGCTGTCGGGGCGGGCGCCTCGGGGGCGCGGCGGTAGTCGACGGCGAGGACGCGGATGCCGGAGTCGGCGGCGATCGCACGGCAGAGCGTGTCGTGGGTGTCGAGATCCCCGACCACCCACCCGCCCCCATGGAAGAACACCAACAACCCCCGAGAACCACCCGGCCTCCGCGAACCACCAGAACCCCGCGAACCACCAGATGCCGGCGACGCCGGCGACGCCGGCGAACCGCCCGAAGCCGCTGCAGCGCCGGTGGCGCCCGGAGCGCCGGACGGGCCCGAAGTCCCCGCGGCATCCGAAGTCCTCAGAGCGCCGGTGGCGCCCGGAGTGTCGGACGGGCCCGAAGTCCCCGCGGCATCCGAAGTCCTCGGAGCACCGGGTGCGCGGGAAGTGTTGAAGGGGATGTAGAGGCGGGCGCCTAGTTGGCCGGCGGCGCCGCGGACTGTCAGGTCGGTTACTCGTTGTAGTTCGGGTGGGGTGCCGGGGATGAGTTTGCACAGGTTGCGGAAGTGCGTGCGGGCGCTGGCGGCGTCCTTTTTGGTTGTGTGTGGCAACAAGTTTTCCAGCCGGAGCATGAGCTGGATCTCGGGGTCGAGGGTGTTCCCGTCGATCTGGATCGGCCGGCCGGCCAGCCGGCGGCGGACCGCGGTGGGCAGGGCGTACAGCGGGGTCAGCGCGTTGGCCTGGACGGCCGTGAGCGTGTCGCGGAGTACCGAGTCCAGTCGTGGGTTCACAAGGAGTGACGCTAGCAACGATGGCCGCGGTAGTGGTCCGGAGGCAACGAAAACGTCACATCGGCCAACGCGCGGACGGCTACCCTATGTTCATCAAAGGGTGCGATCCTGGTCAGCGTGGCTGGAGACTTGCTGGCATCCCACAACCGGGAGTACGACGTCGAGCCGCCGTACGACATCAGTGCGGCCGGCGATCTTCCCCCGGACCGGTTCTCGGACCGGGAGCTGAGCTGGCTGACGTTCAACCAGCGGGTGCTGGAGCTGGCGGAGAACGACCGCATCCCGCTGCTGGAGCGGGCCAAGTTCCTGGCCATTTTCGCGAGCAACCTGGACGAGTTCTACATGGTCCGCGTCGCCGGGCTGAAGCGGCGGATCGCGGCCGGTGTCGCGGTGAAGGCAGCCAGCGGCCTGCTGCCCCGTGAGGTGCTGGACCGCAGCCTGGCGAAGAGCCGGGAGCTGATGGACCGGCACGCGGAGACCTGGCGGAAGTCGGTTCAGCCGGCGCTGACCGAGCAGGGCATCGACATCCTGCGCTGGGACGAGTTGGAGCACAGCGAGCGCGAGGACATGACCCGGTTCTTCCGGGACCGGGTGTTCCCGGTGCTGACCCCGCTGGCGGTCGACCCGTCACACCCGTTCCCGTACATCTCCGGCCTGAGCCTGAACCTGGCTGTCGTGGTCCGTAATCCCAGCTCGGGCGGTGAGCATTTCGCCCGGGTCAAGGTGCCGCCGCTGCTGCCGCGGTTCGTGAACGTCGCGGAGGGCCGGTTCGTACCGCTGGAAGATGTCATCGCCACTCATCTGGGCCAGCTGTTCCCGGGGATGGAGGTCATTCAGCACCACACCTTCCGGGTGACCCGCAATGAGGACCTCGAGGTCGAGGAGGACGACGCGGAGAACCTGCTGGCAGCTCTGGAGAAGGAGCTGCTGCGCCGCCGGTTCGGTCCGCCGGTACGGCTCGAGGTCGAGGAGTCGATCGACCCGCAGGTGAAGGCGCTGTTGCTGTCCGAGCTGGGTGTCACCCAGGCAGAGGTGTTCGAGCTCCCCGGGCCGCTGGACCTGCGTGGTCTGTTCACCATCGCCAGCCTGGACCGGGCCGAGCTGAAGTACCCGGCGTTCGTACCGTCCACACACCCGCATCTGGCGGAGGTGGAGACTGCCAACCCGGCGGACATGTTCCACGCGCTCAAGCAGCGTGACGTACTGGTCCATCACCCGTATGACTCGTTCTCGACCAGCGTCCAGCGCTTCATCGAGCAAGCAGCCGCCGACCCGCACGTGCTGGCGATCAAGCAGACGCTCTACCGGACCAGCGGTGACTCCCCCATCGTCGACGCACTGATCGATGCGGCTGAAGCCGGCAAGCAGGTGCTGGTACTGGTGGAGATCCAGGCCCGCTTCGACGAGCAGGCGAACATCAAGTGGGCCCGTCAGCTGGAGCATGCCGGCTGCCACGTCGTGTACGGCGTGATCGGTCTGAAGACGCACTGCAAGCTGTCAATGGTCGTGCGGGACGAGCCAGACGGTCTGCGCCGCTATGCGCACATCGGCACTGGTAACTACCACCCGAAGACCGCCCGGCTGTACGAGGACCTCGGACTGCTCACCAGCGACAAGGTGGTGACGGAGGACGTCGCACTGCTCTTCAACCACCTGTCCGGCTTCGGCCGCAGCGCCGGCTACCGCCGCATCCTGGTTGCACCCCAGTCGGTGCGGCGTGGTCTGCTGGACCGGATCGACCGCGAGATCCAGCACCACCACGCGGGCCGTCCGGCGCGGATCCGGATCAAGGTGAACAGTCTGGTCGACGAGGCGCTGTGCGATGCGCTGTACCGGGCGTCACAGGCCGGCGTACCCGTCGACCTGTGGATACGCGGCATCTGCACGCTCCGGCCGGGTATACCGGGTCTGTCGGAGAACATCCAGGTACGCAGCATCTTGGGGCGCTTCCTGGAGCACAGCCGGGTGTTCTTGTTCGCGAACGGTGGTGAGCCGGAGGTGTGGATCGGGTCCGCCGACCTGATGCACCGGAACCTGGACCGCCGGGTCGAGGTGCTGGTGCAGCTGAAGGAGCCGGACCATGTCACCGAGCTGAGCGACATGTTCGACCTGGCGATGGACGACAGCACCGGTTCGTGGTGGTTGCAGGCTGACGACTCCTGGCAGCCCAGACTGAGCGGACCGGACGGTGAGCCGCTCCGTGACCTGCAGGAACGCCTGATCCGTTCCCGTGGCCGCCGCCGGGCGATAGACCCCATCAGCTAGCTACGGAGCACGTTCCTAGGGTGAGAACATGAGTGAGCGCAGCGAGCTCATCATCAAGCACAGCCTTTCTCGTGCCTCATGCGCGCCCGGAGCGAAGCGAGGACGTGCATGAGCTTCCCGGCGACGGTTATCGCCGCGGGTGGTGTTGTTTGGCGGGAGCGCCGCGGCACCCGTCAGGTGTTGCTGGTCCACCGGCCGCGCTACGACGACTGGTCGCTGCCGAAGGGCAAGCTGACGGCACATGAGCACGTACTGCTCGGTGCGCGGCGTGAGATCGAGGAAGAGACCGGGCTGCAGGTAGTACTCGGCCCACCGCTCGGTGTGCAGCGCTACACCATCCGGAAGAACGGTGCGACCGCGCAGAAGCTGGTGCACTACTGGTCAGCCGTACCGGTTGACGACAGTGAGTTCGAGCCGAACGACGAAGTGGACGAGATCAGCTGGCTGCCGGTGGACAAGGCCCGCGGCAAGCTGAGCTACCCACGTGACGTGGACATCCTGGACGCACTGGACGGTGTGGTGCCGGTAGTGGCCACGCTGGTTGTCGTACGGCATGCGGAGGCGGTGAAACGGAAGGACTGGGATGGCAAGGACGCCGTCCGGCCGCTGAACAGCACCGGCGCTGAAGTAGCAGAGCGACTGACCGGCGTACTGGCGGCTCTTGGTGTGAACCGCATCATCAGTAGCGATGCGGAGCGGTGCGTCGCCACGGTCACGCCGTACGCCGCGGCGATCGACCGGCACATCCACCTCTGGCCGGAGATCTCCGAGCGGGGGTACGACGCCGCCCCGGACGGACTGCACGGCCTGGGTGAGCGAGCGTGGCGGACCGGCAAGGTGACTGCTGTCTGCTCGCACCGGCCGGTACTGCCCGCGCTGGCCCGGGAGCTCGGTCTGAAAGTGGGCAAGTTCTCCACCGGAGCGTTCCTGGTCGCGCACCGGCTGGCTGACGGCCGGGTGGTACACGAACGCTTCAGCGCACCGTAAAACACCCGAACCGGTCCGCCGTGACACGGCTCGGTGACGATCCAGGCACACCCGACGGGGTGGCCGGGTGACACTGGAGGTGACGGGTATGTTCCTACCCGAGGAGCCGGCGCCCCACCGGGTGCCGGTCTGAGGAGAGGTTCGGGGCGCACCATGACGATGATGCGAGAACTGACACTGATCGGGATCCGGATGGAATCACCCAACCGGGCCCCGGTGATGATGCTGCGCGAGTCCGAGGGCTACCGCTACCTGCCGATCTCGATCGGTTCGGTCGAGGCGACCGCGATCGCGTACGAGGAGCAGGGCCTGCGCCCGTCGCGGCCGCTCACCCACGACCTGATGCGCGACCTGATCCAGGCGTTCGACGTGGAGATCGAGGCGGTCGAGATCGTCGAGCTGCGGGACTCGGTGTTCTACGCCGAGCTGGTACTGGCCAACGGCGCCCGGGTGTCGGCCCGCCCCAGCGACTCGGTGGCGCTGGCGGTACGGCTCGGTACGCCGATCCGCTGCACCGAGGAGGTGCTCCGCGAGGCCGGTGTCGCCACTCCGGAGGAGGAGCAGGCCGAGCTGGAGCGTTTCCGTCAGTTCCTGGACAGCGTCGCCCCGGAGGACTTCTCCAGCTGACTGTCGCGCGGGTGCCGGACAGTGCGCTACCGTTCGATCGCGCGCTGTCGGCAGGGGTGACCGCCAGGCGCACGTCACCTGGGGGATTCCCGCATGCGCAAGCTCGTCGCCACCACGAGCGCTGTACTCCTGTTGGCCGGCACACAGGCCATCAGCACCTCCGCAGCGACAGCGGCTGCACCAGCCGCACCGACCGACGTCAAGATCGCCTGGACGGACAGCGGCAAGCTCCGCATCAGCTGGCAGGACAGCGGCGAACAGAACTACATCCGGGCCGAGTACCCCGATCGCAACCAGACAATGCTGCTCGACCTGACTACTGCGGACGAACCCAACGAGCTCGTCATCCCCGGCGCCATGCTCGACGAGGACCGGGTCCGAGTGACGGTCACCTCCCGCGACGGGACGGTGGAGAGCGCAGCGGCTCCGACTGCTTGGTTCGATGCCCGGACGCCGGCGTACCCGTTCGTCCAGGACGCCGAGCTGCTGCCGGACCTGTCAGTACGGATCACCTGGAAGCAGGCAGTTCGCGGCGCGGACACCACACCTGGCGATCCGCTGGACCGCCCTGACTCCGACGAGTGGCTCAAGACGACGGTCCAGAGCGGTGAGAAGACACAGGTCATTCCGCTCCCACCAGGTACGAGTCAGGCGATCCTGCCGGCGGTCAGCCGACCGGCGTCGATCCGGCTCTCCACTGGGAACGAGTGGGGTACGACGGGCAAGCGGGTGGATGAGCCGACGGCCCGCAATGTAATCGTCGGCAACTTGACCGCCAGGACGACTGTTCCGGCTCAGACGACGTTCGGCACCTATGTACCCATCACCACCTCGCTGGACGAGTACTGGTGCATCTGCGCCGAGCAGGCCGACTACGGAATCCCCGTCTGGCTGCAGGCACGTGCGAACAGCAGTACTGCCTGGCGGACCGTTGGTAAGTACACAGGGTCCACTACACGGCCGTTCTCCACGCGCATCACTTCAGTGGGCGGACGGCAGTTCCGGATCTGGGTACCGGCTCGCAAGAGCATCAGCCAGCAGGCCATCTCCTTGACGCCCGCCTCCTCTACGACCGCGCGCTCATCCAGCACGCTCGCACAGTTCCGCACCGCCGGTTTCGACGTGGCCAGTGCACGAGCCGGCCAACTGGTGAAGCTGACCGTGGACGTACGCCCTGGCGGAACGGTCAAGGGTGCCCTGCAACGCTGGGACGGCAAGAGCTGGCGCAGCGTACTCACAGTGCCAATAACCAAAGGGAAGGCGACCATGTACATACGCGCGGCCGGCCGAGGTACCACGACGTACTACCGCGTCGCTGTGCCCGCCATGACCTACTACGGCCTCCCCATCGCAACCACCGGCAGCAAGTCGTTCAAGCTGGCGGTGCGGTGATGCGGAAGACACTGATCGCTACCGCGGCATTGGCGCTGCTTGCCGGCACCCAGGTCCCGGCGTGGGCTGCCACGCCAACCAGTCCCGCTGACGTACGGGTCAGCTGGTCCGACGCGGCCAGCCGCCTGATGCGAGTCACCTGGACGGACGACGGCGCTGCGAACAAGCTGCGCATCGAGTACCAGGGCAGCACAGTCGTAGGCGACTGGCTGACTACTACCGACAACGACTTCAACCACCGCTGGTCGGTACAGACCGGCAAGATCGCCCGGATCGCAGTGGTCTCGACAAGCACGACAGGCGACAGCACACCGGCGTACTCGCCGTGGTTCGACACCAATGTGCCTGCGGCGCCGAAGCTGATTGCCGCAGTACCGCAGACCGACGGATCGTTGCGGCTCAGTTGGTCCAACTCGCCACTGCCCGCGGACACCACGCCGAACGACCCACTCGATGCGCCGGCGTCGTCGCTCGGCGTCGGGGCGAAGATCTGGTCGATCCTCGACGACAAGGAAGAGTACTTCCCGTACAAGGCTGGTACGACGACCGCGGTAGTACCTGCTCGCCGGCACCCGCAGTACACCTGGGTGCTGGCAACGAACGAGTGGGGCTCAGCTCCCTCCATGCGGATCGACTACACCGACATGAAGTTCGCGCTCTCCGGAGTACCGCGCTTCGGCGTCTTCGGTAAGCCGATGACGATCTCGGGACTCGCCGGTGGGCTCGACTGTCAGTTCGGCGGCAAGTGCAGGATCTACCCCGGTTCCGGCGTGCCGCTCACCATGCAGACCAGGGCGAGCGCATCCAAGCCCTGGGCGTACGCCGGGCGCTACACGTCGTACGACCTGGTCGGCTTCCAGGCGGAGTCGGTCGCCGTCGGCGGTCGCGAGTACCGGTTCTACGCACCGTCCTGGAAAGACGCCAACGGCGACCTGATCGTCACCGCGCAGGCGATCTCGGAGTCCAGGTACATCCCCACGCTGGCGAACTTCGCGGTGGTCGGCTTCAACGTACGAACCGCACAGGTGGGCCAACTGGTGAAGCTGACCGTGGACGTACGCCCGGGTGGCACCGTCAAGGGTGCGTTGCAGCGGTGGGACGGGAAGTACTGGCGGAGTGTCCTGACGGTGCCGATCACGAAGGGCAAGGCGGTCATGTACGTACGCGCGGCCGGCCGGGGCACTACGACGTCCTATCGTGTCGCGGTGCCGGGGATGACGTACTACGGGTTGCCGATCCAGACCACCGGAAGCCGGTCGTTCACGTTGTCAGTGCGCTGAGCGTTACCAAAACGTGAGCGGATTCGCATTTACTTATACGCAGAGTCACCGCTCTTAACTCAGTTCACCTATTGGCTGCCTGTCGGCACGCCAGCCGTCGCGCACGCTACCGAAACCGTTCACCGCCAGTTCACCAGCGACGGACCGCCGCGTCACCTGCTCTCCCTACCGTCTGTGGAAGTTCAGAAGTCTGATCCCGCAGAAGGGCAACATTCTCGTGTCCGTCAATCGCCTGTTCCGCGTCGGCTCCGTCGCCGTGGCATCCCTTGGCGTCCTCGCGCTCAGCGCGTGTGGCAGCGACCCGCAGCCGTCCGGCTCGTCGAGCCCCGACTCCTCGACGTCGTCCGCCGGGGGCGAGTGCCCGAAGGGCACCCTGAACGCCGAAGGCTCGTCGGCGCAGAAGAACGCCATCGAAGAGGTCATCAGCAAGTACAACGAGAAGTGCGCCGACGTCACGGTGAACTACAACCCGACCGGTTCCGGCGCGGGTATCAAGCAGTTCAACGCGAACCAGGTGGACTTCGCCGGCTCCGACTCGGCCCTGAAGCCGGACGAGATGACCGCGGCGACCAAGCGCTGCGCGAACAACCCGGCCGTCGACCTGCCGATGGTGATCGGCCCGATCGCGATCGCCTACAACGTCGACGGAGTCAGCAAGCTGACCCTGGACGGCCCGACCGCCGCGAAGATCTTCCAGGGCTCGATCAAGACCTGGAACGACCCGGCGATCGCCAAGCTGAACGCCGGTGTCACCCTCCCGTCGGCGCCGATCTCGGTGTTCTTCCGCTCCGACGAGTCCGGTACCACCGAGAACTTCACCAAGTACCTGAAGGCCTCCGGTGGCGGCGCCTGGACCGGTGAGCCGGCCAAGAAGTGGACCGGTACCGGCTCCGGCAAGGAGAAGTCGGCCGGTGTCGCCGAGGGTGTGAAGAGCACCAAGAACTCGATCACCTACGTCGAGTGGTCGTACGCGGTGGACAACAAGCTCGGCGTCGCGCTGATCGACAACGGCTCCGGCACCCCGGTGGAGCTGTCCACCGACTCCGCCGGCAAGGCACTGGTCGCCGCGAAGCCGGCCGGTACCGGTTCGGACCTGGCGCTGAAGCTCGACTACGCGACCAAGGCCCCGGGTGCGTACCCGATCATCCTGGTCACCTACGAGATCGCCTGCACCAAGGGTCTCCCGGCCGAGAAGACCGCGCTGGTGAAGAGCTTCCTGAACTACTTCGTCAGCAAGGACGGCCAGGCAGCCCTGACCGACCTGAACTACGCGCCGCTCCCGGCCGAGATCCAGACCAAGGTCGAGGCCGCGATCCAGGCGATCAGCTGATCGCGAAGCAGCACTGATGCGAGCCCCGGCCGGTCCCCGAGTCATCGGAGGACGGCCGGGGCTTCGCCTCGTCAGACCCGACGTCACAGTTCACGACTCAGGCGCTTGGAGCACCATCGATGAGTAGTCCAGACGGCACGGCACCGCCCGACCGGCCGGACGGCACGGCCGCGGACCAGGTGGCCGCGGCGGATGCCGTTGAAGCAAAGATCGAGGATCTGGTCCACGAGGACGCCGGTCCGGCCCCGAGGTTCGGCGGCCTGGCCGAAGAGCACGCCGAGCAGGAGCAAGCCGAGCAGGCGGACAAGACCGCCGGGGTGCCGGCCGCGGACGGCACCGAGCCGCCGGCGACCGGTGGCAAGCTCGAGCTCGGCGCGGTCGGTCACCTCGGTGACCGGCTGTTCGGCGGGCTGGCCCGCGGCTCCGGCGGCCTGGTGGTCCTGATCGTCGCGTTCGTCGGCATCTTCCTGCTGGCGCTGGCGATTCCGGCGCTGGCCGACGACAAGAGCAGCTTCCTGTTCTCCCGGATCTGGGAGCCGGGCGGCGACAACCCGCGGTTCGGTATCGCCGCGCTCTTCTACACCACCGTGGTCAGCTCGATCATCGCGATGATCATCGCGGTGCCGATCGCGATCGGGGTGGCCCTGTTCATCACGTACTACGCCCCGAAGAAGCTGGCCGCGCCGGTCGCGCACGCGGTGGACCTGCTGGCCGCGGTCCCGTCGATCGTGTACGGCCTGTGGGGCGCGCTGTTCTTCGCCCCGATCCTGCTCCCGGTGATCAACGGGCTGTCCGACGCGCTCGGCTGGATTCCGGTGTTCGCGAAGCCGGTCGGCGACAACGTCGGCGTGGTCTTCACCGCCTCGGTGGTGCTGGCGATCATGATCCTGCCGGTGGTCACCGCGATCAGCCGGGAGATCTTCGCCCAGACGCCGATCGCGCACCGCGAAGGCGCGCTGGCCCTCGGCGCCACCAAATGGGAGATGGTCCGGATGGCGGTCCTGCCGTACGGCCGCTCCGGCGTGGTCAGCGCGTCGATGCTCGGCCTCGGCCGGGCGCTCGGTGAGACCGTCGCGGTGCTGATCATCCTGTCGGTGCCGAACGGCAACGACCCGTGGAACTCGTCGATCTTCGCCGGTGGCGAGACGTTCGCGTCGAAGATCGCCAACAACGCCGCCGAGTTCGACTCGCCGGAGAAGACCGGCGCGTACATCGCGGCCGGCCTGGTGCTGTTCGTGGTCACGTTCCTGGTCAACTCCGCGGCCCGGATCATCGTCGACCGCAGCGCCCCCGGCAAGAAGCGGCCACGCCGGAACCGCCGCGCCGGCTCGACCGCAGCCGAAGGAGCTGAGTCATGACCGCGATCGCCGAAAACAAACCCGCGTACGACGGCAAGGTGCTGGATCTGAGCGGTAAGTCCGGGGCGCGGGCGTTCCGGAACACGCTGGCCACCGTACTGATCGTGCTCGCCTTCGTGCTGGCGATGATCCCGCTGGTCTGGATTCTGTTCACGGTGGTCAGCAAGGGGTACCACCTGCTGCTGACCGCCGACTGGTGGAGCCAGTCGCAGCGCGGCATCACCGTCCGCCGGGCCGGCGGCGGCGCGTACCACGCGATCATGGGCACGCTGATCATGTCCCTGATCACCGCGGTGATCGCGGTACCGATCGCGATCCTCGGCGCGGTCTTCCTGGTCGAGTACGGCAAGGGCACCCGGATCGCGAAGGTCGTCAGCTTCATGATCGACATCCTCACCGGGGTCCCGTCGATCGTCGCCGCGCTGTTCATCTACGCGGTCTGGATCACCATCTTCGGCTTCAACCGGGTCGGCTTCGCGGTCTCGCTCGCGCTGGTACTGCTGATGCTCCCGGTGGTACTGCGCTCCACCGAGGAGATGCTCAAGCTGGTACCGGACGAGTTGCGGGAGGCGTCGTACGCGCTCGGGGTACCGAAGTGGAAGACGATCCTGAAGGTGGTCGTGCCGACCGCGTTCGGTGGCATCGTCACCGGCGTGATGCTCGGTCTGGCCCGGGTGATGGGCGAGACCGCGCCACTGCTGATCCTGGTCGGCTACTCGAAGAACATCAACCTGAACCCGTTCAACGGCTTCATGGGCGCACTGCCGACGATGATCAACCAGGACCGGACCGAGCTGGCGCTGCCGAACGCGGCCGACCGGGTCTGGGCCGCGGCGCTGACGCTGATCCTGCTGGTCCTTGCCCTCAACCTGCTGGCCCGGCTGATCGCCCGGTACAGCGCCATCAAGTCGAAATAGTCACGAGAGGTTCTGAGTCGATATGGCGAAGCGCATCGAGGTCAGCGGCCTCAACGTCTACTACGGCGATTTCAAGGCCGTCGAGGACGTGTCGATGACGGTCGAGCCCCGCTCGGTCACCGCGTTCATCGGTCCGTCCGGCTGCGGCAAGTCCACCTTCCTGCGCACCCTGAACCGGATGCACGAGGTGATCCCCGGCGCCCGGGTCGAGGGCAAGGTGATGCTGGACCAGCAGGACCTGTACGGCTCCGGCGTGGACCCGGTCGCGGTCCGGCGGGTCGTCGGCATGGTCTTCCAGCGGCCGAACCCGTTCCCGACGATGTCGATCTTCGACAACGTCGCGTCCGGCCTGAAGCTGAACGGCGTCAAGGACAAGAAGAAGCTCACCGAGGTGGTCGAGTCCTCCCTGAAGGGCGCGAACCTCTGGAACGAGGTCAAGGACCGCCTCGACAAGCCCGGCGCGGGCCTGTCCGGTGGTCAGCAGCAGCGGCTCTGCATCGCCCGGGCGATCGCGGTCGAGCCCGAGGTGATCCTGATGGACGAGCCCTGCTCGGCACTGGACCCGATCTCCACGCTGGCGATCGAGGACCTGATCGAGAAGCTGAAGGACAAGTTCACCGTGGTCATCGTCACCCACAACATGCAGCAGGCGGCCCGGGTCTCGGACCAGACCGCGTTCTTCAACTTGGCCGCGACCGGCAAGCCCGGCCGGCTGATCGAGATGGCACCGACCAAGCAGATCTTCTCCAACCCGGCGGAAAAGGCCACCGAGGACTACATCACCGGCCGCTTCGGCTGATCAGTAGGCCCTGTCTCACAGGCCTGTCTGATAGCCCTTGCACCGGCCGTCGCGACGAGTGGTCGCGGCGGCCGGTGCCCGTTTCCGGCCGGTGGTCCGGTGTGGGGACGTGACCGTGAACCGCTGGGAAAGATAGCCTGCGAAGATTCCTCGACGTTCTCAGAAGGGAACCGCGGTGAGCACTCCGACGCCTCCTCCCGGCGACGACCAGAACGACCAGAACAGGCCGCAGGACACCCCCGAGACTCCGGGTGAACAGCCGAACCCCTACGGCCAGAGCGACCCGTACGGCCAGCAGCAGCCAGGTCAGTACGGGCAGCCTGGTCAGCCCGGTGAGTACGGGCAGCCTGGGCAGCAGCCGCCGGGCCAGTACGGGCAGCAGCCGCCCGGTGAGTACGGGCAGCAGCCGCCGGGGCAGTACGGGCAGCAGTACCCGGGTCAGCCCGGGCAGTACGGGCAGCAGCCGCCGGGCTACGGACAGCAGCCTGGGTATGGGCAGCAGCCCGGTTACGGTCAGCAGCAGCCGGGCGGTTATGGCCAGCAGCCAGGTGGCTACGGTCAGCAGCCGGGTCAGTACGGTCAGCCGGGCCCGGGCGGTTACGGGTACGGCGCGCAGCCGCAGAACAACACCCCGAAGACGCTCGCCATCATCGGCATCGTCTGCTGGTTCTGCTGCGGTATCGCGTCGGTCGTGCTCGGTCTGATTGCCCAGGGCAAGTTCCGCGAGCAGGGCCAGTCGGACACGCTGGCGAAGGTCGCGTGGATCGGTGGCGTGGTTTCGATCGCGCTCTCGGCGATCAGCTACTTCGTGCGTTACGCCAACTGAGTAGTGCTCCCCGGCTGTCAGTTCAGGTTGCGGGCGATACCGTACGCGACCAGCAACACGATCAGGCCCTTGATCAGCCAGTCCGCGGCGCGCGGGCTCATCGACAGCCGGGGCAAGCGCACCAGCCGCAGGGACTCCAGTGCCCAGGCGAGCACCTGGTAGCCGAGGGCGATACCGGCCAACGGGCCGAGCACCAGGATCACGGGGTTGAAGTGCCACGCGGCGTCCAGATCGCCGCGCAGCAGCGCGGCCGCCATCCGGGTCGATCCGCAGAGCGGACAGTTCAGCCCGGTGGTGGCGTGCAGGATGCACGGGATGCCGATCCGCTGGTTGGACAGCTGATACACGCCTGCCAGCGCGAATCCACCCACGCCGACTGCTGACAGCCCCCACACTCGTCGATCCAACGGCCGGACCGGACCCGTGGGGCGGAGGACGACGCTCTGGGAGAGGCTCACCCCTCAACGGTAACTCCCCGCCGGTGGGATCCGTCGACAGGTCTGATCCGTCCGACCACTAGCCTGCAACTCACTCCTCCACGTAATACACAGAAGGGATCGTCGTGAGCAATCCGACGCCACCGCCGGGTTACGGCCCGCAAGACCCACAGCAACCGGGTCAGTACGGCCAGCCTGGGCAGCAGCCCGGTCAGTACGGGCAGCAGCCCGGCTACGGCGGCCAGCAGCAGCCCGGGTACGGACAGCAGCCTGGTTATGGCCAGCAGCCTGGTCAGCCGGGACAGTACGGGCAACAGCCCGGACAGCCTGGTCAGTACGGGCAGCAGCCGTACCAGCAGGGCTTCGGGCAGTACGGCCAGCCGGGCGGCTTCGGTGGTGGAATCCCCGGCAACCTGGCAGCCTGGCCGAACCGGGTGGGCGCCTGGTTCGTCGACGCCGTCATCATCGGTGTCCCGTGTGGTCTGGGTTCCGCGATCGCCAGCGTAGACAACACGGTGGTTCAGATCTTCGGCGTCCTGCTGTACCTGGTCGGCCTCGGTCTGGCGATCTGGAACATCATCATCCGCCAGGGCAGCACCGGTCAGACCGTCGGCAAGCAGGTGCTCGGCCTGAAGCTCGTCGGTGCGGACACCGGCCAGCCGCTGGGCGCCGGCAAGACCTTCCTGCGGCAGATCACCCACGTCCTCGACGGCGCGGCCTGCTACCTCGGGTACCTGTGGCCGTTGTGGGACGAGAAGCGGCAGACGTTCGCGGACAAGATCAACAACACCTACGTCATCAAGCTCTGACGCTCGTGACCACCCCTCCCTCAGGGCCTTACGGCGATCAGTACCCACCTGGGCAACCGGGACAGTTCCCGCCCGGTCAGCACCCGGCACAGGGCTACAACCCTTACCCACAACCCGGTCAGGGCTATCAGTACGTGGCTCCCGGCCGGCTGGCGGACTGGCCGATCCGCGTCGGCGCTTACCTGCTCGACGCGCTACTGACCGCGATCCCGTCGATCGCCGGCGTACTGATCGCGCTGGTCATCGACGGCAACAAGGAGGATCTCGGGCCCGGCGGTGGGTTGGCGATGGTCGGCGGTTTCGTGCTGGCGTTCGTGGTCTGGGTCTGGAACCGCATCGTCCGGCAGGGCCGTACCGGTCAGTCCTTCGGCAAGAAGGTGACCGGGTTGCGGATCGTCGACGCCCGTACCGGTCAGCTGATCGGTACGGGCAAGACCGTGGGCCGCGAGGTGTGTGCCCAGATCTTCAACCAGCTCTGCGTTCTGAACGTGCTCTGGCCGTTGTGGGACGACAAGCAGCAGACCTGGCACGACAAGGTTGTCGACGACGTCGTCATCCGCGGCTGAGGTCAGTACTGGATCAGTGCGAGCGGAGCAGCCCCGCGCAGGTGACGGCCCAGAGCACGCTGGTGAACGTACCGATGATGAAGCGTTCCGCCACTGCCTGGGGTGTCACCGACGCGGGCTGGTCCGGACTACGCAGCTCCGGGTAGCGGGCCAGGCCCTTGATGGCCAGCACTACCGCGATTCCCTCGGGCCACCCCGAGACCAGTGCGCCGTACACGGCGAGCCGCTCGAGCGCACCGATCAGCGCGCCGCCCCGCAGCACCTCACCGGCCTTCTGAGTCGACTGGGCACGAGTACTGCGCCGGTCCGCCAGTGCCAGCACCGACGTCGTCAGTGGGCCGCCTCCGGTGACGGCCAGGCCGCCTGCCAGCAGTAGCAGTACGTTCCACCAGCGCTCGGGCCACCCGGCCACGCCGTCCTCGGCCAGCAGCAGCACGCCAACCGCGCCCAGACAGGCAAGCATGACCGCACTGATGATGATTTCGAGAGTGGAACCGGACTTCGGCACCCACGCCAGTACGGCGAGGATCAGTCCGGCAGCGGTGAGCGAAAGGATCAGCGCCGTCACGCGGCCGCCCCGGCGGCGAGGAGGTCCGCGGCCAGCGCCCGGCCGCGTTGCTCCTCGGCGACGCCGGCCGCTTGGGCCCGCTGGGTCACCGCTGACTGACTGATCCCGAGTTTCACGCCGATCTCCCGCCTGGTGAGTCCTTCGGACAACAGATCCGCCACGGCCCAGCCGCGCTCACTGCGGCGCCGCAGCACTGATGCCATCAGCCACAGCACGGTTTCGACCTGCTCGGCGCCGCTCACGTCCGGCCCGACCACGTTCACCGGATGTGGGCTCGTTTTGGCCCGGGTCACCGCTTCCCGCGCGTACACGAACGCCGCGCCGCTGCCCGCCCGCGTACTTCGCGGCAGCGGCTCGACCACGTCGCCGATACCAAGACCGATGTACCAGGCGTCCGCGCGCAGCAGCTCCACGATCACGTCGACGGTCGCGCGAGCCTGCGACAGTACGCCCTGCACCTCGTCGCCGGCGGTCCGCTCGAACTTGCGGAGCAGTCCGGGCAACCGCGGCCGGCGGTTCAGGGAGTTCAGTAGCTCGGGTACGAGATCGCTCGTGCTTCGGCTGCCGCGCTGATCTACGGTTAGGACGAACACCATCGCCCGGCACCTCCTTCCGACGGGTTAAGGCTACAACCTTATTCACGTAGAGTGAAGGACAGAACCTGAATCGCTTCAGTCCGTCACTACATGTGACCACTCCGTCAGCGGCGATTTCACCCAGAGTCAACCAAAAGCGCCCTCCGGGCCTGCTCCCGGGCGAGCCAGGAGCAGGCCCGGAGCGGTCAGTCGGCGATCGGCAGGTACAGCTTCTTGCCGTCGGCGCGGAACGTCTCCGACATCTCCGCGAAGCCGGCCTCGACCGCCTCGGCCGAGGTCAGCCCGTGCTCCTCGGCGTACGCGCGGATGTCCGCGGTGATCCGCATCGAACAGAACTTCGGGCCGCACATCGAGCAGAAGTGCGCGGTCTTGGCCGGCTCGGCCGGCAAGGTTTCGTCATGGAAGGACCGGGCCGTGTCCGGGTCCAGCGAGAGGTTGAACTGATCCTCCCAGCGGAACTCGAACCTTGCCTTCGACAACGTGTCGTCCCAGGACTGCGCGCCCGGGTGCCCCTTGGCCAGATCGGCCGCGTGGGCAGCGATCTTGTACGTGATCACGCCGGTCTTCACGTCGTCGCGATCGGGCAGTCCGAGATGCTCCTTGGGTGTGACGTAACAGAGCATCGCCGTACCCAGCCAGCCGATCTGGGCGGCGCCGATCGCGGACGTGATGTGGTCGTAGGCCGGCGCCACATCAGTTGCCAACGGCCCCAATGTGTAGAACGGCGCCTCGCCGCAGAGCTCCTCCTCGAGCCGGACGTTCTCGGCGATCTTGTCCATCGGTACGTGCCCTGGACCCTCGATCATCACCTGGACGTCGTGTTCCCAGGCGATCCGGGTCAGTTCGCCGAGCGTCCGCAGCTCCGCGAACTGCGCTTCGTCGTTCGCGTCCGCGATACATCCCGGTCGCAGCCCGTCGCCCAGCGAGAACGTCACGTCGTACGCCCGCAGGATCTCGCACAACTCGGCGAAGTGCGTGTACAGGAACGACTCCTGATGATGCGCGAGGCACCAGGCCGCCATGATCGAACCGCCGCGGGACACGATCCCGGTGATCCGCCGCGCGGTCAGCGGCACGTACCGCAGCAGTACGCCGGCGTGCACGGTCATGTAGTCCACGCCCTGCTCGCACTGCTCGATCACCGTGTCGCGGTACACCTCCCAGGACAGCTCGGCCGGATCGCCCTTCACCTTCTCCAGCGCCTGGTACAGCGGGACCGTACCGATCGGGACCGGTGAATTGTGCAGAATCCACTCCCGGGTCTCGTGGATGTTCTTGCCGGTGGACAGGTCCATCACCGTGTCCGCACCCCAGCGGGTCGCCCAGACGAGCTTCTCGACTTCCTCCTCGATCGAACTACTGACGGCCGAGTTGCCGATGTTCGCGTTCACCTTCACCAGGAACTTCTTCCCGATGATCATCGGCTCGCTCTCGGGGTGACACCGGTTCGCCGGGATCACCGCCCGGCCGCGCGCGACTTCCGCCCGGACGAACTCCGGATCGAGCCCTTCCCGGACCGCGACGTACCGCATCTCCGCGGTGATCACGCCGGCCCGGGCGTACCCGAGCTGGGTACGCGGCTCACGCCCCGCGATCCAGTCCCGCCGCAACGGCGGCAGCCCTGCTTGCAGGTCGATCTTCGCGTCTGCCTCGGTGTACGGACCGGAGGTGTCGTAGAGATCGAAATGTTCGCCGTTGGTGAGGTTGACGCGCCGGGCCGGTACGCCGAGCTCGCCACGACGGATCTTCTCCGACCCCGAGATCGGGCCGGTGCTGACATTGACCATGTTGCTGCTCCCTACGCCGGAATTACCCGGACAGGTTCGGCGGTCGGCGGCGCCGGATTTCTGGTCCAGCCGCCCTCTCAGCCCACTTCGGTGCGAGCTCCCGCGGTCTCTAGTTGTCGGCAACCACCATAATCGGGACATGCGAGACCTCGTCTACCCGCCCGTCATCGCCTTCGCGAAGACTGCTTTCACGGTGCTGGATCTGCGGATCCGCCGCACCGGGACCGAGCATGTCCCGCGCACGGGTGGCGCGCTGATCGCGCTCAACCACATCAGTTACGTCGACTTCGTCCTCGGCGGCTACGGCGCGCTGCCGAGCAAACGGCTGGTCCGGTTCATGGCCAAGGAGGTGCTGTTCCGGAACCGGTACTCGGGCCCGTTGATGCGCGGTATGCACCACATCCCGGTCGACCGGGAGGCCGGCGCGGCGTCGTACCAGCAGGCGATCCGGCACCTCGAGGCGGGCGAGCTCGTCGGCGTGTTCCCGGAGGCCACGATCAGCCGGTCGTTCCAGCTCAAGGAATTCAAGACGGGTACGGTGCGGATGGCCGCCGAGGCGGGCGTACCGGTGCTGCCGATGATCCTGTGGGGTACGCAGCGGATGTTCACCAAGGACCACCCGCGTGACTTCACCCGGCACCGCCCGATCGCGATCAGCATCGGCGCGCCGATCACGGTGACCCGCGAGGACGACCCTGGCGAGGCGACCGCGCGGCTGCGCGAAACGATGGCCGGCATGCTCGACGAAACCATCCGGAGCTACCCGGAGCAACCGGCCGGCGCCTGGTGGCTGCCGGCCGCGTACGGCGGCGGCGCGCCGACGCCGGAGGAGGCCGAGCGGCTGGACCGCGAGGAACTCGCCCGGCGGGCCGAGCGCCGCCGCTGAGCCTGGTGCGGACAAGACCTTGACCCTCGGGGCGGTCCGAGGGTACGAAAGCACTCGTTGACGAAACAGGTACCTGGGGGGTGTCTGTTCGGCGGGCCGGCGGTCGCGGCCCGTGCATTCGAACGGGCGGGGGGAAGCGGTGTTTTTCGATTCTGGGCTCAATTCCGGGTTCGATTCCGGCGAAGAAGAGCTGCACCTGTTCGACCCGGGGGCGCTGACGGTCGCGCCGCAGGTGGCCGAGCAGATCCCGGACGCCGGCGCGTTCTTCGTCGACTGGGCGATCCGTGGGCTGACCGCCGAACGCGCCCGCGAGATCGAGTCCGCCGTGAACGGCCGGCGCAACCAGAACGGCTGGTTCCCCTTGGAGACGCTGGACGCCATCGGCAGCAAGGGGTTCTGGCGGGGTCCGTTGACCTATCTGGCCCAGATGACCGCCGACGATCCGGCGATTCTGCAGCAGTGGGCGACAGATGGCCTTGCCAGTGACCAGTCGAGCCGCATCCAAGCCACGGTCGACCACCTGTTGCATCAGCAAGGTCACGCGGCAGCCGCCACTTGGGCAGTCGCGGTACGGCCGCGTACACACCTTGACGCGGAGGTACTCGGCGAGCGGCTGCTGGCCGCGTGGGAGTACAACCTCGGGTCGATCCGCAGTAAGGACGTGGCCAAGGCTGTACGCCGCTGGAACCGCTGATACGCCAGTGCTAGTGGAATTGCGGGATGATCAGGTACAGCCCGTACAGAACGGCTGCCAGACAGGCCGCGAAGCACAGTGCAGCCAGTCCGGTGTCGACGAACGACGGCTGGCGCTTCGCATCGATCGCCACCGCGCGCCGCGACATCGCATTCACCCCCAGCGCGAACAGCACCGCCACGCCGACGCCGAAGACCAGGCTGACGATCGCCACTTCACCCAGGGCACTCCAGTCGATGTGCATCGCCGTACTCCTCTCAGACCGTCGCGGCCGTCGCGGCCGGCGTCGGGGCGCTGGGGTACTCGTTGACGTTGTCCGGTGTCACTGGGCGGCGCCGGGAGGCCGCGTAGATGGCACCACCAGCAGCAACCGCCAGGATCGCGATGATCACGACACCGAGGTTCCCGGAGTCAGCCACCTCACCGGACAGCGCACCGACGACCGCAGCGGCCGGTAGCGTCAACAGCCAGGCGACGGCCATCCGGCCGGCTACTGTCCAGCGCACCTCGGCCAGCCGCTTGCCCAGACCGGCACCGAGGATGCTGCCGGAGCAGACCTGAGTAGTGGACAGCGGGAAGCCCAGGTGCGACGAGATCAGCAGCACCGAGGTCGAGCTTGTCTCCGCCGCGAAGCCCTGCGGCGACTCGATCTCGGCCAGGCCCTTCCCCATCGTCCGGATGATCCGCCAGCCGCCGAGGTAGGTGCCGAGCGCGATCGCCGTACCGGCCGCGAGGATCACCCACAGCGGCGGCCGGGAGCCCGAGGCGAGGCTGCCGGAGGTGATCAGCACCAGCGTGATCACACCCATCGTCTTCTGCGCGTCGCCGGTGCCGTGCGCCAGCGAGACCAGCGAGGCGGAGGCGATCTGACCGGCGCGGAATCCGTCGCTGACCGTCTTCTTCCGGGCCCGCGCGGTGATCTTGTAGGCCAGGTACGTACCGAGCACCGCGACCACGCCGGCCACGATCGGCGCGGCGACGGCCGGGACGATGATCTTCTGCACGACGGTGCCGAAGTGCACGGCGCTGCTCCCGGAGGCGATCCAGGTGGCGCCGATCAGCCCGCCGAAGAGCGCGTGTGACGACGAGCTCGGCAGGCCGACGTACCAGGTCATCAGGTTCCACAGGATGGCGCCGACCAAGCCGCCGAAGATCACCGGGACGGTGACCTTGGCGTCGTCGACGATGCCGCTGGAGATCGTCTTGGCCACCTCGGTGGAGATGAACGCGCCGACCAGATTGAGCACGGCCGACACGGCGACCGCGACCTTGGGTTTCAGGGCGCCGGTGGCGATCGAGGTCGCCATCGCGTTGGCGGTGTCGTGGAACCCGTTGGTGAAGTCGAACACCAACGCGGTGATGATCACCACGACGACGAGGAACGACAGGTCCATTGCGCATCACTTCCCCTACGGCGACGAGCTGCAGCCTCGATCGACCGTAGGCCTGGTGAGTGAATTCGAAATGAACCGGCCCGATGTAGTTACTCGAGAATCAGGTGGGCCAGCCCGTAAACCAGCGCGGCGACCAGGCCGGCCGCCGGGATGGTCAGCACCCAGGCGGTGACGATGCCCTTCGCGACCCCCCACCGGACGGCCGAGAGCCGCTTGGTCGCGCCCGCGCCCATCACCGCGGAGGTGATCGTGTGGGTGGTCGAGACCGGGGCGTGCAGGCCGATCGCCATCACGTACAGCACCGCCGCCGAGATCGCCTCGGAGGCGAAGCCGCGGGCCGGGTCCAGGTGGATGATCCGGCGGCCGAGCGTACGCATGATCCGCCAGCCACCGGAGTACGTACCGAGCGAGATCGCGGTCGCGGCCGAGATCTTCACCCAGAGCGGGATGCCGTCGCTCTGCTGGGCGTGCCCGGTGGTGACGAGGGCCAGGAAGATCACGCCCATCGTCTTCTGCGCGTCCTGCAGACCGTGCCCGAGCGCCATCGCGGCCGCCGACAGCGACTGCGCCATCCGGAAGCCACGCGTGGTCCGGCCCGGGTTGCTGCGCCGGAACAGCCAGAGGATGCCGACCATCAGCAGGAAGGCGCCGAGGAAGCCGACCGCCGGCGACAGCACCATCGGGATGACGACCTTGTCCACGATGCCGGACCACAGCACCGTGCTGGTCGAGGCCAGCCCGGCACCGACCAGGCCACCGATCAGGGCGTGCGTCGACGAGCTGGGCAGGCCGAAGTACCAGGTGATCAGGTTCCAGGTGATGGCGCCGATCAGCGCGGCGATCACGATCACCAGACCGTGTTTGCCGCTCGGCGTGTTGATGATGCCCTTGCCGACCGTCTCGGCCACCTCGGTACCGGCCAGGGCGCCGAGGAAGTTGAAGGCCGCGGCCATCCCGAGCGCCACGCGTGGCGTCAGCGCCCGGGTGGAGACGGAGGTGGCGATCGCGTTGGCGGCGTCATGGAAACCGTTCGTGTAGTCGAACGCGAGCGCGATGACGACGACGGCGATGACGAGCGCGAGCTCCACGCTCAGCTCTCCTTGACGGCGATCTGCTCGACCGTGTTGGCGACGTGCTCGAAGGCGTCGATCGCGGCCTCCAGCAGGTCGACCACGGTCTTGAGTTTCATCACGGTGAGCGCTTCGTACTCACCGCTGAACAGCTTGGCGATCAGCCGCCGGTGCACCGCGTCACCGGTGTTCTCCAGCCGGTTGATCTCGATCCAGTACTCGGCCAGGTCCTTCATCGTGCGCAGCCGCGGCATCGTCTCCGCGGTCAGCTGGGCGGCGCGCTGCAGGACCTCGATCTGCTCGGCGATCTCCTCCGGCAGCTTCTCCAGGTTGAAGAGGTGGATGGTGTCCACCGCCTCCTCCATGAAGTCCATCACGTCGTCGAGATCGGAGGCCAGCCGGTAGATGTCCTCGCGGTCGAACGGGGTGACGAAGGTCGAGTTGACCCGCCGGATGATCGAGTGCGTGGTCTCGTCGGCCGCGTGTTCCGCGTCCTTCATCTGGGCGGCGATCTGATGGCTGTTGGACAGCCCGGTACCGGCCGTACTGCCGAGCAGCTCCGCCAGAATCCGGGATCCGTCCACGAGGTGGTTGGCGGACTCGGTGAAAAGGTCGTAGAACGTCGGGTCGTTCGGACGCAGACGTAACGGCACTTCAAGCTCCGGATGAACGAGGGACAAACCGTGAACATGCTAGAGGGAACCTGCGGTTGACGTGGCACCCGCGGGGGTCAACGTAGCGCGTCGGGGTGAATTGGTCAGTCAGGGGTTATACAGTCGGTAACTGATCGGTTTCATCGCGTGATCACCGCGTAGAGGTCGAACAGCCCGACGACCAGGACCAGACCGGCAGCCACCCGGAGTACGTGCTCGTGGCCGAGGGCATGCACCGCGCCGCCCTTCGTACGCCGGTAAACGGCGCTCACCGCGGCCCAGCAGCCCAGCGAGAGCACCAGGACGACGATCCCGAGGCCGGTCCGGACATCCGACGAGCCGTGGCCGGAGGCAAGCAGCAGGGCGCTGTTGGCGATCAGCCCGAGCGCCGTACGCCGCCACGCGAGCAGAGTCCGCTCTGGCTGGCGACCCGGATCCGGTGTGCTCATCGCCACAGTTATCGCCACACGGAGAACAGCAGGCCGATCAGGCCGACCACCGCGATGGTTGCCCCCAGCATCAGCGGCAACCTGGTCACCGGGAGCGCGCCGCCGCGCCGGATCGCGCTCTGGTTCTGCTGCCAACGACGGAACGCACCGGCGGTAGTGACGACGCCGGCACAGACCAGAACGATGCCGATGATCCGGGCCGGCCAGCGGTCCGGTCCGAGGTCGAGAAACTGCACCGCCGACAGCCCACCGGCGTAGCAGGCCAGTGAGGTCCGCAGGTACGCCAGGTAGGTACGCTCGTTCGCCAGTGTGAAGCGGTAGTCGGGCTCCTGCTCCTCCGGCCCCGACTCGGTCATCCGCAGCTCACCAGACCGTGGTCCTGCTTCAGTGTCAGCACACGTCGCACGCTACCGGTCAGCTTCACGGCGAAGGCCGGCTCCTGCTGGGCCTTGGCGACCAGCGCGTCGACCATCGGCTCGGTCAGCGCGGACTTGGCGTTGATGACGATGTCCCCGCCGGCCGCCACGAACCGGGTCGCCCGCTGACCGGCCGGGATCGACGCGACCTCCGCGGCGGCGCCGACGTCGTCGGTGATCACCACCCCGCGCCAGCCGAGGTCGCCACGAACCATGCCCTGGACGACGGTCGGCGAGAACACCGCGCGATTGTCCGGATCGATCTTGGTGTACGTGACCGTGGAGATCATCACCATCGACGTACCGGCGGCGATACCGTCCGCGAACGGCTTCAGGTCCGCGTCGCCACGGACCGTGGTGGTGTCGACGACGCCGGCCGCGAAGTCGGTGTTGCCGCGTACCCGGCCGAGCCCGGGGAAGTGCTTCACCGAGGTCGCGACACCGGCCTGGTTCATCCCCTGCACGAACGCCCGTACGGCCGGGCCGACCTGATCGGGCGTGTTGCCGTACTCCCGGTCGAGCTTGCCGATCGGCGCGTTCTGCCCCTTCAGCGACTCGGGTACGACGTCCGCGACCGGCGCCAGATCGACGTTCACGCCGGCCTGCTTGAGCTGCTTGCCCCACTGCCGCGCCTTGGCGGTCAGCTTGCCGGCGGACCATTCGCCCTGGACCGTCGCGGCGGGCATGCGGTCGAAGCCGGAGCCTTTGAGGCGCTGGATCTGACCACCTTCCTGGTCCGCGGCGATCAGCGGCCGGATGCCCTTGACCGTGGCCGCGTCAGTCACTGCGGCCATCGCGGTGCGAGTGTGGGCGAGGCTGCCACCACTGCCGACCAGCAGGATGCTGCCGGACTTCTGACCCTCGACGACCGCTCGCTGGGCCGACGTCATGCCGTCGGCGTTGATGCCGGTCATGATCAGCTGAGCGGCCTGCTCGCGCATGGTCAGCGTCTTCAGCTTCTGGTCCACGCAGCTCGGCTGCTGCGTTGCTGATGGTGTTGAAGTTGGCGTCTGGGTCGGGGCCTGGCTCGGCGTTGTGGCTTCGGTTGTCGGCACCGAGGAGGACGGGATCGTGCTCGGGCCGGCGGTCGGCTGACCGCCGTTGCTGCAACCGGCTACGGACAGGGCAGTCAGCGCGATCAGCGTGACCGGACGCCTCATCTCAGGTCCGCTCCCACGCGGCGCGGTCGACAGTGTCGCCGGAGTGCCGGGCCAGCGTCGCGCAAACGTCGTACAGGTGCTCGACCTGCTCCGCGGTGAGGGCGTCGAAGATCGACTGGCGTACTTCCTCGACGTGACCGGGCGCGGTGTCGACGAGCTTCTGCCGACCGAGCTCGGTCAGGATCGCGACCTGGCCGCGCCGGTCGGACTCGATGCCCTCGCGCTTCACCCAACCGTGCTGCTCGAGCCGGTTCACCGCGTGCGAGAGCCGGCTCCGCGAGCCCAGCGTGGCAACCGCCAGCTCACTCATCCGGAGCCGGTTGCCCGGCGCATCGGACAGCCGGACGAGGATCTCGTAGTACGTATGCGGAATTCCGGCGTCGCGTTGTAGCTGCTGCTCGATCCGGCTGCTCACTACTCGTTGCGCCGCGATGTACGCGCGCCAGGCCTGTTGTTCTCGCTGGTCCAGCCACCGGGGTTCCGCCATCCCCGCAGCGTACTTGTTCACGGCCCCTGATCAGGATCACGGCTATGGCACAAATCAGCATGCCCAGTACGGCGAGTACGCCGATCGTCTCGCCGAAGAGCAGGAAGGCGAACAGCATCGTGGTCGGCGGGACCAGATAGAGCAGCGAACTGATGCGGGTCGCGCCGGAAAGCTTGAGGTTGACGAGGTACAGACCCCAGCCGCCACCGGTCGCGAACAGTACGAGCCAGAACACCGCTCCGTAGAAGGCCGGTTCCCGCGGAACGGTCAGCTCGTTGGTCGCGGCCGCCAGCGCGGTGAACAGTACGGCCGACGCCAGGCTCTGTACGGCGAGAGCGTCGAGTGAACTCGTAGCGGGCTTTCGAAGCCGATCGAGGCACGTGCCGGCGACCAGGCCGAGAAGTCCGGCGACCGGGATCAGGAACAGAAGTGGCTGCACGTGGCCGGCGCTGAGATCGTCCGCGACGACCAGGCCGACGCCGGCGAGCCCGAGGAACAGACCGATCCATTGCCGTCGGCTCACCGTCTCGCCCAGCAGCGGTCCCGCGACGGTCGCGATCACGAGCGGTTGCAGGGAGCCGATGAGAGCGGTGACACCGGCGGTGATGCCGTGATCGATCCCGGTGAAGATCAGTCCGAGGTACACGAACTGCGTCAGCACGGCCATCCAGACCTGGGTGACGAGATCGCGGCGTGAGATCCGCGGCCGCCGTACCGCCAGCACGACCGCCGCGATCGCGCCCGCGACCAGGAACCGCCACGCGAGCAGATCGAACGCGGACGTGTACTCCGTACCCCACCGGGCGCCGATGAAGCCGCAGCTCCAGAACACGGTGAACCCGGCTCCGGCGGCCAGGGCGAGCGCCTTGTACTTGGTCATGCGAGCGAGAGTAACCACACCGGTCGGTATACTGTCAGTATGCTTGACCAGCAGCTGAGACTGATCGTGGACCGTGAACTGGCCGCCGCGCCCCGGTTGACCCCGGCCGGCGAGCGCATTCTGGCCGCCGCGTCGACCCTGTTCTACGAGCAGGGCATCCGGACCGTCGGGGTCGACTCGATCGCCGCGGCCGCGGACGTGACGAAGAAGACGCTGTACGACCGGTTCGGTTCGAAGGACCGGCTGATCGCCGCGTATCTCGAGCGCCGGAACCGGGAATGGCACCTGTTCCTCGATGAGCAGCTCGCGGCCCGGCAGCCGTCGACGCCGGAGGAGGTGATCCTGGCGTTGTTCGCCGCGCTGACCGATTGGCTGGCCGGCTCGCGGAACGGGTGCGGGTTCATCAACGCGAGCGTCGAACTGGCCGCGCCGGACCATCCGGCAATGCCGGTGATCGTCGGACAGAAGCGCTGGCTGCGGGCCGAGTTCGAGGCGCAGGCACGGCTGGCCGGGCTGTCAGACTGCGGTGAGCTGGCGGATCGACTGCTGCTACTGCACGAGGGTGCGCTGGTCAGCTACCGCGTTGCTGCGATGCCAGACGCCGCTGAAGTCGCCACGCGCGCCGCCGCCGGCCTTCTCGAGACCTGGCCTCGCGGCTAGCGGCCTTCGCCAGCTCGCTCCTGATCTGCTTGTGACTGGTCTTCCTGCCGGGAAGCGATGATCGCGGCCCGGCGGGCCAGCCGGTGACTGCGCCGGATCTCCGCCTCCCGCAACCGCCGCCGATCCTCGTCCGTCACCGGAACCACCTGCGGCACCGCGCGCGGCTGCCCAGCTTCGTCCACCGCGACGAACACCAGATACGCCGACGCCACATGCACCTGTGGACCCACCGCGTCCCACCGATCGGCGGTGATCCGGACACCGACCTCCATCGAGCTGCGACCGGTCCAGTTCACCTGCGCGCTGAAATGCACGACATCGCCGACGCGAACCGGCACCAGGAACACCATCTCGTCCATCGACGCCGTCACCGCTGGTCCACCCGAGTGCCGCGCCGCGACCACACCCGCGGCCGAGTCGACCAGCGTCATGATCACGCCACCGTGCACCGTACCGAGCAGGTTGGTCTCGTTCTGCGCGGTGATGTGCGACAACGACAGCCGGGTCTCGGAGGTCGGCCGCGACAACGGGCTGCTGGACATACGTACTCCTTGGCGGCTGCTGGGTCCGCGGCCTGCTGCCGGGACGTGCGCAGACTAACCCGCGTTTATCCACAACTTCGGATTTCCACCCTCCCGCGGCGGCCGATCCTCGTACTTTCTCTGCCGAAGGAGGACTTCCGATGCCCCTCGAAACCACCCAACATGCCCACGGCAACAATCCCGACCACGGCGACCATGCCGACCACGCCAGCCAGGTCCTGCCGCCGTTGTCCCAGCGCGAGTCCGAGCGACTCGTCCAGCTCGCGCTGTCCACTACCGCAGACCTCGGCCTCGCCCTGACCTACCAAGGCGGTTCCACCCTGGTCGCTGCCGACCCATCAGACAATCAGGTGCTCGGCCTGAGCAACCTCGCCCGGGTCCTGGCCGGTCACCCGGAGAGCTTCTGGCCTGACTTGGTGACCGAGCACTTCACCGATCTCCTGGACAAACTCGACAAAGGCACCGCGCCGCTACCCGATGATCCGCAACGCGAGCTCGTTCAACGCCTGGTACCCCGTGCCTCCCTGCCACCCGACTGGAGCATCGACCGTCCCGAATTCGTCCCCGGCCTGCTGTCCGTCCCGGCCACGGCAGCCGACGGCATCATCACCATGTACCTGAAAGCGTCCGACCTCGGCATCAGCTGGGACCAGGCCGAGGCGTACGGTCTGGCGAACCTCCGTCGCCTGACCGACCACGTCGAGTTCTTCGACCATGACGAGTTCCGCCTCGCCGCCATCACCGGAAGCCCTTTCGCGGCGTCCCGCGCGCTCGTCCTGGACACCGTGCTTCGGGAGTCGCTCAAGGTAGAGCACGCGCCCCATGGCGTACTGGCCGCCGTGCCGGCTCGCGACACCCTCATCTTGCACGTGATCAAGGACCTCAGCGTGATCCCGGCGCTCGGCTTGATGCTGAACGTGGCCGGCCGTTGCTACAGCCACGACCCGGGGCCGTTGTCACCAGAGGTCTTTCTGGTGACACCCGATCTCGACTGGCTTCCAGCCACGACCGTGCTGCCGGATCACACCCCGCTGCGAATGTCCCCGGTGCTCGAATCCCTCACCAAGCAGCTGGCCGACCACGAACTCGGAAAAGATGCCCCGAGCAACAAATGTGTCAGTGATCCGGAGGTGTGAAATGCCCAGGCCAATCGGCGTACCTGATCCGCTTGATCGAGCGGATCACGCCCAACGTACTCCACTCGTCCTTGCCGAGCCTGGCCAGCGGACGGAGCCGGCGTACTTCCGGATGGTCGCCGTCCAGCATCGCCGCATCCACCGCGATGTGCCGGACCCGGCCGATCACCAGCGTGCAGTCGCCGAGTTCGAGGGTTTGGTGCAGCGTGCATTCGATCGCCACCGGCGACTCCGCCACCCGTGGTACGCCGACGGTCCGGGACGACTCGGGGCTGACGCCGACCGCTTCGAACTCCGACACCTCCGGCGGGAAATTCGTCCCGGACGCGTTCACCTGCTCGTACAGTGGCTCGGCGGCGAAGTTCACCACGAACTCGCCGGTCGCCTCCACGTTGTTCAGGCTGTCCTTCCGCCCGACCGAGGTGAACTGCACCATCGGCGGCTGCACGCAGGACACGGTGAAGAACGAGTGCGGCGCGAGGTTCAGCACACCGTCGGCCGAGCGGCTCGACACCCACGCGATCGGGCGCGGCACGACCACGGAGTTGAGCAACGCGTAGAACTCACGCCGCCCGACCGCCTCCGGATCAACATCGACACGCACAGTGGCAGTACATCAAACTCGGTGCACGTGAACCGCACCGGTGGCCGACCTGAACGACGGAGAACCAGCTTGGGCGAGCAGCAGGACTTCCTGGACCAAATCACCGCGATCGCGCGCCGGCACGGCGTCGAGCCGTCGCAGATCGAAGAGGTCCCGGGCGGCGTGGCCAACCGCGCCTTCGTCCTCGGCGCCGACCTGTTCCTCCGAGTCTCCCGCCCCGGCTTCGAACAAGATCTCCACAAAGAAACCCAGGTCGTCCCGATCGCCTGCCAGGCCGGCGTCCTCACCCCCGCGATCGTCGACTACGACCCCACCCTCCAACTGATCCCCGCCCCCTACGCGGTAATGCAACGAGTCCACGGCACCGAACCACACACCACCCCCACCACCCTCGCCGCCGAACTGGCCCACCTCCACCAACTCCTCCCCACCACCACCCCACCGTCCCCACGCCCGCACCCGCTTTCGCCCCCGCTCTCGAGCCCGCCCCCGCAACCGCAGCCGCTTCCGCCCGCGCTCTCGGACCTGGCCCCGCAGCCGCTTCCGCCCCCACTCACGAGCCCGTCCCCGCGGCCGCTTCCGCCCCTCCTCCCGAGCCCGCCGCCGCAACCGCCCCAGCTCTCGAGCCCGCGCCCGGCTGACGAGGGAGCCGACTGCCTGCTGGCGTTCATACCCGGCCTGCCTGAGGACGACTGGGGTGATCCGCACCGCACGGTCGACGACCTCGCTACCCGGGGCTACCTGGACCCAGACACGGCCAACTGGCTCACCACCTGCTTCACCCGCCTCGCCGACCGCTTCGACCGAACCGGCCCGAAGGTCCTCATCCACGGCGACGTTGCCACCCACAACCTCCTCGTCGCCCCCGACAACACCCTCCGCGCCCTCATCGACTGGGGCGACGCCGCCTGGGCCCCACCCGCCATGGACTTCGCCAAACTCCCCCTCCCCGACGTAGCCACCCTCCTCCCGCCCTACCTCCACCACACCAACCAGTCGTCCTCGTCACCGTCCTCTTCCTTCTCCTCCACCGTCACCTCCTCCCCAACCACCACCACTTCCTCCTCCACCACTTCCTCCTCCACCACTTCCTCCTCCACCACTTCCTCCCCAACCACCTCCGCCTCCGCCACCGCCTCCGCCTCCGCCTCCGCCTCCAGCCGACCCGTATCCGAGGACGAGCTGGCCGCGGGCATTCTCTGGCTGCATCTGTCCTGGGCTCTCTCGAAACTCCCGGCCGCCCCGTGGCCGAACCAGCGGCACTGGACCGCTCCACCGGCCAGTCGGCTCCTCGGGGTTCTTCGGTTCTTCGCCGGCACCCCACCCGAACCCTGGTCCACCCTGCTCTGACCACACAGATCAAGAAGGCCGGGTTCTTGATGTCAGAGCCACGGTTTCTGCTGGAAAACAAGGGGGTTTGCACATGTTGGGACATGGGGCAGACTGTGGTTCCGTGACTGACTACGTGGCGGCTGAGGGCCGGTATGACGACCAGATGAGCTACCGCCGGACGGGACGGAGCGGGCTGCAACTGCCGGCGATCTCGCTGGGCCTGTGGCACAACTTCGGCGACGACAAGCCGTTCACGACGCAGCGCGACATCCTGCGCCGGGCGTTCGACCTCGGCGTCACGCACTTCGACCTGGCGAACAACTACGGCCCGCCGTACGGTTCGGCCGAGACGAACTTCGGCACGCACTTCGCCCGCGACTTCAAGCCGTACCGGGACGAGCTGATCATCTCGTCGAAGGCCGGATACGACATGTGGCCGGGTCCGTACGGGCAGGGCGGCGGCTCCCGCAAGTACCTGCTCGCCTCGCTCGACCAGTCCCTGAGCCGGATGGGCCTCGACTACGTCGACATCTTCTACTCGCACCGGTTCGACCCGGACACGCCGCTCGAGGAGACGATGGGCGCGCTCGACACCGCGGTCCGTTCGGGCAAGGCGCTGTACGCCGGCATCTCGTCGTACTCCGCGGACCGGACCCGGGAGGCGGCCCGCATCCTGCAGGAGCTCGGTACGCCGCTGCTGATCCACCAGCCGTCGTACTCGATGCTCAACCGCTGGATCGAGGAGGACCTGCTCGACGCGGTCGGCGAGCTGGGCGTCGGCGTGATCGCGTTCTCTCCGCTGGCGCAGGGCGTGCTCACCAACCGGTACCTGGACGGCATCCCGTCCGATTCCCGCGCGGCCCAGGGCAAGTCGCTCAACCCGGACTCGCTCACCGAAGACACCCTCAAGCACGTCCGCGCCCTGAACGAGATCGCCAGTCAGCGCGGCCAGTCGGTGGCTCAACTGGCGCTCGCCTGGACCCTCCGTGACGACCGCGTAACGAGCGCCCTGATCGGCGCCTCCAGCGTCGCCCAACTCGAAGACAACCTCGCCACCGTCCGCAACCTCCACTTCACCCCCGAAGAGCTGGAAGCCATCGACGCCGACGCCGTAGAAGCCGGCATCAACCTCTGGAAGAAGAGCTCCGACGCCTGACAACCACCTCAGGCGGCCTGTCCCGACCCAAACCCACCCGACCCCCGGCGGTGCGCCGAGAACACGCCGAGGGGCGTGGTCCGGTACGCGACGTCCTGCTGCAGGGGGTCGGGTTCGGGCACTGGTCAGTAGGAATGTTGCTTTACCAAACGACCTCATCGAGCGCCGGCCAAGGAGGCCCTTCCCGCAGTACGCGAAGAAACGCCACTCCCGATTCCCGGCCGCTCGGGTGCTGGTCGCCGACACTCCAACGATGCGTTGCGACGATCGCGAGTACGACACCCCTGCACGCGCCGACCAGATCATGATCGGCGTCGGGGTGGTGCCGGCTGACCTCACTTGGCACCCAAGCCAGGTCGTACTCGACGGGCCCGCGGGCGGTGTTCTCGAAGTCGATGAAGAGCGGGCCGCTTTTCGTGTCGAGGATGTTCAACGGGTGCGGTTCGCCGTGCAGTAGCTGTTCGGCGCCGCGCCGGTTGACGATCGACTGACCCAGATCGTGCAGCGTGTCTGCAAGCAGCGTCCGGTCCGGATCCGTGAGATCGGGCGTGATGTCACGGCTGGCAACGTCTCTTCGAGTAGACGCCACTCGATCCATGAAGTGTGGCGTCGTGACCTCGATCCGCCGCAGGCCGGCGTGAAGACGAGCGAGCGTCCGCGCGTACTCGGCCGGTGGAAGCATTCGAGACCGGACAGGTTCGACGTAGGCCCACAGGGCGATCTTGAAACCGTCACGCACGAAGACCCGTGGTTCGACCCGAGGCTCGAGTGGAGCGACCGGGCTGCCCGTACGCGCCAGCCGCCGCACGAGTTCAACCTCTTGCTCCGCGCTGGCGAAATGCGTCGTGGGGGTGACTCGGGCGACGGTGTCGCAGGGCATCAGGCGGATGACGAGCCGGTTGGAGTCGCTCAGAACGATCGCGTCATCGACGGCCAGCCCGAGATCTGAGGCGGTCGACCTCGCCGCGACCACCGCACGCCGCACGTCAGTTACCTCCATCGCCGCATCCCCTTCCCACACGCCGTACGTCAGTTACCTCCATCGCCGCATCCCCTTCCCACACGCCGTATGTCAGTTGCTTCCATCGCCGTGTCCTCTCCCCGCGACGTCGGGCGAGCCGTCCAGGAATTTCCTGATCGCCCATTTGGACTTGAGGACGTGCCGGTTCGTGTGTTGCCCGTGGCTGGCGATGATTGCTTGCTCGTGTTCGAGCTCCCCGTGCCGGTTCCGCAAGATGAGCGGGACGAGGCGCCATTCAGCACGCAGCCGTTGCCAGGCCGAGTACTCACAGCCTTCAGGCAGCGTGTCCGGCATTCGGCAGCCGCGCAGCAGCGCGCGCACGGCGCACCGCCACCACGAGGTGGCCAGGACCACCACGGTGTCGGCGCGTTCAAGCCGGAGATCGAGCGTCTCGGCGTAGTTGCCGTCGACGATCCAGGCGTTGCCGGCCAGCAGAGCGCGTTGTTTTTCGCGCCACTCGGCCTCTGAAGGTTCGGTCCAGCCTGGCTTCCAGAAATGGAGATCCAAGTGGATGAGCGGCAGTCCGGACCTGACCGCGAGCGCCCGGGAGAACGTGGACTTCCCGGCTCCGGCCATCCCGGTGACGATGATGCGGCGTTGCGTTTCGTTGGGGTACATGACACCTTCGCAGGTTTGCGGTGGTGCCAGGTTCGACTACCCGAAGGCTGTCCGCGTCGTGGTGTCGAAGCTGGCAAATGGCCATCTGCGACACGGCAAGTTCAAGGATGCCCAGCTGGCATCGCATTGCTGCATTCCCGCGCAGCACGCGACGACACGTCCGTAACTACCGTGTCAGCGCGTGCCCGGCCGGCCGGGCAGGTCGCGAAGCACCCGACCCCAAACGCCTTGCGTCATGAACAGCCTCTCCAACGAAGGTCTACGGACGGGCCGACAACCGCCAACCGTCCGTCTGCAGTGATTCTAACCGGTCGCGCGGCAGCTGCCAGTGGGTTTGAGGTTACGGAGCGGGGTGGGGTGGTTGCGGGGCCGGGCGGATGGGGGGACGCTGGGAGGAGTACCTCTGGAGGTGGTTCTCATGGCCGCTTCGACGCTGGAGATGGCGCTGGGTTATGAGCATGCGCGGATTCGGGAGTTGGCGGAGCCGGCTCATCATCCGGCGGCGGCGCATCCTGAGCGGCGGCATCAGACGGACTGGTTCTACGCGATCGCGGCGCAGCATCTGGCCGCGGCGGAGGATGTGTTGCTGCCTCGGGTGCGGGAGTTGCCGGACGGGGCCGCGATGGTGGTCAGGTACGTCGGGAACGCGAAGGAACTTGAGCGTTCGCTGCGCTTCCTGAAGGGACGGCAGTACGGTGACAGCCGGTTCCTGCATCTGCATCACGAAGATCTTTGGCAGCACATCGATCGACTACTGACCGAGCACGAGGCGATGGAAGCGTCGTGCAGCCGGCAACTGTGCGAGCACCTGGATGACTCGCGCGTGAACGCGCTGACCGAGGATCTGTTGGAGGCCGAGGAGGTCGCGCCGACCCGCGCGCACCCATCGTCGCCGCATACCGGACGGGTCGGGCGGATCGCGCACCGGATGTGGCGGATGGCGGACAGCGCCTGGGACAGCGCCGAAGGACGCGTCGTGCCGATCAAGTACCACGCCCACCCGAAACGGGATTCCGCGCTCTCCCACTACCTGTACGGAACCCCGATGCCCCGCGAAGAGGAACCCCACTAAGACCCTCAGCGGTGGTGAGAAAGGTGACCGGGCCCGCCCCTTTGGATGCCTCCGTGGGGGTGGGCCCGGTCTGCCGGCTCTCACTGCGCCTGGTTGTGGGGGCCGGCGTTGGTCCCGGCATCGCTGCGCCTGTTGTGCGATGTCGGGTCCGTCGTCCTCTCCCGCTGCGCCTGGTGTGCGGAAAAGGACGGTCTCTGGGGCGGCCGTAGAACCAGCTCCGGTACCCCGGTGCCCGTACGGTACGGCCGGTATGCGGTCATCTCAGTCCATCGATGGCCTTCTTCGCGCCGGGGTGCAGCGGCACCGGGTCGGTTTTGTCGGCGTTGTCGAGCGTGATGCCCTTGGCGGCCGCGTTCACGGCGACCAGCGCGTCCAGGTTGTCGTAGACGACCTTGGTGAGCTGCTCAGCCAGGTCGTCCTTCATGTCCTTGCGGACCAGCAGCACGTTCGGTACGACGATGGTCGGTACGTCGGCCGCCTGCTTGTACGTCGCCGCCGGGATCGGCGCCTGCGCGTAGACCGAACCGTACTTCTCCTCCAGCTTCGGCAGCAGGTCGGCGATCGGCAGCAGTTTGACGCCCTTGCCCATGCTGGTGACCAGGTCGGTGATCCCGCCGGTCGGCAGCCCGCCGGACCAGACCAGCGCGTCGATCGAGCCGGACTTCATCGCGTCCACGGACTCCGGCAGCCCGAGCCGCTGCGCGGTCACGTCCTTGGCCGGGTCGAGTCCGGCAGCCGTGAGCAGGCGGCGCGCGATCACCTCGGTCCCGGAGTTGGGCGAGCCGGTCGAGACCCGTTTGCCCTTCAGGTCCGCGATCGAGTTGATCCCGGCCGAGGTACGTACGGCGACCTGCGTGTAGTTGTTGTACAGCCGGGTCAGCGCGACCACGTCCTGCTTCGAGGTGAAGCTGTGCTCACCCTTGACCGCATCCGAGGCCGTGTCGCCGAGCGAGAACGCGATGTCGTAGTTGCCCGCCACCAGGCCCTGGATGTTCTGGACGGAGGCCCCGGTCTCGCTGGCGGTGGCGCGATAGCCGGACACCTTCTGCGAGATCACCGATGCCAGCGCGCCACCGAGCTGGTAGTAGACACCCGTCGTGTTGCCGGTCGCGATCGTCAGCCGGCCGCCGGACGCGGTACCGGACCCGGAGGGCTGGCGCTGGCCGCCACAGGCGGTGAGCGCGACGACGGCTGCGATCGCCACCGCGGCGGTGGGGAGGCGACGGAGTCTCATGAGGCAACGGTTCCTTCCACGGAAGAGGCCTGGCGCTGCCGCCGGACCAGGTTGAGGACGACGGCAACAAGTAGCAAACAGATTCCGGCCGTGATGGTTACGGGCGCGAGGTAAAGCAGTAGCGCCGCGGCCGGTACGCACACCGCTCGCTCGAGCCAACTGGCCTTCACGAACACCCATCCGCCGGTGACGACCGCGAGCGCCGCGACGGCGAGCATCGACACCAGCGTCGTCCACACCATGCCGACCAGCGAACCCTGACCGAGCAGGTACGAGCCGTTGTCCGTGAGTACGAACGCGAACGGCACCAGGAACGCCGGCAGCGTGTACTTCCACGCCTGCCACATCGTCGGCATCACCTTGCCGCCGGTGATCGCGGCGGTCGCGACGGCGGCCAGCGCGGTCGGCGGCGAGACCTCGGAGAGGACTGCGTAGTAGAAGATGAACATGTACGCCTCGGGCTGCGTGACGCCGAGGTGCACGAGCGCCGGCGAGATGATCACCGCCGCGATGATGAAGGACGCGGTCACCGGCACGGCGAGTCCGAGGATCAGTACCGCGATCGCGGACAGCAGCACGGTCAGGATCAGTACGACGGTGTGGTTGTCCGTCACTCCACGCGCGGCCCCGACGATGATCTCGGCCAGGTTCAGCCCGAGACCGGTCTGGGTGGTGACGGCGACGATGATGCCCGCGGTCGCGCAGGTCGCCGCCACCGGCAGCACCGAACGGGTGCCTTGGGCAAGCGCATTGAACAGCGGCCGCGCGGTCAACCGGTGCTCGCGGTCCAGGAAGGACAGCGCGAACTGGATCACCACCGCGTACACGACTGCCTTGAACGGCGGGATGTCGACCGCCATGAACGCGATGATCACGAACAGCGACAGGAAGTGGTACCCGAACCGCAGCAGCAACCGCCACGCGGACTGCTGCGAGGTCTCCGCCGAGGTGGTGCCGTGTTTGCGGGCGTCGATCTCGATCGCGAGCAGGATGCCCAGGTAGTACAGGATGGTCGGGATCACCGCGAACCCGAGCACCTTCAGGTACGAGACCTGCAGGAACTCCGCGATGATGAACGCCGCCGCGCCGAGCGTCGGCGGGGACAGGATCGCCCCGATCCCGGACGCGGCGAGCATGCCGCCGGCCGGTTCCGGCGGGTACCCGGCGCGGCGCAGGATCGGCCAGGACACGGTCCCGAGCGACACCGCGGTCGCCGTCCCCGATCCGGACACGCTGCCGAGCAGGAACCCGGCCAGCGTGACCGTACGCCCCGGCGCGGTCCGGCTGCGCTTGAACGCGGCGAAGGACAGCTCGATGAAGAACTTGCCCGCGCCCGAGTAGTCGAGCACCGCGCCGTAGATCGTGAACAGCACGATGTACGAGGCCGCGACGTTCAGCGGCGTCCCGTAGAACCCGGCCGTACCCATCGTGAACTGCGCGATGATCGCGTCGAAGTTGAATCCCTGATGCGCCAACGACCACGTGTACGGCAGGTAGCCGCCGTAGTACGCGTACGCGATGAACAGCAGGCTGAACGCCGGAAGCACCCAGCCGGTCGTCCGGCGGCATGCTTCGAGCAACAGGATCAGCAACAAGGCGCCGGTGATCACATCCAGCGTCGTCGGCTCCTGCCGGCGTTCGAGAAAACCGTCGAAGCCGAACAACGGGTACACGCACACCGCGAGCGCCACGATCGCGAGGATCCAGTCGATCAGCCCAGGATCATCGTGCGTACGCGCCTTGAAGGGGTTGAGCACCGCGGGCACCTTGATCCCGCGGTAGCAGAGCAGGGTGATCGGCAGGATCGCTGCGAGAAAGATCACCAGGTAGAACTGCGTGCCTTGTGGTAAAGGGAAGAACACCTGCGCGAGTACGCCGACGCTGATGATCGCGCACCAGACCGAAATCACCAGATTCAGGGCAGGGCGCAGCCGCCGAGCGGGGCGCTCCTGCTCGTACTCGGCAAGTTCCTCCGCGGAAGGCGCCGTCACGCCACTCCCGCTGTCAACACCGACAGTCATCGACCGGCTCCTTCCTGTGCCCGGAAGGCTAATGTTGCCGAACACTGCGTGGAGTCACGTGATTACGTCTTTACCAAGATCTGACACATCGGGCCGTGACCTGGCCTACGATCACCGCATGAGTGGCGCGGTCCGGATTCTGCTGGTCGAGGACGATCTCGATATCGCCAATGCGCTGATACCCGCGTTGCGGCGGTACGGCCTGATGGTGACGCACGTCCGGACGGCGGCGGACGCCCTGGCGGCGGACCCCGGCGATCTGGTCCTGCTCGACCTGGGGCTGCCGGACGGGGACGGCATCAACGTCTGCCGGCAGATCCGGACGGTCTCGGACGTACCGGTGATCGCGGTGACGGCGCGTGGCGAGGCGGCCGACCGGGTCCGCGGGCTGCGCAGCGGGGCCGACGACTATGTGGTGAAACCCTTTGCGATTTCCGAGCTGCTGGCCCGCATCGATGCTGTACTACGGCGTACCGGTCTCTTGCAGCCCCGCCCTCGGGTGACTGTCGGCGACCTGACCGTCGACATCGAGGCCCGAACGGTTCAGGTGGCGGACAAGCCCATCAGCCTGACCCGCAAGGAGTTCGACGTGCTCGCAGTGCTGGCCGCGCACCACGGCCGGGTGGTCCCCCGGGAACAGGTCGCGCTGTACGCCTGGCAGTCGGTGTTCGAGGCGTCGTCGCGGACCATGGACGTACACGTCGCCAGCCTGCGCGCCAAACTCGGCCGGCCGGAGCTGGTCCAGACCATTCGCGGCGTCGGTTACCGCCTCGGTTCGGACTGACCGTTGCGCCGTCGACTACTGCAGTCCCTCGTCCCGATGGTCGTTGCGCTGGCCATCGTCGCCGTCATCCCGCTGGCGAACTTCATCGCCACCAGCACCTCACGCACGCTCTTCCTGTCCCGCAGCAACGACGCGGACTGGTTCGCCACGATGGCGGAGTCCCCACTGCAGACCGGTGACATCGCCAACCTGCGCGAACTCGCGGTCCGGTACCACGAGCTGTACAACACCCCGGTTTTCGTCGTGGACGTCGACTCCCGGGTCGTGGCGACGTCCGAGTCCGGCGTGAACGTCAAGGAAGACGACATCGCGGCCGTACTGCACAGCTCGCTGGCCGGCCGGCTGCCACCCGAGCCGCCGGCGATGTGGCCGTGGCGGACCGGTGAGATGGTCGTGTCCCGTCCGGTCGTCAACAACGGCAGCGTGCTCGGTGCGGCCGTGCTGCGGGTGCCGACCGACAAGGCCCGCGACCAGGTACAGAGCGGGCTGTTGCTGCTCCTGGGCGGCCTGCTGATCAGCATCGGCGCCATCATCGTCGGTATCGTCCGGCCGATCACCCGCTGGGTACTACGCCCGCTGCAGGACCTGGACAACGCTACTCACCAGATCACCAGAGGCGCTCTGGACACCAGGGTGTCGACCGACGGGCGCGCACCGGAGCTCCGGCGGCTGGGCGACAGCTTCAACTCGATGGCGCTGAGCCTGCACCAGGCGAGGCAGCGCGAGCGGGAGTTCGTCGCGGACGCGTCACACCAGCTGCGTACGCCCCTGACGTCCGCGCGCATCCACATCGAGGGCCTGTCCCGGCTGTCGCCGACCGCGCGCTTCGCGCTCAGTGACATCGACCGGCTCGGCCGGATCGTGCAGCGGCTGTCCCGGCTGGCCGGTTCGGACCGTCCGTCGGCCGATGCCGACGGCAACGAAGAGCCGCTGGACCTGGCCCAGGCGGTCAAGGAGCGGCTGGTCGGCTGGAAGGCCGTGTACTCCGCCGACGACCTGGAGCTGATCATCGGCGAGATGGTTCCGGGTGGGGTCGCGCCCGAGCTCGAGGTCGACGACATCCTCGACGTGCTGCTCGACAACGCCTCCAAGTACGGCGCGCCACCGGTCGAGGTGTCGGTCACCCGGGACGGTACCGAAGTAGTGCTGTCGGTGCGTGACCACGGCCTGGGGCTCGGCTCGCGCGATCTGAAGAAGGTCGGCGAGCGGTTCTGGCGCAGCGCGCACCACCGCGAGATGCCGGGTACCGGGCTCGGCCTGGCGATCGTCCGCTCCGAGGCGGCCCGGGTCGGCGGCCGCGTGGTCGCCCGCCCACCGATCGGCGGCGGCCTAGTCATCGAGGTCCGCGTCCCCCTGATCGACGACTACGACGCCTGAGCTTCTCCACTGCTGTTGTGGGTTATCCACCGTCACACCGGTGGAGAACCCACCACACCAGTGGATATCCACCGGTGTGAGCGGCTGGGGGTCAGATGTGGTTCTGGCGGTACCAGCGTTCGGCGGCGGGGTGCAGGGGGACCGGCATGGTCGCGATGGCGGAGCGGGGGTCCAGTGCGCCGGCCTCGGGGTGCTGGGGGATCAGGTCGTTCTGGCGGCGGAAGAGGGTGTTGACCGTCCACCACGCCCAGGAGTCGGACAGGTTCGGCTTGGCGATCAGATAGTTCGGTACGGCCAAGGTAGGCACTGAACTGGCCAGGCCGTACTGCGACGGCGGGATCGACGACACCACGAAACCGCCGAACTTCTCCAGCGCGATCTTCTCCGCCACCGTGCCGATGTCCAGCAGCCGGAAGCCGGTGGACTTCTGCAGCCCGGCGATCGGCGCGGTCGGTACGCCGCCGCTCCAGATGAACGCGTCGATCCCGGACTTGGACGTACCGTCCGCCTTGTTCTGCAGGGAGGTGACCGACTGCTCGAGGGTCAGGTTCACCCGGGTCACGTCCACGCCGGCCGCGTCCAGGATCATGTCCGCGACGATCTGCGTGCCGGACTTCTTCGGGCCGACGCTGACCGTCATCTTCCGGGCCGGGGTGGCCGGGTCCGGGTTCAGGTCCTGCAGGCTCTTCGCCTTGGACGCCATCGGTACGACCACGTGCACGTAGTTGTCGTACACCCGGGCCAGCGCGCTGAACTTGAGCCGGTTGCCGCTGAACTGACCGCTGCCCTCGTACGCCGCCAAGGCCGAGTCCGACGTGCAGAATCCGAGCTCGGCCTTGCCGGTGGCGACGTCGACCAGGTTCTGTACCGAGCCGTTGCTGGGCATCGGCTTCAGCTCCATGCCGGTCACCTCGCTGACCAGCGTGCTGAGCGCCGCGCCGAACTCGTAGTACACCCCGCCCTTGTTGCCGGTCACGAACGTCGCCGCCTCGGACGGCGCGGGCTCGTCGGCGCGGCCGCGCGAGCAGCCGGGCAGCAGCAGCGCCGACGCGGCGGCCGCGCCGAGGCCGAACATGCCGCGCCGGGTCAGCCCGGGTTGCCGGTCAGGGGTCAGCAGGCGGGGGCGATCCATGCAGACAACCTAGACAACAACCGGGCCGTGGGGTAGCCAGGTCCGCGGCCCGCAACCCAACCGCTACTCACAGGCGTGCCGCAAAACTGCGTCTGGACGCATCAGGGGTAGGTGTGACAGCGTTGTCATCCATGCGGCCGAAGGCGGTCGCGGTGAGGACCTTCCCCGGAGGCTGATTTCGTGCACGACGACCGGCAACTCATCGAGGAGCGGCTCAAGCGCGCCCTGCGGGAGCGGCTCCGCCCCGCGATCTACGGCGCGGCGGTCCCGCTGGACATCGAGGTGTGGCACGCACCCGGTGAGCCGGTGTCCCCCGCCGAGGCGCTCGCCCAGACCTACGAGCCGGCCCAGATCGGCCTGCCGTGGGGCCCCGCCTGGGGCACCGCCTGGTTCAAGTTCAGCGGCCAGGTACCGGCCGAGTGGGCCGGCCGCGAGATCGAGGCGGTCATCGACCTCGGTTTCAGTGGCGGTCCCGGGTTCTCCGCGGAGGGCCTGGTGCACACCACCTCCGGCCGGCCGTTGAAGGGCCTGCACCCGCGGCAGACGTACGCGCCGCTGTCGATCCTCGGCCCGGACGGTACGCCGGCCGCGCCGGGTGACCGGATCGAGTTCTACGTCGAGGGAGCCGCCAACCCCGAGATCCCGCTCGACAACGCGTACGCGAAGGTCGACATCGGCGCCAAGCTCGGTGACACCCCGATCTACCAGCTGACCCGCGCCGACCTGGCCGTCTTCAACGCCGAGGTGTGGGACCTGATCCTGGACCTCGAGGCGCTGGACAGCCTGCAGCACGAACTGTCCGCGCAGGAGCCGCGCCGCCGGGAGATCCTGCGCGCGCTGAGCCGCGCCCTGGACGCGCTGGACTACGAGGACGTCGCCGGTACGGCCGCGGACGCCCGCGCCCAGCTGACCGACGTACTCAGCCGGCCGGCGCACGCGAGCGCGCACCAGCTGTCCGCGGTCGGGCACGCGCACATCGACTCCGCCTGGCTGTGGCCGCTCCGCGAGACCCGCCGCAAGGTGGCGCGGACGGTGTCCAACGTCGCGACGCTGGCCGAGGAGTACCCGGAGCTGGTCTTCGCGTTCTCGCAGGCGCAGCAGCACGCGTGGGTGAAGGACAACTACCCGGAGGTGTGGGAGCGGCTGAAGAAGGCCGTTGCCGAAGGCACCATCGTCCCGGTGGGCGGCATGTGGGTGGAGTCGGACACCAACCTGCCCGGCAGCGAGGCGCTGGCCCGGCAGTTCGTCCACGGCAAGAAGTTCTTCCTGGACGAGTACGGGATCGACACCCAGGAGGTGTGGCTGCCGGACTCGTTCGGCTACACCGCCGCGCTGCCGCAGCTGGTGAAGCTGTCCGGCTCGAAGTGGTTCCTGACCCAGAAGATCTCCTGGAACAAGGAGAACCGGTTCCCGCACCACACCTTCTGGTGGGAGGGCCTGGACGGTACGCGGGTGTTCACGCACTTCCCGCCGATCGACACGTACAACTCCGACCTGTCCGGCCGGGAGCTCGCGCACGCGCAGCGCAACTTCGCCGAGAACGGCGCCGCGACCCGCTCGCTGGTCCCGTTCGGGTACGGCGACGGTGGTGGCGGCCCGACCCGTGAGTTCGTCGCGACCGCGCGCCGGGTGAAGGACCTGGAGTCCTCGCCGAAGGTGACGATCGAGTCCCCGACCGAGTTCTTCAGCGCCGCCGAGG
Organism: Kribbella solani; assembly: GCF_014205295.1. Classification (NCBI taxonomy): domain Bacteria; kingdom Bacillati; phylum Actinomycetota; class Actinomycetes; order Propionibacteriales; family Kribbellaceae; genus Kribbella; species Kribbella solani. The sequence continues at coordinate 4,827,529 of NZ_JACHNF010000001.1, forward strand.
AGGAGTACTCCGAGCACGCGCCGGTCTGGTCCGGTGAGCTGTACCTGGAGATCCACCGCGCCACGTACACCTCGCAGGCCAAGACCAAGCAGGGCAACCGGCGTACGGAGCACCTGCTCCGTGAGGCCGAGTTGTGGAGCACGGCGGCTGTGGTCGCGGGCAAGCTCGACACGTACCCGTACGCGGATCTGGACCGGCTGTGGAAGGTGGCGCTGCTGCACCAGTTCCACGACATCCTGCCCGGTTCGTCGATCTCCTGGGTGCACCGTGAGGCCGAGGCGACGTACGCGCGGGTCGCCGACGAGCTGAACGCGATCATCGCCAAGGCGCAGCAGGCGCTCGCGGGTGCTGGTGACGCTCAGATCGTGTTCAACGCGGCGCCGCACTCCCGCGGCGGCGTGGCCGGGCTGGGCGCGGGCGTCGCGGCCGGCGAAGGCCAGTCGGTCACGGTCGACAACGGCGTCATCGACAACGGCCGCATCCGGGTCACCATCGACGAGCGCGGTCTGATCACCTCCCTGTACGACGTGGAGGCCGACCGCGAGGTGATCGCGCCGGGTACGACGGGCAACCTGCTGCAACTGCACGTCGACACCCCGAACCACTGGGATGCCTGGGACGTCGACTCGTTCTACAAGAACAACGTCCGCGACGTGACCGAGCTCGACAGCCTCGACTTCAGCGTGGTCGACGGGGTGGCGACCGTGGTGGTGAAACGGTCGTTCAACCGGTCGACGGTGACGCAGACGCTGCGGGTACGCCCGGGCGCGAAGCGGGTCGACATCGAGACCGAGATGGACTGGCACGAGTCGGAGAAGTTCCTGAAGGCCGCGTACCCGGTGGACGTGCACGCGGACCGGTCGGCGTCCGAGACGCAGTTCGGGCACATCTTCCGGCCGACGCACCAGAACACCTCGTGGGACGCGGCCAAGTTCGAGATCGCGGCGCACCGCTGGGTCCACGTCGGCGAGGCCGGGTACGGCGTCGCGGTCGTCAACGACTCGACGTACGGCCACGACATCAACCGGACCGCCCGGGAGGACGGTGGCACGACGACCACCATCCGTACGTCGCTGATCCGCGCGCCGCGGTTCCCCGACCCGTTGACCGACCAGGGCGTACACACGGTGAACCACGCGCTGGTGGTCGGCGCCGGTATCCCGGAGGCGATCGAGGAGGGTTACCGGATCAACCTGCCGGAGCGGGTCGTGACCGGTACCGACGGGGTCGAGCCGATCGTTGCCGTTGACAACGGCAACGTGATCGTGGAGGCGGTCAAGCTGGCCGACGACGAGTCCGGCGACGTGATCGTCCGGCTGTACGAGTCGGCCGGTGGCCGGGCCCGGGCGACGGTCACGCCGTCGTTCGCGGCCGCGTCGGTGACCGAGGTCGACCTGCTCGAGCGCCGGCTGGCGGACCGGGACCTGAACGACAACGGAGTCTCCTTCGAGCTCCGCCCGTTCCAGATCCTGACCCTGCGCTTCAAGCGGTCCTGACACGCCGGACGGGGACCTTCGCCCAAGCCGCCGCTTGGGTGAAGGTCCCCGTTCGTTGTTCGCGCGTTCATCCGGCTGACGTAGCGTGCAAAGTATGGCTCCGACACCGCTGCTCGGTTCCCGGACGCTCGATCGGCAGACGGCGCGTACGCTGCCGCCCGGTCCCAAGCTGCCCACGCTCGCCCAGACGTTCCTGTTCGCCAGTCACCGGCGGACGTTCTTCCCGCGGATGCTGGCGAAGTACGGCGACGTGTTCACGATCCGGCTGGTGCCGTCCAGCCGGGTCTGTGTCGTACTCAGCCGGCCGGATCACATCCGCGAGGTGTTCGGCGGCTCGCCCGCGGTGATGCACGCCGGCGAAGGAAACACCGTGCTGGAGCCGATCATGGGCTCGCATTCCCTGCTGCTGCTCGACGACGATGACCACGTCCGGATGCGTAAACAGTTGATGCCCGCGTTCTCCGGAGCAGCACTGCGCGGGTACGCCGGGATGGTGCACGAACTGGCCCGGGCCGAGGTGGCGAAATGGCCGATCGGGGAAACCTTCAAGGTGCATCAGCGGATGCGGAACCTGACCCTGGAGATCATCCTGCAGGTGATCTTCGGCGTCACCGACACCGACCGGTTGAAAACGTTGCGGCCGCTGCTGGACAAGATCGTGTCCGTGTCGCCGGTGATCATGCTCGGCGCGTTCTACCCCGCGCTGCTCCGGGTTCGGCCGTGGAAGAGCTACCTCGACACCCAGCGCGCCGTCGACGCCATCTTGTCCGACGAGATCGCCAAGCGCCGTGAGACGTTCGCGGGCCGCACCGACGTACTCTCGCGACTGCTTGCCGCAGGCAACTGGTCGGACCAGGAACTGCGGGACCAACTGGTCACGCTGCTGCTCGCCGGGCACGAGACGACCGCGACCGCGATGGCGTGGGCGTTCCACGAGCTGGCGCGACGGCCGGACGAGCTCGCCTTCGGGCAGCGGGCAGCGGACACCGGAGCGGACGACGAGCTGGAAGCGATCGTCAAGGAGGCGTTGCGGCTGCACCCGGTGGTGTACCAGGTCGGCCGGCGCGTTACCGAAACCACCGACCTGGCCGGCTACCGGCTCCCCCGCGGTACGACGATTATGGCCGCGATCGGCCTGGTCCACCGCGACGCCGAGCATTTCCCGGCACCACGGGACTTCCGCCCGCAACGCTTCCTGTCCGACGACCCGCCGGCGCCGGGTACCTGGATCCCCTTCGGCGGTGGCGCCCGCCGCTGCATCGGCGCCGGCTTCTCGCTGATGGAAGGCACCGAGATCCTCCGCGCGGCCCTCGCGGCGTACGACTTCCACGCCCCACACCCGGCCCCAGAACCCGCCCAGGCCAAGAACGTCACCCTGGTCCCCCGGCGCGGAGCCCAAGTGACCGTCACCCCACGCCGCCCCCACCCATCCGCCATTTGAGGGGTTCACCCCTCAAATGGCCCCTTCACACCCCGTACACCGGAGGTGAAGGGACAAGATCAGAGGTTCACCTCTCAAATGGAACAGCGCAAAACGGAGGGGGTAGGTCAGTTCTCGTCGTCGTTCAGTTCGTAGGTCTCGTCGTCGTTCACGACATGGACGGCCGCTTCTTCGGCGCCGGCCGCGGCGCCGTCGATGCCGACGTCCTCGGCGTAGAGCTCGCTGTCCTCGTCGCTGTGTGAACCCTCGTCCGGCGCGACCAGGCGGCCGGAGCGTTCGGTGCCGACCTCCGGGCCGCCGACGGCTTCACCGTCCTCCGCGTACGGGTCGACGTCGGGGTTCTCCTGGGCGATCCGCTGGTCCAGCGACTCGCCCTGGAGTGCCTCGTCGGCGGTGGTGCCGAAGCCTTCACCGGCGGACCACTTCTCCGGTGGCGAGTAGCCCTCGTCGAGCAGGTCGTCGACGCCCCGGTCGTCGAGAGTGTCGCCGGGCTGCAACTGGTCCTCGTCGTCGACCGAGTAGCTGCCGTAGTCCTCACGGTTGTCGTCGCTCATGGTGCCACCTTGGCGCGTCGCGAGCCGTGGAATCAAGCACGACGCAGAATGGGGCCGTGGATCCGGTCAGGCTGACGTTGGACCAGTTGCGGGAACTGCGGGACGACATCGCCCCGCAGGCCGCCCGGCGGTCACGTGCCTCGATCCGGAAACGGGTGAACCGCTGGCGGGACCGGTCGTTCTTCATCGCCCAGTGCGCGCTCGCCGCCGGCATCGCGTGGGCGCTGGCCCGGTACGCGCTCGGTCACAAGCAGCCGTTCTTCGCGCCGGTGGCCGCGATGGTCTGCCTCGGGTTCAGCTTCGGACAGCGGTTGCGCCGGGTCGCCGAGGTGATGGTCGGTGTCGCGGTCGGGGTCGGCGTCGGCGACCTGTTCGTCCGCGTCTTCGGTACCGGCCTCGTGCAGATCGTCTTCGTGATCGCGCTCGCGATGAGCGTCGCGGTGCTGCTCGGCGCGGGCAATCTGATGACCACCCAGGCCGGTGTCCAGGCAGCCATCGTGACCACGCTGCTGCCGAATCCGTCCGCCGGTTTCAGCCGCTGGCTGGACGCGGTGCTCGGCGGCCTGGTCGCGCTCGCCGCCGCCACGATCGCCCCGGCGGCGGCGATCAGACGCCCGCGGCAGCAGGCCACGGGCGTACTGAACGAACTGGCCGAGATCCTGGTCGAGACCGCCGACGGACTGCGTGCCCGCGACGAGGAGGCGCTCACGGACGCGCTCCGCCGCGCCCGCGCGAGCGAGTCACGGCTGGACGACCTGCGCAGTGCCGCGGCCGAGGGAGTCGCCGTCGTCCGGTTGTCCCCGTTCCGCCGCCGGCATCGCGGCCGGGTGCAGGAGATCGCGGACCTGGTCGTACCGCTGGACCGCGCGATCCGGAACATCCGCGTCCTCGTACGCCGGTGTGCCGTCTCGGTCTGGCGGGACGAGGCGATGCCGACCGAGTACCCGATGCTGTTCGAGCGCCTCGCCGACGGTACGCGGCTGATCGGCGAATCCCTGTTCGAGCCCGCCGCCGACGTGGCCGCGCAGCGTGTACTCGGCGAGCTCGGCCGGCGTACGGCGGAGCTGCCCCTGCCGAGCGGACTGTCCGCGGTCGTGGTGCTCGGCCAGCTCCGGTCCACGATCGTCGACCTGCTCGAGTTGTCCGGCACGCCGTACGAGCAGGCTCGCGAACTGGTCCCGCTCCGGCCGGACGGGCTCGACGAGAAGTAGTGACTCAGGTCACATTCCGGATTCCCGTCATACCTGGCCGACTGCCGCGTCTCACCGGCATGACGATCCACCGACTGATGAGCACGATGGCCACCGAGCAGGTTCGCCGGCTCGAGGACCTCCTCGCCATCGAGGCCCCGATGACCACCGACGACCGGACCGACGCCGCCGCCGAGCAGTAACAGGCGCCAGCCGGACGAACGAACCCGGGTGGCGCACCCGGACGGTCTCGCCCACCGAGCCAGACCGCACGGAAGTCGCACACCGAACGCAGAGGCGCCCAGTGCGAAGCGCCCCCGGATTCGTTACCGGCGTACCGCCACGGAGGTGCGCCGACCCACCACCCGCCGACCGTCCTGACGCCGCTTGCGCGAGGCTCAGGCCGGTCGGCGGGTGGTTTTATTTGCCAGTAGCAACAGTGATCTCGGTGCTCACCGAGTTCGCGATGAAACACTCCTGGTGGGCCAGGTGATGGATCCGCTCGATCGTCGCGGCGTCCGGCTCGGTACCGCCCCAGCCGATCTCCGGGTGCAGGGTCACTTCGGTGATCGCCAGCCGGCCGGCCGCGTTCTTCGCCATCACGCCGACCGCGTGGTCGTCGTACGAGTCGACCACCAGCCGCTTCCGGGCCGCGATCGCCAGAAAGGTGAGCATGTGGCAGGACGACAGCGCCGCCACGAACGCCTCCTCCGGATCGACCGGACCCGGATTCCCGCGGTACGCGGGGTTGGCCGAGCCGGGCACCGTGACGCCGCCGTCGAAGCGCCACTCGTGGTCGCGGTCGTAGTTCTCGTACGTGAACTCGTGCTCGCCGCGGCTCCAGCTGACGTCAACCACATGCTCCGACATCGGATCATCCCTCCGAAACAGCCGCCTTCGCGGACGTTGTCACCGGGTTGGAGCGTACCGGCGTGTGCCCAGGCAGCTTGGCAACGTAGTCACTGTCGTACCGAGCCGCCATGCCCGCGACCGGGAAGTCGGTGGTCACGAACTGGGCGCCACTGGCCAAGGCGATCCCGAGCCGGGTGTAGTCCTTGTCCCGGATCGTCGACATCGGTTCGTCCGAACGGGTCCGGACCAGGTACCCCTTCTTCACCAGGCGCTGGATCTCGGCCTGGTTCGTACCGCGCGGATCGTTCACCTGGGTGATCGCCGCGTCCGGCGCGCCCTCCGGACCGCGAGTGAAGACCGCGCGCCCTTCCAGGCTCGGCCGGCCGGCCGTGTACGTGTCCCGGATCGCGCCCGGCCCACCGTTGTCGAAGTAGAACATCACCTGACCGCGGGCCTGCTTCAGCGTCGGCCAGCCCTTGGTCAGTACGGACTGCTCAAGGGTGAGGCCGGGCTTGCGTACGTCGTCGGGTGTCAGGATCTCGTCCTCGGCGAACACCGACCGGATCTCGGTGTCGACGCTGTCGAGGTTCGCGGCGTCCCACGGCGGCGCCTTCACCCCACCGGCGGCGACCACGTTCGGGTCGGACTGCTTGAGTTCGAGGTTGATCGCGATCGGTACGTGCGACGGGTGCGCGTCCGACCAGGTCTTCACCTGCTGCAGGCACAGTACGAAGGTGTCGCAGGTCGTGTTGTAGTCGAAGTCCGGAATGTGCAGGACCTTGATCCCCGGCTTCGCCATCGCCGGATCGGTCAGCGGTCCCTGCCCGGTCAGCTTCCGGATCAGTGGGTACGTGTACAGGCCACCCTGTGGATCGGGCAGCAGGTCGAGCTCGAGTGCCCGGACGTTCTGGTCCTCGAGCTGCTGCCCGATCGGCGCGTGCGAGTACCAGAGGTCCACCGAGCCGGGGTTCTGCTGCTGCTGGACCTTCTGCTCCGCCGGGCTGAGCTCGCGATGGTACGAGTTGTGCGCGCCGACGACCTGCAGCTGGTTGAGCCGTAAAGCAGACCCGGCGGGCTGCGAGTCGTGCCGGGTACCGATCGCGGTCCCCGAGGCGGCGACCGCGGCGGAAACCAGGCCGGCGACGAGCGTCTTACTGAAGCGCATAAGGAATTCCCCTCCGTCGATTGACGGCAATCTGTCACAAACGAGTGGCAACGATGTCCCGCTCAGCGTGGACAATAAGTGAATGGTGACTTCGGGTGCGTATCCGCTCCGCCGTACTCCGACCCAGGACCGGGCGAACCGCCAGGTCGAGCGCATTCTGGACGCGGCCTGCGCCGAGGTGGTCGAGCGCGGGTACGACGCGGCGTCGACGAGCGGGATCGCGAAACGGGCCGAGATCGCGGTCGGCAGCGTCTACCGGTACTTCCCGGACAAGCGCAGTCTGGTGCAGGCGATCGAGCGGCGGAACCAGGCGCGGTACACGGAGGCGGTCCGGGAGCGGCTGGCGGAGGTGACCAGCTGGCGCTCGGCGGTCGACGTCACGCTGGACACGTTCCGGGACATGCACCGGACCGACCCGGGGTTCAAGGCGGTGGTGCTGAGCGGGCTCGGCGATCCGGACCTGGAGGCGAAGCCCGGCGAGTTCGACGACCAGCATGCCGGTGAGTTCGCGGAGCTGCTGGTGCTGCGCTTCGGCGCGCGGGACACCGCCGAGCTGCCGCTGGCGGTGACGCTGTGCATCGCCATGGGCGAGGCGCTGGCCCATCTGGCCGACCGGCTGCCCGAAGCGGAGGCCGCATACGTGCTGGCACAGGGGCGCCCGGTGCTCTACAACCTGCTCGCCCCACATCTTCCTGCTTGAGCCGGAGAAGGCTCAAGCAGGACGGTCACGCCCGGCTGTTCAGGCCGCCCTGGCCGCGGACTGCGGTCCCAGGGTCGGCCAGTGGCTGACCCGCCCGGCCAGGCGGGCCCGGCGGGGCGTCCGGACGTCGTACGCGACGATCACCCGATCGCCCTTCGCGTAAGTAAGCCGGCTCCCGACCGGGAACTTGCGAGCGACCTCGTACGGTCCCTCACCCCGGCGGGTGTAGTACTCGACGATGACTTCGGTGTACACCGCCGGAGCACCACTCTCCAGTTGACCACGGACCGGGCCACGGACCCGGATCACTCGTCCCGCGGTCTTTTCCTCTGTGCCGGTAGGGAGTTCGTCCCGGCGCAGACCGGCCAGGACCTCGGTCACGACGAAAGCCGCGACCACCAGCACCAGGCCGAACCCACCTAGTACAACGATCGTCAACATGGCACTCACCCCCGACGCGCCGCCCGCAAGCAGCGCGGTCGTCGTTGTCGTAACTGCCTTGCGCGGCCCTTGCCGCACACCGGTGAGACGCCACCGGACTCCACTTGGTTCCACTCGGGTACGGATTCTTTTCTACAGCACCATGGTAGAGCCCGGTGGAGCGGTGTTACTAGAGGTAGAGTTGACCTGAAGTTGTCAGTTTCCGCCCATTCCGAACTGATACCGGGCCGGCACCGGCCGGTTGGTGCCAAGTGCCTCCTCGGCGGCCAGCCAGTAGTCGGCGAGTGGATTCGCCCCTTCACGGACGGTGGCCAACTGGATACCCGCAGCCAGAAGTTGGTGCGCTGCCGCCGGGTCGCCGGTCTCCAGCGCGTACCGAACCCGGAGCAACTGGACGCGCGGGTCGTCCGGCGCGTGCTCGAACATCGGCTCCGCCCGGGTCGCGTCGGTGTCCAGCGCGGCCGTGATCGCCTCCACCACCAAGGGCACGAGATCGGGCCGAAGTTCTACCGCACGCTCGTAGTACGACAGCTCGCCGGTGACTGTTCCGAGGTTGCGCAGTGCCCAGGCGTTGTCGCCTGATCGCTTCCACGCCTCCACAGCACCGGCCTCGTCACCGTCGTAGTGCCGTGCGACGCCACGGTGGTACCAGACGAGCCAGTTGTCCTCCGCTGCCTCCAACAGCTCGCGCCAGGCGACTAGCGTCCCGTCCGGTACGTCTAGCGTCGCCGGCAGCTGTCCGTCGAGCAGCGGCAGCCATGCGCGTTCGCGGGCGGTCATCGTGTCCGCGGTGAACGGTGTACCGGCTGACACCGCCCAACCGGTCCGGGCGAGCTCCAGCGCACCCCAGCCAGAGCCAACCGCCAGTACCTCCGCTGGTGCCGCGTCGGCGATCTGCTGCCATTGCTGTTCCCGGTCACCCAGTCCGTCCAGCAGTGGGCTCAGTGCGGTCGCCCCGGCGGTACGGGCGGTGTGCCAGTCATCTGCATGCGCTGCAGCCGGATCCACGGTCAGCCGGCCGTACGCCTCCAACCAGTGCCAGTCTGTTGCCGCAGGCAGTCGCAAGTGCTCCATCTGCGTACGGGCGAGACCAGCCTGGATCTCGGCGTACCCACCGGCTTCGAGGCCAGGCGACAGCCACTCCTGCCACCGGTGGCCGCCATCGCCCTGACCCCAGACGAACAGCTTCCGGCCCTGTAGCCGTTCGGTCGACGCCTGCACCAGGCCTGTACCCGAGCCGTCAACTGAAGCGATCCACGGCTGTTCGTCCGCACGTGGTTCGAAGAAGAAGTCCACTGCGCGCAGGTGCCGCGCCGGGTAGGTCAGGTCGGTGCCCTCGTAGTGCGGTACGTCGATCAGGTCGAGCCGGCTGCCGTACCCGTACCGCCACGCCTGGTCGGCCGGCACTAGTACCCGCCTGTCCGCTGACTCCGGTACGGCGATGTTCGACCACCAGTACGCAGGTACGTCAGCGTCTGACGGGTTCTGCAGCCGGACACCCACGTACAGGAACTCCGAGTCAGCGGGCAGCCAGAAGTCCAGCTGGGTGACGAGGTTGCGCGTCCGCTCAAGCTCCCACAGCCGCAGTACGGGCGTACCGTCCGGACCGTCTACCCGGGCGGCATGCATCGGCGCGCACGTACCTGTCCAGTGACCAGTGCTACCGAGGTTCCACTCGACGCCACCGGCGAACCAGGCATTGCGCAGCGCGAGGTTCGCGGGCTGGAACACCGGGTTGCGGTAGAGCAGCTCGGTCCCGTGGTGGATCAGCGAGTACAGCCGACCACCCAGACTTGGCAGCACGGTCGCACGGACATGGTCGTTCTCCAGTACGAGCGCGGGCAACGCCGTCTCGACGAGCGTGCGGTCGTACCCGTCCTGGTTCAGGCACGGCAGCGGACTGTGCAGTTGCCCGTACTCGATGTTCGTCCGCAGGTCGGCCGGAAGTTCGGCGAGGTTCTCCACCCGATGCAGTTCACGTTGCGTACGCAACGGCGCGAGCGGGTTCTCCGGACCGAGCGAAGCTGCGGGAAGCACGACGTTTTGCGCAGAAAGAATCGTCACCGCCACATCTTCGCAAGTGCGCTATACATGGTCGACATGGACGCTGATGTGATTGTCGTCGGGGCGGGGCTGGCCGGGCTGGCCGCGACCGCCGAACTGGCCGACGCGGGCCGGAAGGTGCTGCTGCTCGACCAGGAACCCGAGGCATCGCTCGGCGGACAGGCGTTCTGGTCGTTCGGTGGGCTGATGTTCGTCGACTCCCCCGAACAGCGCCGGATGGGAATCAAGGACTCCCGCGACCTCGCCCTGCAGGACTGGCTCGGCTCGGCCGGGTTCGACCGGCTGGACGACGAGGACAAGTGGGCCCGGCAGTGGGCCGAGGCGTACGTCGACTGGGCCGCCGGTGAGAAGCGCCCCTGGCTGCATGCCCAGGGCGTGCGGTTCTTCCCGGTCGTCGGCTGGGCCGAGCGCGGCGGGTACAACGCCGACGGTCATGGCAACTCGGTGCCCCGGTTCCACATCACCTGGGGTACGGGACCGGGGCTGGTCGCGCCGTTCGAACGACGGGTCCGCGAGGCGGCCGCCCAAGGGCTGGTCGAGTTCCGGTTCCGGCATCGCGTCGACGAGCTGACCGTGACGAACGGCGTCGTCGATGGCGTTGCCGGCAAGGTACTCGAGCCCAGCGACGTACCGCGCGGGGTGTCGAGTTCACGCGCCGAAGTCGCGGACTTCCAGCTGACCGCACAGGCGGTGATCGTGACGTCCGGCGGGATCGGCGGCAACCACGACCTGGTCCGCTCGCAATGGCCGCGGCGGATGGGCGAGCCGCCGAAGCGGATGATCAGCGGCGTACCGGCGCACGTCGACGGCCGGATGCTCGCGATCACCGAGCAGGCCGGCGGCCGGTACGTGAACCGGGACCGGATGTGGCACTACACCGAAGGCATCCAGAACTGGGATCCGATCTGGCCGATGCACGGCATCCGGATCCTGCCCGGCCCGTCGTCGCTCTGGTTCGACGCGACCGGGAAGCGGCTACCGGTGCCGTTGTTTCCCGGCTTCGACACCCTGGGCACGCTCGAACACATCATGCGTACCGGGTACGACTACACCTGGTTCGTGCTCACCCAGAAGATCATCGAGAAGGAGTTCGCGCTCTCCGGCCAGGAGCAGAACCCGGATCTGACCAACAAGGACGTCAAGGGCGTACTCGGCCGGGCCCGCGGTGGCGCCACGCCTCCGGTGCAGGCCTTCATGGACAAAGGTGCCGACTTCGTTGTCCGAGGCAACCTTCCGGATCTGGTCCGGGGGATGAACGATCTGACCGGCGAGAACCTGATCAAGCTGGACGACCTGGAACGGCAGATCGTCGCCCGGGACCGGGAGCTGACCAACACCTTCACCAAGGACCTCCAGGTGACCGCACTGCGCGGCGCCCGGAACTACCGCGGCGACAAACTGATCCGGGTCGCGACGCCGCACCGGATCCTCGATCCCAAGGCCGGTCCGCTGATCGCCGTCCGGCTGAACATCCTGACCCGGAAGTCCCTCGGCGGTCTGCAGACCGACCTCGACTCCCGGGTCCTGCGCGCCGACGGCACCCCGCTGCCCGGGGTGTACGCGGCCGGCGAGGTGGCCGGCTTCGGCGGCGGCGGCGTACACGGCTACCGCTCGCTCGAAGGCACCTTCGTCGGCGGCTGCCTGTTCACCGGCCGGACGGCCGGGCGAGCGGCCGCCGCCGCCGTCGTCGGCTAACTGTGTTGATTCAGAACACCATCGATAGGAGGTCGGCGAACAGCTCCTGCTCGTCGATCTCCAGGCCGCGGTTGGTGAACCAGGTGGCCATGTTGTGGCAGTCGCGCAGCAGGAAGTCCATACCCTTGGGGTTACCAACGATATCGACCACCTGCGGGAGGTCGATCATCACGATCCGCTCCCCCTGCGCGAGCACGTTGTACGGCGACAGGTCACCGTGCGCGAGGCCGGCCCGGGCCAGCTCCCGCATCCCGCCGCGAAGCTGCTCGAAGTACTGACCGAGCAGTTCCTTCGACGGCCGTACCTGGGCGAGCCGGGGCGCGGCGCCGCCGGCACCGTCGTCGATGAACTCCATCAGCAGTTCGGTACCGTCCACCTGCACCGGGTACGGCACCGGGACACCGGCTTTCCAGAGCCGGTTCAGCGCGTCCCATTCGGCGTACGCCCATTGGCCGGCCGCGACGCTACGGCCGTGCGAACTCTTCTTCGCCATCGCCCGCGCGTCCCGGCTGTTCCGGGTCCGGCGGCCTTCGACGTACGAAGTACTGCGGTGGAAGGACCGGTGCTCTTCGGTGCGGTACCGCTTCGCGGCCAGCAGCGACGACTTCGCCGGGTTGTCGCCGATCGCCTGGACGGCACGTTCGAGCAGGAAGACGTCGGCTTCCTTGCCGGTTTTGAGGACGCCGAGCTCGGTATCGATCGCGGCCTGTTCCGTCACCACCCAATCGGGTCGTGGTTCCGGGCCGCGAGAGCCGCGCTCGACGTCCAGCCAGGTGGTCCACCGCTGATCCGGGCCCAGTTCTTCGCTGATCGACTGGAACTGGAAGACGTAGGCGTCAGCCGGATCTGGTTGGGACTCGTCGCCGGTGAATTCGGCCCAGCGGGAGTCGAGGTCGGAGAAAGAGTCAGACAGTTCGTACTCGGAAGACAACGGAGATGCTCCTGAACAGAGAGGTGGGACTGACGCGGACATGCCGCAGCACAGTGATAGCCATCCGTCAGCCCTCCTTAGTCCAGGCAGCTCGCGCCGCCGCTCGACCCCCAGAATGCCCGCTGCCGCCGAACGCCGCAACGTATTTATTCCGACCACATCACGGAGCCGCCTGCTGCTCGGCCGCCGCGTTCAGCGTCAGGATCAGCGTCGGGGTCAGCGTCGGGGTCAGCGGAACTGCGAGCGGGTCGTCGGCCGGAGGCGCAGCTCCTGCGACGGCCGTACCGTCCGGCTGACCAGCTCGGGCAGCACGTGCTGCCGCCACCCCGGCGACGCGTCCAGCTGGCGGCGATGCTCGGCGTACGCCGCGTCGTCAGCGAACCGGGCCAGCCAGACGAGCACCACCTCGTCCCGCAACGGCAGCGCAGGAAAGTTGTTCTCGGCAACCAGAGACTCCAGCACCGCGACCGGTTCCGCCCCGGTCTCGGCGAGCACCGGAACGATCTGGTCAGTGAAGAACGCCACGAAACCGTCGTCCGCCGATCCACGGTGATAGACCGCGCCGCCGATGACCGATCCCGCCGGCGCGTCAGGCCGTACCGAATCGAGGCGCGGATAGCCGGCGCCGAGGGTGAGTGGTTTGAGCAATAGTGCGTTGTCGGAGTCGACCATTGCGGCGTTCGCGGCGGCGGCGTGCGTACGCCAGCCGGGTCCGTAGTAGAACGCCTTCAGCGCGTCCGCCCGGGCGGGCAGGTCCCGGAAACCACGAATCCAGACGAACCGGTCCGGGTTGTCCAGATCGCGGAACTGCCCGGCGATATGCATCCCGGTCGCCTCCTGCCCTTCGACCAACTCGGCGTCGAAGAGCTCGATCAAGGTGTCCCGCGCACCGGAATGCAGCGTGTACTGGCGTAAGTCGATGACTGAGCAGCAATCGTTCACAGCTGCGAGCCAATCATCGAAACCTGACAGTTACTGACAGGCGACAGTCGTTTCAAACAGCCGTAACAGGCCGGCCCTTGAAACGACCGCCCGACTTTGGTCTGGTGGAGGTACGTGGTTCAGCCCCTTGCCACCAGTGTCCCGTGCACCTCCGGGCACTTGACCTGCACGACGACACGACGAGGTACCTCCCGTGACGATTGCAGCTGTCAGTACCGAAGAATCGAAGCAACGTATCGCCGATGTCACCCACGACCTGTTGTGCGAGGCCGACGAGGTGCCGGACCCGCGGCATCAGCAGTGCCTCGACGAGGTCGTGCTGCTGAACGCTCCGGTGGCCCGCTCGATCGCGTCCCGCTACCGCAGCAAAGGAGTGGACGCCGACGACCTGGAGCAGGTCGCGTACCTGGGTCTGATCAAGGCCGCCAACGGATACCGGGTGGACGCCGCGACCGCGTTCCTCTCGTACGCGGTGCCGACGATCCGCGGTGAACTGAAGCGGTACTTCCGCGACTGCGCGTGGACGATCCGGCCGCCGCGCCGGGTCCAGGAAATGCAGGGCACCATCGCTGCCGCCGAGCCGGAGCTGATCCAGCGGCTCGGGCACGTACCCAGCAACGCGGAGACCGCCGAAGCGCTGGGCACCGCGCCGGCCGAAATCGCGGAGGCCACGTCGGTCCGCGGCTGCTTCAACACGCTGTCGCTGGACGCACCCGGTACGCAAGAAGGCGGAACGAGTTTGCTGGAAACGGTCGCCGACGCCGAGAACGGGTACGACCTGGTCGAGAACGTCCACACCCTGACACCAGCGGTCGCCAACCTGGCCGACCGGGACAAACGCATCCTCGAACTGCGCTTCTGCAACGGCCTGACCCAGGAAGAAATCGGCAACGAACTCGGCGTCAGCCAGATGCAGGTCTCCCGCCTGCTCCGCGGCATCCTCGAAACCCTCCGCAGCGAGCTCGCAACCGCCCCTAACGACAGGAGGTAGTCCCGGCGACCGGGATTGCTGAGCGTGCGGTCGGTGTGGCGAAGCGTGCTGAAGCCCACTACCTCCTGTCCTTCGGTGCGGTAGCGTCGGTTTCGTGGACTTCGAGGAGGCCGCGGACGCGTTGTACGCCGCGCCGGCCGGTGACTTCATCGCCAGCCGGAACGCGCTGGCCAAGCAGCTGAAGGCCGACGGGGACGCGCTGGGGTCGACCCGGCTGAAGGCCCTCCGGAAGCCGACGGTCGCGGCCTGGGTCACGAACCTGGTCGCGCGGCAGGTGCCGGACGAGTTGGACGAGCTGCTCGCGCTCGGGGACGAGTTCCGGGAGGCGACGGCTGACCTCGATGGGGATCGGCTGCGGGAGCTGACGCCGCGACGGCATCAGCTGCTGGACAACCTGTCCAAAGTGGCGGCTCGGCTGGCTGGGGACGAAGGGCAGAAGCTCAGCGGGGATGTCGCGCAGAAGCTGCGGGAGACGCTCGACGCCGCGCTGGTGGACCCGGCCGCGGGAGCCGCCGTCCGCGAAGGCCACCTGAGCAGCGCCCTCCGTCACGTCGGCTTCGGCGTGGTGGACGAAACCGGCGAACCTTCCAACGTCACCCTCCTCACCCCCCAACGCCATTCCCCTCGTCGGGCCGCGGCGAAAACCACCTCGAAGGACGGCGGTGGGGGCGGCCGACTCACCGGGCGCGGCGCTGCCGAGGATCAGGACACCGCAGCCGAGCAGGACGAGGCAGCCGCCGCTCGTGCGGCGGCGAGCGGCGAGCAGGCTGCTCAGCGCGAGCGGGAAGAGCGGGAGGCAGCTGAGCGGGAGGCGGCTGAGCGGGAGGCGGTGGTTCGGGCTGAGGCCAAGCGGGTGTTCGAGGATGCGGTTGCGGCGGCGCAGGCTGCTGAGGCGACGGTTGAGGATCTGGATACTCAACTGGACGACGCCCGGGACACGCTGACCGAAGCTCAGGCGCTGGTCCATCGGCTCGGCACCGAACTGGACACCGCCCGTCGAGTCGCCCGCGACGCCCAGAAGGAAAGCCGAGAAGCCCGCAAACGCTACAACCGCCTCTGACCTACCGCGCGGGTGATGAACAACAACCGCCGGGCGACCCACGACTCCACGCCGGCGAACGGCCGCTCGGACGACCAACGGCAGTTGGCGGAGGGCAGCAGTTAGTTGGCGCTGGGGCCTTCGCCTGGCATGGGGAGTAAGTAGTGCCCTGGGTTGGCCGGTGCGCCGGCGTCCAGCCAGCGTTGGAAGCCGGACGGGTTTCGGCGTTCGAACTCGTCCAGACAGATTCGGCGTACTTCGGCGACCGCCTGCCGGTCGCGGATGCCGGCGCCTTGCGCGAGCTGGGTCACGGTGTCCGACCACACCCCGCACAACTCCTCGACGCTCAACGGGCACTGCAGTGACTCGATCAGCCGCTCGTCATCAGCCAACTGCGTCTCGGTCAACCGCTGCAGCCGGCGCTGCTTTCGCGACGGTCGCCGAACCACCTCGCGCTCCGGCACCAGCAGATCGATCAGCACGAACAGCAGCGCGAAGAACAGCGCCGTCGTCACACCCAGTGCACCCCACGCGAGCAGCCGCACCAGCCCCGGTAGACACAGCACAGCCCCGGCCGCGGTCGCCGCGACCAGCGCCGCAGACCCGTACGGCGCCTCGTCCGCGACATGCCGGACTACTGCCGCCAACGGCCAGACCAGCGCGAACACCGCCACAAGCAGAATCGACGCGGCCGCCGGCCCGAGCAGCATGACGCCCGCCAGCACCCCGGCCGTCCCGACTCCGAGACTGGCCGCGAGCCCGACCCGCCGAATCACCGCGGAAAGAAGTATCACCGCATCTCACTCACCGTCACCACACCCCACAAGTCCCCCTCCCGGGTTGAACGAACGTCCCGGCCACACGGTTCCCCCACCGGGAACCTCGAACCCTCACAACCTTCCCCGGCCACACCCCGACCAACCGATCAGCCGCAAGCATCACCGCACCCGCACCCGGCGGACCACCTCCGATCAGCTGCCGGAGTGCAGGCGACCTCCGCGCGAAGGGCGCGGCCGATCACCGGGCGCGGGTGTTCGAAGGGTGGGTGCTGGGTGTTCCCGGCCCGATCTTCCCGGATCATGGGCAGATGAGGACCTTCGCCGACCGCGTCCGCGGCCTCGCCCCGGTGCCGTGGGAGCACGATCCCGAGTTGCTCCGGACCCTGTTCGACGCCCAGCTGGGCAGCCGGCACGCCGATCTCGCCGCCCGCTGGATGCAGTCGCGGGGCACCGGGTTCTACACGATCGGTTCGGCCGGTCACGAGGGCAACGCGGCGGTCGCGGCCGCGGTGCAGCCGACCGACCCGGCACTGCTGCACTACCGTTCCGGCGCCTTCTACCTGACCCGCGCCGCGCAGTGCGGTTCGAAGGACGGCCTCCGCGACATCCTGCTCGGCGTCGCGGCGGCGACCACCGAACCGATCGCGGGCGGCCGGCACAAGGTGTTCGGCCGGCACGAGCTCGCGATCATCCCGCAGACGTCGACGATCGCGTCGCACCTGCCGCGGGCGATGGGCGTCGCGTTCTCGCTGGCCCGGTCGGCGAAACTCGGTGTACCGTCCCCGTGGCCGTCGGACGCGATCGTGGTGACCAGCTTCGGCGACGCGTCCGCGAATCATTCGACCGCGGCCGGCGCGATCAACGCCGCGTTGCACGCCTCGTACCAGGGCTTGCCGATGCCTTTGCTGCTGGTCTGTGAGGACAACGGCATCGGCATCAGCGTCCGTACGCCGGACGGCTGGATCCGGCAGGCGTACGGCCAGCGACCCGGCCTGCGGTACTTCGACGCGGACGGCACCGACCTGGACGCCGCCTTCGCGATGGCGACCGAGGCGGCCACCTTCGTCAGAAGGAACCGCCGCCCCGCCTTCCTCCGGCTGCGTACGGTCCGCCTGCTCGGCCACGCCGGCTCCGATGTCGAAACGGCGTACCGATCGCCCGCCGAACTCGCCGCCGACGAGGACCTCGACCCCCTGATCGGTACGGCCCGCTACCTCCTGGGTTCCGGCTACACCGCCGACGACGTGATCGAGCTGTACGAGGACAAGCACGCCGAAGCCCTCCGGATCGCCGCCGACGTCGCGGATTTGCCCCAACTGACCACGGCCGAGGCCGTCGCGGCGCCGCTGCGCTTCCCGGAGCCGGACGCGGTCGCGCGCTGCCTGCCGACACCAACCCCGACCACCGAGCCGCTGACGTTGAGCCAGTCGATCAACCGCGCGCTCGGCGACGTACTGGCGTCCTTCCCGGAGGCGATGGTCTTCGGCGAGGACGTCGGCCGCAAGGGCGGGGTGTACGGCGTGACGCGCGGTCTGCAGAAGTCCTTCGGCCCGGCCCGCGTCTTCGACACGCTGCTGGACGAGCAGTCGATCCTCGGGCTCGCGCTCGGCGCGGGTGTCTCCGGACTGCTCCCGCTGCCCGAGATCCAGTACCTCGCGTACCTGCACAACGCCGAGGATCAGCTACGCGGTGAGGCGGCGTCGCTGAAGTTCTTCTCGCAGGAGCAGTACGCGAACCCGATGGTGCTCCGGATCGCCGGGTACGGCTACCAGAAGGGTTTCGGCGGTCATTTCCACAACGACGACGCGATCGGCGTACTCCGTGACATCCCCGGAATCGTGATCGCCTCGCCGTCGCGACCGGACGACGCGGCGGCGATGCTGCACACCTGCGCGGCGGCTGCCCGTTCCGCCGGCACGGTGAGTGTCTTCCTGGAACCGATCGCGCTCTACCACCGGCGCGATCTGTACGCCGACGGTGACGAGCAATGGCTCGCCCCGTACCCGGATCAGCCGGTACCGATCGGTCGCGGCCGCACGTACGGTGAAGGCACCGAGCTCACCATCGTCACGTTCGGAAACGGCATCCCGATGAGCCTGCGCGTGGCGGCCCGGCTGCCCGGCGTACGCGTCCTGGATCTTCGTTGGCTCGCCCCACTTCCGGTCGACGATCTGTTGCGCGAGGCAACCATCACCGGACGGGTCCTGGTCGCGGACGAAACCCGCCGCTCCGGCGGCGTGTCCGAGGGCGTACTGGCCACCTTGATCGACAACGGCTACACCGGCCGGCTGGCCCGCGTGACGAGCCACGACTCGTACGTCCCGCTGGGCGCCGCCGCGCACCAGGTGCTGCTCAGCGAAGAGACGATCGAGTCCGCGGCCCGCGAACTGCTCAGCTGAACAGCCGCTGCCAGAACGACTTCTTCTTCGGCCGTGGCTCGACCGAAGGTTGCGCGACGGGTTCGCGGGCAGGCCGGTCCATCCGCCACTGGGCGATCACCGCGTCCTCGTTCACCAGACCCGTTGGCACGACCGGCCCGGTGGTATCGCGGATGCTGAGCCGAATCCGCTTGTTCAGGTCCGCCAGGTAGTCACGGACCTCGGACTCGCGACGCATCCCACGGACTTTCTCGTGGATCTGCTGTTTCTCCTTGCGGAGCTGGACCACCGAGGGCAGCAGCGCGTCGGTCTCGATGTTCTCCCGGCGGATGAAGTCCTTCACCCACCAGTCCGGGTCGTGCGAATCGGCCAGCCGCAGCGGCTTCCCGGCACCGGCCAGGTCGTCGAACTCGCCGGCTCGCTGCGCGCGCTGGAGCTGAGCCTCGACCCAGTCCTGGGTCTTCATGCCGGGTGGCTTGCGCTCGGTCATGGTCAGACACCTCGCCTGTCATCATCGACAGTTGCTTCGGAACCTCATCGTACTAGTTTGTGAATGCAATCACAAGGCATACTCGAATCGTGCAGCTGACCGATGAAGAGATCGCGGCGATGACGCCGGACGAGCGCCGGGAGTTGATCCAGCGGCTGGCGCCGCGCCCGCACGGGCTGCCGTCCGCGCGGACGATCCAGCGGCTGCGCAAGTGGCGGAGCATAGTGCTCCTGCTCTGCGCGGTCGCACTGATTCCCTGGACCGTGTACCTCGCGGCCACGTTGCCGTACCACTATGTGGCCCGAAACTGGGGCGGCACCTGGGTCGGGTTCGATCTGCTGCTGGTCACGATGCTGCTCCTGACCGCGTGGGCCGGCTGGCGGCGCAAGCAGTACGTCTTCCCGACCGGGTTCGCGACCGGTGTGCTGCTGGTCTGCGACGCCTGGTTCGACGTGATGACCAGCCAGCACGGAAGCGATCTGCTTCAGGCGATGCTGAGTGCGGTGCTGATCGAGCTCCCGCTGGCCTTCATCCTGATCGCCGGCCCGCTCCGCCTGCTCCGGTTCGTCGCGATCCGGCACGGGATGATCCACGCGGACTCGCACCTGTGGCGGATGCCGATCCCGATCCCCGACCTCTACCCGGACAACAAGGTGCCGCTCTCGCGCTGAGGAGCGAAGTCACCGGACGCGCTCTAGGGTTGGAAACCTACGACGACGAGAGGGTCCGGATGCCTGGTGACGTGGTGTCAGTGGTCGGTGGGACACGAATTGCGGACGTGGTCCGGCGGACGCCGTCGACCAACCCGGCCCGGTTGACCGAAGTCGTCGGGACCGTCGGCAGCGCGGGACCCGAGGTGTTCGTCCGGGCGGCCGAGGCGGCCCGGACCGCACAGCCGGGCTGGGCCGCGACCCCGGCGCCGCAGCGCGGTCAGGTGATCTCGAACGTCGGCCGGCTGATGACCGCCAACAAGGAACGACTCGCGGCCCTCGTCACCCAGGAGATCGGGAAGCCGATCGCCGAGGCTCGCGGCGAGGTTCAGGAGATCATCGACACCTGCGACTTCTTCCTCGGCGAGGGCCGCCGGTTGTACGGGCAGACCGTCCCGTCGGAGATGCCGGACAAGCAGCTGTTCACGTTCCGCCGGCCGGTCGGCACGGTCGCGGTGATCACGGCCGGCAACTTCCCGGTCGCGGTCCCGTCCTGGTACATCGTGCCCGCGCTGCTCTGCGGCAACACCGTGGTCTGGAAGCCGGCCGAGTACTCGGCTGTCGTGTCGGACGCGTTCTACGAGATCTTCGCGCACTCGGGCGTACCGGCCGGGGTCTTCAACGTCGTGTACGCGGACGGGCCGGACACCTTCGCCGGCCTCGAACAGGCACTTCAGGCCGGCCTGGTGAACAAGGTCGGCTTCACCGGATCGAGCGCGGTCGGGACCCGGATCGGCGAGCTGTGCGGCCGGCACCTGCAGACGCCCTGTCTGGAGCTCGGCGGCAAGAACCCGATGGTCATCACCGAGGACGCGAACCTGGACCTGGCCGTCGAGGGCGCGCTCTTCTCCGGCTTCGGTACGGCCGGCCAGCGCTGCACCTCGCTGGGTACGACAATCGTCCAACAGTCGGTGTACGACGAGTTCCTGACCCGTTTCGCCCGGGCGACCGCCGACGCGGCGATGGGCGATCCGACCAAGGACGTGCTGCTCGGGCCGTTGCTGGACGAGAAGTTCGCCGCCGGTTTCGAGAAGTCGCTGGGCTGGATCGCGGCGCACCACCAGGTGATCGGCGCGACCGGACGGGTCACGGCGGACAATCCGCGCGCCGGGTTCGTCGGTGATCCGGCCGCCGGGTTGTACTACCACCCGACGATCGTGGCCGGCGTCCGGCCGGAAGACGAACTGTTCCGGAACGAGACCTTCGGCCCGGTCGTCGGCGTCACCGCGTACACCGAGCTCGACGAAGCGATTGCGCTCGGCAACGAGTCTGGGTACGGGTTGTCGAGCTCGATCTACACCACGGAGCCGACCAAGGCGTTCCGGTTCGCGCAGGGGATCTCGGCCGGGATGGTGAGTGTGAACAACTCGACCTCCGGCGCCGAGGCGCATCTGCCGTTCGGTGGGAACGGGAAGTCCGGCAACGGGTCGCGGCAGAGCGGCATCTGGGTGCTGGATCAGTTCACCCGCTGGCAGTCGATGAACTGGGACTACTCGGGCAAGCTGCAGAAGGCCCAGCTGGATACCGGAATAGTGGAGGCGGACCTCTCGTACGAGCTGCCGTGATGTCCGGCCCGCCGCGATCGCCTTCGCCGCTGCCTCGATCGCCTTTGCCGGAGGCCGCTGACGTGGTGATCGTCGGCGGCGGCGTGATGGGGACCAGTATCGCGTTCCATCTCGCCGAGGCCGGCGTCGAGCGGGTCGTACTGGTCGAGATGAACGAGCTCGGCTCGGGTTCTACCTGCAAGGCGGCCGGCGGGGTGCGGGCCAACTTCTCCGACGCGGTGAACATCGCGCTCGGGGCGCGCAGCCTGGAGGCGTTCGCGCGGTTCCGCGTCCGCCCAGGGCAGGAAATCGACCTGCACACGGTCGGGTACCTCTTCTTGCTGGAGACGGCCGAACAGCTGGAACTGTTCCGCGAGAGCACCCGAGTGCAGAACTCGCTCGGTCAGCCGACGCGGATGATCGACGTCGACGAAGCGGTCGCGCTTGCACCGATCATTTCCCCGGAAGGGTTGGCCGGCGCCTGTTTCTCACCGACCGGCGGGCATTGCACGCCCGAGTCCGTGGTCCTCGGCTACGCGACCGCCGCCCGCCGGCTCGGGGCTCGGCTGATCACCGGCTGCGAGGTGCTGGAGATCGATGCTGCAGGCAACCAGCGTGCCGCGATCCGGACCAGCCGCGGCACGATCCGTACCAGCACGATCATCTGTGCGGCCGGCGCCTGGTCGGCGCGGATCGGTGCGATGGTCGGCGTCGACCTCCCGGTGACACCGCTGCGACGCCAGATCGTCGTGACCGAAGCGATTCCCGACCTGCCGGCCGGCCTGCCGATGACGATCGACTTCGGCAGCACGTTCTATTTCCATCGCGAAGGTCCCGGCCTGCTGGTCGGCATGTCCGATCCGGACGAGGTCCCTGGTTTCGACGTCACGCGCACCGACACGTGGATTCCACGGCTGACCAACGCGATGACGCTGCGGGCACCCGGCCTGCTGGACGTGGGTTTGACCGGCGGCTGGGCCGGTTTGTACGAGGTGACGCCGGACCACAACGCGCTGATCGGCGAAGCGGATCCGAAGCGCTTTCTGTACGCCACCGGCTTCTCCGGGCACGGTTTTCTGCAGGGCCCCGCGGTCGGCGAGACGATCCGCGACCTGTACCTCGGCCGTACGCCGCCGGTCGACATCGGTCCGCTCAGCGCCGACCGCTTCCGGTCCGCTCAGGTCCGTGCCGAGCGGAACATCGTCTGATACATCGTGCTAGTTCGGCGTCTGCCAGCGGTTCGGGTCGCAGTAGGACGGGTCGATGCCGCGGTCGATGCAGTACTGACGCATCAGCTCCGCGCGGGTCGACGGATCCATCGTCGGGTACCCAGTCGGACGTGTCGTCGGACGTGCAGTCGGACGTGCGGTCGGGCGCACGGTCGGACGGCGGGTCGGGCGAGCGGCCGGTTTCTCGCGCTCCGTCGTGGTTGTGCGGGTCGCCTTCGGACGGGTGGCTTGGGACGTTCGCGTTGAGGTCGGCCGGTGCGCCGGCGGCCGGGTCGGCCGGGCGGCGGGTGGGACGGTGGGCGCCAGCGTCGGCATCGGAACGGAGTGCACCAGCTCGGGCGGAAGCACGATGGACGGCGGCACCACAGGCGCGACTGCCGACGAAGTGCTCGCCGGGCCCGGACTTGGTGTCGCGCCGGCCAGCTTCACGGCGGCGGTGTCATCTGACTTGCCGTCGAACAGGCCGATCGTGGACGCCGCCCAGACGTTGATTCCGAGGAACAGTACGAGCGCGCCCGCACCGGCGTACACGACTCGGCGGGACGGTGCGCCGTACTGACCGAACGGGCCGCGGACCGGGTTGCCCTTGCCGTCGACCCAGAACCGCCAGCCCTCCGGCGCCGGCGGCCAGGACGGGTCGGGCCGCCACGTCTTCGGCGGCACCCAGCTGCGCCCAGGCGGGGTCGGCCAGTTCGGCGGAACGACGAACCGCTTCATCAGATGCCTCCACTTCGCCGGGACTCTCACCCAGGGCAACGACACAGCCGAGGGCAGGCTACTTGCTGCTTGCCGGCGACGGGCGGGTCGTGCCGGCTTTTCGACAAACCTGCAATGTAACGGCGACGAGTCAGGTTAGGCTTACCTAAATCAGCCGCCTGTTCGGAGGAACCACCGCCATGGTCTTGTCCCGCATCCGGTCCGTCACGGCCGCCGCGATCGCCGTCCTCGCCCTGGGCGCGGGCCTGACCGCGTGCGGCCAGGACGACACCCAGAACTCCGCCGCGAGCACCGGCGCGGGTTTCCCGGTCACGATCGACCACCTGTTCGGCTCGACCACGGTGAAGGCGAAACCCGAGCGGGTGGTGACGCTCGGCGGCGGTGACCTCGAGGCGTCGATCGCGCTCGGCGTCGTACCCGTCGCGGGCGCCGACTGGTTCGGAAACCCGCAACTCCGAGGTTGGGTGAAAGCCGCGCTCAGCGAGCGTACGCCGCCGAAACTGATCAACGCCGGCGAGCCAAAGTACGAGGAGATCGCCGCGCTGCGGCCGGATCTGATCTTGTACGTGAACACCAAGAACGACAAGTTGGAGTACGAGACGCTGAACGCGATCGCGCCGACGATCGCGGCACCGGCCAGTACGAAGAACGTGTACGGGGTGAGCTGGCAGGACCAGGTCCGTGAGATCGCGAGAGCGACCGGTACGACGAGCGTGGGCGAACAGGTCGTCAAGGACACCGAGGCGCTGCTCACCGACACGGCGAAGGCGAACCCGGAGTTCGCCGGAAAGGTCATCACCGCCGGGGTGTACTCCGCCGACAGCATGAACGCGTGGCTGCCGTCCGACCCACGGATGCGGCTGCTGACCGCGCTCGGCTTCAAGACCAACCCGCGGATCGACGCGATGGAGAACGGCGACTTCTACGTGAAGATCTCGCCTGAGCTGACGCCCAAGCTGAACGCCGACCTGATCTTCCTGGCCGCGCTGGACAGTTCAGGCAAGCTGGACCCGGCCGTTGTGAAGGACAAGCTGTTAAACGCACTGCCTGCGGTGAAGGCGGGACATGTCGCGTACTGGGGTGGCGCGCCGGTGATCAACACGCTGACGCCGAGCGGTGAGTTCTCCAGCGCGATGTCGATCGGTGGGCCGCTCGGGATCAAGTACGCGCTGCCCAAACTCGTACCCATACTGAAGGACGCGCTGGCCGGTTAGAGCACGTCGCGGAGCAGGTTGGTCAGGTCGGCACCGAACGGGCGGTCGGCGTCGATCGGGGGCACGACGGCGTCGACCTCGTCCATCAAGCCCTGCAATGCTCCTGGGAGTTGGCGGCCTGACAGGGCGACGGCTTGGCGTACGGCGAGGAGTTCGCAGGCGGTCGTCTCGCGGGTCAGCCGGATCGCTTCGGCGAGGTTACCGACGGCTTCCCAGGAGAAGGTCTGGACGTCCTCCTGACCGTTGGACGTCTCAACGGTATTGATTGCTGTAGGCAACGTCAGACGGCGGAGCTGGTGGGTGGTCGCGACGGCGCGTTTGTGGACGGCGACCAGGCCGGCCTGTGGTCCTGGATCGCGGGCCAGCTGGGCAGTGAGGCCGGTGACGGCCGGGTCGAGCAGGCGGTGGAGGCGAGCCGCGGAGACTTCCGCCGCGTGGGCCAGCGCGACGGTCAGTTGGTCGCAGTGGGCGGTGAGGTCGATGCCGTGGAATCCCGCGGTGCCGACGAATTCTCCGTCGAGGTAGGCCGGTGAGTCGGATACGCCGTCGAAAGCGCGTTGGACAGCGTCGTCGAGGTGCTGGGTCGCGCGGCGTACGTGCGCGATCACCTGCCCGGCGACGCGGAACGAGACAGGCGCTTGGAGACTCCGCGGGTTGTCTTCTGGGCCGGTCAGTTCGCGAAGGCGGGTCAGCTCGTCGGCCAGTACGTCGTCACCACGGCCGGCGAGCGGGTGGTACGGGTCGCGGTTCGCGCCGATCACCGCGATCCCCGCGGCCGCTACCGCCGTCAACCGATCGGCCAGCTTGCGGACCCGCGCGACCTGCAGCGCGGCGCGACCGGTAGCTCCAGGGATCCCGGCCAGCAAGGCGATCCCTTCCTTCACCCCGAGCTCGAACGGCGGCAGCAGCCCGGCCGCGGAAACCACTTCCGAATCTTTGGCGAGAAGCCAACCTTCCCCGATCAGCGGAGCCATCGCGTGCGCGAGGGGGATGATCTCCCCGGCCGAACCCGCGCCTTCTTCGGGGATCGCCGGAGTGTGGCCACTGTTGATCAAGGCAACCAACTGCTGAACCAGGCCGACCGAGACCGCCGCATCCCCGGTGAGAAAGGTCCGGAGCCGGCCGATCAGCACCGCGCGGGCCTCGTCGGGCGCGAGCCAGGGCGGACCGCCAACAGCCCGACCCAGAAGCAGATTACGTTGATGTACGCGTTGCTCGTCGTCGCTCAACCGGACCTTGCTGAGATTCCCCATCCCGGTGTTCACGCCGTAAACCGCCCGCCCCGCCGCGAGCGCCTCCAGCGCGCTCGTACGAACCGCGGCCACCTGCTTGAGCGACTCAGAAGCCACCCGAACCGGAGCGGCGTTCGCTGGGTCCAACGCCGGCTCGATTCCGTCAGTCACCTTTGCACCGTACCTAGCGACAGGTAGTGGTAGGCCCGATGGCCCGCGGACCGGACCGGCTGAGCGTGCGCCGGCCGGGTACGTACAGGTGTACGTCCAGTCCTTCGGTTCGCTGCATCGATACCAAAGTTCCGGGTCGGTGACGCTACGTTCGGATCATGGGTTCGATGTCTGGCACACCGGAGCGCACCGTGATCGGGCACTCGGCCGGTGACAAGCTGATTCTGTTCGGCGGGCTGCCGCTGGGCGGACTGGTGGTCGGGTTCTTCCTGCCGCGGATCGCGCACTGGGCGTCCGGGCGGCAATGGGTACCGTTCCAGGGGCCGCTGAAGCTGATCGCCGAGTGGGACAGCTGGTGGGTCGTGGTGATCTGCGTGGTGCTCGGCCTGCTCGGCGGACTGCTGCTGGCCGCGATCGCGCTCGAAGACATCCTGAAGGTGACGATCACCAACCAGTCGGTCGAGTTCCTGAAGAAGCAGAAGACAGTGAAGGTGCCGCGGGAGAAGGTGTCGGTTGCCTTCCTGGACGGGAAGGAGATCGTCCTCCAGGACTCGACGTCGCGGGAACTGGTCCGGGAGAAGCACGACGAACTGAAGTCCCAGGCGAAGAAGATCCCGGCGGCATTCCGCGCCCACGGGTACGCGTGGTCCGAGGCAGGCGATCCGCACGAGTCGGCGTTCCGGCGCTGGATCGAGGACGACCCAGAACTACCACCCGCCGTGAACGCCGTCCTCAAGGTACGAGCCCGGGCTTTCGACGACGGCGACAAAGGCAAAGCAGACCTCCGAGACCTACGAGCCGAGGCAACAAAACTCGGCTACACGGTCAAGGACAAAGACAAGAAGCAGTACTGGCGCCAGACCACGCCCTGAACTGTGTTGTCAGGCGCCGAGTAGGTGGATGACTGCGTCCGCGTACGCCTGCTCGGCGTCTGGTGCGGTGTGGGTGGTGTCGAGCAGGACGACGCGGAACCCGTCGGGGACCGTTTCCAGGGCGCGGAAGTGCGGGCCGAGGAGCGTACGCAACTGCTCCTCACGCGGCAGCCAGATCACCTCACGCTGCTCGATGCTGTCCAAGGCCCATTCAGTGGTGCCGTTGAAGCCGATCACCTTACTGCCCTGGTAGTCGTGCACCTCGACGGTCATGTCGCTCACCACGAACACGTCCTCGTCCATGTCCCGGTCCGGCACAACAAAACGATCCCCGGCCACCGGATTCCACAACACCCCAGCCTTACGCAGCCGCCCAGCCTGCTCGATCGTGATCACACCCCCATCCTCCCCACACCCCCAAACCCCCGCAGCCCCACGGCGCGCCGCGCACATGCTCCACCGCGTACTACACCCCGCGTGCTCCGCGGCCGCTAACCTCGTCGGTCCGCTCCTCAACGCATCCACCCCGCGCGCTACCCACCCAACCCCGGCTCAGCGCCGGCACATCCCTCCCAGCTACCGCTGCCACTCCCCGGCTCCCGCCGGGGATTTCGGCTCCCGCCGGGGCTGCGGCTCGCGGCGGAGGTTGCACCTCGTACCGGATCTTCCGGCTGCCGCCGGGGGCGCTGCGCACGCAGGAGGATGCAGCTCGCATCGGATCTACCGGCTCCCGCTGCAGGTTTCGGCTCATCCGCAGGTTTCGGCTACCGCCCGCCCAGTACGCGCTTGTCGCACAGGCATCCGCCAGCCCTACCGGCCGCGATCCAGGAGCAGCGATGAACTCGGCCGGGAAGACCCCCGCGCGCGTGATCGCGGCCCACGTCTCCCCAGCGCACCATCGGCCTTCTCCCAAGCACCGGCCCCGAGTGGTTCCGCTCGCCGCGTGGACTTGCGCCGGGTGAGAGATCACCCGGTGCAAGTCGGGTGTGGGTTCAGCGGTGTAGGGCGGTGCGGAGTTCTTCGGCTCGGCGGGCGATTCGGTCTCGGCACTCGGTGGTTAGGGGTAGGTCCAGTAGTGCGGTCGCCTGTAGGTGGCTGAGGGTGAACTCGGCGCGCAGTCGGCGTACGGCGGTCTCCCGATCCGCCGACGCCCGCAGCACCTCGGACACCTCGTCGCGGCGTTCGAAGGCGGTGAGGATGCCGTCGTAGATCTCCAGCTGGGTTTGGGCGGACCGGTCCGGCTCCCGCGCCGTCGTGTGCTCTCCCTTGTCGCCGGTACGGATCACCTGCCGCCACAGGCTGGGGACGGCGAGCCGGGCGCGGGTGTAGCGCCGGGTCAGCGGCTGGGCGTATGTCATGGTCATATCGGAAATCCCCCTTGTTCAGTCTGACTTGGCCACCGCGTGCGGTTCGCGCGGCGGGCACTTCTTGCCGGGCGCGGAGAGCGCCTCGAAGTGCCATGGTTCGTTGTCGTACCGGCGGCACACGCCGTACCGCCAGCCGTTCTGGTTCAGCCACGTCATCGCGGCCGTCGGGCCGATGTCCACGGCCTTGCCCTGCACGTGCGCGGAGTACTTCGGCGGCAGCACCCAGCGCGTCGCGACCTTGTACGAGCCGTACTGCTGGAGTGCCTCGTTGAACAGCCGCTGCTGCTTGGTAGAGGTACGGCGCGCGGAGGTGATCCGGATCGTCACGCCGTCCCGGTCCGCGGCCGTGATCGCCTTCTTCAGCCGCGACCGGAGCTTCGGCGACAGGCCTTCGATGCTTTCCTCACGCACCGCCGGCTTCTCCGTGGTCTCGGTCTGCTCCGATTTCTCGGTCGTCTTCGGCGACGTGGACGGCGTACGCGTCGGCTTGGGGGTCGGCTTCGGCGCCCTGGTGGCCGGTGTACTCGCGGGTGGCTCGCCAACCGCGGGCGCACCCACCGTCGACACCACCGGCTCCTTGTCCGCGGCCAGCCCGAGGAACTCCCCGAGCTGCGCGTGCCAGAGCAGCAGCGATCCGCCCACCAAACCCACCCCGGCCACACCGATCACACCCAGCAATCGGCTCCGCGCCATGCCTCGACGACGTGGCGGCAGGGGGCTGGTCATGGGGCCTCCCGGCCTGGACTGAGGAGTGGAGGGAGCAAAGCGACTGGAGTGACGAGGGAAGGCCGGGAGGCACAGCCCCATGACCCGCCGCGACGGAGTCGTGGCATGTGCAGAGTCATGGGGTACAGCCTCTCGGATCGTTTCGTACGGCGCATCGGTCCCAGGGACCGTCCTTGCCCACCACAAGTAGCCCCTGAGTATCAGTTCGGACGCCGCGCCTCCTCCAAAAGTTGGAGAGCACACCCGTCCGCGCAGATGAAGCTTGGGGAAACAGGAACTGACTACGCTGGGCGAGTGACCCCTCGACGCTGTGGCTCGAGTGATGCTCGTGTTCAGGTGCGTGCATCACGGTGCTGGGCGAGTGGCCTCGATGCGGAGCATCGTGGGCGCTCGTCCAGTGCCGGGAGGTGCGTGCCTGGGCGCGAGCAGCGCCGAGCCACAGCGTCGAGGGGTCACTGAGGTGGTGGGAATCTGGCGTCGATTGTCGCAGGGGCAGCAGGACCTGCTGCTCGCCGCGGTCATCGGGCTGGTCTGGTTCGTGTCACTGAACCTGATCAACGGCACCGGGCTGCGGCCGCACAACCCGGCCGTGTCGGTCGTGACCGGGGTGTTTCTGGTCGGCACGGTCGCGTTCGTACGGCGGATTCCGCGGTCCATGCTGGTTGTCGTCTCGGTGCTGTACCCGTTCATGTACGCGGCGGTCGGCACCGGGCTGGCCGCGCAGCTCGGTCTGACGATCTTCGGTCAGCCGGAGATCAGTGACGCCGCGCTGCAGTCGGAGATCCATCTCGTCCCGCTGCTCGTGGTCGGCTATCTCGCGGCGTCGGCGGGCGTACGCCGCTTCACCTGTCTGTTCTTCACCATGGGCAGCCTGGCCGCGCTGATGATCGGACTGCCGACCGTGGTCGCGATCGTGCTCAGCCATGTGAACCGGGACGTGCTCCGCGGCGACCGGTACCAGAGCTTGCCGCGGAACATCGGCAGTCTGTACAGCTACATCGATGTGTCACTGTTCGTGTTCGCGGAGGCACTGATCTGTGGGATGGTGCTGCTCGGCGCGGATTCGCGGCGGCGCCGGAAGTCGGTCGCGCTGCTCGAACAGCGGAACGCGGAGCTGGTCCGGCTGCGCGCGGTCGAGGCCGAGCGGGCCGTGGTCGCCGAACGCACCCGGATCGCGCGGGACCTGCACGACGTGATCTCGCATCACGTCAGCGCGGTGGTGATCCGGGCACAGGCAGCCGATCGGGTCGCGGACCAGCGACCGGAGGTACTGCGGGAGGCGATCCGCTGGATCATCACCAGCGGCAAGGAAGCCCTGACGGCGATGAGAGAAACAGTACGAGTACTGAACACCGCCTCCCCCGGCAACGGACCAGACGGCACGGGCGGGACGAACGGCGCGGGCGGGGCGGGCGGTGCAGGCGGCACTGGAGGCGCCGGCGGGACGAACGGTGCTGCGGGCGCAGGCGGTGCTGGCGCGGGCGGTGCTGCTGGCGCAGGCGGTGCTGCTGGCGCAGGCGGTGCTGCTGGCGCGGGCGGTGCTGCTGGCGCAGGCGGTGCTGCGAGCGCGGGTGGGGCTGGCGCGGGTGGGGCTGGCGCGGGTGGGGCTGGCGCGGGTGGGGCTGGCGGGGGCGGTGTTGGGGGTACTGCGCCGGCCGAGTGGGGCGCGGACGGGATGAACGGCGTGGGCGGCTCGGGTGGGACGAACGGGAACGGGTTTGCGGCGGGTGGGGTTGCGGCCGGTGGGGTTGCGGTCGGTGGGGTTGCGGTCGGTGGGGTTGCGGGTGGGCGGGCGGATTCTGGGGGTGGGCGGGCGCCGGTGCCGGATTTGGCGGATGTGGCGCGGATGGGTGAGCGGTTGAAGGCGGTCGGGATCGACGTCGCGATGGAGCTGCCACCGCGGCAGCGGCAGTTGACGACGGCGACCGATCTGACCGCCGTACGCATCATCCAGGAGGCGTTGACGAACGTGATGGTGCACGCGAAGGCGAGTGCGGCGCGGGTGACCTGGCAGAGTGGACCGCAGGGTGAGCTGCTCACCATCGACGACAACGGGACCGGCGGGCCGCCGCCGGTGAACGTGCTGGAAACCGCCCGGCGGAGCGAGAGCGGCCGCGGCAACGGACTGATCGGGATGCGGGAACGGGCCACAGCGGTCGGCGGCACCCTCGCCGTCGCGGCCGGCCCCCTGGGTGGATGGAGAGTACAAGCATGGCTACCGCCGCAGAACTGAACACCCCGAACCACCCCGGCCCCTCCGCCGGCACACCTACTACAACTGCAGGCGCCGCCACCCCCGGAACCGCCGGAGCCAGTGGAGCAGCCGCCACCCCCGGAACCGCCGGAACCAGTGGAACTGCCGCCACCCCCGGAACCGCCGGAACCAGTGGAACTGCCGCCACCCCCGGAACCGCCGGAACCAGTGGAACTGCCGCCACCCCCGGAACCGCCGGAACCGGTGTGACTGCCGCCACCCCCGGAACCGCCGGAACCGGTGTGACTGCCGCCACCCCCGGAACCGTCGGGGCTGGTGGAGTTGCTGGTACGGATGGTGGGGCGATCCGGGTTTTGGTTGTGGATGACCAGGGGGTGATTCGGATGGGGTTGGCGATGATTTTGGATCATGAAGCTGATCTGACCACGGTCGGGCAAGCGGAGAACGGGGCCGAGGCGTTGCGGCTGATCGATGAGTACGACCCCGATGTCGTCTTGATGGACATCCGGATGCCGGTGATGGACGGGCTGGTCGCGACCGAGCGCATTACCGCCGCCAAGCGCGAATCCGGTCGTGCGCGGCCGGCCGTGCTTGTCCTCACCACCTTCGACGACGAGGCGTACGTACTGGCTGCCGTCCGCGCCGGAGCATCCGGATTCCTCCTGAAGGACACCGACCCGGATCTGCTCGTCTCGGCCGTACGCGCGGTCTACCGCGGCGACTCACTCGTCGACCCCGCATCCACCCGCGTCCTACTGGAGCGCTGCATGGAGTTGGAGCGGCAGGTCGGCGGTACGGCAACAACGGCGGCCGCCCCGCCCGACGCCCGCTGGGCGGGGCTGCTCGGCCAACTGAGCGAACGCGAGCGCGAAATCCTGGTCTGGATGGCCCGCGGTCTGTCGAACCGTGATCTGGCCACGAAACTCTTCGTCAGCGAAACCACCGTCAAGACGCACGTGAGTTCGGTGCTGTCCAAACTCGGCCTGTCCAGCCGCGTCCAGGCGGTGGTCGTCGCGTACGAGGCCGGGGTGGTCCGGCCCGGCGAAGCCGACGTGCGGTGGGACTCCTAGTGTCCCGTCAAGCTACATCGCTGACGGGACACTAGAGGAACAACCAGAGCCCGACCGCCCCCACGGCAAGCAGAATCCCCACGGTCAAAGCCTGGCTGAGCGTCGACGCCTGCCGGCGTCGAGGTAGAAAGTCCCCGGTCATACTTCAAGAGTCCCTCGCGAACCGCCGCCGCCCATCGGCCGTCAGGACGGTTCTTCAGTACTACCTGAGGATGACTCCGTTGCCCGCAGCCCCGACCTTCAGCTAGTTGGGAGCGGCGTCGACCGGACACCACGCCGGCGAACCCGCCCGGGCACCACAGACCACCGTCGCCGTCGGCACCGGCCGTCCGTGCTGGAAGGTGACCACGGCGACGGGCTTGTTCACCGGCACCCGGCGCAGGACGCTGCCGCCGTAGTCGATCCGCCCGGTAACGCCCTGGTACGCACGCTGCGCGCCGGCCGCGTCCGTGATCGACTGCAGCGCGGACCAGACCGTGCCGCCGTTCACTGCGATGCTGTCCCGGCGTAAGTAGCTGACGGCGAGCACCACGGAGTACGCGGCGTCGTAGCTGAGCGCGGCGTGCCCGTCGAGGCTGCGCCCGCGATCGGTCGTCTCGTACGGGAACAGGTCGGCCAGCCGCCCGTAGAAGTCGCTCGACTCCGGGGGCGCGTCGGCCAGCAGGTCCGGCGCCAGGCTGAGTGCCAGGTACTGGAAGTCGACTGACCGGTTCCGCGCGCTCACCGACCTGTCGGCGGCCCATTTGGTGACGTCGTCGCCGGCCAGGATGTACGGCGCGTTGGTCCGGCACCGGTCCTGTACGCCGCCCAGGAACGACTCGAAGTCGACCTGGCCGCGACCGGCGAAGAACACTATCCCGCGCCGGTCGCAGGCGTCCCGCCCGGCCCGGTTCGCATCCAGCTCCGTGCCGCTGGGACTGTACGACTTCAGCGCCACCGGTACGCCGGCCGCGGTCAGCTCGAGCTGCACGTCCTTGGCCAGGTTCTGGCTGTACGTGTCATTGGGATCGTCCGACTTGTACACGGTCGCCCGCCGGGCGAGCGGACGCCCGAACGGGTCTTTGCCGGTCGCCAGCAGGTTCCGGACGTGCGCCGCGGCGACCGCTGCCTCGCGCCGGTTCAGCGGGCTGATCTGCAGGTACATCCGGCTGACGTCGACCATCGAGTCGGCGGTCAGGGTGGCCGCGACGGTCGGCAGTCCGGCCGCGGCCAGCCGCTGGATCATCTCCGCGGTGGACCGCCGGCTCTCGGTCATTCCGACCACCGCCACGATGGTCGGGTCGCCGGCCGCGAGCCGGCCGATCTGCTCCGCGACCCGGGCGGCGTGCTTGAAGCGCGGTCCGGCGTTCGCGATCAGCACCCGCAGGATCGGCTCGTACCGTTGCTGCGGCTTGTTGAGCTGGACCGCCTGCGCCACGGCCAGGCCGGCGAGCTGTTCGCGCTCGGCGGTGAAGACCCCGGCGTCCAGCGATCGGTCGTCGGCCGATGCCATGAAGATCAGCGTGGCCACCGGCCGCTCGGGCTGGGCCCGGCTGAGCTCCGCGGCCCGCTTGTTCTGCTCCAGGATCTTCGCCCGCACCGGCGCGAACGACTGGCTCGGGAACAGCAGCGCGTTGGTCCCATCGGTGACTCCGACGCAGTCCCCGTCGACCTTGGTCACGGTCGCGGTCGCGGATTCGTACAACTGCCAGCTGAGTTCGCCACCGCCACAGTGGCGGCGGTCCTGCAGTACGCCGAGCCCGAGGTAGCTGCCCGCGATCAGCATCAGTACGAGCGCAAGGGCCGGCCACCGGCCACGTGGCTTACGCAGCAGCGGACCTGGCACGTTCTCCAGCCGGTCCGGCAGCTCGAGCTGCGTGGCGGGCCGCGCATTCCGGCGCGGCCGCCGGGCGGTCCGCGGCGAGCCGATCGAGAAGATCAACAGCCACGCGCCGATCCGGCGGCGCAGGCTCTCGCGATGTTGCCGGGCCCGCCACTCGGCCAGGCTCTCGCTCGGGCTCGACTCCGGTTCACCCGCGAGCGGCGGCACCTTCCGCCCGGCCGTGACCAGCAGCAGCGGGTCGAACCGTTGGGTGTCGTTGCGTACGGCGGCCACCATGCGTACGAGCAGGTAGCCACCGTTGGTCCGGCTGATCGGCCCGACCATCAGGATCGGATGCGTCGCCCGGTACCGACCGATCCACACCGCCGGGCGGAATCCGGAGCGCAGATCCTCAAGGAACGCGCCGACCAGCAACCCGGCCAGCCATTCCGGATCCTGCTCCTCCCAATGGTCCGCGGTGAGCCGCAGCGCGAGGTCGAAGACCCCGTCGTCCCCGCGCGGGACGTACGACTGACCGCGCAGCCAGCGGTACGGGCCACTGATCAACGGCACCCGGCCGCTGTGCCGCAGCCAGAAGAACGCGGGGATCAGCCAGAGCGAGAGGACCTGGAGCCAGCCCGGCAGCTGGTCCTGCAGCTTCGCCCAGAGCCCTTCCGCGCCCTCGCCGTCTCCACCCACCGCTCGGCGGTACAACGCCCGGCGCAGTTGCGTACGCCGCCGCGGCTTGGGATCCGGGAACGACGCCCGCATCAGCCAGCGGACCAGGTCGTAGCGCGCGAAATCGTAGCCACCGGCCAGACTCACGTTCAGGCCCACGGTTGCCCGATCGAGCAGCTTCACCAGCTCGCCGAGGTCGTCGAACGACACCTCCTTCAAGGCCGTGTCCGGCCCATCCGCCGGCGACTTGTCCTCCAGCGGTACGACGGCGTGGGGCACCTGTCGTTGCGGCGCGGACTCGCCCGCGGGCTTGAGGTGGTCGGCGAGCAAGGCCAGCACCACCGGAAGCGCGTGCTGCCCCGGCTTCGCGGTCCGGTCCCGGGTACCGAGGTCGAGTGGGTCCTCGACACAGGCGAAGATCGGCAGCGCCTCGTCCCGCAGGTACCGTCGGGGCGGCAGCAGGCGCCCCGACTTCCACGACAGACCGCGCCGTCGGGTCAGGCTGCGCCGCCGGTACACGGCTGCCAGCTCACTGACCAGCCGGTCGAACCCCTGCGGCGGGCGACGTTCGTCGGCCATGTCCCCCAGCTCCTCGCCTCGGCAACCACACCCATGGCGGAAGGCGTCCGGGCGCGTGCGGTCGAAGGGCCACACCTTAGCTGCTGTCCGTACCACCGCGGCAGCAGCCCGTGAGCGCCGCGTGATCAGCTGTCGCCGAAGTACTCCGCCCGGACCTTCTTCGGGACGCACATCGACCAGGCGTCGAGGATCAGTTCGCGGAGTTCGGTGAGGTCGAGGGCCGCCAGCCGGACCTGGATCCATTGGTAGCGCTCGTCGGACGGGCGGGGTGGGAAGAACTTGTCCGGTTCGGCGGCCAGGGCGGCGGCACGTTCCTCGCGGGGGAAGCCGATGCCGATGCTCTGTTCGTCAGGCGCGACCGACAGGTACACGATCTGACCGACGCGGAACTTGATCCGGTCCCGGACCAGCACCTCGTAGCTGCGCGGGAGGTCCGCCGTTACTGCCCGGATGTCCTCTAGATCGACCACGACAGCAGGCTATCCCCGATACCTGTCATGCGATGTCAGCGTTCTTCATCCGGCCGGTCTGCCAGGCCCAGGCCGCGAGTTCGACCCGGTTGCGTACGCCGAGCTTCGTGTGCAGGTTCGCGACATGCGTCTTGGCCGTACCCGGGCTGATCACCAGCTCGGCCGCGATCTCCGCGTTGGTGAGGCCGCGCGCGACCAGGCGGATGACCTCTTCCTCGCGGTCGGTCAGTGGCGACTTGGCCGTACGCCCAGGCGCCCGCGGTGTCAGTTCGCGGAGCAGGCGGGCGGTCACGTCCGGGCTGATCAACGCATCCCCGCGTACGGCGGCGCGGACGCCTTCGACCAGTAGCGCCGGACCGGATCGCTTCAGGAGAAAACCACAGGCGCCGTTGCGCAACGCTGTGTACACGTACTCGTCCAGGTCGAAGGTGGTCACCACGACGACCCGGAGCGGGTTCGGTACGCCGGGACCGGCCAGTTGCCGGGTCACCTCCAGGCCGTCGAGCCGTGGCATCCGGATATCCGCGACCACCACGTCCGGACGCAACTCCCGAGCCAGCCGGACGGCGGTCTCCCCGTCCGCGGCCTCACCAACTACGTCGAGGTCGGGCTGCGCGTCGAGGATGATCCGGTACCCGCCGCGTACGTCGTCCTGGTCGTCCGCGATCAGCACCCGGGTCACGGGAACACCGCCACAACCCGCCAGCCGCGCCCATCCACAGGCCCAGCAGTGAGCTCGCCCCCAAGCGCATCCACCCGCTCACCCAAACCCACCAACCCCAGTCCACCACGCCGACCCCGCGGACCGCTCAGACCACCGCGCTGACCGCGCGGACCGCTCAGACCGGTCGACCCACGGCGCCGGCCGCTTGGGCCCAGTCCACTGTGCCCGTCGCGCTTCGGTTTCCGGGCGGCTGGGCCGTCGTCCGTGACGGTCAGGCGTAGGCCAGTCGAGGTTTGTGTCACCACCACCTCCACCGTGCTCGCGCCGGGCGCGTGTCGTCGGACGTTCGTCAACGCCTCCGCCACCACCCGGTACACCGTCGCCTCGATCGGCCCCGGCGCGCTGTCCACCGCCAGTTCGAGCGTCGCCCGCGGCGCGGTGAACCGTTCGGTGAGTGCACGCAGATCCGCGAACCCGTACGGCGCCTCGGCCGCGTGCAGCAGCTGTACGGTCCGATCCATCGATTCCATCGCCCGCAACCCGGCCGCCTCGATTCGCCGAAGCGCGTCCTGCGTGACGACCGGATCGGTGACCAGCAACGCCGCCTGCGCCTGCACCACCATGCCGCTCACGTCGTGGGCGACGAAGTCGTGCAGGTCCCGCGCGAGCTCCAGCCGCTGCGTCTCGCGGGCGGCCAGCACCGCGCGCGTACGCCGCACCTCGATCGACCGCAGGTACCAACCGATGCCTGCAGCAACAATCGCCAATCCACCACAGAGCGCGCACCCGATCACCACGCCCCGCGCCGACACCGCCGGTACGAGGTGCAGCGTCAACCGCAGCGGCGATGCCCCGATCGCCACGACCAGCGCGACGCCACCGGCCAACGCACCACGCCGCGCCAGTACACCGACCACACCAAGCGACACGACGAACTCAGCCAGCCACCACGCGCCCGTACCGTTGTCCGCGGGCCCGCGATAGAACATCGTCCCGATCAGCGACGCGGCAGCCAGTACTGCCGCAACGAGATCCGGTCTCTGCCGAATGGGCGACAACCAGCGCGCCGAGATCTGCCGTTCAGCCGATGCGCCGGGCAGGCGTACCCCCGTTGACTGACTGCCATGACTCACCACGCCAGCATCGTACGCATCGCCGTACTCACTCTCGCCCTGTCAGCGGGCGCCCTGCCGGCGAGTGCACTGCCGACATCCACGCCAATGCTCCGCGCCGACGCCAACCGGGACGGTGTCCTCACCGCTGCCGACGATGCCCGCCGCGCTCCGGCGATCATGATGGCCAACCTTGACGACGACCAGTCCCGCTGTACCAGCTCGGGTCCGCGCCGGCTGTCCGACGAAGTACTTGCCGCCTGCAACGATGCCGCCGACGAGGTGGTGAACGGACCCGAGGATCTGAAAGATCTGGCTCCGGTCGAGATCCGGCCGACCGTGAACAGCGCCGGCGGTACGCTCGCCGTCGACCGCCCGGACAAGGTTCGCGTCTTCGTCCAGCGGGCCGGCCGTTTCGTCGTACTCGACGGCGCCCTGACGCGGGCCGAGCTGCGGCACGGGGTCCGGCTGGCGGTCGAGGCCCGCGACATCGTCCGCGACCGCGCCGAGTGGTCCGGACAGGCCGAGCTCCGGCTCCGGGTGGGTACGCGAACCGATCGGCTCCGGCTGCAGGTGGCGCCGGTGCTGTTCGAGAACGACACGATGCCGCTCCGGCGCGTGGTCGTCGCCGATCCCGCGGCACCGGCGACGCTCGAAGGACAGCAGGGCGCGGGTACGGAGAAGCCCGGCCAGGCCGCGTACGAACGCGATCTGCGCAATGCGCTTGACGCGGAAGGGCTGACCCGGCCCTTCGTACGCTGGCCCGCGGGCGGTGATCAATGGCTCGGCGACATGTACAAGACGGCGTACATGTCGATGCCCGCGCCCGGTGGAAAGGAGCACCGGATGGCGGTGAACCTCCGCGCACCGGGCATCCCGCCGCAGCCGCCGGCGCCGGACCGCCCGCTGCGTGACGCTTCGCGACCGGTGTTCACGTTGCTCCGCGGTCCGGACGTCGCCGGCATTCAGGAGTACGACCCTGAGCGCGCCAACGACCCGGAGAGCCTGCAGTACTACGGTTCGGCCAGCTCGGCCAGCAACTTCGGCACGCTTCCGCCTGACCGCGACAATCCGCTCGGGCGCATCCTGTATGGCGGCGCGGGAAGGTTTGTTCCGGATGGGCGGTTCACCGGGATGCTGGCGGCACAGGGGTACCAGGATCCGATCATGGTCGACACGACCTGGCTGGGGGTCGGGCATCTGGACGAGTTCCTGCACTTCGTACCGTCGAACGGGCCGCGTGGCTGGTCCGCGGTCGTGGCGGATCCTGCTTTGGGTATGGGCCTCCTGCGACGGCTGGACGCGACCGGTCACGGCGGCGATCCGCTCGTACGCGGTGTGGACCCGGCGAAGACCGATCATCCTGGACTGACTGTCAGCGCGGCGCTTCGGCTGCCCGAACTTGTCGACGGCACCCGGATCGCGACGGCCGGGGTCGCGAAGGCGCTTCGGCAGTTGCGTGATCAGGCTGGTCTCACCGAGCGTGACATCGTCCGCGTGCCGGCCCTGTTCAAGCGGTTGGAGATCCCGGCGGGGTACCCGCGCGACAACCTCACCGTCACCGCGCTGCCCGACGCGGCGAACGGTGTCAGCACCGGGACCGGGGCGTACCTCGCGCCGCGGCAGCACGGGCCGCGGCGGAATGGGCGGGATGTGTTCGAGTCGGCGACGGAGCAGGCGCTGGGCCGGGCCGGGGTTCGGGTGCGCTGGATCGAGGACTGGGAGTTCGCGCATCACGTGGGCACCGCGGGCGGTGAGATCCACTGCGTCACCAACGTCGAACGGGATCTGAGCGGCACCAGGGCGTGGTGGAAGGAGTAACCGGACGTCAGCAGACGTGACTGGGGCGGTGGAAGGAAGGTGGTGCCGGCGACGAGCAGCGCGTCGCGGTGGGAGGCGTTGTGGGGCGGGGTGCGGCGGTACCGTGGGCTGGTGGTTGGGTTAGCCAGCGGGGTTGAAGGGGCTGAGGTGGTGTTTCGCCTTGGTGACACCGGGCATGCGTTTGCCGGGGTGCGGTTGTGGCAGGAGCTCGGGTTGCCGGCCGAGGTGCTGGAGTTCAAGCCGGTCGACTTCGGCTGGGAGTTGCGGTTACCCCGACCCTCGGTGTGGCGGATGGAGTACCTGTTCGACATCGCCGACCTCGGAATGCGGACCGATCCAACCAATCCACGCGTAGTCGGCGGCGCATTCGGCGACCACTCCTGGCTCCCGATGCCGGGATACGTGGAGCCCGCGTGGATCGCGGTCCCTCCGATCGCGTCCACGCTCGCCCCGCTCACGGTCGACTCCCCAGTCGGACCGGTCGACGTACACATCTGGGCTCCGGAAGGCATCGCCCCGACGTTCGAGCTCCCGTTGCTGCTCGCGCACGACGGGCCCGAGTTCGCCGCGTACGCAGGTCTGACGCACTACGCCGGCGCGATGATCACGGACGGCAACCTGCCTCCGTTCCGGCTGGCCCTGGTCCATCCGACTTCACGGAACCTCTGGTACGCGGCTAACCCCCAGTACGCCGAGGCCCTGACGCAGTACGTCGTCCCAGCCGTGCAGAGGCAGTACGCGAGCCGCCGGCCCGTGATGATGGGCGCGAGCCTCGGCGCACTGGCGGCACTGCACGCGGAGTGGCAGTACCCGGGCACCTTCGCCGGGCTGTTCGTGCAGTCCGGGTCGTTCTTCACACCGGAGACCGATCCGCAGGAGTCCCGATTCGAGTACTTCGCCCAGGTCAGCGGCTTCGTCGCGGAGATGCTGACGGCAACCACGGCACCCAGTACGCCGCTGGTCGGGATGACGGCCGGGACAACCGAGGAGAACGTGCACAACAACCGCGTACTCGCGGCCCGGCTCGCCGAACTCGGGCTGTCCGTGACGCTGAACGAAACCCCCGACATGCACAACTTCACAGCGTGGCGGGATGTACTGGATCCTGAGCTCACTGAACTACTGCGGCAGACCTGGGGTGGGGCGGATGGAACGAGTGCAGGTCGAGTTGGAGGCGCCGGGGCTTGACCGCCGCGGCACGCTGATCAGGTACGGGCACTTCGGCCGCCCGGTGCTGGTCTTCCCGAGCGAGCAGGGGCGCGCCTGGGACTACGAGAACAACGGCATGGTCGACGCGGTCGCGCACCTGATCGAGGCCGGCCGGGTGAAGCTGTACTGCGTCGACTCCTACGACCACGTCAGTTGGTCCGATCGCAGCATCCAGCTGGAGGTACGCGCCCGGCGGCACGAGTTCTACGAGTCCTGGATCGTGAACCAGGTGGTGCCGAAGATCGCGGCGGACTCGCCCGGCGTACGCGACATCATCACCACCGGCTGCAGCCTCGGGGCGTACCACGCGCTGAACTTCGCGTTCAAGCGCTCCGATCTGTTCCCGATCGCGATCTGTCAGTCCGGGAACTACGACGCGGCCAGCTGGCACGCCTGGGGCGAACGCGGCGACGCGACGTACTTCAACAACCCGGCCGACTACCTGCCGAACCTGTCCGGTGAGCACCTGGAGTGGTTGCGCAAGCGGCTGTTCATCCTGCTCACGGTCGGTCAGGGCGACTGGGAAACGCATCCGACCGGCTCCTTGCCGTCGGCCCGCGCCACCGCCGCCGTACTGGAGAAACAAGGCATCCCTCATGAACTGGACCTGTGGGGGTACGACGTAGCACACGACTGGCCCTGGTGGCGGCAGCAGCTTGCGCGCCACCTACCCCGCTTCTGCTAAGGAGATCTCGTGGCTGACCGCACCAGGCATTTGATCGGGTTGTTGCTCGGCGCCGAAGAGGACTGGCCGCGCGCGTTCGAGGCGTTGCTGCAGCGGGTCGGGCCGGTTCGGCTGGCCGACGGGCACGAGCACGAGTTCGGCTCCCGGCGGCTGACCATCGAGCCGTTCGACCTGAACGATCCGGTCCGCGTCGGGCTCGTGATCGACCGGCTCGCGTACTGGTACTACCACCCGCGCGAGTGGCTGAAGAAGGCCGCGCTGATGAACGGTACGTACCTGCTGAACTCGCCGTTCACGTTCCAGTCGATGGAGAAGCACTCGGCGTACTGCGCGATGCTCCGGCTCGGTCTGAAGATCCCGCGGACGGTGCTCGTGCCGTACAAGAACCCGGTCGACAACGTGCGCTGGGCGTACACCTCGGCGACGTACAACCGGCCGTTCGATCTGGACGCGATCGCCGACGAGCTCGGGTACCCGCTGTACATGAAGCCGTTCGACGGCGGTGGCTGGCGTGGCGTGTCCCGGATCCGGGATCGCGACGACCTGCACCGCGCGTACGACGCGTCCGGCGAGATGCTGATGCATCTGCAGGCCACGATCGAGTACGACAAGTTCGCCCGCGCGCTGTCGATCGGCGCCGAGACGATGGTGATGGACTTCCGGCCGGACGAGCCGATGCACGACCGGTACGCCGTCTCGCACGACTTCCTCTCCCCGTCGGCCGGTCACCAGGCGGTCGCGATCAGCCGGATCGTGAACGCGTTCTTCGGCTGGGAGTTCAACTCGTGCGAGATGCTGGTGAAGGGCGACTCGGTGCACCCGATCGACTACGCCAACGCCTGCCCGGACGTCGCCCTCACCTCGCTGCACTACTACTTCCCGTGGGCGATCAGCGCACTGGTGAAATGGTCGGTGTTCTCGCTGGCGACCGGCCGGCGGAGCACGGTCGACCTGAAGATGGAGCGGTACTTCGAGATCGCCGACGACGACTCACTCGACTACGACACCAAACTCAAGGCGTACCTCGCGCTGGCGGACGAGCACTTCGAGACCGCGAAGTACCACGAGTGGTGCGCTTCGTACCTGGGTGATTTCGACCTCCGCGTCCGCGACTGGGTGGCCGGCCCGGACTTCGAACGGCTGCTCCGCGAGACGGTCGCCGCCACGTACCCGGCGCACGAGCAGGAGCGGTTCCTGGCCCACTTCAAGGGCCTGACCGACCTGTGGCTGGCGGATCAGGCAGGCTAGTAGGGTGCGTGACGCGGAAGTACCGGCATGGTGGCGGCGACTCGGGCTCGACGGTTTGGTGGACGTGCATGTGCATTTCCTGCCGGACCGGGTGATGAACGCGGTCTGGGCGTACTTCGACCAGGCGGCGGAGCATTACGGAACGGAATGGCCGGTCACGTACCGTACCTCGGTCGAGGAACGGCTGAAGACCCTTGACGCGTTGGGCGTACGGGCGTTTCCGGCGCTGGTCTATCCACACAAGCCCGGGATGGCCGCATCCTTGAACTCCTGGGCCCGCGACTTCGCCGCCGGCACGCCGGGTTGCGTCACCAGCGGCACGTTCTACCCGGAACCATCGGCCGCTTCGTACGTACGCGAAGCCCTCGAACTGGGAACGCGGATCTTCAAGGTCCACGTCCAGGTCGGCGACTACGACCCGCGCTCCGGCGAACTCGACGACGTCTGGGGTCAGCTCGCCGAAGCCCAGGTCCCGGTCGTGGTGCACTGCGGCTCCGGCCCCATCCCCGGCCGCCACACCGGCCCCGGCCCGATCGGCGAGGTCCTCCGCCGGCATCCCCGTTTGACCGCCGTGATCGCCCACCTGGGCATGCCCGAGTACGCCGAACACCTCGCCCTCACGTCGTACCCCAACGTCCACCTCGACACCACGATGGCCCTGACCCCGTTCGTCGAGGCCATGGCCCCCTTCCCCCGCGACCTGATCCCCCGCCTCGCCGACCTCCAGGACCGCATCGTCCTCGGCACCGACTTCCCCAACATCCCCTACGAGTACGCCGTCCAACTCACCGCCCTGGAGTCCCTCAACCTCGGCGACCCCTGGCTCCGAGCCGTCTGCCACCACAACGGCACCCACCTCCTCGGCCTGAAGTCTTGAAGCATTCACAGCACCCAGGTAGAGTCATCTGTGACATCTGAGCTATCTATGACACCTGTCAGGTGGCAGCTATGAAAACCTTTGAGACCGCCAAGATCCCCTCCGAGCAACTGGACGCACTCGAGCAGTTCGCCGAGTCCGAGACCGGACCAGAGCTGCGTGCTG
The DNA here is from genome assembly GCF_014205295.1 of Kribbella solani. Classification (NCBI taxonomy): domain Bacteria; kingdom Bacillati; phylum Actinomycetota; class Actinomycetes; order Propionibacteriales; family Kribbellaceae; genus Kribbella; species Kribbella solani. The sequence continues at coordinate 4,871,053 of NZ_JACHNF010000001.1, forward strand.
TCCTCTTGAGTCTGAGCCACTACGCTCGCGAAGCCGACGCGCTGATCGTCGGCGACAACACCGCGACAGTTACACCTACTCAAGCCGCCGAGCGACTCGGCATGAGCCGTACGCATCTGTACAAACTGCTCGATCGTGGCGAAATCGCCTCTCATCGCGTTGGCCGGGACCGCCGGATTCGGCTGCGCGACCTGGCCGCCTTCGACGCACAGCGCGACCGTGATCGCAGCGAGCTCGCCGAGCGTTTCGCGCATCAGCACAAGACCACCGCCGACGCGGCCAACGAGATCGCCGACCTGCTCTGACCACCGGGCCGACCGGCCAATATCGACAACAGAGCGTCCGTTCATCGGGTGATTCCGGCCGATTCCGGACATCATCCGGCGTACGGGCATCATTGGCTGGTGCACAGCCGTCGCGCCCGTCCCACCCTTCGCGTTCTCGTCGAGGACCTCACCAGCAACTGGGCCTCGCCCTATGCCCCGCGTGAGCTGGCCAAGGGCGAGTACGACAACCTCCACCCATTGAGCGAGTTGCCGCACCCAATCATCGCCAAGGCAGCGGAGTCGTTCGGCGCCGACGCATCCAACGACAACTACGTCGGACAGATCGCCAGTTCGACCGAGCTCCGTCTGTTGGAGATCAAGAACTCACAATGGCGCGGCGGCGTCTGGGAAGATCCCGATACAGGCGTGTGCTGGTTGCTGGTGGCCGGGCTCGCCAAGGGTGGCCACGAAGATCGAGACGACTTCTACCGACGAATCCAGCGTGAGAACACCGCCGGAGCGTCAAGCCGCTGGCTGCCGACCGACGACGATCGCCGTCTGTTGCGGAGGGAGACCGCGGCTCGCCTCCTGACCGAATGGGAGCTCAGAGTTCAGCGACAGGTTTTCGAAGCCCTTCGGGCCGTCCAGGCCGGCGGGAACCATCGAAGCGCGATCACTCATCCGGTACGCACGCGCGGAACGCTCGCTGAACTGGACCTGGCCGTCGTCGCCGTACGCGAGGACGGGTACGAGGCCGACGAGATCCTCCTCGAAGTCATCCCAGCCCTGGGGTGCGCCGGCACGGAGTTGCTCTGGCAGCTGAGCGTGCGAGCCCTGATCACGCTCAACCCGCCGGAACAAGGCTGGGACCGCTTCAAGGACACGTACTCGAACATCGCCGAGCCAGGTTTCTGGACCGCCCGCGTCGACCAACTCGCAAAGCTCATCGACCTCAACGAACTGGCGGTATCCCAGCCGGGAACCACCAGCCATTACGCACACCGCGAGCATCTTGCCGGACGCACCATCGAAGGTCGCGCGGTCCGCGGGCTGTGTGGCGTCTACTTCGTACCGCGGCAAGACCACGCCTCACTCGAACCATGCACCGTCTGCGCGGCGCGCTACTCGAAGCTCCCCGGATAAGACGCCTACGTCGCGGCGTCGCAGGAGCTGCCGGGTGTGCAGCATGCCTTGCCGTGCCAGGCTTGCAGGCCTTCTTTGGTGGCTGCGGCGGCTATGACTAGGCCGGCTAGGGGGTCGGCCCAGGTCCAGCCGAGGGTGGTGTTCAGGAGGAGGCCGGCCAGGAGGATGGCGGAGAGGTAGGTGCAGAGGAGGGTTTGGGTGGAGTCGGCGACGACCGCGTTGGAGCCGAGGGCCTTGCCGGTGCGGCGCTGGGCCCAGGAAAGGAAGGGCATCACTGCCAGCGAGGCGATGGCGATGCCGATCCCGACCGGGGAGGTTTCGGGATGGGCGCCGGTGATCAGGGCGCGGATCGATTCGAAGCCTACGTACGCGGCGAGGGCGAAGAAGGAGAACGCCAGCATTTTAAGGGCTTTGCGTTCGCGGGACTCCGGGAGCGGGTGCCGGAACTGCCAGAGGATGATCAGGCCGCTGGACACCTCGACCACCGAGTCCAGCCCGAATCCCACCAGTGCAACCGAGCCCGCGACCAGGCCGGCGGAGACGGCGACCACGGCCTCGATCACGTTGTACGCAACCGAAGCGCCCGCCAGCAACTGAGCCCGCCGCCCGAGCCGGGCGCGCTTTGCCGGATCGACCACCCACGTGCTGCCGAGGTGCAATCCTTCACTCATCCGCGTTCCCGTTCGGGAGGCCGTACACCGGGCAGAGCGCGACCGCGTCGCCGGTGAGGGACAGCAGGCGTTCGGCGGCCGCGAGCAGGTCCATGGTCGCCTCGGGATAGGTGAGGCGGAACAGCGAAGCGCGGCCCTGAGGGCGGGAGTCAACCAGACCGCAGTCCCGCAGGCAGGCGAGATGCTTCGACACCGTCGACTGCGCCAGCCCGAGATGCTCGGTCAGCTCCACGACCCGGTGCTCGCCGAGCGCCAGATGCCGCACGATCGCCAGCCGCGAAGCATCACTGAATCCATGGAACAGACACCCGGCCACGGCCAGCGCCTCAGCCTCTTTGATCGCCATTCAGCGATGTTATCGCGATTTGGCTCGCTTGGATATCCGAGTCAGCACGTACGCGGTCGGCGCCGCGCCGCTGTACCCGAGCAGCCGCTCCCGCACGACCTTCAACCCACGCTCCCGTTCGACCACCGCACCCAAACCCGGAACCCCGAACGCATCCGGGTTTCCGGCTGCGGTCTTCGCCCGGCCGCATAGGCTGGTTTTATGACGGGTGATCGGACGCTTCGGTTGGATGTTTTGTACTGTGCGGTGGCGGCTGTGGGGTTGGTGGGGTTTGCGGGGCCGTTGGCTGAGTTGGCTGGGGTGCCGGTGGTGGCTCTGGTGGTGGCGGGGGGTGGCGTGCTTGGGTGGGCCGGTTTCCTGGCGTACTTGACCGCGAAGGCGCCTCGGCGGGAGGCGCTTCGGGTGGTGCTCGGGGTCAACCTGGTTGCTACCGCGGGGATCGCGGTTGCGGCGGTGACGAGTCAGCAGGTTGTGCTCACGGTGCTGCTGGCGGCTGTTGCCGTGGAGGTCGGCGCGTTCGCGGTCAGCCAGGCACTCGCGCTCAAGGCAATCAGCCGGCAACCCGCCAACTGACCGCCCCGACGACGCCGGCAGCCCTGGAGGGATGCACCGACGGAGGGCCAACGCCTGAAGTGATCCACCGGCGGGGGCCAGGGTTCCTGCAGGGATGCAGCGGTGGATGGCTGGCGTTTCACCAGGGATGCGGTGGCGGATGTGGGTGTGGCATGCTCCGCCGTCATGAATCTTGACGGTTTGCTGCAGTGCTTGATTGAGGCTGACTCCGGACAACTGCGTCCCGAACTGTGCGGTGGTTCGTACGCCGCGGTTGTCTATGACCCTGAAAGTGACGCGGCGCTTCTGGTCGGCGAGGCCTCATCCGTCTATGCGGCACTCGACCTGTTCGCTGATGACATGGCTACTGCGTACGAGGACGACGTCGCCGAAGAGATTTTTGAAGAGTACTGGGATGAGGCTCTCGAGGACGCGCCGCGAGTTGACGAGATCCAGGCGGTCGGCCGGCGTCTGCTGGCGCTCGCGCTGCTCGGGCACATCTCGTTGCTGGACATCGTGACCGTTGATCACAGCAACGACCACTACCTCGGCGAAGCGCCTGCTCTCTTTCCAGGCGCACGCTTCGTGTGCCTCGCCAGCGCGGCTCCGCCGAACCATGATGAGGCGTACGCCGTACTGGAAATGCAGCCGATCGGCGACCCGACGCCCGCGGATCGTGCGCTCCTGGGCGCGGCCGACGAGGCGGCCGTTGTCGCGGCTCTCGACGGCGGCGCCACGATCGGTGTACTCGACGAGCGTGGCATGGCCCCGCTGCACCATGCCGTCGCGCATCGTCGCGTCGACGTCGTCACGGCCCTTCTCGCCGCCGGCGCGGACCCCAGCCAGCAGGCCGATTTCGGCAACGCCCCGCAGTTCGCCACGCTCGATCCCGACGGGACCGTCAGGGCCGCGGCCGACTGCATTGGTGACGAAACCCACTGGCAGATCATCCGCGTACTGCTTGCGGCGGGGGCACCGGTGAACGCCGGCGATCTCACCGGAGCGACCCTGCTCGACCTCGCAGCCGCCGTGCGCCCGTACCCCGAGGAAGCGATCCGTTTTCTGATCGCGCGCGGGGGTCGCGTGTCCCGTCGTACTGGAGATCTGCCCGAGCTGCTCCAGACGCTGCCCATCGGCTCCATCGATGACCTGCAGATCCGGGTCAATGAGGTGGGGCTCCTGCTCGACGCGGGCGCCAGGGCCGACGACCGTGCCATGTACGCACTGCTGGGTACCCGCGGGTACTCCGAGCATGAGGTGCCCAGCGAAATTCTCGTCTCGCTGGTCGACCAGCTGCTGCGGCACGGCGCCGGCGATTCCTCCGGCGGCGGCCGGACGCCTCTCGACCTGGCCGAATCCTGGCTCGCCGACGACAAGCACCCCAACTACGTGCCGGTCGTCGAACATCTGCGCGCCTTCCAGCAGCAACCGTGAGTCCGGCGCTCGGCGTGAACAACCCGTTGCCCACGTCATTTCAACGTTGTAAAGTGCTGCTGCCACTACCAGATCAGCAGCACGGGAGAGAGCATGTCGCAACCTCGGGCCGAGTATCCGCGTCCGCAGTTCGTTCGATCGCGGTGGGTGAATCTGAACGGTGAGTGGGGGTTCGAGATCGATCGTTCGGACTCGGGGCTGGAGCGTGGGCTCCGGGAGCGCGGGCTGGAGCGGCGGATCGTCGTACCGTTCGCGCCGGAGACGGAGTTGTCGGGGATCGAGGACGTCGACTTCATGGAGGCGGTCTGGTACCGCACCACGGTCACGATCCCGGCCGACTGGGACGGCAAGGACGCGGTGCTGCACTTCCAGGCCGTCGACCACGACGCGACCGTCTGGGTGAACGGGACCGAGGTGGTCCGGCACCGCGGTGGGTTCACGCCGTTCAGCGCCAACCTGCGCCAGGTCGCGAAGCCGGGCGAGGAGGCGACCATCGTGGTTCGCGCGCGGGACACCCACCGGGGTCCGCAGGCGCGCGGCAAGCAGAGCCAGCTGTACGCGAACCACAGCTGCCTCTACACCCGTACCACCGGCATCTGGCAGACCGTCTGGCTGGAGGCCGTCCCGCCGGTACACCTGAGGCGCCCGCGCATCACCCCGGACGTGGCCGGCGCCAGCTTCCACCTCGAGGTGCCGGTCTCGGCGAACCAGCCCGGCCACACCGTCCGCGCCACGCTGAAGGACGCCGACGGCGAGGTGGCGACCGCGACGGTCCGCGCCGACCTGGACCTGGCCCCGCGTCTGACCCTGCAGATCCCCATCGACCGGGTGCGCCTCTGGGACACGACCGACCCGCACCTGTACGACGTACGCCTCGAGCTGATCGATGCCGAGGGCAACGTCCTGGACGAAGCCGACTCGTACGCCGGGCTCCGGTCGGTGAGCATCAACGGCAAGGCGATCCTGATCAACGGCAAGCACGTGTTCCAGCGGCTCGTACTGGATCAGGGCTACTGGCCGGAGAGCCTGATGACCGCGCCGTCCGAAGCGGCGATCGTCCGCGACATCGAGCTCAGCCTGGCGGCCGGGTTCAACGGCGCGCGGCTGCACCAGAAGGTGTTCGAAGAGCGGTTCCTGTATCACGCGGACCGGCTCGGGTACCTGGTCTGGGGCGAGTTCGGCGACTGGGGTTCCGGCGTCGGTGACACCGGCGACGACAACCAGCAGCCGACCGCGTCGTACGTCGGCCAGTGGCTCGAAGCGGTCGAGCGTGACTACAGCCACCCGAGCATCATCGGCTGGTGCCCGCTGAACGAGACGCACCAGCTGCTGCACGACCGGATCACCCAGCTCGACGACGTCACCCGGGCGATGTTCCTGGCCACCAAGGCCGCGGACACCAGCCGGCCGGTACTCGACTCGTCCGGCTACTCGCACCGCGTACCCGAAACCGACGTGTGGGACTCGCACAACTACGAGCAGGACCCGGTCGAGTTCGCGAAGCAGATGGCCGATCTGGTCGACGACAAGCCGTACGGGAACACCCGGGACGACCAGGCGCTGTCTCTCGCGTACGACGGTCAGCCGTACTTCTGCAGCGAGTTCGGTGGCATCTGGTGGAACGCGGAGAAGGCGGCCGCCGGGAAGAGCGGGAACTCCGCCGACTCCTGGGGCTACGGCCAGCGGGTCGCGAACGAGGAGGACTTCTACGACCGCTTCGCCGGCCTGGTCGACGCGCTGCTCGACAACGAGTTGATGTTCGGCTACTGCTACACGCAGCTGACCGACGTGTTCCAGGAAGAGAACGGCATCTACAACTTCGACCGCGGCAACAAGCTCGACGTCCCGCGGATCAAGGCGATCCAGGAGCGCCAGGCCGCGTACGAGAAGGACTGAGCCACCAGCAGCTACCAGTAGCTACCACTAGCCCCGAGTAGGTCCGGGCTACGAGACGGACTGGAGCGCGAGGCTGCCGGCCGCGACCAGGATCCAGAGGATCGCTCCGAGCAGGAGTGGCCTGGGTCCTGCGTCGCGCAGCTCACGCGGCCGCAGCGATAGTCCGATTGCAACTAGTGCGGATGTGATTAGTACGGTGCCGACTATGCTGAGCGTCGGCAACCAGGACTCGGGTACGGCGCCGGCCGACCGAAGACCGGCGGCCGCGATGAAGCCGATCAGGAACAGCGGGACGAGCTTGCGCCACGGCAGCGGCCGCCGGATCGACGCCGTGGCGCCCTCGTACGAACCCTCGGAAGCCGCGTCGAGCGCGCGGGCCGCACGGTCCTCGCGGCGGATCTTCAACGCGACCAGCGTGAGCACGATCGGGATCAAGGTGAGCGAGCGAGTCAGCTTCACCACGATCGCCTGATCACCGGCGGCCTGGCTGTACGCGTAACCGGCCGCGACCACGGACGACGTGTCGTTGACCGCCGTACCGGCCCAGAGCCCGAACGCCTCCGAGCTCATCCCGAGCAGATGACCGAGCGGCGGAAAGGTCAGTACGGCGACGATGTTGAAGGTGAAGATCGTCGCCATCGCGTACGCGACCGAGGACCGCTTCGCGCCGATCGCCGCCGTCGCGGCCGCGATCGCCGAACCACCGCAGATCGCGGTACCGACACCGATCAGCGTCTGCGTGTCTCCGCGTACGCCGAGCAGCCGCCCGAAAACCCAGGCGCCGCCGAGAGCGAGCGCGAGCGTACCCAGCATCACCGGCAACGACGAGACGCCGACGCTCGCGACCTGCTGCAACGACAACCCGGTCCCGAGCACGACGATCGACAGCTGGAGCAGCGTCTTCGAAGCGAAGTCGTACCCGGGCCGCCGCACCTCTGCCTGAAGCGCAGGGATGAAGACGCCCGCGAGTACGCCGAGCAGGATGCCGAAGACAGGACCGCCGACCAGCGGCACCAGCCGCCCGAGCGGCACGGCCACGGCCGTGATCACCAGCACGATCAGCAGCCCCGGCAGCCGCCGCCGGACGGAACCGAGGCGACGCTGGACGGACGAAGCGACGCGACGACAGGTGACTGAGGCGGGGTGAGTGTGACGTGCCCTAACCTCGACCTGCACCACCAGCCGGTCCCTTCCGTCGAAATGTGCGTACATTTACGGTAGGAGATGACCGGACATTTGGCAACCGCGGAAAGGGACGGATGGGCGTACGGAGGCTTGACCGCAACGGTGGTGAGTCGTTGTGGAAGCAGTTGCAGGCGGATCTCGTCCGGCGGGTGCGGTCCGGGGAGTTCGACGCGGCGTTCCCGGGCGAGCTCGCGCTGGTCGAGGAGTACGCGGTCAGCCGGCACACCGTGCGCCAGGCGCTCGGACAGTTGCGTACCGACGGGCTGATCGTCGCCGAGCGTGGGAGGCAGCCGCGAGTCGCCGCGGTGCCGGAGATCCGGCAGCCGATGGGTGCGCTTTACAGCCTGTTCTCGTCGGTGGAGGAGTCCGGTCTGCCGCAGCGCAGTGCGGTGCGCGTGCTCGACGTACGCGCCGATGGGGTGATCGCCGCCCGGCTGAACCTGGAGGAGTCCATCCCGCTGCTTTACCTCGAACGCCTCCGGTACGCCGGGGACGAACCGCTCGCGCTCGACCGGGTCTGGCTGCCGGCTGCTATCGCGGAACCGCTTCTCGAAGCCGACTTCACGCATACCAGCCTGTACAACGAGCTCGCCGAACGTACTGGCATCAACCTCGACCACGGGCGCGAAGACATCCGCGCCGTCAACCCGACCGCGGCCGAACGCGCCCTGCTGCACTGCCCGTCCGACGCCGCCGTCTTCGCGATCACTCGCCAGGGCACGGCGCAGAACCGGTCGGTGGAGTGGCGGCACACGGTGGTACGCGGCGACCGGTTCGCGTTGTCCGCCGAGTTCTCCGCCAACACCGGCTACCGCCTCACCCCCGCTCCGAACACCACAGCCCTCACCCAGGCCTGGTAACCCAGGCACACGACGGCTGGTTGTGATGTGGACAACTGCGAAGAAGCGGTGGGGGTTGGCGTGGTGATACTTGGCGCATGACGGTCAAGGAATTGCGGTTGGTTGTGACGGCGGATGACTATGCGGAAGCGGTGGCGTTCTACCGGGACGTGCTCGGCCTGCCTGAGCGGGCGTCGTACTCCTCGCCCGACGGCCGGGTGACGATCCTCGAGGTCGAGCGGGCCACGCTGGAGATCGCCGACCCCGGGCAGGCTGACTTCATCGACGAGGTCGAGGTCGGCCGCCGGGTCGCCGGGAAGTACCGGGTCGCGTTCGAGGTCGAGGACTCGGCCGCCACCACGAAGGAACTCGCCGCCGCCGGCGCCACCGTCGTCGCCGAGCCGACCCGGACGCCGTGGAACTCCCTGAACTCCCGGCTCGAAACCCCGGGTGGAATCCAGCTCACCTTGTTCACCGAGCTTGACCTCAAGTGAACTTGAAATGTTGAGGTAACCAGCATGTGGAACCTCGAAAACCTCGACCTGGACGCCTATCTCGACCGGATCGGCGCCGCCCGGGTGGCGCCGTCCGCGGCCGCGCTACGCGACCTGCATCGGGCGCACGTACTGGCGATCCCGTTCGAGAACCTCGATGTCGTACTAGGTACGCACCCGGGGATCGGACTGGACGCGATCCAGCACAAACTGGTCGGCCGCCAACGCGGTGGGTACTGCTACGAGCACGCGCTGCTCTTCGGTGCCGCGCTGGAGCAGCTCGGGTTCGACGTCGTACGCCGGGTCGCGCGAGTGCAGCCGCACAAATCCGGCCCGCGTACGCATGCTCTCTTGAAGGTTGGTGTGGATGGGCAGGAGTTCCTGGCCGATGTGGGGTTCGGCGCGGGACAGCTTTACCCGACTCCGTTGAAGGACGGGATCGTGGTCGATCAGGCCGGCTGGGATCACCAGCTGACGCAGGACGGCGAGCTGTGGACGCTGTCGAAGCGGACCGCCGACGGCTGGGAACCGCAGCACGCGTCGAACGACGAACCGGTCCGGCCGATCGATTACGAGGTCTACCACCACTACGTCTCCACGCATCCGAACTCCCCGTTCACAGGTCGCCCGGTGGTGATGCGCGTCGCTGACGGCGTCGTCCGCCGCCTGGTCGGTGACACCCTCACGATCGAACACGCCGACGGCGAAACCACCACCCGTACGATCCCACCCGTCGATCTCCCGGAAACCCTGGCCGCCCTCGACGTAGTCCTCAACGACGAGGAAATCGACCGCCTCCGGCTGCTGTAGGCGTCTCCGTCCGGAAGGACTCGCCCAACTGGGAGCCGAGGGAGAAGTAGTGGCGGAAGTTTGTCACTTGGCGACCCGGGGTGGGGCGGCAAGCTCCGCGGAAACCGGCGTCAACCCGGCGGCCGCGAACTTCTCCCGTTCGTACCGGAAACGCCCCTGCTTGTGCTCCGGAACCGGGCGGATTGTTCGGCCGGGGCCGGACTGTCGGCGCGGCATGATGGGAGCATGACCACCGAAGGCGAGGAACTGGCCGGCTGGGCGCGGATGCTCGCCGACGGGACGCGTGCGACCGTCTGTCTGGCGTTGCTGGACGGGCGGGCCTGGACGGCGACCGAGCTGGCCAAGGTCGCGAAGGTGTCGCGGTCGACGATCAGCGAGCACCTCAATATGCTGGTCGCCGGTGAGCTGCTGACCGAGGTCCGGCAGGGCCGGCATCGGTACGTGAAACTGGCCGGTCCGGATACTGCCGAGCTGATCGAAGGGCTGGCAGCCCTCGCGCCGCGGCGTACCGAGGTGGTGAACAGTCTGTCCGCGGTGAGCCGGCGGGACGCGTTCGCCCGGGCGCGGACGTGTTACGACCATCTGGCCGGCAAGCTCGGCGTCGCGCTCGCGGACGCGATGACCGAGCGCGGCCTGATCGACTGGTCGGACGGGATCGCGCTGACGCCGGAAGGCCAAGCCTGGCTGGAAGATCTCGGCGTCGAGGTCGAGTCGCGGCGCGGGCGACCGGCCGTACGCTCCTGTCTGGACGTGACCGAGCGCCGGCCGCATCTGGCCGGCGCGGTCGGGGCCGCTTTGTGCGCACATGCGTTGCGGCACGGGTGGGTGACGCACCTCCCCGGCGGCCGCGCGCTGAAGGTGCACGGCGCGGTCCAGGAACTCGGACTGCCGACCGGTGTAGTCCGGAGTTTGAGACCTGGATGAGGGGAACACGCTTTCAACAGGCGAGCGGCCGCGATTGCCCCTAGCCTTCGGCCATGACTGAGTTCGAGTCCGGCACCGAGCTGGTGTCCAACCTGCCTCTGCCCAGCCACGTGATCGTCCTCGCGGACGGCCAGTGGCGGCGCGGCTGGCTGATCGGCCGCGAGCACGAGGAATCGGGATGGACCGCGATGGTGCAGTACGAGGGTGACGACGGCCAGGAGCGGACGGAACGCCTGCCGGCGGACCGGATCGCCCTGCCGGAGTCGAGTGGCCCGACGGAACAAGCGTCCTAAGGGAGGGAACGCGGCGCGAGGGCCCCCGGGTGAGCATCACCGGGGGCCCTCGTGCGTAACGCGCTGCCGGGCGCCTCGGGCGGCCTGGAGGATCCCGGCCCAGGCCCTTCGGGCGGATTGACCTGGGACGGGAGCCTCAGTGGCGTTACGTACGGTGTATCGGCGATCGACGGCCAGCTGTTACAGGAACCACGTGACTTTCTTCCGGAATGAAATGCCCGGCTGCCGGAACGACCTCGGCCGGTGGACGTACGGCGACCCCGGTGCACGTCCCTGAACACCGGGGTCTCGATCGATGACCTCTCGAGCGGCCACCGCTCTTCATCGTCAGGTGCCCCACCCGGCGGTAGTCATTCGTGCTCACCCGGCAACAATCAGAAATGCACCGCGAGCAGCACCCGTCCGGTCTCCGAGCTGCGAATGTCCAAGGCCCGGATCTCGTCGCGCCGCAGCTTGGTGGTGGCGGCCGGCTTCACCGTCGTACCCGGCGCGGACGTCCAGCTCGCGATCAGCTGGGCCTTGCCCGAGGTGTCCGTGACGTACAACTCGTACCCGCGGGACCGTTCGTTCGGCGTCGCGACTTCGCTGTACCCGCAGCTGACCTCGATCGTCGTACCCCATCGCTCCGGCACCAGGCGCGCGTCCGCGGTCAGCTTGGAGTTCACGGTCGACGCGAGTACTACATAGTCGCCCTTGGGCTGATCGCGGGTAAGGGGGATCGCGACGATCACCCCGATCGCGGCGGCCGTGACCGCGACGCCCGTCATCAGCGCGCTCAGCCGGATCCGCCGCTTCCGCCGGTCGCGCTGCACGCTGCGGGTCAGCCCAGGCAGCAGGTTCGGCGGGTCGGTGGTGATCGTCGCCAGTGCACGCTCGGCCGGCAGCGCGGCCAGCGCCCCTGGTACGCCGGCCAACGACGCGACCTCCGCGGAGCATTCCGTACAGCCATGCAGATGTTCCTCGTACGCGCGCCGGTCCGTTGCCGACAACGCGCCGAGCAGGTACGCCGCGTCCCACTCGCGGTACGGGTCACTCACTGGCTGGTCACCCCCTTCTCCTGCAGCGCCAGCTTCAAGGCGCGAAGACCGTAGTGCAACCGGGACTTCACGGTGCCGGAAGGGATGTCCAGTTCTTCGGCGATGTCGGTGACGGTACGGCGGCCGTAGTACGCGCGGACGATCACTTGCCGGTGCTCCTCGGACAGTTGCGCGAGTGATTCCGCGACCAGCCAAGCGTCCAGTACGGCGTTGGCGTGATCGGCGCTCGGGTTCTCCGGGAGGTCGTCGCTGGCGACCTCCCGGCTGACGCGGGCGCTGCGCCGGTCGTCGATGACCAGGTTGCGGGCGACCGTGTACAGCCAGGCGCGGGCGCCGGCCTCGTCCTCGGTGAGGATGTGCGGCCGCCGCCAGGCCCGGAGCAACGTCTCCTGGACGACGTCCTCGGCCAGCCGGTCGTCGCCGGTGAGCCGGACCACGAAACGCCAGAGCGCGGGCGCGTGCACGTCGTGCAGCTCACGCAGCATCGCCGCCCGGTCATCGGCCATCGGCGCTCCTGCTCGGTGGGACTGCGGCTCGGACATCGGTCACTTCGCGGCGGGTACCGGCTGCGCTGCTGTCCGCTGCACCGACCAGGCACCACTGCCCAGGAAAGCGATCAGCAGGAAGGCGAAGCAGAACATCGCCGCGAGTTCGCCACCATTCTGCACGGGCAGCAAAGCGCTGGTCTGGTGCACGGTGAAGTACGCGTAGGCCATCGATCCGGAGCAGAGCAGCGCGGCGTACCGGGTGCCGAACCCGAGCATCACCAACGCGCCGCCGATCGTCTGGATGAGTGCCGCCCACCAGGACGGCCAGACCAGCAGGCCGAGCCGCTCGGTGCCGAGGACGCCGAACAGCGCGGCCGCGCCGTGGGTGGCGAACAGGAATCCGACGACGATCCGGAACGCTCCGGTCACTTCATGCTGAAAACGCTCGAGCACCTGCACAGGGCCTCACTCCTCGCGGTGGGTTTGGTCTTGTGCCCGGTTCAAACGATTGAACGCTCTACTTGGTTCAACTGTGCGTGATGTGAAGATCACATTCCGGATCGATTGTTTTCTGGCGGCCGAGTTGGTAACCGCGGGTCGCGATGACCAGGCCGGCGCCCCAGGCGACGTACGCGGGGACTGCCACCCAGAAGAAGCTGTCCGGCAGGCCGACGTCGGCGTACACGGGATCGCCCTGGACGGCGGCGGTGATCATCTGGACCAGGCCGACCCCGAAGTACGCGGTGATGCCGACACCCAGGGCGTACCCCGGCAGGAGCAGCATCCAGCGCGGGAAATGTTTGCCGAGCGGATGCACCAGCAGGAACGGCAACAGCGTCCCGACCAGGAGGAATCCGCCTTCGAACAGGATCAGCGAGAGGTTGCTTCCGTACGGGGTGTGCCCGAAGCCGACCACTGCCTGCGCGCCGATCCTGATCAGGCAGCCGGCGACCGCGAGGGATGCGCCCGCGACCGGAACCCAAGCCGGCCAGGGTTTCGCGGCGGGCTGAGCTTTGCGGGCGATCAGGGCGAGCAGAACGGCACCGGCGACCGCGGCCAGGCGGCTCAGCATGCCGAGTGGGTCGAACGGGATGCCCAGGCCGGGAAGGACCGCGGCGACAAGGTCGAGCAGGAGGAACGCGGCGGCGGCGATCCAGGCGGCGGCCAAGATCCACAGCAGGCGCGGGCGGATCTTCAGCATGGCCAGGGCGGTGAGCAGGCAGCCTGCAACCGATACCCAGTTGGGGACCAGCAAGTCGTGACCGGGGAGTTTCCAGGTGGGGGCGTGGCCGGTCGCAAACCAGCTGCGGACGGCGCCGTATGCCATTGCCCAACCGATGACCGCGCGTTTCATGCGGCCAGTCTGTTCGGGCGTGCCGCTGGGTGGATCACCCTACGGAGGGATCCGGCTCCATCGTCAGCGTGAACCGGCGCGGGGGGGCACCCTGGGCGTGCGGATCTCAGGAAGCGTTGCGGATCTCGAGGAGGAGGCGGATGAAGGTTTTGCGGTCGGCCGGGGAGAGCGCGGTCAGCACGCTCTCCTCGCGGGACTGGATGTCCTTGCGGACGGCACGCCGGACCCGGCGGCCCTGCGCGGTGATCGACAGCAGCCGGACCCGGCGGTCGTCAGGATCCGGCGTGCGATCGATCAGACCGGCCCGCTGCAACTCGTCGAGCGTGCCAATGATGCGGGACTTGTCCGCGCCGATCGCCTGCGCCAGCGCGGCCTGGGTACGGACCGGGGTGTCGTCGAGCGTACTGAGCACCGAGTAGCCCCACATCGACACCTCGTGCGCCGCGAGCACGGGCAGTTCGAGCGCGATCAGTTCCCGCACCAGCGGGTACAGCATCGCCGCCAGATCCGGACGCTCGGTTGCCATGTCCGGAAAGGTAGCACTGGCGCAATCATAGGCGCATGCATATGATGTGCGCATGCCTACTATTGACTACGTACCGCTCGACGCCGAAGCCGTCCGCACCAGCATCGAGCTGGTCGGCGCGGTGACCGCGGACGACCTGGCCCGGCCGACGCCGTGCCGGGCCTGGACCCTCTACGGCCTGCTCGCCCACATGGCCACCCAGCACTACGGTTTCGCCGCCGCCTCCCGTGGCGAGTCCGACCCGGCGGTCTGGAAGCTCGTCGACCTCGGCGACGACCCGGCCAAGGCGTACATCGCGTCCGCCGAGCACGTGCTGGACGCCTTCGGTCAGGACGGGGTCGCGGAGCGGTCGTTCCCCCTGCCCGAGTTCGGTCCGGGGCTGTCGTTCCCCGGATCGCAGGCGATCAGCTTCCACTTCATCGACTACGTGGTGCACAGCTGGGACGTGGCGAAGTCACTCGGCGTGCCGGTCTCGTTCTCCCCCGAGGTACTCGCGGCCGCCCGGGGCGTGACCGATGCGATTCCGACCGGCGAGATCCGCCAGGCACCGGGTACGCCGTTCGCCGCCGATGTCCCGTGGTCCGGCGACGACGTACTGGACGGCATCGTCGCGCACCTGGGCCGCAACCCGGACTGGAAGGCCTGACTCAGCTTGCTCCGCCTTGGTCCGACCACCTGGTGCGTACTGGGTGGCCGGGTCTCAGCTGGGGCCGGACGGGTCGGCCGGGACGTAACTGCCCGCGGTGTGGGTGTTGCTCTCGGCAACCGTTCGGCCCGGTGTTGACGGCCGGCCCAGCAGGGCGTCGTACTCGTGCCGGAACATGGTCAGGTACGCCGTACCGGTCACCGTCCCGTCGTCGGTCCGATCGACCCGCGCGCTGCCGTCCCGATCGATCCGCCGGCGCTCGTACCCGAGGTGATAGGTGACACCAGCCCGCACCGTAACGATCTCCGCGGTCTCGAACACCGAAGTCTCGTTGCGGTTTCCGGTTGTGTCAGTGACCTTCTCACCAGCCTGCTCACCGCTCGACGCGCCGACCTGCGCGCCAACCGCCGGCGCCGCGCCACCACCGGACCGCGCGGCAGGCAGCGTCCGATTGCTCTTCGTCGTGAGTTGGGTGATCCGCTGCTGCCGATCGATCTGACCGAGCTGCGCGGTCCCGTCCGCGACCAGCTGCAGGCTGGTCAGCTCAGCCCGAACCCGTACGGCGATCATCCGCGCCGTACGACCAGGCACCGGCAACTGCACCATCGTGTGCCCTTCCGGCGAAGCGATGCGTTCGAACGCGGCGAGCCGGGCCGCCGCGGACAGCATGTTCTCCAGCGCGACCCGATGCTGCGCGACACCGGCCGCGGCGAGCAGGTCGGACTGCATCAACCGGTTGGCGACTGTTTCGAACAGTTCGTCCGCGGTTGTTCCTTCGACAACAGTCCCGCTCGGCAGCGGTACGCGCCCGGTGTGCACGGTCTGCGACGGTTGCGCATTGATCACCGACGCCGGTACGAGCTGCGTCATCCGGCCGGTCAGCGTACGCGCCTCGACGCCGTCGATCTCCACGCTCAGGTGGAAGGCGCGGGAGACCCGTTTCGTCTTGCTCCACAGCGATCTGGTCATTCTGGTGTTCTGTTCGGTGCTCGACGCGGTGGTCGCCGTACCGAGATCGGTGCCGAGGCCGGTGGTGGCCGATGCGCCTTGTGTCATCGCCGCGCCGGCCTGACCGCTGTACGTCGTACTGCCCGTGACGCTGCGACCGGTTTCGTGGTAGTCGTAGTTTTGGATGATGTTGAGGACGTTCTCCTTGCCACCCTCGTCCGGTACGCCGTCGATCGTCACTGGGCCGTCGTACCTGAATTTGAACCGGATTGTCCGCTGCTGCTTGCCGCCGGTCGGGTAGTACGCGGCGAACCCGTTGGCGCTCAGCATGTCGTCAAGGTGACCGTGCCAGCGCAGCCCAGCCAGATCACCACGCAAGGCAGCTGACAGAACTGGGTCATCCAGCGCCGACTGTCCGAGCGCTCCGTCGACCTCTACGAACAGGTCCGCCTCGTTGCCGTCGGCATCGAACAACAAGCTCTCGTCGACGACGGCCGCGCCCATGGAGTTTGTGTAGTGCTCTGGCAAGGTCACCTCGGTTCCTGTCGCCGCAATCAGGTCCGCTGCGGGTAGGACCTGGTCAAGCGTTGGGTACGCGACCTCGTCCAGTCCGGTCAGTCCTCGTAGCTTGGCCGCCAACTGTTGCTGGAGGTTGGCTGATGTGTCGTTGGCTGATGTCTTGTTGGTGTAGCGGCGGAACAGGGCGACGACGGTTTGGCGATCCAGGTCCAGTTCACCCGCGAGTACACGGTTGACGGCATCAGCCAGCTTGGTCGCGGGCAGGTCGAGTTCACCCCGGCCGTACAACCTGAGTGCGTTGCGCTCCGGGATGGTCAGCATGATCGCGCCGGTGCTCAGCTGAACCGCCCGCGGCGCGGCGCCGATCGCCTGCAGCTCGGCTTCCAGGACCAGGTCACCCCAGAACTGGTACTGCTGACCGTCCCGAATCCCGAGCCGCTCGATCCCGCCGATCTGGGTCTCGGTCGCGCCAACCGATCGGTTTCCAGACCGGCTGCCGCCGAGCGATCCGCCCGCCGAGTCGCCGTCCACACCGACCGCGCCGAGGCTGCCTGCGAAACCCGCCGTGTTTCCGGTCGAGGAGCCGATCGAGATGCCCGAGCTCTGCAGGGTCAGGTTGATCTCGCCGTTCACCGGACGGCCGGCACCGACGTACTGGAGGTTCTCCAGCGCCGACCTGATCGTCAGACTGGCCTGTCCGGTCGTCACACCGTGCTGCAGCTGGGCCTGCGCCGGGTTGGACGGCGCCGGACTGATCATCAGGTTGGTCCGGTACGGCGCCGTCAGCAGCTCCGGGCGCGCCGCCAGGTTGCGCGGGTTCAAGAACGCGCTCAGGTGATGCAGCGCCGAGCTGTCAGCACGGGCGAGCTCCGGAAGTACGGCGGTCAGGCGCCTTACCGGATCACCGGCGTCCACCGCCTGAAACGTTGCCGCCTGCAACAAGAATGGATTGGCTCGCCCAGCAATAGAAGGCATTGGCGCGCCTGGGCTGCAGAACTCACGGTCGATGGAGAGTCGGGCGGCGCCTTCTACTTCGGCGATCGGGGCTGAGTCGCCGGTGGTGGTGACCTCGGTGACGACGAGCGTGTGCGGTACTTCGAAGACCGCGACCTCGCCGGTGCTCTCGGTCAGCGAGACCCGGTTGACGGTGCTGCCGGTCGACCAGCTGATCGAACGACCACGCGACGACCGGCCATAGCTCGGTCCCCCATCAGGCGTCGCGCCGGCCTGACCAACCGCCGGTTTGTTGCCGAATCCAACCATCGCCGACCACGGCAAACTCCGCGACCATCCACCCGAGCGGCTCGTGGTGTTCGTACCGATATCGAGGTTGACCACGGTCTCGCCCGTACTCACCCCCAGCAGCCGCGCGTCGCCGGTATGCGGCCGCAGCACAATCCGGTACGTGTGCTGCTCCGGCGGCAGTCCCGCCCGATGCAGATCCAGCCGGAACAAGATCCCTTCCTGCGCCGCCGGGTCGTACCCGGTCTCCAGTCGATGCCGAGCCAGTTGCTGCCCCACCCGCTCAAGATTCGCCAACTGCGCGGCCGTGGGCGCTTGCCCCGGCGCCGGGACGAGACCTTGCGCGGCGAGGTGGGTCAGAACCTTCTGCAGGGTCTCATCGGCACCCGTGAACTCCTGAACCAGCGCCGGCCCGGCCCCACGGATCTGATGGCGAGTCGGCTGCATCCAGAGCGGCAAGGCGATCGGCTCGGTCGTCGGCTGCGGATCGCCCCGGAGCAACAACCGGCCGTCGACGCCGTACCGTGGCCGGCCGTCGGGATCGAGGACAAGGGCATCCGCCGGCACCGGCAGTCCGTACCGGAATGCGTCGTTCTCCGGCATCCGCAGGATCGCGTCGCCGGCGGTCGTCAAGGTGAAGCCGGCTTTTCCACCGAGCGGCTGGACAGTCAGCCGATGCTCAAGCCGGAGCTTCACTCCCAGCGTCGGCTGCATCCGCTGCACGCTGGGGTGAATCGCCGTATCGCCGGTGCCGATCGTGACCTCCTGCCCGGTACTGCGACCCGCTTTCGCGCTCGGCCCGGCATCCCAGCTGGACGTACCGAGATCGGTCAGCGCGGTCCCGGCGTAGCTCACCGACCCCGCGACCGACGTCCCGGCCGAGAAGGTCTGGCCGCCGGACGTACCCGAGAATCCGACCCGAAGCCGCTCGACCTTGTGATCGCTCGAACTGTCGCTGAGCAGCGTCGCGCGATCCCACACCGCCACGGTTTCCAACCGCGCGTACGCGACCGGCCGCCCGCCGTTCGTGATGACCCGCGTCAACCCACCAGGGCGGGTCGTCTCGACCAGCCGACCGGGTCCGTCCTCGGTCAGCAGCCCACGCAACTGATCGTGCCCAACCCGATCAAGCGACCCAAGTCGTTGCCTCAGGCCCGCAATCGCCCGATCGGCGAGGTCGCTCAGCCCGTCGACCCGCGAGGCCACATGTTCAGGCAGCTCGGTACGCCGGCTGTCCCCGAACCTTTCAATCGTCACCGTCTCGTTGGGCGCGCCAACCGTGTACGAATGACTGAAACCGAGATCCAGCGTCGAACCAGCACCACTCACCACCTGAGGCGCCGACCACGCGGCGACGGCCGACGTACGCATTCGCCACGACCAGGCCGGTCGCACCGAACGGAACCGCAGCACCTCACCCTGAATCACCTCAACCGCTCCCGGCAGCCCGTACTCCGTCGCTCCACCGGTCAAACTCCGTCCGGTACTCCGCGCGTACTCGACACTCGGAGCCAAGAGATGCGACATGGCCTTCATCGGGTTCGTCTCCGGAAGCGCCGCCAGCGCCGGGCCCAGGCTGAGCGAACCGTTGTGCCCAAAGGTCGTGGTGGTGGTCGTACCGACGTTGAACCCGCCCTGCACCAGCTGACCGAGCTGCGCCTCCTCAAGGGTCGCCGGAGCATCCAGCACTTCCTGCAGCTCGCCCGGCTGCAGCGTGATCTCGAACTGGATCAGCCGACTGACATCCGCCTGCGGATCATTGCCGACAGTCAGTACGACACCGCCCGGCGCAAGTACACGACGCGTCTCGGCGCGCAGCGTCCGGTGCAGCATCTCCGGTGTGAACCGGTACGCGTTGTGCTGCGCGGCGAGCGCCTCGTTGAGCTGCTCCGTCAGCGCGGTCAGGTGCGGCAGCCGACCGGAGACAGTTGCGGTCTGCAATACGTCCTTGGACGGCAGGGAAGCTGCAAGACGCTGTTGGTACCGGTCCTCCTCGTGTCGGGCACTCTGCAGTGTCGCCTGGCTCGGCTGCGCGCGGAACGCGTCCCACGCGGCGCGGGCGTGCTCTGCCTGGCGCGCGGCCGCCGTACACGCCGCAGCGATCGCCTGGTGGCGCTTGGCCTTCGCCGTGTCATCCGTCGCCGCCGCACTGGCCAGCCGAGCAGCGGCCCGGTCCATCAGACCGGTCTGCTGCTGGTGCAGTGCAGTGGCGTGCAGTCCGGCGTACGTGGTCCAGTCGAGCGGGACACCCTCTTGCTGGATCAGCCGCGCGGGTACGGCACGTGCCTGGTCGGCCGTGAGGGCACGGTGGAAACTCACCCGAGCTGCCAGGGCGCGTGCATCCGCAGAGCTCCAGATTGGCGTACGGCGTCGTTCCGCAGTGCCGATGAGATCCGCAGCGATGTCTACGATCCGGCGGCCAGTACTGGTGTGTGCACGGACTTGCTCCAGCGACAGCGGGCCGTAGCGGTCGTTGGTGGTCTGCTGGATCTTGGCGGCGATCAGCGCGGCGTTCTCCGCGTTGACACTCGGTAGGTGGTGGCGGCCTGCCCAGGTCAGGTCGGTGAGGTTGCGGCCGTTCAGCGGGTCGTGGTGCAGGACGGAGGCACTGACCGGACGGTTCTCCGGTCCACCCAGGCGCACATGTGGGTCGAGCCCGACCTTGTGCGCAGCGTCCGCGTAGTCGGATAGCGCGCTGGAGATCGCGACGTACACCTCGGTCAGCTCGTGCAGCTCAGTAGGTAGGCCCTGGTCGAACCGATTCAGTAGGCGTCGGCGCTGCTCGTCCAGACCGGTCAGGCGCGTCAGCAGGCGGCTGAGCTCGGAGGACGGCTGTAGGTCCAGATCGCGCCGTTCGGACTCGATGAAGCGGCCCAGGTCGGTGGTCGGCTCCGGGCGGTTGCGCGGTGCCTTGCCGTCGATCACGTCACCGACGCGGTTGACCTGGTGTACGGCGTCGGTGGTTGCCGATCGCTCCCGGTCGAGCTCGGTCGCGGCGCGCTGCTCCGCACTGCGGTCGCGTACGTCAAGGTCCGCTTTGACACGCATCCGGCGGCGCAGGTACTTGGCGTAGTAGCTGACCGGCTGGAACGCACCCGCGACCGCGGCCAGGTCCAGGTAGATCGGGTCCAGGTGGAAGCTGTGCACCATCCAGGCGGCGACCCCCACGCCGGTACCGCCGATGGCTGCTGCACCGACCGCGTACCAGCGCCGATTGGTGGTCGCTTCGCGGTCTGGGTGGACTACTGGTGACCAGGGTGGGACTGGTGGGATCTGCAGCTCTGTCTGGGGTGCGGTTGGGTTTGTCAGCAGGTGGTCGAGTTGGTCGAGTACCGGGTCGGCGATCGCCGCGGAGCGGGTCTGCACCTCCATCCGAAGCAATTCGAGCCAGTTGTGTACGCGGCGATCGAACGCGTGGCGGTTCGCTTCGGCGTGGAAGGCTTCTACTACTCCGGACACTGCACCGATCGCACCTAGGCGAGTCATTGCTTCGAGTACGGTCGCGGTGGCGGCGGCCAGTTGTTGCTGGACGTACACGCTGGCTGTGCGGTTCGCGAGAGGTACTACGCCGAGCAGCAGCTCGCGGATCGCGAAGAGTGGTTTGGCGGGGATGACGCCGCGGCCGGTGTGGTCTGTTGGTGCGTCGAAGTTCCAGGTCGGAAGGTGGATGCGATCGCCGGTGAGGTCGTTGCTCAGGGCGTTCAGTCTGGTGAGTACGTCGGAGGCCCGGCGCAACTCACCGACTAGCTGCCGCCAGCTGCGCCACTGGTAGTCGCGGACACGCCGCTCGTCGTCGAGCGTCGCCTGGTGCTGGGCGAACCGGTAGTGCGCGTAGCCGACGACCGCTGCAGCTATCCCGATGGTGGCGCCAACAGCCAGAGGCGGAACAACCAGCGCCATCGGCAGCGCGGCTCCGGCTAACGGCACCGAACTACGCAACGGATAAGTCCACCAGGATGCAGTCAGAGGAGGCGCCTTCACCTCAGGCACCCCCAGCCCCGCCCGCGGCACCACCGCACTGGAGGTGGGAGTGGTCGCTGTTTGGAGGAGTTGTTGGTAGGCGGTGCGGATGGTGGTGGTGATGGTGGCGTGTTGGGGAGCGCGGGAGTGTTCGTCCAGGTCGCGGCGGTAGTTGCGGCGGTTTGACTTGGTCTGTTCGTCGCGTGACTCGACGTACCGGTTGACTACTGCACGGACCGGCCAGGCGAGAGTTGCACCGGCTAGGACAGCTGCTGCCAGACCGACCTTGCCGTGGTTGGCGAGTACAGCAGCCGACACCACCCCGGACGGCACGGTCTCAGCGAAACCGAGAATCAGCTCCGCGCGCAGGCTGGGCAACGAACTCACACCATTGTCGATCGCCCGGTTGATCCGCTGCACCAGACCCGGCTCCAACTCGGCAACAGCTGCAGCCAGCTCATGCGGGAGAGCAGCCCGCAAGTCACGGTTGTCGATCACCCCCAGCGCCTGAGCCAGCTCAGCAAAGTGCCTGGCCGCCGTACGCCGCTGCCGCCACGAGCCGGCATGCTCCCGCTGATCCACCAACGCCTGAAGCTTCGCAAACACAGCAGCCACCGCGTACTGATCAGCCGGCGCGACCTGCTGAACGAATTCATCCACTCCAAGCGCACCGAGTACCGCAGCCTGATCCGTCCCATGACGCTCAACCAGTTGCCGGAGCAACGGCTGTTCACGAAGCACCTTCTGCTGACTGGCCGACAGCCCGCCACCAACAGCAACCTCCGGTTGCTGTGCAAAGTGCTGAAAAACCCTGTGGACAAAGCGATCCACGGCATCCGGCGGCGTACCATTGACCGCGAGGGCACCGTCTGGGAGGTCAATTGCACGAAGTACGCCAGGATCAGTGATCCGATCCTCCACGTGGTCGACCCGCGGCATGACCTTGTCCGCCAACCACGTGAACGCCAGGTTGCGATGCAGCGCATTTCCAACCCGTCGACGCAGCCCACGCGGCAGCGGCGGCAGGTCGCGGATTGCCGGTGCTGTCGTTGCCCCAGGTGTCGCCACCGCGTTCTCGAACTTGTTCAGGTGCCGCAGCAGTAGCCGCAGCTCCTTTCGTACGTGGTGTGGCGACTCTCCCGCGTCCAGGCTGTCGAGCAGGTATCCGATCTCGGCGCGCCGGCCGGCCCGTACCTGTCCAGCTGGCGATTCGCCGCGGTACGCGGCCAGCACGCCGGCAACCGCGTTCGCGACAGCTCGACCTACAACTTCATCCCGTGCCCGTGGCGACACGGTGATCCGCGCCCAGTCCGTGGCTCCGCTCGTACGTTCCCAACGCACCGGGCCGGCATTCGTGAAATCACCGGACACGTCGAGCAGCGCGGTCACCTGCTCGCCCGAGTCCAGCGTGATCGTCACGCGTTCGGCCTCAACCGTGACGTCCGCCGCCTCACCGCGCGCAGCCGCGACCGCACTGCCGATTCGCGGCGCGGCAGCCTGCGCGGCAGCCCGTACACCCTCGGCATCTGGCGTACGGCGGCCGTCGCCGCGGAACTCACTCCGGTGAATACTCCCCGCCCCACCACGCGGCTGCTCACCATGCACGCGGGGCCGCCGATCCAGCTCGTGCTGCTCAGTGGTTGCTTCCGGGTGCGAAAGAGCGCGGGAGCGGGGTGGATAGTAGGCCGGGTGGAGCGGGCGGTTCTGGCGGATGGCTCCGACCAGGGCGCGGATGATCTTGTACAGCGGTTCCATTTGCTGGTGGTAGCGCGCCTGCTCGAGTGTTTCGTTGCTGATCGCGCCGATCCGGTGCAGCGCGGTGCCGAACTGCGCGGTCAGGAAGGAGTTCCAGGCTTGGCGCAGACGTGACGGTACGCCGCCCTCGGACAACCAGGCGAGGAACTCCTCGTCGCGGACATCGCCCGGTTGGTCCGCGTACAAGCGGTCGATCTGGTTGGCCAGGTCGGGGTCGAGATGCCGGAGTTGCCGGACTACGTCGAGCAGCTCGTACCGTGTCTCCGGACTGAACAGCCGCCAGCCGAAGTGCCCGACTATTTCATGCCAGACCGAGGCGGCGACGTCCGCGGGTGAGACGTGTTCGTTGGCGGCCAGGTACGCGACGCCGATCCCGTTCTCCATCCGAAACCGCGCCTGCCACGGCCCGGTCCGCGACAGACCGTACTGCTGCGTCAGCGTTTCCGCATCCGGCCCAACCACAACCCGTACCCGAATCCCCAACGGCAACCGCATCCGCCGCCAAACCGCCGCAACAGCCACCTCCACCTCCGAGACACTCATCCCCGTTGTGCCGTCGGAATTCGCCAACCTGGACGTCTCGCCGCCCGTACCGTCCTCCCCCGACTTCGCCTGCCCACGCTGGATCTTGAACGGCTTCGCCTGCCCGCGTTGGGTGCCGCCCTCGGGCGGCTTTGCTTGCCTGCGTTGGATCTTGAACGGCTTCGCGGCAGGAGCTTGTGCGGTTCGGCTGTCAGTTGCGGGCGTTCCGAGCTGGGTTCTCGCCCAGGTGATCCAGGCATCGAGGGTGGTCAGCGCGGGATCTTCCGGGCCGGTGATCGCGCGGATGCCATCCACGTCGTACGCGCGGAACCGTCCGTCCGGACTGATCGCGAACTGAAGATCTCCAGGCAGCACCTTGTTCTCGATCGCGAACGTACGCAGTGCTTCCAGGCTCTCGAGCGTCGCCCGCGTCGGCAGGCCGGGCCGGCTCAGCCGCGAGTCCGGATCAGGCGCTTCCTCGTCGAGTACGTCATGACTCGCCGCCGCGAACCGGTCCACGACGATCGCATCACGCCCGAACAAGCTCGTCCGCGCATGAATCGGCGCGATGACGTCGGCACCACCCGGCAGCGTACGCAACTCATTCGTCCGATCCACCTCGGCCGCGAGCGAAACACCCGGATGCGCAACCAGTACCACCTTGTCGTAAAACGCGAACGCCGACTTCGACCGCCCAACCCCAACCCGCACCCCAAGCTGACCCTCGGTAACCTCCACCTCCATCCCAGACACGGCCCCCTCCCGCGGCTTCCGAACCCACTTCCCCCCTTCCCGCACCACCACCCCCTCCACCGACAGCCCTCCACCACCCACCGGCCGCACCACAACCCCAGACCCCGCACCTTCCTCCAACCCCACCCCACGACCACCCCGCTCGGGGCTCACCCCATGACCACCCCGCTCTGAGCCCACGCCACGACCACCCCGCTCAGAGCCCACCTCACGTCCGTCCTGCTCGGGGCTCATCCCACGACCGCCCTGTTGCGAACCCCCATCCGGTTCCTCTGCTCGGGGCGCGGCGTCCTCGTCCGGGCGCTGGTCTTGGTCACCTACTCGGAGCACGACCTCTTGGCCCGTAACGTTCGCCAGCTTCTGCACCAGGGCGACGATCTCGGGGGTGCTCTGGGCGACAACAACCTCCGGGTTACCTGCCCGTACGAGACTTGCGAGCTCGTGCACACCCATCTCACGCCCGTCGAGCACGAACTGGTTGTTGTCAGCAACAGTCACCCGAGCCGGTGCACTCGGCTCACTCAGGCGACCAGGCTTCCCCGGAGGTCGCGGAGGTTCCCCACCACGCCGCAGCCGTGCCAGCTCCAGCCCCGGACGAGCAGGAGCCGACCGAGCACTGTGATCGATCACGTCGTTGGTGGAGTGGCCGGCACCACCGCGCGTACCCGGCCGAGCCACAGCACCCACCCGCGGCCCGGCAACCACCCCACCAATCAGCCCAGCCCCACCCCCGTTCACCGCCGGCAGCACGGGTTGTGTGGAGGGTGTTGCCGCCACCTCCCGGGCCCTTTGCGACATGAGTTGGATGGCAGGTGAGGCGACCACCTCCTCGTCCGCTGACAGCACGGGCCGGGTGGCAGGTGTGGTGTCCAGCTCCTGGGCGGTTGGTGGAGTGGCCTGGGATTGGGTAGCCGGCTGGGTGGCGGTGGCTGGGGTTTGGCTCGGGGTTGTTGGGTCAGCTTGCGCGGAGGGGGTCGGTTGGGCGGCTGGAGTGGCCGGTGTCGTGGGCTGAGTTGTGGCGTCGGTGGGTTGAGTTGTGAGGTCGGCGGTGGGCTGGGGTGTGGGGTTGGCGGGCTGTTGGGTTGTTGGGGTGGTGGTGGGTTGCTGGGCTTCGGTGGGGTTGGTGGTGGGGTCGGTGGGTTGCTGGGCTTCGGGGGGATTGGTCGTGGGTTGGGGACGGCGGAGGGGTTGGAGCTGGTCGGGGCGGGATTGTTGGGTGGATTGGTTGCCGGCGGGTTGAGTCAGGGTTCTGGTGGCCTGGGGTGCGGTGTTGCTGAGAGACGGAGTTGATTGGTTCAGGGCGCCGCCGATGAGGCCTGCCGTCGGCTGGCTGCCGTTCTGAGCAGCGTTCTGGGCAATGCTCTGGGACGAGTTCTCGGACAAAGTTTGGGAAACGTTCTGGTTGGCGTTCTGCGCCGCGTTCTGGGGCGTGTCCAGGGTTGTGCTCTGGGTTGTGGTTTGCGTCGCGGGTGTCTGGACTGGGGTCGGCTGCGGACCGCCGGGGTCGGCGGGTGCGTGGCCGACGATCTTGTGGCCGAGCCATTCGCCGGCCTTTTCG
This sequence comes from Kribbella solani, assembly GCF_014205295.1. Lineage (NCBI taxonomy): Bacteria > Bacillati > Actinomycetota > Actinomycetes > Propionibacteriales > Kribbellaceae > Kribbella > Kribbella solani. The sequence goes on from NZ_JACHNF010000001.1 coordinate 4,897,214, forward strand.
CCCAGGGATTCCAATGGCCCGTGCGCATCACTCGGCGTACTGTTCCGCGCCGCCCCGTGCGCGCCCGCGATCCAGATGTCCTGGATCGACGGATTGTGCCATCCCTCCTGAAACCCCAGCGACGTCAGTGAACTCGCCAACGGCGAAGTGATCGCATTGTTCACGAACGTCTTCGCCAGCTTGGAAACCGTCCCGACCCCAGGCACCTTGGAAAGCCCGATCCCCACGCCGTGCGACAGCGGTACGCCGACAACCGCGCCGACCGCGGTCATCGCCGTCCCGCGCCAATCCCAGTCGTCGGTGGTGACGAAGTTCCCCTTGTCATCGCGTACCGGCTGACCGTGACTGTCCACGACCAGGCGGCGATCCTGTCCGGTCGCCTGCCCCCACAATCCCGCCAGCGCGTACGGAATGACCTCGTCCGCGAGCTCCGCCCCAACCACACCGAGCGCTTTCGGCACCATCTGCTTGCTGAACACGAATTTGCCGGTCTGTTTCGCCGCCTGCGCTGCAAGCTCGGCAATCATCTTGGCCTGCAGTTTCCGCGCCTCCCGATTCACCAGCTTCTTGACCAGCTGCAGGATCAGCCGTTTCACGCCTTCCTGCCCGAGTTTCCGGATCAGCGTTCCCGTGATCGGACCGAGCCCGAACAGGATGGTCGCGACACTGACGATTCCGATGATCAGCAGTTCGCGTTTGGTGCGTACGATCGTGTCGCCCATGGTCCGCAGGAACTCGGCCAAATGCGTCGCCCCGTCGGCCAGCGTGGCCGGGCCCGACAAACTGGCATCATGCGCGTACCGCCGCAGGAACGCCTCCAGCGCGACCCCAGCTTCACCGTGGTACGCGGACCCGAACCCACCCGCCGCCACATCGATCTGCCCGGCGAGGGGGCCGCACAAGTACTTGGCGCACGCGTCGTACTGATCGGCCAACGCGTACAGCGCGTCCTCGTCGGCCTGTGGTTCGTACCCGCCTTCGAGGATCGCCTTCAACCATCCCGGCAGCTGGAGCCCCACGCTAGACCGCCTGGTCGGGCGGAAGCGTCGCCCAGCCCTGCGAGGTCTGGGTCAGGCCGAGGTCGGTCGCGCGGACCTGCTGAGCGGCCGCGTCGTCGGTCGCGCGGGCGTTCTCCCCGCAGGACGACATCTGGTCGCCACGCCCGATCAACTGCTCCTCGATGCCCTTGGCGAAGTCGGGAAACGTCTCGGCCTGGCTGTTCGCCCACCCGTCGGTGATCTGCCGGCCGTAGTCGTCACGTCCGGCGGCGGCCTCGATCGCGCCTTTCGTCAGGCCGGCCAGCAACCGCGCGAGGTGCGTACCGGCGTCGGTTCCCGCTGTCCGGCAATCGTCCGACGCCCGCGCGACGCCGAGTTGGTCGACCTCGATCCGTTCAGTCATCGAGGTGCTCCCGGAACGCGTCGTACGCCGTGGCGAGCTTGGCTTCCGCGGCGGCCTGCGCCTGGCCGAGGGTGGTGAGGATGGTCGCGGCGAGTGCTCTTGGGTCTCTCCTCGAGTAGATCCCCTGATCGAGTTCCAGTTCGCGTACGTCGCCGCGGCCGGTGACCGTGATCTTGACCAGGCGATCCGGTGAGACGGCGGTCGCGACCACCTCGTCGAAGGCGCGGTCCAGCGTCTCGGCCGCGGCGGTCACGCGCTCCAGGCCGCTGTCCAGGCCGAGCGCCGCCAGTTCCTTGCCCAGGTCGAGCTTCGACATGTCCACCTCCGGGTTCCAGCGTCGGCGCTCGGCGGGATCATGGTCAGTCCGTGGCCACAAGGGGTCAGAACCCGTGGCACGATCGGGCCCCGCCGTACGGTCCGGATCGTGAAGACAGTCAGAGCAGCAGCCGCGGCCGTCGTCCTCGGGGCACTGGCCGCCACCGCGACACCCGCGACCGCGACGCCGCCGGCCGGCCAGTGCCAGAACGCCGAAGGCGGCGGGCCGACGGTCAGCAAGATGCCCTGGGCAACCACTTGGCTGGCGCCGGAACGCGCCTGGCCGGTCAGCACCGGCAGCGGCGTGACGGTCGCGGTGATCGACTCCGGCGTCGACGCGGACCATCCGCAACTCCGTGGCGCGGTCCTGCCCGGCAAGGATGTACTCACGCCCGGCGACAAACGCGCCGACTTCGACTGCGTCTCACATGGCACGGCGGTGGCGAGCATCATCGCGGCCCGTCCGCTCAACGGGGTCGGCTTCCGTGGCGTCGCACCGGGCGCACGCATCCTGCCGATCCGCGTCAGCGAACGGGACGCGAATGAGCAGCAAGGTGCGGCCGTCGACGCGACCGTGTTCGCGGGCGCCATCCGGTACGCGGCTGACGCGGGCGCCACAGTCATCAACATCTCGTTGTCGCTGTACGTGGACCAGAAGCCCGTCCGCGACGCCGTCCGGTATGCCCAACGGCACGATGCACTGATCGTCGCCGCGGCCGGCAACGCCCACAACCAGCAAGGACCGGACCCGGTCACGTACCCAGCGGCGTACCCGGGTGTGCTTGGGGTCGGCGCGATGACGATCGACGGCAGCCGCCTGTCGAACTCGCAGGTCGGAGCGTACGTCGACATCTCCGCACCTGGCGGGGGCGTACTGGCCGCAACCCGCGTCAACGGTCACCGGTACTACGACGGCACTAGCTTCGCTACTGGCTTCGTCAGCGGTACGGCGGCCCTGGTACGCGCTGCTGACCCACATCTCCCGGCAGCCGAGGTAGCGAAGCGCCTGATGGCTACTGCGACACCAGCGCCTGGCCCGTCCGACCAGTACGGCGCCGGCGTGGTCAACCCGTATCGGGCAGTGCGGGACGTACTCAGTACGTCGAAACCCGCCGCTCTTCCACCTGTAGCTCCGCCGAAGTCCGATCCGGCAGCAGACCGTACTGCTGCCTGGAACCACGCTGGACTCGCCGGACGCCGGATCGCCTTGCTAGCAGGGGTGTCAGCGCTTCTGGTACTGCTTGCTGCTGCTGTCATTCCACTAGGCCGACGCCGCGGTTGGCGCGTCAACTGAAAGCGCGCCCGGCCCTCCACTCGGGGCCGGGCGCTTCGTGTGTTCAGGCTTGGATGGTGATAGCTGCGGAGTGGTCGGTGCTGCGCATCTGCAGCATCGAGTCCTCGACGGTACTACCGCGCTTACTGAGCAACAGGTTCAGCTCACCGGCCGCCTGTGCCCACAGCTGCTGTACCTGCTGTACCTGCGGAGCCGCCTCCTCGCTCTGCCAAGCGGCCAACAGCGCCTGGATCGCGCTCTCGAACTGGGTCTTCAGCTCGGTCGCCTCCTTGCTGGCCCCGGCCATGTCGACCGCTGCCTGTGCCATAGCGGCGTACGGATAGTTGATGTGATCTCCGGGCATCGTTTGTCCTTTCTCAGAGCACGGTGATGTCGAGTACGGGGTTGGTGCTGCCTACTCGGGCCAGTGCGGTCTGTGCGTTGTCGTCTGCCGACTGGTACGCGCTCTTCGCGCTGCCGATGCCATCCGCCAGCTGGTGCAGGCGATTGCACAGCTTGGTCATCGCGTCCAGATGGCTGTGGTGCCCGGACCAGAACGCGTTCTTGATCATCCCGTCCATCGGAGCCAGTACGCCCATCGCGTTGTCGAGCCTGCTCATCACGTTCTTCAGGTTGTCGCCGATCGTGGCGGCGTCCTGGGCGGTACGGTGCATTCGCTGGAGTTCGGTCTCCACACCGGCCATGGTGTTTCCTCCTCTGGGGTTGCCGGCGCGTGATCACCGGTCGATGTCACGCTAGGTCTGTGGACGGCGCCGTCCGGGGTGTGTTCCGGTTGCGGCCAGGGAATGGCCAGTTGTGCCGTCAGAGCTTCCACAGCTCGTCGTCAAGCACCTCTTCGGTACGTTGGGTGCGCTTCGCGGCCCTGCGCTTTCGCAGTGGCGGCGCACCGGACGGCGTACGCTGCTCGCCGCTGGTGCGGCCCTGTAGTTCGGACTGGACGCCCTGGCGGCTCAGGCGCTCGGCGGCGGTGGATTCTGTTGGGACAGTGAAGCCCTGGCGGTTCGGGGCGGCGCCGGAGCGGATGTCGGCCCGGGCACCGGCCGCGCCCGCACCGGCCCCGGCGCCGTTCATGGGCGGGTACATCGGGGACGAGCTCTGCTGCGTGCCAGTTGAGCTGGTTGGTTTGCCGGCCAGCGTTGGCTCGGCACCAGCTCCACCTGCTGTTGCTGCTGCTCGCGGCGATGAGGAGTTTCGTTCTGATGCTCCAGGGCTGCCGGTCGGGAGGCCGCCGCCTGTCGCTCCGCCACCGCCTCCGAACGGCACATCGATGTTCGGGAGACCGCCACCACCTGAACCACTTCCGCCTAAGCCGCTTCCGCCGTCAGGTGGAGTGAAACGGGTTGGATCGAACGTGGGCGGTGTGGTTGTGACACCGCCTGCTAGAGCGGGCTGGTCGGACGGGTACCCCTTGGGGAGCAAACCACTCGGGTCCGGAGTGGTGGTCGGGGTGCCACCGCCAGTCAGGTCCTTTGCGTGCTGGGCGAGCGTCAGCCACTTGTCCAGGTTCTCCGGGACCTTGCCGGTCAGGTCGATGCCCTTGCCGATGACGTCGATCGCCTTACCCGCTTCGTCCCACGGGTCCTTCTCATCCTTGGGCGCCGTAGGGTTGGCGGCTGGCTTCTCACCGGGCACCTCACCGGGCGTCGCACCAGGCGCGGCGTTCCCCGGCGCGGCGCCACCACCGCCGTCGGCTTTCGCGCTCGGATCGCCGTTGTGGTCGCCCGGCTGCTCCTGCGTAGGCTTCGGCGTCATCGGCCCGCCGTACTTGGCATGCGGGAAACTGACCCGGTCGAAGGCTTGCTGCATCAGTCCCGACAGCACACCCATCACGTTGGCGGCCCGAGCGCGAATGTCGTCCATGTCCCGCTGCGCCGCATCCCGGTCGGCCTGCTCGCTCGCCGTCGCCTTCCGGGTCTCCGCCTGGGCGTACGGGGGTGCGAGTCCCTCGACGATCTGCCGGGTGGCAACGATCGTGCCGCTGATGTTCGTCAGCTGACTGCCGACCTGCTCGGCAAACATCCGCCACTCGTCCGCGGACTGCCTGCTCTGCGTGACGTTGGTGTTGATGCTGCTGAACACCTCGCTGTCGCGGAACTGCTGCGTGTTGTTCCAGGCGAAGTCGAGGTTCTCCTGGGTGTTCTTGATGGCACCTGCCATCGAGCCCCAGGTCTCGCCCGCGCTCTGCCAGGTACCGGCATCGGTGGCCTGGATCTGGCCGAGCATGTCCGCCATCGAGGTCTTGGTGTAGTCAGCCATCGTCGGCTCCTATGCGGTCGGCTGCGTCGAACCGCCCGAGGTGCCGAACTCCCCGGGCGCCAGGATCCGTACGTGCGGGTCGGGTTTCGGCATCGGCGGGTTGCTCACCGACGGCGGTGCCGGTGGTGGCGCGATCGGCGGCAGGCCGTCGCCGTCGGTCCAGTCCCGGACCCGGACCGGGTTGAGCTCGGTCGCGATGATGTCGCGGGCGTCCCGGTCGTTGACCTCGAACCGCCCGGCCGCGCCCCGATCGGTGGCATCGAACCGGTCCGCCGCGTTCCGGGAGACGGTCCCGAAGGCGTCGATGCCCCGGGCGAGGTCGTGGCCGAACCCGGCCAGCTGCGGCGCCCACTGCTGGAGGAGACCGTTCGGTTTGTCCGAGTCCGGCATCCCGCCATGCAGGTTGAAACCAGGCAGCGCGTCGCAGACCGTGGTGAAGTCGTTCGGTTTCAGCATCGCGGCGAAGTCGCGGAGTTGCTGGGGTGTGACCTGGACCATGGGTGGCTCCTGTCGGATCGAGCAGTCGACTCAGCTGGTGCAGTCGACGAGGTGGACGAGGCTGGTGTCACCGCGGCGGGCAACGAGTTGGGCCCGGCCTGGCGGCAGCTGCTGCGGCCGGGTGGCGCCGAGCAGGGGGCCTTCTGCTTTGTCGCCGCTGAACAGCAGGCCTGGCGTCCCGACATCGCGCAGCCGGGCGATCAGCGGCTCGAAGATCGCCCGTCCGGCACCGCCGCTGCGCCGGACAACCACAATGTGCAGGCCGATGTCGCGGCCGTGCGCGAGGTAGTCGATCAGACCGGCGAGCGGGTTGTTGCTGCCGGCGACCAGGTCGTAGTCGTCAACCAGGACATGGATCCGCGGACCGGTCCATTCGCCCGACAGGCGGCGGTCGAGTACGGGGATGAGGTCCGCGACCATCGCTTCGACGCCACGCGGCTCGGAGAACGTACCCATCAGGTGTTCACCGTCGATGGTGAGTGAGCGCCGGTAGTCGACCAGGATGATCCGCGCCTCGGTCGGGTCGTAGCGGTTTACCAGTGAGCGGGCGATCCAGCGGAGGAAGCTGGTCTTGCCAGACTCGGTGTCACCGAACACCAGGAAGTGCGGGTCGGCGTCGAAATCGACGTGCACCGGGCCTAAGTCACGCTCGGACAGTCCGACAGGCAGTCCAGGCGGTTGGTCCAGCTGTCGTGCCAGTACGGCCGTCAGCTCGGACTCTGCCAGCAGCAACGGGAGTAGGCGTACGCGTGGTGCACCGGACACCGGCCAGGCCGCGGCGAGCTGTGACACCAGGTCGGTGTCTGGTGTGGCTACAACGAAGTGCTGCGCGTTGTCAGTGAGCCCGCGGCCCGGTTGGTCGGCCGGTACGCTCATGGCTGCTCTACGGTCCACCATCGAGTCGGACGGGTCGCCCAGCCGCAGCTCGATCCTCGTACCGAACAGGTCGCGGATGGTGCCGCGCAGGTCGAACCAGCGTGCACAGGTCGCCACCACGTGCACGCCGTACGCCAGGCCGCGGCTGGCGAGGTCGGCCAGGGTCAGCTCGAGCTCCTCGAAGTCGGACCGCAGTACAGACCAGCCATCCACTACCAGGAACACGTCACCCCACGGGTCACCGGCGAACTCACCGGCCGTACGTCGCTCCCGGTACGCGGCCATGCCTTCGACACCATGCTCTGCGAAGAAGCGCTCCCGGTTGCTCAGCAGCTGCTGCACTTCCGCGACAGTCCGGCGTACTGCGCCCACGTCCAGGCGGGAGGCGATGCCGCCGACATGCGGTAGGTCCCGGAGCGCGGCGAGTGAACCACCACCGAAGTCGAGGCAATAGAACTGCACCTCGCGCGGGGTGTGGGTGATTGCGAGTGCAGAGATCAGCGTGCGGATCGCAGTGCTCTTCCCGCTGCGCGGACCACCGACGATGACGACGTGGCCGGCCGCAGCGGACAGGTCTACCAGCAGTGGGTCGCGGCGCTGATCGAGTGGCTTGTCCACTAGTCCGATCGGCACCCGCAGCAGTCCTGGTACGCCAGTAGTAGTGAGTCCACGGTCCGGGTCAACAGTCAGTGGCGGTAGTAGGTCAGTCAGCGGCGGCGGAGTGTCGAGTAGTGGCAGCCAGATCTGGTGAGCCGGTTTGCCCTTGTTCTCCAGGCGATCCACGAGGATGTCGAGCAGCTTCTCACCGACACCGTCCTCCTCCGGTGGTTCCTCGACCTCGGTGACCGGCATCGACACGTACGCGCTCGTGAACGGCGACACATCGTCCGCGTCAGTAGCCGTTGAACTGACAGCCGGTCGGTGTACGCCCGACACGTACGCGGACCGGAATCGCACCAGCGTCTCCGTACCGATCTGGAGGAACCCGTGGCCGGGCGCGCGCGGCAGTTCGTACGCGTCGGGGATGCCGAGTACTACGCGGCTGTCCATCGCCGAGAACGTCCGCAGACCGATCCGGTATGACAGATGGGCATCCAGCCCACGCAGGCGCCCCTCCTCCAGTTTCTGGCTGGCCAGTAGGAGATGTACGCCCAGTGCTCGGCCGACGCGACCGATCTGGACGAACATGTCGATGAAGTCGGGCTTGGCCGACAGGAGCTCGGAGAACTCGTCGCAGATCACCAGGAGCGTCGGTACCTCGGGTAGGTTCGCCCCAGCCGCCCGCGCCATCTCGTACGCTCGCAGGGACTCGTAGTTGCCGGCCCGGCGCAGCAGCTCCTGCCGGCGAATGATCTCGCCCTTGATCGCATCGGACATCCGGTCAACCAGAGTCAACTCGTCGGCGAGGTTGGTGATCACCGCGCTGGTATGCGGCAGCCGGTCCAGCTTTGTGAACGTCGCGCCGCCTTTGAAGTCGACCAGCGCGAAGTTGAGGCTGTCCGAGGAGTGCGTTGCGGCCAGAGCGAGTACGAGCGTACGCAGCAGCTCGCTCTTGCCCGAGCCGGTCGCACCAATCAGCAGACCGTGTGGACCCATGCCGTCCTGTGCGGACTCCTTCAGGTCGAGCTCAACTGGCGTACCGTCCGCTGTGACGCCGAAGCGCACGCGTAGCCGGTCCCGGTTCGGCCGTGGCCCCCAGTGCTTGGCCGGGTCGAAGTCGTACGGGTCACCAAGGCTGAGCAGGTCGGTCAGGCCGAAGGCGGACGCGAAGCTCTCCTCGCCATCAGTTGCAGCAGACAGCCGGAGTGGTGCAAGCAGGCGGGCCAGCGCTTCCGCATCCGCGACAGTGAACGTGTCTGCCGTACCTACTTCTGACTCGCCCTCCATGGTGATGCTGGTCAGTACGCCGTCGTCAGCCACATCGAGCAGTACGGTCGACCTGTCGAGCAACCTGGGCGGCTGGGTGGTCAGGTCGACGACGCTGACGCCTTCTACTCCTCCACCGGACATCAGGTGATCGGACCCGGCTACGTCACCACCATCGACCAGTACGACGATGTGCGGGCCGTCGACTCGGGTAGTGGATGCCGGATCGAATCTAGGCCGCTGAGCAACCAGATCGTCCAGCACGGACTCCAGATCCGGAACACTCTTGCTGATCAGGCGGATCGGTCCGAGTGCGTCGGACTTGTCCGGGTGGTGTGCGTGCGGTAGCCACTTCAGCCACTCCCACTCCGCTCTGGTGTCCGGACCGACCACCGCGGTGATCAGGAGGTCGTCCGGCGAGTGGAACGTGGCTAGCTGCGCTACGAGAGCACGGGCCAAGCTACGAGCCCGGTCCGGTTCACCGTCGAGGTACACATGCGCGAACCCGCGTAGTGCCATTGCCACGGGCAGTCCGGGCACAGCCGAGTACGTCGTGATGAAGCGGCGTAGTGCACCGGCAGACAGCGGCTCCAGCTCTTCCAGCGGGACTGTGTCGGGCGGAGCGACTGGTGTGGCGAGCGGCTGCGCACCCGTACCGACACGGACTATCGCGAAGTCGGCGTCGTTGCGGCGTCGTTCCCAGAGCCGGTAGCTCTCCACCAGAGTCCACAGCTGCGTCGGATCAGGATGCAGGTACGACAACGCCGTACGCTGCTGGCTGACCGCCCGGCGCGCACGGATGCGCTGCTGGGACAGGTGGCGAAGGTAGCTACGCCGGGCACGGGCCATCTCGCGCCGCGGAGCACCCTGGCCGGCGAACGCGACAGCGGCCATGCCCAGTGCGGACAGGCCGAACAGTCCGCCGACGATGTAGCTCATCTTGCCGCCACCGCCGAGGGTCGAGTACATCAACGCCATCGCGGCACCACCCGCGAGCATCGGCACCATCATCACGTACTGCGAGAGCTGCCGGGCCGCGGGTTGTGGCAGCGCCGGCGGCGGATCGAGGGTGACGTCGCCGGTCGGCAAGGCCGGGCCGTCGCGACGCGGCGGTCTGCTGACGATGACTGTCGACATGTCTCCGGACGTTATGCGGCGCCGGCACCGGACAACGGCCGGCGGCCACTAGCTGACTGTCCGCAAGCTGCAAGCCCCGGTCACTCGGCAGCGCCCGGTGCCACCGTGGCGAAGGTGAGCATTCGTGGACTGGTCAAGGTCACCATCGACGCACCGGAACGCCGGATCGACCTGGCGCTGCCGGAGCGCTCGACGGTCGCCGAGGTGCTGCCCGGCATCCTGCGCCATGCCGGTGACGGGCTCGCCGACGAAGGGGCACTTCAAGGCGGCTGGGTCCTCCGCCGTCCTGACGGCGAGACGCTGGAGACGCACCGGGACCTGGCTGGGCAGGAGGTTCGGGACGGCGAGGTCCTGCACCTCGCTACAGCTCACCAGCACTGGCCGGAGCTCGAGTACGACGACCTGGTCGATGCGATCGCTACCAACGCACGCTCCGGTGGTCGCGCCTGGACACCTACAGCGACCCGCTGGTGTGGACTGGTCGCCGGTGCGGTTGCTCTGCTGACCGCGCTCGGCCTACAGCTGCGCAGCGGACCGCCTTGGGAGGACGTGGCGCTGTTCGCGCTGGTCACCGCAGGCGTACTGATGACAGCGGGCGTCGCACTGTCGCGGGCCGTTGGTGACGGAGCAGCGGCTGCTATGGCCGGTGCGGTGGCTGTGGCGTTCGGATTCGTCGGCGGAGCATTGTTGCCAGCTGCAACGTTTCGGCTGACGGAGCTGGGAGCGCCACAGCTCACTGCGGGTGGTGCGGTGGTCCTGTTGCTCGGACTGATCGGGTACGTCGGTATCGCTCGGCACACCGCCGTTTTCGCCACTGCAGTGACCGTTGGAGGGCTAGCACTGGTCGCAGGGGCGCTTGGCGACTGGGGGACTGGTACGCGGTCGGCTGCTGTTGTCGGTGCGCTGGCGATCGCGCTGGTACCGGTGGCGGCTCCACTCGCCATGCGGATCGGACGGCTGCCAAAACCGGTGCTACCAACCAGTACCGCTGATCTACTCGCTGATGCACCGCAGCCGCCCCGGCGGATCGTGTACTTGGCGGTGCATCGTTCTGCTGCGTTGTACACAGGCATCCTGGCCGGGCTGTCCATCGGCTTGGGCTGTGCGCTGGCTGTGCTGACCTGGTCCACCGCTACGCCAGCACGTGTACTAGTGGTGCTGCTAGTCGGGATCTGTTTGCTCCGGGCGCGACTGCTTCCTGTAGTCGCGCATCGGTTGTCCCTGATCGGTGCAGGTCTCTTTGGACTCGGCTGGTTGCTGGTGCAGTCGCCGTACATCTTGCTGGTGTTCGCGGTTGCGGCCTGGTTCCTTGGGCTCTGGTACGCGAGACATCGGCCCGGCGCGTACCTGGCCAGGTACGCCGAGCTGGCTGAACTCGTACTGGTTCTGCTCGTCGTACCGGTGGTGTTGTGGGTGCTCGGACTGTACGCGTACGTCCGCGGACTGGGCGGTTGACCGATGGCATCCAAACGGGATCAACTGCAGTCGTATCAGTTCGTACAGCAGCGGATGACCCATGCGCTGTTGCTGCGCGAGACCGATCCGGAGTACCCGCCGTTCCGCCGTGGCATCGTCGCGATGCTCGTTGGCATCGGCCTGGCCGTACTGGTGCTGGCGGGCGCCGGTGTGTACGGGCAGCTGTCGCCGGGTGGAAAGACTTCGTGGAAGTCCGGTGACCACGTCATTGTCGAGAAGGAGACTGGCACGCGGTACGTGTACCGGGACGGCGTGCTCTATCCAGCTGCGAACTACGTGTCAGCGTTGCTACTGGCGAACAAGTACAGCACGCCGCTGATGGTGTCGGCGAAGTCGCTGCTCGGCGTACCTCGTGGGCAGCGCGTCGGAATAGCTGACGCACCGGACTCCCTGCCCGCAAAGGGACGGTTGCTGGGGAATGGGTGGTCGTTGTGTGCGCAACCTGGTGTCGACTCTGCAGGCAGTCCGATGGTTCGGTCGGTTCTACTGGTTGGAACAGAGCAGTCCGGTGCTGCAGCCGAGTCATTGCTGGCAGTGGGACCTGATGGGCGTCGGTACCTGATCTGGCGCGGCTACAAGCATGCGATCCAGCAGCAGGCGACAGTTGCCGCGGCACTCGCGCTGAACGACGAGGCGTGGCTGCAGGTGCCGTCGGTCTGGCTTGACCTGGTTCCATCCGGTCCACCACTCGGGCCGATCTCAGTACCTGGTGCAGGCACACCGTCAGTCTTGCTCCGACCAGGGCGAGTCGGGACGCTGTACGTCGTACAGACCTCCACCGGGCAGGGACAGTACTACCTACTGCAGCGGGATCGGCTAGTGGCGATCAGTTCGTTGCAGTACGACGTACAGCGCACTGCGCCCGCGACCCGGCAGGCGTACCCAGGCGCGGTACCGGAAGCCGTACCGCTCGATCCGGCTGTGGTGGCGCAGGTGTCCGGTGGTGTGGGGACGCCGGCATCGGACTCCGCGCTTCCAGCCACTCGACCGACGTTTTCGCGACCAGAGTCGTCCGGGGACTCGGTGTGCGCGGTGTTCTCCAGCGGTGAGTTCCGGCCGCGCTTTGTGTTGGCTGGTGAGCTGCCGTCGGCTGGGGACGCCGGCGTGACCGCAGGTCGTGGTCCTGGCGGACTGCCGCTGGCTGAGCTGGTTGTCGTACCGCCTGGCCATGGAGCAGTGGTTGAGTCGATGGCTTCTCCTGCGCAGCCAGCCGGGTCCGGGGCGCTGTCGTTCGTGAGTGATCTCGGCCGGCGCTACCAGCTGGCGACTCGCGACGTACTCGGCGTACTCGGCTACGACCAGCCACCCGTAGTACGGCTGCCGGCCGAGCTGATCAGCCGACTCCCGGCCGGCCACGCACTCGATCCAACAGCCGCGAGCTATCCGATCGGCCCGTAGCTGACGTTCGGTGGCCTGATCCGGTCTACGACCGGACTGGTCCGCGAACCCTGATGTGGTGCAGACGACGAACCCGAGGAGGAACAATGCACATCGGCACACTGACCTTGGTGCCCGACGAACTGCGTCAGTTCGCGGCACTCGCGCCACTTGCGACTGTCACACCGGTCTCCAGCACTGTTGGAGCTACACCGCTGCTGATGGGAACGATGCCGGAGAGTGCAACCGTCGAGGCGCATGTCCGGTTCTGTGTGGAGCACACCGGCTCGGTCACGCTGCAGGCCACCAACGGCATCGCGGCACTGATCGACTCCGCGCTCTCGGTCGCCGCGCGGTTCGAGAGCACCGACCTGACGAACGCGACAACGCACCGGTCCCTGACCGACCAACTCCCGACGGCGAGGGTCTGACCGGACATGGGCGCGTACTTCGGGATGGAACTGAACGCGATGGCGGCAATGCTCTACGGGCAGCGCGCCGAACCCTGGCACGCCGGCGCCGACCTGTGGGGTTCCGCATGCCAGCAACTGCTCGCCACGCACGGCGACCTCGGCGCGGCGAACGCCGTCATCACCACCTGGCCGTTGAGTGTCGGCTCCGCATCGCAGGCAGCGTTCAGCGGACAGGTGGTCGGCAGTCTCGCGTCACTCGGCGAGTGGTCCGCGTACACGGGTGCGATGTCCGCTGCGCTGCGACTCGGCGGTACCGCGCTGAATGCGGCGCAGGCGGTCATGCCGGCGCTGCAGAGTGGATACGACACAGCGGTGGCGCTGAGCGCGGCACCGCTCATCGGGCCGTTCGCGGCGCAGGTCGCGCTCGGGCTGCAGACCGCGGGCGCCGGGATGATGGAGGCAGTCGGCACGGTGATGCAGGCACCGACCGCCGTACCGCCGCCGTCTCAGGGGTGGCAGGGCCCTGGCGGTGGTGCGCCGACGCCGGCTTCACCGGTGCCCGCCGTACCTGTGACTGACGTGCTTGACGCGACGGACAAGCTGTTCAGTGCGATGGACAAGGGCGTCAGCTTGGTCCAGAAGATCACCAGCCTGGCCCAGTCCGGGAGTGCCCAGGACACCTTGAACAAGCTGCCGTTCAAAGACCTCCCCGGTACGGTGATCCACCCGGACCTCCCCACGCTGGCCGGCAGCGCCACCAACCTCCCCGCCTCAATCGGCGTCCCCACCACCGGTCCTGGCGGTCTCGGCGGCGGCGTCGGCGTCGGCGTCGGCGGTGTCGGCCTGAGCGGCCTCCCAGCCGCCGCGCTGACCGGCACTCTCGGCGCCCTCACCAACTCCCTACGCCCCAGCTCTCCAACCAGCGCGCAGCCCTTCGGCACTACCAGCCGCTCTGCCGCACTGGGCGCCCGCATAACCCCAGGCACCGAACCCGCTCTAGCCGACGCCACCGCCCGCCCCACCCCCACCAAACCAACCCCCGCCATCGCTCCCCCCACCGCAACCCCCTCCGGCGGCGGCGGCAGCACCACCGACCCCCGCCCACGCAAACGCCCCACCAAACCCAACTCCCAAGCTCCCCTCCACCCCGCCCTCCAACCAACAGTCCAGGCAAGCCCACAAACCCCCACACCCCAATTCACCCTCCCCCCAACCCCACGCCCCACCCCCAACCCACCACTCGACACCGAACTCTTCACCCCCCACCCATGACCACACCCCCACCCCTCACAACCCCCCAGCCCCCGCCCCACACCCCGCCGCCCTCCCGCGCCGCGCTGCCTCCTCCCGCCACGCCGCCCTCTCACGCCACGCCGCCTCTCAACGCCGCGCTGCCTTCCCCAGGCACCGCCTCCTCGCGCGTGCAGCACCCTCAACCACCCCGCGCCCCGGCCCCCGCACCACCAGCGACCCCTACTTCGGCACTACCCACGACGGCCCCATCAACCACCACCGCGCGCGCCAACTCACCAGCCCAGCACTCCGCTTCACTCACCTACGGGCCCCGCATACAGCCCGCGCCCCACACCACCAGTTCCACCACCCCAGCACCCACCTTCGCCCCCAGTTCACCCACCTCGACCGCACCATCAGCCATCACCACCGCACCAGTCGAAGCAGGCACCCCGGGCACGGAGCAACGCCCCCGGGTAGCTGTCGGACAGGTCGTTTGCTGGCAGGTCGTGGTCGCTCTACTGGCAGCCTCGGCAGGACACAGGTGGGTGCTTGAAGCAGCAGCCGGACTGGTAGCGCTACTAGTAGTGGCAATAACAGCAACCTGGCGACACGGGACCTGGACCTACACCTGGGCCCAACGAGGCATCAGCTACCTGATCCGTGGCACCAGCTTCACCGCACTGGACGGCGTACGCGGCCATCTCACCCTGGGTACCAACGACCTAGGCACGATCATCCGAGCCGACGGCATAACTGTCCTACTGGAAAGCGACCTCCCCGCCGACCTCACCCCAGCGGACCTACTGGATGAACAGCCACCCCCAGGAGTTCACCTGAAGCTGATCCGGCGCCCCGGTCGCGTGTGGATCGGAGTGACAGCAGTGCGCTCACAGGAGCGGTCGCAAGACACCGACCTGGAGCTGCTGCTCACCAACACGATCCGCCGCCTCACGAAACGCCTACACCGCCGCGGCCTCCGAGCAGAGCCGCTCACACCGGACGAGCTGTCCACCCTATTCACCACCCTCACTCCCAAGCGCCTGACCGAGGAATGGGACGCCCTGGTCCTGGACCAGACCAACAGCCGCTACCGCATGTACGCGGTGCCGACCGCCCTGGCCCTGCACCAACCCGGAGCAGTCACCGTGACAACCGCCAGCAACCTCGACCACGCCCTGGTGCTGGCCCACGCCGCCGCCCCACAGTCCCCGGCCGCAACCGCCCAAACCGGCCGCCACCGCGCCGCCTTCACCGCCGCCCTCCCCTGATCCAGCCCCCGTATCAACCGGCCACCCACGCCGTACCAGGCCGGACCCCCGCCGACCCAACCGCCGTACCAGGCCGCACTCCCCGCTGGACAACCGCTGTACCAAGCGGCAAATCACTCCGCTGGACAGCCGCTGTATCGGCTGTATCGGCCGTGGACAGCCGCAAGACCCCCGCTGGATGACGGTTCGCGATGGTTCTGGTGTTCACACCGAGTCCATCGACTCACCGAATCGAGCGAGGTGTCCCGTGTACCACTCAGAGCCCGCCGAAGGCGCTTCGTACCCCCGCGCGGCGCGCTACCCCCGCGCCGTGAAGACCGCCCCGCAGGTCCGCACCACCGGACTGCGGCTTGCCCACCTCGGCGTCGACCCGACCGCCGAGCGGATGTACCTGGTCGTACTCGAGCGCCCCTCCTGGACTGCCGCCGAGCTTGGCGAACGGCTCGGCCTGGACGAGGTCTCCACTCGCCAGCTGATCGAGCAACTGACCAGCCTCGGCCTGCTCGCCCGCGGCAGCTCGGGTGACGTGGTCCGTCCGCTCAACCCACGGCTCAGCCTCACCGCACTGCTCGCCGAGCGCGAGGCGGACCTCGCCCGCGTCACCCGCGACCTGGAACGCAGCCGGGTCGCGGCGGCCGAGATCGCCGGTGAGTACGCCCGCCGACACCCCGCTCCGCTCGGCGACAGCAACGGTGCGGTGGACTGGGCGACCAGCCCGGCCGCTGCTCAGCGCACCATCGAGGGTCTGCTCAAGGCAGCGACTAGCGAGGTCCTGGTGAGCACACCGGCTACAGCAGCTCTCTCCGACCCCATCGCCGGCCTACGCGAACTCGGTACCGGTCCACTCGCTCCACCGGTTCGCTACCGCATCCTGGTACCGGACGCCGCGCGGACGGACCCTCTGCTGTCCCGACGGCTGCAGCAGCTGACCCGCAACGGCGCACAGGTCCGTACGGCAACCACTGTCCCGCTGTGCGCGATGATCGTCGACACTGCGACCGTAGCGCTGCCAGCCGACCGGACTGGTCGCGGAGCCGTCAGCATCCTCCGGCTGGCGTCTGCAGTCGGCGCAGTGACTGAGCTGTTCGAGCGGGTCTGGCACACCGCCACTCCGCTCCGCCAGCCGGCCGGTCTGGGTGACGCGTCTGGTCTGACTGTCCGCGAACGCGAAGTGCTCTCGCTACTGGGTGACGGCGGCACCGACGCCTCGGCAGCCGCTCAGCTCGGTGTATCGGTCCGGACCGTCCGACGGATGGTGTCAGAGATGATGGCGCGGCTCGGTGCCCAGAGCAGGTTCCAGGCCGGGCTGAAGGCGGCCGAGCGCGGCTGGGTGGGTCCGCGATGAGCCGTACTCTCCTGGTCGCACCAGGTCGTCCAGGCGCCTACCCGAGCATCGCCGCGGCCGTACTCGACGCTCCCGTCGACGCGGTCATCTCAATCGCAGCCGGGGTGTACCACGAGACGGTCAACGTCGCAGACCGTTCACTGACCTTGGCTGCTGACAGTGGCGAGGTCACCATCGACGCCACCAACGCACCGGTACCCGCGCTGCGCTCCTCTGGTGGTCGACTCGCGCTACGCGACCTGATCATCCGCGCTGGTGACGCACCGGCCGTACAGCTCGACGGCGGCACGCTGCGAGCCGAGCACTGCGCTCTGTCCGCTGGGTTCGGGCCAGTGCTGCTGGCAACCGGTCCGGCCGAGCTGTCCGTCTCGCACTGCCAGGTCGACGGCGGCGAGCACGGCCTCGTACTGGAGGACTGCACTGCCCAGATCGAGCACACGAAGGTCAACGGCGTGTCAGCAGACGGAGTCATCGTCCGTCTCGGTGCAACAGCAGTGCTGCGCGACTGTCAGCTCACCAACTGCGGACGCCGTGGCGTGTACGCCTACCAGTACGGCCGCCCGACTCTGGAGAGCTGCGAGATCTCCGGTACGGCAGAAGCGGGCGTACTGATCGCCTCCGACTCGACCGCGGTACTACGCCACACACTGGTCCGCGACACCGCCGGACCGGCCGTCGTGTACGGGCGTCGTTGTCGTGGCGAAGTGGTGTCATGCCGGTGGGAGAACACCGCCGAGCCGCCACTGGAGGTGGCCGAGCCGGAGCTGGTGTCCGTGACAGAAGCACCACCGGTCGAGGTACACGACGTCGAGCCCACCGCAGCGGATGTGGAGTCGCTGCTGAAGGAGCTGGACGCAATGGTCGGTCTGGCGAGTGTGAAGGACGAGGTACGCAGCCTGATCGACGAGCTACAGGTCAACGAGTGGCGCCGGAAGGCAGGGCTGCCGATCGGCAGTCTGAGTCACCACCTGGTGTTCGCGGGTGCACCTGGTACCGGCAAGACAACAGTCGCCCGCATCTACGGCAAGCTGCTCGCGGCGCTCGGCGTACTCCCCAAGGGACAGTTCAACGAGGTCGCCCGGCGGGACCTGGTCGGTCAGTTCCTCGGGCACACCGCGGAGAAGACCACGACGGTGTTCGAGAGCGCGACCGGCGGGGTGCTGTTCATCGACGAGGCGTACGCGCTGTCCCGGGCCGGCGCGGAGAACGACAGCTTCGGTCAGGAGGCGATCGACACCCTGGTGAAGCTGATGGAGGACCATCGCGACGAGGCAGCGGTGATCGTGGCCGGCTACAGCGACGAGATGGTGCGGTTCATGGACGCCAACCCCGGTCTGGCGTCGCGGTTCTCGAAGACCATCGACTTCGAGAACTACGCCCCGGACGAGCTCACTCTGATCGTGCAGCGGATGGTCACCGCGCAGCAGTACGACTTGGACGACGACGCCGCGCCGATCCTGGAACGGCACTTCGCGGTGGTCTCACAGGCCGCGAACTTCGGCAACGCGCGTGACGCCCGCCGCCTGTTCGACCGGGTACGCAAAGCTCAGTCGCAGCGCCTGCGCCGGCTGGGCGGTATGCCCAGTGTCAGCGAGCTGCGTACATTCCACCTCGACGACGTGATCACGGCGGTGTCATGAGAGCAGGGTGCTATCGGAGCAGCGGTGTCATGAGACCGGTTCCAGGACGGCGACGAACTCCGAGAGCAGTGTGGAAACCCCGTCCAGGACGATGTCGAGCTGGGTGTTCGGTGCGCCCGACTCACCCTCGTCCTGTTCGCCGATGGTCGCCAACACCTCGCAGTGCGCCCATAGCGAAGGCGCAACCCAACCCCACTGCCACAGCTCGTAGACCGTCGCATTCACCACGGCAAGCGGGTCCAGCCCTGGTACGCCGATGGCGAAGCGGTCTGGGTCGCCACGCCGGTTGCCGAGTCCAATGAACAGTGGCAGCAGCCGGTACCGCTGCGCGAGCGCCATTGCGTCGTCAGCCGGCACTAGTACCCCGCGGTCCAACAAACCGTGTACATGTCGCTCGGCGTCCTCGATGTCCGCGTCAGTGCACTCTGACATCAGCTCAGGCAGATTGGGCCAGCGGTGCGCCAGTACCCAGACGCCGAACTCGGACTCGGTCAGCTGCTCGGCCGTGCGCCCTATGCGGACCATGTACTCAGCAGACGCGAGCGGACCGGCGCCGTGGCCGACTGGAAACACTGTGGTGGTCATGGCTGCTCCGGTGCGGCGAAGTCGAGGCATGCGGCGTTTGGCGTCAACAGCGCGTGCAGCGTGTTCAGTACGGCCTTGAGGTCGATCTGGTGTTCCTTGCAAGCAGCCAGCAGGTTGGGAGACAGATGAGCCCACAGCCACAGGTCGTACAGCACGCGGCTCATGCCGGCGAGCGGCAGGTCGGTAGTACCCGATCGGAACATGGCTGGGACGTCGGTGGTGTTCCCGAGACCGAGCTGCAAGGGCAGGAGCCGGTGGCGGACCGCGAAGGTTGTCGGATCGTCCATGTCGACTTCGGCCAGCAAGTGCCTGTCCAGCAAGCGGTCGATCACCTCTGCCGGGAAGTCGCTGGTCAGCAGGGTCATGATGCGAGTGCGGTCCCAGACAGCCTGGCCGGCCTCGTCGCTCATCCCATGGGCCAGCGACCAGACGGTGAACTCCTCGTCGGACAGTTCGACGATCTCGCCGCCGAGGCGGACCTGCTGCACGTGGTCGTCCGCGCTGTCCGTGTAGTACGTCCCGAGGCAGTGACCGATCGGGAACATCAACGTGGCCATGGGACTCACAGTGGCAGTACGCGTCCCTACCGCGCCGCTGCTTGCAGCATGCGGCCAGACTGTGGCCGCAGCAGCCGGTGTCGCGGCGGACGACCTGTTCGCGCGGGAAGATGTGACTTGTGACAGACAAAGGACCTGACACCGTCCCGGCCATCTCAGGCTGTACGGACGTGGTGCTGGTCCGATCTGGAATCCCCAGGGTCTACCGGTGTATGCGGCAAGGTACGGCGGCTAGCGCACTGGTGTATCCGGTGCGGGTCGATGCTGGTACTGCGGCAGCTTTCACCAAGCAGGCGAAGGTTCTGCAGGGTGTGGATCATCCTGCGGTCGCGCGGGTGTTGGAGTCCGGGCTGGCCGACGGGTACCCGTACCTGATCAGCACCGCGGACACCGGGACGCTGGCGGAGCAGGTCCGCGATCAGCTCCGGTCGCCTGCTGAGTTGGCTGTGTTGGGGCAGCGGCTGGCGGAGGGGTTGGCGGCGGTACACGCGGCCGGTCTGGTGCATGGTGGGCTCACACCTGGCGCTGTGGTGCTGCTGCCGGACGGTCGACCGCAGCTGTCCGCGTTGACGCTCGGACTCGGGCAACACACCGGGCACGCCGCGCTGAACTCGCCGAGTCAGCTGTACGTCGCACCGGAGACGCTGCGGGACGGGACTGTCACTGCGGCATCAGACTTGTACGCACTCGGCGCAGTGCTACACGCGGCGATCAGCGGCAAACCCCCACTGGCCGCACGGATGGGCGAGACCGCCGGCGAACACATCCTCCGTGTACTGAACGAGGCGCCGCCGCGGCTGGATGTACTTCCGGACGCTTTCGCGGATGTCATCGCCCAGCTACTGGAGAAGGCACCCACCAACCGCCCCCAGTCCGCCACGGCCGCAGCCCAGTCACTCGCCGCACTAGCCGCCCGCACCGCCCCACCCATGCCCGCCGTCCGCCCCGTAACTGCCACCCCTGCAACAACCCGCACCCCCACTCCATCCCCCACGAGTCCTCCACCCCGCCCCCGCCCAGCCCTAATGACCCGAACCCACCTAACAACGTGGCCCCCAGCAACCATCCCCACTCCCCACCCCACCACCTCCCCAACAACCACTCACACTCCACACCCGCCCAACTCTCCAGCAACCACCCCCACCAACAACTCCCCCAGCACCCCACCACCACACGCTGCTCCACCCAGCACGAACCCGCCCGCACCCAACACACCACCCGACCAGCCACACATCCCCACCGCACGCACCCAGCCGACCGCAACAGCACCCACCGCACCCCCACAACCGGCAGCGGGAGCGACACCGCACACACCTGCTCGGAGTGCGCACAGCCAGCCAACAGCCGGATCACCGGCTGTGCATTCCGCAGCGAGCGCGCCCGCAGCTCCGGTCGGCTCGGCACAGGGTGCATCACCTTCGGTTTCCGCACCGGGTGTGCATGCACACCCGGTGCAGGGTGCAGGGGCCGGGCAGGGGCGTGTGCAAGGGCGGACGGGGGCTGGGGGTCGGGCGAGTGGGAGAGGGTGGCGGCGTGGGTGGCTGTTGGGGGTGGGTGGAGTGGTGATGGCGGCTGTGGTGGTTGGTGCGTTGGCGGTTGTCAATCGGAAAGATCAGAGCGACCACCAACCGATCTCCGGCTCGACCCCATCCCCCGCGTCTACCCCGGCGCTCGTCGTCAAACTGCAGCCGCCTGCCGACCACAGCACGTACGTCGAGCTGACCTGGACCGGACCCCCCGACGTGAACTACGCCGTCGTCGTCGCACAGGTGGGCAAACCTGCTGACCTGAAACTCGTCTACAAGCGGACCAAGTACAAGGTCGCGGTGGTCCCGGGTGTCCAGTACTGCTTCGCCGTGCAAGCCACCGACGGCATCAACACGACCGAAACCGACCCCCGCCCGGTCCGCGACGCCCAGTGCGCCCACTGACCCAACTCGCCCGCGCAGACCAACTCGCACCGCGGACGCCGCCACCCCGGCAGCCAACGTCCCGGAATCCGCCACCGCGGCGGCCAAGCGCCTCGGCCCGCTCAGCTGAACAGGCTGCGGGGGCTGAG
The DNA here is from genome assembly GCF_014205295.1 of Kribbella solani. Taxonomy (NCBI): domain Bacteria; kingdom Bacillati; phylum Actinomycetota; class Actinomycetes; order Propionibacteriales; family Kribbellaceae; genus Kribbella; species Kribbella solani. The sequence goes on from NZ_JACHNF010000001.1 coordinate 4,918,813, forward strand.
CGTTGTCCGGATTCGTTGGGTGAGCCGACCGTCCGCCAACCCCCGGCGCGCCTTGCGCACAGCGGACCAGGCGAACTCACGATCCGGGTCAGCATCCTGACCTGACCACAACGCGCGGTCCAGACAGCCGGCCAGCAACGTCATCGCCTGCGATACCGGTCCGTCCGACTCACGCGCCAGGTCGCGCGCGGTAGCAGCCGGCGACACCCGCATCCCGTGGTCACGCAGTAGGTCACGCGCCTCGGCCCAAGCACCAACCGTCCCCCGCCGCCGACGCCGCCGACGCCGTACGACCTTCACCAACGGCACCCCGACCACCCAAAGCAGCAGCACTCCACCCACGCCAACACCAGCGACGATCAACAAGACCCACCCCGGCCAGTGGTGGTCAGCACTGCTCTTAGCAGCTGGCAGAGTCGGTTCAGCCTGGTGCTCCCGCTCAATCTCCTTCGTAGACGGCATCTGCTTCCGCACCGCCTCCGCCGCACTCGCCAACCCGCCGCCGCCCGTCTTCGACGTGGCCGTCCCCGTCGGATCGAGTGGCACCCATCCAACTCCCGCCACCGCAACCTCGGGCCAGGCAAGCACGTCGCGGTTGCGCACCACGTACGTCCCGTCCGGACTCGCCGTATCGGGCTGCTTGAACCCAACCACCAACCGCGCCGGCAACCCCAGCAACCGCGCCATCACCACGTACGACGCCGCGAACTGCTCCGAAGTACCCCGCTTGCTCCGCAACAGGAAGTGGTTGAGCTGCGGGTACCCGTGCCCCGTCGGCAAGTCGTCACCGGCAGCAAGCTTGTAGTTCGCCCGCAGGTACTTCTCAAGCACCAGCGCCAACTGGAACGACGGCCGGACGTCACCGGCAATCTCCCGCGCCAGTTCATCGATACCAACTGGTACCTCGCCCAGATCGGCACCAGTACTCAGATCCGAGTCGACTCCGGCCGAAGCAAGATCACCAACGTCAACGGCCGGTTCAGCCCAGTTGATGCGGTACTGCGACGGACGCGACTGCGCAGCCAGCAGTGCACCAGACGCCGGGTCAACCAGCAACGGCTGGTCGTCCACCACCGACAGCGTCCGCGTCTGACTCGGCAACCAAGGCAGGGACCAGTCAGCAAGAGCTACATCCGCGGACTGGCGACGTACCTGCACTGTCACGTGTGAGTTGAGCGGCAACTCCCGACCAAGCCGCTGGAACTTCGGTGCGGCCGTCCAGGTCACGCCATCGAACGTATCCAACGCGATAACAGGCCACCGATCCACCGGACCATCAGCTCGAGCAGTGAACACCACCGTGTCGGGCGAACGCAGCCGTGCGGCGATCTCGGTGAGCGGATTGCTCAGCACAGTAGGGGAATCCGGTGGCGCCGGCTTAGACAGGTGTACGGATGCACCGCTCGGCAGTGTCAGTCCAAGTGTGGTCGCACCAACAGCCATCGCAGCCAGTGCAGCAACCAGCCGAAACCAGGCACCCCGGTCACCAGGCCAATCCAGCAAGACCAACGCAAAACAACCAGCCAACGCCAGTCCGGCCAGTAGTGCATCCACTCCGGCAACAGTGACGTACGCCTGCGACAGCCCGGCGACCAGAACAGCAGGCAGCAACGCCAGCACCCGTGAGCGCTGCAGCACGCGCACCCCGACCAGACAGGCAAACAGAACCAGCACAGGCACGAACGCAACCAAGTCGGGCACCGGAGAGGCGGGCCAGGTCGACTCCAGCGTACGGCGCCAACCGGATGTCACCGCCTGCCACAAACTCACCGGTCGCCGCGCCGCGCCAGGAATGACCGCGAGCAACGCGATCACGCCGCCAACCAGCGTGAACGGCACCCGCCAGCGCGTCAACCGTGGTCGCCGCAGGATCGCTTCTTCCACCAGATACACGACTACGACAACAGCAAGCATCGGCCAAAGAACAGCAGCCGTGCCGAAGACAGGTGCGAACAACGAGCCCGCCACCACGGCTGCAGCAAGCACTCCGACCACCGAGAGGCGTCTCATGCCGGTACGGCGTTCCAGGCGTCGACTGCGTTCTGTGCTGAGTCAGCGTGCACGACATGTAGGCCGAGAGCAGTGTGCACCGCCGGCTCCTCATGCGTGACGTCAATACACACAATGGGTCGGTAGCTCGACCGGAGCTTTGGTACCTCGGTCAGACCGGCAGCATCACCAGTCAGTACCGCCAGCGCACCACCGTCCGGTCCGATCGGCAGGAACTCCAACAGATTGGCGGACTGCTGCGACTGCTCGATCTGAGCGAGCTCGTCAAGCAGGTCGCCGACCGACTGCACGTCATGGTCCGTACCGCACGGCGTGGTAAGGCGGAGCCGCTGACCGGACCGTGCGGCAACCACCGCAATCGACGCCGCCACCGAAACCGCAGTGTCGAACTGGTCCGGCGTCAATGCACTCGTACGAGTATCGAGAAGCACCTGCAGCCGCGGCTGATCCGGATCGACGTACTCACGGACCATCAACCGACCAGCACGCGCCGATGCCTTCCAGTGCACATGCCGTACCTCATCGCCGGGCACGTACTCACGCAACCGTCGCAGGTCGATCGAGCCACGCAACGGTCCGGCCGACACCGGTCCTTCGAAGTGATGCCGTTGCCGGATGCCGGTGGCAGGACGAGCAGCGTAGCGGCGTGGATGTACGAGCAGCGTGGCCGCTGTACCGATCGACACCCGACAAGCCACCAGGCCGAACGGGTCGGACCGGCGCAACACCAACGGACCGACCGGCACCGGACCGCGCCGTGAGGTCGGGAGCTCGTAGTGGTACGTGGCAACACCATTCGGTGCAAGCGCCGCGACCGATACCTCGGACTGGTGCGTGCCCACGCTGTCTGCAGCCACAAACGCCGACTGTCGCCGTGTGGACTCGTTGCGTACGACCAGCCGAGCCAGCGCGGGTTGTCCGCACTCCACGCGATCCGGGTACAACACCCGCTCCACGGCGACTTTAGGACGCCGTACGACGGTCAGCACACTCACCAACACCACAGCGATCCCCGCACCGGCCAGCACCTGCAGCAACGGGTACCCGAGCAGTTGCCCAGCTACGAGCAGAGCAGCCGAGCCGGCCAGCACTGCCCAGGCTCGTAGCGTGAGCCGGGTGTTCATGACACGACGCCAAGAGACCGCTTGAGGTCGCGGCGCACCGGGTTGCCAGGCGCCGGAGTGTCTTCGAGTACGTCATCAACAACGCTCTCCGCCGTACGACGAGCCAGCGAGGCGTCCGCGGTCAGTACCAGCCGATGCGCCAGTACTGGACGCGCAATGCTCTTCACATCGTCCGGCGTCACGAACGACCTGCCATCGGTAGCGGCGATCGCCCGTGCCGCACGGACAAGTGCGATGCTGCCGCGCGGACTGGCGCCGTACCGAACCGCACTGTGCAGCCGGGTCGCGGCGGCGAGCCGGACCGCGTACGCCATCACTGCCTCGTCCACGTACACGGACCGGACCGCTGCCACGACACCGCTCAGCGTCTCCGGGTCGATCACCGGCTCCAGGTCATCCGGAGTCGGACCGGCACCGTCCAGCGCGACCACCTCGACCTCGGCGTCGTGGTCCGGGTAGCCGATCTCGATCCGGAGCAGGAACCGGTCCAGCTGCGCTTCCGGCAGCCGGTACGTACCTTCCATCTCGATCGGGTTCTGGGTGGCCAGCACCATGAACGGATCGGGGACCCGGCGCGTCTCCGCGTCGACGGTGACCTGCCGCTCGGCCATCACCTCGAGCAGTGCGGACTGCGTCTTCGGCGTACCGCGGTTCACCTCGTCGGCGAGCACGATGTTCGCGAAGATTCCACCCGGGTGGAAGACGAACCGGCCCTGGCCCTGGTCGTACACGACGACGCCGGTGATGTCACCGGGCAGCAGGTCCGGTGTGAACTGAATCCGGCTCCACCGGCCGCCGATGCTGCGGGCCAGGCTCCTGGCCAGACTGGTCTTGCCCAGACCCGGCAGGTCCTCGATCAGCAGGTGTCCACCGGCGAACAGCGTCGCGATCGCCAGCCGAACCACCTGCGGCTTGCCGCGGATCACCCGCTGTACGTTGGCCGCGATCAGCTCGTACGCCTGCTGCGGCTCCAGCACGTCCCGCTTCACTCAGAGTCCTTCCGTCGGCGCGTGGTACGTCGTACTGCAGAGGCCGGCGCACTGGCCGGAAGTCCTGGAGCGCGCTGGGCCGGGGCCGCGCTCGTACTACCAGCCGCACCGGTCGCGGCAGTACTACTGGCGTTGTTGCGCTCCCTGGTGATCGCCTTGACCGTGAACATCACCGAACCAACAGACAGACCGGTGTAGCGCGTGCTGGTCGTTGTCACGGTCCGGTCTGACTGCCCGGTGGCCGACACGATGTAGTGCACCAGCTGACCACCATTGAGACTCGGTGCAGTCCAGCTGAGCGACACGGCGCCCTTGCTCGGTACTGCGGTCACCTTCGGCGCCGCAGCCGGCTTGTACGGGTACACCGTGCGCGTAGACGCCGACGGTGCTGACGTACCCGAGCTGTTCGTCGCAGTGACCCGATAGCTCACGCCCTTGCCCAGTGTGGGGTTCAGAGTCGTGGAGGTCGTGTACGGCGGGACCTGTGTCTTCGTACCGGTCGATGCGATCACCGTGTAGCCGGAGATGGTGTAGTCCGTGGTACTCGGCGCAGTCCACGACACAGTGACCGAACCGTTGGGCTTCGCAGCGGCACTGACCTTGGTCGGCGGACCAGGCGGCTCGGCTTTGCCACCGATCGACGTCACCTTGGTGTCCACGGACGGTCCAGTACCAACGCGGTTCGTCGCGGAGACGGTGAAGATGTAGCCGCCGCCGTTGAGCAGCTGACCGAAGCTGTGGCTGCGGGTACCACCTGACACGTTCACCGAGCCTGATGCCGGCAGACCGACGACAAACGTACCGGGAGCCACCCGGAAGCTCACCTTGTAGCCGGAGACCGCAGCACCGTTCGCCCGGGCAACGGTCCAGCTTACCGTCGCCTTACCGCTACCGGCCTTGGCAGACACTCCTCCCGGCGCACCAGGCGCGGCCGCGGGAGGCGTGGTCGGCTTCGTCGGAGGCGGCGGAGTCGGCTTGGTCGGTGTGGTTGGTCTGGTCGGCTTGCTGGGCGGTGTGGTCGGCTTGCTGGACTCTGGCCTCTTCGGCTTGCGCTCGTTCGTCCGCGGCGGTGCGACGGTCTCGGTTGCGTGCGGCCGCTCCGGGCCGATGGTCACGTGTACCGGCGGCAGGATCGGCCGATGCGCCGGCGGCGTCACGGGCGACGTCGGAGTACTGCTAGGTGTCGGCGTACTCGGCGTGGGCGTACTAGTCGGCGTACTGCTAGGGGTGGCTGATGGGGACACCGGCTTGTTTCCGCCGTCGATGTCGACTTCGCTCACTGACCCATCGCCGTCGACCACGGTGACAACCGCACCGGTCTCGTCGTCGATGTAGAGCCGCCCGTCTTCACCAGCAGTCACCCGCGGGTCGTGGCCCTTCTGCTCGCTGCCCTTCTTCTTACTCAACTCATGCGTGTGCAGAGCCTTGCCGTCAGGTGCGAACGTACGAACCACTCGCTTGGCGGTGTCCAGCACAGCTACAGCCGCACCTGTCGCCGCGACCGCGTTGTACTTGCCTGGCGGCAATGTGATGCTCTCCGCGGCCTTGGCACCAGTAGCGTCCACCAGCAGCAGACGCTGACCAGCCAGGATCGCGATGCGGCCACCGACGTCCGACTGCGCAACCACAGAGGTAGTCGGCAGAGCACCGCTGACATCCATCGGAAGCGCGCGGCCGGCCTTGTCACCAGTCAGCGGTGTCAGAGTCTGCTTGGACAGGTTGGCGAACGCAGGCTTGCCGGCAACGCTCAGCAGCGCCCCGGCGTCACCAGCTTGTGCAGGCAGCGTGCAGGCCAGCTCAGTCGACGCCGGTGCGAGCCTGCAGAAGTGGTCGGCGTCGCGGAGCCAGAGTGCACCGTCAGCAGTCGCTACTGCACTGGACACCGCGCTGCCGACGGTGATGGTCTGTTGCTGGTCACCGAGCCGGACGATCTGACCGTGCTGCCGGTACACCAGGTACGGCCCGCTCTGCGCCTCGATACCGATCGGCGCTTCCGGAATCCCGATCCGCACCGTGCTCTTCACGGACAGGTCCGACTTCCCGAACACGATCACGCCGTCGGACCGGACAACGTACCCATTGGTAGCGCCCTGGACGACCTGGCTGCCCGCCTCGGCCTCGACACCACGAACCTCGGCGTCGACGTTCTTGCCGCCGCCGTCAACGCGAAAGACCGCGCCGAGCGTCGCGTTGTACACCCAATGCCCGGCCTGCTGGAACGCGACGGCCGGCGCGCCGTGGCCGAACGCCGAGTACCCGACGAACGTCCCGAGCACCAGAGCCGCCACCACCCACCACGCGACGGGGCGGCGAATCGCGCGGGCGATACGAGTCATGGGGCTAAGCGTCCTCTCGGCTGTCCAGTTGTGGTCCAGCGGTGATACATCCGGCCAGTAGGCGTCCGGAAGCGGTCGTTCAGGAGGCCACCGACGACCTGGCCGGGTGCTCCGGCTCGCCCAGGTCGGCCAGCGCCTGGCGGGCCTCCGCTGCCGTCGCCGAGTCAGGCAGCAACCGCAGCGCACGGCGCAGGTACTCGGCCGCCTGCTGCCTCGCCCCACCGCTCGCCTCGGCCAGTGCCAGGTTCACCAGCACAGTGCCCTCCGCGTCCCGGTCGTCGTGTACGGAAGCAATGCCCAACGCCGCCGAGAACTCCGCCCTGGCGTCGTGCAGCCGACCGGCTCGCGTCTGCGCGATACCGAGGATGTTGCGAACGATGAGCTCGCCGTACCAGTCCTTACCTGCTCTGGTAGCCGCAGCAACGTCCGCAACCACAGGGGCCCAGCCCGGTACGTCACCACCGCTCTCGATGTACTGATGCACCGCACTGGTCAACAGCCACGCGTTAGCAACGTCGTTGGCGGCCAAGAGCCGGCTGATTGCTGTCGGAAGCTCAGTACGTCGACTGGCGAACCACTCGCGCGCAGCGACAGCATGCGGACCTACTAGTGCAGCGGAGGCGTCAACCACAGCCCGTACGTAACTCTCCGACGGCCCGGGCGCCGGCTCATCCACTAGCAGCTGTTGCTGCAGGGTACGCAGCTCCGGACCCGGCTCAGTACCCAACTCGTCGACCAGTGCGCTCCGCGCCTTCTGGTACGTGGCCAGTGCGTCAGCCCGGCGTCCGGCATCCCGGTACGCGACCAGCAGCCGCATCCAGTTCGTCTCTCGCAGTGGGTCTTCAGTGGTCAGGCTCTTGCCCAGTGCGATCGCATCGGCGAACCGCCCCGTACCGATCAAGGCATCCGCCAACCGCTCACGTACTGACCAGTGCAGCTCGGTCAGCCGTGCCACCTCCGGCTGGTACCGATCGGTCACCAACCCCTCGTACGGCGTGCCGCGCCAGAGTGACTGCGCCGACTCCAGGTGCGTCAACGCACCAGCCGAGTCCCGCGCCGCCAGTGCGTCATCCCCGGCGGCCAGCAGAGTACACATCCGGTCTGAGTCCAGCTCACCGGTCTCCACGCGGATGCGGTAGGCCTTGGAGCGGCTCTCGATCCGCTGTCCGTCCGCACCCAGCGGAGGCAGCGTTCGGCGCAGCTGCCAGATGTACGTACCGATGTTGCGCTCGGCCGACACCGGCGGCGTGCGACCGGACCAGACCGTGTCGATGATCTCGCCCACGCCGACCCACGTGTTCGCCTTGACCAGCAGCAACGCCAGCAACGCCCGTGGCTTGTCGGCCCGGATGTAGCTCACCGCATCGGTGCCATCGATCTCCACCGGCCCCAGCACCCGGAACAACACCGCCGCACCACCTCCACACGCTCACCGCAGGCCAACACCGAACCACTCGGGATCACTCGGACGCAACGTCCACGACCCCGGTTCCGCGACTCACCGCCGATATTCCATTACCGAAGGTAGTTACCCCGAGCGGCACCTGACGAACATAAAGGCCCGTAGGCTCAGATCCTGAGATCCAGCTGTCGGATCGGGGCAACAGCGTTCGTAGCAGAGGTGACGGGTCGCCCGCGAGGGGCACCACCGGCGTACGGGAGACGACGATGCAGTACTTGGTTTCGGTGATCGACGACACGCCGAACTCCGCCACCGACGCGGAGATGGTCGCGATCGACGCGTTCAACGACGGCCTGATCGCCGACGGGCACTGGGTGTTCGCCGGTGGGCTCGCGGCGCCCGACTCGGCCACCGTCATCGACAACACCGGCGCGGCGCCGATCTTCACCGACGGTCCGTTCGTGGAGTCGAAGGAGTACCTGGCCGGCTTCTGGGTGATGGAGGCGCCGGACCTGGACGTGGCGCTGAAACTGGCCGCGGCCGGTTCGAAGGCGTGCAACCGGAGGGTCGAGGTCCGGCCGTTCCTGTGAACTCGTACGAGGCGGCGATCACCCGCGTGCACCACGAGGAGTGGGCACGGGTGGTCGCGTCGCTGGCCAAGCGGTTCGGTGACCTGGACATCGCCGAGGAGGCGGCGGCCGAGGCGTTCGCGACCGCTGTCGAGCGCTGGCCGGAGACCGGTGTGCCGCCGAACCCGGGCGCCTGGCTGACCACTACCGCGAACCGCAAGGCGATCGACCGGCTGCGGCGCGAGACCAAGCGCGACGACAAGCACAAGGAGGCTCAGATGCGGTACGAAGAACCGCCCGAGCCACTGGGTGCGATCGACGACGAGCGGCTGCGACTGATCTTCACCTGCTGCCACCCGGCGCTGGCCATGGAGACACGGGTAGCGCTGACGCTCCGCATGGTCGCGGGGCTGACCGTACCCGAGATAGCCCGCGCCTTCCTGGTGCAGGAGACCGCTATGGGTCAGCGGATCACCCGTGCGAAGGCGAAGATCAAGGCGGCCAACATCCCGTACCGGGTGCCATCCGCGGAGGACCTGCCGACACGGGTCTCCGGTGTACTCGCTGTGCTGTTCCTGGTGTTCAACGAGGGCTATCTGGCGAGTAGCGCGGACACCGACCCCGTACGACAGGAGCTGACCGCAGAGGCGATCCGGTTGACCCGTCTGATCCGCACACTGCTCCCAGCCGACGGGGAGGTTGCTGGACTGCTCGCACTGATGCTGTTGACCGAAGCACGTCGTACTGCCCGGGTGTCGGCTACTGGTGAGCTGGTGTCACTGGACGAACAGGACCGCGGCTCCTGGGACACCACGCTGATCGCAGAGGGCCACCAGCTTGTCCGTGAACGCCTGGCCGCGCGGGTACGTCCCGGCCGGTACCAGATCCTCGCTGCGATCAACGCCGTACACACGTCTGCCCGCGACGCCCGCGACACCGACTGGTCCCAGGTGGTCGCACTGTACGACCAGCTACGCGTACTGGACCCGTCTCCGATCGTCGCACTCAACCACGCCATCGCCATGGCCGAACTGGACGGCCCAGACGTCGCACTGGCCGCAATAGACCGTTTAGAACCAAGACTGGCCGCCTACCACCCGTACCACGCCGCCCGAGCCGACCTTCTCCGCCGCTTGGGTCGCAGCCAAGAGTCCCGCACCGCCTACGACAAAGCCATAGCCCTAACCGCCAACACCGCCGAAACCGCCTACCTAACCCGCCGCCGCTCCCAACTCAGCTAACCCAGCGATCCGCTGGACCCGAGAAAGGAGCGGGCGACCTCCCCCTGGTCACCCTTCGGCGGGCACCTTCTCCTCTACCGTGGCGCGGACTGCTTCGAGTTGGATTACCACGGCTCGGGCGCCGGGGTCGACGATACCGAGGACGCGGTCGCCGAGGTAGCTGGATCGGCCGCGGGCGGCCTGAATGTCGGCTGTTGACTCGGTGCCGGCGCGCGCCGCGATGACGGCGTCAGCCAGCCGCCCCGTACGCAACGCCTCCGCCGCCGGGATCAACGCGTCCAGCATGGTCCGATCGCCGATCCCCGCGCCGCCAAGCTCGGCGATCGCGTGTACGCCGGCCTCGAACGCGACCGGCCACGATTCGCCGGAGTCCAACGTTCCCGCGATCCGGAGCACGAGCGCCGCGTACAGCGGTCCGGATGTACCCCCGATCACCCGCCGTACGGTGCCCGCGATTCCGCGAAGTACGGCCGCGTCGTCGCTCCCGTCGTACTGCACCTTGTCCTCGAGAACGGCCCGCGCGCCGCGAGCGAGGCTCAGCCCCAGATCCCCGTCACCGACCAGCTGGTCGAGCCTGGTCAGCTCGTCCTCGGCCTCGATCAGGCTCGCGCAGATCGTCTCGACGGTCCGCCACAGTACCGATTCGCCGTCGACCGGAACGGTGCTCACGGCAACATTCTCGGCCTCGCTGACCGGCAGTGAGAGCTCGCTCGCGACCCGGCCCACATGCGCCGCCGGCCAGGTCGTGGTCTGCGTCGGGGCATCCAGCCGCCCCAGCAACTGGTCGTCGACCCGCGCCAGGCTCAACGAACATCCAGCCATTTCCAGCGCGGTCAGGAACGTACCCACCCAGGCGCGCTCGACCTTGATCCCCTGCTCACCAAGGAATGTCACGGCCCGCCGGGCGACGATGCCGAGCTCCATCGTCGGGGTACCACCGAGGTTGTTCACCAGCAGTACGACGCGGTCCCCGGCGCCGATGCCACGGTCCGCGACCAGGCGGCCCAGCAACGCGTCGACAACCTCGTCGGCCGGACGGATCGCACCACGCTCGACACCAGGCTCGCCGTGGATACCAAGGCCCCACTCGATCTCGTCCATCGCGAGCTCGAGCCCGGGCTTACCCGCGGCCGGCACCGTACACGCGGACAGCGCGACGCCCATCGTCGCGATCGAACCGGCCGCCGCGAGCGCCTCCCGCTTGACCTCGGCCAGCGGCAGACCGGCCTCGGCGGCGGCACCCGCGACCTTGTGCACCAGCACCGTTCCGGCCAGGCCGCGGCGTCCGGCGTTGCCTCCGCCGGCGGCGAGGGCGGCGTCGTCGGCCACCACGATCATCTCGACCTGGTGGCCTTCGGTACGCGCGATCTCCGCCGCGAGACCGAAGTTGAGCCGGTCGCCGGTGTAGTTCTTCACGATCAGCAGTACGCCGCCGGGACCACCGACCGCCCGGATCGCGGCCAGCACGGCATCGACCGACGGCGAGGTGAAGACGTCACCCACGACCGCGGCGGTCAGCATGCCGGGCCCGACGTACCCGGCGTGCGCCGGCTCGTGGCCCGCGCCGCCGCCGGAGACGAGCGCGACCTGGCCGCGCTGCCGCAGCGCGGCGTGATCGGCGCGGACGACCACGCCGTCGCCGGCCAGCCGGAGCCCCGGGTTGGTCAGCACGAATCCCTGGAGCATCTCGGGGACGACCTTCGCCGGGTCGTTGACGAGCTTCTTCACGGCGAACCACCATTCCTTGAATCGAACCTCATTCGATAATGTCGAATGAGGTTCGGAGCATAGGCCGTGGTTCAGCGCGCTGTAAAGAGCGCGCGGCAGCTAGCGGCGGTTCGACAGGACGTAGTCGTATGGGTACATCGCTCCGCACGCCTGGACCGCCCGCAAATCACCCGCCGATGCCCGACACCTCCTGTCGAACTGCCGATCATGGCCGGCACAGGAGCCTGGGTCAGCGGGGCTGGATCGGCCAGTGGGCGGCGCCGAGTTCGCGGGAGATGTTCCGGGCGGCCTCGCGGACCGCGGCGAAGGTCGCGTCGGCCGGCGCCCAGTCGACGGCAGGCAGCACGATCCCGATCGCGCCCACGACCAGTCCGGACGCGTCGAAGATGGGCGCCGCGAGACCCGCCTCGCCGAGTACCGCCTCCTCCCGCTCCGCGGCCAGCGCATCGCGGGCGACCTCGTCGAGCTGCTTGCGCAGTTCGTCCCCGTCGATCACGGTCTCCGACGTCATGCTGCGCAGCGGTCCGTTGGCGAGCAGTTCGTCGAGCTGATCCGGCAGGTACGCGAGCATCGCCTTCCCGAGAGCGCTCGCATGCGCCGGAATCACGATCCCCACCTCAGGCATCTGCCGGCTGCCGTCCGGACGCGGTTCGTGGTGGATGATCACGACCTCGTCATGCGTCAGCACGCCCGTACGCACCGCATGACCGCTGCGCCGGGCCAGCTCCTCCGACCAGGTGACCGCCCGCGAGCGCAGCTCGAGCGTGTCCAGGTACACGTTGCCGAGCTTCAGAACCGCCGGGCCGAGCTGGTACCGGTTCGAATCGCGATCCTGCAGCACCATGCCGTGCGCTTGCAGCGTCTTCAGGATGCCGTGCACCGTCGACGGCGGCAGATCCAGCCGGGCGGCGAGATCGGACAGGCTCAGCCGGCGCGCCCCCTGCAGCACTCCGAGTATCCGGATCGCCCGATCGACGGACTGAATCATTGGCGAACCCCTCAGCTGAACGAGCAACTCTTTACAGCAGTGAACCACAGGCGTACCTTCCGAGTTGCGTTCGACAATGTCGAATACGCTTCGACGTACTCACCTTGGCTCGCGGAGGAACTTCCATGCCTGACAACAACCTGCGGCAACGGCTCGGTACCGAACTGCTCGGCACCGCGATCCTCGTCTTCGTCGGCGTCGGCGCGGTGCCGGCGACGCTGATCCTGAACGGTTCGGCACCGATGACGATGGCCGATCTCGGGATGATCTCGTTCGCCTTCGCCGCCGCCGTCATCGGCACCGCGTACGCGCTCGGCCCGATCTCCGGCAACCACATCAACCCCGCCGTGACGATCGGCCTGGCGGTGTCCGGCAAGTTCCCGTGGGCGCAGGTGCCCGGGTACCTCGCGGCGCAACTCGCCGGCGCGTTGCTCGGCGCCGGCGCGATCCTCGGCGTACTCGGTTCGAAGGCGAGCGACCTCGGGCTGGGCATCGCGGCGTACGGGCCGGGGGTCGGCACCGCGCAGGCGTTCACGGCGGAGTTCATCGGGACTTTCATCCTGGTACTGACCGTCTTCGGCGCGACGCACCGCAAGGCGGCGGCCGGGTTCGCGGGCATCGCCATCGGCCTGGTCGTCTTCGCCGTGATCATCCCGATCGCACCGGCCACGGGCGCCTCGATCAACCCCGCCCGTACGGTCGGCCCGATGCTCATCCAGCAGCTGGCCGGCGGCCAGGTCCAGTTCAGCCAGCTACCGATCTACGTACTCGCCGAACTGAGCGCGGGCGTGCTGGCCGGACTGACCTTCCTCGCCCTGTCCCGAACCACCGCGGACCAGCCGACGGCCGCATCAGCTACCGCACCGACTGCTGCGCCAACCGCGAAGGGCTGATGATGCGTCCACCCGGCCTGACCGCGCCGATGCTGGCCGAGTGGCTTCGCGAGTTCGCCCGCCTGGTGAGCGAACACGAGGACCAGCTCAACTCACTGGACGCAGCCATCGGCGACGCCGACCACGGCACCAACCTCACCCGCGGCTTCGAGGCCGTAGCCGCCAACCTCCGCCCCGGGACGTACCCCGCCGCACTGCTCACCGACGCCGGCCACATCATCATCAACAAAACCGGCGGCGCCGCGGGTCCGCTCTTCGGCACGTTCTTCCTCGGCCTTGCCGATGCCGTAGGCAACAACCCACTGACGCCAACCACCTTCACCACCGGCCTGCAAGCCGGCCTCACCGGAGTAGTAACCCGAGGCCGCGCCGAACCCGGCGACAAAACCATGTACGACACCCTGGCCCCCGCAATCACCGCCCTGACCTCCTCGATCACCGCCCTGGCCCGTGCCTCAACCACGGACCAGGGCGGTCCCAATGCCACTCCGACCCACGCGCCAACCACCGGTCAGCACGATCCCGGCGCCACCCTCTCGCAGGCGTCCACCACCGGCCAGCACGGTTCCGTCGCCGCCTTCACGTACGCCCTGCAAGCGGCCCGGCGCGCCGCCGAGGCCGGCCGCGACGCCACCATCCCCATGCTCGCCCGCAAAGGCCGAGCCAGCTACCTGGGCGAACGCACCATCGGCCACCAGGACCCCGGCGCCACCTCCGCCGCCCTCCTCTTCACCGCAGCCGCAACAGCCCTACCCCTCCTCAACTAGGGCCCGCGACACCAGCAACCGCGACGTACGGCCAGCCATCCCTCAACCAGCTACTCCACAACTGTTCAACGAGTCCGGAACGTAGCCGCAACCTCAACCGGACTCCCAGTAGGCAACGCACTAACCCCAATAGCCGCCCGCGCATGCCGCCCAACCTCAGCGCCGAACGTAGCGACGAACAACTCAGTAGCAGCATCAGCCACCAGATGCTGCTCAAAGAAGTCCGGCGTACAAGCAACCCAGATGTTCACCATCCGCACCGAAACAACAGACTCCAACGACCCCAACGCCTGCTGAGCTGCCGCAACCACATTGACCGCACACTGCCAAGCACAAGCCCGCCCCTGCTCCACGGACAGCTCAGCCCCCAACCGCCCCCGCATCAGCAACTCCCCAGACTCCCCCACCGCAGTCTGCCCAGAAACCGAAAGCAACCCGCCATCAAGCGTCGCCGGCAAGACCACCGGCCGCTCGCCCCTCGCCGGACACCCCTCTTTCGTCACCCGCAAGAACGCCTCGTCCACACCAATCCCCTTTATTCCAAATGCCGAAGATAACTTCCCAATATCGTACTCTCACCTCCCTCCGCCGGTCGGACCGTCCCCAGTCACGTACCGGGCGAAGCCGACCAGCCGATCGACGACGGGACTCGGCCGTGACGGTCACACCTGACGCGGTGAACTCGATCAAGAACGAGTAGGTGGTCAGCCTGAAAGTGTCCCAATTGTCGTACTCGAAGTCCGAAACCTGACCGTACGCCTCAGCAGGCGGCTCTTCACCACCCGGCCTTGTACCGTCGTATTCCCACCCGCGAATCATGACGTCCGCAAAACACATCGCCACGACAGGCGTTCGAACGGCCGCCTCGGGCGTCCACCGCGCCTCGGTGTACTCGAACCGCAGAATCAGAGTTCGATCGACAGGTTGCAGCTCGATCCCGACCAGCCCCATGTCGTGCAATCGCACGGGGACACCTTGATCGGTCCAGAACTCATACAGCCCGGTGCCACCACCAGCGAGGTCACGCCGAGGATCAATCGACACACCACGAACCTCAGCTCGCCGCCGAGCATCAATCACAAGGCGCTCCGGCGCCCCTCGACCCCGCCATCACCTGCCCATACCCAGAGTGTCGCAGGACGGGTGTCTACATCCACGCTCATTCACAGATCGTGTTCCTGGACGCCCCGTGCGGAATACTGCGACCGCATATCAAGGTCGCCCGTACGCGAAAGGCTGTCATGAAACCAGTTCTGGTTGTGATCGCAAGTCAGCTTCTTTTCACGATTGGAGACCTGATCGCGCGGCTGAAGATGCGGCAGCACGGCTTCGCGGCCGACACATTTCTGTCCTGGTGGTTCGTCAGCTACCTGACGCTGCGGACGGTCGCAACCTTCGGACAACTCTGGGTACTCGCGAAACTCGTACTCGGCCAGGCCCTGCCGTTGTTCGCAGCCTCATCGGTCATCCTCTCAATGGTCCTCAGCGCAACGGTCTTGAACGAAGGCCTCTCCCCAAAGACACTCATCGGCGGAGGCCTCGCCATCGCAGCACTCGTAGCCCTCGCATTACCGTGGGGCTAGACAGACACCCTCAAGGCCGGCTCCGCTTGGCGCACAGCCCCTGCCCCACCGCCTTGAGAGCGTTCGACCTTCAAAGTAGGGGCAAAGGCTGGCTCCGGTGTCCTACTCGTCGGCCTTCTGCAGTGCGTCCAGACCGCCCTCGAACCACGCATGAGCAGCAAGCCAGGTGATCGCGACCCGCTGTCCATCTGTCGCCGCAATCTCTTCTGCGCGTGTCAGGAGATAGCCGAGCATGGTGTTGTTGTCCTCAGGCCACGGCGGATCAGGCATATGACGGTCGCGAAGGTGCTCGACGGATGCTTGCTTGTCGAGATAACCCTCCAGTTGTTCGGCCCATCGTGCAAGCGAATCGCCGCCGGAGTCACCGAACAACTTAATTACCCGTCCCACGATCACTCCCGTTGTCCGGCGAGCAGCGCAGCGCTCGCGCTCGCTCGTATTGACGATTAGGCGTCCGGGTCACGCTAACCTCTTCTCACGCGAGCTGCTGGCTACGGGCCGAGTACGCGCCTCATCGAGAGGCACGGGCATGTCATTGCAGTTTTCTATTCAGATAGCCCCCGAGTTGCTCTGGGCGATCCTCCCGACCGTTCTCGGGGCTGGTTTCGTTCACAAGATCCGCGGACGCAAAACGCAAGTGACACGGACCGCCGTCGAGACTTCTGCGTCGCACCCCGAAGAGGTTGGATAATCGGCTGAGGTCGACGGCTGTCCGGCTGTCTGGTGGAATGCCCAAGCGACGGGTGCCGGATGTTGGCGGTGGGGGCGCATCGTCAACGGCTGAGATCTCGGCCGTTGTGCTTTTGCTGGGGTGTTGTCGTGGGTGGTCGCTGTGGTTTGGGCGCTGGTGCGTCTGGTGAGACCTTGCTGGTCACAAGGTCGCGCACCCAATCGAGTGCGAGTAACCCGTGGACTGAAATTGCGCGGCTGTTGACCGGCGCGGACCAGCGCCCGGTAGATCCCCGACCGCGACGGCACCACCACACCGTCCAGCTCAGCCAGGCCCGGGTCGTGCTGCAAGTCGTACAGGATCCGGCGCGGACCCCAGCCCGGATGCACCCGGCGCAGTTCCAAGATCCTGGCCTCGACCACCCCGCCGAGCTGATGCGGGCACGACCCCGGCCGGCGCGAACGCGGCGCCAAACCCGCGAGACCTTCGTCCTCGTAACGGCGCAGCCAGGCGTGCACCGACTGGCGTGACACTCCCCACTGCTCGGCGACCTCGGACACCGACCGTCCGTCAGCCAACACCGCGAGTACCGCCTGGTACTTCTGCTCTTGCACGCTCAACTCCTGCAACATGAGTCGAGTGTCAAGAAACAACCGAAACCACCGTCAAGCATCTACCGGAGCCACGTAAAGCAAGAGCCCAAGCCAACCTGTCAAGGATGACCCGGACTCATACACGGTTTTGGTAGGCCCCGTGGGACTCGAACCCACAACCCGCGGATTAAAAGTCCGCTGCTCTGCCAATTGAGCTAGAGGCCCTCGTAGGGGTGTGGGGAACAGTGTGTCAGGTTTGGTGGGGGAATGCTCGGTGGGGTGGGGTGGTGGGTCAGGGGCGGGTTGCCAGGAGGTCGAGGGTGAGGGTGACGTGGGGGTGGACCAGGGCTGTGGTCAGGGGGTTCCAGTTGGCGTGCCAGGTATGGCGGTTGAGGGTGGTGGTTGCGTGGAAGTGGAGGTCTGGGCCGAGCTTGGTGACGGTTAGCGGGATGGTTATGGGGTGGGTGGTGCCGCGGATGGTCAGGTCTCCGCTTACCACGAAGTGCTGGACGTCGGTCAGGTGAGTGGGGGTGGCGCTTGGTTGGCCGGCGGTGGGGTGGTGGGGAGCGGGTGCGGTGGTGAGGTGTGGGTTGGTTGGGGGCTGGGAGGCGGGTTGGTGGGTGGGGGTGATGGTGGTTGTGGTGAAGGTTATTTGGGGGTGGGTGGGGGTGTTGAGGAAGTCGCGGTGGAGTTGGGTGTCTCGGCGGGGGTTGTTGGTGGTGAGGCTGTTGGACTGGATGGTCAGGTGGGCGGTTGAGGTGGTGGGGGTGGTGGCGTTCAGGTGCAGGCTGGCCTTGAAGGTGGTGAAGTGGCCTTGGACTGTGGGGCCGAAGCGGTGGGCGGCGGTGAAGGCTATTCGGGTTCGGGTGGGGTCCAGTACGTAGTCGCCGGTCAGGTCGGTCGGGGTCCGGTCGGTTGGGGGCATGTCGGTTGGGGGCATGTTGGTTCGACGGGGTGGGGTGGTTGGGTGTCAGGTCATACTGCGGGGGTGGAAGGCTCGTTGCGGTGTTGACTTATGTGGTGGGGGCTCGGGATCTGGCGGAGGTTCGGTTTGCGGTTTCGCCGGTGGCTGAGGTGGTTTTGTCGTTGCGGGCCTTGCGGGAGCCGGGGCGGTTTCCGTTGCAGTTGGGGTGGGTGCGGGCGGTGCAGCCTCGGGTGCGGGAGTTGGAGTGGGATGTACTGCGGTGGCTGGTCAACGACACGATGGGGAGTCCGGACTTTCTGACGCCGCGGCCCAGTTCGCCGTTGACGCAGTTCGCGGATGAGTTGCAGGTGATCGGTGCGGTCGATCAGGGGACGTTCGAGCGGCAGCTGGTCGCGGTGCATGGTGAGCTGCCCCAAGGCATCAGTGCCGGCAAGGTTGTGGAGGCGCTCGAGCAGTACTGGCAGGCGGTCATCCAGCCGTACTGGGGTCGCATGCGGACGCTCTTGTCGGCTGACATCAGCTACCGCGGGCATGTGCTCACGCAGCACGGTACGGGTGCCATGCTCAACGGACTCGGCCCAGCTATCACGTACGCGGACGGGCTGCTCAAGGTGGATCGCGTCAGCGACCCCAGCCGTACTGAACGGATCGACGGCCGCGGACTGGTTCTCCAGCCGACGCTGTTCGGTCCGCACGCTGTTATTCCGTTCGACGTCGGCGCACCGCCCTTGCTGGGGTATCCGCCACGTGGTCAGGCGCACCTGTGGTCTGTTGTCGAGCCGCCGTCGCAGCAGGACCTGGCGCAGTTGATCGGTACGCCGCGGGCGCGCATCCTCCAGCTGCTCACCTACCCGCGGTCAACGACCGACCTGGCCGGCGAGCTGAAGGTGACGCCCTCTGCGGTCAGTCAGCACCTGCAGTTGCTCCGGCGTACTGGGCTGGTCGAGCCGCAGCGTACGGGCAAACAGGTGCTGTACCGCACGACCGAGCTGGCCGCGCTGCTGACCGGAACCCAAGTCGACTGAGCCGTTGACACCTCCGGCACCACGCGGCAATAGTACGAAAGCGCTTTCGCACACGTCGTGGCAGCCGACGTCCCATGACCCGCCCGCACCCTGAATCAGGAGTCGGCATGCGACGTACTCTTGCGCTCGCCCTAGGAGTGCTCCTTCTAACCCTCGGCACCATCACCCCCGCCCACGCGGCGACTCTCGCCCTGACCCCGATCACCCTCGGCAACGTGTTCACCGACGGACAGGCGGTGAAGGTCGGTCTGAGTACCGACGCCGCGTCCGTGACCTGGTCGGCCGCCGATGTCAACGGCACTGTGGTCGCCACCGGTAGCCAGGCCGCCGCCAGTACGCTGCAGCTCTCGGTCACCAACCGCGGCTGGTACAAGCTGACTGTCCAGGCCGGCACGCTGACCGCCCAGACCACTTTTGCCATCCTCAGCCCGCTCAGTACCGCACCTGTCACCGGAGTCACCAGCACACGCATTGGTGACTTCGAGAACGCCGCTGAGGGCTGGACCTTCTACCCAGGCAGTGAGTTCCCCGGTGCGACCGGTGGCTTCGCGCTGGACACCACTGACAACCACTCGGGTACGCACGCCGGCAAGCTGTCCGGTGACTTCAGCGCTGGTGGGGCGTACGTGAGTGTGACCCGCCCTTTGCCAGCAGTGGCTGCGAACAGCGTCAGCCTCTGGGCCAGAACGCCCAACTTGTCGTTTCTGACGTTCCGGCTGACTGATGCGACCGGACAGGTCCACCAGCAGCGACTGACCTTGTCCGGCGGGACGGACTGGCAACCGCTGACTGTCACGCGCTTCGACGGCGGCAAGCAGTACGTGCACTTCGGTGGTGCGAACGACGGTGTCTGGCACGGTCCGGCGAAGCAGATCGAGGTAGTACTCGACAAGGGCGCCATCAGTGGGGCAACGAGCAGCAGTGTGAGTCTCGATGACCTGACCCTCAGCTCTCCCGCCCCTGCACCTACTACTCCGCTGGGCGACTACGAGAGCACTGCTGAGGGCTGGTCGTTCTATCCGGGCAGTGAGTTCCCTGGTGCGACTGGCAGCCTCTCGTACGACACAGCGTCGCCACAGAGCGGTGCGCAGTCGGCGAAGCTCACTGGTGACTTCACTGGTGACGGCAACTACGTGGCACTGCAGCGCACGTTCGTACCGGTCAACCTGAACGCACTGAGCCTGTGGGTCAAGAGCAGCCAGCTGTCAGCACTAGGACTTCGGCTGACTGACGCGACCGGTCAGGTCCACCAGCAACGTCTGCCACTGACTGGAACAGGTTGGCAGCAGCTGAATGTCACCAGGTTCGACGGTGGCACCGGATACTTGCACTTTGGTGGTGCCAACGACGGCGTCTGGCACGGGCCAGCCACTGCGATGATGCTGACTCTCGACAAGAGCTCGATCAGCGGTACGACGGCGTCCGTCAATGTCGACGCAGTCGCCGCGACCACTCCGCGTTCGCTGGTCGGCGCTAGCACCCACTTCGGCGGTAGCTGGAGCCCGAACGCCATTCCGCTGCTCGCACAGACAGGTGCACGTGGCGCCCGCGACGAGGCGTACTGGTCCGCTGCCGAGACCACGGCCGGTACGTACAGCTTCCCCGCCAAGGTCGACACCTACTTGCAGTCCTGGCAGTCGAACAGCCTCGACCCACTACTGATCGCGGACTACGGCAACTGCCTGTACGACTGCCCGGACCAGCTGTTCAACGCGCCGTACACCGACGCCGGCCGCGCAGCGTTCGCCAACTACGCCGATGCACTCGCAACCCAGTACCCACAGGTGCACAACCTGGCGGTGTGGAACGAGTGGGACGTCAACGCGGCCGGTCCGGCGAACAAGACGCCGGACAGCTACCTGGCACTGCTGAAGGCGACGTACACCAAGGTGAAGGCGAACCACCCGGACGTCACGATCGTCGGTGGTGGTGACACCGATGTGACGCAGCAGGCGTGGTTCCAGGTGTTCTGCCAGCTGGGCGGGCTGAAGTACCTGGATGTGGTGTCGATCCACCCGTACAACTACCTGCATGCGCCGGAGGGCCTCGGCGCCGCGATCGACCAGGTACGGGCGACCATCCGCCAGTACAACGGCGGTGTGGACAAGCCGATCTGGATCACCGAAGCAGGCTGGTTCACCGGTACGGCGCAGGCGTCGGTGGACGAGGCCACACAGGCGATGTACCTGGCGCGCGCGCAACTGAACGTACCGGGCCATGACGTCGACCGGTTCTACATGTACGACTTCAAGAACGACGGTGTCGATCCGGCTGCACAGGAGGACAACTTCGGTTTGGTACACCATGAAGCGGATGCACTGGGTGCGTACACCCCGAAGCCGGCGTACGTCGCGTACGCAACCGCGGCCCGGCAACTGCGTGGCGCGACCTTCCTCGGCAAGGAATACCCGGGGAACGGACTGATCGACCAGGTGTACGCAGCCAACGACGGCACCCCGTTCCGAGCCATCTGGGCCGCCAGTGGCGCCAACTCGACCGTAACGGTCAAGGCGACCGGTCCGGTCCAGGTGACCAGTCTGTACGGACTGTCGTACACCATGTCACCAGATGCGAACGGTCAGGTCAGTGTCACGGTCGGCGTCTGGCCGACGTACATCTCCGGCACCAACGTGACCTCGGTGACCGCGCCATAACCCAGCAGCTCCCGCGGCCGGTGAGACCACGCTCGCGCCCGATTGAAGGCGTGAGTTAGAGTCGAGTTGTCCGCGGGAGCTCGCAGGAAGTGGGCTGAGAGGGTGACTGCCGTCACCGACCGCTGAACCTGAATCGGGTAATTCCGGCGTAGGGAGGAAGCGATGGAGTCCGTCTGGGTCAACGGTGCGGCGGTCGACGTGCCGGCCGGACAGTCGGTGGCCGAGTTGATTGCCGAGTACTCGGACCGTAGTACCGGGATCGCGGTCGCGGTGAATCAGACCGTGCTGACCAAGGCCGAGTGGGCGGCGACCGCGGTGCGGGCCGGCGACCGGGTCGAGATCGTCAGCGCCACCCAGGGAGGCTGAGATGGACGATCCACTGGAGCTGGGCGGGCGGACGTACACCTCGCGGCTGATCATGGGCACCGGCGGTTCCGCCAACCTGGAAGTGATGGAGGAGGCATTGATTGCCTCCGGCACCCAGTTGACCACGGTCGCGATGCGCCGGCTCGGGACCGGGCACGAGGGTTCGGTGCTGGACGTGCTGAAGAAGCACGACATCGCGGTACTGCCGAACACGGCCGGCTGTCACACCGCGGCCGAGGCGGTACTGACCGCGAAACTGGCCCGTGAGGCACTGGAAACCGACCTGATCAAGGTGGAAGTGGTCGCCGACGACCACCTGCTGCTGCCCGACCCGGTCGAGCTGCTGGACGCCGTGGACGCGCTGGTCGCCGACGGTTTCACCGTGCTCCCGTACACGAACGACGACCCGATCCTGGCCCGCCGGCTCGAGCAGGCGGGTTGTGCGGCGGTGATGCCGCTGGCCGCGCCGATCGGTTCGGCGCTGGGCATCCGCAACCCGCACAACATCGCGCTGATCGCCGAGGCGTCGAACGTGCCGGTGATCGTCGATGCGGGCATCGGTACGGCCAGCGACGCCGCACTGGCGATGGAGCTCGGCTGTTCGGCCGTCATGCTCGCGACCCCGGTCACCCGTGCGGAGAAGCCCGCACTGATGGCGGCCGCGATGCGTGACGCGGTGTCCGCGGGCCGGGCCGCACGGCTGGCCGGCCGCGTACCGCGCCGCTGGCAGTCCGCGCTGGCGTCGTCGCCTACAACCGGCCTGCCAGCCTTCTAGCCTCTACAAACGGCCAGCCAGCCTTCTAGCCTCGACCAGGTCAACCGCCCGGTCCAGCAGCAGGGCAGTGAGTGACAGTGTCAGCTCCTCGTTGGGCTGCAGCGTGAGCGGTTCATCCCAAGCGAGCGCCGGACACGCACCGACGTACTCCTCCGCCCGCAGGAACCACGGACGGACCTCACCAGGCTGGACCAGCAGCAGAGTCACCTCGCCCTGTACGAACGCCAGCCACCGACTCGACGACCCGAACGCACTATCCAGCCCCGAGCCGTCAGCACTCAGTACGGTGGTCGGCGCCAGTGGCAGTCGCCAGAAGATCCCGCCGTACGCCGCACCGTCCCGTCCACAGGTAGCCGGGCTGTCGATCCGCAACGCGCCGTACCGTGCAGTGAGCTCGCTCCGCCAGTCCAGCCGCCAGCCGTCGTGTACTGGCTCGCCCTTGAGGAACCGGCGTTCAACCAGTTGCGGACGACCCTGTTCGTCGTACCAGGTGAGGTCGTCGTTGAGCGTGTGCCCGTCCTGGATGGTCACGCTGCGGCTGCGCTGCTGCCCGTGGTTGGTGAGCAGCGTGGGGCCCTGGCCGCGTACGTACGTCCGACCGCCCCAGTGCGACGTGCCGTTCACCAACGGCACCGCCAGCGAGACGCCGTAGTGATGCCGATGGTCAACCGGACTGACTTCGGTCAACGGGTGTCCCCCGAGCGTACGGACCGGGTGCAGGTACGGGCGTGGCGCATGCACTTGGGGCATCCGGCGCCCGAACTCGTACCGCGCGAGTAGTCCGGCCGAACTGCCCAACTCGAAGATGTCGCCCTGTTGCTGCCAACCGATCCGGTCAGCCGGTGCACCACTGTCAGACCGAGGCTCCTGCGGTACTGGCCCGGTGCTCGCCCGCACAGCCAACCGCAGCTCCGGTACGGCATCCGCATCGCCCTGCTCGGTAGCGATCGCCGCATGCAACCGGCGCCACGCCAGCTCACCCAGGTCCGTCTGCGGCACCCGCACAGTCGTCAATGAAGGTACGGCGAACCGCGCCAAGCCGATGTCATCCATCCCAGTCACGGACAGATCAGCTGGTACGGCGACGCCGACCTCGTTCAACCGAGCCAGCAGACCGAACGCGACCAGATCGTTGAACGCAACCACCGCGGTGACCTGCGACTCAAGTACCTGCTCAACCGCGGCGTACCCGTCCTCGATCGACCGTCCACACTCCAGCCGGACCAGGTCCAGCCCGGGGATCTCCTGCTCGGCGACCTCAAGCGCACGCACCCGCATCAGGTTGGACGCGCTGGCGGCCGGACCGGACAGGAAGGCGAGCCGTCGATGCCCGAGCCCGACCAGGTGATCCACCACGATCCGGACCGCGCGGCCGTAGTCGACGACCACCGACGAGACCTCCGCCGGACCCTGGCGGTTGACCAGGATCACCGGCTGCACCTGCGGCAGCAGCTCGAGCAGGGCCGCCTCGTCCATCCGCGGCGACACCATGATCAGCGCGTCGCAGCGCCGCCGGGCCTCGATCGCGATCGACGCCTCGGCGCTCGGGTCCTCGTCGGTCTCCGCGACCAGCACCCGGTAGCCGGCCGCCGCCGACGCGTTGGTGATGCCGCGCAGGATCTGCTGGAACAACGGGTTGCCGAGGTCGGGGACCACCAGCGCGACCATGTTCGTCCGGCCGAGCGACAGGCTCCGGGCCAGGTCGCTGGGCCGGTAGTTCAGCCGCTCCGCCGCGGCCCGGACCCGGGTGACGATCTCCGGCGCGACGCTGAGCCGCCCGTTCATCACCCGGGACACGGTCGCCCGCGAAACCTCCGCCGCCCGGGCGACGTCGGCAATCGTGATCGAGTCCTTCGGTGTCCGTCCCACCCCCGTATCCTCTCCCGACAGAAACCGGTTTCTCAACCCTTCTTCCGGTATATGTGTCAGGACCCGACGAATTGGGAGGCACAGGTGAGCGAGCTGGAGTACCCGCCGGTGGACGGCGTTGCCCCAGGCAACGGTTATACCCACGTGGTGACCGGGCGTGGGCAGTGGGTCGCGGTCTCCGGGCAGGTCGCGCTGGACGTGGCCGGGCAGTTGGTCGGGATCGGCGATCCGGGCGCGCAGGCGGAGCAGGTGTTCGCGAATCTGGAGCGGTGTCTGGCGGCCGCCGGCGCGACCTTCGCGGACGTGGTCAAGATGACGTTCTTCGTCACTGATGTCGCTTA
Source organism: Kribbella solani (assembly GCF_014205295.1). Lineage (NCBI taxonomy): Bacteria > Bacillati > Actinomycetota > Actinomycetes > Propionibacteriales > Kribbellaceae > Kribbella > Kribbella solani. The sequence continues at coordinate 4,943,661 of NZ_JACHNF010000001.1, forward strand.
TCTGCCGGCGATTCGGGAAGTGCGGGACAAATACATTCCCGGAACAAAACCCGCGGCGTCGGCGGTGCAGGTGGCCGCGTTGGTCATCCCCGAGTTCCTGCTGGAAATCGAAGCGTTTGCCATTGTCTAACGGAGCAGATCCACCGCCAGCCGAGCGGCCTCGCCGATCGCGGCGTCGACGCGTGGCTGGCGGAAGTCGCCGCGGGCGGTCAGCGTGTACACGGCGATCGCGTACGCGGCCCCGCCCGGCAACGTCACCACCCCGACCTCATGCCGCAACGCCCCGAAGGTCCCGGTCTTCCCCGCGACCAGCACGCCGTCGTGCGGAAACCCGGACGCCAATCGCTGCGTGAAGATCTGCCGATGCATCACCGCCCGCACGAACTCGGTCTGCCCGGCCGACAACAACTCCCCCGACCACAACCGGCGCAACAAGTACGTCATCTCCCGGGCCGTACTGGCCGACGCGTGCGCCGCCTCGTACACACCCGCCGGGTCGGTCTGGTCATTGTCGGCAAGCACCGCCAGCGCGGCATCCGGATCGTTTGTTCCGGTACGGCGTTGCAGGTCCCGCAGATTTCCCGCCGTACCGCGCCGTACCCAGGTCCTTTGTAATCCGAACGATTCCAGGATTTCGGCCAACCGGCGCAATCCGACAATGTCCAGCAAGGCATCGGCCGACGCATTGTCGGAGGCCGTCATCATCGACAGCGCAAGGTCTCGCAGCGACGCGGTCACCGGATCGGCGAACAACGACAGCCCAGTCGGCCCGGCGGTCTTGACCGCCGGATCGAGCGTGAGCTGCTGCCGCGGGTCCACCGCACCGAGGTCCACCAGTCGGCAGAAACCGGCCAGCAGCGGCAGCTTGTACACCGACGCCAGCGGCACGATCCCGTCCGCGTCGACCTCGACCGTCGACCCCGGGTCGTCCAGCGCGACCGCGTGCAACCAACCGCGGGCGCCGACGTCCTCGAACACCGCGCGAATCCGGGCGTTCACGACGCCACCAGCGCTTCCGTGAGCCGCGCCATCACATCGTCCGGTCGCAGGAACGGCGTCCGCGTCCGCGACCACACGAGCCGCAGCCGGAGCGGAAGGGGATCATCCACCAACCGGTGACGAGTCACTCCCGGCGCACCCAGCAGCGGATCGGCCGTGACGACGGCCGCCTGGCCCGCCGCGGCCATCGCCAGACCCGCTCGCTCATCCGTCACCACGACGGTGCCGCCGCGCGGGCGGTGCAGGGCGAGCGTGTCCAGGAAAAGATCGCGCGCCGCCGGTGCCTCCGTACGCGGCCGAACCGCGACCGGCAGCTCGCCCAGCTGACGCAACCCGACGACCTCGCCCGAGGCGGTCCCGGCAGGCAGCAGGAGCCAGGTCGGGAGCAGCGCGACCGGGCCGGCTTCCAGACCGTCCAGTACGGTCGGATGCGCCACGATCGCGAGCGTCAACCGCCCGGTACTCACCTGGTTGACCAGCGAACTCGTCGGCGCGGTCGCAACCGTCACCCGGCTGCCCGCGATCGCCTCACCACACGCGGCGGCAACGGCGGCGCCGGCCGACGGTGGCACCTCGGGAGCCAGGCCGAGCCGGATCTCCGGACCTTCCGGTTCGCGCTCGACCGCGGCCTGGTGCAGCTCCTCGATCGAGGACAGCGCGCGCCGGGCGTACGGCAGCAGGGCGGCGCCGGCGGGAGTCAGCTCGACCTGTCCGGCGCCTCGCTCGAACAGCTTCGCGCCGACCAGCGCCTCGAGCCGGCGCAGGCCCTGGGACAGCGGCGGCTGGGTGATCCCGACGACCCGCGCCGCGTCCCCGAAGTGCTGTTCCTCGGCCAGCGCGACGAAAATCTGCAGATGCCGTTCAGTCAGCACAGCACACCTGACCTGCGGTGATATCTCCAGACAATCGATGCATGCGTAAGAGCATATTCGACACGCAAGCGCGGCAAAGCCTTGACTGGGGTTCCAGGACGAACAGAGGAGACAGCGTGCAGGTGAGTCGGAGAGGGATGCTGACCGGAGCCGCGGCGGTCGGAGCGGTCGGCGTGATCGGCCTCGAAGCACACGGCGAGGCAGCCACGACAAAAGCTGCCACGACACAGGCGGCCACGACAGAGGCACAGCCCAAGAAGGAACCAGTCGAGCTGACTTGGTTCGGTACGCACGCCTGGCAGATCCGATGCGGCCAGAGCGTCGTGCTGACCGACCCCTGGCTGACCCGCTTCAAAACCGGGACGTTCACTCCGGAGGGCGCCGACCCCAAGACCGAGCTGGTGATCAAGCCCGAGGTGATCGATCGCCATCTCGGTACGGCGGACGCGATCCTGGTTCATCACGGCCACTACGACCACATGGCCGACGTACCGTACGTCGCCCGCAAGACCCAGGCGACCGTGCTCTGCACCGAGACGCACGCCAACCTGCTCCGCGCGATGAAGACCCCCGACGAGCTGCTTTCACCGGTCCGCGGCGGCGAGTACCTCCCGTTCGACGGCTTCACGATCGAGGTCTTCCCGTCCCTGCACTCGTGCGGCGGCAAGCGCCACACGTACGCCTATCCGGGCTACCGGTACGAAGTGCCGCCGCGTCCGCGAGTGATCGAGGATCTGGTCGAGGGCGGAACGCTCGCGTTCGTGATCACCATCGGCGGCGTACGCATCCTCAGTCTGAGTACCGCGAACTTCGACCCGAACGCGCTTCGCGGGCTGCAGGTGGACGTGATCTTCGCGGCGCCCGGCGGCGAACCGGGGATCACCGACCGGCTGCTGCGAACCATCAAGCCGGTGCGGAAGGTGATCGCGACGCACTGGGACGACTTCGACAAGCCGCTCGATCAGCCGGGTGTCCCGTGGACCGACCTGACCCCGCTGCGTACGTCGGTCGAACGCGCCGGCGCCGAGCTGATCGTCCTCGATCACCTGCAGAAGATCACGCTCTGAGCAGAGGATCACGCTTTGACGCGATAGTGGTACCGCGATGCGACCTGGAAGCCGAGCCGGTCGTACAGGGCGCGGGCCGGGGCGTTGCTCTCGACCACCTGCAGCCAGACCCGCTCGGTTCCCAGCGTCGTTGCCTTTCGCAACAACCCGTGGATGATCGCCTGCGCCAGCCCGAGCCGCCGGTGGCGCGGGTCGACGGCGAGGCAGTACAGCCCGGCCCAGTCGCCGACCAGCGCGAGCCGGCCGATCGCCCGCACCGGCGGACCGGACGGGATGACCGCGTACAGCGCGCGGGAGCGGTTCAGGATCTGCCGGGCCGCGGCCTGCGCGGCGGAACCGCCACGGCCGTCGACCGACCACCAGAAATCCATCCAGTGATCGTCGGGCGCTGCGGATATATTCACCGCAACGTCCGGCTCGGGGAGGTTCGCGAGGACCTCGGAGACGGTCGCGCAGAGCACCAGCGTCGGGTTCCGGAGCTGGTAACCACGGGCCGCCAGATATGCGTCGAGGTCGCCCGGCTGGGCCGCCGGACCGACCTGGAAGGACGGCGCGATGCCATGCGCCGCGTACAGGTTTTCCACGTAGTCCAAGGCGCGGCCGAGGTCGAACGGGGCGCCGGCCGGCAGCACCGAGTTGGCTCGCAGCGTGACGCCGGCGTTGCGGCGGACCAGCCAGCCGTCCAGCTCGGTGCTGGACGCGGCGGGCCAGCCTTGGTTCATCAGGGCGTCGATGCGAGCTGCGGCGATCACTCCACCAAGCCTAGAACCGCTCGGATCGAATTGCAATGAAATGCATACTTATTCATTCACGGATCGCCGCGACCGCGGCCGCGAGCAGATCGATGCCTTCGACAACGTCCTTCCGCGACACCGATCCGTACCCGAACACCAGCCCGGCCGGACCCGATCCCCCGTCCCAGTACGGCGCCAACCCGTACACGCCGAGCCCACGCTCCAGGGCGGCCGACTGCACTGCCTGCTCGTCCAGGTCGTCCGGCAGCCAAGTGAGTACGTGCAGCCCAGCCGATACGCCAACCGGCTCGAGCTCCGGCAACCGTGCGGCCAACCGGTCGATCAGCGTGTCCCGCAACAGCCGGTACCGCGGCCGCATCCGCCGCAGGTGCCGGTCGAACTCACCGCGCGCCACGAAGTCCGCGAACGCCAACTGGTCGAACACCGGTGAACCGCGATCGTCCATCAGCTTCGCGGTAGTCATTGGTTCGACCAACCAGGACGGCAGGATCAGCCAGCCGAGCCGCAGCCCGGGCACGAGCGTCTTGGACGCGGTCCCGGCGTACGCGACCCGATCCGGCGCAAGGCCCTGCACCGCACCGATCGGCTCCCGGTCGTACCGGTATTCCGCGTCGTAGTCGTCCTCGATCACCAGGCCGTCATGCCGATTCGCCCACGCCACCAGGGCCGCCCGGGTCTCGGCCGACGCGACCACGCCGGTCGGGAACTGGTGCGCTGCCGTCACGAGTACGACATCCGCGCCGGACTGCTCGAGTGCGTCGACATCGATCCCGGACGGCAGCATCGGTACGCCGACCACGTCCATCCCGGCCGCCCGCGCGACGTCCTTCAGATCGTTGTCGGACGGGTCCTCGACCGCGAGCCGCCGGCGCCCCAGAGCCACCAGCACCTGCAGCAACAGGCGGGAACCTTGCGCGAAACCGTTGCAGATCAACAGGTTCTCCGGGCGGGCCGCCGTACCCCGGACGCGATTCAGATAGTCGGCGAGCGACGTCCGCAACTCGATCGTGCCGCGACCGTCGATATACGCGAGGCTGTCGTTCGGCGTCTCGTTCAGCACCCGGCGTACGGAGCGCAGCCAAGCCGCGCGCGGGAACTGGGACACGTCCGGGCGGCTGTACTTGAAGTCGATCCGCGGCGGACCACTCGCGGCCGGTGCCGCGGGCGCCAATGCGACGGTGGCGATGTCCGCGACCGTCGTGTGGCCTCCGGCCCGGCTGATCAGGTAGCCCTCCGCGACCAGTTGCTGGTACGCCTCGACGACCACGCCACGCGACAGACCGAGGTCCTGCGCGAGCGCGCGGGTGGACGGCATCACGGCATCGGCCCGGAGCAGGCCGGACCGGATCCGGGTCCGCAAGCCGCTCTCCAGCTGCTGGTGCAGCGGCACGCCGTTGTCCCGGTGCAGCTCCACCAGGAGTTCGCCGGAACTGGTCCTCATTCGGCTCACGAAACTGGACCTTATCGGAGTACCGCTGCGCTGTCAGGGTTGTGCACGGAACCCGATGGGAGTGAGAACGATGACCACCTACCTGACCGCCGGCGACGCCGGCTACGACGAGGCCCGCAGCGTGTGGAACGCGATGGTCGACCGCCGGCCCGCGGCGATCGCGCGCTGCGCCACCACCGAGGACGTGGTGACGGCAGTCCGGTACGGGCGCCTGAACGGACTCGAAATCGCGGTCCGCTGCGGCGGGCACAACATCGCCGGACTGGCCGTACCGGAGGGTGGGTTGATGATCGACCTGACCCCGATGCACGAGGTCCGCGTCGACCCGGCGCTGCGGCGGGCGTGGGTGCAGGGCGGCGCGCTGCTCGGCGAGCTGGACCGAGCCGCGCAGGAGTACGGCCTGGCCACCACGGCGGGGAACGTGTCGCACACCGGCGTCGGCGGGCTGACGCTCGGCGGCGGGATGGGCTGGCTGGCGCGGCGGTTCGGACTGGCGTGCGACAACGTCATCTCGTACGAGGTGGTGACCGCCGACGGTTCCGTCGTACGGGCCAGCGCCGACGAGAACGCCGAGCTGTTCTGGGGCCTGCGCGGTGGTGGCGGCAACTTCGGGATCGTGACCAGCTTCGAGTTCCAGCTGCATCACATCGGCACCCGGGCGTTGAGCGTCGAGTTCACGTACCCGATGGCGAAGGGTTTCGAGGTGCTGCGCCGCTGGCGGGACCTGAACGCGAACGCGCCGCGCGAGGCGACCTGCACGGCCGGTCTGAGCACGGACTCGGTCACGGTCGGGTACGTCTGGGTCGGCGAAGGTGGGTACGACCTGCTGCCCGCCTTCCGCGAACTCGGTCCGACCGAGGAGAGCGTCGACGAGCTCACGTACCTCGAACTGCAGAGCCGCGATGACAACGTCCAAGGACATCGCTACCGCCGGTACTGGAAGGGGCACTACTTCAAGTCACTGCCCGACGAGGCGATCCGGGCGCTGCTCCAAGTACCTGACGTCGGCGTGAGCCTGCAGGCGTACGGCGGCGCGATCGCGGACGTACCCGATGCGGATTCCGCGTTCAGTCACCGGGACACGCGGTTCGAGTTCGTCACCGCGACCCGCTGGGAGGACCCGGCCGAGGACGAGGATCGGATCGGCGCGTTGCGCGCGTACGCGGCGACGCTGGAACCGTACGCACACGGCGCGTACGTGAACACGCTCAACGACGACCCGATCAACCGGGCCTTCCCGCCCGCGAAGCTGGCCCGGCTGGTCGCGCTGAAGACCGTCCACGACCCGGAGAACGTCTTCCACCTGAACCAGAACATCCGCCCGCGGCGCGGCATGATGGTGGTGTGACGACTGAGTTGACACCGGAGCTGGCCGCGACGATCGAGGCCGGGTTCGCGCGCCGCGACCGGGCGAACATGGGACCGACGATCGCGTTCTTCGAGCAGTTGCTGGCCGAGCACCCGGACAATCCGTACGTGCTGTACGAGGTCGGTGGTTCGTACGACACCGCCGGACAGGAAGAGACCGCGGTCGGGTACTACGAGCGCGCGCTCCCTGGGCTGAGCGGGGAGACGCGGCGGAAGTGCCTGCTGCAGTACGGGAGCACGTTGCGCAACCTCGGCCGGTACGACGAATCGCTCGCGATCTTCAAGTCAGCCTGCGCCGAGTTCCCGGAGTCGGATTCGCTGCGGGTGTTCAAGGCGCTGACGCTGCATGCCGCCGGGATGAAGGACAAGGCGCTCGCGACGCTGCTACTCGTGATCGCGGACAAGGTCGACACCGCGGACCTCAAGCGGTACGAGGCCGCGATCCGCGGGAACGCGGAGTACCTCAGCTAGCCGGTTTGCGGGCGACGCCGCCGTAGATGGCGTCGCGGACGTCGGCCGGCGGGTCCTCGTCCACCCGGCCGCCGGGCACGTGCCAGTCGCCGAGCTTGACCACGCCCGGGTCGAGGAGCTCGAACCCACTGAACAGCGACGAGATCTCCGCGACCGACCGGAAGGCCAAGTTCGGGAACGCGTGCCGGACCTTCTCGATCAGCTCGGTCACCATCGCGTCCACGTCGCCGCCGTCGCCCGGGTTGCAGGCGTGCGTGATCGCCAGGTACGACCCCGGCGGCAGCGCGTCGGCGTACGTCTGCGCGATCGCCCGCGTCTCTTCGTAGTCGGAGATGTGATGCAGCATCAGCGCCATCACCAGCGCGACCGGCTCACCGGGCTCCAGCAGCGCGGCGATCGCCGGGTCCGCGAGCACTTGGTCCGGCTTGGTCAGGTCGGCGGCGGTGAACTGCGTACGGTCGTTGTCCAGCAGCAAGGCCCGGCCGTGCGCGACCACGGACGGGTCGTTGTCGACGTACACGACCGAGGCGTCGGCGTTCACCCGCTGGGCGATCTGGTGGGTGTTGTCGGCGGTCGGCAGCCCGGACCCGGCGTCGATGAACCGCCGGATACCGGCATCGGCGGTCAGCCAGGTAATCACCTCGCTGAGCCAGCGCCGGTTCGCCTTCGCCCAGACCGGCGTCTCCGGCGCGACCTTGAGGATCTGCCGGTACAGCTCGCGATCGGACTCGTAGTTGTCCTTGCCGCCGAGCGCGTAGTCGTACACCCGGGCGACGCTCGGGCGGGTGGTGTCGATCCCGTGCGCGACCAGCCCGCCGTCGTTCCTCGGCTGATCGGTCACATCGTCTCCTCGCCTCGCGGCCTGGTAACTGATCCGAGCCTAACGTACGGAGAGTCAGCGTTTCACCACGGCGAGTTCAGCCTTTGTAAAACCTCTACTTTTCAGGGTTCTTCAGCAGGCGCAGGGGATCCCGTGCGGCGCGGCCAGTGGATCGGACGGCCGGCGTTCGATGCCGGCGGCGGTTTCGATCGGGCCGCCTTCGCGGACCCAGTACTCGAAGCCGCCGATCATTTCCTTGACCGGATAGCCGAGTCGCGCGAACGCGAGCGCCGCCTGGGTCGCGGCGTTGCAGCCCGGACCCCAGCAGTACGTCACCACCGTCACGCCGTCCGGTACGACGCTCGCCGCCCGGTCCGCGATCTCGCGATGCGGCAGCTGAATCGCACCCGGTACATGTCCCTGGTCCCAGCTTTCCTTGCTGCGGCTGTCGACCAGCACCCACCCGGTCACGCCCGCACCGAGGTCAGCGGCGACATCGGCCGCGTCCACCTCGTACGTAAGCCGCCCGGCGAAATGCGCCACGGCGGCATCTCGCGTGGCGGCCGGCGTACGCAGCACGGCGGAGGTTCGTACGGTCATGGCCGCTCCTTCAACTCGGGAACCACCAGCGTCAACCACCCGCCCGAGCCTCACCAGCGGCAGAAACGACCCACCTCAACAAGATCCAGCCATCGCGCTCCCGAGAGCCACGCCACTGCCTGTCCTTAGGTCCACCGTGGGTAGTGCATGATGTGCGTGCCCGTTTGGTTCGTTGTGCCCTGGAGCCTCCAGTGACTGAGTCTGACCTTGCTGCTTCGGCGGACACGTTCGCCCGTTTGGCGATCGAGTTGCATGATGCGCCGGGCGTGGTCGAGACCGTGGATGCCGTCGTGCAGTTCGCCTTGCAGGCGTTGAACTGCACGTATGCCGGCATCGCGCTGTACACCCGGGGTTCGCAGGCGGAGATCGCGGCGGTCACGGACCAGACGGTCGCGGAGGTGTACGAACTGCAGATCGCGACCGAGCGTGGTCCGTTGATCACTGCGCTCCGGGACCGTACGACGGTGCTGATCCGCGACACCGGCACCGACGAACGCTGGCCGGAATGGGCCGACAAGGTGGCCGCACTCGGCGTACGCAGTGTGCTCGACGTGCCGCTGGTCACCGGTGATGCACCGCAACGGACCGTGGGCGTACTCGGCTTGTACAGCCCGGAGCCGGATGCGTTCAATCAGGACGAGGAAGGGATCGCGCACATCCTCGCTCAGCACGCGTCGGTCGCGGTGGCGTCGGCGCGGCAGGAAGAGACGATGGCGCAGGCCGTCGACGCGCGGAAGCTGGTCGGGCAAGCGATGGGGATTCTGATGGAACGCTTCGACGTGGACGCGGACCGGGCGTTCGCGATCCTCAAGCGGTACTCGCAGGACACGAACACCAAACTCCGCGACGTCGCCCAGCACCTGATCGACACCCGCCGGCTCCCGCACTGAACCTGACACCGTTGTCCGGGCTCCGGGCCCGCGAAACCGTTGCATACTGCAAGGACAGGCCCGACGCCGGGGCTTGTGCGGCCAGTACGGCGGACCGGGTCAGGCCCCGGCGTTTCACCGCCCGGGCTGAACCAACCCCCGAGCAGCGCGAAGGCCTAAGCTGACCGGATGGGTGAGTGGCGGCCGTTGGCGGGTCCGTCCCGGCAGGTGGCGCTGGAGATCCTGCTGGACGGGCCGCTGTCGCGCGCCGAGCTTTCCCGGCGCGTGGGGTTGTCGCCGGGCAGTCTGACCCGGCTGACGAAACCGATGGTCGAGTCCGGCCTGCTGGTCGAGGTCGAGGGCGGTCCCACCGACGCCCGCGTCGGCCGGCCGTCCCAGCCGCTGGAGCTGGACGCGCACGCGCACCATTTCGTCGGCATCAAACTCACCGGCGACTCCGCGATCGGCGTACTCACCACGCTCCGGGCGGAGGTGATCGCGAGCGCGGAACGCCCGATCACCGACCCGACCCCGTCCGTGGTCGCCGATCTGGTCCTGGAGCTGACCGACGAGCTGGCCGTGCAGGTCCCGGCCGGTACGCCGATCACCGGGCTGGGCATCTCGCTCGGTGGCCGGATCGGGGCCGGCTCCGAAGTGCGCTGGGGCCCGTACCTGAACTGGGTGGACGTCCCGTTCGGCGACATCTTGGCCGCGCACACGGACGTACCGATCGTCCTCACCAACGACCTGACGTCGCTGACCGAAGCCACGCACTGGTTCGGCGCCGGGCGCAACGCGGATCGGTTCGTCCTGCTGACGATCGGTGCCGGGGTCGGGTACGGGCTGGTGGTGCACAACCGGATCGTCGAGAGCCCGGACGTCACGCTCGGTTTGATCGGTCACTACCCGTTGCTGCCGGACGGCCCGCGCTGCGACCGCGGGCATCGCGGCTGCGCGCTCAGTCTGCTCACCGTCGGCGCGATCACCGAGCAGGTAGGCGCGGCGATCGGCCGCCCGGTCGAGTACGACGAAGCGCTCGATCTGGCCGCGAAGGACGATCCGGCGGCCCGTGAGGTGATCGGCCGGGCCGGGCGCGCGCTCGGCAAGCTGATCGCCGCGGCCGCGAACTTCACCATGCCGGAGCTGGTCGTGCTCGGCGGCGAGGGCGTACGCCTGGCGGAGGTCGCCGACCGCGAACTGCTCACCGCCCTGCACGCCGACCGGCACCCGTCCGCGGCGGAACTGCCGATGGTGCTGCAGCCCGCGGACTTCAGCGAATGGGCCCGCGGCGCCGCCGTGGTCGCGATCCAGACCTTCGTCCTCGGCACCGAACAGGCACCGTAACTGACTATCTCGAAATAAACAGTTACAATCGTCGGCATGGACCTGATGCGGCGATGGTTGGCGGGTTGGCGGTTGTGCCGTGGACTGCCGCCGGTGATCGAGTACGACGACGCGTACGCCGCGGTGCTCGCACTACCCGGACGCGAACGCGAACTGTTCGCGCGCGACGACGATCCGGCCGTCGTCGATCGCCTGGCCAAGCACCTACCGCCGGACCACTGGCTGACGATCACGACCCACCACGGCGATGACATCGCGTCCCAGCTGGCGGCGGCCGGCGTACGCCCGTTCGACGAGCACAAAACGCTGATGTCGATCGACCTGACCGCCCACCCACAGCGCACGGCCGCGGATGAAAGCGACGGCCCGTTGGAGTACGTACGCGTGTATGTCGACGGGATCGTCGCCGCCCACGGGATGATGGCGATCGTTGGTACGGACGCGATCATGCACGACATCCAAACCGAGGCGGCGTACCGGCGGCGTGGTCTGGGCAATGTGGTGATGGGCGCGCTGGCAGCCCGGGCGCTCGATCGTGGCGCGCGGACCGGGATCTTGATGGCGACGACCGACGGCTTTCACCTGTACCGCAAGCTCGGGTGGCAAGCGGAAGCAACGATGGTGACCGGGTCAGGCTGTCCGCGCCCGGTGAGCGGCGACCTTGGTCCGGTTCTGACAGGCCGTTGAGCAGAACCGCTGGGTCCGGTTCCGGGTCGAGTCGAGGAACAGGTTGTCGCAGCGCGCCGCCTCGCACTTCCGGAGCCGCTCCTTCTCGTCGCTGCCCAGCAGCATCGCGGCCGCGGTCGCGAACTCGGCAAGCCAGCCGCGCGCCTCGTCCGGGCTGCCGAAGTGCAGGTGCCACGGCGTGCCCTCCCGCCGCGTCAGCCGCGGCGCGGCCTGGGTGTCGATCAGCAGCCGGTTCACCAGGTCGACCGCTGGATCGACGTCCGGCAGGCTGCTGAACGCGTCGTACAGCAGCCGCCCGCCGGCCGCGTAGTCGTCGACGATCACCTCGGGCAGCCGATTGGTGGTCAGGAGCAGTACCTCCCGGATCGCCTCGGCAGTCGGCGCGTTCGCCGCCCGGCCCTGGCGCATTTCGGCTCCGAACAGGTTGCTCAGCCCGACCGCTACCGCCAGCGACGCCTTCAGGTGATCGGTTGCATCCACGGCCCAAGTATCTCGCGGATGCTCTCATTCAACCGGATGAGGCCCGTCATACCACGGTCGTACGAGGCCCGCGCGGACATCCGTCCGCACTCCGATGATCGGGATCGTTGCCGGAAACAACAATGACTGGCATGTACCTGGTTCAGTCCCGCCCCCGCCCGGCGACCGACGGGATCACCGCCCTGGCGGAGGCAGTCGTCGACCTGTCCGCCATCCGCGACAATGTCCGGACCTTCCGGCGGCGCGTACCGCAGGAGGTCCTGGCCGTGGTCAAGGCCAACGGCTTCGGGCACGGCGCCGTACCGGTGGCTCGCGCGGCGCTCGACGCCGGCGCGACCTGGCTCGGCGTCGCGCATGCCGGTGAAGCACTGGAACTGCGCGCGGCCGGGCTGACCGTACCGATCCTGACCTGGCTGTACGACGCGTCGGAACTCATGCTGCTCAGTGACGCGGGCGTGGACGTCAGCGTTTCGACCGTTGCCGAACTCCAGCAAGTCGTATCAGCCGTGCCATTCGTACAGCTGAAGCTGGACACCGGCCTGCACCGATCCGGCAGCGCGCCGGATCAATGGATCGAGCTCACCCGAATGGCGGCGCACTATGAGGCGCTCGGCGCCGTCACGGTCCGCGGGATCTGGTCGCACCTCTCGCACGGTGACTCCGCCGATGCCGTGCAGAGTGAGCGGCAGCTCCAGTTCCTGCGGACCGGGGTGAGTCTCGCCCGCCGCGCCGGGCTGCGGCCGAGCGTCGTCCACCTGGCGAACTCGGCCGGCGCGATCACGCTGGACGCACCGGACACCGACCTGGTCCGGATCGGCGCCGGCCTGTACGGGATCGACGATCTCGGGATCGGATTACGCCCGGCGATGCGATTGACCAGCAAACTGACGCAGGTACGCCGCATCCGCGCCGGCGAAGGCGTTTCGTACCGGCACGACTTCGTCGCCGATCGGGACACCACGGTCGCGCTCGTCCCGATCGGGTACGCCGACGGTATCCCGCGCGCCGCGGCCGGACGGGCGAGCGTGCTGTGCCGGGGCGTACGGATGCCCGTGATCGGCCGGATCGCGATGGACCAGTTCGTCGTCGACGCCGGTGACCTCGGCGTCGAACCCGGCGAACCGGTGACGATCTTCGGCGCCGGTACGGACGGCGAACCGACCGCCCGCGAGTGGGCGGACTGGTCCGGCACGATCGAGCACGAGCTCTACTGCGGTATCGGCAATCGGGTTCCGCGACGGTACGAGGAGGGTACGCGATGAAGGTCGCGGTGGTGATGGGCGGCGCGAGCCCGGAACATGCGGTATCCATTGCCAGCGGCAACGGAATTGTCAGGGCGGTCGAGCTGCTCGGCCACACGGCCATTCCGCTGCTGATCGATGCCGACGGCAACTGGACGGACGGTCAGCACGAAGCGATCGAGATTCTGCAGGCCTGCGAGGTGACGATCCCGGCACTGCACGGTGAAGGCGGCGAGGACGGGCGGCTGCAAGGTTTCCTCGAGCAGCTCCACATTCCGTACGTAGGCAGCGGAATCGCGGCCAGCGCGATCGGCCTGGACAAGCACCTGACCAAGGCGCTGCTGTCCGCGCACGGCATCCCGGTGACGCCGGGCATCACGGTGCGCGGCGCGGACCTGACCGATACCGAGCTGGTGCTCCAGCAGCTCAAGGCCGCCGAGTTGGAGTTCCCCTTGTTCGTGAAGCCTGTCAACGGCGGGTCCAGCTTCGGGGTCACCCGGGCGATCGATCCGGTGTCGCTGGAGGCCGCGATCGCGGACGCGGCGATCATCGACCGGCACGTACTGATCGAGCGGGAGATGGCCGGGCGCGAGATCGACCTGGCAGTCCTGGAGTTTCCGGACGGCCGGGTCGAAACCGCGCCCGCGCTGGAGATTCATGCCGATCCGCGGCAGCCGTTCTTCAACGCGACCGCGAAGTACGACAGCAGCCGGACGCGCTTTTCCGTACCCGCGCTGCTGGAGGACGGACTGCCCGAGCGGTTGCGGCGTACGGCTCTCGACGTCTTCGAGGTCCTTGGCTGCGCCGGACTCGCGCGGGTGGACTTCTTCGTCCCGGCCGACGGCGAACCGGTGGTGAACGAGATCAACACCTTCCCCGGATTCACCCCCGCGTCACAGTTTCCGCGGATGTTCGCGGCCGCCGGGATGTCGTACGCCGAGGTCGTCGACACGCTGATCCGGACCGCGGTGGCGCGCGGATGACCGTCCTGCTGAGCGACGAGCGGATCACCCGCATCCCGGCGATCGAGAACGACGAGCCACTGGTCGACCTGTTCACCCGTGGCATCGCGACGACCGGCCGGCAGTTCGCCCGGGAGAGCGTCGCGGACCGGCTCGCGGTGGCCGATGCCTTCTTGCCCACGGGCATTCGGTTGCACGTACGCGAAGGACTGCGGCCGATCGAGAGTCAGCAGGAGATCTACGACGGGTACCGCGCCGAGCTGGAGCGGCTGCATCCGGGGATCTCCGATCAGGACGTGCACGTACTCGCCAGCCGGTTCGTGTCACCGGTCGAGGTAGCGCCGCATGTCGCGGGTGCGGCGGTCGACCTGACGCTGATCGTGGCGAACGGCGAACTGGACCTCGGTACGCCGATCGACGCGACCCCGGAGCAGAGCGACGGCGCCTGCTTCTTCGCGGCCACCAACATCAGCCGGGAGGCGCGGACGAACCGTTCCCTGCTCGCCGACGTACTCACGGCCGCCGGGCTGGTGAACTACCCGACCGAGTGGTGGCACTGGTCGTACGGCGACCGCTACTGGGCCTACCTGGAAGATCGCCCGGCCGCGCTGTACGGACCCGCGACGAATCTACTAGTGCCCCGCGTCGGAGATTGTTTGAGTGATTGCGGTGTCCAGGTGCGTGCATCGTGGTGGCGGAGGGGCAGCCTCGATGCTTTTCCATCGTGGCTGTTCCTCCGCCGCCGCGAGGTGCGTGCCTGGGCGCCGCAAGCGCCAAAGAATCTCCGACGCGGGGCACTAGGCCTTTCGACCTGAATTGCATCTGTTGCCGGGCGGTAGGAGGGCTGCTGTCATGCCGTCATGCCGCCCATTTCACAAAAGCACACACCCAAGCTCTCCCGCCGCCTCCTACTGTCCGTCCCGGTCGCCACGGTGGCCGTCGCGGCGGTCCAACCCCCGGCGCAGGCACTGAAGAAGCCTGAATGCGTCGCCGACCTGATCAGGCCGACCTGATGGCCGTCATTCCCTGGCTCGCCGACGTACTGCGATCTGCCGGCGTCCAGGTCGTCGAGGAAGGCAACTGGCAAGGTCGTGGCGTATCCGGGTCGTTCAACCCGTTCGGCGTGCTGTGGCACCACACGGCCGCCCGGTCGAGCCCGAGCAACCCGGCGCCGGCCCTGAACATCGTCATCAACGGACGCTCCGACTTGCAAGGGCCGCTGGCACACGCGCTGGTCGACTACAACGGTGTCTTCCACATCGTGTCCGCGAACCGCTGCAATCACGCCGGCGCGGCGCGGGCGAGCGGTCCGATCCCCGCGGGTGACGGCAACACGATGCTGATCGGCTGGGAGATCGACTACGACGGTGTCAATCAGCAGATGACTGCGGCGCAGTACGACGCGTCGTTGCGCGCCACCGCCGCCGTACTGACCCAGCTTGGCCGGGACTCCAGTTACGCGCGCGGGCATCGGGAGACGAGTACGACCGGGAAGATCGACCCGTCGTTCATCGACCTCGACGCGATGCGGTCCGATGTTGCGGCGCTGATGGCGAACGGCGGCGGGGTCGCGGGACAGGCGTACCGGTATCTCGATCAGCAGCATGTGGCCGCGGTCGGCGCGACCGGGACGCTGACCAATCTGATGTGGTCACCGGCAACTGACAAGGTGATCCAGAACTGGGGCAGTTCGAAGCTCGCCGGGCGGCCGATCGGGTACACGCACAATGGTCAGCAGCACGTGTTCGCGCGGAGCAGCGAGAACACGATCAGCCATTGGTGGCAGGTAGGCATGGCAATCTGGAACACAAGTTCTGGGATCAGGGCACGGATCAGATCAGTACGGGCGTGTGGGCGGGTGGACCGTTTGCCGGGAATCCACATGCTTTCGTCCACCGGAATCAGCAGCACATCTTCGGGCGCGGGCCCAATGGTGAGTTGAAGCACTGGTATTGGATTCCGGGACAGAACCCGGCGAACGACAACTGGGGAATCACCTCCGGCGTGGCGTCGGACCCGACCGGATTCAGTACTGGTTCGCAGCATCATGTGTTCTTCCGGAACACCGAGGGACAGTTGCAGCACCGGTTCTTCGACGACGGGTCGGGGCAGTTGCTGGGTGATGTTTGGGCGGGCGGGCCGTTCGTCGGCAATCCGCATGCGTTTACCCACAAGGGTCAGCAGCATGTGTTCGCTCGTAAGGAGAACGGCGACCTGCTGCATTACTACTGGTCACCGACGATCGATCCACCGGCGAACGACAACTGGGGAGCAGTCGGGGTGGTCGTCGGCGATCCCATCGGGCTGTCCACGCCGGACGCCCATCACGTCTTCTACCGCATCGCCGACGGTTCGCTGGAGCACCGCTTCTTCATCGACGCCGAGGGCAGCCTCGCCACCGACAACTGGGGTGGCGCGATCGCCGGGTAGGGCTTGATAGGTCGTGTCTATCGGCTGATAGCGAGCATTGCTTTGACCGGGTCGGGGTTCGCGACGGAATGTTGTATGCATGACGAGTGAGGTCGTGGCCGCCGCCCCCGTCCCGGTCCCCGGGCGCGCCCAGCGAGTGCGCGAGCTCGCCCTCGCCCGGCAGGATCTGCGCGGACCGCTGATCCCGATCCTGCATGCGGTGCAGGAGGAGCTCGGGTACGTCGCGCCGGCCGACGTCGCGGTCCTCGCCGACGTACTCAACCTTTCGGTCGCCGAGGTGCACGGCGTCGTCACGTTCTACAAGGACTTCCGGCGTACGCCCGCCGGCCGCACGACCGTGACCATCTGCCAAGCCGAGGCGTGCCGCTCGGTGGGCGCGGTCGCCCTGGCCGCCCACGCCCAGGCGACGACCGGCTGCGGCTTCGGCGAAACCACGGCCGACAACCGTCTGACCCTCGAACAGACGTACTGCTTCGGCAACTGCGCCCTCGGCCCAGCCGTACAAGTAGGCGACAAACTCCACGGCCGAGTCACCCCCACCCGCCTGGACGCCCTCCTGGGAGACGCCCGATGACCCATGACGCCGAGCCGGCCGACCCCTCATCCACTCCCGCGCCGGGTACTCGTCCAGCCGACCCCTCATCCACTCCCGCGCCGGGTACTCGTCCAGCCGACCCCTCATCCACTCCCGCGCCGGGTACTCGTCCGGCCGGCCGGGTGTTTGTTTCTTGCGACTCGGCGGCGCGGTCGGTCGGCGCGGACGAGGTCGCCGAGCGGATCGCCGCGCAGGCGGCGGAGGTGGAGATCGTACGCACCGGCTCGCGGGGAATGTTGTGGCTCGAACCGATGGTGGAGGTGGAGACCCCCGAGGGACGAGTCGGCTACGGACCGGTCGCCCCTGAGGACGTCGACGGCCTGATCGCCGCCGGCATGCTCACCGGCTCGCCATCAATCGCCGGGTGCCTTGGGCTGGTGGACGAGCTGCCCTGGATGGCAAAGCAGCAGCGGGTGACGTTCGCGCGGGTCGGCGTGGTGGACCCGATCTCGACCACCGACTACGTCGCACACGGTGGGATGAAGGGGCTTCGGGCCGCACTGGAGCTGCCGCCGGCGGAGGTTGTCGAAGCAGTGGTGGAATCGGGCCTGCGCGGACGCGGTGGCGCCGGCTTCCCCACCGGGATCAAGTGGCGGACCGTACTCGGCGCCGAAGCGGACCTGAAGTTCGTCTGCTGCAACGCCGACGAAGGCGACTCCGGCACCTTTGCCGACCGGATGCTGATCGAAGGCGATCCGTTCACACTGATCGAAGGCATGACCATCGCCGCGTACGCCGTCGGTGCCGCTGAAGGCTACGTGTACCTCCGCTCGGAGTACCCCGATGCGGTGGCAACCCTGACAACCGCGATCGAACGGGCGCGCGCGGAAGGCTGGCTGGGCCCGGACATCCTCGGCTCCGGTTTCGGCTTCGACCTGCAGGTACGGGTCGGCGCCGGCGCGTACATCTGCGGCGAGGAAACCTCCATGCTCGAAAGCCTCGAAGGCAAACGCGGAATGGTTCGCTCCAAACCTCCGATCCCTGCTCTGCAAGGACTCTTCGGCCGCCCGACCGTGGTGAACAACGTGTTGTCATTGGCAACGATTCCGGCGATTCTCGCGGACGGCGCAGTAAAGTACGCCGCGTACGGAACCGGCCGCTCGCTCGGAACCAGCGTCTTCCAGCTGGGTGGAAACGTCGCCCGCGGCGGCATCGTGGAAACCGCGTTCGGGATCACCCTCGGCGAACTGGTCAACGACTTCGGCGGCGGTACCGCGTCCGGCCGGCCGGTGCGCGCGGTACAGGTCGGCGGCCCGCTCGGCGCGTACCTTCCGGTCGAGCAGTTCGGGCTGCCGATGGACTACGAGGCGTTCGCGGCCGCCGGCGCGATGGTCGGGCACGGCGGGATCGTGGTGTTCGACGACACCGTGGACATGGCGGCGATGGCCCGGTTCGCGTTCGAGTTCTGCGCGGCCGAGTCGTGCGGGAAGTGCACCCCGTGCCGGGTCGGCGCGGTCCGCGGCGTGGAGACGATCGACCGCATCATGACCGACACCGCCGGTAGCGACCGGGCGCGGAACCTGGTCCTGCTCGACGACCTGTGCGAACTGATGACCGACGGCTCGCTCTGCGCGATGGGCGGCCTGACCCCGATGCCGGTACGCAGTGCCGTCCGCCACTTCGGAGAGGACTTCCACGCATGACGCTGCTGAAGGAACCTGACTTCGGTACGCCGGCCCGCCCCGGTGCCGCCACCGTCGAGCTGACCGTCGACGGCGTAGCAGTGCGGGTCCCACCGGGTACTTCGGTCCTGCGCGCGGCGAAGGAAGCCGGTGTGGACGTACCGAAACTGTGCGCGACCGACAACCTGGAGGCGTTCGGGTCGTGCCGGTTGTGCGTGGTCGAGATCGACGGCGTCCGCGGCACGCCCGCTTCGTGTACGACGCCGGTCGCGGCGGGCATGGTCGTACGCACCCAGAACGAGCGGCTCGGCAAACTGCGCCGCGGCGTGATGGAGCTGTACATCTCCGATCACCCGCTCGACTGCCTGACCTGCTCGGCCAACGGCGACTGCGAGTTGCAGGACATGGCCGGCGTCACCGGACTGCGCGAAGTGCGGTACGGCTCGGGTGTCGACGCCGGCGCGAATCATCTGGATCTACCAACGGATTCGTCCAACCCGTACTTCGATTTCGAGGCATCGAAGTGCATCGCGTGCTCGCGCTGCGTCCGCGCGTGTGACGAAGTACAGGGAACGCTCGCGCTGACGATCGAAGGGCGTGGCTTCGACTCGAAGGTCGCGGCCGGTGCCGGCGGATCGTTCTTCGATTCCGACTGCGTGTCCTGCGGCGCGTGCGTGCAGGCCTGTCCGACCGCGACGCTGCAGGAGAAGTCGGTCGTCGAGCTCGGGATGCCGACGCGGACAGTGCTGACGACGTGCGCGTACTGCGGGGTCGGCTGTTCGTTCAAGGCCGAGTTGCGCGGCGACGAACTGGTGCGGATGGTGCCGTACAAGAACGGCGGCGCGAACGAAGGACACTCGTGTGTGAAAGGGCGGTTCGCGTTCGGGTACGCGAGTCACCCGGACCGGGTGCTGGAGCCGATGGTGCGGGACAAGATCTCCGACCCGTGGCGGACGGTCTCGTGGCCGGAGGCGATCTCGTTCACCGCCCGGCGATTGCGGGAGATCCAGGCGGCGCATGGGCAAGGGTCGATCGGCGCGATCACCTCGTCGCGGACGACCAACGAAGAGGTGTACGCGGTCCAGAAGCTGGTTCGCGCCGTGTTCGGGAACAACAATGTCGACACCTGCGCGCGGGTCTGTCATTCACCGACCGGGTACGGACTGAAACAGACCTTCGGCGAATCCGCCGGCACGCAGGATTTCCGTTCCGTCGACGAATCCGACGTGATTCTGGTGATCGGTTCGAACCCGACCGACGCGCACCCGGTCTTCGGATCGCGAATGAAACAACGCATTCGGCAAGGCGCGAAACTGATCGTGATCGACCCGCGACGGATCGACCTGGTGCGTACGCCGCATGTCGAGGCCGCGTACCACCTGGAGCTCCGGCCGGGTACGAATGTCGCGATCGTCAACGCCTTGGCGCATGTGGTGGTGACGGAAGGACTGGTGGACCGGGAGTTCGTCGCGAGCCGGTGCGAGGACTTCGAGGCGTGGGAAACCTTCATCGCACAACCGGAGCACAGCCCGGAGGCGGTCGCGGACATCTGCGGCGTACCGGCGGACAAGATCCGCGCGGCGGCGCGGCTGTACGCGACCGGCGGCAACGCGGCGATCTACTACGGTCTCGGCGTCACCGAACACAGCCAGGGCTCGACCATGGTGATGGGGATGGCGAACCTCGCGATGGCGACCGGGAACATCGGCCGGCCGGGCGTCGGCGTGAACCCGATGCGCGGCCAGAACAACGTCCAGGGTTCGTGCGACATGGGTTCGTTCCCGCACGAGCTGCCCGGCTACCGGCATGTTTCCAACGACGATGTCCGTGAGATCTACGAGCAGTTGTGGGGTACGCCGATCCTGAACGAACCCGGGCTGCGGATTCCGAACATGTTCGACGCGGCGATCGACGGTTCGTTCAAGGCCTTGTTCGTGCAGGGCGAGGACATCGCGCAGTCCGATCCGAACACCCAGCACGTGTTCGCGGCGCTCGGCGCGCTGGAACTGCTGGTGGTGCAGGACCTGTTCGTCAACGAGACCGCGAAATTCGCGCACGTGTTGCTGCCCGGGACCTCGTTCCTGGAAAAGGACGGCACGTTCACGAACGCCGAGCGGCGGATCAACCGGGTCCGGCCGATCATGGCACCGCGAACCGGCAAACAGGAATGGGAGATCATCTGCGAGATCGCGCAGGCGATGGGGTACCCGATGCAGTACGAGTCGGCGGCGCGGATCATGGACGAGATCGCACTGACCACGCCGACGTTCACCGGGGTGTCTTTCGATCGGCTGGACGAACTCGGCTCGATCCAATGGCCTTGCGACGTGGACCATCCGGAGGGTACGCCGATCATGCACTCGGCCGAATTCACCCGCGGCAAAGGCCGGTTCATGGAGACCGTTTACGTGCCGACCTCGGAGCGGTCGACCCGGAAGTTCCCGTTGATTCTGACGACCGGGCGCATTCTTTCGCAGTACAACGTCGGGGCGCAGACGCGGCGGACGGCGAATGTGGCTTGGCATTCCGAGGACGTACTGGAACTGCATCCGCATGACGCCGAAGTACGCGGGGTGACCGACGGCGATCTGATCGCATTGTCCAGCCGGGTCGGGCGGACCGAACTGCGCGCGAAGATCTCGGACCGGATGCCGGTCGGGGTCTGCTACACGACGTTCCACCATCCGGTGAGTGGCGCGAACGTCGTCACCACTGACAACTCGGACTGGGCGACGAACTGCCCCGAATACAAGGTCACCGCGGTGCAAGTGGATCTCGTTCCGACCTCAGTCGCTGCTGTTCCTGAAGTAGTTGTTGCTGGAGGCAAGTGATGAGTTCGGGAGTGCCGCCGTACGTGCGGTTGGCGAACGAGATCGCGGCGCAGTTCGCGCATCGTGCGCCGGCGGAGGCGGCCACGGCGATCGCCAACCACCTGCGGGTGACGTGGGATCCGCGGATGAAGAGCGCGCTGATCGAGTACGCCAGGTCGGGTGGTCCGGATCTCGCTCCCGCCGCTGCCCAGGCCGCCCACCACCTGCAAGCCGGCTCGTGACCAGCCGACTGGACAACCCGCGACTGCTCAGCCAGGGTGATCGCGTGGACGGCCCCCAGGACACACCTCACTCCAACCCGGGCCTTTCTCACTCAGGCCACGTCTCTTGGGACGCGGCCCGCGAGCTGGCGCACGCCGCCGGTCGTCCTGGAGTTGCCGTTTCGCTCGACCTAAGCGAGACGATCGGCTGCGTGCTGGCCGTTCCCCTCATCTCCCCAGTCGCGGTCCCACCGGTTGACCGGTCGGCGATGGACGGGTACGCCGTCTGCGGTCCCGGACCCTGGCAGGTAACCCACCACGTAGCCGCCGGCGCAACCGACCCCGGCGAACTGACCGAGGGTCAAGCCACCACTATCGTCACCGGCGCCACAGTCCCCACCGGAACCACAGCAGTAATCCCCTCAGAACAAGCACTACACACCGGCAACCACTTGACCCGCACCTCACCACCTTCTGAGCGGATGGGAGAGGAGGGCGGACCGGCCCGCGGCACGGGCGGGGTGACGGCCGGCGCCGCGCCTCCACGGGCGCCCGTGCGGGATCACATTCGGCGGGTGGGTGAGGAGTGTTGGGCTGGGGATGAGTTGCTTTCGGCGGGGGTGGTTGTCGGTCCGGCGGTGGTTGGGTTGGCTGCGACGGTTGGGCTTGATCGGCTGACCGTGATCCCCAAGCCAACTGTCGCCGCTCTCATCACCGGTGACGAGCTGGTTCATCAAGGACCGTCCGGCCCTGGCCAAGTACGCGACGCCATCGGCCCGATGCTTCCCGCCCTGATCACCCAAGCCGGCGCCCACCTCCCAGCTGGGATCAACCACCTGGGGGACTCGCTGGACGAGCTGACCCGAGGGTTACGAGAGAGCCAAGCCGACCTCACACTGGTGTCAGGCTCCTCAGCCGCCGGCCCAGCAGACCACCTGCGACAAGCACTGACCGCACTTGGAGCTGAGCTGGTAGTCGACGGCGTCGCCTGCCGCCCAGGGCACCCACAAGCGTTGGCGCAGCTCCCAGACGGACGGCTCATTCTCGGCCTACCAGGCAACCCGTTCGCCGCACTGGTCGCGTTCCTTACCCTGGGTGTTGCAGCCATCGCCCGAATGCGCGGCCTCCCCCTCGCCGAGCTCCCACAGATCGCCATCCCCGGCGGAGTACATTGCCACCCAACCAGCACCCGCCTCGTACCCGTACGCCTCACCCCCGACGGCGCCGTACCCATCGGCCATGACGGCTCCGCCATGCTCCGCGGCCCCGCCACGGCCGACGCCCTCGCCGTCGTCACCCCCGGCCCCACCAAAGCCATCGCCGCCCGCCTCCTGACCTCGGCCGGAACGACACCATGGGCCGGTTGATCGCCCGGCGATCCGTCAGCCGGGTAGTCGCCGGCGAAGTACGCGCCCGCGCCGACTCGATCGCGGTTGAGGAACCGCTGGAGCTACGCGTCGGCGGCGTACCGCTGGCAGTGACGATGCGTACGCCGGGTCACGACGTCGAGCTCGCGCATGGATTCCTCCACACCGAAGGCGTGATCGGAACCGCCGACGACCTCCGCCTCGCCCGCTACTGCGACTCTTTCGACGACGCCGGCCGCAACACGTACAACGTCCTCGACGTCACCCTCGCGCCGCACGTCCCGCCACCCAGCACCGGCGTGGAGCGCAACTTCTACACCACTTCCTCCTGCGGTGTCTGCGGCAAAGCGTCCCTCGACGCGGTACGGACGAAGACCCGACACTCCCCCGCAAACGACACCACAACCATCGCGTACGAAGTGCTGGCCGTCCTCCCGGATGCATTGCGTGAACGGCAACAGGTGTTCGACCGTACCGGCGGATTGCACGCGGCCGGACTGTTCACTCCCGCGGGCGACCTGCTCGTCGTACGCGAGGACGTCGGCCGGCACAACGCCGTCGACAAGGTGATCGGGTGGGCGCTGCTGAACGGTCACGTACCAGCGCGCGGTCTGATCCTGATCGTGTCCGGCCGAACCTCGTTCGAGCTGGCGCAGAAGGCGGTGATGGCGGGCATCCCGGTCCTCGGCGCGGTGTCGGCGCCGAGTTCCCTCGCAATCGATCTCGCGGCTGAATCGGGTCTGACGCTGGCCGGTTTCATCCGCAACGGCAACCTGAACGTCTACAGCCGCCCGGACCGCGTGACCACCTGACCGTCAGGACGCCTCGCTGGCACCGGCCTGGCTGGCCGGCGTCACCCACAAACACGCCGCGCTCCCGTCCTCGAGATGCTGCGCGTACACGGTCACCTTGTGCGTGATCACGTTCATACACTCGGTGAGCTCCTGGATCTGCGCGGCCACGTAATCCTGATGACCGCGCAACAGCGCGAGCCGATCCGCCTCGTTGCCCGGCCCTTGCCGGACCAGGTCCGTGTACTGGCGGATGGTGTCCAGTGGCATCCCCGACGAGCGGAACTTGATGCACATGTCCAGCCACTCGACGTCGTCCTCGGTGTAAACCCGCCGCCCGTTCGACTCGCGTCGTACCGGGTCCGCGAGCAGGCCCTCGCGCTCGTAGAACCGGAGCGCGTGCACGCTCAACCCGGTCCGCTCCGCCACCTGCCCGATACTCAGTCCAGCACCCATACGCGGCACCTTAACCCGGATCTAGTGCAGCAGCGGTTTGAGGGCGTCCAGTGCCCGGTGGACGTCGTCCTGGGTGGAATAGATGTGGAAAGACGCGCGCAGCTTCCCGCCCCGGACCGCCGCCCGGATGCCGGCCGCCGCGAACGCCTCCTCGGCGCCGGGCAGGCTGGTGCTGACGATCGCGCTGTTCGACGGCGCCAGCCCGAGACCGTCACGGAACTCGTTCGCCAGCGCGAGGTTGTGCCGGTTGATCGTGCTGACGCCGATCTGCTCGATCAGTTCGAGCGCCGGCGCCGCTCCGACGAACGAGAACCACGCGGGCGACTGGTCGAACCGTCGCGCGCCGGGAGCAAGGTCCATCGCCGTCCCGTAGTACGACCCGTGCACGTCGCGGGCGGCGTACCACCCGGCGGCGCCTGGCCGGCAGCGTTCCTGCAGCCGCGGCGACAGGTACCCGAAGGTGGCGCCGCGGGGCGACATCAACCACTTGTAACTGTGCGAGATCAGCGCGTCGACCCCCGCCACGTCGATCGGATGCCAGCCGACCGCCTGGGTCGCGTCGACCACCACCAGCGCGCCAATTTCCTTGCTCGCGGCAACAACCTTCGCCAGGTCCAGTACGGCACCGGTCGACGACTGCACCGCGCTCACCGCGACCAGGTCGACGCCCGGGCGGATCGCCGCGATCACGTCATCACCGGGTACGGCGATCACGTCGACGCCACGGTCCGCGTGCACCTGCCACGGGAAGACGTTCGACGTGAACTCGACATCATCGGTCAGGACTCGCGCTCCGTCCGGCAGCGCGGCGGCGATCGGCACCAGCGCGGCGGAGACCGTGCTGCCGACGAACACGTCCGCGGCGTCCGCGCCGATCAGTCGCGCGAACGCGGCCCGCGCCCGCGTGGTCGACTCGTCCCACGGCTCCCAACTGGTCGCACCGACCCGCCAGTCCGAAAGCGCGGCCTGCAACGCCTCCCACGCCACCCGCGGCGGCAGCCCGTACGAGGCAGTGTTCAACCACCCCGCTTCCGCATCCCACAACCCGGCCCACTCCGCGCTCTCCATCCCCCCACCCTACGGACCTACTTTGAGAAGCCACCGCGCACTTTTGGTTCCGGGGAACGCGCGGTGGCTTCTCAAAGTCGGGGTTACTGGACGAAGTCGGTGGCGGCGGATTGGGCCTTGGTGGTGATGTCGGTGGTGGATTCGATCGGGGACGCGGTGACGCCGGGGAAGAGGATGTACGTGACGACCGCGCCGTCGATTCCGCCGGACGACGGGTTCGGGTTGATGCCGAGTTGCTGGGCCAGCTTGTACGAACCCTCGCCGATGATGCCGGTGGGTCCTTCGTCACCGACGACCGCGTACGCGACCTTGTCCTGGTACACGACCGCGGCGACGGTCGCGCCACCGATCCCGGCCGTGTGGTAGTCCCAGACCGAACTCGGCAGCGGTACGACGATGAACGGCAACCCGGCGGAGTTCAGCGGCCGGCCGTCGGACTGATGGAACGACGTGTCGGGCTGGAACGAAGGATCGGTGTTCTCGCTGCACTGCGTCGTACGCTGACCGTCGCAGTCGATGTCCAGGTCGGCTGTCCAATGCACCGCGGTGCCGGTCTTGCAGACCTTGATCGTCCGCGAATCGCCGTCATCTGGGGCGTACTTCCCGTTGGACAGCTGCGAAGCGCACGTTGCCCGGGCGCGAAGCTGATCGGCGGTCGGGCCGGCCAGCTCGGCGGCCTGCGAACTTCGGAGCGGTACTACCAGGGTCAGACCGGCCAGGGCCACGGCGAGACCGAGCAGGCTGAAGCGTCGAACCATCATTACCTCCGGGGGCGCGGAACGGAAAGGAAGGTTTTCGCCAGTTATGCTACAGAACGTGGTTACTATTTAACAATACGTATCGTGGGTACCGGAAGTCTTGCCCTTGGGAGGATGCGATGAGCTTCGACCGGCCCGGCCTGCCACACCCCGGACACGAGATGGACCCCGCCGTCGACGAGACGCTGCGCGAGGAAGGGGTCGAGCTCGACCCCGACGACGAGCCGCGCATTCCTGAGCACCCGGGCGGCACCTCGGCCGGCCCACAGCCCAACCCACCGCGCCGCCCACCCCACGCGTCCACCGGCGACGCTGCCGAGCCGACCGACGGCTGACGCCCCGCTCACGCGCCGTGCACTACCGTGGCGTCCCATGAGTGGGGAGTTGCCGTGGCCGTGACGATGCGCGACGTGGCGCGGGAGGCCGGGGTCTCACCGAAGACGGTCTCGAACGTGATGAACGGTTACCCGTACATCCGCGCCGAGACCCGGACCAGGGTGCTGGCCGCGATCGATGCCCTCGGCTACCGGATGAACCTGTCCGCGCGGAACCTGAAGTCCGGGCGTACGGGCGTGATCGCGCTGGCCGTACCGGAGCTGACCAACCCGTACTTCGCCGAGCTCGCCGACGCCGCCATTGCCGCCGCGGGCGAACACGGCCTGACGGTGATGATCGAAACCACCGGCGCCGACCGCGAACGCGAGCTGACCGCGCTCGCCCGGCCGCGCGGCCACCTGGTCGACGGCCTGCTCTACAGCCCGCTCGGTCTCGGCCCGGAGGATGTCGACGAGCTGAACACCTCGACCCCGATGGTGCTGCTCGGCGAGCGGATCTTCCACGGCCCGGTCGATCACGTGATGATCGACAACGTCGAGGGTACGAAGGCGGTCGTCCGGCATCTGCTCGATCAAGGCCGGCGGCGGATCGCGGTGATCGGCGTACGCCCCGGCGAGAAGATCGGCACGGCGGCGATCCGGTACGACGCGTACGCCGAGACCCTGACCGAGTACGGCGTCCCGGTGCCGACTGAGCTGACGGTCTCCGGCGGGAGCTGGCATCGGTCGAGCGGCGCGGACGCGATCGCGGAGCTGCTCGCGAGCGGGCAGCGGTTCGATGCCGTACTGGCCCTGAACGACGTGCTCGCACTGGGTGCGATCCGGGCGCTGACCGCGCGCGGCATCCGCATCCCGGACGATGTCGCGGTGGCCGGCTTCGACAACATCGACGAGGCCAGTTACAGCACGCCGACCCTGACCACGGTCGACCCGAACCGCGTCCACATCGCCCGGACCGCCGTCGAGCTGCTGGTCCAGCGGATGGCCGGCGACACCTCCGAACATCGCGAGCTGGTCGCCCCGTACGCGCTGCACGCCCGCGAATCCACCGTCGGCGCGAACTGACCCCTTGACCCTCCGGAACCGTCCGGGCATCCTTTCTACACCGATGTAGTACACCGATGTAGATCCGTCCCGAAGCACAGCCGACAGGAGCAACCTGGTGCCTGCTGCCACTCTGACCATCGATCCCGCGTTCACCATCGCGCCGGTGAACCGCCGCACCTTCGGAACGTTCGTCGAGCACATGGGCCGGTGCGTCTACACCGGCATCTACGAGCCCGGCCACGCGACCGCCGACGAGGACGGCTTCCGGAAGGACGTCCTGGAACTGACCCGCGAGCTGGGCGCGTCCGTCGTCCGCTACCCCGGCGGAAACTTCGTCTCCGGCTACCGCTGGGAGGACGGCGTCGGCCCGCGGGACGAGCGGCCGCGGCGGCTCGACCTTGCCTGGCACAGCATCGAGACGAACGAGTTCGGGCTGGACGAGTTCAGCCGCTGGTGCGCCAAGGCCGGCGTCGAGCCGATGATGGCGATCAACCTCGGCACCCGCGGCGTACCGGAAGCGCTCGATCTGCTCGAGTACGCCAACCACCCCGGCGGGACGACGCTCTCCGACCTTCGCGAGCAGCACGGCGCGGCGCCGTACGGGATCAAGCTCTGGTGCCTGGGCAACGAACTCGACGGCCCGTGGCAGGTCGGCCACAAGACACCGACCGAGTACGGACGGCTGGCGGCCGAGACCGCGCGGGCGATGCGGATGATCGAGCCGGATCTCCAACTGGTCGCCTGCGGTTCGTCATCGTCGAAGATGCCGCTCTTCGGGACCTGGGAGCGGGACGTACTGCGGGAGACGTACGAGTACGTCGAGTACATCTCCTGCCACGCGTACTACGGCAACGAGGACGGCGACACCGCATCGTTCGTCGCGTCCGCTGTGGACATGGACCACTTCATCGAGTCGGTCGTCGCGACCGCTGATCATGTCGGCGCGGAGCTGAAGAGCAGCAAGAAGATCGGCATCTCGTTCGACGAGTGGAACGTCTGGTACTCGGACCGGTCGCGCTGCACGGACGGTCCGGCCGACCAGTGGGAGGTTGCGCCGCGGCGGATCGAGGACCAGTACAACGTCACCGATGCCGTTGTCGTCGGCAACCTGTTGATCTCGCTGCTCCGGCACAGCGATCGGGTCGGGGTCGCTTGCCTGGCTCAGCTCGCGAACGTGATCGCCCCGATCATGACCGAGCCCGGCGGCGCCGCGTGGCGGCAGACGACGTTCCATCCGTTCGCGATCACCTCCCGGCTCGCGACCGGTCAGGTACTACGCGTCGAGACCGATTCGCCGACGATCAGCACCGCGCGGTACGGCGCGATCCCGGCCGTCGACGCGGTCGCCACGTACGACGCCGGCCGCCTGTCGATCTTCGCCACCAACCGCTCAACCGAAGCCCCGGTCGAGATCACCGTGGATGTCAGCCGCAGCGGGGTCACCACCGTCGACGAGGCCGTGGTCATCCACGACGAGGATCTGACCGCGACCAACACCGCCGGCGACCCGGACCGTGTCACCGCCAAGCCGCTGGACACCCGGCTGGCCGACGGCAAACTCACGATTACGCTACCGGCGATCAGCTGGGTCGCGGCATCTCTCTCGACCAACTGACCTGGCTGGTTCAGACTGTGTGGCCGTGAGCAATCAGTCCGACCTTGCCGAGACGTCCCGGCTGGAAGCGTTCAGTGACGGCGTCTTCGCGATCGCCATCACGCTGCTGGTCCTCGAACTGCACGCACCCGTGCTCGCCGAGGGCCGGCAGCTGTGGCCAGCGCTGCTGCATGAATGGCCGCAGTTCGCGGCGTACCTGGCCAGCTTCGCGGTCCTCGGCATCATGTGGGTCAACCACCACTCGCTGTTCCGGCAGATCGAGCGAACCGATCGCGGGTTGATGTTCCTCAACCTGTTCCTGCTTTTGTGGGTGACCCTGCTGCCGTTCCCGACCAGCATGTTCGCGGAACATCTCAAGGACGAGTCGACGAACGCGCATGTCGCGGCCGCCGTCTACAGCACGAACCTGACGCTGGCGGCGATCGCGTTCAGCCTGATCTGGTGGTATGTCCTGCGTAACAAGCTGGTCGAACACGAGATGAGCAGACCGCAGGTGCGGGCATCGGTGCTCCGGTACTCACTCGGCACGCTGTTCTACGCGGCGATGATCGGAGTCTCGTTCCTGTCCGCGAAGGTGACGCTGCTGATCGCGTTCCTGCTGGCGATCTACTACGCGTTCGAGCAGGTCAGGACGCGCGACTGAACTGGGTGAGGTAGACGCCGGGCGCGATCTCCAACCGGTCGGTCGGCGTGTAGCCGCGGGACGTGTACAGCGTCACCGCGGGACCGTTCGCCGTACCGGTCGAGACCAGGCTGAACCGGCGTGGCTCGAGTTGGTCCAGGTGATCGAGAAGCGCCTTGCCGTGACCGCGGCCCGCGTACGCGGGGTCGACGATCAGGCGGGAGATCTCGACCGTGTCGGCATCCGGCAGTTCGTACGCGACGGCGCCGACGAGCTGCTCGTCTTCGTACCGGCCGAGCCAGTGCTCCTTGGACGCCATCAAGCCGGCCAGATCCTCCTGCAAGGGCGGGATGCCGTCGAAGCCGATCAGCTCGGCCTCCACCGCGTACGCGGCGTGCTGGATCTGCAGGAGTCGCTCGGCGAGCGCACGGTCGGTGAGGTCGAGTGGCCTGATCACCCGACTGAGCATATTGCACTTGCCTGCCGGGTTGCCGCTGCGTAAGTTAGCCGAGCCTAACTTGATGAAGTGGGGGACTGCTGGTGAACGCGAGAGTGTTCCGGGACGCGTACGGCGTACCGCACCTGCGGGCCGGGGATCCGCTCGCGCTGGCGTACCTGCAGGGCGTGAACGCGGCCCGGGACCGGGCCTGGCAGATCGAGTACGAGCGGCGGCGGAGTCTCGGCACCACCGCCGCGTTCCTCGGCCCGGAGGCGGTCGGGTGGGACGTGTTCGCGCGGCAGGCACGACTGGATGACACCGCGCGGCGCTGCTTCGAGGCACTCGATCCGGAGACGCGGGAGTGGGTGGCCGCGTACGTCGACGGGGTGAACCACGCGCTTCCGAGCGGAGCGGCGCGGGCGCCTGAGTTCGCCGAGACCGGGCTGGCGGTGGAGCGATGGGATCCGTGGGCGCCGCTCGGGCTCTGGCTCGCGGTGCACATTCTGTTCGCGGGTTTTCCGGGCAAACTGTGGCGTACGCATGTGGTGGAGCACCTCGGTGAGTCGGCGGTCGAACTGTTCTCGTCGGAGGGGCCGCACGGGTCGGGGAGCAACGGGTGGCTGATCCCCGGATCGCATACCGCGAGCGGGCAGGCGATCCTCGCGGGCGATCCACATCGGTACATCGAGAGCCCTGGGATCTATCAACAGGTCCGGTTGACGTGCCCGGAGTTCGACGTGCTCGGGTTGGCGGTGCCTGGCATCCCGGGGATCGCGCACTTCGGTCACGCCGGGGGCGTTGCGTGGGCGATCACGAACGCGATGGCGGATTATCAGGACCTGTTCGCGGAGCAGCTTCGGCGTACTGCGGGTGGGGTCGAGGCGCTGGGGCCGGAGGGGTGGGCGACGGCGTCCACGCACACCGAGCAGGTGGAGGTCGCGGGCGGCGAATCGGTCGAGGTCGAGGTGATCGAGACGGACCGCGGCCCGATCATCAGCACTGCCGATCATCCGCCTGCGGCGGCGGGCGGTTCGGCGGGCGCGATCTCCTTGAGGTACCCGCCTCGGGTGACCGGGCGGTTGGGGTTCGAGGTGTTGCCTCGGTTGCTGCGGGCAACTTCGGTACGAGATGTGGACGCGGCTTTCGACGACTGGGTCGAGCCGGTGAACGTGGTGATGGCCGCCGACACCTCCGGCGGACTGCTGCACCGGACCGCGGGGGTCGTACCGCGCCGGCCACGCGAGAACATGCTGCGAGTCGTACCCGCGTGGGAGCCCGCTCACCAGTGGGACGGCTGGCACGACCCGATGCCGCGTGCCGACGTACACGGTCCGGCGGTGATGGCCAACGCACGCGAGCTCGCGGCAGGGCTCGGTGTCGAGTTCGCTGCTCCACATCGCGCCGACCGCATTCGCGAGCTGGTCAACGCGCGCGGCGACTGGTCGGTCGAGACCATGCCCGACATCCACACCGACACGTACCTCGGCTCAGCCGGCTTTGTACTCGATCTGCTCACCGAGCTCGACGATCTCTCCGCCGAAGCAATTGCCCTGCGCAACGACCTGTTGACGTGGGATCGGCACATGGATGCCGCCAGCACGACCGCATCCTCGTACGCCGCGGTGCGCAAGGCGCTCGTGTCCCGGCTCGCCGACCACTTCACGATGCTCGAAAACGCCGACGTACCAGAGCTCTTCACCGCGTGGATGGATCCGCTGACCCACGTTTCGTACGCGTTGGAGAACCTGATCGCCGCGGACCTTCCGGACGTCAACGTACGCTGGCTGGCTCGCGAGGCGCTTGAAGAGGTGGCCGCCCGCAAACCCCGCCCGCCGTGGGGCGAGACCCATCAGCTCGCGCCGTTGCACGCGCTGCGCGGCCCGGTGTTCGCGGCCGGTGAGCAGCCGCTCGACCTCGGGCTGTCCGGCGACCACCACTGCGTCATGTCGACGTCGAGCCTGCCCGGGTTGACCGATGTCTGCATCCGCGCGTCCGCCGCCCGGTACGCGTTCGATCTCGCGGACCGCGCGGACAGCCGCTGGATCGTGCCGCTCGGGGCGTCCGGTGTGCTCGGCGATCAGCATCATCACGATCAGCTTCCGCTGTGGTTGCGCGGGTCACTCGCTCCGGCGGCCGGTGAGCTGGCGCGCGAGGACGACGGGTACGCGACCACGTCCGCCCTGGGCGCCGTACGCGTCGAGGCGGCAGATCCTGAGCGGGACCTGGACCTGATCCACGACTGGGTGACGGCGGAACGGGCCGGTTTCTGGGGCATGACCGCACTGTCCCGCGCGGAGATCGCGGCCACGTACCGCTTCCTGGATTCGGTGCCGACGCATCACGTGTACGTCATGTCGCTGGACGGTACGCCGGTCGCACTGCTGCAGACCTACGATCCACAAGCCGATCCGGCCGGCACCGGGTACGAGATCGAGCCGGGCGACCTGGGCATACATCTCCTGATCGCCCCCGGCGAGCGCCGACCCGGTTTCACCGGCCACTTGATCACGGCGATCACCGACTTCGCCTTCACCCACCTGGGCCATCCACGCATCGTGGTCGACCCCGATGTCCACAACGCCAAGGCCATCGCCCGCTTCCACCGCAGCGGCTTCACCCTCGGCCCGACGACCACCATCCCGCAGCCGAACGGCACCACCAAAACCGCCCAACTCGCCTTCCTCACCCGCCCCGTTTGAGGAGTGGAGCGGCGGGGTCAGTTCTTGACGGCGAGGACCGCGGCGATCAGGCGCTGGTAGTCGGTCAGGTCGTCCGGCAGTTCGGGGTTGCGCCACTCGGCGGCGGCGGTGAGGCCGGGCTCTTGCACGGTGAAACCATCGCCGTACAGGGCAAGGATCTGGTCGTTGGTGCGCCAGCGACCACGCCCGAGTGAACCCTGCAGCACTTGCTCCAACTCCTGGCTGCGTGGGTCGTTCTCGCTGCGGAAGTGGCTGATGAAGACATGACTGCCGGCAGCGATCCGGTCGCGCCAGAAGCGGACGATCGCGGCCGGGTCCTCGTCGTCGTTCACGTGATGCAAGGTGGCGCTGAAGATCACCGCGACCGGCTTGCCGAAGTCGAGCAACCGGAGCGTGTCCGGGTTGTCGAAGATCGTCCGCGGCTCGCGCAGATCGGCCTGGATCACCGTGGTGTGGTCGTTCTCGGCCAGCAGCGCGCGACCGTGGGCAAGCACGATCGGGTCGTTGTCGACGTACACGACCTTGGAGTCCGGCGCGTACCGCTGCGCCACCTGGTGCACGTTGTCGGCCGTCGGCAGTCCGCTGCCGAGGTCGATGAACTGCCGGACCGGCGTGGTCGTGACGATCTCGCGGACCGCGCGGATCAGCGCGCCCCGGTTGTCGTACGCGATCTGCCGCGAACCCGGCAGCTCGTTGATGAACCGGTCGCCGAAGGCGCGGTCCACGGCGAAGTTGTCCTTGCCGCCGAGCAGGTAGTCGTAGGTCCGCGCGATACTCGGCTTCGTCGTGTCGAAGCCCGGGTACGGACCGCTCTCCGTCACCTGCTCGTCTGCGTCGGCCATCGCGAGAATTCCTTCCTGTCCGAGACAGAAGTCACTCTATGCGACCCGGAATCCACCGCGCTCCCGGCCCGGCCGGTCGTGCTCAGTTCAGCGTGTGTTTGGGTACCACCTGGTGGTCACGGTCGGGCACCGGGCGCACTGGGTGAGCCGACTGCTCAGCGGCGCGAGGGGCCGGGCAGACGGGTCCGCGGCGGATCGGTCCGCCGCCGAGTCTCCGGCTCTTCCACTGCTTCTCTTCGTAGTCGTAGTAAGTGTCGACGCCTCCGACTGTCATCCCGATCCTCCCGTCGAACCCCCCGTCCCCTGCTGGCTCATCCACAGTCCGCCAGGACAACCCCGGCAGACAAGCGATTCCGGAAATCACCACCGATCACCACGCTCGAACGGCGTATTGTGTTGGATTCCGCCGGAAATAGGGACGTTTGGAAAGTCCTAAACGGCGACGATCGCGACGCCGTGAGCGGGCAACAGGATTCCGGCCGGCGTCGCCTCGGCCGCGGCGAAGGACATCACCAGGTACGCGGGCGGTTCGTCGACCGGTACGACGCGCTCGGCCGCGCTCAGGTTCGCCACCACCCGCAAACTGCCGCGGGTCACCACCAGCCAGGCGCCGGCCGGGTCGAAGTCGATCCCGACGGACTCCAGCCGATCGTCCCGTAGCTCCGGCATCCGGGCCCGGAAGGTGAGCAGATGCCGGTACCAGGTCAGGATCTCGTGGTGCGGCGCCTCGTCCGGCTCCGACCAGTCGAGCACCGAGCTCCGCCAGGTCTCCGGGTCCTGCGGGTCGGGGATCTCGTCCGCCGCCCAGCCGAACTCGGCGAACTCGCGCCGCCGCCCGGTCCGGACCGCGTCGGCCAGCGCCGGCTCGTCGAAGTCGGTGAAGAACCGCCACGGGGTCGAGGCGCCCCACTCCGCACCCATGAACAGCATCGGCGTGTACGGCGAGGTGAGCACCAGCGCGGCGCCGATGGCGAGCTGTCCGGGTGTCAGCGCCGGCCGATCGCCCAGCGCCCGGTTGCCGATCTGGTCGTGGTTCGACGTGTACGCGAGGAACTGCCCACCCCGGTGCGTGTGCGGGTCGACCGGATGGCCCCACAACTTGTGCCGGAACGTCGAGTACGTCCCGTCATGCAGGAACACCCGGGTCAGGGTCTTGGCGAACACCGCCGGGTCACCGAAGTCCACGTAGTACCCGAACTTCTCACCGGTCAGCAGGGAGTGCAGCGCGTGGTGGAAGTCGTCGCTCCACTGCGCGGTCATCCCCATCCCACCGGACGACACCGGTTCGACCGTACGCGGGTCATTGAGGTCCGACTCCGCTACCAATCCCAGCGGGCGCCCGAGCTCGGCTGACAGCGCAGCGGTCTCTGCTGAGAGCTGCTGCAGGAGGTGGGTCGGGCTGTCATCCACTAGTGCGTGTACGGCGTCCAGGCGCAACGCGTCGAGGTGGAAGTCGCGGAACCAGCGCAGTGCGTTGTCACAGATCCACCGGCGTACTTCAGTACTGCCGGTGTCGTCGAGGTTGACTGCTGGTCCCCATGGCGTGGAGTGCTTGGTGGTGAAGTACGGACCGAAGCTGGACAGGTAGTTCCCGCTCGGACCGAGGTGGTTGTAGACAACGTCGAGACAAACGGCCAGTCCGGCTTCGTGACACCGGTCGACGAACCGCTGCAGTGCCTCGGGTCCGCCGTACGGGTCGTGGACCGCGTAGAGATCCACACCGTCGTACCCCCAGCCGTGTACGCCAGGGAACGCGGCGACCGGGAGCAGCGAGACCACCTCAATCCCTAGCACAGCCAGGTAATCCAGGTGCTCCGCGGCGGCATCCAGCGTGCCTTCGAGGGTGAACGTACCCAGGTGCAGCTCGTAGAAGACCGCGCCGCGTACGTCCCGGCCGGACCAACTGTCGTCGCTCCACTCGAACCGGTTCGCGTCAAACACCCTGCTGAACCCGTGTACCCCATCCGGCTGCCACGAGCTGCGTGGATCTGGAAGCGGGTCGCTGCCATCGACTGAGTACGCGTAGTCCGTTCGGTGGTGTGCCTCGACCACCTGTCGTTCCCACCAGCCATCAGCACCGGAGCGCATCGGCAGTACGCCGTCACGCAGTACCAGGTCGACAGTGGTTGCCTGCGGCACCCAGACGCGGAACGTGTGCATAAGGGTCAGCTCCTGACCAACAGGGCCACCGGTAGGTCCAACAGCAGCTCATCGATACGAGCCGCCCCGGTACCCACCTCGCGCCCGGTCAGTACATTCTTCCAGCGCCCACTCGGCAGCACCACCGTACTCTCGCCCCAACCACCCAGCCGCTGCAGAGCCGCCGGCAGTCTGGTTGCCACCGTGATAACCGCATCGCCACGTGCGAAGGCCACTGCATGCCCGTTGGAAGTCGGAAGCGGCGTGTAGCTACCGGCAAAGGCATCTGGGTACTGGCGTCGGATGCGCAAGGCCCGCGAAGTGACGAGCAGCTTCTCGTCGGACAGGTCGTCCGGCTTGCCGCCGGCGTCCAACCGCTTCAACCGCTCGATGCGCTCCGTGTAGTCCACCGGGCGTCGGTTGTCCGGGTCAACGAGGGACAGGTCGACCAGCTCAGTCCCCTGGTAGACATCCGGCACGCCAGGCATCGTCAGCTGCACCAGCTTCTGTCCAAGCGTTGCTGCTCGCACGTAGCCGGCCTGCTCATCCGCGAAGCGACGGACGGCCTCCAGCACGATCTGGTCATTCAGAACCGCGGTGGCGAACGCAGCCACCGTTTGCTCGTACTCTTCGTCCGGAGAGGTCCAGCTGGTGTTCCGCTTGGCTTCACGGATCGCCTTCAGCAGATAGCCCTGCATTCGCTCCTCGGCGAGCGGGCCGTTGTCCCAGGTACCAAACAGCGTCTGCCAGAACAGGTACTCCGTACTGCCGTCCAGTAACGGACTCCGGTGGTCTTCCGACCGCAGGCGCCATTCCCGCACCGCCTCGGACCAGGCGGCCGGCTGCTCCGACAGCACGCCGAGCCGAGCGCGTACGTCCTCGGACCGCTTGGTGTCGTGGGTGGACAGCGTGGTCATCGTCTTCGGCCAGTGCCGGTTCAGCTGGGTCGAGTACGCGTGGAACTCCTCCGGTGTGACTCCGAAGTGCTCCGGGTCGCCACCCACCTCGTTCAGCGACGTCAGCCGGAACCACCGGTAGAACGCAGTGTCCTCAACACCCTTGGCCATCACCGGACCGCAGGTCTGCTGGAAGCGCACGATCAGCTCGGCCCGCGCCCGTTCATCGATCGTGCTGGTCTCCCGACCGAGCAGCAGATGCAGCACGACGTCCAGCGTCGCCTGCCGGTCCTCGTCCAAGTTGGCCCGCGCCTTGTCGGCTGCCCGCTCCAATGCAACCACTGCTGTCGGCGGTGCGTCCTCGCCTGGTACGACGTACGCCCGGTACACGTCGAAGTGGACGAGTAACTCGGCCACGACTTCGTGGAAGGCCCTGCGCGTGTGATCACGCAGCCGTACGTCGTCCTGACAGATGCGGGCCAGTAGCTCGACCAGCCGATGCACCTCGGCGTACTGGCTGTTCTGTACGACCTCCCGCTTCGCCTCCTCCACTACCGGACCGAAGTCAGCCGGTGCGCCAGTCAGCTCAGAGTGCAGCGCAGCCAGTGGTGCAGCACCAGCTGGATCGACGAAGAGACCGCCGACGCGTAGTAGCGCGTCGTACCCGGTCGTACCGGCACACGGCCAGTCGCGGGGCAGCTCCTCGTCACCTTCGAGGATCTTCTCCACCACGACCCACGCACCACCAGTGCGCTCAGCCAGGCGACGCAGGTACCCGCGTGGGTCAGCCAGCCCGTCCGGGTGGTCGATCCGGTAGCCGTTGAGCTTGCCCTCGTGCAGCAGCTCCAGCAGAAGCTGGTGGGTCGCGTCGAAGACCTCCTGGATCTCCTGCCGCACTGCCGCGAGCGTGTCGACGTCGAAGAAGCGCCGGTAGTTCAGCTCCTCGTCAGCAACACGCCAGTGCGCCAGGCGGTACCACTGCTCGGTCACGAGCTCCTCAAGCGGCAGCTGCTCAGTACCAGGCCGGAGCGGGTACTCGTGCTCGTAGTACCGCAGCACGTCACCGTCAACGGACAACTCGTTGTCCGCCAGTACCTTGCCGATCCTCCTGCCCAGTACGGCCATCAGCAGCGGCTGGTTCCCCGAACCCCAGTCGACGTCGAACCACTCCGCGTACTGCGAACCAGGACCAAGCCGCAGCACCGACCAGAGCGCCTTGTTCAAACTCTCCGGCGTCGGCACGGCGACATGGTTCGATACGACGTCCGCGATCGCACCCATCCGGCTCTCGGCCAGCCGCGCCGACAGCCGCTCGAACGCCGGCCGGCCGCCCATCGGCTCCGACAGGCGGCTGTGGTCCACCACGTCGTACCCGTGGGTGGAGCCGGGCGCCGCCTGCAGGATCGGCGACAGGTACGCATGTGAGATCCCGAGGCCGGACAGGTACGGCACCACTGCCGCCGCGTCGTCGAAGTCGAACTCGGCGCGCAACTGGAACCGGTACGTGGCCTGCGGGACCGTCGTCATCCCGCTGCCTGCCTCGGGCGGGTCAGGACCAGCGTGCTCCGAGCAGGCAGTTGGAGCGTACGGCCGGCCGGGTGCGGCTCGTCGCTCGCACCACCGGTCGGTGTCGTGGTGTCCACAGCCACCGTCCAGCTCTCGCCGTACTCCTCCGGTGGCAGCAGGAAGTCGACCGGTTCGAAGTTGCTGTTCAGCAGCACCAGGAAGGAGTCGTCGACGACCGGTTCACCACGCGGGTCCGGCTCGGAGATGGCGTCACCGTTCAGGAACACCGCGATCGCCCGGGCGTCGTCGCGCTGCCAGTCGCCGTTCTGCATCTCGGTGCCCTTCGGCGTGAACCAGACCAGGTCACCGAGCCCGTCGATCCCGGTGTCGCCGTGGAAGAACCGGCGCCGGCGCAGGACCGGATGGTTGTTCCGCAGCCGGACCAGCGACCGGGTGAACTCCAGCAGGTGCTTCTGCGGCTCGGTCAGCTCCCAGTCGATCCAGGAGAGCTCGTTGTCCTGGCAGTACACGTTGTTGTTGCCCTGCTGCGTCCGGCCGAGCTCGTCGCCGTGCGCGAGCATCGGTACGCCCTGCGAGATCATCAATGTGGTCAGGAAGTTCCGCTGCTGCTGCGCGCGCAGCCGCAGCACCTCGGGGTCGTCGGCCGGCCCCTCGACGCCACAGTTCCAGGAGCGGTTGAAACTCTCGCCGTCCTTGCCGCCCTCACCGTTGGCGTCGTTGTGCTTGTCGTTGTACGAGACGAGGTCGCGCAGCGTGAAACCGTCATGCGCGACGACGAAGTTGATACTCGCCAGCGGCCGCCGGCTGTCGTCCTGGTACAGGTCGGACGAACCGGTCAACCGGGACGCGAACTCCGCCACCGTGTACTTCTCACTCCGCCAGTAGTCGCGCACGGTGTCGCGGTACTTCCCGTTCCACTCCGTCCACAGCGGCGGGAAGTTGCCCACCTGGTACCCGCCGTCGCCGACGTCCCACGGCTCGGCGATCAGCTTCACCTGACTCACCACCGGGTCCTGCTGGACCAGGTCGAAGAACGCCGACAGCCGGTCCACCTCATGGAACTGCCGGGCCAGCGTGGCGGCCAGGTCGAACCGGAAGCCGTCCACGTGCATCTCGGTAACCCAGTAGCGCAGCGAGTCCATGATCAGCTGCAGCACGTGCGGGTGCCGCATCAGCAGGCTGTTACCCGTACCGGTGGTGTCGTAGTAGTGCCGCTTGTCCTCGTCCACGAGCCGGTAGTACGCCGCGTTGTCGATGCCCTTGAACGACAGCGTCGGACCGAGCTCGTTCCCCTCGGCCGTGTGGTTGTAGACCACGTCGAGGATCACCTCGATGGCCGCCTCGTGCAGCGCCTTCACCATCGCCTTGAACTCGGTCACCTGCTGACCACGCGTACCGGTCGACGAGTACGCGTTGTGTGGCGCGAAGAAGCCGATCGTGTTGTAGCCCCAGTAGTTGGACAGGCCGAGCTCCTGCAGGTGCCCGTCCTGCGCGAACTGATGCACCGGCATCAGCTCGATCGCCGACACCCCGAGCTCCTTCAGGTGCTCGATGATGGCCGGGTGGCCGATCCCCGCGTACGTGCCGCGGATGTTCTCCGGCAGCCCCGGATGTGTCTTGGTCAGGCCCTTGACGTGCGCCTCGTAGATCACCGTCTCGTGGTACGCGTGCTCCGGCGGCCGGTCGTTGCCCCAGTCGAAGAACGGGTTCGTGACCACCGACTGCATGGTGTGCTCGCGGTTGTCCAGCGTGTTCAGCTCGTCCGGCTTGCCGAACCGGTAGCTGAACAGTGACTCGTCACCGTCCACCTGCCCGTCGATCGCCTTCGCGTACGGGTCGAGCAGCAGCTTCGACGGGTTGCACCGATGCCCCTCGGCCGGGTTGTACGGGCCGTGGACCCGGAACCCGTACCGCTGGCCCGGCTGCACGCCCGGCAGGTACGCGTGCCAGACGAAGCCGTCGACCTCGGTCAGTTGCACCAGCTGCTCGGTCCCGTCGTCACCGATCAGGGCCAGATCGACACGGTCCGCGACCTCCGAGAACACCGCGAAATTCGTCCCGGCGCCGTCGTAGGTGGCACCGAGAGGGTAGGGATGACCAGGCCATTTCTGCACTACATGACAGTAGCCACCCCGGCCCTCGGCGATCGCATCGCGGGTGGTTTCGGTGCCGAGAATTCACCCCGCACAAGGTTGCAGGAAGCTGCAAGACTTTTAACGTCCCAAAATTCTCTCGATTGGGCTAAGCTCTCGCCCTTGTGAAACCGCCTTCGCCTCGACGGCCGGTCTTCCTGGATTCAACCGGGCGCCGCCGCCGCACCATCCGCCGAACCGGGGCGCTGCTCGCGGTCCCTACTGTCGGTTACCTCGTGCTCATGGCCAGTAGTCTGCTCGGTGGACCGCAGCTGGACACACCGCTGATTCCGCTCCCCGTTGCGGCCAAGCCGAAGCAGACCATTCCCCCGGTCGGAGCGGCCGTGGACACGGCCCCGCCGCCGTCGGGCAGCACCACCACGCCCGGCACGTCCGCCACCGGGTCACCGTCGTCGAGCGCAAGCACGACCCAGTCCTCGACCGCGCCGACATCAGCCGGCACCACGGCGACCACCACGCCGGGAGCGCCCACGACCGCTGCCTCCACGCCGGTCGTGCCACCGGTCACTCCGCCGCCGCCGACCCTGACTGTCGTTCCGACCACGGCTCCGACGAGTGCGCCGACCACTACGGCAACGACCACCGCCACCACGACGACCGCACCGACGACCACGACCACCACGCACGGCAAGAAGCCGACGACTCCACCACCGGGCCGGACCAAGACACCGGGTAAGCCGTGAGCCGGTCGTGGCCAGGCCGGTAGCCCGGCGGGCGAAGCAGGTCCCACTACGGACGCACTGGATCGTCCTGACCATGCTGCTCGTCTGCCTGGCCACCATGCTCTTGCTGAACGGCTACACGCACCACATGTTCGGTGCGGCACCCGATGGCGCGGTCCAGCCGTCCGGAGGCGCCGCGGCGGTCCCGCGTTCGATCATCAAGGGCGGTCCGGTGATCGACGCGGGTACGGGTACGCCCCGGTCCGTCGCCGCGCACCCCCGGACCATCGCGCTCACGTTCGACGACGGGCCGGACCCGGTCTGGACGCCCAAGGTGCTCGATCTGTTGCGCGAGCAGGGCGTACACGCCACGTTCTTCGTGGTTGGCACCGCGGTCGCCGAGCATCCGGCGCTGGCCCGGCGGATCGTTGCCGAAGGGCATCAGATCGCCATACACAGCTTCACCCATGCGAACCTGACCACCGCCGCGTCCTGGCGTCGCTCAGTGGAGCTCCGGCAGAGCCAGCTGATCCTCGCGGGCGCCACCGGCGTACGTACGACGCTGCTCCGGCCGCCGTACTCGTCCGAGCCGAGTGCACTGACTGACCGCGACTGGGGGGCACTGCAGCAGATCCGTGCGGCCGGATACCTGTCCGTGCTGAGCAGCCAGGACAGCGAGGACTGGCGGCGCCCAGGTACTGAACAGGTGATCGCCAACTCGATGCCGCGAAGCACCGCCGGGCAACTGCTGCTGATGCACGACGCCGGCGGCGACCGCAGCCAGACCATCGAGGCACTGGAGAAGCTACTCCCCCGGCTGAAGGCCCGCGGATTCCGGTTCGCCACGGTCAGCGACGCCGTCGGCCTGCCCGACCCGACCCACAAGGCCGGTCTGGTGGAACGCGGCCGCGGTCTGGCCGTCATCGGGGTGATGCGGGCCA
The DNA here is from genome assembly GCF_014205295.1 of Kribbella solani. NCBI lineage: Bacteria > Bacillati > Actinomycetota > Actinomycetes > Propionibacteriales > Kribbellaceae > Kribbella > Kribbella solani. The sequence continues at coordinate 4,985,681 of NZ_JACHNF010000001.1, forward strand.
GCGATGCGGTGCTGACGATCATCACCTGGCTTCTGTACGCGGCCGGTGCGCTGAGCGTGCTCCGCGCCATCACCACCGTGATCGCCGCCCGCCGGCATGCACGGATGCGGGACTGGACCTGGGGACCACCGGTGACCGAGCCGGTCAGCGTGATCGTCCCGGCGTACAACGAGAGCGCCGGGATCGAGGCGGCGATCCGGTCGCTGGTCGCGTCCGATCATCCGCTCGAGGTGATAGTCGTCGACGACGGCTCCACGGACGGTACGGCGGATCTCGTCGAGGCGTTGCGCATCCCGGGCGTACGGGTGATCCGGCAGCCGAACGCCGGCAAGCCGGTCGCGCTCAACACCGGACTGCGGGCGGCACGGTACGAGCTGATCGTGATGGTCGACGGCGACACCGTGTTCGAGCCGGACGCGGTACGCAAGCTGATCCAGCCGTTCGGGCACCCGGGCGTCGGCGCGGTGTCCGGTAACGCCAAGGTGGGCAACCGGGGCGGTCTGATCGGGCGCTGGCAGCACATCGAGTACGTGATCGGCTTCAACCTGGACCGGCGGCTGTTCGACCTGGCTGAGTGCATGCCGACAGTGCCTGGTGCAGTAGGTGGGTTCCGGCGTACGGCACTGGAGCGCATCGGCGGACTCAGTGACGTGACGTTGGCGGAGGACACCGACCTGACCATGGCCCTGTGCCGCGACGGATGGCGCGTGGTCTACGAAGAGAGTGCGGTCGCATGGACCGAGGCACCGGCATCACTGGGCGCACTGTGGCGACAGCGGTACCGCTGGTGCTACGGAACGCTGCAGGCGATGTGGAAGCACCGTGGAGCACTGATCCAGCGCGGTAGTGCCGGTAAGTTCGGCCGGCGTGGTCTGACGTACCTCATGCTCTTCCAGGTACTGCTGCCGCTGCTGGCGCCCGTTGTGGATGTGTTCGCGATCTATGGCTTGGTTTTCCTCAACCCGGTTCGGGTGCTGTCCGTTTGGGCCGGGTTCGTGCTGCTGCAGCTGGTTATGGGGTTCTATGCGTTCCGGTTGGACGGTGAACGCGCTGGTCCGCTGTGGACGCTGCCGTTGCAGCAGTTCGTGTACCGGCAGCTGATGTACCTGGTTGTCATCCAATCGGTGTTCACCGCACTGGCCGGTACCAGACTGCGCTGGCAGCGGATGGAGCGCTACGGGAGCCTGCAGGCACCGGTCGGCCCGGAGGTTCGATAACCTACAGCGACTGATGTCGTACGGGGAGTAGGGATGCTGAAACGAGCCGCACTACTGGTCGGCGTACTGCTGACCGTCACCGCAGGAGCCAAGCCGTACGTAGTTGGTGGAACGCTGGCGAGTGTCAGCGAGGCCCCGTGGGCGATCGCACTGAACAACACCCAGTCGGCGTCGTCCAGCGGCCGGTACTGCGGTGCTGTCCTGGTAGCGCCGAACAAGATCGTCACAGCCGCGCACTGCATGGACGAGGCGGTCTCGACGTACTACGCCGTGCAGGGGCGAGCCGATCTGGCTGACGACTCCACTGGTCAGACGGCGAAGATCAGCAAGGTGTGGGTACATCCGAAGTACAACACCAAGGACAACCGGTACGACTTCGCCGTACTGACACTGGCGAAGCCGTTCGTCGGCGTACCGGTGCTTCCGCTTGAGACGCGTACGCGGGCCGACCGTGCTGGTGTCGTACCGACTGTCTATGGGTGGGGCGACACCCAGGGCACCGGGCCGGACGAGACACTGCAGAAGGCGGCGGTGCCGGATCTGGGCGACAGCACGTGCACCGCCAACCAGAGCTATGTAGCCAACGGGTACGCGGCAGCCACCAACATCTGCGCTGGGTACGTAGAGGGCGGCATCGACGCCTGCCAGGGCGACTCGGGTGGGCCACTGGTCCTCAACGGCCGCCTGCTCGGCGTGGTCTCCTGGGGCCAGGACTGCGCCCAACCAGGCAAGCCAGGCGTGTACGCCGAGGTCGCCGCCGCCGCACCCACCCTCCAGTCCCAACTGCACTGATACTGGATCTATGAGCGAGCCAGTCCGAGTGATCAAGGCCGGCGACCTGGTCGCCGCCGACCCCACCTCCGGCATGCTCCGGATGCGAGCCTTCGAACTCCCGATCCTGTGGGCCGGCCAGGTCATCACCCAACCCGGAGCGACCTCCGGCTGGCACCACCACGACAAGAACGAAAGCAGCCTCTACATCGTCTCCGGCGTCCTACGCCTCGAATTCGAAGGCACCGACGACTACCTGGACGCCGTAGCCGGCGACTTCGTCCACGTCCCCGCCTACACCATCCACCGCGAAAGCAACCCCAGCACATCTCCGTCCCTAGCCATCATCGCCAGAGCAGGCGGCGGCATCCCCACCGTCAACGTCGACCCACCTCACTCGAAACGCTCGTAGGCCGGCACCCCCACCAACCCTTCTCTACTTGAAACGCTCCTAGGCCGGCACCCCCACCAACCCTTCTCTACTTGAAACGCTCGTAGGCCGGCACCCCCACCAACCCTTCTTTACTTGAAACGCTCGTAGGCCGGCAGCGTCAGGAAGTCTGTGTACTCGTCTGCCAGTGCGACCTCAAGGAACAACGAGCGGGCGGCCGTGTAGCGGGCCGGGTTGTCCAGTTTGGTGATCTCTTCGTCGGCGATGTGTTCGACCAGCTCGGTGGTGACGGTGTCGCCGGTGTCGAGGACCACTTCGTTGCGGCGCCACTGCCAGATTTGGGAGCGGGAGATCTCGGCGGTGGCCGCGTCCTCCATCAGGTTGAAGATGCCGACCGCGCCGGTCCCCTCCAGCCAAGCGGCCAGGTACTGAATCGCGACGCTCACGTTATTCCGGAGCCCGGCCTCGGTCACCTCGCCCGGCGTGGCGGCAACGTCCAGGAGCTGCGCGGCAGTAACGGTTACGTCCTCCCGGAGCTTGTCCACCTGGTTCGGTCGCTCACCGAGCACCGAGTCGAACACCTCGCGACAGGTCTCCACCATGCCCGGATGCGCCACCCACGAACCGTCGAACCCGTCGCCCGCCTCACGCGTCTTGTCCGCCTGCACCTTCGCGAACGCCTGCTCGTTCACCGCCGGGTCCTTGCTCGGGATGAACGCCGCCATCCCGCCGATAGCGTGCGCGCCGCGCTTGTGACAGGTCCGCACCAGCAGCTCGGTGTACGCGCGCATGAACGGCACCGTCATCGTCACACTGTTCCGGTCCGGCAACTGGAACGCCGTACCGCGGGTGCGATGGGTTTTGATCACGCTGAACATGTAATCCCAGCGGCCCGCGTTCAGCCCGGCGGAGTGCTCGCGCAGCTCGTACAGGATCTCCTCCATCTCGAACGCGGCCGGGTACGTCTCGATCAGTACGGTCGCCCGGATCGTCCCGCGCGGGATGCCGAGCGCCTCCTGCGCGGTCACGAACACGTCGTTCCAGAGCCGGGCCTCGAGATGCGACTCCATCTTCGGCAGGTAGAAGTACGGTCCCTGGCCGCGGTCGAGCTGCGGTTGCGCGCAGGCGGCGAAGTACAGCGCGAAGTCGACCAGCGACCCGGACGTCGGCTCCCCGTCGACCAGGACGTGCTTCTCCGGCAGATGCCAGCCGCGCGGGCGTACGACGATGGTGGCGAGCTCCGCGTCCGGCTTCAGCGCATAGCTCTTCGTACCGGTGCTGAAGTCGATCCGGCGGGTGATCGCGTCCAGCAGGTTCAGCTGGCCGCCGACGACGTTCTCCCAGGTCGGCGTGTTCGCGTCCTCCTGGTCGGCCAGCCAGACCTTGGCGCCGGAGTTGAGCGCGTTGATCGTCATCTTCCGGTCCGTCGGCCCGGTGATCTCGACCCGCCGGTCGACCAGCCCCGGCGCGGCCGGAGCGACCCGCCACTCCGGATCGTCCCGGATCTCCTTGGTCTCCGGCAGGAACCCCAGCGACGCCCCGTCCGCGATCTCCGCGACCCGCCGGGCCCGGGCGTCCAGCAGCTCCCGCCGCCGCCCGTCGTACGCGCGGTGCAGCGTCTCGACCAGTCCGAGCGCACGCTCAGTGAGGATCTCGTCGTACCGCTCGTCCATCGGGCCGGTGACGTCGACTGCCACGTGAGACTCCTTAGTCCAGTACTACGACTTCGCGATCGGTGATCCGGTCTACCCCGACCGTAATCCAGCCAACCGGTTTCTTCACCCCCGCCCTCGGCTCCGGACCGGCGTACCAGCGGCCGCCTGGTCCAGGGCGCGCCAGAACGCGCAGTGGTGCGTCGTGTCCGGATCAACCTGGCTGTCGCGTGGCGCGAACTGGCGTGCTCCCGCCTGGGGCCAGTCCACGGCGCCGGTACGCGCGAACGTCGCCCACGCGCGGATGAAGCGATCCCCCAGCACGCGTTGCGCCCGGGTGAGTGGGACAGCGGGGTCCGGGAACGTGTAGGCGACATCCGACCCGTGCGGCGTCGACGGACGCGGAACCTTCGCGCCGTCGATCGTCGGCGCCGCCGGATCGGCGAACAGGTACGTCCAGGTCGGCGCGGTCCGCGCGTACACCCGCTGGGCCTCGACAGTCGGGCAGATCCAGTTGCGATCCGAATAGATGTGGCCGAGGGCAACGATCGGCGATTGGTAGCGATTCAGCGGGTACTGGCGTTCGACGGCCGCCGCGTCGACGCCGAAGCCGGAACGGATGACCTGACGGTACGTCGCCGCCGTCGCCGCGGGGTAGGCCGGGAAGATCCAGCCGAGATGCTCATCGGCGGTGTTGCCGGCCAGCACCGGGACATTGCGCGCCCAGGCAGCCCGGAGCTGGGTACGCGGCGCCCGCGGGACGGTCGGCGTACCGATCGACAGCAGCCCGAACTGGCTCGTCAGCGGCACCAACCGATCAGCCGGCAACCGGCGCAGGCAGGCAAGCGCGGTCCGGGCGTCAGTACAGCCCAACGACCGCGCGGCGGCGGTCCCCATCGCGTCGGTGGTCGCCCGGTCGTACCAGGTGCTGACCTCGACCGGAATCTGGCTGTCGATGGAGTACGGGGCGTAGGACGTCGTACACGAACCGCTCGAGACGATCGCCTTCGCGAACAGCCCCGCGGCCGCTGGTGACGCGAGCAGCGTGCAGGTGCTCAGCCCACCGGCCGACTCGCCGGACAGCGTCACGTTGGCAGGGTCGCCACCGAAGGCGCGGATGTTCGCCCGCACCCAACGCAGCGCCGCAAGCTGATCCCGCAAACCAAGGTTCACCTCCGGCATCCCCGGGAGCGCCAAATTGCCGAAGATCCCCAGCCGGTAGTTAGGCGTCACCACCACAGCGTCCCCAACCACCGCCATCCGCCGCGCATCAAAATACGAGCCACTACCCTGAACAAACCCACCCCCATGCAAATACACAACCACCGGCCTCAGCCCACCCGCGCGCCGCCGGGGCTCGGTCAGAGGCCCCGGCCCGCTCGTATGCCGCCCGGGCGCGGTCACGTTGAGGAAGAGGCAGTCCTCACTCGGCGTGGCTCCCGGTTCGAGTGTCTTCGGGTCCTGCTCGCAGACCGCGCCTGGGGTGTCAGCTGCTCGTACCCCGCGCCAGTGAGCGGGACGCGCCGGGAGGCTCCAGCGTTTCGCCGACGCGTAGGGCACCCCAAGGAAGCGAACACTCGCCGAGTCCTCCACCCCACGCAACACCCCTTCCGCAACCCGCACCCGCGGCCCAGCCTGGTACTGCCGCTCAGCCGTTGCCGCGGCCAGGACAGCTTCTGAGAGCGGGGCGGCTGCCGAAGGTGGGGCGGCGGTGGTGAGTGCGCCTGCGATGGAAGCAAGGGCGAGCAGGCTCGGGATGACCTGGCGCGGGGTGAGCCAACTCGGTGTGAGCCGGCCTGGAGTGAACCGGCGCGGGGGGATCATCCGGTTGGTTCTTTGGGACGGCGGGCGCCCGCGATTCCGCCGAGGATCAGGCCGATGAGTACCAGGGCCAGGTCGGCGAGCAGCGCGCCGGTGAATCCGCCGGGCATCCAGTCCACCAGACCGCGGTTGTCATGGTCGATCAGCAGCCGGATCGCGCCCTGCCCGCCGATCGCCACGACAACCATCCCCACCACCAGTACACCGGTCCACATCGCCGTACTCCTCTCCCGAGATTCTTGATGCGATCGCACCATAGCATGCCTTGGTACGATCGCATCAAGAATCAACGAGGACCACCCGGGACGACCGACCGGGACCGACCGGGGACCACCCAGGGCCGCGCAGGACCGTCCGAGGCGGGCCGGGGCGGGCCGGGGCGGCGGGTCGCGGACCGAGCTGGCTGGTGCCGCGGGATGCTGCGGGATCACGGCGTGCATCGCGGTCAAGCGTGGAGAGGACATGGCGAGCGACGAGAACAAGGCGCGCCGGCGTCGGCAGATCGCGGAGGCGGTGTGGCGGTTGGCCGCGCGGGACGGGCTGGAGGCTGTCACGCTCCGGCAGGTCGCCGACGAGGCCGGCGTCTCGATGCGCCTCGTGCAGTACTACTTCGGCAACCGCACCACGCTCCTGCTCGCCGCCCTGGAGATCCTCAACGAGGAGGCCGAGGCGGCCGCGCAGCAGCGCATCGGGGCGCTCGGCAGCGACATTCCGGCGCGCGAGCTGGTCCGGGCGATCCTGATGGAACTGCTCCCACTAGACGAGGACCGCCGCCGCCGGTACGTGGTCCAGTCGGCGTACTTCGTCCGCTTCCTCACCGATCCACAACTGCAAGAGGTGGCGCGTACGGCGGATCCGGCTCTGGAGTCACTGCTCGCGTCAATCCTGACCGCGGACCCAACAATCGAGTCCGACGACACTTTCGCCGACGCCGAACTACTGATCGCCTTCGCCTTCGGCCTACAGGCGGAGATGCTCCTCAACCAGCTCGACGAACCCCACGCCCTACGCCTCCTCGACCGCACCCTGAACCGCATCCTCGGCAACCCGCACTAGCACCCCGACCCGACCGCGACCCAAGCCGGCGGGTCGAGCCCGTTCACCCCACCCAGCACGGAGAGCCCGGCCACCTCAGACACCCCCGAGGCAGCCACCTCACGCAGTACGCCGAGCCGAGCACCCCACGCAGCTCACCTCACGCGCCGCGGCGTGGCCGATGAACTCAGGCGCTGCGGCGTACGCGACGAACCCCGGTGGCGCGGCGTACGCGGTGGGCTCAGGTGGTCGGGTGCACGGTGAACCCCGGTGGCGCGGCGTACGCGGTGGGCTCAGGTGGTGGGGTTTAGTAGATCGTTCAGGCCTTGGACGGCCAGGTTGAACGGTTCGGGGGATCCGGCGGCGCGGGCGAGTACGTACCCTCCCTGCAGTACCGCCGCGATCGTCGCGGCGGTTCGCTCTGGGTCGAGCGTCTCCGGGAACTCGCCGTTCTGTTTGCCTTCAGCAACGACCTCGGTGAGGCGGCCGCGTAACCATTCGAACGTCTCCGCCACCGGCGCCCGCAGCTCCGGGTCCGCGACCACTTCCGGATCGGCGGCCAGCCGCCCGATCTGGCACCCCTTGAGCACCTCGCGCTCCCGCCCGAGATACGCCGCGATCCGCTCCCGCGCCGTCCCGGCACCCCCCAGCTGCTCCTCGGCCGCCGCCCGCATCTCCTCCGCCGACCGCCCGATCGCCACCTTCGCCAGCTCCGCCTTCCCGGCGAAGTGGTGATACATACTCCCCTGCCCCGCCCCCGCCACCAGCTGCACGGCCTTCGGCGAGGTCCCCACGTACCCCCGCTCCCACAACAACTCCTGAGCCCCCGAAATCAACCGCTCCACCGTCTCCACCCCGCCACTGTACCCACAGGTACAGCCCGGACCGGCTACCGCCTGCAGTCCCACCGCACCCGGCGGATCATCCGCCGGCGGATGGATGGTCGCGGGAAGTTGGTGCTCTGGAACAACCGATTGATTGGGGTTGTGGGGGTTTGGGCGTACTCCACGTCACACCCGGTGAATGGGCGGTTGTTGGGTCGGACCGATAGTCTCGGGCGCCATGAGCACGAGTGTCGCCATCGCGGTGATTACGTTTAGGCGACCTGCTCTGTTGCGGGGGTTGTTGGCCAGTTTGCAGGCTCAGGAGTTGCCCTCGGGCGGGGATTACGCGATCCGGATCGTGGTGGTGGACAACGACGCGGACGGGTCGGCGGGGCAGGTGCTGGCGGAGTTCGGGGACGGTTCGCCGTACCCGATCGAGTCGGTGGTGGAGGCGGAGCCGGGGATTCCGTTCGCGCGGGAGAAGTCGGTCGAGTTGTGCTGGAACGACGACGCGCTGATCTTCGTGGACGACGACGAGGTGGCGCCGCCGGGGTGGTTGAAGACGCTGCTGACGGCGTGGGAGGCGACCGGCGCGGATGTGGTCACCGGTCCGGTGAAGGGCAATCTGCCGCCGGGCGCGCCGGCCTGGAGCCACCACAGCGACGTACACGACTCGACCGGGAAGCACGACACCGGCGAGGAGCTGAAGAAGGCGTACACGAACAACACCCTGGTGGCGCGCCGCGTTTACCACACGGTCACGCCCGGCTTCCACCCCGCATTCCGGTACACCGGCTCGAGCGACCTGCACTTTTTCCTCCGCGTGCACCGCGCCGGGTTCCGGATCGTCTGGTGCGAGGAGGCGTGGATCGCCGAGGAGGTGCCGGTCGGGCGGACCAGTCTGCACTGGCTGGTCCGGCGCGCCTTCCGCTCCGGCAGCGGTGACACGATCAGCCGCCTGCTGATCCGCCCGGGCGCGGTCAGTTACGTGCTGGTACTGGCCTATGCTTCCGCCCGGGTGTTCTCGGCGATCGGGTTCGCCCTGGCCGGGCTGCTGCTCGGCCGGAAGACGCACCTGCTGAAGGCCGTCCGCCGGTTCTTCTCGGGCGTCGGAAGTCTCGCCGGGATAGTTGGGATCAACCATGACGAGTACCGCGAACGGCACGGAGCCGAATCCGAGCCGGCCGACGGTGGCGGGGCTGTGCCGGGCGATCTGGCAGGTGGAGCAGGAGCTGGATCTCCTCCGGTGGACGATCAAGGGGACGAGTCCCTGGCCGATCATCCGGATGCGCGTCTTCCATGAGCTGACCCGCCGGAGCGGCATCCACGGCGCGCCGCACCCGGCCCGCCGCACCCCGTACGACAAGGCGGCCCTGGTCGCGAAGCACGTCACCGGCGTCGCCACCCGTTCACCGTTCCCCGGCCGGTACGACGCCCTGGTCGTCCCGCACCCGAGGAAACCGAACGGTGTCGAGATCTACACCGACGAACTCCGCGGCAGACTCGGCGACCGCGCCCTGATCCTCGACTCGGGGATCAACGGCACCCCACTCCCCGGCAGCAAGAACCTGGACTTCTTCACGTCCGCCGCCGGCGCGATCCACCGCGACACGATCGGCGACCGCGGCGCCACGGCCGCCCTGGAGCACCTCACCGGCGTACGTGTCCCGATCGGCGCGCTCCTGGCCCGCGAGGTACCAAAACACCTCCGCCTGCGCGCCCTGTACCGCGCCCTGCTCAAGAAGCACCGGATCACCACCGTGTACGTAGTGGTCGCGTACTTCCACCAGCACATCGTCGGCGCCGCCCGCGACCTGGGCATCCGCGTCGTCGAGCTCCAGCACGGCGCGATCAGCCCCTTCCACCTCGGGTACAGCTATCCCGGCCGCCCGGTCGTCGCCGACCAGCCGGACGAGCTGTGGTGCTTCGGCTCGTACTGGACCGATGTCGCGGAGCTGCCCGCCGGGATGCGGACCGAGGTGATGGGCGCACCGTTCCTGCCGCAGCCCGGCCCGAAGGACCCGCGCCGCGTGGTCTTCCTCTCCCAAGGCACGGTCGGCACCGAGCTCGTACACGTCGCCGGCGCGGTCGCGAAGGCGCATCCGGAGCTGGACGTCCGGTACCGGTTGCACCCGAGTGAGCGGCCTGAGGATTACACGATCCCGCCCGGCGTACGGCTGTCGACCGGTGGCAGCACGCTCGACCTGCTCGCCACGGCGACGTACCAAGTCGGGGTCTCGACGACGGCGCTCTTCGAGGGGATGGCGCTCGGCTGCCGTACGGCGGTCGCGGACCTGCCCGGTCATGAGTACCTGAACTCCGCCGTCGCCAAAGGTCACGCGCTGCTGATGACCGACCCGGAGCAGCTCACGCAGGCGCCGCTGTGCGACGACCCGACCAGCTACTACGCGCCGAGCGACCTCTCACGGCTCACGGCCGAGCAGTCCGAGTAGACGGTCCTGCAGCGCGGTACGACCACCTCAGCGCCGTACACCTCGATGCCTGCACCGAACGCGCCCGGCCGGCCGGACCGGCCCATGCCCCATGATGCCGCTAACGACAGGAGGTAGTCGGCCGCGGTCAGCTTGCGCACGCTCTGCCAGGCGCCAACGACGGGCCGGATGGTGACTACCTCCTGTCGTTAGCGGCGCTAGTCTCTCGGCTATGAGGTACATGCTGCTGCACAAGACGAACGACAACCTGGAGGCGGGGAATCCGCCGGACGCGGAGATCCTGGAGCGGGCGGATGCGGTGCTCGAGGAGATGCGCCAGGCCGGTGTGCTGGTCCTCGGCGAGGGTCTGATGCCGAGCTCGCGCGGCGCGCGGGTGGTGTTCCCGCGGCCGGGTCAGCCGCGGGTGGTCGACGGGCCGTTCGCGGAGACCAAGGAGCTGGTCGCCGGCGTGTCGATCATCCGGGTGGACAGCAAGGAGGAGGCCGTCCGCTGGGCACTCCGCTTCGCCGAGGCCGACCCCAACACCCCGATCGACATCCTGGAGATCGCCGGCTGACCCCCCGAACCGTCAGACGTGACACTGCGCGAGTTCGCCGCCGGCGCGCGACCTACTCCGCGAGGACGCCTTCCTCCGCGACGACGAGCGAGTCGATCGCCGCGAAGAACCGCGCGATGCCTGGCTGGTTCGGCCCCTTCTCACGGGACTCGGCGAAGGCCTCCGGGGTCGCCCACTCGACGATGTCCAGCCACTCGTTGTCCGGGAGCCGCACCAACCGCGCGCCCAGGAACCCGGCACGGTCGGCCTCGAAGTCCTTCAGCATCTCCGGTCGCGCGGCGAGCAGCTCGTCGGTCTTCTCCGGCAGCACCCGGAATCGGGTCAGTTCTACAGTCGTCATTCGTCGTCCTGTCAAGTGATGTTGGTTGCGGCCCAGCCGGTGATGTCGTCGTGACGGATCGCGGCGGCCATCAGGTCGGGGAACTTGTCGGGCGTGCAGGCAAAGGTCGGTACGCCGAGTTCGGTCAGCGCGGCCGCGTTCTCGGCGTCGTACGACGGGGTGCCCGAGTCGGCCAGCGCGAGCAGTGCGATCACCTGCACGCCGGATTCGACCAGTGACCGCGCCCGCCGGAGCAGGTCCTCGCGTACGCCGCCCTCGTACAGGTCGGAGATCAGTACGAGTACGGTCTCGGCCGGCTTTGTCACCAGCGTTTCGCAGTACGCGAGCGCGCGGTTGATGTCGGTACCGCCGCCGAGCTGCGTCCCGAACAGTACGTCGACCGGGTCGTCGAGCTGATCGGTGAGATCCACGACCGCGGTGTCGAACACGACCAGGCTGGTACGCAGCGTCCGGATCGAGCCGAGCACCGCGCCGAAGAGCGATGCGTACACGACCGACTCGGCCATCGATCCGGACTGGTCGATCGCGAGCACGATGTCGCGTTGGACGCTGTGGTTCCGCCGCGCGTACCCGATCAGACGGTCCGGGACGATCGTTCCGAGCGCCGGCGAGAAGTGCTTCAGGTTGGCGCGGATGGTCCGGTCCCAGTCGATGTCCGAGTGCCGCGGGCGACTGGTCCGGCCGGCCCGGTCGAGCGCGCCGGTGATCGCGGCGCGGGTCCGCTCCGCCAGCCGTGCCTCCAGCTCGGCGACGACCCGGCCGACCACCTCACGGGCGGTCTGCTTGGTCTCCTCGGGCATCACCTCGTTGAGCGCCAGCAGCGTACTCACCAGGTGCACGTCCGGCTCGACGGCACCCAGCAACTCAGGCTCCATCAGCATCCGGGTGATCCCGAGCCGCTCGACCGCGTCGCGTTGCATCACCTGGACGACGGTGCTCGGGAAGTACTGCCTGATGTCGCCGAGCCAGCGGGCCACCCGGGGCGCGGACGATCCGAGCCCCGCGGATCGTTGCGGTCCGGACTCGCCTTCGCCGGCGTCGTACAACGCGGCCAGCGCGGCGTCGACCGAGCGGTCCTGGCCGGACAAGGTCGTACCCGTCTCGGGCTCGGCTTCGCTGCCGAGCACCAGCCGCCAGCGGCGCATCCGCTCATCACCCATGACATCCCCAGCGGTCATGACACCCCCAGCAGTCGCGCCACGACCGGAAGCGCGGTCGCGGCCAGCTCAGCGTCGAGGTCGTTGTCATCAGCAACGACCATCGCGCCCGGATCGGCCAGGCCGCGGGCTCGCGCGCCGATCGACCGCCGCTCCGGCGCCGCGAACGTCCCGAACGTACGCCGCAGCAACGGCAGCACCTCCACGAACGCATCGTCCGGGATCGCGCCCAGCCAGGCATCCACCAACGCCAGCAACCGCTCGTCGTGTACGAGCAGCAATCCACCACCCGCCAAGAAACCCTCGACGTACCCGGCCGCGTCCGCCGTCGGCGTACCTGGTGAAAGCGAACGCCCCAGCCGCAGCTCGACCTCATGGTCCGGGAGCCGCGAAGTGTCAAGCATCAGCCGCGTCAACCGGCCGCGGATCAGAGGCGGCACGGAGACCCGATCGCTCAGTCCCTCCAACGTGTTCAGCCACTGCGCCCGTACGTCCTCGGCAAGTAGCACGGTCGCGTCCTGCACACCGTCGATCAGTTCTTGTACGGCCGCCGCCGCATCCGGATCGAGCCCATGCACCGTACGCGCCAGACCGGCGCACACCCGCGACACCATCCGCCCGGCAACCGCGGCCAGGCCGGCGGTGTCGGTTCCGCGTACGTCCCCGTAACGCGATGCCCGCGCGAGAGCGGGAAGCGCGGCCATCAAGTGACCGACGTCCGCATCGGCGGCTGCTCTGGTGTCAACGCCTTGAAGCAGCGTCGGCAGCGCGTCCGCGAGATCGGCCAGCAGCGATCTCTCCAGTGCCGCGGTGACATCGGCCAAGGTGGCGGAGTCGGCGGCCTTCAGCATCACGGTCGTCGCGGCGCCGAGCACCGTCGTGCCATGCGCGCCGGCCGCTACCAGCTCGACCTCCAAGCCGGGGTCCCAAGCGAGCCGCCACATCTCCCGGAACGTGCCTTGCGCCCGCCGCTCGTCGGTTGCGGGCACACCCCAATGCACGCCGAGAATCCGCAACCGGTGCAGGAGTCTCGACTTGTCCAGGTCGTTCGGCTTGCGCAGATCGAGCTCGATCACACGCTCCGTCACGTCTCGCTTCATCCGCAGCCGCCGCGCGTGCGCCGCCAGGTCCGCGGCAACTGGCGCCTGCGGAGTCTCGCCCGGCACGGTGCCGAGCAGCTCGCCGACGACGGCCTCGCGGGTGACCAGATCAAGCAGCACGTCGTTTCCACCGCAGAGCACGGCCCGCGTCGCCTCGGTCACCTCACTCAGACCGGCCAGCGGTCGTTCTCGCAATGCGGCCAGGGTGTCCGCGAGGCGGACGGCCTCGATCACGTGCGCACTGGAGACCGGCAGGTCCTCGGCCCTGAGTACCTGGGCGACCTTCGACAGCCAGCGCGTGGTGATCTGGTCCGGAGCCGTGAACAGGTGGTGGTACCAGCCCGGAGACGTGATGCCGGCGCCGTACCCACTCGCCGCGGCCAGCCGGCCGTGCGTCCACGGCACCCATGTACACGCCACCTTGCGCTTCGGCAGGCCTTTCAAGATCCGCTGATCATGTGTTGCCGGAGGCAACGGAAGCTCCAGCGCCGGAACGTGCCATGCGCCGCAGACCACCGCGATCCGCTCGAACCCCTCGCGGATCGCCTTACGCAGCACGGTTCGCATGTACGCCTCGCGCTGCGCTTCGCGGCCGGTCGGCTCGTCGCCGTGACGCAGCTCGCGCATCGCGTCGGCGATCACCGAGAACGGCTCCGCACCGCCCCGGCGCGACTCGATCACGTCGTCCCACCAGCGTTCCGGGTCGTCGTACCCACCGGCCGACGCGAGGGTCGCCAGCGGATCGATCGACGCCGCGCGCCGGCCTTCGCCACCCGATGACGCGAACTGATTCGCCGCCGGCAGATCGCAGAACCGCACCGGCACATCCGCCGCCAGCCCGTACCGGATCGCCTGCCACTCCGGGCTGAACACCGCGAACGGCCAAAACGCTGCCTTGGTCGAGTCATCGGCCGCGTACGCGAGCAACGCGACGGGTGGTTCCATCTCCGCCGAGCCGGCCAGCTCGACGAGCTTGTCCGCCTCGGGCGGTCCTTCGATCAGCACCACATCCGGCTGGAGCTCGCCCAGCGCGGTCGCGACCGCACGTGCCGACCCCGGCCCGTGGTGCCGAATCCCGAAGAGGTGAACGGTCATCCGGAGATCTCTCGGCAGGCCCGGTAGAACGGCGCCCAGTCGTCCCGTTCGCGGACGACCGTCTCGAGGTACTCCGACCAGACCACGCGGTCCGCCGACGGGTCCTTGATCACCGCGCCGAGAATTCCGCCGGCCACGTCGGAGGAGCGCAGTACGCCGTCGCCGAAATGCGCCGCGAGCGCGAGACCGCCGGTGACAACGCTGATCGCCTCGGCCGTGGACAGCGTGCCGGACGGCGATTTGACCGCCGTACGCCCGTCCTCGGTCCGGCCGGAACGCAGCTCCCGGAAGATCGTCACGACCCGGCGGATCTCGTCCAGCGCGTCGTCCGGCCGCGGCAGCTCCAGCGCCGAACCGAGCTGCGACACCCGGCGGGAGACGATCTCGACCTCGTCCTCGGCCGAATCCGGCAGCGGGAGGACGACGGTGTTGAACCGGCGGCGGAGCGCGCTGGACAACTCGTTGATGCCCTTGTCCCGGTCGTTCGCGGTGGCGATGACGTTGAAACCCTTACGGGCCTGGACTTCCGTGGCCAGCTCGGCGATCGGCAGCGTCTTCTCGGACAGGATCGTGATCAGCGCGTCCTGGACATCCGACGGCATCCGGGTCAGTTCCTCGATCCGGGCGATCTTCGCTTCGCTCATCGCGCGTTGCACCGGGCTTGGTACCAGGGCAGCCTCGGACGGGCCCTGGGCGATGAGTTGGGCATAGTTCCAGCCGTAGCGGATCGCTTCTTCGGCCGTACCGGCTGTTCCTTGTACCAGCAGGGTCGAGTCACCGCTGATCGCCGCGGCCAGGTGCTCGCTGACCCAGGTCTTCGCGGTCCCTGGTACGCCGAGGAGAAGCAGGGCACGGTCGGTGGCCAACGTGGCGACGGCCACTTCAACCAGGCGGCGGGGGCCGACGTACTTGGGCGAGATCTCGGTGCCACCGGCCGTTCCGCCCAGTAGATAGGTGACGACGGCTGCCGGCGACAGCTGCCAGGCCGGCGGGCGCGGCCGGTCGTCGGCTGCCGCTAGAGCTTGCAGTTCGTCCGCGTACTCCACTTCCGCGTGTGGGCGAAGGATCTCGGTGCTCATGACAGCTCCTCGTGGAGTTCGTGGCGGAAGGTGAGGGTTTCTACGAGGCGGCGGCGCCAGGTGTCTTCTTCGCCGGTGGGTTCGTGGGTGATCGGGTGGGTGAGTACGTCGGGCGGTACGGCGCGGGCGGCGATGCTCGCGAGCCTGGCCCAGGCGCGGTTCGTGCCTACTTTGGCGAGCTGGTCGAGGATCATCGTCGCCAGGTCGGTCGGCCACGGCACGGGGAGACCGCCTACCAGCTCGGCCACATCCACGGTGGCGCGCAGTCCGTCGACCGCGCGCGCCCACTCGTCTGGGGGCAACAAGCGCAACAGTTCAGCAGGACTACCGCTTCCGGTGCTCGCGCCAACCAACAACAACTCCCGCGCCCACCGCGCCGCTCCGCCCCCGCTCGCGTCACCCGCCGCGGGGCGCGGGGGGTGCGCGGTCGCCTCGCGGATTGCTGACTCGGTCCAACCGGCTTGGAGGATCTCGGCGGCGCACCCCTCCACCGGTAGCTGAATCCAGGCTGGGTCCATCGCGGCAAGCGGTGTATTTGCAACGATCTGCTGCAACCACCAAGCACGCTTCCCCACCCCTTGCGGGTTCTGCGAGTCCAGCCCATCACGCTCCATCGCCGACGACAGCCGGTGTGGAAGCTCAACCGCGAGTACGCCCTGGGTCTCCGTGACACACGAACGCATCCGCTCGACCATCCGCTCCCCGTACCGCGACCCCGGCAACCGGGCCAGCAGCCGCGCGGCCACCCGCCGTACCTCCCTGGACCGATCATCAAGCGCCGACTCCAGGAACTCCTCGTCCGCCAACGACAACCCATCCGCGAACAACCCCAGGAGATCAGCCCGCGTAGCAGCCGACTCGGTCGCCCACACCTCGGCCAACTCCGCCCGCGCTGCCGCGGCATCCTCCGCGCGGCGCGACTTCAGCCACGTACGCCGCTGCACCGCATTCCCATGCGTCCAGACCTCAGAATCATTGCCCTCAGCACCAGCTGCATGCAGGAATCGCCACTCCGGGTTGAGATCCGCCAGCCAGCGCGCCCGGCGACCGGCGGCGGCGATCACCAGCGGACGGTACTCGGCCCGGTTCCGCGCGTAATCCGCCAACGCCGGCAACTGCTCCGGCGGTACGCCCCACCCGTTCGCGTCCGCGACCCGCAACCATTCGCCCAGCGCTGAGGTCTGGAATCCGCCGAGCATCGCGGCCAGCCGGCGGATCGCCACCGGCCGCGGCAACGGACGATCCTCACCGGGCGCTGCATCCAGCGGCGTCAGGCCCACCAACGGTTTCCGGCCGGCCCGCTTGTACACGGTCGCGAGCGCCGCGGCATCAAGTAGACCGCCGTCACCTAGGCGTTCCTGGACGTGTTCGGGCAGGTCCTCGTAGTGCGGCGAGCGGCGATCCGTACCCAGCAACGCCGAGCTGACCAGCCCGTCCCAGCCCTTCACAACGTCACCGCCCGATCGCCTTGCCAGCAGGTCATCGGACGCAGGCCGGCGCGATTCCACTCGCCCGCGACGGTGATCGGATCGCCCGCGGACACCGCGAGCAGGCGCATCGCATCCCAGCCCGGCAGCAGCTCTAGCGCAGCACCGGACCCGTCGACGAGCGCCCAACCTTCACCGTGCCGGGCCGGGCGGACATCCTGGAGTACGAGCGGCCAGCGTTCGTTCCACGGATCGGCGGCGAGCGACTCGACGTACGCCGCCAGGGCTTGTCGTGCGTTCAGACCGTTCGGGCGCGGAGCGGGTTCGCGGGGTGCGGATTGGGTGAGAAGCGCGCGCATCGGCAGCGCGCCGGGGTAGAACGACAGCGCGCCCGGCACGTACTCGCCCGGGCGGGCCGGCAGTGGATCGAGCGGACGCCCGCCGGCGGCGAACGTGAGCAGCAGACCGAGGCGTCCAGTCGTTGCCCCGCGCAACCACACGCGGCGTACGGTCAGATGCTCGTCGGGCTCGATCACCCGACCGAGCATCAGCCAGTCGTCCTCCAGCTTCTCGCCTTCGGCCAGTACCCGCGCGGTTTCGGTGGTCCAGCCGATCCGGCTCTGCACGGTGTCGGCGAGCGACGGCGGCAGCTCCGCGAGCCGGCCGTGCGCGGACACGATCAGGTGAATCAGCGCGAGCTCTTCGAGCAGTTCGCCCGGCCAATCATGGCCGCGGCCAACAGCGGCGGCGGCACGTCGTACGGCACCTGCGACTCCTGGCGCCTGCGCGTCGACCATCCGCGCGGCGAGGCGGCTGAGCTCCGAGTACGCCCGCTGGTCGAACGCGCCGAGCCCCTGCCGTACCTGATCGTCCAACCAGCTCGCCAGCTCCGCCAACCCCGCCGAAACCCGGTCAGCCCGCCGCGCCGCCCGCTGCTGCGCCGCGATCGGATCAACCACCTCCCCCGGCTTCCGCTCCGGCCGCTCAGCCCGCTGATCTCGCTGATCCATCCACGCCCGCACCCAGTCGGGCTCATCGGCCGGCTGAACCTCGCCGTTCACCCACCGCAACATCAACCCCAGCGCGTGCTTACACGGGAACTTCCGGGACGGACAGGAACATTTGTACGCCGGCCCACCGAGATCGACGACACACTGATACGGCTCTTTCCCACTCCCGCGACACAACCCCCACACCGCACGCTCGGTCGCCCCGCTCCCCGTCCACTTCCCACTCCCCGCCACCCCCCGCCCAGCCTTGACAGACGCAGCATCAGACGCCAACCCCAGCACCCGCTCCACGTCCCACAACCCCACACACCCCTCCCAACACCCGACTCCCCCAAAGCATGCCACCCACCCCCGACACCCTCTCCCCCACCCGCTCCACACCCCGCCCGGTCCCCACACCCGAGTGGATATCCACTGCGGTTGAGCCTTCTCCACCGGCCCACAAGCAAAGAACCCCAACACAAGCAGACAACCCCGCCACCCCCACCCTTCAACCCAACAGTCCGCAGCCACGCCGCGCCATAACCCGCCCGCCAACGCCAAAGCGCTCCAGCAGCAGCGCGCGTCGGCGCCAGCGGGAGCAGCCAGCCTCGCGTACGCGCAGGTGCCCACCTACGCGCAGACGCACTGCGCGCACGGAGTCGTCACGCGCACGAGTTCGTCACGACCGGCACACCAGGCAGGTACGCCGAACACCGGCCGAGGTACCCCCGTCGACGTTGCCTGTCGAAGTGCAGGGTTGGTGTTGCCTGTTGGAGTGTGGGGTTGCCCCTGGGATTTTCGGGGGCAACCCTGTGGCTCGAGGGGCAGGGGGTGGTGGTTAGCCGAAGGGTTGGCGGTGGGGGGAGTCGTCGGGGTAGCCGTTACCGGCGGGTGGGTGGGTGGTGCTGGAGGCGTGGGTGGATGCCTGCGTCGGGGCGGTGCCGTGGGCCGGGGTCGGGCCGTGGGTTGGCGTGGGGCCTTGGGCTGGGGTCGGGCCGTGGGGTGGCGTGGTGCTGTGGGCTGCGCCGTGGGTGGGGTGGGTGGTGGCGGGGTGGGTTGGGGTCGTGTGTGGGGGGAGGGTGGTGTGGGTTGGGGTGGGGCGTGGGGGTGGGGTGGTGGAGAGGTTGTCGCGGACTGTGGTGAGGAGGTGTTGTTCTATGGACTGGAGTTCGGTGATTCGGGTGCGGATTTCTTGTTCTTCGGCGCGGGCTTCGGTGAGGAGTTGGGTGGCTTCGGATTGGGCTGCCAGGCGGAGTTCGGTGGTTTCGGTACGGGTGCTGCGGCGGAGCTCCTCGGCTTCGGTGCGGGCGGATTCGCGGAGGTGGGTAGCTTCGGACTGGGCGGATTCGCGGAGGTGGTCGGCGGTTCGTTGGCTGGCGCTCAGGACGCTCAGTTCGTAGCGGCGAAGTTCTTCGGAGAGGTCGCTGGTGGGGCGTTGGGAGTCGAGGAGTGCGGCGGCGGGGTGTGGGATCGCGGTGCCTGGGAGGGTTTCTTCCAGGTCGGCGATCTGCTGGTCTACGCGGGTGAACAGGTCGGCTACGTCCGTACGCATCTGGCGGATGGTGTCGGCGGCGGCCTGGACGTGTTCGTTGGCCTGGCGTTCGCGCTCGCGGGCGGTGCGTTCCGCGGAGATGATCACATCCAGAGCAACAACCGCAGCACGCTCTGCCGGGTCATCCACCACATCTCCAGTCGCCGAAGTACCGCCGGCGCTGGTTGAGGTGGGCGCGGTGGCGTTGGGGGTGGGGGTTTTGGCGACTGTTTGGCGGAGGGGGACTTCTTGGATGAAGAGGACTGCGAGGAGGCTGATGATGGCGGCGCCGGCTGCGATGATGAAGATTCGGCCGGTGGCGTCGCCGTAGGCGTGGCGGACGATCTCGGCTACCGGGGCGGGTAGGGCGTTGACGTCGAGAACGCTTCCCGAGCCGCCCTTCGCCGCGGCCTCGGCGCCGGGGCCGAGCGCTCGCAGGTGTTCGGCGATCAGGTCGGTCACCCGCGTTGCCAGGATCGCGCCGAGAACCGAGACCCCGACCGCGCCGCCAAGGCTGCGGAAGAACGTGACGGTGGCGCTTGCCGCGCCGACCTCGCTGACGTCGACGGTGTTCTGTACGGCCAGTACGAGGTTCTGCATCGTCATACCCATGCCGATGCCCATCGCAAGCATCCCGACGCCCACGTACCAGTACGGCGACGTGTGATCGATCGTCCCCAGCACACCGAGCCCTGCGGTCAGGAAGAGCCCACCAAGTACCAGATACCGCTTCCACTTCCCGTACCGGGTGATCAGCTGTCCGGACCCGACCGAGCCGAGGAACGAGCCGAACATCATCGGGATCGTCAGCAACCCGGCCTCGGTCGCGCTGTACCCGCGGGCGACCTGGAAGTACTGCCCGAGGAACACCGCGCTGCCGAACATCGCGATTCCCACCGAGAGGCTCGCGAGGATCGCCAGCGCGGTCGTCCGTTCCCGCACCACCCGCACGGGTACGAGTGGCTCACGCGCATGTGTTTCGACGACGACGGCCAGTACGCCGAGGAGCGCGGTACCGCCGAGGTACGCGCCGGTCTGCCATGACCACCAGGGGAAGTGCTGCCCGGCGAATGACACCCAGATCAGCGGCAGGCTGGCGGCGCCCGCGATCAGGACTGCGCCGAGGTAGTCCATCCGCACGCGGCGTTTCACCAGCGGCAGGTGCAGGAACTTCTGCAGCACGATCAGCGAAACGACGGCCAGCGGTACGCAGACGTAGAAGCACCAACGCCAGCCGAGCCACGACGTGTCCACGATGACGCCGCCGACGAGCGGGCCGGAGACGGTCGCGAGCGCCATCACGGCACCCATGTACCCGGAGTACCGGCCGCGGTTCCGGGGTGGGATCGCCGCGCCGATGATCGCCTGCGCGAGCGCCATCAGGCCGCCCATCGCGATGCCCTGCAGGACCCGGGCGCCGATCAGGAACGGTACGTTCTGGGACGCGCCGGCCAGCATCGAACCGATCACGAACGCGACGATGGCGAGCTGGACGAGCAGCTTCTTGCTGAGCAGGTCGGACAGCTTGCCCCACACCGGGGTGGAGACGGTCATCGCGAGCAGGCTGGCGGTGACCACCCAGGTGTACTGCGTCTGCGAACCCTCGAGGTCCGCGATGATCGTGGGCAGCGCGTTGCTGACGATCGTCGAGCTGAGCACCGCGGTGAACAGCGCCGCGAGCAGCCCGGCGAGGATCTCCAGGATCTCCCGGTGCGACAACTCGGGATCACCAGCCGCGGCACCGGGACCCGAAGCGCCGGGCCCCGAAACGCCGGAGCCGGAAGCGCCGGGGGCCGGGCCGCCGGAGTTCGGTTCGGGTGCCAGGTCCGGGTTGCCGCCGTCCGCGTAGCGGGAGCGGTAGCGGGTCGGCTTGGTGGGGCCGGCGGGTGGTGTCGCCGGCGAGGTCTGGGTGGCAGACATCGGCTTCCGTTCGTACGGCAGGGTCGCTACGACCGGGGCAGTGGCGGGCACTGTCCCGGGGCGGAAACGGCTGTCTTGTCCTCACGCAGCCCGATATTTGGTTGCAACTACCAACAATAATGCCGCGCTGTCAGCAACTGCTCACCGGGCGCCACCAACTACCTGCCGAAGCAGCCGGAAGATTTATGAGACGGTCACTTCTCGGAAGGCGATTTCCCCCGTACGATCCGGTGCTTGTTGAGTAATCAACACCCGGCCCTCGGCGGTGCTGTCAGGGCCCGCCGGGGGTCTTTCAGGTGAACGCGCGGACCAGCAGTTCGACGCACTCCGCAGTCGGGCTGGTGCCGACGACCAGCTGGCCCGGTGCGCTCAGCGCCGGCGCGAACTGTCCCATCCAGAGCGCGCCTTCGGCGGCCTCGCACGCGGTCCCGTACACGACGGTCCAGGCCGGCGCGCCGGTCGTCATCTCCACGATCGTGGCTTCGAGATCGTCCACCGGCCGGCCGATCACCGGTTCGAACCCGGCCGCGCGGCAGGCCGCGACCAGGTGGTCGTGCAGCCAGGTGTCAGCGGGCAAACGCAGCGGAAGCGCGGCCAGGTCGATCAGCTTGATCCCGTCGTCCGCCCGGTACGACGCGGGCGCCAGTACCGAGAGTGGATCACGCCAGAGCTCGATCACCCGCAGCCCGGCGACCGCCACCTCGCCTCGTACGAACGCGAAATCGAGTTCACCGGCCCGAAGCGCGGCCAGGTACTCGCCGGTGGTGCCCGAGGTCAGTCGAACCTCAAGATCGGGCGTACTCGCGCGGAGCACCGCCAATCCACGCTCCAGGCGATCACGAAGCCCCGGCGCGGTCCCGATCCGCAGTACGCCGGAACGCCCCGAAGCCAGCTCCACCGCGACCTCAACAGCATGATCGGCGGCAGTCAGCACAGCACGCGCTTCGGCCAGCATCCGCTCGCCGTCGCCGGTCAGCCGGACATGCCGGGAGGATCGGTCGAGGAGTCGAAGCCCGAGCTCGCGTTCGAGCCGCGCGACCTGCTGGCTGACGGCGGGCTGGACGATGTTCAGCCGTTCGGCGGCCCGGCCGAAGTGCAGTTCCTCGGCGACGGTGACGAAGTACCGCAGCTGTCGCAGCTCCATCGGACCCTCCGGCGATCACGATTCCTTATCGCTGCACAGCGTGACTGCGTCTGGGTCGGGGGCCGCCAGGCTCGTTGACTGGTGGACATGAGGATCGGACTGTGGATTGACGAAGAGGGCCGGAGCGTCGCCGAGATCGGTGCGGTCGCGAAGGCAGCCGAGGACGCCGGGATCGACCGGATCTGGTTCAGCCAGCGGCTCGGCTGGGACGCGCTGACGCTGATCGCCGGCGTCGCGCCGTACACGAAGACGATCGGGTACGCGGTCGGCGTCGTGCCGGTGTATCCGCGGCACCCGATCGCGCTGGCGTCGCAGGCGCTCAGCGTGCAGGCGCTGACCGGCAACCGGTTGACGCTCGGCGTCGGCTCGAGCCACCCGTACCTGATCGAGGGGATGTTCGGCCTGGCGATGGATCGTCCCGCCGCGTACGTTCGCGAGTACGTCGAGGCGCTTGGACCGTTGCTCACCGGCGAACCCACCAACTACGAGGGCGAACGCGTGATCGCCCGCGGCCAGGTGCAGATCGCCGGCGCCGAGGCTCCGGAGCTGATCCTGGCCGCGCTCGGTCCGCGGATGCTGAAGATCGCCGGCGAGCTGACCGCCGGTACGACGACCAGTTGGGCCGGGCCCGAGGTGATCGAAGGTTTCATCCGGCCCACGATCGATCGCGCGGCAACCGCTGCCGGCCGCCCCGAACCGCAGGTGATCGCGGGTGTCTGCGTCGCGATCACGGACGATCCGGACGCGACGCGGGCGTGGATCAGATCCCGGTTCGGCGCGGCGGGCGACATGCCGGCGTACCGGGCGGTGCTGGACCGTGGCGGCAAGGCCGGCCCGGAGGACACCGCGATTCTGGGCGATGAGGAGACCGTCGCGAAGGAGCTCCAGCGGTACGCGGACGCAGGCACCACGGAGTTCCTGTTCTGCCCGGTCGGAACCGGCGCGGAGCTCGAACGGACGACGCGATTCGCGCTCGACTACGCCTGAACCCGTGTTCAATCACCCGATCCAGCTCCGACGTCCCGCACAAGGACCGAGACGGAGACAGGATGGGTTGATGGACCTTCAGGACGTGGTGCAACGCCGGATCGACGAGCTGGCCGAGACCGAACTCGGCTTGCAGGTCACGGCGTACAAGGACGGTGAGCTGGTGGTGGACGCGGTCGCCGGGGTACCGCGAGACGGGTTGTACTTCGCCGCGTCCACCGGCAAGGGCGCGTCCGCGACGGTGGCGAACGTGCTCGTGGATCGGGGCGTACTCGACTACGACGCCCCGATCGCGGAGATCTGGCCCGAGTTCGGCGCGCGTGGAAAGGACCACGCGACGCTGCGCCACGTACTGACCCACTCGGTCGGCCTGCCCGCGCTACCGCCGGACGCGACCCGGGCGTCGCTCGCCGACAAGAACGCCCTGGCCGCGTACTTCGCGGACGCCGAGCCATGGTGGGAGCCGGGTACGAAGCTGACGTACCACGCGGAGACGTTCGGCGTCCTGGTCGGCGAGATCGTCCGCCGCGCCACCGGCCGGACGATCTCGGCGGTACTGAAGGAGATCCTGACCCCACTCGGCATCGAGAACGACGTGTACTTCGCGCTTCCGCCCGATCAGGCACACCGGCTGGTACCTCTGGTCGAACCCGAAGGCACCGAGGAGACCTTCGCGATGCTGGCCGAGATGTTCAGCCGGACCATCCCGGCCGCCGTACAACCGCGCGCCGCCGTACTCAACCGGCCGGAAGTACTGGCCGTCGAGGACCCGTCCTGCGGGATTCTCAACGCGTACGGGATCGCCACCCTGTACGCCGGACTGATCGGCCCGGTGAACGGTGTCCAGCTGGTCCGCCCCGAGTCCGTACCGGTCATCACCGGCCCGGCGTTGGTGGCGCCGGACGAGCTGCTCGGCAACCCCGCGACGATGGCGCTCGGCTATCCGGTCGGCCGGTTCGGGTCGAGCGCGGAGGAGAGCCCGGCGTCGTTCGGGATGCCTGGCATGGGTGGCAGCGTCGCCTGGGCCGACACGCGCTCAGGCGTCGCGTTCGCGTTGACGCGGACGCTGTTCGACCCGACCGGGTCGGGCTCGGCGCTCGAGATCGGCAACCTGGTTGCGAAAGCCCTTTGCTGAAAGTCCTTTCAGGTAAGGGCTTTCAGCGACCGAGTTCGCGCACAGACTGCTGGTCGATCCAGACGAGATGGCCGTGGTGGCTGACGAGAACTTCGTCGGCACCGGCCGTCCCGGTCCGGCGTCCCAGTTCTTGGCCGGCGATCCAGCGTCCCGCGATCAGGATCTGGACGGCGATCGGCCGAGCCGGGGAAGGGGCTACGGGCATGGCACCTGCTTCTGGACAGGGGCGGATGATGGAGAGGAGTTTGGGGACTGGTTTCCCAGCCACGGCAAAGCCTACAACCGCCAAGCGACGAACCGTTAGCTGTAACTCGAACTGACCGCCCGCCGAAGGGAACCGGATGCCCGCCCAGCCGATCTTCGTGGTCCAGTTGCACGACGCCCGGCGCCGGCACTACGACATACGGCTCGAAGTGGACGGCGTGCTCAAGTCCTGGGCGGTGCCGCGCGGCCCGTCGCTGGACCCGGTGGAGAAACGGCTCGCGGTGTTCACCAGCGACCACGACCTGGAGTACGCGTCGTTCGAGGGCGTGCACCGGGAAGCGCGGTACGGCAGTGGTGCCGTGATCGTGTGGGACGCCGGCGTGTACACGAACCTGACCCGGGACGACCGCCGGCAGCTGGTCGATCCGGCGGCGGCGATCGAACGCGGGCACTTGAAAGTGCAACTGCACGGCCTGAAACTCAACGGCGCCTGGGCTTTCACCCGGACCGGCGCCGATTGGCTGCTGGTCAAGGTGAAGGACGCCGACGCCGATCCGGGGCTCGATCTGACCGTCGCCGAGCCCCGATCGGTGCTGAGTGGTCTAACCATCGACGAGGTGGCCGCCAGCTGAACCGGTTCGCCGTTGGACCTGCCCGGAACTGGCCACGCGTTCCGGGTCCGACGGGTTGACCGGCTTCTGAGCAGGTGTCAAAACTGATGCGTATTCCTGTTCCTATCAACCGCCCGGAGGACAATAATGCGCAAATCTGCGGCGCTGCTGTCCGGCGTGCTACTGGCGGCGCTGCTGCCGTTGCCGGCCAACGCCGAACCGCCCCCGATCTGGACCCGCGATTCGTCCGACCGCCTCTTCCCGTACGAGACCCGACCGGCCGGGGCGTCGTCGACGATCGACCTGTACGCGGCCCGCAACGAGACCGAGGCGGCACAGATCGCGGTCCGCCCGACCGCCGACGTCCAGAACGTCTCCGTCGCCACCACGCCGCTGACCGGCCCGGACGGCGCGACCCTGACCGACATCAGCGTCCGCCGCGAGTACCTGCATCCGAACGTCGTCGACGCGTACGGCGGCATCGAAACCGACGGCACCGGCTCGAAGTACTACGACGCGCTGGTCGAGAACACGCCGCGTACCTTGGCCGCGAACGTCACCCAGCCGTACTTCTACAGCGTGCACGTACCGACCGGCGCGAAGCCCGGCGTGTACACCGGATCGGCGACCGTGAAGAGCGACGCCGGCAACACGACCGTACCGATCCGGGTCACGGTCTACCCGGCAACGCTGCCGCCGACCGACCAGTCGAACTTCAAGATGGACAACTGGACCACTTCGGCCGGCTGGGACTACGACGGCACCATCAAGGCGATCCCGTTGCAGTACGGCGTAAAGATGTACGACGTGAACTGGTGGCGCGTGATCGAAGCGATGGCGAAGAACCACGCCCGGCATCGCAACAACGTGGTCTTCGCGGACTTCCAGGCCCTGCTGATCCCGAACACCACCATCGACGCGGCCGGGAACTACACCTTCGGCTGGGACACGTTCGACCGGTTCCTCAAGATCTACAAGGACGCCGGTGCGCTGCAGTGGATTCACACGCCGCACCTGCTGAACGGCAGCACGGACTCCCGCGGTTCCGAGGTCGAGACGCTGCAGCGCGCCGCGGACGGCTCGACCCACATGGTCACGCTGCCGAGCGGTTCGCCGGAAGCCACCGCGTACCTGAACAAGGTGTTCCCCGCGCTCAAGCAGCACCTGGACCAGCTCGGCCTGACCAACAGGTTCTACATGAGCGCGAACGACGAGACGATGAAGTCCGTCGACACCGACGCGGCCAACTGGATGTACGCGATCTACCGCAAGTACTTCCCGAAGCCGCTGCTGAACGAGGCCACTTACCACATCATGAACCCACCGGCCACGGTCACCGCGGACACGCCGATCGTGGATCTGTACGAGAACAACGTCGGCTACTTCCAGACCCGGAAGCAGAACGGCACCGAGCTCTGGATGTACAACTCCGGCCAGCCGGGCGGAACGTACCTGAACCGGCTGATCAAGATGTACCTCAACAAGACCAGGTTGATTCCGTTGCTGGCGTGGAAGGCCGGTGCGACCGGTTACCTGCATTGGGGCTGGAACTACTGGTACGACGGCACCAACACCCCGATCGACACCTTCGACAGCGCCCAGACCGGCGACTACTTCCTGATCCGGCCGAACAAGGCCGCTTACGACATCTACGACAGCCTCCGGAGCGAGGCTCAAACGGACGGTATCGAGGACTACGAACTGTTCACTCAGCTCGCCGCGACCAAGCCCGTACTGGCGAAGGCGCTGGCGAACTCACTGCTGATGAACTCGTTCACTGTAGACAAGTCAGGTGTCGCGTCGGACACCGTGCACCGCCAGGTCCTCGATGCGTTGGCTGCCGGCGGCAACGACCAGGCCTATCCGTACGCCGATGACTTCTCCGGTGGATCGCAGGCTTGGCAATCGAAGGGTGGCAACTGGTCCGTCTCGGGCGGCGCACTGACCCAGACCGACACGTCCCGCTGGGACATCGTCAGCGGCCTGAAGGGACGCGCGTACGGAGACGTGTCCGCATCCGTCGACCTGCAGATCCGTGGCGTCAATGCAGACGGCGGCGACACGAACTGGGCCGGCATCGTCATCCGCAACCTGAACCCGACCGACTTCGACAGCGGCTACCTGATTGCCCAGCGCAACAATGGCGAAGTCTTCGTGTATCGCAACGGAACAGCGCTCGGCAAGGCCCAGAACCCGAGCTACACCGCCGGCCAGGTCACCCGGCTGCGGGTGGTCGCGCGTGGCACCAAACTCACCGTGTACGCCGGACCGAAGCAACTCCTCACCGTCAGCGACCCGAACTACACCGCCGGCGGCATTGGCCTGGCCAGCGGCGGCGTGAACGTTGCCTTCGACAACGTACGGATCAACCCGGACGTCAACCCGGCCGAAGGTTCCAAGGTGACCACGTCATCGTCCTACGAGCAGGACGGCTGGGGCGCCCAGGCCGCCGTGGACGGGCAACGTACGTCGGACGCCGCGTCGATGGGCTGGACCAGCGACGTCGGCACCACCGCCCAGTTCGACCTCGACCTCGGCCAGGTCCGATCGATCGGCCGCGTCGACCTCTACCCACGGACCGACGGCAGCAACACCGGCGCGGGGTTCCCGATCGACTACAAGGTCGAGGTGTCCACGAACGGCTCCGCCTGGACAACAGTCGCGAACCGGACGAACCAGACACGGCCCAGCGGCGTACAGACAGTGCCATTCGCGACACGTGACGCCCGGTACGTACGCGTCACCGGAACCAAGTTGAGCCAAGACCCGGCCGGTGCATCACGGATGCAGTTCGCCGAAGTCGAGGCCACGGGCGGCAACCTCGCGGCCGGACGACCGGTCACGGCATCCACCTCATCGGAGTACCCGAATGAAGGCTGGCTGCGGTCC
Organism: Kribbella solani; assembly: GCF_014205295.1. NCBI lineage: Bacteria > Bacillati > Actinomycetota > Actinomycetes > Propionibacteriales > Kribbellaceae > Kribbella > Kribbella solani. The sequence goes on from NZ_JACHNF010000001.1 coordinate 5,014,012, forward strand.
AACCTGACCGACGGCGCACGGCAGTCACGGCTGTGGAACTCCATGGGCTGGACCAGCGAGTCAGTACCGGCCGGATCGCCGCAGTCCGTACGGATCGACCTGGGCGGACCGAGCCTGGTGAACCGGATCGACCTGTACGGACGGACCGATGGCGCTAGCACCGGCCAAGGCTTCCCGATCGACTACACGGTCGAAACGTCCACCGACGGTACGACGTGGACGCCGGTCGCCTCAGTCACCGGTGCACCGCAACCTGGCGCCGGTCCGGTCACCTACACCTTCGCGGATCGCACCGCGCGGTACGTGCAGGTACGCGGTACCCAGCTCCGTCCTGACGGTGAAGGTGGCTACCGCATGCAACTTGCTGAAGTGGAGGTACGGCAACAGCCCGCCAACCTGCGGCGCCATCGACGGCACTGAAGTACGGTCCCGGCCGCAGCCTGCGGCCGGGACCTCCTCCCAACGCCCCTCCGGAGGGAACTACCCATGTCCACTACCAGATTCCGCGGCCGACGGGTGTTACTCGCCGTCGCCGCACTGCTCACCAGCGCATTTCTCGTCGTACCCCAAGCCCAGCAGGCAGTTGCTGCCACGAACCAGTTCGCTGGTGTGAACTGGGCCGATCCCCGCGACAACTACGCCGACGACCCGGTCGTGCCCAGTGGGCTGTCGACGTCGGACAGCTACAACACCACGTACGCCAAGGCGGATGCGATCATCCGCGAGTTCCACACCGACCTGGCAGCCAACACGGTCCGGCTGCCGATCAACCCGTACACGGTCAACGGCTCGTACTGGAGCTCGTACACCGGAGCGATCGACGCCGCCGTCGCCGACGGGTTCAAGGTGATCCTCAGCTACTGGGAGGGCGCCGCGCACAAGGACGGCCTGGTCGACGACGCCGACGCGTACTGGGCGATGTGGAACAACGTCACCAGCAAGTACGCGAACAACAGCTCGGTGTACTTCGAGCCGATGAACGAACCGTTCGGGTACAGCCTCAGTGCCTGGTCGGATCTGGTCGCGAAGTGGATCAGCACGTACTCGACCGTGCCGAAGAACCGCATCTTCGTCAGCGGCACCGGGTACAACGACAACGTCACCGGTGTCTGCGCTGACAGCCGGTTCGACGGTACGTACCTGTCACTGCACCACTACGGGTTCTGGAACTCCACTCAGACCAGCTACTCCTGGTGGGTCAGCGACTTCAAGAACCGGATCGGCTCCTGCGCGTCCCGTACGGTGCTGGACGAGTGGGGCGCGCCGATGACCACCGGTGCGAACTACAACGGCGCTATCAACGGCGACGCCAACATCGCCTACATACAAGCGGATTCCGACACACTGCGATCGCTGGGTATGGGATCGGTCTACTGGCCCGGTCTACGCAACGGCGACAGCTACAGCATGACCACGCTCGGCGGTAGCGGTACCAATCTGAACCTGTCCGTCAACAACGTCACCGGCATGGGCAGGTTGCGGTGGTCGTGGGGCATGGACAACCCGACCGCGGTGGTCCGAGGTACCGGCTCCAACCGCTGCCTGGACGTACCCGGGTACTCCACTGCCAACGGCACCCAGATCAGCATCTTCGACTGCAACGGTGGCGGTAACCAGCAGTGGGCGTACACCTCGTCGAAGAGCCTCGTGGTGTACGGCAACAAGTGCCTCGACGTGGACGGCGCAAGTACCAGCCCAGGCGCCAAGGTACAGATCACGGACTGCAACGGCGGCACCAACGAGCAGTGGAACTTGAACAGTGACGGGACGATCACCGGGGTGCAGTCCGGTCTCTGTCTGGACGTCACCGGCGCTGGTACGGCCAACGGCACCGCAGTGAGCATCTACTACTGCAACGGCGGCTCGAACCAGCAGTGGACCCGCAGCTAACCCAATAGTCCCGGAGGCCCTTCCATGCGTACATCCGCAGCCCTACTGTCCGGCGTACTACTGGCGGCGCTGCTGCCGCTGCCGGCCAACGCCGAACCACCCTCGGTCTGGACGCACAACTCGTCCGATCGGCTATTTCCCTACGACACCCGCCCGGCACAGGCATCTTCCACAATCGACCTGTACGCGGCGCGGAACGAGACTGAGGCCGCGCAAATCGCGATCCGCCCCACGGCCGACGTACAGAACGTGTCGATCAGCACGACTCCACTGACCGGACCCGGTGGCGCGACGTTGAGTGACATCACGGTCCGGCGCGAGTACTTACATCCGAATGTCGTTCCGATCGGGCCGGGTGTCGAAATCGAGGGCACCGGCTCGAAGTACTACGACGCGCTGGTCGAGAACACGCCGCGTACCTTGGCCGCGAACGTCACGCAGCCGTATCACTACAGCGTGCACGTACCGACCGGCGCGAAACCCGGCGTGTACACCGGATCGGCGACCGTGAAGAGCAGCGCCGGCGATACGTCCGTACCGATCCGGATCACTGTCTATCCGTCCACGCTGCCACCCACGAACCAGTCGACGTTCCGGATGAACAACTGGACCACCTCCGCCGGCTGGGACTACGACGGCACCATCAAGGCAATTCCCTTGCAGTACGGCGTAAAGATGTTCGACGCGAACTGGTGGCGCGTGATCGAAGCCATGGCCCGCGACCACGCGAAGCACCGGAACAACGTGGTGTTCGCGGACTTCCAGGCGTTGCTGATCCCGAACACCACGATCGACACCGCCGGGAACTACACCTTCGGCTGGGAAAGCTTCGACCGGTTCCTGAAGATCTACAAGGACGCCGGTGCGCTGCAGTGGATACACACGCCGCACCTGCTGAACGGGACTACGGACACCCACGGCCCGCAGCTCGAGATGCTGCAGCGTGCTGCTGACGGCTCCACCCAGATGGTCCCAGTGCAAACAGGTACGCCGGAGGCGACCGCGTACTTGAACAAGGTGTTCGCCGCACTGAAGCAGCACCTGGACCAGCTTGGTCTGACCGACGTCTTCTACATGAGCGCGAACGACGAAACCTGGGCCGGCGCGGACCGCGACGCGGCGAACTGGATGTACGCGATCTACCGCAAGTACTTCCCCAAGCCGCTGCTCAACGAAGCCGAGACGAACCTCCTGGACCCGCCGGCCACAGTCACCGCCGACACACCGCGGTTGGACCTGTACGAGGACAACGTCGGCTACTTCCAGGCGCGCAAACAGGCCGGCAATGAGCTCTGGCTGTACAACTGCACGGTTCCGCGCGCCACGTACCTGAACCGGTTCCTGATGTCGTACCTGGCCAATACCCGGCTGACCCCGTTGCTGGCCTGGAAGACCGGTGCGGTCGGCTACCTGCACTGGGGCTGGAACTACTGGTACGACGGCACCAACACCCCGATCGACACCTTCGACGGCGCCCAGACCGGCGACAGCTTCCTAGTCCGGCCGAACAAGGCTGCCTACGATCTGTACGACAGCATCCGGAGTGAGGCGCAGCTGGACGGTATCGAGGACTTCGAGCTGTTCACTCAGCTGGCCGCCACCAAACCCCTGCTGGCGAAGGCACTGGCCAACTCACTGCTGACCAACTCCTTCACCTCGGACAAGTCCGGTGTCGCCGTGGACACCGTGCACCGGCAGGTACTGGACGCACTGGCTTCGGGCGGTGCGGATCAGGTCTATCCGTACGCCGATGACTTCTCCGGCGGGTCGCAGTCCTGGCGGCCGAAGGGTGGCAACTGGTCCGTCTCGGGCGGCGCACTGACCCAGACCGACACGTCCCGCTGGGACATCGTCGACGGCCTGAAAGCACGGGCGTACGGAGACGTGGCCGCGTCGGTCGACCTGCAGATCCGTGGCGTCAATGCAGACGGCGGCGACACGAACTGGGCCGGCATCGTCATCCGCAACCTGAACCCGACCGACTTCGGTAGCGGCTACCTGATTGCCCAGCGCAACAATGGCGAAGTCTTCGTGTATCGCAACGGAACAGCGCTCGGCAAGGCCCAGAACCCGAGCTACACCGCCGGCCAGGTCACCCGGCTGCGGGTGGTCGCGCGCGGCAGCAAGCTCAGCGTCTTCGCCGGCCGGACGCCGGTTCTGACGGTCACGGATCCGACGTTCACCGCCGGCGGCATCGGTCTCGCCAGCGGCGGCGTGAACGTTGCCTTCGACAACGTACGGATCAACCCGGACGTCAACCCGGCCGAAGGTTCCAAGGTGACCACGTCATCGTCCTACGAGCAGGACGGCTGGGGCGCCCAGGCCGCCATGGACGGGCAACGTACGTCGGACGCGGGATCGATGGGATGGACCAGCGACGTCGGCACCACCGCCCAGTTCGACCTCGACCTGGGCAAGGTGCGGTCGATCGGCCGCGTCGATCTGTATCCGCGGTCCGACGGCAGCAACACCGGCGCCGGCTTCCCGATCGACTACAAGGTGGAGGTGTCGGCGGACGGTTCGGCGTGGACGACCGTCGCGACCCGGACGAACCAGCCGCGGCCCAGCGGGGTACAGACAGTGCCATTCGCAGCGCGGGACGCCCGGTACGTACGTGTCACCGGGACGAAGTTGAGTCAGGACCCCGTCGGTGCGTCGCGGATGCAGTTCGCCGAGGTCGAGGTCGCGGGCGGCAACCTCGCGGCCGGACGGCCGGTCACGGCATCCACCTCATCGGAGTACCCGAATGAAGGCTGGCTGCGGTCCAACCTGACCGACGGCGCACGGCAGTCCAGGCTGTGGAACTCCATGGGCTGGACCAGCGAGTCAGTACCAGCCGGATCCGCGCAGTCCGTACGGGTGGACCTCGGCGGACCCAGTGTGGTGAGCAAGATCGACCTGTACGGCCGGACGGACGGTGCGAGCACCGGTCAGGGGTTCCCACTCGACTACACGGTCGAGACCTCTACAGACGGTACGAACTGGACACCGGTCGCCTCAGTCACCGGTGCACCACAGCCAGGAGCCGGTCCGGTGTCATACAGCTTCCCGGAGCGTACGGCGCGGTACGTGCAGGTACGCGGTACCCAGCTGCGCCCTGACGGTGAAGGTGGCTACCGGATGCAACTGTCGGAGCTGGAAGTGCGGTGAAGTCTCACCAGCCGTTGACGTGCAGTACGTCGTCAAGCGGCTGACGCGGTGCTGGCTTGAAGTTGGTCCCGACCGTGTACGCGGTCGGGATCAACACCGACTGCCGCACCTGCTCCGGCAGACCCAGTAGGTCACTGATCTCCTGCTCGTACGTCATGTGCAGCGTGGTCCACGCCGTACCGAGACCACGTGCGCGCGCGGCAAGCATGTAGCTCCAGGCTGCTGGGAGAATCGAGCCCCACAGACCGGACTGGTTCCCAGCAGGCAGTGTGCGCGCTTCAAGGCATGGAATAACCAGCACCGGCACCTGGCCCATCCGCTCCCCCAGATAGGCCACGCTGTCCCCGACCCGCCGCTGCACCGGACCACGCTCCGGGTCATCGACATGCAGCTTCCCAGCGGCACCCGGACCGGCCAGGTACTGCTCGACCGCGCGCCGGTAGTAGTCGCCGATGGCCGCCCGCTGCTCGGCGTCCGTGATCACCAGCCAGTGCCACGTCTGCCTGTTACTGCCCGACGGCGCCTGCAGAGCGATCTCCAGGCACTCCCGGATCACCTCCATCGGCACCGGCCGCTCGAGATCCAGCCGCTTCCGCACCGTACGCGTCGTCGTCAGCAGCTCGTCAGGATTCAGATCGAGAGTGTAGGTCACGCTACTCAGTCTGTCAGGCCTGTCAGCGCTGTCAGCCCGAGCGGGCCTACTCGAACGGCGCCGGGTCGCCGGAGCCGACGCGAACCACCTCTGGGACGTCGTCGGAGAAGTCGACGACGGTGGTCGGCTCGGTGCCGGCCTCGCCTTCGATCACCGCGTCGATCTGGTTGTCCAGCTCTTCCTTGATCTCCCAGCCCTGCGTCATCGGCTCCTCGTGGCCGGGCAGCAGCAGCGTGCTGGAGACCAGCGGCTCGCCGAGTTCCGCGACCAGCGCCTGGGTGACCACATGGTCGGGAATGCGTACGCCGACGGTCTTCTTCTTCGGGTGCAGCAATCGGCGCGGCACCTCCTTGGTGGCCGGCAAAATGAACGTATAACTGCCCGGAGTTGCAGCTTTTATCGATCGAAATACCGCATTACTGATATGCACGAACTGGCCGAGCTGCGCGAAGTTCTCGCACACCAGGGTGAAGTGATGCCGGTCGTCCAGCTGCCGGATCGTCCGGATCCGGTCGATCCCGTCCCGGTTCCCGAGCTGACAGCCGAGCGCGTAGCAGGAGTCGGTCGGGTACGCGATCAAGCCGTCGTCGCGGAGCAGGTCCACCACCTGACCGATCGCCCGCCGCTGTGGATTGTCAGGATGGACGTCGAAGTACCTGGCCATGACCGTCGAGCTTAGCCCTCCCGGCCGGCGCCCGGGCGTACGCACCGGCGGCCGGCCCGGAGCCGCAATTCGCGGAATCATTACCAGAGCCGGCCCGCCCGGAATTGCGCGCGCACCGGGCGTTTCCTGAATTTCCTTCAGTACCGGGAAAACACCGAAAGAATTGCTGTGAATTCTGGAATCTTGGCGTATTGTTATTGCCGTTCTCCCCGGCCGGAGAGACAACGTCCGGGTTCCTCCCTTTATCGGGGGTGGAGGAACCCAGGCGTGGCACGGCCACCCAGGTTTCCGCCCTGCCGGCGACCCGGGCGGCCGGGCGCTCGTCGTCCTCATTTCGATCTGCGACCCTGACCTGCATGAGCGATGAACGGATCGCCCTCGGCACCGCCCGGGGCCGATGGGTGCTGGCGGCGACCGCGCTGGGGTCGGGGATGGCGTTCCTGGACGGCACGGTCGTGAACGTCGCGCTGCCGGCAATGGGCTCCGACCTGAACGCGGACATGGCCGGCCTGCAGTGGATCGTGAACGGCTACATGCTGATGCTCGCCTCGCTGGTGCTGCTCAGCGGCTCGCTCGGCGACCGGCTCGGCCGGCGGCGGACGTTCGTGGCCGGCGTGATCTGGTTCGCGGCCGCCTCGGTGGTGTGCGCGATCGCGCCGAACCTCGAGGTGATGATCGCCGGCCGGGTCCTGCAGGGCATCGGCGGCGCGCTGCTGACGCCGGGCAGCCTGGCCATCCTGCAGACGAGCTTCCAGCACTCCGACCGCGGCAAGGCCGTCGGCACCTGGTCGGGGCTCACCTCGGTCGCGGCGGCGGTCGGGCCGTTCGTCGGCGGCACTTTGGTGGACATCGGCTACTGGCAGCTGATCTTCCTGATCAACGTACCGCTGGCGCTGGTGACCGTCCTGGTGACGCTTCGGCACGTACCCGAGACTCGCGACGAAACCGCCGCCGGCAAACTCGACCTCACCGGCGCGGTCCTCGCCACCGTCGGTCTCGCCGGACTGACGTACGGCCTGATCAGCGCCGGTGACCACGGCTTCGGCGACGCGCCGGTCCTGATCAGCCTGGCCGTCGGCGTGGTCGCGTTCGCCGCGTTCGTCGAGGTCGAGCGGCGCAGCTCGCACCCGATGCTGCCGCCGAGCATCTTCGCCAACACCCGCTTCACCGGCGCCAACCTTGTCACGGTCGTCGTGTACGGCGCGCTCGGCACGGCGACGTTCCTCGTCGTCGTGTACCTGCAGACCGTCCTGCACTACTCGGCCCTCTGGGCAGGCGCGTCCCTGTTGCCGATGACCATCCTGATGTTCACCCTCTCCGGCTACGCGGGTGGTCTGGCCGACCGCATCGGCGCCCGGATCCCGATGACCGTCGGACCATTGCTGATGGCCGGCGGCTTCCTGCTGATGCTGCGGATCGACAGCGGGTCGAGCTACTACAGCACAGTGCTTCCTGCCGTCGTACTGCTCGGACTCGGCCTGGTGTCGACCGTCGCGCCGCTGACCGCGACCGTACTGTCGTCGGTCGACGACCATCACGCCGGAATCGCGTCCGGGGTGAACAACGCGGTCGCCCGGTCGGCGCAGCTGATGGCGGTCGCGGCGATTCCGATGGCGGCCGGGATCACCGGCGACACGTACCGCGATGCCCTTGCCTTCCACAAGGGGTTCGGCCGGGCGCTGTGGATCGCCGCGGTCCTCGCCGCGGCCGGTGGCGTGATCGCGTGGGTGACCCTCGGCGAGCGCGGGGCGCCGCGGCAGCACCTCGTACGCCATCACCGGCACTGCGCGCTCGAGGCGCCACCACTGGCGGATCGCGAGAACGCCAGGTGATTTGTCGACATTGACCCTCGGCCGGTTAAGATACGTTCGTGTTAAAACAGCTGACGCGGGCGTGGGGCAGGGCGGCGTACGGTGCCGCGGCGATGGGGATCGCGCTGGGATGCGCGGGAGTGATGTCGGAGGTGGTCGGCAACCGGTACCTTCCGGCGGCGGTCTGCACGCTCGTCGCCGTCCTGCTGATCCGCCCGTTCCGCCGCGTCGAAGAACTGGGCCTCAAGCCGCGCTCCGGGGCCGGCTTGCGTGGTTCCGGGCTCCGGAACGGCCCGCGTGGCTTGGGGTCTCGGACCGGGTTCAGCTTTCGGAACGGCCTGCGTGGGTTCGGGTTCGGCGTGTTGGTGACCGGTGGTTGCGCGGCGGTGGTGCTGGGCGCGGGAACCCTCGCGGGCTGGATCTCCTGGGGCAGCTTTCACCCCGGTGACGTGCTCGTCTTCCTGATCACCAACGCCGTCGTCGCGATCCTGCTGGAGGCGTTCCCGGAAGAGCTCACGCTCCGCGGACACACCTGGTCAGCGCTGCGATCACACCACCGCGGCCTCATCGCCGCCCTCGGTACGACACTGCTTTTCCTACTCGTACCAGGCTTCTCGACCGTCGTGCAGCTCGTGCTCAGCCGGATCCTGGGCCTCGACAGCCCCGGCCTGAGCCTGGCACCAGCCGGCCAGGACCCGGTCTCGTACTTCATCCTGCTGACCGTCTTCGGCCTCACCCTGATCGCCGCCCGGCAAGCCACCGGATCGCTGTGGACGAGCATCGGCACCCATCTCACGTTCCTGACCGTGAACCGCCTGACCGTCGACGGCGCCGACCGCGATTCCGGCTGGTCCGCCGACCTCGCCAGCCCGGACGTACTGCTCCTGATCCCGCTCTATTTGTTGCTCGCGGCAATCATCTACCGGCGGACGGCCAGGTACGCGGCGCGCGTTTCGGGCGCGAGCCGTTCGATCGCGTAGCGCAGCATCGTCCGCGGCATCCGCGCCGCGTACTCGTCGAGAAACGCGAGCAGCTCCGGCTCCGACACCCGCTTGCCGGCCTCCCGCAGCATCCAGCCGGACGCCTTGTGGATCAGGTCCTCCCGATCATCGAGGACCAGCGCGGACAGCTTGTACGTATCGGTGGTCTGGCCTTGCCCGATCAGAAACTGTGTCGCGACCAGCGCGATCCGACGTTCCCACAGCGAGCTGGAGCGGACCAGCGTGTAGAGCTCCGCGCGCGACTTGTCGAGCAGGTAGCCGCCCACGATTTGCGGTGCACTGCAGTCGACCAGATCCCAGTTGTTGATGTACGCCGTACCGCGCAGGTACAGGTCGTGGATCGCGGTCAGCTCCGCCGGGTTCGCCGTACGCGGCTTGAGGCTGCGAGTGGCGCGATCGGCGAGCAGACAGAGGATCGTGAGCCGGTGCTCGTGCACCGGACTGGTCAGCGCCTTCTCCAGCTCGGCCAGCGGAAGATCGGCGCGCAGGTACGGCTTCAGGATGCCGCGGATCGTCGACAGTTTCACGCCGATCATCCGGTCACCATGCCCGTACCCACCGGGCTGCAGCTGGAAGTAGCGGGACAGCACGTCGGCCACCGCGGGATCACCCGCCGCGTCGACCTCGGCAAGCAGTTCGTCGGTACTCACACCAGCAACCCTCCACTCGCCCGCAGGTTCTGCCCGGTCATCCAGCGGCCGTCCGGCCCGGCCAGGAACGCCACCACGTCCGCGACCTCGGCCGGTTCGCCCATCCGGCCGAGCGCGGTGATGCCGACCAGCATCGCCTCGGCCTCCGGCGGATTGTGGCCGTGGAACATGTCGGTGTTCGTCGCGCCCGGCGAGACCGTGTTCACGGTGATCGCGCGCGGGCCGTACTCGCGGGCGGCGACCTTCACGAACTGCTCGACGGCGGCCTTGCTCGCGGCGTACAGCGAGATGCCCGCTCCGGGCACGACCGTGTTCAAGGTGGAGAGCGCGATGATCCGGCCGCCGTCGGGGAGCACCCGGCCGGCCCGCTGGATCGCGAAGTACGGCCCCTTGACGTTGGTCGCGAACAACTCGTCGTAGTCGGCGGCGGTGACGTCGTCGATCGGCTTCACCATCGACCGGGCCGCGTTGCAGACGAAGATGTCCAGCGTTCCGGTCGGTGCGGCGGCCTGGTCGAACAGCCCGTCGATACCGGAAAGGTCCGCCTGGTCGGCGCGTACGGCGATCGCCTTGCCACCGGACTGCTCGACAACTTCATCCGCCGCCGACGCGTTGCTCGAGTACGTGAAGGTGACCACCGCGCCGTCCGCGGCGAGCCGCCGAACGATCGCCGCGCCGATGCCACGGGACCCCCCGGTGACCAGCGCCGCCTTGCCGTCCAGAACGCCCATGCGAGCTTGTCTATCACCTCACTGGGTCCGCCGTCTGACAGCGCTTACAGGTCGGGAGGTCACGCTCCGGTGGCCATCGCCGGAACACCCGTTGTGACGGCTGCTCGTTCGGGCATACGGTGAGACCAGGGCAGTTCCACTCCGCCAGGACTTCGCGTTCGTGGCGCTACCCGGGGGAGACAGCACGCGTGACAGGCAACCCAGAGCCGCGGGACGGCGACATGATCAGAACCACCTTCGACGCTGTGACCGAGGAACTGGAACCCGGCGTACTGCTGGTCCGGTTGTCCGGTGAGATCGACATCGCCAGCACCGACTTCGCGGCCGAGGCGATCCGCGCCGCCGTCGCGCCACCGGCCCGGCTGGTGCTGATCGACGTCTCCGCCGTCACCTTCTGCAGCTCGGCCGGCCTCGGCAACCTGGTCGAGGCCCGCAACCTGGCCGGCGAACACAACATCACCCTCGCCCTGGTCGGCGTCGGCCGCCCGGTGGACCGCCCACTGACCGTCACCGGCCTCGGCAACCAGTTCCGCATCTACGCCAGCGCCGAACAGGCCCTCTCCGAGCTCTGACCTGCGCCCGCTCGGGCACTTTCCATAAAAGATGCCGATGGCAACCTTTGGCGCCGGTGGCGGCGGCCACGGCGTACCAACTTCCCGGTGATTTCGGGCGTACGGATACCATCGTTGTGCCGGCCTCGACACCGAGAGCTATCGCCTGCACGACCATCAACCGGAGATGCGATAGCGTCCGGGGTCTCCGACAAAGGAAAGTCATGGGTGAGCTGAGCAAGATCGTGGTCGTGGTGCCGACCTACAACGAGCGGGAGAACCTTCCCGTCCTGGCCGGGCTGCTGTCCGACCTGAACCTGCCCGGGCTGGAGCTTCTCGTTGTCGACGACAACTCCCCCGACGGCACCGGCGACGTCGCCGACGAGCTGGCGAAGGAGTCGCCGGAAAAGGTCGGCGTCCTGCACCGAACCGTCAAGGACGGCCTCGGCCGCGCGTACATCGCCGGGATCACCCGCGCCCTGGACGAGGGCGCGGACATCGTGATCCAGATGGACGCGGACCTGTCGCACCCCGCCTCGGTGGTCCCGATCATGGTCGAGACCCTGCGGACCACCGACGCCGGCGTGGTGATCGGCTCCCGGTACGTCCCCGGCGGCTCCGCTGCGGCCGAGTGGGGCTGGCACCGCCGGGCCCTGTCCGCCTGGGCCAACTTCTACGTGAACGCGATCCTGCGCCTGCACGTGAAGGACGCCACCGCCGGCTTCAAGGCCTGGAAGGCCGACACCCTGCGCTGGATCGACGTCGCGTCGATCAAGAGCAACGGGTACTCGTTCCAGGTCGAGATGAACTACCGGACCGTGAAGCGCGGCCTGAAGATCGCCGAGGTACCAATCCGCTTCGAGGAACGCACCGAAGGCGTCTCCAAGATGAGCCTCAAGGTACAACTCGAGTCCGCCCTGATGCCCTGGAAACTCCTCTTCAACCGAACCTGACCGGTCAGACCCGATCGTCCCCTGACCCGATCAGACCTGACCACCACCTGATCAGAGCCGATCGTCACCTGACCTGATCGTCGCCTCCCGCCGCCGTACGCCACCCGGCCGTACGGCGGCCGCGGCACGCCCAGTACCAACCACCCACCCCTCACCCACGCGGCGCGCTCCCCTCGCCCGTCCGCCCCGCTCACCACTTCGCCCGCGCACCCGCCGTCCCGCTCGCCGAGGCCGGTTCCGCATCTGCGCCGGCGCACTCACCCGACGGCTCGCTCGCCCGTCACCCCGCCCGCTCACCCGGGCCGACCCCCGTACCTGCACCGGCGCGCTCACCCGACGCCCGCTCACCGGCGAGGCCCGCTCACCCGTACCCGAGCTCGTGCAATCGGGCGTCGTCGATCCCGAAGTGATGTGCGATCTCGTGCACCACCGTGATGTTCACCTCATCCACGACGTCCTCGACGGTCTCGCAGATCGCCAGCGTCGGATTCCGGTAGATCGTGATCCGATCCGGCAGCACCCCGCCGTAGTAGTGCCCGCGTTCGGTCAGCGGAATTCCCTCGTAGATCCCCAGCAGGTCGCGCTCACCCACCGGCGGCTCGTCCTCCACGAACACCGCCACGTTGTCGATCAGCGCCGCCAGCTCCGCCGGCACCTCGTCCAGCGCCTGCGAAACCAGCACTTCGAAGTCCGCCCGACTCATCTCGATCACCCGTCCAGTATCTCGTTTTGGATGCTGGCCCGGTCTCCTCTATGCTTACGGCTGTCCCTGGAGCTTCGGCTCCCGCGGGTCCGAGTCCCCATCGTCTAGTGGCCTAGGACGCTGCCCTTTCAAGGCGGTAACGCGGGTTCGAATCCCGTTGGGGATACGGTCGAAAGACCGGTGCAAGAAGTAGCTCGAAGATGCTGTAAGATCATCGAGTCATCTGGCCCAGTGGCGCAGTTGGTTAGCGTGCCGCCCTGTCACGGCGGAGGTCGCGGGTTCGAGTCCCGTCTGGGTCGCAGGAGAAGAGGCGGCGGTGTGAAAACACCGCCGCCAACCTTTCTCCCCGGTCAGGTAGCTCAGCTGGTAGAGCGTCCGCCTGAAAAGCGGAAGGTCGGCGGTTCGAGACCGCCCCTGACCACCCCTCCTCACCTGCGGTTCCTCGCTCTGAGAATCGTCAGGACCGTCAGTCAGTTCGGCGGGGTGTGGATAGCTTCGCTACGCCGAGCGTCTGCTGAGAGTAATCTGGTGCCATGACTGCTCAGCCGATGCAGAGCTCGCCGGACGACCCCAGCGAGATCCTCCGTCTATTGCCGGCGAAGTGGCATGAGCAGTTCCTCAGCGAGTACCACGGCGCTCTGGATGCTGCCCACGAGGTGTGGCGCTTCCAGCAACTGCGGGACGTGTTGCACCTCTGGCGCCTGCGGGCGGTCGCGTACTCCGGTCCGGGCTTCGATGATGCACTACAAGCGACCCGCGAGGATCGACCTGACGAGTTCGTTTCGGCCGAGCAGGCGATACCGGGCTGGCCCGATCGGCTGTGAGCTATCGCGTGGAGTTTCACGCATCCGCACTGGCCCAGCTGCAAGGACTGCCTTCATCGGCATTCGACGCTTTGGTCGAACGTGTCAGCAAACTGGTCGGTGCGCCGTGGGAGACCCAAACCCTCGATCGAGATGAGCCGAGCTTTCGGCAATGCACCTTCGGTGGCCTCGGGCTGCTGTCCTTCCATGTCGACGACGATCGCGAGCAGATCCGGATCTTCGACGTGACTTGGGTCGGCTGAGCAATGACTTGTCTACCGTTGGTCCTCACGGGTGGACCCGCGGTGGGTAAGAGCGTAACGGCACGCACCCTCGCGGAACGTCGCCCGAGGTGTGCCTTCGTCGATGTGGATGACGTGCGCCAACTCGTCGTCACCGGTGCTGCCGCTCCGTGGGAGGGAGAGCAAGGCCGAGAACAGCAATGGCTCGGTGTGACAAACGCCTGCAGCCTGGCACGCAATTTCCTGACCATGGGAATTGAGGTCGTCGTCGCTGACGTACTCACGCCAGAGACCTGCGACCTGTACAGACGCGAGCTACCCGGGTGCCTGATCGTACATATGACGGTCGGTTTGCCAGAGGCGATGCGGCGTGCGGCGTCCCGTCAGGTCTGGCTGACTGACCATGAATTCCGAATGCTGCACGAGGCGGACGCAGCGAGCCCCCTGCCGCCGACCATCGCATCCAGGTCGACACACTCGACTTGGAGAACCAGGCCGAGAAGGTGGAAAGACTCTGGGGAGCAAGTCGATGATCCGCCCGGTGGCGACCCAGGATGTGCAGGACCGGTGTCGACTGTCCCGGCGGGTGCCGAACGACTCGGTGTGAATGGCATCGAAGAGGTCGTGAGCGCCCGAGATCGCGCTGCTGGCCGACCGCAACGAGGACCGCAACGGGCAACGTCAGCAACCGACCTCGCCATACGGAGCGACTCACTGAGCAACTGTTCTCGTAGGCAGCCCGACAGCCGCAGTCGAACTGAAAGCGGAAGGTCGGCGGTTCGAGACCGCCCCTGACCACCTTCAAACCCTCTCCACTCAAAGCGGGGAGGGATTTTTCTTTCCCACGTGTACTACGCAGGCGCTTCCTTCGTGGCTTCGTCGGTAGGGTGGGGTGTGACTTTCGATGGGCTGGATGCTGAGCTGGTGTGGGAACAGCGGTGGGTTGGTCGGCCTGTGGATACGCACTTTTCGGCTGGTGGGTCCAGTCCGCTTGCGCGGGCTGATGACACGAACAGGCTTGCGGCGCACGCGACTCTGGGCGATCGCGTCGAGGATGACGATGATGAAGAGTCCGACCTGCTGAAGGTGGCTGCGGGGATTGCGCTGGGAGTGTTGATGTCGGTTGGCGTTTACAAGGCGACGCCACACGTCAAGACCTGGTGGAAGGAACGGCGGGCGAAGAAGGTCGCTGATTCGGAATCTGGTGAACTGGCCGTGGGGGCTGATGCATCCGAGCGGGACACGGTGGGTGTTGCCGCGTTCGCGTCCGAGGTAGAGGTCGTGCTCGCTGAGCAGCGCGCGGAGATGAGCAGCGTGGAAGCGCAGCGACGCGTCCTCGAGATCATGCTCGCGGCGGCCGTGATCGCCGGCAATATGAGAGCACTGTCGGATGCCCAGCTCGAGCACAGCGCCCCGGAGGAACTGCGGAGCGCGCTGGACAAGCTCACGGTTCCCCAGGTCACCGACAGCCTCAACCGGATGCTCGGGGCCGACTCCACCTTGCTCGGCGAGCAGGCATCGGCCGACGTCATGAAGCTCTTCGGGGGAGGTCGCGCGATCGACGGGCGGTACGTGCCCTTGCGCGGCGAAATGATCCAGGAAGCCCTGCGGCTCCCCCGGGCTACCTGATCCCTCCACCTCACGACGCACGCCAGGGACCACCACAGGTACTGGTACGCCCCGGGAATCTGGCTTCAGAGGTTCAGGTGGATTCGGGTGGATTGGGTGTCGCGGTAGAGCTAGGTGTACTCCGGGGGTCTTCGCAGTATCGTTCGAGTCGAAGCGTACGGGGATGGTGGCTGTTGGTGGTCGGAGTAATGCAGGGAGTTGATGGATCAGGTAGGTGAGAAAGCTGATCGCCGGGGAGTTCAGTGCGGTGGGGTAGAGTTCGGTAGATCAGGGTGTACGATCAGCGAATGCGTGATTACCGCATTTGGCTGAGCTCGTTGGGGAGTGACGGTGGCACCCTCGCCTGAGGCTGTTCGGTTGGCTCGGAGACTTCGGGAGCTTCGGGAGTCGCAGCGGCTGACTCAGAAGCAGTTGTCGCGTGCGCTCAGCGCCGACGTGCGGGTCGCGGTGGCCACGATCAGTTCGTGGGAGTCGCAGTCGAACCCGAAGCTGCCGCCGGAAGAGCGGCTGCGGTCGTATGCGTTGTTCTTCGCGAAACCAGCGGCGCCGGAGCGGTTGCCGCGGGAGCAGGATCTGTCCACGGCCGAGCGGGAGCGGTTCAACTCCCTGCATCGGGAGCTGGTGAGTCTGCGGGACGAGGTCCGGCATCAGCAGGCCGACTCACCGTCCGGCGGCGGCTCGTACACGTTCGACTTCGAGTCGGGCCGGGTCACCATCATCTGCCCGGAAGCACCATCGGAGGGGCGTTCGCCGCTCGCGGACGAGGACAACCCGAATCACACCCGCCTGTACAAGTACGCCGATCTCGACGCACTGATCGAGATGTGGGGTCACGTCCGCGCCTCCAACCCGGAGCTCCGCGTACGGCACCGGCTGCCGTCGGAGGTGAGCGCGGATCACCTGTCCGGCCACCTGATCGTGCTCGGCGGCACCGCCTGGAACCAGCTCACCGGCCGGCTGCTGCGAGTTCTGAACGAACTCCCGATCAAACAGCTGTCCGTGGACGACTTCGCCGACGGCGAGATCTTCCGGTCGCGCGACACCCGTGAGTACCGCCCGGTCTGGGAGGAGCGCAGGGACGTCGAGGTCGACGAGGCTCCCACCAAGGCGGAGCTCGAGGTCGACCAGGCGCAGGACGCCTGGCAGGGTACGACGCCCCGCGAGCTGGTCGAAGACGTTGCACTGCTCGCCCGTTTGCGTAACCCGTTCAACCGCAGCCGCACCATCACCATCTGCAGCGGCGTCTACAGCCGCGGCGTACTGGGTGCGGTCCGGTCGCTGACCGATGACGCGGTCCGGGAACGCAACGAGGCTTACCTGGCCAATCGCTTTCCCAGTGGCACTTTCGGACTGTTGCTCCGGGTGCCCGTGGTGAACGGCGAGGCCATCACTCCTGACATGGAAATCTCGGAGAACCGGCTCTATGAGTGGTCGCCCGAGGAGGAGGACGAATGAGCCGGCCGATCAAGCACGGCACATCCCACGCAAGTCTGCTCCACGACGTCTCCGCGATCACCACGACGCCCAAGGCACGTAGCCGGCTGGACGCGATCGTGGTCCCGGCCGCGCGGCCGGCGTCGGCGCTGCAGGACGTCATCACGTTGTCGATCGAGCTGTCCGTACCGCTGGTGATCCTGTGCAGCCGGCAGGCCCAGCTCGAGCAGGTCGTCGCGCGGGTCGAGAACGTCGAGAAGAACTTCGGCGCCAAAGCGCTCGTCGTCGAGGTACCCGAGAACTATCGGCCGCCGTGCGACCCGCCGCTGACCTCCGGGCCGGAGTTCCGCGACGTGTCGGCCGGCCGGTCCAGCGATTTGAGTGCCAAGCGCAACATCGGCCTGCTGCTCGGCCGGATGCGCGGCTGGAACAAGATCCTCTTCGTCGACGACGACATCAGCAGGTTCAACCGTCGCGACGTCGAGCGCCTGACCGGGTACCTGGATCGCTATCCGGTCGCTTCGATGGTCAGCCGGGAGTTCCCGGACAACTCGGTGGTTTGTCACGCGCGCCGGCTGGCCGGATTCAAGCAGGACGTGTTCGTCAGCGGCGCCGCGCTCGGCGTGAACCTGAAGCACCCGGAGCTGTCGTTCTTCGCCGATGTCTACAACGAGGACTGGTTCTTCTTCGCCCGGCAGGCGGCCAACCGTTCACTGCCGAAGATCGGTGAGGTACGCCAACTCGCGTACGAACCGTTCGCGGATCAGGGCCGCGCGGACCGGGAGGAGTTCGGCGACCTGCTGGCCGAGGGACTGTACGGCCTGTTCGAAACCACGCCGAACTGGAGCTTCAAGGACCAGCTCGCCGCCGCCACCGTGAAGAGCCACTGGCGGAACTTCGCGACCGACCGGCTCGAGTTCATCCAGCAGACGCTCGACGCGCTCGACCGGGCCCAGATGTCGGCCAGCCCGGCCAACTACCTGGACATGCTGAACGCGCAGGCCTCGCTGCTGATCGCGGCGAAGCGCGCCTCCGGCATCACCCCGGACCTGTGCGTCGACTTCATCGAGAAGTGGCAGGAGGACGAGGTGCGCTGGCGGCAGATGCTGCGCCGCTTCCCGTCCTCGATGACCGAGCGGGACGCGCTGGCGGAGCTGCAGCTACCGACCTGGGCTTCGTGTGGGTACGGCCAGCTCGCCGGGGTCGTCGCCGGGACTGCCTGACCGCAGCCGGATCTCCCGCCGGCCCGAACCGTCCGCCAGCGGCTGACGTTCACCGGTGGGGCAGAACCCGAGCCGGTCGTACACCTGCTGGGCCAGCGTGTTCGTGTCCAGCACCCAGACCCGCCATTCGGTGACACCCGGATCGATCGCGGCCAGGTACGCCAGGATCTCCCGGAGTACGCCGGTACGCCGGTGCCGCGGATCGACCCAGACCGACTCGATGTGCCGTTCGTACTGCGGCCGGTCCGCGACCTGGACCGAGCTCGCCAGCCCGACGATCCGCGACTCGTGCCGGGCGACCACCCATCGCATCCGGGTGAACCGCTCCCGCCATCCCTCCTCGCCGACGGCCACCTCGTCCTCGTACACGGACAGGTAGGCCGACGGCGAGTCCTTCAGCGCCCGGAGACGTACCTCCCGGGCGATCGGCCAGTCGTCGCTTCCGAGCATCGCGAATTCCAAAGTCCCGGACCCCTTCGGGAGATGGCAAGGCATCCATCCCAGTGTCGCCGTTTCGCCCGATGGCCAAACAAGAGGACGAACAATCTCACACTCGCCGTGCCCGAAGCGACCCGGGTGTCACCCGCAGATCACGCGGTTCACCAACGCGTCGACGGAGGCGTCCGGGCTGGTCTTGAAGTTCGGGGTGACGGCGACGGTCACCTGCCGGCGGGTGTCCTCGGTGGCGAAGGAGTACGCCTGGTACGCGAGCGCGTCGCCGTCGTTGCCGTAGACCCGTACTCCGCACGAGGTGTCGTGCCAGGACAGTCCGAGGCCGTACGAGCCGCCCTTCGTACCCGGCGTCTTCATCTCGGCGAGCAGTCGCGCCGGAAGCAGCCGTCCGCCGAGCAGCGCGGAGAAAAACCGGTTCAGGTCATGTGTGGTGGAGATCAGCTCACCACCCGCGCCGAACAGCGACGGGTTCAGCTCGGTGAAGTCGATCAGGCCACCGTCCTTGGGTACGTACCCGTGCGGGTGGGGTCCGCGCAGGTACAGGGACGTACCGGGCATCGACGTACCGGACAGGTGGAGCCGACGGATCAGCCGGCGTTCGACCTGGTCGCCGTACGTCCGACCGGTCGCCTTGTAGATGATCTCGCCGAGTACCAGGTAGTTGGTGTTCGAGTAGTTGTACTGCGTACCTGGTGTTTCGAACACCGGTGGGTGCGCTACAGCTCGCTTGATCTGTTCGGCTGCAGTCCACGTCCGGTACCGGTTGGCGTAGAACTCCTCGCTGGGCGGCATCGGGAGGGTGTTCTTGTAGTCGTACAGCCCACTGGTGTGGTTGAGCAGCTCCCGTACGGTGATGTTCTGCCCGTTCGGCACAACACCTGGCAGCCAACGCTCTACGGTGTCGTCGAGGCGCAGCTTCTTCTCTTCAACCAGTTGCAGTACGACAGTGGCAACGAATGTCTTCGTGATGCTCCCTGCCCGGAACCGCCCCTCTACAGGCACCTTCCGCGTACTGCCCAGCTCCGCGACCCCAGTGCTCCCCCGCCACACGTCATTACCGCTCCGCACTTCAGCAAGAGCCCCGATCCCCTGCACTCCATTCAGTTGCCCCTGCAACCCACCGGTCGAAGCAACAGCCACTCCCGGCACCACACCAGCCACCGCAACTGTTACCAACGCGACCAAGCTTCGACCCAACATCCCAAATCTCCTCACGAAGTCCGAGCCCCAACCCTCGCCGCTACGGCCGCGGCAAACATCAGGGATGCCCCGCCCTCACCCCGGACCTCGTGAGTGACTTCCCCCGGCAAGTCGGCCAACAGTTGCCAGGGGCAACCTATGCGGCGGCGGTGGTTTCGGTCAGTTGGGATTGGGTCGGTTGCAGTTGCGGCGTGGCGAGAGTCAGCAGAACGTTGGCGGCGGCAAAGACCGCGGCGGCCAGGAGGCCGCGCTCGTAGCCGGACTGCATGGCCTGGAGCTGCGTGGCGCCGTGGGTCAGTTCATGGGTGGTGTGGGTGATCGACAAAGTGGTGACGATCGCCAGACCCAGCGCGCCGCCTACCTGGTACATCGCGTTCACCACGCCCGATGCCGCGCCGGCCTCCTGCGGACGTACCTCCGAGACAGCGGTGATCTGTCCAGCGACGCCGACGCCCATGATGCCGAAACCGAACACGAGCAGGCCGGGCAGAAGCTGCGAGGCATAGCTACCGGTCGCGGTCGCCTGGGAGAGCAGCAACAGACCGGCAACACTCAGGATCGCACCGGAGAACTGCACGGTACGCGTCCCGACCCGCTGCACCAGTTGAGACGCGAGCATCGCACCGACGATCGCGGCGCCACCCATCGGCAGGAAGTGCACCCCCGCCTCCAGCGCAGTGTCTCCGCGTACCTGCTGCAGATAAATCGCGGTCAGGAAGAACATCGACAGGAAGCCCGCTCCGTTCAGCGCCAGCGAAGCGCCGGAGACGCTGAGCGCACGCGACCGGAACAACCGCAGTGGGACAAGAGGTGCGGCCGAGCGCGATTCGACTACAACAAAGGCCGCGAGCAGAAGTACGCCGGCAGTCAGTACGCCGACGACCTCGAACGATCCCCAGCCGGACGGCTCGGAGCGCACCACGCCGTACACGACTGCCATCAACCCGGCCGTACCGAGCACCGCGCCGAGCGTGTCGAACGTACGGCGGCCCGCCGCGTGCCGCACGTCTCGTACGAACACGGGCACCAATGCGACCAGCGCGATCACGATCGGTACGTTGACGAAGAACACCCACTGCCAGCTGAGCGAGTCGACGAGTACGCCGCCCGCGACCACGCCGAGCGTTCCGCCGAGCCCGGCCAGACCGCCCCAGACGCCCATCGCGATGTTGCGCTCGCGGCCGTGCGCGAATGTCATCGTCAGAATCGCGAGCGCCGCCGGCGACAGCAGGGCGCCGCCGAGCCCCTGCACCGCCCGCGCCCCGATCAGGAACTCGGGTGAGTTGGACAGGCCCGCCACCAGCGAGGTCGCGCCGAACAGCAACAGACCCGCGGTGAACACCCGGCGCGGCCCGAGCAGGTCGGCCATCCGCCCGCCGAGGAGCAGGAAGCCGCCGAACAGCAGCGTGTACGCGTTGATCACCCATTGCAGGGAATCGGCGGAGAAGTGCAGATCCGCCTGGATGTGGGGCAGCGCGACATTCACGATCGTCACGTCGAGCACCACGATGAACTGCGCGAGAGCCAGCACCGCCAGAGTGGCCCAAGGACTGCGTCGCATCGCCGTACCTCATTCGGAAGTCTTGTCTACACCGTATGTATACGGCGTAAGCTTACGCAGTAGACGTTAGGTCTACGGTGTAAACTTGTCAACATGGCCACCCCGACAGCCCGCCGCCTCGACCCGGTGAAGGTCGTCGACAGCGCGCTCGCGATCGCCGACGACGAGGGCCCGGCCGCGGTCTCGTTCCGGAAGCTGGCCGCGCAGCACGACGTCACGCCGATGGCGATGTACCGGCACTTCAAGGACAAGGACGACCTGCTCGCCGCGCTCGGCGACCGGATCCTGGCCGACGTCGTGCTCCCGGAGCCGACCGACGAGCCGTGGGACGTGCAGCTGCACAACCTGCTGGGCGCGTTCGTGACCGCGCTCCGCGCGCATCCACGGCTGGCCGATCTGACCCTGCCGCGCATCCTGGTCGCCGAGCCCGGCCTGGCGATGGCCGAGCGGTCACTCGAGCTGCTGGTCGAGGGCGGTTTCGGGATCGAGGACGCGGCCGAGATCGGCCGGCAGTCGATGTGCTCGCTGATCGCGCTGGTGACGACCGACCCGATCGCCCGCGAGGCGAACGATCCCGAGGACCGGGAGGCCTCGCTGCGGCGGAAACGGGCTTCACTCGGCGCGTTGTCACCGCGGCGGTACCCGATGGTCACCTCGGCCTCGAGCGCGCTGGTCTGCCCGTCGTCGGCGGAGCGGTATTACACCGTCGGCCTGGAATTGGTGGTCGCGGGCATTCGCGGCGTACGCGCCGGGCAGAACTGAGAATTCAGGTCGAGAAACAACCGTTGGCGTGGAGATGCGGCGCGAACGCCGGGAGAGGACTACGCTCCGAAACGGAGCGATTCCACGATCTCTACGGAGGTACACCAATGGCGGGGAAGTTCGAGCTGTACAAGGACAAGTCCGGGGAATTCCGGTTCCGCTTGAAGGCCGGCAACGGTGAAATCATCGCGACCAGCAGCGAAAGCTACGGAACGAAGGCGTCGGCGCTGAACGGGATCGACTCGATCAAGCGCAACGCGGCCGAGGCGAAGGTCGACGACCAGACCGACTGAAACGCAGGACACAAGGGGGTTTCTCCGGTACGGGACCGAAGAAACCCCCTCCGCTCAGAGCCCTTCCGAGTACACCAGGCCGCGGACCTCGACGCCGAGGCCCTCGATGGCCGCGTCCGGGATCATCGCGGCCAGCTCGCAGGCGCGCTCCCGGGACGCCACGTCGACCAGGTAGAAGCCGCCGAGGAACTCCTTCGACTCCACGAACGGCCCGTCGGTGACGGCCGGCAGCCCGTCCCGGACCCGGACCAGGGCCGTCTGCTC
The DNA here is from genome assembly GCF_014205295.1 of Kribbella solani. NCBI lineage: Bacteria > Bacillati > Actinomycetota > Actinomycetes > Propionibacteriales > Kribbellaceae > Kribbella > Kribbella solani. The sequence continues at coordinate 5,036,632 of NZ_JACHNF010000001.1, forward strand.
CGGCTGCTCCAGGGCGACCGTGCTGAGGAACTCCCCGGACGCCTTGATGGTGTCCATGAGCTTCTGGTGGCCGGCGCCGATCGCCTGCTGCTCCGCCTCCGGCAGCGCGGCCAGTACGTCCGGGTTGATGTTCAGGACCAGTAGGTACTTCACGATGTCTCCTTTTACCCGCGGCCCCCGGTGGTGGGTGCCTCTCATCCATCAGTACGGAGCGGCCCGGCGCATCTTGACATCAGTCCCGCTACCGTTCCGCGCATGGCCGATTTGAGTCTCACAGATGTCCAGTCAGCCGCGGCACGCCTCGCCGGAGTGGCGCGGCGGACGCCGGTACTGACCTCGCGGACGCTGAACGAGCGGGTCGGTGCCGAGGTGTTCCTGAAGGCGGAGAACTTCCAGCGGATCGGGGCGTTCAAGTTCCGCGGCGCGTACAACGCGATCAGCCGGCTGAGCCCGGCGCGGTTGCAGGCGGGCGTCGCGGCGTACTCGTCCGGGAATCACGCGCAGGCGGTCGCCCTGGCGGCACGGATCGTGGGTACGAGCGCGGTGATCCTGATGCCCGAAGATGCTCCGCCGACGAAACTCGCCGCTACTCGCGGGTACGGCGCGGAGGTGATCACGTTCGACCGGTACACGCAGGACCGGACCGCGCTTGCGCACGAGCTGGCGGCCGAGCGCGGCCGGACGCTGATCCCGCCGTACGACCACTACGACGTGATGGCCGGCCAGGGGACGGTGGCGCTCGAACTGATCGAGGAGGTCGGCCACCTCGGCGCGCTGCTGGTCCCGGTCGGCGGCGGCGGGCTGATGGCCGGATGCGCGACCGCGGCCTCGATACTGGCACCGGGAATCCGGATGATCGGCGTCGAACCGGCCGCGGGTGACGATCACGCGCGCTCGCTGGCGGCCGGCGAACGGGTCGCGATCGACGTACCCCGGACGATCGCGGACGGCCAGGCGGTCTCCACGCCCGGCGAGCTGACGTACGCGCTGAACCGGCGGCTGGTCGAGTCGTTCGAGCTGGTCAGCGACGCGGAGATCGTGACCGCGATGGCGTTCGCGTTCGAGCGGCTGAAGATCGTGCTGGAGCCAAGCGGCGCGAGCGCGCTGGCGGCCCTGCTGGCCGGGCGCGTGCACGGCCTGCCGGAGCGCGTCGGGGTGGTGCTGTCAGGCGGAAACGTGGGGCTGGATCGGTTCCGCGAGCTGCTCGGAAGTAGCTGAACGCGCAAGGACTTTTAGGGTGCCCTGGCCACCCTCTGTGCTCGTCGTCACAGAAAGCAACTCGCACGATGTGACTGGGCTCACATCGATGCCCTGGATTGCCCTCTCTGCCCCGCTTGGACGCGCTCAGGACACCTGGTGTTCATACCGGGCCGCCGATCCGTCAGAGGCCCGCTGAAAGGCATTCAGGAGGGTCTGTTCCGATTTGAGGGTTTGCGCCGTGACCGTTCTGTTATACAGTCATCGGCGGTTCGGTAAACAGCACGAACCGCACCCGGGTCAACGCCGAGCTCTGCCAGGCCCGAGTGCTCCCCTCGAACAACCATGGCAGAGGTGGGGGACCCAGGAAGTTGGGTTGCGGCCGTGAGTGGCCAAAACCCTGGGGTGAAGTCCGCGGGAGCGGACCGGGCTATGAATCCCAGCCCGAACCCGACAGCTAACTTCACAGGCGTCGGGAGACAACCATGCCCGTCACTGCCCGACGGACGTCGCTTTCGCGCGCCGTCAGCTCAGCCGCCAGTACCGACCGGCCCACCGGCCGGACCCTGGCGAAGCACCGCAGGACCAGCAAGTCCGGCACCCCGCGTGCCGCCGCCGCCGTACTCTCGGTCGGCCTCGCTGTCGGCGGTGGGGCCGCCCTCAGCCTGAGCACCACCCCGGCGACCGCCTCGGCGGCCACCATGACCGCTGCCCAGCAGCGTGGCCACACCAGCGTCCCGAGCCGGCCGCTGCTGCGGTTCCGCGACTCCGGGCCGACGGTCAAGTACGTCCAGAAGGCCCTGCGCCTCGGACCGGACGGATACTTCGGCACCAGCACCGTGCGGGTGCTGAAGAAGTTCCAGGCGTCCTGGGGGCTGAAGGCCACCGGCTACATGGACAAGAAGACCTGGGGCCGGCTGACCTGGGCCGCGAAGCACAAGGTGCTCTACGGCAAGTACGGCACGACCAGCAGCAGCGCGACCAAGGGCACCACCGCCTTCCGGACCAAGGTGCTCCGCGAGGCGGCCGCGCTCAAGGGCACCCCGTACCGCTACGGCGGCACCACCAGGAGCGGTTTCGACTGCTCCGGCTACACCGGCTTCGTGTACAAGTCGGCCGGCCACAAGCTGCCGCGGACGGCCCGCCAGCAGTACGGCGCGACCAAGCACATCAGCCGCTCGGCCGCCAAGCCCGGTGACCTGGTGTTCTTCCGGAACAGTGGCGGCGGTGTGTACCACGTCGGCATCTACGCCGGCGGGAACACGCTGTGGCACGCCTCGAAGCCGGGCCGCCCGGTCGCCAAGGCGAAGATCTGGACCAGCAGCGTGGCCTTCGGCCGCGTCTGAGTCCTGACCGGTCGGCGCCCTTCCCCCCCATTGGGCGCACCCGGTCGTCAGCGTCTGCTCCCCCCAGGCACGCTGACCCCGAAACCGGCCCGAACCGTCGCTCCCCCACCCCTCCGACGGATCGGGCCGGTTTCTCATGTCCAGCCCAGCTACTCCGGCGCGGGCGGTCGGGGCGGGTGAGTTGTGTTGGGGTGGGTCAGTCGTCGAGTAGGCCGGCCTCGTAGGCGGTGATGGCAACCTGGACTCGGTTCGTCGCGTTCAGTTTCACCAGTGAGCGGGAGACGTGCGCCTTCACCGTCGCCTCGCTCATGAACAGCTTCCGGCCGATGTCGGAGTTCTGCAGGCCGCGGCCGACCTCGATCAGTACCTCCCGCTCGCGTTCGGTGAGTTTGCTGATCCGCTCCTGCGCGGCGCGCCGCCGGTCCGCGCGTGGGTCGGCGGCGAAGTGGCCGATCAGCCGCCGGGTGACCGCCGGCGACAGCATCGCCTCGCCGGCCGCGACCACCTTGATCGCCTGCACCAGCTCGCGCGGCGGGGTGTCCTTGAGCAGGAACCCGCTGGCGCCCGCCTGCAACGCCCGGAACACGTAGTCGTCCAGGTCGAACGTGGTGAGTACGACGATCTTCGGCGGATCGGGGAGCGCCTGCACCTCCCGGGTCGCGGCCAGGCCGTCCAGCCGGGGCATCCGGATGTCCATCAGTACGACATCCGGGCGATGTTCGCGCACCATCGCCGCCGCGTCCGCGCCGTCCTCGGCCTCGGCCACCACCTCGAGGGCGTCGTCCGACTCCAGGATCATCTTCAGCCCGGCCCGAACCAGAGCCTCGTCATCCACGATCAGCAGCCGAGTCATCGTTCCCCTTCAGTACGGTCCACCGAGTCACCCTTCAACGCCGAATCATGTCCCACCACAACATCCCGGTTCGACGTGGTGTCGCGAGGTGGGGCGGGATTGTGAGGCGACGCGGCATCCCGAGGCGACGCGGGGTTGTGAAGTGGGGCAGGGTTGATCAGGGATGGTTCGGTGTCCTGGCGGTGGGTGTCCCAGGGGAGCCAGGCTTCGACCTGCCAGCCGCCGTCGGTGGTTGGGCCGGTGGTGATGCGGCCTCCGACCAGCTGTACCCGCTCGCGGAGCCCGACCAGGCCGGCGCCGGCCCCAGGTAGTAGCGACCCGGCCGCCACCGGCCGGACATTCGTCACCCGCACGGTCACCCCGTCACCACGAGCACCGGACACACGTACGTCGGTTGCCGCGCCGCGGGCATGTTTGTGCACGTTGGTCAGCGACTCCTGGATCACCCGGTACACGGTGCGCCCCACCGACACCGGCACATCATCCGGCAGCGCGAACTCGTACCCCACCGTCACCCCGGCGTCCCGCGAAGCGGCGATCAGCCGCTCCAGATCGGACGCCCGCGGCACCGGCGCCAGGTCCGCGCCGTCGACACTGACATCCGTCCGCAGCACGCCCAGCACCTCCCGCAGGTCCTCCATCGCCTGCCGCGCGGTCTCGCGGATCAGCCGGGCAGAGCCCTCGACCTTGTCCGGTCCGACCGTCGGGTTCACCTCCAGGCCGCCGGCGTGCAGCGCGATCAGCGACACCTTGTGCGCCAGCACGTCGTGCATCTCCTGCGCGATCCGGGACCGCTCGCCGAGCCGCGCCTGCTCACTGCGCAGCTCGCGCTCGGCCTCGGCGCGCTCGGCCCGGTCCCGCAGTGAGGCCATCAGATCGCGGCGGGCACCCACGTACGCCCCGATCGCGATCCAGGTGCCGACCAGGAACGGGCCGGTGAACACCGACACCCAGATCTGGCCGCGACCACCCCAGCTGTTCAGTACGTACGCCGCGTACGCCGCGAGGCCGAGGATCGCCAGCGCGAGATCCCGGCGCCGGATCGACAGCGTCAGCAGCGCGAGACCCATCGGCACGAAGATGGACGCGGTCAGCATCGCGACGATCGTGACGGCGGTGACCGTGACCGGAAAGCGCCGGCGCCAGAGCAGCGCCAGCGAGGCGACCACGCCGGCACCCAGTACGTACCAGTCCTTGACCGACCAGCCGCCGGAGCCGGACGCCGCCTGCAGCACGATCGTCATCAGGCTGAAGCCGACATACATGACGTCGCGCAGGCGCGCGGCATGCCTGAGCCACCAGGCGTACCACCGGCGCAATCGTCGCATTCCGTCACTGTAGTTCGCCGCGCGACGCGATCACGTCCCCCTTCCGGGTGGGAAATGATGGCCGCCCGGACGACTTTCGTAGGGGGTCGGCGCAGCCGGTCGTCCGATGTGCGGGCAGGGGTCCGGACGGTTGACTCGATGCCATGATCACCGTCGAGAACCTGACCAAGCGCTACGGCAGCACCACCGCCGTCCAGGACGTGTCGTTCACCGTCCAGCCAGGCAGCATCACCGGCTTTCTCGGCCCGAACGGCGCCGGCAAGTCGACCACGCTGCGGATGCTGACCGGGCTGACGCCGCCGACCTCCGGCACCGCCACGATCACCGGCAAGCGGTACGCCGACCTGCTGAACCCGGGCCGAGTGGTCGGCGTGATGCTGGACGCTGCCGCGCAGCACCCGGGCCGGACCGGCCGCGAGACGCTGCTGCTGAGCGCCAGCCTGCTCGGCGTACCGAAGGGCCGCGCCGACGAGATGCTGGAGGCGGTCGGGCTTGACCACGCTGCCAAGCGCCGCGTCGGCCAGTACTCGCTCGGCATGCGCCAGCGGCTCGGTATCGCCGGTGCACTGCTCGGTGATCCCGCCGTACTCATTCTCGACGAGCCCGCCAACGGCATGGACCCGGAGGGCATCCGGTGGATGCGCGGGCTGCTGCAGGACTTCGCGTCCCGCGGCGGCACGGTCATCCTGTCCAGCCACCTGCTCGGTGAGGTCCAGGCGACCGTAGACCGACTGGTCGTCATCGGTGGCGGCCGGATCGTCGCCAACGGCTCGCTGGACGAGCTGCTGGCCGGGACCGGCACTCTGGTCCGCGGCCTCGACCCGATCGGGCTGAACCAGGCCCTGACCGCGGCCGGCCTGCAACTGGAGCCGCTGGCCGACGGCGCGCTCCGCGTCGACGCCACTGCCGAGCAGGTCGGGCGGGCTGCCGCGGCGGCCGGCCAGATCCTGCTGGAGCTCCGCCAGAGCGACGGCGCCGGCCTGGAGGACCTGTTCTTCCAGCTCACCTCCGCACCCGCCGCCGCGGCCGCCTGATCACCCCACTTCTTTCTGGAGACTCTGATGACCACCGTGACCACTGAGGACACACTCGCGCCCGTGCAGCCCGCCAAGCACCGGGCCGAGGTGGCGACCAGCCTGCCGCCGGCGCGCGGCCAGTCGTTCCTGAAGCTCGTGACGATCGAGCTACGCAAGTCCGTGAACACCCGCAGCGGCCGGGTGCTGATCGCCGCCATCCTGCTGATCGCCGTCGCCGCGCTGGCCTGGCAGATGACCCACTTGCCGGCCGGGAACGTCACGCTCGAGTACATGCTCAGCGCCGCTGTCACCGGCGTGATGCTGCTGATGCCGGTCATCGGTGTGATGACGATGACCTCGGAGTGGACCCAGCGGACCGCGCTGACCACGTTCACGCTGTCGCCGCGCCGGGTGCGCGTCCAGCTGGCGAAGTTCACCTCGGCGATCGTGCTGAGCGTCCTCGTCCTGAGCGTGGTCGTGGTGCTGAGCCTGCTGAGTACCGTCCTGACCGGCGCGGTCACCGATCACGCGACGTCGTACCCCGGTCTGGGCGGCCTGTTCGCCGGGGCGTACCTGATGGTGGCGCTGAATGTGGTGATGGGTGCCGCGTTCGGTGCGGTGATCCCGCAGACCGCGGTCGGCATCCTGGCGTACTTCATCGCGCCGACCGTCTGGTCGATGGCCGGCCCGGCGCTGTTCAAGGACAACGCGAAGTGGCTGGACGTGTTCGGCGCGCTCGGCCGGATCGCGGAGCGCGACCTGCACGGGGCGGTGCCGGAGACGCTCACCGCGGTCGGCGTCTGGATCGTCCTGCCGACCATCGCCGGACTGTGGGCAAGCTCACGTCGCGAGGTCAAGTAGCGGGGAAAAGACGCGGCGGGGTGGGCTGGTTTGAGGGGACCGGCCCGCTCCGCCGATGCTGTCTCCGGAGGTGCGCCGGGCGGTTCGGGACCCGGCCCAGGGGGCCGGTGCGTGTGTCGATCCACCGCTCCGGGTATCCTTGAACCACGATTACTGACGACTGATCCGTGGGCGCCACGCAGCGTACCCGGTTGACTTGTGCGAGGGGGTCGACGCTATGGGGCGCGGCCGTGCAAAGGCCAAGCAGACGAAGGTCGCACGCGACCTGAAGTACCGCACCTGGGACACCGACTTGGACCAGCTCAAGCGAGAGCTGTCCGGTGACCAGGGTGGCGACCGTTCTGCGAACGGTGACAACGACGGCGACGGAGACGACGCCGACGACTACCACCCCCGTCGGTAAGCATCAGCCCGGCTGAGCTGCTCAGGCGCCCCACTCGGGGTGGCTGAGCAGTTCACCGTGCGCCCGACGAGTACCACCGCATCAGCACCACCTGCGGCGGTTCAGTGATTCCAGTCGCCCGAGGCGTCGGACGGCTCGATGACGAACCGTGCTCAGGTGGTGCTGTGCACCCGCCACCGCCGGTAGTACGGCGACGGGTGCGGCAGTCGGCCCGCCTACTTGGCGTACGCGCCTTCCAGGGCGACCGTTCCGCCCGGCGTCGCGGTCACTTCACCGCATACCCAGGCGGGGATGTCGCGCGCTGCCAGTGCCTGGATGGCCGCGTCGGCGGCTGACGGGTCCAGTACGGCGACCATGCCCGCGCCCATGTTCAGCGTCTTCTCGAGCTCGGGCAGGGCCACGTCGCCGAGCAGTCCGACCAGGCCGAAGATCGGCGCCGGAGTCCAGGTCGAGCGGTCGATCCGTACCGACAGCTCGGCCGGGATCACCCGGGCCAGGTTCGCCGCGAAACCACCGCCGGTGATGTGCGACATCGCGTGCAACGGGCGGTCGTCGGTGTTGTTGAGCTCCTGGATCAGCTCGAGGCAGTGCTTCGCGTACACGCGGGTCGGCGTCAGCAGTACCTCACCGAGCGTCGTCCCGAGCTCCGGCACCACTCGGTCGAGCGTCCACTTGGCGCGATCGAAGAACACGTGCCGGACCAGGCTGTACCCGTTCGAGTGCAGTCCGGACGACGCCATCGCCACGACGACATCACCGGCCCGTACCCGCTCCGCGCCGAGCACCTCGTCGGCCTCGACCACACCGGTCGCCGCGCCCGCCACGTCGTACTCGTCCGCCTTCAGCAGGCCCGGGTGCTCGGCGGTCTCGCCACCGACCAGCGCCGTACCCGCCTCCACGCACGCCTCGGCAATGCCCTTCACGATCTGCGCGATCGTCTCCGGCACCACCTTGCCGGTGCAGATGTAGTCGGTCATGAACAGCGGCTCGGCACCGCAGACGACCAGGTCGTCCACGACCATCCCGACCAGGTCGAACCCGATCGTGTCGTGCTTGTCCAGCTTCTGCGCGATCGCGACCTTGGTACCGATACCGTCGGTCGACGTCGCCAGCAACGGCCGGCGGTACGAGGTCAGGGCGGTCGCGTCGAACAGCCCGGCGAACCCGCCGAGCCCGCCGACCACCTCGGGGCGGGTCGCCTTCGCCACCCACTCCTTCATCAGCTCGACGGCCCGGTCACCGGCCTCGATGTCGACCCCGGCGGCGGCGTAGCTCGCCCCTTCGCTCACGTTTCTCTCCCTGTCACGGCTGGGTACGTCGATGTCCCGGCGTACCGCCCCAGTCTGACTGACCGGCGCGCACGGCTGGGAAGGCGTGTTACGGCCGGCTCAGCGCGTCAGCGGCCCCGGCGCCACCGGCCACCGTCGCCAGCCCGTCCGCGTCCGTGCGGAGCGGATCCTCCAGCAGGTGCTTCCCGAGCTGTTCCGGGTCGGGCAGCGCCACCGGGTACACGCCGTCGAAGCAGGCGCGGCAGAGCCGATCCATCGGGACCGTGGTCGCCTCGACCAGCCCGTCCAGGCTGATGTACCCGAGCGAGTCGGCGCCGAGCGAACGGCAGATCTCCTCGGTGTTCAGCCCGTTCGCGATCAGCTCGGCGCGGCTGGCGAAGTCGATGCCGTAGAAACAAGGCCATTTCACCGGCGGCGCGGTGATCCGTACATGGATCTCCTTCGCGCCTGCCTCGCGCAGCATCCGGATCACCGCGCGCTGGGTGTTGCCGCGGACGATCGTGTCGTCGACGACGACCAGGCGCTTGCCCTCGATCACCTCACGCAGCGGGTTCAGCTTCAGGCGGATGCCGAGCTGACGGATGGTCTGGCTGGGCTGGATGAAAGTACGGCCGACGTACGCGTTCTTGACCAGGCCGGAACCGTACGGGATGCCGGACTCCTCGGCGTACCCGATCGCACCCGGCGTACCCGACTCCGGGGTCGCGATCACCAGATCGGCCTCGGCCGGATGCTCCTTCGCCAGCTTGCGACCGATCTCGACGCGGGTCGAGTAGATCCGCTGACCGGAGATCTGGGTGTCCGGGCGGGCCAGGTACACGAACTCGAACAGGCAGCCCTTCGGGTCCGCCTCGGCGAACCGGGTCGAGCGCAGACCGTCGGCGTCGACCGCGACCATCTCACCCGGCTCGATCTCGCGGATGAAGGAGGCGCCGACGATGTCCAGGGCGGCGGTCTCGCTGGCGATCACCCAGCCGCGCTCCAGCCGGCCCAGTACGAGCGGGCGGATGCCCTGCGGGTCACGCGCCGCGTACAGGGTGTTCTCGTCCATGAAGATCAGGCTGAACGCGCCCTTGACCTTCGGCAGCACCTTCGCGGCCGCCTGCTCGATGGTGAGATCCGGGTACCCGGCCAGCATCGAGGTCAGAATGTCGGTGTCCGACGACGCGCCGTGCTTCGCGTTCGCCTTGGCGTGGTCCACCTCGGTGTCCAGGCCGAGATCCAGGTCACCCTCACCGTTCAGACTGGCGGCGAGCTCGCTGGTGTTCGTCAGGTTCCCGTTGTGACCGAGCGCGATCGACCCGGTCGCCGTCGACCGGAACGTCGGCTGCGCGTTCGCCCAGACACTGGACCCGGTCGTCGAGTACCGGCAGTGGCCGATCGCGATATGCCCCTTCAGGGACGCCAGCGTCGCCTCGTCGAAGGCCTGGCTGACCAGCCCCATGTCCTTGTAAACCAGAATCTGATTCCCGTTGCCGACCGCGATCCCCGCCGACTCCTGCCCCCGATGCTGCAAGGCATAGAGCCCGAAGTACGTCAGTTTGGCAACCTCTTCCCCCGGCGCCCAAACCCCGAAGACGCCACAAGCGTCCTGCGGTCCCAGATCCTGAGGGTCAAGTTCATCAGTGAGCCGACCATCGCCACGAGCCACACCAGCAGTCTACGGGACGTCACTTGAGCGGATTACCAACGTCTACCAGCAGGTGACGCCTGGGGTACAGGCCGGCTCTGCCTCGCTCACCGCTGACGCGGGGGCCACGGCAGCAGCCACAAGAAGGAGCGTGCCAGCGGCTACACTCAGCAACTTCTTGATCACATCTGGACCTTTCGAAATAATCCGGACCCGACCTGTATGTCCTCTTTGTCGACGCTGTCTGTATATGGTCGGTTCCGACAAGTTCTGGAGGAGAGGGACCGTGCTCGAGCCGCTGGGGGTGGACGAAGCCACTTTCGCGGTCTATCACGCCCTGCTCAGTCACCCAGACAGTACGCCCGAGCAGATAGCAGCGCTAGTAGACCGGACGACGAGCGAAGTCCTGGAACTGATGGACCAGCTCCGTCGGCTGGAGCTTCTGGTACCGACCTGGACGAATCCTGACGGCGAGCACGCGGTACACCCCCGCGTCGGGCTGACCGGACTGGCCGAGCGGCGACGGACCGAGCTGAACAAGGCCCTCGGCGAGCTGAGAGAAGCCGAATCCTCCGCCGAGGTGATCGCCGAGCAGTACAACGAACTGCTGACCTCGCGGAGTAGCGGCGACGTCGAGGTACTCAAGGGCCGCGCGAACGCATCCCGCCGAATCGAGGAGCTCGCGCTGAAGGCCAAGGACACCTTTTGGGGTCTGGTTCCGGCACACTTCGACGACACGGTTCCGAAGTCGGATCGATCGCCTGACTTCGAGCATCTCGGACGTGGTCTCAGGATGAGGACCGTGTACCTGCAGAGCATGACCGCCTCGAAACAAGCCGTCGAGTACGCCGCCATGATGCACAAGCTCGGCGGCGAGGTGCGGATGACACCGACCCTGCCCATGCGCCTGTTGATCTTCGACCAGGCGATCGCAGTCATGCCGATGGACCCGGAGAACCCGACCGCCGGCGCCGTGATCCACCGCACCCCGGCCGTGGTCTCGGTTGCCCTCGCGCTTTTCGACTCCTACTGGTCCCGAGCCACAGAAATGTTCGACGCCGACGACCGCGACGACGAGACGCCGCTGACCCCGCATGAGTCCGAAGTCCTTCGCTTGCTCGCCGGTGGTGCGAAGGACGAGCAGGTTGCTCGGCTCCTGGGCATTTCCCTCCGTACCGCCCGGCGCATCACCGCCAACCTCTCCGAACGCCTCGACGCCGCCAGCCGCTTCGAGCTCGGCGTGGCCGCCGCCAAGCGCGGCTGGGTCTGAGAGTTCGGCAGCTCGACGGTACGTACGCCAACTGCCCGGCTTCAGGTCAGATGGTCTTGAGGGCGGCGAGGAGTTTGGTGAGGGTGTCTCGGGCGTCGCCGAAGAGGAGGGTGGTTTTGGGGTCGTAGAGGAGTTCGTTCTCGATGCCGGCGAAGCCGGGGCGCATGGAGCGTTTGAGGAAGATGACTCGGTGGGCCTCGTCGGCGTTCAGGATCGGCATGCCGTAGATGGGGGCCGAGGGGGTGGTGCGGGCGGCTGGGTTGACGACGTCGTTGGCGCCGACGACGAGGACCACGTCGGTGGTTTTGAAGTCGCCGTTGATGTCGTCCATTTCGCGCAGCTGGTCGTACGGGACCTGGGCCTCGGCGAGCAGTACGTTCATGTGGCCGGGCATCCGGCCGGCGACCGGGTGGATGGCGTAGTCGACCTTGACACCGCGGCCGTGCAGTTCCTCGACCAGGTCGCGGAGGGTGTGCTGCGCCTGGGCGACCGCGAGGCCGTACCCGGGCACGATGATCACCTTGCCGGCGTACCCGAGCAGGATCGCCACGTCCTCGGGGCCGGCCGAGATCACCGGCCGGTCGGAGGCGGTACCGGCGCCGAGCGTCGACCCGCCGCGGACGGCACCGAAGAGGATGTTGAAGACGGACCGCCCCATCGCGTTCGCCATCAACTTGGTCAGCAGCGAACCGGCCGCGCCGACCAACGTACCGGCGACGAGCAGCAGCGTGTTACCGAGTACGTAACCGCCGGCCGCGACGGTCAGGCCGGTGAACGCGTTCAGCAACGAGATCACGATCGGTACGTCCGCGCCGCCGACCGGCAGTACCAGCATGACGCCGATCGCGAGCCCCAGCAGGCAGAGCAGGATGCCGACCCAGACCCGCGGGTCGGAAACCAGCCACCCGGCGAGCGCCAGACTGCCCAGAACCGAAGCGATGAAGAGCACCGGCAGCCCCGGGAACGTCACCGGCCGGGTCGTCATCAGTTCCTGCAGTTTCGCGAACGTGACAACGGATCCGGAGAAGCTGATCGCCCCGACCAGGATCGTGAACGCCGTCGCGATCGCGGCCACGGTCGCGTCCGAGCTGACCTCGTCCAGCTCCAGCAGCGCGACCAGCGCGGCCGCGCCGCCGCCGACACCGTTGAACAAGGCAACGAGTTGCGGCATCTGGGTCATCTGTACCCGGCGCGAGCCGATCACGCCGCCGACGGTGCCGATCGCCAGCGCGATCAGGATCGCGGCCAGGTGGTTCGGCTTGTACGCGGCGAACGTGATGATCACGGCGAGTGCCGCGCCGGCGGCACCGATCAGGTTCCCGGTCCGGGCGCTGCGCGGTGACGACAACGCCTTCAGCGCGACGATGAAACAGACCGCGGAGACCAGGTAGCCGAGCTGGGCCCAGGTGGGGATCACTTCCGCAACTCCTTCTGCCGGGCCCCCGGGCCCTTGAACATCTCCAGCATCCGGTCGGTGACGACGAAGCCGCCGACCATGTTCACGGTCGCGAGGACGACCGCGATCAGGCCGACGATGACGACGGGCACCGATTCGGCGGCGCCGGTGACGATGATGGCGCCGACCAGGATGACGCCGTGGATGGCGTTCGCGCCGGACATCAGCGGGGTGTGCAGGGTCGAGGAGACCTTGCTGATCACCTCGACGCCGACGAAGGCCGCGAGCACGAAGATCGTCAGCAGGGCTATGGACTCGCTCATGCCGAGGGTCCTTCCAGGAGGGCACGGGTCGGCTCGTGCAGGACGCTGCCGTCGTGGGTGACGCAGCAGCCGCGGACGATCTCGTCGTCGAAGTCGGGGTCGAAGGCCGCGTTCCGGGTCATCAGCCGGATCAGGTTCGCGATGTTCTGGCCGTACAGCCGGGACGCCGGGCCGGCCATTTGGGACGGTACGTTCGCGCCGCCCCAGACCAGCGCGTCGCCGATGGTCAGCTCGGTACCGGCGACCGATCCTTCGACGTTGCCGCCCTGTTCGGACGCCAGGTCGACGACGACCGAGCCTGCTTTCATCTGCTCGACCATCGACCGCGAGACCAGCATCGGCGCGGTCCGGCCGGGTACGGCGGCGGTGGTGATCAGCGCGTCGGCGGCAGCCACGTACGGGGCGAGCAGGTCGCGCTGGAGCTGGGCGCGCTCCGGCGTCATCTCCCGCGCGTATCCACCGGCTCCGTCGAGCGTGCCCAGTTCGAGTTCGATCGGGATCGCGCCCATCGAGGCGATCTCTTCGGCGGCGGCGGTGCGGACGTCGTACGCCTTCACCACCGCGCCGAGGCGTTTCGCGGTGGCGATCGCCTGCAGGCCGGCGACGCCGGCGCCGAGGACCAGGACCTGGGCCGGTGGGACGGTGCCGGCCGCGGTCATGTTCAGCGGGAAGAACCGGGGCAGCCGTTCGGCGGCGACGATCGCGGCCCGGTACCCGGCGACAAGCGCCTGCGAGGACAGCGCGTCCATCGACTGGGCCCGGGAGATCCGCGGGATCAGTTCCATCGCGAAGACGGTCAGCTTGGCCCGGGTCGCGGTCCGGACCACGTCCGGCGGGTTGGTCGGCAGGAAGGACATCAGTGCCGTACCCGCGTGCAACCGCTGCAGGCGTTCGCGTTCCAGCGGTTGCACCGAGGCGACGATGGTGGCCGCGTGGTCGGCACCCCAGGCGACCTCCGCGCCGGCGTCGCGGTACTGGTCGTCGGAGAACAGCGCGCGTTCACCGGCGGCCGGCTCGACCGCCACCTCGTACCCGAGCTCGATCAGTTTCGCGACATGTTCCGGCACCAGCGCGACCCGGCGCTCGGCCGGTCTGGTCTCCCGTACGACTGCGATCTTCACTCGCCGAAACCTATGCCAAACACTGGGTCGCCGGAAAGCCCGCTGGGTGACTCGTGATGATGTCGGCGCCGGGCCAACATCATCACGAGTCACCTGGCTGGTTGGCGAGGTTCTGTAGAAGAAGTGCTTCGGCGAGGCAGACCTTGCGGAACTCGGCGAGGTGCAGGCCCTCGTCGATTCCGTGTGCCCGGGTGTCCGGGTCCTCGACGCCGGTGACCAGGATCGCGGCCTTCGGGAAGGCCTGCTGGAACTCGGCGATGAACGGGATCGAGCCGCCCATCCCCATGTCGACCGGCTCGACGCCCCAGGCTTCCTGGAACGCGGACCGGGCCGCTTCGTACCCGCCGCCGCGCGCGTTCACGCTGCACGGCTGGCCGGTCTGGCCCTCCGTCACCGTCACCCGCGCACCCCACGGCGCGCGCTCCTCCAGGTGCTGCTTGAGCGCCGCGCTCGCCTTCACCGCGTCGTCGCCGGGAGCGACGCGCAGGCTGACCTTGGCCCGCGCGACCGGCACCAGCGTGTTGCTGGCCTCGGCGACGGACGGCGCGTCGATGCCGATCACGGCGATCGCCGGCCGGGTCCACAACCGGTCGACCAGCGAACCGGAGCCGGTCAGCCGGACCGAGTCCAGCACGCTCGACTCGGCCCGCAGCCGGTCCTCCGGGTAGACGACATCGGCCGCGCGCGACGCGTGCAGGCCGTCGACCGCGACATCGCCCTTGTCGTCGTGCAGCGTCGCGAGCAGCCGGCACAGTGTCGACAGCGCATCCGGGATCGGCCCGCCGAACAGTCCGGAGTGCACCGCATGGTCGAGCGTACGCACCTCCACGTACGCCTCGACCAGGCCGCGCAGGGAGACCGTCAGCGCGGGCGTACCGACCTCCCAGTTGCCGGAGTCGGCGATCACGATCGCATCGGCGGCGAGCTCGGCAGAGTACTCGTCGAGCAGCTGCAGCAGGGTCGGCGAACCGATCTCCTCCTCACCCTCGACGAACACCGTCACGCCCACCGGAAGATCGTTGCCGAAGGCCCGTACGGCGGCCAGGTGCGCGGCGATGCCGGCCTTGTCGTCGGCGGCGCCGCGCCCGTACAGCCGGTCACCGCGCTCGGTCGGTACGAACGGCTCGGAGGTCCACTGCTCGACCGGGCCGGTCGGCTGCACGTCGTGGTGCGCGTACAGCAGCACGGTCGGCTTCCCGGCCGGGGCCGGCTTCTTCGCGATCACGGCCGGCGCGCCGGCGCCGGCCCGGACGATCTTGACCGTGAAACCCTCCGCCTCGAACAGCGCCGCGGTCGCCTCCGCGGAGCGCTGGACGTCGGCCGCGCGGGCCGGTTCGTAGCTGACCGAAGGAATCCGGATGAGGTCCTCGAGGTCGGCACGGACGCTGGGCAGGACGCGGTCGATCGCCGCGGACAGATCGGTCATGAGGCCTACGGTACGGCGTCTGTTCGCGATCCCGACGGCCGGAACACCTGGTCATGTCAATGATTTCCGTCTTACTCTGAAAATCTGGAAAATTTCGCCCATACAATTGAAGAGGTCATCATGGTCAAGCGCCCCCTTGCCATCACGATCACCGTCATCGCGGCCGCCCTTACCGGGACAGCACCGGCGTACGCCGCGATCAGCTGTGACACCGAGACGACCGGCGGGTCCACGTTCTACGACGGGCCGTCCGCGTCGAAGAAGTACGACGCCCGGTTCAGCAACAGTGTGAGCATTCCCAATCTGAGTACGCACACCCCACAAGGCGCCGGCACTTGGTACGACTGGGACGGCTCCGGCAAGAACTTGCTACTGGTTGCCGCGTACCGCGCTGGTGCCGACTCGCAGATCTACGGCATCGACCCGGCCACTGGTTCGACCGTTGGCGTAGTGGCGATCGCGGAGTCACACGTCGGTGGCATCACGGTCAGCAAGGGCTGGGCGTTCGTGTCCGGTCAGGGCAACAGCATCAGGAAGTACAAGCTGACCGAGCTACGGGACGCCTTGAAGGCGGCGGGTACGCCGTACCTGGCGCAGGTCGGTACTGCACGCGACGTGAACGGAGCGTCCTTCATGGGCAGCTACGGTGACTCGCTGTTCGCCGGGACGTTCAACGACACCGGACGCGGGACGATGTACGAGTACAAGATCGCCACGGACGGGACGCTGACGACAGTGGCCGGCGCGTGGGAGGTCCCAACGAAGACACAGGGGCTGACCGTCACGGCGAACCACTTCATCTACAGCACTTCGTACGGCCGCGGGAACCGCAGCAACCTCTACGTGGTGAAGCGCGGCCAGAAGGACCTAGACGCCGCCGCACTGAGCTGCTTCCGCGCACCGAGCATGACCGAGGGCATCACCGAGTACAACGGGACGGCCTACCTGGTGTACGAGTCCGGCTCGCACCTCTATGCGTCCGACCCCGCCACGCTCAACGTCATCCCCCGCATGCACAAGGCATCGGTCTCGTCGTTGACGTCCCTCGTGCCTTAGGGCTTGGTGTACTCGGCTGAGTCGAGTACCTGTTGGCGGGCCTGGTTGTCGCTGTCGCGGACCTGGACGCGGAGCAGGGTGGTGTTGTCGATTTGTTTGTACTGCTCTACAACACCAGGTCCGTCGCAGTTGTAGTTGAAGGTGACTACGCCTTCGGCTGCTGTCCTGGAACCTTGAGTGCAGCCGCTTGGAGGCGTAGCACTCTCAGGCAGGCTCGACGCGTTCACCAGCCCGACGTACACGCCCTCTGTGTTCGGGTCGGTCCGCCAGTCAGAGGTGCTCGTACTGACGACTAGGGACTGGCCGTTGTCGACTGCCTTCTGCCCCCAGGCCCGTGGCACCTCTACTGAGAGCCGCTGGTCCACCACCTTCACCGGGCGGGTCAGAACGTACTGGTAGCCGCCGTAGCCTCCACCAGCCGCCAGTAGTACTGCCGCGATGGTGGCGATCACTGCGGTACGCCGCCGCCTCGGACGCGCTGCGACCGTCAGCTGGTTCGAACTGGCCAGTGCGGTCGCCTGGTCGACCGGTCCGGTCGTCGCGGCCACCGGCATCTCCGCGGCCGGCACCAGGCCAGGCGGGACTTTACCGGTGGTGTGCGCCTCGCGTAGCGCGTTGAGGAAGCTGTCCAGGTCCGGCCAGCGCTTGTCCCGGTCCGGCTCCAATGCGCGCCGCACAACCACGTCGATCGCATCCGGTACGTCCTCGCGCAGCGTGGTCATCGACGGCGGCGGCGCGTCGATCTGCATCACCGCACCGAGGCTGGCGACACCGTGCGGCGTCTGCCCGGTGAAGGCCGCGTACGCGACCGCTCCGAGCGAGTACAGGTCCGCCCGGTGGTCCAGCCGCTCTCCGCGCACCTGCTCCGGCGCTACGTACGCCGGTGTGCCGCCGGGCATCGTGATCCGGGACACCTCGGCCAGGGACTTGCCCAGACCCAGATCGGACAGCATCGCCCGGTCGCCGGCCGGATCGGTGCGGAACAGTACGTTGGCCGGCTTCACGTCCCGGTGCAGTACGCCGCGGGCGTGCAGGTGCTTCAGGCCGCGGCCGACCTGGGTGATGATCCGGACCGCCTCGGCGAACTCCAACTGGCCGGCCTTGATCCGGTCCGCCAGCGTGCCCCCGTCGGCGTACGTGAGCACCATGAACGGGCGGCCGTCGTCCGCTTCGCCGATGTCGTGTACGCCCACCACGTACAGCGAGTCGACCTTGCGCAGGAACCGGCCCTCCGCCAGGAACCGGCGCCGGACGTCCTCGTCCTCGACCCAGTTCTCGGACAGGATCTTGACCGCCACCTCGGCGTCCAACTGCTCGTCCCGGGCCAGCCAGACGGTCGCGAAACCTCCGGCACCCACCCGGCGGACCAGGGAGTACCGGCCGATCCGCGGTGGCTGGTCCATGGCGCAATTATGCTCGATCCGTCCCGCGACCGGTTCGCTGGACCGAACAAACCGGTGTTTCCGGACGTCACATCCCCCGAGAAGCGGGATGTGAGTCCCGCCCGGCCGTGGTCCGCCGCACGACCGAACCGAGCGCGGGCGACCTGTCCCGGCCGGACCGTGATCATTAGGAGATCGCCGATGCCAGCGCAGACCGGCCGTCTGGTCGCCCTCGTCGCCGCCGTCGCCGTGGCCGCCATCACCGGCGGCGGCGCCCTCGCCTACCGGCAGGGCCCACAGACCGCGCAGGCGGACGCGGCCCCGCTCTCCGCCACCGCGTCCCAGTCGCCGTCACCTTCGGCCAGCGGCCGGACCACGAGCACCCCGGCCACCTCGGCCAAGCCGACGCCGACCACCCCGCCGCCGTCGAAGCCGTCCGGCCCCGTCAAGACCGCCATCGACCTCAAGAAGCTGCCGACCGGCCGGGCGCCGCAGCTCACGTACCTGAGCGGCCGGACCATCCGCGGTGGTGTGGGCGAGGACATCAAGGTGCCGGGCACTAGTGACATCCAGGACGTGGCCCGACTGGGTAACTCGGCGCTGGCCGTGGTCAGCCAGGGTGCCGGAAACGAACTGCTGACCATCGACGACCAGGGCAATGTGACCCGCCGTACGCCCGGGGTGACCCAGATCGTCACCACCGCCGACAGCGCCGCCGCGGCGTACGTCGGTACACAGCAGAAGTCCACCGGCGAGGAACTGCCCGGAGCGATCGTGTACGCCGGGCGGGACCCGATGCAGAGCCCGCAACTGGTGAAAGTGCCAGGTATCTGGAACACGAAGCTGCTCAGCTACGTAGGCGGCAAGGTCTACTTCGACGCATCCACAACGCAGAGCGGGCCGAGCAGCTTGTACGAGTGGACCCCCGGCGACGCGAAGGTCGCGCAGCTCAAGTCCATTCCGAACGCTATGGCAGTCTCCAGCGTCGGTACGGCCGGTTCACTGACCGCACTGGCCAACCAGAGCAGTTGCAGCAACCTCCTGGCCGTGCCGTCGGGCAAACGCCTCTGGCCTACCTGCGACTACCTCATTACCGGCTTCACTCCGGATGGCTCCACGGTGATCGCCGGACCGAAGTACCAGGACGGGTACGGCGACGGGATCACTGCGGCGCTGGACGCCAAGAACGGCGAGCTGCTGCACGAGTGGTCCGGTGTGTTCCGGCAGACGGTCCCGGAGGACGACCAGCACCTCCTGCTGCTCGCCGACACCGGTCAGGAGACTCCGGCCTCGATCGTCCGCTGCACCGTCAGCACCGGTGCCTGCGAGCTGGCCACGCCGCTGACCAAGGGCCCGCTGCTGATCGGGTCCTGATCTGCTCTGGGCAGATGTGCCTTTGCAACAACGAGCTTCGCGGCAGACTGCCGGTATGACGACTGTTGCCGTGCTGGCTGATGTACACGGGGTGCTGCCTGCGCTGGAGGCGGTTCTGGCCGAGAAGGACGTCGCATCGGCTGATGTGGTCGTACTGGCTGGAGACATCGCCAGTGGGCCGATGCCAGTGGAGACGTTGGACCTGTTGGTGTCGCTGGGCGACCGGGTGGTCTGGGTACGCGGGAACGCGGACCGGGAGCTCGTGGAGATGTCCCGGGGGACGTACACCGAGGAGCCGCCGGACGCCGTGTGCCCGTGGGCAGCCGAACAGGTACGACCAGACCAGGTCGCGCTACTGGCTCAACTGCCGACGACCGTGACCATCGGGGACATGCTCTTTTGCCACGCGACTCCACGGGACGACTTGGAGATGGTCCTGGTGGACAGTCCGATCTCCCGGTGGGCTCAGGTGTTCACTGGGCTGCCTGAGGCGATCCGCACAGTCGTGTGCGGACATACGCACATGCCGTTCGCCAGACAGGTCGACCGGCGGCTGGTAGTCAACGCGGGCAGTGTCGGCATGCCATACGGCGCTCCTGGTCCGTCGTGGGCGCTGCTGACCGACAACGGCGTCCAGCTACGGCGTACGCCGCTTGACGCTCGTAGCGCGGCGGACCGCATCGTCAACGAGTCGACGTACCCGGGACGCGAGGAGTGGGTGGCCGAGTACCTGCTGCACACCTACTCCGACACGGAAGCCCTGGAGGCGTTCAGGCCGCGCGCGGAGAGCTGAGCGGCTACCGTCAGGGGGTGTTCGCGCGGCGACGGAAGCATTTCGGCACTCCGGCTGACAAGGCGACGTATGCGACCCTGCATACCGCCTCGTTGGCCAGTCCGCACCTGCGCGAAGGTCTGACCCCAGCAGCGGCCGGCAAAGCCAGCAAGCACCTCCGGGACCTCCTGGGTACGGCAGCTATCGCCATCTGCGACTCCACTGGCGTACTGGCCTGGGACGGAGTCGGCGGACCGTACGAGAGCAACCACCGCCGTGACGCCAAGGACCTCGCCGGGCCGACACTGCGCTCTGGGCGTACGGCAGTACTCGGCGCGCATGATGTGGCATGCGGTGATCCGCAGTGCCCGATCCGTACGGCAGTGGTTGCACCGATCGTCACAGAAGAGCGAGTCGTTGCGGTTCTGCTGGCGTACAGCAACAACACCTCGGCTGCACTGGTCCGCGCGACCGAGGAGGTGGCCCGGTGGGTGTCAGGTCAGGTGGAGTTGGCGGAGCTCAACAAGGAGCGCACTCGCGCCATGGAGGCCGAGCTGCGTGCTCTACGGGCGCAGATCAGTCCGCACTTCATCTACAACGCTCTGGCTGCCATCGCGTCGTTCGTCCGTACTGACCCGGAGCGGGCGCGTGAACTGCTGTTGGAGTTCGCTGACTTCTCCAGATACGCGCTGCGGCGTGGCGGCGAGTACACCACCTTGGCGGACGAGCTGCGCAACGTGGAGCGCTACCTGGTACTGGAGCAGGCGCGGTTCGGTGACAGGTTGAAGGTGTCGCTGCTGATCGCTCCGGAGGTACTGCCGGTGGTGATCCCCTTCCTGGTGGTGCAGCCGCTGGTGGAGAACGCCGTACGCCACGGCCTGGAAGGTACTACCGGCGTCGGAAACATCACCATCCGCGCCCGGGACCGGATCAACGAGGCAGAGATCAGCGTGGAGGACGACGGCGCCGGCAGCGATCCGGAGGTGATCCGGGCCGCTCTGTCCGGTGAGTCGGGCAGCGACTCGGTCGGCCTCGGCAACGTCGACGCAAGGCTGCGTCAGGTGTACGGCGACGCGTACGGGCTGATCGTGGAGACCGCGGTGGACGCCGGTACGAAGGTGACGTTCCGCATCCCCAAATACTCCTCAGGGGTGCATGCGTCCCCTTAGTGTGTGAGCCATGGCCGACACTCCCCTGCGCGCGCTGGTCGCCGACGACGAGGAGCCCGCCCTGGCCGAGCTGGTCTATCTGCTCAGCCAGGACCGCCGGATCGGCGAGATCCAAACCGCGTCGAACGGCCCGGACGCACTGAAGCTCCTGCAGGCCACCGACCTGGACGTGGTGTTCTGCGACATCAAGATGCCTGGCCTGGACGGGATCGACCTGGCCCGGGTGCTCTCCAAGTTCGCCAGCCGTCCACAGATCGTGTTCGTCACGGCGTACGACGAGCACGCGGTGGCGGCGTTCGACCTGGAAGCCACCGACTACGTGATGAAGCCGGTCCGGCCGGAGCGGCTGGCGGAGGCAGTACGCCGCGTGGTCACGCAAGGCGCACCGACCGCGCTGCAGTCACCGGACGAGACGGAAGACGAGGTGATCCCGGTCGAGCTGGCTGGTGTCACCCGGTTCGTCCAGCGGTCCACGGTTCGGTATGTCGAGGCGCAGGGCGACTACGCCCGGCTGCACACCGGGCAGAACTCACATCTGGTCCGCATCCCGCTCAGTACGCTGGAGGAGCGCTGGCGGGACGCGGGGTTCACCCGCATCCATCGCAGCACGCTGGTCGCTCTGCAGCACGTGGACGAGATGCGCGTCGACGGCGGCCGCTGCGCGGTCCGGGTCGGCGACGACTGGCTTCCGGTCAGCCGCCGGCACACCCGCGAACTGCGCGACCTCCTGGTCCGCTCAACCTCACTGCGATGAGTAGTGCGTTGCTACGGGGCGGACGCTGCGATGACTAGGGCGTTGCGGTGAGTACGCCGGAAGGGCCGCGTCGGGTTCGGGTCACCAGTCCGCGGACCAGTGCGGCCCGGCGACCACCTGCTCCGACCGGTACGCGCGAGATTGACGAGCAGACCCGGCTCGGTGAGATCTACATGCACTCGCTGGTGCAGTCCCAGCTCCGACTCACTCTCGCGGTGATCGCCGGCGTCCTGGTGATCCTCGGCAGCATCCCGCTGCTGTTCTGGCTGGTCCCACCGACACGAACGCTGTTGGTGCTGGGCCTCCCCCTGCCTTGGGTGATCCTCGGCATCCTGGTGTACCCAGTGGTGTACGTCGCAGCGCGCATCTACGTCCGGCAGGCGGAGCGGATCGAAACCGAGTTCACCGAGTTCGTAGGGCGGCAGTAGCGGTGTCGCCGGCGATCAGCGTGGCTGCGATCGGTCTGGTGATCGCGGCGACCATCGGCATCGGTCTGTTCGGTCTGCGCATCTCACGCACCACCAGCGACTTCTACGTCGCCAGTCGAGCAGTCAGTCCACGCTGGAACGCGTCAGCGATCAGCGGCGAGTACCTGTCGGCAGCGTCGTTCCTCGGCGTGGCCGGTCTGGTGCTGCTGAACGGCGCGGACATGCTGTGGTTCTCGGTCGGGTACACAGTCGGCTATCTGATGCTGCTGGTCTTCGTAGCTGCTCCACTGCGCCGGTCCGGTGCTTACACCTTGCCTGACTTCGCTGAGACCAGGTTCGAGTCCGCTGCCGTACGCCGGATCTGCGCTGGACTCGTAGTCGGCATCGGAACGCTCTACCTGCTGCCACAGCTGCACGGAGCCGGGCTGGCCGTTCAGACCGTTACCGGTGCGCCACCACAGGTCGGTGCGGCGATCGTGGCGGTCATTGTGGTGATCAACGTGGCCGCGGGCGGGATGCGGTCGATCACCTTCGTCCAGGCGTTCCAGTACTGGCTGAAGCTGACAGCGTTGGCGGCACCCATCTTCGTCATCCTGCTGGCATGGCATCACCCCACTGGCGTACTCGACTCACTGCACGGAGCGGCCGGCGAGTGGGCCGAGCCACTGTCCCGCGCGGGCGGCCGCGACCATCCGCTGTACGCGACGTACTCGTTGCTGCTGGCCCTCTGTTTCGGAACGATGGGACTCCCGCACGTACTGGTGCGCTTCTACACGAACCCGGATGGCCGGGCAGCACGTCGTACGACCGTCGTGGTGCTCGCACTACTCGGGTTCTTCTACTTGTTCCCGCCCATGTACGCAGTACTCGGCCGGACGTTCGCCCCGGACCTGGTGACCACCGGGGGCGACACTGTCGTACTGGAGCTACCCGGACGGGTTTTCCCTGGTACAGCAGGTGATTTGCTCGGTGCACTGGTCGCGGCTGGAGCGTTTGCCGCGTTTCTGTCGACGTCGTCGGGGCTGACCGTCGCCATTGCCGGCGTGATCGACCAGGACCTGCTGCGCAGCCGGCTGCATCGCTGGACCGGCGGTGACTACGTCGCGGTGAGCAGCTTCCGGATCGCGGCGCTGATCGCGATGGTGGTTCCGTACGTCGCGTTCACGGTGACCGGTGCGTTGAGTCTTGCGGATACGGTCGGACTGGCGTTTGCCCTGGCCGCGTCGACGTTCTGCCCGTTGCTGGTACTCGGGATCTGGTGGCGGCGGATGTCCACTACGGGCGCCGCGGCCGGTCTGGTCGTGGGTGGGATCGCTGCCAGTGCCGCAGCACTTGTCAACGTTGCCGGTGCTCCACAGGGCGGGTGGCCGCGGGCGCTGGTCGGGCAGCCCGCCGCGTGGACGATGCCACTCGCCTTCCTGACCGTGATCGTGGTCTCCAAGCTCACTCCGGACCGCATCCCAGCCGGCACCGCTCGCAGCATGGTGCGGCTGCACACCCCTGAGGCAGTAGACGTGGACCGCGGCCCGGCCGCGCTCACCAGCCGTCCGGCCCGCCAGGCCCATTAGTCGCGCCGTCAGTCACACCAGGCCCAGTAGCCGTGCCGTTCGTCGTACGGTTCCTACCGCTCGTCGCACCGAAGTGATCCACCGAACGACTGGTCTGCCCGCTGAGCGCCTCGACGCGTGCTGGTGCTGTCGGCCCGCGGTGACCCGGGACACAGTACGACCCAGCACCCCGCCGCCCGGCTCGATCCCTTGTCTGGAGGTCACCCGTATGAGTGACACAAGATCGGCAGGCGATCGGAACCTGACGACGTACCGGGATGTCCAGCTCTCGCCGGACTTCTCCGAGCTGCGTCGCCGGTTCCGGCGCTTCGTGTTCCCGATGACCGCGCTGTTCCTGGTCTGGTACTTCGTCTACGTCCTGCTCGCCGACTACGCGCACGGCTTCATGTCGCACAAGGTCGGCGGCAACATCACCGTCGCCCTGCTGTTCGGGCTCGGCCAGTTCGTGTCGACGTTCGCGATCACACTGGCATACGTGCGCTGGGCCGACCGCCGGATCGACCTGGATGCCAAGAAACTGCGCGAACAGATCGAGGGAGAAGAGCAGTGACCGCCCCGCTGATGTTGCCGCTGGCAACGGTTGGCAACCCGACCGTGAACATCCTGATCTTCGCGCTGTTCGTGCTGGCCACGCTGGCGATCGTGCTCCGGGCGTCCCGGAACAACAAGACCGCCGCCGACTTCTACGCCGGCGGCCGGTCCTTCACCGGCCCGCAGAACGGGATCGCGATCGCCGGCGACTACCTGTCCGCCGCGTCCTTCCTCGGCATCGCCGGCGCGATCGCGCTGAACGGGTACGACGGCTTCCTGTACTCGATCGGCTTCCTCGTCGCCTGGCTAGTTGCATTGCTACTAGTTGCAGAGTTACTACGGAACACCGGCCGGTTCACGATGGCCGACGTGCTGTCGTTCCGCCTCAAGCAGCGGCCGGTCCGGATGGCGGCCGCGATCTCGACCCTCGGCGTCTGCTTCTTCTACCTGCTGGCGCAGATGGCAGGCGCCGGGGGTCTCGTCGCCCTCCTGCTCGGCGTCTCCGGCCGGGCCGGACAGAGCATCGTGATCGCCGTCGTCGGCGTCCTGATGATCGTGTACGTACTGGTCGGCGGTATGAAGGGCACCACCTGGGTACAGATCGTCAAGGCCGTCCTGCTCGTCATCGGCGCCGGGATCATGACGCTCTGGGTGCTGGCGAAGTACACCTTCAACCTGTCCGGGCTGCTCGGCGCCGCCGTCGACAACAGCCCCGCGGCCGGTGAGAAGCTGCTCAACCCCGGACTGCAGTACGGTCTGACCGGCGTCACGAAGCTGGACTTCCTGTCGCTGGCGCTCGCGCTGGTCCTGGGGACCGCCGGCCTGCCGCACGTACTGATGCGCTTCTACACCGTGCCGGACTCCAAGGAAGCACGCCGCAGTGTCAGCTGGGCGATCTGGATCATCGGCATCTTCTACCTGTTCACGCTGGTACTCGGGTACGGCGCCGCCGCGATCGTCGGCCCGGACCGGATCAAGGCCGCGCCCGGCAAGGCGAACTCGGCCGCGCCACTGCTCGCCTTCGAGCTCGGCGGCGAGGTACTCCTCGGCATCATCTCCGCGGTCGCCTTCGCCACCATCCTGGCCGTGGTCGCCGGACTGACGATCACCGCGAGTACGTCGTTCGCGCACGACATCTACGGCCAGATCATCAAGAAGGGCCAGATCAGCGGCGACGGCGAGGTCCGGGTGGCGCGCTACACCGCGGTCGTGATCGGCCTGGTCGCGATCGTCGGCGGCATCTTCGCGAACGGCCAGAACATCGCGTTCCTGGTCGCCCTCGCGTTCGCGGTCGCGGCGAGCGCGAACCTGCCGACCATCCTGTACTCGCTGTTCTGGCGCCGCTTCAACACCCGCGGCGCGCTCTGGAGCATCTATGGCGGCCTGGCGTCGACGATCATCCTGATCGCGTTCAGCCCGGTCGTCTCCGGCAAGGTCGACGCCAAGACCGGCAAGAGCCTGTCGATGATCACCGACACCGGCATCGACTTCCACTGGTTCCCGCTGGACAACCCCGGCATCGTGTCGATCCCCCTTGCCTTCCTCCTCGGCTGGCTGGGCACCATCACCAGCAAGGAACAGGTCGACACCGACAAGTTCGCCGAAATGGAAGTCCGCTCCCTAACCGGCGCCGGCGCCGAAAAGGCGGTCCAGCACTAGCCCCCGCCCCGAACGAGCCCGCGCGGCGAGGCGGTGAGTGCCTTCGCCCCGCGGGCTCGTCCACCGCCCGCCGCGCACGGCGACCCAGCGCTGGTTAGTTCATTGTGTTCAGGTCCAAGCGTTTTCCGGGTGGTAGGTCGGCGACCACAAGATCGTTTCCGCCGAGGCGTACGGCGTCTGCTCCCGTACCTCGCGGCCGGAACATCCGCGAGAACGGGTCTTCGCCGTGCGCATCGTGCACCGGAACCAGTATTCGAGCCCCCAACGCCGCCGCCCCCGCGATCGCCTCCTCCGGCCCCATCACCAGCCGCTGACCGAGCGGCGACCGCAACCCATTGACCGGCAGAAGCGCCAACTCCACCGGCCGGTACGCCTCCAGCCCCTCCGCGTCGGCGATCTCCCCACCGAAGAACACCCGCCCGGCCGACGTCTCGAAAACGTACGCGTTGTTCGGAAAGATCGCGGTCCGCCCAGCCGGTACGACCCGCAGGCTCAACCCCGGCGCGAGGTCCCGCGACTCACCCCATCGCAACCGCTCGGTCCGCGCGAACCCGAGCGCCCGCGCCCGCCGCGCCATCCCCGCGGTCGGTACGTACAGCGGCGTGCTCGCCTTCGCGGGCAGGACCCGCAGCGCCCGCAGATCCCAGTGATTGGTCGCGAGGTTGGTGACGACGACGGCAGTGAGCGGCGGCAGTTCCTCGATCCGCAGACCGAGCGGCTCCCCGCGCCGCAGCCACCACCGTTCGGTGAACCACGGGTCGGTGAGGACTGCCCGGCCGCCCAGTTCCAGCAGTACACACGAGTTGTTTACGCGGGTGACCGCGATCGATTGGTTGCTCATGACCGGCAGCGTGGCGATTAATGTACACATGAAGTCAAGCGACGACCTGTCCATCGGCGAGCTGGCCGAACGCTTCGGCCTCGCCACCCACGTACTCCGGCACTGGGAAACGATGGGCCTGCTCCGCCCCGCCCGCGGCCCCGGCGGCGCCCGCTACTACACACCCAGCGACCTGGAACGAGTAGCCATCATCCTGATGGGCAAAGAGGCCGGCTTCGCCCTGGGCGACCTACGCGCCCTGCTCTCCACCGACAGCCCGATGGACCACCGAGACGTCCTCCGCCGCCAGGTCAGCGAACTCGAAGCCCGCATCACCCAAGCCCAAACCGCCAAAACCCTGATCGAACACGCCCTCGCCTGCCCCAAACCCTTCGCCACCTGCCCCCACGCCCGAAACCGCATCACCGCCAACATCCCACCCGCCCCGAGCACCAAGCGCTGACCCAGCCGCTCCCCGAACAACTGCCGCTTCCGCTTGCGTCGCTGGATCCGAGAGCAAGCGGAGACGGCACAACGAACCCGCCCGGCACCGTCGACCCACGATCAGGGACCAACACCGCCAACCTCCTCGTCCTGAGCGCACAGTCCAGGCGATTGGAGGCGACGCGCAGCACAGCGACGTACGAACCACGCGTAGTGCCGCGTGGGCGTCAGCGCGGGTTACAGGTGGAAGTTCAGGGTGGGCCAGAGGTTGTAGAAGGCTGCGCGGGAGGTGGTTGCTCGGGATTCTTCGGCGGCGTGTAGGCGGCCGTAGGTGAAGGTGTTTCCGCCATCTGCGAATACCTGGAGGGACAGGTGGTGGAGGAGGTCTCGGGAGACGACCGAGTCTTGGTGTTCGCCGAGGACTTCTTGGATCTCTTCGGCTCGGACGGCCAACGTCGCGGCGTCTTCGGCGAGGACGGGTACGGCTGATTCGGCCGCGTACCTCAGGCGTTTTGCCGCCTTTCGTACCTCGTGCAGCTCGTGGTCCTGGTCAGCAATTGTCGGCGCGGATTCGGATCGGCGTACGGCCTTGCGCATTCGGCGGTAATCGTGATGCAGCAGCTCGCGGATCTGTTTCTTTGCTTTGTGATCGTCCGTAGTCACGGGCGGTCGGGCGATCAATTCGTCGAGCGCGTCCAGCAACCGGAAGTACCGCTCGCTCTCCAGCGCGGCGAGCGCGGCGGCGCGGCCTTCCTGGTAAACACCGCGCAAATGATCGTCAATGCGCCCCGCGACGCGACCGATCACCAGCTCGACCGGTTGTTCGGCGACCTCGGCGGCGAAATGTTCGCGCTGGACCTCGGCGTCCCGCGCGGCGCCGAGCTCGCCGGCCAGCCATTTCAGCTCGGCCCGGATTTCGTCACCCGCCGCGCGGTCGATCACCGGACGGTACGTCGCCAGCGCCGACCGCAGCCGGCGGGTCGCGACGCGGAACTTGTGGATCGAGTCCGGTACATCGCGCCGTACCTCGGGATCGCGTTCGCGGATCGCGTTCACCTGCGCGCCGGCGTACGCGCGGAACAGGTCCGACGTCAGTGGCTTGTTCGGCAGCGTCCACTCGGCGTACGAAGGGACGCGATCGCCCAACGCCCGGGCCAACTTGCTCGGGCCGGACGCGGGTCGCGCGCCGACGCCGAGCAGGAGCTCGCCCGCGTCCTCGAGCAGAGCGTTGTCGCCGTCGACGAGCTCGACTTCCCATTCGCGCCAGCTTTCCGGCTCGCCGCCGGTGACGGTCGCGGTCACCCGGTCGTCGGCGAACTCCGCGAGTACGCCGCCGTCTGCGTCGAGCAACCGGTGTACGACCCGTCGCGTCCGCAAGGTCACGACCGGCTCGAGCGCACGATCCCGGACAAGCACCCGAACCGTACCCACCACCTCAACCGGCACCACACCAACCGACACCTCCCCCGCCGATTCGTCGAGTGGATGTCTGACCTCGAGACGTCCGCCGGACGTGCCTGGGAACTTCACGTGCCAGCCGTCGTCCTCGCCGCCGGTGCGGCGGCGGAGGGTTACCTTGTTCGCGGCGAGGTCGAGTTCGGCGGTGTCGTAGTACGTCGCTTCGAGGTCCAGGGTGACCGGTTGGGCGACGCTCGCGACGCCTGGCAGTTCGTGCAGCGCGGGCAGGATGGTGCTCTCGTCGACGTCGTACTTCGTCTCGATTTCCAGCTGCTCGGTCGGTGCCATGTCCCATGTTTACCAGCCGTTCATGAACTGGTCAGCTGAGCGCCCGCAAGTCGGCCACCAACCGCTCGAGATCGCGATCCGGGATGCCGAACGTGGTCAGCCGGATCTCCCGTCGCCGGTTCCGGTTGAGGGCCCAGCAAACGATCGCGATCAGTCCGAGGAATCCGATCATCTTCGCCCAACTCCCTTGAAGAACGTGTAGTGAAAGGTGCCGCCGGCCTCGGCGGCGCGTTCGAGGTCGCGGATGCCCGCGGCCCATTCGGCTTCGGTCCGCAGCCCCGCGGCGAGCGCGCGTTCGCGGACGGATTCGACCATCGCGATGAACGTCTTGCGGGTGAACCCGTCGACGAGCTCCGGCCGGGCCGGGTCGGCGTAGACGGTCCGCGGCTCGACGCGTACGTCGCCGTATCCGGCCTGCTGCAGCAGCGGATGCAATCGCCGGCCGATCAGCGAGTCGCCACCAGCTTCGGCCTGGAGATCGACCAGACAGTCGACGACGGCCTGCGCGCTCGGGCTGCGCGGATGGTAGATCGCCGACCCGTGGTCGCCTTCGATCACGGTGATGGTGCCGCCGGGGTTGAGGTACTCGCGGAGCCGGGCGAGCGCGTCGGTCGGGTCGGCGAGGTGCTCGAGGACGAAGCAGACAAAGACGTGGTCGAACTTCTCGCCGCGCAGGTCGAGGAGGTCCGCGTGTCGCCAGTCGACAGTCGCGTACGGCGCTGCTGCCGCGACCCGGCTCTTGGCCTCCGCGAGCGATTCCTCGGAGACATCCACCGAGACGAGGTCGATGCCGGGGCTGCGGGTGACCAGCTGTACGGTCTGCGCGCCGACGCCGCAGCCCGCTTCGAGGACCCGGCTGCCCGGTGCATAGGTGGTGCCGCCGTGCAGCAGGTCCGCGAGGGTCCCGGCCTGGTCGGCGAGGCGGCGTGTCTCCGCCGGGGTGTAGCCGTGGACGTAGTCAGTTCCCATGTATCCACGGTCGCGCGACAATGGACCTGTGAACAGATCCAATCAGCCCGATATTGGCAGGTCCAATGGGCCGCGGGCCGGAGCGGACTTCCTCCAGCTGGACGCTGCCGAGGCACCTGCCGGCGGGCTCGCGGACTGGCTCACCGACCACCTCCGGACGGCGATCTCCACCGGCCACCTCCCGGTCGGCACCCGCCTCCCAGCCACCCGCACCCTCGCCACCGACCTCGGCGTCTCCCGCGGCGTGGTCACCGAGGCCTACCAACGCCTGACCGAGGACGGGCAGGTCGCGGGCCGAGGTCGCGCCGGGACGGTGGTTGTTGCTGCCCCGATCAGTACCGCGCCTCCCATCACCAACCACCTTGCAGGCACGCCGACCGAACTGAACGAACCCGGGATGGAGATCTTCGACCAGCTACGGGACGCGCCTGCGCGGATCGACCTGACGCCGGGGGTGCCGGATCTGGCGGCGTTTCCGCGGACCGGCTGGTTACGGGCGGAGCGGGCGGTGCTGGGCGATCTGGCGTCGGCGCAGTTCGGGTACGGCGACCCGGCGGGGACTCCCGCGCTTCGCCGGGCAGTCGCCGCGTGGCTGGCGCAATATCGCGGTATCGCCGCTGACCCGGACGACCTGATCATCGTCGCCGGGGTCGCGCAGGCGATCGGCCTGGTCGCGCAGGTACTCGCCGAGCGCGACATCCACGAGATCGCCGTCGAGGACCCGGGCTCACTCGGCTCGCGCCAGCACCTGAGCAGCTGGGGCATGCGCGTCCCGCCGATCCCGGTCGACGACAACGGCCTCCGCGTGGACGTACTGCGCGAATCCCGGGCGCGCGTGGTGATGGTGACCCCGGCGCATCATTTCCCGACCGGCGTGGTCCTGGAGGGCGAACGGCGCCGCGACCTGATCCAGTGGGCTGCCGACGGCGGGCTGATCCTGGAGGACGACTACGACGCCGAGCACCGGTACGACCGCCCGCCGGTGCCCGCGCTCCGGGCGATGCTCGGTGACCAGGTGATCTATGTCGGCAGTGTCTCGAAGTTACTCGCTCCCGCGTTGCGGATCGGCTGGATGCTCGCACCCGCCCAGTACAAGGACGAACTGATCAACAAGAAGCGGCTCGCCGACCTGGGTAATGCTGCCCTGCCGCAGCTCACCCTCGCGCAGCTGATGGAGTCCGGCGAGCTCGAACGGCAGCTCCGCTTCCTCCGCCGCCGGCACCGGACCCGCCGGGACGCGATGGTGAACGCAATCCACAAGCACTTGCCGACCGCAACGATCCACGGCGCCGCCGCCGGTCTGCACCTGACCATCACCTTCGACAACCCGGTCGACGACGTCGAGCTGGCCGCGGCGGCTTTGCGCAGCGGCGTGAAATGCCATCCGCTGTCCTGGCACTGCCAGCTCCCGCACGCCCCCGGCCTGGTCCTCGGCTACGCCGCCCGCACCCCCACGGAGATCACCACCGCCATCGCCACCATCGCCGGAGAGTTGCATTACGACAGGAGGTAGTGCCGTCAAAGCACCCCCGTGGAGCATCGCTGAGCGTGAGATCCGACGCCTGGATCAGACACCTCCTGTCGTCATGCAACTCGGCGACCGATCAGGAACAGCAGGTACGGCGCGCCGAGGAATGCGGTGACCACGCCGACTGGCAGGACCGTTGGTGCGACCACCGTTCGGGCGATCAGGTCCGACGCGACCACCAGCAACGCGCCGATCGCGCCGGATGTCGGCAGCCGGGCCGCGCGGTCGGCGACCAGGCGGCGGGTCAATTGCGGAGCGACCAGCGCGACGAAACCGATCGGCCCCGCGGTCGCCGTCGCCATCGCCGCCAGCCCGACGCCGAGCGCGATCAGTACGCCGCGCACGGTCTCGACCCGCGCGCCGAGCGCCCGCGCCAAGTCGTCGCCGAGCTCCAGCACCCGGAGTTGCCGCTCGACCACTATCGCCGCCGGAACCCCGGCAAACAAGGTGATTCCGATCAGTACGACATGCGTCCACGACCGTCCCGCGAGACTCCCGGCCAGCCACATCGACGCGCTTTTCGCCGTGTAGATATCGGCCAACGTCAGCAGGTACGCCGTCAACGAACCGACGATCGCCGTCACGCCGACCCCGACGAGAACGAGCCGATTCCCGGACACCCCGTTCCGGTACGCGAGCAGGTAAACGCATAACGCCGAAACCAATGAACCGACAAGCGCACCGAGCGGAATCCACCCACTCCCGATCACGGTGATGATCAGTACGGCGGCCAGCGCGGCCCCCGCGTTGATGCCGATCAAATCCGGGCTGACCAACGGATTCCGGGCCAGCCGCTGAAAGATCGCCCCCGACATCCCGAACGCCATCCCGACACCGACGCCGGTGAGAATACGAGGCAATCGGTTGTTCACCACGACGTCGTACGTGATCAAAGTGCCATGCCCCGACAGCGTACGAAGGACTTCCTCGATCGGCAGCGTGTAATCGCCCCGAGTCAGTGCAAACGCGCCAACGAGCACAATGAACACCCAAGCAGTGCCCGAGACCACAACGCTGTGAACCTTCACAGTGATGCCATTCGCCGCCGCCGGACCAGGGCGATGAACAACGGCGCACCCACCAACGCGGTGACAATTCCGACCTGCAACTCGGCCGGCCGTGCCGCGACGCGACCAACAACATCGGCAAGCAGCAGTACAGCCGGAGAAAGCACCATCGACCAAGGCAGAATCCACCGCTGATCCGGCCCGACAATCGTCCGCGCGACATGCGGTACGGCCAGACCGAGAAACCCGATCGGACCAGCGATAGCAGTCGCCGTACCGGCCAGCACAACCACCGCAAGACCGGCCAGCGACCGCACCAGCATCACCCGCGTACCGAGCGCGCGAGCCAGATCCTCGCCGAGCGCAAGCTGATTCAGCGATCGCCCCAGCATCAGCGCCAAAAAGGTGCCCACAGCAACAAATGGGACCGCTTGGGCGACGATCCCCTGGTCCGCGAGTGACAACGATCCGACCACCCAGAAGCGATACTCGTTCAACGTGGACAGGTCGAGCAACGTCACCGCCGAGGTGATCGAGCCCAGCAACGCGGAGATCGCCGCGCCGGCCAGCGCGAGCTTCACCGGCGTCGTACCGCCGACCGCCCCGACCAGGTAGACGACCACGGTCGCCACCAGCGCGCCGCCCATCGCGAACCAGACGTAGCCATTCAGGCTGTGCACCCCGAACAGCCCGATCGCCGCGACCACCGCCACCGCCGCGCCCGCGTTCACGCCGAGGATGCCCGGATCGGCGAGCGGATTCCGGGTGACGCCCTGCATCACCCCGCCCGACAGGCCCAGCGCGATGCCGACGAGCACCCCGGCCAGCGTGCGCGGCAGCCGCAAGTACCGGATCACCCGATCGGTGTCGCTGCCGCCGAACTCGGTCAGCGCCCGGTACACCTCACCGATCCCGATCCACCGGTTGCCGGCGCACAACGACAGCACCACGGCGACCCCGAGCACCGCGACGCAGAGGGCGAGACCGCCCGCTTTCTTCACTTGACCAGGTCAGGATGCAGGATGTGTGCCAGGTTCTCGGTGGTGTACGCGCCCCGCACTCCGGCCGAGTGATTCGCGAACAGCCACGGGATCACGTGCCGGTTGCGTACCGC
Organism: Kribbella solani; assembly: GCF_014205295.1. Lineage (NCBI taxonomy): Bacteria > Bacillati > Actinomycetota > Actinomycetes > Propionibacteriales > Kribbellaceae > Kribbella > Kribbella solani. The sequence continues at coordinate 5,070,412 of NZ_JACHNF010000001.1, forward strand.
CTTGAGATTCGCGTACGCCGGGTTGGCCAGCAGCTTGTCCACATCGGGCTGCGACGACGCGGCCGTCATGGCTGCGTCGCAACACCCGCTGATCAGTACGTAGTCCGGATCGCGCTTGATGAACTCCTCAACGCTGATCTTCACGTTCCGCTTCGAAGTCAGGTCCGCGAACGCGTTCACGCCACCGGCCTGCCGGATCAGCACGGTACCGAAATCCGGTCCGCCGGAAACCGTCAGACCACCGCCTTCGAGCGCCGGCCGGATGATCGCGACGGTCGGCCGCGGCGCGTTCTTGACCGCGTTCCCGACCGCGGCGATCCGGCGCTGCTGGTCCGCGATCACGCTCTCGGCCCGGTCCTCGACGCCGAACAGCCGGCCGAGATCACGCAGGTCCGCGTACACGTTGTCCATCGAGACCGTCGCCGGGTCGATCGCCTCGTCGCCCTTGCCGTCCGCGGTCGGGCAGAGCGGGCTGAAGATCCAGGTACGTACGCCGAGGTCGGCCAGGCTCTTCCGGCTACCGAAACTCGAGTCGCTACCGCCCGCGCTGAACACGTCGTTGAACCCGGACAGCACGAAATCCGGGTTCTGACTGAGCAGTTCCTCACGACTCGGCAGGTTCTTGAAGTACTTCGCCTTCGCCTGCGCGGCGGCGTACTCCGGCAGCACCCGCGCATCGAGGTACGCCGTGCCGACCAGCCGATCGGAGATACCCAGCGCGTGCGCCATTTCGATGGCCGGCTGGTACGCGGCGAACACGCGCTTCGGTGGACCGTTGACGGTGACGTCGATCCCGCAGTTCTTCACGGTGATCGCGTCGGCGCGCGAGCCGGCCTCGGCGGCGGGACCACAGCCGGCCAGCAACGACAGGGACAGGACAGCGGCAACAACGCGTACAACGGCCATGGCGGACCGCTCCTCCAGCACCTCGTGGACGGGTCAACGCCGTGGCCGGTCTCCTGGCTGACGGGTACCGCGTCCACCGGTCTGACCTTCCCAGCCGCACGCGGCCAGTGGTCCCCTCGCGGGTACGACTGATGCACATCCCGATCACAGTGGCGAGGGCCGCGCCGGTACCGCACCGGCTTCCCGTACACCACGGCGCCGCCACCCTAACACCCGCGATCCGGTCGCGGTGGGCATCGCGACGAACGTCTCAGCAGGGCAGCTCAGCGCGTGTACAGCGGCGACATCGCGAGCGCGAACTGCGTCATCAGATCCGGATTGATCGCGCGGGCCGGCAGCGGGACCAGGTCGACCAGCTTGTCGTCACCGACCCGGATCGTGGTCCGCCCGGTGGCGGTGTCGACATACCCCTCGTCGCCGAGCGGTACGGACTGGGCCGTCGCCGCCGTGCGGATCGGAGCCATCAAGGCCTTGGCGTTCGGGGTCCGCCGGACCGTGCTGTACAGCACACTCGCCGAGTTCACCCAGCCGCAGACCGGGTCGCCGCTCAGGGTCTGCCCGTCCCGCCGGATCATCGCCGCGGCGCCCATCACCTTCTCGGCCGCGGCCGACCCGCGATCGCATTCCGGCCGCGTGATCCGCCACTCCGGCACCAACTGCCCCGGCTGCTGGAGCGCGACGTCCCGCGCGATCTCGACGTACTTCGCCGGCGTCGCCTTCGGCCCGGCGATCTTGTACAGCTTGCCGCCCAGCAAGAACACCACGAACGTACTGGTCCCGTATCCACCTTCGCCCACGACGGCCGGCTTGGCCGGTTCGCCCTTGGTCGCAGCGTACGCCTTCTGGGTTGCCGCCAGGATCGCCTTTGTTGCCGGGAGCACCGAAGTCTCCACGTTCAGCACCGGCGGGTTCGGGCCGATGCCGAGCTCCAGCTGGCAGACGTCGTACGTCGGGATGCCGAAGTCGGCCGGCGGTGTCTTCGGCTGGACGGTCGCCACCGGTACGGCGAGGGTCGATCGCACCAGGGTCGCGTTCATACGTACGCACAACGTGTCGGCGGCCTTCGCGGACTCACTCGGCGTCGCCGACGGCGTTTGGGACGGTGTTTCCGAGTCCGGCGGCGTACTCACCGACACCAGCGGCGGCGCACTCGGCGCGTTCTCCGGCTTGAGCCCACCACAGCCGGCCAACAGTCCGGCAGCCAGCCCCGTGATCACTACCCGGCGGATACGCATGATGCCCCGAAGCCTAGCCCGCGGCGCGGAGTTGTCTTTCGCGGACGGCGTGTTCGTCGGTGCGGGCGTCGTAGCGCCAGAACTCGCGTAACCAGGCCGCGGTACCTAGTACGCCCACGACGCACAGCGCGCCGCCGCTGACGATCGCGGTCCGGACTGTGGTCAGGTCCGCGACCACGCCAGAGCGAGCCTGGCCGCCGAGCGGGCCGAGGGAGTAGCCGAGCATCTCGATCCCCGCCAGCCGGCCGCGCATCTCGTCCGGGATCGTCTGGTTCCAGATCACGGCACGGAACAGCCCCGACACCATGTCGGCCGCCCCGGCGACGGCGAAGAACGCGATCGCGAACCAGATGTTCGGGGCCAGCCCGGCGACCCCGACCGCCGCGCCCCAGCACATCGTCGCCAGGACCACCGCCCGGCCCTGATGGTGGACGTGCTTCGCCCAGCCACTGGTCAGGCTGGCGCACATCGCCCCGACCGCCTCCGCGCTGTACAGCAGACCAAGCAGCTTCGGTTCCTTCAGTACCTCGGTCGCGAACGCCGGGAACAGCACGATCGGCATCGCCAAGAACATCCCGACCATGTCCACCAGGTACGTCGCCAGCAGATCCTTGCGCCGGAACGCGTACGTGATCCCGCCACCGATCGCCCGCAGACTGGGCGCGGACGTCTGCTCACTCGGCCGGTACGAGCCGAGGCGGGCGTACAGCAGGGTCGCGAAGATGATGCCGACCAGCTCGACGCTGAACGCCCAGGTCACGCCGACCGAACCGACCAGCACCCCACCTAGCGCCGGCCCGGCCAGCTGGCCGATCTGGGCGGTCAGGGAGCTCAGCGCGACCGCTGCCGGGATCTCCGCGTGCTTCACCACCCGCGGCAGCAGCGCGTCACGGCTCGGCCGCTGGAGTGACGACGCGATCGCGTTCAGTGCGCCACAGACGTAGATCAGCCAGATCTGTGGATTCGGCAGCAGGGTGTTGGCGACCATCAGCGCGGAGATGACCACCTGCGCCAGTCCGGTACCGACCAGGAGCTTCCGGCGTTCCACATGGTCCGCGAGCGCGCCGCCGTACAGGCCGAACACGACCAGTGGCGCGATCGTCACCAGACCCATCGCGCCGACCGCGAAGTTGGAGCCGGTCAGTTGGTACAGCTGGTACGGCAGGGCGACGTACCCGACCATGCCGCCGAGGAAGAACACCGAGCCGGACACCAGCAGAATGCGGAAATCCCGCGAGCCACGCCACGGGGTCAGATCCACCCGCAGCCGGGAAAAGCGGGTCCGGAGACTTAGAGCCACCTGAGTATGGTGACAGCACCGAGCGGCCTGGACGAACCTGTTTTCAGGCAACCATTTCCACCTGCGCCGAAAGGGTCGCGGCAGACCCGGGAGCTGACCCCCGGCGTCCTACCGTTGGAACCGATTGGTTGCCCAGGGCGTCAATCGGCCCGGAGATCCGGCCGGACCTCCAGATGCATTGTGAAGACGAAAGGACCCGCATGATCTCGATCAAGTCGGTCGGTTCCCGGCTGCTCGGCACGCTCGTCGCGGGCGCTGCCGCCGGTACCACCCTGCTTGTTCCGTCCGCCGCGCAGGCAGCGGGCACGGCGGCAACGACCGCGACGGCGACGACCGCCGGAACCGCCACGACCGCGGTGACCCGCGCGGCCGCCGTGTCGGACGTGCTGCTGCCCGGGCAGTACCTGAAGCCCGGCCAGTACCGGCGGTCCAAGAACGGCAGCTACGCGCTGGTCATGCAGGCCGACGGCAACGCGGTACTGATCAAGGGCCGGACCCCGATCTGGGCGACGATGACGAACCGCAAGGCCTCGACGCTGATCATGCAGCGGGACGGCAACCTGGTCGTCATCTCCGGCCGGACCCCGGTCTGGGCCAGCGGCACCAACGGCAGCAACGGCGCCCACCTCGAGGTCCAGAACGACTCGAACCTGGTCATCTACAACACCCGGCACAAGGCGGCCTGGAGCCGGTACATGATCATGGTCACGCTCGGCTCCGGGCGGAACCTGACCTGGCCGAACGCGCTGTACTCGCACAACCGGATCTACCGGCTGCAGCTGCAGTCCGACGGCAACGCGGTGATCGTGAAGAACGGCCGGACGCCGATCTGGAGCACCAAGACGATCAGCAAGGGCGGGTACGCGACCATGCAGACCGACGGCAACTTCGTCGTGTACAGCGCGGCGAAGCGGCCGCTCTGGGCCACCAAGACCGTCCGCCACGGCGCCGTCCTGCAGATGCAGGACGACGGCAACCTGGTGGTCGTCTACGGCCGCACCCCAATCTGGGCCAGCAACACCGGCCGCTGATCCCACCAGCGCTGATCCACCAGCGCGTGGCCACAAGCTGAGCCGCGGCGACCCAGGCGGGGGCGCCGCGGCTCACTCACGTCAGTGGCAGTAGGGCGCTCAGGTCGGTTCGTTCGCCGCTGGCGCGGAGTTTGCCGGTGGCGCGGGCCTCCGCCCAGGTCGTACGGCCGAGGGCGACCGAGATCCACAGCTCCGGCGGCAGTTCGATCACCGCACCGGGCGTACCACGGGTGTGCCGCGGTCCCTCGATGCACTGCACCGCGCCGTACGGCGGGACGCGTACCTCGACCGCATGTCCTGGTGCCTTCGCGACCAGGATCTTCAGCAACTCCTTCGTCAACAGCTTCAGGTCGGCGCGATCCGCCGTACCGTTGTCGTAACGCTGCAAGGCCTGCTGAAGGGGAACGGGCATCTCCACGACGTGCCAGCGTACGCGGCAGTTTGCGATGACGCCCCTCTCGTCGGCGATAATCGGGCGGGACAGAGGAAGCGAGGTCGGGATGCTCACGCCCAGGCACCAGGCGCTGCTGATGACGCTGGCGGGAATGACCGTCGGCGTGGCCGTGTTCGGCGCGGTGCTCGCCATCAACGGCGGCAACCCGTTCGCCGCCGAGCCGCAGGTGGGGGTCGTGACTCCGGTTCCCTCGGGTCCGCCGTCGCGCACCGACGGTCTCCAGGCCGACGGCCTGCGGTACGCGGTGCAGAACTTCGGCACCGACAACGACCCGGTGTCCGCGGAGGTGCCGACGGGCTGGAAGAGCTCTCAGGACGGCACCCGGCCCAAGTTCGTCGACCCGACCGGCGTGTGGCAGATCCGGTTCGACACGCGCGGCAGCAACCAGACGCCGGATCAGCTCGTGGTCAGCCGGGAGCGCAGTATCGACGAGCGCGAGCTGAAGGTGATGAGCCGCGACGACGGCCTGCTGGTCTACACGTACGTCGACCAGAACCGTGGTCCGCGGATGGGCCTGTCCCGCTGGATCTCCACCGACCAGGGCCAGTCCACCGCGGTCGAGATCACCGTCGGCGGCCGCCCGCAGGACGAGGCCGGCCTGCGCGCCATCCTGCAGCACGCGACCGACACCCTCAAGGTCCCCGTCTCCGGGAACGACAACCGCCCGAACTGAGCTGGCTTTCCCAGCCGTCAGGTCAGCATTTGATGTCGGCGGCCGGCGTGTTGCCCTGGGCGAGATAGCTCTCGACCACGTTCTTCACGCAGGCGTTCCCGGACAGGTACGCGGTATGGCCGTCGCCGTCGCGGGTGACGAGGATACCGTTTTCCAGCTGATGCGCCAGGCCGACCGCCCACGCGTACGGGGTGGCCGGGTCGCGGGTGGTTCCGAGTACCAGGATCGGCTTCGAGCCGGCCGCGACGATCTTGTGCGGGGTGTTGTCCGGCTTCACCGGCCAGTTCATGCACGACACCGACGACCAGGCCAGGAACGGGCCGAACCGCGGTGACGCCGCGGTGAACTTCGGCAACTCCGCCTGCAACTGCGGGATCGAGGTGACATCGGGGTGATCGAGACAGTTCACCGCGATGATCGCTTCGTTCGAGTTGTCCGCGTACCCGGTCGGCTGCCGATCGGTGTACTCGTCGGCGAGCGCGAGCAACCGGGCACCGTTCCCGGCCAGACCGTCCGCGACCGCGTCCTCGAGCCGCGGCCAGAAATCCTTCAGGTACAGCGGGTAGATCAGTCCGAGCACGACCAGCGCCTGCGTGACCTTGCGGTTTCCGTTGCCCGGCAGCGGGTTGGCGTCGCTGTCCTTGACCAACTGGTCGACCTTGGCGAGTACCTCGCTCTTCGTACTGCCGAGCTTGCAGGACCGCTGCGCGCAGTCCTCGGCGAAGGCGTCCAGCGCCCGGTCGAAGCCCTGCGCCTGCGCCATTCCCATCTGCGCCGAGGTCAGCGACGGATCGACGGCGCCGTCCAGGACCATCCGGCCGACGTTCTTCGGGAACAGTTCGGCGTACGTGGCACCGAGGTACGTGCCGTAGGACATGCCCAGGTAGTTGAGCTGCGGGTCGCCGACGATGCCACGCAGTACGTCCAGGTCGCGCGCGGTGTCCTTCGTGGACACGTGCGGGAGCAGCCGGCCGGAGCGCTTCTCGCAGCCGGACGCGAAGATCTTCGCCTGCTTGTCCAGATCGGTGATCTCGGCCGCGTCGTCCGGTGTCGGGTCGGTGGCGATCATCGTGTCCAGCTGTCCGGTGTCCAGGCACTTCACCGGCGTGGACTCGCCGACGCCGCGCGGATCCCAGCCGACGATGTCGAACTTCCGCAACAACGGCGTGCCGAACAGCATCGGCGCCTGCTGAGCGAGTTGCTGACCCGACGCGCCCGGTCCACCCGGGTTGACGAAGAGCGTGCCGATCCGGCCGCCGCGATCCTTGGCGAGTACCTTCCGGGCCCGCAGCTCGATCGTCTCGCCGGTCGGCTTGGTGTAGTCGAGCGGGACCTCGATGGTCGTACACAGCTGGTTCGTGCCGCAGCGCTCCCAGTCCAGTTTCTGCTGGTAGAACTTCGCCAGCCCGGTTGGGATCGGCCCCGCGGGACCACTCGGCGGGTTACTTCCGATGCCCGGCGCCGTACTCCCACCGCCGGCGTTCTGCGCGCGACTGGCTACGCCACACCCACTCACCAGTACCGCGAGAACTGCCACCAGCACGATCGGCCTGCGGACATTCACTGCGTACTTTCTCCCTCGTCGTCGTGATGCAGCCGACGCCGCCGCCGCGGCTTCCGAACCCGCCGCTCGGCCCGCGACTCACCCACCGTGTCCACGCCGTCCACGCCGTCCACGCCCTGCTCAACCCGCTCGCCCTGCTCAGCCTGCTCGGTGCGGTTGGTCGGGTCGGCGGGTGGTGCTGTTGGTGGTTCGGTTGGTGGTTCTGGTGCGGCGTCCGGGGTTGTCGTGCTCGATGCCTCGTACTGCTGCCGCGGCGAGCACACGTCCGCGCGGCTGCAGGCGCACCGCCGGCCTGAAGCCGCCAGCCGTACGACCACGGTGTCGCTCGGTACGTTGTGCCCGACCACCACTCCATCACCCGCGGGGGTCTCCACCGCGCTCCCGACCGCCGGAGCCTTCGCGTTGAACTCCTGGTACAGCGGGTGCTCGTACTTCAGGCAGCACATCAGCCGCCCGCACGCGCCGGAGATCTTCAACGGGTTCAGCGGCAGGTCCTGGTCCTTCGCCATCCGTACGCTGACCGGCTCGAAGTCCTTCAGGAACGTCGCGCAACACAGGTCCCGCCCGCACGGCCCGATCCCGCCCTGCAGCCGGGCCTCGTCGCGGGCGCCGACCTGCCGGAGCTCGATCCGGGCCCGCAACGCCCGGGCCAGATCGCGTACGAGTTCACGGAAATCGACTCGGTGCGGCGCGGAGAAGTACACGATCACCAGCTGGTCGATGTCCGGGCGCCGGTCGACGAAGTCGATCCCGACCACCTTCATCGGCAACCCGTGCTGGCGGATCGTACGTTTGGCGATCACCCGCGCGTCGGCCCGACGCTGCCGGTTCTGCTCATCACGATCCAGATCGGCCGCCGAGGCGATCCCCGCGCAGGCGGGCAGTCCGCCGATCTCCTCGGTCACATACTGCGGCGCCCAGACACACTCCGCGACCTCAGGCCCGTCGTCGGTAGGCACCAGCACCTTGTCCCCCACCCGAGGCCGAAACTCACCCGGATCAAGGTAGTAAAGCCGCCCATACCGCTCGAACGACACCGCCATCACCATACCCACCGCGCCAGCCTACTTCCACGCGTCACCCCTGTCCCCAACCCAGCACATCAAGCCGACGGCTGGGGCTACCGACGGCAGAGGTTGGAGCAGGCCCACCGTGCCTGCTGCCAGGCGTTGGCCCTGTGCGCAGCCCAGCTCAGCAAGCCGGTGGCCGAGGCTACCGATGGAGGCGGTGGGAGCATGCCCACCGCGCCCACTTCCACGCGTGACCCCTGCCCGCAACCCAGCGCAGCGGCGCGGCAGGCCAGCTGTACTTGGTCGACACCGCCCCGCCCATTTCGGTGGTTCACCTTCTAATTTGCCTGTTCGCCAGGCGCGTGCGGGCGGTGAACGGGCGATTTGGAAGGTGAACCGCTGAAATGGGGTTGGGTCGTGGTGGGGTGGGTGTTGCTGGGGTGGGAACGCAACGTCCGCAGATTAGCGGTGGCTGTTTTTTACTGTGGTGGTGAGGGGGTTTTGGTTGGGGCCGTAGGCGGCGCAGATGGCTAGGCGGTCGGTGCGGGCCCACTGGGACTTGGTGGGGGTCCAGTAGGAGATCTCCAGCTCGGACTCCGCGACGGACTTGCCGACGTACGAAGCGAAGAGTGGGCCGCAGGCGCGTTCGGTGGCTTGGTCGACGCCCTTCTCGCCGGGCCAGTCGCCGGCGGGGAGATCCGGGCGCGCGAACACCTCACCGTCGTGAGACCCGTCGCACGGCTGGCGGATCACCTCGGAGTCCTGGCCCGACTCGTCGAAGCATTCGCCGATGACCAGGTCGTCGACCGACGTGGTGGGGCTGTTCGAGTACGACGAGACCGGCTGACCCGAACCGTAGTCCTCATCCGCCGACGAACCGAGCGCGATCACCAAGGTGAACAGCAGCACGTACCCGATCGTCACCAGAGAACCGATCACCAGGCCCGCGATCGCCATGCCCTTGCCGGCCTGACCGGTGCGCTTGATCTGGACCAGGGCCGCGATTCCGAGCGCGACACCGACCGGCGCGGACAGGCCGATGAAGATGCCGCCGATCCCGGTCGCCAGCGCGGCGGTCGCGAGACCGTTGGTGGACGCGGTGGAGCCGGGGTAACCGTAGCCGTACCCGTACGGCGCGGGCGCTTGCCCGTACGCCTGCGGGTACTGCCCCTGCCCGTAACCGGCCCCGTACGGCGGCTGCTGCCCCGGCGCCGCCCCGTAAGCCGACTGCGACCCGTACGGCGACTGCCCATAGGACGGTTGCCCAGCGGACGGTTGCCCGTACGACGGCGGCGCCTGTCCCGGCGCAACCCAAGGCGCCGACCCGGCCGGAGGCGGTTGGTGCGGCTGCGGCTGCTGTGACTGTGGTTGGGCGTACGTCGGGAACGCGCGGGTCGGTTCCGGCGGGCTGTCTTGTGGACGGTCCTGTGGGCGTTCATGTGCTGGCTCGTACGGTGGCTGACTCACGTTTCCCCCAGTGCTTCCCGCGGGTCTACCGCTGCGATCCGCGCATCGTACCGGTCAGCCGGGTTCCCGGCATGCCGACCAGGCACAGTACGTTGCCGTCAGCAACAGCACGATTTTCCAGTACGACGTAGTACATGTCCAGCTCGGACCGCTCGTACGGCTTGCCGACGAAGTCCACGAACGCCCCGGCGCACTGCTGCGTCGCCACCGCCGCGGTCTGGGCGGTCGGCAGCCCGGCCAGCGCGGCCGGCACCTTCGCGTACGCCTCGCCGCTGTGTGCCCCGGCGCAATCCGCGATCCGGACCAGCTGCAGCGAGGACGCGTCCAGATCGGCGTCGAAACAGCGGCCGACCTCGACCTTCGAGATCGGGACGGTGCGGCCGATTCCGGCCCGTTGCTCGCCGATCAGGTTCATCGTGACGGCGACGCCGATCGCGATCACCCAGCACAGCGACAGCAGCAGCGCCGCCTGCGCGAGCCGTTTCCCCTGGCTGCCGGTGCGTTTGATCCGGCGCAGCGCGAGCAGGCCGAGGACGACCGCGAGCGGTACCAGGCCGGGCAGGCTGGTCGCGAGCGCCGCCACCGCGTACCCGTCCGGTTTCCGCTTCGGCTCCGGGACGCCCTCCAGCCAGGACTCAGCCGACGGCAACGACGGCCGCGCGGGCTGGATCGGGGAGGTGTTCATCGGCGTCCGTTCGGAACTGTGGCACCGAGCGGTTCACTTCGCCCGGACACTCAGTCATCGGACCTGCCGGTCTCGGTGTTACACCGCCCGCCTGCCGCCGTGACACAGGCCTCACGAGACCTTCTCAGCGGACGCTCAGCGAGCCGGCCGGCGCGGGATGCTGAAACCGTCGCTGCTGCCCTCGAACAGCCCGACCGTCATCGCCTCGAGCGCGATCAGCGGCGCGACGTTCGCCTCGATCGCCTCCCGGCAGGTGGCGATCGCGTCGATCCGGCGGATCGTCTGCTCGGGCGTCGTACAAGCGCCGAGCTGCTCGATCTGCTGCCCCAGCTCGGCGTTGATCAGCTCGCTGCCGGAGCGTGTCTGGACCACCAGCACGTCCCGGTACAGCGCCATCAGGTCGACCAGCGAGCGGTCCAGCACGTCGCGCTCCCAGCGCTTGGCGCGGGCCTTCTGCTGGTCCTCCAGCTCCTTCAGCGCCGCGTTCGCCTCCCGGGGCTTGGCGCCTTTCGTACCGACCCCGAGCGCCTGTTCGAGCGCGGACCGTTCCTTCTCGTCGACCTTCTCCGCGCTGGCCTTGGCCTCCACCTTGGCGGCTTCGAGCAGTTGCTGCGCGGCTTTCAGGCAGGCACCGAGGTCACGCAGCGTGAACGGAACCTCCAGTACGTTGCTGCGCCGCTCCCGAACCGCCTCGTCCCGGGCCAGCGCCCGTGCCCGGCCGATGTGACCCTGGGCCGCCCGCGCCGCGAACCAGGCCAGCTCCTGATCCACTTCGAGCTTGCGGCCGAGCATCTCCGCGACGGCCGCGACCGGCGGCGTACGCAGCACCAGCAGCCGGCATCGGGACCGGATCGTCGGTACGACGTCCTCGACCGTCGGCGCGCACAGCACCCAGACGGTACGCGGCGCGGGCTCCTCGATGCTCTTCAGCAGCGCGTCGGCGGCCTGCTCGGTAAGGCGGTCCGCGTCCTCGACCACCATCACCTGCCAACGGCCCTGGGTCGGGCTCATCGCGGCCCGGCGGACCAGCTCGCGGACCTCGCTGACCCGGATCGACAGCAGCTCGGTCCGGATCAGGGAGATGTCGGGGTGGGCGCCGGTGAGCGCCGTACGGCACTCGTTGCACTCGCCGCAGCCCTCGTTCGGGCACTGCAGCGCCGCCGCGAACGCACGCCCCGCGTTCGACCGGCCGGACCCGGGCGGCCCGGTGATCAGCCACGCATGCGTCATCCCGGCGACCGCCGGCCCACTCTCCCCACGCAACACCGCCGCGGCACCCCCGACAGCCTTCCGCAGCACGGCAACCGCCGGCTCCTGGCCGACCAGGTCGTCCCAAACACTCATAGGTCCACCTTGGGCAGTAGCGGTTCGAGTCTGGCGCGGATCTGTTTGGCGATGTCTTCGCGGTCCTGTGTCGCGTCGACCACCAGGTAGTGCTGCGGCTCGGCGGCGGCCAGTTCGAGGAAGGCGTGCCGGACCCGCTCGTGGAAGTCGTCGGACTGCGCCTCGATCCGGTCCCGCTCGGTGAACCGGCCGAGACCGCGCTTCGGCGGCAGGTCAAGCAGGACGGTCAGGTTCGGCCTGAGGTCGTCAGTGGCCCAGCGGTTCACCCGCTCGACGTCGGACAGGTCGAGATCCCGGCCGGACCCCTGGTACGCCAGCGCGGAGTCGACGTACCGGTCGGTGATGACGACCGCACCGGCTTTCAAGGCGGGTTTGATCACCGAATCGACGTGCTCGGCCTTGTCCGCCGCATAGAGCAGCGCCTCCGCGCGGTGCGAGATGTCGCCGGTGGCCGGGTCCAGGACGATCTGCCGCAGGGTCTTGCCGAGCTCGGTCGCACCGGGCTCGCGGGTCAGCAGCACTTGCTGGCCCCGCTCTTCCAGCCACTGGACCAGCAGGGCGGACTGCGTCGACTTCCCGGCGCCCTCGCCGCCTTCGAGCGCGATGAACAACCCGGTCGTCGGGTAGTCGCCCCGGGTCTTGCCGAAACTGCGCCGCACGTCCCGCCAGAACGGAACGCCCGGCCGGTCGTCCATCTGCCGCCAGGCGAGCAGCCCGATCACCCCGGCCAGGATCGCGGCCGCCAGCATCGTCATCGAGGCACCGTTGTACGTCGCCGAGTGCCCGCCGATGGTCCAGGTGTGCCGCCCGATCGCGCCGGCGGCGAACGGCGCGATCGCCAGCGTGATCGCGAGTACGGTCCGGACCGCCGACTGGACGAAGGCGAACGTCCGCCCACGGACCGCGTCCGGCACCTCCAACCCGAGCAGCGTGTACCCGGAGACCCACGACGCGCCGGCGCAGAAGCCGAGCAGGATCGCGATCATGGTGGCGATCTCGAGCTGCTGGATCAACGCCAGCCCGGTCAGGCAGATGCCGGAACCGACCAGGCCGGCCGCGAACAGCCGGCGCCGGGACAGCCCGGAGAAAATCCGCGGGCCGAAGCCCATCCCGAGCGCGAGCCCACCGAACACGGCGCCGAACAACAGACCGTACCCGGGATCGCCGGCGCCGAGATCCTCGACGTACGTGCGGCCGAGACCGATCACGACCGCGCCGGCCGCGAAGGCTCCGGAGATGCCGACGACCAGGCCGCGGACCACCGGCGTACCGGTGACGTACGACCAGCCTTCGACCATCGTCCGCCACAGCGTCGGGTGGTCCTCGTGGTCGTGCACCGCGCGGCCGATCTCGGCGACGGAGACGATCGCGAAGGCCGAGATCGCAAAGGTGGCGGCGTTCACGTACACGGCCAGGTCGATGGAGAAGTTGCCGGCCCAGCGGGTGACCAGGGTGATCGCGGTGAAGATCGCGGCCGCCGGAAGCGCGGAACCGTACGTGGTGATCAGGCTCAGCTGGTTGGCCGCCTCGAGCCGGTGCCGGGGCACCAGGTTCGGCACGCTGGCGTCCTTGGCCGGGCCCCAGATCAGGCTGACGATCTCGATCAGTACGGTCGCGATCAGCAGCCAGGTCAGCGTCCCGACCAGCGGGATCGTGACGAAGAACGCGGCCCGGACCAGGTCGCCGACGATCATCGTCGCCCGCCGGTCCAGCCGGTCCGCGACCCAGCCGGCCACCGGCCCCATCACCAGCGCCGGCAGCACCCGGAGGAACAGCACGCCGCCGATCGCGAAGTTCGCCAGCTGGTAGTTGTCGCCGGCGAACGACTTCGCCATCGCGGTCAGCGCCAGCAGACCGATCCAGTCACCCAGGCTGGACAGGCCGAAGCCGATCCACAGCCGCCGGAACGCCCGGATGCGCAACACCGCGCGCACGTCGTGCGACGGTGCAGGATCGGTCAACGGGTCATAGGCCTCCGGCACGCCTAAAGCCTAGTAGGCCGCGTGGACAGCCTGAGTCAGCGCGTCCAGTGCCGCCTTCAGCTCGGTCGGGGCCGGGAAGCCGAAGCCGAGGCGGAAGACGCGCGGCTCGTCCCCGAACCAGTCGCCATCGGCGAGCCGTACGCCCAGCTCAGCCGTCGTACGCCGGAACCGTGCGAGGTCCACATCCGGCTTCAAGCGGATCACGCACAACGCGCCGGCGTCGGGGCGTACCCACTCCACCGACTGGTTGTTCCGCACCCAGTCCGCGGTGATCTGCAGGTTCTCCTCCAGCCAGGACCTCCGGTGCGCCAAGATCGTGTCCTCCTGCTCGAACAGCCGAACCGCCAGCGCCTCGCAGACCGGGGACGCGGACACGACGGTATTGAACTTGGCCGTCACCAGTTGCTCCACCAGCTTGTCGTCGGTGCTGACTACCCATCCGATGCGCAATCCGGCCGCTCCATGGCACTTCGACAACGACGCCACCGATATGACCTTCAGGCCGAGGCTCACTGCTGTGTCCGCGACCGGATCGTCGCCGTACGTCGCGCTGCGGTAGGTCTCGTCTACCAAGAGGTAGGCGTCCGGACAGATCTCCGTCATCGCTGCGACCACCTCCTGCAGGACAGTGCGCGGGATGGCGGTGCCGGACGGGTTCTGCGGTGTTGCCAGGCTGACCAGCTTGGTGTCGGGCGTGAGCTTGGCGCGTACCGCGTCGGCTGTGAGCTGGTACGCGTCGTCGAACGTCAGCGGGATCACTTGCACGTCCGCGCCCAGCGACTCGTACGTGGTGCGGGTCATCGGGAAGAGCGGTGCGGTCGTGACGACCTGTCCGCCGGCGTCCGCGAGAAGGTAGGAGAGCAGGAAGATGCCGTGCATTCCGCCGACCGTGACGACGACCTGGTCCGGGCGTACGCCGTGGCGGTCGGCGATCGCGGTACGCAACCGGGCGTCGCCGTCGGCCGTACCGTAACCGAGCTCTAGGTCCGCCAGCTCCGGCGTCAGCAGGTCCGCGAGCCGGAGGTCCGGGCCGTAGCTCTCGCCCAGGTCGTGCTGAACGTGCTCAGCGGTCAGGGACATGATCTGGTGACGCGGAAAAGTGGGCATACGGCCATGGTTCCGGCCGATCGGTGGTGTCTGCAGAGCCAATCGGGCAGAATTGGTTCGCAGATGAGACCAATCGAAGTGGTTGACCGATTGGGCCGCTGGTCCTCCGGCCGCGGCCCGCTGTACGTGCTGCTCGCGACGCGGCTCCGGCAACTCATCGACGACGGCGATCTCCCGCCTGGTGCAGTCCTACCGCCAGACCGTGCACTGGCCGGCGCACTGGCAGTCGGGCGTACCACGGTGGTCGCCGCGTACGACCTGCTCCGTGCTGAAGGGCGCATCACCCGCCGGCAGGGCAGTGGTACGCGAGTGGCCGGCGTACCGTCCGGAGCGCAGGTACTGGATGCACCGGTCGACCCCCTGTTCCTGGATTCACTGGAAGCACGTGACGACGACGTACTGCTCGCCATCTGCGCGGCTCCAGGCGATCCACCAAAGGAGTTGGCCGAGGCGTACGTACGGATCGCCCCGGAGCTCGCTGCACTTGAAGACGACATCGGCTACTACCCGTACGGGCATCCGGCTTTGCGGCAGGCACTGGCTGATCGCTACACGGCCCGTGGCGTGGCTACGCGTGTAGAGCAAGTCATGGTGACCAACGGGGGTCAGCAAGCGTTGTCGTTGCTCGCACATGCGTTGGTGTCGCCGGGAGATCGGGTGCTGGTGGAGGCGCCGACGTACCCGGGTGCGCTGGAGGCGTTCCGGGAGCAGGGAGCCGTGCTGCATGGACTACCGGTCGGGCTGGAAGGCATCGAGGCGGCCGTCCGGGAGCGGCGTCCCGCGGTTGCCTATGTCGTTCCGACGTACCACAACCCCACTGGGGCGGTGATGTCCGCGCTTACGCGGCAGCGGCTGGCTGGTGTGGGTGTTCCGGTGATCGAGGACGAGGTACCGGCGGACCTGGGGTTCCCTGGTGAGACACAGCCTGCACCGGTGGCGGCGTACAGCGACTCGGTTGTTTCCATCGGTTCACTCAGTAAGAGCGTGTGGGGTGGTCTGCGGATCGGGTGGATACGTGCTGCGGCGCCTCTGATCAACCGTGTGGCCCGGCTGCGCGCCGTACACGACCTGGGCGGCAATGTCCCGTCGCAGCTCGCCGCAGTACACCTGCTGCCCTTGCTGGACGCGCCAGGCCTACACACCACCCTGAAGGCCCGCCACGACCACCTGCACGCCTTGCTCACCCAGTCACTCCCCAGTTGGCAGGTCCCAACCGTCACGGGCGGCCAGTGCCTGTGGGTACGCCTCCCGTACGGCGACGGCGCCTCCTTCGCCCAAACCGCCCTCCGCCACGGCCTAGCCGTCCTCCCCGGCACCGGCCTCGACGTCACCGGCGCCGGAACCCCCTACATCCGCCTACACTTCCGCGCCCAACCAACCGCCCTCACCGAAGCAGCCCACCGCCTAACCAAGGCCTGGACCACCTACCACCCACCCAGTCACCACCCCATCCCCCGCCCCACCATCGCCATCTGACTGGCAGCTGGCCGGTGAAGCGAGGGTTGGGTGGGGTGCGGCTAGTTGGTAAAGCGGAGGGTTAGGTGGGAGGGGGTGGTGGTTAGTTTGTCGCGGGTGGGGAGGGCAGGGCCGCAGGCGGCGGTGCCTACTCCGGTTTGGGCTATGTCTAGGGTGACGTGGGTGGTATCGCCGGGGACCAGGTCGGGGGTGTGCTTGGCGGACTCCAGGTCGTGGGTGGTCCAGTCGCGGACAGTCAGGCCGAACAGGTCGTCCACTGCTTCGATGCGGAGTGTGTCGAGCGTGGCCCAGCGGGTGTCGATGCGCTGACCGTTCTCCTGCGGACGGACGTACGGCGTCTGGAGCTCGGCGACAGTGGCTGTGTACTTCCCGACCGCGGCGGCCGCGCGTGTGTCTACGTACGCCTCGTTCGGGCCGGTGCCGAACCACTCGACCTGCTGCACCTTCGGGAGCTCGAACGTGATGCCCAGGCGGGGCAGCACCTCCGGGAACAACCCCTCGGGTACGAGGCTGAGCTGCAGGACCACGCCATCCTCTACAGCAGTCCAACGCCATGTACTGCGCAGACCCCACTGCAGCGCGGGCGGTGCGGTGCGGGTGACGACCTCCCATGCACCGTCGCGTTCGCCCTGCGAGACGATCCGGTGCTGTACGCGGTGCAACCCCTGCTCACGCCAGGCGGCCGCGACCCCAGGAATCGCGTCGTTGTCGATCGGCGCCCGCCACACGTCCAGCCGAACATTCGTCAACCCAGCAACAGAAATCCCAGCTGCGTCGGCAACACCACCAACCACCGCCTCACCAGAGGGAACCGTCGCGGTCGGGGTGGTTGGTTGGTCGAGGCGGATTTGGCCCCAGGCGATGCGGTGGCCGGCGGTCGCCCATGGGGTGGCGTCGGCCAGTTCGGCGGTGACCGTGAGCCAGGTTTCCGGGCGGCCCTCCGCGCGTAGCTTGTCGAGCTCCGGCGGGAGCTCGACAGACGTCGACGCACCCGGCGCGAGCACCGGCACGTTCAGCGGGGCGGTTCCGACCACCTCGCCCTCCACCTCGACCCGTGCCGTGAACACCAGGTGGCTCGTGTCCAGCACCTCGTAGTGGTTCGTCACCGTCACCCCATCGTTGCCGTCAGCAACGATACGGACCGGCTCGATCACCTTGACGAACTCGTGCATTCCCGGCGACGGCGTCCGGTCCGGGAACAGCAGCCCGTCGCAGACGAAGTTCCCGTCGTGGATCGGCTCGCCGAAGTCACCGCCGTACGCGTAGACCTCGCGCCCGTCGATCGTGGTCCGCAGACCGTGGTCGATGAACTCCCAGATGAAACCACCCTGGCAGCGCGGATACTTCTCGAACACCTCGCGGTAGTCCAGCAGCCCGCCCGGCCCGTTACCCATCGCATGCCCGTACTCGCACAGGATGTACGGCAGGTTCCGGTACTTCGTGGCGTCCGCGCCGATCTCCGCGCACTGCTCCGGCGACGCGTACATCCGCGAGTAGATGTCGACGAACTCCGCCTCGGTGTCGCGTTCGTAGTGCACCGGCCGGGACGGGTCGAGCTCCTTGACCAGGTCGTACATGGCCTTCAGGTTGTCGCCCATCCCGCACTCGTTGCCGAGCGACCAGATCACGATCGACGGGTGGTTCTTGTCCCGGTGTACGGTCCGGCGCATCCGGTTCACCAGGTCGTCGCGGAACCGCTCGTCCATCACCGGGTTCGGCAGTTTCGGCGGCTGCGGTTCGTACCCGAACCCGTGTGATTCCAGATCGCATTCGTCGATCACGTACAGGCCGTACTCGTCGCACAGTTCGAGGAAGTGCGGGTGCGGCGGGTAGTGGCTGGTGCGTACGGCGTTGATGCCGGCGCGCTTCATGATCAGTACGTCGTCGAGCATGTCCTGCTCGGTCACCGAGCGGCCGCGATCCGGGTGGAACTCGTGCCGGTTGACGCCGTTGAACAGCACCCGGTTGCCGTTCACGGTGAAGATCCCGTCGACGATCGCGACCGTACGGAACCCGATCCGCAACCGGACGTCACCACCGGCGGTACGCAGCACGGCGTCGTACAACCGCGGCACCTCGGCGCTCCACGGCTGCACGCCTTCGACCCGCACGTGCTCGCCGGTCGGCACCTCGAGGCCGAGCTCGGCCACCGAAACGGTCCCCGGTACGTCGGACTCGACCAGCAGCGTGCCCGCGCCGTCGACGTGGTCCCAGGCCGCCTTCACGAACACGTCGGTCGGCGCGTCCGGCCGGAGCGCGAGCAGGTTGACCTCGCGGAAGATCCCGGACAGCCACCACATGTCCTGGTCCTCGACATAGCTGCCGGCCGACCACTGGTGTACGCGGACCGCGATCCGTGCTTCGTTGCCGGGCGCAACCAGCGCGGTGAGGTCGAACTCCGACGCCAGCCGCGAACCGGATGACCAGCCGACCCACTCGCCGTTCACGTACACCGCGAACCGGGAGTCGACGCCCTCGAACCGGAGCACGATCTTGGCGCCCGCGAAGTCGGCCGGAACGCTCACGGTCCGGACGTAGTCACCGGTCGGGTTGTCGGTCGGCACGTACGGCGGTTCGAGCGGGAACGGGTAGACCACGTTCGTGTACGCCGGCTTGCCGTACCCGCTGAGCTGCCAGTGGCCCGGGACGGTGATGGTGTCCCAGCCGGTGGTGTCCGGGTCGGTCAGGTCGTCCGGCGCGGCCGCGACCGTCGGCGACAGCCGGAAGCTCCACTCCCCGCCGAGCGGCACCCGCCGGGCGTCGTCATCCAGCCAGGAACGTGGGGGCAGCACGTTGGCCCCGGACCCAAAGTCCTCAACGTAATCGCTCACGAGAGCCGAGCCTACGGCCAACCTGTTCACAACTCCACACCTATCAACAGATATGGACAACAATCGCTCAGCTGCTCACCCGGAACAACCAGGCGGGAGCGGGTTACGGCTGGCAGTCCTTGCAGATGCCGACCAGGGCTACCTGTTCCGGGGCGAGGTGGAAGCCGAGGTCGCGGGCGAGTTTCTTGCGAGCCGACTCGAGGGTGTCGCCCGGCGCGTCGTACACGGTGCCGCACTCGGAGCAGCGCAGGTGCAGATGCCGCGGCGCCAGGTCCCCGGCCAGGTGGTACGTCGTCCCGGCCCGGCCCAGGTGCACGTGCGTGACCAGGCCGAACTCCCCCAGCGCATCCAGCGCCCGGTACACCGTCGCCCGATGAATCCCGGGCCGCAACTGCTCGGCCCGTTCACCGATCTGCTCGGCACTGAGATGTTCCTCGGTTCCGGCGAGCACCTCGACCACCGCGAGCCGAGCGGGTGTGACCCGCTCGCCCCGATCCCGCAGCCGCTGCGCGCTGACCTCAACAGCACTCGTCATCCGCGCTCCTTCGGTACGTCCCCGTGCACTTTGAAACCAGGCCCAGACGCCGGCTCAGGACTTCTTCGTCGCGCTCTTCTTGGCAGTCGTCTTCTTCGCGGTCGTCTTCTTCGCCGCCGTGGTCTTCTTGGCAGCCGTCTTCTTGGCCGCGGTCTTCTTCGCGGCCGTCTTCTTGGCGGCGGTCTTCTTGGCCGGTCGCTTCACCGGCCCGCGGGCGCGCTTCTCCGCCAGCAGCTCGGCCGCCCGCAGCAAGGAGATGGTGTCGACCGAGTCGTCCTTGCGGAGCGTCGCGTTCGTCTCCCCGTCGGTGACGTACGGACCGAAGCGGCCCTCCTTCACCACCACCGGCTTCTTCGACTCCGGGTCCTCGCCCAGCTCCTTCAGCGGCGGCGCGGCTGCCCGGCGACCACGCTGCTTCGGCTCCGAGTAGATCTTCAGCGCCTCTTCGAGGGTGATGTCGAACATCTGCTCCTCGGAGGACAGCGACCGCGAGTCCGTACCCTTCTTCAGGTACGGCCCGTAGCGCCCGTTCTGCGCGGTGATCTCGTCGCCGCTCTCCGGGTCCTTCCCGACGACCCGCGGCAGCGACAGCAGCTTCATCGCGTCGTCCAGGCTGATCGCGTCCAGCGTCATCGACTTGAGCAGCGACCCGGTCCGCGGTTTCGCACCCTTCGGCGCGTCCTCCGGCAGCACCTCGGTCACGTACGGCCCGAACCGTCCGGCCTTGGCCACCACCTTCAGCCCGGTGTCCGGCGCGTTGCCCAGCTCGTGCTCGACCCCGGAAGGCTGCTCCAGCAGTTCCTTCGCCTTGTCGACGGTGAGCTCGTCCGGCGGCAGATCCTCGGGTACGTTCGCCCGCCGCTCGTCCTTGTCCTCGACGTACGGCCCGTATCGCCCGACCCGGACCACGACCCCGCTGTCGTCCCCACCGACCGGGAAGGTCGACATCTCCCGGGCGTCGATGTCGCCCAGGTCGGTCACCATCGACTGCAGACCCTCAAGGTCGTCATCGCCGAAGTAGAACCGGGCCAGTACGCCCTCGCGCTGCAGGTCACCGGCGGCGACCTCGTCGAGGGTGTCCTCCATCGAGGCGGTGAAGGTGTAGTCCACCAGCCGGGTGAAGTGCTCCTCCAGCAGCCGGACCACCGCGAACGCCAGCCAGGCCGGTACGAGCGCCTGGCCCTTCTTGTAGATGTACTTGCGCGCCTGGATCGTGCCGATGATCGACGCGTACGTCGACGGGCGACCGATCTCGCGCTCTTCCAGCTCGCGGATCAGCGTCGCTTCGGTGTACCGGGCCGGCGGCTTCGTCTCATGTCCCGAGGCAAGCACCTCGAGCGCGGGCAGTACGTCGCCCTCCTCCACGTTCGGGAGGCGGGTCTCCTGGTCGTCGGTCCCGGCGGACGGGTCGTCCGCGCCCTCGACGTACGCCTTGAGGAACCCGTGGAACGTGATCACCCGGCCGGACGAGGTGAACTCGCACTTCTCCCCGGTCGAGGCGGTCGCGTCGATCTTGATCGAGACGCTGTTCCCGGCCGCGTCCTTCATCTGGGACGCGATCGTCCGCATCCAGATCAGCTCGTACAGCCGGAACTCGGGGCCGCTCAGACCGGTCTGCGCCGGAGTCTGGAAGACCTCACCGGCCGGCCGGATCGCCTCGTGTGCCTCCTGCGCGTTCTTCACCTTGGAGGTGTAGACCCGCGGCTTGTCCGGCAGGTACGACGCGCCGTACAGCTCGCGGACCTGCGCCCGGGCCGCGGTGATCGCGGTGTCCGACAGCGTCACGCTGTCAGTACGCATATAGGTGATGTTGCCGTTCTCGTACAGCCGCTGGGCGACCTGCATCGTCTGCGACGCGGACATGCCGAGCTTCCGCCCGGCCTCCTGCTGCAGCGTGGTGGTACGGAACGGGGCGTACGGCTTGCGGGTGTACGGCTTGGACTCGATCGCCCGGACGGTGAACCGCGAGTCGCGCAGCGCACCGGCCAGCGCGGTCGCGGTCGCCTCGTTCAGGTGAACCGTGTTCGCGCCCTTGAGCTCACCGGTCGAGCTGAAGTCGCGGCCCTGCGCCACCCGCTTGCTGTCCACCGAGACCAGGCGGGAACCGAACTGCCGCGGCGTCCGGCTCTCGCCGGCGTCCAGAGTCGCGTCCAGGTCCCAGTACGAGGCGCTGCGGAAGGCGATCCGCTCGCGCTCGCGGTCGACCACCATCCGGATCGCGACCGACTGGACCCGGCCCGCCGACAGCTTCGGCATGACCTTCTTCCAGAGCACCGGCGAGACCTCGTACCCGTACAGCCGGTCCAGGATCCGGCGCGCCTCCTGGGCGTCGACGAGCGCCTCGTCGATGTCCCGGGCGTTGCCGACCGCGTCCTGGATCGCCTTCGGGGTGATCTCGTGGAACACCATCCGGCGGACCGGGACCTTCGGCTTCAGCTCCTCCAGCAGGTGCCAGGCGATCGCCTCGCCCTCGCGGTCCTCGTCTGTCGCCAGGAAGAGCTCGTCGGCACCCTTGAGCAGGTCCTTGAGCTTGCGGATCTGCGCCTTCTTGTCGGCCGGCACCACGTACAGCGGGTCGAAGTGGTCCTCGACGTTCACCCCGAGCCGTGCCCATGGCAGGCCCTTGTACTTCGCCGGGATCTCGTCGGCGCCGCTCGGCAGGTCCCGGATGTGGCCGAAGCTGGACTCCACCACGTACCCGGACCCGAGGAAGCCGGCGATCATCCGCGCCTTCTTCGGCGACTCGACGATCACCAGACGCGTGCCCGCCGCTGTCTTCGTCCCTGCTGCCCCTGCCACTGCGCTCCCTACTCTCGTCCTGCCGACAACGCCCTTTCACCGACGCCTGTTCCCCCAGCACAGACCGACCCGCCCGAGGACAGAGTACGGCCGACGGCAACGCATTTCTCAACGCACGGTAACCGGTCAGGCCCCCGGTACGCCTCCCAGGGTTTCAGAAAGTGGCGAACGCCCCACCCTCACCGCGCGTCGCGACCAGGCTTACGAGCGTACGCCGTCTCAGCCGGCGAACCGTACTTCGGGGAACTTCGGGGAATCGCCGCGGAGCAGCAGGACCGGGCGGCGGCGCAGGGTCAGGTCGAAGAACGCGGCCAGGTACTCGCGCTGCGCGAGTACGCTCCGGGCCGGTTTCGCGCTGCCGACGAGGGCCCGCAGCACCGAACCGATGATCGGGTCGTTGCCGTAGATGTCGTGGAACAGCTGGGAGAAGATGAACTGGTAGTCGGTGAAAGCCTTCTGTTTGGTGTGCAAGAGTGCCAGGTTCAACCGCCCGCCGCGCTGCGCCGCCCAGAAACTCGCCCAGGACGGGTCGTAGTTGTCCTTGCCCGGGTCGGTCCGCTGGCTCTGGTCCGACCCGAACAGCAGGAACGGCCGGTTCAGTCCTTTCTCGGCGACCTCGCCAAGTGGCCCCTTGGTCCGGTCGTCCTGGAGCGTTCCGTCCAGGTCCACTCCGGCGGCGACGCGCCGGTCCGCGAGCATCGTGTTCGCGGTCGTGTACCCACCGAGCGCGTAGCCGAACATGCCGACCTTGCGCAGGTCGAGGCTGTCGCCGAGCCCGTCCGGAAGGTCCTTGCCGTCGGCGTCCGGGTTCTGGCCGTCGGCGATGTGCTCCAACTGGTTCAGTACGAACCGCGCATCGGCCGTCCGCGTCTCGAGTGCTTTCCGGATCGCGGCCGGGTCGGGCCCCTCGGGCGCCGGCGCGCCGGGCAGGAAGCGGCCGCGCGGGAACTCGACCGGTGATTCGTGCGAATGGTCGATGGTGACCACGACGTACCCACGGCTGGCCAGGTCCTCGACCTGGGCGGTGTTCACGAACCGGCTGTCGCCTTGACCGGGCGAGAACAGTACGACCGGGTGGCGGAGCGGCTGCACGGGTACGTCGACGCGCGCGTGCGTCAGCGTGTTCGCGAAGTCGAACGATCCGGTCGGCAGCGCCAGCCCTTCCTCGCCGGTCCACGCCTCGTCCACGTCCGCCGCGGTCTTCGGCGGCATGTACCGGGCGTACGGCGCGCTCGCCGACATCGACGCCGGGTACCAGACGCTGATCATCAGTTCGCGCTGCCCGCTCGGCATACTCGGGTCCTGCCGGGACCGGTCGATCAGATGGATCGCGGCCGTCCCGAGCGCCTTCCGCCCGGTCGGCGCCGGTATCCGGAACTTCACCGGATGAAAGTCGGGGTCGCCCTGGGTACGAAACTCGTCCGGGTCGAGCGGGCGAGCGGACGCGAGACCGGGCGTGACGAGCGTCAACCCCGCCGCCGCACCGGCCGTGAGCACGTGACGCCTGGTGAGATCGAGGCTGCTGTGACGGCTGAGTCGTTGACGCGGCATGCGACTCATGGTCATCGCCCCGCTTCTCTCCGTGATGGAGACCACATCCCAACTTGATGACAGCCACAACCCTCCAACTCGGGGGTCATCTCCGCGACTGCAGGGTTGCCCCCTGGAAATCCAAGGGGGCAACCCTGCGGTTCAGGGGGCCGGCGAATGCGAAGATAACGGGATGCGAAAGCTGGTGGACGGGTTGCGGGCGGCGTTCGTGGGGGCCGGGTACACCGTGGCGGGGGTCGCGGAGCGGCTTGGGGTGGCGGCGAACGCGGCGCTGGCGCGGAACGAAACCTCGCCGGCGGCGGGGCGTACGGGGAGCGGCGATCGGCTGGACACGATGATCCGGTTGTTCCTGCTGCAGCGCAGCGTGCCGGAAGAGCTTGTCCGGAAGGCGTTCCCCGGGATCGAGCTGGTTGCCTTGGGCATCATCGAGGTGAGCGGCGGCGAGGCCCGCGCGGTGCTGGAGATCCGCCCGTTCGCGGCCGGCGAGCGGGACTGCTGGGTGGTCGCCGACCTCACCCCGGGCCTGGACGGGCGCCGGGAGGCGATGCGCGGCGACTACGTCCTCGGCATCGCACCGGCCAGTCTGAGCCTGATGCAGCTGACCGTTCCGGTGAAAGCGGACCGTGCCCTGGACATCGGCACCGGGTGTGGGATTCAGTCACTGCACCTCGCGGACCGGGTCAACCAACTGGTCGCGACCGACGTCAACCCGCGCGCGCTGCAGCTCGCCGGCTGGACCGCCGCGCTCAACCAGGTCGAGGTCGACATCCGCGACGGCAGTCTGTACGAGCCGGTGCGCGGTGAGCGTTTCGACCTGATCATCAGCAACCCGCCGTACGTCATCTCACCGCCCGGTGGTGACCTGACGTACCGCGAGACCGGGTTCACCGGTGACGCGGTGGTCGAGCAACTCGTACGAGAAGCGCCGGCGCACCTGACTGACGGTGGCTGGTGCCAGCTACTCGCCAACTGGACCTGTGTACGAGGTGCGGCGTGGCAGGACCGCATAGCCACGTGGACCGGTGACCGCTCCGCCTGGGCCGTCCAGCGCGAACAGCTCGACCCGTCCGAGTACGTGGAACTGTGGCTGCGTGACGCCGGACTGCACGGCTCACCGGCGTACCCGGCCAGGTACGACGAGTGGATGCGCTACCTGGAGCAGCATGACGTCGAAGCGATCGGCATGGGCTGGATCAGCTTGCACAACGTCGAAGGCACGCTGTACGCGGAGTCCTGGCCGTACGAGATCGAGCGGCCGATCGGTCCGCACGTACTGCACCGGTTCGAGCGAGTGGAAGGCCTGCCGGCTGACCTGACCGGGATGCACTTCCGGGT
Organism: Kribbella solani; assembly: GCF_014205295.1. Lineage (NCBI taxonomy): Bacteria > Bacillati > Actinomycetota > Actinomycetes > Propionibacteriales > Kribbellaceae > Kribbella > Kribbella solani. The sequence continues at coordinate 5,095,697 of NZ_JACHNF010000001.1, forward strand.
CGCCGAGGACGTCATCCAGGAGACCACTGGGCAGCCAGGCGCCGAGGACCCGGCCACCATCGTGCTGCGGCGTCAGCGGGGCATGCGTAGAGCCGAGCAGGTCGACACGGTACTGGCTGGCTTCGTTGGCGCGTGTGACGGCGAGCTCAGCACCGGACAGATCCTTGCCGCACTGGCCGATCTCCTGGACCGACCAGTGGTCGACGTCCTGTCGGAGTACCTGCCACAGGTCAAACAGCTCGTAGTAGAAGGCTTCCTGGACTACTGAGTCGGACGACGACGCCGGCGCTTCTCCGCGTACATGCGCCGATCCGCCTCCGTCAGCAGATCGCCCACCGACGTACCGTCCGCGCTGCTCGCCTGACCGACGCTGAGCCGCAACATGGTGAACCAGGGCGCCTCGGCCCGCTCAGCCTCCCGCTCCGCTGCGATCTTGATCCGCTCGACCAGCTCCGGCGCACCGCGCTCATCCGGGTTGTCCAGTACGACTACGAACTCGTCACCGCCTGCACGGGCCACCACGTCCTCAGCACGGCACTGCTCGGTCAGTAGCTGTCCGACCCGCCGCAGCACCTCGTCACCACACGCATGGCCGTAGCTGTCGTTGATGACCTTCAGGTTGTCCACGTCGATCGCCACTACCGCCACTGAGCGACCAGAGTCGTGTGCTACCGACATCCGTTCGTCCAGAGCGCGCCGGTTGCCCACACCGGTCAGCGGATCCTCCCGGGCCGCCTTCCACTCGGCATCGTGCCGGATCGACAGCTCATGGTTGGCAAGTGCACTGCGTACGGCGTACAAACCGCGCAACCGCTCAGCCCACCAGCCACGGCTGATCGCACGCGCGTACTGCAGGCCGATGGTCGCGCCGGTGTCGCCGGACTCCGCCACGATCTGTACGGCCGTGTGCCGAATCAGCGCCTCCACAGGCGGATCGGACGTCGGCGGCAGGTCACTCGCCGCCCGGTCCGCCGCGGCCAGCGCCTCGTCGATCCGCCCGAGCGACAAGTACGCCCGCGCCAGGTACGTACCCGCGATCGCCGCCAGCTCGAAATCGCCAAGCTTCGCCAACTGGTCCCGGCAGTCCTTCAGGATCACCGCGGCATCGGCCGCGTCGGCCGCGTCGTTGCTCGCCGCCAGCCACATCCGCCCGGCCATCGGCCAGTACCCGAGCAGGTCGGCGGCGAGAATCGCATCCACCGCCTCAGCGGCCCACCGGTGCGCGGCCTGCCGGCGTTGCCTGATCTCCTCGTCGTACGACTGGTCGCCGAGCCGCTCCAGCTCATGCGCCCAGCGCAGGTTCGACTCGGCGAGGTTCAGCCGGTTGATCGCCGGCGCCTCACGCAGTCCGAGCGGATCGTGGTCCCCGTCCGCCGCCAGCTCGAAGTGCGGGATGCACAGCTCGTACAGCCGCAGCAGGTCGTACGCGTAGCCGAGGCCGGTGTGCGCCCAGCCGGCCAGGCCGAGATCCCTGGTCCGGGACAGGGCGTTCTCGGCGGCGACCAGGTCCGCGACCGAGTCACCGCCCTCGCCGGTCCGGATCAGCGTGACGATCCGGAGCGCGATCGCGTTCGCCTCCCAGCCCGGCTCGTCGATCGCCCGGGCGACCCGGATGCAGCCGTCGACGGCGTCCAGCGCCTCGGCCGCGTCAGTGCCGTGGTGCGCCGCGACGGCCCGCACGTACTCGGCGGCCGCCCGCTCATGACTGGGCTCCGGGCCGAGCTCGGCGAGCAGCGCGTTGATGTCCTGCCCGGCCTCGGCCGGACTGCCCGACTGGGCCCGCGTCATCGCCGCCGCGATCCGGGTCGTCACCCCCGACGTCTCTCGCACCACACCTCCCCTCCCAGTTTCACACTTTCCGCCGCTTGTCCGCGTACAGGCGCTGGTCCGCCACCGCGACCAGCTGATCCACCGCGATGCCCTCGGCGGTCGCCGCGAAACCGAGGCTCAGCCCGAGCCGGCGCAGCCACGGTTTGTCGGTCGCCGCCGCGATCGCCTCGACCGCCACCCGGATCCGCTCAGCCAGCTGGGCACCGCCCTTGGCGTCGGGCTGATCGAGCACCACGAAGAACTCGTCGCCACCTGATCGAATCACGGCATCGGTGGCTCGTGCCTGTTCTACCAGCAGATTTGCCACAACCTGCAGCAACTCGTCGCCGCACGCGTGACCGAAACCGTCGTTCACGATCTTCAGGTTGTCCACGTCGATCGCCAGCAGCGTGACCGCGCGGCCCGAGTCACGGGCGGCCGTCAGCCGCTCGGTCAGGGCGCGCCGGTTCCCCACTCCGGTCAGCGGATCCTGCCGCGCCGCGTGCCATTCGGCGTCGTGCCGGGCCGGCAGGTCGTGTGCGGCAAGCGCATGCCGGACCGCGTTGAGCGCTCGCTGCCGCTCCTTCCACCAGCCCCGCGCGACCGACTGCGCGTACGCCAATCCGGCCAGCGCGCCGGGACCACCATCGACCGCCTCGAGCTCCGACCTGGTTTGCAGGACGAGCACCTGAGTCGCTGGGTCGGCCAACGGAATCAGGTCAGCAGCGGCCCGGTCCGCCGCGGCCTTCGCCTGCTCGGACCGGCCCGCTGCCTGCAAGGCCCGGGCCAGGTACGCGCCGGCGATCGCGAGCCGCTCGGTCTCACCCAGCTTGCTGATCTCGTCCCGGATCTCGGTCAGGTCGGCAACCGCTTTCGCCGGGTCCTCGCCGGTGGCGGCGGCGGCCAGCCAGAGCCGGGCGCTGAGCCGCCAGAACTCCTGACTCTCGTCGTCCACGACCACCCGCTCGGCCTCCCGCGCCCAGTACGCGGCCGAGGCCAGCCGGTCCGCGATCTCCCTTGTATACAAGGGATCGCCGAGCCGCTCCAGCTCGTGCGCCCAGCGCAGGTACGTCTCGGCGAGGTTCAGCCGGTCGATCGCCTCGGCCTCGGCGAGCTCGAACACGTCGTCGTCCAGCTGGGTGGCCAGCTCGTAGTGCGGAATGCACAGCTCGAACAAGCGCAGCACGTCGTACGCGTACCCGAGGCCGGTGTGTGCCCAGGCGGTCAGGCCGGCGTCCTTCGTCCGGTTCAGCGCGGCTTCGGCGGCGACCAGGTCGTTGACCGTGTCGCCACCCCGGCCGCTGCGCGCGAGGTTGATGATCCGGATCGGCAGCGCGTTCGCTTCCCAGCCCGGTTCGTCGATCGCGCGGGCGATCTCGATACACGCGTCCACGGCCCGGAGCGCTTCGTCGGCGTCACTGGCGTGGTGCGCCGTCACTCCCCGGACGTACTCGGCCGCCGCCAGCGGATAGCTGGGGACGCCACCGAGCTCGGCCCGAATCGCCTCGATCTCCGCCGCCGCGCCGGCCTGCCCGCCCGACTGCGCGGCGGTCATCGCCCCGGCGATCCGAGCGGTCAGCGCCCCGTCCGCCGCCATCGCGCCATTCCCCATACCCGCAGACGGCCCTTCCCTGATCCGTCACCCGCACCTCGGGCCGGACCGACCATTGTGGCCACCCATCCCGGTCCTGTCACGACCCGATACCGCCACCGACCACCTGGTGCCACAATCAGTACACACCGAGTTGCGATTTGCCTTGACCCCAAGGGCAAGGTTTTACGGTGCCGCGGTGAAGTTCTCCGTCAGTTACAGCACGCCCGCGTACGGGACCGATCCTGATCGGCTGATTCGATTCGCACGGCACGCCGAGGCCTGCGGCTTCGAGGGTTTGTACGTGCCCGAGCACCTCGCGCTGTACAAAGGCGCCTCCTTCGGCGGGTACGAGCTGCCGGCCGACCTGCCGTACGGCGATCCGCTCGAACTGCTGACCTTCGTCGCCGGCGCCACCGAACGGCTGTTGCTCGGGACCGCCGTGTTGCTGCTGCCCTACCACCACCCGGTGCAGCTCGCGAAGCGGCTGGCGACGGTCGACGTGCTGTCCCAAGGCCGGATGCGACTGCTCACGGTCGGGGTGGGGAGCCTGCCGGGTGAGGCACGCGCGATGGGCATCGACTTCGCCTCCCGCGGGCGACGGGCGGACGAAGCGATCGACGTACTGCGGCTGCTGTGGTCGGGCGCCGACGTCAGCTACGCGGGCGAGTTCTTCGAGTTCGAGAACGTGAGCAGCTTTCCGCATCCGTCGGCACCGCTTCCGATCCACGTCGGCGGATCGAGCCGGGCGGCCGCCCGCCGGGCCGGCGCCCGGGGCGACGGGTACTTCCCCGGCGGCGCGCTGACCCCCGCCGAGCGCGCGGCGCAGTGGGATCTGGTCCGGACGACCTCCGGCCGGGACGATCTCGAGTACACCCGCTGGGCGTCTGTCGACCTGACCGCGGAAGCCGTCGCGGCGTACGCGGCGGAAGGCGTCACCCGCCTGGTCGTCACCTCGGCCGACCTCGCGGACCTGACCAGCTTCGCCGAACGACTGATCCAGGCCTAAGCCACCCGCTTGCCGTCCTCGCAGAGGACGACCGCGGCTTCGCGGACCGCGTCCAGGGCCGCGGTCAGGCGGAGGGCCAGCATCGGCTTGCCGAGCGTACGGGCCTGTTCGATCGTGTACAGCCCGGCGGACAGGATTTCGCCGTCCGGGAAGACGAACGCGGCGACCTCGGCCTCGTCCAGTACGCCGCCGTCGAACACGAACACCATCGCGTCGGGGCGCCGGTCGTTCGCGTGCACGTGGTCGACGACCAGCAGGCGGCCGACCACGCGATCCGTACCGAGCTCCTCGGCCAACTCACGCGTCGCCCCCGCCCACGGCGACTCATCGGCCTCGACGACACCGCCGGGGATCTCCCAGTTCGACTTGTAGGACGGCTCGACCAGCAGTACCCGGCCGTCCGCCGACCGGAACAGCACCCCGGCAGCCACCCGCTTCCGCGGCAGCCCCGCTATGTACTCCGGGTACTCCGGAATCGTTTCGCCCACGCCCATCAGGTCCTCCCCACCAGTGCACCACGCCCCGCCAACCCCCCGGCGTACTATCCGGCAGCTTGCTCCGGCGTGGTGGCGTGCAAACGAACGGGGAGGGTTTCGACGCCGTACACGAGGGAGAAGTCGCGGAAGCGAAGCTGGGTCTCCGGGACGGCGAGGGCCAGGTCCGGGAAGCGGTTGGCGAGCGCGGTGAACGCCGCCCGCAGCTCCATCCGGGCCAGCTCGGCGCCGACGCAGCGGTGCATGCCGTGACCGAAGGCGAGATGCGCGGCCGAGGCGTTCCGGCGCGGGTAGAAGTCCTCCGCGTCCGGGCCGAAGACGGCCTTGTCACGGTCCGCGCCGGACAGCGAGATGGCGACCAGATCGCCCTTCTTCAGCTGGTGACCGAACAGCTCCTGGTCGTGCTTGGCGAACCGCGGGAACGCGACCTGGACGACGGTCAGGTACCGCAGCAGCTCCTCGACGATCCCGTCGACGGCGCCCGGCTCGGACCGGATTCGCTCGAAGTTCGCCGGGTCCCGCATCAGCACCAGCGTGCCGAGCGCGAGCATGCTCGCGGACGTCTCGTACCCGCCCAGGAACACGCCGTCGGCGAGCCCACCGAGCTCGACGTCGTCGATCGCGTCGCCCTGCTCGCGGATGATCGACCCGATCAGCCCGTCGCCCGGGTTCGCCCGCTGCTTGCGGACGATCTCGAACAGGAACTCCCGCGACTCACTGGCCGACCCGAACACGCCGATCCCGCCGCCGGACAGGTCGAACCGGGCCGGGCCGAGGGCACGGAACCGGTCCCGGTCCTGCTCCTCGACGCCGAGCAGGTCGGCGATCAGCAGGAACGGCACGTTGAAGGCGAAGTCCGAGACGATGTCGACGACCGGGCCCTTGGCCTCCATCAGGTCCAGCTGGTCGTTCACGATCTTCTCGATCGCGGGCTCCAGCCGGGCCAGCCGGCGCTTGGTGAACTCCGGCGTGAGCAGCTTCCGCAGCCGGGTGTGGTCCGGCGGGTCGGTGAAGCCGAGGCCGCCGATCCCCTCCGACGGCTTGTTCGGGTCCGAGCCGACCAGCGGCCGGATGTCGTTGCTGAAGTTGGTGGAGTCGCTGAGCACGACCTTCGCCTCGGCGTGCCCGCTGACCATCCACACGTTCATCCCGAACAGGTGCGCCAGTTTGTGAACCGGCTCGGTCTCCCGCACCCGCGCGAGCTCGGGCACCGGATCCAGGCCCTGCCGGCGCAGCGGCATCGAAACCTGACTCGGGAACATCCGCATCTTCGACAGGTCGAGACCACCCTTGCGAGTGGTCCTGTTCAGGATGCGGTTGCCGACCCAACGCTTCAGGTATGTCGCAACCATGACTTCTATGGTCCCTCTCTACTGCGCCCCGACGGCTTTCGTCACTTCAAAAGTTAACGTCGCCGAGGACCAGATCTGATGGTGTTGGCACTACTCCGGTAGTGGCGTTGGCACCACCATGGGAGGGGGCCATGGCCTGCCAGCAGAGAACCCTGTCACGGACGGGGCCTTCACTGCCACCTGAAACCACCTGTACTCCGCCCTGGCGCGCGACATGCCGTACCTAGGGGAGCTTTCAGGGAAAAACCAGACGAAAGTCGGGTCCGGTGTACATCTTCCGGTTGTTGCCCTCGTCCACCATGTTCAGAGGTAGTACGGCGTGACCGTCCGGAGTACGTCCACCAGCTTTGTCTTGACCTGGTCGCGCCGGGGGATCACGGTGATCCGGTCCCGTACCCGCACCCCGTGGTCCGCGAGCACGTACAGGGCCCGCAGCGTACGAATCGTGTTGGTGACCTCTGGCCTGATCCCTTCGACCGGTGGATTCGACAGCGCCCGCAGAGCTGGATCGAGCCAGCCCGTGACGTCCTCATCGTTCAGATCCGTACGAGTCAGGGTAGCTGCCAGCGCGTAACCGAGCCGGTCGTCCTCCAGGTCCGCCAGCACGTACGCCGTGGGCGTCAGCAGGCGGCCGATGCCCAGCCGGAGCATCTGCACCGGTTCGACCGCGGAGTGCAGGCCGAGCGTACCGAGCAGGTCGGCGCCGTGTGCGACCGCGTGCAACCAGCCGAGCTTCTCGTCGTACCCACGGAGGTCCGCCTCGGCCACGTACCAGCGCTCGAACGGAGGCACCCAGCTCGGCTCGAACACCCCGGCGGTGACGATCGCGTCCAGCACCAGCGGCGCGAACGTACGCGCCTGCACCTCGCTGTCCGCGAACCGCGCGACCATCTCGTCCCCCAGCGCCCGCAGCTGCCCCGTGGACAGCACGCCACGCTCGATCCAGGTCGCCAGCGTGAAGTACGCCTGCCGGTCCCGGACGACCGGATCAGGCGACCGCAGCATCGCCACCAGCTCGGCCACCAGTACCTCCAGCGGCCGATCGGTGGGGACCTCGTACCCGTTGTCGCGTACCTGCGCCCAATCGGTCATGCGCGGCACCGTAAGCGTTTGCCGGGGCCAGGCGCCAGCCCAGGTCCGGAACCCCGCCCGGAAACGGGAAACGGCCCGTGGCTCATCCGGTTGCCCAGATGCGCCACGGACCGTCGCGGCCAGGACCCCTCAGCCCGGCCGGGCCCGTGCCCCGGTCAGGGCCCCTCAACTCCGACCGGGGTGGTTCGGGTTACGCGTCGCGCTTGCTCGCCGAGAACAGCGCGACCGCCATCAGCGCGACCGCCCAGCCGAGGAAGTACAGCAGCGCCCACCACGGCGTCAGCGCGTACTGGCTGCCGCCGGCGTTCGCACCGGCCAGGCCGAAGTCCTGGCCCTGGTTCAGGAACGAGGAACCGTTCGCGAACGGCGCCCAGCGGGCCAGGTCGTCACCGATCTTGGGGATCAGGTTGACCAGGTTCTCGACCAGCAGCGGCCAGAGGATCAGGATCGCGATCGCACCGGCGCTCTGCCGGATCAGGATGCCGACGGCCACCGCGAACACCGCGGAGATCGCGAACACCAGACCCTGACCGGCCAGCAGCCGCCACTCGGCCCCGGTCTTGATCGCCAGGTCGGCGTTGCTGGCGAACAGGCTGCCGACGCCCCAGGCGCCGAAGGACGCGATCAGGCCGATGATGCCGGACAGGAACGCGACCACCGCGGTCTTGCCGAGCAGCAGCGCGGCCCGCTGCGGGACGGCCTGGAAGCTGGTCCGGATGGTGCCGAACCGGTACTCGGTGGTGACGGCCAGCGCGGCCATCACCATCATCACCATCTGGCTCAGCTGCGCGCCGGGCTGGGTGATGAAGATCGTCGCCTGCCGCTCCTCGTCACCCTTGAGGAAGCCGGTCGTCAGTGCCGCGAACCCGACGGTCAGCACGGCCGCGACGATCATGCACCACCACGGCGAGCGGGTGGAGAAGAGCTTGATCCGCTCGACAGTGATCACCGACATGTCAGTTGTCCTCCTTCGGACCCGCGGCCACCTCGGAACCCGATGGCGCGGCAAGCTGGGTCACGGCAGCGACCTCGTCGTGCGCGTGGTACTCGACCGAGTCACCGGTCATCTGCATGAACGCCTGCTCCAGCGAGCCGCGCTGCAGCGTCAGCTCGTGCAGCACGATGCCGTGCGCGGCGGCGGCCTCACCGACCTGGTCGGTGGTCAGGTCGCCCTCGACGAACAGCACCTTGCCCTGGTCCTCGACGTCCTCGATCCGGGTCACCAGCTGCTGCCCGTTCAGCACGCCGGCCAGCTGGTCGAGCTGCGGGGTCCGCACCTTGACCGTGGTACCGCTGGCGCGGTCGACGAACTCCTGGGTGCTGCTCTGCGCGATCAGCTTGCCGCGGCCGATGACGATCAGTTCCTCGGCGGTGAGCGCCATCTCGGACAGCAGGTGGCTGGAGACCAGCACGGTCCGGCCTTCGTCGGCCAGCTTGTGCATGAAGGTCCGGATCCAGACGATGCCCTCCGGGTCGAGGCCGTTCACCGGCTCGTCGAAGAGCAGCACCTCCGGGTCACCGAGCAGCGCGCCGGCGATCCCGAGCCGCTGCGACATGCCCAGCGAGAAGGCACCGGCCCGCTTGTTCGCGACCGCGGCCAGGCCGACCATGTCGAGGGCCTTGTCGACCGACGACTTCGGCAGCTTGTTGGACGCGGCCATCCAGGTCAGATGGGCGCGGGCCGAGCGGTTCGGGTGGACCCACTTGGCGTCCAGCAGCGCGCCGACCTTGGTCAGCGGCTTGTGCAGGTCGCGGTAACGCTGCCCGTCGATGGTGACTTCGCCGGACGTCGGGGTGTCGAGCCCGAGGATCATCCGCATGGTGGTCGACTTGCCGGCCCCGTTCGGGCCGAGGAAGCCGGTCACCTTGCCGGGTTTGACCTCGAAAGACAGGTTGTCAACGGCAACGGTCGCGCCGTATCGCTTGGTGAGGCCCTTTGCCTCGATCATCGCCGTACTCCTCGTTCGGTGGCGCACCTGGTGTTGTGGACTGTCGGTAACAAGTATCGAGGTCACCTGGGCCGGAAGCATCGGACCTCGGGCGGAACCGGTGTGTCCACCCGTGGGTTGATTCTTCCGTCCCCCGCCGGGCGGCTGCCATCGGTTAAAGCCCTGACCACAACCCCGACCATCCCCTATCGGCCGCGGCCACGCATCAGCCGAAAGTCGACGCCGGCCGGACTTTCGGCGCGGAACCGGCCCTGGTTTATCGCGAAACCGGGCGATTCAGTCGAGCGGGACGCCGTACAGCACCAGGTTCTGGCTGTAGCGACGGGTCGCGCGATCGTACGAGCCGGTGCAGGTCACCAGCGCCAGCCGGGGCTTCGCCGCGCCACTGAACAGGTCCGCCGGCAGCGCATTCTGCTCGTACGTACGACGTGAGACGATCCGGTACCAGTGGACGCCTCCGTCGCCGCCCGTCACCGCGACACGCGCACCGACCGCTACATCAGGCAATGCGGCGAACACGCCGCGTCCGCGAGTGGTGTCGACGTGCCCTGCCAGTAGTACTGTGCCGCCGGCCGACCCAGGCGCCGCACCGGCCGCCCACCAGCCCACGTCGGCCGCTGACCCTGGCATCTGCAGCCGCCCGTCCCCACCAGTTCCTACTGGCTGCACTGCAGCTGTCAGCACACCAGGCAGCTTCAGCCGCACCGGTGGCACGGCTGCTTCACGTTCCTCTGCCGCCGCCCCGGCCTTCGGTACGTCGCCTGTATCAGGTGGCTGCTTTCCGAACAGCAGTACGAGTCCAACGGCCAGTGCGGCAACTCCTAGGACGCGGCGGCGTACGGAGATCGCCTTGCCGACCAGGAGCAGCAGTACGCCCAGACCGAGCAGCACCACTGCCGTACGCGAGCGTGCCTGCTGCGCGGCGGCCACCTGACCGCCGTCGCCAGTAGGTACGACCGGAGTACCGGATGCGGTGCGGCAGGGACCTGCCACTATCCGCAGGTCCATCTCGACCACTGGCTTGGCGCCATTCGCGACAGCCTCCACCGCGGGCGACGCGGCCTGTGGCAAGTCGCCTCCGATCAGCTTCAGGTACTGCTGGTGCTCCTGGCGCTGCAGCACCAGCCAGGCGTTGTCGAACGCTGCCGCCTTGCCCTTGGCGGTCAGTGCGTCGAGCTGCTGCCGTTCGGCCAGTGACGGGATCGCCACCAGCCCGAGACCAAGTCGATCGGCGACGGCGAGCTCCTGCGCGGACAGGCGGCGATGGTCCCGTTCCAGCTGCGCGCCCGCCTTGCGTACGCACGCACTCCGGCCGTTCGTCTGCGCGAGCTGCGCGGCCCGGATGATGGTCAGATTCAGCTGGTGGGCCTGGTTGAGGTAGTCGAGATCAGGTTGCGGCGTGGCCGCGTACGCCGGTTGTGCCGCCCCAGGGAAGCCCAGCAGTGCTGCCAGCAGGATCAGCAGCAACACCGTCGTCGTTCGCCGGGAAGAAGGCACGGCTACCCCCTGTCGTCCGTACGACACTAAAACGACACGCGCTCCGGGTCCAGACGTACGCGGCCCGGTCCAGACGGACGAAACGGCCCGCCGGTCCAGCCGGCGAGCCGTTTCGGGTGGAGCTACCGCGTCAGGCCGCGGCCTTCGCCTCCGCCGGAGTGTCGGCGATGACCGACTCCCGGCGCTTGGAGATGTACACCGCGACCACCAGGATGGCCAGCGCGACGACCGCGATGATGATCCGCAGCGCGGTGTTGGTGTTGTTGCCGATCGCGGAGTAGCCGACGACGGCCGGAGCGATCAGCACCGAGACCAGGTTCATCACCTTGATCAGCGGGTTGATGGCCGGACCAGCGGTGTCCTTGAACGGGTCACCGACGGTGTCACCGATGACGGTGGCCTCGTGCGCGGGCGAACCCTTACCGCCGTGGTTGCCGTCCTCGACCAGCTTCTTGGCGTTGTCCCAGGCACCACCGGAGTTGGCCAGGAAGACCGCCATCAGCGTGCCGGAGCCGATCGCACCGGCCAGGTAACCGGCCAGCGCCGGGGCACCCAGACCGAAGCCGACGGCGATCGGCGCGGTGATCGCGAGCAGACCGGGGGTGGCCAGCTCACGCAGCGAGTCGCGGGTGCAGATGTCCACGACCTTGCCGTACTCCGGCTTGCCGGTGCCTTCCATGATCCCGGGGATGTCCCGGAACTGCCGGCGCACCTCGTACACGACCGCGCCGGCGGCCCGGCCGACGGCGTTGATGGCCAGGCCGGAGAACATGAACACGACGGCCGCACCGAGGATCAGGCCGACCAGCGTGCCCGGGTTGAACACCAGCGCGTCCGCCTCGAACTTGGCGTAGTTGTCCGCCAGCGCGGTCCGGATCGCGTCCGTGTACGAGCCGAACAGCGCGGTCGCGGCGAGTACGGCGGTCGCGATCGCGATGCCCTTGGTGATCGCCTTCGTGGTGTTGCCGACGGCGTCCAGCTCGGTCAGGATCTGGGCCGCTTCGCCCTCGACGTCACCGGACATCTCGGCGATGCCCTGCGCGTTGTCGGAGACCGGGCCGAAGGTGTCCATCGCGACGATGACGCCGACCGTGGTGAGCAGACCACAACCGGCCAGCGCGATCGCGAACAGCGCGACGACGCCGGTACCACCGACCAGGAAGGCGCCGTACACGGCCGCCGCGATCACCACGGCGGTGTACACGGCGGACTCGAAGCCGACCGAGATACCGGACAGGATGACGGTGGCCGCGCCGGTCAGCGAGGTCTTGCCGACGTCCTTGACCGGCTTGTCCTCGGTGCCGGTGAAGTAACCGGTCAGGGCCAGGATGATGGCTGCCAGCACGATGCCGATGATCACCGAGACGGTGGCGATCAGTCGCGGGTCGCCGTCGGTGTTCGCGATCGCGGTGCCGGCCGCGCCGGTCAGTTCCTTGAAGCTGCCGGGCAGATAGACGAACGCCGCCACCGCACAGAGCACGCCGGAGACCACCGCGGAGATGTAGAAGGCACGGTTGATCGTGCGCAGGCCGTTCTCACCGGTCCGCGGCCGGGTCAGGAAGACCCCGATCACCGCGGTGACGGCGCCGATCGCCGGGACGATCAGCGGGAACACCAGGCCCTGCTCGCCGAACGCGGCCTTGCCCAGGATCAGCGAGGCCACCAGCATCACGGCGTAGGACTCGAACAGGTCGGCCGCCATGCCGGCACAGTCGCCGACGTTGTCACCGACGTTGTCGGCGATCGTCGCGGCGTTCCGGGGGTCGTCCTCGGGAATGTTCTGCTCGACCTTGCCGACCAGGTCGGCGCCGACGTCGGCGGCCTTGGTGAAGATACCGCCGCCGACCCGCATGAACATGGCCAGCATCGCGGCGCCGAAACCGAAGCCCTCGAGCACGGTCGGGGCGTCACCCTTGAAGAGCAGCACCACCAGCGCGGCACCGAACAGACCGAAACCGACGGTCGCCATCCCGACGGTGCCGCCGGTCCGGAACGCCACCCGCATCGCCGGGTCGCGGCCCTCGTCCCGGGCAGCCGCGGCGACCCGGACGTTGGCGCGGGTCGCCAGCCACATGCCCAGATAGCCGATCAGCGCGGAGAAGCCCGCGCCGACCAGGAAGAAGACCGACCGGAAGATCTTCAGTGTGGTCTCGTTGCTACCGTGGGCGGGCAGCAGGAAGAGCAGCAGAAAGGCGACAACGGCGAAGACGGACAGCGTCCGGAACTGCCGGCTCAGGTAGGCCGAAGCGCCTTCCTGGACCGCGGCGGCGATCGTCTTCATGTTCTCGGTGCCATCGTTCGCGGCAAGCACCTGGCCCCGGAAGACCATCGCGATCGCGACCGCGAGAATCGCGATCACTCCGACGACGATCACCAGTGTGGTGTTGCTCGACGAAAGATCCACCGCTTGTGCAGCAAGCAGCGCGGACATCCGTCCTCCTTGTAGGCAACCCGTCCGGGCTTGACGGCCCCCGTCTGCCGCAACCGAAGGGTTGGGAAAATACGACACAGCGCCAGGGGACTGACGCGGTGGGTCACTCTAACGGGTGACCGACCAGACCTGACGACAGGGTGGTCTACGCCATACCGGGCCGAAACGGCAAGAGGTGTGCCGAAACCTGAGCGCTGCGGTCACCCTGTGTAGTGACAGGGATACGTTTTCACTTGATCAGATCGCCGAGGCGACGTCGGGGTGGATGTCGAAGACCTTCGTCAGCCCGGTGATCCGGAAGATCTTCAGCAGCCGTTCCTGGGTACAGACCAGGGACAGCGAACCGTCGTGGGTACGCACCCGTTTCAGTCCGCCGACGAGGACGCCGAGTCCGGTGGAGTCCAGGAACTCCACGCCTTCCAGGTCGATGACGAGGTCGTGACTCCCTTCGTCGACGAGCGCGGCGATCTTCTCGCGGAGCTTCGGTGCGGTGTAGACGTCGATCTCCCCCGCCACCTCGATGACGGTCCGCCCGCCCTCGGCGCGCGCGGTCAGCGACAGATCCACTTCGGCCTCCGATCCCGTCCTGTGCACCTTGGTTCACTCGCATGCGCTCGGTGAACTGCTGCATTCAACCATGTACGGACCGTAAGAGGGTGTCCGAGGGCTCGGCGCCGTAGCGAGGAGGTGCTCGGTGCGGTAGCTCGGTGCGCGGGAGGGGAGGCCTCGATGTGGTTTCATCGTTGCCTTCCCTCCCGTGCGCCGAGGTGCCGTGCCGAGTGCCCCGCAGTAGGCGCAGAGCCCTCGGACACCCTCTAAGTGAGACCCGTTGCCGAAAACTCTTTCATCCTCGACCTACCGAAGTCGATTCCCGCCCGGAAAAAGCCGTGTGCATCAGCGCGTGCATTCTCAGCCGGTACTCAGTCCGGCAACTGTCCCCGGCTGGACATAGGCTCACCGCATGCGTGCGGGTGGTGAGGCGGCGGCCGTCCTGAAGCGCCTGGCCGCCGGGCGGGACGAGCGGCTGACGCATGTCGAAACCGTGCCGCCACGGCTCGGGCAGACATGTGCCTGGCCGCGCTGGGTGCCGGACGAGGTGCTCGGCCAGCTCCGTGACGCGGGCATCACGGCGCCCTGGACGCACCAGATCGCCACGGCCGAGGCGGCGTACGCGGGGAAGCATGTCGTCGTCGCGACCGGCACGGCCTCAGGCAAATCACTCGGGTACCTGTTGCCGGCCTTCGCGACGTTGAGCATCGCGCAGGCCGCATCACCCCATCGCCGGACCGCTTCCGTGTTGTACCTGTCTCCGACGAAGGCCCTGGCACATGACCAGCTCCGCGCGGTCTCGTCGTACACGGTGCCTGGTCTGCGGCCCACGACCCTCGATGGCGATTCGGAGCGTACGGAGCGGGACTGGGCGCGCGACCACGCGACGTACGTGTTGAGCAACCCGGACATGCTGCACCGGTCGGTGCTACCCAACCACCAACGCTGGGCACGCTTCCTGGGCTGCCTGCAGTACGTAGTGGTGGATGAGTGTCACCACTACCGCGGTGTCTTCGGTGCACATGTCGCTGGCGTACTGCGGCGGCTGCGGCGGGTCTGCGCGCAGTACGGTGCTCATCCGGTGTTCGTCTGCGCTTCAGCGACCGTGGCTGAGCCTGCCAGCTCTGGTGAGCGTCTGACCGGTCTGCCGATGGTGGAGGTAGTAGAGGATGGCTCCCCACGCGGTGGGGTCGCCTTTGGGCTCTGGGAGCCGCCGCTGACCTCTCTACACGGTGAGAACGGCGCACCGGTCCGGCGGTCGGCTACGGCAGAGGTAGCAGACCTGCTGACCGACCTGGTCGTGACAGGTGTCCGCACTGTCGCGTTCGTCCGCTCTCGCCGTGGCGCGGAGTCCGTTGCCATGACCGCCCGGGAGAACCTGGCCGAGGTCGACCCAACGCTGATGGACCAGGTGTCGGCGTACCGGGCCGGCTATCTGCCGGAGGAGCGCCGACGGCTTGAGGGGATGCTGCAGAGCGGTGAGCTCACTGGAGTGGCTGCCACCAACGCGCTGGAGCTCGGCATCGACATTGCCGGACTGGACGCCGTGCTGCTGTCTGGCTGGCCTGGCACGCGCGCATCGCTCTGGCAGCAGGCCGGTCGCGCCGGGCGGGCCGGTGGAGACGCACTGGCGCTACTGATCGCACGGGACGATCCACTGGACACGTACCTGGTGCGGCACCCGAGTGCGATCTTCGGCCGACCGGTCGAGGCAACTGTGTTCAACCCGGAGAACCCGTACGTCCTCGGCCCGCAGCTGTGCGCTGCCGCGCAGGAGGTCCCGCTGACCGCCGCCGACTTCGAGATCTTCGGGCGTACGACCGAAACGGTGATCGCCCAACTTGTCCGGCAGGGTCTGCTGCGTGAACGCCCGCACGGGTGGTTCTGGACCCGGCGGGAGCGCGCTGTCGATGCCATCGACATCCGGTCCGCCGGCGGCAAGACCGTACAGATCGTCGAGGACCAGACCGGGCGGTTGCTCGGTACCGTCGATGGCGGCTCGGCACATTCCTCCGTACATGAGGGTGCGGTGTACGTGCATGGCGGCGAGTCGTACCTGGTGCGATCGCTCGATCTCGACGAGCACGCCGCCGTGGTCGAGCCGGCTTCCCCGGACTACACGACGTTCGCACGGGACGTCACCGAGATCGGCATCCTCGCCACCGAAGAGACCTGCACCTGGGGTACGGCGGAGCTGTCCCGCGGCTGGGTCCAGGTGACCAGCCAGGTCATTTCGTACCAGCGCAAGCTCATCGCGACCGGCGACGTACTCGATGAGCAGCCACTGGACCTGCCGGAGCGCACCCTGCGGACCAAGGCAGTGTGGTGGACGGTGCCCGACAGCGTGGTCGAGAGTCTGGGGCTGGCCGACGTGCCAGGCGCGGCGCACGCGGCCGAGCACGCGTCGATCGGCCTGCTGCCGCTGTTCGCCACCTGCGACCGCTGGGACATCGGCGGCGTCTCCACCGCGCGGCATGCGGACACCGGCCGGCTGACCGTTTTCGTGTACGACGGCCACCCGGGCGGCGCCGGATTCGCCGAACACGGGTACGCGGCGGCGCGCGAGTGGTTGACGGCGACACGCGAGGCGATTGCACACTGTGATTGCACGGAGGGATGCCCCTCATGCGTACAGTCACCCAAGTGTGGGAACCAGAACAACCCACTCGACAAGAGCGGCGCGGTAGTGCTGCTCACCGCACTTCTGAGCAGTGAGGCCTGAAAGGCCGGCCCGTCGCCGGCAGAAAGGCAGCTTGCCATGGCCGTTCTCGGAATCGTCCTGATCGTCCTCGCCGTGCTGTTCGGCCTGGGCGTCTCGGTGTCATCGACCGCGTCCACCAAGCTGGAGGTCTTCGGCGTCGACTTCGGCGTCGCGGTACCGACGGTGTTCTTCCTCGGCGCGGTCACCGGCGCCTGTCTGGTACTCGGCGCGTGGCTGCTGAAGAAGGGCCTCGGGCGGACGTACCGCCGGCGCAAGGAGATGCGCGACCTCCGCAGCCAGGTCACGCACGGTGACAGCGCCCCGGAGCTGACCACGGACCGCGACGACAGCCGGCCTGACGCGGGCAGCGACGAAGCGGCTCGTACGGACGAGCCGGCGGTTGCGGAAGAGCACACCGAAGAGCACCGGCAGACGCACCAGCCGCACTGACAACTCTGTTGCCTCCGGCATCAGCCGACGCGGCGATATACTCGAATCACCCGCCGGCAACGGCGGATCTCGAACAGTTCACAACCACGACACGGCACCAGCACAATGGTCCCGCAGCCCGATACCGATGCCTTGCGCAACGATCGCTGGCTGGCAGTTAGTTGCCATTGGCATCAAGTTTCGCGGAATCGGCATAACCTCCCCGGTCCGACCTGTGCCTTACTGGTTGTGGCGTCAACGTTGCGCTGAGTCACTGCCGGCATTTCGGCTCGCGCCACGTGGTCCCGACGACCTGACGCTCTGAGAAAGCACGACCTCTGGAGGTTGTCTTGATCATCCGTAAGCTGTTCAGTCGCACCGGCGTGGTGGTACTCGCGGTCAGCGTCGCGCTGGCGACCGCCATCCCGGCCCAGGCCGCGAATCCCACCTCCGGTGGTTCGTCGTCCGGTTCTTCGTCACAGGCCGTTCAGGTCGGTGTGGCCCAGCAGATCGCCACCCGCTCCGACACCCGGTACTGCCTGACCTTCGTGACCGCGGACAAGGTTCCGATGGCGGTCATGATGGCCTGCGCTCCGGGCAAGGAAGGCAAGACCCAGGAGTGGATCTACACCAAGTCCGGCCAGCTGCAGGTCGCGATGAGCAAGAGCGTCGGTGGCGCCCTTGCTTCGACCGGTGCCTGCCTGGACAGCGGTGCGGACGTGGCCAAGGTGCCGGCTTCCGCGCCTCTCCTGGTACTGCCGTGCCGCGGTGGTGACGGTCAGAAGTGGAGTTACGACGAGAGCGCGGGCACGTTCGTGAACGCCGCCAGCGGTCTCGCCCTGACCTCGCTGCTTGGCAAGGGGAAGGCCAAGCAGGCACAACCGACCGGCAGCATGAGCACCGCCGGCACGCCGATCCAGGCCTGGGCCGGGCTGCCGGTACCGAGCCTGGACATCCTGGGCGCCGTGCTGGCACTCGTGAACGCGCTGCTGGCATCGCTGGGCCTGGCCCTGCCGCTGCCGATCGCGGGCGCCGCGGCCAGCCTGTTGCAGCTGGTCCGGCCGCAGGTGCCGATCCCGGCCCAGATGACCGAGCTGCCGAAGCAGATGATGCAGCTGGCGCAGCGCTGATCCAAGGAGGATCCCAACTGGGCCCAGTGCCCTACAGAGGACGGCCGGCCCCGACATCGTCGGGGCCGGCCGTTTTCTCTCCTTCGGATCGACACTGCTGTTCCGTTGTCTTGTCTGGTGAGCCGGCCAGACGGTCGCTCGATGCTCGGGGATGACTCCCGGTTGTCCCCGCTGCTTGCGCGTCAGCGGGAGCCCTGAGTCGTCGTCACCGCGCGGCCGTCCGGCCCGCAGCCGTCACCAGGCGGCCACGGTCACCACCAGCACCAGTGATGGCAGTGATCAAGCAGGTCGTCGAGAAGGCAGGCAACTCCGTGCAGTAGTCCCATGTCGTTCACCTCCGATCCACTGAACCGGTCGGCAAGACGCTACCTCTGCCGATCACGTTCTGTATCTACTCGACTACCTGTTGCCATGGAACCTTGAGCATCCTTTAACTTTTCCGCAACGCGTCAGGCGGGATCGCGACTTGACAGCCGGACCGGTGGTTGCCGTAAGCCCCTGACAACGTTCGCCATCGGGTTGGGAAAAAGTCTTCACATAGTCGCCGGGGAGTGCCAATCTTTGACCTTCACTGTTCTTCGCACTGTTCTTCGACCGGCTTTCGTGTGGACCACTTTCGCTAGGAGCGTTGATGCGATCTCTTTCCCGGGTGACCACGGCCGGCGTGCTCGGCGCCGCGGCCCTCGCCCTGCTCACCGGCTGTCTCGGCTCGTCCGGCTCCGGCGAGAGCGGCGGCCAGGACGCGAACCGGAACGCCGAGGCGAAGAAGGTCGAGCTGACCTTCGGCTCGAACTCGGTCAAGGGCGGCAAGAGCAGCGCCGGCGCGACCTTCATCTCCGACGTGCTGATCCCGAAGTTCGTCGCCGACCAGAAGGGCAAGGGCGTCGATGTCACCGTCAAGTTCCAGGGCGACGGTTCCGACGACGAGGTCTACAAGCAGAAGTTGTCCCTCGACCTGTCGAACAAGTCCGGCCCGGACCTGTTCCAGATCGACGGCATCTGGGTCGGTGAGTTCGCCCAGGCGAACTACATCAAGCCGCTGAACGACACCGTCGGCGCGGACGGCAAGGTGGACGAGTGGGACGGCTGGAAGCAGATCCCGGAGGCTGTCCAGGCACTCGGCAGCTACAACGGCCAGCGCTA
Organism: Kribbella solani; assembly: GCF_014205295.1. Lineage (NCBI taxonomy): Bacteria > Bacillati > Actinomycetota > Actinomycetes > Propionibacteriales > Kribbellaceae > Kribbella > Kribbella solani. The sequence goes on from NZ_JACHNF010000001.1 coordinate 5,114,873, forward strand.
CGGCGTCCCCGGCGGTACGGACGGCCGCGTGCTGTACTTCAACAAGAAACTGTTCCAGCAGGCCGGACTGCCCGCGGACTGGCAGCCCAAGTCGTGGGACGACATCATCTCCGCCGGACAGGCGCTGAAGAAGCTTTCCGGTGTCACCCCGATCCAGATCAACGCCGGTACGGCGATGGGCGAGGCGACCACCATGCAGGGCGTACTTCCGCTGCTGGTCGGCACCGGCACCACGGTGAACGCCGACGGCAAGTGGCTCGGCAACAACTCGCAGCTCCGGCAGGTACTGGACTTCTACCACCAGATCTACTCGACCGGCCTGGGCGACCCGGTGCTGCAGCGTGAGGCCAAGGGCCGGGACAAGTCGTTCGCCGAGTTCGCCGCGAACAAGATCGGCATCCTGCTGGAGAGCGACTACTTCTGGCGCAGCGTGGTCGAGCCCAAGGAGGGCGTCGCCAAGATGGCCGACCGGGACAGCGCGGTCGGCTACGCGCTGATCCCGGCTGCCAAGCCGGGTGGCGGCGTGAAGGGTCAGGACTTCGTCTCAATGTCCGGCGGCGGCGCGACGGTGATCAACCCGAACACCAAGTACCCGCAGCAGGCCTGGGAGTTCCTGCAGTTCATGAACTCCGCCGACATGGTCAAGGAGTCGCTGGACGGCGCCGCCAAGATCACCCAGCGGTCGGACGTCAACAGCGAGGTGCTGAAGAGCGACCCGATGCTGAGCTTCGTCGCCGAGAAGGTGCTGCCGCTCACGCAGTACCGCCCGGGCCTGGCCGAGTACCCGAAGGTGTCGGCGGCGCTGCAGCAGGCCACCGCGGACATCGTCGGTGGGAAGAGCACCGACCAGACGGCGTCCGCGTACCAGAAGGCGGTCGAGACAGCGGTCGGCGGCAAGGACAAGGTCGCCAGTAACTGATGACTTCCGCCTCCGCACCTCCGGCGCCCGCGAAACCGGCACCGGGACGTGGACCGGCGCGGGGACCCGCGCGTGACGTCGCGGGCCTCGGCATCGGCCGGGCCCTCGGCTTCGTCGCGCCCGCGCTGCTGCTGATCGGCGCGTTCCTGATCTTCCCCGCGCTCTGGACCATCTACATCGGCGTCACCAACTACCGGCTCACCGGCGTCGAGGCGGTGTCGCCGTCGATCGTTGGCCTGTCCAACTACACGAAGGCGCTGAACGACGCGCTCTTCCACAACGCGCTCTGGCTGACGATGCTGTTCGTCCTCGGCTCGGCGATCATCGGGCAGAACATCCTCGGCTTCACGCTGGCCTGGATCCTCCGGCGTACCCGGCCGGCGGTTCGCCGTACCGTCGAGGGTTTCACCCTGCTCGCGTGGATCCTGCCGTCGACGGTGGTCGCGTACCTGTGGGTCGCCTTCTACGACCGGGACGGCGGCACGCTGAACAGCCTGCTCGGTACGCCCGGTACCGCCTGGCTGATCGACTACCCGATGATCTGCCTCGTCGTGTTCAACACCTGGCGCGGTACGGCGTTCTCGATGATGCTCTACTCGTCGGCGCTGCAGGCCGTACCGCCGTCGCAGCTCGAGTCCGCACGGATGGTCGGTGCATCGGGCTGGCAGACGCTGCGGGACGTGGTGTTCCCGCATATCCGCGGACATGTGCTGACGAACACGCTGCTGATCTCACTGTGGACGGCGAACGACTTCTCGCCGTTCCTGCTCACCAAGGGCGGACCGAACCACGAGTCCGAGACAGTGCCGGTCTACATCTACAACGTCGCGCTGCAGGGTGGTGAGCTCGGGTACTCGTCGGCCATCTCGTTCCTGCTGCTGATCGCGAACTTGCTGGTGTCGTTGGTGTACCTGCGGTTGTTGCGGAGGCGTGCATGAGGCCCGGGTACGTCGTACGCCGGATCGGGTTCTACGTCCTGATCTGCGCGATCACGCTGTTCTTCGCCGTACCGATGCTGTGGATCGCGTCGGCACCGTTCGACAAGAACCCCGGTCTCGGGGTGCGCTGGCCGGACTGGACGCTGGACAACGTCCGCAAAACGCTCGACCACCCGTACGCGTTGCACTCGATGGTCAACTCGTTGCTGATCTGCGTGACCACCGCGATCGCGGTCACCGCCTTCGCGGCGCTGGCGTCGTACGCGCTTTCCCGGGTGCGGATTCCGGGACGGGACGCGTTGCTGTACGGGTTGCTGCTGCTGTCATCAGTGGTGACCGGGACCGCGGCGATGGTGCCGATCTTCGTGATGATGTTCCAGCTCGGACTGATCGACTCGCGGTTCGGCGTCGCGCTGGTGATGACCGGTGGCCTGCTGCCGGCGGCGATCTTCATCCTGAAGGACTTCGTCGACGCGGTACCCAAGTCGTACGAGGAATCGGCCCGGGTCTTCGGCGCATCCACCGGCCAGATCCTGCGCGACGTCGTGCTCCCGGTCGCGCGGCCCGGTCTCGCGACCATCATGGTCTGGGCGTTCGTGAACTCGTGGGGCAACTTCCTGGTGCCCTTCCTGCTGATCCGGTCGATCGACAAGCAGCCCGGTGCGGTGCTGATGCAGACCCTCACCGACGAAGGCGGCAGCGTGAACCTGCAGGTCCTGCCGGTGTTCTCGCTGCTCTTCTCGATCCCGGTCGTCGTGCTCTATTTGCTGGTGAACTCGCGTTACGGGTTCCGCTTCCACGGAGGGATCAAGAGTTGATGTCTGTCCACGAAAGGATCGGTTTCTGATGGCGGGCATCGACATCGAAGGCCTCGCGACCGTGTACCCGAACGGGGTACGCGCCGTCGACGGACTCGACCTGCACGTTGCCGACGGCGAGTTCTTCGCGCTGCTCGGCCCGTCCGGCTGCGGCAAGACCACCTTGCTGCGGACGATCGCCGGCCTGGAGACCGCCTCCGAAGGCACCGTCCGCATCGACGCCACCGACGTCACCCGGACCGAACCGGGCAAGCGCGGCGTCGCGATGGTCTTCCAGGACTACGCCCTCTTCCCGCACATGAGCGTCGCGGAGAACATCACGTACCCGTTGAAGGTACGCCGGGTCGCCGCGGCCACCCGTACCGAAACCGCGGAACGTACCGCCGGCGAACTGTCACTGCAGGGCCTGCTCGAGCGCAGACCCGGCCAACTGTCCGGCGGTCAGCAACAGCGCGTCGCCCTGGCCCGCGCGATCGCCTCCGAAGGCAAGGTCCTGCTGCTCGACGAACCCCTCTCGAACCTGGACGCCCGCCTCCGGCTCGAAGCCCGTACCTTCCTGAAGAAGCTCCAGCGCGACCTGGGCATCACCACCGTCTTCGTCACCCACGACCAGGCCGAAGCCCTCGCCCTCGCCGACCGGATCGCGGTGATGGAATCCGGCAAACTCCGCCAACTCGGCTCGCCACGTGAAGTCTTCGCCCGTCCCACCAACACCTTCGTCGCCAACTTCATCGGCTCCACCCCCATGAACCTCCTCCCCGGCAAAGTAAGCACCTCCGCCGGCACCCCCGCCGACTCCGAGTCCGTCAACGGTGCGGTCGGCGTGGTCTCGGTAGCAGGCGGTTCCTTGCCCGCGACAACCATCTCCACCCCCGCCGGCGCCGAGGTGACCGTCGGCGTCCGCCCCGAATACCTGACCCTGACCACCTCGGACATCCCCGGCCCCGCCATCCGCGGCACCGTCGTAGTCGCCGAGAACCTCGGCACTCAGTCCCTGGTCACCGTCGACTGCGACGGCACTTTGATCGGCGTCACCGTCCCCGAAGAAACCGAACCCGCCCCCGGCACCCCCGTAACCCTCACCGCCCCACTCACCCGAGTCCTCCTCTACACCAAGGACACCGGCGACCTCCTGACCCACCAACCAGCCCCCGTCGCGTGACCACCCCCGTCCCGTAACCGTCCCGATCGCACGACCACTCGATCGCGCCACGCCTGGAGCCGACCCGATGGCAGTCACCTCGTACCGCCGACGCTGGACGCTCGACGACCGAGCCGAGTCCGTCTGGCACTCCCTCCCGGTCGACATCCCACCGGACTGCCCCGGCCTGCTGGTCACCCTCACCGTCCCACCGGTACCCGGCACCGTCGTCGACCTCGGCTGTGAAGGCGCGACCGGCTGGCGCGGCTGGTCCGGCGGTGCCCGCCAAACCTTCGCGATCACCCCCGACGCCGCCACCCCCGGCTACGTACCCGGCGAACTCGAACCAGGCACCTGGTCAATCGTCCTCGGCCTGCACCGCCTCCCCGTCGAAGGCGTCGAACTCCTGGTCGAAGCAGTCACCGGCCCGGTCACGGACATCCCTGGCCTCCGCGAGTACGCCGACGCGACCGCCACGATCGCCGTCCCCGCACGCCCACCACGCCGTACGCTCCCCGCCTCCGCCGGCCTGAAGTGGATCGCCGCCGACTTCCACGCCCACTCCCTGCACTCCGACGGCTCCACACCGGTCGCGAACCTGGCCGCCCTCGGCGTCGCAGCCGGCCTCGACGTACTCGCCGTCACCGACCACAACACCGTCGCCCACCACGCGGAACTCCCGTCCGTGAGCAAACAGTTCGGCATCGGCCTGATCCCCGGCCAGGAGGTCACCACCGACACCGGCCACGCGAACGCGTTCGGCCCCATCGGCCCGATCGACTTCCGCCGCCCTGCCGCCACCTGGGTATCCGAGGTCGCCCGTCGCGGCGGTCTCCTCTCCATCAACCACCCCCTGGGCGGCGACTGCTCCTGGCGCCATCCACTCCCCGAACACCCACCGCTCGCGGAGATCTGGCACTCGTCCTGGCTGGACCACACGTGGGGCGGCCCGGTCGCCTGGTGGCAAGCGTGGGGCCTGGAAGGCACCACCCCGATCGGCGGCAGCGACTGGCACAACCCGAGTTCGCCAACCCCGCCTGGCGCCCCCACCACCTGGGTAGCCGTAGACGCCAACGCCGAAGGCCCCGACGAACTCCCCACCGCCACCCTCGAAGCCCTAGCAGCCGGCCGAACCGCCCTCTCCTGGTCCTACACCGCCCCCGTACTCGTCCGCGCCGACGACCACCTGGTAGCCCTGAACGCCCCCAACACAATCGTCATAACCCCCACCGGCACCCGTCACCCCATCCGCACAACCAACACCCACCTCCCCGCCACCCCCGGCCCCCACCTCCTAATAACCCACACCGGCCAACTCCTATCCACCTGCACCTAGCCCCTCAACCGAGGTCGTCTCCCCACGCCCCTCGAGACGCACTAGCCAGGCAATCCATCCAACTGCTCAAGCAACCACCGCGGCCCAGTCGTCCCAGCCCCCACGGCTTCCACCCTCCCCCGAAGCCCCCGATCCGCAGTAACAACCAAAACCTCCCCCCACCCACCACGCCCCACCCAACCCGCACCACCCACGCCACCCGCACCGTCGGCACCACCCGAATCCACCGCACCACCCACGCCACCCACGCCGTCGGCACCACCCGAATCCACCGCACCGTCCGCGCCACCCACGCCGTCGGCACCGCCTGAACCCACCGCACCGTCCGCGCCACCCACGCCGTCCGCATCGTCCGCGCCATCCGCGTCGCCCACGGCGTCTGCGCCACCGGTGTCGTCCGCGTTGCGCGATCGAGCCGCGTCGTCCCTGTGATCCGATCGAGTCGTGTCATCGACCGGACCGACCTGCGCTACAGCGGCTGCGGTGACGTCGACGATCGTGTCGTCCCCCGAGCCCTCGGCAAGGACCACCCGTACTCGCCCAACATCCGGCGCGCCCTCCCCAGCAACCGCCCGCCGAGCCGCACCCTCCAGCACGACGACAATCTCGACACCCTCCAACTGCTCCTGCAGCAGAACCAAGCGACTCAACAACCGACGAGCCGCCCCCACCCGATCCCGCCACCACCCATCCGGCCGCGAACCGACAACATTCGCCGCGTCAACCACAACCACCCGCCCGCGCACCTCAACCATCCCCCCAGTCTGCCCGCCCAACCCCACCCCATCCGAAACCCCCGCCCGGTGTGGCCGGCGGCCCGCTCAGTCGAGTAACCAACCGTTCTGTTCGGCGATGTGCACGGCATCAAACCGCGTACGCGCCCCGGTCTTCCCAATCGCCGACCACAGCCGCGTACGAACCACCCGCTCGGACACATCCAGCTTCTTCGCCATCAACGCCACCGACCCGCCGTCACGCGCTGCCCGCAAGGTGTCGGTCTCACCTTCGTTCAACGGCGTCTCGGCGTACCTCAGGTTCTCCGCCGCTAGATTCGCGTCAACCACCCGCAGCCCGAGATGCACCCGCCGCACCGCATCCGCCAGCTGCGGCGCCGGACTCCCCTTCAGCGCGAACCCTTTCGCGCCCGCATCCAGCCCTCGCCGTAAGTGCACCGGCCGACCGTACGTCGTCAGCATCACGACCCGGCACTCCGGCATCGACGTACGCAACTTTGTCGTCACCGTGATGCTGTCGTTCCCCGGCCCGGCCGCGTCGACCAGCGCGACGTTCGCCCGATGCCGTTTCGCCGCGCCCACCACATCGTCGGAACGGTTGAGCTCGGCAACGATCTCCAGATCGCGCTCGCGTTCCAGACCGCTGCGGAGCAAGCCTCTGTTGAGGATCTGGTCATCGACCAGCAGCAGCCGAATCCGGTCGGGCAAACGAGCCTCCGAGGTAACCGTCCGGGCGCCGGGGAAGTACGTCCGGGAAGATGAGCAGTACTCGGTTTCAGATCATGGAGCGCCCTCGCACACCACGTCCACATCAACGCGGCATCTCTACCAGATTGCGACCAGATCGCGACCCGGCGTGCACCGCGCCTGCTGACGTCGCAGCAAACCTCCACTCACACAGGCCCTGCGCGAGCACTCGCATCAAGTGACACCGTCCCCACCGGAAGCTCAACCTGCACCGAAACCCGCACCGTCACAGCGCCCGCATCGACAACACAACCAATAACCCGCACTCCGTTAAGCCGTGCCACCCGTACCGCAACCTCACAAGGTTTCCCGCCCACATCGCCCATCCCTGACCCCTCAGGCTCTGCCCCCTCCACCCGATCGGCAACCTGCTCATTGACGACCGGCGCAGCTGTCGGTTGACCAGTGACCAGCGACTGCGCGGCGCTGAGAGCAGTCAGATCAGCCGCCGCCGCAACCTTGTGCCGCGCCGTGGAAATGCTCGACCAAAGCATCGCCGCACCAACCGCCGCCATAAGAAGCACAGCCGCAAAGACCGCATGAACAGTCAAACTCCCCCGCTCACCCCTCTCACCCCTCTCACGCCGCCCACCCCTCTCACCCCTCGCACGCCGCCCACCCCTCTCACCCCTCGCACGCCGCCCACCCCTTGCACCCCTCGCACGCCGATCGCCCAGCTCACCCCACGGACCCCACCCGCCCGACCCGGTCCGATCGCCCCGCCCCGCAAACGTCCGTGGATCGGACCCTCGGCGCCGTCCCGCCCGCCCAATCCGACCAGCCCACCCACTCCATCCAGCCCGCCCACTCCGTCGAGCCCGCCCGCTCCGACCAGCCGGCGCGCTCCGTTCATCCCGCGAACACCACGCAACAGGCTCGCTCCATTGGCTCGGCCGGCCCCATTCGCCCGACCAGCTCCACTCGCGACGCCGACCTCTCTCATTGCGCGGGCTCATTGGATCTCCGGCTCAACCTGAAGGACCGCAGTCGCAGTGAGCCGCGGCGCGAACAGCCGCCCAATGAGCGGCGGCGTACGCCTGGGCGCCGCGGACACAGTCACCCGGACATCAGACCCGTCGCGCGCGATGGCGACCGTACCGCCAGGAATTGCACGTTGTCCGATGGCTTGGGCTTCATCTGGTGACTCGCCCCGCGCCACCGCACGCGCAACGTCTCGAGCGGCGTCGATGCACTGCAGATTCAGAATCACCAACCCGATAGCCCAGACACCCAACAAAAGAAGGGACAACAACATCGGAAGCACAATCGCCAACTCGGCCGTCACAGCACCACGCCCAGCCCGATCCGTACGCCCAACTCGAGCAGTACGCCCAGCCCGAGCAGTACGCCAAGGTCGAGCCGTACGCCCAGGCAGAAGGCACCCTCGGCCCGGACCCCGGCTGCGACGTCTGCTGCGACTGCGGATGGGATCAGCGCCGAAGGAGCCGGGTTCCTCAGTCGCGTGTTGATACGGCTGGGGACGTTGGTCGTGCTGCTCGCAGCACCCGCCCCCGCCGGGCGAAGCGCGGTGAACGGTCTCGGATACGCGGACGTCGAGTACGTCAGCCGGACGGGCGGTCTTGTCGTTCGTGCTGAGTCTGCCGGCCGTGCCGGATACGTCGGCGAGCACGCCACTCGGTGCGGCCTCGTCGGGCACACGTGCACTCTCAGGCTCGGGCGCATCGGACGCGACTCGTCCGTCAGCGGGCTCGGTTATGTGGGCGGGCACGGACTTGTCGGAAGGCATGCGTACGGGCGCGGGCATGGGTGTGTTGGTGGGCATGAGGACTCCTTGGAGGTGGCGACCGGTCGGGAGGGGTGGACCGACCGGTCGCCTGCTTGAGAGGGTTGTGGGTTAGAGGTGTACGCCTTCTACGCCTGCAATCTTGAGCGCGTAGTTGATGATGGATTTGAGGGCGTTCGTCATCGCGGGGGATCTCAAGAGGACGACCAGGGCGCCGCCGATGGTGCAGGCGGCGACGATGGTGACTGCGTACTCGGCGGTGGCGGCGCCGCGTTCGGTGCGGAGTCGCAGGGATCTGAGGACGCGCGGCCTCAGAGAGGTGAACGTCCGCGTGTGTTGGCATCGTGGGGTGGCGCGGGGCTGCAGGTGTTCGAGGGCATTCGGCCTGGCCGGCCTCGGTAGGTCTAGGGCGGGACGCCGGTCGGTGGCTGGGCGGCCGACGAGCGGGAGTTCGGTCGTTGGGCGCTCGGGTTCCGTAGTGGGCTCGTACTGCGTGGTGCGCTCGGGTTCGGTGGTGCGGTCCGCGTCGGTGCAATCGTCGGCGTTCGTCGAGTGATCGGGCTTCGTGGCCTGCTCCGGCCCCATGACCTGGTCACGCCCCGTGGACTGGTCCGGCCCCGTGGACTGGTCCGGCCCCGTGGACTGGTCCGGCCCCGTGGACTGGTCCGGCCCCGTGGACTGGTCGGGGTCTGTGGAGTGGCTGGGTTGGTTGCGGTGGTGGGTTGTGGTCGGAGTGGGGTGGAGGTTGGCGTGTTGGGGGTTGTTGCTTTGGGCTACTTCTTGGGTCGGCATCTGGGGACTCCTGGGTGAGCTGGCGGGTGGGGCTCGTTTAGAACATGCCGTTGTTGGGTGGGTTTTGTGGTGATGACTTTTGGGGTTGTGGATTAGGGGTTGAGGAGGGCAGGGATCAGGGCGTCGGCGATGGTGGGGACGATTGAGAGAAAGACGAAGGCCGGTAGGAAGCAGAGGCCTAGTGGGAGGGCGGCTCGGGACTCGGCCGAGCGGGCTTGTTGGTCGGCTGTGTGGTGGCGGGTACGGCGGGATTCGTCGGAGAGGTGTTCGAGGGTTTTGGAGAGTGGGGCGCCGGAGCGCAGGGAGCGGGTTATGGCTCGGGCGAGGGGTACGCAGGGTGGCTCGGCGCGTAGGCGGGACCAGGCTGCTGCGGGGTCGGCGCCTAGCGCCAGGTGATGGGCGATCTGGGTGAAGACATCAGCCAAAGGACCGGGGAGGGCTTCGGCTACGAGGGTAAGGGCGTGTTGAGGCGGGCGGCCCGCGCGGAGACAGGCCGTCAGGAGATCGATTGCGAGCGGGAGGTCGCGGGCCAGTTGGGCGTTGCGTTGCTTGGTGGCGGCTGGTTCCAGGCGGGAGATCGCTTTCGGGAGGGCGTAGTACACGAGGGCGGCGGGGAGTACGCCCCAACGCAGGCCGATGAGGAAGAGGGTTGTCAGGGATGCCGCGATGGTGGCGAGGCGGATGGGACGTGGGGGTTTGGGTCGCGGTTTGGTACATGGCTGGGGTGGAGTGAGGCGGCCCAGGTCGGGGCGCGGCGGGATCAGGAGATAGGTGCTTAGGGCAACGGCTGTGGCGGCGAGGAGGCTTGGCATGGTTGAGGCTCAGGTCCGGCGTCGGTTCGAGGTTTGGCGTCAGGCTGTGGGCTTGGCGGCAGGCCGGGTGGCGTGACGTTGGAGGGTGGCGTCAGGTTGGGGGGTTGGCTAGGTGGGTGGTCCAGTGGAGGCCGGTGGCGGTGAGGGTTAGGCCGGTTGCGAGGCAGAGCCAGCCGGGTGGGGTGGCGGTGAGGAAGGTGAGGGGGTCGGCACCTAGGGCGTAGCCGAGGGCTATGCCGAAGGCGGGCAGGGCTGCGAGTAGGCGGGCGGTGGCGTGGGCGCCGGCGAGGCTGGATTCGGTTTGGCGGCGGACGGCTTCGTCGGATCTGAGGGAGTTGGCCAGGCGTTCGGTGAGGGTGGCAAAGGCGGCTCCGGATTGTTCGGTTACTCGCCAGGCGGCGGCTAGTGCGCGCAGGCTTGAGGCGCCGGGGGTGGTTGAGGCTCGGGTGAGGGCGGTGGGGACATCGGCGCCGAGGTTGGCTTCGGCGTGGACTACTTCCAGGTCTGGGCTGATGGAGGCGGCGCCTTCCAGGGCGGCGATTGGTGGACGGCCGGCTGATAGGTCCGCGGCTAGTACGTCGAGGGCTTCGATGATTTGGGTACGACGGGCTGATTCGGACTTGCGTTGCTGGTGGTGGGCTCGTTGGGTGGCGATGAGGGTCAGAACTGCTGCGGTTGCGAGGGTTGTGGCTACTGCTTGGGGGCCCAGTAGGGCGGGGATCAGCAGGGCTGGTGGGGCGAGGAGCCAAGCTCGGGGGTTGCGGAGCCATCGGAGGTTGCGGGTCCATCGGAGGTTGCGGGTCCATCGGAGGTTGTTGGGCGAGGGGTGTTTTCGCTGGGGGTGATGGGAGGTTGGGGGCGGCGTGGAGTTCGGGGGCGAGGGCTTCGAGCTTGGTTGTTGTGTGGGTGCGAATCGCGGGCGGCGGCGTTTGGGGGCGTGCGGGTTCAGGCGGTGGAGGCTGGAGGTTCGGGAGGGGACGGCGAGGGTGCAGGTCAGGAGAGTTAGGAGGGCGGCGAGGAAGGGGGTGGTCATCGGGTGCTGGTCGATGCGGTTGGCGCAAGGTGAGATGCGGTGAGCGTGGCGGGTCGGGCAATGCTTGGCGCTGGGGCGGGGGTGTTGGGGAGGCGGTAGGGGGTGGTGAGCTGCGCGGCTGGCGTCGCGGGGCGTACGCCGGGCTGGCTGGGCGGGGTTGTGGGGCGCGTCGGGGCGGGCTGTCGGGGTGAGGTTCCGGGGTTCGTTGTTCCTGGCTGTGTAGGTGGAGTTGCCGGGCGCCGGGGTGGATTTACCGGACGCGTGGGCGCGGTTGTTGAAGGCTGGGTCTTCGGGTGCGGGTTGTTGGGCTGCGCGGGTCGGCCTGCGAGGCCGGTGGTGGTGCCGTGGTCGGGGGTGGGGTCGGGAGGTGCAGGTTCGGGGTAGGTGGTGGTGAGGCGGGTGGGTGGGGTTGTGGGGTGGGTGGTGAAGAGGTGGGCGGGTGGGTGGAGGGTGAGGGTGTTGTTGGGGTGGAAGGTGACGGCGGGGTGGGTGGTTAGGGGGCCGTGGGGGGATCTGGTGAGGGTGTGGATTTCGGCGATTCGGCGGTGGCCGGTGGGGGTTCGGGTCAGGTGGATGACGGCGTGTAGGGCGGAGGCTGCTTGGCTGTGGATGGCTTGTTGTGGGAGGCCGGCCAGGGCGCCGAGGGCTTCCAGGCGGGCTGGGACGTCGGCGGCGGAGTTGGCGTGGATGGTGCCGCAGCCGCCTTCGTGGCCTGTGTTCAAAGCGATCAGGAGGTCCACTACCTCGGGGCCTCTGACCTCGCCTACTACCAGGCGGTCCGGACGCATCCGGAGGGCTTGACGGACGAGGTCCCGGAGGGAGATTTCGCCGGAGCCTTCGACGTTGGGTGGGCGGGCTTCCAGGCGGACCACGTGGGGATGTGCCGGGTGTAGCTCGCTGGCGTCCTCGACCAGTACCAGGCGGTCGGCGGGATCGGTCAGGGAGAGGAGGGAGTTCAGCAAGGTGGTCTTGCCGGTGCCGGTGCCGCCGCTGATCAGGAACGCTACGCGGGAGTCGAGGAGGTCTTGGAGGATCGTGGCGCCGGCTTCAGGTAATGCGCCGGCGGTGATGAGGTCTTCGAGGGTGAAGACTCGGCGGGCGGGGACTCGGAGGGACAGACACGTGCCGGGTGAGGCGATCGGCGCCAGGACGGCGTGGAAACGGGTGCCGTCGGAGAGGCGCACGTCGACGTATGGGGTCGAGTCGTCGAGGCGGCGGCCGGCTGCGGCGGCCAGGCGGGTGGCTAGGCGGCGGATGGATGGTTCGTCGCCGGTGTGGATGGGGACCAGCTCCAGGCCGTGGCCGCGGTCTATGTAGACCTCGCCGGGGCCGTTCACCAGGATGTCGGTGACGCCTGGCTCGGCGAGCAGAGAGTCGAGCGGGCCGGCGCCGAGGGCTTCTCTGCGGAGGGCTGTGACAACTGCCAGGACCATTGCGTCGCCGCAGACGGTGCCGTCGGCGCGGAGGGCGGCTGCCACGTTGGTGGGGGTTGGGGCGGCGCCGGTCAGGGCGAGGGTGGTGCGGACTCGGTCCAGGAGGTCGGCTGGGACGTCGGCGATGGTGGTGCGGTTGGCGAGTGGAGTGAGCATGCGGGGCCGCCTTGGTATTCGGGGCTGGTGCAGGTCGGGTCGGCGTTGGGTGGCAGTGAACTCGGTCAGCGGGCGGTGTGCGGTGGGAGATGGCGTTCGGTGGCGGTGAACTGAGTCAGCGGGCGGTGTGCGGTGGCAGGCGGCGTTTGGTGGCGGTGATCTGGGTCTGCGGGTGATGTGCGGTGGGAGATGGCGTTCGGTGGCGGTGAACTGAGTCAGCGGGCGGTGTGCGGTGGCAGGCGGCGTTTGGTGGCGGTGATCTGGGTCAGCGGGCGGTGTGCGGTGGGAGATGGCGTTCGGTGGCGGTGAGCTGGGTTAGTGGGGAGTGTGCGGTGGTGGGTGGCGGCGGTTGTGTGAGGTCGGGGTTGCGTCGGGGTAGAGGGGCGTGGGTGGGTTGAAGAGGTTCAGGAGGGTGGTGGCGGCTTGGGTTAGGGGGCTTCGGGGGTGGGGGGTGAAGTGGCCTTGGTCCATTGCCAGGGGGAGGGCTCGGTCGGTTCCGAGTTTTGTTGCTAAGGGCAAGGAGAGGTGGGTGGCTACGTCGGCGGCGGAGAGCGTTTGGCGGGACTGGCGGGCTACCAGGCGGAGGTCGGCGGCTACGGCGTGGAGAGGGCCGGACAGGCGTTTCGCGGCGGCGGTGGAGCGGACGTCGCAGGGGACTACCAGGAGGGTGGCGGTGGCGCGGATGAAGCCTTCCTCGGCGGTGGGGTCGGGGCGGCGTGGGAGGTCGAGGACCACCAGGTCGTTGCTGCGTTGGGCGGCGCCGATGACCGAGGTCATGGTTTCGGGTGGGAGGACGGTGACATCGGACTGGTCCCAGGAGAGGACGGCCAGGTCGTCGACGGATGGCAGGGCGGAGCGGAGAGCGGCGGCGCTGATGCGGCCGGAGGCGTTCAGAAGTTTGGGCCAGCGGTCGCCGGGGGTGTTTTCGATGCCGAGGGCAAGCTCGATCCCGCCACCCAACGGGTCGCCGTCGATGAGCATGGTGCGGAAGCCGCGCCGGCTACCTAGGACGGCCACGGCGGCGGCAAGGGTGGTTGCACCGGCTCCACCGCAGCCACCCACGAAGGCGAGCGTGACGGCCGTGCGGGTGGTGCCGTCCAGGGCGTCGGAGATCTTGCCGGCCAGCAGCGCCTCGTCGTCGGGTAGTCGGCAGACGACGTCTGCGCCGACGTCGAAGGCGCAGCGGTACAGCCCGTCGCCGTCGAAGGCAGAACCGACCACGACGACGCCGGGGCGGTGCGCGGGCTGAACACGGGCCAGCGGCTCGGCGAGGTCACTGCCGACGACCACCAGATTGCAGGTGTGCCAGCTGCGCCGGAGGCCGAGCAGGTCGGGCTCGACCAGCGGGGTGACCGAGGCGGCCGCGGTGAGGCGGAGCAGATCTTCGAGCAGGTCGTCGTTGGTAGTTGCCATCAGCACCGATGGGGGTTGTGGGTCCATGCCTAGAAGATGCCGTTGCCGGGGGGTGTTTCGGATGGGCAGTGAATTGCCTGTGGACAAAGGGTTGTCGGGTTTCCGCCAGCAGCGGGAACCCGCCACGGCGAGGCGGCGACCCAGCCGCCGGGAAGGGCTACCGTTCCTTTCGAAGCGTCTTTAACTAAAGTCACCGGACCGCTTCCGCCCCACGCTCCGGAGGAATCTGATGAGTCGATTACGCACGCTCGTCGCCACGGCCACCGTCGCGGCCACCGCCCTGATCTCCGCCGCCGGCGTCTCGCTCGCGAGCCCGAACACCGGCACCAGCACCAGCACCAGCACCGCCAACGCCGAGAACCCAGCAAAAGCAGCCGTTGCCGCGCCACAGGCGACCAGCGGCGGCGTCAAGACGGCGTACTTCACCCAGTGGGGGATCTACGCCAACGCGTTCTACCCAAAGAATCTGATCACCACCGGCGTGGCCGGCAAGCTGGACTTCCTGAACTACGCGTTCGCGAACATCCACCCGACCGATCACACCTGCTTCATGGCCAACAAGGCCGCGTCGCAGGACGAGAACAACCCGAGTGCCGGCGACGGCGCGGGTGACGCGTTCGCCGACTACGGCAAGTCGTACGGTGCCGACCTCAGCGTCGACGGAGTCGGCGACGTGTGGAACCAGCCGATCCAAGGAAACTTCAACCAGCTCAAGAAGCTGAAGGCAAAGTACCCGAACCTGAAGATCCTGATCTCGATCGGTGGCTGGACGTACTCGAAGTACTTCTCCGACGCCGCCTCCACGGACGCGAAGCGCAAGGCCTTCGTCAGCTCGTGCGTGAACATGTTCCTGAAGGGCGATCTGCCGGTGATCGACGGCTTCGGCGGACCAGGTACCGGAGCCGGAATCTTCGACGGGGTGGACATCGACTGGGAGTACCCGGGCTCTCCGGGCGGCCATGTCGGCAACCACTACAGCGCGGCGGACAAGCAGAACTTCACACTGCTACTGGCCGAGTTCCGCGCACAACTCGATGCCTATGGCAATCAGACGGGGAAGAAGTACTACCTCACCGCGGCCACTCCGTCCGGCCAGGACAAGATCGCCACGATCGAGACGAACAAGATCGGGCAGTACCTCGACTACAACAACGTGATGACGTACGACATGCACGGTGGCTGGGAGGCGACCGGTCCGACGAACTTCCAGGACCCGCTGTACACCGCGCCGAACGACCCGAGCAACCCGATCCCGCCAGGACAGGGCAAGTACTCGATCGACTCCGCGGTGAAGGCCTGGACGACCGGTGACGCGGCGTACGGCATCCCCGGCGGATTCCCCGCGAACAAGTTGAGCATCGGGTACCCCTTCTACTACAGGGGATGGAAGGGTGTGCCGGCCACTGACAACGGCAAGTACCAGACCGCGACCGGACCGGCGGATGGGCATGCACTGAGCGGCAATGTACCGGGTGTCTCGTTCTACAAGGAGCTGACCGGTTTCGTCGACAACCCGTCGGCCACGCACTTCGACGACGTCACCAAGTCATCGTGGTTCTACAGCAACGGCACGTTCTGGTCCGGTGACAACGCTCAGTCGATCAAGGCGAAGGCTGATTACCAGCACTGCAACGGGTTGGCCGGCGCGATGATGTACTCGCTCGAGGCACTGGACCCGAACGTCACCCTGTTCAACAACGTGGTCGACGCGGTCAACGCCAGCACACCAGGCTGCAGCGGCCCACCCACCACCCCGCCGACTACCCCGCCGACCACCCCACCCACGACACCGCCGACAACTCCCCCGACCACTCCGCCCACCACTCCACCAACCACACCCCCGGGCACCGCCACGCCCTGGGCGCCGAACACGACGTACGCCACCGGTGCGCTCGTGACCTACAACGGCGTCATCTACAAGTGCATCCAGGGACACACCTCCCTGACCGGCTGGGAGCCACCGAACGTCCCCGCGCTCTGGAGCCGGGTCTGATCACGTACCGCCCACTGATCGGAGCATCATGAAACGCATCTCCCTGGCGATAGCGGCCATCACCGCGGTGGTTTTCGCCCTGCTCACCGCACCAGCGGCCAGCGCCGCGGGTGTCACCGCCACCTTCACCAAAGTGTCCGACTGGGGCAGTGGCTTCGAAGGCAAGGTGACCGTCACCAACAGCACCACCAGTCCGCTCAGCACTTGGTCGGTCGCGCTGGACCTCCCGTCCGGCTACACCGTCACCAGTACCTGGGACGCCAACCACAGCAGCAGTGGACAGACACATACCTTCACTCCGCCAAGCTGGGCCGGACCGCTGGCCCCTGGCGCGACTACCAGCTTCGGTTTCAACGGCAGTCCGGGCAACTTTGCCGGTGTCGCGTCCTGTCGACTGAACGGCGGCTCGTGCTCCGGTAGCGGTGGCGGCACTGTCCCCGGCGCACCAACGGGCCTGTCCGGTACGGCGTCCGCGTCGTCCGTCAGCCTCACCTGGTCAGGATCCTCCGGTGCGACCAGCTACAACGTCTACCGGAACGGTACGAAGGTCGGCTCCCCCGCCGGCACGTCGTACACGGACTCCGGTCTTGCTGCGAACATGTCCTACAGCTACCAGGTCAGTGCGTCCAACAGCGCCGGTGAAGGGGCGAAGAGCACCAGCGTCTCCGTCAAGACCGGCACCGGCGGGAGTACGGGGACCAAGCAGGCAGCGCCGTACTTGTACATGGGCTGGGGTGACCCGCCGAACCCGGCGACCGTCATGAACGCGACCGGGATCAAGTGGTTCACGATGGCGTTCGTACTTTCGTCCGGTGGCTGCAACCCGGCCTGGGACGGCAGCCGCCCGCTGCAAGGCAGTGCCGACGCCAACGCGATCGCCGCGATCCGTGCGGCCGGTGGTGACGTCGTACCGTCGTTCGGCGGCTGGAGTGGCAATAAGCTCGGCCCGAACTGCAGTACGCCGGAAGCACTCGCCGGCGCGTACCAGCAGGTGATCAACGCGTACCACCTGAAGGCGATCGACATCGACATCGAGAACTCCGACGAGTTCGAGAACGAGGCAGTACAGGACCGCATCCTGACGGCGCTGAAGATCGTCAAGCAGAACAACCCCGGGATTCAGACAGTGGTCACGTTCGGTACGTCGACCACCGGGCCGACGTACTACGGCAACCGGCTGATCGACCGGTCGAAGGCACTCGGTGCGAACATCGACATCTTCACGCTGATGCCGTTCGACTTCGGCAGCTCGAACATCTACAACGACACGGTCGCCGCGTCGCAGGGCCTGAACAACAAGCTGAAGGCCACCTTCGGCTGGTCCACGGCGGAGGCGTACGCGCACCAGGGCATCTCCGGTATGAACGGGGTGTCCGACCAGCAGGAGATGACGACCACCGCGACCTGGCAGAACATCACCAACTGGGCTAAGAGCAACGGGCTCGGCCGGCTGGCGTTCTGGTCGGTGAACCGGGATCGCGGCTGCGCGGGCGGCGGCGTGGTCTCCAACTGCAGTGGGATCGCCCAGGGCGACTGGGACTTCACCCGCATCACCGCGGGCTTCTAGACGAGAGCGGGCTTCTAGGCGAGAGCGGGCTTCTAGGCGAGACAAGGCCGGCTGGGCGCGACCCGCGCTCAGCCGGCCTTGATCGCGTCGATGATGAGACCGTTGCGGGCGTTCTGCCCGAGCGTCACGGACGGGTGCAGACCGTCGCGCAGGTAGCGGGCCAACCGGTTGGGGCTCGACGCCAGGTGCTCGGCCCAGTGCACGATCCGCAGGTTGTCGTAGCGCCGCTGCGCGTCGGCCAGCTGCAGGTTGATCCAGGCGCTGTTGCGCTGGTCCGCGACCGTCACATCCGGGCCGTGCGCGGTCCGGGCGGCCTGCACGTTCACCCAGTACACGGTCCGCTCCTCGCCGACGATCTGCATCGTCCGGTCGACCTGCGCGGCCACCGCGGGCGGCGTGAAGATGTCGTTGGAGCCGACCGACATCAGAATCCGGTGCGGCAAGCCGTAGTCCTGTGACCAGGTCTCCAGCGCGTCCACCGCCGGTGTCACCGGCCGGCCGGCCCAGTTGTGTACGGCGATGCTGATCCCCAGCTTCGACAGCTGCCGAGCCAGCGGCGGACCGTCCTGGACGCCGATGCTGTCGCCGAACATGAAGACGCCGTCGCTCTCCCGGGTCCGGCGGATCTGTGCCTCGTTCGAGATCGCCCGGGCCTGCCGGTCCCACGCGCCGAGCACGCCGGAGCCGTAGTTGCCGAGAGAGGTCAGTCCGTCGGCGGCCGCCATCGCCGCCGCCGGGGAGCCTACGGTCGCCTCGGCCGTCGACGCCGCGGCGGCTGCCGAGGCCGCGGCCGCGGCTGTTCCGGCCGCGAACAGCAGCCGGCGACTCGGCCGGAACGGATCCTGAGGCTTTCTCACGCAGGAAAGAGTGCGCGGGAAAGCCCTCTCACCGCAAGTCGACACCGGGAACACTCAGGTAATCGTTGTCAGCTGGACGTCACCGGCCGGGACCGGAAGAACGTCCGGAACCGCTCCGCCGCCGGGGTCAGCGGAGTACTCAGCCGCCACGACAGCCCGATCTCCCGCCGGGCCTGGACGCCGGCCAGCGGTACGGAGACCGCGCCGCTGTCGTTCCCGCGCACCGATCCGGCGGGCAGGACGGCCACCCCGAGCCCGGCGCCGACCAAGCTGTCGATCGTCGCGAGGTCGGTCGCCTCGAACGCGAGCTGCGGACTGAATCCCGCCTCGCGGCAGAGCCGATCCGTCACTCGCCGGAACCCGAAGCCCGGCTGCAGCCCGACGAACGCCTCGTCCCGCGCCGCCTCCAGCTCGACCCGGTGCCGTGACGCCAGCGCGTGCCCAGGCGGTACGTGCAGGCACAGCCGCTGCCGTTCCAGCAGGAGCCAGCCGTACAGCGCGGGGTCCGCCCGGGGCGCGAGGATCGCGATCTCGGCCTCGCCCGACTCGAGGTCCTGGACGATGTCGTGCGCTGGTTCCTGCCGGAGTTCGAACTCCACCTGCGGCGCCACTGCCCGAAAGGCCTTCAACAAGTCTGGCATCAGGCTCGTCGCGACCGAGTGCAGGAACGCCAGTCGCACCGTCCCGGAGTCCGGGTCGAGCAGCGCGTCGATCCGGCGTTTGGCGGTGTCGACGGCCGCGGTTCCAGTCCGTGCGGCCTCGAGTACCAGCCGTCCGTACGGGTTCAGCCGGACGCCACGTGGCTCACGCTCGAACAGCGCGACGCCGAAAGCACGCTCGACGCGTTGCAGCGAACGGGACAGGTTCGGCTGGCTGGTACCCAGCGCGGTCGCCGCCGCGGTCAGGTGTTCGGTGTCCGCGAGTACGGCGAACCACCGGAGATCCTCGACATGCATACTGAAATCGTATCGATTTCTGCTGGGATCGACATTTTACGTATCACGTTTCGCGTGCGACCGTCGAAGACATGCACAAGTCCGTCGCGTACCAGCCCGGGTATCTGCCCGGCGACAAGGAGTACCGCAAGCTCTCCGTCGCGCTGTTCGCGGCCGGACTCGCGACGTTCGCCCTGCTCTACAGCACCCAGCCACTGCTCCCGCAGCTCGTGACCGCGTTCCACGTCTCCCCCAGCCAGAGTGCGTTCAGTATCTCGTTCGCGACGTTCGGGCTCGGCCTGGCGCTCCTGGTGGCCGGTCCGGCCTCTGAGGTACTCGGACGGACCAATCTGATGCGCTGGTCCGTGGCGGCGACCTCCCTGTTTGCCCTGCTCAGTGCGTTCGCACCGACCTGGCACACGCTGCTCGTACTGCGTGGTCTGCAGGGGATCGCGATGGCCGGCCTACCAGCTGTCGCAATGGCCTACCTGCGGGAAGAAGTGCATCCGGACAGCCATGCGCGGGCCAGCGGCCTCTACATCGCGGGTACGGCGGTCGGCGGGATGGCAGGGCGCCTGGTCGCCGGTGGACTGTCCGACCTTGGCGGTTGGCGGTTCGCGAGCGCCGGCATCGCAGTCGTCGGCGTACTCTGCGCGACCGTCGTCTGGCTCCTACTGCCGGCATCGCGGAACTTCCACCCCAGCACAGCACGACCGCGTGACCTGATCTCAGGCCACGTACTGCGTGATCCCGCGCTACTCGCGCTGTACGGGATCGCAGCGACCGCAGTGGGCGCATTTGTCGCCATCTACAACGGAGCGGTGTTCCGCCTGTCCGGATCGCCGTACCAGCTGAGCGCAGGCGCCGCCGGGCTGGTGTTCTGTGTCTACCTACTCGGCTCCGCAGGATCTGCG
Source organism: Kribbella solani (assembly GCF_014205295.1). NCBI lineage: Bacteria > Bacillati > Actinomycetota > Actinomycetes > Propionibacteriales > Kribbellaceae > Kribbella > Kribbella solani. Next base: position 5,135,155 of record NZ_JACHNF010000001.1, read on the forward strand.
ACCGCTGGATCACTGGCGGACCGCTTCGGGCGGCGCAGGGTGGTACCAGTCGGCTGCCTGATCACTCTGGCCGGCGTAGCGATCACACTGGCCGCTCCACTGCCGTTCATCGTGCTCGGACTGGCTGTGATGACAGCAGGGTTCTTCGCCGTACACGGCGTCGCCAGCGGCTGGGTACCGGCTCGGGCGCACGCCAGTGGAGTAGGAACCGGACAGGCGTCCAGCATGTACCTGTTCTCGTTCTACCTAGGGTCCTCCGTCTTCGGAGGATTGGCGGGTACGGCGTGGAGCCGCGCCCAGTGGACCGGTGTAGCAGCCGAAGCCGGTGTCCTGTTCGGTGTGACGCTTGTCCTCGCGCTCTTGCTCAAGAACGTTCCCAGCCGGGTGCCAAACTAGCTGAGTGACCAAAGCTACGGATGCGGCTGATCAGTTGGGGCTCACCTACGAGGTGACCAGGCACGGGCGGGTGAACTCGCTGGAGGAAGCAGCGGCGGCGCGCGGGATCGAGCCGGCCAAGTTGATCAAGACGATCGTGGTACGGCTGTCAGACCAGGACTACCGGTTCGTGCTGGTGCCGGGTGACCGCGAGATCGCGTGGCCGAAGCTACGGGCGCTGCTCGGCGTGAACCGGATCTCGATGCCGGACAAGGACACCGCGTACGAGGTCACCGGGTACGTACGCGGAACGATCACGCCGCTGGGAAGTACGCAGGCCTGGCCCGTGGTCGCGGACGAGCGGATCACCGGGACGATCTCCATCGGCGGCGGTGACCACGGCGTCGGGATCACGGTGGACGCGCAGGCACTGGCGAAGGCTCTGGGCGCCACCGTGGCGGATGTGACTGACTGATTCAGGCGAGCAGCCCCTGTTGCCCGGCGCGAAGGCCGGCTTGGAAACGGGTGGTGGCGTCGAGCGAACGCAGGATGCGCTGCATCCGGCGTTCCACGGTCCGCTGCGCCACACCCAGGCGACGAGCGATGGCTTGGTCGGTCAGACCGGCCGCGGCCAGCGACAGGAGCTGCTGGTCCGCTGAAGTCAGGGGTCCTTCAGTGAGTGCTGGTGTGAGTGGACTCGCCTGATGCCAGAGCAGGTCGAACAACCGGAGCAGTGCGTCCAGCAGGCTCGACGGACCAAGCTCCACGACCACGTCCGGCGCAGTCGGGAGTAGCGCGGCCCGACGATCCACCAGCAGCAGCTGCAGCGGTACGTCCCGCAACATCCGGCATCCAGTCGAACGAGCCGCGACCAGATCACCCGGCTCAGCCAACGTCGCCATGTCATAGATCGTCCGATACGAAACGCCGCGCTCTACGCGCAGCAATGCGTACGGAAGCCGATCCAGTACGAGCACCTCGTCCTGAGCACACTGCTGCGCTTGGTAGAACCGCTGCGCGATCGCCTCAGCGCCCCTGATGACCGTGAACGCGTCCGGCTGCCGGAACTCGGCTGTGAGCACCGATGCGCCCAGCCGAGCCTCCACGATCGCTGCCTGCTTGCGTAGCGCGAGTAGCTCGACCGCAGCCTCCGGTACGGCGGGAACGTACCGAGCCGGACGGCCTGGCGTACGGGACGCCAGGCCGAGCGACAACAGCGATCGCAGATGCCTACTGACCCGGTGGGCGGGCCAGCCGACCAGAGCGGCCAGATCAGTCGCGGTGGACTCCGGGCGGGCCAGAAGCGCCCGGTAGAGCTGCTCGTCTTCCGAGCAGACACCGAGCGCCTCCAGCACCGGAGCCGGTCGATAGCTGTGCATGATCAGGGCAGTGCATGCACGTGGCCGCCGACCTGGGTCGCGAACTGGTTACCGTTCGTTGCGTCCCAGTTGGTCGACCACGTCATCGCACCACGCAGCGATGGCCACGGAGTGCTCGGCTTGTAGTTGCCGCAGCTAGTGCCCTTGGTCAGGCAGTCCAGCGCGTTGTTGACGACTGACGGCGCGACGTACCCACTGCCGGCTGCACGGGACGACGCAGGCAGACCGAGTCCGACCTGATCGGGACGCAGACCGCCTTGCAGCATCAGGCAGGCCTGCGCGGTGATGAAGTCGACCGACCCCTGCGAGTACACCTGACCGTCGCAGCCGTTCATCGAGCCCGAGTTGTAGTACTGCACGTTGACGATGGTCAGGATGTCCTTGATTGCCAGCGCCAGCTTGAAGTACTCGGCGGACGTACTCTGCATGTCGATCGTCTGCGGCGCCATCGTCACCACCAGTCCGCTACCGAACTGACTCTGCAGGCTGTGCAGCGCCTGACCCATGTACTGCGCGTTGACGCCGTTCTCCAGGTCGATGTCGATCCCGTCGAACCCATACGCGCGCAGCACCGACAGTGCGCTCGAGGCGAAGTTGGCCGCGGCCGTTGGATCAGCCACCGAGATGGTGCCGTTCTGGCCGCCGACGGACAGGATCACCTTCTTGCCGGCTGCCTGCTTCGCGGCGATGTCGGCCTTGAACTGCGCGACGGTGTATCCGCCCAGCCCAGCACTGTCCAGGTTGAACGTGATGCCACCCGGCTTGGCCGCATCCGCGTCCGCAAAGGCGACCGCGATGACGTCGTACGCGGCCGGTACGTCAGAGATCTTCTGCACCGTCGCGCCGTTGTTGAAGTTCTGCCAGTAGCCGGTAAGCACATGCGCCGGCAGATTGCCTGCAGGTGGATTCGTACCGCCGTCAGAGGTAGTGCCGGACGCAGCCGCGCCGTACGGCGAGCAGTTGCCACTCGGATCACACGCCCGGACCTTGAATGAGTACGTGGTGGCAGCAGCCAGCCCGGTTGCGGTCCAGCTGGCCACGTTGCCGACGCTCTGCGCCGCGCCCGTACCTCGGACCACGTCGTAGTGGTCGATGCCGTTCGCGTCTGACGCGGCTGACCAGCTCAGCTTCAGTGAGTTCGAGGTAGGACTGCCAACAGCCAGACCACCAGGCGTAGACGGCGCTGTGGTGTCCGGTGTCCCACCCGGACCGTCCAGCACGACATCGTCAGCTTGGTACGCCGGTAGCGCGTACCAGCTGTGGACATAGATCGTCACCGAAGTCGCTGACGCACCAGTGGTGAATGGAACAGTCAGCTGACTCCAGCCGGAGCTGGTCGTCCAGGTACTAGGGCCGCCGTCTACTCCGAGATAAACGTTCGACCCTTTCACCCAGGCGGACAACGTGTACGCCGTATTGGGCTGGACCGCAATTGATTGGGAGCACCTAGCGATATCGCTGCCGCTGGGGGTGGCCTGAAGGGCATAGGTGCCGGAGTGGGGAGCGGTTGTCGTCACCCCGCCGGCCGGACAGTTCCAGCCGCTGAGCGTGCCGGACTCGAAGCCGGCGTTCGTGACGAGATTGGCGGCCGCGCCGGCGGAACTGGGGACCAGGAAGGCCATGAGTACGGCGAGCAGGCTGATGATGACCGCTGCCTGGGGGCGGTGTGCAGGCGGGTTCATGCCTTACAAAGTGTGACCACACAATTACATTGTCAAGACCCTGCATAAAATGGGAACGCTCTCACATACATAAAAGCGAAGATCTTTACCAGTACTTGCAAGAGGAAAGGCGACGGCCCCCGGCGGGGGGGTGACCGGGGGCCGTCTTCGGCCACGGGCTCGGGGGGAGGAGCCGGGGGCCGTTCAGGAGGCGACAGTCTGCCACTGTCAGGGGTTTATGTACCCCCTAAGACCTGGTGCTACACATCTCAGTTGAATCTCAACCGAATCGCGCCACCCAGGGCCCGAAACAGAGCCACTGTCACACTGGTCCCCAGTCTAACGGGATACCGGCCGACACAAAAGCCCGGGGGGCCTCGGCGTTTCTCCCAGCTGCCTATGCTCGGTCCATGGCGCACCCCGGTACGGCTCGATCGGCGGCCTTCTTCGATCTGGACAAGACCATTCTGGCCCGCTCGAGCACGCTCGCGTTCTCGCGCCCGTTCTACGCCGGCGGACTGATCAACCGCCGGACCGTCCTGCGCAGCGCGTACGCCCAGTTCGTGTACCTGCTCGGTGACGCGGACCACGACCAGATGGAGCGGATGCGCGAGTACATCTCGGCGATGTGCGCCGGCTGGGACGTGGCGACGGTGCAGGGGATCGTCGCCGACACGCTCGACCACATCGTCCGGCCGATGATCCACGCCGAGGCGGTCGAGCTGATCGACCGGCATCACGCGGCCGGCCGGGACGTGGTGATCGTGTCGTCGTCCGGCGCCGAGGTGGTGGAGCCGATCGGGGCGATCCTCGGCGCGGACAAGGTGATCGCGACCCGGATGGTCGTTGCCGACGGCAAGTACACGGGCGAGATCGCCGAGTACGCGTACGGTCCGCACAAGGTGACCGCGATGCAGGCGCTGGCCGCGGTCGAGGGGTACGACCTGGCGAGCTCGTACGGCTACTCGGACTCGATCACCGACGAGCCGATGCTCGCGGCGGTCGGGCATGCGCACGCGGTGAACCCGGACAAGGCGCTGCGCCGGGTCGCGGTCGAGCGCGGCTGGCCGGTGCTGGAGTTCGCCGAGCCGGGCGAGCGCGTGGGCCGGGTCCGGCGACCCGCGGTAGCCGCCGGCGTGGTCACGGCGGTGGCTGCCGGGGCGCTCCTGCTGGCGTACCGGCGGCGGGCGCGGGCGGTCTGAAAGCTGAAGATAGCTTCATTGTTCTCAACTCCATGAAGGCACTGCATCCCCTTCCCAGAAAGGGGTTTCAGGAGTACAAAGGAATCACAAAGGATCTCCGGATCCGGAGAGAAATTGCACGCCAGCCCGGTACCCACGCGGCGACCAGCCCATCCCAAACGGGCAGCGCGACCCAGGCCAAGTCCTGTGGCGGCAAACCGGTGCACGCATGGTAACCAGGATGGCGTGCCAGCGACGGCGCTCTCACTCGAGAGCGCCGTCGGCATGTCCGGCGGGCGAGACCAGCGGCGACAGTTCGGCACCTTTTGTCAGCACTTCGCAGGAGCGCAGCAACCAGTCACGTACGCCGGTCAGTCCTCGCTCTGTGTAGTCGGTGAGCCCGGTCGCGTACGACGCCCGCAACAGGTAGTGACCACCCTCCGGCACCGTGACCGCGACCGGGTCGATGCCTCGGGCAACCAGCAGGCAGCGCTCGGCGGCCCGGGCGACGAGTCCGTTCGCGGTCGGGAACGGCCGCAGCGCGGCGAGCTCGGCGTGCACGATCGCGGCCACCACCAGACCGGGTGCCTTGGTCGGGCGGGTGAGGTTCTGCGCGAGCGCGCTCAGTCGCTCCCACATCTCGGCGGCGGCCGGCGCCGGTGGCAGGCCGGGGATGTCGTCCGGGATCGGCTCGGCGGCGGTCCGCAGGTGGCCGAGCTCGGCGGCCGGGCCGAGGTCGGCGGCGGCCAGCTGATGCAGTCTGGTCCAGACCTGCACCGGCGCGGTGTCCACCTGCGGTGCCAAGGTCATCAGTTCGGCTGTCATCCGGACCGCGCCGGAGGCCAGTCCGTCGGCGGCACCACGGCGTACGTCGTCCGGTGTCGCCGTACTGCCCGCGAGTGCCGCGGAGGCGTGCGCGCCCCGCAACAGCGCCTCGGCGGTCACGTCCGAGCTGACCCGGCGCAGACCACGATCCCGCAGCAGCACGTCCACCGCGTCCCGCGCCGCCCGAGCCGCCGACCCGACCCCTTCCAGCCCGCTCAGAGGCTCGAACACATCGCTACTCATACCAGCAGCCTAGGATGACGTGGCATGGCGCTCGGCACCGTCCCAAGGTTCAGCATCGTGGTCCCCTGCCATGGCTCGCGGGCCTGGTTGCGGCCGTGTCTGGACTCGGTGCTCGGGCAGTCGTTCACCGACTTCGAGGTGATCGGGGTTGATGATGCCGACCGGGACTCGTCCGGCCGGATTCTGGAGGAGTACGCGGCCGCCGACCCGCGGGTGCAGGTGGTGCACCTGGACGAGAACCTCGGTCTCGGGCCGACCCGGAACGCTGGGCTGAAGGAGTGCCGCGGCGAGTACGTGCTGTTCCTGGACGCCGACGACGTCTGGCAGCCCGGGTCACTGGAGGCGATCGCGGCCCGGATCGACAGCGCCGGCCGGCCCGACATCGTGCTGTTCGACTACGAGCGGATCTTCTGGGACGGGCGCGTGGTCCGGAACCAGCGGCACGACGCGTTCGCCCGTGAAGGCGCCGGCGTGTTCACGGCGGCCGAGCGGCCGATCTTCCTGACCTTCCTCGAGGTGGTCTGGAACAAGGCGTACCGCCGGGAGTTCCTGACCCGGCACGGCTTCGCGTTCACGGCCGGCTTCTACGAGGACGCCCCCTGGACGTACTCGACGATGCTGACCGCCGAGCGGATCGCCACGTTGGACAAGGTGGTCGTGCACTACCGCCAGCACCGCACCGGCGGGAACATCCACGCCACCAGCGGGCGCCGGCAGTGGGACATCTTCGACCAGTACGACCGGGTGCACGCCTTCATCCAGTCCGATCCGGAGCTGGCGGGCTGGCGCAGGTTCGCGTTCGACCGGTCACTCGACCACATCCTCGCCGTACTCGCGAAACCGGAGCGGATCGACACCGACGACCGGGCCGACTTCTTCCACGCCGCGCACGCGTTCGCGAAGCGCTGGAAGCCGGAGGGATACAGCACCGACCGGACCGCCCGCGGGTTCAAGCGCTGGCTGCTCATCCACGACGACTACGCGACGTACTCCACGCTCAAGCTGAGCGCCCGGGTGCTGCGCGCGTCGACGCCGCCGAAGGCCGTCGGCAAGCTGCTCCGCCGCGGCAAGCTCGACCCGAACCTGGCGGTGTACGCGGCGTACTGGTTCAAGCAGTACGCCTGCAACCCGCGGGCGATCTTCGAGAAGGCGGCCGAGCTCGCACCGCAGGTCCGCGGCGTGTGGGTGATCGACAACGATCAACTGAGCGCGGTCCCCGAAGGCGTCGAGTACGTGGTCGCGGACTCCCCCGCGTACGAGAAGCTGCTCGGCAAGGCAACGTACTTCATCAGCAACATGAACTGGCCGAAGAGCCTGGTCAAACGCGAGGGCCAGATCCACCTGCAGACCCAGCACGGTACGCCGCTGAAGACGATGGGTACCGACCTGCGCCATTTCCCGCGTGCCGGTCAGGACCTCGACCTCGACGAGCTGATGCGCCAGGTCGACCGCTGGGACTACAACCTGTCCTCCAACCGGTACTCGTCGGAGATCTGGGAGCGTACGTACCCGGCGCGCTTCGAGGAGTTGGAGTACGGCTACCCACGCAACGACCGGCTGCTGACCGCGAGCATCGACGACGTCCGGGCGATCCGGGCCGCGCTCGGGTTCGACGACTCACACCTCGTCATCCTGTACGCGCCGACGTTCCGCGACGGGGTCGACTCGGTTCGGTTGCCGACCGGCTTGATGGATCTCGGTGGCTCCGGCATCCAGCTGGATCTGGACCGGCTGGCGTCCGCGGCCGGTGAGCACGGCCGGGTGCTGGTGCGGACGCACTATTCGTTGTCGAAGGCACCGGAATCGCACTCCGGGCGGGTGATCGACGTGTCCCGGCACCCACGGGTCGAGGACCTGATGCTGGCGGCCGACGTACTGATCACGGACTACTCGTCGATCGCCTTCGACTACGCGAACCTGGACCGTCCGATCATGCTGCACGTCGAGGACCAGGGGTTCTACAGCGGCCGGCGCGGCACGTACTTCGACGTCACCGACTTCCCGCCCGGTGTGGTGGCTCGGTCCGCCGAGGAGCTGTTCGCCGCGCTGCGGAACGGTACGTTCGCGAGTCCGGAGGCGGCCAAGCACCGCCAGCTGTACCGGGAGCGGTTCTGTGAGTTCGACGACGGGCAGGCGGCCGAGCGGGTCGTACGCCGGGTGCTCCTGGGCGAGACCGATGTACCGGCCGTACTGCCGCCGGCGGACCGGTCACCGGCGCCGTCGGCGTACTTCGTGCATAATGGCTGACATGTCGATCAGCTTGAAGCCCGTCCACGCTCTGCGCGTGCGCTTCAGCCTGCGACGACGACGCACTGTCTGAACACCCCAGCCTGTTCCAGTCGCGTCTCCTTGAAGGACTCTGCCATGTCCGCGATTCTGCCTGTCCTTGCCACCAGACTGTCCGCTGCCGCTGCGGCCGCCTGCGGCTCGTCGTACGCCGATGTCGATCCGGAGCTGCGGTCGGCCACCAAACCCGAGTTCGGGCACTACCAGAGCAATCTGGCGCTCCGGCTCGGCAATGCGCTCGGCCAACCGCCACGGGACGTTGCCGCGCGTCTGGTCGCCGCCGTGCAGCTGGATGACCTCTGTGAGCCGCCGACCATCGCCGGTCCCGGTTTCATCAACCTGACGCTGCTGCCGTCCACACTGGCCAGAGCAGTCAACGAACCGCAGACATTCACCAGTAACGGCCAGCGGGTCGTGGTCGACTACTCCCAGCCGAACGTAGCGAAGCAGATGCACGTAGGTCATCTCCGCTCCACTGTGATCGGCGACGCGCTCTGCAACGTACTGAACCACGTCGGCTATCAGGTGCTTCGGCAGAACCACGTAGGCGACTGGGGTACGCAGTACGGGATGATGATCGAGCAGCTCCTGGGGGAGGGGCTGACGGCTGAATCCCTTGACCTGGTTGGCTTGCAGCAGCTGTACGAGCGGAGCCGGAAGCACTTTGATGCCGACAGCAGCTTCGCGGACCTGTCCCGCGGCAGAGTGGTCCTGCTGCAGTCAGGTGATCCGGCAACGCGGGCGATCTGGCGGCACATGGTGGATGTGTCACTGGACGACTTCGAGCAGGTGTACGCGCTGCTGGGCTCTGCACTCACTCGGAGCGATGTGGTTGGCGAGAGTGCGTACAACGACGACCTGCCGCGAGTTGTAGCGGAGCTGGAACAGCAGGGATTGTTGACCGAGTCAGAAGGCGCCATGTGTGCTTTCATGCCCGGATTCGTCGGCCGGGACGGCAGTCCGCTGCCGGTGATCGTCCGGAAGTCAGATGGTGGTTTCGGCTACAGCGCAACGGATCTGGCCGCCGTACGGCATCGGGTGGGTACGCTGCACGCGGACCGGATCGTGTACGTAGTGGACCACCGGCAGGCGTTGCACTTCGACCAGATCTTCACGCTGGCACGGACGGCCGGCTGGCTGCCGACTACGGTCCCTGCAGAGCACGTCTCGTTCGGCACCGTACTCGGACCGAACGGAAAGCCCTTCAAAACAAGAGCAGGCGGCACGGTCAAGCTCGTGGACCTGCTGGACAGTGCAGTCGCCAGAGCGGACGCACTGCTTGCCGGACGGGACGGTGTAGATCGGGCAGCGACTGCACGGGCAGTCGGCATCGGTGCGGTCAAGTACGCGGACCTGTCGAGTGACCGGGGCAATGACTACGTGTTCGACCTGGACCGGATGGTCGCTATGACTGGCAACACCGGTCCGTACCTGCAGTACGCGCATGCTCGGCTCACCAGACTCCTGTCCAAGGCTGGAACAACAGGTGGTGAGGTAACCGAGCTGCAAGAACCTGCGGAGCAGCGGCTCGCCCTCCTCCTCACTGGCTTCGCTGCGACGGTCACACAAGTCGCGGAGACGCTCCAGCCCCACAAGCTGTGTACGTACCTCTACGAGTTGGCATCCGCGTTGTCGGTGTTCTACGAGCAGTGCCCCGTTCTCAGCAGTGTCGGAGCGACCAGAGCAAGCCGGATCGCCCTCTGCACGGCGACCCGGCAGGTGTTGCAGGATGGACTGGGCCTGCTCGGGATCCAGGCTCCTGACGCGATGTAACTCACCGGAGGTGCTGATGCTGCCGTGGTCCGTCGACTTCGCCGGTCGCCTGGAACAGACGACCTACACGAGTGAACTGCTACGCGGTAACCCGCTGGGCGATCCACACGAGCGCCCGGTGCTCGTGTACCTGCCACCGGGCTACGACGAGTCGGAGGACCGGTACCCGTCCATCTACGTGACGATGGGCTACACCGGACACGTCGGCATGTGGTTCAACCGCGTGCCGTTCCGGCAGCCGTACCCGGAGTTGCTGGACGCGATGTTCCAGGACGAGAACGTGCCGCGCGCAGTAGTGGTGTTCGTCGACTCGTGGACCAGGTACGGCGGCAGCCAGTGCCTGGACTCCCCTGGCACCGGGCAGTACCAGTCCTATCTGTGTGACGAGATCGTGCCGTGGGTCGACGCCACCTACCGGACCATCCCGGACCGCGACCACCGAGCCGTCACCGGTAAGTCGAGCGGTGGCTACACGGCGATGGTGACGCCGCTGCTGCGGCCGGACGTGTTCGGTGCACTCGCGACGCATGCCGGCGACGCGCTGTTCGACGTCTGCTACCGCCCGGAGTTCCCGAACCGGGCCAGGACACTGCGGGACAAGTACGACGGCAGCTACGAGAAGTACTTCGAGGTGCTGGCAACCCGGGCCGGACAGACCACGAACGAGGACCTGCACCTACTGGAGATCTACGGTTACGCATCGGCGTACTCAGCCGAACCGGACGGCACCGTGCTACTGCCGTTCGACGACGTGGGCGCGATCGTCCCGGCGGTCTGGTCGCGCTGGCTGTCCCGCGACCCGGTGGAGATGGTGAAGGAGCCGCAGTACGCCGAGGCACTGCGCTCGCTGCGCGCGGTGTGGATCGATGCGGGCCGGGAGGACGAGTACTACCTCGATCTCGGCGCGACCGCGTTCCACCGGGCGGCGCGGCAGGCCGGCGTACCCGACGGGCGGCTGCACTTCGAGCTGTTCGAGGGGACCCACGGCGGCATCGAATACCGGTACCCGATGGCAGTGCGTTGGTTGGCTGAGCAACTCAGGGCAAATTGACGTGCTGTCGCGATGTGGAGGCCGTACCTTCAAGCCATGAACTGGCCGAATGGAATCGAGGCGCGCCCCCTCGGCAAGAGCGACGTCGAGGCGTGGGCGGTGCTGGCTGCCGATGTGGAGAAGGTCGACCAGGACGGCGTGAACCTCGGAGTCGAGGAGCTCACCGAGCAACTGGAGGCGCCGGGACTCGACCTGGCCCGGGACACCGTCGCCCTGTGGGCCGACGGGCGGATGGTCGGCTTCGGCATGGCCGGCGTCTCCTCCGCCGTGGTGGACGTAGACCGGGTGCGCACCGAGGGTGCAGTGCATCCGGAGTGGCGCCGGCAGGGGCTGGGTACGGCGCTCGTGCGCTGGCTGATCCGCCGGGCACAAGAGCTGCACGTGGACACCCACCCGGAAGTGCCTGGTGTGGTCGCAGCCGGCACGATCAGTACCAACGTCGGTGCGACGACCATGTTCAGTGGCTTCGGTTTCGAAGAGGTCCGGTACTACATCGACATGCGCCGGCCGCTGGACCAGCCCGTACCTGAGGTGCCGGTGGCCGATGGGTTCCGGGTGATCCCGTTCGAGCTGGCGTACGACGACGCGGTGCGGCAGGCGCACAACGAGGCGTTCCAGGACCACTGGGGCTCGACGCCACGCGACCCGGAGACCTGGGCCAACCGAACCACCGGGACGCGGGCGTTCCGGGGCGCCCAGTCCTACCTGGCGATGGACGGTGAGACGGTCGCGGCGTATGTGCTCTGCTACGAGTACGCCGCCAGCACCGCCGCTACCGGGGTGCGGGAGCTGTACATCGGCCAGGTCGGCACCCGCCGGGCGTACCGTGGGCGCGGTCTGGCCCGGGCAACGCTGGCGAAGGTACTCGCCGAGGCCGCACAGGCCGGGTACCAGCGGGGCGGGCTCGGCGTCGACGCCGACAACCCCACTGGTGCGCTCGGCCTGTACGAGGGCCTCGGCTTCATCACTCACTCCAAGTACATCAACTACAGCCTGCCGATGCCGTCAGACGTGTGAGTCGACGACCGCCGGAGCCGAGGTCTCGACCGGCTCCGGCTGCGACCGGAACCAGTTCCACGGGCGGACGGTGACGATGATCATCGCCAGGCTCACCGCCGCGTAGACGAGCGAGCCGATGAACGCCGCGTGCACGCCGTCGACCAGTACCTCGCGGGGAACCGTCGACGTCGAGTTGCGGCTCGCCGTACCGAAGATCGTCACCAGGATGCCCAGGCCGAGCGCGCCGCCGACCTGCTGGACCACGTTCAGCATGCCGGACGCGGCACCCGAGTCCTCCGGTGCGACACCCGCGATCGCGCGGCCGACGAGCGGGATGAAGATCATCCCGGCACCCGCGCCGAACAGCAGCAGCGGACCGACCACATCGTGCAGGTACGCGCTGTGTGCACCGAGCCGGGTCAACCAGATCGTGCCGAGCGTGATCAGCACGGAGCCGGCCAGCATCAGCTTCGCTCCGTCGATCCGGGCCACCAGCTTGGGTACGACGCGGGACGCGGTGAACAGCAGCCCGGTCAGCGGCAGGAATGCCAGACCGGCCGCGAGCGGACTCAACTCGAGTACGCCCTGCAGGTACTGCGTGAGGAAGAAGAACATCCCGAACATCGTCCCGACCACCAACAGCATGGTCAGGTACGACGCCGACCGCTGAGCGGACTTGAACAGCCGCAACGGCACGATCGGGTGACTGACCCGGCGCTCGATCAGTACGAACGACACCAGCAGTACGACACCTGCCGCGAACGCGGCCAGCACCTCCGGCGACGACCAGCCCGACTCGGCGACGCGGATGAAGCCGAACACCAGCGAGGTGATGCCCAGCGTGGAGGTGAGCGCGCCGGCCACGTCGAACCGGCCGGTCTCCGGCGCGGTCTCGGTCAGCACCCGGCGGGCGGCGAAGACCAGCACAATGCCGATCGGGACATTGATGAACAGACCCCAGCGCCAGGACACCCAGTCCGTCAGCATCCCACCGAGGACCAGACCGACGCTGCCGCCGCCGGACGACACCAGGCTGTAGTAGCCGAGTGCCTTCATCCGGTCGGGACCTTCGCGGTACGTGAGCATCAGCAAGGTCAGCGCCGCCGGTGCGGCGATGGCACCACCGATGCCCTGCAGCACCCGCGCGGCGAGCAGTAGCTCCGCGTTCGGCGCCAGACCGCCGAGCAGGGAGGCCAGCGTGAAGACACTGATACCGGTGATGAAGACCCGGCGGCGACCGAGCAGGTCACCGGCGCGGGCGCCGAGCAGCAGCAACCCGCCGAAGGCGAGCGCGTAGGCGTTCTGGACCCAGGACAAGCTGGACGGACTGAAGTGCAGGGCCTGCTGAATGTGCGGCATGGCGATGTTCACCACGGTGCCGTCCAGGATCACCATCAGTTGGGTGACCAGGATGACCGCCAGAACCACCCCCGGCCGCCGGACCGGCGTACCGGAACCGACTGATGTTGCCGACATATTTGTTGCTCCTTACCCCCATGGGGTTACAGTTGAGAGAGAAAGCGGAGCGCTCCTCCGGATACGATGCGGAGGCACCCTCCACTTTGCAAGCGTTATTGTGGCGGAACTCGTGTGGAGGAGGCTGGATGGCGCCGCAACCACTGCCGTGCACGCGGCCGGCCCGCGCGGACGCCGCGCGGAACTACGACCGGCTGGTGACCGCTGCCCGGGAGACGTTCGCCGAGCACGGCACCGACACCTCGCTGGAGGAGATCGCCCGCCGGGCCGGCGTCGGCATCGGCACCCTGTACCGCCGGTTCCCGAGCCGGACGGCGCTGCTCGAGGCGGTCTACGTCGAGGAGATCCAGTCGGTCTGCGACCGGGCGTACGAGTTCGACCGGCAGCTCGAGCCGTTCGAGGCGCTGGCCGCGTGGCTGCGCAGCTTCCTCGGCTACGGGCTGTCCAAGGGCAGCCTGGCCTCCGAGCTGACCGTTGCGCTGGGCAAGGATTCGCCGTTCTTCCAGTCCTGCAAGGTGAACGTCCAGGAGGCCGGGGCGCTGCTGCTGGACAAGGCGAAGGCGGCCGGCGACGTCCGGCCCGAGCTGGAGCTGATGGACATCATGCGGCTGGTCGGCGGGATCAACATGGGCCGCGACATGGAAACCGAACAGGCCAACCGGCTGCTCGACATCGTGCTCTGCGGCCTCAGGCCGGCCAAGACCCCAGCCGCGTCCTGACTTCGGCGAGCGGCGGGTTGCCGGCGTCCCGTTCGGTGTAGCTCAGTCGCGCGCGCTCGTACGGCCAGGTGATCCGGAGCTCCGGATCGAACAGGTCGACCGTGATCCGCTCCGGCGACCAGTGCTCGTTCACGAGGAAGTTGTACGTGGTGTGCGCGGCCAGCGTACAGAACGAGTTCCCGACGCCGCGCGGTACGAAAAGCGCGTCGGACGTACCGAGCTCGAAGGTCTCGACCCGGCCGAACGTGTCGTTCGCACGCAGATCGGCGAGCGCGACGAACACCCGGCCGGACGACGGCGACAGGTACTTGTCCCACGGCTCGGCGTGGATGCCCCGAACGATCCCCGGCTCGGCGAAGTACGCCACGTTGTGCTGGACGACGTCCATCCCGAGCGATGCCAGCTTCTCCCGGTGGAAGTTCTCCTTGAACCAGCCGTCCGGATTGGCCTTGACCTCCAGCTCGATCCGCAGCACACCGGGGATGCCGGTTTCATCGATCTTCATCGGCGTACCTGCCTTCGCGCTTCCAGCTGAGCCTGGTCGGCAGCGGTCAGTCCTGCTTCCCAGCCGGCGCCGTTGGTGATCCGCGTCCGCCGGGTCGTCGTGTTCGGGAACAGCTGGGTGAACAGCGCGTCCACCTGCTCCTCCCGTTTCGCCAGCACCGGGAGCAATCGGCCCGCATCCGCTTCGGACACGGCCGCCTGGGTCGCCGCGGCGGTCTGCTCGAGCCGCTCGCCGATCCGCTGCGCGTACGCCATCAGGAACGACTGCCGGAACGACCTCGTCCTGGACTCACCCCGATGCCCGATATGTTTGCCAGCGGCAAGCATCGCCCGGTTCGCCTGTACCAGCAGGGATGTACTGAGTAGCTCGGTGTGCCGAAGATCCAGCTCGGCGCCGACGATCGTCACCACTGCCAGGTCCTCGATCACGACTGTCCGGCATCGATTCGCCGCGGCGACCGCGCCCACCAACTGCGCCTTCGCCGACACGTACGGCGTATCGAGCCAGATCCGGCAGGCGGCAGAGTCGTCCGGGATCTCCACCTCCGCCTGCACCAACGCGCTGTCGAGGGAGAACTTGGCCATCAGCTCCTGTGCCTTGCCGGACAGGGCTTCTGCCTCCTCGGGAAACTCGGTCGCTTCCGCCTTCGCGAGCAGCGCACGGATCCGCGCCAGCATCTTCCCGCTCGCCGGAAGGCCGTTCGCCGGTACCGCCGGTTGCTCGCGGCGCATCGGCGTACCCGGTAGTGGGATGAGCCGAGCGAGTACGGGCAATGTCTGAAGGAAACCGGCCACGAACAAGGCGTGGTGAAGGGTGAGGTAGCGGCCGACGCGCGCCGCGGAGGCCCAGGCGGTCAGGCTCAGCTTGGCGAAGGGCTGCCGGACATCGAACTCGTCCAGCTGGTCCAGCCAGCGGGGATCGATAGTGGCGACTCGATATCTCAGGTGCTCGGAAGAGATCGCGGCCAGCAGCAGCGGCTCGCCGCCGGGGTCCAGCGTGCGCCGGCCGTGCTGAACGAGATCGGCCGGAGTCCAGCCACGCTCCCAGGCCGCGCGGAGCAGTTCGCTGAGGAAGTCCTGCACGCACCGATCCACCTGCGCCTGGTCGCGCTCGTCGTACGCACCCAGCTGGGCCAGGTGCGCGTCGGCACGATCGTCACGCACGGCAACCACGGCGGCCGTGACCGGCAACAATTGCCGGATCTCCTCGTCACTCACGCGGACGAGTCTGACACTCACCGAAGTTCCCGCCCAAACGGGAATCCGTTCCCTTGTGGACAAACCCGGAGCTCAGGATGCTGACCGTGGGGGTCAGGCATCAGGCCTGGCAGCAGGGCAAGGGGGAACGGCAATGACTCAGCTTGCGGAATCCGGTGTCGACGCGCTGCGCGCGGCGCTGGAAGGACCGGTGCTGATACCCGGCGAGGACGGGTACGACGGCGCGAGACGGCTGTGGAACAGTGAGCACGAACGGCGGCCGGCGGTGATCACCCGGGTACGCTCCGAAGCGGATGTCCAGGCGGCCGTACGGTACGCGGTGGCCGAGGGACTGGAGATCGCCGTCCGCGGCGGCGCCCACAACATGGCCGGATTGTCGTCGGTCGACGGTGGGTTGATGATCGACCTCAGCCTGCTCAACCACGTCTCGGTGGACGCGGCCGCCCGGCGCGCCCGGGCCGGCGGTGGTGCACTGCTCGGAGACCTCGACCGCGCCACGCAAGAGCATGGCCTGGCCGTACCAGCTGGCGTCGTCAGCCACACCGGAGTCGGTGGGCTGACACTCGGCGGCGGCATGGGGCTGCTGACCAGGATGCACGGGCTCAGCATCGACAACCTGGAGTCGGTACGGATCGTCACCGCCGACGGGCAGGCGCTGCGCGCGGCCGCGGACGAAAACCCGGACCTGTTCTGGGCGGTCCGCGGTGGCGGCGGGAACTTCGGAGTGGTCACCGAGTTCGAGTTCCGGCTGCATGAGGTCGGGCCGATCGTTCACTACGGCCTCGCCTTCTGGGGCCAGGAGCGTGGCGCTGAGCTACTCCGGGCGGCGCGCGAGGTGATTCCGGCGTTGCCACGTGAGGTCAACGCGATGATCGCCTGCCTGAACGCACCGCCGGCGCCGTTCGTACCGGACGAGCATCAGTTCAAACTCGGGTACGCGCTGATCGTGGTCGGATTCGGATCGGCCGAGCAGCACGCCGAGGCGATGGAGCAGGTACGCCAGCTGGTGCCACCGCTTTTTGAGTTCGCGACACCGATGCCGTACGCCGCCGTCCAGCAACTGCTCGACGAACCGAACGCCTGGGGGATGTACCACTACGAGAAGGGCACGTACCTCGAACAGCTGTCCGACGAGGCCATCGCCGTGATTACGGAGCAGATGCCGCGCAAGACGTCACCGCTGTCCGTCTCGATGCTCTACCACCTCGACCAGGCGTACCTGGAGACCGCGGACGACGCCACTGCGTTCAGCGGGCAACGTACCGAGCGGTACGCCATGTTCATCATCGCTACCACGCCCCAGCTCGAGACACTCGACGCGGAACGTAGCTGGACGCGGATGTTCTGGTCGGCGTTGCAGCCGTACACGATCGGCATCGGCAGTTACGTGAACGGCATGGCCGATCTCGACACGGAGCGGTTGCGGGCGGCGTACGGCAGCAAGTACGGGCGGCTGGTGGAGCTGAAGCGGAAGTACGACCCGGCCAACGTGTTCCACCGGAACCAGAACATCAAGCCCTAGAACATCGTACGGACTAGATCGAGGCAGCACCGTCGATGGTCAGGACCTGGCCGTTGATGTTGGTGTTGTCGAGCAGCAGCATCCGGACGACGGGGAGGACGTCGTCCGGCTCGGTCAGGTGGCCGGTCGGGGTGCGCCGGACGATCTGGTCGAGCTGCGTCTGACCGAGGACCGCGGACATCTCCGACGCGAAGAAGCCGGGCGCGACCGCGTTGGCGAGGATGCGGCCGCCGAGCTCGCGGGCGAGCGAGCGGGTGGCCGCGTCCATGCCGCCCTTCGTGGCGGAGTACGCCACCAGGCCCGGGTAGCCGCGCTGGGCGCAGATCGAGGTGATGTTGACGATCCGGCCCTTCAGGCCCTTGGCCAGCATGCGGCGCAGGACGAACCGCGTCAGCACCAGCGGCGACGTCAGGTTGGTCTGGATGATCTGGGCCAGGTGATCGGCGGAGGTGTGGACGTGCAGCGAGTCCTGACCGATGGCCGCGTTGTTGACCAGGCCGTCGATCGGCCCCAGCTTGGCCTCGACCGCCTTCACGAACGCCTGCCCGGCGGCCGCGTCGTTCACATCGACCGACCCGTGGTGCAGTTGCTCCGGGTACTTCTCGCCGAGCGCGGTCAGCTCGGGCGTGACCGTACGCGCGAACGCCGCGACCTTCAGGCCGGACGCGAGCAGGTCGGTGACGATCGCCAGGCCGAGGCCACGGGAACCACCCGACACCAGGACCACCGACGCGGGCGGGACAACGCTGACTTCAGACATCGCTCTTCAGGGTTTCCTTCTGCGGGATCTGGTCGAGGAACTTGATCCGGCGCGGTACGCCGTAGTCGGGCAGCCGGCTGGAGCACCACTGGACCAGGTCGGCGTCGGTGATCGGACCGAGCGCCGGGTTCGGCACTACTTCGGCGGCGACCATCCGGCCGACCAGCGGGGCCTTGCGAGCGAAGACGCGCGCCCAGGACACGCCCGGGTGTCCCATCAACACGTTGCGGACCACACCGGCCGACACCTTGGAGCCGCCGACGTTGATCTCGTCGCTGTCCAGCCGCCCGGTGATCAGTACGCGGTCGCCGTCGTACTCGACCCGGTCGCCGGTGCGTACCGCGCCGACCAGACCGGCACCGTGGTGCGGCGAGCGGATGATCAGCTCGTCGCCCTCCACCGACAGCGCCGGGCGCTCGGGGTTGGCGTCCCGGTCCAGCCAGGCCTTGGGGAAGCCGGCCCTGCCGTCGTGGACGACGATCGACGCACCGACCTCGGAGGAGGCGTAGATCCAGGAGATCCGCGCGTTCGGGAAGAGCTCCCGGAGCTGATCGAGGATCGCCTGGTCAACCGGCTCACCACCGAGCGTGATCTGCTCCAGCGGTACCCCAGCCAGCGCCTCCGCGTCCCGGTAGATCGCCTGCCGCCAGAACGTCGGCGTACCGGACGCTGCTGTGACGCCGTGCTCAGTGGCAACCGCAGGCCACTCCTCCAGCTCGTGTGGCTCGATCACTACCAGGCCCTGGTCCGGCTGAGTCAGTGAGAGCGTGACGACCTGCCACCAGGCGTACGTCCCTGGTGAATAGGGCAGTAGCCACGTACGGGCCGGCTGATCGCCTGTGACAGTAGTCAGCGTCTCCAGGGTGTGGCCGATGCGTTTCGGCCGCCCCGTGGAACCAGAGGTGAGTAGCCAGGCCCGACCGGACTCCTCGACTCGTCTCAGCTTCGCAGGTGTCACCGTGCCGTCAGGCAGCACTACAGCGAAGCCGGACTCGCCCAGCTCTTCTCGCATCAGCTCGTCGACACGGGACTCGGTAGCGACGAGTAGCTCGGTCCCATGGACTGCGTGGTGCCGCAGCGCGGCCAGCGCGTCCGCACCGTTGTCGACCAGGACCGCCGCCGGTGACGGCAGCTGCGGGAGCTTGTGCAAGGTCCGCCAGGTCAGGCGCTTGCCCGCGACGACGACGGTGTTGTCGTCGCCGATCAGGGCGGTCGTACGGCGCCGCGTGCTCACGCCGACTGGAGTTGCTCGATGAAGTCCAGTACGTCGCCGACCGTCGCGATCCGGCGCAGCCCGGGGGCGTCGAAGTTCAGCTCGTCCCCCAGCTCGTCCTCCACCCGGAGGGCCAGCTCGGAGAAGTCCAGCGACCGGAACCCGATCTCCCGCAGGTCCGCCGCGTCATCGCCCGGCAACGACCGGCCCTGGGCCGTCATCACCTCACCCATCATCTCCCGGACCCGACTCCGTGCCACCGAACTCATAGTCAAGAAGCCTAAGGCATCCGTCTGGTGGACGGTGTGGGCTCATACACTTTGGCGATGATCAGAGCCGGGCGTGGCAGGCGGACCGCGGCGTTGGCGAGTCTGCCGGTGCTGCCGCTGGCCTGGTTCGTGGCGTTGCAGGAGCACCCACCGTGGATGCCGGCCGCGTACCTCGGCTACCTGCTGGTGGTCATCGTCGTACCAGGCACCATGTTCTGGCGGCGGCTGACCGGTGGTGTCGGCTGGTTCGCCGCGGACGTCATCCTGGGTACGTCGTTCGGGCTCGCCTGCGAGGCACTGCTCTACCCGCTCGGGATGCTGTTCCACCTGCCGTTCGCGGCGCTGCTGATGCCCGCACTGGCGTTTGGCATGTGGCGAGCACTGCCGCGCCGCAAGCTGCCGGAGCGGCCGACACCCTGGTGGGCAGTCGCCGGTCTGATGGTTGCGGTCGGCGCCGCGGCCGCGTGGTTCGTACGCGTCGGTGCACGGCTCATCCCACTGAACGGACCAGAGGCGCTGCGACCAGCTACGGACGCGCCGCACAATCTGGCCCTGGCGGGTGAGCTGGCTCACCACTTCCCGCCGCGCGTTCCGTACGCCGATGGGAAATGGCTGACCGGCCACTGGGCCGCGTACGACCACATCGCGTCCGCGCACTGGATCACCAGCGTGCCACTGGACGTACTGACGCACCGGATGGTGCCGTTCGCCTGGATCCTGCTGGCCGTACTAGGTGCAGCTGCTGTTGCGATGGTGCTGACTGGTCGTGCAGTAGCCGCTCCGATCGCTGCAGGCCTGGTGGTTGCCGGGGGTGACCTGGTGGCTTGGCCGTGGGCGGTGTCCGACCGGGTGTTCGCGGACGGGCCGTTTTCGTTGGGTCAGCTGACCAATCCGCCGCAGGCGTTCTCCACTGTGTTGCTGCTGCCCCTGATCGCTGTTACTGCGGTGCTACTGCGGCGCCGACCCGGTACTACCCGCGGGCAGCTGTTCCGGCTGTTTGTAGCGGCTGGCGTACTCGTTGCCGCACTTGCACTGACGAAATCCACCGCACTACCTGTCTACGCGACCGGACTGGCTGTCGCGTGGACCTATCTGACCGTTCGGGCCGGTCGACTCAACCTACGTGCGCTGCTGCTGGGCGTTGGCGTTGCGGCGGCGTACGCGCTGACGTTCTTTCTCGTACTGCGCGGTGTCGCATCGAGTGTGCGGTTCGACCCGGGCGCGACGTTCGACAGTCTGGCGGACCGGATGGGCGGTGGGCGTGCTGTCACGGTCATTGCCGTAGTGGTCGTGGTCGGTTGGGTCATGCCGTTGTTTGGTGCACTGCTGATCAAGCGGCGGCTGGCACGTGATCCGATGGTGGTGTTCCTGGTAGCCGGCTTTGTGGCAGCCCTGCTCGGTGCATCGTTGCTGGCAGACCACGGGGACACGCAGCTGTTCTTCGTACGCACCGGGTTTGTACTGGGCGTGCTACTCGCGAGCTGGGGACTCGGGTCGTTGCAGGGCAGGCAGTACTGGGTGGCTGCCGTGGCGCTGGGTATTGGTGTCGCAGCGATCTACTGGGGGCGGTACAGGTCGGACGGGTCGTGTACCTCGTCCAGTTGCTTCGGACAGGGCCTGGTTGTCGCTCTGGTGATCGCGGCGATCGGTATCGGGGTGTTCGGGCTGGTGCTGCGCGGTTCCCGGCGTACGTGGGCTGTGATCACTGTCGCAGTGCTGGTCGGTACTACGGTGTCGCCGACCGTCGCGTCAGTACGCCGGTTCGCGAGTCCCCCGCTGACCGAGTACGAGTCGATCGCACCAGGCGGTATCGAGGCAGCACGCTTCATCCGCCGCAACTCCGGCGCAGACGACCGTATCGCCACCAACGTGCACTGCCATCAGGCCAGGTCATCACACTGCGGCACCGGCTCGTACTGGATCGCCGGCTACACGGAACGCCGCGTACTAGTACAGGGCTGGGCGTACCAAACCCGCGCCGACGACACGTACCCCGCTGCCGTCCAGGGCCCGTACTGGAACCAGGACCAACTCAAACTGAACGACGAGGTCTTCACCAACCCCACCCGCCAACTGCTCGAGACCCTCCGCACCAAGTACGGCGTCCAGTGGCTCCTACTCGACGACCGAGTAAGCACCCCACCCAAAAACCTGGACAAACTGACCGACCTCAGATTCCAGCAGGGCACCGTCCGCGTCTACCAGCTCTACCCACCCCCACCAGAAACCCCGTACCCCACCAAAACCCCCACCCCCACCTCGACCACATCCCCCAGCTTCACGACGTCCCCCACCTACCCCACCCAACCCACCTACAGCCTCCCAACCACTTCACCAGCACCCACAACCACACCCACCCCGCCCTACCCCACCGGCCCAGCCCCAACGCAACTCACCACCACGCCGGGGCTCCAGTCGCCTTAGCGTCAGCGGATCGACACTGCTGGGATGCCTACGCTCTGGTTGGCGAGGCGGTCGAGGGTGGTGACGGTGTAGATGTAGGCGGTTCCTGGGGTTGCGGTGGGGTCTGTGTAGGTCTGGGTGGGGCCGGTCGCGCGGAGGGTGGTCAGGAGGTTGCGGGCGTCGTTGTCGGGGCAGTGGTCGGTGCCACGGAGCTCGCGGCGGTAGATGGCGTACGACGTGGTGTCCTTCGACGTCCTGGACCAGTTGAGCTGTACGCCGGCCGTGGTGCGGGTCGCGCGGACGGCGTGGGCCGGGAGGGGCGGGCGGGAGTCCAGCGCGGGCATCGCGGGGATCAGCGCCGGCTTGGAGTACCAGGTGCTGTTGACCAGTGAGGTCGCGCCGAGGCGGTCCGCGCGGACGTCCTTCGCGGAGAAGTAGATGTTGCCCTTGACCTCGGGGATCGTGCTGTCCAGGGCCAGGTGGTCGCTCAGTTCAGTGGGTACGGACCAGCCGGGCGACTGTGTCGACGTACCGACCTTGTACGTCGCCTCGCCGATGTACAAGTGGACGTGCGTACCGCGCACCTGCTCCGCCCACCACGGGACGATCTTGTCGTAGTCGGCGGGCGCGAAGCCACGAGCCCAGTACACCTGCGGGACGATGTAGTCGATCCACTCCTCGCGCACCCACTTCCGGGTGTCCGCGGCGAGGTCGTCGTACGTCTGCACGCCCGCGGTGGTGTCGGTGCCCTCCGGATCGGTCGCCTTGTTCCGCCAGACCGCGAACGGGGAGATGCCGAACTTGATCCACGGCTTGAGCGCGTGCATCTTCTGGCTCAGCTCGCTGATCAGCAGGTCGATGTTGTGCCGCCGCCAGTCCTGCAGGTTCGTGTAGCCGTCGTTGTAGCGCGCGAACGTCGCGGCGTCGTCGAACGTCTGACCGGCCACCGGGTACGGGTAGAAGTAGTCGTCGAAGTGCACGCCGTCGATGTCGTAGTTCGCGACCGCGTCCATGATCGCGTCCTCGACCAGCTTGCGGGCGGCCGGGATGCCGGGGTTGTAGTACAGCTTGCCGCCGTACTTCACCACCCAGTCCGGGTGCTGCCGCGCCGGGTGGGTGGGTACCAGCGCGTTGAGGTCGGTACCCATCGACAGCCGGTACGGGTTGAACCAGGCGTGCAGTTCGAGGTTCCGCTTGTGCGCCTCGGTGACCGCGAAGGCCAGCGGGTCGTACCCGGGGTCACCGCCTTGCTTGCCGGTCAGGTACTGCGACCAGGGCTCGACCTTCGACGGCCAGAACGCGTCGGCGGTCGGGCGTACCTGCAGGACGACCGCGTTGTGACGCTGCCGAACCGCGTCGTCCAGCCAGCCGATCAGCTCGGCCTGCTGCTGCGCGGCGCTCAACCCCGTCTTCGACGGCCAGTCGATGTTCACCACCGACGAGACCCAGCTCGCCCGGAACTGCCTGAGCGGCGTACTCGCGCTGGGCGCGCACTTCTGCTGATCAGCTTCGGCGGCTGTCGCCGTACCGGTGAGTCCGCTGATCAGCAACCCCGCCGTCACGCCCAGTACACCCATGGCTCGCCAGACTCTCATGTCACTCTCCGACCGTCGATCAAGGTGAAGTCGAAAGATGTTTACACATCAGGGCTTTGATGAGAAGACGCTAGGTTAGGGGCATGCTGCGGACCGCCACCGATGCTGATGCCGGCCTGATTCTGACCATGCGGAATCAGCAGGCCAATCGGGATGTGAGTATCACCACGCACGAGATCAGCGCGGACGAGCATGCGGCCTGGTGGGCGAAGACCTCGCTGGACCCGAGCCGCCGGGTGCTGATCTACCTGCGCGACGGCGCGCCCGCCGGGGTGGTGAACTTCTTCGACCTGGCCGGGACCAGCGGCGCCTGGGGGTTCTTCCTGGACGCCGACGGGCTGGCCGAGACCGGTGCGACGCTGCCGGCCTGGATCGAGGTGATGCGCGAGGCGACCGAGTACGCGTTCGACGAGCTCGGGCTGGAACTGCTCACCGGCGAGGTCCTCGAACACAACACCGTGGTCCGGCAGATGAACCGGCGGTTCCGGTTCACCGAGGGTACGCCGGAGACTCGGTACGCCGGCGGGCGTGAGATCACCGTGATTCCGATCAGCCTGCGCAAGCAGGACCGCAAGAAGCAGAGGAAAGCATGAAGACGATCGACATCGGCGGCGTATCTGTCGGGGCGGAGCACCAGCCGTTCGTGATCGCGGAGATGTCCGGGAACCACAACGGCGATCTGGAACGGGCCAAGGACATCGTCCGCGCCGTCGCCGAGTCCGGGGCGCAGGCGATCAAGCTGCAGACGTACACCGCCGACACGATGACGCTCGACCTGGATCTGCCCGCCTTCCGGCTGCCGGCCGAGCACGAGCTGTGGAGCGACGCCCGGCTGTACGACCTGTACAAGGAAGCACACACGCCGTGGGCCTGGCACGAGCCGATCTTCGAGCTCGCAGCCTCACTCGGCATGGTCGCGTTCTCGTCCGCGTTCGACCCGACCGCGATCGACTTCCTGGAGAAGCTGAACGTGCCGGCGTACAAGGTCGCGTCGAACGAGATCGGTGACCTGCCGCTGGTCCGCGGGATGGCCGAGACCGGTAAGCCGATCATCATCTCGACCGGTTCCGCGACGCTGACCGACATCGACGCGGCGGTCCGCGCGGCCCGCTCGACCGGCAACGAGCAGATCATCGTGCTGTCGTGTACGGCGAGCTACCCCGCGCCGCCCGAGCAGTCCAACCTGCGCGGCATCCCGGTGCTCCGCGACGCCCTCGGTGTCCAGGTCGGCCTGTCCGACCACACGATGGGCATCGGCGCCGCGGTTGCCGCCGTCGCCCTCGGCGCGACCGTGATCGAGAAGCACGTAACGCTGAAACGCATCGACGGCGGTGTCGACTCGGCCTTCTCGCTGGAGCCGTGGGAGCTGGAGTCCCTGGTCGAAAGCACCCGAGTCGCCCAGCTGGCCTTGGGCGAGCCCGTGATCGGCCCGAAACAAGCCGAACAGAACGTACTCCGCTTCCGCCGCTCCCTGTTTGTCACCACGGACGTCCGCGCCGGCGACCCCATCACCCCCGACAACGTCCGCTCCATCCGCCCAGCCGGCGGCCTCGCCCCCGACCTCTACCCCCAGGTAGCCGGCCGCCCCTTCCGCACCGACGCAAAAGCCGGCACCCCCCTCACCTGGGACCTGCTCTGATGTATTTGCTGTTTCCGGGCCGGCATCATGTGTTGACCCGGTTTCAGGGGGAGTTCTTGCGGGGGTTCGGTGGGCGGACCGTGGTGTGGGCGGTGACTTCGGCCAACCATCAGACGACCAAGCGGAATCCGGTGGGGTTCGACCGGCGGGAAGCCGCGATTGAGCGGTTCAGTGTGGTGGAGGGGATTCGGTCGTTGGTGGTGGGGGTGGTGGATACGCCGCCGACCGATGAGTTCGCCGAAGTGACGGTCAAAGCAGTCGAGGCGGGCACGGATGACCTTGTCCGGTTGACGCCCGCGAACACGGTGGTGGCGTGCTCCACGCCGGAAGTCGGCAAACTGTACGAAAAACTGGGGTTTCCGGTGATCGGGGTCGAGCCGGACGGTACACCGCGACCCTGGGACGTACTGCTGATGATTGCTGCAGGCAACGAGCAGTGGAAGGAGCTGGCGCATCCCGCGACCGTGGACGTGTTCGAACGGTACGCGCTGGACGCGCACGTCGCGCGTTGCGTGAATGACCCGGTCGTGGGTGACGACGGTGGACTCACCACGACCCGCGATTACAAGACGTACGCCGATGCGTTCGAAACCGCCGCGGACCGGAAATGGCTGCAGATCAAGGACTTTGTCCGGCCGGGACGGATCTTGGACATCGGCTGTGCCACCGGCGCGACTCTGCAGCTCGTCGATCGGGACCCACGATTCCACGAGTCGGACCTGATCGGCGTCGAAGTCGCGCGGCACTTGTACGCGGAATGCGTGCACAAGAAAGAACAAGGCGTCTTCACCAACCCGAACGTGTATTTCTATCAGCGGAACATGCTCGGTTCGGCCGTCTTTCCACCCCGATCGATCGACACCACGCTGACGCTCGCCCTGACCCACGAGATCTGGTCGTACGCCGATGGATCGCGCCCGGCGACGGTACAACGCTTCGCCGACGCGCTTTTCGTACACACCGCACCGCACGGTGTCTGGATCAACTCCGATGTCTGCGGACCTGACGAGCCTGATCGCCAGGTTGTACTCCAATTGGACGACAGCGATGGCGACAACCCTGAGTATGTCGCCGAGCTGGAGAAACTCGGGGACCCGGCGGCGTACATCACCGGGCTCTCCACCCGGGCGCGGTTCTTCCAGTTCGCCCACGACTTCCGGCGGAACGCGAAGGTCCCGTTCGGCTATCAGCAGCGCGGCGACGGCCTGGTCCTCCGACTGGCCGATGCGATGGACTTTCTGACCCGAAAGGACTACGTCGACAACTGGTTGAGCGAGACGCACGAACAGTTCTGCGGTCTCGACTTCGCCGGCTGGTGCGCCGTCGCCGAACGCGCCGGCTTCACCATCGACCCAGCCTCCAAGGCGTGGCGCAACGACTGGGTGGTCACCAACCGGATCGCCCCCGTCGCCGCAATCAGCACCCCCGACGGAGCTTCGTTGGACTTGCCAACCACCCACCAACTCCTGGTCGCGCGACGCTAACTCACTTCAAGGTGCAGCGTCCCGGCAAGTGGGCGTACGGCGAGAGTCCTACCGCCGTGCGGGATCATCAGGGGCAACCGGCTGGAGAGGAAGGGCTCGCACTGAACGGCGAAGGCGGTGCCTTCCGTCGTCGTGGCGAACAGGATCCATTCCGCGGGCTCCAGCTCCGCCATTTCCACCGCTGCCACCCAGCCGTCGTCCGACACCGTACGCCGGCATGGGACGTCGACGTGGTCATCAGAGTCCGGCAGGTACCGGCGCCAGCTGAACTCGACCTCATCCCAGTCCGGACCGCGCACCACCAACATGTTGCCCGCAACAACGGCTGCGGTGGCGGTCATCCGGATCGGTGACTCGTGCAGGTTCACGTACCCGCCGGTCGACCGCGTCAGCATCACCACTCGCCCGCCCTCGGCGTGCGAAACCAACCGCTCACCGGCCGTCCAGAGCAGTACCTGCTCCCGCCCTTGCGGCCCACGCATCCGGAAGGCGCGGGTGGTCCGCTGGCTGAACGGGTCGTCCGGGTTGATCTCCTTGAGAATCGGCGCGATCGGCAACCGCGCGGTGAAGTCCCGCCCGCTGACCTCCAGCGGCAGCGCCTCCTCACCACCGGACAGCGGCCGGCTGACGAACAGCTTCGGCTCCTCGAACGCGGACCGCCCGTGCAGTACGAGCGCCTCGGGCGTCTGCTCGATCGAAGTCAACCGGCACGGATCGGACAGTCGGCGGACGGCGAACGCACCGTCCTTTCCCGGACCGGGCTGAATCCAGTTCGTGTCGTCGATCCACGCGCCCGGCGGCCAGCCCGGGCTGCCCGCCTTCTGCCCGCGCAGGTTGTCCCGCCGCCGGACCGCACCGGCACGAAGCCGGACGTCGAAGTGCGACGGGCCGGCCGTACATTTGGCGAGCAGGCGGCGACTCACCCGGACCTCGAACCCGACCAGGTTCTCCTCACCGCGGAGATCGGTCGCGGTGAACCGCCGCACCGGCAGGCGGTGGTTCCGGCCGGCGATCACCAGCCCGATCCGCAACGCCGATTGCTTGCTCTGCAGATGCCGGATCTCGGCGGTGCCGCGGATCGCCAGCTCACCGTCGATCCAGGTCACCTCACGGACGCTCGTCGCCAGCGTCAGATCGGTCTTCGTCAGCTGCAGGTGGTCCTGCGCGGCATCCGGGTCGAGCGCCACCTCGCGGAGCAGCCCGATGTCACCGGAGCGTACGGCCGCGAACTGTAGTTGTGAGACCCGCGGCGAGTTCGCGAGCACGTCGTCGTCCAACCGGTCGATCAGCTCGGTCGTCAGCTCGACGAGATGCTGCTCCTCCTCCGGCGGGACCGTCCCGTACGCGGACAGGATCGAGTGCAGGTCGATCTGCCGGAAATGCGCATGTACGCGCCGGCGGACCGTCGGCAACGCGTCCTCGACCTCGTCCAGCACCATTCCGGCCGAGATGACGCGGTCCCGGATGTTCGCGAGCTGGAACTTCTGCTGCGTGATCGAGTCGCCGGACTCACGCTCGCGCCAGAAGTACACCGGCGCCGCGATGGTGTCGACGGTGACGGCTTCCAGGTGTGCCTTCAGCGTGACCGGGTAATCCTCGTACCGGATCGCGGGGAACTTGTAGCCGAACTCGTCCCAGAACGAGCGGCGGTACACCTTGTTCCACACCATCCGGTCCAGCACGAGCTGCGGCGTCTCGGAGACGTGCGTGGCCAGCCGGTCGGCGGTGAAGGCCTGCGCGTGCAGCCAGGACGGGCGTACGCCGTAACTGTTGTTGAAGCGGCGCGCGTTACCGCCGGCGAAATCCGATCCGGTCTGGTCGAGCGCCCGCAACAGCAGCGCGAAGCCGTGCCGAGTGACCAGGTCGTCGCTGTCGACGAAGGTGATGTACTCGCCGGACGCGTG
This sequence comes from Kribbella solani, assembly GCF_014205295.1. Lineage (NCBI taxonomy): Bacteria > Bacillati > Actinomycetota > Actinomycetes > Propionibacteriales > Kribbellaceae > Kribbella > Kribbella solani. Next base: position 5,163,634 of record NZ_JACHNF010000001.1, read on the forward strand.
CTCGACGCCGGTGTTCCGCGCCGGGCCGAGGCCCGCGTTCGCCTGCTCCACCACCCGGAACCGAGGATCGCGGCCGCAGAACTCCTTCGCCACCACCGCGCTGTCGTCCGGCGATCCGTCGTCGACCAGGATCGCCTCGAAATCGGCGAACGTCTGTCGCGAGATCGAATCCAGACAGTCCCCGATGTATGCCCCCACGTTGTAGAACGGAACTACCACGCTCAGGCGTGGCGCCGTCATCTCTTCCGGATCTTGCGGGCGAGTTTGCGGGCGACGGTCTTCGGCTTGCGGACCTGCGCGGCGTGGAAGATCACCCGGGACACGGCGTACGTCCGCGAGCCGCGGATGCGTTCGTGCGCGACGTTCAGCTTCTGCACCTGGCCGCGGAGTTCGCGGATCCGGTTCTCGCGGGTCTTCATCGCCTTGTTCCGGAAACCGAGCGTGCGCTCCAGGCCGTACACGTGGCCCTTCAGCTCGAACAGTTCCTGACGGGCTTCCTCGGCGGCGGCGAGGCTGGTCCGCAGGTCGACGAGGTCGGTGTTCGTCTCCACCGCGACGGCCAGGGCGGCGGCGAGTTCTTTGCCTCGGGCAACTTGTTCGGTGCTGGCCGGGAGGGCGTCCGGCGAGGTCGCCTGGAGATGCTCCGGCGGTTCGACCCCGGACATGCCGAGCCAGGCGGAGACCAGGTCGTCGCCGATCATCCACGGCGGCCAGGGGTGCCGGCGGTGGCGGGTGATCATCCGGTCGTGGAACCGGTACCAGGCGGCGGCAAGCAGGTCTTCCTTGGCTACTACGTCCGCGGCTACCCACGGCGAGACCCCGAAGGCGAAGGTGCCGCCGTCGACTACTACGTCGTCCCAGCGGACGAGCACGCGGGAGTCGCCTACCCACTCCCCCAACTCGGCCGCAAGCTTCCGGAAACCCGGCACGTCCTCAGCTGCGGCAAGCCGCAACAACACACTCTCAACCGAAACCCCGGCCGACACCACCGCCGGCACCACCGAACCATCAAAAGACAGCTCTTCATCGCTTGGTTCGGCTGCTTCCTCATCCACCTCAGTGCTCGGCGCAGGAGTGGTGATGCTGGTGTCCCAGCCGGTGAGGGTTTGGGTGGCGGTCAGGGCGGAGTGGGCTGATTGGGCGTAGATGTCCTGGGTGGGGGTGGCGCCGGTGACGGCCAGCCAGGCGGTGGGGACGGCGGGGAGGAGGCCGGCGCGGGCGGCGGTGTCGAGGCCGTCGGCGGGCGGGGAGAGGAGGGGTACGGGGACCGACTCCAGGGCGGCGCCCGCGAGTCGAGTAGGAAGCTCTCCGGGACGCGCCGCGGCGGCAACGTCGGCGCGGATGAAAGCACGCCCGCCGAAGTCCGCGTACACCTCGGCGCTCCACGGCAGCGCGGTCCTGAACTGCTCGACGGACACCGGCCGGGTCGGGTCGTCGTGCAGCGGGCGCCACTCGTCGTCGCCGTGCCGCTCGTCGGCCGGGCGGCTGTCCAGCAGGTTCAGCAGCGAGAACTCGTTCTCCAGGCCGAGGACAACGACCGCATCCGGCGCGGTCAGCGCGGACAAGGCCGCCAGCCGCTCACTCCAGTTCAGGTCGGCGCTGTCGTACCCGAGCACCCGGTCCAGCCCGTCGGTCGCGATGATCACGTCGAACGGCTCGACACTCAGCCCGTCGAGCGCGCCGGCGATCACCTGCAGACAAGGCCCGAAGTCCGCGCTCAGCCGCTGCGCGTCGGCAACCGAGCGAACCAGCATCGTCACGTCCGCCGAATGCGCGAGCACCGACTCGAGCTGCTCCGGGGCATGCGGCCCGAGCACGAGCGTACGCCGGTTGGCCGGCACCACCTCGGTCAGCAAAGCCGCCAGCGCCGGCCGCGCGGTCGTGTGATCGGTCCACGGCTGCATCTCCCCGCGGACGACCTGGACTTCAGACACGCTCTCTCCAATCGAACAGGCTTCGCAGTTCTGCCGGTGGCATCATCCACGGCCTGCCCAGCTCCAGGTCAGTGGTGGCGCGGGCGGCCTCCAGGTCGACGGTTTTGCCGAGCATCTCCGGCCACAGCCGCTCGATCCGGCTCTGCCCGCCGAACAGCGGGTTCTCGCCGTCCATCTCCATCGGGTCGCCGTACACCGCGGGCTCGCACCCGGCCGCGACACCGTAGAAGATCGCGGTCGACAACCGGTTGGCCGCGACCCGCTTGTGCTTGCGCAGCTCGGCCAGTTGCTTGAACAAGAACCGCCGCTCGGTTCCCTCGTACGAGAATCCGCGTTTGCCGAACGACACCACCCGGAACCCGGCGTCCTCGTAGAACCCACGGACCTCGGGGCGGTCGTACTCCGTGTAGTACAGGCTGAACGTGACCGGGCCCGGCTCGGTTTCGCGGATCTCGTCGATCAGCCGCTGGTGGTCGCCATGGATCTTGCCGCCCTCCCAGCCGTGGAACAGGAACCACAGCGTGCCTTCACGCTCGACCGGCGGCTCCTCGGAGTCGGGGTCGGGCTCCGGCTCTGGCTCCAGCTCGGTCAGATACAGGAACGGCGCGCCGATGCTGTGGTAGTTCCGTCGGCCGAGCGAGTGCCCGCGGCGCTTCGGCGCGTCGCTCCAGGTGAACCGCCAGGCGCCGTCGTAGAACTCGTGCACCGGGTTCCAGCCGCAGCCGATGTTCCAGCCGTGCTGCAGATACCCGCGCAGCCGTGGCGGGTGGTCGAAGTCGAATCCGGCGTACCGCGACAGGATGTGCGTCTGGCCGTAGTAGTGGTTGTGGTGATGCATCAGCGCACCTCGACGTGCAGAGTGCCGGCATGTGGTCGTACGGCGAGCGCGTGCGCCCCGTGCGTGATCGCCAACGGCAACCGGCTGCACAGGAACGGCTCGCACTGAACGGCGTGCGCCTCACCATCAGGGGAGGTCGCGAAGAGAATCCAGTCGGCCAGTCCGGCCAACGGGTCGACAGACTGCTTCACCGCGGTAACCGGGATCAGTGCGTCCACGTCCACCTCGGCAGACCATCCGTCCGCGGACCCGGTCCGGCGGCACGGTACGTCGAGGTGGTCGTCGGACTCGGCCAAGTACCGCCGCCAGCTGAAGGTGACGTCACGGCCGTCCGTACCGCGCACGACCAGCTGGTTGTCACTAGTACTGGCGTACGTGGCCGTGGTCCGGATCGGTGACTCGTGCAGGTTCACGTACCCACCGGTAGACCGGGTCAGCGTCACCACGCGGCCGTTGACAGTCCGGGAGACCGCGGTGTCGCCGGCAGTCCACAGCAGCACCCGCGGTACCTGCTCGAGTCCGCGCATCCGGAAGACCCGAGTGGTCCGCTGCCCGAACGGATCGTCCGGGTTGGCCGCGTCCAGGATGTGCTGGATCGGCAGCCGCGCGGTGAAGTCGCGTCCGTCGAGCTCCAGCGGGATCTCCTCGTCGCCGCCGACAATCGGCCGACTGAGTACGAGCGACGGTTCGTCGAATGACGCGTGACCGCGCAGCACCAGCTCGTCGGCGGTCTGCTCGACAGAAGTCAGCCGGCACGGGTCGGTCAGTCGCCGCAGCGAGAACCACCCTGCCTTGCCTGGACCAGGCTGAATCCAGCTGGTCTCATCGAGCCACGCACCAGGCGGCCAACCAGGGCTGCCTGGTCCTTGTCCGCCGAGCATGCCCTTCCGCTCGCGGCGACCGGACCGCATCTGTACGGCGAAGTGCGCCGGCGCACCAGTGCACTTCGCGAGCAGCTCCCGGTTCACCACTACCTCGAACCCGACCAGCGTGGTCTCCCCGTGCAGGTCCAGCGTCTCGTACCGGCGTACTGGCAACGGGTACGAGAGGTCGCCGACCTCCAGCGCGATCTCCACGTTCGAGGAGCGCTTTGTGGCCAGGTGGCGGATCTCGGCAGTGCCCTTGACCGACAGACCGCCGTCGACCCACGCCACCGCCCGCACGCTGGTCGCCAGCGTCAGGTCCTGTTCACGCAGCCGGTACAGCGAGTCGGGTACGACGGACTCGCCGCGCCCCGGGTAGTTGTAGTCGAGCTGTCGTGACCGGCGCGGCCGGGACACCGCGCGGGCGCCCCCGCGCAGACCGCCGGAGTTGCGGAACACCGCCAGTCGCCTGAGTAGGTCGACGTCACCGGACCGCAGTGCGGCGTGCTGAATCCGGTCGTAGCGGTGTGTCTTGGCCAGGACCTCTTCGTCGAGCCGATCGAGCAGCTCACGCGACAGATCGACCAGGTTCTGCTCCTGGTCCGCCGGAACAGTCCCGAACGCGGACATCAGCGTGAGTACGTCGATCTGCGCCAGGTGCGCGTGTACGCGCCGGCGCACCACCGGTACGGAGTCCTCGACCAGGTCGATCACCATGCCGGCCGACGTGACCCGGTCACGGATGTTGCCGAGCTGGAACTTCTGCTGGGTGATCGACTCGCCGGACTCGCGCTCGCGCCAGTAGTACACGGCCTGCGTGATCGTGTCGACGGTCACCGCGTCCAGGTGCGCCTTCAGCGCGACCGGGTAGTCCTCGTACCGGATCGGCGGGAACGTGTAGCCGTACTCGGTCCAGAACGAGCGCCGGTACACCTTGTTCCAGAGCATCCGGTCGAGTACCAGATCCGGAAACTCGGTCACGTGCGTGGCATGCCGTACCCGGGCGAACGGTTGCTTGTGCAGCCAGGACGGGCGTACGCCGAAGCTGTTGTTGAACCGGCGGGCGTTGCCACCGGCGAAATCGGAGCCGGTCCGGTCCAGCGTCCGGACCAGGGCGGCGAAGCCGTACCGGGAGACCAGGTCGTCGCCGTCGACGAACGCCAGGTACTCGCCCTGCGCCTCCTGGATGCCACGGTCGCGGGCCGGGCCGGGGCCGGCGTTGTCCTGCTGGATCAACCGGAACCGCGGGTCGGTGTCACAGAACGCCTTGGCCACGACGGCACTGTCGTCCGGAGACCCGTCATCGACCAGGATCGCCTCGAAGTCGGTCCAGGACTGCCGGGCGATCGATTCCAGGCAGTCGCCCAGGTACTCGCCGACGCCGTAGAAGGGCACCACCACGCTCAACCGCGGCGTCACTTCGGTGTCCCCTCTCCTGCGGTCAGTGGTGCGTGGGCCCCCAGCTCACTCCTACGTAGCCGCAACGAGATGCACCGTCAGTAGGTTATGCACTGGCTCGAAGCCGTACCGAGCCCAGATGCGTTGGATACCAGTCTGATGGGCTTGGGCCGTTACCACCAGCCTTCGGGTGCTACAAGTGTCCTCGACAGCTGCCAGCAGGTGACCGTACCGCCCGCGGCCCTGCTCGGCCGGTGCGACCCCGGCGAGCTGGATCTCGGTCCAGGAGCGCTGCTCGTCCAGCGCCGCCAGCGCGAGCACCCGACGGTCCGGACCGCGTAGCACGACCGCACCGACCTCGGCGATCCGTCGCCGCGCCCACTCCTGCTGCCCGGCCAGTGCGCGCGCCCGGTCGAAGACGGGGTTGGAGCAGTAGTGGTTGCCGGAGTCACCGAAGACGTCCGCGACCAGGTCATCCACCAGCTCGTCGTCGGCTTCCCGCTCGACCTGGGTGGTGAAACCGGCCAGTGGCGCCGGCCGTCGGCCCTTGCCGGCCGGCAGCGACCAGCAGACGACGGTGTCGGCCAGCAGCGCCGTGCGCGGGCCGCTGGCCAGCGCGGCGAACCAGGTGTTCTCGCGGGCCGGGTAGCGGAGCACGATCACGTCAGCGGTGGATCGCTCGACCGCGGCCAGTACTTCGGCCAGCGGCGTACCGGCGGAGGCCGACACGGACATCCGGTCGATCGAGACCCCGAACCGCTTCGCTGCGTCCACCGACGGCCGTACGGTGAGCTCACCGGCCTCGAGCGCGTCGTACCAACTCATAGATCGCCGAGCTTAAGGCATCGGACGCCCACTGTGTGACGACGTCAACCCTTACCAACAGTGGTCGTCCAGCCACTCAACAGACACCTTCCCCGCCCCACCACCCCGGTCTTCACATTACTGTTACGACATGCGCGCGAAAGCGAGGCGGCGGGGGCCGCGGACCGCGGGGCCTTCCCTTTCCGGGCTGGTCGCCGGGCTGACGGTGCTGGTGCTGGCGATTGTCCTGCTCGCGCTGCACGCGTCGTTCTTCGAGCTGGTCCGGTTCGTGCTGTTCACCGGCGTGGCGGTCGCCGCACCGGGCGTTGCGCTGTGGCGGCTGGTCGGTGGCTACGGGCGGAATCTGGTGGAGGACCTGTCCGCCGGGTTCGCTGTCGGTACGGCGGCCCAGGTGCTGGTGTACCTGGCCAGTGCGTCGATCGGCCTGCAGGCGTGGTCCTGGGCGTGGGCGCCGGTCGTACTGGTCATAGCTTTCGTGGACAGCGACGCCCGGGCGCGCGTACTGCGCCGGGTAGAGCAGCCGCTGCGACCACTGCAGGCGTGGCTGCTCGCCGCGTCAACCGCGGTCGTGCTGCTGATCGTGTACCGGCGTGGTCCGGGGCAGTTCTTGCCTGCGTACACCGATCCGCTCCGCGCGTACCCCGATCTGGCGTTTCAGCAGGCGCTGGCGGCCAGTGCGAAGTACGACGTCCCGATCTCGACGCTGTGGCTCGGTGGCGAGCCGATGAAGTACCACACGTTCTTCCACCAGGCCACGGCGGCGACACAGTGGGGTACGCGAATCGACCTGACCGATCTGATCCACGCACTGAGCTGGCTGCCGTTGTTCCTGGCCGGGTGCGGCCTGGTGTACGCACTGACCACGCGACTCGTACCAGCTGGTCAGTCGGGTGCTACCTGGGCCGGACCGCTCGCTGTGTTCATCGCCGGTCTCGGTGGTGCCGTCCAACCGCTGGCCGCCACTGGACTGGGCGGTATCTCCACCGCAGTGGCCGCGTACTTGAGCCCGACGCAGAACCTCGGCGTACTGATCGTGCTGGCGCTGTGCATCGTGGCGATCGACCTACTGCGAGCCAACGGCAAGCCCCGCAGCCGTTGGGTACTGCTGGTGCTGCTCGCACTTGTAGCCGCCGGGGCGAAGTCGACGATCCTGCCGGTGGTCGGGATCGGGTTCGCCTTCGCGTTCCTGCAGCTCGGACTGGTACGGCGGAGTACGCGGCCGGCGTTCTTCGGTGGGCTGCTGTCACTGGCGGTGTTCGTGGCCGCGCTGATCACGATCTTCGGCGGCAGCACCTGGGGTACGGAGATCAAGCCCTTCGAGACGTTCGTCCAACTGTCGCCGTACTCACTGCTCGTGTCGAATCCACACGCACAGTTGCTGTCTGGTGCTACGACCCTGCTGAGCTGGGCATTAGCGGCGTCCGGACTGTTCTTCCTCGGCCGACGGTGGCGGGACACCGGTGCGGTCTTCCTGGCCGGCGTAGCCGTCGCAGGGCTGTTGGGTACGTTGCTGACCACGCAGTCCGGTGTGAGCCAGCTCTACTTCCTGCGGACCGCCTTCCCAGTCATCGCAGTACTGGCCTCTGCTGGACTGGCGAACCTGGTCGGCCGGCTGGGTGATCGCCGTGCGGTGGTGCTGGTCGGTGCGGCTGGGCTACTCGGTCTGGTCGCGTTCGCTGTCGCCCGGGCGCAGTCTGCCGACCTGCAGGGCATCAAAGGGCCCTGGCTGTGGACACTGGCTGCTGTGGCCGTCGTAGCGGTGTTGGTGGCCGTGGCCTGGAAGGTAGTGCGGCGGCCTGGCAACTTCCTGGTGGCACTGGGCAGTGCCGCGGTGGCTGCCTGCATGATCGGCGCGACGCTGGTGCCACTACAGGCGTTCGGGTCGGACAAGGAGTCCAACCTGGTCTTCGCGCACCCGTTCCGTGGCGGTGCGACCGCAGCCGAGGCCGGTGCGGCGCAGTGGCTGCGGCGGAACAGCAAGCCGGGTGAGCTGGTCGCTACCAACGCGCACTGCATCATCCAGCGCGACGGAGTCTGCGACAGCCGGCACTTCTGGCTCGCTGCGCTGTCGGAGCGACCAGTACTGATCGAAGGCTGGTCGTACTCCAACCAGGCCAACCGGATCGCACTCACCTCCGGTGGAAACCCGAGCCTGATCCCGTACTGGGACCGTGCGCGGCTGGCCGCGAACGACGCCGCCTTCAAGGCGCCATCGCCGAACGCCATCCAGCGACTGCGTGACGCCGGAGTGCGCTGGCTGTACGCCGACAACCGGGCCGGCGAAGTCTCACCCGCACTGCGGAACTACGTCCGCATCCGGCACGCCACGCTGGACGCGACGATCTACGAGATCAGATGAGCCCCAGGAGCGCGTCCGCGACCCGCTCCCGGCCCTTGCCGTCGACCAACTCCCAACCGGCGCGTGCCAGCCGTTCACGCTCCACGGAGTCAGTGAGCAGTCGTTTGAGTACTGGAACCGCCGACGCCGGGTCTGCCTCGAGTGCACTGAGTAGACCGAGTCCTGCTGCCGCACAAGTACCGATAGCGCGCTCGTACCCCATCGCCTGGTTGTCGACCACGCAGACCAGCCCGGCAGTTGCCCCGAGGCAGAGCAGCTCCCACGTCGACGTACCGGAGGCACTGATGGTCAGGTCGGCCTTGCGGACCCTGGCAGCCAGCTGATCCGTCGGCCCGATGACTTCGAGGTGCTGGTGAGCCTGTGGAGTCACTGCGGCGACCTGTGCGGCCAGCGAAGGGTTCGGCGCGACCACGGTTGCCTGAAAGGGCAGACCTGTGGCCACCAGTGCACGAGCGACCTGCGGCCCGGCGCCGAACGCATCCGTGCCGCCGAAGAACGCGAAGACGTCCGGTACGCCGCTGGGCCGGGCTACCGGCGGTTCGGCCGGGCGGTGCCCGAGGATCTCGTCGCGGATCATCACGTACGGCAGACCGGCCAGCCGGATCGAGTTGGGCGGCAGCGCCGGCTGGTCGAGCTCGGCAGCAAGGTTCTGGTCGATCAGCACGTCCGCCTCGGCACCACGGAAGTCACCGTCGACGATCGCCAGCGTGGGCAGCCCACTCGCGCGGACGGCCGAGTAGACGGCGGCGTCCAGGTCGTACGAGTCGAAGACGACGGCGTCGAGACCGAGCTTTCCGAAGAGCCCGAGGTGGGCGTCGGGGGTCCACACCGCCGGCTGCACCGCGAATCCGCGGGCCGCGATCTGGTCAGCGGCCCACGGGACGGTATCGGCGTCGCAGACGAAGACCAGCTCGGCGTCGCGGCGCTTCACCTCCTCGGCCAGCGCCAGGCAGCGCATCACGTGCCCGATGCCGCGGGCCGGCCCCACATCACATCGCACCCCGACACGCTTCACGCCCCAGACCGTATCGGCTGCGGAGCCGACGACCGGGTTCAGGTGAGAATCCGCACTGTCTGAGACGGGGATTGAGAGGGTAGTCGCCGGGGCAGCTATTGTTTCGAGGTCCGCACCCCTGGTGCGCGGTCCGAAACAGTCCGTCAGAAGGGGTCCTGCTCGCGTGTCTATCCTCACCGGCTCCGACATCCTGGTCACCGGCGGCACCGGGTCCTTCGGGCGAACCTTCGTCCGGCATGTGCTGAACACCTTGGACCCACGCCGGATCATCGTCTTCAGCCGCGACGAGCTGAAGCAGTGGGAAGTACGCCAGTCGTTCGGCGACGATCCGCGGCTGCGGTTCTTCCTCGGCGACGTCCGCGACCGAACCCGGTTGCTGCGGGCGATGCACCGCGTCGACTACGTGGTCCACGCCGCCGCGCTGAAGCAGGTGGACAGCGGCGAGTACAACCCGTGGGAGTTCGTCCAGACCAACGTGGTCGGCTCACAGAACGTGATCGAGGCCGCGATCGACAGCGGCGTGAAACGGGTCGTCGCGCTGTCCACCGACAAGGCGTCCAGCCCGATCAACCTGTACGGCGCGACCAAGCTGACCGCCGACAAGCTGTTCATCAACGGCAACCACTACGCCGCCGCGTACGACACCCGCTTCAGCGTGGTGCGGTACGGCAACGTGATGGGCAGCCGCGGCTCGATCATCCCGAAGTTCCGCGCGCTGCACGCGGCCGGGCAGTCGCTGCCGATCACCGATCTGCGCTGCACCCGGTTCCTGATCACGCTGCCGGAGGCGGTCGAGTTCGTCGTCGATTCGTTCGACCTGATGACGGGCGGTGAGCTGTACGTACCGCGGATCCCGTCGATGAAGGTGACCGACCTGGCCGAGGCGATCGCCCCCGGCGCGGCGATGCACGACGTCGGCCTGCGTCCGGGCGAGAAGCTGCACGAGGAGATGATCAGCCCGGAGGAAGGCCGCCGCGCCGTCTCCCTCGGCAACCGGTACGTCCTGCAGCCCGACCTGGCCAGCTGGGGCTACCAGCCGCCGGCCGCCGGCGTGCCGGTGCAGGACGGCTTCCACTACGCGTCCGACACCAACGACCAGTGGTACTCGATCGAGGAGATCCGCAAGATCCTCGAAGGCGACGCCTGACGTGCGGCGCCGGCATTCCGTGACGAGGCGCTGATGCTGCCGTACGGGCGTCAGTCTGTTTCCGAGGCGGACATCGAGGCCGTCACCGCGGTACTGCGGGGCGACTGGCTGACCACCGGTCCGGCGGTCACTGCGTTCGAGGACGCGATCTCCGAGTTGGCCGGCGGGCATCGGGCAGTCAGCTGTACGTCGGGCACGGCCGCGCTGCACATGGCGTACGCCGCGCTCGGGGTCGGGCCAGGTGACGAGGTGGTGACCACGCCGATGACGTTCGTGGCGACCGCATCGTCGGCCGCGATTCTCGGCGCGAAGGTCGTCTTCGCGGACGTCGACGCGGACACCGCGCTGCTCGACCCGGCCGCCGTCGACGCGGTGGTGACCGAGCGGACCAAGGTGATCGCCGCGGTCGACTACGCGGGGCAGGCGGCCGAGTACGCCGCGCTGCAACCGATCGCGGACCGGGTCGGCGCGAAGACCCTCGCCGACGCGGCGCATTCGGTCGGCGGTACGGCGGACGGGCGCCCGGTCGGCGACCTCGCCGACGTCACCACACTGTCCTTCTTCCCGACCAAGAACCTGACCACCGGCGAAGGCGGCGCGGTCGTCTGCAAGGACCCGGCGATCGGGCAGCGCGCGCACGAGTTCCACTTCATCGGGCTGGTCCGCGACCCGGACCGGTTCGAGATCACCGATGAAGGTCCGTGGCACCAGGAGGTGCACGAGTACGGCGTCAACTACCGGCTGACCGATCTCGGCGCCGCGCTCGGGCTGTCGCAGTTGCGGCGGCTCGCGGAGTTCAAGCGGCGGCGCACCGAGATCACCGCTCGCTACAACGCGGCGTTCGCCGGGGTGGACGGGCTGCGGACGCCGGTACAGCGGTCCGGCGTCGATCCGATGTGGCATCTCTACCCGATTCGTGTACTCGGCGGGCGCCGGCGTGAGGTGTTCGAGCGGATGCGCGCGGCCGGGATCGGGGTCCAGGTGAACTACATTCCGGTCTACTGGCATCCGGTGTTCGCCCGGCAGGGGTACCGGCGGGGGTTGTGCCCGAATGCCGAGCAGTTCTACGCCGAGGAGCTGTCCCTACCGCTGTACCCGGACCTCACCGACGGTGACGTCGACCGGGTGATCGACACACTCGTGACTCTGGTTGGATAACTTGATGGATGTGACCCGATCGAATCTGATCGGCGGAGAGATGCTGAACTGGTCGGACCTGCACCCGGCCGACGCCCGCCCAGCAGCCGCCGGCGCCGCGGCCGCCGCGCTGCTGGCCGCCGTCCTCCAGCCCACCGACTCCGTCCTGATCGCCGGCCCGCACGCCGCCGAACTCGTCCTGGCGACCGCGGCCCAAGTCACGTCCACCGACCTCCTGGTCCGCTCGGCCCTCGACGCCGAGGAGCTGGCCGAACAGCTCCAGGACACCAAGGGCGAGATCTTCTGCGGCTCCCTGGACTGGTTTCCGGACGCCCCGCACACGCCCCAAACCGGTTTGGGGCAGCGCGAGGCCCAAACTGGGGGGGTAATCCTCCCCACTCCGGCCGGCGGCCCTCCCCAAACCGGTTTGGGCGCCGGGTATGACGTGATCGTCGCGCTGGACGGGCTTGGGCGGCTGGTGGGGCCGGACACCGCGGAGCTGCCTTGGGGCGAGGCGCTTCGGCGGTTGACCTCGCGGCTGCGGCCCGGCGGGCGGTTGTTGCTGGGCGCAGAGAACGCGTTCGGGTTCCAACGGCTGATTCAGCCCGACATCACGGCCGCGCTCCCCCGCGACGAGGACTGGGGTCGCGCTCTCACCGATCAACCACCTGCCGGCCTGAAACCGCTCCTCAACAGCCTCACCGAGACCGGCCCCGTTCAGGTACTGGCGGTCTTTCCCTCGCTTGTTCAGGCTGAGGTCGCGATGGGTTCGGTGGACGGGTTCGCGGGCGCGGTTGCCGCGCGGGCCGTTGCTTCGTGCAACCAAGGTCCGGTGTTGACGGACCCGTACCGGCTGGTGCTGGACGCGGCCGACGCCGGACTCGCCCTCGAACTGGCGCCGGCCTGGTACTTCGTGATGGGAACCGAAGCACCCACCACCCTGCCTGCGGGCGTCGTCCCCAGCGGCGAAGGCATGTTGCTGGAGGAGCAGCTACTGGCGGCTCTGAAGTTTGATGATCAAGCAGCACTCCGGCGAGCAATTCCGGCGTACGTAGCGTGGCTGGCCGCCGGCGGCGCAGGCTCCCCCGACAACGTGATCGTCGACGGCACCTCGTACCGGCTCTTCGGCGAGCCCCAGAACCTCGACGTCGTCGAGCACCTCGCACGCTTCGCGAAGCGAGCACTGGAAAGTGGCGCCCGGCAACCATGGCCCGCCGCCGCCGACCCGCACGCGTTGACCGCGCGGCTGGCCGCGATGGCCGGTATCACCGTGCCGGAGCCGGACTTCACGCCCGATGAAGTGGTCCGGCCGCGCGGCAGCGCCGAGCAGCTGACCACGGTCGCGCGGCTGGCCGACGAGCTGGCACACGCGAGCGCCCGCGCGATCCTGTTCGAGGGTACGGTCAGCGGCATCCGCCGGTCCCGGCCGTACCGCGTCGGTCATGCCGTGATGAACCCGGCCCGGGTGATCCGCCGCCGGCTCAAGCGGGTGCTGCGGAAAGTACGCCGCTGATGCATCACGCCAACCATTTCTACGGCCACGCCAACATCATGGCCACGTACGCCGGACTCTCGAAACCGCCGCGGATCTGGGGTTACCTGCAGCACGGCTGGAACATCCTCGACGGTTTCGCCCACGGTACGAACTTCGCGCCCGGGATGCCCAAGTTCGTCTGGTCCGACAGCGTCCGCCGCCGCGGCCACGCGCTCGGGCTGCGGAACTACTCGGTGATCGGCTCGGTCTGGCTGTACCTGCTCAAGGTGCACCCCGAGCTGGCCACGCCGGCGAAACGGGCCAAGGGCACCATTTTCTACCCGTTCCACGGCTGGGAAGGCCAGCACGTACTCGGCGACCACGGCCGGATCGTTGCCTCGATCAACGAGCACGAGACCGGCCCGGTGACGGTCTGCCTGTACTGGAACGAGTACGACAAACCCGCGATCCGCAACGTCTACAAGGACGCCGGGTTCCGCGTCATCACGCACGGCTACCGCGGCCTGCACTGGCGGCGTACGAACGCGAACTTCCTGCTCAACCAGCTCCGCGAGCTGCGCAAGCACGAACGGGTCGCCTCCAACCGGCTCAGCTCGGCCGTTCTGTACGGCGCCTCGCTCGGCCTGCAGCCCGGTGTGTACGGTGATCCGATGGTGCTGGAGAACGAGCACCCGTCGTTCGGTGGCCAGGCGCGGATCAAACGGCTCTGGCCGGAGCTCGACCAGCCGTTCGTACCCGCCGCCGCCGCGCGTGCTTTCACCGACACCGAGCTGGGCGTCGACCATGTCGCCGGTCCGGCCGAGATCCGGGAGATGTTCCGATGGAACAGCTGAAGATCGGCATCGTCACCCAGGTCCGCGTGACCAGTACGCGGCTGCCGGCCAAGGTGATGCTGACCGTCGCGGGCCGCACGTACCTGGAACATCACCTGGCCCGGCTCGCGCGCACCGATCTGCCGGTGATCGTCGCGACCACCACGAACCACCAGGACGACCTGGTCGTGCAGGTGTGCGAGGACCACGGCATCCCGGTGTTCCGCGGCAGCGAGGACGACGTCCTCAGCCGGTTCGCGGGCGCGGCCCGCGAACACGACCTGGACGCGCTGGTCCGGGTCACCTCGGACTGCCCGCTGATCGACCCGGAGATCGTTGCCGCGGGCGTCGATCGGTGGCGCGCCGAGAACGACCCCGACCTGTACATCTCGAACTGCCTGGAGCGTACGTATCCGCGCGGAATGGACTTCGAGATCTTCTCCGCGGCCCGGCTGTACGACGCCGAGGCCCGCGCCACGCTGAAGGCGGACCGCGAGCACGTCACCTCGTACCTGCACCAGAACCGCTCCGGCGAGATGCGGCTGCTGAACCTGCCGTGGACCGGCGGCGGCGCCCAGTACCGGCTGACGCTGGACACCGCGGACGACTGGAAACTGCTGGACGCGCTGATCGAGGACTTCGACGCGCCGCGGCTCGGCTGCGCCGAACTGGTCGCGATCCTGGACGCGCATCCGGAGCTGGCCGCGCTGAACGCACATATCGAGCAGAAGAAACTCGGCGAGTGACGGCGCGGCAGCCTTCGGCTACGGCATGATTTACACCGATGACCACCGATGACCCAGCCGATCGCCCCGCCGATCGCCCATCCGGCCACGCCGCCGGCAGCGCGACCGGCAACGGGTCCGGCCTGCGCGGGGCGTCGTTCGGCGCCCGGGCGACGTCGTTCGGCGAGGTCGCGGCGGCGTACGAGCTGGGCCGGCCGACTTTCCCGGTCGAGGCACTGACCTGGATCCTCGGCCCGGGCCGCGGCCTGCAGGTGCTCGATCTGGGCGCCGGCACCGGGAAGCTCGCGGCGGTCGCGGCCGGGCTCGGCCACCACGTGATCGCGGTCGACCCGTCGCCGGAGATGCTCGACGTCTGCCGCCGCCGGCCAGGGGTCGACACCATGGTCGGCACCGCCGAGTCGATCCCGCTCGCGCACGCCTCGGTGGACGCGGTGATCGTTGGTCAGGCCTTTCATTGGTTCGACCACGCCCGGGCGCTGCCGGAGATCGCCCGGGTGCTGCGCCCGAACGGCGTCCTCGGCCTGCTCTGGAACAACGCCGACACCGTCGTACCGTGGGTCCGGCGGATCTGGCAGGTGATGCAGGGCGACGCCCATCTGGGCGAGCACAGAGGCGGCAGCGACCGCTTCGAACCGCTCCCGGTCCTGGAGCAGTCCAACCTCTTCGCGCTGATCGAAACGGCCCGGTTCCGGCACTGGCACGATCTCGACCGCAACGGCCTGCGGCAGCTCGCCCAATCACATTCACGGGTCGCCGTACTCAAGGAGACCAGGCGCGACCAGGTGCTCGAGCAGATCGACCTCCTGTACGAACACACCGCCCGCCCACCGGAGCCGCTGCGGATGCCGTACCTGACCGACTGCTTCCGCGCCCGCCCGAGCGAATTCGCCAACTACCGCCGCACCCTCGACGGCCCGGTCGCACCCCACCTCTAGCACCCCTCCGGAACCGCACCGCCAGAAACGTTTTGGTTGCGGTAGGTCACAAATCGCCGACTTGCGGCTAACGTGCACCTGGTTCGAGTCCGGACGAGGGGATAGGTAATGGACGACGAGATGGTGCGCGAGCGGGACGCCCGCGCGTACGAGGCGGTGCACGACGCGGCCGACTTCACCGAGCTGAAACGGCGCTACAAGAACTTCGTCGTGCCCTGGACGATCGCCTTCATGACCTGGTACCTGGCCTACGTCGCCTGCAACAACTGGGCCCGCGACTTCATGAGCCACAAGGTGGCCGGGCATGTGAACGTGGCGCTGATCTTCGGCCTGCTGCAGTTCGTGTCCACGTTCCTGATCGCCGCTCTGTACGGCCGGTTCGCGAACCGGAAACTCGATCCGCTCGCACACGGGCTGAACGCCAAGTACAAGAGGGAGCGTCGCCGGTGAACGCGCTACTCGTCCCGTTGGCCCTTCCGTTGGCCGCCGAGCCCGGCAACCGTACGCTGACCATCTCCCTGTTCACCGCGGTCGTCGCCGTGACGCTGTACATCACCTGGTGGGCGTCCCGGCAGAACAAGACCGCGGCCGACTACTACGCCGGCGGCCGCTCGTTCAGCGGCGCGCAGAACGGGCTCGCGGTCGCCGGTGACTACATGTCCGCGGCGTCGTTCCTCGGCATCTCCGGCCAGATCGCCCTGTACGGGTACGACGGCTTCCTGTACTCGATCGGCTTCCTGGTCGCCTGGCTCGTCGCCCTGCTCCTGGTCGCGGAGCTGCTCCGCAACTCGGGCCGCTTCACGATGGCCGACCAGCTCGCGTTCCGGATGAAGCAGAAGCCGGTACGGACCGCGGCCGCGACGTCGACGATCGTCGTGTCGATCTTCTACCTGCTCGCCCAGATGGTCGGCGCCGGCTCGCTCGTCGGGCTGCTGCTCGGGGTGAAGAGCGAAGGCCTGAAAGCGGCCGTGATCATCCTGGTCGGCGCGCTGATGATCATCTACGTGACCATCGGCGGCATGAAGGGCACCACCTGGGTCCAGATCGTGAAGGCCGTCCTGCTGATGGCCGGTACGGTGCTGATCACCTTCCTGGTGCTGCTGAAGTTCCACTTCAACATCTCCGAGCTGCTCGGCTCGGCCGCGGCCAAGTCCGGCAAGGGCGAGTCGTTCCTGCAGCCCGGTCTGCTGTACGGGAAGGACCTGACCGGTCAGATCGACTTCCTGTCGCTGGGCCTGGCGCTGGTGCTGGGTACGGCCGGACTGCCCCATATCCTGATCCGCTTCTACACGGTGCCAGACTCCCGGTCGGCGCGGCGTTCCGTGCAGTGGGCGATCGGGCTGATCGGCGTGTTCTACCTGATGACGCTGGCCCTCGGGTTCGGCGCGGCGGCGCTGCTGAACACCGCGAAGGGATCGGCGGTCGCGGAGTCCAAGGGCAACGTCGCGTCGCCGCTGCTGGCCGAGTCCGTCGGTGGTGGCGCTGGTTCGCTCGGCGGTTCGATCCTGCTGGCGCTGATCGCGGCTGTCGCGTTCGCGACGATTCTCGCGGTGGTGGCCGGGTTGACGTTGACTTCCGCGTCGTCGTTCGCGCACGACCTGTACGCCAATGTTCTGGCGAAGCGGAAACCGTCGGAGAAGCAGGAGCTTCGGGTGGCCCGGTTCGCGGCGATCGGGATCGGCGCGGTCGCGATCGCGCTGGCGATCCCGGCGCAGAAACTGAACATCGCGTTCCTGGTCGCGTTGGCCTTCGCCGTCGCCGCCTCGGCAAACCTGCCGGCGCTCCTGTTCAACCTGTTCTGGTGACGGTTCAACACGTCCGGCGCGGTCTGGAGCATCTACGGCGGGTTGATCTCCGCCGTCGTCCTCGTCGTCTTCTCACCGGTGGTCTCCGGCAAGCCAACCTCCATGATCACCGGCGCCGACTTCGCCTGGTTCCCACTGTCGAACCCCGGCATCGTCTCGATCCCCCTCGGCTTCCTGTTCGGCGTCCTGGGCACCTACCTAGCCAAAGACCGCTCCAGCGAAACCCGCTACAACGAACTCTCAGTCCGCTCCCTAACCGGCGCCGGCGCCGAAACCCCCACCAAGCACTAACCCCCTCCCCAACAAGGCCGGCTCGCCCCACCGCGAGCCGGCCTTTACATCTGTTACGGGTTCAGGAACCGCCGGAGACCTCACCGCCCCGGCGGCTCCCACCACCGGCGGACCGGGCTCGTCCACCGTCCGGTGAGCTGCCCGGCCAACTTCCGAGAGGCTCTTCTGTCTCAAGGCGAAACCACCATAACCGCCTATTTCCCTGGCATTCAGCCCTTTCCCCGATCTGCCCCAACCTGCCCGCACCTGCCCCGGTGTCACGCGTCGTCCGCCCCCGCCCCACATGTGAGTGTCAAGCCTTGCTACTCATCAAGGCGGGGAAATGCCGATCCACGTATTCGTCGACGAAACCAAGTCCCGAGGGTTCCTGATGGCCGCCGCCCGCTGCCCAGGCGGCAACGTCGCGGTCAACCGTAAGGCGCTGAAGAACCTGCTGCTGCCCAGGCAGGAGCGGTTGCACTTCCGAAGCGAGAGCAACCGGAGGCGGAAGCAGATTCTGCAGGTCATCGCGGACTTCCACCTGACGGTCGACTTGTACTCGACCGACCTCACCTCACACGAAGCGCGGCGGCTGTGCCTCGACGCGATCGTCAGAGACAGCGCGGTGTCAGCCGAACGGCTGGTGATTGAACGAGATGACTCGACGTATGAGCACGACCGCCGGCGCCTGCGTGAGGCGACCCACCGGTTCGGCTGCCATGACACGTTGCGATGGGACGTTCTCGTCGCCAAGGCCGATCCGCTGCTCTGGATCCCGGACGCGGTCGCGTGGAGCTGGGCCCGTGGCGGCGAGTGGAAGGGGGCCGTCGCGCCGTTCTGCCAGGTCAAGGCCCTCTGACAGCGCGAGACCCGGCTCGTCCACCGTCCGGAGGGCTGCCGGGTCCACTTCCGGAAGACTCGTGTCCTCCGGCAAGATCAACTGTAGCGAGTTCTGCGGGTTTGGGGAGGGGGTTTCGCCATCTGCCCCTGGATGCCCCTGGATGCCCCGGGGTTTACAGGTCGTCGGTTATTCGGGCGAGGGCTGCGCCGGCTTTGAGGACCAGGGTTTGGTCTTCTTCGGGGAGGCGGCTGAGGAGTTTGGCGAGTTCGTCGGCGGCCTGGCGGCCGGAGGCGGCTACGGTTTCGGCGCCGGTGTCGGTGAGGACCACGGCGGTGGCGCGGCCGTCCACGGGGTCTGGTTCGCGGCGGACCAGGCCGGCTTGTTCGAGGGCCGCGACCGTGGTGGTGGCGGTGGGTTGGGAGCACGGTACCCGGAGGGCGATTTCGCCGATCCGGATCGGTTGCTCGTCGGCGATCAGCATCAGGGCCAGGAACTGCGTCGGGTGCAGGACCGTAGTGGTCCGGCTCCGGCGCAGGTGCCTGACGATTCGGTGCATGCTGACCAGTAGTTGCAGGGCCTCCTGCGCCAAGGCGATCACCTCCGTCGGGAGCCGCCATAGTGGCACAGGCATCCAAATTTTACCTATCGCGGAAGCTTCAACCGAGCCGAATCTCTGGGCGATAGAGGTCTATCCAGGTCGCCAGCGACAGCGTCTGTTCCAGGTGCCGGCGTGCCGCGCCATCCGCCTGCACCGCCTGCTCCTGCACCATTTTCCGGTCGAGCAGCTCGAACACCGGATGCCGATCGGCCAGTAGACCACGCGTCTGCTCCGCAAGCGCGGCCACGTACGCCGGGTCCTGCGTCTGCGGGTACGGGGACTTGCGCCGCTGCACCACCGACTCCGGCAGCACGTCCCGCGTCGCTGCCCGCAGCAGGCTCTTCTCGTGCCCGTCGAATATCTTCAGCGACCACGGCGTGTTGTAGACGTACTCGACCAGCCGGTGGTCGCAGAACGGGACGCGTACCTCCAGCCCGACCGCCATGCTCATCCGATCCTTCCGGTCGAGCAGGAGCCGCACCATCCGGGTCAGGTGCAGGTAGCAGATCTTCCGCATCGTGCACTCGTGGTCGGATTCGCCGTCCAGCCGTTGCACCTCGCCGATCGCTTCGGCGTACCGGTCGTGCAGATGCCCGCGAAGATCGAGCCGCTGCAGTACGTCCGGGCGCAGTACGCTGAACGGCCCGTCGCCCCGCCGGGACACGGCGTACGCGACCCACGGAAACGTCTGGTGCTGCTGGACCTCGGCGTCGTGGAACCACAGGTACCCGCCGAACACCTCGTCCGCGGACTCGCCCGACAGCGCGACCGTCGACTGCTCGCGGATCGCCGCGAACAGCAGGTACAGCGAGCAGAACATGTCGCCGCCGAGCGGTGCGTCGTTGGCGCGGATCACCTTCCGCCGGATGTCCGGATCGGTCAGCACCGCGTTCTCCAGCACGATGTCGGAGTGCTGCGACTGTACGAGGTCGGCGACGTCGTGGACATACGGCGTGTCCGGCGTACCGCGGAGCTCGTCCGGCTGGAAGTTCTCTTCCTGGCCGACGAAATCGACCGCGAAACTGCGTACCTTGCGGCCGGCGTCGGCGAGTTGACCGGCCGCCAGCGCGGTGATGGCGCTCGAATCCAGGCCGCCGGACAGGAGTACGCAGCGTGGAACGTCCGCGACGAGCTGGCGGCGGGTGATGTCGTCGAGGAGTTCCCGGACGCGCGCGATCGACGTTTCCTGGTCGTCGGTGTGCTGCCGGGTTTCGAGTCGCCAGTACGTACGCCGGTGCAGGCCGGCGCGATCGACGGTGACGACGGTGCCGGGCTCGACTTCGGACATCCCTGCCCACAAGGACTTTCCGGGAGTTTTTGTTGCCGTCAGCAACTCTTGGAAACCGTTGGCCTCGACAACGGCCGGTACGGACGGGTTCGCGAGGATCGCCTTCGGTTCGGAGCCGAAGAGTACGCCGTCGGTGGTCGGGTAGTAGAAGAACGGTTTGATGCCCATCCGGTCGCGGACCATCACCAGGGTCTCGATCCGCGGATCCCAGATCGCGAGCGCGTACATGCCGTTCAGGCGTTCGGCGAAGGACGTACCCCATTCGGCGTACGCGCGGAGCACGACCTCGGTGTCGGAATCGGTCCGGAACGGATGCCCGCGGCGGCGCAGCTCGTCGCGCAGCTCGGTGAAGTTGTAGACCTCACCGCTGTAGACCATTCCGAGCGTGACCGTCCGCCCGTCGTGCGCGACCTCGGTCGTCATCGGCTGCTCGCCGCCGGCCAGGTCGATGACCGCGAGCCGGCGATGACCGAGGGCCACGTGCGGCGCGTACCAGGTGCCGTCGGCGTCCGGCCCGCGACACGACATCGTCGCGGTCATCGCGTCGACGGTGCCCTGTTCCGCGCCGAGATCCTGCCGGTACGCCACCCACCCGGTGATGCCACACATCAGGGTTGCTCCTCTCGCGAGATACATTCCACTCCAATGTATTTCTCGCGGTGAGTGACGCAACCTGTCGTTTCCGTGACCAATGTCTCAGAGGTGTTCGGCGACCACTCCCAGGGCGAAGGCGAGTCCGGCGAGGCCGAGCATCACCGATGCCAGTACAACCAGCCGGCGCTGCAGTACCGGAAGTTCAGCCGCCGTCGCGAACACCCGTTGCGGCCAGTGCCGCCACGACACGTACCAGAAGATCCCGCTCGCCGCGATCAGCAGCAATCCTTTGACCGCATGAATCCACCAGCCGCGGTGATCGATCAGAAGCATCCCCAGTCCGGTGACCGCGATCGCCGCGATCAGACCGATCACCTTCCATCGATTCCCTGACGCAATCACCGCGACCAGCGCCTCCCGCCCGCCCTGATCCGCCCCGAAATACCTCTTCACCTTCGGCTGCACCACGAACAACGAGTACGCCATCCCCCCAACCCAAGCCGCCCCCAACCCCGCATGCACCACCGCCAGAACCACCACCACTCCGCTCACCCCTCGCACACTAAGCGCCCACTGGCCTTCTGAGTGAATGGGTAGGCCCCGGGAGGGAGGCTCCCGGGGCCTGGGGCAACTCAGTTGCAGGTCAGTCCTCGTCGGACTTTCCGGCGGCCAGGTTGGTTTTGATCAGGTCCATCACGGTGGAGTCGGCCAGCGTGGTGACGTCGCCTACCTCGCGGTTTTCGGCTACGTCGCGGAGCAGGCGGCGCATGATTTTGCCGGAGCGGGTTTTGGGGAGTTCGGAGACGACCATGATCTGGCGTGGTTTGGCGATCGGGCCGATTTCCTTGGCGACGTGGTTGCGGAGTTCCTGGACCACGTCCGGGCCGCCGTCGCCGGCTTCGGTGCGGAGGATGACGAACGCGGCGATCGCCTGACCGGTGGTCGGGTCGGTGGCGCCGACGACGGCGGCCTCCGCGACCTTCGGGTGCGAGACGAGCGCGGACTCGATCTCGGTGGTGGACAGCCGGTGCCCGGACACGTTCATCACGTCGTCGACCCGGCCGAGCAGCCAGAGGTCGCCGTCCTCGTCCTTCTTCGCGCCGTCACCGGCGAAGTACACGCCCGGCCAGCGCGACCAGTACGTGTCGATGAACCGCTGGTCGTCGCCCCACAGCGTACGCAGCATGGCCGGCCACGGCTTCGTGATCACCAGATAACCACCGGAGCCGTTCGGTACCGGCTTGCCGGCGTCGTCCACCACGTCGACGTTCACGCCCGGGATCGCCTTCATCGCGGCACCCGGCTTGCCCGCGGTCACGCCGGGCAGCGGCGAGATCATGTGCATACCGGTCTCGGTCTGCCACCAGGTGTCGACGACCGGCGCCTTGTTCCCGCCGATGTGCTCGCGGTACCAGACGTACGCCTCCGGGTTGATCGGCTCACCGACCGACCCGATCACCCGCAGCGAGGACAGGTCGAACTTCGCCGGGATGTCCGCGCCCCACTTCATGAAGGTGCGGATCGCAGTCGGCGCGCAGTACAGGATCGACACCTTGTACTTGGCGATGATCTCCCACCAGCGCCCTTGGTGCGGCGTGTCCGGCGTACCTTCGTACAGCACCGAGGTGCTCGCGTTCGCGAGCGCGCCGTACACGATGTAGCTGTGCCCGGTCACCCAGCCGATGTCGGCCGCGGTCCAGTACACGTCGGTGTCCGGCTTGAGGTCGAACACACCCCACTGCGTGTACGAAGTGCCGACCAGGTACCCACCGGTGGTGTGCAGGATGCCCTTGGGCTTGCCCGTGCTGCCCGACGTGTACATCACGTACAGCGGGTGCTCGGCGTCGAAGGCCTCCGGCTGGTGCTCGGCCGACTGCTTGCCGACGAAGTCCTCCCACCAGAGGTCGCGCCCGTCGGTCATCGCGGTTTCCTGGCCGGTGCGCTTCACCACCAGCACGTTGCGTACGTCCGGGCAGTCCACCAGCGCGGCGTCCACGGCCGGCTTCAGCGCGGCCGGCGCGCCACGGCGGTACCCGCCGTCGGAGGTGATCACGACGCGGGCGTCGCAGTCGAGGATCCGGTCCTTCAGCGCCTCCGAGGAGAAGCCGCCGAAGATCACCGTGTGCGGCGCGCCGATCCGGGCGCAGGCGAGCATCGCGACCACGGTCTCGGGAATCATCGGCATGTAGATGGCGACGATGTCACCGGCCTTGACGTTCAGCTCGAGCAGCGCGTTCGCGGCCTGGCTGACGTCGTCCTTGAGCTGCGCGTAGGTGATTTCGCGGGTGTCACCAGGCTCACCCTCGAAGTAGTACGCGACCTTGTCGCCGAGACCGTTCTCGACGTGCCGGTCGACACAGTTGTACGCGGCGTTCAGCTTGCCGTCGGCGTACCACTTCGCGAACGGCGGGTTGCTCCAGTCGAGCGTCTCGGTCGGCTCGGTGGCCCAGGTGAGCCGCTTGGCCTGCTCCGCCCAGAACCCCTCGAAGTCCGCGGCGGCCCGATCGTACGCGTCGGCCTTCAGGTTCGCTTGCGCGGCCAGGTCGGCGGGCGGCTCGAACCGGCGTTCCTCATGCATCAGGTTCGACAATGCCTCGGTTTGGGGTGACTCTGCATTCGTCACGTCGACGACTCCCTCATCGCTTGACTACTACTGGCGCGGCGGCAGCGCCTAGTTACTGTTGTATCAACGTCAACCCCGTACGCGGAACTGCCGTATCACCCAGACGGTTCGTTTTTGCGCCGAAAGGTCCGATTCCGGGCCTGACGGCGCAGTTCGGCGGCCCCAGTGGCCCAGACGGCCACCTGGTTGGCCGCTCAGTCAGCTAGCCCGTTGACTGCTCAGTCAGCAACCACGTTGGCTGAGGATTCAGGTACGACGGAACCAAGCGGGCCGCCCGTGCATCGGAGTTGACGTGAACCCGACGCAGCCGACCACGCCGCCGCAGCCGCCCGTGAGCAATGAGCGGCGCAGGATCTCCCGCGCCGCGCGCCGCCGGGTGCACGCGCGTGAACTGCGGGTACGCCGGACGCAGAAGGATGCCCGCGCCCAGCTCCCGGTGTGGTGATGATCGCAGTGTCGTAGGCGGTCCGATGTGGTATCGGACCGCCGGTAATAGGTCCTACCCCTGATGGATCGGCCGTTGGTGGGCCGATCGTTCCTGGTGGCCGGCTATTCCTGGTGGTACGTGCGGAGCTTGCCGAGGATCGTGGTCAGCCGGGCACGGTCGGTAGCTGACAGCGGCGCGAAGATCTCCTCCTGCGCCTTGCCGATCAGTGTCGACAGCTTCTTGTACTGCCGCTTGCCGGCCGTGGTGATCGTGATGATGTTGCGCCGCCCGTCCGCCGGATCGGGGCTGCGCTCGACGTACCCGTCGGCTTCCAGCTCGTTGAGCGCGGCAACAACATCGCTCCGGTCGATCGAACTCCGCCGGCCGAGCGTCGCCTGACTCGCCGGGCCGAACTCCACCAGCGTCGCAAGCAACCGGAAGTGGTACGCCCGCGCACCCCCGGCGGCGAACGACTCGGTGACGATCCGCTGCGCATGCGCGGCGTTCTGGGTCAGCAACCAGCTCGGCAACTGGGTCAGGGCTGTCGGGGTCTGCTCGTCCACCCGCGCAGTCTATGCGCTGACAGGTCCGCGAACCTGCACGTAGCTCCGCCCGCGCGGACCATTGACCACACTGGACTGTTGCCGAACCGCCTCAGTTGCCCGAACCGTAGCGTTGGCCGGACCTACGATTCGCGGGCGTCGAGCAGATCGTCCCAGTGGTTCTCGGCCCAGGTGCAGAGGTGCTCGAGCGGTTCCAGCAGGGCGCGGCCCAGGTCGGTGAGCTCGTACGTGACCCGCCGGCTCGGTTTGGTGGACGCGGTTCGGCGGACGAATCCGTCTCGCTCCAAGGCACGCAGCGACTGGGTCAGTACCTTCGGGCTGATCCGGGCCAGCGGAATCCGGAGCTCCGAGTACCGCCGGGGTCCGTCCGCCAGGCAGCGCAGCACCATCCCCGCCCACTTGTCGCCGCCGACCCGGAACGGCAGCAGCGACGACGGGCAGATCTCCTCGAACATGTCCGCTCGGAGCGCCTCCATGCTCACCAAGGTATCCAATCGGTAACCAGGTCGCCTTCTACGGTCGCCGTACCCATTTCGGAGGAGGTTGCGGTGAGCAAGATTCTGGTGATCGGAGCCCGCGGACGAGCCGCCCGCGCGGCAATCACCGAGGCGACAGAACGCGGTCACGACGTACTAGGCGTCGCACGCACGCCGGACACGCCGGCCGCCGGCGCTGCGAGCGGTGCGGGCGTCGGTGATCCGGATGTCGGTGGTGCGGGCGTCGGTGCTGCAGGTGCGGCGGGTGTCGGCGGGGGTGGGGTGGTCGTGGGGGATGTGACCGATGCGGCGCGGGTTGCCGAGTTGGCGCGGGGGCGGGATGCGGTGGTCGCGGCGGTGTACGACGGGGGCAGCGACCCGTCGGCGTTCTTCCCGGCCGCGGCGCGGGCGCTGGTCGACGGTTTGACGAAGGCGGGCGTGAACCGCCTGGTCTGGGTCGGGCTCGCGTCGATCCTGCCGACCGCCGACGGTACGTTGCTGATGGACACCGACGGGTACCCACGCGAGTACCGCTCGTTCTTCCTCGCCCACCAGGCCGCCCTCGACGTCTTCGCGGCATCGACCCTGGACTGGGTTTCGATCGCCCCGACCGGCGATTTCGACCACGCCGACCCGGCCCGCAGGGGCGGCTACCGCGTTGCCCCCGGCAACGCCGAGGACCTCATCTCGTACGCCGACCTGGCGGTTGCCCTGATCGACGAAGTGGACCACCCTGCCCACCACCGTACGGCGATCGGCGTAGTGGTCTAGCCGACCTCCTCGCCCCGGCCGCGCCGGAACGATAGGTTCGACGCATGGCCGGGGCCGAGGAGTACTTGAACAAGGCGCTGGCGGTCGCGCACCAGGCCGCCGAAACCCAACTCGAACCGATCCGCACCGCCGCCGCCCTGATCGCCGGCGCGCTGTCGGCCGGACATCAGTTCTGGGTCTTCGGTACGGGTCACAGCCACGCGCTCGCCGAAGAACTGTACGGCCGGGCGGGCGGCCTGGCCGACGTACGCGCGATCCTCGAACCCGGCCTGATGCTCCACGAAGGACTGCAGAAAAGCTCTCTGCTGGAACGCCTACCCGGTTTGGCCGCGGTGCTGCTGGAAGTCAACCCGCTGGCCGCCGGTGACGTCGTACTGATCGCATCGAACTCCGGGCGCAACGCCGTACCCGTCGAATTCGCCCTCGGCGCCCGCGAACGCGGCGTCAAGGTCATCGCGCTCACCTCGATCGCCCATTCCACCGCGGTAACCTCCCGCGCCCCGAACGGCCAACGCCTCTTCGAAACCGCCGACGTGGTGATAGACAACTGCGGCGTCGCCGGCGACGCCCTGATCCAAGTCCCCCATACCACCGAACCCACCGGCCCCACGTCGACCATGATCGGCGCCCTCCTCCTCCAGGCCCTGACCGTAGAACTCGTCACCCTCCTAACCGCCGAAGGCAATCCCCCAAACATCCTCCGCAGCCTGAACGTCTAGCCCAACCAACCGCGCCGACCGCGATGACGGGGCAAACCCTCCGGTTGAGGGGTCATCCCCGCAGGTGCGGGGTTGCCCCTTCGAATTCCCAGGGGGCAACCCTGCATCCGAACGGGCAGGCCCGATGGATGCTGGGCGGTTCTTTGGCGCAAGGCAGGCGCGTGGTGCTGGAAGGCCATCACCACAATCAACTCACCAACACACACCCAGCTCAGCAGCGGAGTACGCGAGGGAGTACTACGTAGCGCGGTACGCGACGGTGATGTCGTAGCGGTCTGAGCGGTAGATGGATCGGCCGAACTCGATTACCTGGTCGGTTGCGGTGCGGGGTGCTGAGGTGATGATCAGGCAGGGGGTGGTGTTGTCGATTTCGAGGAGTTCGGCGTCGCCTGGTTCGGGTGGGGCGGCGACGATGGAGGCGGAGACCATGCCGAGCTGGACGCCGTAGCGGGTGGCGAGTTCGGTGTAGAGGGACTTCTCGGTGAAGTCGATGTCGTCCAGGCCGGGGTAGCGGTGCAGGGAGAGGGCGGTGCGTTCGATCGCCATCGGGCTGCCGTCGGCGGTGCGGAGGCGGTCCAGGTGCAGGACCGGCGTACCGATCGGTTCCTCGAGTTCGCGGGCGAGGTCCTCGTCGGCGGCGCCGACGCGGTGTTCGAGGACCTTGGCGCCGGGGGTGATGCCGCGGTTGACCATGTCCTGGGTGAAGGAGGAGGCGAGCATCCGGGACGGGCGTGGTTCGGCGACGAAGGTGCCGCCGCCGGGGCGCCGGGCGGCCAGGCCTTCGGCGACGACGCGGTCGACTTCCTGGCGGACGGTCATCCGGGCGACGCCGAAGCGTTCGGCCAGGACGCGTTCGGACGGCAGCACGGTACCGACGGCCAGCGAGCGGGTGAGATTCTCCAGAATCTCGCGAATCTGGTCACCCTTCGGGCGATCGGTCCGCAGCTCGGTGGGGAGCTCGGCGAGGTCGCCTGGGTTGTTCCGTGGGCGGGCCATGAGGTCAGTATCCCTGGGAATCTGCCCGGCAAACCGGTTGCCGGGGACGCGGGCCGCGGCAAGTCGTACCGCGCAGGCTGTCCGTGACCACGTCGTCCCGAACCACCTTGTCAGCCCGACTGTAACGTCCAGTGCCACCTCACGGCCAGTGACGATCCACAGGGCCCCGAACACGCCTCCGCACCTAAGTCAGAACAAGACTCGGCACGACGCTCAGCGCAATCTCAGCCGGTGCCGGCCGGGGGTAGTTTGGACGCTATGACCCGGGCACAGTTCGCGCAGGAGACGTCGTCGGCCGGCGAGTGGAAGCGGCAGGGCAACCGGTTCACCGGCCGGATCAGCAGGCACTCGGCCTCGGCGCCGGGCGAGGGACCGGACGGGGAGGGGCGCTGGCCGGTCGAAGCCGGGCGGTACCGGTTGGTGGTGAGCCTGGCCTGCCCGTGGGCGCACCGGTCGGTGATCGTGCGCCGGCTGCTCGGCCTGGAGGACGCGATCAGCTTGGCGGTGGTGGACCCGATCCGCGACGAGCGCGGCTGGCGGTTCACGCTCGACCCGGACGGCCGCGACCCGGTGCTCGGCATCGAGTACCTGTCCGAGGCGTACCTGCGCACCGACCCGGCGTACGACGGCCGGGTGACGGTGCCCGCGATCGTCGACACCCGCACGGGCGAGGTGGTCACCAACGACTACCCACAGATCACGCTCGACCTGTCCACCGAGTGGGTCGACTTCCACCGCCCGGATGCGCCACAGCTGATCCCGGCGGAGCGCGCGGAGATGGACGCGCTGATCGACGACATCTACCAGGACGTGAACAACGGCGTGTACCGCTGTGGTTTCGCGACCAGCCAGGAGGCGTACGAGGCAGCGTACGACGCCCTGTTCGCACGACTCGACGTACTCGAGAATCGGCTGGCGCACCGCGAGTACTTGCTCGGTGACACGTTCCGCGAGGTGGATGTGCGTCTGTTCACCACGCTGGTCCGGTTCGACGCGGTGTACCACGGCCACTTCAAGTGCAACCGCCAGAAGCTCACCGAGTACCCGAATCTGTGGGCGTACGCGCGCCGCCTGTACCAACTGCCCGGGTTCGGCGACACGGTCGACTTCGATCAGATCAAGCGGCACTACTACGTCACGCACGACAACATCAACCCGACCGGCATCGTCCCGAAGGGCCCTGACGCTCGAGTCTGGCTCAGCTGAACCAACTACACCGCCAGCGCGGCCAGCGCGGCGTTCACCGCGGACCGCAGTTGCGCCCGGGTCGCCCCTGACCGCGACCGCAGGTTGATCGCGTACGCCAGCAGCGTGAGCAACTCGGCCGCACCCTCGACCTCGGTACCCGCCCGCAGCTCCCCGTTGCCCTGGGCAACCGTCAACGCGGCGGCCAGCGCGTCCCGCAGTACGGCGTGATGCTCCGCCAGCACCGCCCGCACCGCGTCCGGCGGGTTCTCCGCGTTCGCGTTCGACATCATGCAACCCCACCCGGCGTACTCCCCGGACAGCCGCAGTCGCAGCAACCGGTCGAAGAACGTCGTCACCGCCGCCAGCCCGCGACCGTCCGCGGCCAACTGGGCGAACATCGGCCGGGACCGGTGCTCGAGGTACCGCCGGGCCGCCGCCGCGTACAGGTCGTCCTTGCCGCCGAACGCGTTGTACAAGCTGGACCGGCTCAGCCCTGTCGCCGCGACCACGTCCTGGATTCCGGTCGCCGCGCTTCCGCGCCGCCAGAACAGCTGCTCGACCGTGGCCAGCGCCACATCCTGGTCGAAGTGTTTGACATCGGGCATGCTCAGCATCATATCTTGGAACGACCGATCCAAGATAAGCCACCCGAGGAGCCTCGATGCTCGACGTACTCCTGCTCGACGTGAACGAAACGCTCACCGACCTGGAACCGCTCCGGGACGACTTCGAGGCCGCCGGGCTCCCCCGGCACACCCTCGACGCCTGGTTCGCGGCAATGCTCCGGGACGGGCTGGCGCTGACCACGGCCGGGGCGTACGCCGACTTCCCCGCGCTGGCCCGCGAACTTCTGGAGGCGCAACTCGTCGCCGCGGGCATCGAGCCGACCGAGGAACGGGTGACCGGCGTACTGTCCGGGTTCACCCGCGTACCACTGCACCCCGACGTGGCCCCGGGTCTTCGCAAGGTCCACGCGGCCGGTGTGCGCATCGTCACGCTGACCAACGGCCGGGCGGCGATGTCCGAAGGCGTCTTCACCGCCGGCGGGATCATGCCGCTGCTCGAGCACCGCCTCGACGTCTCGGTACCGCGGCGCTGGAAACCGCACCCGGACGCGTACCGCTACGCCGCCGAGGTCTGCGGCGTACCGGTGGAGCGGATGGGTCTGGCCGCGGTGCATCCGTGGGACATCGACGGTGCGCGACGCGCCGGTCTGCAGGGCTTCTACGTCGACCGGCGGAACACCCCGTACCCGCAGGCCTTTCTGCCGCCGGACCTGATCGTGCCGGATTTCGAGGCGCTCGCGGTTGAGCTGGCAAGGTAAACTTGGGCTCAGGGTGTGCCGGGAAGTCTGGTCGGCGTCCGTCCGACCGACCCCGAATGAAGGGCCGTCCCATGAGCCAGCACCCTCGAGCGCGGTCGAAGCGGCGCGCGTTTCCCCGGGTCCTGGGCCGCGAACGCGCGTTCCTCTCCGACCTGCTCCGGACCGAAACCACCGGCGGCCTGTTGCTGCTCGCCGCCACGGTGGTCGCGCTGATCTGGGCGAACTCGCCTTGGCAGGACGCCTATCACCATCTGCGGGACGCGCAGCTCGGTCCGTTGACGGTCGAGGCGTGGGCCTCGGACGGCGCGTTGACCCTGTTCTTCTACCTGGCCGGGGTGGAGCTGAAGCGCGAGCTGGTGGTCGGTTCGCTGTCGAAGGCCAGCGAGGCTGTCGTACCGGTGGTGGCGGCGATCTCCGGAATGGTGCTCCCGGCAATCATCTACCTGATCACCAACCTGGTCGCGAGCAACGGCAAACCGCACGGCTGGGCGGTGCCGACCGCGACCGATATCGCGTTCGCGCTGGCCGTGCTGGCGATCGTCGGCTCCTCGCTGCCGACCGCGCTGCGGGCGTTCCTGCTGACGCTGGCAGTGGTGGACGACTTCGGCGCGATCCTGGTGATCGCGGTGTTCTTCTCACATGGTTTCCACCTGTTCGCGCTGCTCGCCTCGATCGCGTTGATCGCGCTTTGGTACGTGCTGCAGCGGCTCCGGGTTCGTACGCCCTTCCTGTACATCCCGATCGCCATCGGCGCCTGGTGGTTCATGCACGAGTCCGGGATTCACGCCACGATCGCCGGTGTCGCGCTCGGCCTGGTCACCCGGGTGGTCGCCGATCCCGGTGAGGAACACCCGCCGGCCGAGCGGATCGAGCACCGGTTGCGCCCGTGGTCGGCAGCGGTCGCGGTGCCATTGTTCGCCCTGTTCGCCGCGGGGGTGACGTTGAGCGGTGGCGCCATGCGCCAGATGCTCACCGACCCGGTCGCGATCGGGATCGCGGCCGGCCTGCTGTTCGGGAAGGCGATCGGCGTCTTCGGCGGGTCGTGGCTGACCGCGCGGTTCACCCGCGCCGAGCTGAACTCGGATCTCGCCTGGCGGGACGTCGGCGCGGTGGCCGTACTGGCCGGCATCGGGTTCACGGTCGCGTTGCTGATCACGCAGCTCGCCTTCGGGTCGGACACGGCCCAGATCGAGCGCGCCAAGGCGGCCGTTCTGATCGCCTCGGTACTGGCCGCGCTGATCGCCGCGTTGCTACTGGCTCGCCGAAACCGCGCGTACGCCGATTGACCCGCGGGTACGGACGGTAGTGTCGGGTCACGGACGTGTGGGAAGGAGTTGCGATGTCGATGGGGCAGCACGGGGACGAGCCCACGGTCGGCCAGCTGGTCGCGAACGCCAGCAAAGACCTGTCCAGCCTGGTCCGCAGCGAGGTCGAACTCGCCAAGACCGAGCTGAAGAAGACCGCGATCGCGGCCGGAACCGGCGCCGGCATGTTCGCGGCGGCCGCCTTCCTGGCGCTGCTCGCGGTCATCCTGCTCTGCATCGCCGCGGCGTACGGTCTGGTCGCGGCCGGTCTGCACCCGGCGATCGCCTTCCTGATCGTGGCCGGCGCCTTCCTGCTGATCGGCGCGGTCCTGGTCCTGATCGGGATCCGGATGCTGAAGAGCGCGAAGGGCCCGGAGCGGACGATCGAGACCTCGAAAGAGTCGGTCGAAGCGCTGAAATCGATCGGAAAGGGCCACGAGGAGCACGCCGCCCTACCGGAACCAGGCGTCCAGGATCAACCCGGCGTCCGGGCTGAACCAGGCGTCCCGCGCTGAGCCCGGCGGGAGTCGTCGACCTGCTGGTCGACGGCCCCTGGTCGCACTCCCTGGTCGCGGCCAACGGGGCCCGGTTCCACGTCGCGGAGTGCGGTGCGGCGGACGACCCACTCGTACTGTTCCTGCACGGTTTCCCGGAGTTCTGGTGGGCGTGGCGGCATCAGCTGCCGGTGGTCGCCGCGGCCGGGTACCGCGCGGTCGCGATGGATCTGCGTGGGTACGGTGCGAGTGACAAGACCCCGCGCGGCTACGACCCGTACACCGCCGCTGCCGACGTCTCCGGCGTGATCCGGTCACTCGGTGCGTCCGACGCGGTTGTGGTCGGGCACGGATGGGGCGGTTTCATCGGCTGGTCGGCCGCCGTACTGGCGCCGCGGCAGGTCCGCGCGCTGGCGGCGGTGTCCGCGCCGCATCCGCTGCTGCTGACGCGGTCAGGTCAGCGGAAGGCGGTCACGCGGACTGCCTGGTTTCAGCTGCCGATCCTCCCGGAGCGCCGGTTGCTGGCGCACGACGGCATCCACATCGAGCGCCTGCTCCGCGCCTGGGCCGCGCCGGGCGGAGGTTTCCCTGACGCGGAAGCCTCCCGCCGGTACCGGGCCGCGTTGCAGGTCTGGCCGGCGCCGCATTGCGCGCTGGAGTACCACCGCTGGTTCGCCCGATCCCGGTTCCGGCCCGATGGGCGCAAGTTCTCGGCCCAGCTGCGTACGCCGGTTGCCGTGCCCGTGCTCCAACTGCACGGCGCCCAGGACCCGGCCATCTCCCCGACCGCGACCACACCCCCGGATCTGGTCGCGGCGCCGCTGCGGCACGAAGTGATCACCCCAGCCGGCCACTTCCCGCACGAGGAGGCGCCGGACCTGTTCAACACGCTACTCGTGGATTGGCTTCGCTCGTTCGCTGCTTGACGCAGGGCAGCGTCCCGGTGCTGCTGGTGACCTGCCACGCACCGTCGATCAGCTGCAGGACGTAGATCCCCGCCGCGGGAGTGTCGCACCCGTCACGCAGTACGAGAGGTACGTCTCGACGGCTGCCCCGAGTGACCACCGAACCGACCGTCAGGGTGGCGCCTTGACTCGAGACACAGTTCAGTTCGACCGGGCCGTCCCAGCGAACCGATGCGAACGGGCGAACGGCTTGCTCGATCAGCGCCCGATCGGCCGCGCTGAAAACAGGTCCGGGCGGTGCCATCAGACTCTCCGGATCGGCCCCAGGGCTCGGAGACCTGGCCCCCGGGCTCGGAGACCTGTCCACCGAGCTCGCCGGCGGCGTGACCGCGCCGACGAACTGGATCAACTCGGCGTGTACCTGAACCTCCATCAAGCTCTCCGACCTGGGCCGAAGGTTCCGCGTCAGCGTCGCGATCGCCGCGGCCCAGACGGCGCCGTCCTCGCCGGACCGCGTCCGCCGGGTCTCCGGCTGGGCGGTGTCCGAACTGCCGGTGCCCGGCCGGGCCGCCGGATCGTGCCGGCGCAGACCGTCGGCGGCGACCAGGACGCCGGCGATCACCGCGAGGACGGCGGCCGCGGCCAGCAGGGCCGGTGCGACCCGATGCCGTCGCTTGGTTGCCACCGGCAAGCTGTCGGCCAGGTCCTCCTTGTCCGCAAAGGTTTCGCGAAGCAGCTCGGCGAGCTCGTCATCGGTCAGCTTGGGCATCTCAATCCTCCTCTGCCAGGGTGTCGCGAAGCGTCGCGAGAGCGCGGGCGGCGTTCGAACGGACCGTGCCCGGCGCGACGCCGAGCACCTTCGCGATCTCGTCGTCCGGCAGGTCCTCGTAGTAGCGCAGCACCAGTACCGCCCGCTGTTTGTTCGGCAGCCGGGCGAGCAGCCGCCAGGTGGCGTCACGCTGTGCCTGGCGGGCACCGATGTCCTCGTGGTCCGGGCCGTCGACCGGCTCGGCAAGCGGTACCTCACTGTTCTTCAGCAGGCGGCGCCACCCGAGGAACTCGTTCACCACCATGGTCCGCAGGTACGCCTCAGGGTGATCCAGTACGCCGATCCGGCCCCATTTCCGGTGCGCCCGGGCCAGCACGGTCTGCACCAGGTCCTCGGCCGTGTGCACGCTCCCGGAGAGCATCACCCCGAGCCGGAGCAGGCGTCGCTCGTACGCCCGCACCACCTCCTCGAACGAGACCGGATCCGTCGCCACCACCACGTACCTCCAATGCGGTGACAGACGCGATCTGCTGCATCCGGCTCAGGTGCAGGACTGGGTGGACACATCCTGGGTCGCGGTGGCGCCGGCCCGGGCGTCGGCGGCGACCTGCTGGGCGGTCAGTACATATCCGGTGCGGTTGTCCTCGACCGAGGCGGCGAACACCACCCCGTACACGGTGCCCTTGCTGGACAGCAGCGGGCCGCCGGAGTTGCCGGGACGGACCGATGCCCAGATCGAGAACGCTTCGCGGGTGACCGTCTTGTCGCCGTAGATGTCCGGGCCGCGGAGGCGTTCCTCGGAGCGGATCCGGGCCGCCTCGGCGTCGAACGGACCGTTCTCCGGGTAGCCGAGCACGACCGCCGGGTCGTCCGCCTTCCCGGTCAGGTCGAAGCTCAACGGCTTCTCGTTCAGGTTCTTCACGTACAGCACCGCGATGTCGGTCTCCGGATCGAAGACGACCACCTTCGCGTCGTACTTGCGCCCGTTCACCTCGACCTGCGGCGAACTCACGCCGGCCACGACATGCGCGTTCGTCATCACGCGTTGCGGCGCGTACACGAACCCGCTGCCCTCGAGGCCGCGGGAACAGCTGGCCACCCCGGTCACCTTCGCGATCCGGGTGTACGCCGCGCGGACCGTCGGCTGCCGGGCGATCGCACTGTCCGGCGGCTGCGTCTCGCGGATGCGCTCCGGGACGAACGGGTCCAGGAAGCGGGGGAACAGATCGGTGTTGACCACGTCGTTGAACGACTGCAGCGCCCGGTCGGCACTGCTCGGCAGCACCTGATCGACCTTCGCCAGCACCTCGGAGCCGCGGACCGCCGCCGTCACGTTCGGGATCCGGGCACCGCTGACCGCGACGCCGAGCACCCAGGCGACGATCAGCACCGACGCGGCCGCCAGCGCGGCGCCGCCGAGCGCGTCCAGGAACCGCAGCGGCCGCCAGGACAGCTTGTCCCGGATCCGGGACCCGATGACGGCGCCCAGCGCCCGCCCACCGGCGGCCAGCAGCACCACCGCCACCAGCGCGACGAAGGACACCGTCACGCTCGGTGAGAAGTGATCAAGTGCTTTCGGGGCGCCCCAGACACCGACCGCGGCACCGGCGAGCAGGCCGGCGGTGGCGCAGGCGCCGACCACGAAGCCCTCGACGTACCCGGAGATCGCCACCAGCGCGGCCGCGCTCAGCACCACCCAGTCGAGCCAGTTCACTCGGCACCTTCCGACGATCCATCTGTTGACCGGCCGA
Organism: Kribbella solani; assembly: GCF_014205295.1. Lineage (NCBI taxonomy): Bacteria > Bacillati > Actinomycetota > Actinomycetes > Propionibacteriales > Kribbellaceae > Kribbella > Kribbella solani. The sequence continues at coordinate 5,198,844 of NZ_JACHNF010000001.1, forward strand.
GATCGTGCTCGATGGCGGTCATCCGCCGCACGTCCTCCGGCCGGCGTCCCTCGCTTCGCCAGGCCGCCTCGACCAGCCGGTCGGGCAACGGTACGACGTTCGAGGGGCTCCAGTCTCGGTGCCATCCGCCGAGCAGCAGCAATTTGTCCAGCAGCCCGGCGGTGAACCCCCAGATGTAGAGGTCATCGATGGTGAACGCGGGACCGGTGAAGCCGGACGGGTGCAGGCAGCTGATCCGGTTCGCCGGGTCGGCCAGCGCGCTGATCGGCACCTCGTGCACCGAGGCGACCTCGGCCGGGTCGACCACCGCCACCGGCGACGGCTCCCGCCACCAGGCCAGCACCGGCGACACGCCGAAGTTGCTCACCGGCACCCAGAGCGCCGGCCAGATCCCGAACGGGACCACGCCGCGCGGATCCAGACCGGTCTCCTCCTCGGCCTCCCGGAGCGCCGTCCGGACCAGGCCGTCGTCGCCAGTGCCGTCCTCCGGGTCCACGCCGCCGCCCGGAAACGCCATCTGCCCGGCGTGCTTACGCAGCGACCAGGACCGCTCGGTGAGCAGCACCTCCGGCCCATCGTTGCCCTCAGCAAGCAAGATCAGGACGGCGGACTTGCGTACGGAGGGGTCGTCCGGCGGCAGGAACCTGGACAGTTCGCGCGGATCCACATCGTCCGAAGCCTTTGCCAACGGGCGCAGCCAGTCCGGGATACCGACGTCGCCGAAGATCATGGGGTGATCCCGAGTTTGTCCTTGACCAGTTGATTCAGCTGGTGCTGGGAGGTGAGGACGCCGCGGTGTACGTACGCGATCGTGCCGCTGGAATCGATGAACGCGGTCAGGGGTGGACCGCCTACCTTGAGCGCTTTCTGGATCGCTTTGTCCTGATCGACCAGGTGCGGGTAGGTCAGGCCCTCGTCGGCGGCGAACTTCACCGCGAGCTCCGGGCGCGGGTCGTCGTAGTCGATGCCGAGCATGGTCACCTTGCCGGACTTCGCCAGGTTGGCCAGGTACGGCGCTTCGTCGCGGCAGGGGCCGCACCACTGCGCCCAGATGTTGACGACCAGCGGGCCGCGGAGGTCGGCGAGGCGGACGTCCGGACCGGCGCCGAGACACGGAAGCGAGATGTCCGGCAGCCCGTTGCTGACGGGCGGCTTCGATTCGACCGTCGGGCAGCCGGCAAGCTTGTCCGCCCCCGGCACCGCGTTGCCCCCCGCCGACTGCCCGGCCGTCGCGCCGGACGACTGGCTGGACTGCCCCGGCGAGTTTTCCTCGGCGCCGCCCCGGCCAGCCGCCTGCTCCGACCCACACGCCACCAAGAACAGCACCAACGCGACAACACCACCTGCCGCAAAGAGCAGCCGGCCACCGCGCGTACCGGATCGGTGTGGACGGGTCACCGGACCTCCCGCGACCACGCCGGCTCTGGCCAGAAGCAGGCGGCGACGGGATCGGTGGGGACGGGTCACGAGTCCCCCCGGACCGGACGCACGTCCACACCGACTGCCGCAAGGTGCAGCCGGCGCGGGGTGCCGGGGCGGGGTAGGGGGCTCACGCCGGGACCTTCACCAGTTTCGTGGCAGCTTCCGGGTCGGTGGGGCCGGTGCCGTAGGACGGGCACCACTGGGCGATCGGGCAGGCGCCACAGGCCGGCTTCTTCGCGTGGCAGCGGCGGCGGCCGTGGAAGATCAGCCGGTGCGACAGCATCGTCCAGTCCTTCTTCGGGAACAGGTCGCCGATGAGGTGCTCGACCTTGACCGGGTCCTCCTCGGCGGTCCACCCGAACCGCCGGACCAGGCGCCCGAAGTGCGTGTCGACCGTGATCCCGGGCACATCGAAGGCGTTCCCGAGCACGACATTCGCGGTCTTCCGGCCCGTACCAGGCAGCTTGACCAGCTCGTCCAGCTTGTTCGGCACGACCCCGTCGTAGTCGTCGACCAGCGCCTGGCCGAGCTTGATCACACTGTTCGTCTTGGCGCGGAAGAAGCCGGTCGGCTTCAGGATCGTCTCCATCTCGTCCCGGTCGGCCTCCGCGTACGCGCTCGCCGTCGGGTACTTGGCGAACAGCGTCGGTGTGACCTTGTTGACCGTGACATCGGTGGTCTGCGCCGACAGAATGGTCGCCACCAGCAGTTCCAGCGGGGTGCGGAAGTCCAACTCACAGTGCGCGTCCGGGTACGTCTCGGTGAGCACCTTGTGCATCTTCCGGGCCCGGCGGACCAGCTGGGTGTGGGTCTCCCCGGCGTACACCGGAGCCTTGCGGGGGAGCTTCAGCGGGACCACGGGGAGGGGGTCCACGACACGCGGGGATGACATGGAGGCAAGCCTACGTGGCGGTGCCGACACCTGAGGGGCTACGGTTTTGTGGCGACCGGGTGTACACATATCGGTCGACGGACGTGGCTGAGCCCACATCCGGAGTCGTGGTCGAAGGTCCTAGGAGGCCCAACGTGGATGCCGCAGTGCTCCGACAGGCACCGCTGTTCAGTCAGCTCGACGACGAGGCGGCCGACGCGCTGGCCGCGTCGATGACCGAGAGCCGGCTGCGCCGCGGCCAGGTGCTGTTCCACGAGGGCGACTCGGGCGACCGGCTGTTCATCGTCACCGAGGGCAAGGTCAAGCTCGGCCGCACCTCCGCGGACGGCCGGGAGAACCTGATCGCCGTCCTCGGCCCGGGCCAGATGTTCGGCGAGCTGTCGCTGTTCGACCCGGGACCGCGCTCCGCGACCGTCACCGCGGTCACCGACGCGTCGATGATGTCGCTCACCCACGACGAGCTGCTGCGCTGGCTCGAGGGCCGCCCGGCGGTCGCCCGCGGCCTGCTCCTGCAGCTCGCGTCCCGGCTCCGCAAGGTCTCCGACGTGGTCGCCGACCTGGTCTTCTCGGACGTGCCCGGCCGGGTCGCCAAGGCCCTCCTGGACCTTGCCAGCCGCTTCGGCCGTACCGCCGACGACGGCGTCCACGTCCACCACGACCTGACCCAGGAGGAGCTCGCGCAACTCGTCGGCGCCTCCCGCGAAACCGTCAACAAGGCCCTCGCCGACTTCGCTTCCCGCGGCTGGGTACGCCTCGAACCCCGCTCGGTGGTCCTCCTCGACGTGGACCGCCTCCAACGCCGGGCCCGCTGACCCTCTCCATCCCACTCCTGTCCGCTCCGCCCGGCCAAACCCTCCGTTTCAGGGGATATCCCCCGAACCGCAGGGTTGCCCCCTGAAAATTCGAGGGGGCAACCCCGTGCTTGAGAGGGCAACCCTCAGCTGTTCAGGTGCTCCAGCTGGGCGCGGACTGACCTTTCGGCGGCCGGCCAGAGGGTCTTGTCCACGTCGGCGTAGACGTGGGCGACGATCGCCTCGGGGGTGGTGTGGCCGGCGGCAAGCGCCTCGCGGACCTGGGTGAGGCGTTCCTGACGGTGGTTCAGGTAGTAGGTGAGGACCGCGCTGGGGTCGTCGATCACGGGCCCGTGGCCGGGGAGCAGGCGGGCGACGCCGGCCGGGGAGTTGGCGAAAGCCCGGAGGTGCTCCAGGGAGTTCAGGTACGGGCCCAGGGCACCATCCGGGTACGCGACCACCGACGTACCGCGGCCGAGAACCGTGTCGCCGGTCAGCAGCGAACCGTCCTGAGGCAGCCAGAAACACACCGAGTCGAGCGTGTGACCGGGCGTGGGCAGTACTTCGACGCGGAGACCGTCGACGGTGATCACATCACCTTCGGACAGGCCGTGGGCGTGGTCGGTCGGGATGCGGAAAGCCGGATCCACCGCGCGTACGCCGCAGCCGGCCTGGTTGGCGAACCAGGCGGCACCGTCGGAGTGATCCGGGTGATTGTGGGTCAGCAGCACGACCGCGACCTGGCCTGCCTCGGCGAGGACCGCGCGCAGGTGGTCCTCCAGCATCGGGCCGGGATCGACGACCACCGACCGCTCCGCACCGGGAGCGCGCAGAATCCAGGTGTTGGTCCCGTCCAGGGTCATCGGGCCGGGGTTCGCCGCGAGTACCAGGGTGGCGTAGTCGGTGACGTTCATGTGGTCTCCAGATAGGCCTGGTCGCCGTCGAGACGCACGGTGGGCATGATCGCCCGGATGGTCCGCTCGCCGGCCGCGTCCAGGACCGCGGCCACGTCGGCGTACCGCGAGAGTTCGTGACAGCAGATGTACGTCGGCGGCAGCATCAGTACTTCGCCCGCGTCGACGGCGGCGACTGCTTTCTCCGGGCGGATCCAGGTGACTTGGTCGGATTCGCTGGTCACGTCGCGGGTGACCTGGCCGGCCGGGAGGGCGGCGACGAAGAACGCGGTGTCGTACCGCTTGGGCTCGAACTCCGGCGTGATCCAGTGCGCCCACGGGCCGAGCAGGTCGGCACGCAGGACCAGGCCGCGGCGGTGCAGGAACTCCGAGAAGCCGAGCTCGCGGGATTCCAGGGCGACCCGGTCGGCCTCCCAGTCCGCGCCGGTGGTGTCGTCGACGATCGAGTCCGGCGACGGGCCGGCCAGGAGTACGCCGGATTCCTCGAAGGTTTCGCGGACGGCGGCGGCGACGTACGCGGCGGCGGTCGCGGCGGAACAACCGAGCCGCCCGGCGAACCAGTCCGGCGCCGGGCCGGACCAGGAGTCCGCGACCGTCGAGTCGGTCGGATCGACCCGACCGCCCGGAAACACCGTCATCCCCGCCGCAAACGCCATCGTCCGCTGCCGCCTCAGTAGGTAGACCTCTGTCCCATCACCCTGAGTGGAGTTTCTCAGCAGGATGACCGTCGCGGCGGGGTGCGGTGGGGTGGGGGTGCGGGAACCCTGGGCGTACTCGAGGGCTACTTCGGCCATCCGGCCGGTCATCAACTCGGACGTCAGATCCCGCACCTCGTCACACCTTCCGCTCCGCCACCGCGGTCAGCCGACCTCGACGATCAGTTCAATCTCTACGGGGGCATCCAGCGGCAACACCGGTACGCCGACCGCGCTGCGCGCGTGCTGCCCAGCGTCACCGAAGACCTGCCCGAACAGCTCGGACGCGCCGTTCGCGACCTGCGGCTGACCGGTGAAGTCGGCGGTGGACGCGATGAACGCGACCGCCTTCACGATCCGCTTGACGTTCGCCAGGTCGCCGATCTCGGCCTTGACCGCGGCCAGCGCGTTCAGCGCGCACTGCTGGGCGCACTCGCTCGCCACCTCGGCGGTGACCGCGTCGCCGACCTTGCCGGTCGCGATCAGCGCGCCCTCGCGCAGCGGCAGCTGACCGGACGTGTACACCAGGTCACCGGTGCGGACCGCCGGAACGTACGCGGCGACCGGCTTGGCCACCTCGGGCAGCTTCAGGCCGAGCTCGGCCAGCTTCTCTTCCGGGTGGCTCACTTGTCCTCGATCTCTCGCTTGAAGTAGGCGACCAGGTTCTCCGGGTTGAGGCCCGGCACGACCTGGACCAGCTCCCAGCCGTCCTGGCCGAAGTTGTCCAGGATCTCCTTGGTCGAGTGGACCAGCAGCGGCGCGGTGAAGTACTCGAACTTCTTCATACAGGGGACTCTACTGAAACCTCCCCTATCCCACCGGCCCCGGTCAGGAACGCTGTGGTGTGGAGCACGTCCTACCCTGGGACCTATGGCACGACTGCACGTGGTCACCGGTAAGGGTGGCACCGGGAAGACCACCGTCGCGGCCGCCATGGCGTTGTCCCTGGCCGAACAGGGCAAGCGGGTGCTGCTCTGCGAGGTCGAAGGACGCCAGGGGCTGGCGCAGCTCTTCGACGTTCCGCCGCTCCCGTACGTCGAGCGCCGGATCGCACAAGGTCCCGGCGGTGGCGAGGTGTACGCGCTGGCGGTGGACGCCGAGGCGGCCCTGCTCGAGTACCTCGACATGTACTACCACCTCGGCCGCGCCGGGAAGGCACTGGAGAAAGTCGGTGCGATCGACTTCGTCACCACGATCGCGCCCGGCCTGCGCGACGTACTGCTCACCGGCAAGGTGTACGAGGCGACCCGACGGAAAGCACACGGCAAGCTCGCGTACGACGCGGTCGTGCTGGATGCCCCGCCGACCGGCCGGATCGCGCCGTTCCTGAACGTGAACCACGAGGTGGCCGGACTGGCCAAGGTCGGGCCTATCCGCAATCAGGCGGACGCGATCATGGGCATGCTCCGCTCGGACGTGACCCGGATCCACCTGGTCACGTTGCTTGAGGAAATGCCGGTGCAGGAGACGCTGGACGCGGTCGAGCAACTGGAGGCGCTGGACCTGCAGATCGGGTCGATCGTGGTGAACCTGGTCCGGAACAGTCCGCTCGACGACGACGCGCTCGCCCTTGCGGTGAAGGAGAAACTGCCCGCCGCGGAACTGACCCGGGGACTGAAGGCGGCCGGGCTGACGATCGGCGACGACCTGGTCCGGACGCTCGCCACCGAGGCGCACGACCACGCGATCCGGGTGGGCCTGGAACGCGAGAACCGCGACCGAATCGATGCCCTGGGCAAGAAAGTCACCGAGCTGCAACTGCAGCCCGAAGGCATCGACCACGGCGCCCTGATCGACCTGGCAGAGGAGTTCCGGGCATGAGCGCGACGCGACCGGCCGGGGAGGCCACCCGATGACCGGGCTCGATCTTGACGCGTTGATCGACGACCCGGGTACACGGATCGTGATCACCTGCGGGGCGGGTGGGGTCGGCAAGACCACGACCGCGGCGGCGCTCGGATTGCGGGCGGCGGAGCGGGGACGGAAGGTCGTCGTGCTGACGATCGACCCGGCCCGGCGGCTGGCGCAGTCGCTGGGGCTGACCGAGCTGGACAACACCCCGCGGGCGGTGGCCGACGTGAACGCGGCGAACGGTGGCCGGCTGGACGCGATGATGCTGGACATGAAACGGACGTTCGACGACGTCGTACTGCAGCATGCGACGCCGGAGAAGGCCGAGCAGATCCTCGCGAACCCGTTCTACCAGGCGCTGTCGTCGTCGTTCGCGGGGACGCAGGAGTACATGGCGATGGAGAAACTCGGGCAGCTGCACAAGCAGGCCGAGCAGACCGGCGACTGGGATCTGATCATCGTCGACACTCCCCCGTCACGCTCCGCGCTCGACTTCCTGGATGCGCCGGAGCGGCTCGCGTCACTGCTGGAGGGCCGTTTCCTCCGGTTGCTGCTGGCGCCGGCGCGCGGTCCGTTCAAGCTGATGTCGGCCGGGGTGAACATGGCGATGTCCGTACTGAACAAGGTGCTCGGCGCGCAGGTGCTGACCGACGTACAGACGTTCGTGGCGGCTTTCGACACGCTCTTCGGCGGGTTCCGGCAGCGGGCCGAGCAGACGGTGGCGCTACTACGGGAACCGCATACCGCGTTCCTGGTGGTGGCCGCGCCGCAGAATGACGCGTTGCGCGAGGCGTCGTACTTCGCCGAGCGATTGCGCGCGGAGGGCATGCCGCTGGCCGGCGTCGTGCTGAACCGGGTGACGAACACGCAAGCCCCGGAGCTGTCGGCGGAGCGGTCACTCGCCGCCGCGGAGAAGCTCGAGGAAGCGGACAAGTCGCCGCTGACCGCCGCGGTGCTGCGGTTGCACGCGGACAAGATGCAGCAGGTCGTCGGCGACCACAAGCGCGCGGAGCGCTTCCGCCGCGGCCACCGCGCGATCAGGATCGTCGAGGTCCCCGCCCTCGCCGACGATGTCCACGACCTCACCGGCCTCCGCGAAATCGGAGACCTCCTCACCGCCTGAGTTCACCGTCAGCGAACGCGCGGGAGCCTGGGAATTACTTGCTTACACCTGTGGTTGAGCCTGTCAGACTCAATCTTGTAAAGGGTGTGACAGCGTGACCGATACGTTGAATCTTCCTGTTCTGCCGCTGGACGACGCAGTGGTCCTGCCGGGGATGGTCGTGCCGGTCCGGCTCGCTGACAGCGAGGCCCGGGCGGCGATCGACGCCGCGCAGGCCGCGGGTCACGACCAGGTCCTCCTGGTGCCGCGGCTGGACGGACAATATGCGAAGGCCGGAACGCTCGGCGAGATCGAGCAGATCGGCCGGCTGCCGGGCGGTGACCGGGCGGCCGTGATCCGGGGTACCCAGCGGGTCCGGATCGGCGCCGGCACCACCGGTCCGGGGGCAGCGCTCTGGGTGGGCGCGACGGTGATGTACGAGATCACCGACGACCGCTCCGCCGAGCTGGCCCGTGAGTACAAGACTCTGACCACCTCCGTGCTGCAACGTCGCGGCGCGTACCAGGTGATCGATTCGATCAAGCAGGTCGACGACCCGGCGGAGCTGTCCGACCTGGCCGGCTACGCGTCGTACCTGAA